>NZ_KB850224.1:3452459-3929510 GCF_000369805.1 Acinetobacter sp. NIPH 2100 | reverse complement strand
AAGATCATTAAGAGAATAGAAGAACAACTTGTGTGGATTTTTACTGGTTGATCAATCGAAAATATTTCATTGATTGAATGGTAGAAATTTCTCGAAGTTTATTTGAGCGAATTTTTAGTCAGAAAATTGATGAGCCAAGATTTGTAGCCATAAGCTACTAATGATTTTAAACTGAAGAGTTTGATCATGGCTCAGATTGAACGCTGGCGGCAGGCTTAACACATGCAAGTCGAGCGGAGTGATGGTGCTTGCACTATCACTTAGCGGCGGACGGGGGAGTAATGCTTAGGAATCTGCCATTTAGTGGGGGACAACATTCCGAAAGGAATGCTAATACCGCATACGTCCTACGGGAGAAAGCAGGGGATCTTCGGACCTTGCGCTAAATGATGAGCCTAAGTCGGATTAGCTAGTTGGTGGGGTAAAGGCCTACCAAGGCGACGATCTGTAGCGGGTCTGAGAGGATGATCCGCCACACTGGGACTGAGACACGGCCCAGACTCCTACGGGAGGCAGCAGTGGGGAATATTGGACAATGGGCGGAAGCCTGATCCAGCCATGCCGCGTGTGTGAAGAAGGCCTTTTGGTTGTAAAGCACTTTAAGCGAGGAGGAGGCTACCTAGATTAATACTCTAGGATAGTGGACGTTACTCGCAGAATAAGCACCGGCTAACTCTGTGCCAGCAGCCGCGGTAATACAGAGGGTGCGAGCGTTAATCGGATTTACTGGGCGTAAAGCGTGCGTAGGCGGCTGATTAAGTCGGATGTGAAATCCCTGAGCTTAACTTAGGAATTGCATTCGATACTGGTCAGCTAGAGTATGGGAGAGGATGGTAGAATTCCAGGTGTAGCGGTGAAATGCGTAGAGATCTGGAGGAATACCGATGGCGAAGGCAGCCATCTGGCCTAATACTGACGCTGAGGTACGAAAGCATGGGGAGCAAACAGGATTAGATACCCTGGTAGTCCATGCCGTAAACGATGTCTACTAGCCGTTGGGGCCTTTGAGGCTTTAGTGGCGCAGCTAACGCGATAAGTAGACCGCCTGGGGAGTACGGTCGCAAGACTAAAACTCAAATGAATTGACGGGGGCCCGCACAAGCGGTGGAGCATGTGGTTTAATTCGATGCAACGCGAAGAACCTTACCTGGCCTTGACATACTAGAAACTTTCCAGAGATGGATTGGTGCCTTCGGGAATCTAGATACAGGTGCTGCATGGCTGTCGTCAGATCGTGTCGTGAGATGTTGGGTTAAGTCCCGCAACGAGCGCAACCCTTTTCCTTATTTGCCAGCGAGTAATGTCGGGAACTTTAAGGATACTGCCAGTGACAAACTGGAGGAAGGCGGGGACGACGTCAAGTCATCATGGCCCTTACGGCCAGGGCTACACACGTGCTACAATGGTCGGTACAAAGGGTTGCTACCTAGCGATAGGATGCTAATCTCAAAAAGCCGATCGTAGTCCGGATTGGAGTCTGCAACTCGACTCCATGAAGTCGGAATCGCTAGTAATCGCGGATCAGAATGCCGCGGTGAATACGTTCCCGGGCCTTGTACACACCGCCCGTCACACCATGGGAGTTTGTTGCACCAGAAGTAGGTAGTCTAACCGCAAGGAGGACGCTTACCACGGTGTGGCCGATGACTGGGGTGAAGTCGTAACAAGGTAGCCGTAGGGGAACCTGCGGCTGGATCACCTCCTTAACGAAAGATTGGTGACCGGTAAGAATCCACAACAAGTTGTTCTTCGAAGATGTATCTGAGGGTCTGTAGCTCAGTTGGTTAGAGCACACGCTTGATAAGCGTGGGGTCACAAGTTCAAGTCTTGTCAGACCCACCAAATCTGATTGCAGTAGCTTAGATTGAAAGATATATCGTTCATTAAATGATAAGCTGGGGACTTAGCTTAGTTGGTAGAGCGCCTGCTTTGCACGCAGGAGGTCAGGAGTTCGACTCTCCTAGTCTCCACCACACATTACGAAGTAATGTAAGAAACTAAAGTTAAATTCCAAAGATAGCTTATAGAATTTAGTAAACAAGAAGATCGCATGGTCTTGGTTTATTAAGTTCTGTGATTTATCACAGTTTACTACGCACCGACGAGGTGGTAGTTAATCATTAACAGATTAGAAAATTGAGTCTGAAATAAATTGTTCAAACTCGATTAGATATAAGCTTAACAAGTAATTGTTAAGAACATATTTAATCTGAGAACTAGCAAATTAACTGAATCAAGCGTTTTGGTATATGAATTAGATTGAAGCTGTACGGTGATTAAATTCACAGGACAACAGATAGTAGCAATTAAGTTTGCAACGATAACACTCACTTGTATGTGTTAACGACTGTTTGGGGTTGTATAGTCAAGTAATTAAGTGCATGTGGTGGATGCCTTGGCAGTCAGAGGCGATGAAAGACGTAATAGCCTGCGATAAGCTCCGGGGAGGCGGCAAATATCCTTTGATCCGGAGATTTCTGAATGGGGGAACCCACCCGCTATAAGGCGGGTATCATAAGCTGAATACATAGGCTTATGAAGCGAACGAGGGGAAGTGAAACATCTCAGTACCCTTAGGAAAAGAAATCAATTGAGATTCCCTTAGTAGCGGCGAGCGAACGGGGAGCAGCCCATTAAGTTGTGTGTGTTCTAGTGGAACGCTCTGGGAAGTGCGAACGTAGAGGGTGATATTCCCGTACACGAAAGGGCACACACAATGATGACGAGTAGGGCGAGGCACGTGAAACCTTGTCTGAATATGGGGGGACCATCCTCCAAGGCTAAATACTCCTGACTGACCGATAGTGAACCAGTACCGTGAGGGAAAGGCGAAAAGAACCCCTGTGAGGGGAGTGAAATAGATCCTGAAACCGCATGCATACAAGCAGTGGGAGCCGACTTGTTCGGTGACTGCGTACCTTTTGTATAATGGGTCAGCGACTTATATTCAGTAGCGAGGTTAACCGAATAGGGGAGCCGTAGAGAAATCGAGTCTTAATAGGGCGTTTAGTTGCTGGGTATAGACCCGAAACCAGGCGATCTATCCATGAGCAGGTTGAAGGTTGGGTAACACTAACTGGAGGACCGAACCCACTGTCGTTGAAAAGCCAGGGGATGACTTGTGGATAGGGGTGAAAGGCTAATCAAGCCTGGTGATAGCTGGTTCTCCCCGAAAGCTATTTAGGTAGCGCCTCGGACGAATACCATTGGGGGTAGAGCACTGTTTCGGCTAGGGGGTCATCCCGACTTACCAAACCGATGCAAACTCCGAATACCAATGAGTACTATCCGGGAGACAGACTGCGGGTGCTAACGTCCGTAGTCAAGAGGAAAACAATCCAGACCGCCAGCTAAGGCCCCAAAATCATAGTTAAGTGGGAAACGATGTGGGAAGGCATAGACAGCTAGGAGGTTGGCTTAGAAGCAGCCACCCTTTAAAGAAAGCGTAATAGCTCACTAGTCGAGTCGGCCTGCGCGGAAGATGTAACGGGGCTAAAACTATGTGCCGAAGCTGCGGATTTACGCATTAGCGTAAGTGGTAGGGGAGCGTTCTGTAAGCCGATGAAGGTGTATTGAGAAGTATGCTGGAGGTATCAGAAGTGCGAATGCTGACGTGAGTAACGACAAAACGGGTGAAAAACCCGTTCGCTGAAAGACCAAGGGTTCCAGTCCAACGTTAATCGGGGCTGGGTGAGTCGACCCCTAAGGCGAGGCCGAGAGGCGTAGTCGATGGGAAATTGGTTAATATTCCAATACTTCTGTGTAATGCGATGAGAGGACGGAGAAGGTTAAGTCAGCCTGGCGTTGGTTGTCCAGGTGGAAGGCAGTAGGCATGCATCTTAGGCAAATCCGGGGTGCTCTATGCTGAGAGCTGATAGCAAGCTGTACTTGTACAGTGAAGTGGCTGATACCATGCTTCCAGGAAAAGTCTCTAAGCTTCAGTTACACAGGAATCGTACCCGAAACCGACACAGGTGGTCAGGTCGAGTAGACCAAAGCGCTTGAGAGAACTCTGCTGAAGGAACTAGGCAAAATGGTACCGTAACTTCGGGAGAAGGTACGCTGCTGACGGTGATGGGACTTGCTCCCTGAGCTATTGGCAGCCACAGAAACCAGGCCGCTGCAACTGTTTATTAAAAACATAGCACTCTGCAAACACGAAAGTGGACGTATAGGGTGTGATGCCTGCCCGGTGCTGGAAGGTTAATTGATGGGGTTAGCGTAAGCGAAGCTCTTGATCGAAGCCCCAGTAAACGGCGGCCGTAACTATAACGGTCCTAAGGTAGCGAAATTCCTTGTCGGGTAAGTTCCGACCTGCACGAATGGCATAATGATGGCGGCGCTGTCTCCAGCAGAGGCTCAGTGAAATCGAATTCGCCGTGAAGATGCGGTGTACCCGCGGCTAGACGGAAAGACCCCGTGAACCTTTACTGCAGCTTGACATTGAACTTTGACCTTACTTGTGTAGGATAGGTGGGAGGCTTTGAAGTTGGAACGCTAGTTCCAATGGAGCCGTCCTTGAAATACCACCCTGGTAATGTTGAGGTTCTAACTCTGCCCCGTAATCCGGGGCGAGGACCATGTCTGGTGGGTAGTTTGACTGGGGCGGTCTCCTCCTAAAGAGTAACGGAGGAGTACGAAGGTGCGCTCAGCGTGGTCGGAAATCACGCGTAGAGTATAAAGGCAAAAGCGCGCTTAACTGCGAGACCCACAAGTCGAGCAGGTACGAAAGTAGGTCTTAGTGATCCGGTGGTTCTGTATGGAAGGGCCATCGCTCAACGGATAAAAGGTACTCTGGGGATAACAGGCTGATACCGCCCAAGAGTTCATATCGACGGCGGTGTTTGGCACCTCGATGTCGGCTCATCTCATCCTGGGGCTGAAGCAGGTCCCAAGGGTATGGCTGTTCGCCATTTAAAGAGGTACGCGAGCTGGGTTTAGAACGTCGTGAGACAGTTCGGTCCCTATCTACCGTGGGCGCTGGAAATTTGAGAGGATCTGCTCCTAGTACGAGAGGACCAGAGTGGACGAACCTCTGGTGTACCGGTTGTGACGCCAGTCGCATCGCCGGGTAGCTATGTTCGGAAGGGATAACCGCTGAAAGCATCTAAGCGGGAAGCCTACCTCAAGATAAGATTTCCCTAGGAATTTATTCCTCTAAAGAGCCGTTCGAGACTAGGACGTTGATAGGTTGGGTGTGGAAGCACGGTGACGTGTGAAGCTGACCAATACTAATTGCTCGTGAGGCTTGACTATACAACACCCAAGCAGTTGTATGTAAAGCTGATAATCGATTCATAAAAGATCAGTTGAACCTGATCTTGAACAAAGAACTTGATTTAGTGATTGCTAAGCAATAAACTTCGACTCAATAATCTAATCCGTTAATAACTCTTTGGATCGTAAGTAAGGCATGTGGTGAATACACTACAAATAAGACCCGAAAGCACCACAACAGTTTGCTGGCGACAATAGCAAGAGTGAACCACCTGATCCCTTCCCGAACTCAGAAGTGAAACCTCTTAGCGCTGATGGTAGTGTGGCACTTGCCATGTGAGAGTAAGTCATCGCCAGCTTTTAAATACTAACACCCCCTCCGCTAACGCAGAGGGGGTGTTTTTTATTGCATAGATGAAAAGAAAATATAAGTCAATATTTAAAGAGTCGTACTATTTTTATCCTAATTAGATGCTAAACAAGAAATGCTATTAGGACTGATATGATTCTCTATGAACTTTTATCTGCTATTGGAATTGTCTATTTAGGTTTTTTAATATGGAAATGGTTAAAAAAATCTAAGCAACAATATCAAGCACCTATAGTTATTCGCGAATGGATATTGGATGATCCTGAAGGTGAGCTATATGTAGCTTCTATTACCTCAGATCAAAAGGTCTGGTCTGCTTGTGGGCGATATGCAATGTCTTCCGGTTCAACGAGCACAACTTGGTCTGGCTTTTTAGCAGGGGATTTAAATGAGCTGGTGCGAACAACGATGGGGCAGAAAGTATTGGATGAAATGATCGAATGCCTAAAGCAGCAAAATAATAAAAATAAATAGGATATATAGTCAGCCTACATCTCGCTTAAATTATTATGTAAATGACATTTGATTTGGTAGAAGAAAGTGAATAGTGATCTGAAATTTGGGGAAGATTTAGCCAATAAAGTCGTACAGTATCTAATGAAGCAGACTCAGATTAGTAATTATCATAAGGAATATTGTGGAACAGGATTTTACTTTGATGGACAGAATATTTTTTATACTCACTTCTTTGATGGTTATCCAGACTTAGAGCATTACCAAAATAGCGAAAATAGGTATAGTGGAATTATTAGAACATTCCATGAAATGATGGAGTTTCAGGATTGGCTAGCTAATCAATCAGACAGAAAGCTTTCTGGTGAAGAATCTCAAGATGACTTTTATAGTTATAACCAACGTATTACAAAGTTGAGGCTTGAGAAATTAATTCTAGAATCTTAAAAATTGGATAAGTAAGTTATGAAACTCAACTCTTTCTCTCCGCTCCCTGAAGATGATGACGAACTACATCTACCTGAGCTGGTGTATTGGGCATCCCTTGGCGATGTGGAACAAGTAGAACAACTATTGGCAGAGGGTATTGATCCGAACCAGACCGATGAGGAAGGCTATAGTGCTCTACAGGCTGCTGCTGAGAATGATCATTTAGCGGTAGTGCAGCTGTTAGTGAGTAAAGGTGTGAATGTGGCTTATAAGAGCGAATATACGGCCCTACAGCTTGCTGAAATGGCAGAGCATGACGAAGTAGTTGCGTATCTTAAAAGTCTTTAAATCACGCATAAGAATGATAGATAAAAAGAAGCCCCATCATCCTGACGGGGCTTCTTCATATTCAGTTTATGTCGTTGATATCCTATTAACGACCACGTCCTGTGTGTTTTATTATTCTCAATGAGACTTCCTGTCTCTCTATGATTTGTATGATAGGTGAAAACTTTGTATTGGGATATTCGTCAATCACTGCGATCTTTGTAGGTTTTGGCGTACATCAATAGAGCGTGGGGACCGATTAGCTATAAAAAAACGGAATCTATTGATTCCGTTTCTGTTTAATTCGAGTCTTAGAAATGAATATCTAAACCGATATAAGGGCCTTTAAAGTTAAATTTAAGATCATTTTTTTCGTAATCATCTAATTTGATATCTAAGATGCGGTAGCCTGCTTTTAAGCCGACATCGACCAAAAGATTATCAATAAAGTTGTATTGTAATTCGGCTTGGGCATCGGTGATTTTGGCATCATTAAAGTTGCTATATAACAATTCTGCTTTAGCACTTAGGCCAGTGAATGGTAGTTTCACCCCAGCAGAACCGTAGATCACAGGGACTGTTTTATCGATGTCGGTTTTGCTTAGGCCCAGTGTTTTTACATCACCATTGAGGTTGGTTGCCCCTAGACCGACATCTGCATTTACGATGGTATCCAAGATTTCATAATACAAAATGAAGTCGGTATGGTCGATGTTGAGGTCATACACAGGCTGACCCGCAACTTCATTTTCCGTTTGCGATTTTAAATTCACATAGCGAATTTTTGCATTTGGAATCAGTGGAATTGGGTGTTCAAATGCCAGCGAAACTTGTGCAGAACCTTTACGATCCAGATCTTGATCTGGCGCTGATGTTTGCGCAGCCATATTGGCTTCACCATTGTAATTCCAATAGCTGAGATCACCTTTTACACCAATCAAATCCGCTTGTGCTACGCCACAAAAGCTTGTCCCTAAAGCAAGCATTGATATTTTTAATATTTTCATTGCATTGTCCTAATAAATATCGAAAACCGTAATGAATTGTTGTGAATTCATCAGTGAATGGGCGAATCATATAGTGATCTTTGGAAATATGCAGTAGTCTAATTTTAAATTTTTATAAAGGAATCGATAATAATGACAGATACACCAAGCGTGCTGGATTATCCGCTGTATGTGGCAGGAAAGGCTGTTACCACAGGGCAATGGTTAGAAGTGCATGATAAGTATCGAAATACAGTCTACGCACGGGTGGCATTGGCTGATGCTAAAGTACTTGAAAAAGCAATTTCTGCCTCGGTAAAAGCAGAAGCGGAAATGGCAGCACTCAAGCCTTTTCAAAAACAGCAAATCTTGCTGCATTGTGTAAAACGATTTAATGAATTACGTGAGCAACTCACTGAAATTCTGATTGCCGAAGGGGGCAAGCCTCGTGGTGCAGCGAGTGCCGAAGTAGAACGCTTAATTAATACCTTTCAATTGGCTGCCGATGCGGTGACACAGCTCGATGACGGTCGCATGCTGCCTTTAGCTGTCACGCCTGCTGCCGCACGGTTCCGTGGCATGGTCAAACAGGTGCCAATTGGTGCGATTTCTTTAATCAGCCCGTTTAATTTCCCCTTAAATCTGGTGGCACATAAGATTGCCCCTGCGATTGCAGCAGGTTGTCCATTTGTGCTGAAACCTGCAAGTTTGACCCCGATCAGTGCATTAATGATTGCCAAGGTTTTGGCGGAAACAGAGTTACCTAAAGGTTCATGGTCAGTATTGCCGTGTGATCGCCAAGCAGCAGATATTCTGGTGACGGATGATCGCTTTAAATTATTGAGCTTTACTGGTTCTGATCAGGTCGGTTGGGACATGAAAGCACGTGCGGGTCGCAAGAAAGTGACTTTGGAACTTGGTGGCAATGCCGCAGTGTTGATTGATGCGGATACCGTAATTGATGATGCTTTAATTGATCGTTTAATTGCTGCGGCTTATGGTCATGCGGGGCAAGTATGTATCAGTGTGCAGCGGATTTTAGCGCATGCCGATATCTATGCTGATCTGAAAAAGAAACTCATCGCAAAATTGAAAAAAATCAAGGCAGATGACCCAAGCTTAAGCAGCACTGTGGTTGGGCCGATGATTAAGGAAGCTGAAGCTGTTCGCCTGAAAAAATGGGTGGATAAAGCTGAGAAGAAAGGAGCAAAAGTACTGATAGGAGGAAGTTTACAAGGTGTCCTATTTGAGCCAACTTTACTGGAGAATGTAGATGCCAAACTGGAAGTGTATAAGGACGAAGCTTTTGGTCCCGTTGCAATTTTAGAAAAGTTTAAAGCGTTCGAGGAGGGCATTGCCACCATTAACCAAAGCCGTTTTGGTTTGCAGGCAGGTGTGTATACGCAAAATCTCAATAAAATGCTGTATGCATGGGATCATTTACATGTTGGCGGCGTGATTATTAACGATGTCCCGACGTTCCGTGTCGATAATATGCCCTATGGCGGTGTGAAGGATTCAGGTCTAGGCCGAGAAGGGATTCATTCTGCGATTCGGGATATGCAAGAGGAAAGATTATTAGCCATCAAACAATAAAAAAGATTGTGGCCCAAGCGAAGTTTCAGCTTCGCTTGATTGTTTTATGTACTTGATTTTTATAAGTTGACTGCAAGGTCAAAATTACAGTCTGTTGAAAAATAATCAGTTGTTCAAAAAAGATGACTTTTTCTTTCAGAATTTACAGTAAAAATGAATAAAAACAGGTATTGTTCGGCTATTAAAAGCAGAAAAACAAAGCCCAATCTTTAAGGAAGATGGTTTGGTTTTTGCTTTGTTTGTTCATGCAAACGGAGGCCCACAAGGTTGAACTTTCATGCAAACAAAACAAGATTTTTTATGGCACTTTTCATGTCTGTTGGATAATAAAAACCTAACGCAGCATGGAATGCCAGCAATACATACTTAGGTGTTTTATGGCAGATTCTCGTGAAAACTGGACATCACGATCTGGTTTTATTATTGCAGCTGTTGGTTCAGCTGTAGGTTTAGGTAACATTTGGCGTTTCCCTTATGTTGCTTATGAAAATGGCGGTGGGGCATTTCTTATCCCTTATTTACTGGCATTGATTACTGCTGGTTTACCTCTTTTATTTTTAGATTATGCAACAGGACATCGTGCGCGTAATTCACCCCCAAAGGCATATCGTGCGCTATTTAAAGGCGGTGAGACCCTCGGTTGGTGGCAAGTCTGTGTCTGTATCATCATCGGCTTGTACTATGCGAGCGTACTGACTTGGGCGGGTAGCTATGTCTATTTCTCAATTGGTCAGGCCTGGGGCAGTGACCCAGAAAGCTTCTTCTTCAATACGTATTTGCAAACCTCGAAAGCGACTGGCTTCGATCTACAGTTTGTGAGTCACTTGTTCTGGCCAATCGTTGGGATTTGGGCACTGACGCTAATCATTTTGTATGG
Organism: Acinetobacter sp. NIPH 2100; assembly: GCF_000369805.1. Classification (GTDB taxonomy): domain Bacteria; phylum Pseudomonadota; class Gammaproteobacteria; order Pseudomonadales; family Moraxellaceae; genus Acinetobacter. The sequence continues at coordinate 3,919,255 of NZ_KB850224.1, read as the reverse complement.
CGGTGTTAAGAAGGGCGTTGAATTATCAAATAAGATTTTCATGCCGTTGTTATTTGTCTTGTTTACGGTTCTTGTGATCCAGTCATTACGTTTACCTGGTGCGGTAGAAGGCTTAAATGCATTCTTTACTCCAAACTGGTCAGCGATGATGAACTATAAAGTTTGGTTAGCTGCTTATGGTCATACTTTCTTCTCGTTGTCTGTAGGCTTCGGGATCATGGTGACTTATGCCTCTTACTTAAAACCTAAAACTAACTTAACGGGTTCGGGCTTGATCGTTGGTTTTGCCAACGCGTCAACTGAGATTTTGGCAGGTATTGGTATTTTTGCTGCGTTGGGCTTTATGGCACATGCGGCAGGTAAAGAAGTACACGAAGTTGTGAGTGGTGGTATTGGTTTAGCATTCATCGCATTCCCTAAAATCATTTCAAGTTTAGGTGCGGGTGCCGATTTATTTGGTTTCTTATTCTTCTCTTCGTTGTTTGTTGCGGGTATCTCTTCCATGGTCAGTATCTTGGAAGTGCCGATTGCTGCAATGCAGGACAAGTTGAAATGGGGTCGTACCAAAGCTGTAACGATTATTGGTGGTGGTAGTGCGCTTGTTTCAGTGATCTTATTCTCAAGTGTGAATGCGATTAAACTGGTAGATATCGTCGATCACTTCATCAATAACATCGGTATTATTGGTGGTGCACTGATCTCGATTATTAGTATTGCTTGGTTTAAACGTTCTGCCTTGCGTGAACTGCGTGATCACGTCAACCGTATTTCGACCATTCAATTGGGCAAAGGGTGGGATTTCACTTTAACGGTGATCACCTCGTTGATCTTGTTAACCACCTTAAGCATGACCGTATTTAACTTGGTGAAAAACGGTTACGATAGTTATAGCATGAGCTTACAAGGCATCTTTGGATGGGGCAGCGTGATTTTCTGTGCAGTCGTTGCAATTGTACTCAGCCGAATCAAAGATCGCTAGGAGAACAAATATGAATACTTCAGCAATCGTAATGATGGTGATTTCAATGGTGTTTTTATGGGGCGGATTAGCATTGTCTATTCTGCACTTATCCAAACATCCAGAAGAACTCGATGATGTTCTGGAAGAAGTCAAAGATCAGCATACGCTCTAAATTGAATGAATAAAAAAGCAGGCTTCAAAGCCTGCTTTTTTATTTTGATTAAGCCAATTTTTTAATTCGGCAATAATAGAAACCATCACCAGATTGCGCAGAAGGTAATAATTGACGACCATAAGTCTGTTCAATACCCCAATCTGCATTGATTTTGATTTCTTCGGCATCGGCATGTTCCGCAAAGAATGCCGCCATTTGCTGCTCATTTTCAGCTTTGAGAATCGAGCAGGTGATATACAGTAAAGTGCCACCTACTTTAAGTTGTTGCCACATCTGCTGCAAAATCTGTTGCTGTAAGGCCACAGTCTGCGCGATATCGGTTGATTGTCTGAGCAGGCGAATATCAGGATGACGACGAATCACGCCTGTCGCGGAACAAGGCGCATCCAGTACGATACAATCGACAAGTTCCTGTGCCTGCCAAGTGGTGGCATCTGCGGTAATAATCTCAACATTAGGTTGATCTAGGGCAAGACGTTCTAAATTTTCAGAAACACGTAGTAAACGTTTTGCATCATGATCGAGTGCAATCAGTTTTTTCGGGTTAAAGCGCTCAAGAATGTGTGCAGTTTTACCACCCGGTGCAGCACATGCATCGACAACCACTTGGTCATCTAAGTTGGGTAACAGCATCGCGCACAGTTGTGCATGTTCATCCTGAACAGAAAAGCCACCTTCTTCGAAACCTGGTAAATGGGTAATATTGCCCGTTTGCTCCAAAACAATACCAACATCTGAAAGCAGGCAAGGACGAGCATCAATTTGCTCTTCGTCCAAAATCTCTAAATATTCGTTACGGCTGACTTGGCGTTCATTAACGCGCAGGGTCAGTGGCGCGACTTGTTTTAAGGCTTGGCATAGAGACTCTGCTTGCTCAGGCCAATCTTTTTTGAGGCGTTTGAATAACCAACTTGGTAAACCATGCGTATTATTCAACGCTGTTTCAAATTCAGCTGTTTCACGTGAAACACGACGCAGAATCGCATTGACCAAACCACTCATTGGCTCGAAACCGAGTTGCTTAGCAGCATTTACCGTTTCTGAAATTGCAGCATGTACAGGAATACGCGTACATAAAATTTGATATAAACCAAGATATAAACAACTTTCGAGTGCTTCATTGTCTAATGGTTTTGTGAGCAATGGTAGGGTAATTGCTTTTAACGAATACCATTGGCGTAAACAGCCTAAAGTAAGTTCATGATATAAACTACGGTCACGTTCAGAAACGATATTGATATGTTGATTCAAAACGGAAGTCAAAGATTGCCCATTTTGAACAGCCAAAAGTGTTTTGACCACTTGGGCACGAAGATTCAAATTTTTTGCAGATGATTGATTCGATTGGCTCATGGGAGAATTTGTCCAATATGTAATTTCTGGGTTTGGGCAATTTGTACTGGATTGAGGGCTTTAGCGCCTGGCCATTGCAAGCTGGTTAAGCACACTGCGGTATTGTCGCCACAGGCAACGTGAACGCCTTGTTTATCAATGGCAAGGATCTCACCCGCTTGTGCATCGGTTTTACTATGCTGTGAAAGTGCAGAACCCCATACACGTAAGGCATTATTTTCATCCAGCTGGATAAACGCCACGGGCCAAGGATTAAAAGCACGAATATTACGATCAATTTGAATCGCATCCATACTCCAATCAATCCGTGCTTCTGCTTTCACCAATTTGTGTGCATAGACGGAGAGTGCTTCATCTTGCACTTCACGTTTCTCGATGAAGCTTTGCAAGCTTTGTTCGGATTCAAGCACAGCACAAATCGCTTCTGCACCTTGAGCAGCCAATTTGTCATGCAAGCTGGCAGAGGTATCTTCCGCAGTAATTGGGCAATAAGTTTTATACATCATATCGCCAGTATCTAAACCTGCAGCCATTTGCATGATGGTAATGCCAGTTTCTGCATCACCTGTGGCAATCGCACGTTGAATTGGGGCAGCACCACGCCAGCGTGGTAGCAATGAACCATGAATATTTAAACAACCGTATTTCGGTGTATCTAAAACAGCTTGCGGTAAAATCAAGCCATAAGCTGCGACCACCATCACATCTGCGCCTAGTGTGGCAAGTTCTTGTCGCGCTGCCAAGCCGTCTTCCGTAGATGCTTTAAAATTCAAAGGTTGATAAACAGGTAAACCGTGTTCGAGTGCTAATTGTTTAACAGGAGATGGCGTTAATTTTTGCCCACGCCCTGATTTACGGTCAGGTTGGGTATAAACCGCAATGATCTGGTGGGATGTTTTTAATAATGCCGCCAATGCGGTTGCCGCAAATTCAGGCGTACCAGCAAAAATGATTTTCACAAATGGAATCCAAATAAAACTTATCTCAAATTATAAGCGAAAAAGCGACGAGCCCCTAATTCAGGGCATGAATTGCTTTTGAGCAAAAAAAGATAGGCCTGTTGGTCATCTGTTAAACGATAACTTGTAGTATGATGCAAAGAGCTCAGTATCATTTCGCCAGAGAGAAAGTCCTATTTTTCTCGAGCACACACTTGTTGGGAATACAAAATGCCTGATTATCGTTCGAAAACATCAACACATGGAAGAAATATGGCTGGCGCACGCGGTTTATGGCGTGCGACTGGTATGAAAGATGAAGATTTTGGCAAGCCAATTATTGCGGTGGTCAACTCATTTACCCAATTTGTTCCAGGTCACGTGCATCTTAAAGATTTAGGTCAACTTGTTGCGAGAGAAATTGAAGCTTCTGGTGGTGTCGCGAAAGAATTTAATACCATTGCCGTAGATGACGGCATTGCCATGGGTCATGACGGGATGCTGTATTCACTGCCATCACGTGATTTGATTGCCGATTCTGTAGAATACATGGTCAATGCACACTGTGCCGATGCGATGGTGTGTATCTCGAACTGTGACAAGATCACTCCGGGAATGTTGATGGCAGCGATGCGCCTGAACATCCCTGTGGTGTTCGTGTCTGGCGGTCCGATGGAAGCAGGTAAAGTCAAATTCCGTGGTGATGAAAAGGCGATTGACCTTGTTGATGCCATGGTGGTTGCAGCAGATGAAAGCTATACCGATGAAGAAGTTGCTGCATTTGAACGTTCAGCATGTCCAACCTGTGGTTCATGTTCAGGGATGTTCACGGCAAACTCAATGAACTGTTTAACTGAAGCCTTAGGTTTATCTTTACCGGGTAATGGTTCAATCGTTGCGACGCATGCCAATCGTGAAAAACTGTTCCTAAGAGCAGGTCGTTTGGTTGTGGAATTGGCGAAACGCTATTATGAACAAAATGATGACAGCATCTTGCCACGTTCAATCGCAACCAAAGACGCGTTTGAAAATGCCATGACGCTTGATATTGCAATGGGTGGCTCTACCAATACGGTGTTGCATTTACTCGCAGCTGCACATGAAGCAGAAGTTGATTTCACCATGGATGATATCGACCGTTTGTCTCGCCAAGTGCCTGTATTGTCAAAAGTTGCACCAGCAAAACAAGACGTGCACATGGAAGATGTACACCGTGCAGGTGGCATCATGGCAATCTTGGGTGAACTTGATCGTGCACATCTATTAAAGACCTCATGCCCGACAGTACATGAACCAACCCTAAAAGATGCATTAGACAAGTGGGATATTATCCGTACTGAAGATGCGGATGTTTATGAATTCTATCGTTCATCGCCGGGTGGCATTCCAACGCAAGTGGCGTTCTCGCAAAACCGTTATTATTCAACTTTAGACGGTGACCGTGAAAATGGTGTGATTCGCAATGCTGAACATGCTTTCTCTAAAGACGGTGGTTTGGCCGTTCTCTACGGTAACATCGCATTAGATGGCTGTATCGTAAAAACAGCGGGTGTGGATGAGTCAATTCTTAAATTTACGGGTACAGCACGCGTTTTTGAAAGCCAAGATGCTGCGGTAGAAGCGATTTTGGATCATAAAATCGTTGCAGGTGACATCGTGGTGATTCGCTACGAAGGACCACGCGGTGGACCAGGGATGCAGGAAATGTTGTATCCAACCAGTTACCTCAAATCAAAAGGTTTAGGTAAAGACTGTGCCTTGATTACCGATGGTCGCTTCTCGGGCGGTTCATCAGGTTTGTCGATCGGTCACGTGTCACCAGAAGCAGCAGAAGGTGGTGCGATTGGCTTGGTGGAAGATGGCGATACCATTGAAATTGATATTCCGAATCGTACTATTCACCTTGATATCGATGATGCAACGATGGCTCATCGCCGTACCGTTCAGGACGCAAAAGGCTGGCATCCTGCCGAAGAGCGTAAACGTAAAGTGTCTAAGTCATTGAAGATTTACGCAATGCATTCGACCAGTGCAGCCAAAGGCGCAGTACGAGTTTTGTAATCCCATTTAGTCCCTCTTTCAATTAAGGGGGACTTTTTTCTCATTTTATAAGATACTGAATACACTTATTGGCTCACTTGTTAGAGCACAAGTTTGAAAAAACTTTTCCATTTATAAATTTATGACCATTAGAGGCTATCGACATGTCTTTGTTACGTCGTTGGTTTGACCCCATTCGATCGAGTTGGTTCTATCAGAAACCTTCGCGTCAGGCGGTGTTACCCACGGAACAGGGTTTGAGTATTTACCTGCGTCTGGACGATGTTTATAGCTATCTTGCGGTACAACAACTGGATCAGCTCAATGAAATTTTGAGTGATGAGTTGAAACCTTTAAAAGTGATTATTTCCAGGCAAGATGCTGAACCTCCGAACGAGATGTCCAAGCAGGATTGGCAAAGCTATTGTCTAAATGATGCCAAAATTCTGGCCAAACAACACCGTTTTGGCTTCGATGACACCCCAGAAATCCCCAGCGCAGAAGCATTACAACAAGCTGAAACCATTCTTCGAAATACCCCGTTACGTGAACAAAACTTCTTACATTTGCTTGAAGATGTGTTCCATATGCTATGGCAGCAACAATATGGCAAATTGCGTACCTTATACGCAATGGCAAGCCAGCATCAAAGCCCTCAAGATTATCCTGAACGTATTTTTAAAGATGTGCCTGTTGCGGCCAGTTATTTTGAATTTGGTGAGCGTAAATACCAAGCGGTCGATGATCTATTGCGTCTGACTCGCCGTTTGAAACAACAAAAATTACTGACCGGAAATCCAATTTTCCTGATCAATCATATCGAATGGCGTGAGCATTTGATTAACGATGGTGAAGCTTTGGCAGAAGTTCAAGCTTTGCATCCTGAATTGGATCTGTATATTGCGCTTGAAGACCCGATGAGTTGGTTATTATTGGCCTATATCAAAGAAGAGTTGGCCAATTATTATAATATCCAGTTGAAGGTCTATCCCCTGAGCTATCATGGACGCGACTGGTTTGACTGGAGTCTTGCGACTCGTGTCTCCAAGCGTACCCAAGTGGCATTTACCCCATTCTGTCGTCCAACCAAAGAAGCAACCTATGAAATGGCGCGACTGTTTTATAGTGTGCCAGAAGAACAGCAAGTGGATTGTATCCATCAGATTTTTGAAGGGGTGTGGACGCGGGGCAAAGACTTGTCATTTAAAGCACATTTCCAACGCATGCAAAAACGCTTAGAGATTGAAAGCATCACCGAACAAGATGTTGAAGCTTTGCTAAAACAGAATGATGAATTGTGTCAGCAAAAGCATCAGCCAGATTTTCCGGTACTAGAATTACGCATCGACGGGCAGAGCTATGTGTTTAATAGCCTGTATCGAGTCTGGATGATTGAAAGCATTATTAGTAATGTTTTGGAAGATAAATATAAAACAGCCTCAAGCTCTGCCTGAGGCCTACTCCTAAAAATAAGAATAGGGCAAGCGTCCATTTTTTTCGTAGCATAACTCCGACGTAACATCGGAGATTCGGCGTGACTTTTTTAGCAATCATTGTGATGGTATTTGTCTTTGCGGGCATGATTAAAGGCATGATCGGCTTGGGTTTACCTGCGGTCTCGATGGGACTGCTCACGATTGCCATGAGTCCGTTTCAGGCAGCATCGCTACTTATTGTTCCTTCGATGATTACCAATATTTGGCAGTTGTTTGCAGAAGGTCGGGTGTGGTTATTTATTCGCCGCTTCTGGACTTTACTGGTTGGAATCGTAGTAGGGTCGATCTGGAGTTTCTTACCGACCTTAAGCCAGAGTCATGGCAAGACCAGTGAAATATTATTAGGCAGCATGTTGGTGCTCTATGGCCTGTATGGTCTATGTGTCAAAAATCTACCTCATTTGGCAGCGCATGAACGTTGGTTATCCCCTTTGGTGGGTTATATCGGTGGTGCGGTGACTGTCGCAACAGGTGTGGTCATTATTCCAGTCGTACCTTATTTGCAGTCTTTGCATCTGAAACGTGATGAGCTGGTTCAGGCTTTAGGATTGACCTTTACCGTGTCCACCATTTGCTTGGCCGTATTTTTACACCATAACCCGATGCAGGGGATCACATTGGATTATCGTCTATCGGTTGTGGCTTTGGTGGCAGCTTTGGTTGGGATGTGGTTGGGTAAAAAAATTCGCTATCAACTGAATGAACAACGTTTCCGCCGTTTATTTTTTATCGGCTTGGTGGCGTTAGGTGGATATATGCTGTCACATTAATCTTGCTATGAACTAAGGACGATGCTGTAACAGAAACTCAGAAAATTGCTGATAATTTTCGGGCAGTTGACTGAAATCTTGTGTTGCCAACAGCAGCTTGCGATTGGCCCATGCACCTAATAATTGAACCATGTGGAAATGATAGTCGGGTTGTAAACGTTGTGCAGCACGGGCAGGCATAATGGCGATACCAACGCCTTTGGCGACTACCTCTGCAATCGCAGCAAAATTAGGTAAGCGCAAACGGTATTGGATATTAAAGCCGAGCAATTTGGCTTGGGTTTCAATCGATTGTTGCAAAGAATGATGTGGCATCAGCCCAATAAAGCCATAACTCAGTGCCTCGACCAGATTCAACGACCTATGCTGAGCTAAGGCATGGACCGCAGGGCAGATCAACACCAGAGGATCGCTGGCAAATTCCTGTGTCTGTAAATGTTGAGTATCAAAAAAACTGGACACCAAGCCGAGTTTGGCAATGCCTTTGCTCAGTGCCGCGACGATTTCAGAACTTTCTGCTTCATGCAGATCGATATTCATTTCTGCATGGCGCATTAGAAATTGTGGTAACAGCGGTGGCAGATATTCACTTTGTGCAGAAGAGTTACACCACAGGGTTAATGATTCGGGCGGTTGTTGCCGAAAGCGTTGCATCTCGTGTTCAAGTTGATTTTTTTGTCCAATCAAACGGTGTGCATGTTCAGCCAAAGCATGTCCTGCCGTCGTGAGTTCAACCCCAGAGGTCTGTCGAATAAATAAGGCGGTATCGAAGTAATGTTCGAGTTTTTTAATCCGTTCACTGGCCGCTTGCAGCGAAATTGCAGAACGTTCAGCCCCTTTGGTGAGACTGCCAGTGCTGACGATATGCAGAAATAATTGTAAATCAAAAAAATCAAAACGCATGATGGCAACGTATTGAAATATAAAAAGCCATCATACTAAAAAGGCGCTAAATAAAGATAGGGCATTATTGTGGTGCAAAAAAAGGCAGCCTCAGCTGCCTTCAATCTTTTAATTTTTATCTTTTAAACTAAACAACAAGTTGAGGAAAATCGCAGCAAAGGTGGCGGTACCAATACCACCTAAATTGAAGCTACCAAACAGTAATTCAAAGTTACCTGCCCCTAAAATAATGGTGACAGAGGCGATGATGAGATTTTTATTATTTGAGAAATCGACTTTATTTTCGATCCAGATTTTCGCACCTGCAATGGTAATTAAACCAAATACCACGATCGAAGCACCCGTGAGGACTGCTGTTGGGATGGTGCTAATCACTGCGCCAAATTTAGGAGACAGACCCAAGAAAATCGCAAAGACACCAGCGATCACAAACACAATTGTGGAATAAACACGGGTCACTGCCATCACACCAATGTTTTCACCATAGGTGGTCATGCCAGGCGCGCCAACACTACCCGATAGCGTTGTGGCCAAACCATCGGCAACAAAAGCTTTGCCCAATTGTGGCGTAAGATTTTCACCAGTCATTGCACCCACTGCTTTGATATGACCAAGATTCTCTGCCACTAAAATCAGTGCGACTGGCGCAATGATCAGAATCGCATTTAAATCAAAAGTTGGATGTGAAAAGCTTGGAATACCGAACCATGGCGCTGCTGCGATTTGGGAGAAATCGATCGGTTTGCCATAGCCTAAAACATTGGTTGCAATGGCATAAATCGCATAGGCGATCAGCAGGCCCACCAGTAGCAATAACCGCTGTAATAGGCCTTTGGTAAACACTGCAATGATTCCCATACTGAGTACAGTAATGAGTGCCATCCACATTTCAAAAGGCTGTCCTGCAACGCCTTTGATGGTGACAGGTGCAAGGTTAAGCCCAATGATCATTACGATCGCGCCAGTCACCACCGGTGGCATCAGTTTTTCGATCCAACGTGTACCAGTGAGCATGACCGCAAAACCGATCAAAGCATAAAAAATACCGCAGGCCACGATACCGCCTAAGGCTACAGAAAGATTTGGGTTGGCACCTGATCCCGTGATATGGCCTGTCGCTGCAGCAACCACACCGATAAATGCAAAACTTGAGCCTAGGTAACTCGGTACACGTCCACCCGTGATCAGGAAGAAAATGATGGTACAGATCCCTGACATTAAGATGGCAAGGTTCGGACTAAAGCCCATCAATAATGGCGCAAGAACCGTTGCACCAAACATTGCAAATGCGTGTTGAACCCCGAGTACCGCACTTTGTAAGGGCGGTAAATATTCATTTGTCGCAACAGGGCGATGATCGATCTTCCCCTGATACGGCTGCCATTTTGGAAACCAACTTGACATAAATTAGACTCATTATGTGATATCAGCGCGTATGATACCCTGTCTTAAAACGAGCTTTCACCTATAAGCCATTGAGAATATTGCCAGAACAAGCATGGCGAGTTTGTATTTTTACCTTTTGGTAAAATTTGTTTTAAAATAAGCTAGCGGTTTTATTATTTATTTTCGTGCTGATGGTTTGAAAAGTTAACTCTCTTATTTTCAAAATATTTTTTGATTTTTTTCTCTTTTTTAAATTCAGATGGCATATTTTGCCAATCTCGCCATCAATCGGTGTGATTTCTATTGATGGCAAGGCTGACTTTTGAGTTAACCCGTGTTGCGTAGACCCGCAGCAATCCCTGCGATACTGACCATCAAGGCATGATCGACAGGACTGTGTTCGGTTTGGTGTTCCTGTAAATACAGACGACGACGTTTCATCAACTCTGCTTGCAATAAATGCAATGGCAATAAGTACGGTTTGCGCACTTGCATGGATTGATCCAAGACCTCATTGTTGCTCAGCAGTTTAGATTCACCTTTCAAACGGAGCAGGGTATCCACTGCATTTTGTAGCCGTTGGCGTAGCTCAACCCCCAATACTTTCAAGTCCTGATCTTGGGTCAAATGCGACTCATAATACAGAGCAATATCGGCATCAGATTTAGACAACACCATTTCCAGCATATCAATCAGCGTCTGGAAATAAGGCCATTGTTCCAACATCTCATTCAAGGTGTTTTTATGCTGTTCATGCACCTGATTAATCGCCGTACCTGTACCTAACCAAGCAGGTAGCATCAAACGGATTTGGGTCCATGCAAACACCCACGGAATGGCACGCAGTGATTCAATACCACCACTGACTTTGCGTTTGGCTGGACGGGAACCAAGCGGCAACATTTGCAATTCCAGTTCAGGGGTAACCGTACGCAGATAGCTAACAAAGTTCGGATTTTCGCGTACGGTTTGACGATAGACTTTAACTGATAAATCAGTCATTTGAGTCATCAGGTCACGCCATTCTTTTTTCGGTTCAGGCGGTGGGAGCAAGGTCGCTTCTAAGGTCGCTGCGGTATAGATTTCCAGATTTTGCAGCGCAATGCCTTCTAAACCAAATTTGAAGCGAATCATCTCACCTTGTTCAGTGACACGGATCGCACCTGAGATTGAACCTGGCGGTTGCGAGAACAGTGCTTGTTGCGTTGGCGCGCCACCGCGGCTGATTGAACCGCCACGACCATGGAACAAGGTCAATTGCACATCATGCTTTTGCGCGATGGCAGTCAACTCTTCCTGAGCACGATATTGTGCCCAGTTGGCTGACATAAAGCCCGCATCTTTGGCGGAGTCGGAATAACCAATCATCACCTCATGTTTACCCTGAATATGCTGTTTGTACCAATGCATATTGAACAAGGTGTTCATGGTTTTGGCTGCGCCGTCCAGATCCTTTAATGTTTCAAATAATGGGACCACACGAAGCGGATGCTGAATCCCGGCTTCCTTTTGTAGCAACAGCACTGCAAGCACATCACTTGGATATTCTGCCATCGAAATAATATAGGCACCTAAACTCTCAGTCGGTTGTTCCGCCAATGTGCGCATGGTGGCAAACACTTCAAGTACATCGGGATGCTGAATCAAGCTGCCTTCAGGTTCATTAAAAAACTTCGGTAATAATGGGCGCTTGCTTTGCAGTTCCTGAATCAGGAAATTTTGACGTGCTTGTTCAGTCCACGATTCAAAATTGCCTAGACCCAGATATTCAGTAATGGCTGAAATCGCTTGGCGATGACGACCTGATTCTTGGCGAATATCGAGTTTGAGCAGCTCAATACCGAAACAGTTGACTCGATAAATGAAATCGAGCAATTGTCCATTGGCGATCTCCGCCAGATTGCTGTCAATCAATGAGCGATAGCAAAGCAGTAACGGTGCTAATAGTTCATCTTTGTTTCTGATGATATTGCTGTCATCGGCTTCAGTTCCTTGCAGACGGTGTGCCAGCCATGCGCGTGTCGCTTTGAGACGTTCGCGAGTCTCACGTAAATATTCACGATACGGTTCTGGATGCTCATAACCTAAAGCTTGGGTCAGTTCTTCCGAACAGCTTTGAATCGACAATTCCCAACGTAAATTTTCAATATCACGCAGATACAAATCTGCTGCCTGCCAACGGGATAACCACAGTACTTCTTGGGTCACTTGATGGGTCACATTCGGGTTGCCATCACGGTCACCGCCGATCCATGAAGCAAAACGAATCGGAGCAATACTTAAGGGTAAGGTTTGCTCACAATGTTGCTGCGTCAGTTCATTCAGCTCACGTATGAATTTAGGCACAGCATTCCAAAGCGATTGCTCAATCGTTGCAAAGCCCCATTTGGCTTCATCCACTGGGGTCGGGCGATGCTGACGGATCTCATCAGTTTGCCATGCTGAACTGACCAATTGCTTAAGGGTAGCAATGGTCTGTTGGCGTTCTCTAGGCGTGAGTTTCTGTTGATCCAGCTGTGAGAGACAGTCGGTAATATCATCATATTTTTGAATCAAGGTGCGACGGCTGACCTCGGTTGGGTGAGCAGTCAGCACCAGTTCAATTTTTAAATCACAGATCTGCTGAAACAGTTGCTGTGTATTGATCTGTTGGCTTTTAAATTTTTCAAATAAATGCGGCAGTGGATTTGGACTAGGTGCCTGTTCATCAAATTCGGCCTGACGACGGCTACGAACCACATGATATTGTTCAGCAATATTGGCGAAGTTGAGGAAATGTGAGAATGCGCGAGTCAGTGGCAGAATCTCTTCATCTTTTAAACCGAGGAACAGTTGTTCTAGCTGTTTTTCAGCTTCGACCTGGCCGTCACGTGCGCCTTTGGCTAATGCGCGAATTTGCTCAATCTGATTAAACAAATCTTGCCCAGCATGTTGCTTTAAGGTCTCTCCAAGTAAATTGCCCAGTAATCGGACATCTTCACGTAATGGAGCAGTGATTTGCTGAATCATTCTAATTCTCCTGTTGTTCTCATTCGACTATAGCGCGATTGAGAGACAATCCAAGAGCAGAACGTAAAAAAATGTGAATTTTCTCTAAGTTTTAGCTTGATATTTAAGCAAAAAAATCTCGATGGCGTGTTGAATCATCTGATCGATTTCAGTCGGGGTTGGTACAGGTGCTAAACCCAGTAGTACCTGTTGATGACGAATCCCTAGCATCAAGGAAATAATCAGTTCAGTTTGCTTGAGCGGCTCATCGGCTTGAATAAATTTAAATGCGATGGCTTGCTCAAAAAAATCACACCAGACATGACACATACGGGTATGCGAGGCATCAAAAAACTGTTTGGCCAAAGGGCTTTGTTCAGCTGCCAGTTCAAACAGCAAACAGTCCAGTTTCAAGGCTTCAGGTAGATAAATAATCCCTAAAGCACGTTGACACATTAAGCTCAGTGCCTGTTCAAAATTGGATTCAGCGGTCAGTTCAAACTGTTTGGTTCGAATCGATTCTTCACAACTTTCTTCGATGGCACAGATAAATAGATTGCCTTTATCTTGGAAGTGGTTATACACCGTGAGTTTGGTGACACCTGCATCTTTGGCAATCTGGTTCATACTGGTGGCGTGATAGCCCATTTTTAAAAATATAGATTTTGCAGCCTGTAAAATCTTGGCTCTTTTTTCTAAATCTTTAGGACGGCCACTACTGATTTGCACGTTATCGTTCTCTTTTAATTGATTTAAAAATCAAATTTCTAGGTTTAATTTTTAATTAGTGTACTCATGGGTATATTAATTAAAAAATAAACAATCTATGATAATGCTCATATCACGCCTTAAAAATCAATTTGAATAAGAGCGCAAAGAGATGAATCAGATTAATCGTATCATATTGGGGTTACTCATTGTCAGTAGTCTACTCCTCAGCGCATGTCAAAAAGAGGTGCCCAAGACTGAGGAAATTCCCTATGTCATGGTGACACAACCAAGTAGCAATCATGTTGATCAAAAAAGCTATGCTGGGGATGTGCAGGCGAGACAGCAAACTGCTTTGGCCTTCCGTGTCGGGGGACAGATTACGGAACGTTATGTCGATGTTGGTGATCGGGTCAAAGTGGGACAAGTGCTGGCGAAATTAGATGTAAAAGATGCACAATTGCAGATGAATGCAGCCAAGGCTCAATTAAATAGTGCACAGGCTGCTGCAAAGATTGCTGCTGAAGAATATCAGCGTTATCAGCAACTTTTACCTGTCAACGCGGTGAGCCGTTCGCAATTTGATGCAGTCAAAAATCAATATGAATCGGCACAAGCAAGCCTGCAACAAGCACGTTCAAACTATGAAGTGTCGTCTAACCAAACGGGTTATAACCAGTTAGTCTCCAATAAAAATGGTGTGATTACTCAACGTCAAATCGAGATTGGACAGGTCATTGCAGCAGGGCAAGCGGTTTATCAATTGGCGATTGATGGTGAACGTGAAGTGGTGTTTGGTGTGCCTGAGCAAGCAGTGAGTAGCATTAAAGTCGGGCAACCTGTATGGGTCACTTTATGGTCACAGCCAGATGCACGGTTTGCGGCGAAAGTACGTGAGGTTTCACCCGCAGCAGATCAGTCACGCACTTTTACGGTAAAAGTCTCTTTGCTTGAAGGGCAATCCACTATTCAGTTAGGACAAAGCGCACGGGTGTTCTTTGTCGCAAATGAAAATAACGTGTTGAGCGTACCGCTCTCCAGTGTCACTGCCAATGATCAACAAGCTTATGTTTGGGTGGTCAATGCCAATCAAAGTATACGCAAAGTGCCTGTTACTTTAGGAACTTATGGGCGAGATAGTGTACCTGTGGTGTCTGGATTAAAAGCAACGGATTGGGTTGTGGTCGGTGGCGTTCATTTACTGCGTGACCAGCAAAAAATTCATCCAGTTGATCGTGATAATCGTGAAGTCACCATAAAAGCGGGAGGTTAAACATGAAATTTAACCTTTCAGAATGGGCACTCAAGAATAAGGGGATTATCCTTTATTTTATGCTGTTGCTCGGTATCGTCGGCATCATGTCTTATTCCAAACTTTCACAAAGTGAAGATCCGCCGTTTACTTTTAAGGTGATGGTGGTACAGACCTATTGGCCAGGGGCGACTGCAAAAGAAGTGTCGACCTTGGTCACGGATCGAATTGAAAAAGAATTGATGACCACGGGGCAGTACGACCGCATCATGGCCTATTCACGACCAGGTGAGTCTTTGGTGACCTTTGTGGCCAAAGACAGTTTGCCATCCAGTGCTATTCCTGACGTTTGGTATAACGTACGCAAGAAGGTCAATGATATCCGATCGCAATTGCCGAGTGGTGTACAAGGGCCTTTTTTCAATGATGAGTTTGGTGACACCTTCGGTAATATTTATGTACTGACAGGCAAAGACTTTGACTATGCGGTAATGAAAGAATATGCCGACCGTTTGCAGCTGCAATTGCAACGGGTCAAAGATGTCAACAAGGTCAATCTAGTTGGTCTACAAGATCAGAAAATTTGGATTGAACTATCTAATACCAAAGCGGTACAGCTAGGTGTGCCTGTCACTGCGATTCAGGAAGCCATTCAAAAACAAAATGACATGGCGGGTGCTGGTTTCTTTGAAACAGGTACAGACCGTATTCAAATCCGAGTGAGTGGACACTTACATAGTGTTGATGACCTGAAAAAAATGCCGTTGTTGGTGGGGGATAAAACCATTCAACTCGGTGATGTTGCTGAGGTCTATCGAGGCTTTAGTGAACCTGCTCAGCCACGTATGCGTTTTATGGGCGAAAACGGTATTGGTATCTCCGTTTCGATGCGTAAAGGCGGTGACATCATTGCATTGGGTAAAAACCTTGAAACCGAATTCAATCGCCTACAAAAAACCTTACCTTTGGGTATGAAACTGCAAAAAGTGTCTGATCAACCTGTCTCGGTACAACGCAGTATTCAAGAGTTTTTAAAGGTTCTCGCAGAAGCAGTCATTATCGTTTTATTGGTGAGCTTCTTCTCACTGGGTTTCCGTACTGGTTTGGTGGTGGCATTGTCTATTCCACTGGTATTGGCCATGACCTTTGCAGGTATGAATCTATTTGATGTAGGTCTACATAAGATTTCATTGGGGGCATTGATTCTCGCCCTCGGGTTGCTGGTTGATGATGCCATTATCGCTGTTGAAATGATGGCGATTAAAATGGAGCAGGGTTATAGCAGGCTCAAAGCGGCTGGTTTTGCATGGCAAACCACCGCCTTTCCGATGTTGACGGGAACGCTGATTACCGCAGCAGGCTTTTTGCCGATTGCGACAGCCCAATCGGGTACAGGTGAATACACCCGTTCTATTTTCCAAGTGGTGACCATTGCGCTGATGGTGTCATGGATTGCGGCGGTTTTATTTGTCCCTTATTTAGGTGAAAAGCTATTACCCGATTTCAGCAAACAGAATCAACAGGCTGCCTGGTATCTTCGTTTATGGGCGCGACTGCGTAAGCAGCCTGCACCTGTGGTAGAAGCGCATGGGCAGCATCACGATCCATATCAATCCAAGTTCTATCAGTCTTTTGGTCGGGTGGTTGAAATTTGTATTACCTACCGTAAAACTGTGATTGCAGTGACGGTCGGGATCTTTGTGCTGTCGGTCGCGATGTTTAAATTGGTGCCGCAACAATTCTTCCCGCCATCGAACCGTGCAGAAATTCTGGTGGATTTAAAACTTGAAGAGGGGGCATCACTGACCGCAACTGAACAAGCGGTACATAAGGTGGAGCAGTTCCTGTCCAAGCAAAAGGGAATTGATAACTATGTGGCCTATGTGGGAACAGGTTCACCGCGTTTCTACTTACCGTTAGATCAGCAATTACCACAAGCCAGTTTTGCTCAATTTGTCGTGTTGGCTTCGTCTTTAGATGATCGTGATGAAATCCGTCGCTCTTTGGACAAGCAGATTAAGCAGTTATTGCCTCAAGTGCGAACACGGGTATCGTTACTGGAAAATGGCCCACCAGTCGGTTATCCATTGCAGTATCGTGTGTCGGGTGAAGACCTTGGAACCGTACGTCAATGGGCGCAAAAAGTTGCCAAAGTTCTGAGTGAAGATCCCAATACCACCAACGTGCATTTGGATTGGGGCGAGCCAAGCAAAATCATTGCGATTGAAATTGATCAGGATCGTGCACGTCAAATGGGTGTTTCCAGTGTTGATCTCGCCAATTTCCTCAATGCATCGGTGACGGGTGCGGTAATGAATCAATATCGTGAAAAACGTGAATTGATCGAAATCCGCTTACGTGGTGATAAATCTGAACGCGTTGAAGTGGCATCTTTGGCAAGCTTGGCAGTACCGACCAGCAAAGGTACAACAGTCCCGTTGGCGCAAATTGCCAACATTGAATCGCGTTTTGAAGAAGGTTTAATTTGGCATCGTAATCGCCTGCCAACCATTACCGTTCGTGCGGATATCCGTACCCACTTACAACCTGCAACCGTAGTGCAACAGTTGGCTGATCAGATGCAGAGCTTACGTGCAGATCTGCCAAGTGGTTATCTACTGGAAGTGGGGGGGACGGTTGAAGAATCGGCTAAGGGACAAAATTCGGTTAATGCGGGTATGCCATTGTTCTTGGCAGTAGTGATGACTTTGTTAATGATCCAGCTGCGTAGCATGTCACGGGCAACCATTGTGTTGCTGACAGCACCACTGGGTTTGATTGGTGTGGTTGCGTTCCTACTGTTGTTCAACAAACCCTTCGGTTTCGTCGCAATGCTCGGGACGATTGCATTGTCTGGGATGATTATGCGTAACTCGCTGATTCTGATTGATCAGATTGAGCAAGATATTCAGGCTGGGCATGCGCCATGGGATGCGGTGATTGGTGCAACTATGCGTCGTTTCCGTCCAATTGTGTTGACGGCATTGGCTGCGGTGTTGGCGATGATCCCTTTATCACGCAGTATTTTCTTTGGTCCGATGGCTGTTGCGATTATGGGGGGGCTGATTGTTGCCACCTTATTAACCTTATTTTTCCTGCCTGCACTGTATGCGGCATGGTTTAAGGTTAGAAAAACAACACAACTATCGTAATTATTTTGTGAATAAAGGTGCGAAAGATTGAAAATTTCAATATAGTAGCACCTATATTTTAAGACCAAAAAATAATTGAATTTCATAGCATGACAAATTTTGCATAATGCTGTGAATGAGGTGATAGAGAGCATGGGGCAAGACGGTATTGAGCAGCATCGCCGCTATGTGGCGATTTCTTATGTGTTCATGTTTCTTGCATTATTTACAATAGTGTTTGCTGTATTTGCGTACCTATTAGCACGAAAAGTTGCGATTGTGGATAATGCCGAAGTATGGATACATGCGCATGCACTCTGGATTATGCGTAATGTGATGTTATTTTTGCTGATGGCCTTCTTTGCAGCGCTCTGGTTTATTCCACTGTTCTTTTTTGCTTGGAACAGCGCACTTTGGGTGACCGCAATGACGGTTGCTGGAGTGGTATTTAGTTCAATTGCATGGTTATTTTTATTGAATGCTTGGCTGAAAGGTATTGCGAAGTACTTTAAGAATAAAGCCGTTTTCTAAATTTATCGCTTTTTTATTGCAATAGACCTTGTAAATTTATTGTACAGCCCCTATTAAGGCTCTGTTGACTTTTTATTTCTAAAGTCAGTAGAGCCTATTTGTTTTTTAGATTTAAGTAAATTCCGTGAGGAGCACCGCCAACCATGGCTAAACGTGATTATTATGAGGTTTTAGGCGTTTCGAAAACCGCAAGTGATGATGAGATCAAAAAAGCCTATCGTAAGTTGGCGATGAAGTATCATCCAGACCGTAATCCTGACAACGCAGAAGCTGAAGAAAAGTTCAAAGAAGCTGCAGAAGCATATGAAGTGCTTTCTGATGATGAAAAGCGCAGCATGTATGACCGCGCAGGGCACAGTGCCTTTGAAGGTGGCTTTGGTGGTGCGGGTGGTGGCTTCGGTGGTTTTAGCGCAGAAGATATTTTCAGTCAGTTTGGCGATATCTTTGGTGGTGCGTTTGGTGGCGGTGGTCGTCAACAACGTCAACGCCGTGGTTCAGACCTTCGTTATGTCATGGAACTTACACTTGAAGAAGCTGTAAAAGGCGTGAAAAAAACCATTACGTTTACTGCGCCAGCGCCATGTGAAACCTGTGATGGGAAAGGATCTAAAAATCCGAAAGATGTCGAAACTTGCCGTACCTGTCACGGTGCAGGTCAAGTGCGTATGCAACAAGGTTTCTTCTCGGTTCAACAAACCTGTAGCACCTGTCGTGGTCAAGGCCAGATTATTAAAAACCCGTGTAATACCTGTCATGGTTCAGGCGTTGCAGACCGTCAGCAAACACTTGAAGTTACCATTCCAGCCGGTGTGGACAATGGCGATCGTGTACGCTTAACGGGTAAAGGCGAAGCCATCCGTGATGGTCAAGCTGGGGATTTATACGTTGAAGTCGTTGTTCGTGAACACGAAATTTTCCAACGTGATGGCGCCGACCTGTATATGGATGTACCGATCAGCATTGCCGATGCTGCTTTAGGTAAAGAAATTGAAATACCGACCCTTGATGGGCGTGTCAGCTTAAAAATTCCTGAAGGTACACAAACAGGTAAATTGTTCCGTTTACGTGGTAAGGGTGTTCGCCCAGTACGTAGCAGCATGGTGGGTGATTTACTTTGCCGTATCGTGGTTGAAACGCCAGTGAATTTGACTGGTCGTCAACGTGAATTGATGAAAGAGTTACAAGCCTCTTTCGAAGGTGATGGTCATGCTTCATCACCAAAGAAAAAATCGTTCTTTGATCGTCTATTTGACTAAATTAGATCTCCATAAAAAACCTGCTGCGGCAGGTTTTTTATTGGAATTTTTTAGCGCAAGCACAGAGTTTTGCTATAGTAGCTGAATTGTTTAAATAAAAGACTGGGAAAAATTATGTCATCTTCTCCACGCATTGGAATCTTGGGTGCAGGCGGACGCATGGGGCGTATTCTGATTCAAGCGGTACAACAAGCAGGCTATCAACTTGCAGCGGCTGTTGAGCGTCCAGAAAGCAGTTTGGTCGGTGCAGATGCAGGTGAGCTTGCGGGTATTGGCAGCATCGGCGTCAAGATCGTGGGAAGTTTGAGTGAAGTGTTGAAAGACTGTGATGTGGTGATTGATTTCACCGCGCCTGTCGCAACTGAACAGCACTTAAAGTTATGCCGTGAAGCGGGTGTGGCCATGGTGATCGGGACCACAGGGATGTCGGATGAGCAAAAGGCCTTCTTGGATGAAACAGCCACACAGACACCTGTCGTGTACGCTGCCAATTATTCAGTAGGTGTGAACGTTTCGATTAAATTATTGGAACTTGCTGCAAAAGTGTTTGGTGATACGGTGGATATCGAAATCATTGAAGCGCACCATCGTCATAAAGTCGATGCGCCATCAGGCACGGCATTTATGATGGGTGAGGCAATTGCAGATACTTTAGGTCGTAACTTGAAAGAAGTTGCGGTCTATGGTCGTGAAGGTTATACCGGTCCGCGTGATCGTCAAACCATTGGTTTTGAAACTATTCGCGGTGGCGATATCGTGGGTGAACATACGGTGATGTTTATCGGTGAAGGTGAACGTGTAGAAGTGACGCATAAAGCAACCAACCGTATGAATTTTGCCTCAGGTGCAGTTCGTGCAGCGGCGTGGGTTGTTGGTCGTGAAGCGCGTAAATATGATATGAAAGATGTTTTAGGCTTTAACGATATTGAAGTATAAAACGTTCCTTTTTTGTACTATAAAAGAGCTTGCTGCGATTTCTTCCCTGTGAAGTCACGCAAGCTCTCCTGACCATTACAACAATTGAGCATGACATGAATAAAAAACACATTGTTCTTGCCACACTGCTAAGTATCAGCAGCTTGGCTGTAACTGCTGCAACCGATACCGCTAAACTGAGTTTAAATCGCAATAATATTAAAGTTTGGACCTACCAAACAGAAAGTAATCCGATTATTCAATATAAAGCTGAAACAACCTTTGATGTACCTTTAGAACGTGCCGTGGCTGTGGTACTGGATGTAGAACGTACGCCACAATGGGTGCCGTATGTGGGTAAGGCTCAAATGTTGTCACGTGATGATAAGAAAGGTGAATTCACCCTGTATATGGTTTTGGATTTTCCATTTCCTTTAAAAGACCGTGATGTGGTGATTAAAGGGAAAATGAGTAAGAATGCGGATGGCAGCATTAGTATTAAAAACAATGCCATTCAAAATAATTATCCTGAGCAGCCTGATGTGGTGCGTTTAAGCAAATATGCGGGTGATTGGACCTTTCAACGCTTGGCAAATAACAAAGTTAAAGTGACCACCAGTGGCTATGCAGATCCAGCAGGAGCGATTCCATTGAGCTTTGTGAATATGTTTGTGCAGCAACAACCCTATCAAATGCTCATGAAAATGAAAAAAGAAGTGAATAATCCGTTATATACGCAACCAAAGTTGCCAGATTTATTGAAATAATAAAAAAGCCTGATTTCAATCAGGCTTTTTTATGTGAGCTTAAGCTTGCGGGCATTGTTGTAATGGCGTGTCTGGTTTGGCTGCTAATCTCATTTGAATGAAAACCAAGATTAAACCAATACCTGCCAGCACCGCACCGATTATGGAAACAGCCGCGTAGTTCAAGCCGAGACTTAATACTGCACCACCTGCTGCCGCACCAATGGCATTGCCTAAGTTAAACGCACCAATATTCACAGAAGAGGCCAGTCCAGAGGCTTCATGTGCAACTGACATCACGCGCATTTGCAAGGGCGGAACGATGGCAAAGGCCGCTGCACCCCAGATCACCAATCCGATCGCTGCACCTAATTGTGTTTGGGCAAGGATAGGGAAAACAACCATTAACGTGATCAGCAAGACCAAGAAACCAATCAGGGTCTTATCAATTGATAAGTCAGCGAACTTACCACCAAAGTGATTACCAATCGAGAAACCGATCCCGATCAAAACCAGCATGAGGGTGATAAAGGTCGGTGACGCATGGGTGAACTCAACCAGACTTGGCGCGATATAGGTGTATAAGGTAAACATCGCGGAGGCACCAAACACCGTCGTGAGCAAGGCCAAGACCACGGGTAAGCGAGTAAGAACGCCTAATTCCATTTTGACATTCGGCTTTTGTCCAACCGATCCGACAGGAAGTGCTTTCCAGAGTGACAACATGGTGATCACACCGAGGGCTGAAATCGCAAGGAAAGACATTCTCCAACCAATATTTTGCCCCACCCAAGTTGCCAGCGGGACACCACCAATATTGGCGATGGTCAGACCCATAAACATGGTGGCCACTGCACTGGCCTGTTTATTTGCAGGGACCACACTGGCTGCCACCACAGAGCCAATCCCGAAGAAAGCGCCGTGGTTTAAGCTGGTAATCAACCGAGCACCCATTAAGCTCATGTAGTTGGGGGCAAAGGCTGCGATCAGGTTGCCAATGGTAAAGATTGCCATGAGTAGAATCAGGGCATTACGACGGGCAAAGCCACCAAACCATAAGGTCATGATCGGTGCGCCCAGCATTACGCCCAGCGCATAGCCTGTAATGAGCATGCCGGCACTTGGGATGGATACACCGAGATCATTGGCAATATTGGGCAACAGGCCCATGGGCGAAAATTCGGTGGTTCCGATGGCAAAGGCACCAATCGCCAATGCCAATAACGGCAGATTAATGCGGCTGCTCATGTTATTTGTCCCATTCAGGCGCAAATGGTTCGGGACTCACTTCTCGCCCATTACGTTCAAGCTGAGCGATCAACTGCATTTCCTCTGCACTTAAGGTTAAGTCTTGAGCTTTTAAGTTGCTGATCAGGTTTTCGCGTTTGGTTGATGATGGAATCACAGCAAAACCATTTTGTAATGCCCAAGCCAAGGCTACCTGTGCAGTCGTTGCTTGATGTTGTGCTGCAATCTCCAATAAAGTTGGATCGTGCAACACTTTGCCATAAGCCAAGGTCATGTATGAGGTCACATCAATATTCTGTTCACGTAAAAAATTGACCAATGTGCGGTTCTGCAAATAAGGACTTAACTCAATCTGGTTGGTTGCAATGTGCTCTACACCAATGCTGTCAATCGCTTGCTGAGTCAAAGCAATATTGAAATTCGAGATCCCAATTTGCTTGGTCAAACCTTGTTGTTTGGCTTCTAATAGCAATTGCATCACACTTGGGATGGACACACCGAGTTGTGGAGCAGGCCAGTGGATCAAGGTGAGATCGATAGCATCCGTACGAAGCTTTTGTAAGCTGTCTTTTAAGCTGGGAATGAATTTGTCTTCAGCAAAATTGTCGACCCAGATTTTTGTGGTGAGGAATAAGTCTTGACGTGCGACACCACTTTCAGCAATTGCTTGACCAACTGCCGTTTCATTTTCATAAACCTGTGCGGTATCAATTGCACGATAGCCTACTTCTAGGGCTGTTTTGACGGAATCAATTACCGCTTGTTCTTTAAGACGGAAAGTACCTAAACCAAATTGAGGGATACGCATATTTTTCACCTAATCTTTTTGCATGCTCGGTAGAGCTATTTTGTGGATGGCTGTTATTTTGCGATGATTATTGTTGCTAAAAAATAGATGAATTTGCAAAATACAGTTGACTAAATATCAATAATTGAAGGGTGGCAATGAAATCAACCGTAGAAGAACTGCTGGCTTTTATGACCATTGTCGATACAGGTTCCTTTATTGCCGCTGCAGAACGACTGGGGCAGACCGCATCTGGATTGAGTCGTTCGCTTAGTCGCTTAGAATCTAAACTTGAAGTGACATTGTTAGAGCGTACCACTCGAAAATTAAAACTGACACAGGAAGGACAGCAATTCCTGCAACAGGCCCGTAAAATTTTAAGTGATCTCAATGCCGCCGAAGAGGCACTACAAAAATCAGATCAGGATACCTCGGGGGTAATACGAATAGATTCCGCGACACCATTTATCTTGCATGTGATCACACCATTGGTACATAAGTTTCGAAAGTGTTATCCCAATATTGAAATCGAGTTGAATAGCAATGATTTGGTGATTGATCTTTTGGAACATAAGACCGATGTTGCTTTCCGTTTTGGTGAATTACATGATTCTAGCTTACATGCCAAATTGGTGTGTAAAAGTCGTATTTATATTGTTGCTAGTCCAGACTATTTACAACGCAAAGGTAAACCCTTACATCCCAAGGCATTAACTGAGCATGATGTGATTGGTTTTACCCGTCCTACCTATATCAATACATGGCCAATTAAAGTTGGTGCTGAATATTTTCAGGCCCAGCCCAAAGTAAAAGCATCGAGTGGTGAAACGGTACGCCAATTATGTTTGCGTGGGCAAGGCATTGCGAGACTCTCCGAGTTTGAAATCTGGCAGGACATGCGAGAAGGGCGTCTAGAAGCACTGTTTGAAGATCAGATAGAACATTCTTATCAAAGCATCCATGCTGTTTATTATCAACAAGAGCACTTGCCGAAACGGGTCCGTTTATTTATTGAGTTCTTGACTGAGCAACTAAGTCAGGGCTTCTCGGTTTGCCAATAGTCTCATTTTGAAGTTGTACATTCAGCACTGGAATTGATGGTCCCGTTTTTTGTATTACAGAAACCACAATATGTTGCTGTTGTAACTTGCATTCAAGTTCGACCGTTGGCAGAAAGTTGCTTGAGAGCATCAGACCATTTTCATTGGGCTTTTTATAGGTCATTTTGATGATCCGAGTTTGCTGCGGAGCTTCAGCTTTCTCCATTTTCCATAATTCATAGGTCGGTTGATTTTGAAGCCTTAAGTATCCTTCTGAAAGAGACTTACACACCTGTTGTTGCTGGTAGGTTGCTTGGTCAGTGAGGTTGCAGCCTGTAAATAAAACAGTGCTTAATATAAATAAGATATTATTTTTCATGGTTTTATCCTTTGGCTGTTGATTTTTATAGCTTAAAGGTGTTGTATAAACCAATACAGATACAGAAATTTATAAAAAAGCAGTACAGAGATGACTTTTCACTATCAGCGCTTGGCAGAACAATTGGCTCACAAGATTTATCAACATGAGCTGCAACCCCAGCAGAAATTAAGTTCCTTAAGGGAATTTGCACGTCAGCAAAGTGTGAGTTTGAGTACGGCACAGCAGTGTTATGAATTGTTGGAAGCAAAAGGGCTGATCTATGTGAAAGCAAAATCGGGCTATTTTGTGAATTCTAGACAATATCAAAGTGCGGTACCTGACAGCCCGAATTTTGAGTCCAAAGCTCGTCAGGTTTCAAATTTAGATCTGCAAAATCAAATCCAGACTGCATCGATTCAGCATCATTTAACGCCGTTGGGTGCGATTCAACTGTCTCCGCATTTGATTCCTGTTGATGGCTTGCGTCGCTCTTTGCAACGTGCATTGAAACATTGCCAGCCTGAAGATTTTTTATATTGTAATAAACAGGGACATCAGCAACTTCGTAAAGCCTTGTCTGATCATTGGCGTGAAGATGGTATCTATGTTGCGACCGATGATATTTTTATTACCAATGGTTGTATGCCTGCCTTATCGCTGTTGATCCAACAGATCAGCAAAGAGGGCGATAGTATTTTAGTTCCGACCCCGACCTTTAATGGTCAGTTGCAAATGTTGGCTAGCCTGAAACGCAAGATTATTGAGATTCCAGCAGATCATCGTGGAATTGATCTAGAGCGCTTAGAGTTTTTTATGAAACAGGGCAGTGCTAAGCTTTGTTTACTGACTGCTAATTTTCAGAATCCATTGGGATATTGTCTCAGTAATGAGCAAAAACAGCAGATTGCTCAACTGGCCCAGCAGTATCAATGTTTTATCTTGGAAGATGATATTTATGGCGAATGTAGCTTTCAAAAAGAACGACCTTTACCCATCCGCTATTGGGATCATGAGGGCTATGTCATCTGGTGCGGTTCGGTCTCGAAATCATTATCTACAGCTTATCGTGTTGGTTGGTTTTGCTTGGGTCAACAGCTGCAATATTTAAGACCGCAATTGTTGGCCAACAATGTGGGGGTGAATACGCCGTTGCAACTCGGTTTAGCCGATTTTATTTACAGCCGCGGCTATCGAGAACATTTGGATCAGTTAAGACCTAAACTGATGCGGCAGGTTGAGCAGTATCGGGCTTATATTCTCGAGGTATTTCAGGGTATTCCGATTGGATTAAGCCAATCACAAGGGGGCTATGCTTTATGGATGCAACTACCAAATAGTATTACAGGTTTGGAATTGTATTATTTGGCACAAGGCCAAGGGATTAATATTGTGCCAGGGGAAGTATTTGGAGAAGATCGGCGTTATCAGCACTTTTTGCGTTTAAATGCAGGTCATGCGTTAACAGCAGAAATCCGCCAAGCGATTCAACAATTGGCAGATTGGACACGGGCGAGTTTAAGTTCATTAGAGCATTAAGATCTAATCAACAATCTGAGTTAAAGGGGCACGAAAAAATGCAACGCACGATTGCTGAAAAAAGAAAAATATTTCGTGATCTGCATCAGGCAGGATGTTTTGTATTGCCCAATCCATGGGATGCAGGTAGTGCAAAAATGTTGCAGCAACTCGGTTATCAGGCTTTAGCAACCACCAGTGCGGGTTATGCATGGTCTTGTGGCAAAACGGATGGACAGTTGTCACGAGCAGAGGTACTCGCTCATCTTGGTTATATAGTTCAATCAACCGATCTACCTGTGAATGCAGATTTTGAAAGTGGTTTTGCAGAAACAATCGAGGGCGTTGTTGAAAGCGTAACAATGGCGATTGCAACAGGTGTTGCAGGGATATCGATTGAGGATTCGACTGGAAATACGGAAAAGCCATTACGAGAGCTTGAGGAGGCTGTTAAGAGGATAGCCGCAGCACGTAAAGCGATTGATGAAAGTGGTGAAGACGTGATGTTGATCGGACGTGCTGAAAATTTTTTTATTGGCGTTCCAGATTTAGACGATACCATTACTCGGCTGAAAGCCTATTCTGCTGCGGGTGCTGATTGTCTTTATGCACCTGGTATAAAAACAGCAGATCAGATTGTTGCGGTGGTTCAAGCTGTAGCACCCAAACCAGTGAATGTTCTGATTGCATGGGACAGTGAGCTCAGTGTGCAAGAGCTGGCATCTTTAGGCGTTCGACGAATCAGTGTAGGGAGTGCATTGGCACGGACCGCATGGCATGCTTTTATTCAAGCAGCCACTTCGATTGCGGAAACTGGTCATTTTAACTGTTTTGCAGAGAATATCTCTGGGGCTGAGTTGAATAAAAGACTGAGATGAAATCCGCCAAGCGATTCAACAGTTGGCGGATTGGGTACAGAAAAGCATGAATTAATCGAAATCAGCTTTGAGTACGATACGATAACGCGCTTGGCCCGAATGCAGTCTTTCAATCGCTTCATTCAGCTGTGACATTGGAAATAACTCAACCTGCGGTGCGATATTTTTGCGTGCAGCGAACTGTAAAAGTTGACGAAGTGCCAAAGGTGAACCAGTCGGCGAAGAGGTGACAGATTTAGCACCTCCCATGATTGCACCGACAGAAACAGGGATCGGTTCTAAAGTTACTCCGAGGAAATGTAGACTGCCTTTCGGTGCCAAAGTATTTAAGTAGGCTTGCCAATTCAGCGTTACATTGACCGTACTGAGCAATAAATCAAACTTGCCACGTTGTGCTTTAATCGCTTGCGCATCACGGCTATTGACCACGTGATCGGCACCCATAGCTTTGAGTTCTTCGGTTTTATCTGGGTTCGAGCTGAAAGCGGTAATTTCACAGCCCCATGCTTTAAGCAACTTAATTGCGATATGACCGAGACCACCAATACCAATCACCCCGACATGATGTGTGGCTTGGATTTTGTGTTTCAGCAAAGGATCAAATACCGTGATGCCACCACAGAGCAGTGGGCCAGCACTTTCGGGATCTAAATCGTCTGGAAGGGGAATGACCCATTGCCAACCTGCACGGACTTTATCTGCAAAACCGCCTGCATGACCAACGATGGTCGCTGTTTTCTCACCTGTACATAAAACCTGATTGCCACCAATACAAGGATCACAGGCTTGGCAGGTTTCAGCAGTCCAGCCAATCCCCACGCGTTGACCGACTTTTAATCCTTTGGCTTCTGATCCCAGTGCAAGGATGGTACCAATGATTTCATGTCCAGCAACCGCAGGATAAACCGATGATTGCCACTCATTATTAATCACAGACAGGTCGGAGTGACACAGCCCACAATATTCAACTTTGACTTCAACTTGATGGGCTTTTAAGTCTCCCGCATCAAATTGGTACGGCACCACTTGCTCACCTGCTTGCATTGCAGCATAAGCGCGAATTTGATTATTGCTCATTGGAACTCCCATTCAAGGAAAATCGATGATGATTTGTTATTTAAATTGGCAATGATTTTCGTGGTCATTGACCATACCAACCGCTTGCATAAACGCATAACAGGTGGTTGGGCCCACGAATTTAAAGCCACGTTTTTTTAAGGTTTTTGATAGTTTCTGGCTAAGCTCAGTTTGTGCAGGTGCTTCGCGGTAATTCGCCACATCATTATTTTCGGTTTGATGATCGACAAAACTCCATAACCAAGCGGGGACATCGTTGACCTCATCTTTGAGTTTGAGCCAAGCAATCGCATTATCACGGATGGCTTTTAACTTACCGATGTGACGGATTAAGCCTGCGTCACTGAGTTTGAATTCGAGTTGATCATCCGTCAGTGCCGCGACTTCGGAAATGGAATGTTGAAAGAAATGTGAGCGGTAGTGATCACGTTTTTTCAGTACCGTAATCCATGAAAGTCCGGCTTGTTGTCCTTCTAGACAGAGCATCTCAAACAAATGGGTTTCGTCATGTTGAGCCTTGCCCCATTCTTGATCATGGTAGGCGATATAGAGGGGATCATCGGAGC
The DNA here is from genome assembly GCF_000369805.1 of Acinetobacter sp. NIPH 2100. Lineage (GTDB taxonomy): Bacteria > Pseudomonadota > Gammaproteobacteria > Pseudomonadales > Moraxellaceae > Acinetobacter. Next base: position 3,890,234 of record NZ_KB850224.1, on the reverse strand, counting down.
ACCAGCCACAGCGTTGAGTTGACATATTTGATGCTCCTTATTGTTATTTGAACAGCATAATTTAAAGTTGGAATGCCACCCATTCATTTGGGCGAGTATCCCAATAATACAGTTCTGCGCTATTTAAATCAGTAAATTTAAGCCAAAAGTCTTTACCTGATTTATCGGCAAAGCCTGTACTAATCAACAAAGCATCTTCGGTAATTTCCATGATCCAACCTTGATAGCTGGTACCCTGAATGATGATTTTCTGCTGATTTCCAGACTCTGCAAATTCAACCAGACGTTCAATCAATGCTTCTGACATTGTAGATTCCTAACGTAAATACGGGTATGGATTGACTGCACCACGCCCTTTGCCATTTAAATAAATTCCGTAGTGTAAATGTGGAGAGGTATAACGAGCATTACCAGTATTTCCCACATAACCGATCAGATCACCTTTACGCACATAGTCACCAACCTTGAGACCGCGTTTATGACCGTCCAAATGCGCATAATAGTGCCAAGAGCCTGCTGGTCCAATGATCCAGATCACTTTGCCACCTAAATTATTATTACGTAAATCAGCAACTAAGCCTTCGGTCGCACTATACACTTTCGTACCACGCTCTGCCATGATATCGATGCCTTCATGGCTACGACCCTGACTACGTGCAGCACCCCAAGTATCACGTAATTCGTTTTGACTCACACCTTTGACTGGAACGGGTAGGCGGCTATCTAGACGCATATTTTTCAGTTTATTCACCTGTGCGTTGGGCAAGGGTGTTGGTTTTTTTGGGGCAGTGGTACATGCTGAAAGTAGAACCATCAGAACACCAAGAACGGTATAGGAAATCGAACGACGCACACAAACTCCTTGCATTTTGATCGACAGCATAAAGCGCTTTAAGTGTTTTGCTTGGCTGTAATCAATTTTTTCATGGCTGTTGGAATGCCTTTGGCAATCGCATTTTCTGGGCTTAGCCATATGCCATTTAATTCGATGCTTAACTGTTCTTTTTGATCATGTTCCACGTGGAACAGTTTTTCATGCAGTAACCAAGTGAAGTGAGTAAAGCTATGGCTAATCTGCAATGATGATACTTGAGCTTGTAGTTTAAAGTGCTGCTCAATCTGTTGTAATTCGGTTGCTTGTTCAATAATCGGAAGACAATACAATCCTCCCCACAGACCATGCGCTTCACGTTGTTGCCAGAACCATTCATCTCCAGATTGGATCAGTAACACATTGGCTGTTCTAACTGGAACGGGTTTCTTGGCTTTTTTGAAGGGGAGTTCCTGTTCGATGCCTTGTTGATAGGCTTGGCAGTGTTGTTGCATCGGGCAATATAAACACAGCGGTTTTTTGGGGGTACACACGGTAGCCCCTAAATCCATGATCGCTTGAGTATAATCATGATTGCGCTCTTTTGGACAAAGATCTTCTGCAATTTGCCATAGCGCTCGTTCATGTTGTGGCTTGGACAAATCATCTTCGATCGCAAGAAAACGCGCTAAAACACGTTTCACGTTACCGTCCATAATCACGCCATACTGGCGTAAGCCCAGCGACATCAATGCTCCAGCAGTGGAGCGGCCAATGCCTGGGAGTTCGATCCATTGTTCTAGGGTTTCTGGAAACTCACCTTTTTGGCTAACGATCCCTGCCGCTTTATGTAGATTGCGTGCGCGAGCATAGTAGCCGAGTCCTGCCCAATACGGGGCGACATCATCCCAGCTGGCTTTTCCTAGGGTTTCTACGGTTGGAAATCGTTCAATAAAACGGTCGAAATATTGCAGTACAGTTTTGACTTGCGTCTGTTGCAGCATGATTTCTGAGACCCATACCTTGTACGGATCATCGGCAACTTGCCATGGTAAGTCATGGCGACCGTGTTGGTCGAACCATGTAAGCAGGGCATCAGAAAATGAAAAATCAGGCATGAATCAGAACAGTAAAAAGCAGGGGTGTAGTATAGCGGAAATAGGTTTTTTAGGCGTTAAAATTCTATTGGAACATTAACGAGATTGGGGCGTGGGTTTAGATCAAGGTTTGATTCAAGTCTCGTCTATATTTGCCTGAGCAAAGGCATGGATGCCGCCCAATGAGCTGCTTTGACAATTGCTCAGGCAGTATAATCAGCCCAATAGAGGGGGGCCTTGCGTTGCGTTAGTCGAAACTCATGACCCGTCAAAATAAGGCATCGCCCTACATGTAATGATTGCAATTTTGAGTATAAAATGGGGCAATGCTAGCACTGCGGAGCTATGCTAAGCTCTTATCTAACTTTTCATCAGCCTGCGGCTCGCCTTACTTTTCAAGGATGAAAAGTAAGCAAAAATCCTTTATTGAACTGACATTACGTCCTTGTAATGCAGTTCAATGGGCGACATCCATGTCGCCTTTGCTCTAGTAAACTTTTACGAGCGTTTAGATTCTGGTTTTACAAACAGCAAAGATTATCGAGTGATTAAACAAAAAAAGTTATTTTGTTTCATTCTTTGCCTCTAGACTTTTAGCAATATTTTCAAATCACTTTAAATGTTTATCCAACAGCTCATACATCGCTTCAAGACTTTGACGCTCAGCTTCAGCGTTATAACCTAAGTCAACATTGTTGGCTTTAGCACGTTCATCAGCAAGTGGGTTACTAAAACCATGCTTTGCGTCTTCAAAAATAATCACGTCGTGATCAACGCCTGCATCATGCATTTCCTGACGGAAGCTTGCGACATTGTCTAAGGTCACCATGCTGTCCAACTCACCATGTAGCACTAAAATCTCGGCTTTAACTTTGCCTTTCTCAGCAGGGGCTTTAGGACTCAAGATGGCATGAAAGGTTGCAACTGCTTTGAGATCTGCACCTGAACGAGCTAAATCCAATACCACTTTACCACCATAACAGAAACCGACTGCTGCAAGTTTATCTGCATTGACTTCTGCTTGAGCTGCTAAAGTTTCTAAGCCTGCTTGAGCACGATTGACGATGGTATCTGCATGCTCAAAAGTTTGATTCATCCATTCTGAAGCTTGGGGTACAGCCGTGGTCACTTTTTTATCGCCATACATATCAATTGCTAGAGCAGCAAAACCATGTTCGGCAAGCTCATGTGCGCGTTGCTCAGTGTATGCATTACGCCCCCACCATTCAGGTGCAACAATCACGCCTGCAACAGGCATATCAATTGCGGGTGCAGCGAAATAACCAATTAAGAGTTGACCATCGGGAGCGGTATATTCAATTTCACGGGTGTTAATCGGGAAGCTCATTCTATAATCCTGATCTGTATTTTTAGAATGCATTGATTAAAACATAAAAAGGATGGCAGCGTAAAAACAGAATAAATACGCTTGTTTTAGCGGCGATTAAAAATAAAAAAGAAGAATACCAAGATTCTTCTTTTTTATTTTTTGGGTAAGTCAGATAACTAGACTTTACCTCTAGATATAAACCCAACGATTGCTAAGATGACAGCAACAACCAATAAGATGACTGCGAAATCTTTGGATAAACCTGCCACACCACCAAAACCTAATAAACTGGCAATGAGCGCGATTACAGCAAAAATAATGGCCCAACGGAACATGTCGTGTTCTCCTAATTTTTCGTTATGAGTCCACTATAGCGTGTGTTTTTTAAGCGAAATGTGGTGTTTATGTGGTTTAAATGTTTAATACTTAAAGAAGTGTTAAATGAGTTAAAAGAGATTGGGCCAAGTTGAGCATGGATGAATGCTATAATGCAAAGCTCCTTTAAAATTGAAACAACTGGTATGTCCGTCGAATTGCGCCCCAACTTTTGGAAACAATATCCGCTTGATCAGCTCAGCAATGCGGAGTGGGAAGCATTGTGTGATGGTTGTGGTTTATGTTGTCTGGTCAAGTTAGAAGACGAAGAAACCGCAGAAGTGGCTTATACCAAAGTGTCGTGCAAATTGTTGGATTGTAAAACCGCGCGTTGTTCAGATTACCCCAACCGTCAGCAACAAGTGCCTGACTGTATTCAGCTGACACCTGAGCGGCTCAGTACGATTTCTTGGTTGCCGCCAAGCTGTGCGTACCGTCGTTTAAGTGAAGGCAAGAATTTGCCGTCTTGGCATTACCTCAATACAGGTTCGCGTCAAAGTGTGATCAAGGCGAAGAAGTCCGCAGCCGGGCGTTGTATTTCAGAAACTGAAATTGATGAGGAACAGATTGAAGATTATATTGTGCGTTGGATACGCTGATCTTTACCTAGGCAATCAAGAAAACTCAGTCATCATAACAACAACACTTTTACAGTATTTTTATGAATGCAATTCCCTAAGATAAGAATAAAAAGAGGGAGATATGCCGTGAATAAACTGTTGATGACACCTGTGTTATACAGTGGCATTTTATTTCTGGTCGCTTGTGGTGCCAACGAAAGCAATTCCAAAACGCCAGAGCAGAATACAGCCCAACATGCTTCGAGTCAGAGCATTGCGCAAACGTATCGAACTGAGTCTGTGGCCGAATTCGATGAACCTTGGGCGATCACCAAGTTGCCTGATCAACGGTTATTGATTACGGAACGCAAAGGAAAATTAAAATTATTCGATCCTAAAAGCAAATCCAGTATCAATATAGCTGGTGTTCCAACAGTGAGTTATGGTGGGCAAGGCGGTTTAGGCGATATTATTTTACACCCCGATTTTCAGCATAATCACGAGCTGTATTTGAGCTATGCCAGCAAAGGGCAAGCTGGATATGGTGCGGAGATTGCACGCGCCACGCTGGATTTATCCAATCCTGCACAACCCAAACTCACCGATTTAAAAACCATTTGGCAGCAAGTGCCTAAGGTCTCAGGACAGGGACATTATGGGCATCGTATGCAATTTGGACCAGATGGCAAACTGTGGGTCAGCTCGGGCGAGCGGCAGAAATTTGACCCTGCTCAGGATTTAAAAAGTAATTTAGGCAAAGTCTTGCGCTTGAATGAGGATGGAACTGCTGCGGAGGGGAATCCATTTTATCAACAGGGTGGCGTCACTGCTGAAATCTGGTCTTTAGGCCATCGTAATCCACTGGGTATGGCATTTGATGCGCAAGACCAGTTGTGGGTGGTTGAAATGGGCCCTCAAGGCGGTGATGAGTTGAATCGTATTGTGAAAGGTGAAAATTATGGCTATCCCGTGGTTTCAAATGGAGATCATTATTCGGGTTTGCCCATTCCAGATCATCATACCCGTCCAGAATTTAAAGCTCCTGCAATTGATTGGACGCCTGTGATTTCACCGTCCAGCATGATCATTTATTCAGGTCAGCAGTTTCCTTTATGGCAACATAAGGCTCTCATCGGTGGTTTATCTTCGAAAGCCGTTGTGGTGGTGGACTTGAAATCTGAACCTGTGCGAGAAGTACAACGGCTCGATATGAAACAGCGAATTCGTGGGCTACAGCAAGCCACGGATGGTTCGATTTGGGTCATCGAAGATGGTCCGCATGCCAAGTTACTGAAACTCAGTGCCAATTAAATTTTAACTAACAGTGAAATAATCCATGAATCAGCCGAATACCTTTTCTATGACTTTAAAAAAACTATGTTTACTGACAGGATTAGTGTCTAGCAGTTCAGCACTTTGGGCAGGAACTTTGACGGAGCAACAAGTTCAAAAAATTGTAGATCAGCAGTTCAAGCCCTTGTTAGCACAGTATAAAATCCCTGGTATGGCGGTTGCAGTCACATTGAATGGCAAGCATTATTTCGTGAATTATGGGGTAGCGTCGAAACAAAGCCAGCAACCCATTAGCAACCATACCTTATTTGAACTTGGCTCGGTGAGTAAGACCTTTAATGCAACTTTAGCGGGTTATGCACAAGCACAAGGCCAGCTTTCATTTGCTGATCATCCTGCCAAATATTTCCCTGAACTCAAGAACACTGCGGTGAATCGTGCCACCTTACTGAATCTCGGCACCTATAGCGCAGGTGGTTTTCCTTTGCAGTTTCCTGATCAGGTGACCCAGCCACAGGATATGGTCAAGTATTTTCAAACATGGCAACCAAAGACCAAAGTTGGTGCGGCAAGACAGTATTCCAATCCAAGTATCGGCTTGATGGGCTATGTCACGGCATTGGCGATGAAGAAACCCTATGCTGAATTATTGGAGCAAACCCTTTTCCCCCAATTGGGACTAACACACAGTTTTATTCAGGTACCTGAGCAACAGATGCAGCACTATGCTTGGGGCTATAAAGCGGATCAAGCCATGCGTGTATCGCCAGGCATGTTGGATGCCGAAGCCTATGGTGTGAAAAGTAGCAGTGCGGATATGCTGAAATTTCTGGATGCACAGATCAACCCGCAGCAGTTAAAACAGCCGCTTCGCAAAGCAATAGAGAACACCCATGTGGGGTATTTTAAAGTCGGTGCGATGACACAAGGCTTGGGATGGGAACAATATGCATATCCTGTGAAATTAGAGACCTTGTTAGAAGGTAACTCCAGTAAAATGGCCTTAGAAAGCCATACTGCGCTCGCGGTTAAACAACCAAAAATTGCTTCAGCAGCAACGTTCTTTAATAAAACAGGATCAAGCAATGGCTTTGGTGCGTATGCAGCCTTTATTCCACAACAAAAAATCGGGATTGTCATGTTAGCCAATACCAATTTTCCGAATCAAGAACGGATTAAAGCCAGTTATGGCGTGATGCAGCAATTGATTCAAGTGAACAGCGCGCAATAGAATGTCGCATGTCTACAGATTCAAATTGTAGATTTGTGTCAGACACAATAGACTAGGGTAAAAGATCATAAAGCCAGTGATGATGTCAGATACGCATATTCCTTTACCTGAACGCTTACGCCCTCGTGACTTATCCGAAATTATTGGACAAGATCATTTGCTAGGTGAAAACGCCCCTTTACGTCAGATGATTGATCAAGGGCACTTGCCTTCAATCATCTTCTGGGGCCCGCCAGGCGTCGGGAAGACCACGATTGCATTGTTATTGGCTCAAGCTGTAGATCGTCCTTTTATCAGCTTATCTGCGTTGAATACGGGCGTAAAAGAGCTTCGTGAAGTGATTGCGGAAAGTGGTGACTTGTTGACACCTGTGGTCTTTATTGACGAGATTCATCGCTTCAATAAATCTCAGCAAGATGCCTTACTCAATGCGGTTGAGAAAGGCAAAATCACCTTGATTGGTGCAACCACTGAAAACCCATCTTTCGAGGTCAATAGTGCGTTGCTGTCCCGCTGTCAGGTCTATACCCTGAATAGTCTGGATGCAGATGCCATTCAAACCTTACTGAATAAAGCCATTCAGAGCGATAAGTTCTTGAAAGAGCGTTTTATTCAGATTGAAGAATACGATGCCCTGATTCAATTCGCTGCGGGTGACGCACGTAAGGCGCTCAATCTGATTGATCTGATTGCCAGTACCTTTGAGCCGGATATTGAAAATATCGTGACCAATGCGATTGTGGTCAAAGTGGCGCAGCAAAATATTGCCCGCTATGACAAATCGGGTGAGCAACATTATGATCTGGTTTCGGCATTTATCAAATCTATTCGTGGCAGTGATCCAGATGCGACACTGTACTGGATGGCTCGGATGCTGAAAGGTGGTGAAGATCCAGTCTTTATTGCGCGTCGTATGCTGATTGCTGCATCGGAAGACATTGGTAATTCAAATCCAAATGCCCTGTTACTGGCAGGAGAATGCTTCCGTTCAGTACAAGCGGTAGGGATGCCCGAAGCACGAATTATTTTGGGGCAATGTGCAGTTTACTTGGCGACCAGTCCAAAAAGTAACAGTACCTATTTAGCCATTAACCGAGCGTTGGAGCTGGCAGAAAAAACTGCAAATCTTCCTGTGCCATTACATCTGCGCAATGCACCGACCAAGTTAATGAAACAGCAAGGTTATGGGGTGGATTATCTGTATCCGCATAATTATCCAGAGCATTTTGTGTTGCAGGACTATTTGCCGCCTGAACTACGCGGTACCAAGTTGTATGAGCGAGCCTTAAATAAACGTGAAGTTGAAGGTGAACGTTTACAACAGCGTCGTTGGCAGCAGGAACAACAACAGCAGTAAGCGAATAATCTCGGATATTCCCTCATTTTAAATTTTCCAAAGCGAAGTTCTGTTTTAAAACGAGGGGATTTTGCTTTGGTCTAAACTTTCTATTTGTATAAAAATGAACACAAAAAAAGCGACACTGGTTGGATTGATTGCGATCTTGTTATGGAGTTTGATTGTTGCTTTGATCAAGGAGGTCAGCAGTCATTTTGGCGCAGTGGGCGGTGCAGCACTGATTTATACACTGGCCTCAATTTTCCTGTTTTTCTCGGTCGGTTGGACCAGTCTCAAAAGTTTTCCCAAAGCTTATTTAATTTGGGGCAGCATTTTATTTGTTGCCTATGAGGTTTGCCTGTCTCTGTCGATTGGCTATAGCAGTAATAATCGACAGGCGATTGAAGTGGGCATGGTCAATTATTTATGGCCAACTTTTACCATGGTGGCCGCAATTGTGTTTAATCAGCAAAAGGCCAATTTTCTCATTATTCCTGGTTTTGTATTGTCGTTATTGGGGATCTGCTGGGTACTTGGTGGTGAGCAGGGCTTTGACCTCGCTGGAATGATGCAAAACATACAGCACAATCCACTCAGTTATGGGCTGGCATTTATTGGAACCTTGTTATGGGCGGCTTATTGCACGCTCACTGCTAGAATCGCCAAGGGCGTGAATGGCATCACTTTGTTCTTTATTCTGGTGTCGGTGGTACTTTGGATCAAGTATTTCTTGATGGGTGGGGCAGCGTTTCATTTCGATTGGCCATCTTCAATTTCATTGTTTTGTGCGGCAGCAGCGATGGGCTTTGGTTATGCAGCATGGAATGTTGGAATTCTGCATGGCAATGTGACTCTATTGGCAGGCGCATCTTATTTTATTCCAGTTTTATCTGCTTTTTTCTCAGCCATTTTACTTAGCACGCCACTGACAATTTCCTTTTGGTATGGCGCATTTATGGTGTGTTTGGGCTCAATTCTGTGCTGGATGTCGACACGAGCAAAGCACTAAATCGAAGTCGGGTTTGAGCTGAGTGTGAAGTGGAGATACACCTCAGTAGTCACTGTATTTTTGTAAGTGACCACTAGACACTGTAGATAAAAGGTCGCATCATCCCGCCTATCAAGGATGATCAAGCTCCACCATGACCACAAACAAAATTAATGCTGCGGAAAGTATCCGAGGTTTGGCATGTCTCGCCGTTGTGTTGTCACATCTATCACTGACTTTCTTTCCGCAACTGCATAATTTTGATGTCAGTGCGGTGCCGCAATATGATTTCTTTGCACAGTTACATCATTCACCTTTGGCTTTTTTCTATTCAGGTACAGGTGCTGTTTTTGTATTCTTTGTTTTAAGTGGATTTGTACTGACCTTATCCAGTTTTAAAAAGCAAAATACGGCGGCCCAACTGAAAACCTCCTTGATTAAGCGCTATCCGCGTTTGGCTATTCCTGCTTTTATCTCCTGTGTGATTGCCTATCTGGTTTGTTTTGTACCCGTTGATGTCTCCCATGTTTCAGAATGGGGGACTGCATTGGCCAACCCACATCCACAACTGCGTACCGCATTGTATGAAGGCAGTATTGGTGCATTCTTATTTGGAGACTCCAGCTATAACTGGGTGCTGTGGACCATGCAAATTGAGTTGCTTGGGTCGTTGGTGATTTATCTGGCCTGTTATTTTTATGGCAAATTGCCGATTCTTTGTGGCATCTTTTTGCTGTTCAGCGTGATCACGGCTTATACGATCTCGCAAACGGTCTTGTTGGGCCTGCTCAGTTTTATTCTGGGGATGGGGCTATTTCTTTATGCGGTAGAATTAAGTACGACGATTTCAATCCTGTTGTTTCTAATCGGGCTATATTTTTGTGGTGCACATAACAGCAGCGCCAGTTATCAGGTTTTTACCCAGTTTTTGGGTGAACAAACTTATGATTACCTCAATTTCCTTGGCGGTTTTTGCATTGTGTATGCTGTGCTGAAAGGCAAGTGGTTAGCGCAATTCTTTGATCAGCGTTTTCTAGTGTTTCTCGGCAAGATTTCATTCTCGATTTATCTGATCCATCTTGCTGTGATTTATGCTTTGGGTATTCCATTGTTTAATCTATTCCACGTGCAATTACAGCTGTCTTATCTCAATGCAGCTCTGTTGGCGAGTATATTGACTGTGCTGCTGAGTGTTGCATTGGCACAACCTTATAGTCGTTATGTTGATGATATTGCGATTAAAGCATCGAATAAACTGGCAAAAATGTTTTAACTGATCTGCCAGATCTGTGCATGTCAGAGGTTACAGCATAGGAAAAAATTGACCAATCATTACAAAAATAATTCATAAATGCTTTCTATCACCTGCGGAATCCGTTTTAATCAAAAAAGACATAATAAAAATATGGATTTCAATATATGAACCGCACTTATCTGAATCGATTGACGTTATTCACTTCTATATCAGTGGCGATCGCAGGCTGCGCGACGACATCAATGCCAATCGCACCCACTGAACAGCTGTTTTATGGCGGCTCGATTTTAACCATGTCGGGCAATGCACCTGAATACGCAGAAGCACTTTTAGTGAAAGATGGCAAAATTCGTTTTGTCGGCTCTAAGCAGCAGGCTGAACGCTTGGCGGATAAAAATGTTCAATCTATTGATTTAAAAAATAAAACTTTATTGCCGAGCTTTATTGATGCACATAGCCATGTGAATATGGTTGGTTTTCATCAAATGGTGGCTAATCTTTACCCGATGCCTGATGGTCAAGTGTCTGACATAGATTCGCTTGTGAAAGTATTAAGCACATGGAAAACGCAAAATCCAACTGTGATTAAAACCATGGGCGGTTGGATCTTGGGCAATGGCTATGATGATGCACAATTAAAACAGCAACGTCATCCGACGGCAACGGATCTTGATCGTGTATCTAAAGACCAGCCCGTGATGATTTTGCATCAATCTGGGCATTTGGCTTCGGTCAATCATAAAGCACTTGAGCTGCTCAATATCAATCAAAATACGCCAAATCCAGAGGGTGGCGTGATTCGCCGTGAAGCCAATTCTAATGTGCCCAATGGTGTGTTGGAAGAGTCCGCTTTATTTACAGCGATTGGCTCAATCTTTAAAGATGTACCACCTGCGGTGATGTTTCAGATTGCAGAAAAAGGTATTGATGCCTATGTGAAAAATGGGTTTACCACGGTACAAGAAGGACGTGCTGATCAAGGCACCACTGAAATGTGGCATGCTTTAGCCAAGCAGAGTCGATTGCCAATCGATGTTGTTTCTTATCCCGATATCACCACCAGCCAAGACTATATGCTGAAACAGGGCAGTAGTCGCCAGTATGATCATCATTTCCGTATTGGTGGCGTCAAAATTAGTTTGGATGGTTCACCTCAAGGTAAGACGGCTTGGCTCACTCAGCCTTATTTAGTTCCACCTGAAGGCAAAGATAAGACCTACAAGGGCTATCCTGCGATGAGCAATGATCAGCAGGTCAAGGACTATATTAATGTAGCGTTTAAGCAAGGCTGGCAGGTACTTGCGCATGCCAATGGTGATGCGGCGATTGATCAATTTATTGGGGCTGTGAAAGATGCCACAGCAAAACAAGGCCAAGCAGATCGACGCAGTGTGTTGATACACTCGCAAACTATTCGTAATGATCAGTTGGATCAGCTCAAAGCACTTGATATTATTCCGTCATTTTTCTCCTTACATACTTTTTATTGGGGGGACTGGCATCGCCAGCAAACCTTAGGTGAAAGCAGAGCTGCACATATTTCACCAACAGCGACGGCTTTAAAAAAGAATCTGATCTTTACTGAGCATCATGATGCGCCCGTTGTACCACCAAGCAGTATGATGATGCTGGATGCGACGGTAAATCGAGTAACGCGTAGCAATTATGTCTTAGGCGCAGAGGAGCGAGTAAGTCCTTATCAGGCATTAAAGTCGATGACAGATTGGGCCGCTTATCAATATTTTGAGGATCAGACCAAGGGCACTTTAACGCAGGGTAAGCTTGCTGACTTGGTGATTTTGGATCAGAATCCACTGACGATACCAAGTCGACAAATTAAAAATATTAAGGTACTGGCAACCTATAAGGAAGGCAAACTGATTTATCAAGATTCGAACAATTAAAGACATAAAAAACCGAGCTAGATCGCTCGGTTTTTTTAATTATTACCAACGATAATTGATTTTGCCGTAATAGAACGCGCCATTAAACCCAAAAGGCGAGAACTGGCTATAAGGCAAACTACCGCCAGTCGGCTGGTTAATATCATAGACATCTTTATCAGGATAAACATCGGTAATATTGTCGCCACCGACGGTAAAGTTCCAGTTCTGATATTGGTAAGAAAGTGCTAGATCCAGTAACCATTTTGCCGAGAATTTCTGGTCTTTGGCTTCGCCTGCATTGCTAAATGTTTTAAAGCTGCCATAGCGCGTGACATTGGTATTCACGCTAAAATTTCCGAGCTTATAATCATTGGCCAAGCTCAATTTATGTTCAGGTGTACTACCGGCCAATAAACCGTATTGCTCGCGACGATCAAGCCGAGTGAGGTTAATACCCAACGCATCTAAGATAGCTGGGTTTCCATCCACATGGGTCACTTTATTTTTATTGTAGTTATAGGCCAGTGAGGTATTCAGTTCCCCATAAGGCAATACATTCCATTTATAGGTGGCAACTAAGTCAACGCCACGCGTGCGGGTATCGCTGGCATTGTTGAAATAACGAATGGTGCTGAAGTTGGTGTCAGTAATGCCTTTTGAATTCAGGTATTGCCGAACGGCAGCACTGCTGGCACTGATATTGGAAGACAGACTAATTCGATTATCAATGTCGATTTGATAAGCATCCAAAGTCACATACAGTTGATCGGTTGGGGTAAAAACAAAACCAACACTGTAGTTTTTGGATTTCTCTGGTCTAAGCTCTTCGGCACCCAATAGTTGAGCAACTTGAGACGTCGTTGGGAAGGTGCCTGCTTCAGCAAATTGACCATTGATCAGTTGTGAAGAGGTTTGGGCAAAGTATTGCTGGGCAAGACTCGGCGCGCGGAAACCTGTAGAGGCACTACCACGTACCGCAATTGCGGGATGAATCGCATAACGCAACGATAGTGATGCATTATTGGTACGGCCAAAATCATTGTAATATTCATGACGATACGCGGTAGATGCTGAGAGTTTTTCGGTTAAATTGGCTTCTAAATCAAGATAGGCGGCATAACTATCTCTTGACCATTCACCTGCATCGGCTGATCGATAACCTGCGAGCCCTGAAGAACCACTTTTATAATAGGACGCGGGATCACCTGCTTGAATTTGATATTTCTGATTTAGATATTGTGTCCCAAACGCAACATTCAGTGGGCTGGCTAGTGCTGCAAGATTGAACTCTCGAGAAACATCGAAATTCACCACAGTTTGAGCATTCTTCAGTGTGCCATTTTGAAAGCCGAAAGGGGTTGCGGCTGTATCTTTATAGAGATCGACGTTGATGGTCTTGGTATCGATATCATAACGATTCAAGCCATAGTTCACCGAGGCGTCGTAATGCCACTCTGACCAATCACCTTTTAAACCGGCAACCATACCAAAATCATCGAGTTGTCCTTGTATGATCGGTAGATAGCCATTGGGAAACAGGGCTGGCACATTATTAGAGGCATTGCTTAAACGGTAGAATCCAGCAGTTTCTGCATTGCGATGGCTATAGGTTGCAAAAGAATATAGTTCAGCATGATCACTGAGGTCATAACCTAAGTTAAAGGCTGCTTTGACTTCATCGGAATCTGGGTCGCCAAAACGGAAAGTTTTTTGCCCATAGGTCGTTGAGGTTGGATCACGCAAGTCAGGCCCTGCACGATTGGTGGCTTGGCTATCTTGCCATTCACCACTAAAGATTGCATAACCGTAATTATTCAGTTTGGTGCCACCTGAAACAAAAGACTGTTTTTGTTCACCATCACCTTTGTCATAAATCCCGTATTTGATGCCTGCCTCATTCTGCTTGGGATTGGATTTCAAAATAATATTAATCACACCTGCAATTGCATCGGAGCCATAACGTGCCGATGCACCTTCACGCAGTACTTCGACACGGCTAATTGCTGAAATGGGAATTGTATTTAAGTCAGTAGGCGCAGAACCCCGACCAATGGTACCGCCCAGATTAATAAAGGCACCTGTGTGGCGACGTTTTCCGTTGACCAAAACCAGCACCTGATCAGGTGCAAGTCCTTTTAGCTGTGCTGGTCGTACCAATTCAGTGCCATCGACGACTGTAGGACGGGGAAAGTTAATCGAAGGAATAATCCTTGATAATGCTGTGCCGAGTTCATTGGAGCCAGTACGTTCAGTGAGTTCTTTGGCACTAATTACGTCAATCGGCTGTAAGGATTCTGTTTGGGAACGATTGTTGGTCCGTGTTCCTGTCACCACAATTGTGGCCAGGGTTTTCACTTGTTCAGGTTCTTTCGGATGGTTTTCAGCTGCATGCGCATTGCTATAAAGGGCAAGTAGAATCAGGCTAATACCCAGACTTAAAGGAAAATTTTTTAAAATAGGCGTATTCATTTTGATCTTCTGACTCAAGTTCTGTAAACATTTGTGAACATGGTAGGAGGATCAAAAAAAAATCAAAAACAATATAAAAACATAAGATTAGAATAAAACTCGCAAAGCTATTTCTATGAATTTTAAGTTGATGATTTATATGGTGTTGATATTTAAAATGAAGTTGCTCATTTTTGAATAGGCAATAAAAAACCAGCCCGATTGAGCTGGTCTTTTTAAGCGTGTTAAATGCTTAGATAGACTTAGATATTGTCTAAGTTAATGCCTAAACGTGCAGCAACTTCTTCATAAGCTTCAACCACACCACCTAAACCTTGGCGGAAACGGTCTTTATCAAGTTTTTTCTTAGTGTCTTTGTCCCATAAACGGCAACCATCTGGAGAGAATTCATCACCCAGTACGATACGGTCATGGAATACGCCGAATTCAAGTTTGAAATCAACCAGAATCATATTACCTGCGTCAAATAATGCTTTAAGCACATCATTCACTTGGTAAGTGAGTTCTTTCATTTTTTCAAGTTGTTCCGCTGTTGCCCAACCTAAAGCAATTGCTTGAGATTCGTTCACCATTGGATCGCCAAGTGCATCATCTTTAAAGAATAATTCAAATGTTGGCGGTGTTAACTCTTTGCCTTCTTCAACGCCTAAACGACGGCAAAGTGAACCAGCAGCATAGTTACGAATGACACATTCAACAGGGATCATTTGAAGTTTTTTAACCAATACTTCAGTTGGAGAAAGTAACTTCTCAAAATGCGTTTCGATACCCGCTTCAGCCAGTTTTTCCATGATGAAGGCGTTAAAACGGTTGTTGACCTTGCCCTTACGATCGAGTTGCTCAATTTTTTCGCCATTAAATGCCGAGGCATCATCACGAAAGACCAAAATCAGGTGATCAGCGTTATCTGTCTCGTATACAGATTTTGCTTTACCAGTATAGAGCAAGGTTTGTTTTAACATGGAGGAACCTTTTGAAAAATATGCCTAGTAAACGACTAGGCTGGCCAATTTTGGTAAATCTGGGCTAACACTTCAGTTGCAACTTTAGGATCGGCAAAGGTAGTGTCGAGTTTGAAGAGGGCAATGGTATTGCTTGAGCCAACAGCAGAAAGCTTCAATACATAGCTTTGATTGTCGACCTGAATGGTTGCCTCATAGCCATGATCTGCTTGAGAGATGACTTTGTAGTTGAGGCTGCTGACCGTTGCAAAGGTATATTGCCAAGCACTTGCTGTTGGACCTTCCACTTTAAGTAACGGATTTTTATTGCCATCCATCACCAGTTGTGGACGACCCAAGCTGGTTGCTGTCGCTTCAGTAGTATTGGTTGCGGCTTGCATTGACTCTGGGCGAGGTAATGCGTAACGGTTGCCAGTCTTGCTCTCAAATGTTGGCGCATGCTGAATCGCAAGTGGATCAACCGTTGGTGCTGGATACAAAGGCGTGAATGGTCTTACCGTTGCATTCTCAGGGAACTTGAGTGGTTCAAGCGCTTGCGCTTTTTTATAATCTAAAGAATGATTATTGAGGGCAAAACGACCACAACCAGCCAAACTTAAAGCTGAAATGACTAGGACAACACCAAGACGTAATTGCATCATAAATTGCTCGTATTAAATAATGCCCGCAGTTTTTAAATCTGTGCGGAGCGGTTCACGATATTGTTCTGCGAGAGCGGTTAGTGGCAGGCGTAAACCTGTACTAATGTATCCCATCTCATGCAACGCCCATTTCACAGGAATTGGGTTTGATTCGCAAAACAAAATATTGTGTAGATTTGCAATTTGTTGATTCAGACTTTGCGCTTTTGCTTTATCGCCCGCCAAGGCAGCTTCACAAACTTCGCTCATTTGTTTTGGCGCAACATTGGCTGTAACCGAAATATTACCTTTGGCACCCAATAAAATCAGTTCCCAAGCAGTTTCGTCGTCGCCCGAGTAAACCGCGATTTTGTCGTTTAAACCTTCGATGAGGGCTTGACCACGTGGTACATCACCTGTTGCATCTTTAATCCCAACAATGTTTTTAAGATCGGCAAGACGAATGACTGTCTCATTTTGCATGTCGACACCAGTACGACCTGGAACATTATAAAGAATTTGTGGAATATCAACTGCTTCAGCGATAGCTTTGTAGTGTTGATATAAGCCTTCTTGTGTTGGTTTATTATAATATGGCGTAACGAGCAACGCTGCATCAGCACCGAGTTCTTTGGCTGCTTTAGTGAGTTCGATTGCTTCGTGAGTTGAGTTTGCACCTGTACCCGCGATAATTGGGATGCGTTTATTGGCTACACGAATCACTTCTTTGATGACCTGTGTGTGCTCGTCCATGCTTAATGTAGACGCTTCGCCCGTTGTGCCAACAGCAACAATACTATGTGTACCTTGTTGGATGTGCCACTCAACGAGCTTCTCAAGGCTCTTCCAATCTACGCGACCATCTTCAAACATAGGGGTGACGAGTGCGACAATTGAACCTTGAATATTCTGTGCTAGCTGAGTCATTTTAAAAAACTATCCTATTTTCCCATCCGAGATTGAATTAGTTGAAACGAAATATTGGATGGTTGCAGTATTTTGATTCGCCGTTCAATAATGAATTCGATTGAATGACAATTATGCAAATTATGACTGATCGGCGGCATAAGAACAATATGCTTTAGTCAAACAGCCGAAAACTTTCATTCATCTTTGTCCTGAATGATTTTCATCTTATGAAAAGTTGACGGATGGCTAGTCAGACGATGATAGGCAGCGTATGGTGTAGCAAGAAGCGATCTAGATTGAATAATGAGATGCAGACAGACTCGAAACGCAGCGCCCTAATTGTCGTCGACGTACAAAATGGATTTACCTCTGGTGGAAACTTGGCAGTCACTGCGGCTGATCAGATTATCCCACTCATTAATCAACTGGCGCGCCAGTTTGAAACAGTGGTGCTAACGCAAGACTGGCATCCCGATCAGCATATTTCTTTTGCCGACAATCATGAAAATAAACAGCCATTTGAAACCATTGAATTGCCGTACGGAACTCAAGTGTTATGGCCAAGACATTGTGTACAGGGCACACATGATGCTGAATTTCACCCTGATCTTGATATTCCAACGGCACAATTGATTATCCGTAAAGGCTTTCATGCCGAGATTGATAGTTATTCTGCCTTTATGGAAGCGGATCGCAGAACACCGACGGGTCTTAAGGGCTATTTAACCGAACATCAAATTGATACGGTCTATATCGTGGGTATTGCTACAGACTTTTGTGTAGCATGGACAGCCTTAGATGCCGCACAAATGGGATTTAAAACCTATGTGATTGAAGATGCCTGTAAAGCCATTGATTTAAATGGTTCGTTGCAAAATGCATGGCAAAGTATGTTAGAGCAAGGGATTCGGCGCATTCAATCGACTGCAATTTTGCCATAAGCTTGAGCTGCTTGATCTAAAGGCGTTAAACTTCTAAAACTGATGTATCAGCATCAGTGAAACCGTGACTTAAGGCAAAATTGAGCATTTTATGACAGTCGAACTTGATGATTTTGATCAGAAAATTATTCATCATTTACAAATGAATGGACGTTTGGCCAATCAGGAACTCGCTGAATTGGTGGGTTTGTCGACCTCACAATGTTCACGCCGTCGCGTTAATCTCGAGCAGAAAAAAATTATTACAGGCTATTATGCACAAATCGCATTGAGTGCAGATCCAGCACCGATTATGGGCATTATTGAAGTGAAATTGCAGAATTACCATGATGCAACGCATGATCGTTTTGTTGAATTTCTGATGCATGAGCCTGCGGTGAAAGATATTCATAAACTGACGGGGAGTTATGATTTTGCCCTGAAAGTTGCGGTTAAAAACTTGGATGAAATGGTTAAGCTGATTGGGATTCTGTCTTCACAAAATTTTGGGGTGAGTAATCTGAATACCTCTATCGTACTTGAAAAGTTAAAAGAAAACGGGATTGCGATTAAATAAATACAAGCTTGATCTGCTGAAATCACATTCAAAATAACAGGGCTAGTCAAGTAAAAGGGATTGATTATTCGAATTGGCGTATTTTGAATATAAATTGCATTTATGGCAAAAATATAAGAATAAATTGCGAAATATTAATAAAAATGATCAAATATGCCATGTCTTTCTTTGAAAGCATTCTCTCCCTTCTGTTGTTCTCCTATTGAGTTGTACTGTTATGAATACCGATCAGAATGTATCTTTGGTCAGTCCAGTCGTGCCTATAATCGACCAACACTCCAAGATTGAAGATGCATTGGCAATGTTGATTGGGACATTTATTCTTTCTTTTGCCATGACGTTACTCCAGCAAGCAGGGATTATGACGGGTGGTACAGCGGGCTTATCTTTATTGCTGCACTATATTACCGACATTAAATTTGGTGTTTTGTTTTTCCTGATCAATATCCCATTTTACTATTTCGCCTATAAAAAAATGGGTGTTGCGTTGGTGGTAAAAACTTTTATTGCAGTTGCATTATTGGCTGGTTTTACTGAAATTATTCCGCAATTTTTTCATCTTTCGGATGTAAATCCAATTTATGCGACCATTTTTGCCAATGTGTTGATG
The DNA here is from genome assembly GCF_000369805.1 of Acinetobacter sp. NIPH 2100. Taxonomy (GTDB): domain Bacteria; phylum Pseudomonadota; class Gammaproteobacteria; order Pseudomonadales; family Moraxellaceae; genus Acinetobacter. The sequence goes on along the minus strand of NZ_KB850224.1, from coordinate 3,871,005 downwards.
GGGGTAAGTTTTTTAATTCTGTTTAGACATCGTTCTAGTCTAGGAGGCATTAATTTACTGGCGCTGTATTTGCAGGAGCGCTTTCACATCGCAGCAGGAAAAGTACAGTTGGGTATCGATCTGATCATCTTATTGGCTTCATTGTTCTTTGTGGATTGGAAATTAATTCTAATTTCAATTTTAGGTGTGATTATTCTCAATTCGATTGTTTTACTAAATCATAAAACCACTAGATACGTGGCTTAAACCTAAGATTTTTATTCTAATTCACTAAAAATATAATGAAAAACTCGAAGAAGGGCGAACCCTCCTTCGAGTTAAAATATTATTCTACCGTTACACTCTTGGCAAGGTTACGTGGCTGATCGACATCAGTACCGCGTAAAACAGCAACATGGTAAGACAACAGCTGTACCGGTACGCTATAAACAATTGGCGCTAACCATTCATTTACCGCAGGGATATGTACAACATGTTGACGGTCTTTGCCATGAATACCGCTGTTCTCATCTGCAAAAACAAATAGTTCACCACCACGTGCCTGTACTTCTTCCATATTCGATTTGAGTTTATCGAGCATGTCATCTTGAGGTGCCAAAATAACCACTGGCATTTCATTATCCACCAAAGCAAGTGGACCATGCTTCAACTCACCCGCTGCATAACCTTCGGCATGAATATACGAAATTTCTTTCAGTTTCAATGCGCCTTCAAGTGCGATTGGGAAGTGTGTTCCACGGCCCAAGAATAAGCAGTGATTCTTCTCAACAAACAATGCCGACAAACGCAGAATTTCAGTATCACCTTGTAAGGTATCTAAAATCACTTTCGGGCAGTGCCATAATGCAGTGGTAATTTCATTCAGCTGGGCATCAGATAAGCGATTTTTGACTTGACCAACTTTCAGGATTAATAACATCAATGCCGCAAGTTGCGTGGTAAATGCTTTGGTTGAAGCAACCCCAATTTCAGGGCCAGCAAGGGTAAGCAAATGATGATCTGTTTCGCGAACCATTGATGAGGTTGCAACGTTACAAATCGTCATGGTGCTGATGTCAATGTTGTTTGCCTTGGCACGTTTTTGGGTTTCACGTAATGCAGCTAATGTATCGGCGGTTTCACCAGATTGTGAAATACAGATATACAAGGTATTGGCAACAATTACAGGCGTGCGATAGCGGAATTCACTGGCAATTTCAACTTGGCAAGGCACACCAATCAGTTGTTCAAACCAATATTTGGCAATCATCCCTGCATGGTAACTGGTACCACAGGCAATGATTTGGATTTGCTGAATTTTATCAAAATCAGCATTGGCATGGCTGAGGAAATCTTCACGTAAGCTGTTGCCATTCAATGCTTGAGAAATGGTTTGTTGAATTGCTTCTGGTTGCTCGTAAATTTCCTTGAGCATGAAGTGCTTATATTCACCCTTAGATACATTGCTAACGGTTGCATCTAACTCTTTGACTGGACGCTCAACACGTTGACCCTTTGCAAAGACTTCAATGCTGGTACGTGTTAGGCGAGCGATATCACCTTCTTCTAAATACACGAAGCGATTGGTGACGGGCAATAAGGCCAATTGGTCAGAGCTGATAAAGTTTTCACCAATACCTACACCAATTACTAATGGTGAACCTTCACGAACAGTAATCAGTTCATCTGGATGTGCAGTGTGAACAATCCCTAATGCAAAAGCACCTTTTAGCTGAGGAATGACTTTCTGTACAGCTTCCAACAGGCTATAGGTTTGCTTCAACGCATCATTGACAAGGTGCGCAACAACTTCGGTATCGGTTTGTGAACTAAACACATAGCCTAAAGCTTGTAGTTCATCTTTGAGTTCTTGGTAGTTCTCAATAATCCCGTTATGAACGACAGCCACATTGCCTGAAACGTGCGGATGCGCATTATTTTCAGTCGGTTTACCGTGGGTTGCCCAACGTGTGTGCGCAATCCCGACATTTCCAGTTAAGTGCTGTTCTGACACCGCTTCAGCCAAGTTAGCAACTTTACCAACACGACGTTCACGTAAGATTTTTTGATTATTTAATAAAGCTAAGCCTGCAGAGTCATAGCCACGGTATTCAAGGCGTTTCAGTCCTTCAATAAGAATATCTGTTACACAACGTTCAGCAACGCCACCAACAATACCACACATAATTTTATCCTCTTATTTTTTCAGCTTTTGGGGACGTTGATAATTTGCTTTTTCAAACTGTTTTGATCGTTCGACAGCTAAACTATGCTCAGCCACATCTCGGGTGAGTGTTGATCCTGCACCTGTTGTTGCGCCTTGACCAATTCTGATTGGTGCAACCAATGAGTTATTGGTACCAATAAATACATTGTCTTCGATAATAGTACGATGTTTATTCGCGCCATCATAATTACAGGTAATGGTTCCTGCACCAATATTACAGCCCGCACCAATATCAGCATCACCTAAATAGGTGAAGTGATTGGCTTTGGAACCGAGTCCGATATTTGAATTTTTCACTTCAACGAAGTTGCCAATATGCACTTCATTGGCAAGATTGGCACCTGGACGTAAACGCGCGAAAGGACCAATTTGAGCACTTTCACCAACCACTGCATTTTCAAAAATGCTATAGGCTTGAACTTTAGTGCCCGCAGCAATACGGGTATTTTTTAAAATACATCCTGCGCCGAGTTGTACGTTATCGCCCAGTTCACAGTCACCTTCGATGATGACATTGACATCAATTTGTACGTCTTGACCGCATTTTAAACTACCACGTAAATCAAAACGATTTGGATCAATCAGGTGAACACCTTGTAGCATCAATTCTTTGGCTTGCTGCTGCTGAAATTGGCGTTCCAAGGTAGCAAGTTGTAAGCGGTTATTCACACCTTCAACTTCAAACGCAAGCTCTGGTTCAACTGAGGCAACTTCTAAGCCATCTGCAATTGCCATCGCAACAATATCGGTGAGGTAGTATTCACCTTGCGCATTTTCATTTGAAAGTTGAGGCAACCACTCATGCAGTTTTGCATTACTGACACAATAAATGCCTGTATTAAATTCTTTAATTTGGCGTTGTTCTTCGTTGGCATCTTTATGTTCAACAATGGCCTGAATTTTGCCATCTTTGCGAACAATACGACCATAGCCTGTTGCATCATCTACAGTGAGCGTCACTAAGCCAATGCCTGTTTGAGTTGATGCATCCAATAATTTTTGTAGCGTATCTGCCTGAATACAGGGTACATCGCCAGATAAAATCAGTGAAACACCTTCTTGCGGTAAAACAGGCAAAGTCATTTGCACGGCATGGCCTGTTCCGAGTTGTTCTGCTTGTTCAACCCATTCAATTTGTTCAGCAGCAAAGTTTTGTTTAACCAGTTCGCCGCCATGTCCATAAATGGTAATAATATTTTGGGCATGGAGTTTTTTTGCTGTCTGAATCACATGTCCAAGCAGTGGACGACCTGCCAGTGGTTGTAATACTTTTGGTAGTTGTGAACGCATTCGCGTTCCTTTCCCTGCTGCAAGAATAATAACAGTCGTTGACATAACTAACTCTAATTCAATGGCTTAAGTCAAAATATAAAAATGAAGAATAAAAATACAGAGTGCTGCCCAAATTCCCGCAATAATGTCATCCAGCATAATCCCGAAGCCGCCAGATACTTTTTGATCTGCCCAACTAATTGGAAAAGGTTTCCAGACATCAAATATACGGAATAATACGAATCCAACAATGACCCACAGCCAATTCATTTGCTGTAAATACAGCAAAGGTAATAGGGTAATCGATTGACCTGCAAACTCATCCCAAACAATACGTCCGTCATCATGAACATTGATGACTTTTGCAGTATGCCCACAGATATAAATGCCAATTAAGGACATGAATATGATCGCAATCAGGCTTGCTGACAAGCCAAGGTACAACCACAGTGGGACAAATAACAGCGCAAAGGCAGAACCAAAAGTTCCAGGTGCTTTAGGTGCTAAACCAGAGCCAAAACCGACACCGCAGAATACGATAAAGCGGTCAAACCAAGTCATTTGGTTAAAGTGAATGGGAGGCTTATGCAAAGTGTTGGTATCCATGAACATGTAATGGGTGTGCTTTGCCCATATACTCAAATAACAATCCAGTTTGTTGGGTAATTTCGCCGATTATTGTAAGCGGAACATCTAATTGTTGTCGCGACAGTTCTTTGAAGTTTTGCGGTGATATTGTAAAGCATAATTCGTAATCATCACCACCTGCAAGTGCATAATGCCAAGCCTGTTGCAAATCAAGCTGTTTGAGTGATGGATCTATCGGAAGCTGATCAAGCTGTAATTTGGCACCCACATTGGATGCTTTGAGAATATGCCCCAAGTCTTGGGCCAAACCATCTGAAACATCAATCATACTGGAGGCAAACCCTTTGAGCTGTTGTCCGAGCTGGCAGCGTGGGGTTGGGTAGTCTAGGCGGTGCTGTAACGCATGGCCGAGATGCTGTAATCCAAAGGCTGCATCTCCCACTTGCCCACTCACACAAATATAGTCGCCAATTTGAGCGCCTGCACGTGTGATGGCCTGACCGTGTTCAATCCAGCCTAAGGCCGTCACACTGATGGTCAGTTGAGCACTTTGCGTGGTATCACCACCAATCAGGCTGACACCGAACTGATCGCAGCAATCAAACAAGCCCTGACTAAATCCAGCCAGCCAGTCATGATCAACTGTCGGGAGACTAAGCGCGAGTAAAATACTATGCGGTTTTGCTCCCATTGCCGCTAAGTCCGATAAATTGACAGCCACACTTTTCCAGCCGATGGCATGAGCAGCAGTATCTAAAGGGAAATGACGGCCAGCAACCAGTGTATCTGCACAGATCACCAATTGTTGTGAAGGAGGGGGGGTAACGATGGCTGAGTCATCACCGATGCCTAAACTGACATCGGATTTTGATGCGCGTTTAAAGTAACGTTCAATAATGGAAAACTCAGCCATGCAACATCAAGCCTATTATTTTGCTTGTTGTTTTTCAGCTTCACGAAGCTTTGATGAAAGACGGTCTAATACACCATTGATGTATTTATGACTATCTGCGCCACCAAAGTGTTTAGCTAGCTCAATCGCTTCATCAAGTACAACACGGTACGGAACTTCGAGATGATCTCGTAATTCATAAGCACCCAGTCGTAACGTTGCAAGTTCGACACCATCCAGTGCACTTAATTCACGATCAAGCACAGGAATGAGTAACTCATCTAAAGCTTCATGTTGAGCAATCACTTGAGTGAGTAATTCATGGTAATAGTTAAGGTCAACTTTGTGCATGGCATTTTCTACACGCGTGCGCGCTTCAATTTCATGTACTGGGTTCTGACTCATTTGCCATTCATAAATCCCTTGTACAGCAAAACGACGTGCTTTGCGTTTCGCTGCATAAGCGGCCTGAAGTGTTTGCGACATGCTTTAAATTGCCTTTAATAAGTTAACCATTTCGATTGCAGTCAATGCAGCTTCGCTACCTTTATTTCCTGCTTTCGTACCCGAACGTTCGATTGCTTGTTCAATGCTGTCTGTAGTCAATACACCATTGATTACAGGCATTGTGCTTTCAAGAGCAACCACACCTAAGCCTTTCGCACATTCACCTGCAACAAAGTCAAAGTGAGGTGTGCTGCCACGAATCACTGCACCTAATGCAATGATGGCATCAAATTTATTTGAAGCTGCTAATTTTTTCGCAACAATTGGCAGTTCCCATGCACCTGGTGCATGAATAACAGTAATCGCTTCTTCTGCAACGCCATGGCGTTTTAGAGTGTCGATTGCGCCTTCAAGTAAATGTTCAACAACGAAGCTGTTGAAACGACCCACTAAGATCGCATAACGACCTTCGCTTGCGAGATGTAATAAACCTTCAATTCGGCGAATTGCCATAGCAACCTCGATTATTTTGCTGTGATTTGATCGGCAGTGATGTATTCCACTACCTCTAAATTGAATCCAGATAAAGCATTGAAACGAAGTGGAGAACTCAACAACTTCATTTTCTCAACGCCTAAATCCCGTAAAATCTGCGCGCCCACACCAATGGTTTGATATTGATGAGACAGTGCTGCATTGGATTTGAGTGGTTTTGGCTGATTTAGACTCTGCAATGCAGGACCAAGATCTTCTAATTGACCCTGACCAATCCATACCAATACACCACGATCACTTGCTGCAATGGTTTGCATGGCAAGGTCTAAGTTCCACGCAGGAGAACCGTCAGCTTTATTGAGTTTTAATAAATCGCGGATTGGGCTGAAACCATGAACACGCACTGTAGTAATGCCTTGTTTCGGCTCACCTTTAACTAAGGCAACATGAATATCAGGATTGCCGATTTCACGATACTTATACAGCTCAAAAGTGCCGTATTCGGTCTCAATAGTTTCTTGAGACAAACGTTCAACAGTTTGCTCATTGGTCATGCGGTAATGAATCAGATCCGCAATCGTACCAATTTTTAAGCCGTGTTTTTCTGCAAACACTTCTAAATCAGGACGACGCGCCATGGTGCCGTCATCATTGATGATTTCACAGATCACTGAGGCTGGCTCTAGACCAGCTAAGCGGGTAAGGTCACAACCTGCTTCGGTATGACCTGCACGGTGTAAAACACCACCTGGTTGTGCCATTAACGGGAAAATATGACCTGGTTGTACGATATCACTTGGTTTGGCATGTGCTGCAACCGCAGTACGAATGGTATGTGCGCGTTCAGCTGCTGAAATACCTGTACTGATGCCTTCTGCCGCTTCAATCGAAAGCGTGAAGTTGGTTGCGTGCTGTGCGCCGTTCTGATCAACCATCAATGGAAGGTTAAGTTGTTTACAGCGGTCGCGACTGAGTGTCAGGCAGACCAAGCCACGTGCATGTGTAATCATGAAGTTAATATCTTCAGGGCGAACATGTGTTGCAGCGATGACTAAGTCACCTTCATTTTCACGATCTTCATCATCCATTAGGATGACCATTTTGCCTGCACGAATATCTGCAACAAGCTCTTCAACATGACTCAGCGGCATTCGCTTTCACCTTTTATCTTGCCTTTGTTAGGCACTAGTATTCGATAAATCTGGCATAGTTTACCGCATTTAAAAAAATTTCGCCTGTGCTTCTTTATCAATAAAAAGAGAGGACCAGCAAATGATAAGACAACACTTTATCCTGACCAGCTTTGCTGCTTTACAAGACGGTGTGATGCGATTGTCAGCTTTCTATGTGCGGGCTAAATAAAAAAACACAAGGCTTTGTTGGAGACAAAGCCTTGTGTTTAGGATGACTGAGTTACCACAGTCGAAGTACTATTTATTCAAGCTCTGTCGATGCTTTGGCTTTTTTACCCATTAAAATTTCGGTACGCAGCGTTTGAGCAACGGTTGCACATTGTTCGTTCATACCATTAATCATAAAAGCATGACGGGTCATGATATTACTTGGATTTGGCATAGCCACTAATTCATAACTGTTTTGAATGCTTTTGAGCTGCTCATGATTTAAATGCAAAGCGGCTTCTTTGGCATGTAAATGCTGTGCCAAGCGTTTTGCTGCTTCAACTGCATCTAACTGCATGGCGTCGACTGCACTTGCAACTGCACCACGGGTTTGTAAGGCAAAACGTTTATCTTCACGATAACGTTTATACAGTACATCGGCCAATAACTGGAAAACAGCACCAACCATCATCAAGCATTCAAGGGCATGACTGCTGTCCGCTGTCGTTGCTAAGCTTGCACCATCTGCATTGAATTCTTGAACCACCTGAATTTGAGCCGCATCAATCTGGTAATGCTTGGCACAGAGCGCAATACTTTTATCTAAAAATAATTGGCATAATTTGAAATAAGGCACGGAAACAGATTGGTTCACGCTACTCAATAATTGTTTAGGATCATAAAACTGAATATTGAGCGCCAGAGCTTGATCGTCCAGTGATACGGATTCAACTGGATTTTTTTCAACACGCGGTTTGGCTTGCGCTTTTGCCTGCTGTTGTGCCTGAGCAACCAAAGTCACAGCATTTTGTTTTTCAAGTGCAAGGGCTTGGGTTAAACGTTGAATCTCATGCTTGAGATGATTTTCTTGATTGATACGTGCTAAGTATTCGCTACGTGTTGGACGTGCGATGGCACGATAGGCCAACCAAATCAGCCCATGGATGAACAGTGAAACTAAAATCGCTAACCATTGAGTCCGCAAAATCTCACCGATACTCGGCTGGATCAAGGTAATTTCAACCGTACCAACTTTCTTTTCATTTTGTAGTGCATCACGAACGAACACTTCACCTTGGCGGGTTTTGGCCATGCCACTGGTTGCAAGCACTTGTTTATTCGCATCGAGGATACGAATGGACGCAACACTAGGATTGGTTGCATAACGATTCGCCACCAATGCCAGCGAAACGGTATTGGCGGGTTCCAACTCAGCAAGACTATCTGCCACTAACTGACTGGTCATCAGTTGTCCTTGGCTAGCGCGATTTTCATTGAGTTGATGTGTCGTTGCAATCACCAATAAAAAGGTATGCAATGCAAAACTTACGATCAGTAGGCTAGCAAATAGCCCTTGGCGAGGCGCATTCAAGTTAAATTTCCAAGGCAAATAGATTCATGGGTTATGTTATGATTCTTACAATAGTTGTCGCTCAACCACGAGTCAATTCATGCGAGAAATCATTCTTATATCCTTTCTAGGACCAGATCAACCGAATCAGTTTACTCGATTAATGCAGGTACTATCCGTACATTCTTTGCAAATACTCGATGTGGGGCAGGCAGTTATCCATAATCAACTGACCCTTGGGATCGTTGTTGCATCGGATAATGAGACTGCAACTGCACTAGCAATGAAAGAGATTTTGATTTTAGCACATGATATTGGCTTAACTGTGCGATTTAAACCAATCTCCAACGCAGAATATGATCAATGGGTGAGTGAAGGCGGCCGAACTCGCTATATCGTAACTGCGCTTGCACCTGAACTTACCGCTGCACACCTGCAAGCCGTGACTAAAATTGTATCAAGTCAGGGCTTTAATATTGAAACAGTCACCCGTTTATCGGGACGTTTAGATCTCGATGCAGAAAGCCAATTTCCACGTCGTGCCTGTGTGCAGTTTGGTCTCAGTGGGCAAATGTTGGATGCGCAAGCGATGCGTGCTGCTTGTTTGAGTTTGTCGGGTGAGCTCAATATTGATGTGGCGGTGCAAGAAGACAATGCTTACCGTCGTAATCGCCGATTGGTTTGCTTTGATATGGATTCTACCTTGATTGAGCAAGAGGTCATTGACGAACTGGCATTAGAAGCCGGTGTTGGTGCTCAAGTTGCTGAAATTACGGAACGTGCCATGTTGGGTGAACTTGATTTCCAACAAAGTTTTTGCGCACGTGTGGCGTTATTAAAAGGTTTGGATGCTTCGGTATTACCGAAAATTGCAGAACGTTTGACGGTCACCGAAGGAGCAGAGCGTTTAATTTCAACCTTGAAAGCTTTAGGTTATAAAACGGCAATTTTATCAGGTGGTTTCCAGTACTTTGCTGAGTACTTACAAGCAAAACTTGGGATTGATGAAGTACATGCCAATATTCTTGATGTTGAAGATGGCTTTGTCACTGGTGAAGTGAAAGGTGCCATAGTTGATGGTGCTCGTAAAGCAGAATTACTGCGTCAATTGGCTGAAAAAATGGGAATTTCACTAGAGCAGGCGATGGCTGTTGGTGATGGTGCCAATGACTTACCGATGCTTTCAATTGCAGGCTTAGGTGTTGCATTCCGTGCCAAGCCGTTGGTCCGCCAAAATGCCAATCAAGCCATTTCAAGTGTTGGTTTAGATGGTGTGCTGTACTTGTTGGGTATGCACGATAAGGATTTAAACCGCGCTTAGCCCAAAGTTTATAGGGTTTAAATAAGGTCGTTTTTATTGCGGCCTTATTCATTTTTTGAACGTCATTTATTCGTCATAATTATGTCTAAATGTATAGAAAAACAACGATAAAAAAATTCTGAAAAAAGTTTTTTTGCAGCAAAAAAGCGGCATAGTTTTTTGTAATGACACGCTGTAATCGATGCTATATGGACATTCAAGACTTTTATATGTTTTAAAAATGTAATGACAAAAGCATATTGCGACAGCTTGTGTCGTAAGGTTAATTTCAGGCTCTTTTTTTCTAAAAAAAACGCTCCATAATGCATAAAGACGTTAATGCAACACGAAGTACTGTTAGAGATTACAGAACAATATAGAGGTCTGAATATAAATACAGGCCACCCCTTTTAAGACGGAGGTTTCTATGGAAGCAGCGAATTTCACCATGTGGGTTGGATTTGGCTTAATCGCTGTCGCAGTTATTGCTGTTTTCTTTTCTCCTTATCGTCGTTGGTTAGGTTTTATGTTGGCGGGTATGCTGTGCTGGGGACTGTTAGAAGTGGTGCGCTTTGGTGCGCAAACCATATTCGAGATGTCCGTCGCCTATAGTTATTTGACCGCGTTGAGCCTTGCGATGATAACGGTTACATTTATCCTTTTACGTGAAGACAAACAAGCACAAAAACAGCTGGCAAATCGTCAGTATATTGAACATACCCCTGTATATAAGGACGACCAGCAGCAATGTTCTAGCAGATAAATGATAATAATTTGAACAACATCAAAGGCATGCTCAGCATGCCTTTTTTGTACTAATTTTCTGCAACAAAGCTTTTACAGACCTAGATACAATTGTGCTAGGATACGGTTGTCTTAATTTTCATCATAATACTGTAGGCATAAATGTCATGAAGCTTTCTTCTTTACCTGTGGTTAAGTTACCTATCGTTGATGTAAGCACTGATCCACTTGATTTATTGGTGGCAGGTTTGGCGTTACGTATGAAGCAATTGGCACGTACGAGCCCAAAGTTTATTGAATTGGTTCATGACCGTGAATTCCGTATTCAGATTGGTACAGATTTAGGTTTGGCACGTCAGATCATTGTGAACCGTGGCAAGATCGAGACAGTGGCAGGTAGTCCAGAAAAAGCTGATTTTATTTTACAATTTGCCTCGAGTGAGCAAGGGGTAAAAACGCTGGTGAAAGGCGACCCAACAGCATTCATGACGGGTATGCAAGATGGCAGCATCAAAATGGAAGGCGACTTTAGCCTGTTAGTTTGGTTTAACCAAGCAGCGAAGTTGATTCCACCTAAAGTGCCAAAACCGGTCAAAGAAAAAATTCGTCAAGCACGTGCGTTTATTAAAGAAAAAACTGGCAAATAATCAGCTGGCAATAAAAAACTCCCAAATCGGGAGTTTTTTATTGTTTAGAATTATTCGATCTCTAAATTAAAGGTGACGGGTCCATCATTGATTAAATGGACTTTCATGTCCGCTGCAAAAATCCCAGTTTGCACATGCTCAAATTGTTGTTGTGCATAGGCAACCAATTGCTCATACAGCGCTTTAGCTTCTGTAGGCGGCATGGCGGGTCCAAAGTCAGGACGTAACCCTTTCTGGGTGTGTGCCATTAAAGTAAACTGTGAAACCAATAAAATCCCACCCTTGGCTTGGCTGACATTCCAGCCCATTTTGCCTTGTTCATCATCAAAAATACGATACTTCAAAATCTTATCAATCAACTTTTGGCCTTTCTCTAAGGTGTCTTCCTTACCGAGACCTAGAAAGACCAATAAGCCTTGTTGAATTTCGCCAGTGGTTTGCCCTTCAACCACAACTTTGGCTTCGAGGACACGTTGAATTAATGCACGCATAAAAATGAAGATCGGTATTGAATCAGGGCAGCAGTCTAACAGATTTGCTCATTCAGCATCGACCTCAGCACGGAACTTGATTGTCTTTGATCTTATTTTTCGATTTGTTTTATTAAAATTATCTTTTTTATCTATTGATAGAATCTTTGTATAGTCCCTGTGCAGGAAAGGTATTTTGATTTTTTGGATTGAACAGCATGTTTAAGCGAACTTTTTTATTTACAATTATGGCAGCAACGCTCAACACAGCGTATGCAGCACCTTTAACAAAAGACAATGGTGCACCAGTTGGTGACAACCAAAACTCGATGACGGCTGGGGCAAACGGTGCAACCTTGTTGCAAGACGTCCAGTTGATTCAAAAATTACAACGTTTTGGCCGTGAACGCATTCCAGAGCGTGTTGTACATGCCCGTGGTACAGGGGTATATGGTGATTTCGTTGCCACCAAAGACCTCTCTGATTTAACGGTTGCTTCCATGTTTAAAGCAGGTACCACAACGCCTATTTTTGTTCGATTTTCAACGGTGATTCATCCTAAAGGTTCACCTGAAACTGCACGTGATCCACATGGTTTTGCGGTAAAGTTCTATACACAGCAAGGTAACTGGGACTTGGTGGGGAATAACCTACCCGTGTTCTTTATTCGTGATGCAATCAAGTTTCCTGATTTTGTACATGCGATGAAGCCGGATCCAGTCACCAATGTTCAAGATCCAAACCGAATTTTTGATTTCTTAAAGACTCAACCTTGGTCAATCAATATGTTGACCTATGTCTATTCAAACTTGGGCACACCTGAAAGCTATCGTACTTTGGATGGTTTTGGCGTCCATGCTTTCAAGCTTTATAACGACAAGGGCGAATATAAATACGTCAAATTTAACTGGCGTTCGAAACAAGGGGTCAAAGGCCTGAATCTAGATCAGGTTCGCGAAGTACAAGGGCGTGACTGGAATCATTTGACCAATGACATGTATAAAAATGTCTATGCAGGCAATTATCCAAAATGGGATTTGTATATTCAGGTACTAGATCCAAAAGACTTGGATAAATTTGATTTTAATCCATTAGATGCGACCAAAATCTGGCCGAATGATCTGGTGCCTGAAACGAAGGTCGGAACGTTGACTCTCAATCGTATGCCGAAAAACTTCTTCCAGGAAACCGAACAATCGGCATTTGCGCCTGGCAACTTAATTCCTGGGATTGAACCCTCAGAAGACCGTCTGCTGCAAGGTCGTATTTTCTCTTATTCAGATACACAGTTGTATCGTTTAGGGGCGAACCATCAACAGATTCCAGTGAATCGTCCTCGTGTTGCGGTGAATAACAATAATCAGGAAGGCTTTATGAACATGGGACAAACGGAGTCTCATGTGAATTATGAGCCAAGTACGATTGAACCAAAGCCATCTTCTGAGATTGCCAGAGCTGTACAAACACCTTTGCAGGGTACAGTGATGCAGCACGCGATTCAGAAACAGCAGCCATTTAAACAGGCTGGTGATTTATATCGTAGTTATTCAGCATTGGAAAAGAATGACCTGATTCGTAACCTTACGGCTGATTTAAGCGCGGTCAAAGATATCGAAACAAAAACCATTATGGTGTCTTACTTCTATAAGGCAGATGCTGACTATGGAACGCGTCTTGCCAAAGCACTAAACGTGAATCTGAACAATGTGCAAAGCAAAGCAGCTCAACTGAAAGACGAATAAACGCTTTGCTGATGTGGTAACAGGTGCCTGAATGTTACCCCTAGAAAGTCCTGTAACCTCAATAGCCTTTCCTGCACCTAGGGCGAGTGTTACAGGCACTCATTTCAGATTTTTAAGGATATGTTTATGATCCAATTACGTTCGATCTTGTTTGCTGCGTGCTTGTTTTGCAGCAGTGTGGGGGCTTCCGTCTATGCCGCAGCACCATCTGAACAGGGCAATGCTTCCGAAGAAGTGGTTGAGCTGTTTTTCTCCGCAGCCAAAGTGGGGAATGTCGAGGTCTTGCAAGAGTTTCTAAAGCATGGATTTCCCATTGATATTCAAGATCATTCTGGTTATAGCGCATTGATGATGGCGAGTTATTATGGGCAGAAAGATGCAGTAAAAATATTGCTGCAGCATCATGCGAATCGTTGTCTTCGGGACAAACGGGGGCATACGGCACTGATGGGTGCGATTGTGAAAGCCGAATGGAGTATTGCCAAACAGTTGCGTCAGGTGGATTGCGACATCTATGCGGAAAAAACGGGACAGCTCACCGCAGAACAATTCGCGATTCAGTTTGGACAACAGCAACGTTTAAAAGAGATTCAACCTTCGCTATCGAAATAAGCTTACCTCTATTAAATATTTGAATTTAAAAAGACTCTAAAAAAGATTATTGAGAAGGAAATATCCATCGTCGTAGACAGACTCATTTCTGCGTAAAAGTATGCTTTAATGCTTAAACGAGAATAGATCCAAGTCAGTCATGTCTACACCAATTATTCAATCATTACTTGATACCGACTTATATAAATTCACCATGTTACAGGTGGTGTTACATCAGTTTCCGCAAACGCATAGTGTTTATTTATTCCGCTGTCGTAATTTAGAAGATACGGCCTATCCGTTGGTTGAAATTTTGGATGATTTGAATCAGCAGTTGGATTTGCTGTGTGAACTGCGCTTTGCGGAAGATGAATTACAATACTTACGTTCATTGCGTTTTATCAAAAGTGATTTTGTTGATTACCTTGAATTATTTCAGCTGAAGCGTCGTTTTATTCAAGCCAGTATCGATGAGGCAGGACGTTTAGATATCCGCATTGAAGGCCCAATGGTGCAGGCGATGATGTTTGAGATTTTTGTCTTGGCAATTGTCAATGAGCTGTATTTCCGTCGTATCCGTAATGATGATGTCTGGGTAGAAGGCGAGCGCCGACTACAACAGAAGCTGGTGCAACTGCAACAATATGAACAAGAACAACTAAAAAATGATCCACCTTTCTTAGTTTCAGATTTTGGTACACGCCGTCGCTATAGTTTTGAGTGGCAAAAACATGTAGTACAAGCATTTCATGCCGCTGCGCCAAAAGTATTTCGAGGTACCAGTAATGTGCTATTGGCGAAGCAATTGGGAATTAGCCCGATTGGTACCATGGCACATGAATTCTTACAGGCTTTTCAAGCACTTGATGTGCGTTTGCGTAATTTCCAAAAAGCAGCACTTGAGGCATGGGTACAAGAGTATCGTGGGGATTTAGGGATTGCCTTGACCGATGTGGTCGGTATGGATGCCTTCTTGCGTGACTTTGATTTGTATTTTGCCAAATTATTCGATGGTTTACGTCATGACAGTGGTGACCCGTATGAGTGGGGTGATAAGGCTTATGCGCATTATCGCAAACTCAAGATTGATACCAAGACCAAGATGTTAACCTTTAGTGATGGTCTGAATTTAGAAAAAGCATGGTTATTGCATCAATATTTTAAAGACCGTTTCCAAGTGAGTTTTGGGATTGGCACCAATTTGACCAATGATATGGGGCAGAAACCATTGAATATTGTGTTGAAATTGGTGGAGTGTAATCGTCAATCCGTGGCGAAGATTTCGGATAGTCCGGGTAAGACCATGACGGATAATGATACGTTCTTGGCGTATTTGCGTCAGGTGTTTGATATTGAAGAAGCATAATGATTCTTGCATAACTCAAAATCTCGCACAGCCATGAAATAGCTCAAAACCCATAAGCGGTTTGTATAGGCACTCTTTACTTTTGAAAGATCAAAAGTAACAAAAATCTTTTGTTGAACTGACGGCACATCCTTGATGCCGCAGTTCAACGGGCGGCATCCATGCCGCCTTAGCACCAGTAATTTTTCCGAGAAAGCAATATGGTTTAACTTCCGCGATGATCAGCAAGTTCTTAATTTTTGATCCATCCTAGTTTAAGCTCTATGCTATATCTCCTTTTCTGCTAAACGAATGCAAAAAATCAGACAAAGATAAAAAGTCGGCTATGTTAATATCATCCCCAATGCGGATGATAAAACAGCATAACGATGACTGACGTAGATTTTAAACTGGGTTTACTGATTGAGCCTGAACAACTTGTTCCTTATTTAGGTAGTGAGTTGATTCGTATTGTCGATTTGAGCCGAGCTTCGGTGTATGAGCAACTGCATATTCCCCATGCGATTCATTTACAGCCTAAATACTTGGTTGCACAACAAGAACAAGCCAATGGGGTGTTGCCTGATTTAACAGGCTTACAGGCTTTAATTGAGAAGTTAAATATTTCACCTCAACATCATGTCGTGGTTTATGACGATGAAGGTGGGGCGTGGGCTGGACGTTTAATCTGGAATTTACATTGCCTTGGTTTTAACCGCACCAGTTTGATTAATGGTGGGATTCATGGTTGGTTGGGCGCAGGTTTACCAACTACAGCTGAAGTCGATACGGTCAAACCTGTTGCCAACCTTTTTCAGATTGATTTAGACACTGTGCAGCAGCATCGCATTGAATATCATGAATTGTTACAACATGTCGAACAAGACAATATTCAGCTCTGGGACTGCCGCAGCAATGAGGAATACACGGGCTTACGCCTAGCTGCGCGACGTGGCGGTCACATCCCAAATGCACTGCATTTTGAATGGAGTACTGCCCTAAACCGTGAAAATCATCTAAAATTACACCCGCTTGAACGCACACAACAACGTTTAGAACAATTAGGCTTTAATTTACAACAACCTGTGGTGGTGTACTGTCAGTCTCATCACCGTTCTGGCTTGGCGTATATTTTGGCAAGATTGCTCAACTGGCAAGTTAGGGCCTACGATGGTGCGTGGAGTGAATGGGGCAATCGCCTCGATAGTCCTATTATTTCAGGGGAGTCACCGTCTTGAGTTTTGCAGCAGATTTAAAAAAACAACTCTTTATCAAAGCACAGAATCTTGTGCCGCAACATCAATTGAGCCGTGTCGTTGGTAAGGTTGCCGCAAGTGAAAATCTTTTGGTAAAAACTGCTGTTATTCAAGCGTTCAAAGCAAAATACGGAATTGATATGAGCATTGCTGAACAAAGCAATGCGCAACACTATAAATCTTTCAATGAATTTTTTACCCGTGCATTGAAAGATGGTGTGCGTGGCATCGATGAACAAGCGGATAGCATTGTATGTCCTGCGGATGGTGCGATTTCGCAACTGGGTAAAATCGAAGCAGGTGATATTTTCCAAGCTAAAGGCCAAAGCTTTTCAGTTGAGAAACTGATTGGCGATCCGCAACTGGCAAAACCATTCCAAGATGGCCAATTTGCGACGGTTTATTTATCACCAAAAGATTATCACCGTGTACATATGCCTTTGGCGGGCACTTTGACCGAAACTTTATATATTCCGGGTGAGTTGTTCTCAGTTAACCAAACCACAGCTGAAAATGTACCAGGTTTGTTTGCACGTAATGAGCGTATGGTGTGTTTATTTGATACCGAACTGGGTCGTATGGCGGTGGTTTTAGTTGGTGCCATGATTGTGGCGGGTATTGAAACGGTTGCCACAGGCAAAGTAAAACCATCTGGCAAAGTTGAATTGCAACATCATCAAATGAAATTGGATAAAGGTGCAGAGTTAGGCCGCTTCTATTTAGGTTCAACAGCTGTAGTTTTATTTGAAAAAGATAAAATGGTTTGGGAAGAACAATTTAAAGCCAATTCGACAGTGGTGATGGGTGAGCGTTTAGGTCACTCAGTTTAAGTTTACAAAATGATCTTAAAAAGCCCCGAAGTTGGGGCTTTTTATTTATAGGCTAAATCTTATATATTTGTTTAGCTCAAAATATTTTTAGATAATTTAAGATAAAGGTAGATAATAATGAAATTTTTAATACCACAATTTTCTTTTTTTGAATGTATCGGGATTTTAACTTTTGGAACAATAGTCAGTAATTACTTTTTAGATCGACCACTGATCAATATAACTATTTTTATGATGTATTGTGTTTTTGCTGGCGCATTATCAAGTTTAAATTTTTATCTACGTTATAAAAGTAATGTGGTAATTTCCGATTAACTTCGATCCTTGTTTATGAATTTCTCTTTTATAGATCAAAAAATATGATTGAAGATATAAGATATTTAATTATTTTTGCGAAAATTGCTGAGTTTGGATCAATTTCTAAAGGCGCTAAAGCCTTAGGATTATCTGTTGCGACTGTGAGTTTACATCTAACTAAACTAGAAAAAAATTTAGAGTGTGCTTTATTTTATAGAAATACAAGGAAAATGACCTTAACATACGATGGTCAGAAGCTTCTAGATACGGCTCAGGCCATGTTAGTAACGTATGAATCAGGAATTTTAGATTTTAAGCAACGTTCTATTATTAAAAAAACACAGCTTCATATCTCGATCCCTGCGGTCTTTATTCATGGAGAGTTTATGCAATGTATCACGGCATTCTGTGATCAATATACAGATCTGACTTTACATATTACTTGCGATGATAGCCGGACAGATCTCATTGCTGAAAATGTCGATATTGCTTTTCGAATTGGCGAGCTTTCAGATAGTTCTTTTAAAGCCCGCTATCTATTTTCTCTCGCTCGAAGTATCGTTGCAACACCCTATTTTTTAAGCCAATATCAAACAATTACTCATCCGAAAGATTTGGTGGATATGAAGTGGATAGGATTGAGTATGAGAAAAAACAATCGGATTTTAAGGCATGTCGGAACAAAAGAAGAAGTGGAGATTTCTTATCAGCCATATATCTATGTGAATAATGTTGAAGCATCTTATCAACTGGTAAAATTGGGTTCAGGATTGGCTGCACCTCCTGATTATTTAATGCAAGAAGATATTGAGCAACAGAATATTGTGGAAGTTTTACCAGAGTGGAAACTTGAACCTTTGAGTGTATATGCGGTTTGGCCTGCCAATATTCCAATCAATGGTATTGCGCATGACCTAATTGAAAAAATATATGAATCCTTTAACCCCAAAATCGTTTAATCAGCATATAGATCGATAACATAATTAAAGATCCTCCCATTACAGTATTCATGACTTTTATCTGACGTGGGTGAGTTAATACTTTGGCTAATGTCTGTCCAGAAATCCCCCACAGAATTAAACAGATGTAGCAAGTGATAAAGTAAATCACAATAAATAGCAGCAATGGATGATAACTTAGGGGTGAAGAAAATAAAGAGATACCAGAGAGACAGGCAATCCATGCTTTGGGATTAAGCCATTGTAAGAGAAATCCATCCATAAAGTTAGTAAGAGAAATATTGTTTGAGATATCAACTCTTGGTGTTGAAAAGATAATCTTTTGACCAATATAGAAAATAAATAAAATGCCGATACATTCGATTGATGTGAAGAAAAAAGGATAGTGACTAATTATTTGGTTAAAACCAAAACCTAATAATATTAATAACAGTGTAAAGCCAATTGTTGCTCCTGAGATAAAGGGAAATGTTTTTCTAAAACCATGAATTAAACTTGATGAGAGAATGGTGATGTTGATTGGCCCAGGGGAAATGGACATGCTGAATGAGAAAATAAACATACTTAAAATAATAGAGAGTTGCATTATTTTGGTCTTTTTGAAATTAATCTTAAAATAAGATAATACAGTGTAGTTTAAATAAGATTAGCTAGGTTCTATCAAAAGCAGATTTTGATTTTTTAGGGATTAAAGCTAAAAGGATAGCAAGGAATGCATTTTATTTATCAAAAATTTACATTATGAGTTTTGTTGATTGAGTATCGTATTGAAAAATTATAGTCGTAACAGAAAATGAAAATTTACAAAGTCGATGCATTTAGTGATCAACTCTTTAAAGGAAACCCAGCTGCGGTTGTGTTGTTAGAGCAGTGGTTAGATGAGCGTGTAATGCAGAATATTGCATTAGAAAATAATTTGTCTGAGACCAGTTTTGCAAGAAAAATTGATGATCAAAATTATGAAATTAAATGGTTTTCACCTGTCAAAGAAGTACAGTTTTGTGGCTACGGCACGCTAGCGACCAGTTTTATTATTTTTAAAAATCAACCTGAAATTGAATCGTTAGTTTTCCAAGTGGCGAACTTGGGTGAGTTTTTTATTAGTCGCAGTGAAAAAGGCAGGATTAAAATGAATTTTCCTGTACAGATTCCTCATCGATTAGAGGTGATTCCTCAAGCATTAAAAGAGAGCTTGTCTCAAGAAGTTACTGAGGTATATATCAATCCACAGGCTTATATTGTGATCTATCCCAATACAGCGGCAGTTTTAGATGAGCAACCGAACTTTGATTTGATTAAAAAACTCGGTGGACGACGTGTCGCAATTACTAGTTTAAATGATGCCACAGATGAAAGAATGAGCGAGTTCGATATCATTTCTCGCTACTTTACGCCTTCAATGGGAATAGATGAAGATCCTGTGACAGGTTCGCTGCACACCTCATTAATACCACTTTGGCACCCTCGACTTAAAAAAGAAAATATCGTTGCTTATCAGGCCTCAAAACGAGGTGGTGTGCTTTATTGCAAATTACTTGAAGATGACAGAATTGAAATCTCAGGCGAGTGCCGCTTATATCTAGAAGGTGAAATTTTCATTTAACTTATAAACTAAAAAACCATGTACGTTTTTGCTTACATCGATTAGGGGCAATGTCCCATTTTCAGGCTCATTGGAATTGCCTAATATGAGCTCATCAGGAACAGGAAGTTCCAAAACATAAAACAAAAATGATAAGTTTAGGCATCAGGATGTGAGATATGACAGGAGTTGTATCTAGTGAAAGGAATACGAAAAAGCCCGACTTGGATGTCGGGCTTTTTTCATTTGAGCTAAAACTCAGTAATTTCTTAAGTTCATCTGCTTGGCACTGTAATAGGCATGAATAGCGTCTGCACAGCTGTTGATAATGGGGTCATCATCCTTTTTCCAGATGAGTTTCACTTCGCTGAGTGTATTTTCATCTTGAAGAGGAATGAGTCGGACATTACTGGGGAGAATGACTTTAAACTCTTCAGGCACGATACAAATTCCGAAACCATTGGCAACCAGTTCAAGTTGAGATCTTTTTCTTGAATAGATTCTGGTTCTTTTTGGACTAAAGCCGTTGACCAAACATAAATTGGCTGCCAAATAGCTTAAGCCACCACGTGCTTTATGGGGTACCGAAACAAAATTTAATGACTCCAAGTCACGAATCGATATACTTTCCTTTTCACTTAAAAATGGGTCTGAAATATGTGCAGCAACATATAAAGGGGTGGTATATAAACTGATGGCATTCACGTCATTTAAGTTGTGATAAATCGGTGGTCGGATAAAGCCCAGATCAATCGTGCCATTCAATAAATATTCGAGTTGTAACTCAGATGATAAGGTATTCATTTCAATATCAATGGTATGGCTATCACATAACTGTTCAAAGATTTCGAGTTTGTTTTGATCAAGTACAATACTGCTGGAATGGGCAATCTTAATAATCCGACCTTCACCCCGACTAATACTTTGGGCACTGACAATGGAACTTTTTAAATGATCAATATTGGTTTTT
The DNA here is from genome assembly GCF_000369805.1 of Acinetobacter sp. NIPH 2100. Classification (GTDB taxonomy): domain Bacteria; phylum Pseudomonadota; class Gammaproteobacteria; order Pseudomonadales; family Moraxellaceae; genus Acinetobacter. Next base: position 3,849,681 of record NZ_KB850224.1, on the reverse strand, counting down.
AAACTTTTATACAGTGCTTCACCTGCAGGTGTTAGTCTAATTTTCTTCTCTGAACGATCAAAAATTTCAAAACCTATTTCTTCTTCTAAATTTTTAATTTGTCTGCTGAGTGCTGATTGGGCAATAAACAGCTTTTCTGAAGCGGCAATAAAGCCTCCAGTTTCTACAATCGTGATTAGATAATTGAATTGTTTGAATGTCCACATATCTCAAAATTAGATCAGTACTTGTTTTTTCTATATTAGATTAGATGGAAGAAATCTTATACCTTTTTTATAGATCCTTGATTTAGGTAGCTGAACATGACAATGAAAAACAAGATTTTGACCTTGATTGCTGCTGTAGTGATTTGTCTACTGGCACAAAGCTATGATCAGTATATGGGTGTGATGATGAAAGAGCAGACTATTGATTTATTGGGAGATTGATAAGTTTTTCGTACCCAGTTCCATATAATCACTTACTTTTTAAAGGGTGATAAAGCTCAGCGATGTACGCTTTTTCTTACACCGATTAGAGGCAATGTCCCATTTTCAGACCCAGTGGAATTGCCTAATATGAACTCATCAGGAACAGGAAGTTCCAAAACATAAAACAAGAATGATAAGTTTGCGCATCAGGACGTGAGGTACGACAGGAGTTGTACCTAGTGAAAGGAATACGAAAAAGCCCGACTTGGATGTCGGGCTTTTTTATTTGCTGTCGATTTGCTTTTGCCACAATTCAATCAACAACTGCATTGATTTGCTCAATGGTTTATAGCTCGGCCAAATGGCATGAATCGGCATATCCAGTCCGTTGGTGGTATCGAGAAAAGCTAAGCGTACCAGCCGTTGTTTAGCAAAATGTTCTTGTACAACGGAAAGGGGAAAATTACCCCAGCCTAACCCTTGCTCAACCATATCAATCGCCATCGATAAACTATCGCTATACCAACAGGAATCCGACACCAGTACCCGACTGTCAGGCAGTGGATAATGCTTACTGGCCACAATAATTTGTCTGAGTTCAGACAGCATGGTGAGTTCATTTTTATTATGCGCATGAAGTTGCAGTGCATCTTTGGGGGAAACGGCTGCAACAAATTGCTCCATCCGCAGTAAGCGGAAGCGTTCATTGCTATCCAGTTGCGATGAGCTATAGGCGATATACAGATCGATTTCGTTATTGTGCAAGCGTATTTTGAGTTCTTGTTGTGGGGCGCTGACCATCTCAATATTGAGTAGTGGATAATGCTGAATTAACTGTTCAATGCCCGCTAATAGAAATTTCTGGTTCACATCGGCAGCGATACCAATCGAGAGACTGGTCTCCAATCCTGTTGAAAGCTCGGTCAGATGCATTTCGAGTTGACGCAGTTTCGTTACGATCAGTCGAGCATGCGGTTCGATCGAGAGTGCAACCTCGGTTGGGGCGAGGTGATTTTTGCTGCGTTCAAATAATTTTAAATTCAATTCTGCTTCTAAGTTTGCTATCGCCATACTCACGGCTGAAGGCACTCGATTTAAGGCACGTGCTGCCGCAGAAAAATTACCACGATCAATAATTTCAAGAATCAGTTCTAACTGTTCACTACTGAGTTTCATGGGAAATCCCTTGTCAGTAAATCTGATGACGATTGACTTTTTTTATCAAAATTTGAGCGTAAAATCCACTCATTATTGATTTTAAGGTGTGGTTATGCAAGGAACCAAGAGAAGAGTCACGTATGTATTTTTCTATGAAGTTTTAAGCTTTTTTATCTGTGCGATGGTTTTAGCTGTACTTTCGGGTACAACCATTAGCCATACAGGACCTTTATCGATTTTGATTGCAGTCATCGCAGTCACTGTAAATTTCTTTTATAACTATGCATTCGAAATGTGGGAAAAAACCCAAGTTTCCAAAAAACGAACTGTACTCAGACGTGTAGCGCATGCTATTGGTTTTCAAATTGTTTTGGTGACGATTTTGATTCCCTTGATTGCATGGTGGATGCAGATTAGTTTGCTTAAAGCCTTCTTACTCGATTTCAGTTTGATGGTGCTGATCCCATGTTATACCTTTGTTTATAATTATTTTTTCGATCATATTTTTGGTTTGCCGAGCCATTTGCTTGAACCAACAGCGCTGAATGCTAAAAACAGTGTTTGATAGCGGATAGCTTGATTGAATTGATAAAAAAGAGTGTATGTGGATACACTCTTTTTTATGTGATTTTTAATTTATTTTTATCAATGAAATCGACCTATTTAAAGTCGAATCCAGGTCATATTACGAAAGCTATTATTACTTGGATTTTTTGCATTAATGCTGAGCATTTTGCCAGTCTTACTTAAGCGCGCATTCAAGCTGTACTTATAGCCATCATAGGGATTGATCCATACACCTTGCCCAAATTCTTCATTTTGGCTCAGCATTTTCAGACCTGTTAATACTTCCATTCCGATAATGGGTTGATTCTTTAACGTCCCTGAGCATGCAGTACATACGGTCGGGGCGGCCTCCTTCGCTGAAGGATACATTTTAACAATCACTGCACTGTATTGTTCGGTCGCAGAATGTCTTCGAATCACAATATCAGAGAGATAAGTGCCAGTGCGTTCATCCACCACTTTCCATGTACCAATCAGAGGATCAGTCGGTGCAGCGTGAATAGCCAAAGGCGCGCTCAGTCCAAGTAATAGGACGCAAGCGCGGAAAAAAGGTGTATGAGTCATGAGAGGTACATCAAAAATATGGAAATTAAACAACAGCTTATTTTATTGTTTTAGTGGAATAATCACATCATATTTTAGGGAACTTGGCAGTTCCCTATCTTTTTTAAATCATGCGATATAAGCGTTCTTTTGGGAATACTGCGGTGAAGGTCGAGCCTTCATTTTCTTTAGAGGTGATTTCCAAATGTGCGCCGTGTTGCATGAGTACATGCTTCACAATGGCCAGTCCTAGTCCTGTACCGCCAGTTTGACGGCTACGTGCGCTATCGACACGGTAGAAACGCTCGGTTAAGCGTGGTAAATGTTTTGGATTAATCCCGATACCATTGTCCTGTACGGTAAAGTAAGCATGGTCACCATCTTCATGCCAGCCAATGGTAATGATGCCACCAGCAGGGGTGTACTTAATTGCATTGGTAATTAAGTTGCTGAATGCGCTGGCAATTTCGATGTCGGAACCAATCAGGTCGCAATGACTATCAATATCCAAGTTTAAAGTATGACCATAATCCAGATTGTAGGCTCGCGCATCGTCAAAGATTTGATTCATCAGATTTGCCATGTCAATGATCTGATTTTTAGCGACTTTTTTATTATTTTCTAAATTGGACAATAACAATAGATCGTTGACCAAAGCATTCATACGCTTGGTTTGTGACTGCATTTGCGTGAATGCACGCTTCCAGCGCGGGGTAATATCATCTTGATCAATGAAAGTTTCGATATAGCCGCTGAGTACGGTCAGTGGGGTGCGTAGCTCATGGGAAATATTATCGACAAAGTCTTTACGCATTTGTTCGAGGTTATGTACGCGAGTGGTGTCATAGGCTACGAGCAAACGGCTTTCACCACCAAAACGGGTAAGTTTGACTTGTACATAACGTTCTTCATCCATCTGGGCTTGTAGACGGATGCCATCTGGCGATTGATCGCTATGGTTAAAATATTCGATAAAACTGGGCTGGCGCAAAATCGACAGTAAATTGCGACCACGATCCAAGGGGCTTATGCCTAATAGTTTCTCGGCTGCAGGATTCCACCATTCGATTTGATGTTGATCATCAATTAAAACAACGGCTTCCGCCAGCGCCACTAAAGAGGATTGTGCACGGTCAATCAAGCCAACCATTTCGGCCTGAACAATACGTTCCTGACGTTGCGCACGGTAGACATTGAACAGCAACGCGCCCCAAATCCCGTTTAAATTCGGTGGGACATCATAAGGGCGATTTGAAATCCATTCGTTGACCAGATAAAGCGAGCGGAGCTGTAGTAAGAAAAACAGCACAAAGGCAATAAATATACAGCTCCAGAAGTATCCAACCCCAAATCCGACTAAGCTCGCAATCAATAAGAAAAAAAGTAACAGTCTTAAATCTTGTTTTGCAAAGGTCCATAAACTGCTGTAGCGAAAACGTTGGTGTTCACGTGCCAGTTCAGGGACGGGATAAGGTTCATACATAAAGAATTTTTAACCTACTGCTAAATCTGCTCGTGTCGAGAAACGATAACCTGTGCCACGAACGGTTTGTACAAAACGATCGACACCAAACGGCTCTAACACTTTGCGTAAACGACGGATGTGTACGTCAATGGTACGGTCTTCGATATAGACATTACCACCCCATACTTGGTCCAGTAATTGAGCACGTGTATAGGCACGTTCCGGGTGAGTCATAAAGAAGGCCAGTAAACGATATTCAGTTGGACCCATCTCTAAAATACTGTTGCCAAAGCTGACACGCTGACTGACAGGATCAAGCATTAAACCATTGGCATCAATCACTTTTTCACCGCTAAGTGCGTTGGCACGACGTAAAACGGCTTTGATACGAGACACCAGTTCACGGGTTGAAAATGGCTTGGTCATGTAATCATCTGCACCCGCATCAAGACCTTGTACTTTATGGTCTTCTTCGCCACGGGCTGTCAGCATAATGACAGGAATTTCTGCCAAGTTTTCATCACGTTTGAGGCGACGGCATAAGTCTACACCACTCACACCACCTGGAAGCATCCAATCCAGCAAAATAAGAGCAGGACGCTGGTCGACAATAATCTGATGCGCTTGTTTGGCATCCTCTGCTTGTAAACATTGGAAGCCTGCCATATCCAAAGAGGTATGGATCATTTCGCGGATCGGTAGCTCATCATCAACAATTAAAATATAGTCATCTTTCACAGCGCAATACCCTTAAATTCCGTAACGGTTTAACCGTTTTGTTGTTATGACAGGCTTATTACAAAGATTAATTATGACAATATCATTGCAAAAGAGTTAATAAAGTCGAATTTAGCAATAAATTGTGACAATTGTGGGGCAGTGCAGTGACCAAATGATGACAAATTTTTTATCAAGAAAGCAAATGAATTCATTTGCTTAACTGAACTGTAGTTTAACAGCTTTGTTTGTCACAAAACTGTAAAACGATTTTAATTTTTTTGCGATGTCGTTTGGATAAATGACAAAAAGACGGCACAGCAGGCGGATAAAACATCTTCTAAGGGCTGTTTGAAGCCTTCTGAGACCCAACGGATAATAATATGTGTCACATAGCCATTTAAGCCTGTCGCCATGAGGGAAACTTCTTCTGTACTTTGTGGCGCATTGGGCATGGTGATCATTACGAAACCTTGAATAATACGATCAAATTGGGTCAAGGTTTCTTGAATGGTGGCTTGATTATGCAGGTCTTGAACCAGCATCGCATCGATATAAATAATTCGCGCCATACGTGGATCGTCTTTAATTGCACTCAACAAAGCCGACAAACCTGCGGTCACCATATTTTTGGGTTCAGGCGCGGCCATCAGAACGGCTTGGGTTAAGCAGGTTTGCATTTTTTCAATCATTTTTAAGAATACCGTTTGGAATAATTCCTCACTTTTCTTAAAAGATTCATAAAAGTAGCGTTCAGTCAGCTTGGCTTCATTACAGACGTCTTTCACCGTCACAGAGAAAAAGCCATGCGTGCCATAGGTTGCAATACCTGCTTCAATCAATTTCTCACGACGTGCTTCTTTACGCTCAGTCAAAGAGAGGCCTTTGAACTGTCGCTCTTTCACTTCAGTCTTCTTTTTCTTCTGTGGTGCTTGATCTTGAGTTGCCATTGAGAAAACCGTTCCCTAAAAGTCTTTAAATCGTGTGCTTAATCTTTGCATTTCAACCATGTTGTACTGACTTAGCATAACCATATTTTGAAAATATGCCTTGTCTCTTTTAAACATCTTCGGTCATAAATGTAAATAGGCCTATTATGACATGTCGGATGTTGGTTATTGCCATTTGTCTTAAATTACCAGTGTACTATATTGACAACCTGTATTGTCAAAATTATATTGGTTACAGGTTAAGCAGCACATGATTGGGGCGAATCTGTGCAGATCATTCGTAATACAAAGGATAGGCAATGAAAAATTTTAAAAATAAAGTCGCAGCGATCACCGGCGCAGGTTCTGGGATTGGACAACAATTAGCTGTTTTATTGGCTAAGCAAGGCTGTCATTTGTCATTGAGTGATATCAATGAAAAAGGCTTGAACCAAACCGTTGAATTAGTGAAGCAGTATCCAGTCACAGTAACCACCAAAGTACTTGATGTTTCAAACCGTGATGCGGTGAAACAGTGGGCGCAGGAGACGGTACAAGATCATGGTTCAGTCAATTTGATCTTCAACAATGCAGGTGTAGCCTTAGGTTCAACTGTTGAAGGTGCAAGCTACGAAGATTTAGAGTGGATCGTTGGAATTAACTTCTGGGGTGTGGTGTATGGCACCAAAGAATTCCTGCCATTTATCAAACAAACCAAAGATGGTCATATCATCAACATCTCCAGTATTTTTGGTTTAACGTCACAACCAACACAATCCGCGTATAACGCAACCAAATTTGCGGTACGTGGTTTTACTGAATCATTGCGTCAAGAGTTGGATATTGAGAAGGGCGGTGTAAGCTCACTCTGTGTACACCCAGGCGGGATTCGTACCAATATCGCCAAAGCAGCAAAAATGAATGACAGCTTGAAGAGCTTGGGAATGGATCCAAACAAATCGATCAAGCAATTCGATAAATTCTTGCGTACGCCACCAGAAGAAGCAGCACGTCAGATTTTAAATGCAGTCTTGAAAGATAAACGCCGTTTATTGATCGGTACCGATGCGCGCATTGTGGATTCGTTCCAGCGTTTATTCCCAACGGGTTATCAACGTATTGCAGCGCTTGCAACAAAAATGATGTAAGACCTAATAACCATAAAAAAGCCATTCGATTGAGAATGGCTTTTTTATTTGCGTCAGAACAAGCAGATATTAAATACTCTGAGTTCGGTTTGACTACCCTCTAAGCTATTGAAAATAATTAGCTTGGTGGAATCTTACCATGTTCTCACCCAATTTTAGGATCAGCCACTACGTCTTGCACTTCAGCTGAAATATATTTCAACTTCGTTCAGGCTCGCCCTACTTTTGTTTTGGCATGAGGAGCGAATGCTCCGTAAGGGCAAAACCTGAGGGACGAATAGCGAAGATTAATAATCTTTGCTGTACCGCAAGGTGAAAGCTATGCTTGAATAACAAACTACGCACTGTGTTTATCTTGCGCTTCACCAAAGCTTTAGTCGCTTTGGCTTGCTCAGGTTGTAGATGACGTTTCCAAGTACCATATTCAGCCTCGAACTCAGGTTAAATAAGGACTTTGATCTTGGTTTTTTTCCAGAAGAACTGATAATAAAACGCTTGGAAGATACATAGACTCACAAAGGAAAGTGCGTAAGCAATCCAGATGCCTGTTAAGCCCCAAAGTGAGCTAAACCAGTAGGCGCAAGGGACTTCGATCAGAAGAATGGTCAAAATATTGATCATCATGGGAATATTGACCGCACCACTGGCTCGCATGATTGATGCAAAAATGGCGCTTGCCCCAAAGAATAAAATCGACCATAGCACGATAAATAACAGTTGTTGGCCCAATTCAATTACACTGTGATCGGTAATAAACAATGCCATGAGATATTTTGAGAACAAATAAGCTAAGGTAATCAAGCTACCTGTAAATAAGAAATTCATGCCCAAAGCAGTACGTGTTACTTTCGCCAATAACTCAGGCTTACCCGCGCCAATGGCTTGTGCTGCAAAAATAGAAGCGGCAATCGAAATTGACAGCGCTGGAAACTGAATATAGTTCAGCACTTGATTGACTGCACCATAGGCTGCGGTGGCATGCGCCCCATAATGGTTAATCAAGCCGATAATCACCAGACCTGCCAATGACGTAGTGACCATCTGAATACCAGTCGGAATCCCGAGTTTTAAAATTAATTTACTGAGCTCTGCATCATGGCGAACATGTTGCAGCAATAGACGGTCAATTTTCAGCGGATGATTTTTATAGTTCAGATAAATCGCTAAGAAAATCAGCACAGCGGCATAACCGAGAATAGTTGCAATCGCAGGCGCCACAATGCCTAAAGCAGGAAAACCAAAATAGCCTTTCAGTAACACGGGTGTCACGCCTAGACCGATCAAGCTGGTAAGGCTTAGCGCAATCAACGGTGTCACACTATCGCCAACACCACGCAAGATCGAGGTATAAATAATATAAACGAATAGCAAGGGGCTACCGACCAGCATCCATTGCACATAAGGCAAAGACAGATGCATCACTTTAGGGTCTGTACCCAGCAATTCCAGAATATGTTTGGCAAAGGTCAAACCCAATACCGCAATAATGCTGCCGCCAATCAAGGTCATAAATACGGTAGAACCAATGACAGCACGGACTTTTTCCAGATTTTGCGCACCCCATGCCTGCCCAATCAGCACCGTGGAGCCGGCAGAAATTCCAATCACAAAGGCCAGTAAAAAGAATAGGATGGGAAAGAATACTGAAACGGCAGCAATCGCATCGACACCCATCATTTGACCGACAAAGATAGTATTAATGGTGCCCGACAGGTTTTGTAAAATATTGGTTGCGATCAATGGAACAAGAAAAACAAAAAAGGTTTTCCAGAGATTTGGTTGCATCACCAAAGGTTGGCGTGGTGTCATTCAATTTCCTTCACGCTTCATCCTGAAACGTCTATGTTTTCTTCAACATACCATTATCGGTATCGGTTGTGTTGAAGTCATGATTGTTCAGTTTATTTTTGTTGATCAACACTGTACGAGGATTTCACCTGCACGTTGCAATGTTTGATCAGTCTTGGCAAAGCAGAATCGAATCAATCGTAAGGACTCAGGTGCTTGTTGATAAAACACTGAAATTGGAATCGCTACGATTTTGTGTTGTTCAGCCAGGAATTGGCACATGTCGATATCATTCAAATCGGGACGAATGTTGCTGTAATCCAGATTTTGGAAATAGGTACCTTGGGAGGGGATAAAGTTAAAACGTGAGTTTTGAATCTGGGCATTGAATAAGTCACGTTTTGCTTGGTAAAAGTTTGGTAGTTCCTGAATATGTTCAGGATGCTGCTGCATATAATTGGCAAGTGCAATTTGACAAGGTGTGGTACCACAGAAATTGGCAAATTGATAAATCTGACGGAATAGACGCATGAGTTGCGGTGAGGCAACACAATAGCCAGTTTTCCAGCCTGTGACATGGTAAGTTTTGCCGAAAGAACCAATCACAAAACTGCGTTCACGTAATTCAGGGAATTGCAGCGCGCTATAGTGTTTTTGTCCATCAAAGATCAGATGTTCATAGACTTCATCGGACAACACGACAATATTTTTATCTTGAATGAGTTCAATCAGTTGGCGCCAGTCCTGTTCTGACCAAATGGCACCTGTAGGATTGTGTGGCGTGTTGACAATAATCATGCGGGTTTTCGCATTGATGCTGTCTTTTAGCTTTTGCCAATTCACCTGAAAGCTAGGTGCTTCTAAATGGATATGAACTGATTTCCCACCTGCCAGCTGTACCGCAGGTGCATAGCTGTCATAGCTTGGGTCAAAGATAATCACTTCATCATCTGCATGAATACAGGCTTGAATCGCACAGAAAATCGCAATGGTTGCACCAGGGGTAATGGTGATTTCGGTGCTAGGATCAAGTTGTAGCTGGTCGCGTTGTAAAAATTGTGCGGCCAGTTGCTGTCTTAATGCCAGTACACCATCGCCAGCAGGATATTGGTTATAACCTGACAGTGTGGCTTGACTGAGGGCTTCCAGTAGCGCAGGTGGGGCTGGGAAATCGGGGAAGCCTTGGGATAGGTTTAGGGCATTTAGTCGTTGTGCAAGTTCAGTCATCACGCTAAAGATGGTAACGCCTTGGCTTGGGAGTTTTGACTGAAGTTGCAACATGACTGAAATAACCTAATTGAATTTTAATGGATTATGTATTTTTACGGTGTCTTGCCGAGTGCTCACCTAACTTCAGGATAAGCCTTCAGCTGGAGTTACTTTGGTTTCGCCCAAAGTAACCAAAAGCATTGTCATTCGCAAAACCTGTTCACTTCTTGCGTTGGTTTTATTGCATCGCAGAAACAGCACTTAATTGAAATCACGCAGGTTGCGAATGACTTTTCCCGCGTATCTTATGGATAGCATGTGCTTGTACTCAAGATTGATTCTATATTACAAAACATTTTCAACAATGGCACGAATTACACCCAGTGCTAAACCAATAAATGCACCGACAATTACCCCATTGACGCGGATCATATGCAAATCACCGCCGACTTCGCTCTCAATTTTGGCAATCATTTCACGTGAATCCCATTCATGAATACGTTCACTGATATAACGAATAATCTTGTCGCTGTATTGCTCACTGAAATTGGTTGCTAAGCCGACCATCTTTTCATTCAATACATGACGTACTTTTTCATTTTGAATCAGGCTTTCGCCCAGTTGCTGTATCGCCGCCTGTAAATTTGTGGCAATGCCTGAATCTTCCTGCATTAAATCGGTCTTGATGGCATCACATAGAATCGCCACAGCACCACTAATAAAGTTCAACACTTGCGGGCTATCGAGTAACGCATCTTTGCCACGATTCAAACGTTGGCTGGCCTCACTGTCGGTTTCTGCCAGTTGGAGCATCAGTGAATGCGTAGTTGCTTCGATGTCTTGACGCCACGGATGTTCAGGATTGGCCAGCATGGATTCAACTTTTTCAATCAAGGAGTCAATGGTACGTTGCTGTACATCGATACCGATCCAGCTTGCACCCTTGGCAAGTTTCCAGACACCAAGCTCTTGAAACAGTTTACGTGATAAATCGCGTGCTTCTTCAGGATGAGACACCATCCATTCATGCGCTAAATCCAGTCCACGTTGTAACACATCTTGGTGGAAATCGTTTTCCAGCACAGCCCGCAGCATTTCACTGGCCAATTTATTGACCTTGGTACTTCTGACCCATTGCACACTGTTATTTTGAACAAAGTGTGCAATTTGATCTTGGCTGACAAATTCAAAAATTCTTGGCACGGTGTGCTGAATCATCTGCACCACATGTTGATTGTTTTTTGGATTGGCCAACCATTGACCCACCGCCAAACTGATATCGGCATTTTCTAAACTACGTTCAACCACTTGTGGTGATAAAAAATTTTCCTGTACAAAGCGGCCCATCGATTCGGCAATACGTGCCTTATTGCGAGGGATAATTTCGGTGTGATCACGCAATAGTTTGGGTAACGGCATTCTGCCGAAAGGATTGCGAAATAATACGGTTACTGCATACCAATCGGCTAAACCACCGACCACACCTGCTTCTGCGCCTAACATGAAAATATGGATGAGCCATTTATATTCAGGAAGAAAATGTGCCGCGACCATTAAAGCAACCCATGACACCACTGCAATAATCAGAGCCATGGTGGCGAAGTATTTACTTCTTTGTAGGCTTGGGACGTGGATTTCTTCGACTGAACTCATTGAGCCATCCTTTTAATTTACTTTTTGTTTTGAGGTGGTGCAGGTGGCTGCAACACTTCTCCTGTCGGACTCAGGCCATATTTAGGGCCTAAGGATTGCAAAATCAGTTGCGCATCAAAGGCATCTGGTGATTGCTGCTGGGTCTTGAAACATTCGATAGTATACGACACTTGAATTGGATCAATATTGACCACTTGTGGGGTATCGTAGAATGGATCAGGCCAAAAGGCTGGATGACGACGGTAATAGCCATAAGGGTAATACGACGGTGTTGGATAAATCACAGCCTGACGTGGTGCTTTATGACGGGCATTACTTGGATCATCCACCACACTAAAATAGCGGAAACCATTTTTTACTGTTGTTTGTGCTGCTTTGAGTAGAGTAATTTCTTCAGCTGTACCATAACTCAAATTATTATCGGCTTGGAAACCGACACGGTAAGTTTTGTTATTTAACGGATAAGCGGTGAATTGACCGAGTTGGTCAAAGGTTCTGGGTTTGGACGGAACCGTTGCACATCCTGCAAATGTCAGTGCGACAAGGAGCGGTGTGCATATTAATAAAGATTTCATATGCTTTTCCTATGTTCAGTGTCGAGGGAGATCGACTTAAAAACTACTATTCGGTTGTGTTAAAAATTCCAGTTCATCTGCTGTGGAGCTACGCCCTAAAATTGCGTTGCGATGCGGATAACGTCCAAAGCGATCAATAATCACTTTATGCTTTTTCTCAAAGTTTAGGTTAATTTCATTGCCCAAACGTTGAAACAGTTTTAGTGCAAATTCATGTATCTGTTTAGATTCGCTGTGCATAAAGGGCATATATAAGAATGAGCGCTGTTCAGGGCTCAGTTGCGCATCGAGCTGTAAGCTAATCGCTTCTTGTGAAAGTGCCAGTGCAAGACTGTCGTAAGCAAAAGCCTGTGCTTGGTCTCGGTATAAGTTTCGAGAGAATTGATCAAGCACAATAATTTCAGCTAAACGACCTTCAGGCGTTTGACGCCACGACCATAACTCTGCTTGGGCTGCCTGATGATGAATATCTGCAAATGATTCACGAATTTTTGCGTCAAATTCATCACTTTTGGCAAACCAGAGTGAACGATGATTAGGGTCAAACCAAAAATTAAGAATGTCTTGCGCTTGCATGGGCGAGTATCCATTGGAAGATTTATTTTTAAATAAAATCACAATTTCAGCGTGTCTTATGTAACAAGATTGTGATAAAAATTGCCAAACTAAACAGGGGTTTCTGTCACAGGCATTTATGAAATGTGAACAGACCCTAGATGACTAGATCGTAATTGTCGTTATAATTGGCTGAGTCGAAGGGATTGGCATGTCATCATGTCTGTAGAATCGACGGAGTCGCTACCATGAATTTGGTCGGCTGATCTTGAACAAGCGAGCATATAATATGAATCAACCCAGCCTTACCTCCTCTGTGATACCAACTTGGGTAGATGCCTCGCTATTAAAGGGGATGTTACGCGGGATCGAGCGTGAAAGCTTACGCATGCAAAGTAATGGATTTTTATCACAAAAAAATCATCCGGAAGCTTTAGGTTCAGCGTTAACACATCCACATATCACTACAGATTATTCTGAAGCGTTGATGGAGTTTATCACCACCCCACAAAGCACCATTGCGGCTGCGCTGAATGAATTGAGTGATATTCACAGTATCGTGCATCAGCAGTTGGAAGAGGGTGAGCGCCTATGGCCGTTGTCTATGCCTTGTATGCTGGACGATAACGAAGAAAATATTAAGCTTGCTCAGTACGGTAGCTCCAATATCGGTCGTTTTAAAACCCTTTACCGCCGTGGTTTGGGTGTGCGTTATGGTCGCCGGATGCAGACTATTTCAGGGGTGCATTATAATTTATCTTTCCCTGACCAATTATTTGCAGCATTACAGCAACATGAGACCAATCAAGAATTAAAACAGCTCAGTTTGCAAGATTATCGTAGCCATCGTTATTTTGGTTTGATCCGAAACTTTATTCGTTTAATTCCTTTAGTCATGTATATGTTGGGTGCCAGTCCTTCAGTATGTCGCTGTTTTTTAACAGGTCGTGAACATCATTTACAGCCGTTGGTTAAAGGGACCTTATACCTGCCAGAAGCAACTGCATTGCGTATGGGGCGTTTGGGTTATCAAAACTCAGCGCAAAAGGAACTTGGCATTCATTACAACGATTTGCATGATTATTTGGATGGCCTGCAAAAAGCGGTACACACACCTTATGCAGCATTTACTGATTTAGGCCTGAATGATGAACAGGGCGAGCCAATTCAGATTAATGATCATGTACTTCAGATTGAAAATGAATACTACAGCTTAGTTCGCCCAAAACAGGTGCCGCAAGCAGGTGAAACACCTTCACAAGCCTTAAAGAATCGTGGTGTGGGTTATGTAGAGTTGCGTGCAGTCGATGTGAATCCATACAGTGCGATCGGTATTGATGAAATCTCGGCAGGCTTTCTCGAAAGTTTGGCCTTGTACTGTTTACTCAAAGACAGCCCAGATTTATTTGCAGAAGAACAAGAGCAGATTGATCATAACCAAACGGAAGTGGTTAATCGTGGTCGTGCGGCAGATGCCAAAATTGCAGTAGGTCAAAATACCGTATCACTGCAAGATTGGGCGCAGGGTCATTTAGATGCAATTCAGAATTGTGCTGTGTTGTTGGATCAAATGGATGGCACGCAGTTATACCAAGATGCGATTCAAATCATGCAACAGCGTTTAAATCATGTGGAAGACACCCTGTCTGCCCATGTGATTGATGATACTTTAAAGCACAGTGGTACATGGAATTTTGGTAGTGTGATGGCACAGCAACATGTCGATCACTATGATCAACACCCACTCAGTGAAGAACGTAAACAATATTTTGCACAATTGGCGCAAACTTCGTTGCAAAAACAGGCGCAACTTGAACAAGATAACGACATGAGTTTTGAACAATATCTTGCACAATATCGCTAAAATTTTAGAGGACTTCCCATGCGATGGAATTACCGCTTAGTTAGTGCATTACTGGTACTGACCAGCATCATTGGTATCTCATTTGCGTTGTATTTAGAGCATGTGCAAGGTTTAGATCCTTGTCCATTGTGTATTTTCCAACGCCTGGGTTTAATTGGAATGGGGCTTATTGCGCTCATTGCATTTATCCATAACCCAGTTTCTAGTGCATTTAAACGTTTTTATGCCTTTTTGGCGACTTTATCGATTGGCTGGTCCGTTGGTGTGGCGGCACGTCATGTCTGGTTGCAAAGTTTGCCACCAGATAAAGTCCCAAGCTGTGGACCTGGTTTAGATTATTTGGTCGATGCATTACCGATGAAAACTGTACTGCAAGAAGTGCTTTCGGGTTCTGGTGAGTGTGCGGTTGTGGATTGGACTTTTTTAGGTCAGTCGTTACCTGTTTGGTCTTTGCTTTATTTCAGTTTAATTTTGCTGATTTGCCTATGGCAGCTTTTTAGAAATTATAACCTTACTCAAAAATAAAAGAATAGTTTTTGAGTTAACTGTTGAAACCCGAAATATGGATTTATATTTCGGGTTTTATTTTCTCAGTAAAGCAACAATATGTGCCATTTTGTTGCTTTTAAGCTCTTTTTATGGACAGATAGGTCTGTTTTTTGTAAAGTTCAGCCGATTCCCCGTACGATCTGATTATAAAAAATGCTTTTTAATATATTTAATGTATTAGAAAAAATAGGGCTAAATGCACAGAAACGTGCCATTCACGTACAATTTTCTAATCATCTACTGAATAATCAAGTTTTTTTACAACGCATACAAGGGCAGCATCAACTCAATGTGGGTTTGGAAGCTGAGCTAATCTGCCTGTCGACCAATGCCCAGATTCCCCTCAAACAATTTATTGGGGTTCAAGTTGCGGTGGATCAGGTCACCGATTCAGGGCAACTGTTTCGCACCACGGGGATTGTGACTGAGGCCAGTTATGGGCAAAGTGATGGCGCATTAACCCTGTATAAGCTGACCTTAAACGATGCGACTCATTTATGGCATAAACGCCGTAACAGCCGTGTGTTTATGAATAAAAGCATTGTGGAAATCACTGAAGTTTTATTCAAGGAATGGCAGCAAAGAAGCCCACTTTTTGCGGCAAGTTTGAGTCTGGATCTGAATGGTTTAAGCCAGAATTATGATATACGACCCTTTGTAATGGGTCATAATGAATCGGACTATGCTTTTTTGACACGTTTATGGCGGAGTGAAGGCATCAGTTGGCTGATTGATGAAGCTGAACTTTTTGTACCGCATTCGAGTACGCCTATTAAAGCTCAGAAGCTAAGATTAATTGATGATAATAGTCAGTACCAAGCTTTGGCTCGACGTGGCATATGCTATCACCGTAGCAGTGCGACAGAATTCCAAGACAGCATTACAAGTTTTGTGGCGGTACGTAGCTTACAACCCACAGCGGTGCATCTACAACGTTGGCAGCCAGATGCCTTGGCACAAGAAGAAGGTGCAGGTTCAGTCGTCACCAGCCATAACCATTCAGAAAGTTTTGATTCTGCTAGTTTAAGTCTTGAGCAGGCATGGCATATCAGCCCAGCTTGGATGCAGGACTTAAAGGGTGAAGACCAAGCGACAGCTTCTGGGAACAGTCAGTTAGAAAAACTGAATCAGCAATTCAATGACATGTACGCCAGTCAAGCCAAATACTTTAAGGCTTATAGTACTGTGCGCGATAGCCAAGTCGGTTATTGGTTTAATCTCAGGGAACATCCTGAAATTGATCAGCATGAAGGGGCTGATCAAGAGTTCCTGATTATTGCCAAGCATTTCTACAATCAAAATAATTTACCAAAAGATCTACAGCAACAGCTGAGTCAGCTGTTAAGTCAGAGCCATTGGGATCAATGTGGCTATGACGACGCAGAGCGTCAGGGTAATGAACTCACTTTGATCCGCCGTCAGATCAAAATCACCCCTGAATATGATCCAGAGTTGCATCGTCCAATTGCTTACCCGCAACGCGCCAAAGTGGTTGGACCTGAAGGGGAAACCATTTATGTGGATGAATGGGGGCGGATCAAGGTGCGCTTTCTGTTTACCCGTAGTGATGATCATGGGCATGATGGCGGTGCAGGTAGCAATGACAATGACACCGACTCCGCATGGGTTGATGTCCTCACACCTTGGGCAGGAGAAGGCTATGGCGCACGTTTCTTGCCACGGATTGGTGAGGTGGTGGTCATCGACTTTTTTGATGGCAATATTGACCGCCCTTTTGTGCTAGGGCGAATCCATGAAGCACAACGTGTACCCACCAAGTTTGATGTCAAAGGACAGCTCCCAGATACTAAAAAACTGAGTGGTATACGCAGTCAGGAAGTCAATGGTAGTGGTTTTAACCAATTACGCTTTGATGATACAACAGGACAAATCAGTACCCAGTTACAAAGTAGCCATGCTGCAACACAGTTAAATTTAGGCAATTTAAGTCACCCTAAAGTGCAGGAAACCAGCAATGGTCGAGGCGAGGGCTTTGAGCTTAGAACGGATGCGTGGGGTGCTGTTCGTGCAGGTAAAGGCATGCTGATTAGTACGTATGCCCAAGAACAGGCTATTGCTGATCATCTCGAAGCTGCTCAAGCACAATCGTTGCTGTCACAAGGCTATGACAGCATGAAAATGCTCAGCGAAGTGGCCGCAAAGCAGCAGACAGATGCATTGAATGTCATCAATCGCTTACCGAAATTTATTCAGTCATTGGAGCTTAAAACCACAGGTCAAGCACTGGATAGCACTTTAAATTTATTTAAAGAAGGGGTGAGTAATGATCCGATTCATGCTTTAAAGGATTGTGGTGGTTTTATTGAGGATATTGGCGCACTCGGTGGCGACGCCAAAGGGATGGTAGAGGAGTTTAATGCGTTCTTTAGTGATGCCAAAGATGCGGTTGAAAATCTGAAAGAGTTCATTGAAAACGTAGAAGAGCATGGCGCTGATATTGTCAAAGGCAAGCTGACGAGTATTAAAGATCGGATTCAGCAAAACCCGTTTGAGAGTATTAAAGAAGTCGGAAAGGTTTTGGCCAATGTTGATATTAAAGATTTTGAGCTGATGAGTGTCTGTGGAACCTTTAGTAAAGGCAGCACGTTAGAAATCACCCCAGCCAAAGCATTGGGCTCGTTACAGGGCTTTATGGAGGGTTATACCCAAGGTTTGGAAAGCAGTTCCGATGCCAAACAACAAGAACAAGGCAAGATTTTTAGACAGGCGTTGATGTTGTTGGCATCGCCGAATGGAATTGCGTTAACCACGCCTGAAAATATTATTTTACAGGCCTCTCAGGATATTGCCGAGAGTGCCAGTGGTTCAATTAACCTGAGTGCACAGAAGAATATTATTGGGCATGCACAGGACAAGATCAGTTTGTTTGCCGCGCAAAAGGGCTTTAGAGCTTATGCGGCAAAAGGGAAATTGGAGTTGCAGGCGCAGGATGATGCGATTGAAGCGATTGCCAAGAAGGTGATTAAACTGATTTCTACTGAAGATAAGATTGAAATCACCAGTCCTAAAGAAATTGTGCTGACAGCGGGTGGTTCTCAGCTGAAGATCAATGCCAACGGGGTGTTTTCAACCACGGGTGGTAAGTTTGAGAGTAAGGCAGGTCAGCATTTGTTTGTGAGTGGCGCTAAAGTTTCATATGAGGTTCCTGAATTACCAAAAATAGGACCATATGCTGTTGATTTCTTATTCTCAAGTTTAGCAGGTACGGGGATAGAAAATGCAAAAATACAGATGTATGAGCCAGATAAAAAAGAAATTATTTGGGAAGGGGTAACGAATTCAACAGGGAAAAGCAATTTATCAATGCAAGAAGAATCAAAACGATACGAAGCATTGATTGGTTTTGATGAATGGTCAAGTATCTTTGATGATGAGGATAAATACGAAGAAGAAAATGACGATGAATTTGAAATTGGTGAGCATGGTTTGCAAGCTGAAAAAAAAGATTTGGAACAATAGGTAAGTCTATATGTCAAATGTTTATATAGTTAAATCTGGTGATACTCTTTGGGGAATCTCAAGAAAACATCGTATTACAGTAAAAGAGCTTGCGAGAATTAACTCATTATCAGGCAGAATGATTCATAACTTGAAAATAGGGCAGAAAATTCATTTAAAAGATGAATCTAGTAGCGGTCATAAATATGAAACCCAATTAAAAATAGTTTTAATAGATCTTTCTTTTAAACCAATCTTAAAAGCTACAATTCAATTGGATTTTGATGGCAAGAAAATTATAAAGAATACAACTAATGGCATATTTGATGATATAGGAATAGAAGACCACTCTAAGGGACTAAAAGTATTCTTCAAAAATATAAATGGCAGCTTTGATTTAATTGCTGACCATAAAACGCTTCCCTTAGGCCGGAAAGTATTAAAATTAACTTCAAGAAAAATTAAAGTCGAAGGATCACATTATGTAAAAGAAGGCTTACTTAACGAGACTGTATCTGAAATTAAAAATAATTTAAAAAGGGCCGGAAAGCCGATAATCGAAGGAGTTTCTTCAGCACTGGAAAGTCTATCGAGTACAACAAAACCTCATCTGCCCCAAAGAGTAGCATCTAAAGAAAAAAATCAATTGCCTGAAGAAAGACAGGAGCAGAAACGAACTGATGCTGGTAATAGTACACATATAATTGCTGCACAATTTACAGAAGATAATTTTTTATTAAAGCCAGTTAATAATAAATATAGAGCTTATATTGTGAGCGCTGCTAAGCGACATGGTTTTACTGCACATTCATTAGCAGCTGTTATCGATGCTGAAGCAGCAAAAATAAAAAAAACGGGGGAGTGGAATGTTAATAGTAAAGCTAATTCTAGTTCTGCTGCTGGGTTGACTCAATTCTTAGATGGAACATGGCTCGCTATGTGTAATGATAGGAGTTCATTAGTTGGGCAATATGTAAAAAATAATCCAAAATTAACTAAAGAGCAAAAATTAAATTTGAGGTTCAATGCAGAAATGGCAATTGATGCTGCCGCTGCGTATGCTGTTAGTAATTTTAAAACTTCTGGTCTTCCTTATCAGAATTTAAGTGAGCCAAGTTCAATGGCAAAGTTTGCTTATTTGTTACACCATGAGGGGGCTTCAGGAGGAAAGAATTTCGTCTTAAATACTTTAAGCTCAGAACGAGCTAAGAAACTATTGTTTATTCAATTTGGTAAAAATGGCACTAAACAGGCTGAAGAATTCTTAAAAAGGTATAAAGGTGATGCGAAAGCAGCTTATGGAGCGTGGCTAAGAAACTATATTGATGGGCACATCAATATTTATCAGTATGTCGTTGATAAGAGTAAAACTTCGGGAATAAACCTAAGCATGGAGGAAACAATTAAGCTATTAAAAGGACAATCAGTACCATCCCCTATTTCTAAAGAGCAAAAAGTAACCTCACCAGTAGCGACACAAACTATTAATACTCAACAATCAGCACCAAAGAGTGAGAGTAATAAACCTCAAGTTCAAAGTGATGAGAAAACTGTGGGAGGGGATGAAGGCTGGCATAATCCTTTACGTGATTGTAAGTTGCGGACAGCTGGCTTAGCTAACGCAAAAGGCGCAACCTTTGGCAAAGTAAGAAATAATGGAACTAAAAATCACCAAGGCGTTGACTTACAGGCTAATCCCGGCACAAAAATATATGCTGTCTGTGGAGGGGTGATTGTTTTTGCTAAGGACTCTGGTGGTGCGTATGGTAAAGTTATTGTTTTAAGAGTTGATATAAATGATTTAGCGGAAAAACAAAAAAAATATGCTCAAAGTAAACTTACAAAAAATCAATATGCCTACTTTTTTTACGCTCATTTGTCAGATATTAATGTGGATAAAGACGATCCAGTGGATACAGGAGAGGAAATTGGAAAGACAGGTTCAACTGGCAATGCGAATAAGATGACGACAATTTCCAATGGTGCTCATCTTCATTTTGAAGCAAGGAGCGCTCCTTTATTAGGCGTTGGATTGGATGGAAGGATTGACCCTATACCATTTATAAATGCGAATTTACCGTATTGATTTTGAGGTTTTTATGAAATTTATGAACACTTTTGCAATGATAATCGCCTGTGGTTTTTCTTTTAATGTTTGTTATGCAAAAGAAAATTCTTCTTGGAGTGATTATTTACAAGATTCTACCCAAGTAAAATCACCTGTGGAATATATAGATACATATAATAAATATTCTGTTATTAGTCCTAATTTGAAAATAAAATTAACAGATTTTGGTAATATTGATAAAACAAAGAAAAATATTAACTACAAATTAAAGAAATATGGGGTTCAAGTTTTAAATGGAAAAGATATATATAATGTATTTGAAACAACAGCCCCTTTGAAGTCTAATGTTGATTTTACTTTGCTATATCATGATAAAGATATTGTTGCTTTTAGAATGAAAGAAATCAGTACTGTTGATTACGTTAGAGTTCCTTTTAAAAAATTTCAGGTCACAGCTTATTTATATAATATAAGAAATAATAATTTTACCGAAATACCAGTAATACAATCTAACAGTGACGATGGTAATGAGAAAACAGATCTACTAATGGGTGATCAAGTAACATATGATGCTAAGAAAGGTCAGTATACGTATAATGCAAATGTTAAAACTTATAAAGATGGAAGAACTTCCCCATTAAAAACTTCTCTTAATGTTAATCTAAAATGTATTTCATCAACTTTAGGTTGCGAAACTATAGGTGTTTTAGCAGCTGAAAAAGAAACTAAATAACTAAAATTGAATTCTAGGGTTTTATTCAATACCTAAACCCTAGAATGAAAATCAAAATAAATAGTAAGGATAAAACTATGTGTTTGTCGTGTTTATTTAAAGTAAATTTTTGAAATCCTTATTATGAATAGATTTTTGTTATTATTATGTTTGATGCTGATGGCATGTAATCATGCTAATGAAATTTAAAGTGGGGAAATTGTTATAGATTTTAACTCTTTATATTATAATGGAAAGGTTTATTCTATTGGTGATTAATATTCTGAAATTGATTTTTCTTCAAAAAATAATTTAATAAATGATATGGGGATTGTATCACTATTTTTAATCCGGACTTCGTTATTTCATATACTTTTCACTCTAAAACGCTAGTTGAAATTTTAATTACATATGAAAATAAAAGTGTGCATACATCAAAGAGTGTCAGTAATGGAATGACTGCTGAAAATATAAATAATAATTATAAAGTAGGATGTAAAGTTAAAAAAAAGTGAAGGTGTTGGGGATTATCAGCAAGATTTTAACTATCAGATTTTTGATAGTGATCAAAAAATAATATTTTAGTTTTTGATGTCGTAAATAATGAAATACAAGGAATTTATTTGCGGGAGAAAGATTTCTCTATGTCGGATTGTCAAGAGTAACTATGCTTTCATAGCTGTTGAAGTTATATAAGAGGATATTTAATTTTGAAAAAGGCTAGTTTATTTCTATTACTAATATTATTAGTTGGTTGTTCAAAAACCGAAGTTCATGCTTTAGGTAAAGATAATTTTAATAAATTGAATGGAATTTCTTTAGGAGGTGATTTGGAAAATATTTTAAAAAAATATAAAGATGATATTGTAGTGCAAAACTACAAAGATATTAGCAGTATAATAGATTGTGAAAATGCAAAAAATATTATTATTGATAATAATGAGACGAACTTAGATATTAGTAATAAAGGTCTTGTAACGGCTATAAATACAACTAATCCAAAGGTGATAGATGAAAATGGAATGAGTGTTGGGGAAAATTTACGTAAATTATCAAAATTAGAAGCTATTGATAAAACAAAGAAAATAGATAGCCAAGAAGGTGAGGCTTATTATGAATATAAGTTAGCTCCACAGGATTCTAAATTTTATTATATTTATACTGTTGGTCAAGATGAGAAGGTAGAATCTATTGGGTTGTTCTCTAACGATCATATAGATTGTTATGAGGATTGAATTATTTAAAATTTTTTTAAATATATGTAATCTACCTGTTGAAAATTAGCTTATTTAAGGACAAAAGCTCAGCTAGAACTTAGCTGAGCTTATTTATTTTAGGTTTCAACAATACCTTCTAAATCATCAAAGGTATAATTGTTGGGGACATTGATCAGATGCGTTTGTACACCTGCCTCAACTTTCTCTCCTGCATCTGGATACAACCAGCGGGTGATCTGCTCAGCGACACTTGAGTGATACTGAATTTCAAAGTGATTGAGTCCATAGAAAACCGCTTTATGCGTATCAGGTAACTTCAGTTGGAAACGTGGATTCTGATGTTCACCTAAAGCACTTTTCACACTGACCAGATAATCCCCAATCACAGAAAGTGCTTTATTGCGTAACTTTTCAAACTCTAAAGTTCCTGCAATCAAAAAGGTATTGATATGTGATGGCAGAGGAGCTGGTTTGCGATTGTCATCGGCGAAACCAATACGTGCATCATTATGTTCCCAGTCATCATCACGAACACTACCATAGCGTAGATCGAGTATGCCGTTACTGCGAACATTCACCAATTGACCAAGCAGGTTGATAAACGGAAATCCACCGAGTTTGTCCTGCAATACAAAACCAAAGCGTTCGAGCACTGCACCATGATGTGGCGAACCAATACACACCAGATTTTCGACCATATGTACCCATTGATACAGATTTTGTTTGCCATAAAACAGGGCACTACGCGAAACCAAGCCGCCCATACTGTGGCCAATCAGATCGATACTGGTAATACGTGGGTTACGTTGCACCAAATCCTCTAGGGTATTGGCAAAACTACGGCCATTGGCTGAAATTCGGCGGCCTGTGTTGTAATTCAGATACAACATGGTGTTGTTATCACGTTGAGCAAGCAGACGCTCACCAATCCCGCCATAACGATGATTTGACCATGTCAGATGATTCATACATAAACCATGCGCAAGAATCACTACACGTCCTGTGAGTTCACCTTGTTGTAATGAGCCATAGTGATCATAAAGCACCATTGGCAAGGCCATAGGATTGTGTTGCTTTAAAAAGAAATCACCAAAGATCCCATTTAGCGCGCCCACCACGAAATGCAATGTGGGTGTGAGGGGTTTGTCATGTAAGACGGGAAATTTCTCAATAATGCGGCGCAAATTCGGCGCAAGAAAATGGCTGCCATACTTCTGTAGTGCGACATAAGAAAACTGATAGAACTTTTGCAGTTGCGGGTGCTTTTGTAATTGTTTGGCTTTTTGTGCACTTAAACCGAGCGTCGTCCTTAACACCTCTGTTTGTACCACTTGCACCAATTCGTGTACCCCACTTAAGCTAGTACTGACGAGTTGTGCCAAACCTTCCAAAACATCTGCCTGACTCGGTGGCGTGCGATCCCACTTACAATATGTTTCATGCAGAGGCGTTAAACTTGGCATATTGATTTCCCCATCCTTGATATATACCGAAGGTTTGAAGTGATTTTTCTGAATAATATTGTTTAGATAAACTACAACAAACTCTTACATCTTATGTCTTTCATACGTAATTTTTTTAGAATACTGATGAACGGAGTACAGTATCGTTTTTTATGTCCGACAATATCGAGCTTAAATGTAATTTATATTGTTATTTGTTTAACTATTAATCAAAATAATGTGATTTATTTCACTTTATGTCAAGTCATTGCCTATTTTGGTGCGTATGCAAATTATCTACTTACACGGTTTTCGAAGCAGCCCGATGTCAATAAAAGGGCAACAGTTGCAACAATATTGTGCACAGTATGATCATATTCAGGTGCATTTACCCGATTTAAATCGTACGCCCGACCAAGTCCTTATGCAACTTTCTCAGCTTATCGAAAATTTTAAGCATGATCATGTTGTTTTGCTGGGGAGCAGTTTAGGTGGCTTTTATACGACGTATCTTGTCGCGAAATATGCTTGTCCAGCTGTACTGATTAATCCTGCTATGCAACCATGGCGGTTATTCGAAGATTTATTCGGGATTGAGCAAATCCCGCTCAAAGTCACTGAATCATGGACACTTGATGCCGATCAATTGCAGCAATTACAATCGATTGCTGACACGAAGCTCAATCATGCTGATAAAATTCTAGTGCTGTTGCAACAAGGCGACGAAGTCTTGGATTATCGCGAAGCTCAACGCTATTATAGTGCAGTTCATCCATCATCATTGATTTTAACTGACGCAGATGGTAATCATGCAATGGATGATTTTGAAGAAAAATTACCTTTAATTCTCGAATTTTTATCGGCAGCTATCCAATAAGGAAGTCAGAACAAGTGACACAATACACGGCACAATCCCTTGAAGTTCTTTCTGGTTTAGATCCTGTCCGCCGTCGACCAGGCATGTATACCGATACCTCGCGGCCAAACCATTTGGCACAGGAGGTCATTGATAATGCAGTCGATGAAGCACTTGCAGGTCACGCCAATCAAATTTGTGTCACCGTATATGAAGATGGTTCGTTGTCAGTCGAAGATAATGGGCGAGGGATGCCTGTCGATATTCACCCTGAATATGGGCAAAGTGGTATCGAAATTATTTTGACCAAACTACATGCTGGTGGCAAATTCAGTACCGATAACTATCAGTTCTCAGGTGGTTTGCACGGGGTTGGGATTTCAGTCGTCAATGCGTTATCGACCCGAGTTGAAGTGGCGGTACAGCGTCAAGGTAATCTTTATCAAATGGCCTTCGAACAAGGTGAGCCCGTTGCACCATTGTCGGTTTTGGAAGGAAAGGTCGCAAAGCGTGCCACAGGGACTACCGTTCGTTTCTGGCCTGAAACCAAATATTTTGATAGCCCTAAATTTGCGCTAAAAGCGCTCAAACATAATTTAAAAGCCAAGGCTGTTTTAGCTGCGGGTTTAAAAATTATTTATCTCGATAAAATCAATAACGAAAAAATCGAATGGCAGTTTGAAAATGGTCTGGTCGACTATTTGATGGATGAACTGCAAGACCGAGAAATTCTACCTGATCCTGCTTTCGTAAGCAGTGGGCAAGCAGACCGAGCGGCATGTGAATTTGCGATTTGCTGGAATGTTGAAGGTGGCGAGCAAATTCAGGAAAGTTATGTCAACCTGATTCCAACCGCCCAAGGTGGAACGCATGTGAATGGTTTACGTTCAGGTGTGACCGAAGCACTGCGTGAGTTCTGTGAGTTACGTAGCTTATTGCCACGTAATGTAAAGCTTTCTGCGGAAGATGTTTGGGATGGCGTAAATTTCATTCTATCGCTGAAATTCCAAGAACCTCAATTTTCAGGACAAACCAAAGAACGTTTATCAAGTCGTGAAGCCTCTAATATCGTGTTGAATATTGCTAAAGATGCTTTTGCATTATGGTTAAACCAACATGCTGAAATTGCGACACAGCTGGCTGAGATGGCAATTGCCAAAGCAGGACGTCGTCTCAAAGCTGCGAAAAAAGTGGAACGTAAGAAGATCGTGGCAGGTCCAGCATTACCTGGCAAATTAGCCGATTGTGTTGGTTTAACCCGCGAAGACAGTGAATTGTTCATTGTCGAAGGGGATTCTGCTGGGGGAAGTGCCAAGCAAGCACGCGACAAGAATTTCCAAGCGATTATGCCGATTCGCGGAAAAATCTTAAATACGTGGGAAGTATCTTCAGATGAAGTATTGGCTTCACAAGAAGTACATGACATTGCCATTGCGATTGGTGTTGACCCAGGCAGTGATGATTTGTCTGAATTACGCTACGGTAAAGTTTGTATTTTGGCCGATGCAGACTCGGATGGTTTGCATATTGCGACTTTGTTATGTGCCCTATTTGTGAAACATTTTCCAGCCTTAGTTGAAGAAGGTCATCTGTTCGTAGCTATGCCACCGCTTTATCGTATTGATATCGGTAAAGACGTGTATTACGCACTGGATGATGATGAGCTTGAAAGCATTTTGAAAAAGGTGAAGGGCAATAAGAACCCGCAAATCACACGATTCAAAGGGCTGGGCGAGATGAACGCCAGTCAGTTGCGTGAAACCACGATGGATCCGAATACACGTCGTTTGGTGCAATTAGACTTGGATGATGCGCATTTAACCGCAGGTTTATTGGATAAATTGCTGGCGAAGAAGCGTTCAGCTGATCGTAAACATTGGCTAGAGCAAAAAGGTAATTTAGCGGATATTACCGTTTAAGTTCGTTATATCCTGATTGAATTAAAGCCAAGCGTCAGCTTGGCTTTTTCTTTGCCTGAAGCGTGTCTATCTGAAATGAATAAATTTGCATCATTTTAGGTCAGGACGTATTTTTTGTATGCAATGTTGTATACAAGATTTAAGAATCAAGACCTAAATTTTATTTAAATTGATTAAAAACAATGGGTTGTTTTGTTGGCACAGAAATTGAATAACTCCACCCAGTAAAAATCACAATATCGATGAGTGGAGAAACAAGATGCAAAATAAATTGATGTCGATGTCTGTACTGATGGCAGCCATGATGGGGATCGGTCTGGTCGGTTGTTCAAAGCCAGCGGAAAAAACAGAACAAACAAAAACAGAAGCCAAGACTGCACCTGCAACAAGTGGTGACACCATTAAAGTGGGAATTCTGCATTCACTTTCAGGCACTATGGCGATTTCTGAAACATCGCTGAAAGACACGGCCTTGATGACCATCAATGAAATTAATGCCAATGGCGGGGTATTGGGTAAAAAATTAGAACCTGTGATTGTCGATCCTGCTTCGGATTGGCCGCTGTTTGCAGAAAAAGCACGTCAGTTGATTACCCAAGATAAAGTGGCGGTTATTTTTGGCTGCTGGACATCCGTTTCGCGTAAATCTGTGCTCCCTGTGGTCGAAGAACTGAATGGCTTGTTGTTCTATCCGGTGCAATATGAAGGCCAAGAACAATCTAAAAACATCTTCTATACCGGTGCTGCACCCAACCAACAAGCGATTCCTGCGGTTGAATATTTGATGGGTGATGAAGGTGGTAAAGCTGAGCGCTTTGTGTTGCTTGGTACGGATTACGTCTATCCACGGACTACCAATAAGATTCTTCGTGCCTTCTTGAAGTCTAAAGGTGTCGCCGATGCTGACATCATGGAAGAATATACGCCATTTGGTCATAGCAACTATCAAACCATTGTTTCCAATATCAAAAAATTCTCTGCTGGTAAAAAGACTGCGGTGATCTCGACCATCAATGGTGATTCTAACGTGCCGTTCTATCGTGAATTGGGCAACCAAGGCATTAAGGCTTCTGATATTCCAGTGATGGCTTTCTCGGTAGGTGAGGAAGAATTGCGTGGTATTGATACCAAACCCTTGGTCGGTCATTTAGCGTCATGGAACTATTTCATGTCGGTGAAGAATCCTAAAAACACCGAGTTTGTGAATAAATTCAAACAATATGCGGTCGAATACAAACTACCAAATGCTGACAAAGTGGTGACCAATGATCCAATGGAAGCGACTTATGTAGGCATCAATATGTGGAAGCAAGCCGTTGAAAAAGCGGGGTCTACTGAGGTGGATAAAGTTCGTGATGCCATGGCAGGTCAAACCTTTGCTGCACCATCTGGCTATACGCTCAAAATGGATGAAACCAATCACCACTTGCATAAGCCAGTGATGATTGGGCAAATCCGTGGTGATGGCCAATTTGATGTGGTCTACAAAACACCGCAAACCATCAAGGCGGAACCTTGGAGTCCATATATTCCTAAATAACTTTTCTTCAGCCTGTTGTTTCAGCAGCAGGCTTTTTCATTCTGTTTTTTGTTTGATCAATTTAAACCACAAAATAAGGGGAGTTCTATGGCGAAACACTATGTTTTGGCACTGCTCTGCATCATGGCACAACTGATGTTTAGTCCAGCATGGGCAGAGGCCACATCCACAGCAACCGTGACGTCTACAGCTTCTCAAGATGCCATTCAAACTTTCGTAAAAGCTGATTTTGCCACACGTCGTGCCATGCTCAATCAATGGCCTGCCAGTATTGAACAATTGGATCAATTGGTGGCGTATATCGATGACAATGAGCTGTATACCGATAGTGCGGGCAATACCTATTTGCTGAAAAATGATGACAAATTATTCAGCTACCCTGCACAGCAAGCACTGGAGCAATGGCCTGCGGATTTATCCCAAGTGACTTTGGTCAATACTTTACGTAAGGCACTGAATTTTGGGCAAGCCAAAGCTAAACTCAGCTCCAATGATGCATCACAGCGATTAGCCGCTGTCGATATTTTAGAAAATAATTTGGCCGAGTTAGATTTGGACACCATCAAACAACTCTACCTGCATGAAAAAAATGATCAGGTCAAAGCACGGTTAGCGCAACTTAAAGCGCGGTTGGATTTTAACAGTGCGGATGAGTTCACCAAGCTTGAAGCCGTGAAAATATTGGCAGATTCAAATCGTCCTGATGTATTCGCGCTTATCACGCAGACTTTAGAACAACCGCAAAGCAATCCTGCATTGAAGGCAGCTCTGCTGGATGCACAAAATAAAATTAAAACCCGTTTGCAAATCAGTGAATGGTCGGGTCATGTATTTTCAGGTTTAAGTACGGCCAGCATTTTATTGCTTGCTGCGCTGGGACTCGCGATCACTTATGGCCTACTCGGTGTGATTAATATGGCGCATGGCGAACTCATCATGATTGGTGCTTATACCACTTATGTGATCCAGAGCTTTTTTAAAACCCATTTTGCTGGACTGGTGGATTGGTATCTCATCGCTGCGATTCCTGCGGCTTTTCTAGTGAGTGCCTTGATTGGGATGTTGATTGAGCGCACCGTCATTCGTCCGCTGTATGGTCGTCAATTGGAAACCTTGCTCGCCACTTTTGGGGTGAGTCTAATTCTGATGCAATTGGTACGTATGGTCTTTGGTGCACAGAATGTCGAAGTTTCTAATGTGAGCTGGTTGAGTGGTGGGATTGCGATTACGCCAAGCCTGATGCTGCCATATAACCGTATTGCCATTATTGCGTTTACCGTTGCTGTGTTATTGCTGCTAGTGTTCTTACTTAATAAAACTCGCTTTGGTCTATTCGTTCGTGCGGTCACACAGAATCGTCAAATGGCACGTGCTGTTGGGATTCGTTCTGCACGGATTGACATGATGGCGTTTGGCCTCGGTTCTGGCTTGGCAGGTTTAGCAGGTTGTGCCTTGGCACAAGTGGGTAATGTCGGGCCTGATCTCGGTCAGAATTACATTATTGATGCTTTCCTTGTCGTCGTTGTCGGTGGTGTCGGTCAAGTATGGGGTGCCGTACTTGCAGCACTTGGACTGGGTATCAGTGGAACGGTGCTGGAAATTGGTTTAGGTGCGGTTTTAGCAAAAATTATTCTCTTGGTTCTTGTGATTTTGTTTATCCAAAAGCGTCCACAAGGTTTGTTTGCCATCAAAGGCCGTTTTGTGGAGTAAGCCAATGAAAATCACTTCTGTGTTCGCAGATAAACCGTATAGCGCTGTCGCAATTGCCTGCTGTTTTGCAGTGTTGCTGTTGTTGCCTTGGTTGCATTTGCTGTCTCCAGACTCTGCATTTTACCTATCCGCTTATTGGATTACCTTAATTGGCAAGATCATGTGTTTGGCCTTGGTCGCCTTGGCTCTGGATTTGGTGTGGGGCTATGCAGGGATTCTGAGTTTGGGGCATGGTTTGTATTTTGCCTTGGGTGGTTATGCGTTTGGGATGTATCTGATGCGTCAATCTGCAGGCGATGGACTCCCTGATTTTATGCGCTTCTTAAGCTGGACCGAGTTGCCGTGGTATTGGGTTGGGACGGAGCATTTTGCTTGGGCTTTGGCCTTGGTGGTGCTGGTTCCTGGTCTGATCGCGTTTATTTTTGGATTTTTTGCCTTTCGCTCCAAAATCAAAGGCGTGTATTTCTCCATTATTACTCAAGCCATGACCTTTGCCGCAGCGTTATTGTTCTTCCGCAATGAAACTGGTTTTGGGGGCAATAATGGTTTTACTGGCTTTAAAACCATTTTGGGTTTTGATATCACTTCTGCATCAATGCGTGCCACGCTGTGCTTTGTCACTGCCCTGGTGTTGATGCTGTGTTTTATTGGCTTACGACAACTGATGAATCGTCCTTATGGTCGGGTCTTGGGAGCCATTCGCGACAGTGAAAATCGTTTGCAATATCTGGGTTACCGCACGCTGTGGTACAAGCTGTCGGCATGGGTCTTGTCTGCGGTGATCGCGGGTATTGCTGGCGCGTTGTATGTGCCACAGGCAGGCATCATTAATCCGAGTGAAATGAATCCCGTCAACTCAATTGAAATGGCGGTGTGGGTGGCTGCGGGTGGACGTGGCACTTTGATTGGGCCAATTCTTGGAGCAGGTCTAATTAATGCAGTGAAAACCTACTTTACCGTGGCTGCACCAGAAGCATGGTTGTTGATCTTAGGGGCACTCTTCATTGTGGTGACTTTATTCCTGCCAAAAGGTGTGATTGGCCTATTTGACCGTTTTAAAAAGGAGCGCGACTAAATGAGTGATGTATTAATTGACTCAGCTCAACATGGCGGTCAACTCGGTGAAGGGTATGGACGTGCCAAACCACAAGGGGCTGACTTTAGTCATGGCATTGCCTTATATCTGGAAAAAGTCAGCGTTTGGTTTGATTCATTTCGGGCGTTGAATGATCTGTCTCTCTATATTGCTGAGGGTGAGTTACGTTGCATTATCGGGCCGAATGGGGCAGGGAAAACCACCTTGATGGATGTGATTACAGGTAAAACCCGTCCAACTACTGGCACGGCATTTTTTGGACAAAACTATGATTTAGCCAAAATGAGTACCGAGCAAATTGCCGAAGCAGGTATCGGTCGCAAATTCCAAAAACCAACGGTATTTGAAAATTTTACCGTGATGGAGAATTTATTACTGGCCGCACCAAGAGATAAGCGAGTGAAAAAAAGCTTATTTTCTCGTTTAGATCCAGAAGCGCAGTTGGCTTTGGATGAAACATTGGAACAAATTCGTTTAAAGGAATTTGTACAGAAGCCAGCAGGTTTGCTGTCGCATGGACAAAAGCAGTGGCTGGAAATCGGTATGCTGTTGATGCAACGACCAAAGCTGATTTTACTGGATGAGCCTGTCGCAGGTATGACCGATGCTGAAACTGAGCGTACTGCTGAACTCTGCCTTGAACTGAAAAAAAATCATACCCTTGTGGTGGTTGAGCATGATATGAGTTTTATTGACACCATCAGTGAAAAAGTCACGGTATTGGCACAGGGCGCGATCTTGGCAGAAGGCACATTGGCAGAAGTTCAGGCCAATGAAGATGTGATTGAAAAATATTTAGGACGTTAGGAGACGCGCATGTTAGAAGTGAAACAAATTAATCAGTTCTATGGTGGCAGTCATATTCTGCGTGATGTGTCCTTGCATGCGCCTGTAGGTGAATGCAGTGTGGTTTTGGGGCGTAATGGGGTGGGTAAAACCACCTTGCTGAAGTGCTTGATGGGCATTCTGCCGATTAAATCAGGGCAAATCCTGCTCGATGGTAAAGACATTGCCAAAATGTCTCCTGAGCAACGGGTGCGTGCCGGTTTGGCCTATGTACCACAGGGGCGAGATATTTTTTCGACCTTGACCGTGGAAGAAAATATTTTAATCGGGATGGCCAAGTTTTCGGGTGCTAAGACCCGTAAAGTACCGAGTCATCTATATGAAATTTTTCCTGTATTAGATGAAATGAAGCATCGCCGTGGTGGAGATTTATCTGGCGGTCAACAACAGCAACTTGCGATTGCTCGAGCTTTGGCTTCAGAGCCAAGCGTATTGATTTTGGATGAGCCTACTGAAGGCATTCAGCCTTCGATTATTAAAGATATTGGTCGGGTGATTCGTAAACTGGCTGATCAGGGCGAGATGGCGATTGTCTTGGTCGAGCAGTTTTATGATTTTGCTGAAGAGCTTGCGGATAATTATACGGTGATGGCGCGTGGACAGGTGATTGCGCAAGGGCGGGGTGAGGATATGCCTGAAAAGGGGATTCGGGAGTTGGTGGCGATTTAGTATTTCTTGGCTAATTGTTGCTTTATCAGTGTTTTTAGTAATCTATCTTTATGATGTACCCTACTTTTGAAGGATCAAAAGTAGGCAAAAATCCTTTGTTCGACTGACGGTACATCCTTGTAGCCGCAGTCGAACATGGCGACATCCATGTCGCCTATCACGATAGTGAATGTTGGGAAAATGCAATTTAGAACATTAAATGGTTAGCACGAGATTTATTTGTCTTCAACCTTATAGAACGTTCCGCCTGCATAGACGTTATGTCCAAAGCCACATGAGGACTCACCATTGTTTTGTTCAACTTCAATTTTTTGTCCAAGATTTGCATCATTGGCAAATTGAAGTTTAATCAGACAGTCTTCATTGCGATAGTTAGCCTGTTTTGACTTGACTGGCATGTTGGTTTCAAATTGTCCCATATTTGGTCCATAGATCAGGCCACGTAGTCCAAAGTAATAGCCATCAAATGCAATCGCATATTTATTTTGTTTTTTGCTGACCTTGATGTAATCCCATTGCCCAAAACCATTGGCTCGAACATACGTTCCTTGTAAATCAGAAGATACTTTGGGCTTCGGGAGTTGTTTTAAGTTGTATTGGCTGGTTTTAGCGTCTTTATCACGTAAAAACCAGACTCTGGCCCATTGTGGTTTGCCCAGTTTTGCATAACTCAAACCTGCATTATTATTGGCGATTTCAATGTCTCGATCACTGATCTGAACACCGCTTTCTTCTGCATTGGCTTGGCAGAAATGTGCCCATGCAGCTTGGTCTTCAAACTGTTTGGCTGCTTTGAGATATTGTTTTTGATCGTAAAACTTTTTACCTGCTTGAGCATATTGTTTCACTTTGGCGCAGCCTTGTTGCAGTTCTTGCTCGAAGGAAAGTTCGGCAAAGCTGGCACTTGAACCGAGTAGCATGCTGAGGCAGAGGCCGAGTTGAGATGTTTTAATCATTTTGGCTATTTTTGAAATGAAGTATTTCCTTCATTTTAAGCCACAATTCAGTGCGATGACAGTACGCTAAAAGTGAGATTTTTATTGAGTTTCTGTGAGTTGCAGTTGCATCCAGACCAGATCACGCCATGTACCAAACTTTTGGCCCACTTGTGGCATATACCCTGTTTGAACGAAACCGAGTTGTTCATGCAACACAATTGAGCCTTGGTTTTCACTATCAATGGCAGCGACCATAATATGCATGTTTTGCTGTTTGGCGAGATGAATGAGCTGTTGCATGAGGGCTTTGCCCAGACCTTGGCGTGCATAGCTTGGATTAATAAAAACAGAATGCTCAATACTTTGGCGGTAGCCACTGATGGTCCGAAAAGCAGTGTAATCCGCATAGCCTGCGACTTGATGGGTATTCAGGTCTTCAACCACGATCATTGGGAATTGTTGCTGTTGCATGCTTTGAAAACGTTGCTGATAATCCGTTAGGGAAACGGCTTGATCATTCCAATTTGCGGTTCCATTTAAAATTTCAGCATTGTAAATAGCAAGAATCTCATCAAGATCATTCACTGTCGCAAAACGAATTTGGAAATGGGTTGCTAAGGCATAAGGTGCAAGCGGAATATTCACAGACATGGGCAAAGGTCATCAAATCAGACAAAAACAAGAGATGAATATTGAATACAGCGATCGTTCATCTCAAATTTATATTCGGTGATACACACAAAAACAGCAAGGAATTCCTTGCTGTTTTTTTAACACTCTAAATGATTTAGAAGTGGTATTTGATTAACGCACTGACGTTGTTTTCGTCACGGTTTTTCAGACCAAATTTGTTATTCCAAACAGAGTGCTCAACACCCAAATAAAGGCGAGTGTCTGGTGAAATGTGTTTACCCACATTCCACTTGTATTGTGTGGTCCAGTTCAGTTCACTTGCGTGATCTTTTTCACCTGTCGACCAGTCAAGGAAACCATCAACCAAGAAATCTTCGTTTGATACTTTAAATGGCAGCGCATAAGCGATGGTCATTTGGTAGTCATCAGCAGTATTTTCATTGTTGGCACGGTAGAAATTCACATTCGCATATTGGAAATATGGAATTGCGAGATCAAAACCTACGCCATACAAGAAGTTGTCAAAATTATTACCATCAGCGCTGTTACTTTCCCATGTTGTTGAGATCAACACATCTTTGATTGGACCAAATGCAAGTTTTTGTCCTGAGATCTCACCCAAGCTTAAACGTGGAGAGAGTTCGAAATATGTGCTTTTATTATCATCGCTGCCACGCATACGATCCATAAAGAAAAACACATCGGCATATTTGACTTTTGCCGCATATTCAAGTGTTACTGTTGTTTGTTTTTCATCAACAACTTCATAGTTCTCACCGTACAAACCCGTCACGCTGAAATCTTGCCAAATTGGCTTCGCCTGAGCGAAAGCTGCTGTAGATACCAATAAACATGTTGCTGCAAGTTGCTTCAATTGCATTTAAAAAATCTCCCCCCAAAAGGCGTGTAAAGGATACAAGGTATTAAGCAAAAATAAAGCCAAATTTGACCAAATGAACAAAAGAATTGTATATAGCGGGCTAAAGTAAAATGACCTATAAAGTTAAAAATATTTTTGTTTTAAGTTTTAATAAAAATGTCAAAAATCAGCTTGCATATTTTGGAGGAAAGACAGATATTGGAATTATAGAAGATCTTCTTACATACTGAAAAGCAACAGATGCAAAGCGAGGAGACAACAAGCATTTACATAATCAAAATATACAACTGCACTGAATGACTGCATGCTCAAAGCGTGCAAAGAAGAAAGTTTTGTAGCACCGTCTCACAGAAAAGAGAGGAAGATATTTATGAATATTGAAATCCGTACAGATAAAAACATTCAAGGTAGTGAACGCTTAAACAGTTATGTTCGTGCAGAACTTACACAAGAATTCCAACGTTATAGCGAGCGTATTACACATTTTTCGGTTCATATTAGTGATGAGAACGGGGATAAAACGGGCGATCATGACAAACGATGTATGATTGAAGCTCGCCCAGCAGGAATGAAACCTGTCGCAGTGACACATAAAGCAGCAAATATTGACAACTCGATTCATGGTGCAATTGATAAATTGAAACGTAGTCTGGAGCATCTTTATGAGAAAAAAGAGCACCATCGTGGTGGTTTACCCGAATACGTTGATGTCGATGATGACGTAAAAGTGGATGATGAAGCATAGCCACAAATGCAAAGAAAAAGCCCAGTTCTTGGGCTTTTTTTACGTGTGTATCAAATTTATACATGATTTTTTAGATGGTTTTATAAAATCCTGTCAGGATATTCGGCATAATAGAGCCATTAAAAAATATTGTGAGAACTGGTCATGTTAAATAAGCAACAGCAGGCCTTGGTGCAAGCCATACAACAACTCGATTTGGACCAAGTGCAATCTTTACTTGCTGAAGGACTCGACCCGAATTTTATTGATCCTGAACAAGGGCCACCTGTGTCTATGATTTGCGATGGTTTGTTCACATGGTGGGAACGAATTTGTGAAGCTTATGAAGCAGGTAAGCCTTTCAGTGACGAAGAAAAGCAACAACAACTCAAAGTTTATTTAGATATTTTAGATGCATTGATTCAAGCCAAAGCAAATTTACATTTGTGGGATGCAGAAGAGTTTTATGGTCCGCTTTGGGACGCAGCAAGTTCTGCTTGCGCACCTGTGGTACAACGCTTACTCGATGAAAAAGTAGATCCAAATACCCGTGATGAAGAAGGTCTGACCGTTTTATCATCTATTAGCCAGCTTTTCTTTGATTGTGAATTTGATGAAATTGATTGGTCAGAATCATTGCCAGAAGAACGTGCAACACTGGAATTGTTACGTCAGCATGGTGCAAAAATGTCAAAAGAGCTCGGTGCATAAGCCAAGCCAACAGAATAGAACGAGGATACGTATGAAAACATTTCAAACATTGAGCTTGATTGCAGCATCAATGATGGCAAGCACGACTTTTGCTGCCGACTTTTCTTTTGACCGCCCTGGTGCGGGGATAGGGACAGGGATTACCCCTGTTGGGAAGTTGGCATGGGAACAAGGTTTACCGAGTGTCAGTTACCAAGAAGGTAAAGTAGATGGGATCAAAGACAAGACCTTGACGCTGAATGGTGACATGTTATTGCGTACCGGTCTGGCAGATGGATTGGAATTGCAATTGGGTTGGCAGGGGCCTGTTTGGCAGCAATATAAACGTGCTGGCATGAAAAAAGAAAGCAATGGCCTAGGTGATGTCAGTATCGGTTTGAAAAAAGCCATTGATTTAAAAGATGACCGTTTATCGATGGCATTGCTGGCAGAAGCAATCATTGCAACGGGGAATGATGAATTCACCAACCATGATGATATCTATAGCTTAACGTCTGCTGTTGCTTACGAATTCAGCGATTTGATTGGTACCTCAATTACCATGCGTTATGAAGCACAAAACAGCAATTGGGCAGTCACAGCTGTACCAACCATCGATTATAAGATCGCGGGTAAATTATCTGGCTTCTCAGAATTTATTTACCGTAAAGCAGAAAGTCAGGATTATGAATATGGTCTTGGCACGGGTCTAGTGTATGCCTTGAATAATCGTACACAACTCGATGCAAGTATTGGGGTTGATCTCAATGGCGATCAGAAAAGCTATAACGGTGGCTTTGGCGTATCTGTTTTATTCTAATAATGATGCACCTGAATTCTCTTAAATTAACTGCTGCGATCGCAGCTGGGGAGTTCGGGAGAATGATAGTGAGATAATCATGAAAATGTCTGTTCAGGGTGGGACGCATTTCCCACTGATGAGTTACTTCCTCGGAACTTTATTGTTGTTATGCGGGTCTCTGACTTACGCTCAACAGAACTCATCAGCACCGTTGTTAAGCCCTGAACAGGCGTTTGCATTTACGGTAGAATCAACTCAGCCACATCAGGCGCGTTTGCATTGGTCGATTCAGCCCAATTACTATTTATATCAACATAAATTTGAAGTACAGCAAGGTAATCAACCCGTTGCCTTGAATTTGCCAAAAGCGATTGAACAGTATGATGAAAACTATGGTCATAGCCAAGTTTATTATCAACAAGCTGAATTTAGTATTCCCACCCAAGCCTCTCAACATTATCGTGTAACTTGGCAGGGTTGTGCCAAAGACCGTATTTGCTATCCACCGCAAAATATTGAATTTCAGACTGACGCCGATGGTTTGGTCAATGTTCAGAATGTCAGCGCAAACTCGCAAAAAAGCTTTTTAGATGCTGCGCGTTCATCTAGCGCATTCAATGCTCAACAGCCCGCAAGTGATGAAGTACAGGCTGAAGCAGCCGCAGCATCACCCTCACAAGGCAATTCAGGTGTGATGGCTCAAGACCAGAAATGGTCGAGCGCACTTGAACAGCATTCCTTGGCTTATAGCATTTTATTATTTTTAGGCCTTGGTATTTTATTGGCTTTTACGCCGTGTTCATTACCGATGTTACCGATTCTGACCTCGTTGATTGTGCGTGACAATAAAGGGGTTAAAGCATGGTCAATTGCGCTGACTTTTGTTGTCAGTATGGCTCTGGTCTATGCGGTACTGGGGTTGATTGCTTCAGCAGCAGGATTGAATTTTCAACGTTGGTTACAACAACCTGCGACATTGATTGCATTTAGCTTATTGTTTGTGGTGTTTGCTTTAAACCTATTTGGTCTATTTGAGTTGAAATTACCACAGCGTTGGGTCAATCGACTGGATCAGATGCAATCCAATCAAAAAGGCGGCACACTGGTAGGTGCTGGCGTCATGGGCATGATTTCTGCATTGCTGGTTGGGCCATGCATGACCGCACCTCTGGCAGGGGTGTTGTTGTTTATTTCGCAAACCCAGAATCAATGGCAAGGCGCATTGTTACTCTTTACCCTCGGCTTTGGTATGGGCATTCCATTGCTACTTGCGAGTGTTTTAGGGGCAAAAGCCTTACCTAAAGCTGGCGAGTGGATGAATCAAATCAAGATCATTTTTGCCTTTTTAATGCTGGCTTTAAGCCTCTATTTTATTCGTCCATTATTGCCTGAATTGGCCCTACAAATTCTCAGCCTGATTTTAGGTTTGGCTTTCATTATTTATGCCGTGTATCGCTTGTTTGGACAAAAATCCAAACTGCAATGGCTCTATGCAATATTGCTGATTTTGGTGATCCCAGCATTGGCTTTTAATCAATATCAACACATTCAAAGTCTCAGCTCGGTTCAGGCTGAGAAGCTCGCTGAATGGCATGTGGCAAAAACAGCAGATGAGTTTCAGCAGATTTTAGCCAATGCACCCAAAGACCGTGGCATTGTGATTGATGTCTATGCGGATTGGTGTGTGGCTTGTCAGCCGATTGAGCATCGCATTTTAAAAGATGCCGAGGTACAACAAGCATTATCAGGTTTTTATTTAATTAAAATGGATTTAAGCCATTATGATGCGTCACATCAAGCACTGTTAGCGCAGTGGGATATTTTAGGGCCACCGACGTATTTATTCTTAGATCCACAACAACAAGAAATCCGCTCACTACGTTTAACTGGAGCATTCCAGAAAGCCGAGCTATTACAACAACTCGCCTTATTTAAAGGAAAATAATAAGTATGTATCAACTCTTTATTGGTAATAAAAATTATTCGACTTGGTCAATGCGTCCGTGGATCTTATTGAAACAAGCAGGTATTCCATTTCAGGAACAGCTGATTCAGTTCGATAGCTTTGATGCAGATAGCCAATTCAAAACAGAAATTCTGAAACTGAATCCAACAGGGAAAGTACCTGCATTGGCTGATGGCGATCTGATTGTTTGGGACAGTCTGGCGATTTGTGAATATGTGGCAGAGCAATATCCTGAAAAAGCATTACTGCCTCAAGATCAAAAGTTACGGGCCAGAGCACGCTGTATCAGTGCCGAAATGCACAGTAGCTTTCAAAGCTTACGCAATCTATGCCCCATGAATGTGGAAGCTGATCTGACACATGTCGGTAAACAGCTTTGGGCAGAGCATACCCAGTTACGTGCGGAGGTTGCCCGAATTGATCAAATTTGGTCACAACGTCCGAGTGAGGATAGTTTTTTATGTGGTGAGTTTAGTCTTGCCGATGCATTTTACGCACCTGTGGTGATGCGTTTCGAATGCTATCAACTCCCGCTCTCTGACGCCAGTCAAGCCTATAGGCAAAAAATCTTGGCTTTGTCTTCGGTGCAACAATGGATTGCAGAGGCGAAGCAGGAACACATGTTTGTCCCTTTTGATGAGCCTTATCGTCAGCATCGAGATGAATTTTTAAAAGCTTGAGGATGAGGGAGTTAAGGCTGGTGAGGCCTTCACGACACTAACTCATTGCCAGTTCAGTAAAGATTTTCACCTGATTGCGACCTGCTGCTTTAACGGCATACAGGGCTTGATCTGCTTGGCTAATAATGAGATGGGGTTCATCAGCACTGAGTGAGCTACTGATCCCAAAACTGGCACTGACTGCAAATTCTTGTTTATGTTCATTAATAAAGCGCAATTGAGAGACCGCAAGGCGGCAGCGTTCAGCGACATTCTGTGCTTGTGCAGTGGTGGTATTGGGCAGCAATAAAATAAACTCTTCGCCGCCAAAACGACCAATAATATCTTGGTCACGTAGATTTTTTGCCAGGCATTTTGCCACGGTGACCAACACTTGATCGCCCATGCTATGTCCAAAATGATCATTAATACTTTTAAAATGATCGAGGTCGAGTAAAACAATTGAATAAAGCGGGTCTGGTTGCTGATGTAACCGTTCTAAATAACTACCGATACTACGTCGATTCAATACATTGGTGAGCGGATCAAGGCGACTGAGAATTTGAATGGTCATTTCCCGAGTTCGCCATTGGGTTAACAAAATTTCAAACAGAAATAAACAGGCCAGTAAGATCGGCAATAAGAAAAACACCATACTACCGACCCAAAAGGGATGCATGGAGACTTCATTCAATCGCTGCATATTAAATAGCGGCGCATAAGTCAGTATTCCGACCATACTTAAATAGTTGCAGAACAGCAGCGCAAGCGTGGCAGGAATGAGGGCACAATAGACCATTCGACGATCGAACAAGACCAAGCCTACACCAACCACACTGACATAGCCGACCATTGTAGCAGGGCTGAAACTACCCACTAAGTAGCCTTTGTGACAGAGCATGGCGGTAAAGATCTGGACACTCAGGATCGGCAAAACATTTTGTGCCCAAGCTCGATCTTTAAATACATGACAAGGAATGATAAGCAGGAGCATCACCAGCAGTGTGATCAAGCTGGTCCATAAGTGTGAGCGTACAATGCTCAAATGAACCCATTCCGAATATTGTGGATGCATGAGAATAAAAACATCCCAACTGATCCAGAATAAACTCATAAATGCAGCAAGTATCAGTAATAGAATACTTTTTTTGAGTATGGTCCAATTGACGACAATGTGATGTTCCCAAGAAAGCCTAAAGCCCCATCCTGTTGCGTCAGTTGACCTATTGAAACGAATCTTCATCATTGGCATGCATCCTTTTATGCAATGAGATTCCTAGGAACTGTATATCTGTCGTCAAAATATTGAAGAACGATAATTAAAATAACAATAGCATCTTTAGAATGAGAAAAAAGTCTAGCTCTGGGCTTTTTAGTGCAAAATAGGACGGGAAAAATTCTTTGAAAAATCAGCTGTTATCTGAATATCCAATCAGTTTTATTTTATGATGACAAAAGTGAATTAAGAGTGACAATGGTCAGACATAGCTGACCATTTTTTGCACGATTGTAAATGGCTTAATCGCGATCGAGTGCATGCGCAAATTCTGCGATGTCTATCAAGGCTTGTTTGGCTTCTGGGAACCACGCATTAAACATTTGGAAGTTATGCCACATGCCGGTATACAGTTTGAACTGAACCTTGACATCGGCCTGTTCTGCTTTTTCTCTAAAGCGTTTTGAATCATCCAGTAAGATTTCTTTAGAACCGACTTGCACAAGTGTTGGCGGTAATCCAGCTAAATCATCGAACAGTGGAGAAACACGTGGATCATCTGCTTGAATATTATCAGTGAGATAATGGTTGATGCCTGCCTGTAAGGCCTCAATAGACAATAAAGCATCATGCTTTTGGTTGAAGCGTAGCGATTCACTGGTCAAGGTGAGGTCGAGGTAAGGCGACATCAAAATCAAGCCACTTGGCATAAACTCCGGCTGCTGTTTGAGACGTAAACACAACGCCAAAGCAAGGTTTGCACCACAGGAATCTCCAGAGATAATAATATCTTTTGGTTTGACTCCTTGAACTAATAAGGCTTGATAGACATCGAAAATCGCATCAATGGCTTCAGGGAAAGGATGTTCTGGGGCAAGTGGATAATCGACATGAATGACTTGCATTTGAGTACGTGCCGCAATATCAGTCATCAAGGCCCGATGCGTATTTAAGCTCCCCAAGAAAAAAGCCCCACCGTGAATGTGGAAAATCAACTGCGTGGCAGCAGCTTGAGCTTTAATTTCTTCACCGCGCACACCTGCTAGACGTATTGGGCGAACTTGTACTGTTGAATCTTGAGGAAAGAGACGACAAAGTTGGTCGAGCAAGGGACGTAATGCATTGGGAGCCAAATTGAACTGACTGGGTGTTCGAATCGTCGCTTTAAGTAAGGATTCAGTAAAATAATATTTCCAAACAGTAGCAAATTTCATAATTTTTCCATATTGTTAGATCAGTATAGCAATAAGAAAGCTCTTGAAAATAAGCTATGTCGAAGCGCGACGATAAAATCTGAAAAAATGTGTACTACGACACTCTTACTCAGGTTATACCAAATAGTCATAATCAAGAATTGCAATATTGATTGAAGTTCTCAATACTTTCAGTTTGAAAGACCCCTTAAGGATATTACAAAAATGAAGAAAATTGCTTTAGCATTTGGATTGCTCGGTTTGACAACTTTTGCCAATGCAGCGGATGCGCTGAATGGCAGTGTTTGGCAGACCATTGATGATGAAACAAAACAGCCAAAGGCGATCGTGAAATTCACGGAGCAAAAGGATGGAACTCTGACTGCGTCTATTCAAAAGTATTTAGTGGCTGGCCAAGAAAATGCTTGCTCTAAATGTGAAGGGACTTATCACAACAAACCACTCAAAGGCGTAACCATTGTACATAGCCTGAAAAATGTGGGTGGTGTGAATTACGATGGTGGTTCAATTATCGATCCTAAGAACGGTAAAACCTACAAGTTAAAAGCTGAAATCATCGACGGTGGTAAAAAGCTGAAATTACGTGGTTATATTGGCGTAGCTGCTTTAGGTCGTAACCAAACTTGGATTCGTACCAACTAAGCCATCTGTGAATGAAAAAAACCGAGTTCTGACTCGGTTTTTTTGTATCTACATATCTAAAATGCTTAAGCAGATAAGTCCTGATATGTCGCTTCGTCAAAACCAATCACAAAACCTTGCGGTGTTTGCAGTACAGGACGCTTAATCAGGCTTGGTTGCGCGATGAGGGTTTCAATCAGGTTTTGTTCATTGCTGGTGGCATGTGCTTGCTCATCGGCAGTCAATTTGCGCCAGGTGGTACCTTTTTTGTTCAATACTTTGTCTGCACCGATCTCTTTTAGCCAGATCGCTAAAGTCTCTGCATCAATGCCTTGTTTTTTATAATCATGAAATTCGTAATTGATCCCTTTGGCTTGTAGCGCATCAAAGGCTTTTTTCATCGAATTACAATTTTTAATGCCGTAAATTTTAAACATGTGAAAAACCATCGAAAACAATAAAAGATATGGGGCAAAGCCTAACGTAAAAGATGGGTGCTGTACCAGTTGAAATTTTTTATCACGCTGATCGGTAAAATGTGTGAAGCAAAAAATTAAATGACGAAAATGATCATACGGTTTGAGCTAACCTGCTAAAGACAAATCAGAGCAAGAAAATCTAAGATCTAGAAAAGAGAAAACCCGCATATAATCTTCCTGATTATGCGGGTCTCATTTCAACGTCCAATGTCTCATCCTTGCAAATAAACTTAATCTAAGTTTATTTTATCTTCCTACGGCGTCCTATCCCTTTTTGGTCATCCTGACCGCTTCCCTGTGCCGTGAAGCTATAATGCCGTTCTAGAAGTGAAATAAAAATATACAAAAGCGACAAGTTATGTAAGCCAAAGAAGCGACCAAAGTGAACAAGTGTTCACTTATTCGTGTATTTTATAGTCGATAATGACCGGTGCATGGTCGCTAAACCATTGTTCTTTATACACCCATGCGTTGGTTGTGCGTGCTTTCCAGTCTGGAGAGCAGGCGTGGTAGTCAATACGCCAACCAACATTTTTTGCACGCGCCTGACCGCGATTTGACCACCATGAATACAATTCTGCTTCAGGGCGAACTTCGCGGAAAGTATCCACATAACCCAACTCATCATACATATGATCAAGCCAAGCACGCTCATGTGGCAAAACCCCAGAAGATTTCTGGTTGCCTGACCAGTTTTTAATATCGATGCGTTTATGCACGATATTGTAATCCCCACAGACAATGATGGATTTATTTTCATCTCGCCACTGTTTTAGTATTTTGGCGTATTCTTGTAAAAACACGTCTTTGCGTGCTTGCGCTTCGTCACCGCTTGATCCTGATGGCAAGTATAACGAAGCAATATGAATAGTTTGTGACAAGCCCAAATCGAATTCGGCCGCGACAAAACGCCCCTGAGAATCAGCAAGTTCAAAACCTAAACCATCTTTTACCGACACGAAGGGCAGACGACTATAGATCGCTGTACCTGCATAGCCTGCACGTTCAGCTGGGAACAGGTGGGTATACCAACCTTCAGGTTTAAATTTATCGGTCCATTGTTCATGGGTGATGCGGCTTTCCTGCATACACACCACATCGGCACCCGACTGTTCTAACCATTCGAGTAGACCTTTGGT
This sequence comes from Acinetobacter sp. NIPH 2100, assembly GCF_000369805.1. Lineage (GTDB taxonomy): Bacteria > Pseudomonadota > Gammaproteobacteria > Pseudomonadales > Moraxellaceae > Acinetobacter. The sequence continues at coordinate 3,805,056 of NZ_KB850224.1, read as the reverse complement.
GACTGATGAACGCAAGCCATTTACGTTAATTGAAACGACTCGAAGAATTTTTACATCACTTGGATAGCTATCCTTTGGTATCATACGTCTGTTTAACCTCAATTGAAGAATTTGGAGCACTTTATATGACAACGCCTGTGTCATTTCATCCGCAAGCTTTTATCGAACTCGCATTATCACGTGGAGTGCTTAAATTTGGTGAGTTTACCTTAAAATCAGGCCGTGTCAGTCCTTATTTCTTTAACGCAGGTTTGTTAAACGATGGTGAAGCATTGTCTTTGTTAGCGCAAGGCTATGCCGATAAACTGGTACAATGTGACAATGTTGGTGTGATTTTTGGCCCAGCTTATAAAGGGATTCCTTTTGTCGCAGCAACAGCGGTGGCATTGTCTCAGGTTCATGGCAAAAGCGTACCTTGGGGTTTTAACCGTAAAGAAGCCAAAGATCATGGTGAAGGCGGTGTCTTAGTGGGTGCATCGGTTACAGGTCAAAAAGTCTGGATCATTGATGATGTGATCACTGCGGGGACTGCGATTCGTGAAGTTGTGACTATCTTAAAAAATGCAGGTGCTGAAATTGCAGGTGTGTTGGTTGCATTAGACCGTCAAGAACGTGGTCAAGGAGAGCTTTCTGCGATTCAGGAAGTTCAAAAAGAATTAGAAATTCCTGTGCATGCTCTCATCACCATGAAAGATTTGATGGATTATTTAGATGCGAAAGGCGAAAAAGATGCTTTAGCAAATATGCAGGCATATCGTGAAAAATATGGCATCTAAGTTTTAGATATAAAAAAGGAAGCTGAGGCTTCCTTTTTTGTTAAAAGGGCTTAAGTTTAATTTTTTTATAAATTGCTGCTTTTTTTCTTAAAATAAAATATAAGATCATTCCAAAAAGCAGCCCTAATATAATTGAATTTATTCCAAAAATTTTTATATCAGATATTGTAATTAGAAAAGTGAGTATTGCTGGTTCTTGTTCGCCTTTTACACTAAAAGCATCTAAGAAACTATTTATAAGTGTTGATAATAAAGCTAAACCAGCTAATGTGATCACGAACTCTTTAGGAAATAAAAATAACAGTGATGTTATGGTAGCACCTAAAATACCAACCAAGACATAAAAAAAGCCTGCAATAACAGAAGCGATGTAGCGTTTACTTTTATCTTCATGTACATCTGGGCTTAAGCATAATGCAGCACTTATAGCAGCTAAATTTGTTGAAAATGCCCCAAACGGTGCAAAAATGGTATTGAAAAAACCAGTTATTCCAACGGCTTGATTTGTAGGACAAGGATAACCAAATGATTTGATTATGGAGACTCCAACTAGATTTTGAGAAACCATTGTGATAATGAAAAGTGGAATCGCGATATTCCAAATAGAATGAAGGTTGAAAATTGGTTTAATAAATATAGGCTGTGTTAATTCAAATGATATTGGTATATTGTTGAGACCTCCTTGGTAAAGGGTAAAAAAAACGCCTATAGTTAATGTTGTTAATATGCTATATCTTGGAACGAATACTTTGCTTAAAAAGTATGAAATAGTCATTGCTATGATTAAACTTGTATTTTTTGAATACATTTCAATTATTTTTAAACAGAAAGGAAGTAATATCCCAGCTAGCATAGCTGATGTAATTGAAGTAGGAATGTGGCTAATTATTTTTTTAAATAATGATGAAAATCCAGCTATTGTAATTAATAGGCCACTTATTATAAATGCTCCAATAGCTTCATTTAAGGTGGCCTGATGGCCATTAATTGCTAAATATGCTGCACCTGGTGTAGACCAAGCAGCAATGAGTGGAATCTTATAATAAAGGGATAGAACTATACTTGATAATCCGAGTGTTAAACCAAGTGCCCAAATCCATGATGCAATTTCTGCTGAATTCGCTCCTAAAGCAGTAGCTGCTTGAAAGACGATAATAATCGAGCTGGTCACACCCACAAGGACTGTAGTGAAACCAGCTGCAAAAGCGGAAACTGAAAAATCTTCGATAAAGCTTTTAATATTCATCTAGATCAAATTTTTTTCGTGACAGGGTTATAGTCAAAGTCACTATATCTTCTGAATCGTCGTCCTGAATCTTTTTGCCCAAAATAGATATCCTCTGGCATATTTTCCCAACTTTGACTAAATTCAATGAACTCAAGAAAACCTCCTGAAAGTGAAAATGATTTTCCTGTTACATTAGAAAAGCCAAATTCTTTTATTTCATTAATAACTTTCTCTTTTTCTGTTGATTCAATTGATAGCATTATTTTTCTCACTTTTTGGCTGGTTGTTAATTCGTTTCAATATTATATATTTTAATGGTTATGTAAAATTTATTTTATCAAGTGGTTGGTTTTTCTATTTTTTTTACACATAAATCTTTTTTTATTGTCATTTTTGGTCTTTTTGGGAAAATTTAATTTTTATTTTTAATGAATAACAATATATTATATTTTCTTTTTGTTAAAAAATAAAAAAATTAATATTTATTTATTTTGGCATTTTTTGTTTAGAATAATTGGTTAATATGTTTTTGTATGGAGTGTCAAAGCTTTTGCTGATTTTTTGTGATTAATAATGTGAAATTTAAACTTAAATATTCTGATCTAACATCGCAGGCATCAGGATTTCTTTAACACAGCTTGCCTTCGTGGTTGAAATAATAAAATGAATTGCCTGAATCACATCGGCTAAAGGGATAAGGGAATATTCGGTTTGTTCTAAAATGTCTTGAACAGGTTTGTTGATCTCATATTCGCTGGCAAGGTAGCCTAAGTTCAATACACTCACACCAATCAAGTGTTCTCGTAAAATCTCTCGTAGTGATTGCGCTATGCCTCTTAGGGCAAATTTGGTTGTGGAGAACACAAGTTCTTTACCGTTATGGTTATCAACACCCCAAGTCGAACCGATCAGAATAATTTTGGCGTTGTTGGAGAGTTGGAGATTTTCAATGAGAGATTGAATCGACAGGATACAGGTGCTGATATTGGTATGAATGATTTGGTTGATTTCAGCAGCAGAAATATTTTCAAAATTATAGTTGTCGCTAAATGCCTGTTGTTCCCAGATGCCCACGTTGTAAATCAGTAGATCAATTTGTTGCTGTCCAATTGCTGTTTTTACATCGCTTACAGCCGACTCTGGCTTGGATAGATCAGCAAAAATCCAGTTTAAGTTTGGAATTTGTTGTGGTTGGGTGCGAGAGACGCCATAGACAGTATCTGTTGGCCTTGGTACAGCTTGAACAATGGCTTTACCTAGACCTTTGCTAACACCGTAAATGAGAAATGTTTTACTTGAATTGTTCATCCACTTATCCGTATTTTTAGATTAGAGGGTAACTATAAAAGCTCAAGTTGGCTTGAGGTCAAGAATTAAGTTTTAGGAATAATGAAAAAGAAAAATATGTGAAAGTTCGCTTTTAGGTTCATCTAATTTATTATTGATATGGCGATTAGAAAACAAACGTGGCATATGGAAAATTATCCAAAAGCCGTTCCAGCGTATTGAACTCTGGAACGGCTTACGATCAGACATTAATTATTGAACGTTACCCAGCTTAAGTGCTTCCAATGAAATTTCTGCAGGTAAATTTCCTCTATTTTTTAGTTCAGCCAATATTTTTAAAGCTTCCTTTTTATTTTTAACAAAGCCATTGTTACCATGTAAATAATTAATAGCTAACATGAATTTAGCCAAATCATTTCCATGTGAAGCGGCTTGTACTAATAAGCTGTTCGCCTTTTTAATATTTTTTTCGATACAAACGCCGTTCCTATACAAAAGAGATAAGTTATATAAGGCATGCTTGTTTTGATCTTGGGCAGACACTTTAAACATTTCTAATGCAGAGCAATAATTTATAGATGTATGTATCCCATAAAAATAGAAGAAGCCAAGAGTATTTTGGGCATCAGTATTGCCCTCATTCGAAGCTTTAATGTAGTGATGAATAACTACTTTATTGAGCTTTTCTTGTTTAACTTTTTCTTGGTTTAAAAAGTAAAGTTGAGTAATAGAATTAACATCATCGATACTTAGCCTAATATTAGAGAAAGGGATTGGGTCATTTAATTTGACTAGTAATTCTTGGTCCCATTTTTCTCTTTTTTCCCAAGGCAAATTAACTTCATAGAAGTTGATAAATAGATTTCCTATTCCTATAGGGCCAAGTAACAAGGAAACTAGTGCATAAGAGTATATGAGTTTTTTAAGACTCATGAAATTTGATGCAATTAAATTTCTGTCAATAGTATTCATTATTGCTAATGACATAAATATTATAGATAAGTTGAATAGGAATAGTGCAATCCATCTAATATAGTCAAATGCTATTAATGTTAGAGCTAATGGAGATGCTGAAAAAAACAATATGAGAAGAAATGTTTTTTTATCTGTGCTTTTTTTAATAAATAAAAGAATAGGAGAGCAAAAAAGGAATGTAAAAAATATTTTTAAATATGCTTTAGTTTCAAAGAAGGTTTGATAGTTTGTTACGAAATTTTCTTTTAAAGTCAGTAACGATGTACTGACGGCATAAGATTGAAAATGATCGTAATACATAAAAGTTTTAATAATAGAATTAACTTGGAAAGGAGACATCTTGCCATAGATAACGACTGCTACCAATAGCAGAGCAGACTCTGCCCCAATTAGAAAAATGTGGCTTATTTTCCTATATTTTTGATAATATATAAACGCCAAAGTTGGAACGAAAAATATTAGCATTGCTTCATGAGTCAATGCCATTATTGGTAGTGATAATAATATAAATATTAAAACAATCGAGTTTTTTACATTTTTTAATATGAGTAGAATAGCGGTGAGTAGAATAATCTGACCGACATGATCAAAGCGAGATAATTCCCTTACCCATTGGGAGGTTAGAAATGATAAACTAAAAACACATAGTGAAAAAGTAATAACATATTTATTATCAAGTTCTAATTTTTTGAAAAAAACATAGGTGATTCTAGCAAAAAGATAGAATAATACAATTAGAAAAAGAATAGATACTAAGCGGACATGTCTATAAGTTGGATCTACTCCCAGTATGCTTAATATTTCACCCGGTAAAGCTCTTCTGACAAAGCCATAGTCATAGCTAAATACCCATTGTGAATATAAATAGTCATGTAATCTTATTGTGAAATCAAAAGAATATATGTTGCTGTGAATAAATAAAATCACAATAAGGATCAATAAAGAATATAAAATAAATTTAATATGTTCTTTATTGCTTTTAATGAACATGTTCATAAATGCGCTACTAAAAATTAATTATGAAATGACTATTAGTTAACTAACACTGGAAGGATAAACAAGAATTAAATTAGTGACTCAATTAACATTTATCAGTTATATAGTCACAACTTAATATTCGATTTACAACGCGCTAGCTAAATAAGCAACGAAAATACCGACAACGACACCAGCTAAGATTTCAATCTTGGTGTGGCCCATGCGTTCTCTTAAATACTGATACTCAGGAGTATCTTTGGCCAGACGATTAATTACTACTGCATGTTTACCAATAGCTTGTCTTAAACTGTTTGCATCTAATAGCACAATAAATGAGAGGGTAAGCGCAACACCAAAAGCAGGTGTATCAATCCCTTCCTTAAAGGCAATAAGTGCAGTCATGCTGCTTACAATGGCACTATGATTACTTGGTAATCCACCATAGCCAATTAATCCAAAGGCCAATTTCTTGGCCTTAATTGAATTAATAAGAAATTTCAGACAGCCCGCAACGAGCCAAGCTAGAAATGGGGTAATAAGGTAAATATAAGACTTCACAAAACAATCCAAAATAAAACTAAGCTGGTAATAATGTCCAAATGCAACATGCAACCCATAAAACAACGGTTAATAATATTTGCCAGTCCTGAGCGATTACGTCAGTTGGAGATTCACCACCTTTTAATGTTTCAACAATAAACCAGTAACGGAATAAGCCAAACATGACAAATGGGATGGTGATAATAAGCTGTGGCTGTACTTCCATCGTATACAAGCTATAAAAAACAATGGCTGTAACGGCAGAAATTCCTGCAAAGCGGTCAATTAGGCTGACTGAATAGTGTTCAAGTACACCACGCCCTTGTGAGCCGCTTTGTATGAGTTCCTGACGACGTTTAATTGAAGCGAGATACAGTGAAATACTTAATGTGGTAATAAACATCCAGTGAGATACTGGCACGGCCAAGGCGACAGCACCTGCATAGACACGTAATACAAAACCAAAGGCGACAATGAAAATTTCAATCACTGGTTCATGTTTCAGTTTAAAGGTGTAGGCCCAATTCAGCAGTAAATATACGACGATCACGTAGATGACCTTGGGTGCAACTAACCAAGCGAACCCTAGAGCAATATAAATCAACGTTAATAAAATAATTGCACTTTGGGGGCTCACCTGACCTGAAGCTAAAGGTCGTTTCAGGGATTTCTCGGGATGCGCCCGATCTTTTTCTATATCTTTTAAGTCATTAACAATATAGACCGCTGAGGCTGCTAGACAAAATAAAAATGCCGCAAATAATACGGAATAAATGGATCCTAAATTTAGGAATTCGCCTGCAAAGATCAGAGGTGCGAAAACAAAGCTATTCTTAAGCCATTGTTTAGGTCTTATTAGTTTTATCAGTCCTGGGATTTCCGCTAGAAAAGACCGATTTTCTGCTATATCATACATTTTTTTTCAGCGCTATTAAATATAAATGATGGACTCGATTAAGCTCGCGCTGCTTTATACAGCATTTGCTATGGTTGCTACTTTTTGCAATATTATAGCACAAGATATTTCCAGTTATATTTATGTTGGAAATTTTTATATTTTTATTTCAATTTTTGTCGGCACAGGTGTTGGTTTAATTGTTAAGTATATCTTAGATAAAAAGTATATTTTTAAATATAAAACACAAAATACCAAACATGATGGAAAGGTTTTTCTGCTGTATACCATTATGGGTATCTTTACTACGATTATTTTCTGGGGTTTTGAGTTTGGCTTTCATGCAGTTTTTGGAACCAAAGAAATGCGTTATGTGGGTGGAATAATCGGTCTAATGATTGGCTATATTTGCAAATATTATTTAGATAAACATTTTGTGTTTCGTAAAGTTGGGGCATAAATGAAAACAATGCAGGCTTGGGGTAGGCTTTCTGACGCTGAACATCAGGTTATTCCTTTACTAACACCTTCACGAGCATCCAGACAAATAAAACATGGCACGTTCCCAGGTATCGCTCATGGTATGGGGCGTAGTTATGGTGATGTGGCATTAAATGGTAATGGCCTTTTATGGCTGACCACAGCTATGAATCATTTGATTTCTTTTGATTTGAACACTGGAATTTTACACTGCGAATCAGGTGCTACTTTACAAGACATTCATCGGACACTAATCCCGCAAGGCTGGATGTTACCTGTAACACCAGGCACGCAGATGATTACCGTAGGTGGAGCCATTGCCAATGATGTCCATGGTAAAAACCACCACGCTTTTGGCTCTTTTGGCGACCACGTTCTGCAGATTAAATTACTGCGTACGGATGGTGAAATTATTGAGTGCTCAAAGACTGAAAGGGCAGATTGGTTTTATGCAACCTTAGGTGGGATTGGCCTAACTGGTATAATCTTAGAAGCCAAAATTCAGTTACGTCCAGTCCAAAGTTCTTGGATTGATTCAGAAACCATTCCTTATCACAATCTAGATGAATTTTTTGCACTCTCTGATTCATCTGAACCAGATTGGGAATATACGGTATCTTGGATTGATTGTATGAATGGTGCAAATGCTAAGGGACTTTTTTCACGAGGTAATCTCGCGGGTCAGTCGACTCAAATCGAACCTAAAATAAAAGATAAAGTATTTCCGATTAATCCGCCTATTTCATTGGTCAATAAACTTAGTTTACCGATCTTTAATTTTTCCTATTTCCATGGAAACTCGCTAAAAAGACAGCCGCAAAAAGTACATTATGAGCCATTCTTTTATCCATTAGATGCTATGCATGAATGGAATAAAATGTATGGACCAAAAGGGTTTTACCAATATCAAAGTGTAGTGCCGAAAGACATTGGCAAAGAAGTCACTCAAGAGATGTTAAACACCATTAAAAAATCAGGTGAAGGCTCATTTTTAGCAGTATTAAAAACATTTGGTGATCGTGAGTCAGGTGGATTACTGAGTTTTCCCAAATCGGGTGTTACGTTGGCATTGGATTTCCCAAATCGTGGTGAAAAAACCTTAAAGCTGTTAAATGAGTTGGATCATATCGTACAACAAGCACAAGGCCGCCTTTATTTAGCCAAAGATGCTCGTATGCCAAGATCACTATTTGAAGCGGGCTATCCACGCTTTACTGAATTTTTAAAATATCGGGACCCAGGCATCAGCTCGGAAATGTCTCGTCGTCTATTAGGGGCCTAAATGTCAAATCAAGCAAAAATCTTAATTGTGGGTGGAACTTCTGCTATTGCCGAACACTGCGCCAGACTCTGGCTGAAGCAGCAACCTTGTGAGGTTATTCTATTAGGTCGAGACCAAGACAAATTACAGCGTGTTGCGAATGATCTTAAAGTCCGCACTCCGCAAGCGAATATCCAATTGCAGACCGTTGATTTCTTAAATGCGGCGGCAATTCAGGATTGTATTGATAGCATCAATCAACAGGGAAAAATCGATATTGCTCTGGTTGCACATGGCAATTTACCTGATCAAGAGCAATGTCAAAATGATCTAGTCCAATGTCAGCAGGCAATCGAAGTGAATGCGCTTTCACCTGTGCTATTTACTGAAATTATTGCGAAACATATGATTGAACATAATCATGGGAAATTGGCCGTGATTGGTTCAGTCGCGGGTGATCGTGGTCGTAAATCAAATTATGTATATGGTGCATCAAAAGCACTGCTTGATAAGTATCTACAAGGATTGCAACATCGCCTTGCTTTAATCGGTTCTCAAGTCACAGCAACTTTAATCAAACCGGGTCCGACAGCAACGCCAATGACGGCTGGAATGTCAGGCAAAGGTAAGCTTGCGTCACCAGAACAAGTTGCGAATGATATTGTGCAAGGAATTGATAAAGGTAAATTAACCATTTACACACCAGGTAAATGGGCAATCATTATGATGATTATTCGAAATTTACCTTTCTTTTTATTTAAAAAAATGGATATATAAACAATATGTATCAACTAAAAAGTCCAATCATCTATTGGGCTTTTTAGTTGATGTTTCCTTTAATTTCTATACATCGCATCAGGTTTTATATCCCTATACTTCTAACCATCGTAGGCATCAGGATCTTTGATACAGTTCGCCTGACTGGTTAAAATAATAAAATGAATTGCTTGAATCACTTCGGTTAAGGTAATGAGCGAATATTCAGTTTCTTTTAAAACGTCTTGAGTTGATTTATAGATTTCATATTCACTGGCCAGAAAGCCCAAGTTCAGAACACTGATCCCATTCATGTGTTCTCGTAGTGATTGCGCAATGCCCCTTAGAGTAAATTTGGTTGTGAAGAACACAAGTTCTTTACCGTTATGACTATCAACACCCCACGGTGAACCGATTAGAATGACTTTGGTATTATCAGGGCATTTTGGATTTTCAATTAAAGATTGAATACAGGTATTGGTGGTAATGATTTGAATGATTTTCTTATATAATTACCTTACTTTTTTAGGCTGATTATTCATTATGATAAAAATTAAATTATTACTTGTCGCTGTTTTAGGTCTGAGTGTTGTCCAATTAGCATGGTCAGCACTCCCAGAGAATAATCAAATTGCATCAACTCTGAAAGCTAAACTTAGCGATAAAATCTTAACACAGGCTGAAATCACGCAAGGTGCAAATCAGACACAAATGCTTTACCAATACTGTATCCAAGACACTGTTGAAAAACTTAAAATGATGTATCCAGATGTGGATCAAAACACGGTCATCAATACAGTGAATGGTTCTTGTGTATATTCTGAGGATCATTTTAATCTTTACAGTGTATTATTGGCAGCTTCGAGCATGCAAAAGCCAATGTCAGAAAAACAAGCAGCGGTGTTTATAGAAAAAAATTATGCGAAAGATGGTCGTGATCAAAATAATGCAGCACAGCGTAAGAATATTTATAAAAAGTTAGGTTTGTTGGAGTAATGATTTACTGTTATCTCATTGAGATAGGTACAACTAGCATTGAGTACAAAGCTGCTTATGTAGATTTCATCTTCTCACACTTCTTACATTCCAACACCATACCTAATTTTTCATTGCGCCCTTGTTCGGTTAATACCCAAGGGCGATTCTGCCACGGTGGGTCATGGCGCATATGCTGCCCGTGACCACAGGCGAGATCAGCAACATAATGTCCTTCCTCATCGAGATGAAAACCGACAATCGCTTGCTGCATTTAATTTTCCGTAGACTCGAGTTTAGATTGTTCCAAACCCTTTAAAAAACGATGGCATAAGTTATGAATCGCCAGCAGATCATTTGGGTCCATACCCAACGAACAGGCAAGCTTAAACGGAATCAGGGTAATTTCATCTTTTGACGCCAGCGCCTTTTCCAGCAAAATTACTTTCTTCATCCGCTCATCTTCTTTGACAGCAACGCGTTTTAAAAACTGCTTTTCTTCGAGTTTTTTAATAATTGGAGTCAGCGTTCCCGAATCAAAAAAAGTCTTTTGTCCAATCTCAGACAACATCACATTGTCTTGTTCATACAAAGCCAGCAATACAATAAATTGCGGATAGGTCAGATCATATTCCTGCAGCAAAGGGCGATACTGGCGAATCATCGCATTGGTCGCGGAATACATGGCAAAACACACTTGGTTATCCAAAAATGAAACGTCAGCCACGATGCTTTTTCCTCGACTTGGTTGTTGAACATTCAGTATAAATTGGATTGCTCTAAAAGTACATTGTGCATAATAAACTTGCGCACAAGATAATTGTGTGCAATATTAAATGAACGAGCTGAATGATTAAGCAAACGATTTTGAGCAATTCCATATTGGATAGATGAGAGAACACTTATGAGCAAGATTTATGATTTTCAGGCTGAACTGCTAGAAGGCGAACAAAAGAACCTCGCGGACTACCAAGGCAAAGTTTTATTGGTGGTGAATACCGCTAGCCAATGTGGTCTCACGCCACAATTTGAAGGTTTGGAAAAGTTATATCAGGACTATCAACAGCAGGGTCTGGTGATTCTCGGTTTTCCATGTAACCAATTCGCCAATCAAGATCCCTCGAGCAATGAAGAAATCGGCAGCTTCTGTCAACGTAACTATGGCGTGTCTTTCCCGATGTTTGCCAAAGTCGATGTCAATGGTCCAAGCGCACATCCCTTGTATCAATACCTCACTTCTGAAGCTAAAGGCCTCCTAGGCAGCAGCATTAAATGGAACTTCACCAAATTCCTGATCAATCAAAACGGTGACGTGGTTAAGCGTTATGCGCCAATCACCAAACCTGAAAAAATTGCCAAAGATATTCAAAAACTTTTGGCTTAATTTGAATTTAAAATGCGATGCTTTTCAAATTACTGGCGGTGGATTCATTTGCCAGTAATTTTTTATCCGTAATAAAATAGTCTATTTAAATAAATTGAATCTAGTGATTTGAATAAATTAGAATTTTTTAGATTTAATAATTACATAACTTGTTTAAACATCATCAGTAAACTTCGCTATACTTTTTGCCAAGATTAAAAATACGAGTGTCAGATTATGCGTGTACTGGTAGTGATGGACCCGATTGAAACCGTGAATCTTAAAAAAGATTCAACCATGGCAATGTTATGGGCGGCCAGTCGTCGCGGACATGAATTGGGTTATGCATTACAACACGATTTATATATCGACCAAGGCAAAGCTTTTGGTCTGATCTCACCTTTAAAAGTGTTTGAAGATTACAATCATTATTATGAGCTGGGCGAAAAGCGCAAAGAATCGTTGGCAGATTACGATGTGGTTTTGATGCGTAAAGATCCACCGTTTGACATGAACTTTGTCTACACCACCTATATTTTGGAACAGGCTGAGCGTGAAGGTGCTTGGATCATCAATAAACCACAATCATTACGTGACTGTAATGAAAAATTGTTTGCCACCCAATTCCCAGAGCTACAAGTGCCAACTCTGGTGACCTCTCAACAAAGCCTGATCCGTGAATTTATCAAAGAACATGGCGATGTGATTGTGAAACCGTTAGATGGTATGGGCGGTATGGGGATTTTCCGTTTATACCAAGATGGGGTGAATATCGGTTCGACTTTGGAAATGCTGACAGAAATGGGGACATGCCCAATCATGGCGCAGCGCTATATTCCTGAGATTGTCGAAGGCGATAAACGTATCTTGATGGTGAATGGTGAACCGATCCCATATTGTTTGGCGCGTATTCCACAAAATGGTGAAGTGCGTGGTAACTTGGCAGCAGGCGGTTTGGGGCAGGCGCGTCCACTCAGTGAAAATGATAAATTGATTGCCGCGAAAGTCGGCCCATTCCTGCGTGAAAAAGGTCTAGTCTTTGTTGGCCTGGATGTGATTGGCAATTATGTGACCGAGATTAATGTGACGAGTCCAACCTGTATTCGTGAGATTGATACACAATTTGGGACATCGATTGCCGATGATCTTTTTGCGGTGTTAGAAGCAGGTCGTCAAAACTAAAAAAGTTTCACTTTTTGACCAAAATGCCCGTTTGTATTGAATGAAAATTTAGATGCAAATGGGCATTTGCATATCGGCAGTACCTTGTTTTTAACAAAGAATCGAAAAAAGCCCAGCTTTCTGTTGTAAACAAGTGAAATTCGCTTTTCGTGAATGAAGCTTTAGGATTAAAATAACTGCCGAAAACAATAGACGATAACCTTCTTTTTTGAGTTGAAGAATTAGACCGTGACCAATTCACCACAGAACAAACCCAAACATGTCATGATGATGGCCGCAGGTACTGGTGGGCATGTTTTTCCCGCACTTGCTGTTGCGAAACAACTGCAACAGGAAGGCTGCCAAGTCTCTTGGTTAGCGACGCCTACGGGAATGGAAAATCGGTTGCTCAAAGATCAAAATATTCCAATTTATCAAATTGATATTCAAGGCGTACGGGGCAATGGCCTCGTCCGTAAACTGAGTGCACCGTTTAAAATTTTAAAAGCAACTTTAAGCGCAATGCGCTACATGAAACAGCTGAAAATTGATGCTGTGGCAGGTTTTGGTGGTTATGTCGCAGGTCCAGGTGGTTTGGCTGCACGATTACTGGGGATCCCTGTACTGATCCATGAGCAAAATGCGATTGCAGGTTTTACCAATACCCAACTGGCACGAATTGCCAAGACCGTGTGTCAGGCTTTTCCAAATACTTTTGCTAGCAGTGATAAGATCGTGACCACAGGTAATCCTGTACGTGCGGAGATTACTGCGATTTTGAATCCGTCATGGCGTTATCAAACCCGTGAGCAGGAACAGCTGCCGCTCAATATTCTGATCGTGGGTGGTTCTCTCGGTGCGCAAGCATTAAATGAGCGTTTACCAGAAGCCTTGAAAAAGGTCACTGTGCCGCTCAAGGTGTTCCATCAATGTGGTCAAAATAAGCAAGATGCAACTCGTGCTTTGTACCAAGGTGCACCAGAGCATTTAAATATTCAAGTCGAGCCCTTTATTCATGATATGGCGAAGGCCTATAGTGAAGCGGATTTGATTATTTGCCGTGCGGGTGCTTTGACGGTGACCGAGGTGGCAACCGCAGGTTTGGCGGCGATTTTTGTTCCTTTACCGATTGCGGTAGATGATCACCAAACGGCAAATGCTAAATTTTTGGCAAATGTTGGCGCTGCAAAGATTTGCCAGCAAGCAGACATGACACCTGCTGTTTTAGATGAGATGTTGGCTGGCTTACTCAATCGCCAGTTACTTTCTGAAATGGCTGTAAAAGCACGTCAACAAGCACAACCGAATGCAACGCAGCATGTGGTTGATCTGATTAAAAAATTGTAATTCGAGTTTATCTATGTCTCCAACAAATCCAAACCAAGCCAAAAAGCTGATTAAAGTGCCAGAAATGCGCCGTATTAAAAATATCCACTTTGTTGGTATTGGTGGTGCGGGGATGTGCGGTATTGCCGAAGTATTGAGTAACCAAGGTTATAAAATTTCAGGCTCAGATATCAAAGCGTCGAAAACCACGGCTCAACTTGAAGCGAATGGGATCAAGGTATTTATTGGTCACTCGGCTGACAATATTAAAAATGCCAATGTTTTGGTGGTATCGACGGCGATTGATCCTGAAAACCCAGAGATTAAAGCAGCCATCGAACAACGTACGCCAATCGTGCGTCGTGCGGAAATGTTGGGTGAATTGATGCGTTACCGTCATGGTATTGCGGTTGCAGGAACGCATGGTAAAACCACCACCACCAGTTTGTTGACGACGATGTTGGCAGAAGAAAACCTTGATCCGACCTATGTGATTGGTGGTTTGCTGAACAGCACTGGGGTAAATGCTGCGCTTGGTGAAAGCCGTTTTATTGTGGCAGAAGCGGATGAATCAGATGCTTCTTTCTTGTATTTACAGCCAATGGCTGCCATCGTGACCAATATCGATGCAGACCATATGGATACCTATGAAGGTAGCTTTGATAAGTTAAAAGATACCTTTATTCAATTCTTACATAACTTGCCATTCTATGGCTTGGCTGTGGTCTGTGGCGATGATGCCAATATTCGTGAGATTCTACCACGTGTTGGTCGTCCAGTATTGACCTACGGCTTTGCTGAAGACAATGACATCCGTGCGGTAGATGTTGTACAAGAAGGCATGCAGTCGCATTTTACAGTATTGCGTAAAGACCGTGAGCCATTGCGTGTCACTATTAATCAACCAGGTTTGCATAATGTTTTGAATGCACTTGCTGCGATTGGTGTGGCAACTGACGAAGGGGTTTCTGATGGTGCGATTTGCCGTGCTTTAGAAGGCTTTAGTGGCGTAGGGCGTCGCTTCCAAGTTCAGGGTGAGTATGAAGTTGGCGAAGGCTTAGTGAAACTGGTGGATGACTATGGTCACCATCCAAAAGAAGTTGAAGCCACCATTAAAGCTGCACGGGCTAGCCATCCAGACCGTCGTTTGGTGATGTTATTCCAGCCACACCGTTTTAGCCGTACTCGTGATTGTTTTGATGATTTTGTTGATGTGTTATCACAAGTCGATCAACTATTATTACTAGAGGTTTATCCAGCGGGTGAAAAACCGATTGTAGGTGCAGATAGCCGTGCTTTGGCACGTAGTATTCGCCTACGTGGTGAGGTTGAGCCGATCTTGGTCGATCCAGTGGAAGGCAATTTACCGAACGTTTTACAAAAAGTGTTACAAGCGGATGACCTGTTATTAACACAAGGCGCGGGTAACGTTGGTGCAATTTCGGTAGAATTGGCTCAGCATCGCTTGTATGCCAAATAATTTTGTTTTGTGATTATTAAAAGTTTTAAGGATATAAACGTGTCAAATGCTGCAAAATTCGGCAAAGTTGCTGTGTTATTTGGTGGGAAGTCGGCTGAGCGTGCTGTGTCATTGGACAGCGGCCAAGCTGTTTTAGAGGCGTTATTGCGTTCGGGCGTTCAGGCAGAAGCATTTGACCCGCAAGATCGTAGTGTGACTGAGTTAGTTGCTTATGATCGCGCATTTATCGTGTTGCATGGTCGTGGCGGTGAAGATGGTCAGATCCAAGGTGTATTGGAGTGGTTAAACCTTCCTTATACAGGTACAGGCGTGCAAGGTTCTGCCATTGGTATGGATAAAGTTAAGACCAAGCAAATCTGGCAGGGCAGTGACTTGCCAACTGCACCTTACCGCATTATCACCAAAGATACGGATCTTGAACCTGTGATTGCTGAATTGGGCTTACCTGTGATTATCAAACCTGTGCATGAAGGTTCAAGCGTTGGGATGAGCAAGGTTGAAAAAGCTGAGGATTTTGCTGCTGCAATTGAAAAAGCAACTCAGCATGATGCTGTGGTGATGGCAGAAAAATGGATTACAGGTCGTGAATTTACGATCTCATTCTTGAATGGTCAGCCATTGCCTGTGATTCGTTTACAGCCACCAGCAGACGTTGCTTTTTATGACTATGAAGCAAAGTATCAGCGTAATGATGTGGAATATGGCATTCCTTGCGGTTTAAGCGAAGCAGAAGAGAAAAGCTTGCAAGCGCTCTGCTTACGCGCTTTCCAAGCCGTAGGTGCAGAAGGTTGGGGCCGTATTGATGCGATGCAGGATGAACAGGGGAACTTCTGGTTGTTAGAAGTGAACACAGTTCCAGGTATGACCAGCCATTCTTTGGTGCCAAAAGCAGCACAAGCTGTCGGTTATAGTTTTGATCAGCTTTGTGTTGCTATTTTAGAGCAAACCTTAGCAGCATCGGCTTAACGATTTATGGCTCAGCTTCCTGCCTCTATGCGCCGTAAAACACGGCCAGCCATTAGCTCGATTCACGAGAAACCGCCTTCGCCTAAACAGAAAATGGTGAATGCGGGCGGTTGGATGTTGCTGGTGATTGCATTTGCTGTATTGGCGTTGGGTCTGTTTGGCTTGTATAAAGTCATGACGGATGCACGAGTCGCGCAGTTGCAGGTGGTTGGGACCAATTCTGATGTTGAAAATCAACAGCTGGTTCAATTTCTCAATCCAATTGTTAAAGATAACTACTTCACTTCAGATTTAGAACAGATTCGAGATCAAGCATTAAAAGTGTCTTGGGTTGATCGTGTGGTGGTGTCACGGGCTTGGCCAAATGCAATTCGAGTGCGGGTAATGCCGCGTCATGCGATTGCACGTTGGGGAACAGGGCGTTTGCTGAGTGACAATGGCGATGTATTTAGCGAGGCGGTGCCAACAGCACATCCAAACTTGCCGCTTTTACATGGGCCAGCCAGCCAATCCAAAATGATGATGCGTCGCTATAATGAAATTAATCAATTGTTTCATCCAGCGAATTTGAGATTAAAAGAATTGTATTTAACCGAGCGTATGACTTGGTTCATGCAGTTTGATTCGGGCCTACGGATTATTGTGGACCAAGATCAAACCATGAATAAGTTGCAACGCTTAAGCCATTTGGCACAAACGGATTTAAAACCTGTATGGTCAAAAATCACGGCGATTGATTTGCGTTATCGGAATGGCTTGGCTATTCAGTGGAAAAACGCAGCTCCGCCAAAGATTGTTAACGGTCAGTTAGTTGTAACGATTGATGACACAAGCCTTGCAGGGGCAATTCAGGCAAAGCCATAATACGTGGCTTAAAATAAAGGACAGTTGTCCTAAACAACACTAAAGATATGGTATTGAAGTAATGAGTGAAGCTGTTCCCTCAGTTGTTGCGATTGATATTGGGACCCATAAAGTCTCAGTTTTGATTGGTAAGATCCATGCACCAGATAAGATCCAAGTCATTGGCATGGCAACTGCTCGCAACCGAGGTATGGTTAAAGGCAAGATTGTTAGCTTAGACAAGGTGATTGCGGCGATTAAGAATGCGGTATCCGAAGCTGAGGATATGGCGGAGTGTCGTATTCATAGTGCGTGGGTGTCGATTCCAAGTACAGAATTACAAAGTTTTTATGCATCAGGCCGTACCCCAGTCGCCAACCACGATCATATTATTACGACGAATGAAGTGGTTCGTGCACTAGAGTTGGCCAAAGCGAGTCATGTATCACCAGACTATTACCTCGCCAGTGCTGTGCCATTGGGTTTTGAGCTTGGTGATTCAGCTGAATGGGTACAAAACCCAGTGAATATGTCTGCGCATAGCATGACCGGTCATTATCAGTTGATGATGATGCCGATCAGCACCATGCAAAACCTTGATCGTGCCATGAAAGGGGCCAATATCGGGGTGGAAAAAATGGTGGTGTCTTGCTTGGCAACCGCTGAAGCCAGTCTGCTCAAAGATGAAAAAGAATATGGTGTATGTTTAGTTGATATTGGCGCAGGAATTACCAATATTGCGGTGTATTTAGATGGTCGTTTGGCTTTGGCACGAACCTTGCCACGTGGTGGTGAGAATGTCACCCGTGATATTGCCGCTGTTTTACAGACCACAACCGAAGAAGCTGAACGCATCAAAATTTTGCATGGTTGTGTTGACTTAAGTGTGGTGAAGCCAGATCACATGATTCAAGTGCAAGCGATTGACGGTACACAAACCATCAGTCGTATTGAGCTTGCAGAAATCATCATTGCGCGTTATGAAGAAATCTTCACTTTAATTCGTGAAGAACTGGAACATAGCGGTGCAATTCATGGTCTCTACCATGGTGTGGTACTCACAGGCGATTCTTGTCAAATTGAAGGTATGGTGAATTTGGCGCGTCGTATGTTGGGCGTGTCTGCACATTTAGGCAATCCGCCATTACAAGTCTATGCGGATGATCAACATTTACCTGCTTTGCGTCGTTCAATGTACGCCACAGTATCGGGTTTGTTGATGTTTAGCCAAAGCGATTTGCAAGATACAGTTGAAGAACCAGAAGAAGCAAGTGATCGTAGTTTTGTTGATCGGGTTGCCAATGGTTGGAATGCATTAAATAGCAAATTAAAGGCCATCTTTTAAGTTGTAGTTATTTTTGGGAAAATTTGTTAGGAAGTTGTTCTAAATCCGCCACTGTACTTGACAAGCTAGCGATTATTGAACAGCATCCTACACATCAGTTGTTTAAAAATCAGGGCAGTAACGGGCTGAAGTAACTGCCATTAATATTAGGAAATCTAAAGGTCATGGCCTCATTTGAATTTATAGAAGATGAACTAGACAATGGCAACGGTCAAGCCCGTTTCACAGTATTTGGTGTGGGTGGTGGCGGTGGTAATGCCGTGCAGCACATGGCGCAATCTGATATTCAAGGCGTAAAATTTGTCTGTGCAAATACGGACAAACAAGCATTGGATAGCATGAATGCTCCATTCAAAATTCAATTGGGTGAACAAAGTACGCGTGGTTTGGGCGCTGGAGCGAATCCAGAAGTCGGTCAAATCGCAGCTGAAGAAAGCCGTGACGTGATCCGTCAGCACCTTGAAGGGACTGACATGGTGTTCGTTACTGCGGGCATGGGCGGCGGTACGGGTACAGGTGCTGCGCCAGTGGTTGCAGAAGTTGCCAAAGAGATGGGTATCTTGACCGTAGGTGTGGTCACTACACCATTCAACTTTGAAGGTCGTCGTCGCCAAAAGTCTGCTGAAAAAGGTATTGATGCATTAGAAGCACATGTTGATTCATTGATTATCATTCCAAACCAACGCTTACTTAGCGTGTATGGTGATATCTCAATGAAAGATGCCTATAAAAAGGCAGATGATGTATTGTTGAATGCGGTACGCAGTATCTTTGATTTGGTGGTTAATCGTGGTCATATTAACCTCGACTTCGCCGATTTGAAAACAGCAATGAGTACGCGTGGTTATGCGATGATGGGTGCTGGTTTGGGTCGTGGTGAAGATCGTGCTCGTCAAGCCGCTGAACAGGCGATTCGTAGTCCATTGCTTGATAATGTAAATATTATCAATGCGAAAGGTGTGTTGATCAATATCACGGGTGGTGATGATATTACCCTGCGTGAAACTGAAATTATTACTGATGTCGTTAACCAAATCGTTGATTTGGATGAAGGTGAAATCTTCTACGGTACCGTATTTGATCCAGATGCACGTGACGAACTCCGTGTTACTGTGATTGCCACAGGTTTAACGCGTAATGCGAGTGAAGTTGATCAGAAGAGACGTGCGGTGGTTTCACATGCACCTGCTTCGCAAGCTGCTCAGCAATCTGTAGATGAAGATGATGTTCCAGCGATCAGCAAACGTGCAAATGTTGATGCTCCAGCGAGTGCAGCAGCAAGTTCTACGCCACGTTCATCGCCAATGAGCATTCAAGACTATCTGAAAAATCAACAGCGTAAATAATAAAATCATATATTTAGAGAAAGGGGGCAAGTAATTGTCCCCTTTTTTATTTTTTTAAAATGGCAAAATATGCTAAGTTATATCGGTTTTTGCAAATGAAGTTGGTATGGCATGTTGAAACAACGTACTCTCAAACGTGTGGTGAAAGCGAGCGGGATTGGTCTGCACAGTGGTCAGAAGGTGCTGATTAATTTTGTTCCACATCATATTGATGGAGGTATTGTCTTTCGCCGTATCGACTTAAATCCCCCTGTTGACATTATTGCCAACGCTTTATTGATCCAAGAAGCCTTTATGTGCTCGAACTTGGTTCGTGAAGACATCAAGGTCGGTACCATTGAACATGTCATGAGCGCGATTGCTGGATTAGGGATCGACAATCTGATCGTTGAAGTGTCTGCCTCTGAAGTGCCGATTATGGATGGAAGTGCGGGACCTTTTATCTATTTGCTGATGCAAGGTGAACTGGCGGAGCAAGATGCGCCAAAGAAGTTCATTCGTATCTTAAAGCCAGTCGAGGCTTTAATTGATGATAAAAAAGCAATTTTCTCACCACATTCAGGCTTCCAGCTCAACTTTACCATCGATTTTGACCATCCAGCATTTGCTAAAGAATACCAGTCAGCCACCATCGATTTCTCTACAGAAACCTTCGTCTATGAAGTCAGTGAAGCAAGAACCTTTGGCTTTATGAAAGATTTAGACTATTTGAAAGCCAATAATTTGGCATTAGGTGCGAGTTTAGAAAATGCGATTGGTGTCGATGACACAGGGGTGGTGAATGAAGAAGGTTTGCGCTTTGCTGATGAGTTTGTGCGTCACAAAATTCTAGATGCGGTGGGAGACTTATATTTACTTGGACATCAAATTATTGCCAAGTTTGATGGGTATAAGTCAGGGCATGCGCTGAATAATCAGTTATTACGCAATGTTCAAAATGATCCAAGCAGCTATGAAATTGTAACATTTAATAACGAGAGTGATTGTCCAATTCCTTATGTAAGTGTGACATAAGTCATTGTCTTTTATTGCCTATGTTATGTTATAACAATTGAATTTGAGATTTCCATCACATAAAAATAGTGTGTATTCCAACACTTAATATATGAAGTTTACTTTTTATTGCTTGCCAAACGTAGTAAAGCTTGGCTAAGCTTAGGGTCGCTCACATATTCAGCGGCGCTGCGTAATAGCTCTTGGGTCTCTGATGTCAGTGTTTTTGTTGGGGGAGAGGGTTCACGAGAGACAACATTTTTGTTTCTTAAGCGAACTTGGATTTTTCGTAATTCCTTGAGTCCTTCGAGCTGAGCTAACTGCGCAACATAGTGGCTTTGTAAATAGCTGAGTTGACTAATCATTGCTTGATTTTCACCAGTTATGATCAAAACCCCGTGTTGATAACAAACAACTTGCCATTGCTCTGGTTGGGGCAATAACGGTTGAATAATTTTCGTAAGTTGTTTCCATTGTGTCACTTGCGTCGTCAGAAGCGTTAAGTTTCCAGTTTTTATATGTTGTCCTTTCTGTTGGAAAACGTTGTTAGGTTCAGACATGTGACTTCCTCGGAGGTAATGTGTCCATCTTAAGCGTTTGGTTCAGCTGTTATCAAGGAACAGATGATAAAGGAACGTTTGAAGGACGGTTTCAAGAGGTTTTTTATGCATCACACGCGTCGTATTTTACTCGCATTTTCATTGGCTGCTTCAGCTGCTTCGGTTGCTTTTGCAGATTATCAGAACATTGGTCAGACGACAGGCGATGACCGCTTAGAGCAATTATCAAAAACCTTAGCTCAAGGTTCTTATACTCATTCAGCTGATATGGATTTGCCAGCTGTATCGAATGTGTCAGTTAAACTACGCGAAAAAACCATTGAATTGAATAATGCGACGATCGAGAAGAAATATGGCCGTTCAGCTATTTCAACTCAAGACAACGCACCGTCATTTTCAGCAAATACTGGTTATTCTTGGCTGGTTAGCCATCCGCTACAAGAGGGTCGTGTAAGTTCTTCTTGGGGCAATCGCACACTACTCGGTTCTACTCGCCACCATTCAGGTGTTGACCTTGCTGCGCCGTCTGGTACGCCAATCTATGCAACAGGCCCGGGTGTGGTGACAAAGTCAGGTTGGGGTACGGGTTATGGTCAATATGTTGAAATTGATCATGGCAATGGTTACATCACCCGTTATGCACATGCTTCGCGCTTAATCGTCAGTGCTGGTGATCGTGTAGGTGCTGGTGAACATATTGCAAATGTCGGTTGTACAGGTCGTTGTACTGGGCCACATTTACACTTTGAAGTTGTAAAAGATGGTCAACGTAAAAATCCATCAACTTACTTAGCAATGTTGCCTTAATGTAATTTGTTAACAGTTGTATATCAATATTCAAAAAAATCGCCTTTATTGGCGATTTTTTATGTGTTTTGTTTCATTTAGGTCAATGACTATTTTGTCAGAAAATAATAAGGCGTTTTGCATTCATCTGGGGCAATAGTTCTATCACAGCAAAACATGATAAAAATAGGGTCGACAAATAACTTAAGGGAAAAGGTGAATTGTATGGCGTTTTATGGCGACTCTGACGCGCAAGAAACCCAAGAATGGCAAGAAGCATTTGATTCAGTATTACAACATATGGGCACGGAACGTGCTGCCTTCTTGCTAGAAAAACTTTATCAACGGGCTATTGCAAAACACGTTCCAATCCAACGCATCAATACACCTTACCTCAACACCATTTCAGTTGAAGAACAACCAGCAATGCCTGGCGATCAGGATATGGAACGCCGTATCCGTGCCTTGATCCGCTGGAATGCTTTGGCAATGGTATTACGTGCCAATAAAACGGGTGACGATCTCGGTGGTCACCTTGCAAGTTTCGCATCGTCTGCAACATTGTATGACGTTGGTTTTAACCATTTCTTCCGCGCAAACAGCAATAACTTTGGCGGCGATATGATTTATTACCAAGGTCACTGTGCGCCTGGTATTTATGCACGTTCTTTCCTCGAAGGACGTTTAAATGAAGAGCAGTTAAGTAATTTCCGCCGTGAAGTTGGCGGTAACGGTTTACCAAGCTATCCACATCCATATTTAATGCCGGACTATTGGCAATTCCCAACCGTATCCATGGGTCTTGGTCCAATTATGTCGATTTATCAGGCACACATTCAAAAATATTTGATGAATCGCGGCTTGATCAAAGAAGAAGATCGTAAAGTCTGGGCATATCTTGGCGATGGTGAGATGGATGAACCAGAAAGTACGGGCGCAATTTCACTTGCGGGTCGTGAAAAGCTTGATAACCTCATTTGGGTGGTGAACTGTAACTTACAGCGCCTAGATGGTCCTGTACGTGGTAACGGTAAAATTATTCAAGAATTAGAATCTTTATTCCGTGGTGCGGGTTGGCGTGTCATTAAAGTGGTGTGGGGCCGTCATTGGGATCCACTTCTTGCTCAAGATACTTCAGGTGCTTTAAAAGCGGTCATGGACGAAACAGTTGATGGTGAGTACCAACGCTATCAAGTGAAAGGCGGTGCATATACACGTGAGAAATTCTTTGGCAAGTACCCAGAAGCTGCGGAACTTGTAAAAGACTTAAGCGATGAAGATATCGATAATCTTAACCGTGGTGGTCATGACCCGTACAAAGTTTTTGCTGCCTATGCAGAAGCAATGAAAGCCAAAGGTCAACCAACCGTTATTCTTGCGAAAACGGTTAAAGGTTACGGTTTGTCTGAAGAAATTGAAGCGGTGAACAAAACTCACCAAATCAAAAAAATGCAGATCGACTCTTTGAAATATGTACGTGACCGTTTTAACCTGCCATTTACAGATGATAAGTTAGAAGAGCTTCCATTCTACCGCCCAAGTGAAAACTCTCCAGAAATGAAGTATATGAAGGCGCGTCGTGAAGCATTAGGGGGTTACCTACCTGCACGCCGTCGTGAGAGTGAAACTTTAGCGATTCCTGAATTATCTGTATTTGATGCTGTATTAAATGGTTCAGGTGGTAAAGAGCAATCGACCACGATGGTGATGGTGCGTTTAATTGCTGCTTTACTGAAAGAAAAAGCAATTAAAGACCGCGTAGTTCCAATCGTTCCAGATGAAGCACGTACATTTGGTTTAGAAGGGATGTTCCGTCAGCTTGGTATTTATGCTGCTCATGGTCAAAAATATACTCCAGAAGACCAAGAACAGTTAATGCATTACCGTGAAGCAAGTGATGGCCACATGCTTCAAGAGGGAATCAACGAAGCGGGTGCGATGAGTGCATGGGCTGCGTTGGCAACCAGTTATTCAACCAATAACTTGCCAATGATTCCAATGTACATGTACTACTCAATGTTTGGTTTCCAACGTATTGGTGACATTGCATGGGCTGCTGGTGATGCACAGGCACAAGGTTTCTTGTTGGGTGCGACTGCTGGCCGTACCACACTGAACGGTGAAGGTTTACAGCATCAAGATGGTCATTCACATATCTTGGCGAATACTATTCCAAACTGCGTATCTTATGATCCATGTTTTGGTTATGAATTGGCTGTGATCGTCCATGACGGTTTACAACGTATGTATGTAAACCAAGAGCGAGTGTTCTATTACTTAACCGTAATGAACGAAAACTACGAGCATCCTGCAATGCCAGAAGGCGCTGAGGAAGGCATTAAACGTGGTATGTACTTATTCGAAAAAGATGAAAAAGCAACGGTTCAATTATTGGGTTCAGGCGTTATTCTGCGTGAAGTGATTAAAGCTGCGAAAATCTTACGTGACGAATACCAGATCCACTCAAATGTTTGGAGCGTAACCAGCTTCAATGAGTTGTCACGTGACGGTATGGCATGTGAAGAGTACAACCGCTTACATCCGCTGACTGAAGAAGTGAAAGAATCTTGGGTATCTAAACAGTTACGTGGTACGGAAGGTATCGTCGTTTCTGCGACAGACCATATGCGTGCGTACAGTGAACAAATCCGCGCATATCTACCAGATGGTCGTCCATTTGTTGCATTAGGTACGGATGGTTACGGCCGTTCAGATACACGTGCGAACTTACGTAGTTTCTTTGGTGTTGATGCTGCGCATATCGTTGTTGCGACTTTGAAAAAATTAGCTGACGAAGGCGAAGTAGACGCGCGTTTAGTCAAAGATGCAATTTCTAACTTTGAGTTAGATACTGACCGTCCAGTTGCATGGGCGCCACAAGCGCATCCAGAAGTTCAGGCAGTTGCTGAATACCATGAAACACAAACAGGTGAGGGGAAATAATTATGCAAATCCAAGCACCTGATATTGGCGTAGATAAAGCACTTGTTGCAGAAATCTTGGTCAAAGTAGGCGACCATGTTGCAGTTGACGATAGTCTTCTGGTTTTAGAATCAGATAAGGCAACGGTAGAAGTACCAAGCACTGCGGCAGGTATTGTGAAAAGTATTCTGGTTCAACAAGGCGATGAAGTCACTGAAGGCGTCGCATTGATTGAGTTAGAGTCTGAGTCTGCTGCTGAAGCACCTGTGAACGAAGCACCGAAGTCAGAAGCGCCAAAAGCAGAAGCGAAACCTGTCGAGGCTGAAACAAAAGCACAACCCGCTGCAGCAGCGACAGCAAGCCAGGTTGTGGATGTAAAAGTTCCAGATATTGGTGTAGAAAAAGCGTTGGTTGCAGAAGTGCTGGTCAAAGTCGGTGATCAGATTGAACCTGAACAAAGTATTGTTGTGGTTGAGTCGGACAAAGCGACTGTAGAAGTACCAAGCTCGGTAGCGGGGATTGTGGAAGCGATCCAGATTAAAGAAGGCGACAGCATCAAAGAAGGTGTGGTACTGATTCAGGTCAAGACTGCGAGTGCTGCAACGTCATCTGAACCGCAAGCAGCCCCAACTCAAACAGAAGCGCCAGTCGCAACGACAGTAGCACCAGCTGCAAGCAATACCTCAACAGGTAATGTCGAAATTGAAGTGCCTGATCTGGGTGTAGAAAAAGCACTTGTTTCAGAAATTCTGGTCAATGTCGGTGATCGTGTTGAAGCTCAACAAAGCTTATGTGTGGTTGAGTCGGATAAGGCCTCTGTTGAAGTGCCAAGCTCGGTAGCGGGGATTGTGAAAGCGATTCATGTTTCTGCCAATCAAGAAGTTCGTCAAGGCGTGGCTTTGGCAACGATTGAGGTGAGTGGTCAGGCTGCTGCTCCAGCAGCACCAAAAACTCAACCAGCCGCTGCGCCTGCTACGCAAGCAGCACCAGCAAAACCACAGGCAGCAACGACAGCAGCACCAAGTGCGCCAGCGCAAGCTGAGAAGCTGACCAAAGCGCAAGAAGCAGAAAATGCCAAGGTTTATGCAGGCCCAGCTGTACGTAAATTAGCACGTGAGTTGGGTGTTGTGCTTGGACAGGTGAAAGCATCTGGCGAGCATAATCGTGTCATTAAGGAAGATGTATTTGCTTATGTGAAAACACGCCTTACTGCACCACAGGCAGCAGCTAGCTCTCAAGCAGCTCCAGTGGCTTCAGGCTTGCCGAAGTTGCCAGACTTTAGCGCATTTGGTGGTGGTGAAGCGAAAGCGATGACACGTTTGCAACAGGTTTCTGTTCCGCAATTGTCATTGAATAATTTCATTCCTCAAGTAACACAGTTTGACTTGGCGGATATTACTGAGCTCGAAGCGTGGCGTGGTGAGTTGAAAGATGGCTTTAAAAAGCAAGGTCTTAGCTTAACCATTTTGGCCTTTATTGCCAAAGCCGTTGCACACCTGCTAAAAGAAGAGCCTTATTTTGCTGGGCATTTGGCGGATGACCAAAAGTCAGTGTTATTGCGTAATGAGATTCATATGGGGATTGCAGTCGCAACGCCAGATGGATTAACCGTTCCTGTATTGCGTAATCCAGACCAGAAATCAATTAAGCAAATTGCAGCTGAATTGGCTGAACTTAGCCAAAAAGCACGTGATCGCAAGTTGTCACCGAAAGACTTGCAAGGTGCTAACTTTACCATTACCAGCCTAGGCAGTATTGGTGGAACCGCATTTACACCATTGGTGAACTGGCCACAAGTTGCGATTTTAGGTATTTCACCTGCAACCATGCAACCCGTATGGAATGGCAAAGATTTTGATCCGCGTCTGATGTTGCCATTGTCATTGTCTTATGACCATCGTGTCATTAATGGTGCAGATGCCGCACGCTTTACCAATAAGTTGACCAAGTTGCTTAAAGATATTCGTAGCTTATTACTCTAATTATGATTTGAATTTAGAAAACCTCGCTTAAGCGGGGTTTTCTATTTTTAGCATGATAAAAATAGGGCTTTATTTGAGCATGGTTTTGCCTAAAATAAATTTGTATTGATAACGATTTTTTGAATCAAGGAGCAAGGATGTTAGTGATTTATCGGGTGATGCTACCCATATTACTCATCGTTTTTGTGCTGATGGGATTGTGGGTGAGCTTCCTGCATTTCCCTTGGGACTGGGTCATGTATGCTGTAATGGGCATCGAAGTGCTGGTAGCGACAGTGGTCATGGCAATGGAATATCAGGCACAACATGTTGGTGGTGCAAGTGGTTGGGGCAGTTTTGGTTTTCTTGGCTTAAGTGCTTATTTGGCTTTTTTTCTGGGGCTTGCACGTATATTGATTTGGAGTTACCAAAAATTTTGGGCATAACGATTTAAAATCGTTTTATTGTTTGATAGAATGAAATCACTTCATTGGGGAGTAGCCGCTCTTTACGCAAAGTAAAGAGGTGATGATCAACATAATTGCTCAACAGAGCATGGTCATCATAGCAAAGAACCAAGAGCAGCTGTTTAGCTGAGCTTTTGTTGGCAAGACCTTTGATTTACCACTCTGCATCAATCTATTTGATTTTGGCTAGCAGGAGGGGTAGGTCATCGGTATATTTTGCTAGCCAGAGCATTCAACTATGTATGAATTTCTCATCTCCACATCGATTGTTGCCCTTGCTGAAATGGGTGACAAAACACAATTGCTCGCATTATTACTCGCTGCACGTTTTCGTAAACCGATTCCGATTCTTATTGCCATTCTATTAGCTACGACTATTAATCATGGTATTTCCGCTGTCTTAGGGCAATGGATTACCACCGTACTCAGTCCTGAAATCTTGTTATGGATTCTTGCACTTGGTTTTATTGGGATGGCGATTTGGATGCTGATTCCAGATGAATTGGGTGACGAAACCGAAAATATCAATAAATGGCAAAAATTTGGGGTGTTTGGTGCAACGTTCATCCTGTTTTTCTTGGCTGAAATTGGTGATAAAACTCAAATTGCAACCGTGGCCTTGGCAGCACGATTTGACAGTGTTTTCTGGGTCATGTTAGGCACCACGTTCGGAATGATGCTTGCTAATGCACCTGCAGTGTTTATTGGTGATAAGCTGGCGGATAAGTTACCGATTTCCTTGATTCATAAGATTGGGGCTGCGATTTTCTTGGTCGTTGGGGTCTCTGCTTTGGTGCAACACTATTTCTTTTAGTCTGCTGACATTTTAAATCTATGCGAACCCATCCCAATGTGATGGGTTTTTTTTCTTATAAATTATGATAAAAGTCCAATATCTGATTGAAATGCGAACTAAATCCCATTATTTTATTATGGAATTAAAAATATTTAATATTTAAAGAATTTTTCTGGGGAAATTATGAGTTTTGAGCGGACAACATCACAAATTTTGTTTGATAATGGCACACATAAATGCATTAGTTTTACCAGTTTGGTTAAAGGAGACGGCATTCAGGCCAATCAATTTTTAATTATTGATCATGATCGGGCGGCTGTTTTAGATCCGGGTGGAGATCTGACCTATGTGCCTCTCACCATGGAGCTTAATCGCTATACCAAACTGAAAAATCTGGATTATGTGATGGCTTCGCATCAAGACCCAGACATTATTACCTCGATGCCACGTTGGTTGGTCTATACCGATGCCAAAGTGGTGGCATCAAAACTATGGGCACGTTTCTTGCCACATTTGAATTCTGCCTTTATGAGTGATCGCATGAAAGGCAACTGGGAAGAGCGTCTGATCGAGCTTGCAGATACGGGACAAATCATTGCTTTGGGTGAATCTGCCATCGTTGCAGTTCCCGCCCACTTTCTGCATTCGGTGGGCAATTTCCAGTTTTATGATCCAACCGCAAAAATTCTGTTTTCTGGTGATATGGGGGCTTCAATTGTAGAAGATGCCAGTTTGCCGATTACTGACTTTGACGCGCATATTAAAAAAATGAAAGGCTTCCATCAGCGTTATATGTGCTCCAATAAAGTCATTCGTTTGTGGGTGAATATGGTACGGCAAATGGATTTGGACATGATTGTGCCGCAACATGGCACAGCATTTATAGGCAAGGACATGATCCATCAATTTTTAGACTGGATCGAAACCTTGGAATGTGGTGTGGACTTAATGAATGAATATGTCTTTAGCTTGCCCACTGAAATGAGTTAAGTTGTGATCAGTGAAATGTAACGCTTTATGGCGTGGTGGGGCAGAGAGGTTGCTGTTCCATCCGTGAGTTTTGGTTTTTTGAATTGTAGGTTATTGAATATAGTATGAATAACAAATGATTGTGAGAGTTGTATTTCACGAATCAGTACTCAAAATGATGGAATAGAAAGCCACTGAAGTGCCGATTAAAATTATTTTCATCATAGAAAATGAAATCACATCGAAATTTGTTTATAATAGCTCACGGAAATTACCAGTGAGATTGTTATGCTGACCATCGTTCAAGAAGCGCTAACCTTCGATGATGTCTTATTACTTCCTGCCTACTCAACTGTTCTCCCAAAAGATGTCTCCTTAAAGACACGTTTAACTCGCGGAATTCAACTTAATATCCCTCTCGTTTCTGCTGCAATGGATACAGTGACTGAATCACGTATGGCGATTGCGATGGCGCAAAATGGCGGTATTGGTATTTTGCATAAAAACATGGATATTGCAGCGCAAGCCGCTGAAGTTCGCCGTGTGAAAAAATTTGAAGCAGGTATGGTGAAAGACCCAATTACGGTTGGTCCTGAAACGACAGTACGTGAGCTGATTGCGATTACCCAAGCGAATAATATTAGCGGTGTGCCTGTTGTAAAAGATGGCAAAGTGGTGGGTATTGTCACAGGTCGTGACACACGCTTTGAAACCAATCTTGAACAGCCTGTAAGTAACATCATGACAGGCCAAGATCGTCTCGTGACTGTTCGTGAAGGCGAATCGAAGGAAAATATCCAAGCATTGCTACAAAAGCATCGTATTGAAAAAGTTTTGGTCGTTGGTGAAAACAATGAGCTGAAAGGCTTAATTACCGTAACTGACTTCCGTAAAGCTGAAAGCTACCCAAACAGTTGTAAAGATGATTTGGGTCGTTTACGTGTTGGTGCTGCGGTTGGTACAGGTGCTGAAACCCCAAGCCGTGTAGAAGCTTTGGTTGATGCAGGCGTAGATGCGATTGTCGTAGATACTGCCCATGGTCACTCAGCGGGTGTTATTGAACGTGTACGTTGGGTAAAAGCAAACTACCCACAAGTTCAAGTCATTGGTGGAAATATCGCAACAGGTGATGCAGCATTGGCATTGCTTGATGCAGGTGCAGATGCGGTGAAAGTTGGTATCGGCCCAGGTTCAATCTGTACGACACGTATTGTGGCAGGTATCGGTATGCCACAGATTTCTGCAATTGATAGCGTTGCCAACGCACTGAAAGATCAAATTCCTTTGATTGCAGATGGTGGTATTCGTTTCTCTGGTGACATGGCGAAAGCGATTGGTGCAGGTGCGAGTACGATTATGGTAGGTTCACTGCTTGCCGGGACTGAAGAAGCGCCAGGTGAAGTTGAATTCTTCCAAGGTCGCTACTACAAAGCGTATCGTGGTATGGGGTCATTGGGTGCAATGGCAGGCGTATCTGGTTCTGCAGACCGTTACTTCCAAGACGCTAAAGCGGGTGCGGAAAAGTTAGTTCCAGAAGGTATTGAAGGCCGTGTTCCATACAAAGGACCAATGGGGAATATCGTACATCAAATGATGGGTGGCTTACGTTCATCAATGGGTTATACGGGTTCATCTGTCATTGAAGATCTTCGTCAAAATGCGAAATTTGTGAAAATTACTTCAGCAGGCATGTCAGAATCACATGTTCATGACGTGACGATTACCAAGGAAGCGCCAAACTATCGAGTTGGTTGATTTTTGGTAATTTTGCTGATCGAAAAACCGTCAGGACACTGACGGTTTTTTTTGTTTTGGTGTAAAGTGAATACGATGAAGAAAGATATGGTTAGAAACCATATAAAGATAAGAAAGTGAGTAGAAGATGAGCTATTTTGGTACTGATGGAATTCGCGGCAAATTTGGACAAATGCCAATTACTCCCGAGTTTGCATTAAAATTGGGTTTCGCGGCAGGAAAAGTATTAAAGAGAAATAGCCCTAAAAATAAACCGATTGTAGTACTGGGGAAAGATACACGTTTGTCGGGTTATATTTTAGAAGCGGCATTGCAAGCAGGTTTGAATGCTGCGGGCGTTTATGTCCATTTATTGGGACCATTACCAACCCCTGCGATTGCACACTTAACCCGTGCACTGCATGCACACGCGGGAATCGTCATTTCGGCTTCACATAATCCGTATTTTGATAATGGGATTAAGTTTTTCTCGAGTGAAGGCAAAAAACTTCCAGATGTAATCCAAGAGCAGATCAATCAAGAGCTAGAGAAAGATCTTGTCATTGATGACACAGCAAATCTGGGCAAAAGTGTACGTGTAAAAGATGCCAACGGGCGTTATATCGAATTTTGTAAATCGACTTTCCCATATCATTTTGACTTGCGTAATTTAAAAATTGTGGTGGATTGTGCTAACGGAGCAGCCTATAGCGTTGGGCCATCGGTTTTCCGTGAGTTGGGTGCCAAAGTCATTCCATTATTTAATGAGCCAGATGGTTTAAACATTAATGAAAACTGTGGTTCAACCCATCCTGAGCAATTGCAAAAAGCAGTGATTGAACATAAAGCCGATCTTGGTATTGCTTTTGATGGTGATGCTGACCGTGTGGTGATGGTGGATAAAAATGGTCAGTTGATTGATGGTGACCATATCCTATATATCCTTGCAACACAGGCTAAAAATAAGCCAGTGGGTGTTGTTGGCACAGTAATGAGTAATATGGCACTCGAGCTGGCATTAGAAAAAGCCAATGTGGCTTTTGTACGTGCGAGTGTGGGTGACCGTTATGTATTACAAGCACTTGAAGAAAATGCTTGGATGACAGGTGGTGAGCCTTCAGGTCATATTCTCACATTGGATAAGAGCACCACAGGCGATGCCATCATTGCTGCCTTACAAGTACTTACGGTGATGGTGGAACAAGCGAAAGCGTTACATGAATTGGTGGAAGGTTTTGTGTTATTCCCTCAAGTGCTGGTGAATGTACGCTTACAACACATGATTGACCCATATTCGATTCCAGCTTTGGTGGCTGAGTTTGAAAAAGCGGAACAACAACTGAAAGGTCGTGGACGTTTGTTGATTCGTAAATCAGGGACAGAACCTGTGATTCGTGTCATGGTTGAAGGTGATCAACAGCAAGAAGTTGAAGCATTGGCGAACCATTTGGCCGATGCGGTACGAGCTCACGCCCAAGCTGCTTAAGGGAGAGCGATCATGAGTGATGTGATTAAGGACCTGAGTGAACTGCGCTTGAGTTACGAGCAAGGTGAATTGCACGAAGCGCAAATCAGTGCGCAGCCACATGTACAGTTTCTCAATTGGTTTAACCATGCATTGGCCGCGAATCTACATGAGCCTTATGCCATGTCTCTAGCGACAGCAAATACGCAAGGCCGTCCACATGTGCGTACGGTGTTGTTACGAGGTGCGACCGAAGCAGGTTATGACTTTTATACCAATTATGACAGTCAGAAAGGCTTGGATCTTGCTGAAAATCCTTATGCAGAATTGTTATTTTACTGGCCAAGTCTGGAACGTCAGGTACGTATTGGTGGTCGGGTGATAAAGATTTCTGAACAAGAGTCGACGGATTATTACCATAAACGTCCACGTGATAGTCAGATCGCTGCGCATATCAGTACCCCACAAAGTGGTGTGATTGAGAGCCGTGAGTTATTGCAACAACGTTTTCAAACATTGCAGAGTCAAGCCCAGAATGAACTGGATAAGCCTGAATTTTGGGGCGGTTATCGCCTCGAAGCAGATTATTATGAGTTCTGGCAAGGGCGACCAAATCGCCTACATGACCGTTTAAGTTATGAAAAACAGAACGGACTTTGGACTATACAACGTTTGATGCCATAAATGACCCAGATTCAAATTCAAAAAAGACCTTTGCTGACACGCCCTGAACAGTTTCAGGGCGTGCCTATGTTTATCGCTGAAATTTTGGCAAGACGTGGTGTTCAATCCGAACAAGAGTTGCAACTCAAGCTCAAGCATTTACTCTCTCCCGCGTTAAAAGGGTTGGAACAAGCGGTTGCCTTAATGGATCAAGCCATTGATCAACAACAGCAGATCGTCATTGTCGGAGACTATGATGCTGATGGTGCAACAAGTACTGCTTTGATGGTTCTTGCGTTGAAAGATATGGGGGCCAAAGTTGAGTATCTGGTACCTGATCGTTTTAAGTATGGCTATGGACTCACTCCTGCAATTGCAGAGCTGGCACAGCAAAGTTATCAGCCCGATCTTTTGATCACCGTGGATAATGGTATTTCTAGCCATGCGGGTGTAGAAACGGCACAGGCATTGGGAATGCAGGTGATCATTACGGATCACCACCTCACGACTAAACCGACACCTTGTGCTGAAGCTGTGGTTAATCCGAATCAGCTGGGCTGTGAATTTTCCAGTAAAGCATTGGCAGGAGTAGGCGTTGCTTTTTATGTATTGGCGAAATTGGCTAGTGCTCGCAGTCAGCAAGGTAAAAGCAGCAGCAAAGTTACCCAGTATCTAGATTTGGTGGCTTTGGGGACTTATGCCGATGTGGCAAGTTTGGATTACAACAATCGGATTTTGATTGATGCAGGTTTAAAGCGTATTCAGCAGCATCAATGTCGTGCTGGTATCTTGGCTTTGCTGGATATTGCAGGGCGAGATGCCGCCAGTTTACGTGCGCAGGATTTAGGCTTTGTCGTGGGCCCTCGAATTAATGCGGCAGGTCGTATGGAAAGCATGCGGATCGGAATTGAATGCTTGCTGGCAGCTGATATGGCAACAGCTTATCCAATTGCACAACAGTTGAATCAGCTGAATAATGAACGCCGTCAGGTTGAAACTGAAATGAAGCAACAGGCTATGCAAGCCTTGCAACATATTCAATTAGAAACCTCACATTTGCCTGCTGCGCTGGTGATGTTTGATGAACAATGGCATCAAGGTGTGATTGGGATTGTGGCTGGACGTTTAAAGGAACAGTTTCATCGACCAAGTCTTGTCTTTGCTCCAGATGAAGATGGGATCCATATCAAAGGTTCGGCACGTTCGATTGAGGGGATTCATATCCGAGATACCATTGAGCAGGTGGCGGAGCAATATCCACATTTGGTCAGTCATTTTGGTGGACATGCGGCTGCGGCAGGTTTAACCCTAAGAAAAGAAAATTTTGATGAATTCAAAACTATTTTTACCCAATCTGTTGCTGAAATGGATGATGATTTATTTCACGCTACCTTGTGGACGGATGGTGAATTGACTGATTCAGATCTGCATTTGGGTACATTGGACTGGATTGAGCAATTGGGTCCGTGGGGGCAGAAATTTCCCTTACCGCAGTTTGAAGGACGTTTCAAAGTGATCGATTATCGTTGGCTCAAAGAGCAACATTTAAAACTCAAAGTGGCGGCTGGGGCACATTCTATTGATGCGATTGCATTTAATGCGATGGATCGTTTTGAATTTAATCCAATGCTAGGTTATGTGGATTTAGTCTATACCTTGGAACGTAATGTTTTTAATGGTAACACCAGTCTGCAATTGCAAATTGCTTATTTAAAACAATAAAAAATCCGCTCTGATGAGCGGATTTTTTATTGCTGATTAGCAATTAGAAACGGTATGCGCCACGAAGACCGAAAGAAGTGTAGTCATTATCTACATATGATTTGTCGTTACCAAAACCGACACGACCTTCTAAGCTCACTTGTTGATTGAAGAATTTCTTCGCAGAAATACCCCATTCGTTCGAGTTGATAATCGTGTTGTCATACTTAAGTTTTTGATAATCGACACCAACACTTAAAGTTTTGTCGATGAAGTAATCGCCTTTTAACTTCACTTCTTTGTTGTCACCAAAAGCACTATATGCTTCTAGGTTAACATCATTTTGACCAACTTTAGTTACATACTTCGCACGAAGTGTTGGGCTAGTTTCACGGTCACCGTCTTTAACATCGACAGTTTTCGCACCCGCTGCTACCAATAAACCTGGTGCTGGTAAGTAACCAACTTCACCTGCATAGTGATTAATTTTCACTTTGTTATCGAGATATTTTGAATTTGGTTTGATTTCTTCACGGCCAATATTACCGCTTAAATAGAAATCACTGTTTGGAACAAAGTATTCGATACCCGCGCCATATTGGTTATTTTTAATCGCATCATCTTCTTCATGAGCGTACTGTGCTTTTACATTGCTTGCACGATCAAGGAACGCTGCTTCTGCAAGAGGTGCATTACGTGTTTGTACTGGGTTGAAGTAATATTTGCCGTCTACGCTGAAACGATCACTGTCACCAAAACGATCTTGGTCTTTATAGGTATAAGAACCACCTACCTCAGCTTGATAAGCATGAGCAGTGCCTGTCACTGCGATAGCAGATAAAAGTGCTGATGCAATTGCTAATTTTTTCATGGTTGTTTCCTCATTAAGATTTAAACCAAGTGTTAAACACTGATACATGTTTTGTTACAACTTGAGTCTAGAGCAATTTTCGCGAGCGTCAATCTTGATAAAGTAATCGAACTGTACGAATGTAATGGACTTGTAATTTTGACATTTTATGTATCTGATATATATAAACAAAAAATCATTGTTTTGATTTATTAAAACTTAGGATGAATTATGTGTTTTAGTGTTTTTAGTCTAATTTTCACACAGTGGGCCTGAGCAAACAGGGGCAAAGAAACATTGAAGAGATAATAAAAAGTAATGAGAAATGCAAATTTAACAAACAAAAGGATTCAAAATGACAGAGCTGTGTCGACCAAAACAGTTATGTTAAAATAAGCAATTAAGTGAAAAACTGTGTGAGAAAAGACGCGTGGAAATTAATCCGTATTTAATTCAATTGAAAGATTTATCTGATCGTAGCCAAACACTACGGGGGTATCTTTGACTACGATCTAAAAGCTGAGCGTTTAGAAGAAGTTTTAAGAGAATTAGAAGATCCTGCGATTTGGAATGATCAGAGCCGTGCTCAGGCCATCGCAAAAGAAAAGGGCAGTTTAGAAAACACACTAGGCGTATTTGATCGTCTTGCTGAACAGTTAGATGATGCAAAAGCAATGCTTGACCTCGCAGTTGAAGCGGATGATGAAAGTTTATTGTTGGATGTACAAGCAGAATTAGATAGTGCTGAACAGGCATTGGGCAATCTTGAATTCCGTCGTATGTTCAGTAATCCGATGGATCCAAACCCTTGCTTCCTTGAGATCCAATCAGGCTCAGGGGGTACAGAAGCACAGGATTGGGCATCGATGTTATTGCGTATGTATCTACGTTGGATCGAACGTCATGGCTTTAAAGCTGAATTGATGGAAGTGTCAGATGGTGACGTGGCAGGTATTAAATCTGCCACCATCCGTGTTGATGGCGAGTTTGCGTATGGTTGGTTACGTACTGAAAGTGGCGTACACCGTTTAGTACGTAAATCGCCATTTGACAGTAATAACAACCGTCATACGTCGTTCTCAGCAGTGTTTATTTCACCTGAGATTGATGACAATATCGAAATCGATATCAATCCATCAGATGTTCGTACCGACACCTACCGTGCTTCGGGTGCAGGTGGTCAGCACATTAACAAAACCGATTCTGCGGTACGTTTAACGCATGCACCAACAGGCATTGTCGTGGCATGTCAGAACCAGCGTTCGCAACATGCCAACCGTGACCATGCGTGGAAGCAATTACGTGCCAAACTCTATGAGTTAGAGATGAGCAAGCGTAATGAAGCAGCGCAGGCCTTGGAAGACTCGAAATCAGATATCGGTTGGGGAAGTCAGATTCGCTCGTATGTTTTAGATGATTCACGCATTAAAGACTTGCGTACTGGTGTGGAAAATTCCAACACCAAAGCAGTTTTGGATGGTGACTTGGATAAATTTATCGAAGCAAGTTTGAAACAAGGTTTATAAGTTTTAATCCAATTAAAACGGCAATCTCGTTCAGCATCTACTGGTTAATCGAAAAAATATGATATTAATATCGAAAAAAATGGATATTAATATTTGAAAAGTTCGATATACTGGATTTAGGTGCTGAACAAAGTGTTGCCGCTTGAGAAACGTGGTGAGTCTATGGATATTGATGTTATAAGCAAAGCCTTAGCCAATCCATTACGTCGACAGATTTTGCAATGGTTGAAAGAGCCTGAGCAATTTCTACCCGTTGAGCAATGTGGTGGTAGTTTTGAACGTGGTGTATGTGCAGGACACATCGAACGTTTAGGAAAAGTTGCACAATCGACCATGTCGAATCATTTGTCTGTACTACAACAGGCAGGTTTGATTAATGTCGAGAAATATGGACAGTGGTCCTATTTCACACGCAATGAAGCTTTGATTCAGCAATATATCGAACATTTAAAACAAGCACTTTAGATCGAAGAAGTGTAAGTTGAGGCGATCATGGCTGAACTAAATTCTACTTTGCAAGTAGGTGATTTCACGATTAAAAACCGCTTGGTTTTAGCTCCGTTAACCAGAGCGCGTAGTGGTGAACAACGTATTCCAAACGATTTAATGGTGGAATATTACCAACAACGTGCCAATGCGGGTCTTATTATTACCGAAGCAACGGTCATTAGTCCAAAAGCAGCGGGATATGCCAATACGCCAGGTTTGTGGTCTCAAGAGCAGGCTCAGGCATGGAATAAAATTGTTAAAGCTGTGCATGCACAAGGTTCAAAAATTGTGGTTCAGCTTTGGCATGTTGGACGTATTTCACATCCAGACTTGTTGGATGGTGATACGCCTGTGGCGCCAAGTGCGATTCAACCTGCGGGTGAAGTCAGTTTACTTCGTCCAAAGCGTCCCTATGTAACGCCGCGTGCGTTATCGCATGAAGAAATTCAGGAAATTGTTGCGCAATATAAAAATGCCGCAGAACAAGCGAAAGCAGCTGGTTTTGATGGTGTGGAACTGCATGCGGCGAATGGTTATTTGATCGACCAATTCTTGCAAAGTAAAACCAATCATCGTGATGATGAATATGGCGGTTCAATTGAAAATCGCGCGCGTTTATTACTGCAAGTTGTCGATACCTTTATTGAAGTTTGGGGCGCTGGTCGAGTTGGTGTGCATCTTGCGCCACGTGGTGATTCGCATGATATTGGCGATGAGAATCCATTGGCGACATTTGGTTATGTCATTGAGCAACTGGATCAACGCAATATTGGCTTTATTTTCACACGTGAATATGAAGCTGCAGATAGTGTTCTGCCAAAACTACGCCCGAAATTTAAAGGGGTGTGGATTGCAAATGAAAATCTAACAGCAGAGTCGGCTAAGCGTATTTTGGCGACAGGGCAAGCGGATGCAGTTTCATTCGGTAAACAATATATCTCCAATCCTGATTTATTTGAGCGTTTGCAACACGACTTACCTTTGAATCCGCTTCAGCCACAAACCTTATATGGTGATGGTGCTGAAGGTTATACTGATTATCCTGTATTCGAAAAGCTAGAAGCTTAGTCCGCTTTAAGACTTCAAAAATGACTCATGCGATTTACCAAAATTGCATGAGTTTTTGTTTTAATTCTCAAAATGGTCGATTAAATTTTAGGCAATAAGTCAGAGGAAGCATCTGTACAATTTGTACTATGTACCCATAATCCTCTTTTTGTGACGAAATAATTATGAAAATCAGCCACTTCAAAATTATAAACTTTTTGGCGAAATGCTTCCGCTAAAACATAAACTTCTTGATTATTCACAATGAATGGGCTGGGTGAATTGTCTCCCATCACCCCACTGGCACCTAAATCGCCAAATTCATATAAACTAAAATATTCAACATCTTCAATACTAACTCCTTTTTTGTCTGCATCAAATACATTACTAGGATGGTAACTGCCTGCAACATTAGTCATAGTCGTTTTGCGTAAAGGATTAACCATAAAGACCAAAGCAAAGATTTCTGGATCATGTGTTTCTATAATTTGACCATTTTTCAACTCATCCAGACGAGTCCAACCTAAACCCTTAACCCAAAATGGATGGTTAGGAGTTACCATATTACTGACCATCATACCTTTATGGGACAGTTGTAATAACTTTCCCTTATGTAACTTTGAAATGTCAGTATTGGCTTTAATTTGAAAATATGTTAGTTCCCAAATCTCCTTATCTTCATAGGAAACAGTATGTAGAACAGGCTTATAACAAAGCTCTCCCTCTCCATTTTGTGGCTTAGACAGAACCATGTCACCTACTTTAATGTCTTGAATCGGAACCAGACCTTGCTCTGTGATAATACGAGTCCCAGCTGGAAAGCATCCTTTTTGTTTCATAACAGCATACATTTGCTTAGCTCCTTCTTCGTTTTTATTTCTTTTATGGTTGTAATGAAATTTCAAAAAGATTTTTCTTTTAGATTTAAAACATAACATTTCTTTAGGTAATTGACTAAAATGTGCAATTGGCTTATTTACAAGATAATTTAGTTTAAGCATATAGAAAGAAACTCCATATTTTTTTCAAAACACATTTAAAAGTCTAACTGTCAAAAAATCATAAATTTCCGCATAATGAGCGGGAATCACATTGTAAATTATGGTCTCGGATGGCGCAGCAAAACGCAGTACAGCAAACCCCGTTCTGGTATAACTTTCTACTGACATGTATCAAACCGCTATATCGTTGGAAAATCAAACAGCGGGCGGAAACTGATGCGTTATTCCAGCACGAATGTATAGAACGTTTTGGTCCATTTCAAACCCCTAAAAATTTAAGGACGATTTGGTTTCATGCGGTTTCTGTAGGTGAGACTAACGCAGCCCAGCCTTTAATTGAGCATTACTTAAAACTTGGCCATCCAGTTTTGGTGACCAATACCACCAAGACTGGACAGGCACGTGCAAAATCACTATTTTTAAAAGCACCTTACCTGGATTTATTTCAGGCGGTGTATTTGCCTGTCGACCAAAAAGCATTATTAAAACAATTTTTTAATCTGTATCAACCTAGATTATTGGCATTGGTTGAAACAGAGATCTGGCCAAATTTAATTGCACAGGCAAAGCAGCAACAGATTCCCTGTATTTTATTGAATGCACGCCTTTCTGAAAAATCAGCCAAAGGTTATGGCAAAGTTCGCCGCTTGACCCAGCCCATGTTGCAACAGTTGACTTGGATGCTGGCACAAGACGCCGCAACGCAACAACGTTATGTCGATTTAGGCCTTGATCAAGCCAAAAGTCAGGTGGTTGGGAATATTAAATTTGATATTTCAGCACCACAACAGTACCTGCAACAAGCACAGCAGTTGAAACAAGATTGGCAATTGGCGGATCGTCAGATTATTAGCTTAGCCAGTACGCATGCGCCCGAAGAAGAAAGTTTACTCAAACAATTACAGCCACATTTAAATTCAAATCCGAATTTACTCTGTATCGTGGTGCCACGTCATCCTGAACGTTTTGATGAAGTGTATCAAGTGTGCCAAAGTTTGAATTTAAAAACTCAACGCCGTAGCCTTCAACAACCGATTCAAGCGGATACACAGGTATTTCTGGCCGATAGTATGGGCGAAATGTGGTTGTGGTATGCCTTGAGCCAAGCCTGTTTTGTCGGTGGTTCACTCAATGAGCCGGGTGGCGGGCATAATATTTTAGAGCCCATGGTGCTGAATGTCCCCACCGTCATTGGTCCGCGTTATTTCAATTTTCAAACCATTGTGGATGAATTTGTGGCTCAACAAGGCATTCTGATTGGAGAGGATGCAGCACAGGTGGGGCAGCAATTATTAGCTTGCCTAGATCATGCTGCACAGACTCAGCAATTGATTCAGCAAGCACAATTGGTTTTGCAGCGTAATAAGGGCTCACTGCAGAAACATATTCAATTGCTTGATCATTATTTACAGCAAACCGTATCGTCATGAATATTGTTTTACTTGAACCTGAGCAGTGTAGTTCGGTGGATGCGTGGCAGATTAGCCAACCCAGACAATTACAGCATTTAGGTCAGCACTTACAACTGAAGATTGGGGATCGTCTTAAAGTAGGTGTACGTCATGGATCGCGTTATCTTACGGAAGTTCAAAGTATTTCTGAACAACAGATCATTGTGAAACCTATTCAGTTAGAAGCAGTGCCTGATAAGCTTCCAGTGCATCTGATTCTCGCGTTACCACGTCCTAAAGTATTGCGCCGTATCATCATGGATGCGGTGACGATTGGGGTGGAACGGATTAGTCTGATTCACAGTTACCGAGTGGACAAGAGCTATTGGCAAACA
Source organism: Acinetobacter sp. NIPH 2100 (assembly GCF_000369805.1). Lineage (GTDB taxonomy): Bacteria > Pseudomonadota > Gammaproteobacteria > Pseudomonadales > Moraxellaceae > Acinetobacter. The sequence goes on along the minus strand of NZ_KB850224.1, from coordinate 3,763,359 downwards.
CCGTTTTTACAGCAGCTCAATGATTATGTGACTTTGGGGTTAGAACAGGCGGGCGATACCATTGAACCCGAAATTCAACTCTACAAACGTTTTAAACCGTTTGTTGAAGATGTTTTACCAGCTTTGATAAGCGCAGAACGACCAGCGTATGTGGCTCATCCTTATGTAGAACAGCAAATGCCTTATGCAATTCAACATGGCTGCAGCTTGATTGTTGGACCAGAGGGTGGTTTTATTCCGTATGAGGTCGATCTGCTCATAAAAAACGGCTGCCAAGCAAAGAGCTTAGGCAACCGAATTTTACGAACTGAAACCGCAGTATCGAATATTTTGGGACGCTTATTTGTCTAACGTGTCTTGAGGTTCAAGTTGATCGCCACGGTAGACTTTGACTTCTTGTACTGGGTAAGGAATTGAAATTCCTTTTTCATCAAAAGCAGTCACGACCAGTTCCTGAATTTCACTGATAGATGCTGAGGTGCTGGTTTCAGTGGTATTGACCCACCAACGTACTGTTAAATTAATCGAGAAATCTGCCAGTGCGGTGACATTAACTGAGAATCCCGGTTGGCTCAGCACATTCAGATTGCGATCCAAGATATCGAGAATAATTTTTTTGGCTTTTTGCATGTCATCTTCATAGCCAATGCCAACGACAAACTCACAACGACGACGTTGATAGGCATTATTCACCGTCACTGCGCTGGTGTACACCGTGGCATTGGGAATGACAATGCGACGGCCATCAGGGGAACGTAAAAAGGTGGCACGGATTTGAATATCTTCGACGTTTCCTTCCAAGCCATTCACGACAATATCATCACCAATACGGAAAGGCTCACTAATTAAAATCAAAATACCTGACAGTAGGTTTTGAAAAATATCTTTGAAAGCAAAACCGATCGCAACCGAACCAATCCCAAGGGCACCAATCAACTGACTTGGTGTGAAGCCTGGGATAGCAATCACCAACGCAATTAAGAAGCCAAAAAAGAGAATAAAAGTGCTACCGACCCGATTCAGTACCAGAACTAAGTTTTGACGGGTATAGCTGCGATTTTCCAAGGTTTTGCGAATAAAGAATTTAAACAACTTGGTGAGCAGCCAAAAAATGATGAACACCGTGATCGCAATGCCGATGTAGGGAATACGCTCCCAAAAGCTATCCATGATTTTATCAATCGTGGTATAGGCATCGTGATATTTTTCAGTATGCGCGAGTACGCTTTGCGTGGTTTTAGCCCCCGCTTGATGGATCAACTGGCCCGTATCTTTCGCCACTTCCGTCAATGTTGTTTGTTCATTTGCCACAGGAAAATCTCTATTTCGCAAAGGAAGGAGTAAATAAGGGAAGCAATCATAATGAATTTATTGCCAACACGCATGCAAAATTCAATCTTTGCTTCCCATTATGATCAAATCCATCAACTGAATGCGTTCGCTTAAAAATATTCGGTCGTATTTTGAATGATTTGTGTTGGTGCATCCCATAAATCTGGGCTGGCAAAATAATATGCAAAAACAAACATGCCGAACATCATCAACAGACTGAACAGAATCATGATCCATGCGAGTATTTTTTCCCACGCACTGGATGGACGAATATCACCATAATCATTGCGGCGAGGGGTTCCCGGTGCCAATAAAACGTATAAGGTGAACAAAAATTGCAGCACGGGAACCAAGAGCAGTAAGCACAGCCAACCTGTTTTATTCAGGTCATGCAGGCGACGGATAAGAAATACAATTTGAAAATAAAATGCGGCTAACCATAATCCAATCAAGGCAAAGATGGTCATGCCTGAAAATGTAGAAAAGAAGGTTTCATCGACATTACTGAGACTAAAAATGCCAGCGAAGGCGAAGATACCGAGAAAAGCCCCCATACACACGAGGCTGAGTAGACCATACCAAGCGATATAACTTAGACGGTTGAAGCGACCACTTGGGGAGAGCGGATGGTCACTGCTTGGTTGTACTTGAGCAGTTGTTACGGGATCAAACATACAGTGTTCCTATTTTTCTGATTATTAAATCTTTTAAAGGCTTGGCAATGATCAAAATAATCACTTATTTTAAAAACAAAAAGCATAGACAAGCAGTTCAAATTTAAATTATTTTGAGTAAATTTTTGAAAATAAAATGATCGTAAAAGCGTCGGCTTTGCTATTTTAGCCTATAACTTAGTCAAGATCGAAAGATTAAAAGCCCTGACATTTCTACGACCAAAGCCGCATTGTTTGCGCTTGTAAATGGTGTCAATACTGCAAGTGAGAACAAAACATACCCGTGTAATAGATGAGAACATCTAAGGTATGAGATAAAAAACCAAGGAAGTGAGCTATGAAAGAAATCTACCCAGTGCCTGATAAATTCAAAGAAACGGCAAGAATCTCTGAAGCAGACTATTTCAAACGTTACCAGCATTCGATTGAGCAACCTGAAGCATTTTGGGCAGAAGAAGCCAACAAGATTGAATGGATCAAGCCGTTCACACAGGTCAAAAATACCAGTTTTAATCAAGATAATTTCAAAATCGAATGGTTTGCTGATGGTGAGTTGAATGTCTCAGCCAACTGTTTAGATCGTCATCTCAAAGATAATCCTTTAAAGCCAGCGATTATTTGGGAAGGCGACCATCCTTCACGCCATAAAATCATCTCATTTTCTGAACTGCATGATGAAGTTTGTCGTTTTGCCAATGTGTTAAAGAAACAAGGTATTCGCAAGGGCGATCGTGTTGTGCTGTATATGCCAATGGTGCCTGAAGCGGCAATTGCGATGTTGGCCTGTGCACGGATTGGTGCAGTGCATTGTGTGGTATTTGGTGGTTTTTCACCAGATTCATTGGCAAGCCGAATTGAAGACTGTCAAGCAAAACTGGTGATTACTGCGGATGCAGGCATGCGTGGAGGAAAGTTACTTCCTCTGAAAGAAAATGTGGATGCAGCTTTAGAAATTGATGGAACCAATAGTGTTGAAAATGTGATCGTAGTGCATCGCACAGGTAATCCAATTCAGTTCAATGCAGAACGTGATGTTTGGTATCACTTGGCGATCATGGACGTAGACGAACATTGCCCACCAGAACCAATGAAAGCAGAAGATCCTCTATTTATTCTGTACACCTCGGGTTCAACAGGTAAACCGAAAGGTGTGCTGCATACGACAGGTGGTTATCTGGTTTATGTAAATACCACCTTTAGAGAAGTTTTCGATCTGCGTGAAGATGATGTGTATTGGTGTACCGCAGACGTGGGCTGGATTACAGGCCACAGTTATTTACTCTACGGTCCATTGAGTAATGCCACGACTACGGTGATGTTTGAAGGGATTCCACAATATCCAACATGGGCACGTATTGGTCATGTGATTGATAAGCATAACGTCACGATTCTGTATACGGCACCCACTGCGATTCGTGCCATGATGCGTGAAGGTGATGCCTATGTCCGTGAAAGTAACCGCAGTAGCTTACGTTTACTCGGTTCGGTGGGTGAGCCGATCAACCCTGAAGCATGGAATTGGTATCATGAAGTGGTCGGTGAAGGCCGCTGCCCAATTGTCGATACATGGTGGCAAACAGAAACAGGCGGTATTTTAATTTCACCATTACCGGGTGCGACTGCCTTAAAACCGGGTTCAGCGACACGTCCATTCTTTGGGGTACAGCCTGCATTGGTCGATGGCGAAGGCAATGAGCTCGAGGGGGCGACGGAAGGTAATCTGGTAATTAAAGATTCTTGGCCAGGTCAAATGAGAACGATTTGGGGTGATCCACAACGTTTTATCGAGGCTTATTTCTCGACCTTTAAGAATTACTATTTCACAGGTGATGGCGCACGTCGCGATGCTGATGGTTACTATTGGATTACTGGACGTGTCGATGATGTACTTAATGTATCAGGTCATCGCTTAGGGACTGCGGAAATTGAGAGCGCCCTAGTCTCGCATGTGGCAGTTGCTGAGGCTGCAGTGGTGGGTATGCCGCATGATATTAAAGGACAGGGGATTTGTACCTTTGTCACTTTACAAGCCGATGTGGCTGAATCTGAGGAGCTACGTAAGGAGTTGGTCAACTGGGTACGTAAAGTGCTTGGGCCAGTGGCCACTCCAGATGCACTGCATTGGGCACCTGCTTTGCCAAAAACCCGTTCAGGTAAAATCATGCGCCGTATCTTGAGAAAGATCGCAGCCAATGAATTGGATAGTTTAGGTGATACCTCAACTCTTGCTGAGCCAGCTGTGGTTGATCATCTGATTGCCACGGTTTATCCAAACCGATAAATCTATTCAAATTTAAAAAGAGCGTTCGATGGAGCGCTCTTTTTTTCTGCATGATTTAATTGTGCGCTAAAAAATCAGCAGTGTTTTGTACCGTGGCAAAGAAACCGAGTGCAGATAAGAATGCAGTTTGTACATCGGCTGCTTTGGCGATCTTAGCCTCATGTTCAAGATCACGCGTTGCAGTCGCATCGGCAATCACAATCGGTTGGTAGCCAAGTTCTTTCGCTGCACGTGTACCTGAATCAATACAGACATGGGTCATCATGCCAGTTATCACTAACTGCTCAACTTGATGCTGCTGTAACAACGCTTGAAGATTGGTTTCCAGAAAGCTATTGGGAAAATGTTTTTCAACAATCAGTGAGCGATCTGTGACTTTAAGTTGTGGATGTAATTCAACACCCACTGTATTTTCCTGAAAGAAACTAGCAGAGGTAGGGTTTATGTGTTGAATGTAAATAATGGGTAAATTATTTTGAATAAAATGATCTTCTAATAGATTGGTTTTCGCTAGAGCAAGGTCTGGATTGACCAATTCCATTTTGCCATTTTTAAAATAATCGTTTTGGACATCAATAATCAGTAAGGCTTGTTTCATCATTTTTTCTTCCAGCGTTAAGATAAAACAAGAGTAGGGTGAAACGCAGAAATCCGCTATATTCAGATGAAAGCATTGTTGCTGGTTTTCTTTCGTAATGAAAAATGAATATTGAACTTGATCCGATTGATCTGAAAATTATTGAATTGCTAAAACAAGATTCGCGTTTAAGCCATAAAGAAATAGGACAGCGAGTGCACCGTACTGGGCAAGCTGTTGGAGCGCGGATTGCTCAATTGATGGATGCAGGCATCATCAAAAATTACACCGTTGCGATCAAGTACGAACATAAGCAGTTTATTCAACTCTTTATGAATGATCAGCAAGCTTTTATCGAAGTTGAATTGCTGGTTAAACAATACGAGCAGGTGGATGAATGTTTTAAAATTCTCGGGAATGCTTGTTATATGATTGTCAGTCATTTTAATCCATCACAATTAAATGAGTTTATTGAGCAACTGTCGCAGTGGTGCCGATATTCGGTTGAAACGGTCATGCGGGAAATTGAGACTGCTTAAATTAAAAATCCCCAAGCCGAGCCTTGGGGAGAAATATTCAATTGCTTTTATTTTTCTTCTTATTTAATGCCAAGCTTATGCTGATTTTGCCTCCAATTGAATTTCCTGTTGTTGTTCAAGCTGACGAACCAGTGGCAGTACTTTCTCGCCAAAATATTCTACTTCTTCAATAAAATGTAGAAAGCCTGAAAGAACCAGATCAACACCAACATTCTTCAAAGCCACAATCCGTTCCGCAATTTGTTGCGGGGTACCAATCAGATTGGTCTTAAAGCCATCATTGTATTGAACCAGATCATCAAAGGTCGATTTTGCCCAGTTACCTTCACGTTCAGGTGCTGCCGCGCCTGCTTCACGGGTCGCATCACCAAAGGCATTCACGGCTTCGACATTGGCTTGTGCAATGATGTCATTCAGTACGGCTTTGGCTTCTTCCTCAGTATCACGCGCGATGATAAAGGCATTAACACCTATTTTGACGTCTCGGTTGGCCAGCTTGGCCTTGCCGCGAACATCATCGACCTGTTTTTTAATTTCCTCGACACTGTTGCCATTGGTAAAATACCAGTCCGATACTCGTGCAGCCATATCACGAGCGGCACGTGAACTGCCACCCTGAAACACCTCAATATAAGGTTTTTGCAAAGGTTTTGGTTTAAGCGTGTAATTCTGGAACTGGTAATATTTGCCCTCAAAGCTGTAATTGTCAGTGGTCCAGATGCCTTTCAGAGTACGAATAAACTCTTCTGAGCGAACATAACGTTCATCATGCTCGGGCCAAGGTTCACCAATGGCATCAAATTCGCCACGGAACCAGCCACTGACCACATTAATCGCAATACGCCCTTGAGTGAGATAGTCAATAGTTGCCAGCTGTTTGGCTGCAAGCACGGGTTTCCAAGGGCCAGGTAAGATCGCTGCAATTACTTTGAGTTTTTCGGTTTTTGCCAATAAAGCATGACTAAAACTCACTGATTCATGTTGGTTCTCTGCGCCGTAGCCAGCGGTAAAGCGGATCTGTGTGAGGGCATATTCAAAGCCACTTTTTTCTGCCGCTTGTGCTAGACGTACATTATAGTCGTAGCTCCAGTCTGTACGTTGTTCAATGTTGCTTACAACGAGACCGCCACTCACATTGGGAACCCAGTAGGCAAATTTAATTGCTGATGCTGCTATTGTCATCGTTGTATCCTCCATAAAAGATATGGTTTATGCGACGTGGGTTAAATTCTTGGCTGACTTCGGGTGTAAGCGAGATTCAGCTGCATCCAGATTCGGTACCGCCGCAGATGGCAATACTTCTGCTTGTTCAATCTGTTTGTTGATGCCAAGATTTTGATTGGCCTGCTCGGTTTTGGTTTTAATGGCAGCAGCACGTTGACCTTTGGCAGGTGCCCATTCCAAAATCGGTAAAGCACGTGCCACAGCTAAGGTGACGCGATCAGACAATTGCTCGCTTTTAACCGTATATTCAGGCGTGAAATCACGATCAGTGGCATAGACGCCAATGGGCAAGGTCTGTGCTTGGAAGAAGCTAAATAGTGGGCGTAATTGATGTTCAAGAACCAAAGCATGACGATCACTACCACCTGATGCAGCCAACAAAACAGGGACATCGACCAAAGCAGTTTGCTCAACAAAGTCGAAGAAATGCTTAAATAAGCCTGTAAATGAAGCACGATAAACAGGTGTTCCAACAATCAATGCATCTGCGGCTTCAACCGCAGCCAAATCATCTTGTACGCGTTGTGGCAGCTGATTACGATAAATCGCACCACCCAACAACGGCCCAATTTCACTCAGTTTGACGAAATGTACTTTAATATTAATTGCCTCTGAAAGCTCATCAAGGATCGCCTGAACTAAACTTTCTGTTTTTGATGGGCTATTTAAGCCACCAGATACTGCAACAATATTCAGAGGAGTCGAGAGGGTATTGTGATTGGACATAATAACGGCCTAAAAGATCATTTCGAATTACTATTTATTTACCTACACCGCATGCCAAGCTGTAAAATAAGGAAATGCTGCAAGCTTATCTTTTTTAAAGATATGTCGACAAATCACAATAAATATCAAATTTCAGGCAGTTAATTTTCTGTTTCTATTCAAGATTTTTGAATCTGTTTTATTCATAGAACATTTTAATGAAGTTATATCAATATTTGATTTATTTTGCGGGAAAAGGAAATAAATCCTGTCTTGTGCTTGACCTAGCCTTGAATTGAAAATAGGCTTAAGCGGATTGAATTTAAATAAACATCGTACAGTGACGTACTTGCAGATAGCTTAAGCGCTTATGAATATTTTAATTGTAGACGACCATCCTTTATTTAGACATGCTTTGATTCAAGCGGTTCGTTATAGTTTGCCTCAGGCGCAGATCCAAGAGACTGCAGATGTAGATGAATTCTATGCACGTTTAGAACACGGTGCAGAACCTGATTTGGTCCTTTTGGATCTAAATCTACCCGGTGCTTCGGGTTTCTCTGCCTTAGTCTATGTCCGGGCCCAATATCCTGCGATTCCAATTATTGTGGTTTCGGCACACGAAGAAGTTTCGATTATTCAACGTGCAATTGCGCATGGTGCCATGGGGTATATTCCGAAATCCTCACATCCAAGCCATATTGGGGAAGCGATTAAGCATGTCTTAGAAGGGGAGATTTGGTTACCACCTAACTTACCAACCCATGCAGGCTTTGATCCTCGGGCAGCTGATGAAACCGCTTTAGCTGAACGTTTACAATCACTGACCCCACAACAGTTCCGTGTCTTGATGATGGTGGCGGAAGGTTTATTGAATAAGCAAATTGCTTATGAACTGGAAGTTTCCGAAGCTACCATCAAAGCACATGTCACTGCAATTTTCCGTAAGCTGGGTGTACAAAATCGAACCCAAGCGGTGTTGGCGATTAGTGCTTTAAATATTGAAGATAAAAAGATGTAAGAGATTTAAAGTAAGAAATCCAATTTCTTGCTTTATTTAGATCTAGAAAATAAAAAAACCAGTTCATAAGAACTGGTTTTTTTATTATGAATTTAGTGTTCTAAAGTTAGAACATAAATCCAATATTAGAAACGGAACTTCGCGTTTAAGCCAACAGTTTGCGTATCAGTGTTTTCATGTTTCGCATTTGCGTTAACATAAGTTGCACCTACAGCAATTGCTGGAGTGATGAAGTAGTTTACGTTCGCACCCCAAGCAGAATTGATTGCAGAGAAGTTGTCTTCATTTGCTGGGTTTGAGCTGTAATTTGCTTCAGCATAAGACGCACCAACGCTTAACTTAGGAGTTACATATACGTCAGTTTTCAATTCGTATGCTTGGTTATCACCGTAAACAAGACCAGCTTCAAAACCTACAGCCATGTTTGTACCATCGATGTTACCTACGTATTTAGTACGTGCAGTGATCGCATCTTGGTCTTGACCAATGATTTTAGCTTGAGCTACTGATTTAGCGATACCATTTGAAAGTACGCTGTTTGCGTCTAAAGCAAATTGATCAGCAATGTTAGTATAACCAACAGCAACTAAGAAGTTAGGAGTAAGCATAGTACCGACTTCTAATGCGAAACGGTCACCATTGTCTTTTTTACCTTCAGACTTAGTTTGTGAGTGGCTATATGCAGCACTTGTATACACAGGTAAGTAAGGAGTTGGAAGGTAAGCTTCACCTTTTGCACCGAAAGAGTTGTTCTTAACAGTTGCAACTTCGTCACCGCTTAATTCTGCAAAGCTATAAGCTACAGAAACATTAGATGCTTGGTTTAAGAATGCAGCTTCAGCTAAAGGACCTTTAGAAGAATCTACATTTTTGAAGTAGTAAGTACCTTGAGCAGCACCAGTAAAGTCTTTGTCATTGTCGCTTTTTGCGTCGATGAATTCAGATTGACCTTGAACTTCTACTTGGTATGCGTGAGCACCGGTCATGGCTAAAACTAAAGCAGTGGCTAAACCGAGTTTTTTCATAATGATTTCCAGCTTTAAAACAATTAAAGAGTAAAGTTGGAGCCATTGTATTGTAACAAAGTATGAAGTCAATGTAATAAATTTGGGCTTCCGATAAACGAACAAAAGCTGAACAGGTGGTGCATAAAAAACGAACGATTGAAAAAATTATTGTCAACCTTTCATAAAGTATATATCTAACAAATAGATATGTTTATTTTTTAATGAGATAAGGAGGCTGAGAAGAATAGCATCGCTAAATATTTCAATTGGTTTCTTCAATTATAATAATCGTTTTTTTCGTTTAAAAGGTTCTTATTTTTGTCACAAATCTGAGTTCGAAAGTGTGCGGTAAAATCCTATTCTGTAATTTTTATGCGATAGACTTTGCAAAAATATGATACTCATTCTCAGTTAATATAAACTAAAAATCATGTAAAAATCGCATTTTTAATGATCAATTAGCAAAATCGATTGTAACAATAAACCCGATCTATTTAATCAACTTTACTTTGTGAGAAGTAACTCACATAATGCAAAGCAAGAGATATCTAATTTGCATTTAAATGTCTCGTAACATTTTCTTTGACGTATTTTGATGTTTTTACATCACTGTTTTACTAGCTCGGCTTTCCCCAAGGTCGAGCTTTTTTTTATTTTTTTTCTCAGTGTTAGATGAAATAACGCTACAAAGATCAAGTTGTAAAAGATTTATAGTAGCAGTTTATTCTACTTTTCCACCTGTTTTATCATGTCAAAAAGATTAAAAACTCTCGCGTTGAGTGCATCATTTACTTTTGCTTTACCCTTGGTCGCTTGCCAGAGCTTTGGCGATCAAACACAGCACATCATGGCGCAGAAAAGTGAACAACAAAATATTGCCACCCTTTTCCAACAGGCTCAAACAAGTGGTGTATTGGTGATCTATGATGGAAAGAAAATTCAAAAATATGGCAATGACACCAGTCGCGCAGAGCAACGTTATATCCCTGCTTCAACATTTAAAATGCTGAATGCGTTAATTGGCATACAACATCATAAAACCACGCCAAATGAAGTCTTTAAATGGGATGGCCAAAAACGCGCATTCAGTAGCTGGGAAAAAGATCTCACATTAGCTGAGGCAATGCAGGCATCGGCTGTGCCTGTATATCAAGAGCTGGCACGACGGATTGGTCTGGAACTGATGACCCGTGAAGTGAAGCGAGTGGGTTATGGGAATAAGAATATTGGCACACAAGTCGATAATTTTTGGTTAGTCGGCCCATTAAAAATCACCCCTGTAGAAGAAGTACGCTTTGCCTATGCATTGGCGAAGCAAAAGCTGCCATTTGATCAATCCACTCAACAACAAGTGAAAGGCATGTTATTGATTGATGAAGTTCAAGGGACCAAGATTTACGCGAAAAGCGGCTGGGGTATGGATGTTAACCCGCAAGTGGGATGGTGGACAGGGTGGATAGAGCAAGCAAATGGCAAAGTCACGGCATTTTCATTGAATATGGAAATGAATCGGCCTGAGCATGCAGATGCCCGTAAGGCAATTGTTTATCAAGCCTTACAGCAACTGGATTTATTGGCGAATTAGCTTGTTTTTTTAAAGCTAAAAAAAGACCCAGCTTTGGGGAAAGCTGGGTTGAAAAGGATGTTTGCTATTGGGGGAGAAAACATCCTGAGGGTTTCTGTTTTTACACACTAAAATCTTGCTCTGATTAAATTATGTGCTTTAGAAAGTAATTTGTGAAATTGATAATTTTTATTCTTTAAATAGAATTTTCCGATTTTTAATTGAGTTAAATCTAACAAAAATATGTGTGCTTTAGCTATTAAATTGAATTTAAATAATCTATGTAACTATATTATCTATATGATTTTTATTGAATATATTAAAATATAAAAATAAATAAGAACGACCAACTTGCTTTGATTTAATTAATAATGGTTCTCAATAAATTAATGCACTTCTTATTTATTAGTTGAAAATTCACTGAATATAAGTCGTTAAAATTAATGTAAGCAAAAAACTTGGTTTAATCGTGGTAGTGTTATTTGGAATTCAGCTAAAATTATTAGCTGTCTAAAAAGCAATCGAGATCATTTTTGAAACGAGCAAGGTGTCTGAATGGGGCGTAAATTAAAAAGCTCAAAATTACGTTCTGAGCAAATTAGCCGTCGCCTCTTTTTCTGCATGATCGCCATTATCTTTTCAATTTCCTATCTTTCTATTCCTTTAATCATTAATAGCTATCAAGAATATATAAAATCTGATCAAACCCTCACTGAAATTACCTGCCTTCGTGCATTAGTGAAAACAGCCAATAAAATTTCCAGAGAGCGGGCACCTTCAAATAAAGTGATGTCGAGTCAGCCCGATGTGTTGCTCAAGAATCAAAAAGAATTGGCAGCGTATCGTAAAGTTGTTGATATGCAGATTGATGACACTATTGAGGCCCTAAAACAAAAAGGCTTCAAACTTATTGCTTATGAATTAGAAACAGATTTAAAAGTTAAGTTAGCCACAGCACGGGCCATTGTCGATACTTATGCCAACACACCGCATGCTGAGCGCACCTCAGCGCAATATGATCATGCCATTTTATCGATGTTTGGGGTCTGGGATGAGAGCCGTGAGTTTTTAACGTGGTTGCTGGTGCGTTCGAATAGTAAGAACAGCAAGATGTCGAATTATTTTACTTCGATTCTGATCTTGACGGATATGCGTGATCAAGCGGGCCGCGTAGCTTCCAATGTCATGGCATCTGTAAGCTTTGGTGAAAAAATTCCAGATGAGAATCGAGCTCGTTCATTACAGACACAACATCAAGCCATTTATCTCTGGGAGTTGATTGATACGATTCAGCCAGAAGATTCGAAGACCCCAGAATATGTAAGTCTATATCGACGTGTGAGAACTGAGTTTTTAGATAAGGGCTTGCCGATTATTGCGCGGTTATTGGATGAAAGTAAAAATAACCAAACATATTTCCTCTCAGGAACAGAACTGACCGAACGTATGGTGGGGAAATTCACGCCAGTGATGGATCTGCAAAACTATATTTTGAATTACAGTATAAGTGTTGCAGAAGAACAGAATAAGTTGGCGAAGCGACAGTTTATTTTTACTTTGTGTATTTCAAGCCTGTCTTTATTGATTGCGATTTTTACCATGATCTATGCAAAGCGGAAAGTCTTTAGTCCGCTGATCCATGCGCGCGATATGATCTTGCATCTATCTGGAACTTCGGATGAGCAAGCTGAGAATAGCAAAAATAAAGAAGAGTTTTTCTCGTTGTTTGAAGCGATTGATAAATTGAAAGGAATGTTGAAGCAGCGCGATACGATGGAGTTGCAGCTGAAGCAGATTGCAAATTCTGATGTATTGACGGGTGTTGCCAATCGTTTGGCCTTGGATGAATATATTCAGCTTCTTGAATCTAAACCTGAGTCGTTGTCACAGACTTGTGTGATTGCAATCGATATTGATAATTTTAAGTTCGTAAATGATCAATATGGGCATATCGTGGGTGATCAGGTGATTACCATGATTGCAGATCAGTTAAGGCTCAATGTCCGAGCATCTGATTTAATCGTGCGTTATGGCGGTGACGAGTTTTTGGTGGTGATTGAGAATATTCAAATGGAGGCTGCAAAAGTGGTGGCAGAAGGTATTCGTTCGGGAATTTTAAGGCAAAAGATTGTGCTTTCGAACGTGTCCGATTCGATTCAGGTTTCCGTGAGTATTGGTGTAGCGATTGGCGCAAATAGTTGGCTAGAGCTGTTAGAAAAAGCGGATCAGTCGTTGTTAAAAGCAAAGGCAAAAGGGAAGAATATTGTAGAGACTTGATTCACACAATTATTTAATTATTATAAAGTTTTATAATTAAGTGTGACCAAAAGAAAGATGAATATCTTAGAGAAAGAAAAAAGGCTAAAAGAATTATTAGAGCACAATATTCGAAATGAGAAAGTCGGGACAGCGATTGCAATTACTGGACCTTGGGGGGTTGGTAAGACATTCTTTTGGAAAACTTTTCTAGAGAAACAGCTATCGGATGAACGAATTTATAAAAAAGATAATTTATTCAACCGTAAGTACGCTTATGTTTCATTATTTGGGCTAGAATCCTTGAGTGAGCTAAAAACTCAGATTTATAGCAGTATTGAAAGTTATCATTCTTCAATAGAAGTTCCTAAATGGATTAAAGGTTTACCATCAATTTTTAAAGATACAAAAATTTCTCAGTTTGGAATAAGCGCACCTGCAAAACTCTTTGACAGCTTAATGTTCGCGCAAGTTAAAGATGCGATTATTTGTTTCGATGACTTTGAAAGAATGTCAAAAAAGCTAGATATCAAAGATGTCATGGGGTTAGCAAATCAACTTAAATTAGAAAAAAATTGTCAGATCATTTTAATTTTGGATGAAGATAAAGCTGAAGGAGACAATAAGAAAAAGTATGCTGAATACAAAGAAAAATTGGTTGATGGAACAATTAGAATCAATTTTGTAAATCCATTGATTGAAGAAAAAGCCAAACACTTGAAGATTGAGGAAAGACTTGTTGAATTGATGGTTGAATTTGCAGAGGCGCTAGAGATTCATAATTTCCGTTTTTTCCAAAAAGTGATTAAGTTATATCTGCAATTTAGAAAAGAATTATCAGAAGAAGTCGCTGATTCAACAAAAGAAATTATTTTGACTAGGATATTGCAAGGTTTTTTTATTCAAGATTTTGGCTTAACTTCTGAGATAAATTGGGAGGATTTTAGAATCATTATTGAATCTAAGCAAAGTGCATGGTCTGAGAGAAAAAAGCAAACTTATTTAGCATTTGATAGACTTTCAAGTTCTTACTCTTATTTTTTTACAGAAGATGATTGGTGTCTAGAATTTAGAAAATGGTTTGAACAAAGCGATGATTTTTCTAATGAAAACCTAATAAAGTTAGCTCAATCTGAGCTGATAAGTGATTCAAATAATAAATTAAGAGACAAACTTTCAGCTCTTTTTGATGAGCGCGATAATTATCAAGCAAGTGATGATTTTATAGATAGACTATATTCGGTCTCTTGCCAATGTATTGGTTTAAGTTCTTTACTTGATCTTAGAGCTTGTATCAATACATTCAACGATTTTGAGGAGTTTGAAAAAGCTAAGCTGCTGGAATCAAAGGTTGTTTTCTGGATTGAGGAAAAATTATCTAAAAATAGAAATGCTTTTAAGAGAAGTAGAGTATTTGGGATACACGGATTTGAAGACTTTATTCAAGACTTTTTAATACAAAATCCAAACTTAGACTTACCTTCGTTAAAAGATGCTATGTATAACAAGTATATCAATGTATATTCTGATCTAGATATAAAGAGCCTTAATACTGCTAACAAAGAGAGTCTATATCAATTTATTTTCACGGATTTTCAGAAAGATGAACGTTTTATAAATACTAGAGTTCATCATCTTATTTCTAGTTTAGCCTACCAGCAAAGACAATTTGTAATCGAAATTTTAAAAGAGAGAGCACAGGTTTCTAGTTCTCAGAAGATTTACGCAAATTTCCTTATTTCTAAACTGATAGATGAAAAAAAGGAGTCCTAAGACTCCTTTTTTATCACTTCAACAACGGTTTTAAGAACTTCGCTGTATGTGAAATTTTAGATTTCACCACTTGTTCAGGTGTTCCTTCGGCAATAATTTGACCACCACCAGAACCACCTTCAGGGCCAAGATCAATCACCCAGTCGGCAGTCTTGATCACATCCAGATTATGCTCAATCACCACAATAGTATTACCCTTATTGCGTAGCTCATACAAAATATCGAGTAACTTGGCAATATCATGGAAATGCAGACCTGTGGTTGGTTCATCCAAGATATATAAGGTTCGACCCGTATCGCGTTTTGCCAACTCACGTGCCAGTTTCACCCGTTGTGCTTCACCGCCAGAAAGGGTCGTTGCTGCTTGTCCTAAACGAATATAGCCAAGACCGACTTGAGTTAAAGTATCTAAACGACGATGAATCACAGGAATGGCACTAAAGAACTCGGCGGCATCTTCCACAGTCATTTCCAAGACATCAGAAATGTTCTTGCCTTTATAACCCACTTCTAAAGTTTCACGGTTATAACGCTTGCCATGGCAAGCATCACATGGCACATACATATCAGGCAGGAAGTGCATCGCCACTTTGATCATACCGTCGCCTTCGCAGGCTTCACAGCGACCGCCTTTCACGTTAAACGAGAAACGACCTGCGCTATAACCACGTGCTTTGGCTTCAGGTGTCTGAGCAAACAATTCACGAATCGGCGTGAATAAACCCGTGTAAGTGGCAGGATTCGAACGTGGGGTACGGCCAATAGGACTTTGGTCAATATCCACCACTTTATCTAAATGTTGTAAGCCATCGATCGAGTCAAACTTTTCAGCAGTCAGCGTGGTTGCCCCATTTAGCTGAGTTGCAGCCAAAGGTAATAAAGTACGGTTAATCAAGGTTGATTTACCTGAACCAGACACCCCAGTCACACAGGTCATGATACCCAATGGAATGGTCAAATCGACATTTTGTAAGTTATGTCCGCTTGCACCAGAGAGTTTGATGACCTCATCTGGGCGAGGGGATTGGGTCCGTTGTTTTGGTACTTCAATCTTTAACTTACCTGACAGATATTGACCTGTGAGCGAGTCGGCATGATTCGCCAATTCTTCATAAGTACCTTCTGCAATCACGGCACCGCCATGAATACCCGCACCTGGTCCGATATCAATAATATGGTCAGCAGCACGGATGGCATCTTCATCATGCTCAACTACAAGCACGGTATTGCCGAGATCACGCAAGCGAATTAGGGTTTGTAATAAGCGATCATTATCACGTTGATGCAGACCAATCGAGGGTTCATCTAGCACATACATCACGCCCATTAAACCTGCACCAATCTGTGAAGCCAGACGGATACGTTGCGCTTCACCGCCAGATAGGGTTTCGGCTGAACGCGCCAAGCTGAGATAGTTCAGGCCAACGCTGACCAAAAAGTGTAAACGTTCACGAATTTCTTTAAAGATTTTATCGGCGATTTCACCTTTAGCACCTTCAAGGTTCAAATCTTGATAATAGTTTTCCGCATCACCAATCGACATCTTGGTGATTTGGGCAATGGTTTTGTCTTTGACACGAACGTGACGAGAAATTTCATTCAGACGTGAACCGCCGCAAGCATCACAAGCCGCATTCGACAGGTATTGCGCCAGATCATCACGGACATAATTCGATTCAGTTTCGCGATAGCGACGTTCTAAATGCGGCAAAATCCCTTCAAAGGCTTGCACGCGACTGTGCTTACGACCACGCTCATCAATATAACTGAGATCGATTTTCTCTTTGCCTGTGCCTTGCAAGAATTTTTTCTGCGTGTCTTTATCCAGTGTATTCCATGGCTGATCCAGATCGATATTGAAATGATCCGCGACTTTTTGCAGCATGGTGTAGTAATACGGACGTTGTCTGTCCCAACCACGAATCGCGCCTTGGCTGATTGAAACCTCAGGATTTGGAATCAGTTTATCTGAACTGAAATGGCTGCGCGTCCCCAGACCATCACAAACCGGACAAGCTCCGAAAGGGTTGTTGAATGAGAACAGACGTGGTTCAAGTTCAGCCACGGCACGATCACATTCAGGGCAAGAATGTTTTGCCGAGAACACGCGTTCAGGATGTTCACCATTCATCCATGATAAAACTGCAATATCACCGCCTAAACGTAATGCGGTCTCAAACGATTCCGCAATACGGTTACCGAGATCATCACGCACTTTAAAACGATCGACCACGACTTCAATGGTATGTTTTTTCTTCTTGTCCAGCTCAGGTGGTGTATCAATATCAATGATTTCACCATCGACACGGGCACGAACAAAACCCTGACCTTGTAACTGTTCAAATAATTGGGTGTATTCACCTTTACGTTCACGCACCACAGGCGCAAGCAACATCAGGGCTGTGCCTTCTTCAAGTCCTTTTACTGCATCGACCATTTCTGAGATGGTTTGTGCCACCATCGGAAGATCATGCTCAGGGCAGTAGGGTGTACCCACACGTGCGTAGAGCAAACGCAAATAGTCATAAATTTCAGTAATGGTTCCGACGGTTGAACGGGGGTTGTGGCTTGTTGATTTTTGTTCAATCGCAATCGCAGGCGATAAACCTTCAATCGAATCGACTTCAGGTTTTTCCATTTGTGACAGGAATTGGCGTGCATAAGCCGACAGGGATTCGACATAACGGCGCTGACCTTCGGCATACAGGGTATCAAAGGCCAAGGATGATTTTCCTGAGCCAGAAAGTCCCGTAATTACCACAAACTTGTCACGTGGAATATCGAGTGACACATTTTTTAAATTATGGGTACGTGCGCCTCGAATACGGATATGACTTTGACTCATAAATACATCTCAATAAGCTGAATATGAAAACATGTATATGATAGCGATTTAAAATCGTTCAAGTGGTATAAAAATAATTAAAACGACAAATTGTGACGGTTAATGAACTGGTTCACATTTATCTCACGCGATGCGCCTAGTATTTTTAGCATTCAATGCCACAGATTGCCATGTAAAAATTGATCACGGATTAAAATACATAATTTACTAGACGACTGGTCTAATATTGATTTATAGTGTGTGCATGAAACGATCAAATAAAAGTGAAACTACTCGACAACATATCCTCGATACCAGCTTTGAATTGGTGTTGCGTAAGGGTTTTGTCGGTGTTGGTTTACAAGAGATTCTCAAAGCCTGTGATGTCCCGAAAGGGTCGTTCTACCACTATTTTGCTTCTAAAGAAGCATTTGGCTGTGCTTTGCTCGAACAATATATGGCGGATTATAAGGTCCGTGTAGAGCAGCTTTGGCAACATACTGAACAAAGTGCCTATGCGCGTCTGATGGCTTTATGGCAAGCGTGGATTGAAGACCCAGTTTATGGCAGTTGGGCGGAAAATTGTCTGATTGTGAAACTGGCGGCCGAGGTTGCGGATTTATCCGAGGACATGCGTGAAATTCTCAATCTTGGGGTGCATCGATTGACGCAACGCGTGGCCTTGTTATTACAAGAAGGGCAACAGCAAGGCTCAATCCCTGTGCATCTTGACCCACTCAAAACAGCCCAAGTCATGTATCAATTGTGGTTGGGTGCGGCCCTGATGACCAAGTTAGCGCAAGACAAAGCACCGCTACATTTAGCTTTAGAAACCACACAACAGCTGTTACAGCCGATTAAGGAATAAACCATGCAAAGTATTATCCATGAAAGTTTTGGTGAACCTGTAGAGGTATTGCAGCTAGCAGAAATGCCACAACCTGAACCTAAAGCAGGTGAGGTTCGTATTAAAACCATCATGTCTCCCATGCATAACCATGATGTTTGGACCGTACGTGGTAGCTATGGCTATAAGCCAACGCTCCCAGCTATTGGTGGCAGCGAAGCGGTGGGGATTGTCGATGCAGTTGGTGAAGGTGTCGATGAAAGTAAACTGGGACAGCGTGTTGCGGTTGCTGGCGTACATGGCAGTTGGGCAGAATATTTTATTGCACCTGCACAAAGCATCATTCCGTTAAATGATGCAATTGATAATGAGACAGCAGCTCAACTGATCGGCATGCCAATCAGTGCCTTGATGCTACTTGATTTTGTTAATCTGCAAGCAGGCCAATGGTTGATTCAAAATACGGCCAATGGTGCGGTGGGTAAAACCGTTGCGATGATTGCCCAAGCTCGTGGACTACAAGTCATTAATTTAGTTCGCCGTACTGATGCGATTGCAGAAATGCAAGCATTGGGCATCCAACACGTCGTGGCGACGGATCAGCCCGATTGGAAACAACAAGTCAAAGCCATACATGCAGATCAAGCACTAATTGCAGGGGTAGATTCAATTGGCGGCAGTGCCAGTGGTGAAATGTTGAATTTACTGAGTGAAAATAGTCTGTTGGTTTCATTTGGTAGTATGACAGGAGAAACCATGCAGATCTCATCCGGGGATCTGATCTTTAAACAGGCAACCGTGAAAGGTTTCTGGGCCAGTGTCGTGAATAAAGAAATGCCAGCGGAACGTAAAAAGGCTTTGTTCGTGGAACTGATTACATTGGCGACCCAGAAGAAACTGATTTTGCCCGTTGAGGGAGTATTCAGTTTTGACGAGATTAAGACTGCCGCGCTTAAAGGAACACAAGGTGCACGTCAGGGTAAGGTCTTGTTACAGCCATAATCTAAACACACATCACCAGCCGAGAGGCTGGTCTCTTCCAATGTAGTCATCATAAAAAGGAAAAATCAGATGCTTGGACAATTACTTATCGGACTCATCGCATTATTGCATGTCTATATTTTGGTGTTGGAAATGTTTCTTTGGGACAAGCCTTATGGCCTAAAAGCCTTTGGCAATAGTCTGGAAAAAGCACAGCTCACTAAAGTGTTGGCACAAAATCAGGGGCTTTATAATGGTTTTCTTGCCGCAGGTTTATTTTGGTCATTACTGGCACCCGCTACGTATGCAATCGCGATTGCCAATTTCTTTTTAGCCTGTGTGCTGATCGCGGGTATATATGGTGGTTTGACTGCCAGCAAGAAGATTATTTACATTCAAGCGGTGCCCGCATTGCTTGCTTTAATTGTGGTGAATGTTTTTTAGTCGGAAGATAAAAGTAGGTTTTCGATGAGGTTTATGCTTTAATGCACTCAGTTTGAGATGAGCCTCATACAGTATATCGGACGATACGATATACGACTAAGCCCCTAATAGGGGCTTTTTTATGTCTATAGAAAATGCAGATAAGGATACCGTTTAGGCTTGATCCAGACCTAACCATTGACGTTGTTGGTAGGCGCTGTCCCAGAATAACCATTCCAGTTTTGCGCCCATGGTATAGGCTGCGTGCATTTTCGCCAAAGTATCTTCATCACAACGTGCAGCAACTTTATCAACCGTTGCAATCACATTACGCACTGCCGTATTAAATTCTTCACCTGCATAGGTATCGATCCAGGCTTGGTAAGGGTTATTTTCGACCGATTGATTGACGATATCTTTACCTACTTCTGCATAAATCCAAAAACATGGCAGGAGTGCTGCCAAAATCACAGGGTAGCTTTCTGACCATGCTGTTGCTGTTAGAAAAGAGGTGTAATGATGGCAGGCAAGGGTCAGCGGTGTGCTTTCAAACTCGGTTTTGCTGATGTCAAATTCCTGCATAAAGTCACTGTGTAAACTGCGTTCCACAATAATGGCAATTTTAGCCGCTTCAGAAAATTGAATCACATCATCTGCTTCATAGGCCTTTGCCGCAGCAACAGCGAGAGCACGACCATAAGCCAATAAGTAATGTGCATCTTGAATGACATAGTGACAAAAGGCTTCACGGTCTAATGAACCTGCTGCAAGTTCTTGATTAAACGGGAGTGCTAATATTTTTTGATATAAATCTTGATTACGTTGCCAAACATCTTGAGAAAACGTCATGGATTGAACCTATTAAAGCAAGCCTAAAAGAAATCTGTCAGCACTATAACAGAGTCTCGTCGCGATAATTTTTTCTTCAAAATAAGTGCAACAATCTTTTGTCTATTTCAACTCAAACTCGCCTACAATAGACACATTTTTATCCCCCCGACAATTTGAATAAAAGGTTGCTCATGAAGCATTTCCGTTTCTCAATTTTCTTTACGGTAGTGTGTTTAGCACTATCTGCCTACTGGGGCTATACGCACGGCCCAGAAGCAGGCGTTGCGACGATGCTTAAGGCATTAACAATCACTGCAATTTTGGCAGTGATGGAAGTTTCTTTATCATTTGATAATGCGGTTGTGAATGCATCGGTATTGCGTGGTTGGGATCATTTCTGGAAGATGATTTTCCTAACAGTGGGTATCCTGATAGCCGTATTTGGTATGCGTTTAATTTTCCCTGTTGTCATCGTGGCTGTGACTGCGGATATGGGCATGATTGAAGTGGCTAAATTGGCATTGAATGATCCAAAGACCTATTCAGAACGCTTAATGGCACATCATGCTGAAATTGCAGCATTTGGTGGAACGTTCTTATTGTTGGTGTTCCTGAACTTCTTCTTTGATGATGGTAAAGAAACCCATTGGTTTAAATGGTTAGAAGCGAAACTAGCGCACTTGGCTAGCGTACCTGCAATGTCTGTTTTCCTTGCTTTGATCGCGATGATTATCATGGCTGCAAATGTGGAAGAATCAGCACGTTTGGCAGTGACCATGGCAGGTATCTGGGGCATCGTGGTGTATATCGGTGTGCAAGTACTGAGTCATTTGTTGGGTGGCGAACCTGAAATTGATGAAAATGGTAATGCTGTGACTCATGACTCAAATGGCGCAGCGACAGGTGTAGTCAAAGCGGGTTTTGGTGGTTTCCTTTATCTTGAAGTACTTGATGCATCGTTCAGTTTTGATGGTGTGATCGGTGCATTTGCGATTACCAGTGATGTGGTGATCATCATGCTCGGTCTGGCAATTGGTGCGATCTTCGTTCGTTCAATGACCATTTATTTGGTTGAGAAAGGCACCTTAGATGCATACATTTTCTTGGAACATGGCGCGCATTATGCGATTGGTGCTCTGGCATTTATCATGATCGCAAGTGGTACGGGCTTGCATGTACCTGAAATCGTGACCGGTTTAATCGGTGTTGCCTTTATTGTTTGGGCAGTCATCGCCTCGATCCAATATAGCAAGCGGGAACAGCAAGCCTCTTAAGTTTGCTTTCAGCTTGATTCGATATGATAAATAAAGGAGCGAACATCGCTCCTTTATTTTTTCTCCGCAGAAAGATTGTGTTTTTCATAATCTACTTACAACCTTTGTAGGCGAATGGCTTATAATTCGCTGAGCCAGTTATAGTGTCTTATCAACAATGAATGCTTTAGAACGCCGTTCAACCTTTGCCTTAAGTAGCATTTTTGCCTTACGCATGTTGGGCTTGTTCATGATTATTCCTGTCTTTTCAGTGGCAGGACAATCCTATCAATACGCGACGCCAGCCTTAATTGGTCTTGCGGTTGGGGTATATGGCTTAACCCAAGCAATTTTACAGATTCCATTTAGCTTATTGGCCGATCGTTTTAGCCGTAAACCTCTGGTGGTACTCGGCTTATTGCTGTTTGCAATTGGTGGTGCAATCGCAGGTTTATCTGACACGATTTATGGTGTGATTATTGGTCGTGCGATTGCAGGCGCAGGTGCGGTTTCGGCTGTGGTCATGGCTTTACTGGCCGATGTAACCCGTGAAGAACAGCGTACCAAAGCCATGGCTGTGATGGGGATGAGTATTGGTTTATCCTTCGTTGTCGCTTTTAGCTTAGGGCCGTGGCTCACCAGTTTAGTCGGTATTTCAGGCCTATTTTTTGTCACCACGATTATGGGCTTGGCAGCGATTTTAATGTTGCTGTTGGTTCCTAAAGTCACACGGCATCATCGCAACTACCAGCAGGGCTATCTGAATCAGCTGAAACAAGTCATCCAAATGGGTGAGCTGAATCGTCTGCATGTTTCGGTATTTGCACTGCATTTATTGCTGACAGCGATGTTTATCTATGTACCTTCGCAGTTGATTGAATACGCACAAATTCCATTGGCGAAGCATGGTTTAGTTTATTTGCCATTATTGGTTATCAGCCTATTCTTTGCCTTTCCAAGCATCATCATTGCGGAAAAATATCGCAAGATGCGTGGCATTTTCCTTACCGCAATTGCTGGGATTATCGGTGGTTTATTAATCCTGATTTTTGGTTACGAATCTAAGTATGTGTTGCTCGCTGGACTTGGATTATTCTTTATTGCCTTTAATGTCATGGAAGCTTTATTGCCGTCTTGGTTATCCAAAGCAGCACCGATTCAGTCTAAAGCGACTGCAATGGGTGTCAATGCCAGCAGCCAGTTTTTAGGGGCATTCTTTGGCGGTACTTTGGGTGGTCAGCTTTTGATGTTACAGAATACTGCGCTCGGGTGGAGTGTGCTCACGGGGATTGCTATAATATGGCTGCTGATTAGTTTTGGTCTGGCTCAGCCGAGATATTTATCTTCCATTGTGTTGCCTTTACCTCAGGCCATACAAACAGATGAATGGACTTCAAAACTGTTGGCGATTCGTGGTATTGAAGAAGTCGTGGTGATGCCAGAACAGCAAGTTGCGTATATTAAAGTCGATAAACAGCGCATAGATGATGTTGGGCGACAAGATTTAACGCACTTGATTGGCAAAGAGGTAGCCATTTAATCATAACTCTTATAAAGTAAAACATAGAAATATATAGGATGAAGACAGCTAATGCGTGGTGTGAATAAAGTTATTTTAGTAGGTACTTTAGGTAAAGATCCAGAAACAAAAACTTTTCCAAATGGTGGATCGTTGACTCAATTCTCGATTGCGACCAGTGAATCGTGGATGGATAAAAGTACAGGTGAGCGTAAAGAGCAAACAGAATGGCACCGTATCGTGTTGCATAACCGTTTAGGTGAAATTGCTCAACAATATCTGCGTAAAGGTTCAAAAGTGTATATCGAAGGTTCATTGCGTACCCGTCAATGGACAGACCAAAATGGTCAAGAGCGTTACAGCACGGAAATCCGTGGCGATCAAATGCAAATGCTTGATAGCCGTCAACAAGGCGAGCAGAGCGGTGGTGACTTTAACCAACCACGTTTTAACAACAATAATAACCAAGGTGGTGGTTACCAAAATACAGGCTATAACAATAACAACAACCAAGGTGGTTATGGTCAAGGCGGTGGCAATCAAGGCAATTATGCGGGTAGCCCTCAGGCAGGTAATGGTTTTAATACACCAAAAGCAGCGCCACAACCCGCTGCCGCAGCACCTGCTGATTTAGACGATGATTTACCGTTCTAAGCTCAAAGCATAGAAAAAAAGCGAGGATAACTTAGGTTATACCTCGCTTTTTTATTGGATTATTTCTACAGCCATAACACGATAAGTACAATGGCTGTCTATATGACGTCAATGCTTTTATTTTTAAGAAATAAATTAGAAAAAACCTCTGAAAGCTGACCTTAAGCTCCTCCTGTTTTGTATAGAAGCGCTGAAATTGGCTCTTATTTTTATTGTAAAAGTGGCTCTTGTTTGTTCACTGCTTAAACGACAGATTAAGTGTATTGAACGTATGCATACGGAAAGTGTCGGTTTAGTCATATAAAGATCCATGAATGGATGATGAACAAAACGACTAAATTTTTAGAGAGTATTTTTTATTTCAGAGTTCGCTGCTCTGGAGTATGAGTATTCCCCATATGTTAAGGAAAATAATATGGCAGTACAGCCTGATTGTTCTGAGCCTAATCGAGCCCAAGGTTTACAAAGTGGATTGAAGTCTCGCCATCTGACCATGATTTCCATTGCTGGCGTGATTGGTGGTGCACTGTTTGTTGGCTCTGGGAATGTAATTTATTCAGCGGGTCCAGCCGTCATATTGGCTTATGCCTTAGGTGGTTTGTTAGTCCTTTTTATTATGCGCATGCTGGCTGAAATGGCTGTTCTTAATCCAGATAGTGGTTCATTTTCCACCTACGCGGACCGTGCGATTGGACGTTGGGCAGGGTTTTCAATCGGCTGGCTGTACTGGTGCTTTTGGACACTGCTCATGGGGTGGGAAGCTTATGTCGCAGGTAAAATCCTACATAGCTGGTTTCCTTTTATTCCCATCTGGGGATATATGTTATTGGTGATTGTTTCTTTGATTTGGGTAAATCTAAAAGATGTCAAAAGCTATGGTGAGTTTGAGTTCTGGTTTGCTTTAATTAAAGTCGTGGCGATTGTCATATTTTTAGTGATTGGTAGCTTAGCCATTCTGCACTTATGGCCGTGGGGCGAAATTTCTCAGACTAATTCAGGGAACCTTTTATTCCAAAAAGAATTCATGCCGAATGGTATTGCACCTGTAATAACGGCTTTGTTGGGGGTGATGTTTGCCTATGTCGGAGCTGAAATTGTGACTGTGGCTGCGGCGGAATCAAAAAGCCCTGAGAAAGAGATTCGAAAAGCCTCTAATTCTGTGGTCTGGCGTATTTTATTGTTCTATGTCGGATCAATGTTGATTACAGTCTGTTTAATTCCGCACGACAATCCTTTATTGAAAGATCCGACTTGGGGCACCTATAGTGTCACGCTGACGGCACTTGGGATTCCTGAAGCACGTCATATTGTGAATTTTGTTGTACTCACTTCCGTATGTAGTTGTTTTAACTCAGCACTGTATACCTGTTCCCGTATGTTATTTTCACTTTCCAAGCGCGGTGATGCCCCAAAATGTTTGGCTTTGACTAACCGTCAGGGGAGTCCATGGATTGGTGTTTTATTTTCCAGCCTATTTGCTCTCGTTGCCGTGTATTTAACCGCGACAGAAAGTATGAATGTCTATGATGTTTTAATGATGGCAACAGGAACGGTCGCTTTATATGTGTATTTGGCGATTGCATGTTCTCAGTTACGGATGCGGAAAAAATATGAACGCGAAGGTAAACATATCGACTTTAAGATGTGGTTTTTCCCATGGATTACCTATGCCGTGATTTTCGTTATCATTGGGTCATTGGGGGTGATGTTGGTCGAAGGGACTTATTTTAAAGAAGTTACTTATACTTCAATGCTAGCCTTGTCGATTGTATTGGTTGGATTTTTGGTTCAGAAATCGAGCAGGAGCAAAGTCGAGAAAAATGCCTTGCTGCAAGAAAAACAGTCGATCTAAACGTAGATCACTAAAGAAGCCTCATGGTCTTGAAAGCGAATGATCCAAGATTTGAGAAATATCTAGAAATAGATCGAAAGTCTTAAAATTTGAAAAGGCATAAAACTGAATTTTTATGCCTTTTTGGTCGGCGGTGCTTTTTAGCGTGCAGAATCTAAGGTTTCATGATTGGTCACGACTTCTTGAGCTTTGCTATAACTTTCAATCAGAAGCTGATACGCAGGGAAAATTTGCGTATAAACCTGAGCCCATTCCAGTGCATCGTCTCGGTTCCAAGTGCGCTGAATTTCAGAAGCGACTGCTGCGGTATCCATTGGCACTACGCCTGCTTGCACTACACGTGCCAAGGTAATTTCTTCTGCCATTTTGCTATAGGTACCAGAAGCATCAACCACTGCAAAGACTTTATAGCCGTCAGCAACTGCACTGATTGCAGGGAAGGCCATACATACGCTGGTGATGGTTCCAGCAATAATCAAGGTATTGCGACCAGTTGCTTTGACTGCTTTGACAAAGTCCTCGTTATGCCATGCATTGATTTCACCTTTACGTGCGACATATTGTGCATGTGGTGCATTGGCATGGATCTCAGGAATCAAAGGACCATTTGGACCTTGTGGTACTGACGCTGTGGTAATGACTGGAATGTTGGCTAAACTTGCGATTTTGGCAAGTGCCGCAGCACGCTGACGTAACTCAGGCATTGGCATATCGCCGACGGTTTGGAATAAGCCGCTTTGGTGGTCAATCAACAGCATTACGGCATCATTGACATCGATGACTGGTGCTTGACCATTGAAATTTGCTGGCATTGTCATTGTTGTATCCTCATCATGTTATCGTTGGTATAATTGATGATATAGGTAGGACGATGGCTGAAAAATATCTTTAATAGGATATATTGTCATATTAAAAGAACAATCAACCCCTGCACTCAAGTCGAGCAAATAAACATGAAAGATTTAAATGACTTATATTTCTTCGTCAAGGTGATCGACTGTGGTGGTTTTTCGGCAGCCAGTCAGGAATTGATGGTCACCAAGTCTCTATTGAGTCGCCGTATTGCCGAATTAGAGGAGCGGCTTGGGGTGAAGTTAGTAAATCGAACCACCCGACAGGTGTCGATTACCGAAGTGGGTAAAATTTATTATCAGCATTGCAAAGCCATGTTGATTGAAGCCGAGGCAGCTGAAGAAGCGATTGAGTTTTTAACGGCTGAGCCACGTGGACTCATTAAGCTGTCTTGTCCGACCAATTTGTTGCATATCAATATTAGTCCGATGCTGAACGAGTTTTTGCAGCTTTATCCTAAAATTAACCTGCATGTCGAAGCAACCAATCGCCGTGTTGATTTGATCAATGAACGTTTTGATTTGGCGATACGGATTCGCCCTTTGCCTTTAGCAGATAGTGAGTTAATTGTGCGAGAACTGGCTTTGGCGCGTCAGTTTATTGTTGCCAGTCCAGATTTATTGCATCAGTTCTATTCAATTACTGAGCCACAGCAATTGACCCAATTCCCGATTTTGATGATGGAGTCCTTTGCACCTGAGTATTATTGGCAGTTATTTTCTCATGATCAGCAAGAACTCAAAGTTCAGTGCCATCCTCGCTTGACCACCACTGATTTAACCGCATTAAGAGAGGCCACTCTACAGGGTTTGGGGGTGGCTAAATTACCAGAATTAATGGTGGCGGAAGATATTAAACAGGGGCACTTGATTCACGTTTTACCAGAATGGCAGCCCAAAGCGGAATTGATCCATTTGGTTTATACATCGAGACGAGGATTACTCCCATCGATGAAATTATTGATCGATTTTTTGGTGAAAAAATTTGCTGAATTGAAGCAACAGAATTCAGTGCTCTATTAAAAAACTGCACTATAAAGAATAGCCACTGTCAGTTTTTGCCAATTCACGTAGACCCTCCATGAGCGTTTCAATCAGCTTTTCGACCACCAAACGTTGGCCTTTACGAGAAGCATAGACCAATTGCACTGTACCCCGATTGGACTTCCATTCAGGTAGTAGATGAATCAGTTTGCCTTTTGCAATATCGGCTTGCACGGTGAGATAGGGGAGATCAGCAATCCCAAGACCATCGCTGACGGCATAATATACACCAGCCAAATCATTGCTTTTAACTCGGGGTTGATAAGGCACATCCACGCTTTCATCGCGGTTGACATGACATAAATGCCAATAGTATTGATGTTTTTGAATGCCCAAAGCCACGCTCGGGTAGTGCTGTAACTCTGAATAATGCTGAATAGTTTTGCCTTCTAATAATTCCGGTGCGGCCACTAAACAATGCTCGGTGCGAATTACATCACGGACGATGAGACTGGAGTCCTGATTTGGCTCAAAACTGGTTCGAATCGCGATATCGATATCGTCATGCAAGACATCAACGCGACGGCTGGTGAGTTCTAAAGAGATTTCAACTTTTGGATAGCTTTTCAAAAACTGATTCAGTAATTTCCGAATTTGGAAATGCATCATCAAAGGCGGGCAGCTGATTTTAACGATACCTTGTGGTTCATTTTTTTGTTTGAGCAAGACATTTTCCGCACATTCTACTTGTGCAATCACTTTGCAGCATTCCTCATAGAACTCTTGACCTAATTCCGTGACCTTAAAATGACGGGTGGTTCGCTGAATGAGACTGACATTAAATTTATGTTCAAGTTCAATGATGCGACGACTGAGTTTGGATTTGCTGATATTTTCAGCTTCGCTGGCCGCACTGAATCCGCCATGTTTCACCACCAGATAGAAATAATGAAAGTCATCAAATGAATTGATCAAAGCAAGTCGAATCCAATAAATATTGAAAGATTAGAATAGCATTAACTATCCTAATCTTTTCTTCGCAAGCTTTATTTTTGAGCAGTATTTTGTGTGTAACTATTCATTAAGTTGCGATAGTCAGGAATATGGTTAGAGAATAATGCACCCAAGCCTTCAATATCATTACGCCAGTCACGATGTAATTCACATGCCATCCCAAACCAAGTCATCAATTGTGCACCTGCCTGTGACATACGATCCCACGCAGCATCGCGGGTTAACGCATTGAATGTTCCCGAAGCATCGGTAATCACGAATACTTCAAAACCTTCTGCCAAGGCGGACAGTGCAGGAAAGGCCACACATACTTCTGTGACCACGCCGGCAATAATTAATTGTTTTTTTCCAGTGGCTTTAATGGCTTTGACAAAGTCTTCATTGTCCCACGCATTGATTTGACCAGGACGGGCAATATAAGGCGCATCAGGAAACATGTCTTTCAGTTCTGGTACTAATGGACCATTGGGGCCATTTTCAAAACTGGTGGTTAAAATGGTCGGTAGATTGAAATATTTAGCGGCATCGGCAAGTGCTAATACATTATTTTTGAATTTATCAGGATCGATATCTCGAACCAAAGAAAGCAGACCTGTTTGGTGATCGACCAACAGCACGGCAGCATTGTCTTTATCTAGGCGAATATAATCTTTAGTCATGGTTGTATCCTCATGTTTTTGTAAAAAGAATTTAAAAAGAGCAGCTCTTTTTAGCTATTGCTTGGAATTATGCTAGATAAATTTTGAGGGTAGATGAAGGGCAAAAAATGAGATAAACAATATCAAAAATGGGATGATTGATAGCATCCCGAGCAGTATCTAGTTTTATTAATTTAATTGTCCTATAGATAGAATAATGTGTTGCTAATCTATGGCTATAAGCAAGATTCACGGAGGCGTAAAATTAACCTCATGAACAGAACTTCTACGCTATAGGAGAAACCGAATGAAAAAAATTCTTGGTGTGTATCAAAACAAACACATGCACTGGGTGGGTGATGGTTTCCCAGTTTATAACTTGTTTTCTTATGACCGTTTAGGCCAAAGCATCAGTCCTTTTTTGCTGTTGGACTATGCGGCACCTTATCGCTTTGATCCAACCACAGCGCAGCATGGCGTGGGGTCGCATCCACATCGTGGTTTTGAAACAGTAACCATTGCCTATAAAGGTGAAGTGACACATAAAGACTCAAGTGGTGGTGGTGGCACCATCAAAGCGGGTGATGTGCAATGGATGACTGCGGGTGGTGGTATCCTGCATCAAGAGTTTCATTCACCTGAGTTCGCTCATCAAGGGGGTTTATTTGAAATGGTACAGTTGTGGGTGAATTTGCCAGCGCATTCAAAAATGACCCCAGCGAAATACCAAGCGATTGAAGCAGATCAAATTCAGCATATTGCACTGGATGATGCAGGCAGTGAAATGCGTGTAATTGCAGGTCAATATCAAGATACTGCGGGCGCAGCAACTACTTTTAGTCCAGTCAATGTGTGGGATGGCACCCTGGTTAAAGATCAGCAACATACCTTCTATGTAACCGAAGGCCATACCACTTTATTGGTGCTGCTCTCTGGTCAGGTTAGCTTAAATGGAAGTCAAAGCATTGAAGCACCGAGTTTGGTGGTGCTGAGTCGAGAAGAAATTGACTTTAGTATGAAGGCCGAACAGGACAGTAAATTTTTGATTTTGACAGGCCAACCACTGAATGAACCGATTGAAGGTTATGGACCTTTTGTCATGAATAGCAAAGCGGAAATCGTCGAAGCAGTTCGTGATTTCAATAGCGGTAAATTTGGTGTAATGGAAGCCTAATTGATGAATTAAATCAGTTGCTTATATAAGAAAGCCTATCACTCCGTTAGAGTGATAGGCTTTCGCTGTAAGGGTCCTCTATTGATTTTTTTAATATTATGTCACTTATAATTATTCAGCTTGTTATGTGACTTTGTTCTCGTTATTGTTAAATAAAAATAGCACTAATCTGGGGCTTTGCAAAGCGTGTAAAGTGCTGAAAATGAAAAAATATAGAATGTTCTGTATGTTTTTATGTCCTAAAATGTAATAAATTCAAATTTTTCATTATGTTACGATTGAAATGCAAATTGTGATAAAATGTAACAAGAATCCAACAACGATATTACGACAAAAGTCTGGCAGAAGCCTCGAATCTGGTATTTTTTAATACCGCGTTTCGCTTAACTATCGGTCATAATCAAGAAAAATCATCAACTGATGGGACATAATTTTGGATATTGCAATTATTGGCAGTGGAATGGCAGGACTTGCCTCAGCCAGAATCCTACATGATGCAGGGCATAAGGTTACTATATTCGAAGCACTTGCTGGACGAGGCATGGATAGTCATAGTATTGATTTTGATGGTGGTATTATTGATGCCCCATTACGTGTAATGAATCCAAAGCTTTGGCAAAATACGCTCAGCTTGGCAAGCTACTTGGGCATTGAAACCTTTCCTGTCCGTACGTTTATGGCTTGCAGTTGGTTGTTTGAAGATAAGACTGATACATGGCTGACCACATCGCGCAGCCGTATTGGCAATTTCCCAATTATTAATAACCGCAAAGGCATTCAGCAATATGGTTGGCGTTTGGTCAAAGGCATGTTGCAGCTGAAAACCGCGGTGCACCAATTCTTTAAATCGGATAATCAAGACATCACCTTGGCCGAGTTCATGAATCAATATCATATTGAGGAAGTGTTCTGGCATGGTACAGTGATGCCAGTGCTGTACACGATTTGTACGTGCCATCCCAAAACCATCGGTGAATGGCCTGCCAAACCTTTACTAGAATTTATCCGTCAGTTGACTGAAGGTGAAGCGTTATTGCGGATGAAAGGTGGCACACCTGCGCTAGTCAATCGCTTGATTGAAGGTATTGAAATTCATAGCGGTTCTCCAGTTAAAAAAGTGGAAGAGCAGGGCGAAAAAGTTCTGGTGGAAAATGAGCAAGGTGAAAATCAGTTATTTGATCGTGTAGTGATTGCGACACCTACGCCAGTGATTGAAGATTTTCTCAAGCAGCCACAATTTGCCGAAGACATTGCCTTATTGAAAAAGTTCCGTTTTGAACAAGGTGATTTAGTCATTCATACCGATCCAATTGTGATGCCAGAGCGTCGTAAAGATTGGGCGGTGTTGAGCTATATGATGGATCGTAAATTTACCCGTCAGCAATTTACCGTGTGGATCAATGCGATTGAACCTAGCTTGGTTGGTAAAAATGCCGTGTTCCAGACGTGGTGCCCTGTGATTGATATTGATCCGAAGAAAATTATTTCCAAGGTCAAACTCACCCGTGCAGTAGTCGATTCGGAAACGGTGGCCCTGAATAAACAAATTCAGCAACGCCATTTAGATTTAAATCGCAAAGTATTTTATTGCGGTTCATGGTCATGTGATGGCTTGCCAATTTTAGAATCAGCAGTAACCTCTGCGATGCATATTTCTGAAATTTTAGGCGCCTCTGTGCCATTTGTTGGATTAAAACCGAAAGTAGCCGTTGCGCCTGAACTCGGCTATTAAACATGGCCACCTTCAAGCAAGCACTGATTGAAAAAGTCATTGTCATTGGGCATAAATATGCGATTGATGCCAAACGGCTCGGTGATGATGCATTGCTTGCTTGGAGTAATTTAGGCTTTTGGCAAGGCCAACATGATAATTATCCACAGGCCTGTCGAAGTCTGGCCGATCAAATTGCACGATCGATTCAACTGAAATCCACAGATCGTGTTTTAGATTTAGGCTGTGGACAAGGCGCAAGCCTATTACATTGGTTGACGCATTATCAAATTCAACAGCTCAGTGCAGTTGAGCTACAAGCTGATTGCGTCAAACGAATTCAAAAACAATTGCCACAAGTGCAAATTCATTGTGAATCTTTTTTGAATTTAAAAGCCCTGCAATTTTTGAATTCATTTGATGTGGTGCTGTGTATAGATGCCGCCTATCACAGTCATTTGAATTCATTTCTCGATTCAGCTTCTACTGTTTTAAATTCAAAAGGCCGCATCGCTTTTCATACCCTGATGTGGTCAGAGAATTGGCAGAATTGTACTTATCTACAAAAACAGAAATATCACTACCTGTTGAAAAGTGCAGATGTGAATTGGCAACACTTGATGGATCAGCAGCAGCTTGTGCAAATTTTGGCGCAGCATGATTTTACTGACATTGAAATTCAGGATTTTTCTGAACCTGTATTGAATGGTTTTGCGGAATATATCGAAACACGAAAAATTGAAAAAACAGCTTTTGATTTGGCCCAACTCAAAATAAACATGACTGCCAAGTTGTGCCGAAAACTCTACCAAGATGGATTAGTACGTTATATTCAAATCAGTGCAGTAAAAAAGTGAGAACAAGATGCCAAATGAATATAAAGGTTCATGCCTGTGTGGGGCAGTGAGCTATCAGGCGGAAGTTACGCCACGTTATCGTTTTAATTGTCATTGTCGTGACTGTCAGAAAGCTACAGGCAGTGCCTATGCACCGATTGCGTTCTTTCATCAATCTGAATTGAAAATCGAAGGCGAGCTGAAATATTTTGAATCTTTCGGTTTATCAGGCAAGCCGATCCGCCGTGCATTTTGCCCCAACTGTGGTTCGCAAATGTTTGGTTTACCAGAACTCGTACCTGAGATGATTTCAATACGTGCAGGAACACTGGATGATCCAAATCTGTATCAACCGCAAGCAGAATGTTTTGTGAGTCATGCAAATGAATGGGATCTGTTAAATCCGAATATTTCGCATTTTGAAAGAATGATGGGGAAGAAAAGAGAATAAAGAGAGAAATGGTGCCGGCACACGGATTCGAACTGTGGACCTACTGATTACAAGTCAGTTGCTCTACCAACTGAGCTATGCCGGCAACGTGGCGAGAATTCTACAGAATCTGTTTAAAAAAACAAGCGAAAAAATGAGCAAACAGATAAATTTAATTGAATCGTCGAATTTTCGCCAATTTTAACTTATGTATTGAGCGCATAAACAAAGGAATCAACGATTTCGCCTGTACTTAAATGCGCTTTGACGGGCACACGTTGATAGCCTGCACCTTCGAATTCATCCAGTGCTTGCCAATGTTGTTCTAGGTTATCTGAGAAAAATACAAAGCCAGAGACCTTTTGATCTGTTTGATCTAAAACAATACCCGGAAAGCCCAATTCAGCTCCCCAACCTTGTTGTTTGAGTGTGCCAAAGACATGTGCGTCTGCCCATGTACCACCAATATTTTCCATAACATGGGCATTGGGACGGTTGGGCCCTAATGTGCCGTAAACAAATAAACTGAGCATAGTGAAAGGTAGGAAAGTAAAAGAAATAGGGTAGCAAAAATGGGAAAAAATAGGTTTGAGAATACAGCTATTATTATTGATTTTTTTAATTAAAAAATTCTGGCGAGAGAGGGAATAAACTTATCAATTTAAAGGTATGATAATTAATGAAACTTAAAAATGATATTTTATATTTTACCCCTAGTTATACCCCCAACTGCATGAAGGTACTAACTTAGCTACTCAGCTATTGTTCTTAATATAGCATGGAACCCTTATCGTAGCCTGTGTGATTTTATTGGCATCATTTTTCAGTATATGATCATTTAATTACATACTAAATAAGAGACTAGCATGTTTGAGATCATTGATGATTTAAAAGTTAAATTAGATCAGCATCTACCTCTATCACCTGCGATTGTCAAAAATCTACATGAAGATTTAGTCCTACGCTGGACTTACCATTCCAATGCGATTGAGGGTAATACTTTAACCCTATTGGAGACCAAAGTTGTTCTAGAGGGTATTGGGGTAGGAGGTAAGGCATTAAAAGAGCATTTTGAAGTTATCAATCATCGTGATGCAATCTTGTATGTCGAAGATATTAGAAAAAAACAAGAATCCTTTTCAGAGTGTCAAATTCGGAGCATCCATCAATTGATCTTGAAAAATATTGATGATAAGAATGCTGGGCGATATCGCCAGGAGAACGTATTAATTTCAGGTGCTAGAACCAATCTGCCAGACTACAATTTGCTTAATCAAAAAATGGCTCAGTTTATAGATTGGTATAACACGGAAGCTGATACATTGCATCCAGTTGAGCGAGCAGCCAAAGTCCATGCAGATTTCGTTGGTATCCATCCTTTTGTTGATGGGAATGGTCGAACATCTCGGTTACTGATGAATCTGGAACTATTAAAAGCTGGCTATCCACCCAGTGTGATTACTGTAGAGAATCGCTTGGCCTACTATGAGGCCCTAGATCAATGGATGGCTTATGGTAATACAGAACCATTCATCAATTTGATTGGTGGAGTTGTACTGGATGGATTTAAACCTTATCAGATGGTTTTGGGGATTTAATTAATTCGTATTTGGGATAACAGGCTAAAATCCAGTGACGTTGTAGTATCTATCGTCTGTGTACTGATCGAGAGATAGATCATTATCCAAAGTGAAATTTATTAGCTATCATTTCTCGTTATATTGTTAAGATTTTTTAAATAATAATTTACTTCATATAGTTCAAAACTATAAAGCTTTAGTTAAGCCCTGTTAGGACCCTATTTGCTTCTCACCACCCTATTTGGTTTTTGTAAGCTATAAAATTTCTCTTTGCTCAGAAAAGCCATTTCACGTCTTTGTTTATTTTTCTCTCCTATAGCCTTTTCTATCTGTTAAGGGTTATTCGTGCTGTTTTCTTTAATCTACCTATGTGTATGTGTACTTATCCTATCAATCATCTTGCCGTTGAGTAGATTTTATTGATTTGATAGAAAATATATCAGAATTTCTTATTTTTAATCACATATATAATATTTATCGATGGATTGATGTACTTTAATTTAAGAAATAAATATAAATATTTAATAGAATAAATTGTAATTAATTAAGGATTAATATTTTTAAATATTGGAATAATATAATTTTTGATTTAAATTATAGATTATAACTTATTGCTTTAGATTATTAAATTATGGAAATGGCATACAAAATAAATGATAGGGATTTTTTTAAATTATGTCAGTTAAAGTTTCCAGTCTACCTAGCAGATTGCCCTAGTTCGGAAGCATGTCATTTTTCTATTTTTAGAGAACATATTGATGTCTTAGAGTTGCTATGGGGAATAGAAAAAAATTTAGACAATCAGAAAATTTTACAGTCTCTAAGATTGATCAGTCTGATGAGTAAAACGGAAAGCATCTTCAATGAATTATTTCAAGAGCAGAATGAAAGTCTTGGAATTTGGGGGCTTAATGGTTCGATTGAATTTGAGTGGTTTCATACACTTTTATCTATAGCACGTGATAATTCAAAACTAAATATTTCCCTACCATGGGAGCTTCTGTCTTTAAGAGCAGGTACTAAAGTTGATCTTCATTATTTAGTTAATCTAATAAGAAGTATCAAATTTCGCTTAGATCAAAGAGCAGGTTCCCTGTCTAAAAGTTTTATTAAAATCTCAAACTTTTTGATGGAAGAACAGAAGTATGAGGAGGTTTTCTCTTTATATAAAATGTATGGATCGCTTTTTACAGTCTGTTTAAATTTCCACTTCCCAAATGGAAATTCCCTTTTTAATTATGATATGTTTGCTCGACAACGAGACAAAGATATCGATTTTATCAAAAAGAACATTTTGGAAAGTGATCCAGGATTGGTAAAAGCTTTTTATAAAATTGAGGATGATGGTAAGCGAGGATTAAAGTTCAGCTGTATTCTGATTTATGCGGGTGGCGCAAAAAAAGTAAAGCAAAATTTGATCAGCATTATATCTAAAAAATTGGCTGATCTTGTCATTGATTACCCCATTAATTTAGAGGATTGGGGGGAGAAAATTGATCAAATTGCTTATTCATCTGTGCTTGGGAACCTGAATAATGAAGAGCAATTAAGACGTTTTTTTTATTGGACTGTTAGTCCTTATTGTCGCTATGAACAGTTTTTTAGGTTAAGCACAAATACGAATTTCAACACTCTCTTATTGGTCAATCGAGAATACTCAAAGATATATTTAGGCGCAAAACAAGATAAATTTGCTGACTATGATCAACCTCTAAATGTTAGGAAATTCAATAATTATAGTGCTAGTGTTAATTTGGTCTGGGACACAAAGCATTTAGATAAAGTTCTACAAGAAAAAAATAAAGCAGTGCTGATTTACTACCGTGAACTTCAACTCGGGGATGAGCATGGAAAACTGTATGATCCTTCCTTTTTGCACTATCTCGGTATTTTTATAGATAACTTGGCTCAGCAAAGAGAGCCATTTTTTATTCTCACCTTTGGAGCTGTGAATCAAGAAAAACAGATACGGGTTACTCGCTTAGGTAATCAATTGCTCTTTCTTCTTGAAAAATTTGTTCCATTAGGGATTGATGCATTTGAAGCACTTAATATTTATAACCAACGGTTATACGGTCGATTTGATTTGCTGCTTCAGAGCGTTATTTGGCTCAAAATGCGGGAGATCATACTCAGCAGAGATATACGTTTAACAGTCAATCAAGTGAAAGCTTTAAATGAGGCACGTGAGAAAACGACCTTTGCCAGTGGCATTGACCCCCATACGGTTCGAGTGAGTAATTTGATTTCTATTTCTGGGGTTCAGAAGGTTCTTTATAAGGATGAGCATTTTGCCTACTATGAGAAGAGGACAGTTGATACAAAAAAATATGTTCAAGCCTTTTTTAAACAAGATCGAGTGTTAGCGAGATTTCAAATTGTTTATGATTGTCCCTATTTCGATAACGAGGTTTTAAGGAGTGCTTTTTCGGCATCCTTTACTGAATTTTTGCGCCTTAATAAACGTACTGAACTATTGCGCGACTTAGTTGGATATTTTTTAGTTTGGTTAGATGATTACCAAAATAAACCATACATTGATTTGGTAGTTATTTTAAATTGCACGGATGAGTCTTTTAAAAATCAAGCCAGCCTTGCTTGGAAATTGGATCGAGCATGGGAAGAATTTCTATTACGTCGCCAATTAGAGTCTGGTCCAATACAGCCAGATTCATTTTCCTCAGTTGTTAAAGACTTACCCATCATGCAATCCGCACATGCATTAAATCAGCATTCAGTTGTAGTCGAAAGTTTGAATAAGGAGTTACAGAAAGAGATAACACAGTACCTTGTCCCGTACTTCACCTATAGACATTTCTTTTTACCATATCATATTGAGAACAATAAAAAATTATCTAATGCTGCTCAAAAGGTAAAACTATTTAGCCGAGGCGCAGCATTGAAAAAGAAGAAACCTATTCAAAAGTAGTGGCGTAATGCATGAGAAATCCGATGACCTAACTCTCGCTTAGTTCAATTTAAGTTATTTCACGTTTTTATTGGAAGTTTTGTAATTGTAAATGTCTGACTTTAGCGAAAAGTTCTTGTTTAGGCTTAGTGGGTATTTAATACAATATATATACTAACCCTATATAAAACGTAATCTTAATAACAACTCTGAGCATGGTTTAGATGAAGTGAGTTGTTGAGAGAAAGAGTTACTGATGTAAAAAGATATTTATAGCTCTAGTCATATGAACTTTAATCCCAAGGATAATTTCGTATGAATACTCAAACTACTACTGTTAACGAATCTGAAATACTTATTGGCATTGAACAATTTATACAACGTGTGTTGTATACACCTCGAATGAGTGATCAGGAATTCACTCAACGTCTACTTGAATTAGTTCCTCTATTCGAAATGATAGAAGATCGAGATCTAAATTACTGTCGAAGCATAGAAATCTTTAGGTTTGTTATTGAGAAGTTAAAGCTAATGGGTAATGTCTCAATACCATATTACCTAAGGTCATATGATACTGAGCAGATCAATGCTCTTAAGAGTTGTATTTGTGAGAGCAGTCGCGAGATTGACGACGAGGTAAAGGCTTTCCAGCAGCAAGAAAAACGTAATAAAAAAAGTTTGTATCAGTACCTAACAAAATTGACTCAGCACTATGCCAAATTATTATTCGTACGTGTTGATTTAGGAATACAGTTTAAACATCAATTTGATGTTGGGATTGAAGAGTTCAATTTTTATATGCGTAGACTGTTAAAGCGAGTGCATGATCAGGATACATGCTTTCAGGGTTTACAAGGTTATGCATGGGCGATTGAGCAAGGTGAGAAAAAAGGATATCACTGTCATTTGTTATTGATCTACGATGGACACAAACATCAGAATGACTTTGGTTTAGCTTCAATGGTTGGAGAATGCTGGAACGAAATCACAGAAGATCAGGGATACTTCTTTACTTCTAATACGCCTGAATATAAAAGCCGATTAGAACAAAAGGAGGTATTGGGCATAGGTATGATACATCGTGATAACCCTCAACAAGTACTGAATGCAATCAATGCAGCGATGTATTTGGTCAATCCTGAAAAGGATGGTCAGCATTTACGTGCTTGGGTGGATTCAATGCGTACATTTGGTCGAGGTCAGTATGATTTAGGCTGGCGCAGGGACAGGGACAGTAGCATTATCCCTACATCTCTAGTTAATCAATCTCAAGTACTTATTGCGATTGATCGATTCATACATTCCGTGATTCATGCTCAAGTGGATGATCAGCAATTCAAGCAACGCTTGATGGAATTGGTCCCTTTGTTCCAGTCGATAGGTGAGCCCGATTTAAAATACAGTTTAAGCATAGAAGCATTTAAAAACATTATTCTGTTGCTAAAAAAATCTTGTACTGATTTTTCACCCTGTATGATTGAGCTTTTTGATACTCAACAAATCAAAGAGATTCGAGATTATATTACCGATCGTACAGAACTTCTTAAAGTAGATTTAAAATGGCTTGTTGATAAAAACGTAATAAATATAAACAGGTTAGCCAAGTTTCTTAGGGGGTTAACTCGAAACTACACTAAACTTTTATTTGTACGTGTTGATTTAGCCATACAACTGGAACATCAATCCAAAGTGGGTATTAAACAGTTTAACGCTTACCTGCGTATTTTGTTGAAACAAATACATGATCAGAATTGTGGTTTTAAGGGGATGTTAGGCTACTCGTGGTCGGTTGAGCAAGATGAAGATATGGGTTATCACTGTCAT
This sequence comes from Acinetobacter sp. NIPH 2100, assembly GCF_000369805.1. Classification (GTDB taxonomy): domain Bacteria; phylum Pseudomonadota; class Gammaproteobacteria; order Pseudomonadales; family Moraxellaceae; genus Acinetobacter. The sequence goes on along the minus strand of NZ_KB850224.1, from coordinate 3,723,272 downwards.
TTGTTATTGATCTATGATGGGGAAAAACATCAAAACGATTTTGGATTGGCTTTGCAGGCTGGCCAACGTTGGATTGAAATTACAAATGGTCAAGGCGTTTTTCTTAATTTGAATGCACCTGAGTATAAGAGTCAATTTGAGCAAGACGGTAAATTGGGAATAGGTATGATTCATCGTGATGATCTTCAATCCGCACCTAATATTATCAATGCTGCGACGTATCTGGTGACTAGTGATAAGGAAGGTCAGTATTTGCGTGTTTGGGAGGATTCAATGCCAAATTATGGTGAAGGACATATGAACATGATTGGAGTATGAATGGTTTAGATTTGTTTATTTAAACCTTTGGAACGGATGTGTAATTCTATTTTGAATTACACATCTTATTTATTTCTCTATTGAATACGATAAGCATAAGTACCATTGGCAGTACTGATGCTGACCTCACGAATATACTCCGCTTTACAGCGTGGATAGGCGAGCGCAACTGAGCCATAACGCATGTTGTTATAGTCGTATATTCTGGTTATCGCACAATTACCACGATTGACTAGAATCCCGGTAATGGAGGTAGGTGAGTCATTCAGTGAAATGATATCGATCTTATCAATATAACCACTCATAGTGCCTTGAGATTCGGCACGATAGACTTTGATGTCAAACTCTTCCTGTGCAGGTTGATTTTCAGCAATTGGCTCAAGGGCAGGATCGACATATTCCTGTTCAGTAGAGTCAGCTTGAGGCACACTGACTTCTAATTCACTCAGATCAGTTTCAAGAATACGTTTGGTTTCTGGATTAACTTCAGTTCGTTTCTGATGGGTTGCTTCAGTCTGTTCAGCTTTGTGCGAGGGGTTACATCCACTCAGCAAGGATAGTAACAAGGCTGAAAGTAGAAAGGGCTTCATGTTCGGCATGACAACCTCCTAAAATGTTTTCTGCTCTTTAATCCATAGGACTTTGATATTTTGCGCTGATCAAGAAAACGGATCGAAGAGCAGAAGTTTAAGCGTAATGGGATTGATTTTTATCGAACTGACTTATTCTCGAGGTAGAGCAGAACAGCCATGCCTTGTGCATAGACGCGCTCATCTGCTTTAGAGCTATCACCACCTTTGAAAAAAACTGCATCACCTGCATTTGCTAGGGCAATGGCACGATTAGAATTCAGTGTGAAACCTTTCCAGAGTCCATAGCCATCCCCATCCTTGGCATAAGATTTGACATTGATACCATCAAGCTTGAAATTGTTTGGGATGGATTGCCATTCCTTTGCTAAGGCATAGAAAGCATTGCATTTGATATTGCCTTTACAGCGCTGGACCTGTGGTGCTGATTGAGGTTTATTGTAGACTTTGCTCATACTCACCACATCTGCATGACTCAGTGTTGCACCGAGTATTCCGATGACGAGTGTCCCACCTTGTAAAAAACGATTGATATGTTTGTTCATAAAAAAGAATCCTGATTATTGTTGTTGAATCGGTTATTACTTTATTAGGGTTAGTTAAACATTGAGATCGGCCAGACAATGGCTTTACCCAGGTTATAGGCATAACTACGATCTGCTGTGGCACTGCAACCTTTTAAGTAGGCTGAGAACAGCAGGGCAATCACGATATAAATCCCGATCAGATAATGTTTGATTTGCATGCTGTACTCCTAGCGTGACTGACAGACTTGAGCAGCACGAAGCATTTGCTCAGTAAAGTCACGAGGTAGATCAAGTTGGCTAACATTCTGTTGACCTAACTTTTCCATAACGCTAGGTGAATAATGTGCTTCCAACTTGTCATAGACACAGGAACAGGTTGAACGATCAGTCCCACCAGACTGACAGCCAGCATTAAAGTCACGTTTGGATTTGCTTTCACAGCCTGCCATAGAAACAGCAGCCAGCAGTACAACACCCATGAAGGGCAGATGATAAAATAGAGACATGATGATTCTCGTCATAAAAGAGGATGATCGATGCCTGACATTAAAATTGGTGTAACTACGGATTGAATGACTTATTACGGTGGTGGTTTATTCCAACCTGCCAATGCCATCAATATATAGAATAGGATCACCAAAGCCATAAAACCTAAAAAAGCAGGGCCAAGCCAGATCACGACACCAATGATTAAAATCAGACGCGCAAAAATCTTCACAGCCGCAGCAAAGGAATGCTGTACGACTTGAATGAACGAGATGAAATTGGAATAAAGCTAAACGCTAAAAAAGAAACAGTCATGATTGACTCCTGTATGTAAATGGAGTTCTACCGCATCACTGTCAAATAATGGTGGCAGAACGAAAAGGGGTTGACAGACTGGACATACAGAACCAGCACGCGCGGACGCGTCCCCCTCCCGTTCTACCGCAAAGGGGGACGAGAAGGTTTTACGCACAAGAATGACTCAGACGAGTAAACCCTGATGCGCTGTATGAAACGGTCTGTCAAAACCGACTGACCATGAGGGTCAGCAAGCCCATCATAATCATAACGATTTATCAGGTCAATTCGATTTGTTCCGATGTTTTGTACAACTCAGTAAAAAATGAACAAGCATACGATTCCAAATTATTTCAAATACATATTACTGAAATGAAGTAACGCCAAGCAGCGTCCGAATAAGGTCTGCAACAGCGTTTTAAACAGTCATTTCAAACATTGGAGAACGATGATGTCGTATTTGGAAAATGAAGAAGACACCTACAGCCCACGCTTTCGAGAAGCACAACCTTTGCAACTCAGCCTTGCCAGTGCACCAACCACTTTGGCAGTACTAGGTATGAGCTTAGCGAAGTCGATGGGTTTCTCACCGCTCATTGGTGGTGTAGCTGGTGCTGCCTTGGGCGGTGTGATTTTAGTACTGGCAGATCAAACTCGATCACCGATTGGCACAACTAAATACTGAGTACGCAATTAACAGCAGAATGAGAAGGACAAATCTTATGGCACATTTAGTAGAAACAATGGCATTCACAGGACAGACCCCTTGGCATGGTTTAGGCAATCAACTGACACCGAATCAACCTTTAGAGGTCTGGGCACAACAAGCAGGCATGGATTGGCGGATTGAATCCTCTGATGTCAGTTACATGGCTCAAAACCAACGTGGTCAAAGTATCATTATGCCCTTTGAGGAACAGCGAGTACTCTATCGTTCAGATACTCACGCACCCTTATCCGTGGTCAGTCAACGCTTTCAGGAAGTCCAACCCATGGAAATCCTGCATTTCTACAAAGATCTGACTGAACAATCAGGCTTTGAACTGGAAACGGCTGGGGTGCTGAAAGGCGGTAAGAAATTCTGGGCATTGGCGAAGACTGGACAGAGCGCAGCACTCAAAGGCAAGGATGTCAGCAATGGCTATATTTTACTGGCAACTGCCTGTGATGGAACATTGGCGACGACAGCACAATTCACCAGTATTCGTGTGGTGTGTAACAACACTCTGGCGATTGCGCTCAAAGGACAAAATACCAGTACTGGTGTAGTTAAAGTGCCGCATAGCACCAAGTTCGATGCCGAGAAAGTCAAACAGCAACTCGGTATCTCGGTTCGTGCATGGCAAGACCACATGTATGAAATGAAGCAACTGAGTCAGCGTAAGGTAACTCAGCAAGAAGCAGCCACTTACTTTGATGCGGTATTTAACAATACCAACTTGAGTACAGTGGAACAGGATGAAAGCATTATTCAGTACTACCGTCATGCAGCGATGCCCAGTCAAATGAACTCATCTAGATCAGACAATAAAACTGAACCGAATGGACGAGCGATGTCTAAAGTCATGACCATGTTTAACGGACATGGACGAGGGGCAGAGCTCAGTTCAGCTAAAGATACAGCTTATGGTTTGCTGTGCTCTATAACGGAATTTGTCGATCATGAGCGACGAGCCATGAGTAGTGATCATCGACTCGATTCAGCTTGGTTTGGGGCAGGAGCAGCAATCAAGCAACGTGGATTAGAACAAGCACTTCGGATGGTGGTTTAGCTTAATTAGCCTAAGCAAACTTCAACGCGATATTTAACACTGTGACACTTTTCGCCACATCAAATCTGATGTGGTTATTTATGTCGAAAATATGGCCTAACCTGTTAATAGTTATAAGTAAATGCAATGAATTGGTTGAAATAAAATCAGTTATCCATAATGATAACGATGATTCACTTGGTCATTCATTCTAGGAGGTAGATCATGTTTGATGTGCAATATTCCGAAAATGTCTCGATTCAGCAATTATCTGATGACGCATTCTTATTAAAAATTAATGATGCAAAGGTTTATCAGTATTTGTTGACGCAATGTGAAAAGGAGTTTGGGTGGGAACGTTCAATACAAAAGTCTCAAAACTTTTTTAATGGTGACATTGAATATCTGATCAATGTTTCAGATATCCCTTTAGAAAACTTTGGACGAGACTTTTTTATGCTAGAGCCTGAGCTACTCAACAACATTGCAAAAAGTTAATACTTAAATTTAAGAGGCATTGATCGACGATCAGTGCTTCGATACACCATTATTCACGCTTTCGCCACATTTCCCCAAATGTGGTTTTTTTATGCCCGAAATTCAGCTTTTACGATTTTACCCATACTGGAATATTTTCTATGAATAGTCATACGCAAATTCAGAACACCCTAAATCATCCACCCTTACAACCCTACCCAATCAAGATTGAGACAGAACCTAAAGTTGAAGTGGGGACTCGAAGTAAACGCATACCCAAGAAAACCAATCATCTACCCGCAGCTAAACGACTCGCCAATACCAAACAGATGAATTACCAGCAATGGTTGGAAGTCAGAAAACAGGGCATTGGTAGCAGTGATGCAGCAACCGCCTGTGGTCTAAACCCCTATATGTCGATGTTGGAGTTATGGATGATCAAGACAGGTCGGATGCAACAAAACATCGAAGACGAAAGTGCCGGCTATGCACCGCTTTATTGGGGAAAGCAACTCGAACCACTTGTAGCTCAATACTACAGTATGCATACCAATCACAAGGTGCGTCGCGTCAATGCAGTGCTACAGCATCCAGATGAAGACAAACATTTTATGCTTGCCAATCTGGATTATGCCGTGGTCAACAGTGATGAAGTGCAAGTTCTAGAATGCAAGTCAGTCGGAGAATATGGCGCAAAACTATGGCGGGATGGTGTACCGCTTTATGTCCTTTGCCAAGTACAACATCAACTCGCAGTGACAGGCAAACAGGCAGCACATATCTGTGCCTTAATTTGTGGACATGAAACCAAAATCTATAAGGTGACGCGTAATGAAACCGTGATTCAGCACATCATCAATGCCGAACGTCATTTCTGGCAATGTGTCGAAACAGGTATTCCTCCAAGTGTTGATGCATCCGATTCAGCAGCCAAAGCCTTGCAACAGCTTTACCCAGAACAGATTCCTTTATTGGTAGAGGACCTGACCCAAAATGAACAAGCCAATTACCTATTTAACCAACTATTAGAGGAGCGACACAAAGCTGAACAACATCAACAGTATTTTGATGAGTTAAAACATCAACTACTAATGATGATGAAAGATGCTGAACGAGCAGTGTTTCTAGGTGGTTCTGTGACTTGGAAGAAATCACAAGACTCGATTAGCCTCGACAGTAAATCACTTCTCAAACAGCATCCTGAATATCTACAGCAGTTTCCACAAACCAAAGTGGGAACACGAAGATTTCAGATTTACCCGAATGGTGGATAAGACTGAGATACCGAAATCCGCCACCCAAACCAATCGATCCCATACCGCAACAGGTATGGGATTTTTTTATGCCCTAAATTTTATTGAACCCATTCAATGCTTATTTATACATCTATATAGAGGACATTGCCATGATTAAAGGTCTCGCAATCACACCACCCGTACTCGGTCGTATCAGTATCGGCAAGATCGTGGAAAAGAACGGCAAACGTCTGCCTGAAAAAGATGATCAGTTTACCATTACCAGCCAAATCCAAAACAAGGATGGCTGGGTGAAGCATCCATTGGATGAACAACTACGAGCCAAGGCACAAAACCAAAAATTGAGAACCATACCCGTAAGAATGATCTTTAATGATCCTGAACTGAATCTACGAGCAGAGTACAGCCTGTTTGACCGACAAACTGGACGATTAATTTGTTCAGGCAATGGTGAAAGCTGCCAGCGTCTTGGACAAAACGGCATTGAACAACATCCATGTCCATCACCTGATCTTTGCCCACTGGCTCAAGGTGGGCTGTGTAAGCCTTACGGCAGACTTTACGTCAATCTGGACGAATCGGATGAGTTGGGTACATTTATCTTTAGAACCACAGGTTTTAATAGTATTCGAACCTTGGCAGCAAGGCTTAGTTATTATCATGCAGCATCAGGTGACTTACTTTCATGTCTGCCATTGCAACTCACTCTGAGAGGTAAAAGCACCACACAAAGCTATCGCACCCCAATCTATTACGTGGATCTGACTTTACGTGATGGTGTCAACTTACAGGAGGCAATTAGCTCAGCCAAACAGATTGATCAGCAGAGCAAGGCAGCAGGGTTTTATCAGGAGGCTTTAGATCATGTGGCACGGCAGGGTTATGGCAATGCCAGTTTTGAGGTTGGTGGAGAAGAGGGGCTGGATATTGTTGAGGAGTTTTATGCAGATGAGTCTAAAACAGAGCAGCCTCAGCAAACACATGATTTAACCCATGTTCAGGATATCAAGAAAGGGTTGCAGCAGTCGGTTCAGGCTTTGAATTGAATGGGGGGGAAGCAGGACGTTTTTTCTTACAGCGAGCTCTATTATTTGAGCGAAATTGCGCTCGCATCATTGATTGGGAGAAAAACATCATGAATGCGTTCACAGGTCAAACTTTTCAGATGAATCAAATCATTAATATCAAGCATGTCGTTGAATTTACTGCTCTTAGTCGATCAAAAATCTATGAGATGATCAACAAAGAGTCAAAGTATTATGATCCTACATTTCCTCAACCTGTACGGTTAACAGAAATGCGCATCGGCTGGTCGGCTTGGGAAATTCATCAGTGGATTGAGGCTAAGATGGAAGAGCGAGAATAATGGGAGCTTTTGCTCCCTTATTTTTTTGGTTATTATTGATATAAAACAATAATTGGAAGAATATGGCACGTTATCAATATGCTAAAGATCAATTGGGGCAAGTAATCAGAGCTATTGATTTGGTTGGTAAAGAGCAACAGTCAGATTTCACATGTTTAGGCTGTAATAATATTTTAATAGCTAAAGTGAATGGAAAAATAAAACAACCACATTTTGCACATAAAAGTATTCAAGAGTGCAATGGTGAAACATATTTGCATCGTTTGGGCAAACAGGTTTTTTTTGATGTCTATCAAAAATGTTTAGAGGAAAATGAACCTTTTTATATTACTTTTCATGTTTCTAAGAAATGCAATAAATTCAGAAGAAGTATTCGTAAGAATTGTGATCTTGGATTTATTGAAAAGAAGTTTGATCTGACCGAATATTTCTCAATTATTGAAGTTGAGAAGAAAGAGGAAAATTTTATTCCAGATTTATTACTTTCTAGAGCAAATTTTCCAGAAGACAATATTTATATTGAAATTGCCGTAACGCACTTTTTGAGTGAGAAAAAACAAAGCTCAGGAAAACGTATTATAGAAATAAGAATTGATTCTGAAGAAGATATAGATCAAATATATCAAGCAAATTTAGAGCCTCATGGTGCATTGTTTTTAGGCTTTAATCAGGGAGGTACCTCACTTACTGATGCTGAATGCAAATGTTTACGCAAGCAATTTTTTAGCTTCTATGTTTGGGATTCAGGTAAGTCTTTTTTAGAGCTCGCTTATTTGTCAGACATTGAAGCAAAGCTAGCTAAGTACAAGGATAAAATTATCTATAGTAATATCATTGAAACAGATTTAGAGTTTGTGAATTCTACCGTATATGTCGGTTATGCTCATGGTGATATATTCTTAGACCAGTTAAAGTTGGCAGCTCATAACAAAGTTCCTATCAAGAATTGTTTTTTGTGTAGATATAGTGGGAATAACTGGGATTATGCAAATAATCAGCCCATCTTTTGTAAAGCTAAAAAATTTAAATGTGGGTCAAATCAGGCAGCTGAATGTGATTGGTACAAGCCTGAAAAACTATTTTAAAAATGCTAAGATATTTATTATTTCTTAATTACAAAACATACGGTTATGTTATCCAAGCTTTCTGATCAACAAAAACTATATTTATCTTGGATTTTAACAAAGAAGTCTGCTGATAATTCTATTGATTCACTTGCCTCAACATTGATTGATTCACAAGTTGATCTGAATCCACATCAAGTGGATGCAGCTTTATTCGCCTTTAAAAATCCTTTAGCGCAAGGTGTATTGCTTGCAGATGAAGTGGGTCTAGGTAAAACCATTGAAGCTGGTTTGGTAATTGCTCAGACTTGGGCAGAGCGAAAAAAACGTATTTTGGTCATTACACCTGCTAATCTTAGAAAACAATGGTATCAGGAGCTTTATGACAAGTTTGGCTTGAAGGCTGTTATTTTTGAAGCGAAGATTTACAATCAACTTAAAAAAGAAGGTAGCACAAAACCTTTTATTCAAGATGACATTATTATCTGTTCTTATCAGTTTGCAAAATCCAAAGCAAATGACATAAAGAATATTACTTGGGATTTGGTTGTAATAGATGAAGCACATCGCCTGAGAAATGTTTATAAAAAACAAAATATAACTGCAAATGTGATCAAGCAATCTTTAGAGCATGTTCACAACAAAGTATTATTAACTGCAACCCCATTACAAAACTCTTTATTAGAGCTTTATGGTTTGGTGAGTATTTTGGATGAACGAGTCTTTGGAGACTTAGAAAGTTTTAAAAGTCAATTTATTACAGGGGATAAAGACCTAACACTTCCTCAACTTCGAGCAAGATTAGCAACGGTATGCAAACGAACTTTAAGACAACAGGTACAGCCTTTTGTTTCGTATACAGCACGACGTGCAATTGTTCAGGACTTTACGCCATCAAAAGAAGAACAACAATTAAGAGAATTAGTTGCTGACTATTTACGTCGCCCTAATTTACAAGCATTACCTGTTGGGCAAAGACAGTTGATTTCTCTTGTGTTGTGGAAGTTACTCGCTTCATCAACTCAAGCGATTGCTGGTGCTTTAGCCACAATGATTACTCGTCTAGAAAAGAAATTGCTTGATCAAGATTCTAATATTTTGGATGAATTGGATGATGACTATGAAGCTTTGACCGAATCTGGAGATGACTATGAAGAGCTTCTTGAGGAAGATGAAATTTTATCTGCTCAGGAAAAGCAAGCCATTGAGCTGGAAATTGCTGAGCTTAAAGAGTTTCAATCTTTAGCCGTAAATATTAAACAGCAGTCTAAAGGGCAAGCTTTACTTACAGCATTAGAAACTGCATTTGAGGCTTTGCAAGAGTTAGGTGCAGAAAGAAAAGCAATTATTTTCACTGAGTCGAAACGGACTCAAGAATATCTCACTGAATTGCTGAGAGGTACATCTTATTTTGATGGCTTAGTTTTATTTAATGGCACCAATAATGATGATAAAGCGAAGAAAATCTATAAGGAATGGATTGAACGATATAAAGGAACAGATCGTGTCACAGGTGCGAAGTCAGCAGATACACGTGCTGCATTAGTAGATTACTTCAGAGAAAAAGGTTCTGTCATGATTGCCACAGAAGCTGGTGCTGAAGGGATTAACTTACAGTTTTGTTCTTTGATCATTAACTATGATTTGCCATGGAATCCACAGCGTATTGAGCAACGTATTGGACGTTGTCATCGTTATGGGCAAAAGCATGATGTAGTGGTTGTAAATTTTGTTGATCGTAGTAATGAAGCTGATTCTCGTGTCTATGATTTATTGTCTGAAAAGTTTCAACTCTTTGATGGAGTTTTTGGTGCAAGTGATGAAATTTTAGGCACAATTGGTTCAGGTGTGGACTTTGAAAAAAGAATTGCAGAAATATATCAAGAATGTCGTGATCCGAAAGAAATTGCACAAAGCTTTGAAAATTTACAGAATGAGCTTTCAGCTGAAATTAATGAAGCAATGCTGAATACTCGTAATTTGCTGATGAATCATTTTGATGAGAATGTTCTTTATCGTATTAAGTCTGATGCTATTCAGATTAGGCAGACCTATGAGCAATATTTATTGGCATTGCTCAATGATGAATTTACCTGTCATGAGGCAAATGTTGTATTTGATGAAAATGGTTTCCAATTGAATGATGCAATTACGATTGATGGAACTTCATTCAATATTGGTCGTTATGATTTAGCCAAAACAAATACACATGAACATGTCATACGTTTAAATCATCCTTTTGTTCAATCTTTATTAGATCGATTTAAGGCACAAATGCTAAAGCCTGCAAAATTGGTATTTGATTATGATGCATATGGCTTACAGGTATCCAGTTTAAAGCCGTTCATCGGTAATTCAGGTTTTTTAATTGCTGAGTTATTAGAAGTTTCTAGTCTTGGTCGTCTTGAGCAACATCTTGTTTTGAGTGCGATGACTAATTCAGGTGAACTTTTGGCGGATGATGATCCTGAGAAACTTTTAAAATTACCGATGAAATCTCAAGCTGATATGGCTCAAATTGTATTGCCTGAGAAGATATGTTTAGAGCAAGAAAATTGTAAGAACAGGATTCTTGAGGAAGTCAATGTCCGAAACCTTGGATTGTTTGATCAGGAAATTATTAAGCTCGATGGTTGGGCAGATGATTTGAAAAATGGTCTTGAGGTTGAGATTAAGGAAATTGATAAAGCGATTAAAGAAGCAAGAAAGTCAGCAACGATTGCAGCTTCATTACAAGATAAGTTGAATTGGCAAAAGACACAGCGTGAATTAGAAACGAAGCGGACTAAATTGCGTCGTGATTTATTTGATCGACAAGATGAAATTGATATCCAGCGTAATGAGTTGATTGGTCAATTAGAGGGGCAGCTTGAACAGCAAGTTCAAGTGAAGAAGTTATTTGAAATTGAATGGGAAATTATTTAAATGCCAGCTTTGAGAGCAGATTTATTAGCTATTTTAAAGAAAGAATTGAGCACTCATTATCTTCATCACTTACCCCCTTTGCTAGATCAAAGTAGACCGATTGAGGAACAAAATGAAAAAAATATAGCAAGAGCATTTAGTGCTTTTACTTTGCGAGCACTATGTAATGCTTCTGTTGTGGAAAGTGCCAGAGCAGTTATCGATGATTTTAACGATAATGGCATTGATGCGATTTATTTTGAATCAACCTCAAAGGTTTTGTATTTGGTTCAAAGTAAATTAAAAGCGACTGAAGAATTTAAACAAACAGAAGCACAAGCTTATGTTGATGGCTTAAGACAATTGTTAAATTTTGAATTTAATTCATTTAATCAAAATGTTACGAATCGTTTGTCTGAGATTCAAAGTGCACTTAACGATGCTGAAACAATAAAATTAGTTGTTTGTTATACAGGGAATCAAGTTTCGACGCATGCTAAAGATTGCTTAGAACGTTTTATTGTAACTGAATCCCAGAATGAGGATCGGTTACAGTCAGAAATTATATATTTTGATTCTTCGAATGTGAAAGAGTGTTTGGATAAACAACATAGCTATCCAACAGTTTCTGAAAAAATTAACTTTTATAATGTCATCAATATTCAGACTCCAAGGAAAACTTTATATGGACAAGTTAAGCTAAAAGATCTAGTTCAACTACATGAGCGACATTCATTTGCTTTATACCAAAAAAACATTCGTTATTTCATTGGTGGTAATACTGGTCCTAATAGAGCAATTAAAAATACTTTGAATCAAGAAGCGAATAATTTTTTCTTATATAACAATGGAATAACAGCTTTGTGTTCTCATTTTGAAAGTGCCGGTTCTTTAGGTGGGAATAATAGAAAATATAAAATCCTAAATATATCAGTTGTTAATGGTGCTCAAACTATTGCAACAGCATATGATTTTTATAAAGAAAATGGAGATCAGATTTCAGATGATGCAAAAGTTTTAGTTACGGTAATTCAAGCAGATTCAGCGCATGATATTGGTAAAAAAATTACTCAAAATCGTAATAATCAAAATCCAGTAGATTTAACAGATTTTGTAGCATTAGATAATCAGCAAGAAAGATTGAGACGAGAAATTAAGTACTGGGGACATGAGTACTTCTACCGGCCTACGGAATTATCTTATACTGCACAAGCTATTACAGTGGATGAAGCGATGCGCTCTTTGGCAATGTTAGACAAAAACTCCACATATCCAATCAAACTTAAAAACAATGCAACATTGATGCTTGATTTAAATTCACAAGATTATCAGCAAGTATTTTCTAACACTTTAACAGGTCTAAAATTACTGAATACTGTTTTGTTATATAGACATTTTAATCATATTTGGAATGGATATATTCAATCTGCAAGTGGGCAGGAAAAGCTAATATATAAGCATGCGAATTATGTAGCATTTTATATTTTTTCAAAACGCTTCAAGAAAGAATTGGATAAACCAGTTTTAGCTTCAATGACTAATCTCCCCGTAAGTGTTAGTGCTGAATTAGATGCCTTAAGGCTATTAACCTTTAATAAAACAAGTTCAAGATTAGCAGGTGATTCACCTCATAAATTCTTTAAAAATTCCTCATCTGTTATAAATGTTTTAATAGATGTAATGATTGAGCATTTTGGTAAAACAGCGGACACTAATGTTTTAGGTATGGTGACTACGTCTAATTCAAATGAAAGCTATCCAAAGGCAAATTTGGTAAACTACCTAACAGACAATGCTCCACAATTGACTTTAGGAACGGGGACACCATGACCAAAACAAAACTTGAACTGACTTGGATTGGTAAAGACAAACGACCACGCCTAGAGCCACGCATTTTGCTTGAAGATTTTTCACTTTCTTACCATGCAACGAACAAAGTTTCAGAAAACGATATTTTTGATAATAAGCTAATTTTTGGCGATAACCTACTTGCACTTAAAGCATTAGAACGTGAGTATGCCGGCAAAGTTAAGTGTATCTATATTGACCCGCCATACAATACTGGACAAGCATTTGATCATTATGATGATGGACTGGAGCATTCAATTTGGCTTTCTCTAATGAAAGAGCGCTTTGAAATTTTAAAAAATCTTTTGACAGTTGATGGAGTTTTTTTCTGTCAATTAAATGATGATGAGCTGGCTTACTGTAAAGTATTGTTAGATGAGGTATTTGGGCGTAGTAATTTTCTAAATCAAGTCTCTGTAAAAATGAAGCAAACCTCTGGGGCTTCGGGAGGAGGGGAAGACAAAAGATTAAAGAAAAATGTCGAATATATTCTTATTTATACTAAGGATAAAGACAGTGATTTAGGATTTAAAAAATTTAATGATGTCTATGATGAAGAGGATTTGTTTGAAGTTATTGGGCAAATGCGTGATGAAGGCAAAAGCTGGAAGTATACTCGAGTAATAAAAGACTTTGGTGAGAGGAAGTTTTTAAAAACAATTCTTGATGGTTCTGGTGAGCCTATTGATATCTTTATCCATGAAAATGTTGAAATAGAACCTATTTCTCAAATTATTAAAAAAGAGAAGATTACAGAACAAGAATGCTATGTAAAATACTTTGATAAAATTTTTCGTGATACGAATGCTCAGAGTTCTATACGTACTAGAGTGATGGATGCAATCAATGGCGAACATGATTTTGTTAGTATTGAATATGTGCCTAAATCAGGGAAAAGTAAGGGAAGAAAGACTACTTTGTATTATAAGGGAAATAACTGTGACTTAATTGCATGGTTAAGAGATGTTGCAGTAAAAAAAGGGAATAAGCTGGTAAAGCTAGAAAAGGCTGGTACTTATTGGGATGGTTTTCCACTAAATAATTTAACAAAAGAAGGTGGGGTTGTGTTTCCTAATGGGAAAAAACCAGAAGCTCTAATTCAAAAAGTACTTGAATTATCCACTGAACCGAATGATTTAGTTTTGGATTCTTTCGGGGGTTCTGGAACAACAGGTGCTGTTGCCCATAAGATGGGACGCCGTTGGATTATGGTCGAGCTAGGTGAGCATTGCCATACTCATATCATTCCTCGGTTACAGAAAGTTATAAATGGGAAGGACACAGGAGGAATTACAAAAGCCCTTAACTGGAAAGGTGGTGGTGGTTTCCGCTATTACAAACTTGCCCCAAGTCTTATGAAAAAAGACCAATGGGATAATTGGGTTATCAATCCTGAATATAATCAGGAAATGTTGGTTGAAGCCATGTGTAAGTTAGAAGGCTATACCTATACACCATCAGAAACTGAGTACTGGAATCATGGTAGAGGCAGTGAAACAGACTTTATTTATGTTACGACACAGACTTTGACAGATCCGCAGTTACAGGCAATATCTGAGGAAGTTGGTGAAGGTCGTACTTTGCTTATTATTGCGAGTGCTTGGCGCTCTAAAAATATTGATCGTTTTATCAATCTGACTTTAAAGAAAATTCCAAACAGTATTATTAAGGCATGTGAGTGGGGGCATGACGATTATAGTTTGAATGTTCAAAATCTACCGATTTCAGAACCTGATACTGAAGAAAAGACAATAGCGAAAAAAATTAAAAATACGAAAAAACAGAGTCAGGCAATGGGTGACTTATTTGGGGATCAAACATGACAGCATCAATTCAACATTCACAGCGTAACTCTATTGCCCAAGTTGTTAAAGATTTAAAAGCACGTTTGTCTTTGCGTGCACCACAAGCAGAAAGCTTAGAGAAACTAGATGTAGCAATTCAAAATGCCAAAGAATTACTAACAAAGCGAGGACGAGATACTGAAGTTAATGAGCAAATATTAGCAAAGTTACAAACAGTATTCCCAACATTGGCTGATTTCGAAAGAGACTTTCCGAGTATCTGTTTTAGCTTGGCGACAGGCGTGGGGAAAACACGCCTGATGGGTGCTTTTATTGCGTATTTGCATTTGGCTTATGGGATTAATAATTTTTTTGTTTTAGCACCAAACTTAACGATTTACGAAAAATTGATCACAGATTTTACTCCAAATACGCCTAAGTATGTTTTTGCAAATTTGGCACAGTTCAACTTTCAGTCACCTATGATTATTACAGGTGATAATTACGATAGTCGTGATACTGCAACAGCTAGTTTATTAGGTCAAATACGTATAAATGTATTTAATATTTCAAAAATTAATAGCGAAGTTCGTGGCGGTAAAGAACCTCGTATTAAACGTATGCGTGAAGTATTAGGGGAAAGCTATTTTAATCATTTAGCTGGGTTAGATGACTTAGTGCTTTTAATGGATGAGTCGCATCGTTACCGTGCAAGCGCAGGGATTAAAGCGATTAATGAGCTTAATCCATTGATGGGATTGGAAGTAACAGCAACACCATTTGTGGAAACGGCTAAAGGTCCAGTTGCATTTAAAAATGTGGTGATGGATTATCCATTAGCAAGAGCAATGGAAGATGGCTTTGTGAAAGAGCCTGCTGTGGTGACCCAGCGAGACTTTAATCCCAAAGGATTCAGTACTGAACAATTAGAAGAAATTAAGCTTAAAGATGGTATTCGCTTACATGAAATGACTAAAGTACATTTAATTAACTATGCCCAAAATACAGGTCAGCCAAAAGTTAAACCATTTGTTCTCATTATTGCACGTGATACGACACATGCGGCACAGTTAAAAGAAAGAATTGAGTCGGATGAGTTCTTTAAAGGTCAATATAAAGATAAAGTGATTCAGGTTGATAGTAGTACGAAAGAAGAAGAGACTACCCAACGATTATTGTCAGTTGAAGATTCAAATGAACCGACAGAAATTGTCATTCATGTAAATATGTTGAAAGAAGGTTGGGACGTCACAAACCTTTATACGATCATCCCATTACGTGCTGCAAATGCACGTACTCTTGTAGAGCAGTCAATTGGGCGTGGGTTGCGTCTGCCTTATGGAAAGCGTACAGGTATAGAAGAAGTAGATCGCCTGAGTATTGTAGCGCATGACCGATTCCAAGATATTGTAGATGAAGCGAATCGAGAAGATTCTATCCTAAAATTAAAAACCTATATTCTTGAACCTGAAAATGAAGAGCAAGAGGTCATCAGTGTAACAAGTACATCTCGTTTAGATCTGCTGTTAGGTACGGGGCACAGTCTGCAAACTGATACTCAAGAAACAGTCACTATTCAAGATCAGGTTGAGCTGAATGATCAAAAGACCAATAAGACAAAGCTGAAAGTTGATTTGGATTTAACTGATCCGAATGTAATTCAGGCAATTCAGCAAGTGAAGAAAGAGATTCAAGCACAAGCAAAAAATACTGAAACAGTAAAACATAGTGAAGATTTAACTCGTCACGAAGTTCAAGCACAAATGACGGCAAATGTACTCAAAGCGATACAAGCAAATGTCTCGAACATAGTGCAGGAATTAGATTTTGGTGAAGAGCAGAGCAGTAAAAATATTCCATCCGAAGAAGAAGTGCTTAAAATTGTTCAGCAGGTTACTGAAGTGCATATCCAGAATACTATTGATATTCCTCGTATTTCAGTAACACCTTCTGATGATGTAACTACAGGATTTAATTCATTTAATCTTGAGGTTCAAGGGTTGCATTTGCAGCCACAAGATCGTGAATTGATTGGTCAAAACTTAAGTAATAATCAGATTTTCAGTATTAAGGCTGATGAAGCTTTAAATGAAAAGAGTCCTCAAGATCGCATCGTTTATGCGTTGATCGATTTCGATGATATCGACTATTTTACTCAGGCAGACTTGTTGTATGACTTATCGAATCAAATGGTAGATTATTTTAAAACCTACTTAACTGATGAAGAGGTAATACAAGTTGTCGAACAGAATTATCAAACGATCGCCAATAATATCCATGGTCAAATGCAGGATCATCATTGGGAAAATGCATCAAATTATAATGTTGTAATTAACCGCAGTTTTGTTGAGCTGAAACAGCCAAGTTTTACAGCAATAAAGGAAATTCCTCCTCAATCCATACGAGTAACGCCCGTTAAAGGAATACCGATTAAAAAATTGCTTTTTACGGGTTTCTCAAAATGTCTTATGGTCTTTCAAAAGTTTGATTCAGATACAGAAAGACGTTTTGCAATTATTTTGGAAAGAGATAGTAATAAATGGTTTAAGCCAGCTAAAGGACAATTCCAAATTTATTATAATTTTCAAGGAGCACAGCCTGAATATATTCCAGACTTTGTAGTTGAGACGGAAAAGTATTATTTGCTCGCTGAAACAAAAGCAGAAAATGAAATGACTTCGGAAGAGGTAATTATAAAGGCTCAAGCTGGAAATGAGTGGTGTAAGAATGCCTCAAAAGTGTCGACTAAACCTTGG
Organism: Acinetobacter sp. NIPH 2100; assembly: GCF_000369805.1. Lineage (GTDB taxonomy): Bacteria > Pseudomonadota > Gammaproteobacteria > Pseudomonadales > Moraxellaceae > Acinetobacter. The sequence goes on along the minus strand of NZ_KB850224.1, from coordinate 3,705,848 downwards.
CATTATTTATTGATTCCACACAATGAAGTAGTCGAAAGTAAAAGGTTAGATGACTATTTGCGATTTAAAGTGAATGGATAAATTGAGATGCTTAAGAGGTTTTCTCTTAAGCATAAATTCTATATGTTAAGTAGATGGATTATTTTGGGTTTTGGGGTTAGGAGGAAGTTGTGAGCTTACAAACAAACTTGAAAGGGCGCCTTCGAAATACAGCTCTACCTAAAACCCATGGTTTAATGCCTGTCTTTGAAGCAGTTGTTAATTCTATACAATCTATTGAAGAAAAAGGAGAAAGGGATACTGGGAAAATTATTCTTCAGATTGATAGGGATAAGCAATCTACTCTGGATTTGGAATCTAAAGAGTTGCCTCCAATCGTTGGTTTTACAATTATTGATAATGGTTGTGGATTTAACGATGAGAATTTTAAATCATTTAAAATACTTGATTCTGAACATAAAATTGAAAAAGGCTGTCGTGGTGTAGGGCGACTAATGTGGTTGAAAGTTTTTGATAGAGTTGAAATTGAAAGTCATTTTGCAAGTGTTGAAGGTTGCCTAAATAAAAGGACTTTTAATTTTAATGATACAATGGCTGTCCATAAGGAACAGTTAGTTAATAGTGACGAAAAAGAATCAGGAACCACTATCAGGCTGATTGACTTTGAAAAAAGTTATAGAGAAAAATTATCAACAAAAGGCCTCTCGATTGCTAATCAACTTTTAGAACACGTTCTTTGGTATTTTGTACGCCAAGGTGGTGCTCCAAAGATTATTGTAAATGACGGATCTGATAGTTTTGATTTAGATGATCTTCTGCAAAAACATATGCACTCAAGTGCATTTCATGAAACTATTCATATTTTTAACCATTCTTTTGATTTAACACATATTAAATTTCGTTCATCAGTAAACAAGAAGCATCAAATTGCTCTTTGTGCGGCAAATCGTTTGGTAGAAGAATATTCAATTCAAGGAAAAATTCCAGGCCTTTATGCCAAAATTTCAGATGAAACAGGCGATTTTATCTATACTTGTTATGTTTCATCAGAATATTTAAATGACCGTGTGCGTAGTGAGCGAACTTCATTTGATATTGCTGAAGATGTAAGTGATTTATTCGAAGATATTACACTTAGAAGTATTAGGGAAGAAGTATTGAAAAGGGCAAAACAATACTTGAACGACGTGCTTTCTAAAAACATTGCAGCGGGTAGAAAAAGAGTAGAAGACTTTATAAGTAACCATGCACCTCGTTACCGTCCAATTGTTGGATATGTGAATGATGAATTATTAATAGTTGACCCTGATAAATCTGACAAGGAATTAGAATTACATCTACATGCACAGTGGTATGAGGTGGAACGACAATTAGTTGAAGAGGGCCATGATATAATGCAACCTCGCAAAGAGGATCATGTGGAAGAATATAAAAAGCGAGTTAGTAATTATTTAAAAAAAGCTGAAGATCTAAAACAATCAGATTTAGCAAATTATGTTACTCATCGTAGAGTAATTATTGATTTGCTCCAGAAAACTATTGGACTACTTGATGATGGAAAATATGCACGTGAGGAAATGATCCATGAGTTGATCATGCCTATGCAGAAAGATTCAAGTGAGGTATTTCTTGACTCATGCAATCTATGGTTAATAGATGAACGTTTAGCTTTTCATAACTATTTAGCATCAGACAAAACAATAAATGCTATGCCTATTTCAGAGAGTGCCTCTGGTAAAGAGCCAGATTTATTGAGCCTAAAAGTATTTGATAATCCTATCCTTGTAAATGATCAAATAAATTTTCCTTTAGCATCTATAACAGTTGTAGAAATGAAAAGACCAATGCGGAATGATATGAAAGAAGGGGAGGACAAAGATCCAATTGAACAAGCTTTGGGCTATGTTGAGCGCATTCGTGAAGGTCAAGTGAAAACTAAAGACGGATTCCTCATACCTAGAAATGATCATATTCCAGCTTACTGTTATGTTGTATGTGACCTGACACCATCTATGATCAAGCGATGTAAAAATTTTAGTTTAACAATGACAGCAGATGGAATGGGATTCTTTGGTTATAACCCTAATTATAAATCATATATAGAGGTGATTAGTTTTAATCAACTTGTTAGGGCTGCAAAAGAAAGAAATAAAGCATTTTTTGATAAATTAGGCTTACCATCAAACTAGTTAAAATCTTTTTTCCCTTTTATGAATTCCTCACTCGGTTTTTCATGCGATGGAAGATTTAGTTGATCGTCTATACTAATGGTACGGAAATCATTTTAGAATTATTTTAAGCCTGTGCGAATAGGGTATTTTCGATCCAAATAATTTCTTTAAAAAGCTTCTCTGTCATTACTTCACCACTTAAGATTGTTCGATACATATAAATGCTATAACGAGGGTGGGGGAAGTGCAGTGTAAATTCATGGCGTTTTTTATCAATGACAACTTTAGTGACACAATTAGTGTAATTTTCAGAGTTTTGTGTCACATAAGTTGTTATTTTCTAAAAAGCGTTTTTATAAGCTATTTCTTAGTTGAAACAAAGTTAAAAGCTTTATCTCTTATCTCCTGAACCTTGCTAATGATCTTTTTTCGAACTTCATGTTGACTATTTTTTTCAAGCCTAGATAACTTTTCTATGCTGAAATTGAAGCTCGTTCCAGAGTAGTCATTATCTTTAGTTGATTTACCTGAAAATAAAAACTCTATTCCACAATCCCCAGTATTAGTTCCAAATTTAAAAGTGTAGATTACAGTCATTTTTATGAGAAAATAAAAAGGGTAATATTTAGGTTCGTGTAGTAGAAAGACTTTTCCTAGATCTTTTCCATTTACGTTAATTTTACTAACTCGACCTTCCATCCATTCAATTTGGGGATCTTTTGGCAAAGCTCCTGCTTCTTGATCTCGAATAATTTCAAAGTCACCGACTTCTTTATAGGTAAATTCTGCATCAGAAGCCGAGGTGAGTTGAAGAAAAAAGCGAATACGATCAATATTATCAAAGTCTTCAAATTTAATAGAGAAAGGTTTTTCGTCCACTGTAATATTTTGGGATTTATAAAATTTACCAATGGCTTTAGTAATTTTTTCATTTAAATGATCGGTATCTTTAGAGGTTCTATATCGATCAACTTCGATTTTAAATCCACTACTTGATTCTTTTAGTCGAATTTCAGCTGGGTAAACAAGTTCTTGCTGAATCCAATCTTTACTAAAATCAAGAACTCGAACAGTATAAGTAATTTTGAGTTCACCATTAGGTTCTACCGTAAGGGTAGGGCTAGATGCGAATTCACGACCATCATCAAGTTGAATGCCATCGATGACGGATGAAAAGTCATCAATTAATGGAGTTTTCCAGTCCATTGAGCTAGAGGATAACTGGAATGAACTTGATGAGTACTTTTGACCAGATTCTCTAACGAAAGATTTTTCAATTAATTTAGAAAACTCATCTGGTGTGAGTAGACAGGCGCTTAATAGAGGAACTGTATCAGCTTTTTCTGAACTACCAATAAAGATACCTTTTTCTTTAAGAGTTTCAGTTATCTCTCCTGGACTAATTAGATCACTATTTAGGAGAATTCGAAGATGATCTCCCCAGAGTATAGCTTTATCGAAGTCAAACTGTTTAGCATACGATTGCATATTACACTTCCAATAAGTCCAGAACAGATTCCTTGTAGCAAAATACTTTGATGTCTGCTTCCCTTTTATCAAAGCTCATTAAAACTTCATCCTTTTTATTTTTATCATCAGCGGGATGATAATTTTCTAACCCAATGAATATGTTTTTAACCCATGCATCGGCAAAATCTAGAGCTAGGCTACAAAGTTTTTTTAATACTTCTTCAGAGAAGTCTTGTTTCGCGTATAAACATAGAGCAGGTTGATCACCAAGTATGAACCTTATAGGTATGATGTCAGAAGCAATTAGTTCTATTGGTAGGGTTGAACCGTACCGTTCATCAGTAGAGACAACAATACTTCCAAGTTTGGGATAATAAAAATTATAAGTTCCATGTGTAGAAGATCTAAAGTGTGTGATAGCGTCTTTAATAAATGTCGCTCTAGCCATATCAATTAGATAGATTGGATACTTTGCTCCCGAATCAATTTGCATTGCACTAAGGTATTGTTTTATATCCCTATCTATTTCTTTTTTATTTCCATGCCACCAAAAAAGCATACCAAAATGTCGTTTTTGCTTTCGACAATTAAATGAGTTAATCGCACTATTGATTTCAGGGCTAACTTTAGAACAGTCAATAATACTTTCTAATTCTAATAAATGTTTTTTTAGTTTGGTTCGGGTGCCTTGTGCACCTGGAGGATATCCTTTACTTGAATTTTTTGTAGATATATAAACGATATCAGTTTTCTGATCGTGAAGGGGGTTGTTATAGATATAAAAGAAATCATTTCCATGAGTTTCTTTTTCATGTAATGGTTTGTTGCAAGGAACATTAATTCCTTGCATAAAATTCTTCCAGCCCATCAGTTTTAGGAGCTCTGCAGTTAATTTTTCACCATTTTCACCTGATGTTTTTGATAGCTCACCCATTTGATTTCTCCAATACAATACTTATATGTACTTGTTTTTTATCTTCATCCCAAGTCATGCCTTTAAAAGAAAAATCATTGGGTAACATAAGTGAAATATCTTTACCTAAATTGATTTTACTTAGAACTTTTTGGAGCTTATTTTCAAACTTTTTGGCTGGTATAGTCAGCTCTTGAAGTTCGATCTCTCCTTTTAAATCATTTAGTCGTTTAAATTCTGAATCCCAAGTTTCTTTAGGAACATATTTCTCCGATATATTTTTAATATCAATCCCTGAGATTGATTCTTGTCCAGTACATAGAGCAGAGATTTCTTGCCCAAAAGACTGGCGTTCAATAGGACTCTCAATCCTATTGTTAACCGTTGTGATTAGGCCTAAAGCAATTGCTGATTTAACTCGTTCATTCGGTATCTGTTTTGCTTGAAGGAAATCTTCAATCCAATATTTTGTCCGATTGCTAAGTCTATCTACAGCGTAAACTTGATTTGAACCTTCAATTATCAGTGCGCCTTTATCAATAAGCTCAGGGTTTATCCCTTGAAGAACTTCAAGTTTTTGAGTCCCATTTTCAGAGTGTGCAGATAGGTATTGTTGTTGTGATTCAACTTTATAAATACCAATTGCTGATCTATATTTGTCTTTAATTTTTATTTTGTCGAATAAGATAATAAATAGATCACCAGAAGCAATGTTGGGATGGTGTGTCGAGCTGTAAAGGTGGGTAGCCAATCTTTTTGATAGCTCAATAAAATCAATTTTTTCAGATTCAAAGTTGGAAATGTGATGAGACAGCTCATTTAGGGTAGCATCTGTCTCATGAAAAAGTGTAAATAGATTATTGCTACGTACTATTCCACGAAGATATCCGTACAATAAAATATTCGCAATATCTTCAGTAATGGATATACATTCTTCGGCCAATACTAGTGGCTCTTCTCGAAGTCGATTACCGACCTTATGTAGAATAACTGATTTGACTCGAGCCTCACCAATTTCCATATTTTCCTCGTAAAATAGTTGGATAGAAAGTTGCTTAAACGATATTTATTTAATGAATAATTACTAAATATAGCTTATTGATGTATAAAGTTTTTTAAATATTAGAACTTTTTTTATTTTTTGTCTAAATGGGAAAATATTTTTAGTTAACTCTGATAGGCTAATGCAACAGGATGTCATGAAAAATTCCCGCCTTCTGAGTTTTTCTTTGATTAACGATAGTTAGTATTTTTAGATTTTCATACTTTACTTTGGATAATAAAAAGGCCGCAAGTTGTGGCTTTTTGCAATTAGTTGTTTATGACAATTTATGTGTCATATGACGAGTAGTAAAGTTATTGGGTACCAAAATTATTTATTATTATTTGAATCTATATAATTCCCTTTTAGCAAAGGAATAGAATTGATTCTTAGGCTGTCAATAAAATCAGACCACTCTTGCATCATCTTAATACGGTAGTCTAGGTGTTGAGCATGGTTATAAGCCTGTGAAACAGCATTCCCAACCCTATGTGCAAGTTGAATTTCAATAGCGTCATGCATATAGCCATGCTCATGCAAGGTTGTAGATGCAAGTCCTCGGAAGCCATGACCTGTCATTTTACCGTTATAGCCCATTGTTCGAATTGCACATAAAAGGGCATTACTGCTGATTGGCTTGGCTGTACTGTAGTTGTAGAAAACGTATTGTTTTATGCCTGTAATTGGTTGAATTCTTTCTAATATCTCTAAAGCCTGTTTTGACAGAGGAACTATATGTGGCATAGCCATTTTCATTTTGTGCGCTGGAATCCTCCATAAACGATTCTCATAATCAATCTCATTCCACTCCATCATTCTAAGTTCTGCTGTTCTGACAAAAGTAAGCGTCATCAATTGCAATGCTGATCGAATGATGAGATTGCCGTGGTAGCGATCCATACGTTCAATAAAGGCAGGAAATTCGGAAATATCTAAACGAGCCATATTCTTTACTTTGCGTGGTTTAAGCGCCTCACCTAAGTGTGGCGTAGGATCATTCTCAATAATGCCTTTACGAATCGCGAAGCGGAAAATACGCCCAGCTAAAGGGATTGAGCGTTTTGCCATTTCCAATGCACCGCGCTCTTCAATTTTTTTGGCGCAAGCTAATACATCTCTCCCCTTAATTTGATCAATTGGCATATTACCAAGGGCAGGGAAGAGGTCTTTTTCAAATACCGACAAATCACGTAAATAGGTCGCTTCTTTAATCACTGTTTTACGGTCTTGCATCCATTCCATAGCAAGTGCTCTGAAAAGTGTACTTTCATCGACTTGCAATTTTTTTTGTTTCTTCGCTTCGTTTGGGTTAATACCATCTTTTAACTTTAAGCGAGCTTCATCACGGACTCTTCTCGCTTGGGCAAGTGTGGTGTCAGGATATGTACCAATACTGAAAATATTTTCTTTGCCATTGAAGCGAAATTTCATACGCCAGTGCATGCCACCTGATGGCGTGACTTCCAGATACATGCCTTTTTCATCAGAATATTTGGTTTTCTTTTCAGCAGGTTTAATCTTTCTGACCTGAGCATCTGTAAGCATTGCCGTTCATCCAGTAGAAATTTGGGGGTATAAAAATAGGGGTAATTTATTATACCCCCAGTTATACCCCCAAGTAATTCAGGATTCAATAGGGTTAATTGGAAAACATAAGGCAATAAAAAAAGCCTAAATCCTTTAGATTTAAGCTTTTAGGAATCTATGAGATATCATAGAAAGTAAACTTGGCGGTGAGAGAGGGATTCGAACCCTCGATACGCGCAAACGTATACACACTTTCCAGGCGTGCTCCTTCAGCCACTCGGACACCTCACCAAGGTGTGCGATAGTAACCAAAAAAATGCACGCTGCCAAGTTGTAGTCGAACAGATTTGCAGAAAAACTTTTTGGCTAGTGATAATATTGCGCCATATAACGTTCTATTTTGAAGACAACATAATATGCAAAGTACTGCAAAAAAAGCCGCTTTGCCCGCAATGACGCTGGCAGCACTAGGGGTGGTATTTGGAGACATTGGAACCAGTCCGCTCTATGCAATACGGCAATGCTTTGTCACAGGACATGTTGATATCAGTGAAGGTTCGATTCTAGGCATTCTTTCACTGATTTTTTGGTGTATGAACCTGACCATTAGTTTTAAGTATGTGTCGATGATCATGCGCGCAGACAACAATGGTGAAGGTGGGATCATGTCACTGCTTGCACTGAATCTGCGTTCCTCCGTTTTTAGCAATAAAAATAAAATCTTCCTGATTGCATTGGGATTTATAGGCGCATCGCTGTTCTTTGGAGACGGGATCATCACACCTGCGATTTCAGTCCTATCTGCGATTGAAGGTTTGAGTCTGGTGACACCTACTTTAGATCGTTGGTTGGTTCCGATTGCTTTGGGTATTCTCACCGCATTGTTCATGGTGCAACGACATGGTACCGCCACCATGGGGAAATTCTTTGGCCCGATTACCTTACTTTGGTTTGCATCGATTGGTCTGATTGGACTGTGGAGCATTATCCAAACGCCTTATGTATTGATGATGGTCAATCCGTATTGGGCATTCCATTTTGTCTTTGATCAACCGACAGTTGCCTTTATCACCATGGGCGCGGTGATTCTGACCATGACTGGTGGTGAAGCACTTTATGCAGATATGGGGCATTTTGGGCGTATGCCAATTAAACTGGCGTGGTTCTTGGTGGTACTACCTTGCTTGCTTTTAAACTATGCAGGTCAAGGGGCATTACTGTTACGTGATGCCAAAGCCATTGAAAACCCGTTCTATTTATTGGTGCCAGATTGGGCTTTATTCCCGATGATTGGCTTGGCAACAGCCGCAGCAGTAATCGCATCTCAAGCAGTCATCACAGGCGTATTTTCGATGGCAAACCAAGCCATTCAATTACGTTATTTGCCGCGTTTAACCGTGCACCATACCTCTGATGTAGAACAAGGTCAGATTTATTTGCCCTTTATTAACTGGGTGCTGTTTATCTCGGTGGTGATTCTGATTTTACTGTTTGAAAGCAGTGCGGAATTGGCGAGTGCTTATGGCGTCGCTGTGACCATGACCATGCTCTGCGGTACGATTCTGATCTCGACTTTGGCCTATGGTGTATGGCGTTGGCCGTTGTGGAAAGTAGCATTATTTGCAGTGCCATTCCTGATTATTGATTTAATTTTTGTTGGTTCAACTTCATTAAAAATCTTGTCGGGCGGTTGGGTGCCGATCTTAATTGGTGTGGTGGTGTATACCATTTTAATGACTTGGAAACGTGGTCGTGAAATCGTCTATACCCGTATGGAAACCAATGCCTTGCCAATTGAATTGTTCATCAAAAGTATTGGTATGAGCAAAGAAACCCATTTTGTACCTGGCGAAGCGATTTTCTTAACAGGAACACCGAATATTGTGCCGCATGCAATGTTGCATAATATTAAGCATAATAAGGTATTACATGAACGCAACGTTATGGTCACGGTCTATACCCAAGATATTCCGTATGTGGCCAATGAAGATCGTCTAAAAGTTGAAAAACTGGATGAGCATTTTTATCGCATCTTTATTTACTATGGTTTTAAAGATCAGCCAAATATTCCAGAGGCGTTGAAACAGGCCTATGAACAGCTAGACTTCGAATTCGATATGATGCAAATGAGCTTCTTCATTTCACGTGATCGTATCGTGCATACCGTGGGTGATGGCATGTCACCGTGGCGTGAAAAGTTATTCATCTCGATGCAGCGCAATACCAGTCCTGTCAGTGACTTTTATCAGATTCCAACCAACCGTGTGGTGGAGCTGGGCAGTCAGATTGAAATTTAAATAAAAACAGATAAAAGGCACTTTCGGGTGCCTTTTTTTATTGTCTGTAGATCAAGTGTACAGATTTGCGACATAAAGTGTCGCTCTAGGCTGAAACTCAATATACAGTGGGCTTTTGAGTTGTTAAGCTGCGCGTTCGTATTGATTTTGATGTAGTTATGGCAAAGAGACCAACTCGAAAGAGTAAAACACCATTTGCTTTTTTGAGCCAAAATATTGGAAAAATGCTGTTGGCTTTGGTCGCGACGGGAAGTTTTGCGATCGCATTTGGCAGTGAAAAAATTTCGAAGTTGATGCCATTTCAATCGAGTAATGCTGGCTGTTTAAAACAGTTTTATCGTGATGTTCCACCATTGTTGAGCAAAGATAGCCTAAAAAAAGACAGTTATGCCTTGTGTTTTAATGACTTTAATGTGATGTATTCAGGTGTATCTAAAACCCCGTTATGGACAGCAGAATACCTAACACCAGAGCGTTTAAGCATCAAAATTAAACGTGAAGATAATTTCCATGAGGAAACACGGGTCAAACTTGTACATCGTGCGTTGTTATCTGATTATCGTGGTTCGGGCTATGACCGTGGGCATATGGCACCGAATGGCGACATGAATAATACTGCGGCACAGTATGACAGCTTTTCTTTAGCCAATATGGTGCCGCAAGCACCTAAAAATAATCAGGAAGTTTGGCGTAAATTAGAAGAAGCCGTGCGTTCTATTGTGACCAAACAGCATAAAGATGCCTATGTCCTGACAGGTCCAGTATTTGAAGGCAAAAGGCTGAAAACCATAGGCAAAGGGGTGATTGTCCCGACTGCGGTATATAAAGCGGTGTATTTACCGAAGCAGGGGATTATTGGAGCCTATTATGCACCGAATAATAATTCTCAGCAGGTCAAAGTGGTCAGCGTCTGCTATTTGGAAGAGAAACTGGGCGTTAATTTATTCCCACAATTGACGGAGCAACAGAAGCGCAATGTCTATCAATTGCCACTGTCTGCGCAGCAAGTGAAGTCGAATAAAGATATTAGTTATTCGCATTGGGATGGTCAGAGTCAATGTGCTGAAGATGCTCAAACAGATGCGATTCAAGTGCAGCAGCGTGAATTTACCTCACAGCAAACTGAGGCTGCAGAAAGCAAGTTCCCACAAATTGATGAAGAGACCAAACAGGCTTTGATCAATCAACTGGTCAACGCATTGCTGCAGTATTTCTTACAAATGTTGAGATAATGTAGAACATCTTGCAAAGTTATGCTGCTTGGCTCATGTTGTGAGGCAGACAAGAACAATGAGAGGGAAAAGATGTTTAAACCGTTTGAGCAGGGTGATGAGTCGTCAGCAATTTATGATCTGACGTTGGAAAATCAGGTCGATTGCGTCAGTTTATATGGCAATTTGCAGATTACCAAAGATCAGGCGGGGTTGAAAACGGCAAAGGCATTGCAAAGCTTCATCAATGATGTGGTCGCTGCATTGGAGAAAGAGAATTTACCTGAGCAGATTGAACGAAAACCTGAGCAGGATATCGAAAATCCTTTTCTATAAATAAAAAAAACAGCCTTTGAAGGCTGTTTTTTTATTGGAAGCAGGTTTTAGTTTTTCTCGCTGCCGACCACTTTGTAAATCACCGCACCAATGATGGCACCGATAATTGGTGCAACCCAGAATAACCAGAGTTGACTGATTGCCGCTGTTTCAGCAAAGAATGCGACTGCAGTACTACGTGCAGGGTTCACCGACGTATTCGTCACTGGAATACTGATCAAATGGATTAACGTTAAAGCTAAACCAATTGCAATTGGAGCAAAACCAGCAGGTGCACGACGATCTGTTGCACCCATGATCACGATCAAGAAGAATGCAGTTAGCACCACTTCAATTAAGAACGCAGATGCGACAGAGAAATGGTTTGGAGAAAGTTCACCATAACCATTGGTTGCGAAACCACCCGTACCCGCAAAACCAGCTTGACCTTGTACGATGATGTACAGCACAAATGCCGCTAAAGTACCGCCAATCACTTGAGACACGATATAAGGGACTAAATCTTTAGAATCAAAACGTCCACCAACCCATAAACCTACACTGACAGCAGGGTTAAAGTGACCACCCGAAATATGACCGAAAGCGTAGGCACCTGTTAAAACAGTTAAACCAAACGCTAGTGCAACACCTAAGAAACCAATCCCAAGTTCTGGATATGCCGCTGCAAGCACAGCACTACCACAACCACCAAAAACGAGCCAAAAGGTTCCCAGAAATTCTGCTAAATATTTGTTCATTGTTATCACCACATCAGTTATAAAAAAATAAAAAAGCAAGCATCCAAAAATTTATTATGGATATGTTTAACCTGCGTGAAAAAATTGTGAACTAATTCACATAGGTATATAGGCTCTTATATAAAACGAGCATTAAAACTGGTCAGTTGTGAAACCGTTAGTTCCTCAGTATTTTTATTAAGAATTGTAAGTTATGTTGTTGTTCCGCCACTGTTGCGGGGTTTGACCTGTCCAGATCTTAAAAGCTCGCTGAAAAGCGCTTTGTTCAGAATAACAAAGTAGCAAGGCAATTTCTTGCAAACTGAGATGTGGATCTTTCAAATATTCTGTTGCCAGCATAAAGCGAACTTGCTGCACCCGTTCCTGAAACGTGGTGTTTTGTTGCTGTAAATGGCGTTGTAGTTGACGCACAGAAAGCCCTAGTTTTTCTGCAATAAAATCGATTTGATATTGGTTTTTTTGTAGTCCGGTCAAGATGGCATGTTGCAGGCGCTGATCCAATTGGGTTGAATTGGGGAGTTTATCCAGCAAGGCGTGGGCTTGCTGTAACAGCAATTGCTGTAAGGTATGGTCGCCAGTTCTCAGTGGTTTAAAAGCTTCACTGACAGGGATCAGGAGTTGAGTTTTAGGCTGTTCAAAACGGACTTTACAATGGAAATACTGCTCATAAATGCTGATGTTTTTAGGTGCAGGATTCACAAAATGTACTTCATGTAAATGAATGCTGTCACCCGACATAAACAGTTTAAGAAACTGCACCATCAGCGCAATCGCAATTTCATCGGTCAGTTGAGTCGGATGCGGTTCAGGAGCTTCCCAGCGAATCGAACCATAGGGATGACTTAACTCGACCACCAACGGACTGCCATCATAAATCAGACGATGAAAGTCATGATAACGTGCCAAAGCTTCGCCTAGATTTTCACAAGACAAGGCCAGATAGGCAATAATACCGAGATGCTTGGGCTGTACGTAGGCTGCAATCTGCAAGCCCAAACCTGCTTTTGGATGCAGGCGATTGAGGTCTTCCAACAGGTCACGCCAAATCACATAATCAAACCGTTCGAGGTTTTGAACTTGTTGTAATTGTTCAGGAATTGCAATATTTTCTGCTTCGCAATAGGCCTTTAATAAATGCCCCAATCCCCCAAAAACAGAGCCTGTATAGTTCTTGAGTTGTGACATCCTGTCCACCTCGTGTTTTGTCGTGTTTTGTCAATATAAATATATCGCATCGTCAATACTTCGCCTACAAAAATTTATATCTTTAATAAAAATAAGGAAACATTTGGAGAAAACCATGATTAAGGGTTTTATCGCAGGTCTGGCTGTTGCAAATGCATTTGAGTGGTTTGCACATAAATACATTTTGCATGGGGTACATCGTCCTGGGCAGCCACGTTATAGCCCTGTGCCGAAAAGCATGGAGTCACATTGGGCACATCACCGTGAAGTGCGTAAGCAAGCCTTTTCGGATGATTGTTATGTAGAAGGCGTCGATCACTGGCGGACACGTAATGAAATCATGTCATTGGCTGTGGTGGCAGGCGTTGCCAGTGTTGCCTTTTATCCGATTTCAAAAGGTATGTCTTTGGCGGCGCTTTATAGTGCAGGTAACTATTATTATGTACATCGTCGTGCACATTTAGAACCTGATTGGGCAAAACGAACCATTCCTTGGCATTATGATCATCATATGAACTCTAACCAAGATGCCAACTGGTGTGTGACACGTCCATGGTTTGATTATGTGATGGGTACGCGAGTGGTGTCTTCTGCCGATTTAAAAGAGACCAATCCATTGGGTCTTCCTTTACCTGCGGCTTTGTCTAAAGCGTTGACGCAAGCGATTGAGTCGGTCTTTCCTGCAAAATGGGTAGAGCAAAAACCAAAATTGGTCGAGACGGCTGTGCTTGAGCAACAGCAAAAACAAGCACAAGAATCGGTGGCTTGAATTTAAACGCGAATAACAGAGGGTAGCTTCTTTTTCATTGACAAATCATGACGGCAAAAATAGGATTTTGTCGTAAATTGTCAATAAAATTGGTTTTTAATGTCAATATTTCTGCTCATTTTCTCGCTAATTTAGCTCAAGCATTTTAAATGCTCAGAATTTGTTCAAATTGACTGTATTATGCTTACCCTCTAGCGTTGTATAACGCAGTTTCCTACCTTGCTCAGCAAGGTATTTTTTTGTCTGTTAAAAGATATTGTTTAATAAAAAACCTCTCCAGCGAGAGGTTTTTTATTTAGCGCATTGATTAGAGACGCATTTCAATGCCTTGAGCAGCAAGGAATTGTTTTGCTTCAGGAATAGTATGTTGACCAAAGTGGAAAATAGATGCGGCAAGTACAGCATCTGCGCCACCTTTCAAGATTCCGTCAGCTAAATGTTGTAAATTGCCGACGCCACCTGATGCGATGGTTGGAATGTTGACACGATCATTGATCTGGCGCATCAAGGCAATGTCATAACCTGCTTTGGTTCCGTCAGCATCCATACTGGTAATCAGCAGTTCTCCTGCACCGAAGTCAGCCATTTTCACCGCCCACTCAATTGCATCAATCCCTGTGGGTTTACGGCCGCCGTGAGTGAAAATTTCCCACTTATTCTCGCCCGTTTTTTTCGCATCAATCGCAACGACAATACATTGTGCGCCAAAGCGTTGCGAGGCTTCCTGAACAAACTCAGGGGTAAATACTGCTGCTGAGTTGATACTGACTTTATCTGCACCTGCATTGAGCAGTAAACGGATATCTTCAACTTTACGGACACCACCACCCACAGTTAAGGGTACAAAAACGCTTTCTGCCATGCGTTCTACGGTACGGTAAGTGGTGTCGCGTCCATGATGGGTAGCAGTAATATCTAAAAAGGTAATTTCATCGGCACCTTGTTCGTTATAACGACGGGCAACTTCGACAGGGTCACCTGCGTCACGAATATCAAGGAATTGAACGCCTTTGACGACTCGACCATTATCAACATCTAAGCAAGGGATAATACGTTTTGCGAGCATAAAATTTTCCAAAAAATCGCCAATAAAGAAAGGGGTGCTACACCTTCATGGAGGGAACAGGTATTCTATCAAACTTCACAGCTATTTTTTGCAGGTTTTCCATGTCGGTTTATACCCCGTTGAGTTTAGAAGAAGTTCAAGCCTTTGCTGAGCCCTATGGTTTAGCGGTGATTGACCTGATTCCAATCCAAGGCGGTATTCAAAACACCAATTATTTTTTGGTGGATCAATCACAGAAACAATATGTTTTAACAGTTTTTGAAGAGTTAGATGCTGAAGGGGCAGGTGAACTGGTGCCTGTACTGGACTGTTTAGGTGAGGCAGATGTGCCTGTGGCAGTACCGTTAAAGCATAGTGGTCAGGCAATTCATAGTATTGCCGATAAACCTGCACAAATTGCGCCACGCTTGATGGGTGAGCATCCAGAAGATGCAACGATTGTACAAATCCAGGCAATTGCCCAAGCACAGGCAAAATTGCATTTGGCCTTGCAAGGTTTTCCTTTAGAACGTGATTTTAATCGGAACCATGAATATTGGTCAGAGGTTGCCGATCAGCTTAAACCACAAATGAATGCTGAAGATCAGGCTTTACTGGCACAGGTTTTTCAGCAGTTTGCACAGATCACGCAACAGCACCCAGATCGCCCTACAGGTTTTATTCATTCAGATTTATTTAGAGACAATACGCTGTTTGAAGGTGATCAACTGCAAGGCATTCTTGATTTTTACGAATTAAATCAAGATGAATGGTTGTTTGATATCGCGATTAGTATCAATGACTTTTGTACCGCCTACCCACAAGCGTATTTAGATCAAGCGAAAGCAGATGCGTTCCTCGCAGCGTATCAACGTATTCGTACGCTGACCGCAGATGAATTGGCTTGTTTGAATATTTTCTTGGCCATGGCAGCTTGCCGTTTCTGGAGTATGCGTTTACAGGTGGCACAGAAAAATGCCGAGCAAGGCCGTACAGGCGATGACATTTTGCAAAAAGATCCGCTGGAAATGCGCATGATGTTGCAAGACCGTTTACAACGAATCACAACTTAGGAAAGAGTCATGCGAGATCAAGGTCGTTTAGTTGAATGGTTCGATGATAAAGGCTACGGATTTATCCAGCCCAATGACACCCAAAAAGATCGTGTCTTTATTCACATTAAAGACTTTGCTCGCACAGGCCCACGACCATTGGTGGGTTGTGCGCTGGAATATGTGGTGATTCTGGATGAGCGCGGTCGTTATCGCGCTCAGCAAGTGGTTTATTTAAAAGCCTCTCAAGTCTTTGAACATAAAGCTAAAGTAGAGAAAACGACGGCTTCTAAACCTTGGTCAGCCATGCAGATTGCGATCGTCATTTATATTGTCTTTATGGTGATTGCAAGCTTTAGCAAAGTGTTGCCACCGTATACCTTATTATTTGTCAGCTTGATGAATGTGTTGAGTTATTGGCTCTATGCACAGGATAAAGAGGCGGCACAATTGGGTAATCGACGTATTCCAGAACAGACCTTGCATATCGTAGATTCACTTGGTGGATGGTGTGCTGGTTGGCTTGCTCAGCAAAAACTGAGACATAAAACACAAAAACAACCGTTTCGTAAGATTTATTTCTGTACCATAGTCTTCCATATATTGTTGATATGTTGGTTAATTTCTCCACTCAATGTGTTTTATTGATCGGGGGAGCTTTGTTTCTGGAGATAAATAAAAATGAATTATTCCGTTGATCAAGATCCAAACCGTACTTTGACTTTGGTTCTTTATGTGCTTTATATCATTGCCATTTTTACGGGTGGTTTATTGGCAATCATTGCTTTAATCATCAACTATGTAAAACGCAGCGATGTACAAGGTTCGATTTTTGAAAGTCACTTTACTTGGCAAATTCGCACCTTCTGGTGGTATTTGGCTTGGAATATTATTGCTTTTATACCGTTCTCGTTCCTGTTCTTTACCGGAGATAACAGCACGGCCTTTGCTGGAGTGGCCGTGTCTGCCACGACCTTTGCGTTTGCCGTGATCTTTGGTGCATGGATCTGGATTGTCTATCGCGCTATTCGTGGTCTGATTGCCTTAAATGACAATAAACCAATGTATCAAGACTAAGATTGTTCAGAACTCGCTTGGTCACACTAAGCGAGTTCTGGATTATTGACTGCCTTTGTCGTTGAATGATAGCGATAGTGCGCACCGCGATGTTGTTCTGTCAGAAGTGGACCTTGACCAAACAGCTTTTCGCGTAAGGTTCCTTCAGTATAGTCCGTTTGATATACCCCACGTTGCTGAAGTTCAGGTACCAAGTATTCCACCACATCCTCAAAAGTCTGATGCGCCAAGATATAGGCCAAGTTAAAGCCGTCAATATCGGTTTCTTCAGTCCATGCTTGTAGCTGATCGGCTACAGTTGCAGCTGAGCCCACCAAGATTGGGCCATTCCCGCCAATACTAATAAATTTCGCAATCTCTTCAATGGTCCAAATGCGATTCGGATCTGCTTTTACATAAGAATCAAGCATCGATTGGATTGCATCAGTATGAATATATTCAACTTTGTCTTCCGCATGAAATTGTGAAAAATCGACTCCAGACCAGCCAGATGCCAAAGTTAAACCGCCGTGATAACTGGCGTAGTTTTGATAGTCTTTAAATTTCTCCTGAGCTTTTGCATCACTTTCATCGACCACGATCGACAGCATGGTATAAATCAAAATCGAATACGGGTCTTTACCTTGCTCAATCAGCTTGGAACGGATGCCTTGTACCAGTTTTTTCACAGCTGCTTTGGTCGGTGCTGAAATAAATACACATTCTGCATTTTGGCTGGCAAATAACTGTCCACGATTGGATGCACCTGCTTGATAAAGCACAGGGGTGCGTTGCGGGGAGGGCTCACAAATATGGATGCCAGGAACACTGAAATATTGACCTTGATGGTTGATGGGATGAACTTTGCGATGATCTGCAAAAATCCCTCGTTCCTTATCACGTAAGACTGCATCCTGCTCCCAAGAACCTTCCCAAAGCTTGTAGAGAACCTCTAAATATTCGTCAGCAATATCATAGCGTTGATCATGGCTGACTTGAGTTTTAAGGCCTAAATTTTTTGAACCACTCTCCAAGTATGAGGTCACAATATTCCAACCAATGCGCCCTTTGGTCAAATGATCCAAGGTACTCATCCGCCGTGCAAACGGATAGGGGTGTTCAAAAGAAATGGAGGTGGTAAGTCCAAAGCCTAAGTGTTTGGTGACAGCTGCCATGGCAGGCACGATTTGCAAGGGGTCGTTGACAGGAACTTGGACTGCGCCAGTGAGGGCATGTTCTGCGGATTGATGATAAACATCGTAAATCCCTAAAACATCCGCAATAAAAACCCCATCAAACTTGCCACGCTCTAAAACTTTTGCCAAATCGGTCCAATATTCGAGGTCTTTATATTCGGTAGAACGATCAAGCGGATGCCGCCACAATCCTGGGGATTGATGTGCAATACAATTCATCTCAAAGGCATTAAATCTAATTTTCTTGATCATTACTCTTTACTAAATGAAAGCTTTTTATAAATATTAATGAAAAGATATCTAATTTATTAATCATAAAAAAAATCAATGTTTATCATGAATCTATTGAATAGCGTATCTGGTTTTACTTTTTGTTATTCTTTTTTAATGAAATTCAAAAAGTTATTTTGCTTTCTTAGTATGCATGTATTGAGGTGGAAATGAATGCTATAAACGTGGTTTTTATTTGATTTTAAATAACTATTTAAAAAAATCAGTGGGTGGGTGATTTTATTTTAAATAAAAAGATTTGTTTCTAAATTTAACTTATAAATAGAAAATAAAAATAGTGCTAGTTTATTTTTATAAATGAGAAATGAGTATTTATAATGACCTCGAAAATAGAAATAAAACTGGAAGATGCACAGAGTATTCCCCAAGATTTTTACTTAAATAATACGCCAGCACATGTGATTGCTTCAGATCAGGAAGCCCTCGCTGTGGCACATCGCCTAGCAGCTACTTTTGCCCAAGAGGCGGCGAAGCGTGACCATGAGCGAAAACTGCCTTTGCAAGAAATCCAGCAATATTCTGCCTCAGGTCTTTGGGGAATTAATATCCCGAAACAGTTTGGTGGTGCAGGGGTAAGTTATAAAACCCTTGCTGAGGTCGTGACGATCATTTCCAGTGCAGATTCATCTCTGGGGCAAATTGCACAAAATCATTGGGCCTTTTTAGAACATATCCGTTTGGATGCTTCATTGGAACAACAGCAATTCTTCTTTGCACAAGTATTGGCAGGTAAGCGCTTAGGCAATGCATTTTCTGAAAAAAACTCAAAAACAGTCGCGGATCTGACCACCAAAATTGAATTCAAAGATGATTATGCGGTCATCAGTGGTCAGAAATTCTTTGCCACGGGGGCGTTATTGGCACATTGGATTCCTGTGGTTGCAGTCAGTGACGATGCAAAAGTATTTGCTGCACTGGTGCCACAACATACGTCTGGATTGACCATTGTAAATGACTGGAGCAGTTTTGGTCAGCGTACCACAGCCAGTGGCAGCGTGCAGTTAGATCATGTGCGTGTCGATCTGAAATATGTGGTTCCGATTCATCAGGCTTTTGAACGTCCTACCGCAGCAGGTGCAATTTCGCAAATTATCCAGTCCGCTGTCGATGCCGGTATTGCACGTGGGGCCATTGAGGAAACGATTGGTTATGTCCGTGAATATGCACGCCCTTGGATTGATTCAGGTTTGGAACAAGCCTCTGATGATCCCTATACGATTAGTAATATCGGTGAGCTGAAAATTAAACTGCGTGCTGCGGAGGCGGTTTTAGCTTTGGCGGGCGAGGCCATTGATCGCGCTTTAGCAAATCCCACTGAGGAAGCCGTGACCGAAGCAACGTTGATTACTGCTGAATCTAAGGTACTGACCACTGAAATTGCATTACTTGCCGCCAATAAATTATTTGAGCTGTCTGGCACCCGTTCAACCTTGTCGGAGTTGAATCTGGATCGACACTGGCGTAACGCTCGAACACATACGCTGCATGATCCTGTGCGTTGGAAATACAATCTTGTGGGTAATTATTATCTGAATGGTGTGGCATTACCACGTCATGCGTGGAGTTGAGAGGAGCGTATTATGACAATTCAAAGCAATCAAAATCTCTCATTGGGTGCGCATTATGAGCAGGTGGCGGGCAAGTTCCGTCCGATCTTTGCGCGTATTGCAGAGGGTACGTTAACGCGTGAAAAGAATAGAATTTTACCTTATGAGCCCATTCAATGGCTAAAGCAGGCTGGCTTTGGTGCTGTACGTGTCCCTGTCGCTTTTGGTGGTGATGGTGTTTCGCAAAAGCAATTATTTCAGTTGTTGATTGAACTTGCTCAAGCCGATTCCAATGTGGTGCAGGCATTACGCGGTCATTTTGCCTTTGTCGAAGATCGTTTAAATGCACACAAAACTGAACCTCAGACCTTATGGTTTGAACGATTTGTACGTGGGGAAATTGTCGGTAATGCATGGACTGAAATTGGTAAAGTCGAAATCGGGGATGTCGTGACCCGAGTGACGGCAGCACAAGATGGAAAATTACGTGTGAATGGTCAGAAATATTACTCCACAGGCACGATTTTCGCAGACTGGATTGATTTATTCGCTTTGGATGAAACCACCAATCAACATGTGATTGCTGCAGTTTCTACTCAAGCAGAAGGCATTGATATTGTCGATGACTGGGATGGTTTTGGTCAAAGAACCACGGGCAGTGGAAGCTTAACGCTCAGCAATGTCGAGATTGCCCATGATCATGTCCTTGTCTTTGAAAATCGATTTAAATATCAAACCGCATTTTATCAGGTGGTGCATCTGGCGACTTTGGCGGGCATTGCACAAAGTGCAGTGCAAAGCTTTAAGCAGGAAGTGCAGAAGCGTACTCGTATTTATAGCCATGGCAACGCGGGTTTAGTACGTGACGATGCGCAAATTTTACAGGTAATTGGCAAAGCCTCTGCGCAGGCTTATGCGACTCAAAGTATTGCACTAAGTACTGCGGAAGCATTGGATGAGGCCTATCTGTATCATTTTCAAAATGATGAACAAGCCGAGTTAGCAGCCAACGAACGTGCCGAGTTAGCGTCATCACAGGGGCAGGTGGTGATTGCGGAATTGGTGTTGAATTTGAGTACCGAACTCTTTAACGCCTTAGGTGCATCCGCCAGTACCACGGAAAAACAGCTGGATCGCTTTTGGCGAAATGCACGTGTCATAGCCTCGCATAATCCACTTATTTATAAGCAGAAAGTGATTGGCGATTGGGAAGTCAATCAAGCGCCCTTGCCTTATGTATGGCAAATTGGAAATAGTCCTGTTGCAGCGAAGCAAAATGAAATTCCTGCCTAGAGAAAACCAAAGTGCATAACAGTGCTTATTTTTCATCGGCACTGTTATTCATCTTCTCAATTGCCTTATTTATTTTCTATAATTTTCTTCTTTTCAAAAAATTTAAATTTCAGCTCGCTGACTAAAATACCGAGTACCACCAATAAGCCACCAAACAAAGCCAATAAAGTTAAGCGTTCTCCGGCAATACGACCGATTACACCTGCCCATACGGGTTCACCTGCATAAATAATCGCAGCACGTGTTGGATCAACCATCCGTTGGGCCCAATTCATCACAAATTGAATTAAAGCACTGGTCAAACCTAAAGCGACGGCAAAAATCACCAAGCTCCATGAGAAGTTTGGAATGCTGTGTTCACCCACCATGGGCATACTGGCAAAAGACAATAATGATGCCACTGCCAATTGAATGACGGTGACCCGTCTTAGGTTTACTTTTCCTGCAAAATAACCAATCAGAATAATTTCTAAAGCCACGGCAAATGCACAGATCAAGGTTAAGATTTGGCCATAACTAAAGTTAATATTTGAAAAGCCATTACCCGTTAAAAAGATCAATCCGATAAAGGCCAACGCTGTGCCGACCCATGTCATCAAGGGTGGTCGTTTTTGAAAGATCATCCACATTAGAAATGGGACAAGGGGGACATAAAGTGCGGTTAGAAAAGCAGACTCGCTGCTCAGAATCGTTTGCAGCCCAATGGTTTGTGTACCATAACCAATTGCAATCAAAACACCTATCGCTGCGCCTGCCATGGTTTCTTTGAGTGTTAGCCCACGCATCGATTTCATTGAAATCAAGAAAATGGCCAGGGTTGCAACTGCAAAACGACAACCTACGAAAAACATGGGGGTACTAAAGTTCAGTGCATATTGCACGGCTAAAAAGGTGCCACCCCAAATCATGGTAACGACAATAAGTGCAATTTGTGCGGCTTTAGGTGATTGTGATAAAGCAGTCAAGACATCGCTCCAGTGAGATATAGTGCAATATATTGCACATATTGCATTGCTTTGAACTATTGTGCAATATATTGCTCATATTTTTATTTGTTGTGATTATCAATGAGTCATTCAGAGGTGGTATTGGAATATGTCGGACAGAATATCCGCCTTTTCCGAACGGAACGTCAATTGAGTCAGCAAGACTTGGCAGACCAAGCTGGTGTTAGTCGCCGTACCATCGCAGCCTTAGAAACAGGGCAGGTTAATATTAGTTTGGCCAAGCTGGATGCAATTGCAACAGCTTTGGCTGTGGACTTTAAAAGATTGGTCAGTGCATCGGCCTTAAATGAATCTGCGATTGTGAATACCTTGGCTTGGCAAGGACAGTTCCCTGAAAGTCGGGCAACTTTACTCGCCGCTGTACCTGCCCATGCTCAGGTGGAATTATGGAATTGGAGCTTAGCTGTTGGAGAGGTTTATCAGGCTGAAGCGGACCAAAAAGGTTGGCAAGAATTGATTTATGTCTTAGAGGGAGAATTAACCCTGTCGTTTGAACATGAAAATCGAGTCGTTCAGGCAGGGGATTCAATTTTATTTGAAAGCTCTGTCGATTATCGGTATCTCAATCAGGGCGACACCCGCGTGCGCTTTATTCGCAACGTTATTTATTAATCCTGAAAAAGCGCTTGAGCTGGTTGCTTTAAGCGCTGTAGTTTGACGGATTTTGGATTGGGTTCATCCATTTTTGAGCATATTAAATCGAAGTCTGATGTGTACCATATTTCTCAATCATGATTGAACTTGCTTCGTTGAGACCTCGCACACTGACGTGCACGCCTTTACGCTGGAATTTATACACTACACTGTCGATCATCGCCACTGAGGTGACATCCCAAATATGTGAATGGGTTAAATCAATCATGACGTCATTCACGTCTTCGTTGAAATCAAAACACTGCATGAATTTTTCTGACGAACTAAAAAAAATCTGCCCTTTGAGATCATATACCCGTGTAGAACCTTCAAAATAGCACTCAACACGAATGTCTTGTTCTAATTTATTGGCAAGGAATAACGCTGATAACAACACACCTGTCAGTACACCCAAGGCTAAATTATGAGTGGCGACCACCACAATGACGGTGGCAAGCATCACGATATTGCTGCTCATAGGATTGTTTCTAAAACTGCTGATGGATTTCCACTCGAAAGTGCTGATAGAAACCATAATCATGACTGCAACCAAGGCTGCCATTGGAATCACTTTTAACCAGTCACTGATAAAGACCACTAAAATTAAGAGGAAAATACCTGCCGAGAAAGTTGATAAACGGGTCAACCCACCTGATTTGACATTAATCATGGACTGTCCAATCATGGCGCAACCTGCCATGCCACCCATAAAACCAGACGCGATATTGGCAATACCTTGACCCTTACATTCTTGAAACTTGTCGCTTGGGGTGTCGGTCATTTCATCAATAATGGTCGCGGTCATCATAGACTCAAGTAAACCAACTGCAGCTAAGGCAACAGCATACGGAAAGATAATTTTTAAGGTTTCAAAGTTGAAGGGAATATCTGGAATCAAGAACACAGGCAGTGTATCGGGTAATGAACCCATGTCTCCGACGGTTCGAATATCAATGCCGAAGTAGATTGCAAGCAGCGTGATTGTAATAATACAGACCAAAGGCGAGGGGAGTAATTTTCCAATCTTCGGGATGAGTGGAAATACATAGATAATGCCTAGACCCAGTAAAACCAATGTATAGACCTGCCACGTTACATGCACTAGTTCAGGCAGTTGCGCCATAAAAATTAAAATCGCCAGCGCATTGACGAATCCAATCACTACAGATTTGGAAACAAAGCGCATGAGTTTTGCCAGCTTTAAATAGCCAGCCATGATTTGTAAAACACCTGTGAGCAAGGTGGCGGCAAGTAGATATTGTAAGCCATGCTCTTTGACTAAACTGGCCATGACTAGAGCCATTGCACCCGTTGCAGCAGAAATCATCGCTGGACGACCGCCGACAAACGCAATCACAACTGCGATACAGAACGAAGCGTATAAACCGACTTTGGGATCTACCCCTGCAATGATAGAGAAGGCAATGGCTTCAGGAATAAGTGCTAAACCGACAACCAGTCCAGCCAAAATATCCGCACGGATATTGGAGAACCATTGCGCTCGAAGATTGGATAACATAGAAATAGCCTATTTTTTAGGAATTTTTAAAGGCTAGTGATGTGATATACAGACACACAACTACACCACATCACTAGACAGTGATGAGTTAATACATAGGGCATGTAAAAAACTTAAGGTGGCGTAAGCATCATGTGAGGAGAGAAGACCTGAATTGGGACTGTGGCTAGAATAACATTCAAAGGACCAAAGCTCTAGCTATTCTGACAATAACTAGAGCTGACAATGCTTAGAGCGATTGTTGGTCTAACAATAACTGCGCTTCACGAAGGCTCAAGGTGCCTTCATAGATTGCACGACCTGTGATCGCACCAAGGATGCCTTTTTTATCTTTTAGATTGCGGACATCATCCAGATTGGTGACACCACCTGATGCAATTACAGGCAGACCTGAATAATTGGCCAAGTTCACAGTCTGTTCAACGTTAACACCTTGCATCATGCCATCACGGGCAATATCGGTATAAACAATGCTTGATACGCCTGCATCCGCAAAACGTTTGGCAAGATCAGTCGCTTTCACATCAGTGACATTGGCCCAACCATCTGTTGCCACCATACCGTTGATCGCATCGATACCGACAATGATATGACCTGCAAAGCGTTTACATGCTTCTTCGACAAACTCAGGCTCTTTTACTGCTTTGGTGCCGATAATTACGAAAGAAACGCCAGCTTCTAAATAATGTTCGATAGTTTCAAGTGAACGGATACCGCCACCAATTTGAATTGGTAGTTCAGGCTGCGCACGCGCAATGGCTTCAACCACAGGTTTATGAATCGGCGTACCTGCGAAAGCACCATTTAAATCGACTAAATGTAAACGACGTGCGCCTTCATCCACCCAATGTTGTGCAGTTGCCACAGGGTCTTCAGAGAAAACGGTATCGTCTTCCATACGTCCTTGTTTTAAACGGACACATTTACCATCTTTCAGGTCAATTGCTGGGATGATTAGCATGCTTTCGCTCCTTGCGTCATCATAGAGTTTAAATTGGCTACATATTAGCAAAGTATTGATCAATCGCTAAGCCTTGTCTGCTGAACCTTCAAGTATTCTCATGATTTGTTGCAATAATTGTGGTGTGAGTAATCGTTGCTGATACAGTTGTTCGAAGCATAACAATGCTGCATAGGCATCTGCTGCGGCATAATTGATTTGTTGTGGGCTGAGATTTTTAACCGACCAATTTGAGGTGCTGACTTTCTTGCTTTTGGCAAAATAACGTTGGAACAGCAGCGCAATTGCTGTTTGGATACCGACTTGAGCGCTATAACCAAAATTTGCAAAGCTTTTGGATAGATCAATCATGGATTGAGGATTGATTCCTTTAGCACGAAAAATATGGGCGTCATTCTTCAGCCCAAAACCGACTTTGAGTTGCTGTTCATTTTCGAGAATAGGTCGAAGAAAATCTAAAATTTCAGCATTGACTTGGAATAGATAAGCCCTATCTGGTGTTGCAAGTTGGATCAGGTGAGGACCTGTCGATTTTTCTCCAACTTTGAACGTTGGCTTGGATTCAGTATCAAAGCCAAAAACCTGAGTGGAGTGCAGTTCAGCTTGGATGGCTAAACACTGTTCAAGCGTTTGGATGACTAAGAGACGATCTGTGCTTAGGTTCTGAAATGCAGGCAATGCACGGATTTGTTCTTTGCTTAACGGAACGTTAGATGGCTGCATATTCATCAGATTAAAAATTCAAATCGTTTGATTGAGCTTAAAGGGTTTTATTGAAATAAAAAAGCCAAGTCGGAACTTGGCTTAGTAAACATGATGTATTTATTCAGCTTGATTTATCTGTTGCTCAATCTGAGCTTGCTGGCTTCTTTGCACATATTCCTGATATGCAGGAACTGCGCTGCCCACTAAGGCAAAAATGACGGCAAGTGGAATAATTACAATATAAATCCAGCCCAAGACTTTTTCCCAGCCTGATGTCTCACGTTCAACACCAAACTTATTTTCGCCTGCCGTTCCTTTGGCACAGAGTAGATAAATAATGAAAATGAAATTTACAAAGGGAACAATGGCTAATAACGACAACCAACCCGTTTGATTTCGGTCATGTAGACGACGAATGGTAAATACAAAAGAAAAATAGACGAACACGATATAGAGAATGATAAACAGGACAATTGCGAGGATTGGATAATCTTGCCCTTGTTCGAGATTGCCACCAGTCACGAGCACAGCGCCAAATGCCAAGACAAAAATGATAATCACTGCGATGATTGAACTTAACAATGTCCAAGCTGCATAGGATAGTCGACCAAAACGGCCTTTGGGGCTCAGTGGATGATCCACGCTTTGAGTTAATGAATTCATTGTTATTCCTATCTAAGTGTTTTTATGGGATTGTAAAACTTAAAAAATATATTATGCCTTAGAATATTAAAGAAATTTTTTAAAATTAATGCTTAAATTATTTTATGAATAACAGATCAAGTCATAACAAAGGACTTGATCTGTATGAGCGAGCTTAAATCTTCCATTCCACAAAGTTTTTTAACAGCTGTAAACCAGCGGTATGACTTTTTTCAGGATGGAATTGGGTCGCAAACAAATTGTCTTTATGAATAGCGGTGCAGAAATTCACGCCGTAATCACAGGTTGCCGCGATGATTGAGGTGTCTTTAGGTTCCACATAATAGCTATGGACAAAGTAGAAACGTGCATCTTGCTCAATGTTATTCCACATGGGATGACTTGGATCAAGTTGATGTACTTGGTTCCAACCCATGTGTGGCACTTTTAAATTTGGAATTTCAGGAAAGTGTTTTCCCACACCTTCAAAAATACCCAAAGCATCTACACCACCATTTTCTTCCGAGCTTTGTAGCAGCGCTTGCATGCCGACACAGATCGCTAAAACAGGTTTGTTGAACGCGGCTTGATGCACCACGTCATCAATCCCTGCCTCACGCATGCCTTGCATGCAGTCACGCATAGCACCAACACCCGGGAAAACAATTTTATCGGCTTTGGCAATCAGTTTAGGATCATTGGTGACATCAACTGTTGCCCCAACATGCTCTAAGGCTTTTGCCGCAGAATGCAAGTTGCCCATGCCATAATCAAGTAACGCAATACGGGTCATTACAAGCTACCTTTGGTCGAAGCAATGGTATTTTCTGCACGTGGATCAACTTCACAGGCCATGCGCAATGCACGCGCCAGTGCTTTAAACACACTTTCGATCTGATGGTGGCTATTTTTGCCTTTCAGGTTATCAATATGTAATGTCATCAGTGCATGATTGACAAAACCTTGGAAAAATTCCGAGAATAAATCGACATCAAAGCTTCCGACGCGGGCACGTGTATATGGAATATCCATAAATAAGCCTGGGCGACCAGAAAGATCGACGACCACACGAGACAGTGCTTCATCTAATGGTGCATAAAAATGACCATAACGACGTAAGCCCTTTTTATCACCCAAAGCTTGCGCAAAGGCTTGTCCCAAGGTGATTCCACAGTCTTCAACGGTATGATGATCATCAATTTCTAGGTCACCATCGCAATGAATGTCGATATCAAATAGACCATGACGCTTGATTTGATCAATCATATGGTCTAAAAATGGAACTCCAGTGTTGAGTGTGCCTTGACCAGTACCATCGAGATTGAGACGAACTCGAATTTTTGTTTCGTTGGTATTTCTTACCACTTCACTGATACGTTGCGTCATGGACACGTTCCTCAAAAAACGTCAAAAATGATTGAATTAAAAACCAATAGTTTCGCTGTGACGAAAAAGTGACAGCATCATAGTTTGCTCAGGAGGGTTAATCAATGCCTATTACCGTACATGCTTACAGTTCTCTGGATAATCTAGGAATTCGTACTCAGCTAGAGCGACTTTACGATACCAGCCCAGAGTTTGGTGATGGGCAAGATGCACTGGAACAACTTGAACAAAATCTCCAGCAATATACCACAGTTTACACTGCCGAATTTAACACCAAAATTATAGGTGCAATTTGGGCAACAGGACAAGGTGAAAGCCGTGTTTTGGAATATATTGTGGTGCATCCAGCCAATCGTGGCCGTGGGGTTGCAGAACGTTTGGTTGAAGAAGTTTGCCGTATGGAGGAAGAGCAGGGGGTTAAACAGTTTGAGCCAGGTTGTGGGGCAATTCACCGCTGTTTATCGCATCTTGGGAAAATCTAAAGCCGCTTAGCTTGCTCTTTGGAGTAAAAATAAGCGCTTAAGAGAAAAATCCACAAATTTGCTTGACGGGCTTAGACAAACATTGTTTAATACGCCCACTTTGGCGTGATAGCTCAGTAGGTAGAGCAACGGATTGAAAATCCGTGTGTCCCCAGTTCGATCCTGGGTCTCGCCACCATAAATTTGTATTTTCAATCCCTGATCCCATCAGGGATTTTTTTTATCCGAAATTTGATTGCGTGAAAAATGTGCATTCAAATCAAAAGCCCATGATAATTATTGACTATTCAGCTGAGATACGGCTTAATACACCCCATCGGCGTGATAGCTCAGTAGGTAGAGCAACGGATTGAAAATCCGTGTGTCCCCAGTTCGATCCTGGGTCTCGCCACCATATTCAAAAAGCCTCAAACTTTGTTTGGGGCTTTTTTTATCTCTATCATATTTTGCTATATTGGTGCTCAGTCAAAAATTTTAAGAAGAAATCACGATGAAAGACTTATTTTCTGAGCAAAGTGAACTTTATCAACAGGCGCGGCCAAGTTATCCACAATTGCTGATCAAAAGCGTATTAATGCACCTCAATCACTTTGAGCGAGCGTGGGATTGTGGTGCGGGTTCAGGGCAATTAACGCAACTGATCGCACCCTATTTTCAAACGGTGGTCGCGACTGATCTCAGTCAGAGCCAATTGGATCAAGCACCTGCATTTGCCAATGTCGAATATTTACAACAAGCTGCTGAACAACGTGCTTTCCCTAACCAGTACTTTGACTTGATTACCGTTGCACAAGCGATTCATTGGTTTGATTTTGAAAAATTCTATGCAGAAGTGAAACGGACATTAAAGGTCGATGGTATTTTTGCAGTCATTGGCTATGGCCTATTACAGCTTGATGATCAGGATTTAAATGATCGCGTACTGCGCCTCTATCGAGAGACTTTAAATAGCTTCTGGGACGCAGAGCGACGTTACATCGATGAGCATTATCAGACCATTCCATTTCCCTTTGATGAAATTCCTATGCCGCAGTTCCAGATCGAGTTGACATGGACAGGGCCGCAGCTTTGGGATTATCTCAATACTTGGTCGGCGCTAAAGCATTACCAAGATCAATTGCATGTCAGTGCTTTGACAGATTTGCAGGATATTTTGCAGATTCAAAAGCCGATCCAGGTCACTTTTCCAGTGTTGCTCAGAGTTGGGCGATAAGTGGTCTAAAAGTCAGGCAATAAAAAAGCATGCCGAAGCATGCTTTTTGATGAGGAGCTGGGGGATTAAGCTGATTTAGCAATATCCACACGCGCTAACATATGACCTGTTTCTTCAAAGTTGGCATGCCATGACAATGCTTCACGAAGAATATGAGGGGTATGACCACCACGTTCGCAAGCGCGGTCGAAGTAATCATTTAACGCACCTTGATAAAGTGGATGTACGCAGTTGTCGATAATGACACGGGCACGTTCACGTGGCGCTAAACCACGTAAATCAGCCAAACCAACTTCTGTTACCAAGATATCCACGTCATGTTCATTGTGATCGACATGGCTGACCATTGGGACGATCGATGAAATATCACCGCCTTTGGCAATTGATTTGGTTACGAAGATGGCCAAATGTGCATTACGGGCAAAGTCACCTGAACCACCAATACCATTCATCATTTTGGTACCACATACATGGGTTGAGTTCACGTTGCCATAAATATCGAACTCAAGCGCAGTGTTAATCCCGATAATGCCTAAGCGACGTACGATTTCAGGGTGGTTGGAAATTTCTTGTGGACGTAACACCAACTTGTCTTTGTATTTTTCAAGATTACCAAAAACGCGCTCGCCACATTGTGCCGATAAAGTGATTGAGCTGCCTGAAGCGAACTTCATTTTACCTGCATCAATTAATTCAAAAGTACAATCTTGAAGTACTTCTGAATACATCACCAAATCTTCAAAATTTGAATCTTTAAGGCCTGTTAAAACAGCATTGGCAATCGAACCAATACCTGCTTGCAACGGCCCTAGATTCTTCGCTAAACGGCCTTCAGCCACTTCTTTCTCGAAGAATTTAATCAAGTGGTTAGCAATGCCTTGAGTTTCAGCATCAGGTGCGGTCACAGTTGATGGAGAATCCGCCGTATCATTCAATACGATACCCACAATTTTCGCTGGATCGATTGGAATCGCAGTCGAACCAATACGATCATCCACTTGCGTTAACGGCAGTGGGGTACGCGTAGGGCGATAGGTTGGGATATAAATATCGTGTAGACCTTCGAAGTTTTCACTAAGAGATGTATTGATTTCAACAATCACTTTTTCTGCAAAAATTGCAAAGCTCGCCGAGTTACCTACAGATGTGGTTGGAACGATATGACCATCTTCGGTAATCGCTACAGCTTCGATCACCGCAACATCAGGACGTTTCAATTGCTGGTTACGCATCTGCTCAACAGTTTCAGACAAATGCTGATCGATAAACATCACTTCGCCATTGTTAATCGCGCGACGTAAGGTATTGTCGACTTGGAATGGCATACGACGGGCAAGAACACCTGCTTCCGTCAATTGTTTGTCTAAGTCATTGCCGAGACTTGCACCCGTAATTAATGTGATTTTTAACGGATTCTTTTTCGCTTGTTCAACCAATGCTTGTGGTACTGCTTTCGCTTCACCAGCACGGGTAAAACCGCTCATACCAACCGTCATATCATTTTTAATAAACTGAGCTGCCTGCTCTGCACTCATTACCTTGTCATGCAGTGACGCAAGGCGAATACGACTTAAAGACATCATCCATTCTCAATATTGCTTTTCATTGGTTATGGATTCTATCGCTAAAACATGAAAAGTGGATTGAAATAAGGCTAAGGTCTAATACAGGTGAATACGCTTTATTCAGTTGCGATGCGATAGGCGATTTTCTGTGTGATATTTAATTGAATTCATGCAGAAAAACAAATTGGGTCTTAGATTTTGGTTCATGCTCAGGCGCTCTTCAACGGAATAAAAGTCTTCAATCTGGTGGTGTTTTGATTGAAGACTTTAGTCGAAGAGAGAGGGGTGCATTGGACACTTAAGCGCAGTTTTTAAAAGCGCCCGGTCAAGGTTTGTTTGATTTTGTCGATTGCGTTATTTTGAGGTTCTTCCTCTGGCGCGATATTGATTGGAAGGGAAATCACCACTTCCAAACCACCTTGTTCACGATTGCGGATGCTGATTTGTCCTTGGTGAATATCGACAATACGTTTCACAATCGCCAGTCCAAGCCCACTCCCTTGTATGGTACGAGCGGAGTTGCCGCGAACAAAGGGTTGCATCAGCTCTTCCACTTGATCGGGTGGAATGCCTTCACCATGATCTGCAACTGTAATCAAAATGTGATCATCGACGTGGCTGGCAGAGAGTTCAATTGGCTCTGCACCATAGCGCTTGGCATTATTGACCAAATTGGCAATCAGTCGTTTTAAAGATAAGCTACGCGCTGGAATGATCGGTAGCTCTTGCGCCTGAAAACGGATATCTAGTGGTTTGAACTGTACTACCACTTCTTGTAATAGGGTATTCAGGTTAGTGTCTGTGAGTTCTTCATCTGAACCATCACGCATATAGGAGATGAACTGATTCAGAATCGCATCCATGTCATCGACATCGTAGATCAGGCCTTCACGAAAGAACTCATCTGGCAGCATTTCTGCAGTGAGGCGGATGCGTGTCAGTGGTGTGCGTAAATCGTGGGAAATACCTGCCAACATAATTTGGCGATCACGTTCGGTCTGTTCAAGCGTATATACCATGTGGTTAAAGGCTTGATTGACCTGACGGATTTCGAGTGGACCATGGTTGGTATCCAGATAGGGAGCTTTACCTGTTTTACTATAATTATTGGCTGTATTTTGTAGACGACGCAAAGGTCGGTTCATTTGTCGAACCAAAATCAAAATAATGATGGAAGATACGATTGGAACCCCAAATAACCACGCAGCGATCAACTCTACGCTGTAGTTGGTATAGGTTTTGAGTGGTTCTCTTACCCAGTTGCCATTCATCTCTGGTGTTTGAATCCAGATACGAGGGATCGGTTTAAATTTAAAATAAACTGTGACGTTTTCTACACCAAGTTCTTTTGCCAGTTTAGATTCGATCTGATTGGTGAACAGTTCTGCCAAGAATTTGTCTTCAACTTTGGGGAATTCTCTCGGATCGGTCACATATTCAATGCCAATCCGGTTTTTTAACCAAGTGTCGACATCGACCTCACTATCGCGATGCAGAATACGGATATCTGGATTATTCACCAGTTCTAATTCAATCGCGAGATAACGGGCGTGTTGCTGTAACTCAGGAAGATAGAGAGTGCGCCAAAAGAACCACAAGGACATAAATAGGCTGAAAAACACCATGAACAAGACCAAGATGGTCGTACGCATGGCAGCAGAACGCGGTTTAATTTTATCTAAAAAACGTTCCCATTGGGTTCGTGGCCTTTCGGAATAAGCCGCGAACTCAGTAAATTCTTGTGGATCAATTGGTTCAAGTTTCAACGTTTTATTTCCTAAGCTTATTCAGCGCCATCTGGAACAAAAACGTAGCCCACACCCCATACTGTTTGGATATAGCGTGCACGAGCAGGGTTATCTTCAATTAAACGACGTAGACGAGAGACTTGGACATCAATCGAGCGCTCCATCGCACCCCATTCACGGCCACGCGCCAAATTCATCAATTTATCGCGTGTCAGTGGTTCGCGAGGATGCTGAACCAGTGCTTTCAATACTGCAAACTCGCCTGTGGTTAAGGTAACGACTTGACCTTCACGGGTTAAGGTACGCGTAGAAAGGTCGAGTGACCAAGGACCAAAGCTCACCACTTCCACTTGTTGGCTTGGTGCACCAGGTACTTCACGCACTTGTCGGCGCAATACTGCACGAATACGAGCCAACAATTCATTCGGGTTGAATGGTTTTGGTAAGTAGTCGTCTGCGCCTGCTTCAAGACCCGCGATACGATCAGAGTCACTACCACGCGCTGTCAGCATAATAATGGGTGTATCGATATTGGACTGGCGTAAACGACGACAGATACTTAAACCATCTTCTACAGGGAGCATAAAATCGAGCACGATCAGCGAGAACAATTCACGTTGCAGTAAACGGTCCATTTGGGTTGCATCATGGGCAGTTTTTACCACAAAGCCTTTATCTTCTAAAAAGCGTTGTAACAGCGTACGCAAGCGCACATCGTCATCGACCACTAAGATGCGTTCGACCCGGTCTGTCTCATGGTGTACAGTTTCCGTCGATTCGGCAGGTACAACTAAACTCATGATGTGCTCCTTTATCGTTTATTGTCATCGTCTTTATGCAATGCGATTGTGAAATATCAATAGACCTTTGAGTATACGATTCATTGCACAGTTTTGGCTATGTTATAAAGCAACAAATATTGCCAATAAAATCAAGAGATAGATACCAAATATATACAGGCAAAATTATGACAATCAATCTATTTTTCAATATTTAGGCGAAAAAATCTTGGTATTTTAGAAACATTCAGCGATTTGCATAAACTACTTGCACAATATTCAAAAAAACAATGGTGGATTTTATAGCCATGAACTTTATAATCAGTGCTTTTAGACTTAACCCTTGTGGAATCAATCACGATGACTGACTTAGTTCAGCAGTTGGCAAATGAACTTGCCGTACGTCCAAACCAAGTAGAAGCTGCTATTCGTTTAATTGATGAAGGTGCTAGCGTTCCTTTTATTGCACGTTACCGTAAAGAAGTCACGCAAGGCTTAGACGATACGCAATTACGTCAACTCGATACACGTTTAACATATTTACGTGATTTATTTGAGCGTCGTGAGAAGGTGATCCAATCTTTACAAGAACAAGATAAATTAAGCGATGATTTATTGGCGCGTGTAAATGCAGCCGAGACTAAAAATGCATTAGAAGAAATTTATGCCCCGTACCGTCCAAAACGGACCAGCAAATCATTTAAGGCGAGAGAAGCTGGCTTAGGCATCATTGCAGAAAAAATTATTGCAGAACAAGTTGATCCAACTGAAGCTTTGGCTGGTTTTAGTCATGAAGACTATCCAGATGTTGAAAGCCAACTGGATGCGATTCAGCATATCTTGATTGATGACTGGGCGCAAAATATTGGGTTAACCACAGAATTAAAACAAACTTTTGCTAAAACTGCGGCACTGAAAAGTACAGTGGCTTCTGAAGAGAAGAAAGAAGTTGGCAAGAAATTCCGTGATTATTTTGAATTCTCTGAAAACCTGAATAAAGTACCATCGCATCGTTTATTGGCAATGTTACGTGGCCGTCAAGAAAATGTATTGGGTTTGAAAGTTGATGGTGAAGATGATGCACCACTGGCTCGTATTGAAACTGAATATAATCTTGAACAAATTCAACCACAAACGCGTCAGGATTATTTAAAGCAAACGGCAAAGCTATTCTGGTTAGGCAAGATTCGTCCGCAAATCGAACATTCATTATTAACGGATAAACGTTTGGCTGCTGAAGCTGAAGCAATGGATGTATTTGCTGAGAACTTGCGTCATTTGTTGCTTTCTGCACCTGCTGGTGGTCGTACAACTTTAGGTGTTGACCCTGGTATCCGTACAGGCGTGAAGCTTGCCGTGGTGAGTAATGCTGGTGATGTTCTTGCGCACAGCACCATTTATCCATTCGCTCCAAAAGAAGATAAAGAAGGTTCTATTACAGAACTTGCACGTTTGTGTCGAGAGTTCCACGTGGAACTTATTGCGATTGGTAACGGAACAGCAAGTCGTGAAACTGAAGCTGTTGTTGCTGAAATGATGGCTGCCAATACTGATCTGCAACTTACACGTATCACTGTCAGTGAAGCGGGTGCATCGGTTTACTCTGCAAGTGAATTGGCTTCACAGGAGTTGCCTGAATTGGATGTTTCAATTCGTGGTGCGGTTTCAATTGCGCGTCGTTTACAAGATCCGTTGGCTGAACTCGTTAAAATTGATCCTAAATCAATCGGTGTAGGTCAATATCAGCATGATGTGAATCAAGCAGGTTTGGCAAAAACATTGGATGCTGTGGTTGAAGACTGTGTGAATGCTGTGGGCGTGGATGTAAATACTGCTTCTCCAGCGATTCTGGCGTATATCGCAGGTTTAAATAAAGCAATCGCACAGCAAATTGTTGAATATCGTAAAGAAAATGGTCGTTTTGATAACCGTCAATCTTTGAAAAAAGTGCCACGTTTAGGCGAGCGTACTTTTGAGCAGTCGGCAGGTTTCTTGCGTGTGCAAGATGGTTCTGAGCCATTGGATGCGTCTGCAGTTCATCCTGAAAGTTATGGTTTGGTAGAAAGAATTGTTGCTGCTAAAGCTACGACGGTAAAAGACATTATCGGTAATACTGAAATCATTCGCCAAGTCAAAGCAGATGAATTTGTGGATGACAAATTCGGTTTGCCAACCATCCAAGACGTTTTAGCTGAATTGGAAAAACCAGGCCGTGATCCACGTCCTGAGTTCCGTACCGCGAAGTTCCGCGAAGACATCACTGAAGTTGCACAACTGACTGAAGGTATGCAGCTTGAAGGTGTGGTGACGAATGTGACTAACTTCGGTGCTTTCGTCGATGTGGGGGTGCATCAAGATGGTTTAGTGCATATCTCTGAACTTGCAAATGAGTTTGTCTCTGATCCGCATAAAGTGGTGAAACCGGGTCAAATTGTACAAGTGCGTGTGATGCAGGTAGATGTGGAACGTAATCGTGTCAACTTGAGTATGCGTGCAGAAGGTTCTGCACCTGCAAAAGCTGCGCGTCCACAACGTGCGCCACAAGATCGTACGGAACGTTCAGAGCGTAAGCCGCAAGGCCAACGTCCACCACGTAAAGAAGGTGACTTTAAGCGTCCGCAGAATAACAAGCCAAAAACTGAAAAACCACAAGAGCAAAAAATTGGTGGTTTAGGCGCATTGTTATTACAAGCGGGAATTAAAGGCTCTAAGTAAATTTATAGTTTCTAAAAAACCTCCTTCGGGAGGTTTTTTTATTGCTGATTATTTTAAAAGTTATTCATAAGAGATTTAAAGCCAGATCAATCCCAAGATGAGGCGAATCTTAAGATCAACAAAAACACGCTTAAATTGATAAATAAATATACAACGTTATAACGTAACCAAACTTTAATACTTCTACTTTGTCCGACAATATCATTCGAGCCTTGAGTAGGGAAACACACTTTCAGGCAGTAAAAACTAATTATTTTTTTATTATAAATGGTTGCCTTATGACGAGTTTAGCACTGAAGAATAGATTCCATTTAAATGACCTTCTTTCAGGAGTTGTCGTTTTTTTAGTGGCTTTGCCCCTATGTTTAGGTATTGCCTTAGCATCTGGAGCACCGATCATTTCAGGTATTATTGCAGGAATTGTCGGTGGTATTATCGTTGGATTACTGAGTGGCTCTCACATTAGTGTCTCAGGGCCAGCAGCAGGACTGACAGCCGTTATTCTGGTGCAATTAGATCAATTAGGCGGCAATTATGCCGCTTTTTTATTGTGTATTGTATTTGCAGGGATTTTGCAGATTCTATTTGGATTATTTAAATTAGGTTTTTTTGCGAACTTTATTCCTAATAATGTGATTTTGGGATTACTGGCTGCAATTGGAGCCATTCTAATTGTGACTCAACTCCCTTATTTATTTGGCTTATCCAACTTTTCTTGGCAGATGTTGTGGACCAGTACACCAAATGCCTTAGTTCAGCATTTTGATTTGGGGGCTGCCTTGATGGGTCTGCTGAGTCTATTTTTGATTCTGGCTTGGGATAGCAGTCCACTAAAAAAACTGGCCCTACCTTCTGCATTGATTGCAGTTGTACTGGCTGCGGGTTTAAATTTTATTTTAATCAATATTGGTTCGCCGTGGGCAGTACAAACCGATAACTTGATTCAATTGCCAAATATATTACAAGCGCCCCAAGAGGTTCTGGTTTTTCCCGACTTTGCTTATCTGACAGAACCGCTGATTTACACTGGAGCTGTAACGTTGGCAATCGTGGCGTCATTAGAAACATTACTGAATTTAGAAGCTGCCGATAAACTGGATTCACAAAAAAGATCTTCTCCACCCAATCGTGAGTTGTGGGCACAAGGAGCAGGCAATATTGTGTCGGGTTTAATTGGTGGTATGCCTGTGACATCAGTGATTGTACGGAGCTCGGTCAATGCT
Source organism: Acinetobacter sp. NIPH 2100 (assembly GCF_000369805.1). Taxonomy (GTDB): domain Bacteria; phylum Pseudomonadota; class Gammaproteobacteria; order Pseudomonadales; family Moraxellaceae; genus Acinetobacter. The sequence goes on along the minus strand of NZ_KB850224.1, from coordinate 3,668,132 downwards.
AATACAGGTGCTCGTAGTAAATGCTCCACGATTATTCATGGTGTACTTTTATTACTGGCAATACTGTTTTTTGTCCCACTCATGAATATGATTCCGCTATCTGCTCTAGCAGCCATTTTGATTGTGACGGGTTTTAAGCTAACGCATCCAAAATTATTCAAACAGTTGTATCAAAAGGGTTGGAAGCAGTTTTTACCTTTTATTATTACGTTGGTTGCAATTCTACTGACAGATTTATTGACCGGGATTGTGATTGGTTTGCTAACCAGTAGTGCATTTATTCTCTATGGTAATTTTAATAAAGGTGTTCGGGTTTATAAAGAGAAGCATTTGCACGGCATCGTGACCCGTATCGAATTGCCTTCACAGGTGACCTTTCTGAACCGCTCAGCTTTGATTTCAGCCTTGGAACATGTGCATAAACATCAACATCTTATTATTGATGCGACCCAATGTGATTCGATTGATCCAGATATTTATCAAGTGATTCAAGACTATCAAAGTGAAACCGCAAGCAAACGCGAGATCGACCTTAAATTAATTGGGTTTAAACAACATTATCAGGATGTCGATGAAGCCGCGCTGGATATTTATATTAGTACTAAAGATTTACAGCGTAAATTAAGCCCACAGGAGGTCATCACTTTACTTAAAGAAGGGAATGATCGTTTTGTTAAAAATGAGCGTTTACAACGGGATATATATCGTCAGATTCGGGTCACTGCCGAGGAAGGGCAGCATCCGATTGCCGCAGTACTAGGTTGTATGGATTCACGTGCACCGACTGAAATGATTTTTGATGTCGGGATAGGCGATTTATTCAGTTTAAGGATTGCAGGAAATATCGCCGGACAGAAAGTGCTGGGTTCGCTTGAGTTTGCCTGTCAGGCCAAAGGCTCCAAGGTGATTCTGGTTTTAGGTCATACCGATTGTGGCGCAGTCACCAGTGCATGCCAGTTACGCTTACAGCAGAAACAGATCTCTGAGGTAAAGGAGATGCCACATATACAATATGTATTGGGGCCACTGATGCATTCGGTCGACAGTGTCTATGACATTATGCAGCCGCGTGATTTAAGTAACGCTTTTATCAATCAGGTGACAGCAATGAATGTACACTACAATATTCAATACATTATTACGCATAGTCCCGTGTTAAAAGGCATGCTGGAACAAGGCGAAATCGCAATTATCGGTGCAATTTACAATGTTCAAACTGGGCAGGTCGAATTTCTAGATTGTTAACTCCAAATTGAGAAAGCGCGTCTTTTTTGAGGCGCTTTTTTATTTTTTTCACTACAGAAGTTTTCTTTTGGGGAAAGAAAATAAATCACTGCCTAATTTTATCATGGATGTAGAATAGTTCTTAAAAACAGCAATTTTGTTCTATAAATCTATCTGAATCGCGTTAACCTGACATGATGCAAAGAATTCAAAGGAGGTCTTGATGTCGCGAAGACCTCGTGAACAAGTCGATTACTTACATCTAGAAGAACTAGGTGGTCTGGAAATGCTGAAAGCAAGTTACTATCAGCAGGAGTTTTCACGACATGTTCATGAAGGATTTTGCATTGGCGTGATTGAAGAGGGAGCGCAACGCTTTTATCGTACAGGTGGCAATCATGTTGCACCACAAGGCGATATTATTCTGGTCAATGCCGATGAAGTTCATACTGGCTCTGCTGCTGTAGAAACAGGATGGCGTTATCGTGCAATTTATCCGACCCCCGAAATATTTCATGAACTGACACGTGATTTGACTACCGTGCATGGCACTGCGCCGTGGTTTAGAGAGGCGGTACTCCATGATGAAGGCCTAGCTCAACAATTTCGATTACTCTTCGATTTATTTGAACAGCCCAATAATACCTTGCTCAAACAAACCCTATTTTTATCCACCATTGCATGGTTGGTGTCCAAGTACAGTCAGGTCAAACCACAAACAACGGACTTGAGCAATGCCAAGCAGCGAATTTTAAATATTAAAGAGCTGATGGCAAGTATGCCAGAGCAGGAGTTCTCATTGGCTACAATTGCGGAAATGGCCAATCTGAGTCAGTGGCATTTTTTACGTCAATTTAAAAAACATGTGGGACTGTCACCGCATGCATGGTTGGTGCAGGCACGCTTGCAAAAATCCCAAAAACTCTTAAGACAAGGACTTAACTTATCTGAGGTTTCACAACAATGTGGATTCTCGGATCAGAGTCATTTTAGTCGGCATTTCAGGCAAACATTTGGTATTACACCCGGTGGCTATATCAGCTACCTCAAATAAAACAGCAATTTTATACAATTCTCACTTATCAATTTTTGGCATAGTGATGGTGTCTTTTATGAGCAATTGTGATTTTGATGTTAAGTGAGACCATAACAGATAACACGCCAATGACCGCATCTCGGGCATTTTTAAATGGTGTGATTAAAATACTGCCTCTTTGCTTTGCAGTTCTACCTTGGGGTTTGCTTGCGGGCTCCATGGCGATACAGGCGGGACTGACCACGCTACAAGCGATTGGCATGTCGGCTTTGGTTTTTGCTGGTGCGGCGCAATTGATGACCTTGGGTTTAGTGATGGCTGGAACACCCGCCTTAACCATCATCATTTCGGTATTTCTGATTACCACGCAGCATTATTTATATGCGCTGTATTTACGTGAGGATATTTCCAAGCAACCGCTGAAACATCGATTGATGTTGGGTTTTTTGCTCACCGATGAATTATTTGCTGTAAGCATTAAAAAACAGCAGCACTATATTTACTATTTACTTGGGGCTGGCAGCTGTTTTTATCTGTGCTGGGTGCTGTTTAGTCTATGTGGCGTATTATTGGCGGCTTCAGTGCCAAATTTAGATCAATATCATTTAGATTTTTCGATTGTTGCGACCTTTATCGCGATTGTTATTCCCTTTATTAAAAATATAAACACTTTGGTCGGTGTGTTGGTATCTGTGCTGTTAACCTTGGTTTTCTTGAGCTTAGGGATAAAGAGTGCAGCCATTTTGGCTGGTGTGATCGGCATGTTAACAGCGACCTGCTTACAGAATCTTCGGGAGCGTGCAGCATGACTTGGTTTCTTCTGATTATTTTGGCTTTAGTGGTGTTTATGAATCGCTATATTTTGCTGGAACCGAATATTCCGTTGCGATTGCCGAAATGGTTTCAGCAGTCATTGCAATATTCTGCGCCGTGTTTGCTGACTGCGATTGCGACACCAATTGTCTTTATGGATGAGCATGGTGCATTCCGTTCGACTTTATTCAATCCATATTTCCTTGCCACGATCATCACCGTTGTGCTTGCCTATAAAGTCAAACATACCTTGCTGACTATTATCCTGAGTCTGGCTTGTTTTTATGCCTTGGTCTATGGGTTAAATTAAATAAGCTTGGGATAGTCAACCATCCCAAGCTTATTACTCAACACACATTAACGTGTGGTATAGCCGCCATTGGCGAAAATGGTTTGTCCTGTAATCCACCAACCCTCTGTGACTAGAAAGCGGACCAGTGGTTCAATATCTTCAATTTGGGTGAGACCGCCTAAGGCCGATGCTGATTTATGATAAGCCACCGCTTCTGGTGATTCTTGTCCATAAAAGAAAGGCGTATCCATTGGCCCAGGTGCAACAGCAGTGACGGAGATACCGCGCTCACCAAACTCTTTTGATGCCGCACGCGTATAGTGTTCAACAGGTGCTTTTAAACCTTCATAGGTTGAATAGAGACCTGTATAGGCTGCCAGTAGACTGGTGACGATGGTGCAGATTTTTCCATTTGGATTGAGATGCCAACCCGCTGATTGAATAAAGAAATAGGCAATTTTATTGTTAATGTCATTCATACCATCAAACTCTTTTTCGGTGGTGTTTAAGAATGGTTTTTTTAGTACGCGCCCAACCGTATTAATCGCAATATCAACACCGCCAAATTCCTCTTTAGCTTTGACAAAGAGTGCTTCAATATTTTCAATATGAGATAAATCTGCTTGAACGAGTATGGCTTTCGCCCCAAGTTGCTGAACTGCTTTTAAGGTTTCTTCCGCATCTACTTGTGTCGCTGAACTATTATAATGAATGAGTAAATTGGCACCTTGTTCAGCGAATTTGCGTGAGATCAAACCACCTAAGTTTTTAGCACCACCCGTAATCAATACGGTTTTTCCTTTTAGATCATGCTTTGACATTGATTTATCCTCGTCTTGTTTTGCATGAAAATCATGCTAATTGAATTTATTTGTTTGAAATAGTTGTTAGTATTGAACTGATTGTGCAAGAAAGTTGAACAATAAAAAATGGATAAGATTGATCGTTTAAAGATCTTCTGTTTGGTTGCAGAGAAACAGTCTTTTGCGCAAGCCGCTGTGCAACTGGGGCTGCCGCGTTCCAATGTCACATATGCGATTCAGTCACTTGAAAAAGAATATGAAGTGCTCTTGTTTTATCGAACCACGCGAAAGGTGTCTTTAACTCATGAAGGCAGCGTGTTCTATGATGAAGCCATGCGGTTGGTGGCACAGCTCAAGGAGCTGAATCGTTTCAAAACCCATGTGCGTAGCCAAGAGGGCAAGATCAGTATTGGTATGCCGAAACGTTTGGCAACACAAATTCTGATTCCTCATCTATCCGCGTTTTACCAACGTTATCCCAAAGTAAAAGTGCTGGTGAATGGTAGTGATGACTTTTCTAATTTGATCGAGCAACAGCTGGATTGTGTGGTACGCGTGGGACAAGTTCAGGATGAATATCTGTTGATTCGTCCCATTACCCAGACCGAGATATGGACTGTGGCAGCACCACAATATCTGGCTGAGTTTGGTGAACCTCAACATTTTGAGGAATTACAACAACATTTTGCGGTCGATTATCATGTGGCTAAACATTATCGAGAGATGAGTGAATTGGCTTTTCAAGCGCATCGGATCAAAATGCCATATCGCTTATTGATTGAAAACACCGAAGCCTATATTCAGGCAGGTTTAGCGGGTATTGGCATTATTCAAATTCCAGAATTTGATGCAGCACCTTATGTACAGCACGGGCAGTTGCAGCGTTTATTTGTGGATATTCCGAGTGTGCAGTTACCAGTCAATATTTTACTGACTGACCGTCAGTATCGACCCAAGTATTTTCAAGATTTTATAGATTGGTTGGATGAACTCTTAAAAACCAGACTTTAAAATATAAGCGTGATTTTCTGTAGCTAAGCGCAGAATTCAAACCAATAAAAAAGCATACCTGAGTATGCTTTTTATTTTGGCAAGGATTAATAAAGACCAAGTAAGAAGCCAGCACCCAAGGTGAAGAAGCTGAACAGCCAGATCCAACCGAAAGAATAGCGCAAATGGCGTCCCATATCGGTGCCTGTCAGTCCGACTGCAAGCCAAGTTGCAGGCGAGAATGGACTCACAAAAGTTCCTGCATTATTGCCAATTGCCATGGCATATACCACCGAGTCAGCATTGACACCAGCCGTTGCAGTAACTTCCTGCACAATCGGTAACAGCGCAAAGTAATAGGCATCGGTACTGGTAAAGATGTCCATCGGTACACCTAAGATCCCGACCAGAATATGTAAACTGCCGATCCATGTGCTGGGTAGAATTTTAATTAAATCCAAGGCAATCGATTGCAACATACCGGATTCAGAGAGAATGCCAAGAAATGCGCCTGCAGCAAAAATAATCGCAACCATACTCAGTGCTTGCGGTGCATGACGACCAATCACTTCAATCTGTGTTTTCGGTTGAGGGAAATTGACGATCAACACCAGTGCAAGGGCGATCATAAACACATAAGGCGCAGAGAATAGACCAAACGCCAAGCAAATAATGGCAGTAACGATCAATCCCAAGTTAAACCACAGGTTTTTGGGTTGAGCATCTTCTTGGATATCTTCGGCAAGGTCTTTGGCCATACAGTCTTGTTCAAATGGGGTGGTACCGAAAGCCTGTGCTGCGAGAATCCGTTTTTTCTCACGTAATCCCATGAATACAGCAAATATTATCATTCCTGCCACACCAATCACTTGAACGGGAATCAGGCTATGCCAGAGTGTGGCAGCATCTAACCCTGTCGCGGCTGAAGCACGGCCCAAAGGTCCGCCCCACGGCACCATATTCATCACGCCCATACTACCCGCCATTAGCAATAGCATCAGATAAGGGCTCATGCCGAGTTTACGGTAGAGCGGCAATAAGGCAGGAATAATAATCAGAAAGGTTGCAGCACCTGAACCATCCAGATGCACAATTGCGGCAATCACAGTGGTCATGACCGCAACAATCACAACATTGCCGCGCGTCATTTGAACCATGCGTTTAATCATTGGGTCAAAGACATGTAATTCTTTTAATATACTGAAAAATAAAATAGCGAATAAAAACATCGTCGCTACTTTGGTCACTTTGGCTAGACCAGCTTCAAAGAAGCCAGAAATCTCGCTAATCGAAAAACCAGCAATGAGGGCGCCAATAAGAGGAACAATCGACATCGCTACAATTGGACTGGTTTTCCCAGACATCAGCAGCACGACAATCGTCACAATAATTAGAATACCGATCAGCGTCAGCATTATTTACTCCCTTAAGTTGTAACCTCTTGTCATTGGAAAAGTGTTAAAAATACACCAAAAATTAAAAAATGAAGCGCCGTCCATTATGCATAAAAACTTAATTAATTCTTAAAAATAAGGATAAAAACTACGCAAAAAGTGGGTTAAATGAACAAAATGTTTAATTTTAGATAAAAATATGACTCAAGTTGTTTTTTTAATTACGTGATAAGTGTGTGAAAAAATTATTTTTATCTGGTTTGAAAGCGAGAGCTAAAACCCCAAAAACCAATCGCAATCCTTTTGACTTTCGCGTTTCGTTCTAGTAAAAATTAAATTAGAGTAATTGCTCTAATTTTGATGGGGAAATGAAAATGCAAATTGGTCGACAAGCTTGGATGAGACAAACTTCGGGTGATTTATCCTTAAAAGATCGTATGGCACTTTTGAGTCATAGCCTGTTGCCTGTGCTAAAACAGAGTATAAAAATGTACAGTTTGGCGAATCGTAACGGGCCACTTGTTCAGCATGATTTGAGTCTGGATGATCTTAGACTGCCTGACAGTTCAGACGTACGGCAGGCGTTAGAACAAATGCAATCTTGTAGTTCGGATGCCTTGCAAAACCATTGTCTCCGCACATGGTATTACGCAGTTGCTTTTGCCAAGATACAAGATCTTCAGCGTGATGATGAGCTGTTGGCAGTGTCGTGTTTATTGCATGATTTGGGAATGACTGCACCGCATTATCAGCATGAACCACATTGTCGTTGTTTTGCTGGACAGGGGGCTTATGCCGCAAGAGATTGGTCACTTGAACAGGGTTGGCAACCAGCACGAGCCGATCAACTTTTTGAGGTGATCAGTATGCATATGAATCCTCATGTCGCATTGAAAGAAGGTGTTGAAGCGCATTTGCTGCAACAGGCGGCCAGTTGTGATGTGATTGGAAGTCGTGGTTTTGAGTTTTCAGAACAGTTTAGACAGCAATTACTGCAAAAATATCCTCGGCTCGATTTTAATCGAATCATGATTGAATTTACTCAACAAGAAGCGATGCAACGTCCTCGATCCCGTACCGCCATGGTGGTGCAGAGTGGATTTAAGCATTTGGTGGATCTGAATCCTTATTTGGAATCAACCCTCAAATAAAAAACCACCTTTGCTTTGACAAAAGTGGTTCTTGTTCACGACAGAATATAGTTAGTGGTCATGTTCCAGGTATTCAGGCTTTTTCGGTAAGGCCAAACTACATAAGAAACAGATAATCAGCATGACAATCACGTATACGAAGAAGGTATTTTCAATGCCTGCATCTTTAAACAATAACGCTACCGATGGTGCAGAACCGCCAAATAAGGCATTACCGACAGCATAAGAAAAGCCGACACCCAAAGCACGGACATGTGGCGGGAACATTTCAGCTTTGACTAGACCACTGATTGAGGTATAGAAGCTCAGCAACATCATCAAGAAAATCAGTAGGAGTGTGATAATGACAGGGGAGTCAGCAAAACTGCGCATGCCTGTCACCATGACGGGATAAATAAAGATCGCACTGAGTAAACTGAATGCCAACATGGATGCACGACGACCAATACGATCTGACAACATACCAAACAAAGGTTGTGCCAGCATAAATACGAATAGCGCAGTGGTCATGATAAAGCCGACCGTTTTGCCATCCATGCCAATATTGGTGAGATAGGTTTTAGAGTAAACAGTGACGACATAAAAGGTCAGTGAACCTGCTGAGGTATAACCAACAACCAATAAAAAGGTTTTCCAATGCTGCTTGAGCAGGGCAACTAAACTCCCTGATTCTTCACGGTCAGCATCTTCATGCGACAGGGTTTCCTCTAAACGACTACGTGCCAGTAAAGACAATAATGCAGCAATACCACCAATCACGAAAGGAATACGCCAGCCGCCATCATTGAGTTGCTGTTCGGTCATAAAGCCAAGCAAGATTACCCCGAGTAAACTGGCAAGTAACTGACCACCCGAAAGGGTAACGTACTGGAATGATGCAAAAAAGCCTCGCTGACCTTTTAAACCCAGTTCACTCATATAGGTCGCAACAGCACCGTACTCCCCACCGACAGATAAGCCTTGTAATAACCGAACCATGAGCAGTAAAAATGGTGCCCACATGCCGACTTGATCATAAGTCGGTAAGGCTGCAAATAAAAATGAACTGAGTGCCATTAAGCAGATCGAGATGACCATGGATTGCTTACGACCCTGACGGTCAGCAATCCGTCCGAATAGCCAACTACCGATTGGGCGCATAAAAAAGCTGGCCCCAAACACCCCCCAAACATAAATGGCTTTGGTGGTTGGGTCCATATCTGGAGCGGTCAATGCGTGGGTAAAATAGGCAGCAAAAACGGCATAAATATAGAAATCGAACCATTCAACTAAATTCCCTGATGCCGCACCGACAATACCCTTGATGCGACTTCTTCTTTCTTCCTTGCTATATGTCTGACTCATATCTGTTCCTTTTCAACCAAGCAAGATTCTGTAACTGAATCTTTACAGAATGTTATATACCGCTAAAAAAGGATGAAAATGGCACTATTTTGTATGCTTTTTATGAATAGATTTTTATATGAGGAGAATCAGACGGGTTTTAGCTAAGCCTTTGAGAGAGATCAGAAATGTCAGAATGGTCAATGCTGATATTTTAATGAATTGAAAAGCAGTTAATTTAGGTCCGGAATCGGACAATCTTTTCTTAAAGGACAAGCTTCACCCTGAGTAAATTTGCTTAACATGGTTTTGATTTGATGAAGTTGGGCAATCTTCTCATCAATCAAAGCTAACTTGTCTTGAAAAATGCTTTGTACTTGTGTGGCAGGAATTTCATCCAGTGCCGTCATCGCTAAAATCTGTTTAATCTCATTGAGCGAGAACCCCAAATTTTTCGCGGTACGAATCAGTTGTAATTGTTGCAGTGTTTGTTCTGAATAATCTTTATAGCCATTATTGCAGGTGATGGATTGAATCAGCTGCATTTTTTCATAGAAACGAATAGTATCCCGACTTAAATCAGTCTGTTTGGCCAACTGTCCAATTAACATGGTGATCCTCCTTATTATTCTTGAAAGTGCTAAAAAATCACTTGACCATTGAGTGTACTCCATCCTTTAGCCTGTGCCTACATTCAATAAAAAAGGGTAATCGAGATGGAAACTCAACATCTATCAGCACAGCAAGACAAGCAAGTGGCGATGGTCGCTGGTGCGACAGGATTTATTGGACGCTACCTGATTGCTGAATTGCTACGGCAGGGGCATCAGGTTTTTGCATTGCTGCGTCAGAAGGATGAGCAAAAAGCCATACTTACAGATTGGCTTCATCAACACCAAGTTCCCTTGGATCAACTGACTTTCAGTCAGGGTGATGTGACACAGCCGAATCTTGCCATCAGTGAACAAGATTGGGAAAAATTAAGCACAGTGAATACTTTATATAATAGTAGTGCACTCTTTGCATGGAATTTGAGTAGCCAACAAGCAAGGGCTGTGAATGTGGAGGGAGCACTGAATTTATTGAATTGTGTTCATCAACATTGTGCTTTAAAGCGTGCGCTACATGTTTCGGGTTATATGTTGACGATTACGAGTCATTTACAGCAAGCAGGGATCTGCCTTGAACAACCTGATCGTACTGAGTGGCAATCTGTGTATCAACATTTGGGGGCTTATGAAGCCTCCAAGATCGAAGCACATTTTGCATGGATACAACAGGCACAACAGTTATCTGTAGACTGGACCATTATTCATCCTGCAACTGTTGTGGGCGATGATGTTTCGGGTGAAATTCCGATAAATCAGCCCATCGCACAAATGATTGATTTGCTTAAGCGAGGAAAAATGAGCGCCATCCCAGCAACGGCTCAGCATTATCTACCATTGGTTCGTGTCGATGATCTATGTCGGATTATGGTCAATGCTTCGGTTGATAGAGCATTGTCGAATCAAGCAATGTTGGTGGTGAGTGAAAATAATCTGGCTTTACATCAACTGACACGGTTGATTGCAGAGCAATTACAGGTACGTGCGCCAACAAGACATGTACCGATCGGGATGTTGAGGTTTATTTTAAGATGGCAATGGTTGGCGAAGAAGTTAGAAATGTCTAGCGAAATGCTGAATTTCCTGAGAACTGAACAGCTGGATCGAACGGTTTTGGCCCAATTTCAACAACGTTGGCAGATTTCGACGGGAAACCTAGAAGCAGCGATTCGTAAAACAACCGATTGGATGAATCAAAACACAGACTCTTAAAATACTTGTGCATAAAAAAGCAGCCAATCTATTGAGTGGCTGCTTTTTGAATCATCGTAGACGATTACCAGTGTTCACCTGGGAACAAACGCGCATAAGCACGTTGCATAATGTTCAATTTCTCTTGCTCACCGACAGATGCTGTAGAGCTTGGGAATAAGTTGAAACCAATCGACATTAAAATGTTGTTGACGTCAGGTGCAATCGCATAGGTAATTGAAGCAAGTCGACCTAAATTGGTTGCAATCTTTTTCGGACGTTTCACAATTGCATAGGCAATTAAATCGGCTGCTTCTTCTGGTGAAAGCGTTGGCACATATTTATAAATCTTGGTTGGTGCGATCATTGGGGTACGCACTAAAGGCATATAAATTGAAGTAATCGCAATTTTGTGTGAATGTACTTCCGCAGATAAACAACGACTAAATGCATCCAGCGCAGCCTTAGACGCAACATACGCAGAAAAGCGGGTTGCATTGGCAAGAACACCAATCGAGCTAATGTTAATGATTTGGCCGTCTTTACGTTGCATCATGTGCGGTAAAATATTCAGCACTAAACGTACTGCACCAAAGTAATTTAACTGCATGGTACGTTCGAAGTCATGGAAACGATCAACAGATTCATGTACCGCGCGACGGATTGAGCGTCCTGCGTTGTTCACAAGAATATCAATGTGATCCACTGCCGCTAAGATTTCTTTTGAAACTGCGTCAATCGATTCCATATCATTGAGATCACATGGAAATACTGTCGCTTTTCCACCTTCAGCCTCGATCTCAGCTTTGACCTCATCTAACTTCTCCTTAGTACGGGCAAGTAAGAGGACATGTGCACCTGCTTGCGCAAGGTATTTTGAAACCGTTAAACCAATACCACTTGATGCACCAGTGACAATGATTGTTTTACCGTCGACTTTTTGCTGAAAAAGTTTTTTGAGTTTTGCATTCATGTAAGTTACCTACATTAATCACGCTGTTGTTTGCAATGCCTTCTTATTACGATTAAACACTACACTTTATTTTGGTGTAATATTAACCGATATTTTTTGTTTGTCTAGTGTAAATCTTTGAAAAATAATGTATTTTTTAGAGTAAAAACTCTAAAACAAGATATTGTAATAGTTGAAAAAGCAATTATATTTTTTAGCTTTTGCACAAAAAATAAGCCCCTGAATCGGGGCTTATTGATTTCATTAAAATTAAACTTGAGCCAGGGCCTGTTCGAGGTCGGCAATCAGATCATCAACATGCTCAATCCCAATAGATAAACGGACTAAGTCCTCACTGACGCCTGCTGATTTTAGCTCCTCTGCATTGAGCTGGCGGTGCGTCGTCGTGGCTGGATGGCAAGCCAGACTTTTGGCATCTCCGATATTCACCAAACGAGTAAATAGCTGTAATGCATCAATAAAGCGGGTACCACCTGCCAAACCATCCTGAACACCAAAGGAAAGGATGGCAGAAGGTTTACCTTTCACATATTTTTGTGCCAAATGATGCTGTGGATGGTCTTTTAGGCCTGCATAATTCACCCACTTCACTTTTACATGTTGCTTTAAATATTCGGCAACTTTGATGGCATTTTCAGTATGACGTTCCATCCGCAGATTTAATGTTTCGAGACCTTGCAAGATTAGGAACACGCTCAATGGGCTGATTGCAGCACCAGTGTTACGCAATGGCACTACGCGTGCACGTGCAATAAAAGCGGCTTCACCCAATACTTCGACATAATTAACGCCGTGATAGCTTGGGTCAGGGGTATTTAAAGCTTTAAAGCGTTCAGGGTATTTGCCCCAAGGAAACTTGCCGCTATCAACAATCACACCACCAATACTGTTGCCATGTCCACCGATATATTTGGTCAGAGAGTGCACCACAATATCCGCACCAAATTCAAATGGCTTCAATAGGGCAGGTGTCGCTACGGTATTATCGACAATTACAGGGACACCGTATTCATGTGCAATCTTGGCAATCGCTTCAAGGTCGATAATATTGCCTAGAGGGTTGCCAATCGATTCGACAAATACCAGCTTGGTCTTATCGTCAATAATTTGGCGTAATGCTTCAGGATTCTGATAATCAAAGAAACGAACTTCGATGCCTTGCTTTGGCAGCGTGTGGGCAAATAAATTATAAGTTCCGCCGTACAGGGTAGACACTGACGCGATATTGTCACCTGCTTCGGCAATGGTTTGAATTGCATAGGTAATTGCTGCCATGCCTGAGGCTAAAGCCAGTGCCCCAATGCCACCTTCCAGTGCAGTAATACGCTGTTCAAGTACGGCAGTGGTTGGATTCATAATTCGGGTATAGATATTCCCCTGAACTTTGAGATCAAACAAATCTGCACCATGTTGCGTATTATCAAAGGCATAAGAAGTGGTTTGATAGATTGGTACCGCCACTGCTTTGGTGGTTGCTTCTGGTGAATATCCCGCATGAATGGCTAGTGTTTCATCTTTATAGGTCATGATTACATCATCTACGTGTGTTAAATATTGATCGAGTCTAGCGTATATTTTATCCAAAATGGTGCATAATTTTTGCGCTTGATAGTGATTTTAGTGATATAGCGAGTCTTGAATGGGCGTAATTATTTTTGAAAATGAGCAAATAATTCAAGCCTGTAATGTCTTGCAAAAGAAAATCCTTTGATCCAGACAAACAAATGACATCTTAACTTCAAGTCAATTGGGTTTTCAGCGTATAATACGCCGATTATTTTATTCGCTATTTTGCGATGTATTCGTTTTTCTTGAGGAGTCCTGCGTGGCCCAATATATTTATACGATGAATCGAGTGTCGAAAATGGTTCCGCCGAAGCGCGAAATCTTGAAAGACATCTCTTTATCATTTTTCCCAGGCGCAAAAATTGGTGTGCTTGGTTTGAACGGTGCTGGTAAGTCAACCTTACTCCGTATTATGGCTGGCGTAGATAAAGATTTCTCAGGTGAAGCTCGTGCACAACCAGGAATCAAAATCGGCTACTTAGAACAAGAACCGCCATTAGATCCAACCAAAGACGTTCGTGGTAACGTTGAAGATGGTGTACGTGAAGCACTTGATGCTTTAGCTCGTCTTGATCAAGTTTTTGCTGAATATGCTGAGCCTGATGCAGATTTTGATGCGCTTGCAAAAGAGCAGGAAAAATTAGAATCAATCATTCATGCTTGGGATGCGCATAACCTGAATAACCAGCTTGAAATTGCTGCTGATGCATTGAACCTTCCAGCTTGGGATGCAGATGTATCACTACTTTCAGGTGGTGAGCGCCGTCGTGTTGCACTCTGCCGTTTATTGCTTTCTAAGCCAGATATGTTACTTCTTGATGAACCGACGAACCATTTAGATGCTGAATCAGTATCTTGGTTAGAGCGTTTCTTGAAAGACTTCCCAGGCACCATCGTTGCGATTACGCATGACCGTTATTTCTTAGATAACGTAGCTGAGTGGATTCTTGAACTTGACCGTGGCATGGGTATTCCTTACCAAGGTAACTATTCTTCTTGGTTAGAACAAAAGAATGCGCGTTTAGAGCAAGAAAACAAGCAAGAAGAATCTTTTGCCAAGGCATTGAAAAAAGAACTTGAATGGGTTCGTTCAAATGCCAAAGGTCAGCAAAAGAAAAACAAAGCGCGTATGGAACGTTTTGAAGAACTTAACTCACGTGAGTTCCAGCAGCGTAACGAAACTTCTGAAATTTATATTCCACCTGGCCCGCGCCTAGGAAATAAAGTTGTAGAAGTTGAAGGCATCAGCAAATCATTTGATGGCCGACTGTTGTATAAAGACTTAACTTTCACAATACCGCCAACTGCGATTGTTGGTATTGTCGGTCCGAACGGTGCAGGTAAAACGACACTGTTCCGTATGATGACGGGCGAGCAGCAACCAGATACCGGTACTGTGACCTTAGGTGAGTCAGTTAAAGTGGCTTATGTCGGTCAGATCCGAGATACATTGGATAACAATAAAACTGTTTGGGAAGAAGTTTCTGGCGGTTTAGATATCTTAAGAATAGGTGAATACGAAATTGCATCACGTGCTTATATCGGTCGCTTTAACTTCAAAGGCCAAGATCAGCAAAAACGTGTAGGCGAATTGTCTGGTGGTGAACGTAACCGTTTACAACTTGCAAAAATCTTACAGTTAGGTGCAAACGTCATCTTACTGGATGAGCCATCAAATGACTTGGATATCGAAACTTTACGTGCTCTTGAGGATGCAATTCTTGTATTCCCAGGTACCGTGATGGTGGTATCGCATGACCGTTGGTTCCTTGACCGTATTGCGACTCATATTTTGTCATTTGAAAATGAACAACCAGAGTTCTACGAAGGCAACTATGCAGAATATGAAGCTTACCGTCAGTCACGTTTGGGTGATGCAGCGGTAGCAAAACGTTCTAAATATAAAAAGATTACAGGTTAAATCCTGAAATTAAAAAACCAGCTTTCGAGCTGGTTTTTTTATGCTTATGAAAAAGCCAATTCACTAAACACCGTATATAAATAGGCTTTCGCTTCAGGATGCCCTTGATGGACTGCGCGTTCAAGCCAGTATTGTGCTTTTTTATAATCTTTATCTAAGCCCAAGTCCCCATCTAAATAACTTTGGCCTAGCTTAAATGAGGCATCTGCATTACCGCGGAGGGCTGCACGCAAGAAATACCAAACAGCGTTACGGTCATTTGACGAAACGTAGGGATGAGAGTCTTGTTCATGCTCATGGTGGGCCAATGTTTTAAAAAATTCAGCTTTATGAAGTTCCATTTCAGAATCGGACAGGCTGTTCTGTTCAATAAAACCAGAACAATAGGAATGCAACCGCTGTTTGATATTTGCAATATTCATCATGCAACTCCTTAAGCTAAGTTTTTCATTATTATGTTTTTAATATAAGTTTTTTCTTTGCAGCTATTGTTCTATTTGTGTATTCCATAACAGTGAGAAATGCCATAGAAAATAAGCCAATACCTGATTGTTTAGGTCATTGGCTTATCTAGTTGTACCCATTTATTTGTGTCTATTTATTAAAATCACCCCGCATATCAGACCATATCAAGAGTGGAGTCACAGTGACGACATCGAAGGCCATAGCTAAAGGATAAAGCACCATGTGGGTCGCACGTTTAACTGGATGCTTGGTGGTGGTCGTTATCTGTTGCTGGAGGAGGATTGGATAAGGTTGTGGTAGTTTCTGCTGAATTTTTTTGTGATCTAATCCTTGATAAAGCTGTCCTTTGAAAAATACATTGATATAAGGATAGGGTGCAGTTTGCTGATTTTGGATCAAATCAAAGTTTTGGCGAAAACCTAAGGATTTTAATAAGACTTTTTGCTTTTGATTAAGATCTACCATTCGGGTGTTATAGCGAATTTGTAACACCCCGTGGAAATGATTGGGATCTTCCATGGTCAGCACTAGCGGTGAAGGGCTGGTCAAAGTGCGTTGCTCTGTTGGAATCGTATTGAGGAGTTTTAACAGTTCGGCACTACCATCCGTCATTAAATAATTAAAATCCTGCCCGATAAAGACTAGGGCCTGTTCGGTTTGATTTTGAATAGCTTGACCTAAAGCAATAATTTGATCTTGCTTTAAGGTAACTGATTGAGTTTGTGTGGTTTCATTCGGAAAAGCTTTATCTAATAGGGTGGTTGCGCAACCACTTAGGCCGAAACAGGCAGTGAATAGTAAAAATGATAAGGTTTTATACATAGGAATGACTCAAGAAATGGTAAAGTTGTTTCTCTTTAGAATAAAAAACTGTTTTAAATCAGAAGGAAGTTTGTACAAAAAAGTTTTGTAATTTTATTACATTGGCATAGCCTGCTATAGTGCCTTTGTGCAATTTACTGTAAGGGTGTGCTGTTGCAACGCTCAACGATTTTTGTGACCGTCTTGCTGAGTTTGTTCATGTTCCAAAGTTTCTGGAATGTGGCAGCGGCTTATTGCGCGCATGAAAAGTCGAGTGAGTACAGCGCTTTGAATCATTTCGGGCATCACGTCCCTGAAAATGCACAAGTTTCTGAGAAAAATTCAAAAGTGGTTGATCAATACGCTTCTGATTTACCAATGCCATTAAGTTTGCAGGATCACCATGATCATTTGCCTTCTTGTTTCCATGTGGTCGTGACCGAAGCACAGCAACAGTTGAATGATCCCATTTTGCGGACTCATGAAGCAGAACCCAAATATTACTGGTCTAATTCCTACCAGTCCCCGCATTTATCAGAACTAAATCCTCCCCCTGTATTGACCCCGCTATAGGTGGGGTAGCCGAAAAATAGCCCACCGCAACCTTATTATTTGCGGGGCTTTATATGTCTTTAAATCTAAATCAGCGTATCGATGCATTGCATAAAAATGCAGTAGAACATGGTGCGCCTTCAATAGCATTAAAATGGTCAGTCTTAGCGATTACGTTAACGGCTGTGATTTTTAGTCAGTCTGCAACAGCAGAGTCTTTGCTCGATGTGAATCATTCATCGACTCAGGCTGTGCAGAAAAATCTGAATTTTGAACAAATCCTGCGAGATGTGAAACAGCATCAAGCAGGTATGGGCGTTTGGCAAACTCAGCAAGGTATTGCTGAGGCCAATGTTAAACAAGCGGGTTTATGGGCAAACCCAAGTATTTCGATTCAACAAACGGATTTTAGGTCAGGTAAAGACAAGGAATTAGAGTTTGGCCTTTCACAAAAGCTGGATGTTTTTGGTGAACGTCGTGCAGCGGTGAAACTCGCTGATGTGCAAGCGTCCCAAGTGGGCCTTAATCAAGCGTTATACGATGCTCAACTCGAATTGGCCGTCAAATATCTTTGGTCGCAGGTCGTGGTGTTAGAGCTAGAGCATGATGTTGTTCAGGCACAGTTAAAAAACAGTCAGGCAACTTTAGATGCGACGCGTTTAAGACTGCAAGCTGGGAGCATCGCGCAGGTTGATTTAGACCGTACCTTGATGGCACATATTGAAAATCAGCGTTTATTTCAACAAACCGAGTTGGCTTTAGCTACAGCAAAGCGCCAATTGGCAAATTTATGGGGCAGTACTGACAATCGATTTTCTGCCCGAGCGAGCAATGTCTGGCCGCAACAAAAAGATTTGCAAAGCTATTTGCAGAACAATTTATTTGAGCGAGCAATCCAACTGGATATTGTGCGGCAAAAAGCCAATATTGATTATTTGAAAGTATCCAACCGACCGAATCCAACCCTTAATGTAGGGATGGTACAAAGTAAAAGTGCGGAAACCAATTCAACTGATAACAAGTTCAGAGTGGGCATCGATATTCCGTTAAATATTTTCAATCGTCAGCAATATTCATTACGAATTGCCAATGCCAAACAAGATTTACTGGTCAAGCAGCAACAGTTTTATAAGCAACAAAACTTAAATGCGATTCAGACCTTAAGCGCAGAGTTGTCGGGTCTAAAGCAACAGTTTGATCTGGTCAATCAGCGACAAATTCCATTGTCTGAAACCGTACAGGAAAAGATGCTGCTCGGTTTCAAAGTGGGTAAATATGCGATTACCGATGTGCAGCAAGCCACGATGCAATTGCAGGATCAACGTTTAAATAAAGTGCAGTTGCTGAAAAGTGCATGGCAAAAACAGATTGAGGCAGAGAGCTTGGCACTGGGTATTGAACCAGGCGTCGTCAGTTCAAGTGATGCATTAAATCAAATCAATCAGACCCTTTGGAAAGATACCAATAACCTTCCCACTGTTGTAGGAGCAGAATAATGTCGACAAATAAATCTAAGAAACAGTGGTTTTGGGTCATTCTGGTGGTCGTTGTTGGCTTAGTCCTCAGCGCATTATTATTTTTTACTGGCAAGAACAAACCTAGTGGTGAAGCAGCTGCAGCGGGCGATAGTCATGCCGAAGGCGAAGAGGGTCATACAGAAGGTGAAGCTGGACATGCTGATGAAACTGAGGAAGGCAGCTTAAACCTAACACCAAAACAAATGACGGAATATGGCGTTAAATTGGCTCAGGTCGGTGTAGGTGAAGTGGGGCAGCAATATGCCTATCCTGCGAAACTGGTAACCAATACTGATCAGCAAGCGCATGTTTCAGCAACTTTTGCTGGACGCGTAGAAAGTGTCAATGCTGCCCTTGGCGAACAAGTGAAGAAAGGACAGGTTTTAGCCACTTTGTTTATTCCAGATCTGGTGGATCAGCAAGCCAATTTAAGTATTGCTCAAGAGGCTTTAATGCTTGCTCAGCAAGATTATCAGCGTGAAAAGCAACTTTGGGAACAAGGCGTTTCAGCGCGTCAGGATTATCAACGTGCCTATAATGCCTATCGTCAGGCACAGATTCAGGTACAAGCAGCCCGTAGTCGTTTATCTGCTTTAGGTGCATCCAGTGGAAGTCAGGGACGTTATGTGTTGACCGCACCATTAAGTGGTGTCGTCAGCCTGAAAGATATTGTAGTGGGTGAGCAGATTACTCCAGATAAGCAGTTGTTTGTGATTGATCAATTGGATCAGCTTTGGATTGAGTTTATTTTACCAAGCGTCAATAACATCAATGTACAACCAAATCAGCAGATCGAGTTCAAATCCCTGCAAACCAGTAATACTTTTAAAGCACAGATTCAGACCTTAACTACAGCGGCAGATACACAAACGGGCCGTTTGCAAGTTCGTGCCAAAGTACTGACCCCTGCCAAAGAACTGCGACCAAATTTGATGGTCAATGTGTTATTGAATGGTGCGGATAAAAAGTCAGTCCTTCGTGTTGCCAAAGGCGCGATTCAGCAGATCGAGGGCAAAGCAACTGTTTTTGTGGCCAAGCAAGAAAAAGATAAATTGCATTTCACCCCAACGCCAGTACAGCTCGGTAATTACTCGAGTGATGGACTGTGGGTCGAAATTCAATCCGGCCTGACTGAAAAACAGCAATATGTCAGTCAGGGCAGTTTCCTTTTGAAATCTGAGATTGAGAAAGGAGAGGCTGAGCATGGACACTAAAGATAATTTGGGGCTTCCACCTGCGGAAGGCCTCTTTGACCGTATTATTCAATTTTCCATTCGCAATGCGATTTGGGTCATGCTGTTTGTTGTGGCATGGATTGGTGTCGGGATTTATAGCTATCAAAAGCTTTCAATTGATGCTGTTCCCGATATTACCAATGTTCAAGTACAAATTAACAGTCAGGCAGGTGGATTTACTGCACCAGAGGTTGAGCAACGGATTACTTATCCGATTGAAAATGCCATGTCAGGTATTCCAAACCTAGAGCAGACGCGTTCGATTTCCCGTTATGGTTTATCCCAAGTCACGGTGATTTTTAAAGATGGCACCGATATTTATTGGGCACGTCAGCTGATCAATCAACGTTTACAAGAGGCCAAAAGTGCCTTGCCTGATGACATTGATCCACAAATGTCACCGATTTCAACGGGTTTAGGTGAGATTTATCAGTGGGTGGTCAAGGCAGAACCGAATGCCAAAAAAGCAGATGGTACGCCTTATCAAGCCATGGACCTGCGTGAAATTCAGGACTGGATTATTCGTCCTCAATTACAACGTGTGCCTGGTGTTGCTGAAATTAATACCATTGGTGGTTACAACAAGACCTATGTGGTTTCCCCAGATTTAAAACGTTTGCAACAATTGCAAATTCCTTTAACTGACCTGCAAACGGTGTTGACTGAAAACAATGAAAACCGCGGTGCGGGCTTTATTGAAGAAAATGGTCAACAACTCACAGTTCGTATTCCGGGCATGTTGAAGACGGTACAGGACATTGAAAATGTCACAGTCAGTACCAAAAATGGTTTACCCATTCGTGTTGCTGATGTCGCAACGGTTTCAATTGGGCATGACCTAAGAACAGGTGGCGCGACCTATAATGGTGAAGAAACTGTACTCGGGATCGCCATGATGATGATGGGCGAGAACAGTAAATCTATCGCCCAAGCATTAGATAGCAAAATGCAGGAAATCAAACGTTCATTGCCTGAAGGGGTGGTGATCGAAACAGTGTATAACCGCAGTAATTTGGTCGATAAAGCCATTAAGACCGTTGCCAAGAACTTAATTGAAGGCGCAATCCTGGTGATTGTGATTCTGTTTGTGTTCCTAGGTAACTTCCGTGCGGCACTGATTACCGCATGTATTATTCCCTTGTCGATGCTGTTTACGCTGGCAGGTATGGCTGAGCAAAAAATTAGTGCTAACTTGATGAGTTTAGGTGCACTGGATTTCGGGATTATCGTCGATGGTGCGGTGGTGATCGTTGAAAACTGTATTCGACGGTTGGCAGAAGCCCAACACCATAAAGGGCGATTATTGACACGCTCCGAACGCTTTACCGAAGTATTCTTGGCAGCAAAGCAGGCAAGACGTCCGCTGATTTTTGGACAAATCATCATTATGGTGGTGTATTTGCCAATTTTCGCATTGGCAGGTGTGGAAGCGAAGATGTTCCATCCAATGGCCATGACGGTGGTATTGGCATTAATCGGAGCAATTATTTTATCGGTGACTTTCGTTCCTGCTGCGGTAGCTTTATTTGTCACGGGTGAGGTAAAAGAAAAAGAAAGTCGCTGGATGGCTGCATTAAAACGCAATTATGAAGCTTTGCTAGATAAAGCTTATGCCTTTCGTTATGTGGTGGTGGCTGGTGCAGTGACCATTTTGATCCTCACGGCTGCGATTGGTTCTCGAGTAGGAAGTGAGTTTGCGCCCCAACTGAGTGAAGGGGACTTTGCTTTACAATTGATGCGTGCACCAAGTACAGGGATTGAAGAATCGCTCAAGATTCAGGAAAGTGTTGAGAAGCAATTACTTGCAGAGTTTCCTGAAATCAAGGCAATTTTTGCACGTACAGGAACGGCAGAAGTAGCAACCGATGTGATGCCACCCAATATTTCTGATGCAATCGTACTGTTAAAGCCACGTGATCAATGGCCTGATAAATCAGAAACCATAGACGAGTTGCGGACCAAAATGTTGGCCTATGTTGAGAAAATTCCGGGCAATAACAGTGAGTTTTCTCAGCCGATTGAATTACGTTTCAACGAACTGATTTCAGGTGTGCGTAGCGATATCGGGGTGAAAATTTTTGGTGATGATATGCAGGTCTTGAACCAAGAAGCAGAAAAAGTTGCCCAAACGTTACGAACCATCACTGGCTCAAGTGAAGTGAAGGTCGAGCAAACGGATGGCTTACCTTTACTTAATGTTGATATTGATCATGCTCTCGCGGCGCAATATGGTTTATCAGTGAAATCCATTCAAGATTTAGTCGCAGCGAGTATCGGTGGACAAAGTGTTGGGCAGATTTTACAGGGTGACCGTCGCTTCGATTTTGTGGTGCGTCTTGATGATGTCATGCGGACCCCGCAGCAATTGGCGATGTTGCCGATTCAGCTACCGAATGGTGGTCTGATCAAACTGCAAGATGTGGCGAAGGTTGAAAATATCTTAGGTCTGGCACAACTCAGCCGTGAAAATGGTAAGCGCCGTGTTGTGGTGACCACCAACGTTCGAGATCGTGATTTGGGCTCATTCGTGGGTGAGATGCAACAGAAACTTGCACAGCAAAAATTACCAAGCGGTTATTGGCTTGGTTATGGCGGTCAGTTTGAAAATCTTGCCTCTGCTAAAGCCAGAATGCAAATTGTGGTGCCATTGGCATTGCTGATGATCTTTGTTCTGTTAATGGCTGTCTTTAATAATTTTAAAGAGAGTTTATTGGTATTTAGTGGTGTTCCATTCGCGTTGTCAGGTGGTTTAGTTGCGCTATGGCTTCGGGATATTCCATTGTCGATGTCTGCGGGTGTAGGCTTTATTGCCTTATCTGGTGTCGCGGTACTGAACGGTTTGGTGATGCTCAGTTTTATTAAAGAGCTAAGAGAACAATACGATGTTCATTACGCCACATGGCATGGCGCGGTATTACGTCTACGCCCTGTTCTAATGACGGCTTTTGTAGCATCGCTCGGTTTTATCCCGATGGCGATTGCCACAGGCACAGGTGCCGAAGTACAGCGCCCGTTGGCAACTGTGGTGATTGGGGGGATTATTTCATCTACCTTACTGACCTTGTTGATCTTGCCCGTGGTTTATCGTTGGATGAATGAAGCTAAAGAGCGAAAAATTCAGGAAACCGCAACTTAATCCGTTTATGCTATCTTCTTAATTAAGCATTTTATTAAGAAGAATCTGAATTAGCCAAAGCTATCCCAGCTTTGGCTGACGATAAGACCTGAAACAGATAGGTCTTATTTTTGATAATGATAAGGAGTCCAACATGAGTGGACATCAAGGGCATGACCATAGTCATGCAGTCGTTACTGAAGGCAATGCAAAAAAACTTACGATTGCGTTGGTATTAACTTCAACATTCTTAATCGTTGAGGTGGTCGCGGGTTTAATTACACAAAGTTTAGCCTTATTGTCCGATGCTGCGCATATGTTTACCGATGCTGCTGCTTTGGCGATAGCTCTAGCTGCAATTAAAATTGCTAAAAGGCCGGCGGATAATAAGCGTACTTTTGGCTATCAACGTTTTGAAATTCTGGCGGCACTATTTAATGCGTCGATGTTATTCTTTGTGGCAATCTATATTCTTTACGAAGCCTACCAGCGTTTTACTCAGCCTCCTGAGATTCAAAGTGTTGGCATGCTGATCGTCGCTTCATTGGGCCTGATCATTAATTTGATTTCGATGAAGATTTTAATGTCGAGTGCAGCGGAAAGCCTGAATATGAAGGGTGCTTATCTCGAAGTATTGAGCGATGCATTGGGTTCGGTCGGTGTGATCATTGGTGCGATTGTGATTTATTTCACCAATTGGTACTGGGTGGACACCATTCTTGCGGTTGCTATTGGTTTCTGGGTCTTACCAAGAACATGGATTCTGCTCAGACAAAGTATCAATATTTTGTTGGAAGGCGTACCAGAAGAAGTCGATATTGAGAAACTACGTAATGATTTGCTGGCATTGGACGGTGTTGAGAGTATCCACCAATTGAAGGTATGGGCGATCACATCAAAGAATATTCATCTCACAGTACATCTCTTTGCACCGAATGTAGATCGTAATCAGCTACATCGTGCAGCAATTGATATGTTGGCGCATGAACATGAGATTGGTGAGGTGACGTTGCAAATTGAAGATGATGCAGAAATGAATTGTCAGCATACCCATCAACAGAATGAAGAAGTAGCACATGATCCTTCACATCAGCATTAAGCTGATGTGAATCTTCATTTAGGGATAATTGACCTAAACCTAGCATAAAATATGAAACTTGGAAGAGTCATCTACAACCTGAATAGAATCTGCAATGGACGGTTTTTGCAATATTTATATTTAAATGCAAGAAGTGAACAGGTTTTGTAGATGACAATGGTTTTGCCTACTTTTCCCGAAAGAAAAGTAGGTCGAACCGAAGGTTAATCCTAAAATAGGATGAGACTTCAACATGACTCCGTTGTAACTATTTATTTTTTAATTTGTTAAAAATAGAAAACGACGGATTCTGGCTAATGATTAATTCTGCCATTCGTTGTTGCAGTCACGGCATTTCCAATGCTTTTGTGCCTGCATAAAGGATTGCATTGAAATTTTAAAATCAGGCAGATCACGCCAGAATAAAACGCCTGCAATGACACAGATGACAAAGACCACCACGGTCGCGATTTGTAGGCCTTGACCTGCACCATTGCCAAAAATCCACATCGCAACACTAATCAAGACCAAGATCAATAAAATGAAAATAGCTGGAACAAGAAGCACTAAACTTTTTGGTACATTTGGGCGCGGACTATTGGCACCCTGACTTGCAGGCATAATTTTCACGCTTTGACATTTCGGGCAACGGTATTGCATAAAGGATTCCTATTCTGTTTTGTCTATTTTAGCGAAATTTATGTAAAAGCAAAAATCCTGAGCGTTTCAAATACATAAATTTACTTATTATTTCTATTGTACAGATATTGAGACCTGCGTATATGATCGCGTAGAAGGTCATGCTACAGCTCGTCTAAAGCTGTTCGCAAAAGGGTGTTCAGTCTGCTAAGTTGCGAGATGAACTGGCTCAATAGTGCGAAAGGAACCGCATGCTACCCACCAAGATTCTAAAATTGCGTTTGTCACGCATACAGAAAGGAAAAGAGCATCTTTCAACTCAAGATAAGTTGATGCTGGTGAGCATGGAAAGTCCTGATCTGAGTGCGCATTTCCTATTGCGGTTATTTAAAGTTTCTTTACCCAAGCAGTGGAAATTTAAACATGAGAATGATGAAGATATTCTTTATTCCACAGAATTGATTCAATTGATTGAAGATGAACTGCTCACTGCTTATGAAGTTCATGCGCGTAAATATGCTTGGTATGAACAATGTCTAATGTATCGACTCAATTTCATCGTTACACAGCCCACACAGCAGCAAATCAACGGCTATCTACGTCAACTTGATCATTGTCTGGATCAACAACCAAAAATTGAGTTACTCAGCTATTTCCAACAGCACTATCCGAGTGCGCAGCATGCAGTTGCTTTGGCTAACGCCTATGCGGGCGCGACAGAATATACTCAAGCCATTGAGTTATATGAATGGGCAGCCCAGCAATCTACTCAGCGTAATGAAATTGCGTTTTATGCCTATATTGAGTGTTTATTAAATCGAAATGAGTCTGAATATAAACTACAAGTGAGTGATGCTGAATATGCTATGAATCTGTTAGTTCACTATCAAAAGCCCATTGATCAGAAAAATTATAATCAGATATTACAGCGTGCTGCGAGTCAATTATTGCCTGAATCTATTTTAAAAACACGAGCGATTGAAACCAATATTTTGGCAGATGTTGGACGTGGATTAAATTCACTGGGGAAATCTCTGAATGGGTTGCTGGGCGGCAAGCAATCGCATATCCCTTTTAGTCAGGCCATGATTGTAAGCGCACCGCAATTGTTAAGTGAAACCAGCATTGTTGAATGTTTAGCGCAGTCAGAAGGCTTACAAAAGGCGTTACGATATCTGCTACAGACTGAGGATAGCTCACAACAACGAGATACAGCATATTTGCTTGGGCAGTTCTGGAACGCAATGCAACACGATACAGATGCTTTGCACGTCTTGTTACAACCTGAGCAAAAAGTTGAGTTGACCAATGTACTTATTCAGACCAAATCGACACAAATAGCAGAGCTACGGTTGGGACAAATTCAAATCATCTTAGAGCAAGGTCTTATGGCTTATCTGGGTGATGTGCGCTTGAATAAACAACATCCAGAACGAGCGGCTTTATATGCGCAGCGAGACATCGTGGTTCAGGAAATGACGGCCTTTGCGAAATGGTTCCACCAAGCGCTTTTGAATCCTTATGTACAGCAACAGATGCAGCAATTCAAACAAGTCGATCACTTGCTTAAGCAGTGTAGTGAAGTCGCACTCAGTAGTCGGTTATTCGCTTTGCAATTGGAAATACGCAACCGTGCTCAAGACTTATCAGTATGGATGCAAACCAAGCTAGAACAAGGCAATGAATTGGATCGGATGCAAGCGGCTTGGGTTGCACTACGTGAGCTATCGAGTTTTGGCATTGGGCAAGAAAAAGTACAGCTGCTTGAGTCCACTTTGGAGCATTATAAAACGATTCGTTTGAGCCAGATTCAAACGGTACATGCAGAGCATAAACAGCAGCTTGTATCGACGGATGAGGAGCTAGAATTTCGGAATGAAAGAGGTGATTTGAAGACCTAAATAATTTGGCACTGCACAACAAAAATACGCAAATTGCTGTGTGGGACATGCTAATCTACAGAAAAACGTCTAATAAGTTCAGAAAGCAGATCGACGCTCATATGAAATGAGTCAGTAAGAAAGGGAAGAGGGAGAACATCTTGAATCGACAAGATGATAAAAAGGCGATGTTCGATATTATGCCAGCAGATGAATCATCATCTGATGAAAAACCATCATTATCACGTCGGCTGATCAATAAAACATTGCAACATGCACAAGATGCGGTTGAGTTTGCCAGCGATACTTCACGTAATATTGCGGGTGTGGCAGATGCGGCACTCGATGCCTTAGATCATGTGACACATCATACCAAGCGTGGTGTTGAAGGGGTGCGCAATACCGTGCGTGACATGGTTTCAGAAACCAGTGAGGCAGCACGTCAAGTCGCTTTGACGATGGCAAGAGCATCGTTGGGGAAAAGTAGTCTCACCTTATATTTACCTGAAATGCTGCTCAATAATCAGATCCGAAAACGTATGGATCGTTCTGAAATCGATGATATTAAAATTGAATGCGGCAATGATCGCTTCCACATCGAGTTAGATGGGCATTACCGTCGTTTTCTGTATCGTCTTTCGCTCGAATTCAATGTACTGGAATGCCGTATCGGGCAGGAAAAATATTTGCGTTTGCGTCAAGTTGATGAGCATCTTGATTTACAGATCCGTCATGGCGGTACTTTAACCAACTGGGCCGCACGTCGGGTGGGTAATGTCAGTTTTGAGGTGATTAATTCCTTACCGATTCCATTCCTGATTAATCATCTGATTCGCGATGTGCCGGGCATTCAAAAGGAAGGACACCGTCTTTGGTATATTGATCTGGAAGAAGCGGGTTTTATTGATTTCATTAATAATCGTTCTTGGATGGTTGATAAACTTCTAAGTCTGACCGATTTTAGTATTTTACCGGGTTTGAATATTCTGCAAGAAAGTCGTGATTTGGTACAACAACTGGTGGACCAATTTGAGATTCGAGGTTTACGAGTACAATCAGGCCGTTTAGAAGTTCAGGTCGGAATTGGAAGTGAATAGGCAATAAAAAAGCCACTGTCAATGCAGTGGCTTTTTAGAATTTGGCGTCCCTACGGGGATTCGAACCCCGGTTACCGCCGTGAAAGGGCGATGTCCTAGGCCTCTAGACGATAGGGACGTATCGTGAGGAGATTTACCTATGGCTAAGATATGAAATATATCATGTGCCGCTAGGCCTAAATTCTCGGCAAAAATATTAATCTTTGCTTTTCCTCGAATTTAGTGGCGTCCCTACGGGGATTCGAACCCCGGTTACCGCCGTGAAAGGGCGATGTCCTAGGCCTCTAGACGATAGGGACGTTTCAGAGGTGGGCGTATATTAGGGTGAATTAGATAGGGTGTCAAACACTTTTCTGAATAAAATTTAAAAAAAGTGAATAAGTGTCTAAAAATAAAACATATCGCAGAATAAATAATCAAAAATAAGTAGTTAAGCGAAAAAACCACCAAATAAATGGTATTTCTACAGACATAAAAAATGCAGCTTAAGCTGCATTTTTTATGGGATTTGATTATTTACGATCACGATAAAACAGGTAATGACTTAAATAACAGGCTGCAATAAACAGTAAACAGCCAATAAAGCCAGCCTGCATCTCAGGATCTGCTGCCATACTTAAACCGGTAATGAAACAGAAGATGAAACCGAGAATTGGGACAATTGGATAAAGTGGCGCAGCAAATTTCAAATCTTTTGCAGAATGGCCTGCTTTATACCACTGGCGTCTAAAGTTAAACTGACTTAAACAGATGCTCATCCACACGATCACCATGGTGAACGCAGCGATACCCAATAAATTCTTGAAAATTGTTTCAGGCGCAAAGTGCTCTGATAAAAGTCCTGGGATTGCACCAAACATCGTCACGACAAGCGCAATAATCGGTGTTCCACTTTTAGACAGTCTTGAGAAAACACTTGGTAACTGACGCTGATCTGACAGAGACCACATCATACGTGATGCAGCATACAGACCCGAGTTTGCTGCAGACAACAAGGCCGTAATAATCACAAAACGGATAATGTCATCGGCATAAGGAATGCCAATATAATTAAACACTGTAACGAACGGACTACTACTCACTCCTTCAGTACCCAAACCTGCCGCTTGGAAAGGAAGCAGTGCACTAATCACAATGATGGTACCCACAAAGAAAATTAATAAACGCCAGATGGCTGCATTAATCGCCTTAGGTACGTTTTCTGCAGGGTCTTTGGTTTCACCTGCCGCCACACCAATTAGTTCTGTACCAGAGAAGGCAAAGTTAACAATCAGCATGGTGGTAAAAATTGGAATTAAGCCTTGAGGGAACCAACCATGTGCAGTCAAGTTATGGAATAGTGGTGCTGATTCATAACCTTGGAAAGGAATGAGTCCAAAAATAGCCAGTAAGCCCAAAATAATGAAGGCAATCACGGTCACTACTTTAACCAAGGCCAACCAAAACTCAGATTCAGCAAACATACGTGTTGAACTAAGATTGAGCCCTAAAATGGTAACTGCAAAGATAATGGTCCAGATCCACATGGAAATATGTGGGAACCATTCCTGCATCAGCAAGGCGGCAGCGGTAAATTCTGTCCCTAATGTGGCAGTCCATGTAAGCCAATAGACCCAAGAAATCATGTAACCCGTGCCTGGACCAATATATTTTTGAGCGTATGCACCAAAAGATCCAGCAACAGGCATATGTACTGCAAGTTCACCTAAACAGAGCATGACCATATAGGCAATCAAACCACCTAACACATAGGCAATAATTGCACCCACAGGGCCAGTTTGAGCGATAACTTCACCAGAACCTAAAAATAAACCTGTACCGATTGCACCGCCTAAAGAAAGCATAACTAAATGGCGAGTGCTCATTGCACGTTTTAAAGTTTTTGATTCTGAATGCGTATTCGAGTTGGAAGATTGCATACGACAATTTGTCCAAGCATAGAGAAGCGGCTATTTTATGGAAAATTCGAAAATGTGCAATCTGATTCAGGCAAGATTGTGAGAAAAATATAATTATTAGATAAACAAAATTTGGCGTCCCTACGGGGATTCGAACCCCGGTTACCGCCGTGAAAGGGCGATGTCCTAGGCCTCTAGACGATAGGGACAGATGAGGCAACACAAATAAGGTTTGGTGGAGCCAAGCAGGATCGAACTGCTGACCTCTACAATGCCATTGTAGCGCTCTACCAACTGAGCTATGACCCCCAGATTGTGTGAGCGCAATATTAGGGGGAATGCGCTCACACGTCAATCATTAAACTGAATTAAGTCTCACTATTTGCATCATTTTTCGGCAGTTTTAGTGATTCATTTAGCTTTTCCCAAACTTTCAGTTCTTTCTTGCTTGGCGCACCCACAATCTCTAAAGCATGACGCAAGCGTGCAAAGGTCAAATCTGGACCTAATGTCACCATTGATTGCATTACAGGTGTTGAGCTGGTTGAACCTGCAATCGCAATAAAGAAGGCTGGCATGAAATCACGAAGTTTAACTTCCATCTGATTGGCCAAGTCCATCAAGGTTTGACTTACCGTGTCATTATTCCAGCTGAACTGACTTTCTAAGCGCCAAATTGCAAACTGTAGGCTCTGACGAACTTGTTCTTCTGTCAGTTTTTTGCTTTCGAATTGCGCTTTGTCGATTTGTGGCATGTGATTGAAATAGAAACCTGCCCAATTCACTGCTTCAGAGAGTAAGTTGATGCGTGGTTGAATCGCTGCAGCAATATCTTCAAGTGTTTGACGGTCACTTTTCCACGCCAATAAACGGTCTAACAGTTGCCCTGGTGTCAATCCTTTGATCCATTGACCATTGAGCCAGTTCAGTTTCTCAACATCAAAGATCGGACCGCCAAGAGAAACACGTTGTACATCAAAGTTTTCAATCATGTCTTGTAGGGTAAATACTTCACGCTCATCAGGCATTGACCAACCCATACGACCTAAGTAGTTCAACAATGCTTCTGGCAATACCCCGATGTCGCGATAATAGTTGATTGAGGTCGGGTTTTTGCGTTTAGACAGCTTTGATTTATCTGGATTACGCAACAATGGCATGTGGCATAAGGTTGGCATTTTCCAACCGAAGTACTGATAAAGCAATTGATGCTTCGGTGCTGATGGCAACCACTCTTCACCACGTAATACGTGAGTGATTTCCATTAAGTGGTCATCTACTACGTTTGCAAGGTGATAGGTCGGTAAACCATCTGTTTTTAACAGGACTTGCATGTCGACTTGTACCCATGGAATCTCAACTTCACCACGGAGTAAGTCATTAATTTTACAAATGCCTTCCTCAGGTACTTTCATACGAATAACGTGAGGTTCACCCGCAGCGAGACGACGTTGTACTTCTTCTGAAGATAATTTTAAGCCACGACCATCGTATTTAGGTGTTTCGCCACGTGCTTGTTGTTCAGCACGCATTTGATCAAGCTCTTCTGCGGTTGCAAAACAATAAAAAGCATGACCTTTTTCAACCAATTCTAAAGCATATTGCTTATAGATACCCATACGTTCAGATTGGCGATAAGGGGCATGTGGACCACCAACATCTGGACCTTCAGACCAATTCAACCCTAACCAGCGCAAAGAGTCTAAAATCATTTTTTCAGATTCTGGGGTTGAACGAAGTTGATCCGTATCTTCAATACGTAAAATAAATTCACCGCCATGCTGTTTGGCAAAACATAAATTAAATAACGCAATATAAGCAGTACCTACATGGGGAAAACCTGTAGGAGAAGGCGCAATACGGGTACGAACTTTCATAAATGATCGGGGCTTAAATTAAAATTGAGACTATTATAACGAAAAAGCCTAGTCACGGCATGACTAGGCTTGATTTAAACATGTGAAGGGGCACATATTTAAAAAATATTAAGAAGTGTGTGGTTGGAATATGATTTGAACGAAACGAGAAAAACGCTCATGTTGGCTTGCAAAGAAGGTCTGAGTTGGTGTTGTACGAATCGTATTCAACATTTTTAACTCATCATCTGTTGACGGCAACATCGATGTATTACGTTTTTGTTGATCCAGTGCTTTGACAATCAGGCTTGAAGAAGATTTATCAAGCGTTTTTATGTTATTGCTTTCTTTAATTGCTGCCGCATGTCCAAGTTGGACAGAACATGCTAAAAATAGGCTTAAACTTAGTGTTTTTTTCATATTTAATGCTCGCATTGCTCACATCCCCTTCATGATATTGAGTCTACAAGACTAACCAAACGACTATACTATTGCTTTAATAATACGATTCAAACATAAATCTTAATACAAAAGTTGATATATGTCACACTTTTTACAAAAATATAAAAATTTGACACATCCTGTTGTGTATTTATAGCACTATGGCTACTTTATATACAACTAGAATCTAGCAAGTAAATGTGTAGAAAAAGTGGAGAATGATAATTTTTCTCATTTTGCCACAAAAATAAAAGGCTGGATATTCTTTTAATGCAGGAAATACAGGCCATTGCTATATCTTAAAAACAGAATAGTAATAAATATATTGGTATAACTATATGATTGTAAAATATTTTTAAAGAAATATAGTGGTGACAAATGGGGCGAAATGAGTAAACAATATAATGAAAACTGTCATCGCAGCGGCATTGTTGGCGTTGGGCTTAAATGGTGTAGCGCAAGCAGCAACCACTTTTTTAAACGTGTCTTATGATCCAACACGTGAATTTTATCAAGAATATAATCAAGCATTTGGCCAGTACTGGAAAAAAAGAACAGGACAGGATGTTGATTTTAAACAGTCACATGGTGGTTCGGGTAAACAGGCACGTTCAGTCATTGATGGCTTGCAGGCAGATGTCGTAACGCTCGCATTGGCCAATGATATTGATGAAATTGCCAATGCAGGTTTAATCCGTAAAGACTGGCAAAAACAATTTAAAGATAACTCTGCACCTTATACCTCAACCGTAGTGTTCTTGGTGCGTAAAGGCAATCCAAAAAATATTCGTGATTGGAATGATTTGACGAAAACCGGTGTTGAAATCATTACACCAAATCCAAAAACGGGTGGTGCACCACGCTGGATTTATTTATCGGCTTGGGGTTATGCGTTGAAACAACCCGGCGGTAATGACGCCAAGGCACGTGAATTGGTGAAAAAGCTCTATCAGAACGTCAAAGTTTTAGACTCAGGTGCGCGTGGATCATTAACCACTTTTGCTGAGCGTGGTATTGGTGATGTGCTGTTGTCTTGGGAAAATGAGGCGTTATTGGCAACTCAAGGTTTAGGGAAAGACAAATTTGAAATTGTGTATCCATCCATTTCGATTTTGGCTGAACCGTCGGTGGCAATTGTTGATAAAACCGTCGATAAAAATGGCAATCGTCAGCTGGCACGTGGTTACTTAAATTTCCTGTATTCACCTTTAGGGCAAGATCTGGCAGCAAAATATTATTTCCGTCCACGTAATCCACAAGTTGCTGCCAAATACGCTCAGCAATTTCCAAAGATTAAACTGTTCAAGATTAATGACGTATTTGGTGGTTGGGCAAAAGCGCAAAAAACACATTTTGTGAATGGTGCGATTTTCGACCAGATTTATGCGGAAAAACCATAAATTTAGTTCTTATTTAGATTGGCAGAAAAAGTAGAAAAGCAAATACGCGCTGTATTTGCTTTTTTGTTGGCTGAAAAATGATAAGAAAACGGTTTTATCTATGAAAAGTTAAGAATTCTCTACAAAAAGTCGTTTGGTGCTGACATAAAACAAGGTGATAATGTGCAGTTACATTTTCAGCTGTTGATCCATTTCTTATGTCGCATATTTCTGTCTTACTTCATGAAACCGTTGATGGCGTATTGGCAGGTCGCGATACTGGTATTTTTGTCGATGCGACTTTTGGTCGCGGTGGTCATACCAAGCTATTACTTTCAAAACTCGACCAAAATGCGCGTGTTTACGCTTTCGATAAAGATCCACAAGCCCTTGAAGTTGCAGCACAATTAGAACAAGACGATCCACGGTTTAAAATTATTCATGCCAGTTTTGCGGATATTCAAGCTGAGCTTGCCAAAATTGGCCTGACTGAAGTCGATGGTATTATGGCTGACTTAGGTGTGTCATCACCGCAATTGGACCAAGCAGAGCGTGGTTTCAGCTTTATGCAAAACGGGCCACTGGATATGCGAATGGACAATTCGCAAGGCTTAACCGCAGCAGAGTGGTTGCTTCAGATTGAAGAAGAAAAACTAGCAAACATTATTTACCAATATGGCGAAGAACGTTATAGCCGTCGTATTGCCAAAGCCATTAAACTGGCAGGTGAAATGACAACGACAGCCCAACTGGCAGAAGTGGTTAAAACCGCACATCCAAAGTGGGAAAAGCATAAGCATCCTGCAACGCGTACTTTCCAAGCGATTCGTATTGCCATTAACAAAGAACTCGATGATATCGAGACATTTTTACCGCAAGCTGTCACATTATTAAAACCAACTGCACAACTGGCAGTGATTAGCTTTCATTCTTTGGAAGATCGTTTAATCAAGCAGTTTATTCAAAAAGAATCGAGTTTGGCCGAAGATTCAGGCTGGGGCATGCCTCAAGCACAGGTTGATACTCGACGTTTAAAGAAAGTTTCTCGTATTCGTGCGAGTGAAGCAGAAGTAAAAGCAAATCCTCGTTCACGTAGTGCATGGCTACGTGTGGCTGAGCGTTTAGAGCAAAAAGGCTGAGAATGAACAACAAGAATGATGACGACGTTAGACCAAGCAGCAGAAAAGGACTGAAAAAGGTTGTTGTGTATGCTGTACTCGTTGCATTGGTGTTTACAAGTGCGATGATGGTGGTGTTCCAAGTATTTGAATACCGCCATGATTATCGTGACTTGAGTGCATATATGCGTGAAAGAGATGATTTAAACGCTGAATGGGGGCGTTTATTGATTGAACAGCAAACCTTTGGTGCAACCGCACAGATTGGTTCTCGCGCAGTCACACAACTCCGTATGTTCTCACCGCCAGCAACGCAGACGGTCGTGATTTCTTTACCTATGACTTCAAAGCAAGATAAATAAGGCATGCTGTATGGCAGATAAGCGAAGTAAACCAATACGAAAAAAACAGCAGTCTATTTCTGAAAGACCGACCCTTGCTTTGGATATGTGGCGATTTTATCTGCTTTGGGGAACGGTGCTGCTTTGTTTTGTGGTGTTGATTGCCCGTGCGTTCTATGTGCAAGTGGTCAATAAAGACTTTTTGCAAAATAAGGCCAATGCCAATATTTTAAGAACTGAACGTCTAGAGGCGATGCGTGGCGTGATCAGTGACCGTCATGGTGTACCTTTGGCAATTAGTACACCGATCATGAAAATTGTGATGGACCCAAGAGATTATTGGGAAACCAAACAACAATTTGACGAGATTACCGCTGAACTCAAAAAAGATCCGAATAATCGCAAATTAAAACGTCAATTGCCTGATAAAAACTTGAACCTAGATGAACTGGCAGATGCTGTTGGTGTCGATCGGGCAGATTTAAAGAAACAAATGCAGGCTCGTCCACGTTCACGTTATTTAGTTTTGCAAAAAGAAATTCCACCACAGCAAGCTGACCTAATTACCAAGCGCAATTTCCAAGGTGTTTATGCAGAGAAAAGCTATAAACGCTACTATCCGCAGCCTCAACCCAATGCCCAAATTATTGGCTTGACCAATAGTGAAGGAATGGGGATTGAAGGTTTGGAAATGCAACTGAATAAACAGTTGTCAGGGATGGACGGTGAACAGAAAATTATCCGTGATAAAAAGGGTAATCGTCTCAAAGTTTCAGAAGTGATTAAAGAAGTTGAATCAGGTGAAAATGTCACGCTGAGTATCGACTCACGTTTGCAATATATTATGTACCGTGAATTGACCGCTGCGGGTGTCGCCAATAATGCGCGTTCAGCAACTGCGATTGCAGTTGATGTTAAAACGGGTGAAATTTTGGCGATGACCAGTTGGCCATCTTATAACCCGAACGATAAAAACGGTCTCAGTAATAAAGATGCGATGCGTAACCGCGGCGCGATTGATATGTTTGAGCCGGGTTCGACCATGAAGCCATTTACCGTGGCTGCTGCGCTAGAAAGTGGTAAATATACGCCGAATACCATTGTAAATACCTCACCGGGTTCGATGCGTTTAGGTTGGCATACCATTCGTGATACGCACAACTATGGTGCTTTAACTGTTTCTGGGGTGATTATCAAATCTTCAAACGTAGGCTCGGCAAAAATCGCTTTATCACTACCGAAAGATACAGTTCCTTCATTCTTTAGACGTGCTGGTTTTGGTCATCGTTCAGCGGTGAAATTCCCTGGTGAAAGTTCTGGTTTGCTTTATTCGGGTGATAAGCTTAATCCGTCTCAGTTGGGAACCATGGCCTATGGTTATGGTTTGAACGCGACCATTTTGCAGGTTGCACAAGGTTATGCCATGTTGGCAAATCATGGCGTGCAAATGCCATTAAGCTTGCGTAAATTAGACAAAGCACCAGAAGGGACACAGGTATTAAGTCCTAAAATTGCCGATCAAGTCTTAACCATGCTTGAACAGGTGACCATGCCAGGCGGAACTGCCAAACAAGCCGTGATTCCGGGGTATCGTGTCGGGGGTAAAACAGGGACAGCACATAAATTACGTGCAGACCGTAAAGGGTACTCAAACAGTGAATATCGTGCTTTATTTGCAGGTGTTGCACCAATCAGTGATCCGCGTTTAGCCATGATCGTCGTGGTTGAAAACCCGCAAGGTCGTTATTACGGTGGTTTGGTTGCAGCGCCTGTATTTGCGCGCATCATGCAAGAGTCTTTACGCCTTTTGAATGTGCCTTTAGATAAGCCACTTGATACTTCTATAAAATCCAATCCGTAGGTAAATTATGTCGATTCGTTTTCAACAGATACACCCGATCAGCATAGATGCGGCTTGGTATACACAGCCATTTAAAGGCTTCAGTTTAGACAGCCGCAAAGTTGCTTCTGGCCAAATTTTTATTGCTTTAAATAGCTATAGCCAACCTGAAAAAACACGCCAGTTTGCGCAAAATGCTTTGGATGCAGGCGCATTGGCTGTGATCAGTGAGACTGAATTAGGTCTCGCAAACGAATGGGTCTGTGCTGATGTCCGTTATCAAATGGGTGAATGGCAACAGCAATATTTACAAGCAGCCGATCCTGTTCAGCCATTACGCGGTATTGCGGTGACAGGAACCAATGGAAAAACCACCATTTCACGCCTGATCGCGGAACTGATCAGTTCACAAGGCAAAGGTTGTGCAGTGATGGGCACGACAGGCAATGGTATTCTGCCAAACTTAACCCCATCCACGCATACCACTTTGGATGCACTGCAACTACAACATGCGTTACATGACTATGCTAAACAAGGCGCGAGTTTTGTCGCACTGGAAGCCAGTTCACATGGTTTGGAGCAAGGGCGCCTGAACGGTTGTGAGCTTGAAATTGCGGTGTATAGTAATTTAAGTCGCGATCATCTTGATTATCACGATACGTTGGATGCTTATGCTGAGGCCAAAGCCTTATTATTTAAATTCACGACTTTAAAAGCAGTGGTGATTAATTTGGATGATGCGCATGCACATTTGATGTTGAATGCCGCTCAAGCAAATCCATCGCAACCCAAGATTCTCAGTTATTCTTTAACCCAAACGACGGCTGATTATCATATTGCAGATTTGCAATACCGTTTAAGTGGTGCAAGTTTTACTCTGATTAGCCCAACAGGTGCTTATCCGGTACAAAGTCCATTGCTTGGACAGTTTAATGTCGAAAATTTATTGGCAAGTCTGATTGCAGCAGAGTATGCAGGCTTTGCCTTGGCTGATTTGATTCAGTTCGTACCGCAACTCAAAGGTGCGCCTGGCCGAATGCAGGTAATTCAAGATGCCGAGCGTTTATTTGTTGTCGATTATGCACATACACCTGATGCCTTGATTCAAGTACTGACCACATTGAAACGTCATGTCACGGGTCGGTTATGGGCTGTATTTGGTTGTGGCGGAGATCGTGACCGTGGTAAACGTCCGCTGATGACTCAAGCTGCACTTGATCATGCCAATCCCGTTGTGCTTACTTCGGATAATCCGCGCACTGAAAATCCTGAACAGATTTTTGCGGATATGAAGCAAAGCATCAATTTCGCAGAACATGAGATGCATGAAATTCATGATCGTCGTGAAGCGATTAAATGTGTGGTGGCACAAGCCCAAGCAGGTGATATTGTGGTGATTGCGGGTAAAGGACATGAAAACTATCAGGAAATTGATGGAGTTCGTCATTGGTTTGATGATGTGGTTGAAGTGCAGTCTGCGATAGATGCACAGCCTCATCCTGTCGATTCAGCCTATCCTGCGCAATAAGGTCAAAAGGTAAATAAAGCGTATGCATACTTCAACAACCAGTACTGTTCCATTACAACCTTGGACCGCAGAACAATTACAACAAGCCACACAAGGGCAGTGGTATCAGCAGAATCTTCCGCAAGGTGAAATTAAACGTATTCTAACGGATTCGCGTCATGCAGAAGCAGGCGATGCTTTCCTTGCATTAAAAGGTGAGCGATTTGATGCGCATAACTTTGTGGCACAAGTGGCTGCACAAGGATGTCAAATTGCGATCGTTGAGCATCCTGTCGATGCTGATATTGCACAGCTGATCGTCAAAGATACGCGTTTGGCTTTGGGGCAGTTGGGTGCTTATCGCCGTCAACAAAACCCGCAGTTGAAAGTCATTGCCTTAACAGGCAGTAGTGGTAAAACCACCACTAAAGAAATGCTGGGCAGTATTTTATCTCGTTTGGCACCGACACTGATCACGCGTGGCAACCTGAATAATGATCTTGGTGTCCCGATGATGTTGCTTGAATTACGTCAAGCGCATCAATATGCTGTGATGGAGTTAGGTGCTAGCCATCAAGGTGAAATTGATTACACCTCAAATTTGGTGCAGCCGCATGTAGCAGGAATTTTGAATATTGGTACAGCACACTTAGGTGAATTTGGTGGGCGCGAAGGTATTTGTCGTGCTAAATCAGAAATCTATGCGCATATTTTGCCTCAAGGCACGGCAATCGTTCCTGCGCAAGATGATTATGCAACAACCATTCGTGAAAATGCTCAGGCCCATTCGATTCTGAGTTTTGGTGAGGGTGGTGATGTTTTTGCGACAGATGTGCAATTGCATCCTCAATCGGCACAATTTAACTTACATACACCACAAGGCAGTCGTGCGGTAAATTTACCATTTGCAGGTGCGCATAATGTACAGAATGCAACAGCAGCGACCGCATTCGCTTTAGCGATAGGCATTGCACTGGATGATATTGTACAAGGCTTAGAGCAAGCACAAGGCGCCAAAGGTCGTCTGAACTTTATTCAACAGCAACATCACTTATTTATTGATGATACCTATAATGCGAATCCAACCTCAATGCGCGCAGCAGCACAGGTTTTGTTGCAGCAGCAAGGTTTAAAAGTCATGGTGATGGGAGATATTGGGGAGCTGGGTGAAAGCAGTTGGCAAGAGCATCATGATCTCGGACGAGACTTGGCATCATTGCCGCTAGAGCATTTGGTGGTGGTTGGTGAATTCGCTAAAGCAGCGCAACAAGGTTCATCTCATTCAGAAAAGTTACATGCATTTGCAACACAGGCAGAAGCATTACCGTTTTTAATTAATTTAGTCCAAACACATCAACCCCAGTCAATGAGTTTCCTATTCAAAGGGTCTCGTTATACCCATATGGAAACGTTGATGGCTGACTTGATGGAGAAAATTTAAATGTTGTTATGGTTATTTGAGCAATTGGCGGACTATAACAGTTCGTTTCAAGTTGTTCGTTATTTAACATTGCGCTCTTTGTTGAGCTTACTGACGGCCTTGACGATCGGACTGGTTTTAGGCCCAGTCATGATTCGTAAATTACAAGCATTAAAATATGGTCAGGCAGTGAGTTCTTTTGCGCCTGAAAACCATGCCAAAAAAATGGGAACCCCGACCATGGGCGGGATTCTCATTTTGCTCTCCATTGGGATTAGTACATTGCTGTGGGCAGATTTATCCAACCCATATGTTTGGATTGTACTGGGTGTCATGGTGGTATTTGGTGCTGTCGGTTGGGCAGATGACTGGATTAAAGTTCGTTACAAAGACAATGCCGGTTTGCCAGCACGTAAGAAGTTCTTCTGGACTTCGGTGGCGTCTTTGGGTGCAGGTATTGCCTTATATGTAATTGCGAAACAACAAGACAGTGTCGAGCATACGGCAGATATGCTGGATTTGCTGATCCCCTTCTTCAAGAATCTTTCCATTCCGCTTTCAGCTGTGCCATTGGGTTTAGCTTTTATTGCATTCACTTACTTGGTGATTAATGGTGCATCGAATGCAGTTAACTTGACCGATGGCTTAGACGGTTTGGCAATTATGCCAATTGTTATGGTTGCGGCAGGCTTAGGTGTATTTGCTTATTTATCGGGTGATATTCGTTTTGCCAATTATTTACATATTCCGTATGTGAAATATACCTCTGAATTGGTGGTGATCTGTTCGGCAATGATCGGTGCTGGTTTGGCCTTCCTTTGGTACAATGCCCATCCAGCGCAAGTATTTATGGGTGATGTCGGTGCATTGGCACTGGGTGCGATGCTCGGTACCATTGCAGTGATGGTGCGTCAGGAAATCGTATTTGCCATTATGGGTGGGGTATTCGTGATGGAAGCGGTGTCGGTGTTCTTGCAGATCGGCTCATTGCGGATGCGTAATAAGCGTGTTTTCTTGATGGCACCTTTGCATCATCATTATGAAAAGCAAGGCTGGAAAGAAACCCAAGTCGTTATCCGTTTTTGGATTATTACCATTTTCTTGGTTGTCCTTGGCTTAATGACGCTAAAATTACGTTAAACCATGATTCAAGAAAGAAGCTGGTGAAGACCAGCTTTTTTTATGTTTGGAGAAAATAGATGAGTTTGTTGATGTGTCCTGTTTGTCGCCAATCCTTGAATTTGGTTGAACATTCATGGCGATGTGAAAAAGGGCATCATTATGATGTCGCCAAACAAGGCTATGTCAATTTACACGTGGTGCAGCATAAACATAGCAAGTCACCCGGAGATACACCTGAGTCGGTACTGGCACGCCGTGAGTTTTTGCAAGCAGGTTTTTATCAGCCTTTACAGCAAGCTGTGGTTGAGCTGCTACAGCAACTTAAACCAAAAGCAGTTTTAGATATTGGTTGTGGTGAGGGTTATTACACCAGTGCCATGCAAGCGCATACCCAGCAGTGTATTGGTGTCGATATTGCCAAAACAGCCGTACAGCGCGCTGCAAAGTTAAATACAGACGTGATATGGGTGGTGGGAACGGGTGCAACCTTGCCAGTTCAAGATCATTGCATTGATATGTGTACCAGTCTATTTAGCCCAATTCCACAAGACGAAATAGTGAGAGTATTGGGTGATGAGGGCTTTTTACTTGTCGTGACGCCTGCACCAAGACATCTCTATGATTTGCGCGAAGCGTTATTTGAGCAAGTAAATTTGCATGAACCTCAAAAATTTGTAGAGCAGCTAGATGCTCAGTTTGAGTTGAAGCAAGCACAAATTGTTGAAGCGCCAATGCAGCTAGATCAAGAGGCTTTAAAGAATTTAATTGCGATGACGCCTTATGCTTATAAGGCGAATCCTGAACGACGCAAAGTACTTGAGCAAACGCAGCAATTTGCGGTGACTGCCGCCTTTCAGATTTATCTGTTCCAAAAAAGAAAGAAGCCATCAATATGATGGCTTCTTTTT
Organism: Acinetobacter sp. NIPH 2100; assembly: GCF_000369805.1. Lineage (GTDB taxonomy): Bacteria > Pseudomonadota > Gammaproteobacteria > Pseudomonadales > Moraxellaceae > Acinetobacter. Next base: position 3,626,638 of record NZ_KB850224.1, on the reverse strand, counting down.
TATTTACTGGATTTGATTGATCAAATGTTCAATCCCATCCTTTTCTTTTGGCGGTGGGTTCTGTGAGTTTGAACCCATTGCAGGTGGCTGCTTTTTCGCTGGGACAATCGGTTGTTCATCAGTCACTGGGGTTGTTCCAGGTAAGTCTGAAAAATCATTTTGTGTTGAGCGAACAGGTGCAACTGGTGCAGGACGATAAAGTGGACGCGCCAATGGTGGAGAGGCGCGATATTCTTTTTTATCTTCACTTTGTTGGATCTGTAACTTATCACGAGAGATTGGATCTTTCGCTTCTTTATCCAAACGTACCCAAGCAGATGGCGTATCTTTTAAAGATTTGCCCATAAAGTTGGTCCAGATCGGAAGGGCAGCAACGCCACCATATTCACGACGACCTAGTGTACGCGGTTGGTCAAAGCCCACCCATGCGATCGCAACCAACTTACCATTGAAACCAGCGAACCAAGCATCTTTTGCATCATTGGTTGTTCCTGTTTTACCACCTAAATCATCACGACCAATTTTAAGTGCAGCTCGACCGGTACCGTGTTGGATTACATCACGGAGGATGTTCGCCATATCATAAGCAGAGCTTGATTTTAAAATACGTTGCGCTTGACGATAGTCACTGTTGGTTTTTGCTGTTTGGGTCGCATCCGCAGTCAATATTGGTGCTTCAGAGGCAGCAGTTACATCATCTAAAGTCTGATTGGTCACTTCAGTTACTTGGTCTTTAGATTTATCTTTGCCTGCTTCAGCAGTTTGCTGTTCTGTACCTGAATTTGGATTACTGATACATGGGATACATGCGTAGTCAGGTTTTGCTTCATAAATAACTTTGCCTGAAGCATCTTCAATGCGCTTAATGAAATGTGGTTGGACGCGATATCCGCCATTGGCAAAAGTGGCATAACCTGTTGCCATTTGTACAGGTAGTACCTGTGGTGTACCGAGTGCAATGGTGTAGTTACGTGGAATCTGGTCTTCTTGTAGACCAAAATCCATAAATAATTGGCGTGTACGTTCAATTCCAACGTTCTGTAATAAACGTACTGAAACTGTGTTTCGGGATAAATAGAGGGCGCGACGTAAAGGGATCATTCCTAGGTAACGGCCATCAGAGTTTCTTGGAGACCATTTGCCAATGGTGATTGGACTATCATTGACCATGCTATAAGGGGTCATGCCACGTTCTAAAGCCAAGGCATAAACGAATGGTTTAATGGTTGAACCCGGTTGTCTCCAGCCTTGTACAGCACGGTTAAATTTAGATTGATAAAAGTTATATCCACCCACTACCGCTTCAATTGCACCATCATTTGGATTGATCGCAATAAGTTGACCTTGAACTTTGGGTACTTGAACCAACGACCAGACCGTTTTGCCCTCATTCGGGCGTAGACGAATAATATCTTTGACTTTGACAATTTGTGATGCATTTGATGGCGCACCACCGACACTATTGGCATTGCGATATGGACGAACCCATGACATACCAGACCAATTAACGGTCACTGTTGAACCATCCTGCATCAATGCATCAAAAGAATTATTGTTGACCTTGATGACTTGTGCTGGATAAGTATTCGCATAAGCGATGAACTGTTTAAGTGGTTTGTCATGTGCTTCAGGACCACGCCAGCCATGACGACGGTCATAGGCTTCCAAACCATCTTGAATCGCTTGCTCTGCATAACGTTGGCGGTTGCTATCAATCGTGGTGTAGACCTTGTATCCAGAGTCAACCGCTTGCTCGCCAAAGTGTTCGACCAGTTCTGAGCGAACCATTTCCCCTACATAGGGAAACACGTTGCTCACTGAACGATCCATCATATTTAAATTGATCGGTTCTGCGACGGCTTGTTGATATTGGTTTTGGTTGAGATAACCCAGTTGTAACATACGCCCTAAAATCCAGTTTCGACGTTCAAGTGCACGCTCTGGATTGACCACTGGATTGTATTTGGACGGTGCTTTAGGTAAGCCTGCAATCATTGCCATTTGTGCAGTGGTCAGCTCATTCAGATTCTTGTTGTAATAGACACGTGCAGCAGCTGCAATACCATAGGCATTTTTACCAAGGAAAATTTTATTGACATAAGCGGTCAGAATTTCTTGTTTTGTTAAGTTCTGCTCGATTTTACGTGCCAGAAAGACTTCGGTTAGTTTGCGTCTAAGTGTTCGATCTGGACTTAAATAATAGTTCTTTGCAACCTGCATGGTAATGGTTGAGCCCCCAGTTTGGACATCAGAACCAGTTACAGATTCGGTTAGCGCCCGCCCGAGTCCTTTGAAGCTAATGCCATTATGCTCAAAAAAGGACGAATCTTCAGCCGCTAAGAAGCCATGAATAAACGTTGGAGGGATCTGTTCATACTTAACAGGAATCGATAATTTTCCGCCATATTCCGCAATCAGCTGATTATCTGTCGTGTAGACTTGCAATGGTTTTTGTAAAGGCGCTTTTTTGAGTGAGCTCATATCTGGCAGTGAAGGTGCGAGATAGAGATACATGCCATAAAATCCCATTGGAAGTGAGACTAAGATAATAATAACGATCAAAAAAAATGGCCGAACAATACCAGAACTGGATAGCTTTTTCATAATAAGTAAGTTTTAATAAGAGCGAATGGCAAACTAATTGTGGTCAGTATATCCTTTAGAAATGCGGATTGTTAGATGAGTTATTGTATCCGTAGCAATTAAAGACCAAAACAAATTAGTGTGTTGTATTTTTGGGGATAAAAAAATAAATAGGAAAGTACTGTGCTCAGGTTATATCGTAAACCAAATAAGGGGTTAGTGGGTGTCGATATTAGTTCGACAACTGTTAAATTATTGGAGCTCTCTGTAAAGAACGGTAGATATTGGGTTGAAAGTTATGCAGTGATGCCATTGCCTGAAAGCAGTGTGGTTGAAAAAAGCATACTGAATCCAGAGGCGGTAGGTGATGCGCTTGAGAGGGTCATTAACCTTGCAAATCCTCACACCACCAATGTTGCTATTGCGGTGCCTACTTCTATGGTCATTAACAAGATTATAGAAATGGATGCCGACATGTCGGATGAAGAACGAGAAGTTCAAATTCGTATGGATGCTGAGCAATACATTCCGTTCCCATTAGATGAAGTAAGTCTTGATTTTGAAGTTTTGCCTGATCGTTTGGCTAATCCAAATCGGGTGAATGTACTCTTGGTCGCTACGCGTACCGAGAATGTTGATACACGTGTAGAAGTGCTGGAACTTGCGGGCTTGACCGCAAAAATTGCAGAAGTTGAAAGCTATGCAATGGAGCGGGCATTCCAAGTATTTGCAGACACCCTGCCGATGGGGGCAAATACCGTTGGCATTTTAGATATTGGCCATACCATGACCACTTTATCTGTGATGCAAAAAGGCAAGATTATCTATACACGTGAGCAAGTATTTGGCGGCCGCCAATTGACTCAAGATGTACAAAGTCGCTATGGCTTGTCTTTTGAGGAAGCTGGTCGTGCCAAAAAAGAAAGAAGCTTGCCTGATGATTATGATACCGAGGTCCTTGAACCCTTTTTAGATGCAGTGGTACAACAGGCTGCACGTTCACTTCAGTTCTTCTTTTCATCTTCTCAGTTTAACGAAATTGACCATATTCTGTTGGCTGGCGGGAATGCCAATATTCCAGGCCTTGCCAAGTTATTACAACAAAAACTAGGTTATCGCGTCACCATTGCCAATCCATTTCTACAAATGGGTTTCTCTCCGCAAATTGATATTAAAAAAATTGAAAATGATGCTTCCTCTTTAATGGTTGCATGTGGTTTGGCATTGAGGAGTTTTGATTAATGGCAAAGATTAACTTACTCCCTTGGCGTGATGAGCTAAGAGAACAAAGAAAGAAACAGTTTGTCGCATTTTGTGTTGGGGTTGCTGCATTAGGGGTTGCATCGGTTTTTTCAGGGTGGATGTATTTTGATCATAAATTGAATGATCAAGAGCAAGCCAATCAACTGATTGTCAGTACCAACCAAAATTTAGATACGCAATTAAAAGCACTCGACGGTTTGCAAGAACGCCGCAATGCCATCATTGAGCGTATGAAGCTCATTCAAGGTCTACAAGGGCAACGTCCTGTTACGGTTCGTTTGGTGGATGAATTGGTACGGGTGACTCCACCAACTATGTATTTAACCAAGTTTAGCCGGACAGGCGATAAGTTCACGATTGAAGGGAAGGCGGAAAGCCCGAATACAGTTGCTGAGCTACTACGTAACTTAGAAGCTTCGCCTTGGTATCGTAATGCCTTTATGAATTCATTCTTGGCGGTAGACGAAAATAAAAATAAAGATAAAACAGCAAGCTCGCTGGTTCCTCGTGTTGAGGAAAATTATGGCAGCTTTGTTGTGACTGTCGATTTGGGTGAGATTGGTACAACTGCAGAAGCTGCACCAACATCAGAACAGGCCGCATCAGGGGTAGCAGCAGCGGGAGTGGCGAAATGAACCAAGATGAATTGAATCAAGACACTGTCGCTGCAAAGAAAAAGAAGATGTCCGTCGAGCAATTCTTCCAGCAATTTAATACGCTGGATATGAATAATTATGGTAGTTGGCCGCTCTCGGTTAAAATTACCTGCTGGATTTTTGTCTTCTTGGCTGTTGCTGCCTTGGGTTATTTTGTGGTGATCAAGTCTCAACTTGAATCGATTGCAAATGAGCAAGCCAAAGAGCAAAGTTTGCTCAATGAATTTAGAGAAAAAGACTCAAAATTACGTAATTTGCAGCAATATCAAGCACAACTTCAAGAAATGGAAGCGAACTTTAATCAACAATTAGAACAGTTGCCAAAAGAAACAGAAATTCCAAGTCTGGTTGAGGACATTAACTTAACCGGCGTGAACTCTGGTCTGAAGTTTAAAAATATCCGTCTTGAGAGTGAAGTTAAACAAGAGTTCTTTATTGAACAACCAATCAGTATTGATGCCACAGGCGACTATCATGCTTTTGGCGCCTTTGTTACAGGTATTGCGGCTTTGCCTCGTATCGTAACCTTGCATGACTTTACCGTTGAAGCAAAAGAGGATACGCAGAAAAAATCAGACATCCCTGTTGTGAATTATACCGTCAAAGCAAAAACATATCGTTATGTCGGGGCGGATGAACAAGCAAATAATGCTGCGGGTGCACCAACAACTCAAGCAGCGACTACTCCACCTGCGCAAGGAGGAAAATAGTAGTGAATAACTATAAATTATTACTGAGTTTATTGATTGGGTTAACTCTGGTGGGGTGTGACTCTCGGATTGATGCCGTGAATGAGAAGATGGCAGAAATTCGTAATCAGCCACCTTTGCCGATTGAACCTGCACCGATCTTTACCCCTGTGCCATTGTTTAACTATTCAGCACATCAGCTTAAAAGCCCGTTTATGCCAAGTTCTTTGGCAGCTGAGTTAAAAATTATGGCGGGTAAACGTGTGTATCCGAATTTTAATCGCCAGCCACAACCTTTAGAAAGTTATGCGCTGGAATCGTTGAATATGAAGGGCAGTATGCGGGGTAAAACCAGCAATACCATTGCGCTTATTCAAACACCAGATGGTCAAATTGAACGTGTGCAAGTTGGTAGTTATTTGGGGATGAACCAAGGACGTATTATTAAAATTAGTCCAACCCAAATAGATTTGGTGGAGATTGTACCTGATGGTCGTGAAGGCTATGTCGAAAGACCTCGTACACTCGTTTTAATTGGACCAGCACCGTAAGATTAAGGGAATAACAATGAAAAAACAGTTTAAAGATTCTTTATTTGGGGAAGCGAAGACCATGAATCATGCATTCCGTCAATTTTCTATGGGTGCAATCGCGATTGCAGTGATGCAAGTTGCATCAGCGCAAGTGAGTATGACCAATATTGTACCAATGAGCTTAGCAGCAGATCAGGGCACGGAGATTCGTGTCATGTTTAACGGTCTTCCACCGCAACCGCAGGCCTATCAACTTGAGCAGCCTTCTCGTTTGATTTTGGACTTTGATAAAGCACAGCAGAGCTTGACGAAAAATTCGATTCCGGTATCGACTGCTGAAGCCAGCTCGGTAGAAGTAGCATCAGATGACCAGCGCTCTCGAGTCATCGTAAATTTAAAAGATGCAGGTGCGTTTACGACACGCATTGAAGGCAATACCTTTGTATTGAAAATCAATTCAGCAAAACCAACGACAATCAACAGTCCAGCTGTGGCTACACGTCAGGTACAACAAGGCGTTTCTAATATTGGTTTCCAGAGAGGGAACCAAGGTGAAGGGTTGGTTGTGATTGATTTGTTGGGCAATAACACCCCAGTCGATGTGCAGCAACAGGGCAGTAAAATTGTGGTGCGTACTGCGGGAAATAAAATTCCGATGCATTTAGCACGTCGTTTAAATACCAATGACTTTGCCACCCCCGTTGCAAGTGTTGATGCTTATAACGATAAAGGCAATGGTGTGATTACCATTCAATCTGCGGGTAGCTATGAATATATGGCGTATCAGGCAGAGAATAAACTAACCATTAGTTTAAAACGACCAGAAGAGAAGTCCACAGCAAAAGCAAAATCACAAAGCTATACGGGCAACAAAATCTCTTTAGATTTCCAAGATATAGAAGTTCGTCGAGTATTACAGTTACTGGCAGACTTTACTGGGATCAATATGGTGGCAGCAGATACAGTGCAAGGCAATATTACGTTGCGTTTAAAAGATGTGCCATGGGATCAGGCTTTAGATATTGTATTAAAAACCAAAAATTTGGATAAACGCCGTAATGGCAGTGTGATTTGGATTGCACCTGTTTCTGAGTTAATTAAGGCCGAAGAAGAGGAAGCCAAAGCAATTGCACAGAGTGTGAAGTTAGCACCACTGCAAACAGAATATATCCAATTAAGCTATGCGAAAGCAGCGGATATTGAGAAGTTAATTACACAAGGTAAAAATGCAAATACCAATAATAGTGGCAGCTCTGGTTCTGTTAGTAATGATACGTTGGCTGGAGGTTTATTGAGTCCAAGAGGTACGGTATCAACAGATCCAAGAACCAATACTTTGATTATCAATGACACCTCGCAAAAAATTGATCAAATTCGCAAGATGGTGGATTTGTTGGATGTGTCTGTTAAGCAAGTGATGATTGAAGCGCGTATCGTCAGTGCCAGTACCGATTTTACCCGGGAGATGGGGGTGAAATGGGGCATTTTATCACAGGGGATCAGCAGTAATAATGATTTATTAGTGGGGGGTAGTGATACGACCTTATGGAATTTACGTAAGCCAGAGAAAGATAGTGATACGGGTGGTTGGAAATATGAGATTGAACGCCCAGATAACTTGAATGTCGACCTAGGTGCAGTGACACCTGGTGCAAGTCGTATCGCTTTTGGTTTGATCAGCCTGTCTGACTTTATGTTGGACCTAGAGTTATCAGCCGTGCAAGCGGATGGTTATGGTGAAGTCATTTCTACACCGAAAGTGATGACTGCAGATAAACAACCAGCAAAAATTGAATCAGGTAAGAAAATTCCGTATACCTCTTCTTCGGGTGGCGGGGTAAATGCTGTACCTAAAACGGAATTTATTGATGCAACGTTGAGTCTGGATGTTACCCCAAGTATTACACCTGATGGTAAGGTGATGATGAAGCTGAACATTACTAAAGACTCACAAAGCACACCAACACCAACGGGTCAATTGACCATTAATAAAAACCAAATCGATACCAATGTCTTGGTGGACAATGGTGAGACTGTAGTGCTCGGTGGGATTTTTGAACAAGAAAACATTAGTTCTCAAGTAAAGGTGCCGTTCTTAGGTGATCTACCTTATGTTGGGCGTTTATTCCGTCGAGATATGAAAACAGACAATAAACGTGAACTGCTTATTTTTATTACGCCGAGAATTGTTAATGACACTTTGACGAGAAATCATTAATATATTTTCAATAATTGCAATGAATATAGGTGGCGCGTTGCCAAGCAAAGCGTTTGAAACCCTACCAAATATCTATTTGGTAGGGCCAATGGGGGCAGGGAAAACAACAGTTGGTCGGCATTTAGCAGAATTGTTAGGTCGAGATTTTATTGATAGTGATCATGAAATCGAGCGTAAAACAGGTGCGACAATTCCATGGATTTTTGAAAAAGAAGGCGAAGTAGGGTTCAGATTGCGTGAAACCAACGTATTGAATGATCTAACCTCTCGTTCACTCTTGGTATTGGCGACGGGCGGTGGCGTGGTGACTCAACCCCAAAATCGCGAATTTTTAAAACAACGTGGTATTGTTATTTATCTTTATACGCCTGTAGAGCTGCAATTACAGCGCACCTATCGCGATAAAAATCGCCCATTATTACAAGTTGAAAATCCAGAACAAAAATTACGAGATTTATTGGCGGCGCGAGATCCTTTATATCGCGAGGTTGCACACTATATCATTGAAACAAATCAAGGTGCAGCGCGGGATTTAGCACAACGTATTTTGAACGTTATTTTATCTAAACAAGTTAAGTAGTTTCTGGTTGGTTTAAGTTTATGCAAACGTTACATGTTGAGTTAGGTGATCGTCGTTATCCCATCTTTATTGGTAGTCATTTAGATCCCAAAGCATTGCTCGAACCGTATTTACATGGCCGACAAGTGATGTTGGTGTCCAATACCACTGTTGCACCCTTGTATCTCGAACATTATGTGAATGTGTTAACCCAGTTAGATAAGCAAGTTGCGCAATGCATTTTGCCAGATGGCGAAAAGTATAAAGATATTCAGCATCTGAATTTAATTTTTGATGCTTTATTGGAAGCTGGTTTTAACCGTGATTGTACGGTATTGGCCTTGGGTGGCGGTGTAATTGGAGATATGGCTGGGTTTGCATCTGCTTGCTTCCAACGTGGCGTTTATTTTGTGCAGGTGCCAACGACCTTGTTATCTCAAGTAGATTCAAGTGTGGGTGGAAAGACAGGGATTAATCATCCTTTAGGCAAAAATATGTTGGGTGCTTTCCAGCAGCCACAGGTCGTGCTTGCCGATATGGCACAACTTGAGACGCTGCCTGACCGTGAGCTTTCGGCAGGCTTATCTGAAGTCATAAAATATGCGCTATTGGGTGATATTGATTTCTTGGCTTGGTTGGAGCACAACATAGATGCCTTGGTTGCGCGCGATGCAAACTTGTTAGCAGAAGCAGTTTATCGTTCATGTGCACATAAAGCACGGATTGTGGCCAATGATGAGAAAGAACAAGGGGAGCGAGCATTACTCAACCTTGGGCATACCTATGGTCATGCGATTGAATCATATTTGGGCTACGGTACTTGGCTTCATGGTGAGGCGGTTGCTACGGGTATGGTCATGGCTGCCGATTTGTCGCATCGTTTAGGTTGGATCTCTGCCGACGACTTACAACGTACAAAAAATATCATTCAACGCGCCCAATTACCGATATCATGTCCCCAAATTCCACTAGATGAATTCTTGGCTTATATGTCGCATGACAAAAAAGTCTTAAATGGTCAATTACGCTTGGTTTTATTGAAAAAATTAGGGCAAGCCGTGATTACCAAAGATTTTGATGTTGAGCTAATGAAACAATCTATTCTTGCAAATCAATCTGCATAATTAATCATTTGGGAAAAGCATGGCTGTATCACGATCAATTTGGCAAAACATTCAACAATATAGCTGGCTAGTCTTTGCTGTGGCTTGTTTAATTGCTGCATTGATATTTTGGGGTGTGACCGATAGTAAAGCATTGGTAGAAGAACAGCAGCCATCGCAAACCGAAACTCAGGTACAAATTCAGCCAGAAAAGGTTGCTGCGACAGCGCATCTTGGGGCACTCTCAGATGAAGTGAAACCATTGGATTTAACCACGCGTGTTGTGGTGTCCAATGAGCACGCACCTGAATTTCGCGGCACAAAGTTTATCAGCGAAAATCAACGTCAATGGACCATGGAAATTTTCCGTAGTTCAGATGAAGCGATTGTAAAAAACTTTCTGTTGAATCGTGAAGATCGCAAGAAATTTGTTTATTTCCGCTTGAGTGGCGAAGACCAAGTTGAGCAATATGTTTTGGCTTATGGTGTGTTTTCGAGTGCAGAAGACGCGACGCGTCAATTTGCACAATTAAATTTAGCCTTTCCAGAATCTGTTCAGCCAAAGCCAGCTCAATTGTCAAGCTATGCGGCATTGGTCAATGATTTGGGTTCTGATGAAATGAAATCGGCAACCAATCAGCTTTATGCAGTACAGTTAAGGCCAGCAGCATTGCCTAGAGTAGATGAGAGTTTACTGATGGGAAGTAGTACATCACAGAGTACGACGGCTGTACGTCCTGCGGAGCCTTCAACGGTGAAGACCACCGTCACACAACGTGATGCGCAAGGTAATGTTGTGAATGTGAAGCAGAGCCAATCTGCGCCAAAACCGCCAACAAATGTTGAAAAAATAAAAGAAAATTCAGATGCTTCGAAACGGGAAGTGAGCGATCCATTTAATTAATAACGCACCATAGTTGTGCGTATATGATTCTTTTTATAGCAGCATGATATTTTTTGGTGCATTTTTATGCGCGAAAATGAGTTCTCTTCTCTACTTAATTCAATGTTATTTTAACTTTTTTAATGATTTAGTAATTTTTTATATTTATGGCATGTTTTTTGCTTTTTTGTGGTGCTAATTTATCTGCTCATTGCCCTTTTTTGTACTAAATGATTCATTAATTGGGTGAAATGGAAAGTTTTCGTGCTTTACAAACATTGGTGAAGGTGTAATAACTGAAAACACTTTATATGGTGAAATGCGCTGATTCTTGTTAAGGAAAGACGTATATTGCAAATTCGCCATGAAAAATGTTTTTGCGAAGCATTGAACTTTATATGAGTTGATCGGCAATATCGCAGAAAGTGAATTGATTGTTTGTTGCTCGAAAGAGCCATGTTGAAAGAAGGGTACGCTATGCACATGCCATCGCCTAATACTGTAGCTCCCGCTCAAGGTTTATATCAGCCTGATGAGTTTAAGGATAACTGTGGTTTTGGTCTGATTGCCCATATGAAGGGTGAATCAAGCCATCATCTGGTCGAAACTGCGATTCACAGTTTAAGTTGCATGACGCACCGTGGTGGTATTGCCGCGGATGGTAAAACAGGAGATGGGTGCGGATTGTTATTGGCCATGCCAAAACAATTTTTCCGTGATGAAGCTCAAAAGTTAGGTACCAATCTGACCGAGATTTTTGCTGCTGGTACGGTATTTCTAAATATTGACCCTGCTTTAGCTCAAAATGCAAAAAATATTCTAAATAAAGAAATCGAAGCTGCTGGTTTGACTGTTGCAGCATGGCGTGTTGTTCCAACCAATAATGATGCTTTAGGTGAAATTGCACTGCAATCATTACCTGCATTTGAACAAATTCTTGTCAATTGCCCAATGGGTTTAACTGAGGTTGAGTTTAACCGTAAACTCTTCTTGGCTCGTCGTCGCGCAGAACAATTATTACAAAATGATCCACTTTTTTATGTGACGACGTTGGCAACGACTGTTATCACCTATAAAGGTTTGATGATGCCAGCGGCAATTGCTGACTTCTATACCGACTTGGCGGATGAACGCTTAAAATCACATATCGTGGTGTTCCATCAGCGTTTCTCAACCAATACATTGCCACGTTGGCCATTGGCTCAACCATTCCGTTACCTTGCGCACAATGGTGAAATCAATACCATTACTGCGAACCGTAACTGGGCTTTGGCGCGTACACCAAAATTTGAAAACCCATTACTACCAGGTTTAACCGAGTTAAATCCAATTGTGAACCGTACTGGTTCGGATTCATCAAGTTTGGATAACATGCTTGAGATTCTTGTTGGTGGTGGTATGGATTTATTCCGTGCCTTACGTATGTTGGTTCCACCAGCATGGCAAAACGTTGAAACTTTAGATGCCGATTTACGTGCATTCTATGAGTTCAACTCGAAGCACATGGAAGCTTGGGATGGTCCTGCAGGTCTGGTGATTCAAGATGGTCGTCATGCAATTTGTATGTTAGACCGTAATGGTCTACGTCCAGCGCGTTGGGTCATCACCAAGAATGATTACATTACCCTTGCATCTGAGATTGGTGTATGGGGCTATGAACCTGAAGATGTCGTATCTAAAGGCCGTGTGGGTCCAGGTCAAATCTTGGTGATTGATACCTTAACAGGCAAAGTGCTTGAGACTAAAGATGTCAGCAATCACCTTAAAAATATGCGTCCATATCGTGAATGGTTACGTGATCATGCGATTCGTTTACAAGCCAATCCACAGCTTGAAGAGCAATTGGTCGATCAAGGCTTAACTGGCGATGCATTAAAAGCAGCGCAAAAAATGTTTATGGTGACATTTGAAGAGCGCGACCAATTGTTACGTCCAATCGCAGAAAGCGGTCAAGAAGCAGTCGGTTCAATGGGTGATGATACGCCAATGGCGGTATTGTCTCGTCAAGTACGCCATGTTTCTGACTACTTCCGTCAGCAGTTTGCACAAGTGACCAACCCGCCAATCGATCCATTACGTGAATCGATCGTGATGTCATTGGAAACTTGTTTGGGTCGCGAACAAAATGTGTTCGAGCAAGGTCCAGAGCATGCAGACCGTATCATCATTTCAAGCCCTGTATTGTCTAATTCAAAAATGCAGCAGCTTCGCGATGTTGAAAAAGAGCGCGAAGGTTATGGCGTTGTTGATATTGATCTGAACTATGTCGAAGCTGAAGGATTGCAAGCAGCAATTGCACGTATCTGTGAAGAATCAGCACAGGCCGTACGTGATGGTAAAACCTTAATCGTATTAACGGATAAAAATTTCCGTGAAGGTTTCTTACCTGCAAATGCAGCATTGGCAACAGGTGCGGTACACCATCATTTGATTAAAACGGGTTTGCGTACCGATGCGAACATTTTAGTTGAAACTGGTTTTGCACGTGATCCACATCAGTTTGCAGTATTGCTTGGCTTTGGTGCGACAGCAGTTTATCCATATCTAGCTTATGATGTGATCAATGATCTGGTTGCAAAAGGCGAGTTATTGGGTGATCCAATTCAGGCGCAAGCAAACTTCCGTAAAGGTATGGAAAAAGGCTTACTTAAAGTCCTTTCTAAAATGGGTATCTCAACAGTTGCCTCTTACCGTGGTGGTCAATTATTTGAAGCAGTAGGTCTGTCATCTGAAGTGGTCGATAAATGTTTCCTTGGCGTACCAAGCCGTATTCAAGGTGCAACATTTGCAGATTTAGAGAAAGATCAGAAAAAACTGGCAACGACTGCTTGGCAGCATCGTAAACCGATTGATCAAGGTGGTTTGCTTAAATTCGTATTTGGTAAAGAGTATCACGCGTTTAACCCAGACGTGATTAACTCTTTGCACAAGGCGGTACGTTCTGGTCAATATGTTGACTTTAAAGAATATGCGGAACTGGTCAACAACCGTCCTGTTGCAACGATCCGTGACTTGTTTAAGTTAAAAACAACAAATTCGATTGCTTTAGATCAAGTTGAAACGATTGAAGATATTCTTCCACGTTTTGACTCTGCGGGTATGTCTTTGGGTGCCTTATCACCAGAAGCACATGAAGCTATTGCCATTGCCATGAATACCATTGGTGGTCGCTCGAACTCCGGTGAGGGCGGTGAAGATCCTGCGCGTTATGGCACAATCCGTAACTCGAAAATCAAACAAATTGCATCAGGTCGTTTTGGTGTAACTCCTGCATATTTAACTTCTGCTGAAGTGTTGCAGATTAAAGTTGCACAGGGTGCAAAACCAGGTGAGGGTGGTCAGTTACCAGGTGGTAAAGTGAATGGCTTAATTGCACGTTTACGTTACTCAGTACCAGGTGTCACACTGATTTCACCACCACCGCATCACGATATTTATTCGATTGAAGATTTATCGCAATTGATCTTTGACTTGAAACAAGTCAACCCTCAAGCGATGGTATCGGTAAAATTGGTGTCTGAGCCAGGTGTTGGAACGATTGCAGCAGGTGTTGCAAAAGCCTATGCTGACTTCATTACCATTTCTGGTTATGACGGTGGTACAGCAGCATCACCACTTTCATCGATTCACCATGCGGGTTCGCCATGGGAACTCGGTTTAAGTGAAGCGCATCAAGCGCTTCGTGTGAACGACTTGCGTGGTAAAGTCCGTGTTCAAACCGATGGTGGTTTGAAAACAGGTTTAGATGTAGTGAAAGCGGCAATTTTAGGTGCTGAAAGCTTTGGCTTTGGTTCAACGCCAATGATTGCCCTCGGCTGTAAATACCTACGTATTTGTCACTTAAATAACTGTGCAACGGGTGTTGCAACGCAACAAGACCATTTACGTCAAGAGCATTATATTGGCGAGCCAGAAATGCTGATCAACTTCTTCAAGTTTATCGCTGAAGAAACACGTGAATGGTTAGCTGCACTTGGTGTTGCATCATTGAAAGACTTGATTGGTCGTGTTGATTTACTTGAAGTTTTACCGGGTGAAACAGACAAACACGCACATCTTGACCTCAGTGCATTATTAACTTCGCATCCTGCTGCTGAAGGTAAGGCGCAATATTGCCAAGTTCAAGGCAATGCACCATTTGATAAAGGTGTGTTGGCGGAGAAAATGGTGGCAGAGATGTTACCAGCAATTGAAGCAGGTGCAGGTGGCTCATTCAACTTTACCGTGGGTAACTGTGACCGTTCGATTGGTGCGCGTATCTCAGGTGAAATTGCACGTCGTTATGGCAACTTGGGTATGGAAAACAGCCCAGTGGTGATGAACCTTGTTGGTACAGCAGGTCAGTCACTTGGTGTTTGGAACGCGGGTGGTTTGCATATCAAGCTTGAAGGTGATGCAAACGATTACGTGGGTAAAGGTATGGCGGGTGGTCGAGTTTCGATTTTCCCACCAAAAGGTTCACCATTCCAAACGCAAAATACCGCGATTATTGGTAACACCTGTTTATATGGTGCGACTGGCGGTAAAGTCTTTGCTGCGGGAACTGCGGGCGAGCGTTTTGCAGTTCGTAACTCTGGCGCATTTGCCGTGATTGAAGGTGCGGGCGACCACTGTTGTGAATATATGACAGGTGGTGTGGTGACAGTACTGGGTAAAGTTGGTCATAACTTCGGTGCAGGTATGACAGGTGGTTTTGCTTATGTACTCGACCTTGATAATGACTTTGTTGACTACTATAACCACGAACTTATTGATCTTAATCGTATCTCTACAGAAGCGATGGAAGACCACAAAGAAAATCTACTGCGTATTCTTGACGAGCATATCCAAGAGACGGGTAGTGCTTGGGCCTACAAGATCCGTAATGAGTTCGACTTCTATAGTCGTAAGTTCTGGCTGGTAAAACCAAAAGCTGCTAATTTGCAAACGCTTTTGAAAACAACCCAAGCTGATCCACAATAATTCCACGACTGCATAGACATAGGCAGGTGCAGAGATGAATGACATCGCTGCGCCTACCCACGGAGAGAGACATGGCAGAACGCCTGAATAATGACTTTCAATTTCTGGATGTAGCACGCCAAGATCCAGAGAAAAAAGATATTACTGTCCGCAAGGCAGAGTTTGTGGAAATTTATAAACCTTTTACTGCGGAAGTGGCTGCGAATCAGACCCACCGTTGTTTAGGCTGTGGTAACCCGTACTGTGAATGGAAATGTCCTGTACATAACTATATTCCAAACTGGTTAAAGCTGATTGCAGAAGGTCAAATTTTCCAAGCCGCTGAACTTTGCCACCAAACCAACACCTTGCCAGAAGTATGTGGTCGTGTTTGCCCGCAAGACCGTTTGTGTGAAGGTGCTTGTACCTTAAACGATGGTTTTGGTGCGGTGACCATTGGTAATGCTGAAAAATATATCAACGATACTGCTTTTGCATTAGGCTGGCGCCCAGATATGTCTGGGGTCAAATGGACTGATAAAAAAGTTGCAATCATTGGTGCGGGTCCAGCAGGCTTAGGCTGTGCGGATATTCTTGCGCGTGGTGGCGTAAAACCTGTGGTATTTGATAAACGCCCTGAAATTGGTGGTCTTCTCACATTTGGTATTCCAGAATTTAAAATGGAAAAAGATGTGATGAAGCGTCGTCGTGAAATCTTTACAGGAATGGGTATTGAGTTCCGTTTAAACACCGAGATCGGTGTAGATGTTACGATTGAACAATTGCTCACAGAATATGATGCCGTATTTATGGGCATGGGAACTTACACCTATATGAAGGGTGGTTTCCCTGGTGAAGATCTCAATGGTGTACATGATGCGTTGGATTTCTTAATTGCCAATGTGAATCGTTGCCAAGGCTGGGAAAAAGATCCAAGCGAATACATCAATCTAGATGGTAAAAAGGTCATTGTTCTGGGTGGTGGTGATACCGCGATGGACTGTAACCGTACTTCATTACGTCAAGGTGCGCATGATGTGACGTGTGCGTATCGTCGTGATGAAAGCAACATGCCAGGTTCTGCACGTGAAGTGAAGAATGCTTATGAAGAGGGCGTAAAATTCCTGTTCAACCGTCAGCCAATCGAGATTGTAGGCGAAAATGGTAAAGTTACTGGCGTTAAGGTTGTAACCACGCAAATGGGTGCACCAGACAGTCGTGGCCGTCGCAGTCCTGAACCAATTCCAGGTTCTGAGGAAGTATTGCCAGCGGATGCAGTGTTACTTGCATTTGGTTTCCGTCCAAGTCCAGCAGATTGGTTTAGCACTGCAAATGTAGGTCTAGATGGTTCAGGTCGTGTTGTTGCGGCTGAACAACAAGAGTTCAAGTTCCAGACCTCTAATCCAAAAATCTTCGCAGGTGGCGATATGGTGCGTGGTTCTGACTTGGTTGTGACGGCAATCTGGGAAGGTCGCCAAGCAGCTGAAGGGATTTTAGATTATCTTGGCGTCTAAGCTTACTTTCAATATTTAAGTTTTAAATGCCCAAGCCTTGTGCTTGGGCATTTTTTTATAAAAATTAAATGGGTTGGATTATGTAGATCTGCAACATTTAACGATCCCGTTGGATAACTAAAAAACTTTAACAATCGGTTAATAAATTGCTATTCTATTATTGATAATGATTATCAATTGTTAAAAATAATTAGAGAAACTTATGGCATCTAAACTCAACGATCGGCTATTAATTGCAGCACTTTATACCAGTACATTTCTCTGCTTGGTTGACTTGAGTAGTGTCAATTTGGCCTTGACGGCCATTCAAACTCAGTTCAATAGCCACCTCGCCGATTTACAATGGGTCATCGACAGTTATGCATTGAGTATGTCGAGTTTAATGTTGGCGGTGGGGGCTTTAAGTCAGTGGTTGGGGCGGAAACGATTGTGGTTGACGGGCGTGGTGATCTTTATCATTGGGTCCATGATCTGCGCCGTTGCACCCGCTTTTGCATGGTTGATCGTCGGACGTGTGATTCAAGGGATTGCAGGTGCGATGCTGATTCCTTTGACCTTGGCAATCATCGTGCATCATTTTACACAGGTAGATCGGAAAGCACGGGAAATTGGTCATTGGAGTTCATTTAGTGCCTTTGCCTTAATTATTGGACCATTAATGGGTGGTCTCATGGTGCATTATCTGGGTTGGCAAAGTATTTTTTGGTTGAACTTACCCGTTGGACTATTGGCCTTATTATTAGGTTGGAAAGGCATTGAACCAGATTCAGATCAACAGATCGTGAGTTTTGATTACCTAGGACTGATCTATAGTGTGATTGCGATTGCCACCTTGACCTATAGCATTATCATGGTACAACAAGCACATATCGGTTATGTCATTGCCTTCAGCTTTTTAATCTCGATTGCCTTTAGTCTGCTATTTATTCGGCATCAAAATAAAAGCTCACATCCATTGATTCCTCAACATTTATTTCATAACCGCAATTTTTTACGTTTTAACCTGATTTCATTCTTATTGGGATTTGCTGGTTATAGTTCCTTATTTGTCTTTGCCTTATTTTATCAAGAACAAGTTCATTTGAGTGCTGCTGAAGCAGGCTGGTTGATAACACCACAATTTTTAATGCAAGCTTTGGTGTCTATTTTATTCGGACAATTGCAGCAAAGATATGGTTCACTGTTATTGCTTAGGATTGGTTTGGTCATCTCAGGAACAGCATTGATTGGGATGATTAGCTTCCAAGCGCATTCAGCATATCCACTGTTTATTGCTTTAAGTGCCATGATGGGGGCAGGAATTGGATTGATCGTACCAAGTTCCAGTACCTTGACCATCCATTCTGTATCTCAGCAAGATGCCAGTTCAGCTGCCGCAATTTTAAATATGTTGAGACAGCTTGGGCTGACTTTTGGTATTGCGGTATTGGGTACGCTCACTGCATTTGTGATCAGGTGGGCCGTGAGTCATTGGGATTATTCTCAGGCTCAAGCACAGCTTTTGGCATTCCATATTGTTGTGGCCCTGATGGGCGGACTGTTTCTTGCAGCTATATGGTGCTTGAGAAAGATTAAACATACGGGGCTTGGAAGCCCAACCTCTTAGTGGGCTGACCAATTGTCATTTTGGTAGTTTTGGCAAATTTTATAAGCTTTTTTGCCCTGTCCCTGCCTTTTCCCTAGCGTAATACTCGAACTCAGTCTAGGAATGAATGCAGGTAATCAACATGACTCTTGCAAATGCGAGTGTGGAAAAAACGTATTTAAATCGTCCGAAAGCACTCGGGATTACGGTGCGTCGGTTGCAGTTTAATCCGAACAGAATTAAACGCCATTATTTTGCCAACTCTCCAGTGATGTCACATTTGCTTACGGCACTTTCTTCGACCTTCCCGATTGGTGAGCAGTATTTTGTGAATAGCGTGCGCAACGTCAGAGATAAAGTGCAAGATCCACAGTTGCAAGCACAAATCGCGGCATTTATTGGTCAGGAAGCGATGCATTCCAAAGCACATACAGAATTTAATGATGCTTGGCGACGAGAAGACTATAATCTGGATCGCTTTCAAGCATGGTTGGCAAAACGAGATGATGCACTTCGAAATATTCATCCTAAATTACAACTGGCCTTAACTTGCGCTTTTGAGCATTTCACCGCGATGTTGGGCGGCTATATCTTGAAGCATCCAGAAATATTGAGCACATTGGATGATGATGCGATGAAATTGTGGGTTTGGCATGCAATTGAAGAAATTGAACATCGTTCAGTTGCTTTTGATGTGTATCAAGCCGTTTATGGCGATGATCGTATTCGTCGTTTGTTGATGCGTAGTGTGACCACAGGGTTTGCGAGCTTAACCTTATATGCAACCTCACGTTTGATTTGGCAAGATAAATGGAAAAGTATCCCGAAACTCGGAGGCAACCTGTTCGGTGGCTATTTGCTGGGTAAAATGCTACTGCAATTAATTCCTGAATATCTATCTTATTATCAGGCTGATTTTCATCCTGCCAAACATGATTACACGCAATTAGTGAATTACTGGAAAGCACGAATGGCGGACGAATATGGAATGGCGAGTTTTCAAGAAGAGACAGCATCTAAAATTTATAGCTAATAATCGCCTTAATAAAATCTGCTTAGCACGGCATTACTTTAAGATTCTTGGGTAATGCCTTTTTTATTTAAATACAGATATATCAACTTTAATAAATGTTACACAGCTGACAAAAAATCTCATTACAATGAATTATCGCAAAAATATAAAGAAAAACCTGAGGGTACGTTTTTATGAAAATCATCAAACAAACAGCATTGGCAACCGTATTGGCAAGCAGCTTATTGTTCACGGGTTGTGGTTATAACACACTGCAAGTGAAGGACGAAGCGGTCAATGCTTCTTGGTCTGAAGTTCAAAACCAGTATCAACGCCGTGCAGACCTTGTTCCAAACTTGGTGAATGTGGTGAAGGGCTATGCGAAACACGAAGAGCAAGTCTTGGTTGAAGTTACTCAGGCCCGTTCAAATGTGGCGGGTTTAAAAGTAGATAAAGAAGTATTGGAAGATCCGGCACTTTTCGAGAAATATCAACAGGCACAAAGTCAATTGACTGGCGCATTATCACGTTTAATCGCTGTTTCGGAAAATTATCCAGACTTGAAAGCCAATGAACAATTCCGTGATCTTCAAGCGCAGTTAGAGGGTACTGAAAATCGTATCGCGGTTGCGCGTAATCGTTATATTACTACGGTTCAAGATTACAATGGCTATGTCCGTCAATTCCCTCAAGCCTTGACTGCTAAAGTCATTGGTATGAAAACCAAAGAAAACTTTAAGGCGGAACAGTCTGCACAGCAAGCTCCAACAGTTTCTTTTAACTAATCGTTGAAATTGTTCTTGGACCGTAAGGGAGCACCGTATGTTGAATGTGTTTGAGCAGAGCTTAAAGCAGAGAATCTTGCCTGTTTTAACCATTGTTTTTGCAACACTGTTTTTCCAGCATACGGTATGGGCTGAGGTCGCGACTGCAACAGATCAAAGTGATTTGATAGTTGCTGGTAAAATCATTCAAGAGCAGCAAAAGAATAAGACGGCTGCGCCCACCACGCAAAATAATGAAACCCCTGCCTTGCCACAAGTGGCGAATGATATGGCAGAGGGTGAATCGATTCGCGGTTTACCGACCTTAAACCAACCGATTATCGATCAAGCCAAAATTTTGAGTGATGCTGAAACTCAGCAACTGAATCAGAAAATCCTTAGTCTCTACCAACAAGGTAAAGCACAAGTTGGTGTGATTATTGTGCCCACAACAGGTCAAGAAGCGATTTTTGATTTTGCCTTGAGAACTGGTGAAAAATGGCAACTGGGCTCAGCAAAGCGTGATAATGGTTTATTGATTGCGATTGCGGTGAATGATCGCAATATTCAAATCCTGACAGGTTATGGGTTGGAAGGGGTGTTGCCCGATTTAGTATTAAGTCGAATTATTCGGAATCAGATCACGCCTTATTTTAAGCAGGGGCAATATGCACAAGGGATTTCAGCGGGTTTAGATGAAATCACTCGTATTGTGAATTTAGACCCTGAGATTGCACAACAAGCTGCTCAAGAACTTAAAGATCGCCATGAGCAGGCCTTACAGGCACAGCAAGCCAAAGACAATACCTTAACTATGGCACTCTTTATTTTGGTTGCAGGTGTCGTGGGATCATTTATCGTCGGGAATCGTCTAAGTGCATCTACCGCAGCAGTGGTAGCAACAGTTGCAGGCTTAGTTAATGGTGCAGGTCTGGTGATGAGTTTGTTGCTCGGTGTTGGAATTTTCTTTTTATTGATTACTTCACTCGCACAGCTGATTTTCCAGATGTTCTTGTCTGGTGGCGGTCGCGGAGGCGGTGGTGGTGGTTTTGGCGGCGGCAGTGGCGGTGGTTATAGCGGCGGTGGCGGTAGCTTTGGCGGGGGAGGAGCATCAGGCTCATGGTAACCAAGACAGATACAACACAGATCATTACTCAGCCTAAAGTGGATGAGCATGTTCAACCGAGTTTGAAACGTTGGTTTAAACACTTTCTCTATGTCTCATCAGCACATCGTTATTTTAGTAAACAGGATCGTACCGAGATTGCTAAAGTGGTACAGCAGGCCGAAAAAGGCCATGTCGGTGAGATTCAGGTGGTGATTGAAGGGCATATTCCCTGTTCACAGGCCTACCATCAAAATACGCGTTTACGTGCGCAGCAACTGTTTGCTGAACTGGGTGTTTGGGATACAGAGTTGAATAGTGGTGTATTGCTATACTTTAATCTATGCGAGCGCAAAGTTGAAATTGTGATTGATCGTGGTTTAAAAAATGCCACCCCCACTGAAACCTGGAATGAGATTTGTCAGCGTATCGTGCTGCAATTGGCCCAAAAGCAATACCTACACGCCGTGAATAATGGGGTTACAGAAATTGGGCAAGTATTAGATCAGTACTATGTAAAAACTGAGCGTGATGACCAAAACGAATTGCCGAATGAACCGATTATTTTAAATTGAGCTTGCTTTGATTGAGGGTGAAAAATATTGCTTGTTGTTTTTTATAAAAACGATTAATGTGCAGAATGTTCTGTATATATACTTGTTATTAGAAGAAGCCCTTATCTTCCGATAAGTGGTAAAAAAAAATCAAATAAATAAAAATAAATTTTCTGTGAATTGAGTCGCTCAATTTACATACAAGTAGAAAGTAATCAAATTCGTTAGCTAAAAAAATGAATAATTAAGCAGTAAAGATGACGTTATTTGTCATTTTTTTTCTGAAAATGTCCAATTTGATCTTCTTTTGTACAGTGTGAATTTCTTTTAAGTCTCTGTTTTTTTAAGTTAAAATTAGCTAAGCTAAGGACTGGCATAAAACATGCTAATTACTAAATAGCTGAAAAAAGCTTATAAAAAAATATCCATTGGAGAAATGTTATGAAATCAATGCAAAAGGGTTTTACTCTTATCGAATTGATGATCGTTGTCGCGATTATTGGTATTTTGGCTGCGATTGCGATTCCGCAATATCAAAACTACATTGCAAAGTCTCAAGTTAGCCGTGTAATGTCTGAAACTGGTTCGCTTAAAACTGCTGTTGAAGATTGTGTACTAAATGGTAAGACAGCTGCTAACGCTTGTGAATTAGGTTGGACTGCAAGTAATTTATTAGGCGGTACTCAACAAGTAAATGGTCAAGCAGGTTTAACTGTAACGATTGGAGAAGATGCTAATACACCATCAACTATCGTAGCAAGATTTGGTGCTTCTGCTGCAACAGCAATTGCAGGTCAAGGATTAACTTGGACACGTAGCTCAGCTGGCGCATGGTCATGCGCAACAACTGTTTTAGCTAAATATAAACCAGCGGGTTGTGCAAGTTCTGGTTCTTAATTGATAGAATCGGCGTAAAAAGAAGAGGGGGATATCCCTCTTCTTTTTTATATTTTCTTGTTATTTGAAAAGATGAAAAAATGTTAAATCAAAAAGAAATAAAAAATATTATAATTTGTACGGTTATTATATTTTTATCAAATTTTTCTATATTGATATTGGCATGGTGGACAGGTTGTGAACGCGCTTTAATTAATGTTGATTATTTTTTAGCTTTTTTTTTCTTGGTTTTTAGGCAAAAATTATTATTCGCATTTATTTTTTCTATTATTTATTTTTTTGATTTTTTAGGGGTTTTTTCACAAATATTTCCTTTTGTTCGTTTTGCTGATATTCTCTATTTACTTAAATTTTCATTTATTTCGTCAGA
Organism: Acinetobacter sp. NIPH 2100; assembly: GCF_000369805.1. Lineage (GTDB taxonomy): Bacteria > Pseudomonadota > Gammaproteobacteria > Pseudomonadales > Moraxellaceae > Acinetobacter. The sequence goes on along the minus strand of NZ_KB850224.1, from coordinate 3,603,409 downwards.
TAGTTATAAGCTGTATGGCTTTAGCTTGTTATTTTTTCTGATTATAGGATTTTATTTGATAATAAAACTCTATAAAGATGATCTGAAAAAGTATTTTCTTGTAATTTTTAATATTTTGATAATGATATATGGATATTATATATATTTTGAAGATAATAAAAAAGTTAGTTTTTGGAAACCAGAAGGTAAAGGCGTTGTAGCATCACAATTTTTAAATTATCTTGATTATAGGAACAGAGGTTTTATAAAAACATATGCAGTTGATGGTGAGGCATTCCAAAGGGGTAATGTTCCGAGTGCTAGTAAATCATTATTTAATGATTTATCAAAACATAAAAAAGTATTATTGATCGTAAACGAATCATGGGGTGTACCCAACGAACTAGCTATTCAAAAAGATGTACTTGCCCCATTGTTGAATAGTTCTAAAATAATCAAAATTGAGCAAGGAGAAATTGATTTTGAAGGTTTTACTATTGGTGGAGAACTAAGAGAGTTATGTCAAAAAGCAGTTGTACATTTTAATTTAAAGAACCAAATGAAAGGCTTCGAAAACTGCTTACCGAACTTATATAAGCAAAATGGATATCAGACTGTGGCGGTTCATGGTGCATTAGGGCTAATGTATGATAGGGAGTATTGGTATCCTAGAGCAGGCTTTAAGAAGATGCTATTTAGAGACCAAGGATTAAACCTCCCTAACTCACATTGTTATTCGTTCCCAGGAAATTGTGATCAAGATATTGCTCAACGTGTTTTAGAAGAATTTGAAGTAACGGATAAATTATTTTTATATTGGCTTAGCCTGTCAACTCATGCAATTTACGATAAACGGGATCTAAAAGTAGATTTATTTGATTGTAAAAAAAATCAGATTAAAGATGATACAGCGAGTTGTCGTAACCTTAAATTACAAACACAATTTTTTGATACTTTGTCAAAGTTAATTAATTCACCTGCACTGAAAGGTACCTATGTAGTTATAGTGGGAGACCATGAACCACCGATATTAAGAGAAGAGAAATCTGTTTTTGTACACTCAAAAGTTTCTTATATTAATTTTGAGGTAAAGTAGTTATGGATTTCATTAAAGAAAGAAAAGATTATATTATTTCCTTTTTTTACTATATATATGTTTTTTCTGTTAGTTTTATGGTTGATGGTAATAGTTTTAGTAGTAATTACAATATCTCATGTTGGGGAGGTTATCTTTTTGTTTTAGTTTTATGTGTTTATAAAAAATTATTTATTTCTTCTTTATTGTCAAAAAAAAAATTATTTGTGTATTTGTTTATGTTTGTTATTTTATTTAGTGCAATAACCACCCCACTTGATTTTAATCAATCATTGATTGGGTTGTTTAAAATATATTCTGTTTTTTTATTTGGTTTTTTAACTTTATTTTTAATGCGTAAACATATTGTTGATTTTATTGTGGTCTGTAATATTTTAGTATTTGCTGCTCTGACTCATGTTCTCATAATTTTACACTTGTGGTTTTCGCTGTTATCTCCTATGGATTATGACTGGGTTGGTGGACTATATTTTTCAAATAATATAAGGAATTTTACAGATTATATGTCTATATGTTTTTTTTGTTCTTTGTTTTTGATCGATTTTTATAAAAAATATACTCTAAAAATTTTTTTTATAATTATTTCAATTTTTATTTTGACTTTTATTTTATGGAGTGGTTCTAGAACTGCCTATGTGGGTGTTTCTATTGGTTTAATTTTCTATCTGTACTTTTTGAAAAGTAATTATTTTAATTTTTTAGTTGTTTTTATGATTTTTTGTTCAACTTTGTTTTCTCTTTACTTTGCAACAAACCATCCATCTTTAGGTATTTTTAGAGCTTACTCTCAATTAAATAATGTAGATCATTTTTCCTCTGGTAGAATAAGTGTTTATGAGAAAGTTTTAGAGTATTTTAGTTACTATCCAGTATGGGGGTATGGTGGTGAAGCAATTAGACAGCTAAATATCTATGGTAGAGTTCAAGCACATAATAGTATTTTACAGATTTTAATTGAGTTTGGTTTAGTTGGATTAATCTGTTTTTTAATTTTATTTTATAGATTTTTTTCTAAATTAAATTTAAAAAATATGCAACAAAAAGAATTATTTATTGTGGCTCTACTTTTAAATGTTTTTTCTTCATCTATTTTTAATGGAGGCGCATATTATGGAGTTATTCTTATCTTAACATCTTTTTTTGTAGTAGCTATATGTACTGATAAAAAATAAGAGGAGGGGCTTTAATGTTTAAAATTTTTAAGATGAAAGATATTGTTTTTATTTTACTCTTTATTTTTATTATTGGTGCTACAGCCCATTTCACTCTAATTGATCGTATCGGTTTTTGGCGTTTGGTATACCCTCTTCAAGCACAAATAGCTGTATGGAATATTAATTGCTCAGCGAATGCTCCTAAGTGGATGCCAAAAAGTTTAAAATACATTATAAAAAATCAGAAAAATTTATCGAATCAAATTGCTTATATTGATTCTTCTGGTCATCAATTCTATTGTCAAAGTGGCTGGGAGAAAACAACAGTTTTTTCAAATAAAGCTTCTGAAAACACGCGCTTCCGCTATGCCAGCATGACAAAAATAATAACAAATAATGCAATTTTAGATTTAATCAATAATGGAAAAATAAAATTAGATGATCCGATGGTCAATTTTTTTGATGAATTAAATGGAAAAAACTTGAAAGATGAAAGAATAAAAAAAATTACAATCTCTGATTTATTACAACAACGCTCAGGTTTTGATCGCTTGAAAAGTGAAGATGTGATTTTTGCAATGAATAAAACACCATGGTGTCCTTCACAACTTTCGACTTTACTCAAACTGAAATTAGACTTTGAGCCTAATGATCACTATGCCTATGATAACCGCAATACCTGTCTTCTCGGTGCGGTCATCGAGCGTGTTACACAACAACCCTATAGGGCATTTATTCAAAAAACATACTCTTTAGCAAAATATAATATTAAGTTTGTGGATGGTATTTATTATCCGGATGAAGTGCGTTATGACTTTCGGAATAATGACTTTTGGACAGAGAGCGATGATAATTCCTTTAATTTTCAGTCCATTTCTTCTTCTGCTGGATTATCGGGGAGTGCGAAAAGTCTTGCATTATTAATCCATAGTATGCTACAGCGCGAACATTTGAATATTTTGGATATTGCTGAGGATAATCTTAAGAAATGTCATATCACTCAATTTAAGTCATGTAATGGTTATGCAATGTGGCAATATCAAAAAGATAGTAGTGCTTCAAGGATGTATTTCCGCAATGGTGGTTTTCCAGCAGCCACTTCTTTAGCTATGGTCACAGCAAAATCAGAAGTCGTTGTGTGGGTGGGTAATGGCGCAACACGGTATGATAAAGATTACGATGAAAATCTACTAGAGAAATACTTTTATCAGACGCTTAATGATCAATCCCTAAAATGACATTTTTGTTGGAAAGTTATCTAGAATGTCACGATAAAAAAAAATTAAATGATAAGTTTTTGAAATTTAAAACTTAATTATATGGCATGTTTTTTGTATTGTTTGAAGATATTTAAAAATTAGGGGGAACTGCCATGAATAAAGGATTTACATTAATTGAATTAATGATTGTCGTGGCAATTATTGGAGTACTTGCGGCCATAGCATTGCCGTTGTATCAGAACTATGTCGCTAAGTCTCAAATTACTTCTGCAATTGCTGAGCTTAACGGGGCTAGAACACAATATGAGCTCGTGATGAATGATGGTGCCAATAGTGGAGCATTCACGACAGATAATATGGGTTTCTCAGCACCTGATTCCCAATTTTGTCATTATGTTGTTCATGCTCCAGATGCTAGTGGTGTTTCTCAGCCTGCTTTAGAATGCCAAATGCATAGTGTAGCGGCAGTGCTTCTAGGAAAATCAATATATTTAAATCGTCAAGCAAATGGTTCTTGGAGATGTAGTTCTTCGGTTGGAATTCCAAATCGCTTAAAACCTGTCGATTGTACATAACCGTTTGCGTACATGTGAGCTTTGTTTTTACTTTGAGAGACTAATGTCAAAACGCATCAAATTTTTTATTAGCCATTTAACAATTTCTTTTTTTATTGCTTTCATTGTTATTGGAGTAGTTTTTTTCCTATGGTATCCCGCACCATTAGCAAAGTCAGTTGGAGTGACCAATATTTTTTTGATGATGCTTTCGATTGATGTGGTTGTTGGTCCATCGCTAGGTTTGCTTGTCTATAAAGAAGGTAAAAAAACCCTTATAATGGATTTGACTGTGGTTATTTTACTTCAGTTATCGGCATTATCTTATGGGTTATATAGTATTGAGCAAGGTCGACCAGCATGGATTGTACAAAATGGGGATCGATTTGAACTTGTAAGGAAAAATGAAATTGTTCAAGAACATATAACTCAAGCCAAGATGAAATATCAAACTCCTTCTTGGTTGAAACCGCAGTTTGTTGCAATCAATTTAGGAAACTCGGTTGAAGAGCGAAATAAAAGTTTATTTGACGCAGTCACTACGGGTATTTCAAGTGCTATGCGGCCAGAACGTTATCAATCACTTGAAACTAACAGAATGCAATTGCGAGACAATGCGCAAAATATTGAGGTTTTGAGTCAATTTAATGAACCGCAACAAGTAGAAAAAATAATAAAAGCTTATCCAAATGCAGATGCATGGTTACCATTAAGCTCGACTAGTATTGATATGACCGTACTCATCAATAAAGAAAAAGGTGAGGTGGTTAAAATTGTAGACTTACGCCCTTGGAAGTAAATTGTAGTTTTTATCTTATATTTGATTGGTAAGTGAGGGCTTAGCGATATAATTCGCTAGGCCTTTTTTCATGTATGACCTATGCAATTTTTATGCTTTTTTCTTGCCAGCGTTCTGATTAGCTTTGCTTGGCTCTCTCCATTTCATACCTATCCCTGGGTTACTTTTTCCAGTGAATTGGCGAGTTTTGGCGCAGCCTTGGCTGTGGGTGGTCTGCTCTTAAAGCAAAACGTAAAAATCCCTAGACCTCAGATTTTGATGTTGGGTATTGTTTTTATCCCGCTATGCCAGTTGGCTTTCGGCCTGATTACTGATTTTAGTACGGCATTTCTCAGCTTCTCTTATCTTTTTGTATTCTGGTTAATGATTATTGCTGGATACAACCTAAGCCTGCAAGCTGAGCAACGCGAAAGAATCATGCTGGGTGTTAGTTATTTATTGCTCAGTATTTCGCTGATCAGTGCGATTATGGCGATTATTCAGTGGCTGAATCTTGAAGCTTACCTTGATGCGGTGATGAAACTGAGAGGAAACCGGCCATATGCCAATTTTGGTCAGCCGAACAATCTTGCAACCTTCTTAATTATGGGCTTAATGGGAGGCTTATATTTATATGAGAAAAGAAGGTTGACCTTGTGGTTGTTAATTCCTACAAGTTTGGTCACGCTATTTGCAATTACGCTGACTCAATCAAGAACCTCTTGGGTTGTCTGTATTTTTTTCTTCTTTTACTGGATTCATAAGCAACATAAAAATACTCCTCGTTTTAATTTTCCAAGATTACTACTCTGGTTTGGTTTTTATGCCTTGATTGCAAGTTATTTACTGCCTTTGCTAACTCAATTACTTACCTCAAGTATTGATACAGGTGTGACACAAACAGCATCAATTGCGCAACGTGCAGGATCAGGGCATGAAAGAATCGGGATGTGGATACAAATTTTACATGCGATCGCTGAAAAACCTTGGTTCGGATATGGTTGGAACCAAACCAGTATTGCTGTTTTTGAAAGTATTGATTTTAATACGGTGCAAGTTTGGTTTAACAGTGCGCATAATGTTCTACTCGATATTCTAGTCTGGAATGGGGTACCTCTTGGACTTCTCATTATTGGGTACATGAGTTTATGGTTCTTCTGGCTGAATAAAAATGCCAAAGACACGATCTCCATGATTGCGATTCTAATGGTGGTTGCCATCCTGATTCATGCCATGTTGGAATTCCCGCAGCGTTATGCCTATTTCTTGCTTCCAATGGGTTTCCTGTTGGGATTGATTCAGGCTCAGACACCAAAATTAAAAGGTGTGACTATAAATAAGAATGTCATTCGCTGTATTGGGATACTCTCACTTATCGTGGTATTACTGATTTGGCGTGATTACAAACTGTTTCAGGACAATAGCCGTTTGCTCTTTAAAAATAAACAGCCCACAGCTGAAATTTTTGGAAGTTCAAAAATTTTACTACTGACCCAGTTCCAGCAGCGTCTGGATTGGATTGCCTTAAACCCGAAAACAATGATGTCAGAGACAGATTTGAAGCAACTTGGGGAAATGGTGAAGAATAAGGCAACACCTTATAACCTGAAAAAGTATGCTCAATTGTTGGTATACAATCAAAAAGTTAAGGATGCTGAGCAGCAATTGGTGGTATTAAATCGGTTATATAAACAGAAGCTTAGCCTGGCTGAGATTATCGAATTAAATAATAAAACTAAGTAAAAAATAAAAGCCCGAGTTAGGGCTTTTATTTTTAGGTTTAATCTAAATCGGAATTTCTAATTAGATTTGGCTTTGAATATAATTCTCGATACCCACATTTTCGACTAAATCAAGCTGTGTATCGAGCCAGTCCCAGTATTCTTCTTCTTTCTCTAGGATCTCTTGAACCAAGTCACGCGTCACATAATCTTGCTCTGCTTCTGCAAGTTCAACCGTTTGCTTGATTGCCTCAATATTTTCTTTAACTTTACGAATATCACAGTTGAGAACTTCTTCAGTATGTTGACCAATATATAACTTACCAAGGTGCTGTAAGTTCGGTAAGCCTTCTAAAAACAAAATACGTTCGATGATCTTATCTGCGTGTTTCATCTGGCGAATGGATTCTTTATATTCAGCTGAACCGAGTTGCTCAATTCCCCAATCATTAAACATGCGCGAGTGCAAAAAATATTGATTGATTGCGGTTAAATGGTGGTAAAGCACCTGATTGAGCTGGTTAATAACTTCACGATTGCCTTTCATTGCGCTTACTCCAAAAACACTAACTGATGCCAAATAGCATCTAAACAATGCCCTTAGTCGCAAGCTTCTGTGAAATCTCAACAGACTCTGACTCAGGCAATTTTTATTATTTTAGTCAACAAAGAATCATCTGGCGAGTAATTTATAGAACGGCAAATGAAAATCACAATCAAAAACATCCTAATATTGTTATGATTTTTATAAAAAAACCGCTTTAATGAGGAACTTCTAAAGTTCTACAAAAAGCGGTGGAGTCGTAAAAACGAGTAGGAATTGAGTGATCTTATTTAGAAATAAATTAAGCAGCTATAGAGATGCGTGCAGCGATTTCGGCCAGTTCATCACTGATAATTGCACGAGCTTCAGGAGCACAACGACCACAACATGTACCTAGGTCGAGTAGGTCACGGATTTCACGATAGCTTTCAGCGCCATTTGCAACGGCGTCTTTGATATCCTGATCTGTAATTCCACGACATAAACAAACATACATGGGAGTGAGCCACAAATATAAATGCGATAATTGATATTATTGATAATTATTATCGTTTGTCAATGAATTTCATTCTTACAATGAATATATTCTTATTGAGAATTTGAATAAAAAAATACCACCTGATCGGTGATATTTTTTGCTATTTATATCTTTTTGATAAATATAGATTTAAAAAACTTATGGAATGATGACAATCCCATCCATTTCAACTAGCGCATTTTTAGGCAAGCTTGCAACACCAAGCGCGGCACGTGCAGGATAAGGTTGAGCAAAGTATTCGCCCATGATTTGATTTACTAACTGAAAGTGAGACAGGTCGGTAAGGAAGATGTTGAGTTTTGCAATGTCAGCCAAACTCCCACCAGCAGCAGTACAAACTGCTTTCAGGTTATCAAATACGCGGCGGATTTGAGCTTCAATGCCTTCTACAAGTTCCATACTGTACGGATCTAAACCGATCTGGCCTGAAAGATAGAGCGTATTGCCAACAAGAATTGCTTGAGAATATGTTCCGATAGCAGCAGGGGCGTGTTCAGTATGAATAACTTGGCGTGACATTTAGCTCTCCTAGGTGGTTTTTCTATCTTAAACCATGTGACTTTAACACAAAAGTGCAGGCACGAAAGTGCTGAATACTGGGTAGTCGCTGTTGTATCGATTGATTATTAGGATTTTTATATCTGTAAAACGCAGCCGCTTTTCATTGTACAGGTACAATGAGGTCTAGTTAGCCGTCGCTAATTTTGCAACTTCAGGTTGAACGATTGGCATATTTAAGCGTTCAATACGCGGAAAACCAAAATGCATTCTTAAGTCGCGAATGATCTGTGCGATTTGATTACGGTTACTTACCACAATATTGACATAGGTTTTTTGGTCTTGAGAGTGAACCATTTCTACACCAGTCTTTGCTTTTCGACATTGATAAATCAAATCAGAAATTTGTTCATCATTCATGGCCATATGGATACAAAGATAAGCACTGAAACGAACATCATCAATTTCTTCTGATTGCCAATGTAGAGGCATGATATTTTCTGGATGTAGATGCTGTTCATGCAATAAGTTGCGGCAACGGGAGCGATGTACGATCAAGCCACGTCGTGACAGGTGTCCTTGAATTGGATCACCAAGTACAGGGTTACAACAATGTGCATATTTTACATCAACGCCTTCTGTACCAATAATCAAACGATCAGATACTTCTTGATGTTGTGAATGGTAGTCCTGAGCAAATAGATGATTTGCGACCAGTTGTGGCAGCAGATCTCCCACGGCAATCTGTTCGAACAAGGTATCCTTGCTGCTTAAGTGTCGCCACTCGAGCACATTAATCCAATCGGTCGGTGAAAGATCATTAATAGAACGTTGGAACAGTTTTAATGCGCGATTCAATGCTTGTTGCCCAACTAAGCGTTGTTCTTCAATGTCTTGCTCACGGAGTATATTTTGTAGTGCGCGGCGTGCTTTTTGTGTATTGATGAAGCTGAGCCAATCTGGATTTGGGGTAGCAAGCACATCGGTAATAATTTCAACCACTTGTCCGCTGTGTAGCGGTGTCGACAATGGGCGAATTTCACCATCAACTTTTGCACCCACGGCATGGTTGCCTAAAAATAGGCTGGCAGAATAAGCAAAATCAACAACCGTTGCTCCCTGCGGTAATTCATGCAGTTGACCATGTGGCGTATACACCCAGATTTTTTCTTGGTGTAAATAATCGAGCAAATCGCTAAATGTGGTTTTAGCACAACCACTATCAATCAATGTATTCAAGTTTTGCATCGAGGCTTGAATCGCTGAACGACAGGCTTGAGGTGCATTTTCCCCAAGTACAACACCAAAGCGCGCTGCTTTACGCATCAGCTCAGTCTGAATGGTCAGAGAGAGTGTTGTTTTTTCGCCTTTCAGTTTGATCATGAGCGATTGATTGCCACCAGGTAGTGGGCGGCGAATATGATCTCTATATTGTAAAACTTGGAAATTATCTTTGAGTGCTTCAACTAAACGGTCACAATCGGCGATGCTTTGTAAAATAATTTCAAAGGCATGACTATGACTGAGTTCATTTAAATCAATTTCATTTTTAACAAAATGGCGGAGTAATTCGATATTGTTATTTTTCTTTTTAATACGGCCTTTTAGTTCATGTGTTTTTAATAAGTCAGAGAGTTTTTGTTCCCAAATTGCCTGATATTCACAACGTTTTGGCTTGGTTTCTAATAATGCGGTTTGCACATCATTAAACATATCTAAATCAAGATTTTGATAGCATAGATGTTCAAGGTTATCTGCCATCTCGTTCATCCCGACGAGACGTGCCATCGGGACAAAAACATCCAGTGTTTCTTGCGCAATACGCGCTCGTTTATCAGGACGAAGTGCACCCAAGGTAGTCATATTATGATAGCGGTCAGCCAGTTTAATAATAATGACACGTGGGTCTTGTAGAGTGGCTTGTAAAATTTTTCGGAACGATGCGGCTTTGTTATATTCTTTATCACTGGAATGGCTAAGTTTGGTGACACCATCTACAAGTTCAGCGACAACCAAGCCATATTTTTGCCCAATTTCATCTTTGGTAAATTCAGTATCTTCAATCACATCATGTAATAAGGCCGCCATCAGTGTATCGGCATCAAGACGCATGTGCGCCAAAATGCAACTCACTGCAATGGGGTGTAGTACATAGGGCTCACCACTTTTACGCGTAATACCGCTATGCGCTAAATCAGCAAAATCGCAGGCAGCAAGCACACGTTGAACGTCGCTATCTTTGAGATAGGCTTCAATAATTGCTCTGAGCTGTTGCTTGGCTTGGCTGACCTCTTCGCCTGGCATATAACACCTTTTATAACATGAATTCAGTAATGATCGGGATGGTTGAAATTTCAATCCTGTATTGCGTTATCGCGAATACACTAGGAGCGATGAAGGCTCCGTAGAACTAGGCTGAAACACAAACATTGTCCCTAGCCTCTAATGAAAAGCATATTGCTAAACTTGTCAATTTGTTCATTATAAAAACTCGTAAATTTTTTCAATGAAGGATATTGCTTTTATCAATATGCACCGAATTTTGCAAGAAAGAAAAAAGCCCAGAGTCTTCACAATGGGCTTTTACACAAAACAAATTCGATTTAGAAAGTGAAACCTTCTAAATTTAGTGAATTTGTAGACAGTACCATATCAAGGTTTGATGTTTGGTAGTCTTGATCGCGCTGTTTTAAAATTTCTTTAGTCACATGGCCAACTGCAATTTCGCGTAATGCAACAACTGTTGGTTTATCATTATCCCATTCTACAGTTGGTTCCATACCTTGACGTGCTAATTGACGTGCACGTTTACTCGCTACCAGTACCAACTCAAAGCGGTTATCTACGTGGTCTAAACAATCTTCAACGGTTACACGTGCCATAAGTTGTCTCGTTTGAACATTACATTTGAAAGACTAAGTATTATAAAAGGCTTTTATACAAGACTCAAGTTATTCGCGATTAAGGGTAATTAAGTTTTCAATTAATTGTTGATGACGATTGCTTTGTTGCAAGGTGACCAAACGGTTTGCAGTAATGATCGCTTCCAAATCATGTACCGCTTTATTGAAATCATCATTAATAATAACGTAGTCAAAACTGGCAAAATGACGCATATCTTCAACCGCACAACTTAAGCGATGTTCAATCACATCGACTGAATCTGTGCCACGATTGGAAAGACGCTGTCTTAAATCATATTGTGTTGGCGGTAAGATAAAAATCTGTTTTGATTCAGGAAAAAGTCGACGTACCTGTTCAGCACCTTGCCAGTCAATTTCAAGTAAAACATCATGACCTTGTTGGAGTTGTTCTTTTACTTTGGCTTGCGAAGTACCGTAATAGTTTCCAAATACTTCTGCATATTCGATGAAACCACCTTCTTCAACTTGTGCTAAAAAGGTCTCTTTATTGGTAAAATGATAGTGAACACCGTCGAGTTCACCAGGACGTTGACCGCGTGTAGTATGTGAGACAGAAACGTGTAGGTTGCTGACTCGATCGAGTAGGGCTTTGACCAAAGATGTTTTGCCTGTTCCTGAGGCTGCAGAAACGACAAACAAGAGACCCGACATGATATTTTTCCTGAATATGATAAAATATCTTGGCTATTGTAGTGTAGCGTGCCATTAAACGAAATAGTTTGGTGTAAAAATTCAGTTGATGAGAGAGGATGTTATGGAAATCGTGTTGGCCAATCCACGAGGCTTTTGTGCTGGTGTTGACCGTGCTATAGCAATCGTCAATCGGGCACTGGAATGTTTTAACCCACCTATTTATGTACGTCATGAAGTGGTGCATAACAAATTTGTAGTGGACGACTTACGTCAGCGTGGCGCTGTTTTTGTTGATGAGCTAGATCAAGTACCTGATGATTCCATTGTGATTTTTAGTGCACATGGAGTATCGAAAGCGGTACAACAAGAAGCAGATCGTCGTGGTTTAAAAGTATTTGATGCAACTTGTCCGTTGGTGACCAAGGTGCATATCGAAGTAACAAAATATGCCCGTGAAGGGACTGAAGCTATTCTGATTGGACATGAAGGTCATCCTGAAGTAGAAGGCACTATGGGGCAATATGATAAAACCAAAGGAGGCGCAATTTATCTAGTTGAAGACGAAGAAGATGTTGAAGCCTTAATGGTGAATCACCCTGATAAAGTGGCTTTTGTTACCCAAACCACGCTTTCTATTGATGATACAGCCAAAGTGATTGATGCTTTGAGAAGCAAATTTCCAATGATCCAAGGTCCGCGTAAAGATGATATCTGCTATGCAACGCAAAATCGTCAAGATGCAGTTCGTGACCTAGCAGAGCAATGTGATGTGGTGTTGGTGGTTGGTTCTCCAAATTCCTCAAACTCAAATCGCTTGCGTGAATTAGCTGAGCGTATGGGTAAGTCTGCCTACCTTGTTGATAATGCGGACCAGCTTGAAAAAGGCTGGTTCAAAGCAGATAGTAAAATTGGTGTAACTGCTGGCGCATCGGCACCTGAAATTTTAATTAAACAAGTCATTCAGCGTTTACAAGATTGGGGTGCAACCCCACCCAAAGAGTTACAAGGACGAGAGGAAAACATTACCTTTAGTCTACCAAAAGAGTTGCGTATACAGGTGATACAAGCCTAATTTTATTAGAAAAATGTGAACTGGAAACGGATGGGTGACACTCCATCCGTTTTTTTTTGGTGCTTATCTGCTTTGTATTGGTTCTGTAAAAATAAAATTTAATATAGAGTGGTGAATTTTAATAATTGGGCGCTGGGGAAATGGGGAAAACTCGGGGATTCACCTTAATTGAATTGCTGGTGACGATTACGGTAATGGCTGTGATTGCGATGATGGCTATCCCATCATTTGGTAATTTGGTTGCAAAGAAGCAATTGGATACAACAACAAAAGAGCTGGCTTTGGTATTTGGAGAGGCGCGAGGACAAGCCATTTCATTAGGGAAGAATATTACGATTAAGTTTGAATGTCCGCCATCACCAGCATCTTGTCTAAATACTTCAGCAACCCTTTTCTGGATTTCATCGCATGATGATATTGAAATGACCAGTGATGCGATAGATGTGACTTTTACTGGTTTAGGAATAGCTAAACAGCGAACAAAAATGGTTCCAAATGAAAATTTTGATGAAAATCAAACTGATAGTCTGGAGTTGAATCCACCAACGAATGCCAACCCGAGTAAAGTAGAAGCAATAGTCCCATTGGTATTTACGCTTTGTAATGCAGATATCGAAGAAAGTCGTACGATTACAGTGTCTAAATTTGGCACTGTAGATGGTATTACATCAGGAACTTGCTCATGAAAAGGATTTCTCAACAAGGGGTGGGCTTAATTGAAGTGCTAGTGGCTTTGGTCATTTTGGCGCTAGGCGTTTTAGGATTCTCCGCATTACAGCTTCGCGCAATGGATGCCGCTCAAGAAGCGACAGAACAATCAGTAGCGATTAATACAGCAAGAGACCTAGCAGAACGAATGCGTGTGAATCGAACGGCTTTAGGGGACTACGAAGCAGCAGTTAATGCAAAAACAACAGATGAAACAGGTTGTATCAACACAAATGAATTAGAAGATAAATCCTCTAATAAATTTGCAGTTCCGCGATGTAGTCCTACAGTGATGGCGGAACATGATGCTACAGAAATTTTGGCTAAAGCACGTAACCAAGGGCAGACCATTATTGTGGCGAATTGTATTGGTAGTTCTTTAAATTGTATCTATGTGGCTTGGGGAAACACAACGATTACAGCAACTAATGTCAGCCAATGTGTTAATACGATTACGGGTGTTTATGTGGCTGGAGCCAAATGTCTTGTAATGGAGGCATTTTAATATGAAAAAAATAAATTTTTTTAAAGGCCGAACTGTTTCTGCTGATATTGAGCCCTTTAGTAAAAAAAGATCTTATGCTAGAGAGTTTCAATCAGGATTTACTTTAATAGAACTGATGATAGCAATAACGTTGGGATTGCTCGTGAGCGCAGTTGCAATACAGCTGTTTCTAACGAGTCAACGGAGTATTACCACTCAGCAAGGGATGATGAATTTACAAAATACCACCCTTTTTGGCTTGGGGACCATGGTCAATGATATTCGTTTGGCAAACTTAAATTCTTCAGTACCCTTTGTTGATGATAACGTTCTGTATGGGGGGATCGTGCTATCTGAGCGAAATATTTCAGCGAATTTGGCAAGTTCTCCCCCTGCCTTCTCTATCGATGAAAACCTTTTAACTCGTGGCACAATTGGTCCTACAAACTTAGATATCAAGGATGCTGACGATCATGTATTGGGCAGTGATCAATTGGTTATTCAATATCGTGTCAATACTCCAAATCAGTTTGATTGTGAAGGCACAAGTTTGCCTGAAAATGTTTATGTTGTTCAGCGCTATTTTTTACGTGCAGATACTAATCGTAATGATCCTAATCAACCTTTGGCTTTAGCCTGTAAAGCTGCACGTTATAACCAGAAAGAAGCGAAAGAAAATACTAGTTTAGGTTTAGCTGGAAACGGTGAAATTATCATACCCAGAGTTGATCATTTCAGTGTGCGTTTAGGCGTTGCTTATGATGGTGCGAATTCTGATTGTGATGCCATAACGGAAACAGATGCAAGTAGTGTTGTGACAGATCTGAAGCAAGATAGTCGTTTAGACTGCTTTAGCTATATGAATATCGAAGATTATCGAGCGTTAACAGGTAAAAAACCACAAATTGTATCTGTACAAATTGGTGTATTGGTGCGTTCCACAGATGTAGTTGGTCAGAATCAATTTTTTGATGCAAATCGAACTTATAGCGTTCTAAATATTGATGCAAAGTTGAAGGGTGATAATAACAATAAGCTATATCTCCGAAATGTAGTTACACAAACTATTGCGATCCGTAATGGCTTCGGAATTGAGTAAGAGGGGTGGTCATATGAATGAAATCAAAATGAAATCACAAGTAGGTGCCGTGTTAATCGTCGTGTTGGTAATGCTGGTCTTGGTTACCTTAGCAGGAACATGGGCGATACGAGGAAGCATTACTTCGCTCAAAATTGCAACCAATGCTCAAGCTCAAGCGCTCTTAAAGCAAACAAGTGACTCCGTGTTCTTTACTTTAGAAAATCAAACGGATGATGAAGTCGTTTTTACAAACATGCGTATTGGGCAAGGGATGCTGAACTATGCCTTAAGACCAGAAAATAAAGGTAAGGAGCTAGTGTTCTGTATTCGCGGCAATGTGAGTAATAATTTTTCTGGTAGTGGAATTGCGAGTGTTTCTTATTGGAATGATAACGGCACAATCAATAACACAGAAGAAGGAAAAAATGGTTTTTGCCAAATCAATCGCCAAATGGACTTTTTAAGTGGGCGCAATGCTGTAATGACGCAGGTTTCAGTGAGACCAGCATCAAATGACCGAGACTGGGAGCATATGATGGAGGGTGATGATAAGGAAAGCTCAAAAAGTACAGGTATTCAAAAGGTCGCTATTACAGCTACCTCTATTTTACCTAATTTGAGTGATCACTCAACTTCGGAGATTAACGGTTGTTTAACGAACTTTACCAGTTTTGTTGATGAAGCCTTAAAAACCAATAAAACGGTCACAGATTGCTTGTCTGAAAAAAATGTTCCATATAGCACCCAGCAAATGGAATACACCATAAAAACTGTACGTGCATCCTCATAAGGAAAACAAATCATGAAAAAAATAGAAGTTAAAAGGGGTTACCCAGATGATGCACAATCAGGGGTACAGAGACTTTATTGGTTAAACCAGTTTAAAGTAACAATCGTGACAGCGACAATTACAACTTTTATTTGCGCAACGACCTCCGCAGCAGATTTGGAGATTTATAAAGTACCAGAGGATAGTACTGGCGCGACAACATTACTATTAATGTTAGATACTTCAGGCAGTATGGCTTGGAATATGGGAAATACAAATAATGCCAGTGCTGGTAACAGCCGTCTGGATATTCTAAAAAAAGGTTTAAAAGATGTACTGGAAGGTACAGCAACAACACCACGAGTTGATGATAAAATTGTTATGGGGTTGGCAACTTTTACGAACAATAATGGTTATATTCGTGTTCCTGCTAAATCATTAGGAACACTTACAGGTAATCAAGTTCAGGATGGAGTTTATAAAAAACCACGTTGGATCAGATATACTAAAAGAACAACGACTACCAACAGATGGGGACAGACTATAAATACAGATACATTCTATTATAATACATGTTCGCAATGGGATCCCAATAATTATAATTGTTTAAAATGGGATGGAGATACAACTTCATCAACAGGTTATAATAATGCAAGTCCATATAAATATAATGATAATACAGATTGTACTTATGGTAATCGTAATGACTGTCGCTATGTATGGGAAGAAATTCCTAAATATCGTGATGAAACCCATCGTGATACCTTACTTACAACCATTAATGGTTTAATCGCGAATGGTGGAACTCCAACACCATATGCATATGCTGAAGCTGCTGCTTATCTTATGGGAACCCGTACTACAGCACCAATTTCATATACTGTGACAATAGGTAATTCTAATACAAGTAATTCAGATTACTATTCAGGTTGTAGCAGTTATGATTTAAGAACATTGACAGGTAGAGGTGCAAATGCTGGGCAAACACTAGATGTTGCATGGTGTGCAGAATCTTATGTGGGTAATGTGCCTAGTGAAGTATTAAATACAACAAACTATGCAGTATTTGAATATAGGCATGATAGAAATACTACTCGAAAAGTTTATTATCAGATTCGTGACTATGATCGTGTAACAACAGAAAACCAAGAGATTGGTAATTCAAAAACTGATGGTACTGGTTATACAAAATGTAATACTTTGAAATCTACAACAGAAGATGTAACTGGTACAAGTACAAGCAATGGTACTACTTTGCGAGTGAAACGTTGTAATACAACAACGACTGGAACTGTACCGAGTGGGACATCACAACTCATTTATGGTGGTAGTAGCAGTAGACGAATATTGTATTACCAAAATACTGAAGTATCTCGTGTATCTGTACCAAAGCCTACACCATTCCAAACAGATCCGTATAGTGGTTGGTCAAACTCTACTAATGATTCAAAACCAAGCCCTGTAAGTTCTGCCACACACTATGATGCACCTGCTTCTATCCAAGCTCAATTAGGAGATACTGAAGCTGCTAGGGCTAAAAAGGAATGTAGCGGACAAGGTATCTACTTTCTTACAGATGGTGAACCAACACCAAGTGGTTATACTCCAAATATTACTACTTCAAGTGATGGAAAGAGTGGCACAGCTTACCAACTTATGAGTTCTTCTTTAGGGAATAAGAATAATTTATTCAGTTGTGCAGGTAGTCAGTTAGGCAAACGTATTAATTCTTTTGGTGATCCCGCATATGGTAATAATGAAAATAATACTTGGAGTTGTATTGGTAAATATGCTGAGACATTATTAGATCCAACCAAAAATCCAGTAGGTTTAGAAATAAAAACAGCTGTTGTTGGCTTTAGTTCAAGTTTTAGCAGTGATACAAATCCAGACGTACAAGATGCGAAGCAATGGGGAACAATTGGTAGAGGAAAATGGTATGTTGGTACTAATTCAGAAAGTGTGGTTGAAAGTATTAATAACTTTATTGATGAAATTAATAAAGACATACCGAGTATGAGTACAGGCTCATCTACAGTACCAATGGATGCATTAAATCCTGAAATTATTCAGCCTTATGCTTATTTCCCTCAGTTTGAACCGAAAATTAGACCAGAAGATACGCAACAACTATGGTTTGGAAATGTCAAAAAATATTACGTTGTGAATAATGGTGTTTATTCAAACCCAAATGGAGGAGCTTCAAATACGGTTGTTTTAAGAAGTAAGTTGCAGGATTTGACGGATCAGTGGGCTAACTCACAGATCAACTACCCTGAAAATACGCCTATTTTTAAAAAGGGTGGAGCGTTAAGTCAGTTATTGCTGGGTGCAGTGACCACAACAAATGATCAAAATCAGCAAAGTACCACAGCTGGTCGTAAGTTATTAACAGATTATGTATTCGATGGTACTAAAGCTGAGGGCAACCAAATCAGCCGAACCTTTGACTTAAATCATATCGATTATACCTATACTACTAATGAAAAAACGCGAGCTGATAACGCCAGTCGTGCTAGAGGGTTAATGGCTTTGTTGGGATATAATATTAGCTCTGATACAGCAACTGAAGGGCTAGCTTTAACCAATAATAGTGCGACATTACGTCAAATGGGAAGTGTCTATCATTCATTACCTATATTATTAACCCAAGAAGGGAAATCTGTAGCAACTCGAAATGCCACGACCAAAAAAATTGAAATTAGTACAACGGGACGCCATGATTACGTGATGTTTGGCACGACACAAGGGTTGTTGAGTGTTGTTGATGCTGTATCTGGCGTAGAAAAGTTTAGTTTTGTCCCGAGTGAGATGATTGAGCGTCAGGTTGAAACATTTAAGGAAAATGCGGGTAATTTATCAGGCGGGAAAAATGCACTTTACTATGGGATGGATGGTGAATGGGTCGCACATACCGTTTATGTTACGGATAGTTCTGGAAAGCTAACAGTTCAAGGCGCAGTACGTAATGTGATTGGCTCCACCAAAAACGAAAAAGAAAACCTAAATGGTAAGCAATGGGTATATGGCGGTATGCGTATGGGGGGGCGTAGCTATTACGCTCTAGATTTAACAGATATTAATACGCCTAAATTAAAATTCCACATTGATCCAAGTACAGGGAAAGTTTATTCGGCAGCACATCCAGAAGGAAAAGACTTCTCTGCAATTGAAAATATGGGACAGAGTTGGTCTAAACCAAAACTAGATTACGTTAATTGGAAAGGAAAGCGTAAGTTAGTCATGTTTGTTGGTGGTGGGTACGATGCCGGTGGTAGCCATGGAGATGGTTTATGGGCGAATGGTATCCGTACGGGTTACGATGGCTATGAGAAATATAACTATCAGCAAGACAATAAACGTGGTGCGGGTGTTTATATGTTTGACGCAGATAATGGTGATTTATTATGGTATGCCGATGCTAATGCAGACCCCGATCCAGAAACACCAGCATCTGGATCTGAAACATCTACCGCAGCTGCAATGCCCCATTTAATTAATAATGATTTGAAATACAGTGTTGTCAGTGAAATTAAAACGGTAGACCGTAATAATGATGGGATGGTTGATCACATTTATTTTGGCGATTTAGCTGGTCAAGCATTCCGTATCGATTTTGGACGTAGTAAGGATGCATTTACGACACAAGGCACAAAAATTCTGAATTTACATAAAAGCGATGGTACGAGTCCTCGCTTCTATCTATCGCCTGTATTTACAGCACATCACAGTTCATATCGTAAAGAAGGAGCAGATGTTGTTGTTGTAAGTTTCATCTCTGGGAACAAAAGCTCACCGTTGTTAGCAACGACTGATTCACCAGTTGCAACAGGGCAACAAAACTCAGATGGTTTACAATATGATGGTGTGTATGCGATTTATGATTATGATATTCACCCAGATGGTATTTTTTATCCAAATACACATATTGCAGCCAGAACGTTGGCTGGAATAGATGCATCGACAGCATCTACGAGCCAATTAAAATATATTGGTAATGCCGCTCTTGCACGAGGTGACAATGATGATGTGCAAGTGAAAGGTGCTGTTGCAAATGCTGATACAGGTTGGGGGGGATGGTATTACCGCTTTGACAAAAAATTTAATCCAACATCAATTAATCCAGACGATCGTGATAATGCAGGTGCAAGTATAATAAAGGGGCTTTCGCCATTAATCGCTATGGAAGGAAACTTATACGTCACTATGTATGATGCGTCGAATAACGGGACGTCATCGAGCTGTGGTGCAGGGGTTAAAGGACATAGTTTTACGCAACGCTTATGCTTGCCAACAGGCGTTTGCGCTGAAGATGCAAATTATATTTATAATCTTGGTGCTGGGATTGTTAGTTTAAATGTTGGTTCTGTGGATGGAGGAAGTACTAAATCTGTCGTTGTGCCAGACCCTGATGATATTGGAGTCGGTTGCCGTGGTGCTGCATGTAACACAAACCAGAAATTTATTTTTGCTGGGGGGAATATGCGTTTTATTCCAAATCGGTGGTACGAACGCTATGCTAAGGCCAATTAATATGATTATGAAGAATCCACGCTCATGTGCTTTGGGCTATCAGTTCAATCGAGGATTTACCTTAATTGAATTGATGGCAGTGGTTATGATCATAGCTCTGCTGGCGGCAATTGCGATTCCAAGTTATCAGCATTTTACGCGCCGAGCTATTGCAGCCCAGGCGCAGCAGGAAATGCAGAAGCTTGCTGAGCAATTAGAGCGGCATAAGTCTAGAAACTTTAGTTATAAGGGATTTAATGCAAGTTATTTATATCCATTGCCTTTCGGGTCTCTAATTGATAGTTTTGATCCAATAGTACAAGTATTGACTTTGCCGTTACAAAGTGCCACACCTCAATATACGATAATCATTTTGGATGGAAGCAACGGTAATCTGCCACTAAACTCAACCAATGCAATTGGACAATCTTGGGCGATTACAGCGGTTAGTAGTGATGTTAGAAATTTTTCTTTCTTAATGACCAGTTCTGGATTGAAATGTAGAACGATCAGTCCAGCTAATATCAACACAGATCCAGGATCTGATCTGGAGCATCCTGATGAAATCGGTTGTGGGGTGGGAGGTGAAAGTTGGTAATGAAGTATAAATATGGATTTACGTTGATTGAACTCATGATTGTTGTAGCGATCATTGCGATTCTTGCTGCAATAGCCTACCCTTCTTATCAAAAATATGTCAAAAGAACCAATAGGGCTAATGTACAGTCTTATATGATTGAAATGGCGAATCAATTAGCAAAATATAAAGTGGTAAATGGAAGTTATCGCAATGTCACAATAGTAAATATTGGTGGAGCTAATTATCCGAAGGCAGGAGAGCAACTCTATTCGATTTCGGTGAGGGACTCTAATGGCCAATTATTAACAGCAGCAAACGCTAATGTTGCAACGTGGGAATTAAGAGCGGTTCCTATGGGGAGTATGGAGGAGGATGGGGATATTTGTTTAAATAGCGAAGGGCAAAAATTCTGGGAACATCGTGCATCAGGTTGTGATTTGACTCCTACTTCTAACTGGGATGGTCGTTAACTCACTAAACCTCTATGAGTATAAAAAAGCAAACATTCTGAATGTTTGCTTTTTTTATGCTTATCCATGGTATTACTTAACATCTTTAACAATAAAAATTAATGAATGTGATTTTTTTATCATTTATCTGCTGTTATCTACCTTTTATCTCTTAAAGGTGGATTTAAGTGCATTTTAGACGGAAATTGGTACTAAACATGAAAACAATCACGAAAATAGCGTTCATTCCATTAATATAACGATTTGATTTTACTGACTTAAGAATGGAATACCTGAAGAAAAGGTAAAATGAACATAAAACGTAGAATCAAAACTTATTAAAAATAATGAAATGCTCGTTAAAACAAAAAGATTTGTGCATATGGAGGACTATATGCAACAAGCATACCTATCAGAGCCAAGTGCTCCAAATTCTTGTGAAGTTATACTTCTTAGGACAAAGCCTTGTTTTGTTCAATCGCCTGATCATCTTGCTACAGGGTTAAGAGTTGTTCAACCTCACCCTTCCAAATTCGAACATAGTTCTTCATCTTACGCTCAGACAAAGCACGGCTTTGTTCATTTTCGGACCCGAAGCCTGACTTATCGACTTGCAATAGAGTCGAGTGATACTCGACTGGTTTCTATCGCAGGATTCACTCTCGTTGAGCTGATTATCACTATAGCTATTTTGGCAATCATTGCCTTAATGGCAGCGCCTTCATTTGCAACGATGTACAGCCGTCAAAAGCTAGAGTCCTCTGCGCGTGAACTTGTTATGAAAATTTCTGAAGCGAGAAGCCAAGCTGTTTTGCTGCGTCAAACTACAGGTCTTTGTTTGGCGTCTCTATCTGATACCGATTGTGCAACAGCCGTAGCCATTCCAAAAGAGGAAACACAGCGGATTTTTATTGCTCGTTTAGACAATGGCATTACAAGCACCAATGCTTCATCGACCAATCTCAGTTTTAGGCGTAATGGCAGTCTTGCAGCGCAAAAAGATTTTATTTTACAGCGTCAAAATCTTTCTTATTGTATTCGGGTTGGGGTGATTGGAGACACAATAATAAAAGAGGGAGCTTGCCCATGAATATTCAAAAACAACAAGGTGTTGGGCTCATTGAGGTATTAGTCGCGTTAGTTTTATTGGCAATCAGCGTATTAGGTTTTGCTGCTTTACAGTTAAGAGCAATCGACGCCAGTTTTGAAGCAAATAAGCAAATTTTAGCATCAACCATTGCACGTGACCTTGCTGAGCGTATGCGAGCAAATCCTCAGGCCACCCGAGCTGGGAAATACAAAGTCGCTGCAGTCTCTGTACCAACTACAGCAGTTACTAATGTTGCTGATAAACCTGAAAAGATTGCACAGCAAGATTTACAAAATGCGGCAATTGAGGCCAAGAATAATGGAATGAATCTCGCTGTAGATCAGTGTCCGACAGGAAATAATCGACAATGTATTTATGTGGCTTGGGATGAAACAAATTTAGCAGGTGATCAGGGTATTGCATCATGTATTAAAGATGGTGTCTATGTGTCTGGATCACACTGCTTGTTCTTGGAGGCGTATTAAAATGGAAACAGACCTCCTTTACACCAAACATATTAAAACTCAGTCAGGCTTTACTTTGATTGAGTTAATGATTTCGCTCACCTTAGGTTTACTGATTGTTGCTGCTGCGATTCAGCTTTTTATTACGGGTATTACCAGTTATAAGTTGCAAAAAGCAATGGCGCATATTCAAGACAATGCCAGTTTGGGATTGAACTTTATTGTTGATGATATTCGTAAAGCAAATCTAAGCTCTCCCGTTCCTGCGATTAATGACCAAACCGCTTATGCGGGTATTTTACTTAGTTCAAATAATGTGGGGGCGAAAATTGATCTAAATTGTGCAGACTGTTTTGCCAATAACCAAGTCACCAGTTTCGGTAATGCCAATGTCACGGGTTTAACCAATGATCAATTACTGATTCGTTATCAAGCACCCCAAGGCGGCATTGATTGTTCTGGTGTGGATGTTGCGAATGGGACTTTCGTGGTACAGCGTTATTATGTCGGCTCGACATCAACAGATACGCGGCAATCTTTACGCTGTCAGGCTGCGCAATATACGCAGGCTGTACTTGATAGCAAAACATCAACTGACCGCTTAAAGCTGGCTTGGGGAGCAAGTCAGGTCATTTTACCCAATGTCGATCTTTTTCAAATTCGTTTGGGCTACATGGATGGTGAGCTAAACAGTGCCAATAGTACTTTGGCGTATACCGATGTTAAAAATTACATGGCATTGACCGCAACGAAAAAAAATATTGATGGGGTCGTGCAAGCTGTTCGCCCATATGTTCATGCAATTCAGATAGGTGTCTTGGTTCGTTCAGATAATAAGACGGGCAATCAAGCTGTAATTAATCAAAGAAATAAAGAGCCATTTCAAGTTCTTGGTACCAAAGTCAGTCTTACGCCTGCTTCTCAGGATAATTATTTACGTCAGGCTGTTGATCAAACCATTTCGTTAAGAAATGCGATGGGTTGGGTTTCAGAGGGCTGCGATAGCAGTAAAACCACAACCTGTACAAATGGGGGGGCTGGAACATGATACATGCTCAACGTGGTTCGACACTGATCGTTGTACTGATGATTGTACTGATGATCACGATTATAGGCACTCTTGCGATTCGACAAAGCGTCAGCTCATTAAAATTGGTGAGTAATAATCAAATACAAACATTATTGGCACAAAATGCGGATGCGGCATTAATGTATTTTCAAAATCCGGATATTCAGCAGAATATGGCTTCTGCTAATGGGATCGTCGGTTTCTTTAAGAATGAGAATAACTGGAATAAAGAACTGGTTTTTTGCTTTAAGGGTACCCAACCTTTTAACTTGTCAAATGCGAGTTGGTTATATTGGGATGGGGCAACGAAGCATAGTCAGTTGATGGCGACAGGTGGTGGAGCATGTCAGGCGCTGAGTGATGAAGATAAACGTGATGTAACCAAGTTTTCTGGTGGTCGTTCTCAAGTTGTGACACAAATTCATATTAAAAAAGCGGCGTCTACAACCCAACCTTTCTCAGATTTAGCACGCGGTACAGATGCTATTGGTGCAAAAACAGAAAATAGTATTCGTTTGCGCGTACAGGTGACCTCAGTAATGGAAGGGCTACTTTCAAACCCTAATAGTGATTTATTTGATACGAAAACAGGGTGCTTGAATAAAAGTATTGAGCTAACGCCAGAAGCTATTGAAAAAAAAGAAACAGGGTTGGTTCAGTGCCTACAAGAGAAAAATATTTTATATAGCACACAAGTTGCAGAATATCGCTTCTTATCTGACTTTGAGCCATCAGGTTCATAAGGGAGAAATGATCATGAAAAATAATAATACGAAACAAAAAAAACAAATCAATGTGAGTAATAACAACACAAAATGGTTTGTATTGGTCAGTTCTGCACTGTCATGTTTATTTGTCGTTGCTCCCACTGTTCATGCAAGTGATGTTGAGATCTACCGACAAGGAAGTAGCGGTGGAAATAGTACCATTATGTTAATGGTAGATACCTCCCAAAGTATGGGCTCTCCTGCATTGGACTTATTAAAAGACTATCCATTATGTATTAGCAGTAAAGTCTTTGCGGTTGTCGGGGCATTGCCAGTTGTAGATGTTAAGTTGACACCACCTGCGGGAACAGAAGCTTATTGTGATGTGGTTTTTCCAAAAGCAGTTTTAGACTTGTTGGGTACTGTTGACACCATCACAGGAACCCAAAAAAATAGTTTATTGGGCCTGCAAAGCTCATTAGATTATATGCGTGCCAGTTGTACGCCATTTTCTAAGCTTGAAGCAAGTGAACCCGTTCGGAGTAATAAAATCCTTTCCGTGAATATTAATTTAGGTGAGGGTTATCGTTGTTATAGTCGGTTATCCCGAATCAAAATGGCTGTACGTGATGTTTTAAATGGTAATGCAAAAAATGGGGTTACGGCATTATCTCCTAAAACAGCAATAGGACTAACGGTTGCTCCTGCTAAAAACAGTAGTGGTGTAAACCAAAAAGCAGGCATGATTGTCGTCCCTGCGCTAGAGCTAGGCTATAAAAAGGGCGATAAAGATGAGAGTGGTACAGTTGTAGCTGATGATAGTAATCAACGGAAAGCACTAAAAGCCGCGATAGATGGTTTGGCCCCAAGTTCGGATCCGTTGGGAAATACCTTGGATAAAGTTGTAGGCATTCTGGGCAATGTACTTGATGGGCTTAATATTCTTGGTTTAGTTACCGATGTACTTGGGCTTATTGGTAGTCTTCCCGCTACGCTTGTGGCTTTACTAAATAATCCAGAATCACCGTTGGTTACAGCTTATGCAGAAACAGGGGCTTATTTACTCGGACATAATACCAGAGGAACAGGCGAGGTTCTGTCTGAGTTTGAAGTGTCTGTTGCCAAGCCAAGTGTTGCATATAAATGTTTAACTCGGCAAACAAATAATGATTGTACTTCATATCATAAAAAGAATAGTTGGCCAATTGACACATTAATAGAATATCCCATTCCAACGGGTTACATCCGTACGGAACAAGTAACACCAAGCAATGGAGTGCTAGGCGATTTGCTGGGAGCACTGCTTGGATTGCTGTCTGGTAATACGAATAAGAGCGTGATTCGTTATTACTATGCTGCGGATGCGAGTTATTCTGGCTATAACTATCGTGCCACGACTATTCCAATGAAGGCAAATAGTGATGATTATGATAATCCAACCTCGATCAAACAAAAAATAAGTGGGGCGACAACTTCACAATGCCAAGCTCAGGGTATTTTTGTTTTAACAGGCAATGCGCCAAAACTTGTGCCTGCTGATGCGTTGGGCGTGCAGCGTATTATGCAGAAGTCTCTTGGGAAAACTGCAACAACCAATATCAATGATTTTTGTAAGGTAAGTCCACCAAGTGGGTGGGAATTGGGCACCTCTACAGCGACCTGGGCATGCTTGGCGAATTATTCCAAGGCATTATTGGATACTAATGCCGCTTATCGAACACAGGTTGAGATCAAAACAGGTGTAGCAGGTATCGGTAAAGAGTTCAATTATGTAAGGCTCAGTGGCGACAATGTTATTGGTGCAGGTACAGGTGGGAGTATTGTCAATACATTGTTGAGCAGCGTAAAAAGTCTATTAAATGCTGCATTGAGCCTCTTGAGTATTATTGCTGACCTAAGACCACTTTTAAATGTTGTTGATATCATCTTGCCAACTCAGCCTACAACTGACGCAGAACTTGGAGATGTGAGGAATCTTGCATATTGGGGGAAAGAAGGTAAAGGTGGTTGGTATACAGAAGCAAGTACGGGTGGGATTGCACAAAGTATTGTCAATTTCAATCAGCATATTGTTGATGTGGAATCAGCGCCGTTTATGGGCTTACAAACTATTCCTGCTGATCCATTAACACCATATCAATTGAGCAATGACGTCTATAACAGTATGTTTGCACCAGCAGATCAACAAAATTGGTTTGGAAATCTTAAAAAATACTCCGTTACAGATATGACCAGTGGAAATAATGTTATCCGTATGGTGGATTGGAAAGATCAATGGAATAGTAATGAATTAGAAGATCAAGTTAAAAACACTAAATTATTTACAGGTGGTGCATTAGGTCAACTTAAGACTTTACGGCCAACAAAGACGGATACCTCAGCACGTAAGTTGTGGATTAATCGAAATTGTAAAACTGATGGCAGTTTTGCTGAAAGTTCAAGCTTGAAAAAAGTAACAACGGATTATTTGGCTGATTCGAGTGAGGCACGCTGTGCAATCAATGCTTCTGCCAAAGATAGCTATGGTGGTTATTTAATGAGTCTTTTGGGCTATCAGTTAGATAATCCTGAAAGTGCAACAGGAAATAGCCTTACGCAAAGTGAACCACTTTGGCAAGTGGGGATGTCACTTCATTCTACGCCATTAAAACTGACTCAATATGCTAAGTTTGATACGAACAAAATTGATCGGGATGACTACATTGCTTTTGGTTCAACCCAAGGTCTATTACATGTCGTGGATGCTGACGATGGCAAAGAGAAATTTGCTTTTGTGCCAAATGAAATGTTGGAAAATGCTGAGCAAAGAAAAGCTTTTGTAAAAGACCGTAAAGGTTATTGGCCTGATATGCCGTATGGAATAGACGGTGCGTGGGCCGCTTATACCGAATATGCCTATGGTATGGGCAGTGATGGCAAAGTTTATGCGACTGTTCAGCAAGCAAAAAATAAAGATACTGTCATCGCAACAGGAAAACAAACTTTATATGGTGGCTTGCGTATGGGAGGACGTAGTTATTACGCACTTAATCTTGCTGATCTAGACAAACCCGAAATCAAATTCCATATCGATCCAAATACAGGCAAAGTTTATTCAGCAGCGAACCCAGCAGGGCAAGCATTCTCAGCAATCGAGAACATGGGACAGAGCTGGTCTAAACCTACAATTGCTTATGTCAGTTGGAAAGGGCAACGTAAACAAGTAATGTTTGTCGGAGGCGGCTATGATGCCTCAGGCACCGTTGCTTGTGCTGAATCAGAAACAGGTGTGAGTTTATCTGCTTATAGTAACAAGGGATATGAGTGCCCAACATATAACCAAACCAATAAAAAAGGTGCAGGGGTTTATATGTTTGATGCTGATAATGGGGATTTATTATGGTGGGCAAGTTCAAGTGCAACAACTAAAAACGATACTGCAAAAGAGAATGCCTTAAATGTAAGCAATATGGATTATAGCGTTGTCAGTCGTATCAGTGTCGCTGATCGTGACGGCAATGGCTTAGTGGATCATTTATACTTTGGGGATTTGGGTGGACAAGTTTGGCGTGTGGATATCAATGCCAATACAACAACAGGTGATTTTGCACAACGTGCGACACGTATCCTAAATTTACATAAAACAGGTGGTCTTAGCCCACGTTTCTTTGATGCGCCAAACTTTACTGTTTATGGTTATGAACAACCATTAGCTGTCATTAGCATTGCCTCAGGCAATCGCAGTTTACCAGCCAGTGATTCTAGCTCAGGTGCTATTTATAATTTGTTTGATCGTGATGTAATCAAAACCAATTTATATACATTGGCAGCAGATAAATTAGAGACAAAGGATATTGATTTAACTACAACAGGCAAAGCACTACGCGGCATATTGAGTAAAGATGAAGCTAAAGATAAGAATATTGCAGAAGTAAAAGCATTGATGCCAAATGGCTGGGCGGTTTCTTTTGCCAATGCGAAGAAAGTGACAGATGAAATGGTTGTGATGAACAAGAATTTATATGCCAGTGTGTATGACCGTGGCGTAACGCCAACCTGTCCAGTTCAGGTACGTGGGAAAACTGAGGTGTATCGTTATTGTTTACCATTTGGTGTGTGTGAGCAAACACAGCTTTCGGAATCCGTTGGATTGGTGGGTAAATCTGGCGATGGCATTGTGGCACTGAGTGTTGGTGCAGGTTCGACAAGCAAAAACAATTTACAATCACGTGGATTGGTTTCGGGGAATAGCAGCAATACGTTGAGTGGTTTACCTGTCAATCAAATGCGTCGCCAATTGGTGCCACTGACTTGGTATGAACGTAATGAATAAAATGAAAAATTCCTATTTTGATGGCCTACAGAGAGGGAGTGCTTTGCACTCTCGGACCTTTAAGTGTAATTTAAGGTCAATTGCGCAGGAAAACTGTTGTCGCAATTCAGGCTTTACGCTAATCGAATTGATGATTACGGTTGCAATCGTGGCGATTATTGCTGCGATTGCCATCCCCAGTTATGACACTTATATCCGCCGTGCAGATTTATCTACAGCACAACAAGAAATGCTTAAAGTTGCTGAGCTTTTGGAAAAACATCGGGCACGTAACTTCAGTTACGATGGTTTTGTACTGAAAGGCATATCGACGAATCAGGGGCCATATTACTCGGTAACTAGCGCAACCAACACCACCTTGCTTCTACCTTTGACAGCAACGAGTGGTAACCAAAAATTCACCTTAACATTAACGGTCAATACTCAAACATGGTCTTTAAAAGCAGTGAGCCAAAGCCCACGAAATTACTCATTACTTTTGACCAGCACAGGCCTTAAATGTAAGACTAAAACAGCCGCAAACATCACTGCCACAAGTTGTGGGAATGATGCAGAAGACTGGTAACTCAGTAGATTTTATAAATTAAATTCAAGCTTGTGGATAACCCTAAATTTAATCTTTCTTTCAAGGCAAATATAACGTAGAATATCGCCCTCTATGAAAGGGGTTTGAAGTGCTGCCGATGGTCGGCGCAGGGATAATCCGTAAAAATTATAAGGTTGTTCTCATGGTTGTTATTCGTTTAGCGCGCGGTGGTGCAAAAAAACGTCCATTCTATCAAATCATTGTAACTGATAGTCGCAATGCACGTGATGGTCGTTTCATCGAGCGTATTGGTTTCTTTAACCCAACTGCACAAGGTAAAGCTGAAAAAGTTCGTTTAGATGCTGACCGTTTTGCTCACTGGGTTGCTCAAGGTGCTCAACCTTCAGATCGCGTTGCTTCTTTAGCTGCTCAAGCTAAAAAAGCTGCAACTACTGCATAATTGTAGTAGGTAGCCCATGACATCAACACAGAATGTGCCAGAAGATCGTATTCAGATTGGACAGTTACGTTCAGCTTATGGATTGAATGGGTGGCTCTGGGTTTACTCTAATACAGAGCCTATGAGCAATATGTTTGACTACCTTCCTTGGTACATTGAGACTAAGGCAGGTTGGCAAACAATTGATGTAAAACGTTGGAAACCACATGGCAAAGGCCTTGTTGTCGCGTTGAAGGATGTGAATGATCGCACTGGAGCGGAAAACTTGGTTGGCGCTAATATCTGGATTGCCAAATCTCAGCTGCCAAAAGCAGACGTAGACGAGTATTACTGGTCTGATCTTAAAGGTCTAACAGTGTTAGGTCTTGATGATGAAGAACAAGAAGTGAATCTCGGTCAAATCTACGAACTGTTTGAAACCGGTGCCAATGATGTCATGGTCGTGAAAGCGACACCTGATAGCATTGATGCTGAAGAGCGAATGATTCCTTGGCATAAAGATGTGGTACAACGCGTTGATCTTGAAGCTGGTCGTATTTACGTCAATTGGGGCGTAGACTACTAACCCTTTCGGGGAAAGTAGCGCAGCAGGAAAATAAAGGAGTCTGCGGTGTTTTTTGCAGTCATCACATTGTTTCCTGAAATGTTTGAAGCGATTACAGCGCACGGGATTAGCGGGCGTGCAGCAAAGCGTGACATCGTGCAAGTCACTTGCATTAACCCACGAGATTTTGCTGAGGGCAACTACAAGCGAGTGGACGAGCGTCCTTTCGGTGGTGGTCCAGGTATGGTGATGATGGCTGAGCCGTTGGCAAAAGCGATTACCCATGCTAAACAACTTGCTTCGCAAGCGGGCTGTGTTCATGCTCCTGTGGTGTATATGTCACCACAAGGCCAGACTTTAAATGAACAGGCGGTACAACGATTCGTTGATTATGATGGTTTGATTGTACTGTGTGGACGTTATGAAGGGGTTGATGAGCGTTTGATCCAACAATATGTTGATCAGGAATGGTCGATTGGAGATTACGTATTATCGGGTGGTGAACTCCCTGCCATGGTATTGCTGGACAGTATTATTCGTCGTTTGCCGAATGTGATGTCTGATGAGCAATCTGCGGTGCAAGACTCTTTTGTGGATGGTCTACTGGATTGCCCACAATATACAAAGCCTGATCATTTCGAAGGTTTGGATGTACCCGAGGTATTAAAATCTGGGCATCATGCCAATATTGAGAAGTGGCGATTTTTGCAGCGTTATCAACGCACTTTAGACCGTCGACCAGAATTGGTGGAAAAAGTCGAGTTGACCAAGCAGCAAAAAAAATGGCTAAAAAATTCGAAAGATTAAACTGGTATCAGTTTGTCTTTGTACCCAACGAGAAGCTCAGCTTCGAGTTCTACTTAAACGTTGTTTAAGTTAAAAATAGGCTCTTTACAACATTCTGTTGTAAAGGGAAAGTTAAACGGGAGATATGCGCTTTAGCCTCTATTCCCAGCGGTGTCAGAGACCTCTTCTCTCCCGCACATATTGGAGATTCCACATGAGTGGTAAACATCCTTTAGTTCAAGCTGTTGAAAATGCACAGTTAAAATCAGACATCCCTGCTTTTGCACCGGGCGATACAGTTATCGTTCAAGTTAAAGTAAAAGAGGGTGAACGTGAACGTCTTCAGGCATTTGAAGGTGTTGTAATCGCGAAGAAAAATCGTGGTTTAAACTCTGCTTTCACAGTTCGTAAAATCTCTAGCGGTGTTGGTGTTGAGCGTGTTTTCCAAACTCACTCTCCAATCGTCGCTAAAATCGAAGTGAAACGTCGTGGTGACGTTCGTCGTGCTAAACTTTACTACCTACGCGAGTTGTCTGGTAAAGCTGCACGTATTCGTGAAAAGTTACCAGCTCGTAAACAAGGTTAATTTTAACTTTGTTGTAAAGCAGAAAAATGCGCCTTTGGCGCATTTTTTTATGTCTGTTTACGGCTAAAAGCCAATCCTTTTTTAAATCCTAGGCCGAGTTTTGCTAAAATAGGTCTTTATGCTTTGACTTTTCTTTTATGAAAAAAAGTTCTTATCGCCATTTAAGCGGTGTTTTCCTATTAAATAAGCCTTTAGGTTTAAGTTCTAATTCTGCATTGCAAAAAGTGCGTCGACTTTTTAATGCGCAAAAAGCAGGCCATACGGGAGCTCTAGATCCATTGGCGACTGGTTTATTGCCGATCTGTTTGGGTGAGGCGACCAAGTTTTCGCATTATCTATTGGATTCAACCAAGCGTTATCAAACTACGGTCAAGTTAGGGCAAACCACAGCGACAGGTGATGTTGAAGGTGAAATTCTCCAACAGAGAGAAGTACCCGCATTAACCGCAGAGCATATTGAACAGGTTCTGGCACAATTCCGTGGTGATATTCAGCAAGTGCCACCGATGTATTCAGCTTTGAAACGTGATGGTCGTCCACTTTATGAATTGGCGCGTAAAGGGATCGAAATTGAGCGCGAAGCGCGCCCAGTCACCATCTATGACTTAACATTGGTTGATTTTACAGAAGATAGTCTGACATTGGATGTGACTTGCTCGAAAGGCACTTATATTCGCGTATTAGGCGAAGATATTGGCGAAGCTTTAGGTTGTGGTGGGCATCTAACCAAATTGCATCGTACTCAAACAGGTCACTTTGAGATTAATCCAAGTTATACCATTGAATATCTCGAAAGCCTTTCTTTGGAACAGCGAGATGCTTTATTACTCTCAGTCTATTCGCCTGTTGAGCATTTTCCTCGGGTGCAATTGCCAGAAGGTCGTGAAAAGTATTTCGGCAATGGACAGGAAAGCAATATTGATCATGATGCAGCGGCTGAAGTGCTGGTTTTTGATGGGGAACGTTGCTTGGGATTGGCTGAGATCACGGATAAAAAACGTCTTGTACCAAAACGCTTGTTAAACTTATAAGGTTATTGTCAATGGAATGGGAACTGATTCTGACACTGGTGTTCTTCGCTTTTTGTGCAGGAACAATTGACGCAGCTGTCGGTGGTGGTGGTTTGATTCAGATTCCAGCCTTGATGGGGGCTTTACCGCAAATCGCACCTGCTACCTTATTTGGTACCAATAAACTGGCCTCGATTTGTGGGACGGGTTCGGCTGCATTTTCATTTGTACGACGGGTGAAGTTGCAATGGTCATTGTTGGGTGTGATTGCACTGTTTGCCTTTATTAGCTCCTTTATCGGTGCTGCCTGTGTATCCTTAGTTCCCACACATATCTTAAGACCGATCGTCTTGGTCATGTTGATTGTGATTGCGATTTATACTTTTATGAAGAAGCAATTCGGGCAAGTCCATATCGATCAAAAAATCACACCTAAGTTACTCGTACTGGCTGCGATTGGTAGCTTGGCGATTGGTTTCTATGATGGTATTTTTGGCCCAGGTACGGGCAGTTTCTTTATTTTCTTCTTTATTCGCTTTTTACAGGTCGATTTTTTACATGCTTCGGCATTGTCAAAGATTGGCAACTTCATGACCAATCTAGCAGCATTGAGTTTCTTTATTCCGACAGGACATGTGCTGTTTGCATTGGGTTTGATGATGGCAGTTGCCAATATTGCCGGTTCATTATTGGGTGTGCGTTTGGCCTTAAAATACGGCAGTGGCTTTATCCGTATTTTATTCCTGATTTTGGTGAGTATTTTGATCTGCCGATTAGGCTATCAAATTCTTACAGCATAATTATTGGGTGGAGAAAATTAGGCTTTTTCTCCACGAAGTGTGACACCAATCGAAGCTACCATGATACATGCCAAAGCGACCCACTGAATCAAGCTAATTTGCTCATGTAACAATACTAAACCTGCGAGTGCTGCAAGTGCTGGTGCTAGGCTGGATAGGGTTCCATAACTCAGTTTACTGAGACGTTTCAGTGCCATTAAATCCAATGCATAAGGAATGGCTGTTGCTAAAATCGCAATGACCAAGGCTTTACCCCAATATTGGGTATCCATCAAAACTGGTGCATTATTCCAAAGGCCGAAGGGGAGTAGCGTAAGAGCGGCTAAACCAATCGCAATGGTCAGTGCATGCATACCAATATTTTGTTGTACGACACGATGTCCGAAATAAATATACAGTGCCCAAAAGAAACCAGCACCTAATGCACAGGCTGCTCCGAGATAAGAAAAATTTTGGGCATTGGCATCATGCCAAGGGACCATGAGTGCAATCCCTAAAATCGCAAATACAACCCAAATATAATCACTGCGTTGTTTAATTGAGAGTAAGGCTAAACCGAGTGGACCAATAAACTCTAACCCAACGGCAATGCCTTGCGGCAGTTTGCCTAAAGAGGTGTAAAACAAGATGTTCATACAACCTAAAGCTGCGCTGTAGCATAGTAAATCTCGCCATTTAAGTTGACTGAGTTTGGAGAGAATCTTCCATGAACGGAACATGATCGCAACGATAATCGTAGCGAAACATAACCTTAAAATTGTGACGGTCAGTGGGTCGAGTATGGCAATCAATTGCTTGGCAAATGAAGCACTGATTTGATAAGCCACCATGGAAAGAACCATATACAGCACAGCGACCAACTGGATATTTTTCATAAAGGATCTACGAAATATTGAAGAGTTATCTTAGGATCGGAAAACAGCATTTATTTGAGCTCTTTTTGCTGTCGAGCTTGTTGGGTGGTAAAGGTACAACCAATAGAAGCCAGAATAATGGTGCCTAAAGCTAACCATTGATTCCACAGTAGAGTCTCACCTAGGAAAATAAAACCTGAGAGCGCAGCAACCGCAGGTTCCAAGCTCATCAAAGTACCAAAGCTAAGCGGGGTTAAACTACGCAATGCGATCATTTCTAAGGTAAACGGTAAGGCACTGGCGAGTATCGCAAGACCGATAAAATAATATAAATTAGGCAGTTCAAAGACTCGATCGATAGCTCCTGAAAAGACTGCAAAAGGCAGCAGGCAGAGCATACCAATCGACATGCCTAAACAGACAGTATGATTACCTGAAATGCCAGAAGGCTTTTGTCCAGCAATGATATACAGCGCCCAACATGCACCTGCACTGATGGCAAAGAATACGCCAAGCATGTCGAGACCTTGTTGGGCCTGTTGCAAAGGAAAGAGCAACATTAAGCCTAGAATGGCACAACCAACCCAAATAAAATCGTATTTTTGCCGAGCATGATAGAGCGCGACACTTAAGGGACCGATAAATTCAAAGGCAACCGCTAGACCGAGTGGTAAGCGTTCAAGGGATAAATAGAATAGGGCATTCATCCCAGCAAGTGCGACACCATAGGTGAGAATGGCTTTCCAACGCACCACTTTGAAATTGATGGTCCAGATCTTAAAAATTAGTGCCAAAATAATCGCACCAAAAAATAATCGCATGGCGGAGACGGTCAATACAGGAAAGCTTTGAAACAGAATTTTGGCTAAAGAACCACTGCCTTGCACACACAACATGGCAATCATCAACAGCAATAAAGCATGAAGTGGTGTTTTCAGCATTGGGGTAGACATTTTATTATTTAACAGTTGGTATAATATTCACATAATAAGTCAAACGCCCATAAAAAAGCCACAGCATCAACTGTGGCTTTTTCGACATTATTCTAAATATGACTTAGAACAATACGCGAACGCGGATCGTACCTTCAACATGGTTCAAGGTATCAAGCGCTTCTTGAGATGCAGATGCGTCAACATCCATCACCAAGTAACCGATATCACCTTTGGTCATTAACGACTGACCAGAGATATTGATGCCTTGTTCAGCGAACAATGTATTGATCTTCGATAACACACCCGGCACGTTTTTGTGGATGTGAAGCAAACGGTGTTGACCATCAGAAAGTGGCAATGCGATTTCTGGGAAGTTCACCGCAGAAAGCGTCATACCTTTATCTGAGTAAGCAACGAATTTTTCAGCCACTTCTAAACCGATGTTTGCTTGCGCTTCCATAGTAGAACCACCAACGTGCGGTGTTAAAATCACGTTGTCTAAACCACGAAGTGGAGATAGGAACTCTTCGCCATTCGCTTTTGGTTCTTTCGGGAATACGTCAACCGCTGCACCAGCGATGTGACCTGATTTGATCGCATCTGCTAAATCTTCAATCACAACACATGTACCGCGTGCTGCGTTCAAGAAGATTGAGCCTTTTTTCATTTTCGCGAATTGTTCTTTCTTGAAGAAGTTACGCGTAGATGGAACATCTGGAACGTGTAGAGTCACGACATCTGCAGTTGCTAAAAGTTCATCTAAAGAGCCAACTTGACGTGCATTACCCAATGGTAATTTGGTCACAGCATCAAAATAGATGACTTTCATACCTAAGCTTTCTGCCAATACAGAAAGTTGTGAACCGATCGAGCCGTAACCGACGATACCCAAAGTCTTACCACGAGTTTCAAACGAACCCACCGCAGCTTTATTCCAACCGCCCGCATGCGTATCTTTCGATTTTTCAGGTACACGACGAAGCAGAAGAATTGTTTCAGCAAGAACCAATTCTGCGACCGAACGCGTATTTGAATACGGTGCATTGAAAACTGGGATACCACGAGACATTGCCGCTTTTAAATCGACTTGGTTAGTACCAATACAGAAGCAACCCACTGCAATGAGTTTGTTCGCAGCTTCAAAGATTTCTTCAGTCAATTGTGTACGGGAACGAATACCGATGAAGTGTGCGTCTTTAACCGCTTCTTTCAAAGCTTCGCCTTCAAGCGCAGTCTTGTGGTAGTCGATGTTGGTATAACCCGCTGCATTTAAGGTATCGATGGCATTTTGATGCACACCTTCTAACAGAAGGAAACGGATTTTGTCTTTAGGTAGTGATAGATGTTGGCTCATTACGGCTCCGCTACAAAGGCCAAAATTTAGTTGCAGTACTATAGCATAGAGCTTTGAGATATAAATATTTCGTTTAAAATTACCGCAGCAGAATTATTGATAATTTTTCAGTTCGAACTGAATTTTATTGGTTATACACATTTTGTTATTACAGTATCTTTATCCTAAGCTTTATCCCGTGCCTGCTTCTATGTAAAATGCAGAGATCTGATAGTCAAATCTGAAAACATCAGGTTTGCGCTGTTCTGCCGAGTTTCTATATGTTGAATACTGCATTTTAAGATATTGAAAAATATTGTGTTGTTATTCAAATGCTCTATCTTTACTTCTTGCTAGGCCTGTAAACGATGAATGCTTCAGTCGCTTTAACACCTGAGTTATTGACCCAATTAACGGCAATTGTGGGTGAAAACCGAATTAAAACCGATGCCGACAGTTTAGAAAATTGGGGACGAGATCACACGAAACATTTTGATCCGAACCCATCAGTCATCGTTTTCCCTTCAAGCACTGAACAAGTGCAGGCCATTGTTAAACTTGCCAATCAATTCAATGTCGCGATTACCCCATCGGGCGGTCGTACGGGGCTTTCAGCGGGTGCTGTCGCAACCAATGGCGAGATTGTAATTAGCTTTGACAAGATGAACCAGATTCTTGAGTTTTTCCCTGCTGACCGTATGGTCCGTGTTCAAGCAGGTGTAGTGACTGAGCAATTACAGAATTATGCCGAAGAACAAGGCATGTACTATCCAGTGGATTTTGCTTCAGCAGGTTCAAGTCAGATCGGCGGTAACATCGGTACCAATGCTGGTGGTATTAAAGTGATCAAATACGGCATGACCCGTAACTGGGTACTCGGTTTGACCGTGGTGACGGGCAAAGGTGATGTGCTGCGTTTAAACAAAGGCATGATTAAGAATGCGACGGGTTATTCCTTACAGCATTTGTTTATCGGTGGTGAAGGTACGCTAGGTCTAGTGACAGAAGCTGAGATCAAGCTTGAGCGTCAGCCACAAAACTTACAAGTAATGGTATTAGGCGCACCTGACTTTGAAGCAGTCATGCCGGTATTACATGCTTTCCAAAATGCAATTGATCTGACTGCGTTTGAATTCTTTGGTGAATTGGCAATGCAGAAAGTATTGGATCGTGGTCATGTACAACGTCCATTTGAAACGCAATGTCCGTTCTATGTGTTATTGGAATTTGAAGCACCGTATGAACCAATCATGGACAAGGCAATGCAGATTTTTGAGCATTGTATGGAACAAGGTTGGGTGATTGATGGTGTGATGAGCCAAAGTCTGGAACAGGCGCAAAGCTTATGGCGTTTGCGTGAAGATATTTCGGAATCGATTGCACCATTTATTCCATATAAAAATGACATCTCTGTGTTAATTACGCATGTACCTGCGTTTATTGCGGAAATCGATGCGATTGTTGCAGATAATTATCCAGACTTTGAAATCTGCTGGTTTGGTCATATCGGTGACGGTAACTTGCACCTCAATATTTTAAAACCTGAGAATTTGACCAAAGATGAGTTCTTTGCCAAGTGTCAGGTGGTGAACAAATACGTGTTTGATACCGTTAAAAAATATGATGGTTCGATCTCTGCTGAGCATGGTGTGGGGATGACCAAGAAGCCATATTTGGAATATTCACGTTCACCTGAAGAAATTGAATATATGAAAGCATTGAAGCTGGCATTTGACCCGAATGGGATTATGAACCCAGGCAAATTATTTGATCTTTAATGCTTGATTAGATAAAAGAAGTTCTTTTAAAAGCGTATCGAAAGATACGCTTTTTTATTGTGAAATAAAATCATAGTTAAGCTATATTTTAAGAAAATTTCGACACAGGCTTATACTTATCATGAGTGAGTTCTGAACAATGCTTATATGGGAGTTCTCTACTTTTGAAGGATCAAAAGGAGGCAAAAATCCTTTGTGGAACTGACAGTACATCCTTGTACAGCAGTTCCACATGGCGGCATCCATGCCGCCCGCACGATAGTAAACTGAGCTTTGACTTATCTATCTCCTATACGCTTTCCAACCCGTCAAAATATGATAAATCAGCGGTAAAAGGCAGAGTGTAAAGAAGCCACAGATTGCAACTGCCCATACAGGTAGATTCTGTGGATCTCCTAAAAAGAAATAAGCAAAAACGGAATAAGACAACATACCAAACATCACCATAGTGCCAAGGGGGAGAGTGATTCTAAAAATTAATAGGTTGGCAAAGTCTTTATAAGGTTCCATGTTTCGATTCAAAGCATAGGCAATAATCATGACCAGAATATAGCCCATGATAAACAGCATAAACAGAGTAGCGGCAAACAAGAGCCCTGTACGCCAACTCTTTTCTTGTGCAGAACGATCACCTGTTTCATAAACCACTTGAATATGATCTCCGACGACAGGCACATCACCTGAACGGACTGAATTATCCAAGAGCAATGTTCTGTTCTGATCATCTTTGAATTGAACTTGAGCGGTGTGCATGAGCGTTTGGGTTTTATATTTACGCCCGTTAGAGTCTGTACGTTCAGTATCAACCCACTCGGAAGTATAGCTCACGATGGTTGCATCATAGCTTGGCTTGGTTGCCAAAGCATAAACAGCTTGTGAAACCCAATAGGAAAAAGGGAAAAATAAAGAACTAATGCTAAAGATGACAACAAATAAATAAGCAAATTCGAACTTACTGCTATCACGATTCTTGGCTAAACGTTTTAGCCAAAATTTCGTGAGTACAAGTGACCAAATACACAAGATCGCAACGACCACCAAGAAAACCTGTCCCGCATAAGTCAGTTGCATGCATGATCCTATTTGTTATATTGAATGGAGATTGTCTTATCAGTCGATAATATTTATTAAATCAATGCGTACAGTAAAAAATATTATTGTCTCTCGCAAGTATAAATTTTTAAATAATGAAGTTATAGCAATGAACATCCATCAAGAAATCGAAAAACTGTTTCAACAACGTCAAGACATTCCATTATTTTATATTGAAAGTGGCAGTCGCTTATGGGGAATGGCCAGTCCTGACAGTGACTATGATGTGCGTGGCTTTCATTTACCGAGTAAAGACCAATATTTTGATTATAAAAAATATCGTGATCTGATTGAGATCATGGACGGAGATTTTGACTTTGTTTCTTATGACTTGGATAAAATGTTTGGGTTATTGGCAAAAAGTAACCCCACTGTTTTGGAGTGGGTCCGAGCACATATTGTATATTTTAATGCCTTTCCTGAATGGCAGGGTTTTCGTGATGGATTGCTAGAGCGAATCGACTATAGCGCCTTGTATCACCACTATTTATCACTGGCAAAAGGTGGGATGAAAGTGATGCAAACCGCAGATAACTTTACCTATAAGAAAGTCTTTTATTCGATTCGTGGTTTGATGTCGGCTGAGTTGGCAACCCAAGAACAGATGCCTGAGTTACTGATTACCGATCTGTTTGCGCAAGTGGATGCAAATGATCCATTACGGCATTGGGCAGAAGATTATCTGGAAATTAAAAAGCAGCAGAAAGAAAAGGTACAACTGCCTGAAGCAGAACAAGTCGCGATTCTTAATTTATTGGAACATAAGATCGAGCAGTTGGTGGAAAAGTCTATGCAGAAGGCAGATCGTCGTGCCAGTTTGGAAACGTATTTAACAGGCTATAGCCGTCATTTAAAACAGCATTATTATCAATAATATGATTCGTTTACTCATTACCTGAGTTCGACTTAAATATTCAATATGTCGAACTTAGGTTAATGGTTTTATCTGTTAAATCCCGCTGTTTAGAATGCGGATTTTTACATCCGCAACATGCTCTTTAGTGGCTTCAAAGTGTTGCTGCATATGTGCAGTTTGCAT
Source organism: Acinetobacter sp. NIPH 2100 (assembly GCF_000369805.1). Classification (GTDB taxonomy): domain Bacteria; phylum Pseudomonadota; class Gammaproteobacteria; order Pseudomonadales; family Moraxellaceae; genus Acinetobacter. The sequence continues at coordinate 3,562,730 of NZ_KB850224.1, read as the reverse complement.
GTGCGCTGCTAAATGAGCTGTGCTTTGCCATTTCTCTAACATGATAATGCTATTTGCATCAGATGCTTGCATTTCTATCGCAGGAAGATGGTCAATCAGTGGCTCATAGCCATGACAGCCCTCTTCAGCCAGTACCGTTGGGATAATCTTTTGAAATGCGTCTAAGACCGCTTGGCGATGTTCCGCACCTGCATGGGTATGTATTTCAGCAATAATGGTTAGCATGATATTTTCTCACTTAATGGCTTGTGGCAAACAGCTGATCTAAATGTGCTTTGTACGCTTCAAGGTAACTTGGCACATTCGGCGCCTTGATGACATCATTGACGATAAATGTTGGTAGAGATTCCATACCCAAAAATTGATTGGCTTTATGGAAAGGTAAATAAACGCCATCAACGCCAACGCCGTGGAAGAATTGGTCTGGATCGGTAAAGGCTTCCATCGGTGCATTCCAAGTCAAAGACAACATGTATTTTTTACCTTGGATTAAACCACCAGAACCATACTTTTTAGATGCATCTGAACGGCTACGACCATCGCTGGCATAAAGTGAACCATGACCAATAGTGAAGATATCATCGATATACTTTTTCATGGTCCATGGAGCACCCATCCACCAACCTGGCATTTGATAGATCACCACATCTGCCCATAGATATTTAGCAATCTCGGCTTGAATATCATAGTCACTGTCGGTACGCGTCACTTGTACCTGATGACCTAAGGCAGTTAAATGTGCCTGAGAAAAATTGGTCAGGGTGTCATTTAATTCACCATTCGAATGTTCAAACTGTTTGGCACCATTAATAATTAAAATATTGCTCATGGGAGAACTCAGGAATAAATCTCTAAAAATATGCACGTATTTTAGGAAATCTATTCATGAGTAAAAATGCATAAATCAGCAAAATACTATTGATCAAAAGTCAACAATTGAGTTATTCGGCTTTTGATTTTTTAGTTTTATACCAACGACGAAGCCCCCATAAAATCACAATCGCTAAATACAGCGGCCATAGCATCACTAGCCAAATGATGGTTTCTCTAAAGCCATACAGTCCAATTTTAATGGCTTCCCAAACTCGACTGAGTAGTGGATCACTGTCCAATGTCGCAATGCGATGGATGTTGAGATCATGGGTTTTACGCACTTGTGACTGCTGGAAGAACTCCAGTCGAATGGTGCTATAAGCCAACCGATCTTTGACTTCTAAATTGGTCAGTTGCTGCAACTGATTGTTAACGGCATTTGATCCGCTGTTACTTTGATTGGCGGAATTCAGTTTTTCTTCGAGCAGTTTTAATTCATAACGCTTGGCTTCATAGCTCTGAGTATTAAAGTTCAGCATGAGGGGCAATAAATTATTTAGGAAAGTGGTCACCTGCGCATTGGGGATGCGGACTGTGAGCTGAACAGTCGGGGTAATTTTTTCATAGATGTCGACACTGCCATCAATTCGATCACGCTCAGACCGATCACTGACTTGATAATTAATCTGTTTTTCTTCGATATAGCCGTTGTATTGCAGTAATTGTTGTTCCAGTGCAGAGGTGGTTTTTAACACATCTTTCACTTCAAATTGCAGTTGTGCACTTTTCACCAATTGACGGTTTTGCTCTAAAGCACTCTGTTGATTGCTGACCAGTTGTTCTGGATTTTGAACTGCATTTTCTTGAGCAGCAGTACTGTCCATTGCAGCACTTTCAGTTGCGACAGCTGCATCGCTTGCTGCACCTTCTGGATGTTTGGAACAGGCAGCCAAAGTGCTACCCAAGATTAAAATAATGCTTAAATTCTTCGCTAAATCTGACATATCGGCATGTCCAAAGTAAGGTGATTTTGATGTTATAAACTGTGTTTTTTTAATCATTTGTTATGATCATCATCTTGCATGATGACAACAAATTTAATGCACGCCACATACATTTTGTTGCGTGGCAATTTAGTTTTGCATAGTAGCATAAATGAGCAAAATGGATTGGAGAGGTACAAAATGCATAAAATTGCGATGATCTTAGGCTGCATATTATTACTCAGTGCGTGTAATCAGCCGATTCCCCAATCTCAGCAGCAGGCAACGGTGCAAAAGAGTACGGTAATGCACGCGATTTTATCGGATCAGCCGGATCTGTTTCATGAAGAAAACAATTTAAAAATAGATCAGCAATTTAACCGCGCCGAAAATCCAACTGATGCGCAGGTCACTGTTGAACAAGCGCAGTTAGATGATTCAGTCATTGCTGTCCGTACACAATATCAATTAAAACGCGATCAGGATGTTTGGAAAGTGGTGAACAAGAAGCAAAGTTATCAATGTGCCAGAGGTGAAAATACGCAAAGTTTCCAATTTGAGTTATGCCCATAATCGGCAATTCAATTGCAGGGTTGGAGAAAACATAAGCAAAATTGTGGATAACTTTTTGCTTATACACATCTCAATCTTTGCCTTTTGGACTGTTTAAATTGCGGTCATTTTTAAAAAGTGCTAAAGTTGCGCGTGGCAATTTTTGCCAAAAGGTAAAACATTTACCAAGCTCACGTAATAAATCGTTTTTCTTCATACACCTTGTGAATACGGTGTTTTCACGTTTATCACATGCCTTCTCACAGCATGACATCAAAATTTAAATCTTAAACCATAAAATCTTGTGGTGATGATCCTATTTTCTATCGTTGAAAATGGGAGGCACGCCAGTTGGTTATTTTTGTGAACAAAACATGATGACGAATAATCAGAACATGACGTTAAACCGTATAACGCTCATGTTTCCTTTAGCTTTGGTGCTATTCGAATTTTCAGTTTATATCGGTAATGACTTGATTCAGCCTGCGATGCTGTCGATTACAGAACAATTTGCGGTCAGTGCAACGTGGGCACCGTCGTCAATGTCATTTTATTTGTTGGGTGGTGCCAGTGTCGCATGGCTGTTGGGACCGCTTTCGGATCGACTCGGCCGTAAAAAAGTGCTATTGGCAGGTGTGGCATTTTTCACGCTGTGCTGTTTACTAATTTTATTGACGCATAATATTGAACAGTTTCTGACTTTGCGCTTTCTACAGGGCATGGGTCTCAGTGTCATTTCTGCGGTTGGTTATGCGGCCATTCAGGAAACTTTTGAAGAGCGTGACGCCATTAAAGTCATGGCATTGATGGCAAATATTTCTTTGCTTGCGCCGTTGTTGGGTCCTGTACTCGGTGCTTTCCTGATTGATTATGTCTCTTGGCATTGGGGCTTTGTCGCCATTGCGGCGGTGTCTTTCATCAGTTGGTTTGGTTTAAAGAAATTTATGCCATCCACTCAGGAAAGCCGTAAACAACCAAAACAACCTTTTAGCCATATTTTTGATGACTTTAAAAAGGTATTCAGCAATCGCCGTTTCTTGGGGCTTAGTATTGCTTTGCCCATGGTCGGTATGCCTTTGATGCTATGGATTGCCTTATCTCCGATCATTCTTGTAGATGAGTTGAAGTTGAGTAGCGTGCAATATGGTCTCGCACAATTCCCTGTGTTCTTTGGCCTCATTGCCGGCAATATCATCTTGATCAAAATCATTGATCGTTTCCCGCTGGGTAAAACCATCTTGTTGGGTTTGCCGATTATGTTGCTAGGCACGCTGTTCTTGGTACTGGGTGTGATTTGGCAGGCTTATCTGGTGCCTTGTTTATTGATTGGGATGACTTTAATCAGCCTTGGTGAGGGGATTAGTTTCTCGGTGATGTACCGCTTTGCACTGATGTCTTCCGAAGTTTCCAAGGGAACAGTCGCAGCTGCGGTATCTATGCTGATGATGATCAGCTACTTTGTGGTGATAGAATTGGTTCGAGTGCTGTATACGCATTTCCATATCTGGGCTTTTGCTTTGGCAAGTGTGGTCTTGATCGTGTTGTGGTTTAGTTCACCACGCCATACTTTGAAACAGCATATGCAAGCCCGTGAACAGCAAGGAATACATTAAGTTTTTTGCTTTGATTTTCTGCTCACTTAATTTCTAAGCTGAGCAGCTTATTTTTTAACGAAACCAATTCAGTCAAAGTTTCTAGCAGCAGACTCATTTGTTTTAACAACAATGGATGTTGTTTAGAAACCTGTTCTTGCCGATTGAAGGCCTCAATTTCTGTCAGTAAATGTTCCAGATGATCTTGTTGAATGGGGGCTTGTTCGACCAGACTTTGCTGGAGTAGTTGTTCAATTTTATCCAGCAGATCGAGGATTTTGTCATCTTCGATTTTTTCACGTTGATGTCCCAAACCAGAGACATAGCTCAATTGGCTATGACTATAAACCAGATAACGAAAGGCATGTTGGATCAGTTCTTGATTGGGCTGAGGTTCAGTACTCAGACTGGAAATCATATTGGAGAGCTCGATTTGTGCATTGTGTGCCGCACGTCGTGTGGTTCGATATTTCAGATCAAGTTGGCGTCCTTGATGATATTGCTGTACCACCACATGCAGATACTCGAGCATGGTTTGATTGCTTTTCTTGATATTGTTGGAAATATTACGGAAATTCCAATCTGGCCAAATGAAATTGACCGCCAACCATGCAATTGCGCAGCCAATAAAGGTATCGATAATTCGTGGCAGAATAATACTAAAGCCCGCACCTTTTAAATTAAAAATCAGCAGCACCATCAAGGTTGCCATTACGGTGGCAAGTGCATATTTCTTTTGTCTTAAATAGAAAAATAATACCCCGCAAATCACAGTCAATACCAGTTGCCCCTCAATACTGGGAACAAAATACAGAATGGGAATCCCTAACAACACACCGAGCAAAGTACCGATCGTTCTGAGCTTGAGACGGCTCTTGGTGGCAAAGTAGGTAATCTGACAGACAAATAAACTGGTAAGTAAAATCCAATAGCCATTTTGGGCAAAGGGCAACAAGGAAATGGCATACCCAATGGCAAAAATCACCGCCAAACGAACAGCATGACGAAACAATGCAGACTGAGGGCTGAGCTGTTGTTTGATTTTCAAAATAAGATCTTGCACGCCTTGAATATCATCATCGAGCAAATTGAGGTGGTCTTGATGTTGCTGCGGTGAAAGCTGTTCGATATTTTGATTAAGTTGCAGTTGAGCAAATTGCTCATGCACACTTTTTAAATTATTTAAGATCAGTTCCAGATTTTTGACTTCAAGATTATCCGGATGCTGTTGGACCCAATCCTGCATGGAATATTCGAGATTTTCCAGTGCAGTACTGGCAGGCTCGCTCGGTTGAAAAGTTTGATGATGTAAAATGGCTTGGCTTAAATCATGGCAAGCTAAAGCCTGTAGCTGCATATTTTTTTGAATACGGAAAATCAAATCACTTCGGTTAAAGTTTTGATGAATTTTTTCATAGTGCAGATAGCTGGAAGTGACTTGTTCATGCATGTCTTGGGCAAAGTAATACAAATTGAGCCAATAAATACTGGTGCTGTTGACCCGTGATGCTTTTAAGCGAGTCAACAATGAGTTCTTGGCTTGATTCAAGCTATTTACAACTTGCGTATTCTTTTGCGAAAGTTCAAACAATAAAGTCTCAACATTGTTCCGATTATCTGGATCGAATAGGCGTGATTTGGCCTGTAGTAAGTCTGCAATATCCTGAAAAATGGTTGATATTTTTTCTTGTAAAGGCAAGGTTGGGCGAATAATAAAAAATAGGATTGAGGTTAGTCCGTACCATAAGGCACCCAAGACAAAATAACTCGGTTGCTGATACCAATCTGGATATTCGCCTAGACCGAACATGGTATAGATCGAAAGTAAAATCGTCCCAAAGGAAATGCTTGCATAACGTTGCCCCAATGCGCCTAAAAGAACTAATGCCGCACTGGAAAGACTGAGATAGACAATGAACCAAAATTTATAGGGTGCGAGAAACTCTAAAATAGTACTCACGCTAAAGAACAGCACACAGACATAAATCAGATTACGTAAACGAATACTGAGACGATCATCAAAATCGGTCAGTGCCGCAGCAATGGCGCCTAAGGTGACAGGAACGATCAGTTGTCCAAAACCGAGCTGATGTAACAGCAGGGTTGTACCACACAGCACAATTAAGATTTGCAGGCAATAAAGAAGAATCGAGTTGGAGCGAAAGCAATTGAACAGGGTAGATAAATTTTTCACGATTCTTATTCTTTGAAATGTTCTGGTTTCATCATACGAATAAATTTCCCAAAGGAAAGCATTGTTCGCCAGCAACGGGCACTATTTTTTAGCATAAATATTTGCATGATCTTTCAAATACTTGATTCTTCAAATAAGAGATAAGATGCAAAATTCATGCTCAGTTGTATTTTGTTATTGTGAAACTGGAAAATAAATAAAACTGCCTAAAAGCAGAGCAACTGTGGATAACTTGATAGATACCCACAGTATTCAAATTACTTAATTACACCGCAAGCGATACGATCACCGCCACCACCTAAAGGTTTTGGTGTATCTGAATAGTTGTCACCACCCACGTGAATCATGATGGCACGATTTTGAATATCAGCCAGCTTTAAACGTGGTGCAATCACAGGGGTGGTCGCAAAACCTTTATCATTGACCACCAACACGGGAAGGTCACCTAAATGTCCCGTTTCTGGCGTACCATGATGTGCAACCTTCTCCGGATTTAAATGGCTACCTGCCGCCAGTGCTGCACCCATTTTTCCATCTTTTAAAGCAGCTTCACAGGATGGATTTTCATGGATATGGAAGCCGTGTTCACCTGGAGACAGTTTCCAAAGTGCTGGTGTAATGAGTAAGCCTTTTGGGGTTTGTTGGAATGCAACAGTTCCGATCGAAGCACCAATGCCTTTCGCATCAACTTGATAGACTTGGATTAACTGTTTTTGATCAGCCGTGCTGGCCTGCGTTTGAATTTTTGACGCATTGTTATCTAAAGCAACTGAGGAACAGGCCGCGATACTTAAGCTCAAACAGCTCAGTAAAGAAAGTTTTTGAAGCATTGATGTCATTGCGAAGATATCCTTATAAATTATCTTTATTTGACGATTCAAACAAAGTCAGAGATATCTCGCAAGCGACATTAATCAATTGATGACAAAAAATTAAACAAAACGAACCTACTTCGGTTCAGGTGGTGCTTCCAGAGCTACAACAGGTTCATCGACATTTTCATGCAGCCATTCACGCCAGATCGCCAGCAAGATCGCTAAAATCACTGGACCAATGAATAGACCCACCAAACCAAAGCTGGCAATACCACCTAAAACTCCAAACATAATCAAAATGAATGGAATCTGGGTCGCACCTGAAATCACCAACGGGCGAATGACGTTATCCGAGCTGCTCACAATCAGTACACCCCAAACCACAACGCCAATGGCTTCCATGGTCTGACCTTGAGCAAATAACCACAGCCCCACACCGAGATATGAAATTGGAGTACCAAAAGGAATCAGCGCCAAAATAAAGGTGACCATAGTCAACAGCATTGGATTCGGTACGCCTGCAACAAAATAACTGAGACCCGCTAACAAGGCTTGTGCAACCGCAGTTAAACCGACACCGTAAACGACAGCACGTGTAGTTTCAGAAATCGTATCCAGATAATGATGTACGCGTGGACCAATCACCATTTCCAAGGCGCGGCTGACTTGCGCCAAGATCATTTGCCCATCACGGTAGAAGAAGAACAAGGTCATCAGGGCAAAGGTCAGCTTGACCAAATTACGGCTAATTTCGCTAAGGACAAAACGACCATAACTCAGGTGGCTTTGGATCCACTCAGCAATATTCTTGGTAATACTATTCGGGTCGTTACTCAGTTCATTGACGGTACGACTGATGTCTTGACCAATAATGGGCAGGTTTTTAATAAACTCAGGCACTTGTACATGACCTGAAAACAGTTGTCGTTGTAAATTAAAATATAAATTACGACCTTCCAGCTGCAACATAAAAATCGCGCAGATAAAAGGGACACCAATCACTAAAATCACCACCGTGATCATCAGGGTGGCATTAAGTGTTGGTCGGTTTTCACCAAAGAAACGACGTTGTACCCATAGATAAACAGGCCAAGTCATATAAGCAATAATTGCGGCCCAAAGGACAGGGACAATAAAGTATTTGAGAATACTAAATCCCAAAAAGAGCAGGACAAAGAACAGTCCAAACAGCAAAACGCGTTGTAAAATGGGAGCGTATTGTTGCACGATAGTATTTCTCTAGTGCTAGAAATTGAATAAAACCATCTTAACTGAAAAAGCGCTTAAGGGAAATTTTCATTTTCCACTTTTAAGATTTGATATCAAAAGATTACGTTTCTTTGCAAAGCTTAGAACCACTCGCTGGGATCATCCACCAACTGATTTAAAACAGGCTGCCATTGGCTTTGGATGCTGACATAATTTTTCTGGGTTTTATCAAAAACACTGAGCCCTTGCATCGCCAAAGTACCATAAGCACTGCGTTCTGAAATCCATGCCACAGGATCTTGTTCAATTTTGCTAAAGAAGTCTTGAATATCCTTTGAGCTGGCGCTGTTTGGTTTGACTCGATTGGCAATCAGCAAGATTTGCACTTTGCCTTTACGAATACGTTTGATGTCTTGCAGATGTTTTAAAAAGCGACGAGTACTATCGATATCAAAGAAAGAGGGCTGTAATGGGGTCACAATTGCATGTGCTTCACTGATCAATTGTTCGGCATGTTCACCCGAGAGTGCGCCTGGAGCATCAATAATTAAATAATCTAAATTTTTGGGCGCTTCACCAATCGATTTTTCATGTCGCCAATCCAGACTTTGAATGCCTGTGACAGTTTCAGGGCGTTGCTTTAACCATTGTAATGATGATTTTTGGTTGTCAGCATCTGCCAGCGCGACTTTATAGCCTTTTTGTGATAATGCGGCAGCGAGTGTAATAGCTGTCATAGTCTTGCCACAGCCACCTTTTTGATTTGCGATTAATATTGTCTTCATGAAATTAGATTTATTTAACTATGCGCTCATATTCATTCATACCTTAGCATCTTTTTGCGTCGAGTGTGTTACACATGACAAAAGTTTAATGTTGCAGTTAAATAGCGGCAGCACAGAAAAGGAAGGTTTGATATGTCGGTTTGGCTTGCAATGCTGATTGGTGGTTGTATTGGTGTCGTCATCACCACAATTATTTTGTCGAGCACACGTAACGGTCGGATTCAGGCAGAGTATGAAAAATATATCGCTGAACTTGAACTGGAACATAAACAGGCTTTGCTTGATGCGCAGAAGCGTAGTGTGAACACCAGTCGTGCAGTATTGAAAGGCAAAATGGCTGAACAATTTGCACCGATCTTGCCTGAATTTCGCTATCTGCCAAGCGATGCCAAGTTTTTAGGCGATCCCGTTGATTACGTTATTTTTGATGGTTATACCGACTTTCGCGATGGTGATGGCACCGCCGAAGATATTGAAGTTATTTTATTGGATATTAAAAGTGGTGGGGCGCGCTTAAGCAAAGGACAGCAGGCCATTGCTCAAGCGGTAACAGAAGGGCGTATCCGTTTTGAAACTTTGCGCATTGATTTTGATGATCAATGAGCAATCTCTAATTTTTGCACACGTGCCAACAGCATGGTCTGTGCAAGCATTGGAATACCTTCTGCATCAAAATATTCTTTTTCGATGAATTTAAATTTGGCTTGTAAGAGCTGACGTTCAATGTCTCGGTTCAGATGGCAGCCATCGGCAATGCGTTTTTGAATTGGGGTCAGCAACGTTTGCAAAGACTGTATTTTAGCAGAGCTTGGATGTTTGACATGCTCAACCAGATGAAAGGTTCCCGTCGGTTTAAGAACTCGATAGATTTCTGCCAGTGCTTGGTCTAAATGCGCAATGCTGCATAAGGTCCAAGTTGAGACAATGTGATCCAGAGATGCATCTGCAAAAGGCAGTTTCTCTGCGCTGGATTGAACATGTTTCACGTAAAAGGGCGCATGTTGCACACGATCAACCGCCAACAGATAAATATCAGGATTGGGTTCTAAGGCGTACACTGAATCCACATTGCCATAAAAGGGAATGTTTAGGCCTGTACCAAAACCAATTTCGAGAACTTCACCTTCAATCGGCAGCAGTAATTCACGACGTCGATCCATTAAGCTTGCCGTTTGCATGACTTGATTGAGTAAATGAGGAAACACCCGACGTTGATAGAATTGGTAAATCATAGAATTCCATTCGTTGATTCAGAAAAGAGGATACGGTAACTAAACCACAAAAACATGACTAAAGTGAGCTGGATTGTTACCAAATAAAGCACTTTTTTTCACCATCTAAGCATACTATGAAGAGAACTGCTTTTCTAAGTTTTTCGTTATTTTGAGGATGATTGAGCCATGAAGAAACGTCTATGGATGAGTTTATGCATGGTTGTTGCAATTGGGCAAACACATGCATCGACCAGTGGGGATGAATATAATATCGCCAATGGTTTATCACCAGTTGTGAAATATCAATCGATTTCAGTCCTTAAGCCTTTTGATGGCAACTTCCGTATTCTCGGATCAAAAGTCTACCATGATGATGAACAAGCTAAATTTTCTCCGATTGACTATGCTGTCAGCCTAGGTCTTTTTGCTGAACCTGAGATTGCACGGACGATTGACGTTCGTCAGTATGACCGTTATCTGAATTGGAAAATGACCAAACTGCCTGTGCCACCAGATCAAGCGATTAAAATGGTGTCCAATATGCACATTATTCCTGCCAATCCTGAAATTGCCAAACAAATCAAGCAGGTGAAGCGTGGAGATTTAGTGCAGTTAAAAGGTGAGCTGGTCGAGATTCGTGATAAGGATCTGGTTTGGAAATCATCACTGACGCCAGGTGGTATTGGCGATGGTGCGTGTGAATTATTCCGCGTGAGTTCGATTCAGTGGATCGAGAAACAAAATATTTAAGTAGATCTTCTAATAAATAAAAAATAGAGGGCAAAAACCCTCTTTTTTTATAGGCGAGAATTATTCAGCCTGCATTTTGGTTTCAGGTGTTTGTGCGCTTTTCCAGTGGTGTAATTGGCTTTGTGCATGCAAATATTCACTCAGATGATTCACTTGTTTATTTGCATCCGTTTGCGTCTGAGTCGATGCAGTTCCTTGATCGAGGACTTTAGCTTGCTGTTCCCAATAATCATAGAGCAAGCCTTGAATATAACGTCCTTGTTCCGTTTTTAACTCCAAATCTTTCAGCATAGCAAGTGCAGATTTCACATTGTCTTTTTGACGTTGCTGTTCAAATTCAGGAGTTAACGTATTGGCTTCTTTCATCTTGGCCAATTCAATTTCCATGCTATCGCTCATGTCGGTAAAGCGCTTGTCATAATCTTCTAAAATCGCAATATCATGACCATCATCTGCTGTGGCAGGGAACTGCTTGATTGGTGTTTGATTCAGCTGGCCAATCGCATCATTGGTTGAACTGCTTGGCTGCTCTTTATGGGCAGAAGGCTCTTTGTCTTTATTGCATGCACTGAGCATGAGTGCTGAACTGAGTACACAGGTGATGGCAAATGTGATTTTAAGATTAGGCATAGCTCAACTCGTTCAAGGATTAATTTGATATTTTCTGAAAATGATAGGCAAAAGTGGTATAGGGGAAACTAATCTGATCTTGCGCAGTTAAGCCCGTAAAATCAAATACAATTTGTTCAAACTTTGCTTTAAGTTGTTGTTGCTCTGCAGTGGGCATGGCTGCAATAAAACTGGTTGAAAGTAGGCGTTTACTGACCACTTGCTCTACCGTACCTACATGTTGCTGCTGAAAGGTGTGCAATTCGATCAAGTTAAACAACTGCTGGTTCTCGAAAACTTGTTTCCATAACTCACTATGGTAGCGTGGTGTATCTCCTTCGAGAGGCGCGATTTCATCAGCCAACGCTTTGACCCAGTCGACATCGGTATCCCGCTGATTCCAGATCAGCCCTAAATGACCGGATGGCTTGAGTACGCGATGCATTTCACTGAGCGTTTCGATATTGGCAAACCAGTGGAAAGATTGGGCACAGAGAATGGCATCAAGGGATGCATCTTTTAGAGGAAGTTGTGTGCTGGATGCTTGTAAACATTCAACCGAGGGATAGGCCAGCTGTAGTTGCTGCAACATTTCAGTAACGGGCTCGACTGCGATCACTTTGGCCTGTGTTTGAATCAGGTAAGGTAAGAATTTGCCAGTCCCTGCACCAAGGTCAATAACAGTGGAATTTTCACCTAGTTGGAGCCGATCTTGCAGCCAAACCGCTATTTCTTGCGGGTAACTGGGGCGTACCTGTTGGTAGAGTTCTGCCCCTAAACTAAAGCCTTTTTGTGCGGTAGGATGCAAGGATTGTGTCATTTTTTGCGCTTTTTAATCTGTCTTATCTCTATAAAATAAGATACTCCGCAATTATGGTTTGGCAAAGCCACCATTTGGTGACTTTTTGCTACAGGCCTAGGATCAACTTTTCAGTGTGAGCATGGATAAGCAAATAATATTTGAAGATGAGCATATTCGCGTTATTTTTTTAAAAGGTTCAAGTGACACTTTAGTGATTTCGTTTGGCGATCTGATTAGTCGCGCTAAAGGCATGTCTATTAATGCTGAAAAATCGTTAATAAAATATCAATACAATGTGATCGGCATCATGCCGAAACAGAAATCATGGTTTCCTAAAAGCAGCATGCTCCAGATGCAGCAGCAGATTCAGCCAATTTTAGAACAATTCAAAGGAATTGTTGGCTATGGTGGCTCTATGGGCGGCTATGCTGCGATCAAATATTCAAATTTATTGAATATGCAAAAAATAGTGGCATTTGTACCTCAGTATTCAATTGACCCTGATGTAGTACAGGATCGCCGTTATGCTGAGTTTTTTGATGCATCTATCCATCAGGATATGCAGATTCAGGCTGATGAGGTCGATTCATCACGTGAATACATTATCGTCTATGATCCTTACTATGCAGAAGATAAAGAGCATTTCTTAAAGATCCAGCCTTTATTGCCTAAAATGCACGTCATTCACTTGCCATTTACTGGTCATGAAGCACTGTCTGTTTTAGCAAGCTCGCAGTTGTTGAATGATTTTGTGGTTAAGCCATTTGAAATCACTTATTTCTATAAGCGGGTTCGAGAGGTTAAAAAGCAAAGCAAGTTCTATTATCGTCATGTGTTGGATGCTTTATTACCGCGGCATAATCAGGCTTTGCTCAAAATTTTGGAACAGAACGAAATTGCTTTAGATGAGCGTTATTTTGATGCCGTTCTCAAACAGAAGCTGGTACAGCAACTGTTTAATTTAAAGCAGGGTACGGAACAAAATTTGCATAAGCTTGGGGTACATCTGCACTTTGTTCAACATGCAGCGGCATTGCCAGCCAATGTGGTAACAGCACAAAATCACTTTGTGGTATTTAATTTAGCCAGCTTGAAACTGGAAAGTTATACGGCGGAAATCATTGCAGCAAACCAAGCGTATTTATTGCCCTTAAATCTCACGGCAAATACTTTGGTCAAACTAAGATTGAATGACGAATATTATTTTCTCACCATGAATGACCGTGGGATTCATAAACTGGTCAAAGATGGTGAGCCATTTGCACTGGATCAATCCCCACTGGTGTTTAAACACTATGCAGATTTTTATAGTCTGAGCTATAAGCAACTGACTTTAAGCTGTGATGCATCTGGCTTTACTCAATTTATTGAGAACAACGCAGACGAGCAAACCAAGCTACAACTCTGCTGAATCTTTTGATCGCAATAAACAGGCCCTTTGAATATTCAAAGGGCTTTTTTATATTTTATAGAAGGTTAATTCGCACCAATTTTAAAATCATGAAAATTAAGCTTTTGTTTTATTTAAATTAATTTAATTATTTCGATTAAGTTATAGTTTAGTTTTATAAATATTAAAATTTAGAATATCTAAATAGTATTAAGTTGATTGGAAAAAGATTAAACTCATCCTATGGTCTTGTTTGATATTGCTATGAAAAAATGATGACGATTTTTTGAAGCATATCTTGCAAGTATTAATCGTTTTTTCAGTTATTTAGGCAAATAAAAAAACAGTGCTGCATTGTTTGAGTATGGGATGTAAATCGTACTTTATTAAAAATATATGTGAAATACAAAGTGAATATTAGAGTTTATTCACATGGTTTTATAGAAAAAGAAGTGTGAACCACGCAGTGATCAATAAATAGAGAAATGGAGAATATGAATGAAACAAATTGCAGCATTTTTAATTGTACTACTCGCACTAGGTTTAGTGGTTTTCTATTTGAAGCCATCAGAGCAGACACCTTTAAAAGATGATGTAGAACATGCTCAGGTTAATGCTAAGCATTCGGACATCACTCCAACCCTGTCAGATAAAGAGGAGACTGTAACAACAGAACAGACCAATTCGCATAAGTTGAACGAACTTAAGAGCACTGAAAAAGACCCTCAACTTTATGATACGAAGAGCGATCCTTCGATACAACCGATCGATCCTGATACTGATCCAGCCAATCAAATCGAAAAACTTTAAATCATCTAGATTGTTTTATTCAAGAAAGAGCAGTTCATAAAACAGTTCTTTATCCAAGAACGATGGAGATTAATAGTGAATAATAAAACCTTATTGCTTTTAAGCCTATGTACTTTTTATACCACCACAACCTCAGCAGCACTGGATGCTGTGCAACTTAAACAACGACTCAGCACCGCGGCATTAAACAAAGTGTCGAATGGCAAAATTAATATGGATGCCTTAGCCGACAATGATTCCAATGATTTATTGATTGAATATGAGACCAGTGCAACCAGCACTGCTTTTGGGTGGGAAAAGCGCAGCCTGATTGCAGATGGTAAAAATCAGTTCAAAAATAAATTTGCCAAAGCAGCGGGTTTTCAAACCTTGCGTGAGTTTAATGGCATACCTCTGGGGCTATACCGTATTCAAAACCGTGAAACCTTAGCGCAGGTTTTAAATGATCCTTCCGTCAAAGGGGTTTATCCAAATCGTAAAAATGTGCCAACCACAATGCAAAGTTTACCCTTGATCAATCAACCTCAAGCGGTCAGCAATGGCTTTACTGGAGAGGGTTCAAGTGTGGCGGTGATTGATACAGGTGTAGATTATACACATGCTGATTTTGGCTGTACTGCAATCAATAGACCTGAATCAACTTGTCGGGTCGTTCTTTCGTTTGATGTTGCGCCGAATGATAATAGCCGAGATGATAATGGGCATGGTAGTAATGTTGCAGGGGTGATTGCTAAAGTTGCATCTAAAACTAAAATTATCGGGATTGACGTATTTCGAAATGTACGTGTGAATGGGCAAGCGGGGATAACTGCCTATGATAGTGATATTTTGGCTGGATTGAATTGGACTGTGAACAATGCGAGAGCCTATAACATTAAAGCTGTTAACCTAAGTCTTTCTGTATATGGCGTCAAGTACACATCTGAGTGTCGAAATAGTAGTTATAGCACGGCTTTTGCCAACGCGCGGGCGGCTGGGGTTATACCTGTCGTTGCGACAGGGAATGATGCATTTGCAGATGGAATTACTTCGCCTGCCTGTGTGGCGGGTGCGGTACGTGTTGGTGCAGTATATGATAGCAATGTTGGAGCATGGACATGGGGAAATCCTGTGAAATGTTCTGATCCAACCACAACAGCGGATAAAGTCACGTGTTTTAGCAACGGTGGTTCGTTGGTTACGTTGTTGGCGCCAGGCGCAATGATTACTGCTGGTGGTTATACTATGGGTGGAACATCTCAAGCGACACCGCATGTGGCGGGTGCAATTGCCGTGTTACGTGCCAATGGCGTGACACCTTCAGAGACAATCGATCAAACCGTAAACCGTTTGAGAGTTACAGGTAAGCCAATTACGGATACACGAACTGGTTTAGTGTTCCCACGTATTGATTTACTTGCTGCAACCGGTGGGCTAAATCCAAATTAAGGTTATTTATAGTTTAAAGATTGATCCAAAAAAGTTTAAAAAGCCATGACTCGTTGCAGCTAGAGATAGATGCAACGAGTTTTTTATAAGCTTAATAGTACTGCGCTAGAATCTGGCTTTATCAAGATTTATGAATACCCGCGTTACAACGCTGCTGAATCTTGCAATCACAATAAAAAAAGCCCTTTGAACATTCAAAGGGCTTTTTTTATATCTTAATAGGGGGTTAATTCGCACCAATTTTTGCATTGGTGTTGACGTTTGCATTCACGCCTAACACTTTAACGCCGACATTCGCACCTGTTTGCAGGTTCTTTTTATCAGCATTCAAACCTGTTTTTGCATTAACTGCAGTTGTTTTGCCATTCAATTGTGCTTTGGCATTGGTTTGTGCTTCTAAATTCAATGATTTCGATTTTGATGTTGCCTGTTTATCTGCAATACGCTGTTTTACATTTGCACTGGTATCCGCAGCGAATTCTTTACCATCAACTGCCTTGTCTACAGCATAGTCTTTGGTATTTTTTACGACTTCACCTGTTTTACTGACAACGTGTGAACCCACATTCGTTGCGGTACTTACGGTTTGATGAGTAGCTGCAACACCGGTGTTGACCGCAGCATGACCGACATTATGTGCAGTATGACCAACACCTTGAGCCACTTGACCCACACCTTGTGCTGTGCCTTTCACTGCACCCGTTACGCCTTTAATCAGGCCGCTCGGTTGTACATTGACTTGAGCTGAGCCGCTGGCATTTGCCCCAACGTTCTGTGCAAAAACTGAAGCAGAAGCGAGGATACTTGTTGTCACGATAGCTGTTTTGATCATTTTTTTCATTGCGATTTCCTTAAGCGATGTACCGTATTGGGGTACTTCATCAACGCAATTGCATCATAGCGAGCAAAAAGTAGAAATCTATGGATTTCATCAAAACGTTACAACCTGATTACAGCTTAAAAACACTTTAGAAGGGAATTGTGGAGATCGATTACATGTATTGGAACGTGAAAATGATCGCTTTTTTTATGATATAGGTATATGTAAATCATCAGTTTTCGCAAGATTTTAAGCTAAAAAATTCTCTTGGTTTGGTTATGTTTTAACAGAATGAATATGAAAATTATGAATAAATAAATAGCTTTTAACCGATTCAAAAAAGATCAAAATAATGGCATTTTTATTGCTTGGTATAACTATGTGAAATTGTGATTACAGTTTTTTAGCAATTTCATATTTTTTATTGTGTTTCCTGTGACTAGAAACGCCACTACATGAAGCACAGAATTAAACAGCATTATGCCGTTATATTTTTTAGATAAACCCACGATTCAGATCGTATTTTATTTAAAAATATATGTGAAATATAAAGTGAATCTTAAATTGTATTCGCATTATTTATAGAAAAAGAATTGAAAACCAAGTAATGGCCAGTAAATAAAGCGCTGGAGAATATAAATGAAACAGATTGCAGCATTTGTAGTTGTATTGATTGCACTGGGCGTGGTGGTTTTCTACTTTGAACCTGCCGAACCGACCAGTTCAACCGATGATACCGCAATTTATCAGATCAGCCCTGAGCCTTCAGGGACGATCTCAACCACTTTAACCAAACAGGAGACCGACACCACCGAACATACTACATCACATATGTTGAAAAAATTGGAGACAACTCAAAAAGATACCCAATTTTATGACACCAAAAGCGATCCTTCGATACAACCGATTGATCCTGATACTGATCCAGCCAATGAAATTAAAAAACTTTAAATCGTCTGGGTTTCTTTTATCCAAGAAAAACAGATATCAAAAAACCGTTCTTTACCCAAGAACGATGGAGATCAATAGTGAACAATAAAACCTTATTACTTTTAAGCTTATGTGCTTTTTATACCACCACAACCTCTGCCGCAGCACTCGATGCTGTCCAACTTAAACAACGACTCAGCACCGCGGCATTAAACAAAGTGTCGAATGGCAAAATTAATGTGGATGCCTTAGTCGACAATGATTCCAATGATTTACTGATTGAGTACGATAGCAGTGCAACCAGCACTGTTTTTGGGCGGGAAAAGCGCAGCCTGATTGCAGATGGTAAAAGTCAGTTCAAAAATAAATTTGCCAAAGCTGCAGGTTTTCAAACCTTACGTGAGTTTAATGGCTTGCCTCTAGGGCTATATCGTATTCAAAACCGTGAAACCTTAGCGCAGGTTTTAAATGATCCCTCTGTCAAAGGGGTTTATCCAAACCGTAAAAATGTGCCAACCACCCTGCAAAGTTTACCCTTGATCAATCAACCTCAAGCGGTCAGCAATGGCTTTACTGGAGAAGGCTCGAGTGTGGTGGTGATTGATACAGGGGTGAATTATAAGCATGCTGATTTTGGTTGTACTGCGGTAAATACACCAGCTTCGACCTGTCGCGTGGTCTATGCTTTTGATAGCGCACCTGATGATAACAGCTTGGATGATGATGGACATGGCAGTAACGTGTCAGGAATTGTTGCCAAAGTTGCATCTAAAACCAAAATTATTGGCATCGATGTTTTTAGAAAAGTCAGATCGCAAGGACAATGGGCCAGTACCGCATATGACAGTGATATTCTGGCAGGCATTAACTGGGCCGTGAATAATGCGCAAACCTATAACATCAAAGCCATTAATTTGAGTTTAGGTGTGCCTGGGGTGAAATATACATCTGAATGTAGCAACAGTAGTTATAGTACTGCTTTTGCTAATGCACGGGCAGCAGGTGTCGTACCTGTAGTTGCTTCGGGTAACGATGCATTTGCAGATGGAATTTCTTCACCAGCCTGTGTGGCAGGCGCGGTACGCGTCGGTGCAGTTTACGATAGCAATATTGGCGGTGTGTCATGGGGCAATCCATTGAAATGCTCTGATCCAACCACGGCAGCCGATAAAGTGACATGTTTCAGTAATGGTGGTTCACTCGTCACTTTACTTGCACCTGGTGCCATGATTACAGCAGGGGGTGAAACTCAAGGTGGAACTTCACAAGCTGCACCGCATGTGGCTGGCGCAATTGCATTGCTGCGTGCCAATGGCGTGACGCCATCAGAGACCATCGATCAAACCGTAAATCGTTTGAGAGTCACAGGTAAGCCAATTACAGATACACGAACTGGTTTAGTGTTCCCACGTATTGATTTACTTGCTGCAACCAGTGGGCTAAATCCAAATTAAGGTTATTTTATAGTTTAAAGATTGATCCAAAAATAGTTTAAAAAGCCATGACTCGTTGCAGCTAGAGATAGATGCAGCGAGTTTTTTTATAGGATTAATGACATTGCGCTAGCTTATTCGCGCTGAAATTACTTTGTAGTTTTTGAAAATTGGCTTGAACGGTCGCATCTTGCACATCAAAGGCAGTTGCTGTCGTTGGTTGAGCAAGCGATTTATCTTTATAGTGCTGAGTGGTTGAGCTTGCTGAAATTAAACCATTTTGATTAAAGGCCCAATGTTCAATGGCCTGACCGCCATCGAAATAGCCAGTAAACTCAATCATGCAGTGATTTTCCTGCTTGATCAGTTTTGCAAGATTACCTTCAGTTGAGGGTGATGCACCAATATTCTTTACTTGCTGCAAGGATTGGGCCGTGGTGTTCGTTGAGGAAAGTGTAGAGCAGGCAGTAAAGCTGATCGCACTGATGCAGGTGAGTAAAATAATTTTAAAAGGGTATCGCGTCATGTGCAAAATTCCAGTCCTATGAATTTATGCACTTGAGTGTGTCGGCAAAAATCGTGAAGTTCAAGGAATGTTTTGAGCATACACTGTAAATTTAAAGCCTATTTTTCAAATCACTATAACTGAAGCAATGTGAGCAAATGGTCTTTGATAGGGGGAAGGTAAAGCACTATTTTGCTGAACTACGCAGCATAAAAAACCTCTACTGCGTAGAGGTTCTGGATTTAGTTATTTGAAGGCTGGCTGAGTCCAGCTCGTTCGATTGGGACATTCCCTTCATTGGTTCCAACCACAGCATCTTTGGTGTCTTGCCATTTCTTCGCGGTATATTGTGTCGCTTTCTTGGTTTGCTCTTGCACAATTTCAGACTGTTCAGCAGTGTATTCTTTGGTGTTCTTCCATTTTTCACTCATCTTTTGCGATGTGTTTTCAGATGCGCCTTGGATTGAATCACCGAGATTCTGCATGCCTTTGCCAGTTTTATACAACAAGACACGACCTAAGCTTGGGTTATCACCATAGGGCATGGCTTTTTCAGGCACAGCATTAGATGCATTGGTTGTCGTGTTGTTGGCTGTATCTGCTGCCCATAGAGAAGACGATGCCACTAGTGCAGTCGTAACACATAATATTTGTACTTTATTCATCATCTTTTCTGTCCTTTCAGCGATAGCGTCGCAATCGAGATTTTATATCTTATCGGTCGGCAGAAGAAAAGAGTGGGGATGATATGAAATTGATACAGTTATGTATAAAGAATGAATTTCTATTGAGAAATAATAAAGGGATCTATCATAGATCCCTTTATTAAATCGTCATTTATTGCTTAACCCTGTAATACACTCACATCAGCAATCGCCGTGAATAAATCACGTAATTGAGCGAGTAAACGTAAACGATTGGCTTTTAATTCAGCATCATCTGCCATCACCATCACGCCTTCAAAGAAGGCATCAATTGGTGCACGAAGCGCAGCAAGCTTAGACAAAGCTTCGGTATAGTTACGTGCCGCAAGCAATGGCTGAACCACAGGCGTGAGCGCAGACAACTCTGCATAAAGTGCTTTTTCAGCAGCTTCAACCAGATTTGCTTCAACCACAGCACCTTCCGGTGTTGCTTCTTTGGCAAGAATATTGGCAACACGTTTATTTGCCGCAGCCAATGCCGCCGCTTCTGGCAAAGTACGGAAATGATTGACCGCAGTCACACGCTTATCAAAATCAAGTGGAGATTTTGGAGCAAGTGCTTGAACCGCCTGAATCACATCAACCGCTACGCCCTGATCTTCGTATTTAGCGCGGTAACGACCTTCAAGGAAAGCCACTGCATCGGTACGTGTCTTGTCATGATCCTTAACAACATCGCCATAACCTTGTAAGGCAAAGTTCACCAATTCTTCAATCGTAATGTCTAATTCATTTTCGATGATTAAACGTAAGATACCGATTGCAGAACGACGTAATGCAAATGGGTCTTTCGAACCTGTTGGTGCTTGACCGATACCGAAAATACCCACTAGCGTATCTAAACGATCCGCAAGGGCAATGGTTGTACCTGTCTTGGTTTGCGGCAATACATCACCCGCAAATTTCGGTAAATACTGCTCACCTAAAGCTTCGGCAACTTCATTATTCTCACCTTCAAGGCGTGCATAGTAAGTCCCTGCAATCCCTTGAAGTTCTGGGAATTCACCCACGAGTTCAGAAGTTAAGTCACATTTAGCCAGTAATGCTGCTTTCTCAGCATCAGCAACATTGGCACCCGTAATTGGAGATAATGCCACAGCCAATTTAGCAATACGTTCTGATTTATCCCAAAGTGTGCCCAATTGCGCTTGGAACACCATGTTGGCTAATTTTTCTTTACGAGATGCAAGCGGTTGCTTTTGGTCTTGTAAGAAGAAGAATTCCGCATCAGACAAACGAGGGCGTACAACTTTCTCATTTCCTTCAATAATTTGAATCGGATCTTTCGACTCAATATTTGAAATGGTAATGAAGTAAGGCTGTAATTTACCTTCGGCGTTGATTAAACAGAAATATTTCTGGTTATCCTGCATGGTGGTAATCAAAGCTTCTTGTGGAACAGCTAAATAACGCTCTTCGAAAGTAGCACGTAAAGCAACTGGCCATTCAACCAAGCTAGTCACTTCATCAAGCAAATCTGCTGGTACAATCGCAGTCGCATTCACTTCATCAGCTAGCTTTTTCACTTGCTCTTGAATCGTCGCTTGACGCTTTTCAAAGTTCGCAACCACATAGGCTTGTTCTAAAGTCGCCAAGTAGTCATTTGCATGTGCTAAAGTCACGGCTTCAGGCGCATGGAAACGATGACCATAAGTCACGTTACCTGCTTTGTGATCTTGAATCGTTGCTTCAACTACTTGATCATCTTTCAGCAATACCACCCATTTTACTGGACGTACGAATTCAGTACGGCTTGCCGCTGAACGCATACGTTTTGCGATAGGTAAGTTATCCAATGCTGTCTGTAAAATTTGCGGTAATAAAACATCAAGGCTTTGACCTTTGACATCTTTTAGGAAGCACACTTTCTCAACTTTACCAGCTTGGAAAGTTGAAAGTTGGTCAACCGTAATGCCTTGACCACGCATAAAGCCTTCAAGTGCTTTAGTTGCATTACCTTCAGCATCATAAGCCGCTTGTACAGCAGGGCCATCAAAACGTTTTTGTGTGTCTGCTTGAGCAGCATCGATATCAACAATCTTCAACGCTAAACGACGTGGCGCAGCATAGGCTTCGATAGAAGCGAAGTTTAAGCCTGCATCTTTTAGGCCTTTTTCAGTTTCTGCTTTGAGTGCATCACGCAAAGTTTTTAAGCTTTTTGGTGGAAGTTCTTCACAGCCAAGTTCGAATAAAACTGTATGTTGAGTCATTATTTATTCTCCTTCGCTTTTTCAGCTTGGGCTGCTTCTGCTTCAACTTGTGCTTTCAGTTGAGCCAATACTTCATCACGTAAATGTGGTTCTGCCATTGGGAAACCAAGTTTGGCACGGGCTGCCACATAACTTTGTGCAATTGAACGCGCCAAAGTACGCACACGTAAAATATAACGTTGACGTTCAGTCACAGAAATCGCACCGCGTGCATCGAGCAAGTTAAAGCAATGCGATGCTTTGATTACTTGTTCGTATGCAGGAAGTGGCAGTTCAGCTTCGATTAAACGAGATGCTTCAGCTTCGTAGAAGTCGAACAATTCAAACATTTTATCGACTGGTGCGTATTCGAAGTTATAGGTTGATTGCTCAACTTCGTTTTGATGGAATACATCACCGTAAGTTACTGTACCGAATTGACCTTTAGTCCAAACTAGATCGTAAACAGAGTCTACACCTTGCAGGTACATTGCCAGACGTTCTAAACCGTAAGTGATCTCACCTGTGACTGGATAGCATTCAATACCACCAACTTGCTGGAAGTAAGTGAACTGAGTCACTTCCATACCATTCAACCAAACTTCCCAACCTAAGCCCCATGCGCCAAGTGTTGGAGATTCCCAGTTGTCTTCGACGAAACGGATGTCGTGTGTGAGCGTATCAATGCCGATTGCTTTTAATGAATCGAGATAAAGCTGCTGGATATTGTCTGGGTTTGGCTTAAGTACCACTTGGAACTGATAGTAGTGTTGTAAACGGTTCGGGTTTTCACCATAACGACCGTCTTTCGGACGACGTGATGGTTGAACATAAGCCGCGTTCCAGGTTTCTGGCCCCAATGCACGTAAGAAGGTTGCAGTGTGGAATGTACCTGCGCCCATTTCCATATCATATGGTTGTAATACGACGCAGCCTTGCTCCGCCCAATAGTTTTGTAGGGCAAGAATCAAGCCCTGAAATGTGTCAATATGCGATATAGCACGACTCATGGTGCATCCACTGGAATCAAACAAAAATTGTGGTTAAGTATAAGGATTTTGTAGAGGAGTGGCAAAGGCTAGTTGGGGAATTTCAGCTTTGAAGAGGTCTGAGCTTTATGGATGCTTCTCAGTAATAAAATCCAGTTGGTGATGGCAAAGGTGAGAGAGAAGCAACAGAAAATCAGAAAAAATCTAAATGAGATGATATTGATTTGAGCGGTATTTAAAATAATGATTAGGCTAGGGACAACAACAGTAAATAAAAGGGCATAAGCCATAATGGAAAAGAAATACAGCACTTGGTATTTTCGTAGCAACAGTTGCACAAAATAGGTTGGAAGAAAAACGAGAATGAAATAGATCAATGCAATGTACAGGACAACCAAGAACACCTCATAGAATACTTTTAATATTTCTATGGAAAAGTAATTATCAGGTGCAAAAAAAGCGACAAATATAAAATAGATGGGAATACTGGCATAGAAGGGTGTTTGGATCAAACAGCGCCGAATTTGTGCTTTGCTGACAATAAGTTTTTGAGTGAATGGTTGCGCAAGTTTTTGAAGTATGGGTTTCATGGTTTTTTAAAATCTTTAGGTATTTCAATTGCTTATATTTTGGTGTGGAGTTAATCAAGCTATTACATTGAATTATCATAATTTTTGATCATCACAAATCCTCGATCCACAACTATACGTCACCTCATGACGTATTGCATCTCACATGCTCTTAATTTCACAACTTTGAAATGCTAATTTTAAAACGATATTCTCTGTTTTCTTCAGGTCGTTTGAAATGTCTGATCGCATTCGTGAAAAGCTGCAAATTTTAGCGGACGCTGCCAAATATGATGTGTCCTGTTCCTCCAGTGGCAGTGACCGTAAAAATAAAGACAAAGGTCTAGGCGACGCGAGTCGGGCAGGGATTTGCCATAGCTATACCGATGATGGACGCTGTGTTTCTCTGCTGAAAATCCTCTTCAGTAATGTCTGTATTTTTGACTGTGCCTATTGCGTATCACGTCGTTCCAATGATGTGAAACGGGCTGCATTTACAGTACAGGAAGTGGTTGACCTGACCATTAATTTCTATCGACGTAACTATATTGAAGGGCTGTTTCTGAGTTCAGGTATTTTTAAATCCGCAGACTACACCATGGAGCGCGTGCTTCAAGTGGTGAAAAAACTACGCCTAGAAGAAAACTTTAATGGCTATATTCATCTTAAAACCATTCCTGGTGCTTCCCCTGAATTGATTCATGAAGCAGGCCTGTATGCTGACCGAATGAGTATTAATTTAGAAATGCCTACCGAGGTGGGATTAAAAGCCTTTGCCCCCGAAAAGTCACATCAAGAGGTGCAAAAAGATTTAGGATTGGTTCGAGATCGGCTGATTCAGTTGAAAGATGAACGTCAGATTATCAAGCATGTACCGAAATATGTCCCCGCAGGGCAAACCACACAAATGGTGGTCGGCGCCCATCAGGAAACCGATCAAGATGTGTTGTTTATGGCAGATCGGCATTACAAGGAATTTAAATTAAAGCGGGTCTATTTTTCAGGTTATGTCCCGATCAATACCGAAAACAATTATTTACCTGCGGTCGGTTCAGCACCGCCGTTATTACGCGAAAATCGACTGTATCAAAGTGACTGGTTGATGCGTTTCTATGGTTTTCAGGTCAATGAAATTGTCAATGAACGTTTCCCGCACCTAGATTTAGACGTTGACCCAAAACTGAGCTGGGCATTGCGTCATCCAGAGCATTTTCCCGTGGATTTAAATCATGCCGACTACCACATGATTTTGCGTGTACCCGGGATTGGGGTGAAATCAACTAAGAAAATTGTGCAAGCTCGTCGTTTTGGCAAGATCCATATCGACTTGTTGAAACAGCTCGGTGTGGCGTATTCACGGGCAAAGTTCTTTATTCGCTGTGAAGACAGCCCTCGCTTCCAGAAAGAATTTTCTTCCAGTTTTATTCGTCAGCAAATTTTAACCCAAGGTTCATCCAAATACGTTAAACAGCTTTCACCTCAATTGAGTTTGGGATTTTAATCATGTTGGGTGGAGGTGTTGCTTATTATTATTTTGATGGTTCGATGGTGGGGCTGCTCAATTGTGTATTTCGTGCCTTTCAGTTTAAAGAGTTCCAAGTTCAACTGTGTTTAACTGAAGGTGCCCAGCATGGCTTATTTTCGACTGTGGTTGAGATTCCCAATCATGAGCAACATGCACAACGGGTCTGGTCGGCTCTACAGCAAAAACTATCTAGATCTGCGCTAAGACAATTTTACTTTGCTTCGTTATCTGAGTCGCTTGAAGCCTATCAGCATCTATTCAATTACTGTGTTTATGTGTTTCAGCAGCAGTTTTCAGTCGAAAAAGACTATTTACATCCGAGTGTATTAGCCATTTCGCAATGGACTAAAAAAGTTGGGCGTGAGAAGCATCGGATGGAAGCTTTTGTGCGTTTTAAGAAGACTACAGATGGATTGTTTTTAAGTTTGGTCCGACCCGATTTTAATGTTCTGCCTTTGATTCAGCCACATTTTAGACGCCGTTATCAGGATCAGCGTTGGCTGATTTATGATGAACAACGCAAATATGGACTCTACTATGATCTGCATGATGTCCATGAGGTGGGTATGGATGCCAATCAGATCGATCGTAATCTCCAAAATGGCAGCAGCCAGAGTTTCCAGTTGCAGCTGGATGAACAGGAAGTTTTATACGACCAACTTTGGAAAGATTATTTTAATAGTATCAATATCAAAGAACGGCAAAATATCAAATTGCATGTGCAATATTTGCCAAAACGTTATTGGCGTTATCTGAATGAAAAATATGTTTAACAACGTTTCTGATTATCTTTAAAAACCGCTCATTCAAACAAAGCTTAAAAATAGATGAATGATCTGTTATTGTTATGTTATAACGTAACAATAATTCAAAATTATTCATCCAATAAGGAAAATAGAGTGAAGCGTGTAAAACATCATTATGTACTTGGTGCATTATTGAGTAGTGTGTTGCTGTCGGCATGTGGAGGGGATTCATCCAGTTCAACTTCTGCTGTGACACCAAAACCAGAGCAACCTGCACAAAGCGATCAAGGTCGTTTAGTCATTGCCAACGCAGATGCAGTACGACCCTTACTGACCATTTATGATCTAAAAGAGCAGAAGTTAATCCATACAACAGCGTTGAGTTCGGCTCCCTCTGCGATGTATAGCAGTCCCCAATCGCGTTATGCCGTGATGTTGAGTCGCAACGAAGGAATTGTTCAGTTTGCGGATGGCGGAATCTTTAATAAAAATGGTGCTTTGCAACGTAATGCACCCAATTTATTGGCCTTTCAGCTGAAAGGAGCCACACCAGCACATTATCGGAGTTTTAATGGTCTGGCGGCATTGTTCTATGATGGAAGCGACTCGGAGGTTTCCAAGTTTGATGTATTTAATGATCTTGCAATTGAAACACAAGCAATTTCAACTCAGAAACTACCGAAAAAACATCATGGTGTTGCAGAACCACGTGGGGGCTATGTATTAAGTACTTACCTGCCGAAAGATGCAGAGACGCTGAGTCTGGTGAAAAGCTACGAGTTGCATGGCGATCATTTCCATGAAGAGCAAACGCTAAAAAATGCATGTAACCGTTTACATGGCGCTGCTTCAATTCAAACTTATGCTGCTTTCGGTTGTGAAGATGGTGTATTGATGGTCGAGCAGAAAGGTCAACAGTTTGCTGATAAGAAGGTCCTGATTGACCAGAGAATTACCACGATTGCAGCACATGAAAAGCTAGACAAGTTTGCAGCCTTTGCAACGGGGACCCACGCTTTATTTATTGTTGATCCGAAGAACTTGAATGCCACCAGTTTAGATTGGTCCTTAGCAGCAAAAGAAGCCGATGGAACGACACCAGTTAAACGCTTGCAACAGGTGGTCAATGCATCGGGTCGTTATTTAGCGATTTTGGATAGTGCTGGTGTTGTACATGTGATTGATAGTCAAAACTGGAAACGTCTTGGGCAAATCAAAGCAATCGCGAACGTCAATGCAACCGAACTTGCAAAAAGCCGTCTAGCAGTCAATGCAGCGACAGATACGATTTTCATCAATGATACACAAGCAAAAACGATTGTAGAGCTGGATTTGAACAATCTAAAAATTAAACAAACCATTCAGCTGAATGATGTACCCAATACCTTTACTTGGTTGGGTGTCGTAAAAGCATCTTAATCCTATTATGTGCGAAGAAGCAGCCTAAGCGTTGGCTGCTTCTTTTATATATCCAATGTTCTGATCGATTTTCGTATTGTTTTATCTAAAAGAGAATGTAAAAATTTTAGTCGTGATTCCGACTTCTCAAAAAAGTTGGGCAGCAATGTTTGATGATGATTTTAAAAGATAATGACAACAAAAGAGCTGAACAATGACGAAATTAATATTCAAAGTGGCATTGCTTGCAATGGTTTGTGTGAGTGCCAGTGTATTTGCCAAAGCGCAGGATAAAGCAGCAGATCCCTATAGCCAATGTGTTGATGACACCATTCAACAGCTAAAACTGGGGAATATCAATAATGCTGTGGTGGAGATCTGTAGTACCAGAACCAAAACTTTATATGCAAAGCAGATTGTGCAGTTATTGGATCAAATTAAAAAACAGAGTCAGGAATATAAGCAGCCTGAACGCTATAACGACATCATGAAATCACAACAGCTCTGGAAAAATTTTGTCGATCAAGAGTGCCGTAACGCCGGTGCTTATATCGGTTCACCGATGTATGAGTTTTGTCCGATGCAAAAATATAGTGAGCGATTGGAGCAACTCAGAGAATATTTAAATTAATTCTGAGCAGCTCGCCATTATTTAAAACTGTAATTTAAATACACCTTCAGCTTGAGTCAGCGTATACTGCTGCATCGAACGCAAACAAAACGATTCCAGCAAGGTGCATTGTGAGCTTGACCCAATCAGACTGGCTAAATTTTCTCAAACCAAATTATAAGGTCTTGCCCTTAAAAGAGAGGATGCTCTCAGGTGTCGGTGCTTTGTGCGGATTGGCAATCTCATCATTGATTAGCTGGTATGTCTTGGGTGGCATGAATGCATGGTATATCGCCCCGATGGGTGCATCTTCTGTGTTGCTATTTGCAGTGCCAAACAGTCCGTTGGCACAACCTTGGAATGTCATTGTCGGCAATACGCTGGCAGGTTTTATTGGTGTCGCCTGTACGCAATATTTGCCCGATCTCACCAGTGCTTTTAGTGTTGCGGTTGGATTGGCAATTTTTGTGATGATGACCACAGACTCTTTGCATCCGCCAAGTGGAGCAGTGGCGATTACTGCGGTATTAGGCGGTGAAGCGGTACATCGTTTAGGTTTTCATTTCATTTTGTACCCAGTTTTACTCAACTCGATTTTATTGCTGCTGTTTGCCGTCTTTTTTAATCGCTTGATTGGGCGTCATTATCCGATTACGGCACATGTGAATGAGCGTTCTAAAGATCCTACACCGACCCAGAAAGTTTCGATCCAGCCGAAAGATATTGAATATGCATTAGAGCATCACACTGAGTTGTTGGATATTAGTCAGTACGATTTAGAAAAAATCATTTTAGAAGCTCAATCGCATGCAAATGAGCGCTTGATTAACTCATTTGTCTGTCAGGATATTATGAGTCGTGATGTGATTAAATTGCATGAGCATGATGATATTCATCAGGCTTTGGATAAGTTTAAAGCCGTGAATTTAATGAGTCTACCAGTGGTAAATGCGGAAGATCATTTGGTGGGGACATTGGCACTCTATGAAGTGGTGGAGTGGTTTAAGGGTGCAACAGATCCACGTAATTCATGGCAGCACTATGTCAGACAAATTATGAGCCACAAAGTTGTGACAGTGAGTCCCTTACAACCGATTCAGGATCTGGTGCCTTACTTTGTCGAGAAATCATTTAACTATATTCCAGTGGTCGAGGAACATCGTTTGATTGGGATAATTAGTCGTGCCGATATGATTGCAGCTTTGCAACAACAGCTGAATCGACAGGTCTAAATTTAGATAAAAAAAAGCTACGGTTGGATTAGGGGTAATTTCAACCGTAGCGACCAAAAAGGTAACAGTGAATTAACGTTTTATGCTTTGGTCTTCATAAATCGTTTTTACGGGTTGGTTATAACCCTGCACGTGATCAACACGGGCTTGTTGCTGTTTTGGAATAACCAACCACAAAATTAGATAGACCAAAATACCCGGAAAGGCAGCACTCATGATCGAGATCACGAAAAAGATCAGACGTAATAAGTTTGCGTTCCAACCAAATCGTTCCGCAATACCGCCCATTACACCAGCGATCATGCTTTGTTGGTTTGAGCGATATAAACCAGAGTTGGCCATCGAGTTAGTCTCCTTAAATTAATGAAACAGCAGTAAAAAATAAATTCTTTCAGTTTGATTTGCTGTTAATTAAGAAATAGGGGCGAACTGATTTTTTTAAAGTTTAAACAGATGAGAGATTGGTTAAGTTGTGTAAATCATTGATGGAAAAACCAACACGATCGCCTAAAATGCACCGAATTAAAGCATACTGCTTTGTCAATTTGCTATTTCAATCCGGTCGCATTGGCTATTACCCATTTGGGGAATAGACGGACATTGAAATGATCCCTATATTTTTCCAAGTTTGGGATCGGTCAGTGCAAACCACGCGATAACGATATTGATGTTAGAGATTTATGAATATGCAGTTCAGGTTATTCTTACAGTATGTCAGTGTAGGAGTTCTATTGAGTTTAGGTTTGAGTGCTTGCGATAGCCATCATCCAGAACCAGTAAAGCAACAACCCCAGACGCAACCGAGTCGTGAAGCGAGCGAAGTGCTTGCAGATGAGCAAGAAGAACAGCTTGCATCTGATGCGCAAGGCGTGTCATTGACTCAAGTGGCAGGGCAAGCGACATTACCGCATCCTGCAACACATCAACTCAAGTTAAGCCCACCCTCTGAAGCCGATATGATCTATGTCGGGCGTTATCATGCGCGTATTCCATGTACCGATGCATTTGCTGGTTGTGTGAATAACGAAAAAGAATCGGAATATATCCTCAATTTATTGGGCGATGGTTCAGTGTATTGGACCAATACCAGTTTTAGCCGTTTAGGTTCAGACCCGACACGTAATACGGCAAAGATTGAGCAGACCTGTAAACAAGTCCAATGGCATGTCCATCAAGAACTCAATGAAATCATGATTCGTTGCGATGCTGCGGATGTGAATTTGTATTATAAAATTAATAGAAATAAAGATTTAGTGATGAATCTGGATAAAATCTGGAATGGCGATAATGGCCATAACCGTAAGTTTTTTAAAGAGTATCCATTTCCTGAACAAGCTTATGTATTTAAGAAGGTTGAATAAAATCACCTCGGCATAAAAAAAGAGCGCATTTAGCGCTCTTTTTTGTCGTTCCGATTAGTAATCGAAACTGAAGTGTTCTGGTGCAAGTGAAGTCAAGGTGCGAGATGTTGTCACCATTGATTCTGCATGACCTTGAGCACGTGGTAATAAACGGTCAAAGTAGAAGTCTGCAACTTTGATTTTTGCTTTATAGAATTCAGGCGTTTCGATTCCGTCACCTGCTTCTAATTTCTCAGATGCGATGACCGCTTGTTGTGCCCAAAAATATGCCATCATCACATAGCCAGAGAACATCAAGAAATCAACAGAAGCTGAAGAAACGATGTCACGGTCTTTACGTGCAGCTAGCATGATGCGGACAGTTAATGTGTTCCATTGTGCACAAAGCTTAGTTAAGTCCCACGCAAAACGACGTAAATACTTATTACGCGCGTGAGTCGCACAGAATTTCAAGATTTCAGCAGTATAGTCACGAACAACTTTACCTTTTGAGCTTAAAAGAACTTTACGGCCAATTAAATCAAGTGCTTGAATCCCTGTTGTACCTTCGTACAAGGTTGAGATACGTGCATCACGTGCGATTTGTTCCATACCCCATTCACGGATATAGCCATGACCGCCGTAAACTTGCATACCGTTATTTGCTGCCTCTAAGCCGAGTTCAGTCAAGAAACCTTTTAGAATCGGGGTGTAGAAGCCAAGCTTATCATCATATGCTTCATAAGCTGCCTGATCACCGCTCACCAATGCATCTGTCATTTTGTCTGCAAGTTTTGCAGCATGATAGATCATTGAACGACCACCTTCGGCAATCGCTTTTTGAGTCAAGAGTAAACGACGAACATCGGCATGGTGGATAATCGCATCACCAACACGCTCAGGCTCTTTCTTGCCAGAAAGGGCACGCATTGACATACGGTCTTTCGCATAAGGTAAAGCGCCTTGGAACGAAAGTTCAGCATGTGCAATACCCTGAACAGCAGTACCGATACGTGCTGTGTTCATGAAAGTAAACATTGCATGTAAGCCTTTGTTTACTTCACCGATCAAGTAGCCTGTTGCGTTGTCAAAGTTGAGTACCGCAGTTGCAGAGGCTTTGATCCCCATCTTGTGTTCGATTGAACCACAAGAAACAGTATTACGTTCACCTACACCACCATCCGCAGTCGGGATGAATTTAGGTACGATGAATAAAGAGATACCACGTGTGCCTGCTGGTGCATCTGGAAGACGCGCAAGTACGATGTGAATAATGTTATCTGTTAAATCGTGCTCACCTGCAGAGATGAAGATTTTAGTACCAGAGATTTTATAAGTACCGTCAGCAGCAGGTTCTGCCTTGGTTTTTACTTGACCTAAGTCTGTACCACATTGAGGCTCAGTTAAGCACATTGTGCCTGACCAAGTACCTTCAACCAGTTTAGGCATATAAGTATTTTTTTGCTCGTCTGTACCAAACTGCATGATCGTGTTCATACAACCTGTACTCAAACCTGGGTACATGGTGAATGACCAGTTTGCAGTCCCCATCATTTCAGATTTGATTAGGTTTAAAGACATTGGTAAGCCTTGGCCACCAAACTCTTCTGGATAAGAAAGACCTTGCCAACCACCCATTACGAATTGGTCATAAGCTTCTTTAAAGCCTTTAGGCGTCGTTACTTCGCCGTTGTTGAAAGTACAACCTTCTTCATCACCTGATTGGTTCAGTGGAGAAAGTACGTTTTCGCAATAATCTGCTGCACCTTCAAGAATCATATCCACTGTTTCAGCATCCGCATTTTGACCACTTGTCAAAGTTTGGTAATGTGCTGGATAATCTAACATTTCGTTCATTAAGAAACGAATATCACGGAGCGGGGCTTTATAAGCTGGCATAATCTTAATCCTGTATTTGAATCATTTTGGATTATCTGTTTCGATACTTTGATTATTCACAATAGTGATAAAAATACATTGATAATCACTAGGGAAAAGAATGTCAGAAAAGCGAATTTACTTGAAGAGATGTTTGTAAAAAAATCACTTTTCTATTGGCGTCAAAACTGATGTTAAATGTGAAAAGTACTCAATTTTATACTTGAAAATATAATGATATAAAGGTGTTTGGTAAAGCTATGCGTCTAAAATATTTAACTTTATGCTTAATGGGTCTTAGTCTTTCTGCATGTTCTCAACATGTCATTAAAACCAATTCGGCTACGAACAATTTAGAACAGAAGGCCATCAATAGTCTCAATGCGATGTATGAATATCCGAGCTATGATTATCGCGGAAAATTTAATATTCATGTTGAGACGAATCAAAATAAAGCAAATGCCAAGGTCGACAACGCGCCTTTAGATGCTGCGCTGAAGCAAAAGGTCGATCAATATTTGCGCGACCAGAAGGTCAATTTAAATAGTAAGCAAAAACAAGCACTCTATGTTGCGCTTGCTCAAGAACAAAAAACTTATGGTCAATCTAAAGTTGATAAATTTACCCAAATCATGGCCAATGTCCTTAATGACATGCAGTTTGAGTATGATGGCTCTGTGCATTATCGTCAAAAACTGGGTTCTTTTAACCTAACAGCACGCTATGAAAAGCCGACCTTATTGGTTCAAGCCAAAGTGCCGATGGTGCTTGATCTGAATAATTATAAGTTTTATATCAACTACTTTGCCTTGATGCCGTATTTGGTAAATAAAGAAAATCAAAGCAATCTTGCCTATCTAGATTTTTCAAAATATCAGGATTTATTCAAGCAAGTGGATTACAAAAAATTTGCTGAATATGTCAAAGCATCGAGTGCGATTTACTATCGTCTTGCCGATCAAAATAATATTCAGGCTTTGTCGGTTTCTTCCGCAGATCAAGCGGCAGGTGTGGTGGAGAAAATTCGTTTAAAAACCTCAATTGAAGAGCTGATTTTGCAGGCAAATTTATACAGCAAGGTCAATGAAAAATACTTCGTGCAAAGTGTGCTGAATATTAAAGAGCAGAACTTAGAAAAGCTGATTGCCAATGAAGTGGATGCTGCAAGTGAAACTAAGTCCAAATCAAAAGCCTCTTTATTGGATGCAAAAGATTCGGCAGATGATGCCAGTGTGGTCAGTCAACAGCTGTATCGCCTTGTCAATCAACATTTTGGTGTGGCGAATGATGATGAAGATGAAGTTTCGGCTGTAGATGCCACAGAGGATGCTGCTGAAGAAGCACGACAAGCTGCGGAAGATGCAACAGCGGATAGCGGAGTTGTTGCAACTGCCGATGAAGAAGGCGGTTTAACTGAAACGCAGTGTACTGCATTGCAACAGACCCCTAAAACCACGTATGGCGATGTACAGTACTGTCAAAGTATTTACGGCATTGATGTATTTGGTACCAAGCCCGCAGAAGCAGGTTTCCTGTCTTATTTTGAAAAGCTACAAACCGTAGAAAAAGAGTTTGTTGCCTACGATCAGAATCAGTTTATTGACGATCAAGCTTTTAAAGCACTTTGGATCAAGCACCAAGCCGATATTGATCAGGCCTTGCCACCAGTCGATAAGCGTAATCCATTTATTATGGATGTGGGGTTAGATGCACAAGGGCGTGCGGTCAAGCTTGATTATGATTTGAATTATGGCTTATCCGAGTTGAAGTCCCGTTTTAGTGTCAAAGCGGATATGTTGATCTCGAATTATGGCAAAGCAACGCCGATCGATCAGGCGCAGTTAAAACGTGCAAAAACGTGGGCAGAAGCAAGCAAAGGCTCAATGCTTGAACAGACGGTGAGTAGTTTCTCAGAGAAACTAGGGCAAGCAGGTATTCAAGAGCGTTCAGCAGAGCCTTATCGTTTATCTTTAGATGATCAACTGAAAGTGATTGCAGAACAACGTTTCGATGCAACGCATGCTTATGAGCAAACCTATAAGGCGGTATTTATTGCTAAATTGACGGAAAGTACCCCACAGATCGTGCAGCGTTATTCTAGTCAAGAGTTGCAGGAAATTGCCAGTGTGTATGCATATTGGTATGCCGATGAGGAGGTTTATAATCCTGAAGGTAAAGCCCTGCAAAGGATTGAAGCTTTGCAAAAGAAACATCATCTTGAAAATGAAGACCAGTTTGATGATAAATTGGGCCAAGCGGTGAATCGTCTTGTGGTTGATGCCATGCGTGGCGATAAAGACCGTCAAGCGTGGAACAAGCTGAAAGCACAATATAAGCAACCACAACAGTTATTTGCCAAGCAATACCAAATCCAGTTCGAACAAGAGAATGGTGCTTCAAGTGAAGAGAAAGTCCTGCTTGAACAAACGGCAAATATCTTGGGGCAAGTCTATGTGGATGCACGTAAGAATAAGCTTTCTGAGAAGTCAATTAAGTCATTAAAGCTTCAACATAATGAATTTATTGATTATGAGATTTTCAAAGAAGTGTATCAGAAGATGCTGACCATTAAATAATCAGCTGAACCTGAAGAAAAAACCTGCATTTGCAGGTTTTTTCTATTTTATTTTTCAAATGATTATAAAAAATCTTTCAGTTCTGGTTTAACACCATTCCAAATCGAGAAAGCTTCAATCGCTTGCCCGACCAACATGCCAAAACCATCAGTAGCAGGTACTTGGCGTTGTTTGGCCTGATCCAGAAAGCTAGATGGTTTGCCATAGGCCATTTCATAAGCATGATGGAATACTAAGCTTTCAGGTAGTTGCAAGGCATCGCCTGTTAAACTTGCAGAAGTTGCGTTAATCACAAAATCAAATTCACCTGAGAGTTGCTCTAGGCCAATGGCTTTAAGTTCAGTTTGAGGCACAGCATCTTTTAAATCGTCAACGAGTTGCTCAGCACGGGCGAGGGTACGGTTGGCAATGACAATGCGCTTTGCGCCTGCCTGTACCAATGGGTAGATCACGCCACGCGTTGCGCCACCCGCACCTAAAATTAAAATACGGCTATTTTCTAGGCTCCAGCCTAACGTCTGAATCGCTGCGACCAGACCTTGACCATCGGTATTATCACCATATAGTTTGCCATCTTGCATCCATAAGGTATTCACTGCTTTGGCAATCTTGGCACGTTCAGTCAGCTGTTCACAGAGTGCGAAAGCTTGCTCTTTAAACGGTACCGTAACATTCATACCGATACCATCCTGAGCAAAAAATGCTTTTGTGGTGCTTTCAAAACCATCCAACGGTGCAAGGATTTTTTTATAGTTGAGATCGACCCCAGTTTTTGCTGCGAATGCGTGGTGTAGCTCGGGTGAGCGGGATTGTTCAATCGGATTTCCAATTACAGCAAATTGTTTGGTCATGAGTGATCAACATGGTGAGGTTGTTTAAAGTTTATAAAGTTGAAGGGGATGCTGCAATATTGATTTACATCTATGAGATGGTAATGTTGTGATTTGTTCATTAGAACATGTTCTGATATTTCCAAATCATTATTTAAACATTAACCTCATTATGAGTATTTTCTTAATTCGACATGCACAAAGTGAAGCGAATATTAATGGGCGAGCTTTATCCCATGCATCGATTCGTTTAAGTGATCATGGTAAAGAACAAGCCAAACAACTATGTGAACTATTACCAGAAATCGCTCATGTTATTATTTCTAAATACCATAGAACCTATCAAACAGCAGAACCGATTTTACATAAATATCAGATCACAGCCGAAGTGGATGAACACTTACATGAGTTTAGTTATCTCTCGGAAGAGCGGTGCGCGAATACCAATCTGGATGACCGCAAGCAGTGGGTCAATGCTTATTGGGAAAGGATGGATTATGAATATCGTGATGCGGATGATGCAGAATCTTTTGCCGATCTCTATCTTCGCGTGCAACTGTTCCATGAAAAAATAAAACAATTGGCTGAAGCTTATGTAGAGAAGAATTTAGTGGTGTGTACACACGGTCAATTTTTACAATTATTGCTCACGTTAAAGCATGAACCACAACCTTTGAGCCGAGAGCTCATGCAAAATTTTAGATTAGATTTAATTCATTGGCCAATTCAAAATACCGCAATATTTTTATTTTAAGATCCCTAAAAAATCATCCCTAGCCACTAAACTAGGGATGAATGATCTAATTATTTCTGTAAACCCAACCAGTCTCGTGGTTTTAAATAATAATCGGTAAGCCGTTTTTCAGCCGAGTCCGCATCCCATTCAGGGCGATATGACCAACCCGCTAGATTGGGTAGGCTCACCAAGATCGATTCAATACGCCCACCAGTTTGTAGGCCAAACAACGTACCACGGTCATAAACCAAGTTATATTCAACATAGCGACCACGACGATACAACTGGAACTCACGCTGCGCTTCGGTATAAGGTTGTTCACGATGCTTTTCAAAAATAGGCAAGATCGCTTCTAAATAACCATTACCCACTGCTTGCATGTAATTAAAGCAGGTTTCGAAATCCCACTGGTTCAAATCATCAAAGAATAAACCACCGACACCACGCTGTTCATCACGATGCTTGAGATAGAAATAATCATCACACCATTGTTTATGTTCTGCATAAACATGTTCACCAAAAGGCTGACACAGGTCATAGGCTTTTTGGTGCCAATTGAGCACATCTTGTTCATCTGGATAGAATGGGGTTAAGTCAAAACCGCCACCAAACCACCAAACAGGATCTTGGCCTTCAGGTTCAGCAACAAATAAGCGAACATTGGCATGAGATGTCGGGATATTTGGATTTTTTGGGTGAATTACCAAGGACACGCCCAATGCTTGTGCTTTCGCTCCTGCGATTTGTGGATGACGTTCAGTTGCAGATGCAGGAAGCTTACTGATATTGATGTGGGAGAACATGACCCCACCTTTTTCAATCACTTCACCATTTTGCAAAACACGAGAGCGACCACCGCCACCTTCGGTTCGTTGCCAATCATCAATGATAAACTCAGCGGTACCACCGCCTGCACGTTCCTGTTGCTCTAGTCTTGCACAAATCCGTGCCTGTAGATCGAGTAAAAATTCGCGAACACGTTGAATATCAGCTGAAGTTGGATGCTGCATGATGATCCTCTGAAAGTGATCTAGGGATGAGTTACATCAAAACATAAATCCATAAAAAAAGTAAGGGATTTTTGAATCTATATTTAAAATGTTGTGATCGGGTATGACAAAATTCTGTGGAGCCAAAATGCTTCCTACTTTGACTGTGTAGAATGATTATCTTCTATAAGTTTGTTAATTTCTTCGTTATATATCCAAGTATTTAGAATTCCCTCTGAACTCTCCAAGCCAGTGATATCTAAAAAATGTTCAAATGTAGTCGCTACCTGTTCTCTATCTTCTGTATCGAGTGAATCAGGATCAATTTGATGGATACCATCAGAAAGTATTTTAAGTCGTTGTTCTTTATTTGGTTGTTGCGAGCCCTGATAAAGCTGGATATAAGCTTCAGCCGTCTGAGCTACTTTTTGATTCAGTAATTCTTTTTGTTGTTTGTCTTGAACACCTGTATATAGATAACCATCCCCCACAAAGTGATCTTGTTTCTGAAATTGATATAATTGCTTGATAATTCCAGTATTTAATGAGTTATCTGGATGCTCATTTGCTTTACTGCAGCCGCTTAGTAACAGGAAACCTGTTACTAAGAAAATCCTTAATAATTTCATTTTGATAAATACTCTTATCTAAGCAGCAACATGACTCTGAAGTCAGAAGTCATCTTTTTTATAAAGATGATCCATACGCTCACGTTTGGTTTTTAAATATTGTTCATTGAACGGATTACGTCCAACAGTCAATGGAACACGCTCAACTACATTGATACCGAGATCGGTCAATGCTTTTAATTTAAGTGGGTTATTTGTGATCAGTTTTACTTCTTTGACTTGAAGATGATCCAACATGATGCTGCACATATCATAACGACGTGCATCCGCAGGCAAGTTCAATAACAGGTTAGCATCAACGGTGTCATGTCCTTGATCTTGCAAGGCATAAGCACGAATTTTATTGGTTAAACCGATACCACGGCCTTCTTGGCGAAGATAGAGGATCACACCTTGACCTGCATCATTGATCAAGCTTTGAGTGGCTTGTAATTGTGGTCCGCAATCACATTTTAGTGACGCGAAAGCATCGCCAGTTAAGCATTCAGAATGGATGCGAACAAGCACTGGCTTATCTGGAGCCGTTTCTAAACCTTTAGATAGCGCCACATGTTCTTCGCCTGTTGCTGGGTCTTGAAACACGGAAATATTGAAGTCACCAAAAGCGGTGGGTAGCTTTGATGTTGCAATAAATTCAATTGGCACAGAGAGCTCACTATGATAATAAAAACAGTTCGAGTATAGCCTAATGTATGAAGATTGCGTGAATTGGAATTTCTGATTTTTCACAT
The DNA here is from genome assembly GCF_000369805.1 of Acinetobacter sp. NIPH 2100. Lineage (GTDB taxonomy): Bacteria > Pseudomonadota > Gammaproteobacteria > Pseudomonadales > Moraxellaceae > Acinetobacter. The sequence goes on along the minus strand of NZ_KB850224.1, from coordinate 3,523,425 downwards.
AACTTTTTCTTTTTCATACAAAGAACACAATAATGGTTGATAAACAGTGACATAATTCAGGATAATCTATCGGTCATTCTTTAAAATTTGCATGAGAATGTTCAGCACTACATCATTCGCACGTGTGGCTGATTGAAGGTATATCATATTTAATTGTATGATTGCCCCCATTTAAAACCCAGCTTCGGACTTGCCAGGCTTAAAAAGGCTTTGCCACATTATGTTGTATACCGAAATTCCAACTCAACGCCCTGTTACGCCATTGTTAGATGGAATTGACCATCCGCAACAATTACGTCAACTCGAGCAAAACCAACTTGTACAAGTTGCAGATGAGTTACGTCAATATATTTTGTATGCAGCAGGACAAAGTGGCGGTCACTTTGGGGCAAATTTAGGTGTAGTCGAACTAACAGTTGCACTGCATTATTGTTTTAATACACCAGATGATCGTTTAGTCTGGGATGTGGGTCATCAAGCTTATCCCCATAAAGTTCTGACTGGTCGTCGTGATCGTATTACCACGATTCGAAGTAAAAATGGTTTAGCTGCTTTCCCTGCACGTGATGAGTCTGAGTTTGACACCTTTGGTGTTGGTCACTCTTCAACTGCGATTTCAGCAGGTTTGGGCATGGCTTTGGCTCGCCGTTATCAAAAAGATCCGTGCGATGTCGTTGCAATCGTTGGCGATGGCGCAATGACGGCAGGCATGGCTTTTGAAGCAATGAATGATGCGGTTGCCCATGACGCAGACTTAATCGTGGTCTTAAATGATAATGATATGTCGATCTCGTGCAGTACGGGTGGTTTTGCAAAACACTTGGCGGCAATTTGGGAAACAGGTCAACTGGTGAATGTAAATGAACAAGGCGAAGCCTATGTTCAACCGCATCCAAAGTGGACCTATAACTCTCGTTTACACCAATCGGCAACCGACGCAGCAGATAATTTATTTAAAGCAATTGGTTTTGATTATTTTGGTCCATTTGACGGACATGATGTAGAACAGCTTGCACAAGTCTTCCATGCACTAAAAAAGCGTAAAGGCCCTCGCTTAGTCCATATCTATACAAAAAAAGGCAAAGGTTTTGCGCCTGCCGAAGCAGATCCGATTACTTATCATGCGATTACTAAAATTGCACCGACAGCATCTGCGCCAGTAAAAAAATCACCCCCTAAATATTCAGATGTATTTGGGCAATGGTTATGTGATGAAGCTGCTCAAGATGATCGTTTACTCGCGATTACACCTGCGATGTGTGAAGGTTCTGGGATGGTGCAATTCGCACAGCAATATCCTGAGCGTTTCTTTGATGTTGCCATTGCAGAACAGCATGCGGTGACTTTGGCTGCGGGTATGGCGTGTGAAGGTCTTAAACCTGTTGTTGCGATTTATTCAACTTTCTTGCAGCGTGGTTATGATCAACTAATTCATGATGTTGCCTTGCAAAATCTAGATGTCACGTTTGGTATTGATCGAGCTGGTTTGGTGGGTGAAGATGGCCCAACCCATGCTGGTGCTTATGATTATGCGTATATGCGTACCGTACCAAACATGGTGATTATGGCACCGAAAGACGAAAACGAATGTCGTCAAATGCTACATACAGCTTATCTTTATAAAGGACCAACTGCGGTACGTTATCCACGTGGTGTCGGTACAGGTGTTGAAATTCAACAACAGATGACAGCGATGGAAATTGGTAAAGCTGAAATCGTTGCAGAATTTAATGTGGATGCCGAACAGCAGATTAGTATTCTTGCTTTTGGTAGCCGTGTTGCAGCATCAATTGAAGCAGCTCAGCAATTGGCGGATAAACACGCGATGGGTGTGCGTGTCGTGAATATGCGCTTCGTGAAACCACTTGACGAACAAATACTTCGTGATTTGGCGCCTCGGACTCAACTCTTTGTAACCGTAGAAGAGCATGCGGTTATGGCTGGTGCGGGTAGTGCGGTGAATGAGTTCTTGGCACATGCGAAGATTCTTAAGCCGATGTTGAACATTGGTTTACCAGATAGCTTCCTTCATCAGGCAACACATCAACAGATGTTGCAAGATTGTGGTTTAGACAGTCAGGGAATTTTAGCTTCAATTGAGCAAGCTTGGTTTTAAGCGATAAGCTCATGTAAAAGCGAAAATAATTTTTCGCAACATTTTTCCCCTAAAAGCGCTTATATTTGCTAGAATATACGCGCTTTTATGCATTATTCTTTGTCAAAATCTTCAAATTTGTAGTGGGTGTTCAATGGAACCTATGGTGGTTATGGCTGCGCGTGCGGCTCAAACAGTTGGTCAAGAGCTTTTAAAGGCACATCAGAATCGTCATAAACTCGATTTGCAAGTTGAAGAAAAAGGCATTGACGGTCCAGTAACGCGTGTCGATCGTTACTTGGAGCAACTTACAATTGATACCCTCCGCAAAAGTTATAAAAACCACAGCTTCCTTGGTGAAGAGTTTGGCATGCAAGAAGGTAAAGGTCACGATGCAGATTGGTGCTGGGTGATTGATCCTTTAGATGGTACACAAAACTTTATCAACGGTTTGCCACATTTCTGTATTTCTATCGCTGTACAACACAAAGGTGTAACTCAACACGGTGTGATCTATGATCCTGTGCGTGATGAGCTATTCTCTGCAAGCCGTGGTCGTGGTGCAGTGATGAATCAACGCCGTATCCGTGTTAATGTCAAAGAAAGCTTGGAAAGTACATTCCTTGCAGTAGGACATCCATACCGTGCCAAGCGTAATGGTGAAATTGTTTCTTATGCAGAACAGCATTTCGCTTCATTATTGGCTGTAACTAAGTCTGGTGCACAAATTCGTCGTGGCGGTTCTGCTGCGTTAGATTTGGCTTATGTTGCTGCGGGCCGTTTTGATGGTTTCTTTGAGCTTGGCTTAAAACCGTGGGATATCGCTGCGGGTGAGTTGATTGTGAAAGAAGCGGGTGGTGTGGTTGTTGATGCTCGTGGTGGCAATGATTCATTTGATAATGGTCAGGTGATTGCAAGTTCACTTAAGATGTTAAAGCCATTGATGCAAACAGTTGTTCCTGCTTGGGGCGATGCTGTAAAATAATTTGTAGATTTTAAAAAAGCCCTCAATATCTGAGGGCTTTTTTATGCGTCATTAGGAATAAGGTAAAATCAATTGCTCATTTATTTTATTGGTCCAGGTGGTGCTGGTAAGACAACCACAGCCAAGATACTCTCGGCACAGTTTGGCTTTGATTATTATGATTTAGATGAATATTTTATGCAGAGGGAAGGTGATATTGCTCAGTATATTATTCAAAATGGTTATAAAAAATATGCAGTGCGTAATATTCAGCTTTTTATGCAGCTTCAAAGAAAATACGATTTGAATAAAATAATGATCATTGTGTGTTCCTCTGGATTTATGACCTATCCCGATGATACTGATCAAGACTATATAAAAATCAAAGATGAAATAGAAAACCATATCTTTACTTTTTTAATGCTGCCTTCATTGGTCTTGGAAAAATGTGTTCAAGAAATTGTAGTAAGGCAGATGAGTCGAGCTTACCTGAATCCTGTTCTAACAAAAGAAGAATTAAAGATTAGACAGAGATTTAAGCTTTATTCGAGCTTGAGATGTCAAGTGATCTTGACGAATCAGATTCCTGATCAAGTTGCTGCAAATGTGAAAAAAATATTAGATCGTCTGAATAAAGGATAGCAATGGTCTTATAAATCTCAGTTTAACCATGGAATAAGAGAATTAAAAAAGATGAAGTTTAATGGGATTTTAACTTGCTGATAATTATGTTTATATTTAAAGAAAAGTGGTCTTAAATAAGTTGTTTTGAGGCAGCTATTATCGTCTGGATACAAATAATAAAGGTGACGCAATAGAAAAACCTATTAAAAAAGGTGACTTTTAAAATTATTCTGCTATAATCCGCCCACGCACTTAAATTCCAGTTCATTACCTGAACATTCAGTTCTATTCATATTAGCGCACGCTGTCCGTAGAGAGGACCACATCTTGCGCCCAAATCGCTTAGCGATTCTTCAGGTTGAAGCAGTAATCAAGCGTGCGTTTAGTCCACATCGTCGTTATTCGGATCGCCGCTGAACTTCATATATTTTTCAGCTTGAGTCGCTTTGCCGCTTGTTGCCGATGTCTATTTTTTTGTATTTATTAAAATGGAGCACCCATTAGGGTGAAACTCTCTATGAGCAAAACTTTTGCCGAATTTTCTTTACACGAAACCTTACAACAAGCGCTTGAAGGTTTAGGTTTTACCACTCCAACTCCTGTGCAAGAACAAGCGATTCCCGCTGCGTTAGAAGGGAAAGATTTATTAGTTTCGAGCCAAACTGGTTCAGGTAAAACAGCTGCATTTTTACTTCCAACGTTAAATGCATTAGCAGGCGAAGAAGCATTCGTTTCTTTTAAAGACCGTATGAAAGCGGTAACTCAGCCGACTATTTTAGTTATTTCTCCTACACGTGAATTGGCTCAACAAGTAAGCCAAGACGCGATTGCATTTGTACGTCACATGAAAGGTGTTCGTGTTGCTGCAATTATGGGCGGTATGCCTTTTGGTAAGCAGATTCAACAGCTTAAAGGTGCACAAGTTGTCGTTGCGACACCAGGTCGTTTACTTGACCTTGTAAACCGTCGTCAAATTAAACTTGATAAAGTTGAATCATTAATTGTTGATGAAGCAGACCGTATGCTTGATCTAGGTTTCTCTGAAGATCTAGAAGCAATTGGTGAATTAGCTGGAAATCGTAAACAAACATTAATGTTCTCTGCAACATTTGCGGATCGTATTATTCGTCTTGCTGAACGCATGATGAATGATCCACAACGTATTGCAATCGAAACTGGTCATAGCACCAATACTGATGTAACGCAAACATTGCATTGGACAGACGGTTTTGAACACAAGAAAAAATTACTTACGCATTGGTTATCTGACGAATCAGTAGATCAAGCTGTTGTATTCGCAAGCACGCAAGAAGATACAGATATGCTTGCTGAAGAGTTGGCTGAAGCTGGTCACTCAGTTGTTGCATTGCATGGTGCGATGCCACAAACCGTTCGTAACCGCCGTTTACGTAGCATTCGTGAAGGTCGTGCAAAAATCTTGGTTGCGACTGACGTTGCAGCACGTGGTTTAGACGTACCAACAATTTCACACGTAATCAACTTCGGTTTGCCGATGAAAAATGAAGACTATGTACACCGTATTGGCCGTACAGGTCGTGCGGGTCGTACAGGTCAAGCCGTTACTTTAGCGACTTACCGTGAGCGTGGCAAAATCCGTGCTTTAGAAGATTATTTAGATGCACGTTTAAATGTATCTGAAATCGAAGGTTTAGAGCCATCTCCACCTCCTGCTCGTTCAGGTCGTGATGGTGGTGGTCGTGGCCGTGATGGCGGTGGTCGTGGTCGTGGCGGCCGTGATGGCGGTCGTGGCGGTTTCGGTGGTGGTCGTCGTTTTGAAGGTGAAAGCAGCTTCAAACGTCGTGAAGGTGGTGATGACCGTCCACGTCGTAGCTTCGATGACAAGCCTCGTGGCGAACGTCCATCATTTGGTGGTGAAGATCGTCCACGTCGTGAGTTCAACTCAGATCGTCCGCGTCGCGAAGGTGGTTTTGAAGACCGTCCAAAGCGTAGTTTCGGTGGTGAAGATCGTCCACGTCGCGAATTTAATTCAGACCGTCCACGCCGTGAAGGTGGTTTTGAAGATCGTCCAAAGCGCAGCTTTGGTGGTGAAGACCGTCCACGTCGCGAGTTCAATTCTGATCGCCCACGTCGTGAAGGTGGTTTCAACGATAAACCGCGTTTTGACTCGAATGATGACAACCGTGGTAACCGTGTAGATTACAAACCACGTCGTGAAGGTAGCTTCGGCGACCGTCCAAAGCGTGATTTTGGTGATCGTCCTGCTCAACGTGAAGGTGGTTTTGGTGATCGTCCAAAACGTAGCTTCGGTGGCGAAGATCGTCCAAAACGCAGTTTCGGTGGTGAAGACCGTCCAAAGCGTAGTTTCGGTGGTGAAGATCGTCCAAAGCGTGATTTTGGTGATCGTCCACAACGTGAAGGTGGTTTTGGTGACCGTCGTCGCAAAAACGATTTTTAATCGTTAAAAACCGATAAAAAGAAGAAGCCAGTTGAAAAACTGGCTTTTTTATTTTCTGTTAGTCATGTAAAATGTAAAAAATGTGTACTAATTCAAATTTTATATAAGAAATGAATAGCGTTAAGCAAAATAACAGTCTTCTGAGTCAAATATGGTCATTCATGTGTAGTGAAGGGCTGCCGTGTCTATTCGTCATTTTGATGCTATGTAATGGCTTATTTTTCGCTTATGCGCTTTTTGATACCAACCATTCTGATTCTTTTAATGTCAATTCTCATCAAACGACCAGCCAAGTTGTTTCAAAGAATAACTACATAAATTAAATACTCTTGATACATCCTTTATCAAAATAAAAACAAGCGTTTAATCTTTCAGTGTATAGTATGCGTGCATAAAAAGTGCAGGAATATGCCATTATGAATAACAAATCTCCTCTCGATACAGAAGCCTTAATTGAAGTTAAAAACTTGAGCTTTAATCGAGGAGAACGCGTCATTTATGACGATATCAGTCTTAAAATTCGACGTGGTCAAATTACTGCAATTATGGGACCGTCCGGTACGGGTAAGACGACTTTATTACGTTTGATCGGTGGGCAATTGGTGCCTGATCACGGTGAAGTGCTGCTCGACGGTAAAAATATTGCGACAATGTCGCGTCAAGAATTATTCGCTGCACGTGCGCGTATGGGAATGCTCTTCCAGAGTGGTGCATTATTTACTGATATGTCGACGTATGAAAATGTCGCTTTTCCAATCCGTGCACATACCAAATTACCGGAACATATTATTGCAGAGTTAGTTGGCTTAAAACTTGAATCAGTGGGCTTGCGTGGTGCTGAGCAGTTAATGCCATCGGAGCTATCAGGCGGGATGAATCGTCGTGTGGCTTTGGCACGAGCAATTGCCTTAGATCCTGAACTGATTATGTATGACGAGCCATTTGCAGGCCAAGATCCAATTGTAATGGGCGTTTTAACCCGTTTAATCCGTTCTTTACGAGATGCTTTAGATTTAACCACGATTATCGTCTCGCATGATGTTGCTGAGACTTTATCGATTGCTGATTATATTTATGTGGTGGCAGAAGGCAAAATTCAGGGTGAAGGTTCACCTGAACAATTAAAAAATCATGCATCGCCATTTGTACGTCAGTTTTTAACAGGTTCAATTGAAGGCCCTGTGGAATATCAATTTACTCACCAAGCATATTTAGATAACGAGGTTCGTCCATGAATGCGATTGCCTGGTTAGGTAGACTCGTTATTGAGCGGATAAAGGGGATTGGTGCTGCGGCATTGATGCTCTTGCAAGTTTTATTTGCCATGCCATCGAAAGGCGGATTTCAGCGTTTTGTGTATCAAATGTATCGTGTCGGGGTGATGTCCCTGCTGATTATTGCTGTTTCAGGCCTGTTCATTGGTGCTGTTCTTGGTTTGCAGATGTATAGCATTCTGGTCACTTTTGGTAGTGAGGCAATGCTAGGTACCGCAATTTCACTCACCTTATTGCGTGAACTTGCATCTGTGGTTGCTGCCCTGTTATTTGCTGGGCGAGCAGGTTCAGCCTTAACTGCTGAAATTGGTTCCATGAAACAGAGTGAACAACTTGCCAGTATGGAAATGATTGGTGTTGATCCACTTCGCCAAATTGTGGCCCCGCGTTTATGGGCTGGTATTGTCAGCCTGCCAATGCTCACCGTGATTTTTGCAACCATTGGTATTATTGGCGGCAAACTGGTTGGCGTTGATTTTTTAGGGGCGGATGAAGGGTCATTTTGGAGTGGTATGCAAAGCAGCGTACAATTCTGGCATGACATCTTTAATGGCACCATTATCAAAAGCATTGTATTTGCTTTAATTTGTACATGGGTAGCGGTATATCAAGGTTATGCTTGTGATCCGACGCCAGAAGGTATTGCGACTTCGATGACGAGAACGGTCGTATATTCTTCACTTTGTGTATTAGGTTTTGATTTCGTGTTGACTGCGGTCATGTTCGGAGGGATTTAATGAAATCACGTACTAGTGAGCTGGCCGTAGGTATTTTTGTCATTATCTTCGGTATCGCTCTATTTTTTCTTGCAATGAAAGTTAGTGGTTTAGTCGGTACGAATTTACGTGATAGCTACAGCATGACAGCGCAGTTTGATAACGTAAATGGTTTAAAGTCGCGTGCGAAAGTGACCATGAGTGGTGTGACCATTGGCCGTGTTGAATCAATCACGCTGGATCCTGTAACGCGTTTAGCAACCGTTAAATTTGATCTGGATGGTAAATTAACCAGCTTTAGTCCTGAGCAACTCAAAGAAGTGCAAAAGAATGCGCTTGAAGAATTGCGCTATAGCTCTGATTATCAACAGGCTGATACTGCGAAACAAAAAGAAATGGAACAGCAACTTATCAGTAACATGACATCCATCACAAGTTTGGATGAAGATGCTTATATAATGGTTGCAACCAATGGTCTTTTGGGTGAGAAATATTTGAAAGTTGTTCCAGGTGGTGGTGTGAATTACCTTAAACGTGGTGACGTCGTTTCAAATACCCAAGGTACAATGGATTTAGAAGATTTAATCAGTAAGTTTATTACTGGTGGTGCGGGTAAAGCCACATCGAGCTCAACCTCTGCAGAGAGTCCTGCTTCTCAGCCAGCTACGGCAGAAGCAGAACCTTCTTTTGTTGAGTAATTCAGGTTAGGAGATTGAAGTGAACACATTATTGAAACAAACTCTAACAGCAAGCGTATTATCAACAATGCTTGCAAGTGCGGCATTTGCAGCACCAACAGAGACCCCACCTGATTTTGTTAAACGTGTGGCTGATGGCTTAATTACACGTTTAAAAGCAGACAACGCTAAATTACAGAATAACCCTGCTTTAGTAAGAACTATTATTCGTCAAAACCTTGATCCGTATGTAGATTCGCAGGCATTTACACGTATTGTGCTCGGTACATATGCGAATAATCAATATACGACTGCTGCACAACGTGCTCAGTTTGAGCAGAACTTCCGTGCCGTGATTATTGAAAACTACGGTGGTGCTTTCGCGAAATATACCAATGAAAGCTACACCATGCGTCCTTTCAAATCGACCAACAGCAAGAACCCAGTGGTAACATTGGACTTTATACATAATGGCGAAAAAATCCCTGTATCGTTCCAGCTAACTGACAAGGGCGATCAGTGGAAAGTACGTAATATCAATGTTTCTGGTATTGATCTTGGTTTGCAATTCCGTAACCAGTTTGCTGCGACCGTTCAGCGTAATGGTGGCGACATCAATAAAGCGATTGCAACCTTTAAACCAGATGCAGATGCTGCAACCAGCAAAAAATAAGTAGGTGACGGGTGATTCAGTATATTGATCAGCAGTTGGTCGTTTCAAAAACGATTAACTTTGCCAATGCAGAACAGATTTATCAGGCAGGTTTGAAGCATATACGACAACATAAGGATTTTCCTTTGGTTGTGGATTTGGCTCAGCTTGAACAGGGTAATACCTTATCTTTGGCGGTCTTGGTGCAATGGTTGCGTCAAACACCTGAAAATAAGGGGCTGCATTTTAAAAATGTGTCTGAAAAAATGCTGAAGATTATCCAAGCCTGCCATTTACAAGATGATTTGAAATTGATTTGATGAAATCTTGTCGATATAAAAAAGCACCGTAAGGTGCTTTTTTATTAGATCCATTTCTTCCAACGGAAGTAAAACATGGGCAATACTAAGAACGCCATCAAAATACCAATGACAATCCAAAAACTTAAGCTGCCATGCGCAAAAGGTAGCACATCGGTATTCATCCCATAAATACTGGCAATCAGCATCGGTGGCGCAAGCATGCTTGGTAAAATCGAGAATCGACGAATGGTATCGTTCTGTTCGGTGTTAATAAATCCAGAGGTGGTATCCAGCAAGAATCGTACTTTTTGGAATAAGAAGGCATCATGTTCGACCAACGAGCGAACATCCTCACTCAACTCGCGAATGTCAGCATCATAAATATGACTGCCCAATGCGCGTGGGCGTGCTAAAAAGGTCAATACACGACGTAAATCAATTAAACAGAGTTGTGCCTTTCCCAGCATATCTTCTTGTTGGGCTAAGCGCGTAATCATGTCATCTAGATCTAAAATTTTCTCGCGATGATGGTTATTCAGAACTTCTGTGGAATATCGTTCCAAGTCCTTGTGGATATCTTCCAAGATATCCGCAAGCTCATCCAGTTTTGCTTCAAGTAAACCGAGCAAGATCCAGGTTGGATCTTTATAGTCCATATCATAGTCATTACGACGAGCGCGGGCACGGAAGGCACGGAATGCGACTAGCTTTTCACCACGCATGGTGAACAAGCGATCTTTATGCAAAATAAATGCAACCGTTTGTACCATGGCCAACATGGGTAAAGAGTCGTCTGCATCGCCATCGACTTGATAATTTTTATTCTTTGTTAAAAAATAGGTGCTGATATGCAAAATTCCATCATCATCACGGTAAAATCGTGCAGATGAGGAAATGTCTTCAAGTGATTTTAAGGTCGGTAAGTTTTGCTCATAGGCATCCAAGACCCATTGTTGTTCTTCTTGGGATGGAGCGATGAGATCAATCCAAACCAGTTCGGGATGGAGATCAAAACTTCCGTTAATGGTTGCATCTTCTAGACTACCGCGCTCTGTGGCATAAAAGGCTTCAAGCATGTCTTTTTTCCTCGCGCAGTCGATGTAAATTTTCGGCCTTTTACCGAAAAGCAGCGTGTATTTTAGACAAGGATGAAACGAAAAACACTTGCCTAAACGCTATTTTCTCAAAAATCTTGTTACATAGCCTACTTTATCAGCATGACAGTTATATAAAACGGTTTTAATTGTATGAATTCTATATGTGTTTTCTGTGGTTCTTCTTTCGGTAATGATCCCATTTATCAGCAAATGGCGCAGGCAACAGGTCAGGCAATTGCAGCACAGGGTAAAACCTTGGTGTATGGTGGTGGTCGTTCGGGGCTAATGGGTGTGGTGGCGGATAGTGCCTTGCGGGCGGGTGGACGAGTGATTGGGGTCATTCCAAGTGCTTTGGTTGATCGAGAGCTGGCTCACACTGGTTTAACTGAATTGCATATTGTGAATAATATGCATGAACGTAAAACTAAAATGGCTGATCTATCTGATGCTTTTGTGGCATTGCCGGGTGGGGCGGGAACCTTGGAAGAAATTTTTGAACAATGGACCTGGAGCCAGCTGGGGATTCATCAAAAACCTTGTGCATTTTTAAATATTGATGGTTTTTATGATGACTTGATTAAGATGCTTCAAACTTCGGTTGAGCGCGGTTTTAGTCAGGAACGTTTTGTGGATCGCTTAATCGTAACTGAGCAAATTAATGATATTCTGGCCGCATTTTCGGCCTATCAACCAGTGACACCGAAGTGGATGTCGACCGCTGAAATTCAAGCTTAAGGATCAATTCGTGAAAACCATCACTGTGGCAGCTGCCGTCATTTTAAATAAAAAAAACCAATTGCTGTTAGTACGTAAGCAAAATACGCAGGCATTTATGCAAGTGGGTGGCAAGCTCGAAGTTGACGAAGCGCCTGAAGTCACGATGCAACGTGAAATTTTGGAAGAAATTGGCTGTGAATGTGAGCTGACGCAATTCATTGGTCAGTTTGAGACTGCTGCCGCGAATGAACCTGATCATGTCTTGGTGAGTTATGTCTATGCGGTTGAACTAAAACAGACGCCACAAATTGCAGCGGAAATTGCGGAAATGAAATGGATTGAACTCGATGATCAATCCACTTTATTAGCCCCGTTGACTAAAGAGGTTGTGATTCCGTGGTGTCAGCAAAATCGAATGAATTGATTGATGGATTTTGTGCGGCTGCTACGCAGACACTGTAGATTTGTTGGCAGCCGAGTTGTTCCAAGACTTTGGATAGTGCCGTAATTGAACTGCCAGTCGTGAGTACATCATCGACAATTAACACTTTGCGGTAACGAATCGGGTTGGGTGGTGCAGCGACAAATTGTTGTTCTATATCTTCAAGCCGTTCCAAACGTGACAGGCCTTTTTGTGAATGCTGTGCCAAGCGTTGTACAGGTTGCCACACCGGAACATTTAAGTGTGTGCTGAGTGATTTGGCCAAAAGCAGGGCCTGATTAAAACCACGTTCGGTTAGACGATCAACCGAAATGGGCATAGGTACAATCGCATGCACTTTAGGAAGTTTGAGCTGCAGTAACAAGCCATTTAATAGCCTTTGATGATGCAGTTTTTGCTCATATTTGAATTGTTGAATAATACGGTCAATCGGGTATTGATAATGACAGGCGACGAAGACGTGTTGCTGATTGCGTTCGATGCCTTGTTTCAGCCACGGTAGTTGTTGCCAACAACTGTGACAAAGGCCGAACTGCCGTTTCATGCCGATGTCACAGAGACTGCAAGGCGTAAAATAATCAAACAGCTGCTGTGCTGATGTGCCAAGTCGTTTAAACATAGGCATATCTTGGTGCTTCAGGCAGCCAGCGTTTTAATAATCCTTCCGCATGTTGTGGATAGTCTTTTAAAATTTGTTCAGCGACGTAATGCGCTTGTGTGAGTAAATGATCATCGCGTTCTAAGCGTGCGACACGGAAGCCCATATCCCCCGTTTGCTTGGTACCTAACAACTCGCCAGGACCACGTATTTCTAAATCTTTTTCTGCAATGATGAAACCATCATTACTTTCACGGAGAATCGAAAGGCGTTCCTGACCATTTTGTGATAAAGGTGTTTTATAGAGTAAGGCACAGAAACTGGCGGTGGCACCACGACCCACACGACCACGAAGCTGATGCAGTTGCGATAATCCTAAACGTTCCGCATTTTCAATCACCATAATAGACGCATTCGGTACATCGACTCCAACTTCAATCACCGTGGTGGCAATCAAAAGCTGTGATTGATTGTCCTTAAACGCTTGCATGACGGCTTGTTTCTCATCTGCTTTCATCTTGCCATGTACCAGACCAATATTGATGTCTGGAAAGCGATCTTTAATCTCTTGGTACGTAGCTTCTGCAGCTTGTGCATCCAGCGTTTCGGATTGTTCCACTAAGGTACACACCCAATAGGCTTGCTTGCCTTCGCGGCAGTTGCTGGCAATACGTTGCAGTACCTGTTCACGACGCTCAAGTGGGATTGTTACCGTCTGAATTGGCGTTCGTCCAGGCGGCAACTCATCAATAATAGAAGTATCCAAATCACCATAGGCACTCATGGCTAAAGTACGAGGAATAGGGGTTGCCGTCATCACCAATTGATGCGGGGTAAATTGATCAGCCCCTTTGTTGCGTAAAGCAAGGCGTTGATCGACCCCGAAACGGTGTTGTTCGTCAATAATGACCAAGCCTAGTTTGGAAAATCCAACCGTATCTTGAAATAGCGCATGGGTACCTACAATCAGTTGAGCATGACCTTCTTTGATTTGTTGTTCCGCTAGAGTTCTGGCTTTACCTTTTTGTTTGCCAGAAAGCCATGCAACCTGAATGCCCAAAGGCTCAAACCAACGTTTAAAGTTTAAATAATGCTGTTCAGCTAAAATTTCAGTTGGTGCCATAAGTGCCACTTGCCAATCTGCCTCTAGGGCGTGACAAGCCGCAACTGCGGCCACTAAGGTTTTACCAGCGCCTACATCGCCTTGTACCAAGCGTAACATCGGTTGATCTTGTTTAAGATCCTGCAAGATTTCTTTGGATACACGCTTTTGTGCGTTGGTCATTTGGAAAGGCAAGCCTTCTAATAGCTTCTTCACGAGTACTTTACTGCTGCTAAAGCGTGGCGCAGCAATCTGGCGAATATAAGCACGACGTGTTAATAAACTAATTTGATGTGCGACCAGTTCTTCAAAAATCAGACGTTGTTGCGCTGGATGAGAACCTTGATTGAGCTGTAGCATGTTGGCATCAGTCGGCGGTTCATGAATGTAATGCAAGGCTTGTTTAAGCTCATAACCATTGCTGTACTTACTAGGCAGTAATTCAGGTAAGTCATCACTATGATGCTGCAAGGCTTGGCGCACATATTCGCGTAGCTTGGGTTGGGTCAGACCCTCGGTACTCGGGTAAATCGCAGTAAGTTGCGTTTTGGGTAAAGGCGTGTGTTGCTGGATCACTTGAATTTCAGGATGATAAAGCTCTAAACCACGTGCACCCACTCGAACTTCACCAAAAATTCGCAGTTGTTGCCCTATCTTGATGCGATCAGTCAGTCCCTTATAAATGTGGTAAAAGCGCAAAGTCACTTTGCCAAAATCGTCTTGCACTAAGGCGGCAAGAGATTTCTTTTTCCCAGGCGGGAAATCCACAGACCGTACTTCACCTTCGAGTAAATAACTTCGTCCAACGATCAGCTGATTCATTGGAATAATAGTGCTACGATCTTCATAGTCACGGGGAAGATGGAATAACAAATCATCCGTGCTAAAAATATGAAGCTTTTCTAATAGGGTCGCTGCGGCAGCACCAACGCCTTGTAATTGCTGAACTGATGTCATCTCTGCTCAAAGGTGTGTATGCATATTTTATTTATTGGTTATGGTAAAACATCTCAGCGTGTCGCTAAACACTTATTTGAGCAAGGTCACCACATTAGCACAATTAGTCGCAGTGAAAAAACAGATTGTTACGCGACGCATTATACTCAGGACATCCAGCAACTTGATTTAACTGTGCTACCGCCTGTTGAGATGGTATATGTATTACTTGCACCTGCACAAAGTGGTATTGAGGCATATCAACAGACCTATTTGGATAGCGTTGAGCCAATTGTACACGCACTCAAAGCGCATCCTGTACAACGCATCATTATAGTTTCGTCTACCCGTGTTTATGGTGAAAATGCAGGAGAGCGAATTGATGATGAATCGCCGATACAGCCTGCTGATGAGCAAGGGCAGATCCTGCGGAAGATGGAGTTACTTTGGCAGGCGCATTATCCAAAGCAGAGTGTTATTGTTCGTCCTACAGGAATTTATGGTACATCGATTGTACGGTTAACCAAGCTGGCCGAACAAACAGCAACATATCCAGCGATTCATTTTAGTAATCGTATTCATATTGATGATTTAGCAAAGTTTTTGGCACGATTAGTTAATTTATCTAAAGTGGAAAAGAGTTATCTCATCACCAATAATACGCCTTTACCGATGCATGAAATTCTGTTGTGGTTTCAGCAGCAATTAAATTTACCGCATTTAAAACTATTGTCAGAGCAACACACGGGTAAGCAAATCTACGCCACACGCTTGGGTGACACAGGCTTTCAATTTGACCATTTGATTTGCTTTAATGACTATGCAGCAGCCTTGTTGGTACATAGTAATGAAAAATAATTAGATTACACTGTAAAGAAAGTTTAAATAGTTGGTATGTATTTTGAATCTAAAATACGAACAGATTCCGTAAAGGAACCGCCTGAATTGAGCACATGGTTTGCGGCGAGGCGTAAAGGTGATACATGAGAAAAATAATTTGCATGATCTTACTGGGATTGATCACGACAGCGAGTTGGGCTGTTGAGCAGACATGGTGCGTGTTTGATCCTTTAAGTACTCAGGGTGATATTAGTCGTCGTTTGCAAGACATTCGTCTGTATGCATTGCAGAATCAAGTTCAGTTAAAACTACAAACATTTAAGAATGAAAGTGAGGCGATACAAGCATTTGATCAGCGTAAATGTTCGGGCTTGGTAGCATCCAATTTTAATACCTATCGTTATAACCGTTTTATGGGAACAACGGGGGGGATTGGTCTGATTCCCAATAATCGTATTGCGCGGGTGTTTCTGCAACTGCTGAATAATTCAAATATCGAAAAACGAATGATCAGCAGCAATTATGAAGTGGTTGGGATGATTCCTATTGGCACCGCATATATGATCATGAATACTCAGCAAATCAGCAAAGTCTCTCAGTTAAAGAATAAAACAATCGGGATACTCGCAGATAATCCACCGCAACAGGCTTTGGTGCAAAGTGTCGGAGCAAAACCAATTTATATTGATTTTGCCAATGCGATTGAATCGTTTAAGCAGAAGAAAATTGATATTTTGGCTGCACCTGCTTATGGCGTACTGCCTTATAACTTAAAAAAAGAGTTTGGTGAGTCGACTCAAGTGGTCAATTTTCCTGTCGCTTATTTTGCTGTAAATGTGGTGATTCGTCCGCAAGCGTATCCTGCAGGTTTTGGACATAAGATTAGAGCTTGGTTTGTCAATAATAGTCATATTTTGGCTGCACAAGCGATGCAGTGGGAAAATCATTTACCAGCTTATTATTGGGCTGATGTATCAAACTTTGAAAAGCAAGGCTATGAAGCGATGGTTGCCAAGATTCGAAATCGTTATGTCGATTCGGGCTATTACGATGCTTATTTTGTCGAGTTGATCAAACGCTTAAGATGTTTGGATGATCCAAAATATTTAGAGTGCCGCAGATAATCATGAAAGAAAAAGGCAACCGAAGTTGTAATATTAATCAGTGAATCATAATTTTGTGATGACTGATTTAAAATCTCCCCTAACCCCTCTTTAAAAAAGAGGGGAATATTGGGAATCTAAGAGAATTTTAGATGTCTGAAACTCCCTCCTTTGAAAAAGGAGGGTTTGGGAGGATTTATTTTCTATGCTTAAGCTTTCTTGCGTTTTAAGCGGCGCTTGGCTTGTTGAGACGCCATAGCCTCTAATGCTTCTGCTAACTCTTCATCGCTAAATGTGGTGATGTGCTGCAACATTTGGAGCGTGGTCTCGTCTAAGACCAGCTGTGCACCTGCCGCCATTTCACTAAAGTTATCATCATATTCAATGAAACCTTGCTCATTATTACGAATATAATTTTGCTGAGTCAGTACTTTAATAAAGCTTTGGAATAACGCTTTATCGAAGAACTCTGGTGAGTTGAACTCATACAACACCGATAAGCGTTGACCTAACAGGTGACTAAGCTCTTCAACTTGTTTGGTTGAAATATTGCCTGAACCACGCTGAGTAATCAGTGCAAGCGTCATGTAGTAGCGTTCTAAACTCTGCTTTACTGGCAGCGCTAAAGTGACTAGCTTTTGATGCTCTTCGCTGTTTGGTGTCGGGCTGAATAAATTGCCGTCATGATCTTGGAAAATCAAACCAATTTGAACCAAAGCATCAATATAATTATCAATCTGCTTTTGCAATTCAGCAGGTTGCCATTTCATAAATAACTCAGCTTTTAAGAACGGGTACAAAGTACGGATCACGTTGCTTAAATCATTCTTATGAATTTTACCATTGTGCTCAACCAAAGAAGCCACTAACGATGGTAAAACAAAGGCGTGCAAAATATTGTTGCGGAAATAGGTCAGTAATACAGCTTGATTATCTTCAATCGCAATAATATCGCCTAACACATGTTGTACACGTTTGATGAGCTTGAGCTTAAGGCCGTAAGCAATAATCTCTTTGCCTGACAATGACGTGACTTGTGTGCGCTCATCATATGGTCGTTGCGTTGCCAAATCGCGGTAAATGTCGAGTTGCTTCGCGCAAATTTCTTCATCTAAAGTGTGTTTTGGTGTTGCCAATAAAATTAAAGAAAGCAATGACACTGGGTTGATCACCACAGCACGGTTGATATTTTCTAAAATCAGATTGGCTGAGCTTGCAACGACATTGGAGATTTCTGTGGTGCTTGCAGTATCCGCTTGAATATTTTCAGCGCCCTGTTGTTTCAAAATATCATTCAGGAATACAGGCTCACCAAAGTTGACATGCACTTTACCGAAGATACGTTCAATTTTACGTAAGGTTTTTACGATACCAAAAATGGACTCCGCTTCTTTGGGTTGGCCTTGCATTTCACCCACATAGGTAGAGCCTTCCATCAAACGCTCATAACCAATATAGGTGGGTACAAAGACGATTGGTTTTGCTGGACCGCGTAAATGACCTTGAATGGTCATCGCCAACATACCGGTTTTAGGTGGTAATAAACGACCTGTACGTGAACGACCACCTTCAATAAAGTATTCGATAGGCGTATTGCGCGATAAAATACTATACAAATATTCTTTAAATACGGAAGTATAAAGTGCATTTCCGCGGAAAGAACGACGAATAAAGAATGCGCCACCACCACGTAATAACTGACCAACGAATGGAAGGTTAAGGTTATCACCAGCGGCAATATATGGAATCATCAAGCCACGTTTATAAATCACATAGGACAATAATAAATAGTCAATGTGACTGCGATGACAAGGGGTATAAACGATTTCATAGTCTTTTGCCAGCTCACGTACAGTACTGAAATTATGGACTTCTACACCGTCATAAAGCTGTGTCCATAAACGGGTTAAAGCCATATCGGCAAAACGTACCGCAGATGCTGAATAGTCAGACACGATTTCATTGACATAACCAATGGCACGACGCTCAGCTTCGAGCATACTGATTTTATGCTGAATGCTTTCACGACGAATGGCATCTTGTACCTCAGCGGACTTAACCACCGATTGCATCACATTGCGACGGTCTGACAAGTCAGGACCAAGTACTACTTCACGTTGCTGATCTAAATAGGTATCTAAAGAACTGGCAATATAGGTTGCTGGCGAAATATTTGGGTGGTTGCTCTTGGCATAATCTACCAACTCGCGCAAAGATTGCGGTTCATGAAACTCTAAATAAGACTGGCGACCATGCAAACCAATATTCATCAGTTGTTTGACTGTACCTGGTGTTGCCCAAGTGTCTGAGAATAATAATTTGAGCCAAGAATCTTCTTTATCGGGTGAACGTCCCCAAAGTACAGTCACAGGGACCAATTGAATATCGGTATCTGCATTTTGTTCTAAGGCTTCGACCAGTTGTAACAGGCGAGGGGGGAATGTTTGGGTATTAAAAAAATTATTTTCGTTATGATGTAAAAACAAGACTGAATTTTTTTCTTGATAGCTCCCAAAACTCAAGGGATCTAATGCTGGTTTTAAATTGAGACGGCGGGTTTCACCATCAACAACCAAGGCATTACTACGCGAATAATTTTGTAAAACATAGCAAACTAACTTATTTGAATCGGTTGTGTTTGGCTCTGTAGTGGTGGATTCTGTAGGAACTTCACCAAGAACATGTGGGGTTACCACAAGGTCAAGTAACTTACTCGAAAGTTGGCGATACATTTGACCAAATCCAGTCTTGGACATTACAAACTCCTAAATAATAATCCTGACATCGAGTCATGATGAACACGACATTCTGCGATATTCTTACATGAAACGGTATGTTATTTTCTGACAAAATATAGCGTATTTGGTAGATTTTATCGTTAAAAATCGTATTTTTAGCCGCTATAAATACATATTAAGATAATCAATACATCATTATCGTGACGGATGAATCATTTTATCCTGACCATTGTCATTTGAATTTGTGGCACAATCAAAATTATCAACCCTGAAAGGATTGGTTGATCTCTCCTCATTGATGTTGGAAGGCTATTACATGAATGCGTTAACTCAAGAATTGGTAGAACTGTTGACTCTGGAAAAGCTTGAAGAGCATATTTTTCGGGGCAATAGCCGCAATTTGGTAGGCAAGCGAGTATTCGGTGGGCAGGTTCTTGGACAAGCCTTGAGAGCGGCATCGTACACTACAGATCGTCCAGCACACTCTTTACATGCCTATTTCCTGTATGGCGGTGATGTCAATGCACCGATCATTTATGAAGTTGATCCACTCAGAGATGGCAAGAGCTTCGCCAGTCGACAGGTGCGTGCGATTCAGCATGGTCGTACTATTTTTTCTGCCATGGTCTCTTTTGCCAACCCAGAAGAAGGCCTGAACTATCAACATAAAGAGCCCGAATATCCTGAACCAGACACATTAAAGTCTGAGAACGAGCTGAAAGAAAGCCTGATTAATTTTGTGCCTGAAAATGTACGTGCCAGTTTTATGCGTGAACGTCATGTGGAAATCAGACCAACACAATTGATTAATCCGTTTCAACCCCAGCCTGAAGCGCCATTTTATGCGCACTACATTCGTACGCATGATCAAATCCCGCAAAATATTGATGAGATTTCATTACATCAGGCGATTGTGGCGTTCTATTCAGACTTTACCTTGATGACGACGGCTTTACGTCCACATGGTTTGTCATGGATTTCGCCAAATTTACAATGTGCCAGTATTGATCACACCATTTATTTCCATCGTCCATTACGTGCGGATGAATGGATGCTGTACGACATGGAAGCAACAATTAGTGCCAGCTCACGTGGCTTGAACTTTGGGCGGATGTGGCAAAATGGACAATTAGTCTGTAGTACCGTCCAAGAAGGTTTGATTCGGCTCAGAGAAATCGAAACCCAGTAAAAAATAAAGCAGTACTAAAGCCATCATTATGATGGCTTTTTTTATCATAAGGATGTGACAAAAAATTGCTCGATTCTTCAACATGAGCATGCCATAGTACCGATAAGTTAAATGTTTACCCATTAAACAATGAATTTAAATACACAAATTTTAATTGCAGCAGTGCTTGGCGTGGCCTTTGGTTTTCTATTGATAGCCTATCCGCAAACTGCATTTGTTGAATATAGTCTTTACGGGCTAGGCATCCTAAGTAGTGTTTTCATTGGTTTGTTGAAAATGTTACTGATCCCATTAATTTTTAGTTCGATTGTGGTCGGTGTTTCCAACTTACAGGCAGGCGGGCAGTTTGGACGTGTCTGGAAAATTACCGCACTGAGCTGTTTGACCACCACTACTTTGGCACTTATTTTGGGGATTAGCTGTGCGCATCTGTTTGATGTGGGCAAAGGGGTGGATATCCAGCTGTTTCAAGCTGCAATGGACAACCACCAAACCCCAGATACCTTAACACCATCAAGTTTTGTCACCACTTTTATTCAAAACACTTTAATTAATCCATTTAAGGCATTCAGCGAGGGCAATGTTCTTGCTGTGGTGGTATTTGCCTTATTTCTTGGCGTGGCTTTGGTCAAGGGTGGGGAGCGTTTTGCCTTAGTTCGCAATATCAGCCAGCAATTCTTTGACATCATGATGATGTTAGTGGGCTGGGTGATGAAGCTTGCGCCAATTGGTATTTTTGCTTTATTGGCTAAGTTAATCGCCACAGAAGATCTCTCGGTGCTCAGTCGTTTGGTTGAGTTTGCTGCGGTGGTAACAGGGACAACCATTTTCCATGGCGTGGTGGTGCTACCTGCTTTGTTGTGGATTTTTGGGCGTATGGACCCCATCACCTTCTTTCGAGGGGCGAGAACGGCCTTGGTCACGGCATTTGCCACCAGCTCAAGTTCAGCGACCATGCCGCTGAGTATGAAGTGTGCACAAGAAAATTTGGGTGTGAGACCGCAAACCGCAGGTTTTGTGATTCCTTTAGGTACACAGCTGAATATGGATGGTACGGCTTTATATGAGGCTGCTGCGGCCTTATTTATTGCAAACCTGATGGGTTTGGATTTGAGTTTAACCCAGCAGATTATTGTCTGTTTAACTGCCATGATTGCTTCATTGGGTGCACCGGGGATTCCGAGTGCGGGTATGGTGACTATGATTATGGTGTTACAGTCCGTTGGTTTGCCTGCGGAGGCAATTGCGATTTTACTACCGATTGACCGTGTGTTGGATACAGTTCGTACTGTGGTCAATGTACAGGGCGATATGATGATTAGTGTGGTGGTTGATCGCTACGCAAAACAGGCAGAAGCTGAATCAAGTTGATTGTCTTGGATGCAAAAAAGCAGGAGATGACTCCTGCTTTTTTTATTCTATAAAAGCATGTTTATGCTGCGGGTTGTAAGGCACGTTTTGCCGCTGGAGAATTATTCAAATAATTCACTGCATCTTGTGTATTGCCTTCTTTGAGAGGGTCATACCACGGCATCAGGTAATCAATCTGTTGTGCAATCAACCATGCAGGACCTGGCAAGATTTTAGCGTCTTTTAATGCGATCTTCGACCATTCGATCCAGATCCACGGTTTAAATAAGCTTGGTTTCTTGTCCGCAAAACGAGGATCTTGGCTCATGATATGTGCTGCGCCATCTACCCATAAACCGAGTACACCGATAATGACCGCAACACTCATGTAGTAACGTGCGATATAACCACCACCCAAATGACGATAGAGGTCAAATGCAACGGTACGGTGCTCAATTTCTTCCGAGCCATGCCATTTAATCAGATCGATCATTTCTGGATCTGCGCCAAGTTCTTCCCAACGCTTGTTGTACAGTGCATATTTGCCCAGTACACAGGTCATGTGCTCAACAGTTGCAATCACACCTAAGCGGAATAAATCCCACTGATGCTCGAGTGCTTTCGGAATTTCTTTATCAAAAGGTTTGTCTGCCAAAACCTTGGTAAATAAAAAATCCATGATGTCGAGGTTACGCTGAATATCAATATTGCGTTGCGTCAAATATTCTTTATTGGCTGAGGTATGGGCAACGGCATGCATTGCTTCCTGACGAATAAAGGCTTGAACGTCTTGCTTTAATTTTTCATCGGTAATTTCTGGAAGGACTTTGTTATATAAACGGCAAAACCAAAACTCACCAGCAGGTAAAATATTGTTAATTTCATTAATAAAATAGCTGGCAAAAGGCTGGTTTGGAATCCAATCCACTGGCGTATTTTCCCAGTCAAATTTTACTTTGCGTGGGAGGATTTTATAGTCAATCGAAGAACCAAGAACTTTGTTCTTCACAAATGATAGTAATTTCATCGTTTAGTCCTAATCGATAGTGCAATGAACCAACACTAAGCAGTATATGAAAACTACCTAGTGTTTGTGTTTAGCAATTCGGGACAATTAAAAATTATTTTATGCAACTTGATGCATAAAATGCACTTTTTATTCTTGAATGTCGGTTTCTGATGCTTCAGGGATTTGGCTAAGGTCAAATTCCGTCGGTTGATCAAGGGTGTAATTCAAACGGCCAGCCATGACAGTTGCCAGTTCTTCTAGGCCAATACGATTGAGTGATGAGAACAGTTGAATCGAGAAATCGAGTTTGATTTTCTTCAATTGCTGTTTTACATCGAATAAAACTTCGTTGGCTGGACCACGGTTCAACTTATCTGCCTTGGTCAGCAGGATATGTACAAATAAATGACGTGAATGTGCCCATTCCAACATCATCAAGTCAAAGTGTTGTAAAGGATGACGAATGTCCATCAATAACACCAGGCCTTGTAAGCTTTTGCGATGGATCAGGTAATTTTCCAGTTCTTTCTGCCACACGATTTTCATCGCTTCAGGCACAGCTGCATAACCATAACCAGGTAAGTCGACCAAGCGTTGATCTGGATTACCCAAGCTGAAAAAGTTGATCATTTGGGTACGGCCCGGTCTTTTTGAGGCGCGTGCAAGTTGTTTTTGATTGGTTAATGCATTGATTGCACTTGATTTACCCGCATTAGAACGACCTGCAAATGCAATTTCATAGCCTGTATCTTCTACGCATAAAGCCAGTTTTGGCGCACTCATCAAAAATTCAGCTTGGCGTAACCAAGTTAAAGACTGTACTGCATACTCAGTTAATGCAGGGTCAGCCTTTTTTTCATAACTGATTTTTTGTTTAGGTGCGAGTTTGGCTTTGGTGTCTTTCGATTTTTCACTGCGGCGCATAGAAGCTTACTTTTGAATAGGAATAGCAACGACTATTATAAAGGATGTGAGCCGTTCGTGCGAATCCTCATCTGTTGCAAAGCTTAAGCTTTCTGAATCAGTTCTAAAAAATCGATATTCGAGCGTGTCGAAGAGGGGAGAATGCCGTGCTGGATCACTTCACCTAGCGTATATTGATCAAGGCTTTGATAAAAGCATTCTAACGCTTGGTCTAAAATTCCTTTCAGCCCGCAGTTGGCGCGGAGTACACAAGGTGGAGTATTACACTCAACTATTTGATGATTGCCTTGTAAGGTTCGAACAATTGCACCTAATTTCAGATTCTTGGCTTCCGGATTAAGGCGCAGGCCACCGCCTTTACCACGAATGGTGACAATCCAGTGTTGTTTACCCATGAAGTGAACGACTTTTACCAAGTGATTTTGCGATACATGCAAGTCTTCTGCGATATCTGCAATCGTATAAGGTACATCACTCGGACGAGCGACATACATCAGAATTCTGAGTGCATAATCAGTAAACTTATTGAGTTGCATGTGGTTTCACTCAATCTAGTGCAAGAAATAGAAAGGGCTAGTCTAACATAGACTAGCCCTATGCAAAATGTAGCATGGATTAGCTGAGTTTAACGCCACCTGTGCCAAAGGCTTCACTGTGAATATTTGTAGCAGGAATACCGCGAGCAACTAAGGCTTTATGCTGTTCTGCCATAAATGGCATTGGACCACATAAATAATAATCGGCATTGCTCGGTAATAACGCAGTATCTACAAGACTTAAATCAAGACGGCCCGCTGCATCATAATCTTCACCAAGAACATCATCTGCATGTGGAAACTCATAAGCAGTGAATGTACTTAAGCGTGGATATTTAGTTTTGACGTCTTGAATATGTTGCTTCATGGCATGCACTTGGCTACTGCGGCAGGCATGAATAAAGTTGACGGGTTGTGGCATATCCAAAGTCACTAACTGATTCAGCATGGCAATCATTGGTGTTAATCCAACACCGCCACTAATAAATACATTACGTTTAGTGCTATTGATCAGATAGAAATTCCCTGTTGGCGCAGACACTTCAATTTCTGAACCTTCAGCTAAACCGTGTAAAGTACTAGATACCCAGCCACCAGCGAGCTCGCCTTTTTCATCTTCACGTTTAACTGAGATGCGTAAATAATCTGCCTGTGGGCTGGTCGAAAGTGTGTATTGACGAGGTTGTCTTAAATTCAACTCGGGTACAAACACACGGACGGAAATATATTGACCCGCTTCATATTTTGGCAATGTGCCACCATCTACAGGTGCAAGGTAGAACGAGCTAATCTCATCACTTTCTACAACCTTCTTGGCAATTTTGAAATTACGCCAACCTAGCCAACTCCCTTGAGTTTGTTGGTGTTGATCATAAATGGCTTTTTCAGTGCTGATAAATAGGTCCGCCAATTGACCATAAGCGGCAGCCCATGCACCAATCAATGGGTCTTCCATTGAAATGTTCAGGACTTCACTAATCGAGTGGAGGAGGTTTTCACCAACAATGCCGTAGTCAGGTGATTGAATATTTAAACTGACATGCTTATGCGCAATCATTTCAACCACAGGTAAAAGCACAGAAGGATCTTCGATATTTTCTGCATAAGCCAGAACTGCGCCCGCTAGCGCTTGGGCCTGCGCACCACTACGTTGATGACCCATGTTAAAGGTTTCTTTTAATTCCGGATGATTACCCAACATACGGTTATAAAAGTATCCAGTCAGTGCAACGCCATTTTCACGTAATACAGGAACAGTGGCTTTTACTAGGTCAATTTGCTGTGGAGTCATGCTTGATCTCTCTTGGCTATCATTTATAAGATGTATTTAAAATACATCTTATAAGGTGTATTTGCAATGCATATTTAAATAAAAGCCATAAAAAAATTAAGGGATAATAAATTATCCCTTAATTTACAAGTAAGTATGGTTTTATTTTTTGCCGAATAATGAACCCAGTAAGCCACGGACAATTTTCTGTCCAGTAGAGCCACCTAAACTACGCGCTGCACTTTTGGCAAAAGTACCTACGATATCTTGAGTGAGTTTCTCACGATCACGCTGTGACTTTTCTGCAGCTTTTTGCTGTTCGCGAGCAAAACGTTCTTGCTCTTTGGCCTGCTGTTTTGCCAGTGCTTCCTGTTCTTTATCTTGCTGTTTTGCAAGCTGATCAGCTTCTTTCGCTTGAGATTGTTGTAGTACTTTCTTTTGCAGCATTTCATAGGCACTGTCACGATCAACGGCCTGATCGTATACACCTGCCACAATACTTTGCCCAATAATCACTTGGCGTTCTTCGGGAGTAATCGGGGTAAAGGAGGAGTAAGGAGGCATGACCCAGCCACGTTCCACGATTTGGGGTGTTCCTTGTTCATCTAGACAGCTGATCAAGGCTTCACCGACCGCAAGTTCGGTAATGGCTTGGTCGACTTTAAAGTCTGGATTGGCGCGGAAAGTATCTGCTGCGGTTTTAACTGCCTTTTGATCTTTAGGTGTAAAGGCGCGCAAAGCATGTTGTACACGGTTACCGAGTTGACCTAATACACTTTCTGGCAAATCCAGTGGATTTTGAGTGATGAAGTAAATTCCCACACCTTTAGATCGAATCAAGCGTACTACTTGTTCAATCTTTTGTTGTAAAGCAGGGCTGGCATTGTCAAACAGTAAATGCGCCTCATCGAAGAAGAATACTAACTTCGGTTTATCCATATCACCTACTTCAGGCAACTGTTCAAACAGTTCTGACATCATCCACAGTAAGAACGTTGCATAAAGCTTCGGGGTGTTCATCAGCTTGTCAGCAGCCAAGATGTTGATATAGCCATGACCATTGGTGTCGGTCTGAATAAAATCGAGGATATTCAGGCTTGGCTCACCAAAGAATTGCTCACCGCCTTGATCGCCCAAAGCCAGTAAATTACGTTGAATTGCTCCAAGACTCGCTGGAGAAAGGTTGCCATATTCAGCTTTTAGTTCAGCCGCATTTTCACTGACATAGGTCAGCATTGCTTTCAGATCTTTAAAATCGATCAGCAGTAAACCCTGGTCATCTGCAACACGGAACACGGCTGAAAGTACACCTTCTTGCGTGTCATTCAGATTCAGCATTTGTGCCAGTAACAGAGGGCCGATTTCTGAGATTGTGGTACGAATGGGATGGCCTTGCTGACCAAATAGATCCCAGAAAATAACCGGTGAAGCGGCAAAAGGGATCGCGTCTAATTGCAAGCTTTTCAGGCGTTCATCAAATTTGGGGTTGCTGGCACCGGGTTTGGCGAGACTAGAGACATCGCCTTTGGCATCTGCAAGGAATACTGGCACACCAAGCCGAGAAAAGCTCTCGGCTAATACCTTTAGGGTAACCGTTTTACCCGTACCGGTTGCACCAGCAATCAAACCATGTCGGTTTGCAAATTTAGAATGTAAAACAATATCTTGTGTTGTATCTGTGGTTTTTTTCGCAATAACGATTGGTGTACTCATTCTTCACCTGTTGTTCAATATCATTCGAGCTGTTTTAATGCGTTTTGGATATCTTGAATTAAATCTTCTGGATGTTCTAGTCCTATACAGAAGCGAACCAATAAACCTTGTTGTAAATGTGTATTTTCCAAAGTTCGCATATGTTTTAAATCATAGAGCATCGCTAAGCTCACTGGGCCACCCCAACTAAATCCGAGTTTAAACAGCGTTAAGCTATCGCAGAACTTTCGAATTGCTGCGAGATCATATTCAGGTTTGAAAATGACGCTGACTAAACCTGCACTTTTTCCTGTGGTGCAGGTTTCTGACCAGAATGAATGGCCTGCAGAATCTGCAAGGCTTGGATGAAGTACTTGGCTGAATTGTGACTGTTGTTGTAACCAATTCAACAGGGTGAGTGCACTTTGTGCTTGTTGTTCATAGCGCAGTGACATATGTGCCAAACTGCGTTGAATTTGTGCAGTATCATCGCCTGAAACAGAAATCCCTTGGATTGCGTGCATACGATACAGCTTATGGTGCAGCTGTTGATCACGTGTAACCACTGAACCCATTAAGATATCGCCACCACCACTTGGATATTTGGTCAGTGCATGTACGGTAATGTCGACTGCCAGATGCTCATCCGAGAAATCGAAAGCATTAAAGGCCAGCCCTGCACCCCATGTGTTATCTAGTGCAGTCAGTACATTGGCTTGTCGTGCCTTTTTGACCAGATTTTTAAGGTCAGGGAATTCTAAGGTGACAGAACCTGCTGCTTCGAGCCAAATCAATTTGGCTTTTTCGGTTGGTTGAAAGCTGTTGGCATCAATTGGATTATAAATTTTAACGGTGATGCCATAACGGTCTTGCAAGTTGTTTAAATGCTCCAGATTGGGTCCATAGATATTGTCTGCGACCCAGACTTCATCACCTGAAGTTAAAATGGCACTATTCACGAGATTAATCGCAGATAAACCGCTTGGCGCAAGCAAGCAATAACGTCCGCCTTCAATTTGGGCAATGTTGTCGCCTAGCGTGAATGTCGTAGGCGTGCCATGTGTACCATAACTATAATCATAAGCATCGGTCCAATGACGATCAAAAAGGTGCGCTGTGCTTTTAAAAATAATCGTAGATGCACGAAATAGGGGAGGTTGAACTGTTTCAATATATTGAGGGGCTTGTCGTGGTGCATGAATCAGATTGGTTTGTGCTTTATTGTGTGTTTTCATAGTGCAAAATCAAATTAATATAATGAGTTAGGTTAAGAGAAAATTAACAAAGCTGCTAGTGCTTTGCTGCTTTTGTACAGAATCGGTACAGATTAAAGTAATTGCTTAAAACTGGCTTTATTTTTGCTAAGACTAATTATCATTCTAACGATAAATAGGTTTTAGCGCATGAAGTCGCATTTAAGAGTGCATTATTTTCAGCACATTACTGGAGAGGGTTTTGGCAGTTGCTATGACTTTCTAAAGGCACATAAAGCCAAGATTACAGCAACCGAATTTTTTGCTTTGCCAGTCGATTTACCACTTGAATTGGAAGCTCTACCACGGGTAGATGAAGTTGATCTCCTGATTATTATGGGGGGCACCATGAGTGTGAATGATGAGGCAAATTATCCTTGGTTAAAACTCGAAAAAAGATGGTTGCGGCGGTATTTGGCTGCGGGAAAGCCTGCAATTGGGTTGTGTTTAGGTGGGCAGTTAATTGCCAATGCCTTGGGGGCAGCTGTGAGCCGAAATCCGCATCAAGAACTCGGCTGGATGGATGTTGGGCGCGCATCTCATGTACCTGAAGATTATTTTCAGATTCCAGAGCAACTGAATATTTTGCAATGGCATAGTGAGACCTTTGAAATCCCAAAGGGTGGGGTGCGCTTAGCTGAGAATAAGGTCTGTCGAAATCAAATGTATCAGATTGGGCGTAACGTTTTGGGATTTCAGTTTCATCCAGAAATGACCCCCCAGACTTTGGCACTCTTGATTGAGAATGAAGAGGATATGGCGGTTTTTAATGGTGAATATGTACAACCGATATCTGAATTAAAAAGAACAATGAAAAGTAAATTTGAACAGGGGAATCGCTTGCTGAATCAGGCAATCGATTATGTCGTGAGTGCATAGCAGGATTGATTGCTTAAAAAATGAAAAGAAGAATTGCATAAGACTTAAACAATCGTTATAATGAGCGACCCTCAAATGGAGGGCGTTTACTACGAAGAAAGTAGTTAACGCATTACAGTCGTGGCATCGATCATGACCTTAGTGATTTTCACTGCCCTTGACACTTACCACAATGGTGAGGTGCGTCATGGGTGATTCTTTATATATTTGGCTTGGAGTTTACTGGTATGTCTAACCAGAGAATTCGTATCCGTTTGAAGTCTTTTGATCATCGTCTGATTGATCAATCTGCTCAAGAGATCGTAGAAACCGCTAAGCGTACTGGCGCACAAGTGTGTGGTCCAATTCCGATGCCTACTCGCATCGAACGCTTCAACGTTCTTACTTCACCACACGTCAACAAAGACGCTCGTGATCAGTACGAAATCCGCACTTATAAGCGTTTGATCGACATCGTTCAACCAACAGATAAAACTGTTGATGCATTGATGAAGTTAGATCTTGCTGCTGGTGTTGATGTTCAGATCGCTTTGGGTTAAGGCTTTCGGTTGATTAGCTTTATAAGTTAATTAGGCCGCTTTTTTAGAGGTTTATGCACATGGCTATTGGTTTAGTCGGTCGCAAATGTGGTATGACTCGCGTCTTTACGGATGCTGGTGTATCTGTACCTGTTACAGTTATCGAAGTCGATCCAAACCGCATTACGCAAATCAAAACACTTGAAACTGATGGTTATCAAGCAATTCAAGTAACTACTGGTGAACGTCGCGAATCGCGCGTAACTAACGCTCAGAAAGGTCACTTCGCGAAAGCTGGTGTTGCTGCTGGTCGTTTAGTTAAAGAGTTCCGTGTTACTGAAGCTGAGCTTGAAGGCCGTGAAGTGGGTGCTTCTATCGGTGTTGATCTGTTCACAGTTGGTCAAATTGTTGACGTAACTGGTCAGTCAAAAGGTAAAGGTTTCCAAGGTGGTGTTAAGCGTTGGAATTTCCGTACGCAAGATGCTACTCATGGTAACTCTGTATCTCACCGTGTATTAGGTTCTACAGGTCAAAACCAGACTCCTGGTCGCGTGTTCAAAGGCAAGAAAATGGCTGGTCACTTAGGTGACGAACGCGTAACAGTTCAAGGTCTTGAAATTGTATCTATTGACGCTGAACGTTCTGTTTTAGTTGTTAAGGGTGCTATTCCTGGTTCAACTGGCGGTGACGTTGTTGTACGTCCTACCATCAAGGCCTGAGGGGAAATACTGTGAATTTAAAAACTGTTTCCGGCTCTGCTGTTGAATTGTCTGAAGTTGCTTTCGGACGTGAATTTAACGAAGCTCTTGTACACCAAGTTGTTACAGCTTACTTAGCTGGTGGTCGTCAAGGTACTCGTGCTCACAAATCACGTGCAGATGTTTCTGGCGGTGGTAAAAAGCCATTCCGTCAAAAAGGTACTGGTCGCGCTCGTGCGGGTTCTATTCGTAGCCCTATCTGGGTTGGTGGTGGTAAAACTTTTGCTGCTCGCCCACAAGATTGGTCTCAAAAAGTAAACCGTAAGATGTACCGCGGTGCAATGCAATGTATCTTAGCTGAACTTGTTCGCCAAGATCGTCTTGTATTAGTTGAAGAGTTTGCTGTTGCAGCTCCAAAAACTAAAGACTTGCTTGCAAAACTTACAGACTTGAATGCAACTCGCGCATTGATCATTACAGATGCTGTAGATGAGAACTTGTATCTCGCAGCTCGCAACCTTCCACACGTTGATGTGGTTGATGCTACTGCTATTGATCCTGTTAGCTTGATCGCATTTGATAAAGTTGTAATGTCTGTAGCTGCTGCTAAGAAAATTGAGGTAGAACTCGGATGAACAACGAACGTATCTATCAAGTCCTATTAGGACCAGTATTCTCAGAAAAAGCACAAGTTTTAGGTGACACTGCTGGTGTTCAAGTGTTCAAAGTTGCATTAAATGCAAACAAACTTGAAATCAAGAAAGCAGTTGAGCAGCTCTTTGGTGTTGAAGTTGTAAAAATCAATACAACGATCACTAAAGGTAAAACAAAACGCTTTGGTAAAACATTAGGACGTCGTTCTGATGTGAAAAAAGCATACGTCACCCTGAAAGCTGGCCAAGATGTAGAAATGGCTGACTTGGGCGATACCGCTGAAAACGCAGCGGAATAAGGACGAGAATTATGCCAATTCAAAAATGTAAGCCAACGTCTCCAGGACGTCGCTTTGTAGAGAAAGTGGTTCATGACCATCTTCACAAAGGCGCTCCTTATGCACCGTTGGTAGAAGCTAAAAAACGTACTGGTGGTCGTAATAACAATGGTCACATCACTACACGTCACGTGGGTGGTGGTCATAAGCAAAACTACCGTATTGTTGACTTTAAACGTAACAAAGATAGTATTCCTGCGACTGTAGAGCGTATCGAATACGATCCTAACCGTACAGCTCATATTGCTTTATTGAAATATGCTGACGGTGAACGTCGTTACATCATTGCGCCTAAAGGCCTACGTGCTGGTGATAAAGTTCAATCTGGTAACGATGCTCCAATTCGTCCAGGTAACTGTTTACCACTTCGTAACATGCCAATCGGTTCTACCCTTCATAACCTTGAACTTAAAATCGGTAAAGGTGCTCAATTAGCACGTTCTGCTGGTACTTCGGTTCAGTTGTTGGGTCGTGATGGTTCTTACGCTATCGTTCGTTTACGTTCTGGTGAAATGCGTAAAGTCCATGTTGAATGTCGTGCTGTAATTGGTGAAGTTTCTAACCAAGAAAGCAACCTTCGTTCATTGGGTAAAGCTGGTGCTGCGCGCTGGCGTGGTATTCGTCCTACCGTTCGTGGTATGGCGATGAACCCAGTAGACCACCCACACGGTGGTGGTGAAGGACGTAGTAAAGGTATTCAACCTGTAAGTCCATGGGGTCAAAAAGCTAAAGGGTACAAGACACGTACCAATAAGCGTACGACTAAGATGATTATTCGCGACCGTC
This sequence comes from Acinetobacter sp. NIPH 2100, assembly GCF_000369805.1. Lineage (GTDB taxonomy): Bacteria > Pseudomonadota > Gammaproteobacteria > Pseudomonadales > Moraxellaceae > Acinetobacter. The sequence goes on along the minus strand of NZ_KB850224.1, from coordinate 3,491,016 downwards.
GCGTCAAGTAAGGGAATCTGAATAATGCCTCGTTCATTAAAAAAAGGTCCATTCGTCGACGCGCATTTGTTCGCTAAGGTTGAAGCTGCTGTAGCTGCTAACAACCGTAAGCCGATCAAAACTTGGTCACGTCGTTCAATGATCCTTCCAGACTTTGTTGGTTTAACAATTTCTGTTCACAATGGCCGTAACCACGTTCCAGTAATTGTTACTGAACACATGGTTGGTCATAAATTGGGTGAATTCGCGCCAACTCGTACCTATCGTGGTCACGGTGTTGATAAGAAGTCTAAACGTTAATAGGTGCTATGATGGAAGTAACTGCTAAATTACGCGGTGCCGCTATCTCGGCACAAAAAGCACGTTTAGTTGCTGATTTGATCCGTGGTAAGTCGATTGCGCGTGCGATAGATATTTTAAACTTCAGTAACAAGAAAGCAGCTGTGCTCGTTAAAAAAGCATTAGAATCTGCAATCGCAAATGCTGAACACAACAACAGCTTAGATGTTGATGACCTTAAAGTAACTACGATTTACGTTGATGAAGGCACTAGCCTTAAACGTATCATGCCACGTGCTAAAGGCCGTGCAGATCGTATTACTAAGCGTACTTGTCACATCACCGTTAAGGTAGGGGTTTGATATGGGTCAGAAGGTTCATCCAATCGGTATCCGCCTAGGTGTTGTGAAACGTCATAACGCTAACTGGTATGCGAGTCCGAAACAATACGCTGAATACTTGCTTAAAGATCTTCAAGTTCGTGAGTTTTTAATTAAAAAACTTAAGAGCGCGATGATCAGCAATATTCTTATCGAACGTCCTACAGGCGCTGCTAAAGTAACTATTAGCACTGCTCGTCCTGGTATCGTTATCGGTAAGAAAGGCGAAGACATCGAGAAATTACAGCGCGAACTCACCACTATTATGGGTGTTCCAGCTCAAGTTAGCATCAATGAAATTGATCGCCCTGACTTGGACGCACGTCTAGTTGCTGAAGCAATTGCTTCTCAATTGGAAAAGCGTGTTATGTTCCGTCGTGCTATGAAGCGTGCGGTTCAAAACACAATGCGTGCTGGCGCTAAAGGTATCAAAGTTGAAGTTTCTGGCCGTTTAGGTGGTGCAGAGATTGCTCGTACTGAATGGTATCGTGAAGGTCGTGTACCTTTGCATACACTTCGTGCAGACATCGACTATGCTACTATGCGTGCAGAAACAACATACGGTACGATTGGTGTTAAAGTTTGGATTTTCCGTGGTGAGATTTTAGGTGGCATGAAACAAGTCATGAACCCTGCTCCTGCTGAAGATCGTCCAGCTAAACGCGGTCGTGGTCGTGGTGAAGGTCAAGAGCGTCGTGGTCGTCGCGGTGACCGTGCTGCTGACAAGGGAGAATAATCCATGTTGCAACCTAAACGTACCAAATTCCGTAAAGTGCACAAAGGCCGTAACACTGGTCTAGCGCATCGTGGTAGTACAGTATCATTTGGTTCGATTGCAATTAAAGCAACTGAACGTGGTCGTATGACTGCGCGTCAGATTGAAGCTGCACGTCGTACCATTAGCCGTCGTATCAAACGTGGTGGTAAAATCTTCATCCGCGTATTCCCAGACAAACCAATTACCGAAAAACCATTAGAAGTACGTATGGGTAAAGGTAAGGGTAGCGTGGAATACTGGGTGTGTCAGATCCAGCCAGGTAAGATCCTGTACGAAATTGAAGGTGTTAGCGATGAGTTGGCGCGCGAAGCTTTTGCTTTAGCTGCTGCTAAACTTCCGTTTAAAACCACTATCGTGACTCGGACGGTGATGTAATGAAAACTAAAGATCTACGTGAAAAGTCGGTAGAAGAGTTGAAAGCTTTGCTTGATGAGCAACAGCTTAACCAATTCCGTCTTCGTATGGCGAAAGCAACTGGTCAATTAGGCAAATCGCATGAAGTGCAAATTGCTCGTAAGACAATTGCTCGTATTAAGACACTCCTTACCGAAAAACAGGGGAACGGACAATGAGTGAAAAAACAGTCCGCACGTTAACTGGCAAAGTCGTAAGCGACAAAATGGACAAGTCTATTGTTGTGCTTATTGAACGCCGCGTTCAACACCCGTTGTATGGCAAATCAATCCGCCGTTCAACTAAATTACACGCTCATGATGAGAACAATGTTGCTAAAACTGGCGACTTGGTAACCATCAAAGAAAGCCGCCCAATTTCTAAAACTAAAGCTTGGACTTTAGTGGAAGTAGTTGAAGCTGCTGCTGAGTAATTAGACGTTCTTGTTGCATCATCGGACAATTTCGAGTACTCTTTGAGCCTTTCGAAATTGTGACCGGTGATGCTCGGTTTTGGAGTAGGGCAATGATTCAAACCGAAAGTATGCTCGACGTAGCAGACAACAGTGGTGCACGCCGCGTACAATGTATTAAAGTACTTGGTGGTTCACACCGTCGTTATGCTTCAGTTGGCGATATTATTAAAGTTACTGTAAAAGAAGCAATTCCACGCGCACGTGTTAAAAAAGGTGACGTGATGAATGCTGTAGTTGTTCGTACAAAATTCGGCATCCGTCGTCCAGACGGTTCAGTTATTCGTTTCGACGATAACGCTGCTGTTATTTTGAACAACAACAAAGCTCCGATTGCGACTCGTATCTTCGGACCAGTGACTCGTGAACTTCGTACTGAACAGTTCATGAAAATCATTTCATTGGCTCCTGAAGTTCTATAAGAGGCAATCATGGCTAAGATTAAAAAAGGCGATCAAGTAATTGTGATCGCAGGTAAAGAAAAAGGCAAACAAGGTGTTGTTTTGTCTGTTTCTGAAGAACGAGTTAAGGTCGAAGGTCTTAACTTGGTGAAGAAGCACCAAAAGCCAAATCGTGTAACTGGCGCTGAAGGCGGTATCGTTACTCAAGAGGCTACGCTTCATATCTCAAACGTGGCAATTTTTAATGCTACAACCCAAAAGGCTGACCGTATTGGTTACCAAGTGATTGATGGCGCGAAAACTCGTGTTTATAAATCAAATGGTGAATCAGTGGCGGTAGCGAAGTAATAGGTTGAAAAAGGCAATGGCCAGACTTAAAGCACGTTACAACGACGAACTTAAAGCGAAGTTACAAGAAGAACTTAGCGTTAAGAATGTGATGGATATTCCTCGCATCACAAAAATCACTCTGAACATGGGTGTAGGCGCAGCTGCAACTGATAAGAAATTATTAGATGGCGCTGTTGCTGATATGCAACTCATTGCTGGTCAAAAGCCAGTTGTGACTCTTGCTCGTAAATCAATCGCTGGTTTTAAAATCCGTGATGGTTGGCCGATCGGTTGTAAAGTTACTTTACGCGGCGACCAAATGTACGAATTCTTGGATCGTTTGATCTCAATCGCAATCCCTCGTATCCGTGACTTCCGTGGTTTCTCTTCGAAATCATTTGATGGTCGTGGTAACTACTCTATGGGTTTAAAAGAGCAAATCGTTTTCCCTGAAATCGATTTTGACAAGATTGATCGTATCCGTGGTTTAGACATCACGATTACGACCACTGCTCGTAGCGATGACGAAGGCCGTGCGCTTATGCGTGCATTCGGCTTCCCGTTCAAATAAGAGGTCGATATGGCTAAGAAAGGTATGATTAATCGCGAATTGAAACGCGAAAAGACAGTTGCTAAATACGCTGCAAAACGTGCTGAATTAAAAGCAACGATTGCAAACGTAAATGCAAGTGACGAAGAACGTTTCGCAGCGACATTAAAGTTACAGGCATTGCCACGTAACGCATCTCCAGTACGTCTTCGTAACCGTTGTGGTTTAACTGGTCGTCCTCATGGTTACTTCCGTAAGTTCGGTTTAAGCCGTAACAAATTACGTGACACAGTAATGCAGGGTGATGTACCAGGCGTTGTTAAGGCAAGCTGGTAAGGAGCGACTAAATGAGTATGCAAGATACCGTTGCCGACATGTTAACACGTGTTCGTAACGCACAAATGGCTAAGAAACAAACTGTTTCTATGCCTTCTTCTAAGTTGAAAGTTGCTATTGCAAACGTTCTTCAACAAGAAGGTTATGTTTCAAATGTAGAAGTTGCTTCTGAAGAGACAAAATCTACTTTGACCATTACATTAAAATATTTCGAAGGCAAGCCTGTTATCGAAACCGTTAAGCGTGTAAGCCGTCCAGGTCTACGCCAATATCGCGGTAAAGATAAAATTCCTAGCGTTAAGCAAGGTTTGGGTATTGCAATTGTTTCTACAAGCAAAGGCATCATGACTGATCGCGCTGCACGTGCTGCGGGCGTTGGTGGTGAAGTTATTGCTTTTGTTTCTTAATAGGTGATTCCTCATGTCTCGTGTGGCTAAAGCCCCAGTAACTGTACCGAATGGTGTAACAGTTACTCAGAACGGCCGGCAGGTCGAAGTGAAAGGCAGCAAAGGTACATTGTCTTTCAACCTGCATGCGCTGGTCGAGCTAAAACAGGAAGAAGGTAAACTTCAACTTGCTCCAGCTAAAGAGTCGAAAGACGCTTGGATGCAAGCTGGTACTGCTCGCGCTGTATTGAACAACCTTGTAAAAGGTGTTAGCGAAGGCTTCGAACGTAAGTTACAGCTTGTTGGTGTTGGTTATAAAGCTGCGGTTAAGGGTACTTCTGTAAACCTTAACCTTGGTTACTCACACCCGATTGACTACGCTTTACCTGAAGGTGTAACAGCGGAAACTCCAACTGCTACTGAAATCATTTTGAAATCAGCAAACAAGCAGTTGTTAGGTCAAGTGGCAGCGGAAATCCGTGCATACCGTGCTCCTGAACCATATAAAGGTAAAGGTGTTCGTTATTCGGATGAAGTTATTCTTCGTAAAGAAGCTAAGAAGAAATAAGGCGCGAGGTTCTTATGAACGAAAAGAAACAAACCCGTTTGCGTCGTGCGAAAAGCACACGCTTGCACATTCGTGCATTGGGTGCGACTCGTTTGTGTGTAAACCGCACTCCGCGTCACATCTATGCGCAAGTTATTTCAGCAGATGGTGGCAAAGTTTTAGCGCAAGCTTCAACTTTAGATGCATCTTTGCGTAGTGGCTCTACAGGTAATGTAGACGCAGCTACGAAAGTTGGTGCTTTGATCGCAGAACGTGCTAAGGCAGCTGGTGTTACTAAAGTTGCATTTGACCGTTCTGGTTTTAAATATCATGGTCGTATCAAAGCCTTGGCTGATGCTGCTCGTGAAGGCGGCTTGGAGTTCTAATCATGGCGAAAGTTGAACAAAACGAAGGTCTCGTTGAAAAGCTGGTTGCCGTTGATCGTGTAGCCAAGGTTGTTAAAGGTGGTCGTATCTTCTCTTTCACAGCATTAACTGTTGTGGGTGATGGTAACGGTCGTGTAGGTTTTGGTCGTGGTAAAGCACGTGAAGTTCCAGCTGCTATTTCTAAAGCACTTGAAGCTGCTCGTCGTAACATGATCACTGTAGACCTCGCGGGTACTACTTTACAACACCCTGTGAATGCTCGTCATGGCGCAAGCCGTGTATACATGCAACCTGCTTCAGAAGGTACTGGCGTAATTGCTGGTGGCGCTATGCGTGCTGTTCTTGAAGCTGCAGGTGTACATAACGTACTTGCTAAATGTTATGGTTCTACAAATGCTGCTAACGTAGTAAACGCAACTTTCAAAGGTTTGCGTGATATGACTTCTCCTGAGAAAGTCGCTGCGAAACGTGGTCTTTCAGTAGAACAAATTCAAGGGTAATCAATCATGAAAACGATTAAAGTTACCCAGACTAAATCTTCTTCGCATCGTTTAAAAAATCATAAACTTTGCCTTCAAGGTTTAGGTCTGCGTCGTATTGGTCATACTGTAGAAGTGCAAGATACGCCTTCTAACCGCGGTATGGTCAACAAAGTTTACTATATGGTTAGTGTAGAGGAATAAGCCATGACTCTGCGTTTGAATGAACTTGCGCCTGCAGAAGGTGCAAAACGTGAAAATCGTCGTCTAGGCCGTGGTATCGGTTCTGGCGTTGGTAAGACTGGTGGCCGCGGTGTCAAAGGTCAAAACTCACGTAAAAGTGGTGGTACTCGTCCAGGCTTTGAAGGCGGTCAAACAGCGTTATATCGTCGTTTGCCTAAATTCGGCTTCACTAGTCAAATCGCTTTAAAAACTGCTGAAGTACGTTTGTCTGAGTTGAATAAAGTTGAAGGTGATGTTGTTAGCCTAGAAACTTTGAAAGCTGCGAATGTTGTTCGTCGTGACCAAATTCGTGCTCGCATCGTTCTTTCTGGTGAAATCACTCGCGCATTCACTATTCAAGGTGTTGTGTTGACTAAAGGCGCTAAAGCTGCTGTTGAAGCTGCTGGCGGTAAAGTCGAGGAGTAATCTCGAGTGTCTATGACTCCTAGTTCTTCAGGTCATGTAAACATGATGAAAGGCCAACCATTTCATGTGAAATACCGTGAAATTATTCGTCGATTAATGTTTTTGATTGGCGCGTTGTTGGTCTTTCGACTAGGAGCGCATATTCCGTTGCCGGGGATTGATAATGTAGCGCTAGCACAGTTTTTTAAAGCTAATGAAGGTACCTTCTTAGGTTTATTTAACATGTTCTCTGGCGGTGCATTAGAACGCATGTCGATTCTAGCGTTAGGAATTATGCCGTACATTTCTGCATCGATTATCGTGCAGTTGATGTCTACCGTAATTCCTTCGCTGGAAGCTTTGAAAAAAGAAGGCGAGCAAGGCAAACGTAAGATCAATCAATATACGCGTTATGGCACCTTATTTCTTGCACTTGTGCAGGGTATAGGGATGTGTGCTGGCTTGATTAGTCAAGGTATTACCTTAACGTCAGGCTTGGCATTTTATGTTCCAGCATTAACTTCGTTAGTTGCAGGAACAATGTTCTTGATGTGGTTGGGCGAGCAAATTACCGAACGTGGTGTTGGTAATGGTATCTCAATGATCATTTTTGCGGGTATTGTGGCAGGTTTACCAAATCTCGTGATTCAGTCGTTAACGTCTGTACAAAATGGTCAGGGTAGTTTAATCGGTTTGGTTGTTTTCGGTTTATTATCGTTGGCAGTCTTAGCAGCGATTGTGTTTATTGAAAAAGCACAACGTCGTATTCCTGTAAACTACGCACAAAAACAGCAAGGGCGTCGTGTGTTTACTGCACAGCAAACACATTTGCCGTTAAAAATTAACATGGCAGGTGTAATTCCAGCGATTTTTGCAAGCTCATTGTTATTATTTCCAGCGAGCTTGGGACAATGGTTAGGAAGTGCTGATCCAAATGCAGGGATTGTGAAGCGTAGCCTACAAGATCTGGCATTGGTGTTATCGCCTGGACAGCCGTTGTATTTAATGCTTTTCGGTGCGTTAATTATCTTCTTCTGTTATTTCTATACCGCGCTAGTTTTTAGCCCGAAAGAAGTATCAGAGAATTTAAAGCGTAGCGGAGCATATGTACCTGGCATCCGCCCAGGTGAGCAAACGGCTCGTTATTTAGATCATATTCTTAACCGTTTGACCTTCATTGGTGCAATCTACATTACCGTAGTATGTTTAATGCCTATGGTTCTACAAAGTTCGTTCGGTATTCCATTCCATTTGGGTGGGACATCGTTACTGATTGTAGTGGTAGTCGTAATGGACTTTATGGCGCAACTCCAAGCGCACCTTACGTCGCATCAGTATGATAATCAAACGTTAATGAGAAAAACGACTGCTCATCCTAAGGGATAAGCGCACTTAGAAGGTTTCATCATGAAAGTACAAGCTTCTGTAAAGAAAATTTGTGGTAGCTGTAAAGTTATCCGTCGTAATGGGGTTATTCGCGTAATTTGTAGCGCAGAACCTCGTCATAAGCAGCGTCAAGGTTAATTTAATTAAGACCTGTTGATTTCAGTAGGCTAATTAGGTTATTATCCGCCCCTCAAGATTTTTGTGGGGCGGTTGATTATCTTGACTGCCTTTTTGGAGAAAATTGAATGGCTCGTATTGCCGGTGTAAACATTCCGGATAACAAGCATGCTGTTATCTCTCTCACGTATATTTTTGGTGTAGGTCGCCACACTGCTAAGAACATCTTGGCTGCTGTAGGTATTACTGAAACTACAAAAATCCGTGAATTAGATGATGCTCAGCTTGATGCGATTCGTGCAGAAGTTGCTAAGGTTCCGACCGAAGGTGATTTACGTCGCGAAATTTCCATGAACATTAAACGTTTAATGGATTTAGGCTGCTACCGCGGTCTTCGTCATCGTCGCAGCTTGCCTGTCCGTGGACAACGCACCAAAACTAACGCACGTACCCGTAAAGGTCCGCGCAAACCGATTAAGAAATAAGATTTCTGGAAGCTAAAAGATGGCTAAAGATACTCGCGCACGCAAGAAGGTCACTCGTACCGTCTCTGAAGGTGTCGCACACATTCACGCTTCTTTTAATAACACCATTGTTACGATTACCGATCGTCAAGGTAATGCATTGGCTTGGGCTACCTCAGGTGGACAAGGCTTCCGTGGATCACGTAAATCAACACCGTTTGCTGCTCAGGTAGCTGCTGAAGTTGCTGGTAAAGCTGCTTTAGATTACGGTTTGAAAAACTTGGACGTCCTTGTAAAAGGTCCTGGTCCTGGTCGTGAATCTGCGGTTCGTGCATTAGGTGCAGTGGGTTATAAAATTAACAGCATTACCGATGTGACTCCAATTCCGCACAACGGTTGCCGTCCACCTAAAAAACGTCGCGTGTAAGGAGAAACATTCATGGCTCGTTATATTGGTCCAAAATGCAAACTCTCTCGCCGCGAAGGGACAGACCTGCAATTAAAATCTGGCGTTAAACCGTTTGACGTTAAGACTAAAAAACATGCTAAAGCTCCTGGCCAACACGGCGGAGCTCGTGGTAGCAAACAATCTGAGTACTCACTACAATTACGTGAAAAACAAAAAGTACGTCGTATGTACGGTGTGTTAGAGCGTCAATTTAGTAACTACTACAAAGAAGCTGCTCGTGTGAAAGGCGCAACAGGTGAAAACTTGTTGAAATTGCTTGAAAGCCGTCTTGATAACGTTGTTTATCGCATGGGTTTTGGTTCTACACGTGCAGAAGCTCGTCAGTTAGTATCTCACCGTAGCATCACTTTGAACGGTCGTCGTGTTAACATTGCATCTATCCAAGTTAAAGCTGGTGATGTAATTGCAGTACACGAAGGCGCTAAACAACAATTACGTATTAAAAACGCAATTGAATTAGCTGCTCAACGTGGTATCCCTGCTTGGATGGAAATTGACCATTCTAAGTTAGAAGGTACGTTTAAAGCTGCACCAGATCGTTCTGATTTACCTGCTGAAATCAACGAAAGCTTGATTGTAGAATTGTATTCTAAATAATCCTTGAGGTAGCAATAAATGACGCGTACTGCAAACGAGTTTCTAACTCCGCAAGCGATCAAGGTCGAAGCGGTGAGCGGGACCTCGGCAAAAGTGATTCTGGAACCTTTAGAGCGTGGCTTTGGTCATACTCTAGGTAATGCTTTACGTCGCATTCTATTGTCTTCTTTACCTGGCGCCGCTGTGGTTGAAGTAGAAATAGAAGGTGTCGAGCACGAGTACAGTACTTTAGAAGGCTTGCAGCAGGACATCGTCGAGCTCTTGCTGAACCTAAAAGGATTGTCTATTAAGCTGTTCGATCAAAACGAAGCATATTTGACATTAGAGAAACAAGGGGCAGGTGACGTAACTGCAGCTGACCTTCGTTTACCTCACAATGTTGAAGTGGTTAACCCTGATCATTTAATCGGTACTTTGAGTTCTACAGGTTCATTAAAAATGCGCCTTAAAGTTTCTCAAGGTCGTGGTTATGAAACATCTGACTCACGTTTCCCTGAAGGTGAAACACGTCCTGTAGGTCGTTTACAGTTAGATGCATCTTATAGCCCAATCAAACGTGTTTCATACACAGTAGAAAATGCTCGTGTTGAACAACGTACCGATCTTGATAAGTTAGTGATTGATCTTGAGACTAACGGAACTGTTGATCCAGAAGAAGCAATCCGCAAAGCGGCAACAATCTTGCAACAACAAATTGCAATTTTTGTTGATCTTCAGAAAGATCAAACTCCTGTTGCTCAAGAACCTCGCGAAGAAGTTGACCCAATCTTGCTTCGTCCAGTAGATGATCTCGAGCTAACTGTTCGTTCTGCTAACTGTTTGAAGGCAGAAAATATTTACTACATTGGTGATCTTGTTCAACGTACTGAAGTTGAGTTGTTAAAAACTCCTAACTTAGGTAAAAAATCGTTAACAGAGATCAAAGATGTTTTGGCATCGAAAGGTTTACAACTCGGCATGCGTTTAGAGAACTGGCCACCAGCTAGTCTCCGTATGGATGACCGTTTTGCCTATCGTAGCCGTTAATTAAGTAGGACTATCACCATGCGTCATCGTAATAGTGGTGTGAAATTAGGCCGTACCAGCAGCCACCGTAAGGCGTTGTTCCAAAATTTAACAAATGCTTTAGTTGAGCACGAGTTAATTAAAACAACTCTACCTAAAGCGAAAGAACTTCGCCGCGTTGCTGAGCCTTTAATCACTTTAGCTAAAAACGATACAGTAGCAAACCGTCGTTTAGCGTTTGCTCGTACTCGTTCTGCAGCAACTGTTGGTAAATTATTTACCGTTCTTGGCCCTCGTTACAAAGAACGTAACGGCGGTTATCTTCGTGTTCTTAAAGCGGGCTTCCGTGCAGGTGATGCTGCACCGATGGCTTACGTTGAACTCGTTGACCGTGAAGTAAAATAATACTTCTACGTGTAGAATAGTCAGTTGTTCCAAAAAAGGCCGGTGTAATAACCGGCCTTTTTTATTCTTCATTTTTAATTAATTTTGAGCATAATTTTAATCAAGTATTCTGCTAAATTAGGTCGCATGGCTATAAAAATTCAAATAGACAAATATGTTAAATATTGAGATTAAAATTCTAGGTATGAACGAGCTGAATGATTTTAGAACCATCAGACTTTCAGCATTAGCAAAAGCCCCTGAAATGTTTGGTTCTACTTACAGTATAGAAGTAGTGAAACCTTTAAATTTTTTTGAAAATTGCTTATCAAGTTCAACGATCTTCGGGGTTTATCACAAAGACAAAATCATCGGTTTAGCGACTTTAACGCGAGAACTTGGCATAAAGCTTTCTCATAAGGCTCATTTATCCAGCGTATTTATTGAGCCTGAATTTCAAAGACGAGGCATAGCCAATAGATTGCTCATGACTGTTATTGAACACAGCAAAGACCATCTAGAACAAATTTTACTTATTGTCGCTGATGATAATCAGCCAGCAATTAAGCTTTATAAAAAGTTTGGCTTCCAAACCTATGGGGTAGAGTCCAAAGCATTAAAAAACAACGCAGAATATACGGATGAGCTTTTGATGAAACTTTTTTAATCTAAACACATTTGTACATTTTGTTTGATAGCAGACTTATGATCTGTGCAAGCATCTATTTCTATAGCGCTTCTTATACAGGTCATTCCCTGAGGCTATTTAAGGGAATGTTTTTCAAGTAATAGATTTATTTTCTTAAATACTGTTCCTCATCTAATCTTAAACAGAATAGCGCTCTAAGTATTTCGTGTGCGTATATAATTTTATTGTTCTGCTACGCTTTTTGAAAAACAAATCCAAGTGAAAATCTCAGGATTTTTTAGCGCTCTTTTTTCTAAAAATGTCCCGAAGTGATATGAAAAAACCGATGAATGACCAAACTTGACATTGCGTATTGTCAAATTTGTGCTTTAATAAAGTCATGGTTTATACAGGGTATAAAAAAAATGGAAAAGCAAGTTGATGTATTAATTATTGGTGCAGGTATCTCTGGGATTGGGTTAGCTGTACATCTCTCAAAGAATTGCCCACAACGCAAATTTGAAATCTTAGAGCGTCGTGATAGTTTTGGCGGAACATGGGATTTATTCCGTTACCCTGGTATTCGCTCTGACTCAGATATGTCAACGTTTGGTTTTAATTTTAAACCATGGGCAAAAGATAAAGTATTGGCAAGTGGTGCTGAGATTAAAGGTTATTTAAGCGATGTCATCAGTGAAAATCAGTTAAAAGAGAAAATTCACTTCGGTCATCGTGTATTGTCTGCAAACTACGATTCTGCAAAGAAAAAATGGGCTGTCGAAATTGAAGACAGCAATAAGAAAAAACAAACTTGGTCAGCAAACTTTGTGATGGGTTGTACGGGTTACTACAACTATGATCAAGGTTATGCACCGAAATTCCCGAAACAAGAAGATTTCAAAGGCCAATTGATCCACCCACAACACTGGCCTGAAAACCTAGATTACACAGGTAAGAAAGTCGTTATTATTGGTAGTGGTGCAACCGCAATTACCCTTGTTCCTTCAATGGTGAAAGGTGGAGCAGGACATGTGACCATGTTACAACGCTCGCCTTCTTATATTGCGACGATTCCTTCGATTGACTTTATTTATGAAAAAACGCGTAAATTTATGTCTGAGGAAACAGCTTATAAATTTACTCGTGCACGTAACATTGGGATGCAGCGCGGTATTTATGCCTTAGCGCAAAAATATCCAAAAACAGTACGTCGTTTATTGTTGAAAGGCATTGAGTTGCAGTTAAAAGGTAAAGTGGATATGAAACACTTTACACCGAGCTACAACCCTTGGGATCAACGTTTATGTGTCGTACCAGATGGTGATTTGTTTAAGGCGTTGCGTGAAGGTCGTGCCAATGTTGAAACGGATCAAATTGAGAAGTTCACGGCAAATGGTATCCAGTTGAAGTCTGGTAAACACCTTGAAGCTGATATTGTGATTTCAGCAACAGGTTTGGAAATCCAAATCTTGGGTGGCGTAAAAGGCACAATTGATGGCAAGCCAATGGATACCTCTCAACACATGCTCTATCAGGGTGTGATGGTAAGTGATGTACCAAATATGGCAATGATCATTGGCTATATCAATGCATCTTGGACATTGAAAGTTGATATTGCAGCGGATTATATCTGTCGTTTGCTGAATCATATGGACAAAAATGGTTATGACGAAGTGATTGCACATGCTGATCCAGCATTGCGTGAGCAAGATACGATCATGGGCAAAATGTCTTCTGGTTATATTGCACGTGCAGCAGATGTGATGCCAAAACAAGGTAAAAAAGCACCGTGGAAAATCACCAATAACTATCTTGCAGATCGTAAAGACTTGAAAGATGCTAAATTTAGCGATGAAGTTTTACAGTTCCACAAACGTGGTGATCAAGCTGATCGTAAACCTAAGCTTGTATCATAATTACTGAACTGAATATCTTAAAACCCTATGCCAATGCATAGGGTTTTTTATTTTAAAGAGGGTTTTAATCATGCAAATATCGCGTATATTGAGCAAATTAGAAAATTCAGATTAGGGATAGTTTGATGAAAAAACTCATCATTATGGGGATACTCTTATCGAGTAGCGTGGCTTTTGCCGATGATATAAAACAAAAGGAAACCATTGCACAAAAATTGGTCTCGGTGGATGGCACGGAACAGGGTTTGCAAAACACCGATAAAATGATTTTAGAGCAAATCCGTATGCGTTTGCCGAAGGATCTACCCGAAAGCTTTTATACCGATTTGAGTAAAAATCTGAATAGTGAACAGCGTAAGCAGTTTATTGTGCAACGTTATGTAGAAAGTTTTAGTCAGAAAGAGTTACAGGCCGCTTTGACTTTCTATCAATCTGTAGAAGGAAAGGCATGGGCAAAGAAGGCCAGTGATGTAGGTAGTGAAGTGGCGCATTTCACGACACAAAATGCGCGTACTGCGCTGAATACCACCATGCAACAATATATTGACAACCCTAAAGTGAAGCAACTGATGACAAGGATGAATCCACCGCCAGTGCAAACTGCTGAAAAAGCTGAATCGAAATAAATAAAAAAAGGGATCGTGCATAGAAGTACGATCCCTTTTCTCTATTGATATTTAGAGGGTACGGGAAATCAGTTCTTTCATGATTTCATTGGTACCTGCATAGATACGGTTAGCACGGTTGTCGATATAAGCACGTGCAATTGGATATTCCAACATATAGCCATAGCCACCATGCAGCTGTAAGCACTCATCGACGACTTTTGAGAACATATCTGAAATTTTGTATTTTGCAGCTGCCGCAGCATCCACCCCTAAGTTTTCTTCAAGCTGTAGTTCCATACAGCGATCTAAATAGGTACGGCAGAAATCAATTTCTGTGCGTAATTCTGCCAATTTAAAGCGAGTGTTCTGGAAAGTTGAAATTGCTTTACCAAATGCTTTACGGTCTTTGGTGTATTGCACGGTATGTGCGAAAGCTGCTTCAGCACCTGCTTGGCAGATAATCGCGACCAGCATACGTTCCCAAGCAAGCTCTTTCATTAACATGATAAAGCCCATGCCTTCCATACCTAATAAGTTTTCTTTAGGAACACGGACATTATCAAAGAACAGTTCACAGGTATCTTGGCCTTTCATCCCAATTTTATTCAGTGGTTTACCTTTGCTGAAACCTGCGCGATCTGCTTCTACAATCAGTAGGGATAAGTTTGCTGAACCCTTTTCATTGTTTCCGGTTTTACAGACGACAATCGCCATGTCGCAAAGGTAGCCATTGGTGATAAATATTTTAGAACCATTAATTACATATTCATCGCCATCCAATACCGCTGTTGTGCGAACTGCTTGTAAGTCTGAACCTGTACCTGGTTCAGTCATCGCAATTGCTGTAACTGCTTCACCTGTTGCCATCTTCGGTAACCAGTGCTGCTTTTGCTCTTCATTGCCGAAGTTATTGATATAGTTGGCAACGATGTCAGAATGCAAAGAAAAACCCGTGCTGGAATCCATGGCATAGGCTTGCTCTTCAATGAGAATCATACTGTAAAGACGATCTACACCCGAACCACCGTATTGTTCTGGCATGGTGGTACAGAGCAGACCAAGCGCCCCTGCCTTATTCCATAAATCACGATCTACATGTTGTTGTGTTTCATATTTTTCAATATTGGGAACAACTTCTTTCTCATAAAATTTACGGACCGTTTCGCGGAACGCTTCATGGTCTGAAGTAAACAGTTTGCGTGGGAGCATGTTTGGAATTGGACGAATAGCACCTGATTGCATTTGTTATTTTTCCCTAGTGTGTTGGATTTAAATCATCGATATCACCATACAAGAAATCGAAAATATTGAACAATGTGATCAATGCTCAATTTGATTGATGTATTTGGTCACTTGGGAAAAATCTCTAAGAACTTCATCGGGGAGATCGGGTACACTATGGGGAAATTGTTGCATTGCGGAGCCAATAATGTCTGATGAAATGACACTGGAAGAGCGTAAGGTTGTATATCGTGCACGTCGCGGTTTAAAAGAAATCGATGTGTATTTTGATCCTTATGTTAAAAACCACTACCTGATAGCAGATATCGCTGAAAAGGCATTATTTGCGGAGTTGGTTGATCAGGAAGATCCAGATTTATTGGATTGGTTTATGGAGGTTGGAGAACCGCCTCGTGCAGAATTAAAAGATTTTATTTTAAAATTAAAACACTATGTCCATGGCTAATGGTGTTTTTGAGTTGCAGCGCAGTCGTTTTGCGATTGTATTGCAACTCATGATTTTCATTGCCATTCTGAGTTTAAGCTATGTCTTGCTTGCATTATGGATTTGGCTGCTGTGCATCTGCATGATGGCAGTTGCGTGGGTCTTATTTCTGAAACGACCTCAAATTAAACGTTTTGAATACTTGGATCATCAAGAGTGTTCATTTGAATTTTCTGCTCCAGCCTTGCTGATCCAGCGCAGACAAATTGTCAAAATATTAGATCATCACGCTTATATCACGCTGTACTTTGCTCATCCTAAGCAACCACCTTGCGTAATTTGGTGGGATCAATTATCACATTTGCAGTGGAAAAAGCTAAAATTACGCGCAAAACTGACATAATTGTTTGACAATTCTACAACTGTATAAAATTAATAAAAATATAAATTTCAATAGTTTGATTAAAATTAAGCTTTATTTTGTTTAAATTGTTAGATTAAATACTCTAAAAAATCGTGAAAATTATGATTGTCAGACAATCTGGCAATCAACGCTGAGTTATTTTCGTTAAAGTACAAACACCAACGTAAAGTATGGTGGAGGTCCAAAATGGAAATTCCAACATGGTCGTTTCTGGTGGTCGCAATCATTTTTGCGATTGTAATAGGAAGAGCAGGAACTTTACTCAGGGAATTTCTTGAATCACGCCAACCTCAAGTTGTAGTGACCAAGAGAAAGAGATTGAAAGTGTCATCAATATATCACTCTCCCGTGAATATCGATGATGAACGCCAATCTAGTATCTATCAAAAGTAGATACGAAAAGTGTAGGAGGTCTCTATGGAGATTTCAATGTGGATGTTTCTGGTAATTGCGATCGTTATGGCGATTGTAGTAGGAAGAGCTGGAACATTACTCAAGGATTATTTTCAACAAAACTAAAATATAAAGAGTTTCACGATTTTACCAGTTAATAAGTAGCATGTGCTGAACCGTCGCAATGCTACTTTTTTTTGCCTGAAATTTCTGTATTGCTGCGTATCTGTCAATTCTTTCATTTGTGAATTATGTCAAAATGTCCTCGTTAAATTAGAGCAATTACTCTTTAATTCAAGTATTGCATCTGATAATGTACAGCTAAAAGGAAAAAACAAATTATTAGAGGGACAGGAAGTATGTCTAAACTCCAGAAAATTGGGCAAGGTGTGGCGGTTGCAGTATTAACAACATCAATGCTGTCAGGATGCTCGTATGTGATTAAAACCGGTGCCAATGTTGCACTTGGTTTTGGTGAAAAGCATATCGTTCCACCGATTTTGTCGATGGATGATGCCGAAATGGTGTGTAACTCAGGTAATGCTTTAACGCCTGCAGTGATGTCAACCAAAGATATGGGTGCTGATCCGACGCGTATGGCGGTATTGCTTTATACAGCAGCTGGTGTGTGTGCCGAGAATCAAGCCCTAGAAGCAGAATTACGTTATTTACGTGCCTCTAAAGCGGGGCAAGTGTCTGAAGCGCAAGATGCGCGTATTGAACAGAAACGTTGGGCTGCGATTGCTGCTGAACGTCAATATGCAGGTTATCAACTTTTTGCGAATCGCTGGGAAACCAAATACAAATATAAATTAGGCGATTCATGCCCAACCATGCGTAATGATTTAGATCAAACCGTTTATTTACTGGGTATGGTGAGTGGTCTTCAGGCCATGACCAATGATATTAACTCGGGCGGTGCGATTAATGTCCCTAAAGATATTGCAGGGATTGTTGAACGAGGCATGGCGTGCTTGGATAATGAAAAATTCTGGGGTGCGCCGATGGCAACCCGTGCGGTGATCTGGACCTTATTACCAGGTGCGGGTGATGGAAAGCCTGAACCGTATGCCACCATGAAGCAATCCATGGCAATTGGCGAGAAAAAAGGTGTTCGTTTAGCGCATGCACTTTATGCGGTTGCTGCACAAGCCAGTGGTGATGATGCAAAACTACGTGATGCTTTCCGTTCATATGCAGCAGCAACCGGTGAGGATAAGCCGGCTAACCCACAATTCAGATTGATTGATAAAATGGCGGGCTTGATGGTCCGTGGGATTGCAGATCGTTATTGGACTGAAAATACGGGTGTGAGAGCGAGTGATGAAGGTCTGACTTCATTCTGGGATGATAAACAAGAAAGCTCAGCAGAGTTAGATTCATTGTTTGATGGTGGCGGCGATGCCGCACCTGCACCAGCTCAAGATGAATCAGCGCCAGCATCAGAAACACCAGCACAGTAACCTGAATTAAACGACCTTTTACATTTGAAACATCTAAACTTGTAAAAGGTCTGTTTTTTAAGAGGTGATAGATAAATGAAAGATCAAATATGGATACGGAAAGTCATTTTGATCGCGATATGTATTTCCATATCGGCTTGTCTACAAGTGTTTGCAGATCATTTTATTTATTGGAGACCCAGTCTGCTGACTGAGTTTTGGCGGTTATGGACCGCGCATTGGGTACATGTGGGTTGGATTCATTTCTTGCTGAATATGTTGGCATTTGCATGTTTACCATTTATTTTTCCTCATGTACGCAATTGGCATCTGTGGGCTTTGTTGTTGCTACTTCCCCCATTCATTAGTTTAGTTTTTTATTTCTATTTGCCTTATATTGATGCTTATGCAGGCCTTTCAGGGGTTTTGCATGGTTTATATACCGCAGTCGGATTGGTGTATTTGCAATATAAGAATGAACGTAAATTTGCAATGTTAGTGTTGGCACTGATCGCTGCGAAACTGATCTGGGAAAACTCTTTTGGACAAACAGGGACGGCTCAGCTCATTGGTAGCCCTGTACTGACCGAAGCGCATCTGATTGGTGCGATTGGTGGTGTGATATGTGGTTTAAGCTATTTATTGATAAGAAGGAAAACAGAGAACATATAAATTGATAAAAATAACCAACAATAAAGTGATTGCAGTCATTCTTTTTTGAAAAAGTTTGCTGCAAATTTAATCGGTTTAAAAGGGATTGGTTAAGAAGAGGGTAAATTCATTTATCTATCAACCATGGACATCGCATGATTCAACATCTTTGGATGGATGTTGATAACAATAAACTGGAATAGACATGCAAAATGATCAAGAGAATAAATCCGGATTAGCCCGGTTAGGCTATATCTGGAATGATTGGATATCAACATTCATCATTCTTGCTTTGTTGCTAATGACTTTGCTTATTGGTACAGGCGAGATGATTCACGGTCAGATGCTTCGTATGGGGGAGCGTCTGTATGGTGATCAAACAACAGGGATGCAGTACTCATTTTTACGTGCGGAACCTGAAAAACCATCTTGTGATCGACATCCTAACATTGATGCACAAGTTCAAGAGCAGATGAAAGCCAATGCTGCCGATGAATTTGCCAGTATGTTTGGTGCGGCTTCTGAATCTGATGTGCGTGCATCGTTACTCGCAGCACAGCAACAGTGTGAAGAAAAATATCAATTCTATGATAAAGCAATGAAGCACTTGGAAGCTCATCCAAGCATTCGTACTTATCGTAAAGTTGAAACCACCTTCTTCGGTATCTTTAAACTAGGATCTGAAAACCAAACTGTTATTTTATTAATCATGGTGTTGTTTGCTTCGATTACAGCATCTTTGCGTTATCACCATATTGGTTTGCGTGCACCAAAAACTAAAATTGACTTCCGTGTTTATTCGGCGTTGATGGTTGCAGGTAATGCTTTACTCAGTTATTCAGTGATTAGCCAATACCACTCGGTATTGAATTCTGGGGTCGAGGTTGCGGGTAAAACAGCTGTCTTGTATTGGTTGTGGATTGCACTGTTTGTATCGCTGACCATTATCAGTATTTTCCAGTTTATCTTTATTCCAAAAACTGCACAGCCGAAAGGTAACTTTGGTTTAGCTTTACTCAGTGTCCCACTGTATGCCTTCATGTCCTTGGTGACAGGGATTGTATTTACCTTCTTCATGGATTATCCGATGGGGCAAGGGATTTACTTAGGTATCTTGGTTGAGTTCTCGGGGATTTTCTTAAATCTTGCATTGTTTATTTGGGCAGGTATGTTGCTCACTCAAACACGTGTGATGGATTTATTCTTAAACATCCTACGTCCATGGAACTTGGCACCTGAAACATTAACATGGTTAATCTTGATTGCAGCAGCGATTCCAACAGCATATACAGGTGCTTCTGGTATTTTCGTTATTGCAGCGGGTGCAATCATCTATAAAGAAGTCTGGAACTCTGGTGCACGTCGTCAATATGCACTCGCTGTATCTGCGATGTCAGGTTCTTTAGGTGTGGTCATTCGTCCATGCTTACTTGTGATCTTGATTTCGATGTTGGACAGCCGTCATGTGACCTCTACAGAATTATTTGATCATGGTATCTATGTATTCTGGTTAACAGCATTCATTTTCCTTGGTGTTTCTTTAATTCTTGCTGAAGAAAAATTCCGTGTGAACTCGCCTAAAATTGCAGTTCCTGGCATGTTGCGTGCGTGCGTACCTGTGATTCCTTATGTGATCATTGGTTTTGCCGTTGTGATGTTCTATAAGCTTGCTTTAGATACATCGATCAATGAATTCACTGCACCGATGATTTTACCGTTGGTGTTGATTGCAATGATCTTGTTTGACAAGTTGTTTTCAGCAAAACTTGCACCTGCGCCAGTCGTTGATGCCAAGCATGAAGCACTGGTTCGTGAGCATGAAAAGAAATCAGAATTCTTGAAATCACATGATCCACATGGCAGTAAGAGCTTTGGTTTTGGTGGTGCATTACGTTTTGCAACCTCAGAAACGGTTGGACATATCGGTGCATTGATTCTGCTTATGGCATTATCTGCAAGTGTCGGTGGTTTAATTGAGCGTGCTGAAGTGGTTGAGTTATTACCGACACACTTGGGTAATATCTATATTTCACTTGCCTTTATTGCGCTGTTACTTGCCATTATTGGTATGACAACAGATCCATTTGGTGCGGTGATTTTAGTTGCTGCAACGGTTGCACCTGTGGCCTACGAGAATGGTATCCATCCGATCCACTTCTGGATG
This sequence comes from Acinetobacter sp. NIPH 2100, assembly GCF_000369805.1. Lineage (GTDB taxonomy): Bacteria > Pseudomonadota > Gammaproteobacteria > Pseudomonadales > Moraxellaceae > Acinetobacter. The sequence goes on along the minus strand of NZ_KB850224.1, from coordinate 3,470,358 downwards.
ATCGTATTGGTTGCATTCGAATTCGGTTATGTAACGCCGCCTGTTGCTTTGAACCACTTACTGACGCGACTCTCCGTCGGGGATGAAGAGGTTACGGCCGCCGATAAGGAAGCGAAAGAGAAATACACCAGTTTCTACTTCCGTTATGAGCGCTGGTTATTGCCGATTATCGTATTGTTCTCATCTTTGGTCTTGGTGACCTATGCACCGTATATCTTCCAAATGTTTGGTTGGTATAAACACTAACTATTGAAACTAAAAAAGCACCTTCGGGTGCTTTTTTAGTTTATGCAGGAGTGGTTATCGAGTGAATTTCTTTTCCCTTTGCGTTAATGGGCTACATAATAAAATTGCCAATAGGATAATCCCGAAGCCGATCATGCTAGAAAGATCAGGGACTTCATTCCAAAGCAAAAAGCCCCAAATCCCTGCGAAGATAATCGCTACATAATTAACGGGTGCAATTTGTCCTGCAGGAGCAAGACGATAGGCATGAGACATAAAAATCTGGCTGACATTGGCCAGTACACCAGCTGCAATTAGAAAAAACAGTTCATGTAAATGGTAAGGCCGCCAGACCCAGAACATCGGAATCACGGACAAGAGTGAACCAATAAAGCAGAAATAAAATACGATGCGTTCAGGTGGTTCAGTTTGCGTCAGAGCACGTACTGTCACAAAGGCCATCGATGCTAATAAACTCGAACTGATACCTACGATTGAAATCCAATTCAGTAAACCCTGATCAGGTTTTGCCACACAGAACACGCCTATAAAACCCAAACCTGCTGCAAACAGCATCGCCGTAGTGACTTTTTCTTTGAGGAACAGCCACGCGATTAAAGGAATAAAAATCGGAGAGGAATAGGTAAATACCATGGCATTGGAAAGTTTTAAATGGGCAATGGCATAGAAAAACCCATACATGGCTGCGAGTCCAACAATACTGCGCCATGTATGCATCCAGAGTTTTTCTGTTTTTACAAAGCTTGTCCCTTGCTTCAAAAGAAAAGGGACGAACAGAATCAGCCCGACCACATTGCGGAAAAATACAATGGTGTAGTTATCTACGGTATGTGAGGCATAACGAATACAGATTCCCATCACTGAAAAAAGCAGAGCAGAAAGGGTGAGACAACCAATCGCGAGGATAAGGTTGCGATTGGAGTGAGGCGTGTCCATAGTGATTATTATATTGGGAGATTATGCCTATTTTATGCCTCTACGCAGAGGAAAGGAATGCAATTTCACCTGAATACCTCAAACAGAGGCTCAAGTATATGTTTCAGAAAACTGTTTAAGATAGACGCTCGGTGTCATGCTGGTTTCACGCTTAAACATGGCACTAAAGGCGCTCGGGCTGTCATAACCCAAGTCCAGTGCGACATTTAATACGGGCTTGTTCATGCCCAAGTCAATCATGGCTTGCATGAGTTTGGCTTGACGGACCCAATGGGAAAAATGGAGTCCAGTTTCTTTTTGGAAATGACGTGCCAGCGTTTTACTACTCATATGTAGTTGCTCTGCGGTATCTTCTAGGGTCCACGCCACTGCTAAATTGTCTTTAATTCTTTGGCATAGCTGCTGAAGTTTGGGATTTTGAGGATCAGTTAGATTGAAGGCGAGTGTGGGCAATAACCGAACTTCATCTAAAATCAGTTGCAGTAGTCGTTCATTACGGCTATTCGTCTGAATACTCGTCCGTATTTGCATGGCACTGCTCATCAATTCTCTTAATAAAGCGGGAATTGCAACGACGCGACATTGATCTAGCGTATTGGTTTGAGGTGAGACTTCGATAAAAACGCCTCGGGCTTTGACATCGCCACTACTGAGTAGGGCATGTGGTTTTTGCGCAGGAATCCAGACACCACGCCCAGGTGGAGTAATCCAGATCCCTTCATGGGTTTGAACACGGATCACACCTGATAGCGTATGAATTAATTGGATTCGATCATGGCTATGCCAATCTTCAATATGTCCATGTGGGTAGTTTTCAGAAAACGCATACACTGGATAATCTAAGAATCCATGTTCAAAGTTCTTGCCCATCTCAAGTCTCTCAAACTTTTTGTCTTTTTCTCGATAGAAGTCGTCTTATTATCGAGAAACGATGATTCGATTATTTTTTAGCATGATTGATACTGCAATGTATAGGTCTCGTTCATGTTTCAGAAAGCTTATTTTTATCCCTTATTCGCCATTTTATTTTGGGCGGGAAATGTCGTGGTCTCCAAAATGGCCAGTCATGCTATTTCTCCTGTGGCGATTACTTTTTATCGTCTAGTACTGGCGCTTACTGTGATGAGTACTTTTGTGCTGATTCCTGTCTGGAAAAATCGGAAGACGATTCAGCAATATTGGAAGCAATTGGCGCTGGGAGGTTTTCTTTCGGTGTCTTTATTTCAGTTTTTATCTTATCAAGCGGCAGCGACCACCACCGCAACCAATATGGCGATTGTGACCGCATTGATTCCGTTACTGACCATGATCTTGAGTAGTTTAATGCTGAAAGATCGTATCAGTTATGGCATGTTGTTTGGTGGTGCTTTATCTTTCTATGGCATCTTGTACTTGCTGAGTCATGGTTCAATTGTTGATATTTGGCAGCAAGGCGTTCATCTCGGTGATGGCTTAATGTTGATTGCAGCAGCAGGCTATGCTTTATATGGCGTGTTGCTGAAACGCTGGAAAATGCCGATCCCTGCTTGGCAATCTAACTTCGTACAATCCAGTTTTGCCATTATATATGTATTGCCATTTTTTATATTTTTGCCTGCCAAAGACATACAGTTGAACCAACAGACCATTCCCCTGATTGTATATGCCAGTATTTTTTCATCGGTGTTATTGTCTTATTTATGGATTGAAGGAGTGAGACATTTAGGGCCGAATCGCAACAGTATTTTTATGAATTTACTGCCTTTGTTTACCGCCATGATCGCAGTGGTATTATTGGGAGAACATTTGCAGATGTTTCATTATATTGGTGGGGGATTAACCTTAATTGGTATTCTGATTGCCCAAACCATTCAGAAACCCATCCAGCTGAAGCAGGACTCGAAGCAAATTTTAGATTAACCATATTGCGAACAAAAAAGCTTTAACCGAGGTTAAAGCTTTTTCTTTTAAGATTTACTCTGTGCAGCGATTTGGGCTTCCAAGAGCTTAATTTGATCTTCTTTCAGCTTGAGTAACGTATCAACATCGCTATTCTGCTGTTTCAAATCATGTTGCTGGTCTTGCAGTTGTTGATGAATATCATCCAATTTTGCGATTTCTTCTTTCGCTAAACTATCATTGGCAGGAATTGGATCCTTAATGATTGATGCTTCAACCAATTGAATTGGCTGGGCAACATCAGGTGTTGCTGCGGTTTCTTCAGCGGTCGTTGTTGGCCCTGCGGGTGTTGCAACGGTTTTTGTGGCAACAGGCTGAGTTGCGAGGGGCGTTGTTTGCTGGTCTTTTTGTGCTAAAAACCATTGGACAGCAAGGAACAGAACCACTGCAACGCTCATTCCGGCAATTATCATCCATAATAATTTGGAATTTTCAGTTTGGTATGTGGACATCATTTTTAACCTTCTAGTCAAAATGACGAGGTTTGAACTGTATCACCCCAATTTCATCTGGCTCAGCGGGTTGTTGCTCTTCCACGTGGGTCGGGCGTTTTTCGCTATAAGCACATTCGATACATTCAATCCACTCGTCATCCACAGTGATGATCTTAACGACACGATCTAAGGCGCCACATTTAGGGCATTTTGCGCCCGCGATGAACTGTCTTTTCATGTCAGTTAATTACACCCTGTGAATAATAATGACATAGTTTAAGCGGTTTTATCTGTGTTCGTCCAACCTTGATGGCGTAATAACGCATCTATTTTCGGCTCTCTTTTTCGGAAATTGCGAAACGCATCAAGTGCTGTATCTTTTCCGCCAACTGCTAGAATAAACTTTCTAAACTCTTTTCCAGTTTCGGTATTAAAAATACCTTCACTTTCGAAACGGTCAAAGGCATCACTCGCTAAAACTTCTGCCCATTTATATGAGTAGTAGCCTGCAGCATAACCACCCGCAAAAATATGACTAAAACTGTGCTGGAAACGGTTATAAGCAACAGCAGGTACAACCGCAAATTTACTGCGAATATCATCTAAAGTCGCTTGGATTTGCTGGCTGTTTAATGCGGGAGCTTGGCGATGAATCGTAAGATCAAATAAAGCAAATTCAATTTGACGCAGGGTTTGCATACCTGATTGGAAGAAACGTGCATCGAGCAAAGCAGATAACAATTCTTGTGGTAGCGTTTGCTTGGTTTCAGTGTGCTCACTGAGAACGTCTAGGCTCTCATTGTCCCATGCCCAGAATTCCATAAACTGACTTGGTAATTCAACCGCATCCCATGCCACGCCGTGTGTACCTGCAACCGAGATGTTATCCACTTCGGTCAACATATGATGTAAGCCATGTCCAAATTCATGGAATAAAGTAATTACTTCATCGTGAGTAAGTAGGGCAGGTTGATCACCAATGGGTGGCGTGAAGTTACACACCATATAGCAAATTGGTTTTTGCAGACCGGTCGCTGTTTGCACACGAGAGCGGAAACCACTCATCCATGCGCCACCACGTTTACCGTTGCGTGCATATAAATCAAAGTAGAAACCACCAACCACTTGATCTTGATCTTCAATTTCGAAATAACGTACGTCATCTTGCCAAACAGGGGCTTGGCGTTCAACGATCTGGATACCGTAAAGGCGTTGCACGATCTGGAATAAACCGTCAACAACTTTGGGTGCAGGGAAATATGGCTTAAGTGCTTCTTGAGAAAGATTGAATTGTTGTTGTTTCAATTTCTCAGAATAGTAAGTTGCATCCCATGGTTTTAATTCTTCAATTCCATCTTGTTGCGCAATGGTTTTGAGTTCTGCAATTTCAGCCAGCGCAGGAGTACGGGCATGTTCTGCCAAATCCACTAAGAATTGATGAACAGTTTCAACATCAGGTGCCATTTTGCTGGCAAGTGAATATTCAGCGAAATTGTTAAAACCAAGCAGTTGCGCCATTTCCTGACGTAAGCTCAGAATATCTTCCATCACAGGGGTATTGTCAAATTCGGTCTGGTCGGATTGTTCTGAGGCACGTGTCACATAAGCTTTGTAGAGTTCTTCTCTTAATTCACGATCATCGGCATAGGTCATAATCGCAAAATAAGCAGGGAAGTCGAGTGTGGCAACAGCCTGTTCAAGCTCGCGTTGTTGTCCGTATTGTTTTAACAGTTCAACACTGCTTTGTGGTAAGCCTTTGAGTTGGGCTTCTGCCAAAGGTTTGAAATACGCTTGGGTTGCATCCAGCACATGGTTAGAGAAATCTGAAGACAATTGGGATAATCGTGCTGAAATTTCCGCATAACGTTTTTTGGCTTCACCTTCGAGCGCAACGCCAGACAGTTTAAAGTCACGTAAAGCCAGTTTAATAGCACTTTGTTGTGCTTCGCTTAGTGTTTGAAAAACAGCACTGTCATGAACCTGTTGATAGGTTTGATAAAGCGCCGTGTGTTGACCCAACTGGGTGTAATATTCGCTTAAGCTGGGTAACAAGGCTTGATACACTTCACGGGTTTCAGTATTGTTCATGACGGCATTGAGATGTGATAAAACACCCCAAGCTTCACTCATATTATTTTCAAGTTGATCGACTTCGCTCAGCGTGGCAAGTTGAGCTTCTGTCGTTGCTGGCACTTCATTGAGTTGATTTAAGAAATTTTGACCATTTTGAATGCTATGTTCAATCTGTTGTTTTAAGTCGGCAAGTTGAATTTGATCAAATTGAGGAACGGGAAGCGTTGCTTGCTGTAGTGTCATTGTATTTTTGCCATTTCATCTTTAAACATAGTTATAGATGTAGGGCTTAGTGCAGAGGAAATCAAGGCTGATTTGTTGATTCAGGCATAATTCCTTGAAAACGCTCTACAATTGTACCTAAGTGACTTTGCTTAGTGGAAAGTTTGACCATTACGTTTTGGTCGGGAGGGAATTGTTGATATTGTTGGGCGGTGAGACAGTAATCAAAGAAAAAGTAATTGAAAGTCTTACTTGTTAATTCATAATGACATTTTGCCTTGTTGTTATTTGAAACGACTGCGGTTGCAATAACCTGTTTTTCAGCTGTATCGCCAAAGTAAGAGGTATATAAATAAGGGGTGATACCACTGACGGTATAATAGATGAGTATCGCTATCAGTGGGGCAATACCTATAAAATTGAAAATATGCTGAAAGGGGGAAGAGATCTGTTTTGTGAATTTCTCTGACATTTTCCATTGCGTGCGATAAACAAGATAATAGCCTGTCAGGACAAACCCATATGCTGCGATGATAGAGAAATACAATCCAAATTTTGCAACATTATTCGTCGGAACAAAATGAGCGCTTGTGGAAAAATGTTCGAAGAATCCAACAGTTAAAATAAGAACATAGATCGAAATGATCATTATTTTTTGAAGTTTCTTGATTGCAGAGTAATACATCATTTTCTTATTAATATATCTTGGTATTTTATGATTGTATGCGCTTAAGTAAAAAGAGCAAGCTCAGGGTTGAACTTGCTCTTTCAGAATCAGTCCTGCTTTGCTTTCGCATTCGACTTTTTCTTTTTCACTTTCTTCTTGGCTTTCTCTTTGGCCTCAGGTTTAGCAGAAGACTTCTTACCCGATTTCTTGGCATAAGAACTTGGACTGTTTTTGTCCTTTTTCTTGCGCACAGGCTTTTCACCATCTTCACTTAATTTTGCTTTAGCTGGTGCTTTGCTAAAAACCTCTTCTGTGCTTTGAATACGATTTGGCGTCGAAGTACGAGGTGCTTTTTGACGAATGACTCGGCCTAAATGGGTTAATTGCTGCACCAACTGGAAGTCGATCTTACGTTCTTCCAAGTTTACACCTGCCACTTGGATTTTCACTTCATCGCCAAGACTGAATGACTGGCCACGGTTTTGACCAATCAAGCTTTGGCTGGCTTGGTCATAGACGAAGAAGTCATCGCCCAATTGGCTGACATGAATCATCCCATCGACATATAAATCTTTGAGTGTGACAAACAGACCAAACTCTGTGACAGCGCTGATGACTCCGACAAACTCATCACCGATATGCTGTTGCATATAGTGGCATTTTAACCACATGGTAACGCTACGTGATGCCTCATCGGCACGACGTTCAGTTTTAGAGAAATGCTCACCTGCATCATCTAAAGCTGCGCCTGACAGTGGATATGCCTTTTTGTCTAAATACGCTTTGATGGCACGGTGTAATAATAAATCAGGGTAACGACGAATCGGCGAAGTAAAGTGGGTATAGGCCTCATACGCCAAACCATAATGGCCTGAATTTTTTGCGCCATAGTAGGCCTGCATCATTGAACGTAACAGCACCGCATGGATACTCGGCGCATCTAAACGATCTTTGGTCGCTTCAATGACGGCTTGATAATCTGCTTGGGTTGGCTGCTCAGGGAATGGCAAGCCCAGTAATTTGACAAAGTCACGTACTTTTTGAATACGTGAAAACTCTGGTGCTTCATGTACACGATACAACATCGGAATATCATGCTCTAACGCATATTCTGCTGCAGCCACGTTGGCCAGCAACATACATTCTTCAATTAATTTATGCGCATCGTTACGACTACGCGGCAAGATTTCTTTGATACCACCTAACTCATCAAAGGTCATATAGGTTTCAATGGTTTCAAATTCCATTGCATGGCGTTCAGCGCGTAAGCCTTTCAGGGTTTGATAAAGTTGGAAGAGCGTATTGAGTGACTTATGAATGGTCTTATCTTCAGGGATCGCATGGGTTGCGCCCTCAAAATATTGTCCCACTTGGGTATAAGTCAAACGCGCTTTAGAATGCATCACCGCAGGGTAGAACTCATAACCTGTGACTTTACCTGCACGAGACAGTTTTAAATCACAGACCATACATAGACGGTCAACATGTGGATTTAAAGAACACAAGCCATTCGACAGAGCTTCTGGCAGCATCGGCAAGACAAAGTGCGGGAAATAAACCGATGTACCGCGTTCTTCGGCTTCTTCATTTAAAGGTGAGTCTAAACGAACATAATGGCTGACATCGGCAATTGCGACGACAACACGATAACCACCACCTGCACGTTTTTCTGCAAATACGGCATCGTCAAAGTCACGTGCATCTTCACCATCAATGGTGACCAGTGGCAAATCACGTAAATCAACACGTCCTTTAAGATCTTTCGCCGATGGTTCCTTGAAGCTTTCAGCTTCTTTCACCAGGGCTTCAGGGAATTCGTAAGGTAGACCAAATTCTAAAATCGTTTGTGGAATGATAATTTCGGTATCTGCTTTATCTGCCATCGATTGCACGATATGACCTGTCGCCAGTTCTTCACGTGTTGGATAGTCATCAATTGCGACACGCAGCATATCCCCAACTTTGGCATTGGCATGCTTAATCAATTCTTTTTCTAAAGTAATGGGTTGGTGTTGGTTTGGATTACTTGGTTGAATAAAGTATTCACCTTCATGTTCAGACAATTTGCCAATAATCTGTTTGACACGATGCTGTACCACTTCGGTGATAAAGCCCCAAGGCTTACCTTTACGGTCAACCGAAGTCTGACGCACTTTAACGCGGTCGCCATTAAAGACCAGACGCAGTTCGCGCTCAGGTAAAAGGACATCTTCCTGACCTGAAATATTGGCAGTACCCAATCCCTTACTATTGATATAGACCGTTGCTTCATGGCTTGGCAGATCGGTTGCAGGTTGGTATTTAAAACCATCCTTCATGAGTTGTCCGTCACGCACCATGGCACTTAAACGGTGATTCAATGCATCAATACTTTTTTGATCTGGAATATTAAAGTGATCAACGAGTTCTGCATGAGACTGTGCAGCTTTTAATTGTTCTAATGTAGTTAGAATAAGAGTTCGGCTAGGAATAGGATTATCGTAACGTTGCGCTTCTGCTTTTGCTTCGGGATCAACCCAATTTGTAGTCATATCGTTTCATTTCACATCTGGCAGATCGGTTTAGCATAAGTCATTCAAACTTTAACTGCACGTCAAAGATTGCAAGATTCTGTTTATTGCCCAATCTGAATAAAGGAGAGAACGCTATATTAACAAGCGTTGAGCCAAAAAATGCTGAAAAAACACAAGAATTGGTTAAAAAACATTTGATTGGTTTAAAAAAGGAGAAAAAAACAGGATCATCCCTTGTGTAATGTAGTTTTAGTTTGTATTATTGCGCTCGTGTTACGGTGAGATGGGTGAGTGGCTGAAACCACATCCCTGCTAAGGATGCGTACGGGTAACTGTACCGAGGGTTCGAATCCCTCTCTCACCGCCACTTTACTTAAAGCGCTCATAGCTCAGCTGGATAGAGCACTTGGCTACGAACTAAGGGGTCGGGAGTTCGAATCTCTCTGAGCGCACCAAGTAAAGATTGAAAGTAACACACGCCTGAATAGGCATATAAGTAATGCGCTCATAGCTCAGCTGGATAGAGCACTTGGCTACGAACTAAGGGGTCGGGAGTTCGAATCTCTCTGAGCGCACCAACTTAAATGAAAGAAACCGCTTAATTGCGGTTTTTTTGTGCCTGAATTTTAGCTTTTAGAAGGGTTTGGTTTGAGAACCTTGATCGAATCAGATTCCGTCACAATGATGGTTTAGCTTTATTTTGCTGTAACTTTTCAAAAAAACGATATAAATATCCAGTTGTTCCGAGCACACCAATCATCCGAACCACATGAAAGGCCGTTACGATTGGAACACCGAGTTGTAAGATTTTTGCGGTAATGGTCATTTCTGCAACGCCGCCCGGTGCTAAACCTAAGCTGAGTGTCGCTACCGGAATATTTGTCCATTGGGAAATCGCATAAGCGCTCAGTCCTGCAAGCAGGAGTGCACTGAGATTAATGATCGCGACAATGCTGAGAAATTGTGGTGCAGTATTAAAAAAATCAGGTTTAAATTTATTGCCTAGCGACCAACCGAGTAAAACTTGCCCCAAATGTAGGACTGGGGTTGGAATGGCAGAGAGGTGAATATTCTGTGCAGTCAAGATAACAGCAATAAACAATGCGCCAAAGGTCCATGGATTTGGGAGCTTATAGTGTTGCAATATACGACTACAGAAATAAGAAAGGAGTATCAAAACACAAAAACCGAACCAATCAACATCCATGTTGAGATCAAGAGCACGATGGTCTAATCCATGCCAACCCATCAACTGATAGAAGAATGGAACAATAATCACAACCATCAAAACACGTAATGTATGTGCTGAAGCAACGTGATCAACACGGGCTTGATAATGTTCTGCTAAATGAGACATTTCGTTTGCCCCGCCAATTGCTGAAGCAAACCATGCGGTTTTAAAATCTACTTTCCCCCAACGGTGTAAAATGATCGTACCGACTCCGCCAAGTAATAAAGCAAAGATCAAGCCGAGTAATAATACCCACCCGTGTGTTGCAATCAGTTGCAGCATTTCTGGTGTGAAATATAAACCGAGTGTCAGGCCAATAATAGATAAGCCAAGTTTACGGGCTGTAGGAGGGCATTCGACTGGCAAGCGATTGATTTTGAGTAAAGCGGTAATCAATAAGGGACCGAGTAGCCAAGGAATAGGAAACTGTAGCCATTGCGCCAGATAAGCACCTAACAAGGCAATGGCTAGACTCGAAATATACTTGAGGTACATCATGAATAAAGTCGCCTGTAAAGGAGTCGTGGGGAGGAGGGGCCAATAGCGATCAATAATGGCTATTGGCTGAATGATTAGTGGATTTGGTGACGACTGCGTAACCAGCGAAGTAAAGGTAAAACAATCATGATCCCCGCTAAAATCCAGAGGGTTTTAGTGATGTAACCATCAAAGAGGATAGAGAGTTCACCATGAGAAATAGAAAGTGCACGACGTAAGCTAGACTCCATTAACTCGCCCAGAACAAAGCCTAAAATCAGGGCAGAGAGTGGGAAATTGAGCTTACGTAAAATATAGCCAAACACGCCAAGTGCAACCATTAAAACGAGGTCAAACATGGTGCTGTGGATTGCATAGACCCCGACAAAACTCACTGCTGCAATTGCAGGCAGTAAAATAAAATTCGGAACGCTCAGTAGTTTGGCAAAGTAGCGAACCAGTGAGATATTCATAAATAGTAATAAGGCGCTGGCAATAAATAAAGAAGCAATCAGTCCCCAAACGATGGTGGGTTGTTCGGTAAAAAGTTGCGGACCGGGTGTGATGTTATACAAGGTCAATGCACCAAGCATGACAGCTGTCGTGCCCGAACCTGGGACACCTAAAGTGAGCATTGGGATAAACGAGCCACAGGCAGAGGCATTATTGGCAGCTTCAGGCGCAGCAATACCACGTAAATCACCTTCACCAAATTGACTGTCTTTACCTGCAAGTTTACGTTCACTGGTATAGGCCATTGCACTGGCAATGGTTGCACCCGCGCCTGGTAAAATACCGATAATAAAACCAAGTATTGAACTGCGGAGGGTTGAACCAAGCGTGAAGCTAAACTCTTTGAGATTGAATAAACTGCGTTTACCTTGTCCTAAAGCTTTCTGTCCGATACTGGTTTTTTCCAGCATGATCAGGATTTCACTAATACTGAAGAAGCCAATGACAATGGTGGTAAATTGAATCCCATCACTTAAACTGACCGAATTAAAGGTAAAGCGGTACACGCCAGTGACAGCATCGACTCCGACTGTAGCCAATAATAAGCCGATTAAGGCCGATACCGCAGTTTTAACCGGTTGATCACTCACAAGGCCACTTAAGCAGGTGAGGGCGAATACCATCAGCACAAAATATTCAGCAGGACCAAATACGATGGCCCATTTAGCTAAAATCGGAGCAAATAAAATAATGCCGAGGATGGCAATAACACTGCCGATGAATGAGCTCATGGCTGAAAGTGACAGAGCAATACCTGCTTTACCTTGTTTGGCAAGTGGGTAACCATCAATGGTCGACATGATGGCAGCAGCATCACCAGGGACATTGATGAGGATTGCTGAAATTCGACCACCATATTCACAACCAAGATATACCGCTGCCAAGAGGATGAGCGCACTTTCGGGAGGAAGTCCTAAGGCATAGGCAAAAGGTAATAACAATGCAACGCCATTGATGGGACCTAATCCAGGAAGTAGCCCAACAATCGTACCGATAAATGCGCCAATCAGCGCGATAAGTAGATTTTGTGGTGTAAGTGCGACTTGAAAGCCGTACATTAAATATTCAAAAACATCCATTGATTCATCCTTGATTAACTCAAAAATCCGAGTGGTAGTGGTACATCCAAGATGTAATCAAATAAGCCGTAGAACAGACAGCCAAAAACAATCCCAGAGATTGCTGCGGCTTTAGGATGACCTCCAAACAGGATGCCGACAGCGAAGAACATCAAAGCTGTTGCAATCGGGAAGCCTAAGAATTCAAACGTCAGGGCATACATCAGCATGAACAACATCAATAAACCGATTTTTTTGAGTACCAATGGGCTGTAGCCTAAATCAATGGATTCAGCTAATTTCTTGGGCCTAAGCGCCAGATAAAAACAAGACACCATTAACAGCACTAGCAGGAGAACAGGGTAAGGTCGAGGCCCTAAAGGGTCATAAGCGATTGGAGCAACGTAGCCCCAAGCCAAATACAGAAGGCCTAGACTAACAAAGCCTAAAATTCCTGCAAAAATCCTTTCTGCGGACATAAATCATTCCTTTTTGCATGCACATTCAAGCGTATTTCAATGTTGGTTCTTCATTCGATGAAAGATCAGCGGCTAAAATAGGCTGATTGTTTGGGTGTTATTCTGAGATGAGATCGAACTCTTTAGACAAATCTCTAAGCTGATGGGTTTGTTGCATGACAAAATGATCCAGTTCTGTACCTGTCATGGAAAGTGGCAGTAAATCAAACTGTTCTCGTGATTTTGCAAATTTAGGATCAGCCATCATTTTCTCAAATGAGGTTTTCCACCATTGATAGGCTGCATCACTCACTTTAGGGCCGACATAGTAACCACGGACCACAGGCCATTGAATGTCATAACCTTGTTCTTTTGCTGTTGGAATATTTGCGAGTGCGTTGGGAAGGCGTTCAGGTGCAAATACAGCCAGTGCGCGTAATTTCCCTGATTTGACATGAGGAATAACTTCTGCGATTCCAGCACTGACGACTTGGATATGATTGCCTAAAACAGAGGTAATCGCTTCACCGCCACCTTCTAGGGCGATATAGGTCATTTGTTTTGGATCAACGCCCGCAGCTTTGGCGAGCATGGCGGTTTGCATCCAGTCTTGACCACCAACACTGCCACCAGCACCGAAGCTGACCGCTTTAGGATCTTTTTTAAGAGCTGCGATCAAGTCATTCAGGTTTTGGTACGGTGATTCTGCATTAACCGCAACAACACCGTAATCTGTTCCGACAATGGCTAACCATCGTACATCTCTCTCGGTGTACTGACCAAACTTACCTTGTGCCAGATTTAATAAAGAACCTGTGGAAAAAGCGACAATGGCATTGTTATTTGCAGGGTCATTGGCAACAATCTTGTTGTAGGCAACAGCTCCAACGCCACCAGGCATGTAAGTAACCCGCATCGGTGATTTTAATAATTGGGTTTCTTTAAATGCATTTTGTGTCAGTTTGCATGTGAGATCGAAACCACCACCAGGTTTTGCTGGTGCAATACATTCGGGTCGTTTGGGTTCACCCACTTCTCCTTTATTTTTTTGACATGCTGTTAACGTTAATCCGATAGCGATTATAGTGCTGGCTAATTGAATTCCTCTTAACATGTTAAACGCGTCTCCATAAGTGATGGTATTTTAGAAAAAGAGCAGCATCGTTATATCGGCATCATTGCCTAATATTTTAAAATTTGAATAGGGTGATTGGTTTTAATCCAATATGATTCCGCTATTATTTATTTTGATTAAAAGATGCCAGAAAAGATTAACATTATATATTCTTTAATAATGATTCATTTTTAAAATATGGTTAAGGCGATAATTTAGTTGCGAAATAAATATTGGTTTTATTGGGTGTGGTCAGCGCTTTCATAATTTTTTTTGTTGGAATGGGATTATATTGTTGATATTTAGGGTCGGCGGTGTTTTTTAATGAATAAATTTTACTTTGATTTGATCATAAAGAAAGGCCTTAAAGCGAACTTACTTTAAGGCCATATTATTTAAAATATTCTCTTTGATGGTTAAAATTTAAACTCCAAACCAGTGCCAATCACAGGTTGTTTATCTTTTGCATCAGCTTGTTTGAATGTTGCATACGCAGTATAGCCATAGGCTTTAACTTGTTTGCTGAATGAATAATCGAGACCTGCCATAAGTTGCATTGCATCATAATCAGCTGCTTCATTTTTAAAACTGGTTGAATTTTGACTATATTGTGCTTTTACATTCCAATTTGCATAATTTGGAATTTTGTATTCTGCACCAATAAGCCAACCAATCGATTGATCAATATGACTTGCTTCTATTGGATTACCATTGGCTGGTTCAATCTCAGATGTTTGAACCAATGCTTTTAAAGTCATTCTATCGATTGGTTTAATGACGCTGGTTAAACGCAAAGTATTTGCAGCAGCAAATACTCTGTCAATATTCGTATGCGGAGTGGCTGCGTTTAAGAAACCTTGACCCAAGAAATTACTTGGAATTGCTTTGTCATAGGCAATTCCTGCTAAAAACATGGGTGTGGTGTAGCTTAGCGAAGTTGACCAGGCATCACCCAAACCCTTTCCATCTACGGTCACGCCACCTTGATTACTTTTAATGCCCTGTGCTTCACCTGTTGCAAGTAAAACACTGACTGCAATATTTGCTTCATGCCCGACCTCAAACTTAGGTGAATCATACACCACAGAATTATTGATCCGGTTTTCACCTGGCATGATTCCTCTTATATCCGCAGTATTTCGCATATAGTTATTAAAACTATCTACCGCACTTGATAGCTTTTTCAATGGAGAATTATTTTTACCAATTTTCAGTGTCCCAATGTCCTTGTCTTTTAATCCAATATATCGATCTCGTTGAGACCAATCACTTCCATCCCCATCAGCATTAAATGCCCATTCTATTAAATAAACTGCGCTTAAACGATCTGTCAGTTTTTCCTCACCTTTTACCCCAAGAAAAGAACTATTGCTGTTCATTTTCCAAACGTCACGATCAGCAGTATTGGCATTTTTCTCTGGTATATAATCTATACTCGCATCAATCTCACCATAAAATTGGGGTGATGCAAATGATGGGCTTGCTAAAATGCTGAGTATACTAACCATTAAAAATTTAAATTTCATTGATGTCATCCTAACAATTTAAAATTATGAATAAGCAATTTCCCCTAATGTTGAGTAGGGACTTAAGCATTGATTAATTATTGATTTAAATTTTTAATTAAAAAATCTTAATTGATAAATTGCTGTTTTGATTTTATTTAATTTTTATAGTGTGTGATATTTAATTGGCTTATATTGTATTTTTTTATATTTGAATTTTATTATAAATACTGGTTTTTATAGTGTTGAGATTTGGTTGTTAATTCTTATTTGATCTTTTATTCTTTTTGATTTTACATAATAGGCCTATTGGTCATGGGGTAGATAAGATTTTACCTGTTTTATATATTAAAAAGCCGCTGAGATCAGCGGCTTTTTTAGTTGGTCTATTTAGAAGTGATTGACTGAACTGAATAGATGGTCGGTTAAATTGTTTAAAGAAGATGGAAGCGAAATAAGATCTGTTAACGAACCACCATTTGGATTCGGTTCACCCACAGCGATGCCTGAGGTGACTGTTCCTGTTAGTGCATCCAAGATTCCATCCACACTTCCGTGAGCACTGTAATCTCCATTGCCAACACTGACACTGATCAGATTATTGATACTCTCTAATGAACCATCTGTGAATAAGGTGCTGACATGATCTTGTAGTGTGTCAACAGCGATGTTGCCATTACTAATTACAGTCTGAATTGGTTGGGCAATACCTGAAATTACATCTCCGCTATTCACGCCATTGCTGATGGTTGCAAAAATATCGGTTAATGAGCCCAAAGGCCCGCCGTCACCACCACCGATACCGCCAGTAATACCACCAATGATGCCTGTGATTGCACCTAAAGGCCCGCCATCACCACCACCAATTCCACCAGTGATACCACCGATAATGTCAGTGATTGAACCTAGAGGCCCACCATCACCACCGCCAATACCGCCAGTAATACCGCCGATAATGTCAGTGATTGAACCTAAAGGCCCACCATCACCACCACCGATACCGCCTGTGATGCCACCGATGATGTCAGTGATTGCACCTAAAGGCCCGCCGTCACCACCACCAATTCCACCAGTAATACCACCAATAATATCAGTGATCGCACCTAATGGACCACCTTCGCCACCACCGATTCCACCAGTCACACCGCCGATGAGGCCACCGACATCTGTCAGGTCACCTGCAATATGTTGAACCAGACCAGAAGCAGTTGAGCCATTATTAATTAATGTGCCGACAACACCTGTTAATGAGCCAGCAGCGCCACCAATATCTGCGCCAGCCAAATCAGAAATTGCTTCAAGTGTTCCATTTACCGTATCGCGAGACGTTTCAAAGGTGAGGGTTCCGAGATTGGTGAGGTCTATGACAGGATGAACGCCCGGAAGAACACCGCTGATTGCACCACCGACAGTGCTGATACCTGTGTTGATAATATCTGTTTTGAGGCTTTCAACACCTTGAAGCACATCGATCCCTGTTTGAATCACGCCTGTGACAGGATTATTGCCTAAATCACCACCTGTAATACCGCCGATGATGCCTGTGATCGCGCCAAGAGGACCGCCATCACCACCACCGATACCGCCAGTGATGCCACCGATAATGTCAGTGATTGAACCTAGAGGCCCACCATCACCACCGCCAATACCACCAGTAATGCCACCGATAATGCCAGTAATTGCACCTAAAGGCCCACCGTCACCACCACCGATTCCGCCAGTAATACCACCAATAATGCCTGTGATTGCACCTAAAGGTCCGCCGTCACCACCACCAATACCGCCCGTGATACCACCAATGATGCCAGTGATCGCACCTAAAGGACCACCTTCGCCACCGCCGATGAGGCCACCGACATCTGTCAGGTCACCTGCAATATGTTGAACCAGACCAGAAGCAGTTGAGCCATTATTAATTAATGTGCCGACAACACCTGTTAATGAGCCAGCAGCGCCACCAATATCTGCGCCAGCCAAATCAGAAATTGCTTCAAGTGTTCCATTTACCGTATCGCGAGACGTTTCAAAGGTGAGGGTTCCGAGATTGGTGAGGTCTATGACAGGATGAACGCCCGGAAGAACACCGCTGATTGCACCACCGACAGTGCTGATACCTGTGTTGATAATATCTGTTTTGAGGCTTTCAACACCTTGAAGCACATCGATCCCTGTTTGAATCACGCCTGTGACAGGATTATTGCCTAAATCACCACCTGTAATACCGCCGATGATGCCTGTGATCGCGCCAAGAGGACCGCCATCACCACCACCGATACCGCCAGTGATGCCACCGATAATGTCAGTGATTGAACCTAGAGGCCCACCATCACCACCGCCAATACCACCAGTAATGCCACCGATAATGCCAGTAATTGCACCTAAAGGCCCACCGTCACCACCACCGATTCCGCCAGTAATACCACCAATAATGCCTGTGATTGCACCTAAAGGTCCGCCGTCACCACCACCAATACCGCCCGTGATACCACCAATGATGCCAGTGATCGCACCTAA
>NZ_KB850224.1:3448426-3452449 GCF_000369805.1 Acinetobacter sp. NIPH 2100 | reverse complement strand
CCACCAATAATGCCTGTGATTGCACCTAAAGGTCCGCCGTCACCACCACCAATACCGCCCGTGATACCACCAATGATGCCAGTGATCGCACCTAATGGACCACCTTCGCCACCACCGATTCCACCAGTCACACCGCCGATGAGGCCACTGACATCTGTCAGATCGCCTGCAATATGCTGAACCAGACCAGAGGCTGTTGAGCCATTATTGATCAATGTGCCGACAACACCTGTGAGAGAACCCGCAGCGCCACCGATATCAGCACCTGCTAAATCAGAAATTGCTTCTAGTGTGCCATTTACCGTATCGCGAGACGTTTCAAAGGTGAGGGTTCCGAGATTGGTGAGGTCTGTGACAGGATGAACGCCCGGAAGAACACCGCTGATTGCACCACCAACAGTGCTAATACCTGTATTGATAATATCTGTTTTTAGGCTTTCAACACCTTGAAGCACATCGATCCCTGTTTGAATCACGCCTGTGACAGGGTTGTTGCCTAAATCACCGCCAGTAATGCCACCAATGATGCCAGTGATCGTACCTAAAGGTCCACCGTCACCACCACCGATACCACCAGTAATGCCACCGATAATGCCAGTAATTGCACCTAAAGGTCCGCCGTCACCACCACCGATTCCGCCAGTAATACCGCCGATAATGCCAGTGATCGCGCCAAGAGGGCCGCCGTCACCACCAATGATTCCACCTGCGTTAGTAAGATCACCTGCAATATGTTGAACTAGACCAGAGGCTGTTGAGCCATTATTGATCAATGTACCGACTACACCTGTTAATGAGCCAATAGCGCCACCAATATCTGCACCTGCCAAATCAGAAATTGCTTCAAGTGTTCCATTTACCGTATCGCGAGACGTTTCAAAGGTGAGAGTACCCAAATTAGTGAGGTCTGTAACTGGATGAACGCCTGGAAGAACACCACTAATTGCACCACCGACAGTGCTAATACCTGTATTGATAATATCTGTTTTTAGGCTTTCAACGCCTTGAAGAACGTCAATCCCTGTTTGAATCACACCTGTGACAGGGTTGTTGCCTAAATCACCACCCGTAATGCCACCGATGATGCCTGTAATTGCACCTAATGGTCCGCCGTCACCACCACCGATTCCGCCAGTAATACCACCAATAATGCCTGTGATTGCACCTAAAGGTCCGCCGTCACCACCACCAATACCGCCCGTGATACCACCAATGATGCCAGTGATCGCACCTAAAGGACCACCTTCGCCACCGCCGATGAGGCCACCGACATCTGTCAGGTCACCTGCAATATGTTGAACCAGACCAGAAGCAGTTGAGCCATTATTAATTAATGTGCCGACAACACCTGTGAGAGAACCCGCAGCGCCACCAATATCAGCACCCGCTAAATCAGAAATTGCTTCAAGTGTACCGTTTACAGTATCACGAGACGTTTCAAATGTGAGAGTACCAAGATTAGTGAGGTCTATGACAGGATGAATGCCCGGAAGAACACCACTAATTGCACCGCCTACAGTGCTAATACCTGTATTGATAATATCTGTTTTTAGGCTTTCAACGCCTTGAAGCACGTCAATCCCTGTTTGGATCACACCTGTGACAGGGTTGTTGCCTAAATCACCGCCCGTGATACCACCAATGATACCCGTGATCGCGCCAAGAGGACCGCCGTCACCACCACCAATACCGCCCGTGATACCACCAATGATGCCTGTGATCGCACCTAAAGGACCACCTTCGCCACCACCAACTCCACCAGTGATACCACCGATAATGCCCGTGATCGCACCTAAAGGACCACCGTCACCGCCACCAACTCCACCTGTAATACCGCCGATAATGCCACCTGCGTCAGTGAGATCGCCAGTAATATGCTGAACCAAACCAGAAGCAGTTGAGCCGTTATTGATCAATGTACCAACGACACCTGTTAAGGAACTAGCAGCACCACCAATATCTGCACCCGCTAAATCAGAAATTGCTTCAAGTGTACCGTTTACGGTGTCACGAGACGTTTCAAAGGTGAGGGTACCTAAATGAGCTAGATCACCAATAGGGTGCTCTGATTGATGAACTGCACTGATAATGGTACCTGCGACAGTATCAATTCCAGTATTGATAATCTCTGTTTTTAGGCTTTCAACACCTTGCAGCACATCAATACCCGTTTGGATCACACCCGTCACAGGATTGTTGCCTAAATCACCGCCAGTGATACCACCGATGATTCCTGTGACTGCGCCAAGAGGACCACCATCGGTACCACCCGTGATGCCCCCAATGATTCCTGTAATTGCGCCAAGCGGACCACCATCAGTTCCGCCTGTAATGCCGCCGATGATTCCTGTGACTGCACCAAGAGGGCCACCATTGGTACCGCCCGTAATACCACCAATGATACCTGAGACTGTACCAAGTGGACCGCCATCGGTACCACCTGTAACGCCTCCAATAATATGCGTTACCGTATCAAGTGGATTACCGTTGCCCCCACCTGTAATACTGCCAACAATATTTGTGACGGCTCCAAGTGGATTACTGCCAGCACCGCCCGTAATACCACCAAGAATATTTGTAACTGTTGAAAGAGGACTGGCATTCCCAGTTACACTTCCTAAAATACCTGTAATTGCACTTACAGGGTTGTTGGCTGCTCCGCCTGTGATACTGCTCACCGTATGGGTTACGGTATTTGTTGAAACGATATTTGTAATTGTAGAAAGGGAAAGGGGAGCAAGAATTGAACCGCCAACATGTGATGCTGAGGTATTACTATCGATGAGATTGGATGTAATACTTTTAATCGGTGACAAAAGACTTTTGAAAAGCATAACGATACCTATATTTTTAAAGTTGTGTTGTTTTTGATGTAGTTATTAATTGCTATGATTTTTTTGTGATTAAAGTCACATTAATCTTTTTTAGTGTTATATGTGGCAATTATTTTGTCAATTGTATAAATCATCATAATTTATTGTTAAATTTATATTTAAATTATTGAATAAAAAGGTATTTTCTTATATTTTTTTTTGAATAAATTTACATTTGTATTGATATAGGGTTTTAAGCTTAATCAGAAAAATAATAAATTAATCTTTTATATCAGATAATTAAATAATAATTGAGTCTCTATATGTGCGTTATCATCGGGTAGAGAAAAATAAATTTATAAGATTTGTTACTGGTTTGAAAGCAAATATTTCTATGGAATATTTTTTATATAAAGTTATTTTATATCAATTGATTAGGTTTTTTGGGGTGCTGATTTTTGAAAATAAAACATTAAGTGGTTTTAGCGTATTTTATGTTCATGTTTGCTTGTTATTAAAAAAAACTTACTAATAGGAGAGAATCTTTTATCTCAATTTGAAATCAATAGATTCGTCTTTGCTCTAAATTATCTAGAGAAAAGCCACTACTTAGAGTGGCTTTTCTGATTTTAAAATCTTAGAAATGATGAAGTGATCCGAATAGATGATCGGTCAGACTCGTTAATGGTGATGAAACTGAGATGAGATCTGTAATGCTTCCACCATTTGGATTAGGCTCTCCGACTGCGATGCCAGAAGTACCAGAAGAAACCGTGCCTGTGATGGCATTCAAGATGCTATCTACACTATTACCGCCATTGTCATTATTCACATGAACAAGGCTGGTCAGTCCTTCAAACAGATTCCCATTACTGAATATATTACTCATATTATCTTGTAATAGATCGAGTGTTAGGTTGCTACTTCCAACAACGATTTGGATGGGTTGAGCAACACCAGAAATCACGTCACCACCACCGATGCCGCCCGTAATACCTCCGAGAATGTCGGTTATTGAGCCAAGAGGACCGCCATCACCACCGCCGATACCGCCAGTGATGCCACCAATGATTCCAGTGACTGCACCAAGAGGACCACCGTCACCACCGCCAATTCCACCAGTGATGCCACCGATAATTCCAGTGACTGCGCCAAGAGGACCGCCGTCACCACCACCACCGATACCGCCAGTGATGCCACCGATAATTCC
>NZ_KB850224.1:3439196-3439423 GCF_000369805.1 Acinetobacter sp. NIPH 2100 | reverse complement strand
ATGATTCCAGTAACTGCACCAAGAGGACCGCCGTCACCACCAATTCCACCAGTGATGCCACCGATGATGCCAGTGACTGCGCCAAGAGGACCGCCGTCACCACCACCGATGCCGCCAGTAATGCCACCGATGATTCCGGTGACTGCACCCAGAGGGCCACCGTCACCAATACCGCCAGTAATGCCACCGATGATGCCAGTGACTGCGCCAAGAGGACCGCCGTCACC
>NZ_KB850224.1:3431353-3432186 GCF_000369805.1 Acinetobacter sp. NIPH 2100 | reverse complement strand
CCAGTGATGCCACCGATAATTCCAGTGACTGCGCCAAGAGGCCCGCCATCGCCACCACCAATACCACCAGTGATGCCACCGATGATTCCAGTGACTGCGCCAAGAGGACCGCCATCACCACCGCCGATACCGCCAGTGATGCCACCAATAATGTCGGTTACTGCGCCAAGAGGACCGCCGTCACCACCGCCAATTCCGCCAGTAATACCGCCGATGATTCCAGTGACTGCACCCAGAGGACCACCGTCACCACCGCCGATTCCGCCAGTAATACCACCGATAATATCGGTTACTGCGCCAAGAGGCCCACCATCACCACTGCCAATTCCGCCAGTAATGCCACCAATGATGCCAGTGACTGCACCCAGAGGACCGCCATCACCACCACCAATTCCACCTGTGATGCCACCGATGATTCCAGTGACTGCACCAAGAGGGCCGCCATCACCACCACCAATTCCACCAGTGATGCCACCAATGATTCCAGTGACTGCGCCAAGAGGGCCGCCATCACCACCGCCAATTCCACCAGTGATGCCACCGATGATTCCAGTGACTGCACCAAGAGGGCCGTCATCACCACCGCCGATTCCACCAGTAATACCACCGATAATGTCGGTTACTGCGCCAAGAGGACCGCCGTCACCGCCACCAATTCCACCAGTAATGCCACCGATGATGCCAGTGACTGCGCCAAGAGGACCACCGTCACCACCACCAATTCCGCCAGTAATGCCATCAATGATTCCAGTAACTGCACCAAGAGGACCGCCGTCACCACCAATTCCACCAGTGATGCCACCGATGATGCCAGTGACTGCGCCAAGAGGACC
>NZ_KB850224.1:3207020-3431148 GCF_000369805.1 Acinetobacter sp. NIPH 2100 | reverse complement strand
ATTCCGGTGACTGCACCCAGAGGGCCACCGTCACCAATACCGCCAGTAATGCCACCGATGATGCCAGTGACTGCGCCAAGAGGACCGCCGTCACCGCCACCAATTCCACCAGTGATACCACCGATGATGCCAGTGACTGCACCCAGAGGACCGCCATCACCGCCGCCAATACCGCCAGTAATGCCGCCGATGATTCCAGTGACTGCGCCAAGAGGACTGCCATCACCACCACCGATACCGCCAGTAATACCACCGATGATTCCAGTGACTGCACCAAGAGGACCACCGTCGCCACCAATTACACCGCCAATTGTTCCAGTAATGATGTCGAGAGGGCTGCTTCCTTCACCACCAAGTACGCCACCAACAACACTTGTGACTAGATCGAGAGGACTACCACCTTCACCACTGAGAACACCACCAACAATGCCAGTGACCACATCGATCGGATTGTAATCTCCACTAATAATGCCGTCTACGCTAGCAGTCACACCACCGACTGCACCAGTTACGGTACCCAAGACACCCGTGCTATCAGCATCACCTGTCACAACAGTGGCAAGATTAGTGACAGGTGTAACCAGATCACCATGCGATATGCTATTTAAATCGAGTACAGAGATTGCATTGCCAGAGAAGTTGATCGGGATAGTAATTGGCGTCACCATGTTGGTACCATCTCCAACGCCATTGCCGATACCATAGTTTTGGTCGCCATTACCTGCACCAATACCGTTGCCGATACCACCAGAGCCATTGCCGACTGAACCATTATTTTCAGTGTCATTGTCTTGGAAGTTATTATGCGTGGTCGTTGTTGCATTATTGGTTGAGGTTGAAGTTGCTGTACCAAATAATGAGATTGCATTACCTGAGAAGTTAATTGGAATCGCAATTGGAGCGACAAAGTTTGCATCATCTGCAATCCCATTGCCGATACCATAGTTGTGTTCACCATTGCCTGAAGCGATACCATTACCAATACCACCGCCAGAACCAACACCCGTGCCGCCGCCATTACTATTATTGGTGGTGTCATTGTCTTGGAAATTATTCGTGGTTGTCGTAGATGAGTTATTGGTTGAATTCGAAGTTGCATTGCCAAAGATCGAGAAAGCATTCCCTGATGCATTCACAGGTGTTGTGATTGGGATGATAATACTTGCATCATCTGCAATACCGTTGCCGATACCGTAGTTATGTTCACCATTGCCTGAAGCGATGCCATTGCCGATACCACCTGAGCCATTTGCAGCATTACCGCCGCTATTGCTGTTATTGGTTGTATCGTTATCTTGAACATTATTGTTAGTCGTGGTTGAAGAGTTGTTGACTGAGTTTGAGGTTGCATCACCAAAAATTGAGAAAGCATTGCCTGATGCATTTAATGGTGTGGTAATTGGGATTACGATACTCGAATCATCTGCAATACCATTGCCGATACCGTAGTTGTGTTCACCATTGCCTGCGGCAATACCATTCAGAATTCCTCCAAGATCACTACCAGAGCCAGTTCCTACGCCACCGTTATTACTATTGTTTATCGTATCGTTGTCTTGGAAATTGTTATTGGCTGTTGTAGAGGAGTTGTTGATTGAGTTGGAGGTTGCATTACCAAAAATAGAGCCCGCGTTACCTGAGAAATTAACAGGGCTGGTGATTGGCGCCACCACATTGGCATCACCGCCAATACCATTACCAATACCAAAATTATGGTCGCCATTGCCAGAGCCAATGCCATTGCCGATACCACCGCCAACACCATTACCTGCACTACCACCTACAAGTGTACCGTTATTGCTATTGTTGGTGGTGTCATTGTCCTGAAGGTTGTTGGTTGTTGTGGTTGAACCATTATTGACAGAAGTATTGGTTGTATCACCAAAGAATGTCCAGGAATTACCTAAACCATTGACTGGTGCTGTCACTGGCATGGTGACACTTGCATCATCACCGTTACCATTGCCGATACCGTAGTTATGTTCACCATTGCCTGCACCAATGCCATTGCCGATACCGCCGCCAACACCGTTACCCGTAGTACCACCGACACTTGTACCGTTATTGCTGTTGTTGGTGGTGTCGTTATCTAGCACCGTATTGGTTGTTGTGGTTGCCGCATTATTGTGGGAGGCATTATTGGCATCACCAACGAAGGAAAACTCATTACCTAGGCCATTGATCGGAGTAGTGACAGGGGTAACGACATCAACATCATCACCATTGCCATTGCCATTCCCAATGCCATAGTTTTGCTCACCATTGCCTGCACCAACACCACTGAGTAGACCACCCACCCCGTTACCAGTACCACTACCGGCACCTGTACCATTGTTGCTATGGTTGATGTTGTCATTGTCTGAGACGATATTGGTTGTATTGGTTGTCGCGGTATTGGTTGAGGTATTGCCTAGAGCATTAGAATTAGAGTCATTATCAAGTCCAGAGATGTTGTTACCCATGAAATTGATTGGCGTTGTGACTGGAGATGTCCAATCTGCATCGTCGCCATTGCCATTCCCAATACCGTAATTATGCTCACCATTACCAGCACTTACACCATTGAGTAAGCCACCTGCACCATTGCCTGTTGCACCAGTTACACCTGTACCGTTATTACTATTGTTGGTGGTGTCATTGTCTTGTACATAGTTAAGTGTGTTGGTAGAACCATTATTGACAGAACTGACATCGCCACCGCCGATAACACCCGCTGAATTACCTAAGACATGAACAGGTGTGGTCCATGGGGCAGTGATATCTACATCATCACCGTTGCCATTGCCAATACCATAGTTTTGTTCACCATTGCCTGCTGCTGGACCATTACCTAAACCACCAAGGCCATTGCCTGCATTTGTGCTAACTCCACTATTACTATTGTTGGTTGTATCGTTGTCATAAACAATATTTGATGTGTTGGTTGGCGCTGTATTGACGGAGTCTACATCACCGCCAACGCCCGCAACTGAGTTACCAAGAACTTGGACAGGTGTAGTAATGGGTGTCGTGACGCTCGCATCATCGCCATTGCCGTTACCGATACCATAGTTGTGTTCATCATTGCCTGCGGAAACACCATTGAGTAAGCCACCAGCACTCCCATTGCCTGTTGCACCAACACCGCTTTTGCCATTATTGGTGGTATCGTTATCTTCAATCACCGTAGAGGCATTGGTTGGGGCGGTATTCACTGAATTAACATCACCACCGCCAATTGCAGAGACTGAATTACCTAGGCCTTGGAAAGGTGAGGTCACAGGGATGGTGACACCTGCATCATCGCCATTACCATTGCCGATACCATAGTTTTGTTCACCATTGCCTTCTGCTGGACCGTTGGCTATACCACCAAAACCATTGCCAGCTACACCAGTTGCATGATTGCTATTGTTGGTTGTGTCATTATCTTGAATATGTGTGCTCGATGTCGTTGCTGCAGTGTTGACAGAATTCACATCACCACCGCCAATTGCGGAGACTGAGTTACCTACAGCTTGTACAGGTGTGGTCCATGGTGTGGTGATATCTGCATCGTCACCATTGCCATTGCCGATACCGAAGTTATTTTCATCATTCCCTCCAGATACACCGTTCAGTAAACCACCCTCATTACCATTGGTCGCAGCCCCAACACCATTGTTGCTGTTGTTGGTTGTGTCATTGTCTTGAATCGCTGTACTTGAGTTGGTCGAAACGTTGTTTACGGAATCGACATCGTGTGTGCCTATACCTGAAACTGAATTGCCAATTGTCTGAAATGGTGCAGTGACGGGTGCTGTGAAGCTGGCATCATCGCCGTTACCATTGCCAATACCATAGTTCTGTTCACCATTACCTGCTGCAGGGCCATTTGCTAAACCACCAAGACCGTTGCCAATCACATTCGTAGCTGAGTTATTACTATTATTTGTGCTGTCATTGTCCTGAATATTGGTGGTCGATGTTGTTGTTGAGGTATTGACTGAATCTACGTCACCTCCACCAATCCCTGAAATTGAGTTACCGACAGCCTGTACTGGTGTTGTCCATGGTGTGGTGATATCAACATCCTCACCGTTACCATTGCCAATACCGTAGTTATGTTCACCATTACCAGCAGATACGCCATTGAGTAAGCCGCCATGACTGCCATTGCCTGCTGCGCCGACACCGTTGTTACTGTTGTTGGTCGTGTCATTATCTTGAATATTTGTGTTTGAACTCGTTGAAGTATTAGTGGCAGAAGTTACATCACCACCACCAATCCCTGCGACGGAATTACCGATGGTTTGGAATGGCACCGTGATTGGTGTTGTGACGCTTGCATCATCACCATTGCCATTGCCGATTCCATAGTTTTGTTGGCCGTTGCCTGCCGCTGGACCGTTGCCCCAGCCACCAAGACCATTGCCAGTACCCGTAAGGCCTGTACCATTATTGCTATTATTTATGGTGTCATTGTCATGGATTGTAGTGGAGGTACCGGTTGTTGAGGTATTAACTGAATCCACATCACCGCCGCCAATGCCTGCAACTGAATTACCCACGGCTTGCACAGGTGTGGTCCAAGGCACTGTTACGCTTGCATCGTCACCGTTACCATTGCCAATACCATAGTTATGTTCACCATTCCCTGCACCAATGCCGTTAAGTAAACCAGCACCCACACCATTGCCAGTACCAGCGATACCAACGCCATTATTGCTGTTGTTGGTCGTATCATTATCATTAATTACACTGCTATTTGTTGTTGACGTGCTATTAAGTCCATTGACATGACCACCACCAATCGCTGCTGCTGAGTTGCCTATTGCTTGGAATGGTGCCGTGACAGGTGTGGTGATACCAGCATCGTCGCCATTGCCATTGCCAATTCCATAATTTTGTTCACCGTTACCAGCGCCAATACCATTTAATAGACCACCAGCACTGCCATTTCCAGCAGCGCCTATGCCAGTATTACTGTTGTTGGTCGTATCATTATCTTGAATCTGAGTTGAAGATGTTGTGGGTGATGTATTCACCGCGTTGACATCAGTATCACCAACGGCAGCAATTGAATTGCTTATTGCTTGACCTGGTGTTGTCCATGGCACGGTTACGCTGGCATCATCGGCATTGCCATTTCCAACGCCATAATTATGTTCGCCATTGCCTGCTGCGATACCATTTAATATGCCACCAGCATTGCCATTGCCAGCTTGGGTACCCGTATTACTATTATTCACAATATCATTATCGTGAATTTGGGTTGTTGATGTTGTTGGTGTTGTATTGGCTGTCGTAATAGGCGCTGTAGTGCCTAGCCATGAAAATGAATTGCTGAAGGGTTGAAATGCTGCTGTGAAAGAGGGGGTAAAGCTAAAATCGTTTGCGTTACCTAATCCTGGACCGTAGTTGTGACTACCATTACCTGCCGCTATGTCGTTAAGCAAACCGCCATGACTCGTATTCGTACCATTGTTTGTATTGGTTGTGGTACTGCTGTCTTCGATTACTGTATTTTGTACAGTGGGTACTACAGTATTAACCGAAGAGGAGGATCCTTGGCTATTGCTAGAAAGAGACAGAATACTTTTAATGGGTGATAAAATATTTTTGAATAACATGTCGATATACCTATAATTATTGGAGTTTTGTTTTATTTAAGTTTAATAATTATGTGACTCCTGTCTCATAATCTATTTAGTAGTATTTATTAGTTGTCTATTTAATGTCAATAATGCAGTGTGTATCATATTTTTAAAGAAATATAAAAGTGAAATAAAACAGGGGGCTATATCGAGGTTTAAAGATAAATGGTTAAAATCAAAAAGATATTATGAAAAAGTAGATTATTAATAAAAAATACAAAGTTTAGATCTGAATTAAAACGTGCCAAAAATAATATTTATTTGAATTTTAATAATAATTATGACTGTTTCTGTAGAGAAATTATCTTGTGACTTACGTCGGGTGAAGAAATCTTGATGTATAGTTAGGGCCAAGAAAATTGGATGAAATGTTAGTCAATACACACTAAAAACCCAAATAATGCCGAATCTATAGCCAGTTGAGTGTGATCTTGTGGAAAAGGTCTTATCATTTGGGGAAAAGTGCGTATAATGCCCTCCATCAAATATGCGCTCATAGCTCAGCTGGATAGAGCACTTGGCTACGAACTAAGGGGTCGGGAGTTCGAATCTCTCTGAGCGCACCAATTTGAAAAAAGAAACCGCTTTATTGCGGTTTTTTTGCGTCTCAAGTTTTTGTTTTGATTTTTTGCACAAAAACAGCATTGCCACCCACAGCGGGCAATACATCATGATAAGGCAAGCTGCGCATGGCTCTTAATAGGAAAGGAGCTTTCTCATCGATTTTCATCGCACTGGTCATTTTAAATAAAGTCCCCTGATCTAAACTCGTAAATCGCATTTGGCCTTTAATAAAACGTAAATCGCCACCATTGGCATAAAAATTATTTTCAGTACTTTGTGGATAGTTAAAACGCAGTTTAAATGCAAAAGGTATATTGATAACGCCAAGGCCCACATTGACCTGAATATCTGCATCTTGTGCCTGATTTTGGATTGGTGTGGTGATTACTTTCTTGATCTGTCGGGGAAATAGCTCTTGATAAGCCAAGGGTGTCAGCCATTTTTGTAATTGCTGCGGTGTTTGTTTATAAAATTGATAGGTGGTGGTAAAGCGCATGGGTTCCCGCCCATGCGTATAAAGCATACTGGTCGGCACATGAATAATACTGACAGGTTGTTGAGCTGTTTGAATAAGTTGGCTAATTTTTGTGAGTTGAGCCGTACTTAACTGAGGATTGGGAATTTGTCCTGCATTGAGTGGGGTCATATTAGGCTTAATAAAACGATTTCTTAAGGCTTCTAGAATAAAAGCATTACTCCCACTGGGGATGCCCAGTTTTGCTTCTGGAATTGCATTAAGAATTTTCTTAAAAATAAAACCTTTAGGCTGGTTTAAATCGCCCCATTGAGTCAAGGTGATTAAGGTTCGATGTTCATCCAGTGCAAACCACTCAAATTTGCCTGCCCCATAAGGAATGGGGGCATCAATGACTAAACTGGCAATGCTATTGGATTTAATTTGGTGCTGTAAGGTGACATCTTCATTGAAATTGAGAACTGGA
Organism: Acinetobacter sp. NIPH 2100; assembly: GCF_000369805.1. GTDB lineage: Bacteria > Pseudomonadota > Gammaproteobacteria > Pseudomonadales > Moraxellaceae > Acinetobacter. The sequence goes on along the minus strand of NZ_KB850224.1, from coordinate 3,424,028 downwards.
ATGGGGGTCGGAATGGAAACCCGATACTTCATTTGTACAATGTTGCCTGATTGTTCGAGTGGCTTGGCAGATTTGAGTGTGGGAAATAGCCCCACATATTGACTGAAATCAGTCAGTGTTTTGGCTACTTGTTGGGCGTTAACTGGAACAATGATTGCTGCTGAATTAAAACTGGCAGTGGGTTGAGGGTTACTTTTTTGCGTTGGGATCGAGGTTTTTGTGGCCGGATGCCCATAGAAGAAAATATTGTTTTGGGTATAACTGGCCAAGAGTTGTGGGTTGTTCTGAAAGGGCTGTAAGGCACTCGGAATATTGTCATTCCATGACAGGATTTGTGCAGTACTATTTTGTGCCACTGCCACAAAAATGCAGAGACACAAGAGACGATTCAAATAAGACATCACATTCCTTTGATTTTTTAATCCGTGATTGCATTGAGTGTATTGAAGACCTTGATCAACACCGCTTATTAATAAGTTTTTTTGTGCATAAAAAATAGTCGCATTGTGTAAAACCTAGGGAAATATTCTTTCGTTCGAGGCGGTTTAGATATTTACTTTTTATCAGTTCTATAGCGCAACAGGATTTAAATTAAATAAAAGGGTATTTGAAAAATTCTGACAGGACATTGATTTATAAAATGAAATGGTTGAATGAGAGGAAGATAAATAAGCATAGAAATGAAGCGGCGATATCATTTAAATTTTGTATTAAATCACCAGAAATGTGATTGCCCGTTGAATCATTTATGTTCTAATAGATCAGTTTTTTTCAAATGTTAGAAATCTAAAAATGTCTGAACAACGTCCAACGGTATCTGTACGCTATTATCTTAATCTAGAAGAATCTCAAGATGGTTTTGCTTTGGTCACGTTCGGCAAAAAAACATTTAGTCGCTTTTTAACCCCCGTGATTAGTGTTGCGATTATCTTGTGGGGTGTTTATTTAGGCTTTTCTGGAGTCGGACGTTATTACGTTGCACTCGGCGCTTTTTTCCTGATTATGCAGGGCCTAATGCGTTACTGGTTTTTGCCAATGTTATTTAAGCGTCAATTTGTACGTTATCAGTTTGGCAAAAGCGAACAAGGGATTGATCTTTATCAAGATCATTTTGAACTTTATGCCGCAGGTAAAAAGCAAACAGCACAGTATGCAGAAGTACAATCTTTTGCAATTGGGAAGCTGACCTATATGTTAGAACTTAAAAGCCATACTGTCGTCATTGTGCCTAAACGAGCATTTAGCAATTCTGCAGATCAAAGCAAGTTTGAAAATAGTTTTAAAAAGTAAATTTATTGACGGTTGAAAGAACAAGGAGTTTTCATGAGTACACGTCCTTCAAAAATTGTTTGTGTGGGCCGAAATTATGCTGAACATGCGAAAGAATTGGGGAATGCCATTCCTGATCGCGCATTGCTGTTTATCAAACCACCCAGCAGTCTTGGTTCTTTGACACAAGGGGTAAGCTGGAATCAAGCATTAGGTGAGTGTCACTATGAATGCGAAATCTGTTTGCAAATTGCCCATCCTTTATCACAAGAAACCGATCCAGCCAAAGCCTTAGAAGCAATCGGTGCAGTGACTCTGGGCTTAGATTTGACCCTACGTGATTTGCAGGGTGATTTAAAATCCAAAGGTGAGCCTTGGGAACGTGCCAAGGCATTTGATGGTGCATGTATTCTGGCGGACTGGATTGAAGCGGACGAAATTGGCGATCTGCAAGAACTTGAGCTGATTTTGAATATCAATGGGGTTGAGCGTCAGCACGGCTTTACCAAAGATATGATCTTTGATATTGGATCATTGCTTGTCGAGATTAACAAATCGTTTAGTCTGGAAGCTGGTGATGTGATCATGACGGGTACACCAGCAGGTGTTGGTGCGCTACGTGCCAATGATCAATTGACCATGAAATTGATTACTCAGTCTGGCGAATACGATTGGGATACTTTTGTGAAAGCATAAGTTGAAATACGATGGCGCTGGTTTTGCAATCAGTGCCATTTTTTATATCTCCACAAATGTAATTTTGTTTTTGCCCAAATACAAACCCAGTCACATGTTAACTGCCTTGATACAGTTTTCGAAATTGGTCAGGGGTAAACTGCATCCAGCGTTTAAACATATAAATAAAAGCCGAAGAGCTGGCATAACCTAAGTCCAAAGCAATATTTTCAATGGTTTTACCTTGATTTAGCATCGACATCGCTTTCATCACTTTTAAACGCTGCCGCCATTCATGCAATGACATTCCGAGCTCTTTTTGACTATAACGAGCAAGGGTTCGTTCAGTCATATTGATCATTTGTGCCAGTTCTTCCAACGTACTGTTATCGGCAGGAAATTCATGTAAATGGGTCAATATTTTAGCCAGTGCAGGATGTTGTGTTGTGGGTAAATAACTCCCAACAAGCTCAGCATGGGTGAGTGAGTCGAGTAACACTTGAAGCAAGCGTAAATACTCTGGATCCTGTTCAGAAAAGGGATATTTACGAATATGTTCGAGCAAGGCAGAAACCAATGGAGCAGACAATAAGATACCAGCCTGTTGAGGCATATTTTGGCACAGCGACTCATGCACATATAGGGTGCAATGGGTGACCTCGTTACGATTGATACCACTATGTTGTAAATGTGGTGGCAGCCAGATTCCATAGGGTGGTGGGGTTAAATAATGAATTTGATCAATATTCACCTCTAACACACCATCAAAAGCGTAGATAAATTCTCCCCAAGCGTGCGCGTGTTGTGGGTAGAAGGTCTCTGCGGGTGCATCACGAATCTGCAGCCATAAAGGTGCTGGAATATCGTTATAGGTCGGAATTGCCTGAAAATCTTGAATTCTGTGTGCCGATTTTTTCATAACATGAGAATTGCCTGAAAATACGCATCTATTGTCGTATTTTCACTATATCATGAAATTAAGACAGACTTATATTGGTGCTCAAATGAGAAAATGAGGAGCACGCGATGGATGAGCGTAAAGCATTAGACGCAACGGCATCGGGTTTGATGATTGTACTCTGCATGATTTGGGGGCTACAACAAGTCATCTTAAAAATGGCAGCTCCTGATATTTCTCCCTTAATGCAAATTGCACTCCGTTCAGGTTTGGCAGCCATACTCCTCTTGCCGTTGCTGTATCTCGATAAGACCAGCCAACTTTTGAATCGTCAGAACTTAAAAGCAGGTGCTTTGGTTGCTGTGTTATTTTCCTTAGAGTTCTTTTTACTAGCGCAAGCTTTGCAATTGACCTCAGCTTCGCATGCGGTGGTGTTGCTTTATACTGCTCCGATTTTTGTGGCCTTGGGTTTGCACTGGAAACTCCCTTCTGAGCGCTTAAGCATGCTGCAATGGAGTGGGATCGCGATGGCCTTTTTAGGAATTGTAGTAACTTTCTTGCGGGTGGATAACGGTACAGATTCTGTGTTGCAACAACAAATGTTATGGGGAGATTTACTTGCGCTTGCGGCAAGTATTGCTTGGGCAGCAACGACCATCACGGTTCGTTTATCTTCCCTTGCACAAGCTGCAGTGACACAAACTCTGTTTTATCAATTGGCGGGTAGTTTTGTATTGTTGTTTGGATTGGTTCTTATTCTTGGTCAAGGTACGATTCATTTTACGCCACTTGTGATCGGAAGTCTGGCATTTCATACTTTGATCGTTTCTTTTGCGAGTTTTCTGGCGTGGTTCTGGTTATTACGTAATTATTTGGCATCTCGACTCGGTGTGTTTTCTTTTCTGACTCCCTTGTTTGGTATGGCTTTTGGTATGTGGTTATTGGATGAGAAGATTGAGTTGAATTTTGTGATTGGTTCGAGCTTGGTTTTGCTGGGTATCGTGGTGGTGAGTTTACAAGGTTGGCTCAGAAAATAAAAAAAGACCTCGAAAGAGGTCTTTTTTTATTTTCTTTATTTTTGTTCAAAGATTGTAGACAGGGGAATAGACAGCTTGGCCGCTAAATAGTCGTTACTTTCAACCAATGACGGGCCGAGTCGTTCCATCCATTCATCATCCTGATGGATATGTTCGACATCATGACGTAGCGGCAGTGGATAAGGAAGTGCCGTGAAGAAACTCCAAAAGTCTACTTGGGCCAGATTGCGGACCAACACATATTCATCTTTATCGGTTCGCATTATTAGATTCTGTTGTTCGAGTTGAATGATATAGGCAGGCAAACGTCCCAATTCACCACGACCAATAATATTTAAAAGCTCTTTTTCACTGACACTTTGACCAATTTGTTGTTTCTTATAAAACAATTCCAGAATATCGAGCAGCATTAAAATCGGATGACGCTTTTGTTCTTTGCCTGAATGAAAGGCAGTCAACGCATAACTGATTTCGACACCCAATAAGATAATATTCCAAGACAAATAGATCCACAGTAGGAAAATCGGTACTGCCGCAAAGGCACCATAGACGATTTCATAACTGGTGAAGTTGCTCATCACCCAGCCAAAAAAACGTTTTAAAACTTCAAAGACCGTGGCACTAAAGCAAGCGGCGATGAAGGCTGAAAACACAGGAACAGTCCGATTTGGGATGGTCCAATATAAAATAAAGAAACCGACAATGGTCAAAACAAAAGAGATCAGCCATAACAGGAACGAACCATCTAACTGATAACCTGCAAAGTTATTACTCAGAATATTCATTGAAGCCACTGTAGACGACAGTACAAAGGCGCTGCCCAAAATAATGGGTCCCAGTGAAATAATGGTCCAGTAACGCATGAATCCGACTAAGCCTGTGCGTGTCTCTTTGACGCGCCAAATCCGATTGAAAACATTTTCAATCGAGGTCAGCATTAGCACCGTAGTGATAAAGAGAAACAGCACACCAATGATGGTCAGGTTGCTGGATTTCTCGGTAAAGGCATTTAAGGCTTTGTCAAAGGCGATGGTGCTTTTCGGTAAGAAGTTGCTATAAATCAGTTGTTGCAGTTGTTGTCTGGCAGGTTCCAGCGCTTTGATGGAAGAGATAATCACCAAAAACACAGTCAGCATCGGAACTACAGCAAACAGTGTGGTATAGGTGAGACCTCCCGCTTGTTCTCGGCAGCGATCTGCTTCGAAACGTCGTAACACAAACACAATAAATTGAAACCATGTTTTCTCTAAAAAGGGCAGATTTTTTAGATAACGCTTTAAGATCATGGGTTCTATCCTAGTTATTTTTAATAAAAATCCGGTGTAATCACTGGATTTACTACAGCTCAAAAAGTAAAAAATGTCGTATAGTGTTCTTTTTAACAAAATTCTTGAAAGTGATGCAACCTTACGTTCTTGTTCTTTATTACAGTAAATATGGTTCAACCCAGCAAATGGCGCATCTGATTGCCGATGGAATTGAAGCGGCTGGTGTCACTGCTCGCATTCGAACCGTACCGAATTTGGCCCCTGTTGTGACTCAAGCGGAAGCCAGTATCCCAGAAGATGGTGATATTTATTGTAGTTTAGATGATCTGACGCATTGTTCTGGTTTAGCCTTGGGTTCACCCACACGTTTTGGCAATATGGCCAGTGAGATGAAGTACTTTTGGGATCAAACCACTAGCTTATGGTTAAATGGTGCGTTGCATAATAAACCTGCCTGTGTGTTTACGTCTTCGGGTTCGATGCATGGTGGGCAGGAAAGTACATTATTGACGATGTTACCGCCGTTGTTTCATCATGGCATGATGATTATGGGATTACCAAATTCAATCCCCGCATTATCCAATACCAAAACTGGTGGAACACCCTATGGCGCTAGCCATGTCAGTGGGCCAAGACATGATCAAAGTATCAGCCAAGATGAAAAAATCTTATGTGAAGCGCAGGGTAAACGTTTAGGTGATGTCGTGAAGGCATTGGCTGGAAAATTTTAAGCCAGAGAATAACGATATTGCTGACCAATTTTGACCAACGTCCAGAATTGGAGATTGTCGGTCGGATAGGGAATGGATTGTTGCTTTGGATCAAGTACGTCTATTTTTCCTTTTTCCGCCACTAAAACAGCATAGACATAATCAAGCAGATCAAGCGCTGTAAAAACTTGTTTATAGGCATCTTGTAGTTCGGCATTTTGGTTGGCAAAACAGACGCGATGTGGCTGATCTTGGTCGTTAAAACTCAGCCCGAGAGATTTTTCAATTTGGATGACAAGGTGTTGATTAAGCTGCAAGGGAGATAGGCTAAAAACCAGCTCATGCACTTTAAAGCTGGCAAGATGCTGACTTTGTTGCTGCATCGACTCTCTCCTGAATGGAATAGAATCAATATACGCTGTTTCTGAAAGATTGATAAATGGCTTAAGTCGTCAGCCTAAAAAAGGGAGCATTCGCTCCCATTTTTTTATTTCTTTAACTGCCAGTCATAAATATTTTTACGGTAAGCATACCAGATCATCCATAGACCAATAATAATCATTGGGAAACTCAGGATTTGTCCTTTGGTCATCCAGCCAAATAAAATGTAGCCTTGGTCTGCATCGGGTTCGCGGAAGAACTCCATAAAGAATCGAGCAATACCATAGCCGACGAGAAACACCGCTGAAACAGCCATACGTGGGCGAGGCTTAGAACTGAACCACCAAAGTACGATGAACAGGATAAGACCTTCACAGAATGCTTGATAAATTTGTGATGGATGGCGAACCAGACCTAATGGATCGGTTGGGAAAATCATGCCAAATGGATAGCTAGGATCCTGGACTTGACGACCATACAGTTCACCACCAATAAAGTTACCAAAACGTCCGAACATCAAACCTGTTGGTACACATGGGGCAATAAAATCCAAAGTTTGGAACCATGTTTTTTGGTATTTCTTACACCAAAACAGCATTGCAATCATGACACCAAGGAAGCCGCCGTGGAAGCTCATGCCGCCTGTCCAGACTTGGAATAACCACAGTGGATTTTCTAGGAATTTATCAAACTCATAAAACAGCACATAGCCGACACGACCACCCAGGACCACACCCAGCGCACCGTAAAAGACCAGGTCTGAAACCATGTCGCCTGTCCAGCCATCACGTTGTTTAGCGCGATACGATGCCAAACCCCATGCGCATAGAAAAGCCAAGAGATACATCAGTCCATACCAGTGCACTTTGACTGGTCCTAAGCTCAGCGCAACCGGATCAATATTTGGATAGGTCAGCATTGCTGTTCCTCAATTTTATATTTTGAGCAGATTGTAGCGGAATGATGTTAAAAATGTTGTACATTCAATGTGAAAGATCAATGTTCCGAATATGTGAGAAAAAGAATCTATGTGTATTGTCGCTTTTGCATGGCAAGTGCTGGATGAGATGCCATTGTGCCTCATTTCAAATCGTGATGAATTTTATCATCGGCCAAGTTCGCTTTTGCATCCATGGGCAGACAGCAACATTGTTGCAGGGCAGGACTTACAGTCGGGTGGCACGTGGATGGGCGTTACAGCGTCGGGGCGTTGGGCGATTGTCACCAATTTCCGCAATGGGCGAGATCAAAATAAATATACGACTTCGCGGGGGCATTTGATCCAATCTTTTTTAGAAAGTGATTTGGCTCCTATTCGTTTTGCACGACAGTTGGAACAGCAGCAACAGGACTATGCAGGGTTCAATTTGTTTGTTGGCGATATAGAACAAGCCGTTTATATGAGCAACCGAGGTGAAGCTCCCCAAGTCCTCGCCAATGGCGTTTATGTGGTCTCAAATGGACTCATGTCTGAAGATTGGCAGAAAACCAGACATTTAAGTCAACGTTTTACTCAAGAATTTCTACCGATGCTACAACAGTCACAAGTATCAGAGTTAACGTTAAACGATGCTGCTTGGAACATTTTAGAAGATGAACGAAAAGTTATTCCAGATCTGTTACCCGATACGGGAATTAATCCAGACATGGAAGCTTTGTTGTCTTCAACCTTTATTCAAAGTCCAATTTATGGCACACGATGCTCTAATTTTTTAAGACTGACGCAAACACAATGGCACTGGCTGGAAAAATCTCAACAGGGTGAGCAGCAGGGAAAAGTTGTTGATCTTCAAATTGCGTTAGCTGATTAAATTGATATGTTATAACATAATTTATATATAAAACAACAAGATGAAATAATATTGTCATCAAGGTGACATAAAAGGGTCACCCAGCATTGTTATGGTCTATGCAACGAAATTACGTCCAAACAATAAATCTGGGGATATTTTATGTTCTTATCAAAGATGAGCTTTTCCAAAAAGCTATTGGCGGTCAGTTTGATAGCAGTCTTATCGGGTGGGATGGTAGCCTGTAACGATAATGATAATGATGAAAAAGCAGAAGTACCAAAGACACCAACCGCGAAAAATGTCATTTTCTTTTTAGGCGATGGGATGGGGATTACCACCTTAACTGCATCGCGTATTTATTCTGTTGGTGAAGATGGTGATTTGACCATAGATACACTCCCAGAAACAGCGTTTGTTCGTACCTTTTCAGAAGATGGTCAGGTGACGGATAGTGCACCGTCAATGGCTGCCTATATGACTGGCGTGAAAATGAAAAATGAAGTCATTTCCATGCAGACAGGCACGATCGCATCTCCACCGAAAGCAGATGGTACCAGTACCTGTGATGATGTTGCAGAGAATAAAGGCAAGAAACCTGCAGAAACCTTACTTGAACTTGCCAAAGCACAAGGCATGGGTACGGGACTCGTAACTACAACCCGTATTACCCATGCAACACCAGCAACGACCTATGCACATGTTTGTCATCGTGATGCTGAAAATGATATTGCAGCGCAACTGGTTCCTGCAGGGAAGGGTACTGGATGGGCGGCATATAACACCAAATTAAATGATGGTGTGGATGTGGTCTTGGGTGGCGGCTTACGCCAGTTTAAACCAACGACTGTATCAGGTGGTAAGCGTGCTGATGGTCGTGATCTGGTCAAAGAAATGCAAGATCAAGGTTATAGCTTTGTTACAACGGGTAGTGATTTGACCAAAATTGATCCAACCAAGACCAAAAAATTATTGGGCTTATTCAATGCCAGTCATATGAACTATGACCTAGATCGTACCAATAAGAAGATTGATGAGCCAAGTCTTGCAGATATGACCACCAAGGCAATTGATGTCTTACAAGCGAAAAATAAAAGCTTCTTCTTGATGGTTGAGGGCGGACGTATTGACCATGCCTTACATGACACCAATGCAAAACGTGCATTACAAGATACAGTTGCTTTTGATAATGCGATTAAAGCAGCGATTGATAAAGTTAAAAAAACAGATCCAGAACTCAAGAATACATTGATCGTGGTGACTGCTGACCATGACCATACCATGGTCTTGAATGGTTATGCGAAACGTACAGGTAAATATGTAAAAGGTGCCGAGACCAGCGTATTAGGTTTGGTTAAAAACTATAACAAAGCTGGCTATGCCACTGATGAAAACGGAACACCGTATCCAATTATTGGCTTTGGTACTGGTAAAAAGCGCCTAGATGATAACCGTCTTGAAGCACGTGGTAAGTTAGTGGATAACGATAGCTGTAATCCAGTCGCAGGCCCAGCAGGTAAATATACCGATAGCCGTGGAACGGACATTGACAAAGAGGGTTGGTGTATAGGTACGGCTGCAGATGATTTCCAACAAGAAGCCGTGGTGCAAACTGGTTTTGCGGATAGCGAAACACATGGCGGTACCGATGTATTCCTTGGTGCAATCGGTGTTGGTTCAGACAATTTCCATGGCAGCCTCGAAAATATCGAAGTATTTAACTTAGTTCGTAAAGCCATTGGCCTAGATAAATAACAACAGACTGGAGAACGATGATGTTAAAACAATTTAAATTAGGTCAGTTCGGTATGAAAGCCTCTGCTTTAACTGTTGCATTAGTTGCTGCAAGTACGGGTGCACAGGCTGCGGGTGAAGCCAAGAATATCATTTTCTTTTTAGGTGATGGTATGGGGCCAACCACAGTCACGGCAAGCCGAATTTATGGCTACGGTGAATCTGGTAAATTAACCATGGACACCTTGCGCCGTACGGTAAGAATTAAGACCTATTCAGAAGATGGTCAAACCACTGACAGTGCGCCTTCTATGGCTGCCTATATGACGGGGAAGAAAACCCGAAATGAAGTGATTGGGATGACACCGGGAACCATCGCAGTTGAACCAAGTGCAGGCACTGCGCCAGATGGTGTAACTAAAGTATCGAATGCCATTAATAATTGCCCAACACCAGGTTCAAGTGTCGCTGCTGGTAGCCCTGCGGAAACGATTCTTGAACTTGCCAAAGCCAATGGTAAAAAGGTTGGGGCGATTACCACCACAGAGTTGACCCATGCAACGCCTGCAGCGACATTCGCTCATGTGTGTAATCGTAATGCACAGTTTGAGATTGCACGTCAGGTGATTCCTGGTGGGGCAGGTTACAATACTAAATTGCTAGATGGTGTGGATGTATTAATGGGTGGCGGACGCAACCATTTCACACCTTTTAATGCGGCCGACAATAAAAAAGGGCGTATTGATGGGCGTAATTTACTTAATGAGTTGAAGGCTAAAAATTATACTGTAGGTGCGACCAAAGCAGAGATGGATGCAGCACCATTGAATAAAAAGTATATTGGTCTTTATTCCGCAACTTCACATCTAGAATATGATTTGGATCGCGCGAGAACTGCGCCAAATCAGCCAACTCTAGCTGAGATGACTGCAAAATCGATTGATTTATTACAGGCACAAGATACCGCGGGCAAAGGCTTTTTCTTGATGGTTGAGGGTGGTCGTATTGACCATGCTTTACATGGAACCAATGCCAAACGTGCACTACACGACACCATTGCATTTGATAATGCGATCAAGACAGCCTTGGATAAAATCAAGAAAACGGATCCTGAGCTAAAGAATACCTTGATCGTGGTGACTGCCGACCATGACCATACCATGACCTTTAATGGTTATACCGCGCGTACTGGAAAAACGACGACTGCGAATCCTGGTATCTTGGGTTTAAGTTATAGCTATCAAGAAGCCAAAGCGACAGATACGCGCACGCGTGTGTTGGCCGATGGCAAGAAGCATGCACCTAACTTAGATGCAAAGGGTAAAACCTCAGCCACGTTGGTCTTTGGTAATGGTGGTGGACCACGTCCAACTTCACGTATTGATATTACTGATGATGAAGCGGCGGCAGATGATTACTTGCAACAAGTCGGCGTTAAACTCGGTAGTCCTGGTTCTGAAACACATGGTGGTGGGGATGTCCTACTATTTGCTGAGGGTGCTGGCTCACAAGTGTTTAAAGGTACACGTGAAAATGCTTGGGTGTTTAGCAAATTGAAAGAAGCCTTTGGATTTAAATAAGTGCTTTATTCAATATTTTCATCATATTGCAAAAAACCTCAGTCACTATGACTGAGGCTTTTTTTATGCAGGAAATAACATGCGTCTAGTGATGAGTTCGGTATTGCTCAGTTTGGGAATGACGTCTTTGCATGCTGCACCGTTATTGAGTGCCAGTATTACACGTGAGTCTCAAAATATTGGCAATGATGGTGTGACCCGTACCAGTGTGTTTCAAGAACGTATGTATCGTGATACTCAGAATATTTGGATTGAACGTGTGTTGCCAAAGCACCATCAGCATGGCGATGAAAAGGGTGGACATAAACACTTAGATTTAGCCGAAGCGGCGCAACATTATTTTATTGATCAGAAAAAACAGCCCAAATTGAATTTGGTTTTGGTCGAAGATAAAACAGTCGTACGTTTGCAAGATGCGGATGTGGATATGCTGGGCTTAAGCAACTGTTGGTCATGTGTCTATTCGCTACTTGATCCTAAAACCTTAAAAGGGATGAAAATCACCAAAAAGGATACCAACAGTACTTGGTATGAAGCCCAAAATAAGAAGAATAAGATCCGTGTGGAATGGGATAATCGTAACAATATTGCGAAACGCGTTGATATTCGTAGCTTAGATGGTTTGCGCTATGACATTATGAAAGCAAACATTCAACAAGTGAATATGGCAGAACCTTGGAAAAAATATAGCAAATTCACCAGTAAAGATTATTCTGACTTTGGTGACTAATGATAGACAGTCAGATTGGTTTGATTTAGCTCCTTTTAAAGGAGCTTTTTTATAATAAGAAACATGAGAGAAAAAGAAGCGTTGTTCTGTTCACCTATTTACAAGCAGGAAAAGTGGCTGAAATAAAAGTATCGTTTGCTGTGATTTTTCACTGTATTCAAACAAGTGTGGGTAGTGCAGTGAGATTGCTTCATTGAATAAAAAATGCCGACATTTGTCGGCATTTTTTTGTGAGAAAAAAGCGTAGATTTAAGCTTTTTTCTCGATTGATGGTGCAACTGGATCGGCTGTGATATAGCCAACGCTTGCACTATAACCACCATTATAGTTCGCTAAAACTTTTGCTTTTAACTCAGCAGGAAGGTTTGAACTATCTCCCGCATGCTGGAAGTTGCTCATGATATAGGTCCAACCATTCACTGAATCAACTGCATGTAAACCTGTTGATTCTGCACCTGCTGGTGTCGATAAAATTCGATCTAAAGACTTGGTATCAACGTTATAAGCCCAAAGGAAGTTATTGGTATGGTTACCACTATCTTCACCGATGAACAAGGTACGTAAAGTTTCAGAGAATTTTAAATTGTCTGGACTTGCAACATTATTTGGATCTGCTGTATTGCCCAAACTATCCGCTGGAATATCTTTGCCCATCAGAACCATATGGCTTTGATACGGTGTCCATTCACTATTGATCACATTATTTAAGTGGTCAACTTGGCTGCCTTTAAGATCATGCGCAAGTACACCGCCTGCTTTCAGTGTATTCTTAAATTTAACATTGTGCGCTGCAACCCAGCCTGTCTTGCCTTCAATCATTGAGTCTTGAATATTGGCAAGCGCAGAATAAGCCACCTTGTCTTTAATATTAACTGTGGTTCCTTCCATTTTGGTGAATGCCATACTACCGCCTTTTAAAGCAGCATAACGGTGGGTTTCGAGGAAAGCAGCAGCTAATTCGATTTCTTCTTTGCTGAAACCATTATTCGCTTCTTTTAACTTGATCCAGAGGGTTTTCTTATCAAGTACAATCTGTGTATAACCCGTTAAATCCGCTGGTACGGTAGTCAAGCTCTCCATAATGTTTTCAGCTTTAATGCCGCGAACATTCACTAGATCTTCAATAGTCTTACTGTTGGTATGACCCAGTTTGATCCATTTAATTGGCGCTGTAGACGTCTCATTCAACTCAGCTGTGTATTTCGCAACATATAGGGTTCCAGCAGATAAATCTTTTTCTTTATCTGCAACGAACATAAAGAAGCCGCCGTTGGTATAGTCATCACCCATGATCACGGTACGGTTGTCTGGCATCACTTGAATCAATTCATGTGAAATACGACCTAAGCAATAGTGTTTAACTGCAGTACCACGACCTTTACCATCCAGAATAATTTCTGGTAAATGACCATAGTTATAGGCATTGGCTGTATTTTCATTGCCATAAAGATTTTTACTGTAGGCTCTTAGTGTTGCTAAGGTACTACCGATTTGATCGAATGCATCTGGCTCATACTCTTCACTTGAAAGGTGCGTATTCCAAGGTGAAAGACTGGCACCACAGGTAATCCATAGGCCGTGGACCTTAGACATATCAACGTTGAAATACTTTTTCAACGCCAGATGTCCAGTTTTTTGATCTTGGTCTAAGGTTAATACCGCAATCGGAGATGGTAATTGACCATACATACTTTGCTTAGCCAAGTTTTGAGTGGTGTACTCGAACTGGACCACATGAAAGACTGGGTTGGTAACACCCGCAACTTGCGCGTCTTTGAGATGAATCATTGAAGAACCATCTGGACAGTCAGAGAAGAATTGACGCTCTTGACCTGCAATTGATGTATCTCTGATCGCATTGTTATTAATGTCGTAATAGCTACCCGCGATAATTTTGCCGCCATTGATATTATCAACTTCCATACCTGTGCGGAAAAACTCTTGATAACCTAATTTATATTCGGTGCTTGTATTATCTTCCCAAGTCACGGTTAAGCTTGACTTGACTGAAGTTGTAGCCATCTCGGCAGTGGTGGTTGGTGCCGCCATTGGCGTAAATTTGGCATTTTTAAATTTAACCAGTTTTGTTGGTGGTGTAACAATGTCGTTATCATTGTCATCATTACAGCCCGCTAAAACTGCTGCTGTGCTCATTGCCCCGAGTGGTAAAAACGGTACACCCGCGAACCATTTTAAAATATCACGACGACTTGGCTGATTGGTATTGGCTGTCATAGTAAATCCGTATCTTTAATATATGTTAAATAAATCCTGATCGATTCTATGAAGCGGAGATGACAATTTTCTGACAGTTTGAAGGCAGTTTAAAGACAATTTAGATTTTTTAACTATTTAATAAATATAGGATTAAAATAAAATAATCCCCGAAATATTTTCGAGGATTTAGTTTTGTACTCATTAATTTGAAGCTTTTCTTTTTTCCAGTATTTTTCCAAATAATAAACCCAATTCAAATAGCATCCACATCGGAACGGCCAGCATAATCATCGACAAAGCATCGGGTGGGGTCACAAACATAGCAACAAAGAAGCATCCCACAACGATAAAACGACGCTTTTCGATCAGTGTTTGGGTGCTAACGACACCAATCAAAATCAGTACTAAGGTAATAATTGGGATTTCAAAGGTGAAACCAAATACCAAGAAAAGTTTTAAACAGAAGCTTAAATAACTATTGATGTCTGTCATTGGCGCAACGGTTTCAGGTGAAACGCTAATGAAGAAATGCAAAATTGCCGGTAAGGTAATGAAATATGCAAAGGCCACGCCTAAATAAAACAACACAATACTGCCTAGCAGCAAAGGTATTGCCAAGTGGCGTTCTTTTTCATACAGCGCAGGTTTGATAAACGACCAAATTTGATAAATGATGTAGGGCATTGCCAACATAAATGCGACAAACAGATTCAGCTTAAACGGTGCCATGAAGGTTGCCGTCACATCGGTCGCAATCATGGTTGAGGTTGCAGGAAGTTGTTGTCTTAACGGTTCAGAAAGCCATTGATACGTATGGTTTCGAAAAGGTAACAAGCAGAAAAAAAGAAAAATCGTTACACCAACAATTTTGAAGAGATATTGGCGGAGTACAATCAAATGCTGCATCACAGGCATTTGTTGAAGAGATTCTTCAGTCGTTACTGAAGTAGAGGGTAATTGGCTCATACGGCAATCTTTAATTCTGTATCAAACTTTTGAGCCAATACATTGGGTGACTCAAGATTGAAAGGTAATTGCTTTTGATAGGCAAGACTGAATGGAATGATCGCTTGCTGAGACCGTAAGGTGTAAGTCGCCGTTGATCGGTTAGTCTCTGCTTGTACTGGCTCAGCATCGGATGATGTTTGTGTGCTTTTAAGCGCATCTAGCTGTTGTTGCATTCTGCGTTCAAGTTCAGTAATTTTATCAATTTCTTTTTGCATTTCTTCGCGGAACTCAGAAAGGCGTAATTCGCGATCGATTTCATTCTGAATGTTGTTGATAAACTTTTTAATTTTGCCATACCATTTCGCTACGAACCGAGCAGCTTCTGGCAATTTATCAGGACCGAGGACCAGCAATGCAATGACTGCAAAGCAAAAAATCTCGGTCATTCCCAAATTCAGCATAGTCGTGCTCGCTTAGCTTTTTACTGAACTTTCAGTAGTTTTAACTTGAGCATCAATGGTACGCGGTTCATTTAAAGGAGTTGCAGCCTCTTCTTCTTTCATTGATTTTTTGAAGTCTTTGACTGCACCGCCGACATCTTTCCCTAAGTTTTTAAGTTTAGATGTACCGAAAAGTAGAATCACTACAATTGCAAAAATCAGTACATGCCAAATTGATAAACCAGCCATTATTCTATTCCTATAAAACTTTGGGTATATCTCAACAGCTTGGCATGACAACGATGTGACACTTATATTGCAGTTTTAAGACACTGCATCTACCAAATGGTAAATAGTGCTAGCATAGGCAGCATATCAATACATGATAAAAACCAGATCGACATGACCTTTCTCCTACCAATAAGTGCTTTTATTTTCGGGCTAGTGGCAGCTCAATTTAAATTTGCAGAACAGATAAAGAAGATACTCTCTTCCTTATTGGCACGGTTATTTATTCCTGTGGTCATCATTTACAACATGGTGTTTTATCAGCCGGGTAGTTTTGCCCTGATCCTGTTTAGTTTCATTTCATCAATCCTGCTATTTTATGTGTTTGCTTATTCTTCTAAAGATCGTTTACAGGCACTTTGTTCGAGTTATAGCAACATTGGCTGGTTGGGTTTTCCCTTTGCCATTGCACTCTTTGGCGAGCAGGTGAGTAGTGCCATGATTGCGCTGTATATTGGTGGTTCACTGTTTGGCAATATTTGGGCAGTTGCTGCGGTTTCAAAAGGGCCGATGGACTATGTTGCAACACTGCATAAGGTTGTAAAGTCACCGCCTGTGCTTGCATTATTGATCGCATTGATTTTATGGGGTATAGGATTTCAGAGCTTAGAGGGAAATCTGGTTTTAGAGTGGAGCTATGATGTTGCCAAATTTGGTATGAGCTTTGCGGGGATGTGTATTTTGGGCATGTGGTTACGACATACACGTGTACATTTTGCTGATTTGATTTTTAGTACGCGCGCACTCATCGTAAAAATGCTGTTGGGTATATTGATTTGTACATTGACCTATTCTTTTATTCCGATTCCCAACATTGAATTTTTGCTCCCTGTCTTGTTTTTATTATTCTGTTTACCACCAGCAGCCAATATTGTGGCGTTGGAAACGCATTATCAAGGCACGGGCGTATCCGCTCGCTATATTGCTGCGGGAACCATCGTGAGCTGTATCGTGATTGTGTTATATGGCATTGTATTGCATTTAAAAGTGCTCTAACCATGAGCTAAAGCACTTGTCTATTTAAAGCAAACTGGCTTTAAACAGCTGCATGGCTTGACCACGATGACTGATTTTATTCTTCTCAGCTTTACTGAGTTCAGCACTCGAAACATTCAGCTCAGGTAGCCAGAATAAAGGATCGTAACCAAAGCCATTTTCGCCACGTGCTGCTTCTAAAATATCACCTTTCCAGATGCCTTGAAAAATTTGTGGAAGTGGGTCTTCAGCATGCGTGACCAGTGCCAATACGCAGACAAACATGCCTTCAATCGCTTCACCTTGTTTACGGAAAGGTGCAAGATCAGCCAACAGTTTTTGATTATTGGCAGCATCATTACCATGCTCGCCCGCATAACGTGCCGAGTAGATGCCTGGCGCGCCACCTAAAATTGGCACACAAATGCCTGAGTCATCTGCAAGTGCAGGTTTACCTGATAGTTTTGAGGCATGACGTGCTTTGATAATGGCATTTTCAACAAAGCTGAGACCATCTTCTATCGCATCTTCAATATCGAGTTTGCCTTGAGGAATAATCTCGATAGGAAGATTAAGTTGTTGAAAGAGATGTTCAAATTCGACCACTTTGCCTTTGTTATTACTTGCAAGGACAAGGCTGCCTTGGTTGAGCCATGGTTGGGTAGACATATAAATTTTAAATTCGCTAAGATTGAGTAGAATTTTAGAAATTTTTTTAAGAAATTAGTAGTGAATATGTGTGTTATAAGAAAAAATATTAATGCCATTAGAGTTATGGTATTTTTCTAATTCTACTTATTTTATATTTTATATGATATCAGATGTAGTTAAGAATAATTTTTAGAGGAAGATATGGATTGGCCTACACAGATTTCTAAAATGGCTTATGTTAAATATAAGATAAATGAGGCTGATATTCAAAATATTTGGCCATATCATTTGCCAGAAGTAGCGGCAACTAAAATACAGTTATTAGAAGTAGAGCAATACTTAGAAAAATTTGTTGACCCTTTATATTTCAATTTTCTTAGTTATGCGAATGGTTGGAAAGGAATATATCAATATGTTGATTTATTTGGAACAGTTGATCTAATTGCGAGCCCACTTATGAGCTATGCAAAAGGTTTATTAGATGCTATTGAGGATTCTTATTTTGATCAAAAAAATATAACTAGAAATAGTGTTTTACCTATAGCTACAACTTTGATTGATAAGGATTTATTTGTAATTGGTGCTAAAGGAACTTTAATAGAAGGCCAAGTAATATGGCTAGCAGGAGAAGAAATAGATAGATTTCCAAATTTTGAGGAGTTCTTTCTTGCTATGGTGGATTACAATATTGAGGAATTCAATGATTTAAATTTCTTAAATATAAAACCGACATAGAAAGTCGGTTTTATATTTTCGCTAAATCTTACAATTAAGATTATTGTGCCTGAATCCATTTATCAGCACGGTCACGTGCAGTACGGATCTGATCTTGAGTCAGGTTAGCCGCCAAAGCAGTTTTCTTACCTTCAGAAAGTTTGATTACTTTGGTATCGAGCATGCCATCACGGGTTGAAAGCTCATACCACTGATAAGCACCCATATAGTTTTTCTTTTGCTCTTCCATCATCGCGAGATTAAAGCTAGCACGGTTATCGCCGTTACTGGCTGCTTTCTCAAAGTATTTACGTGCTAAAGCATCATCTTTTTTTGTGCCCATGCCATCTGCATACATACGGCCCACATTTAACTGTGCGGCAGATAAGCCCTGATCCGCTGCTGCTTTAAAAAGAGAGAACGCTTGTTTCTCATCTTTGGCAACGTCTTTACCATATTGATAACGTGTTGCTAAGTAAAACTGTGCACCTGCTTGACCCGCTTTTGCTGCGCTTTGTAACTCATTGATACCCATTACTGAATATCGCGCTGCTTGTGTTGCAACCGATTGGGGTTGAGCAACATAGTCAGCGTGCGCTTGTATACTGATCAGACCAAATAAAAATGTGCTGATTAATGTCTTTTTCATAGAGCGCTCACTCGATAAATTGCGACTTCACCAAATAGGTTCGGCATATGCTTACTGAGCACACTACCTTGTTGGTCACCATTAACGGCAAGTCGATTAATAATTTTAATCCGGTTCTCAGCACATAATGCTTCAAAATCACGGAAAGTACATAAATGAATATTCGGGGTGTTATACCACATATAAGGTAAAGCTTCCGAAACAGGCATTTTCCCTTTCAATGCAAGAAAAGAACGTGTCTTCCAATATGCAAAGTTTGGAAAAGTAATAATGGCCTGTTTGCCGACACGCACCATATCACGAAGTAATACATCGGGTGCATCTACAGCTTGCAAAGCTTGTGCCATAACCACAGAGTCAAAAGACTGGTCGGCAAAACGGCTTAAACCGAGGTTTAAGTCCTGTTGGATAATATTTAACCCCCGACTGATGGCAATTGCAATCTTTTCTTGATCAATTTCTAGACCATAGGCACGAATATTGTGCTGTTTGCTCATATGAGCCAGCAATTCACCGTCACCACAGCCTAAGTCTAACACGCTAGAGTTCGGGTTAATCCATTTTTCGGCGAGTCGTTGATCTATACGCATTAGTGTTGCTCCTGCGGTGTCGATTGCAACTGTTGTTCTCCACCTAAAAATGCTCGTAGGGTTTTCACATACAGTGGAATTGGAAATAAGAAAGAGTCATGACCTTGTTCAGCATCAATATCTAAGTAACTGACAGGCTTATGATTATCAATCAAAGCATCGACCAATTCCTGTGAACGGCTTGGACTAAAACGCCAGTCTGTGGTAAATGAAATGACCAGAAACTTGCATTTTGGTTGACTCATTGCCTTTGTTAAAGAATGCTCATATTCACGAGAAGGGTCAAAATAATCCAAAGCCTTAGTCATAATCAAGTAAGTATTTGCATCGAAATTGCGGCTAAATTGTTCACCTTGGTAACGCAAATAACTTTCAACTTGGAATTCGACATCAAAACCATACATAAATTTGCCTGATTTCAAATCACGACCAAATTTTTGTTTCATGGCTTCTTCAGACAAGTAGGTGATATGACCGACCATGCGTGCCAAAATCAAGCCGCGTTTTGGATAGCTATCATTTTCTAAATAACGACCATGATGGAAATCAGGATCGGAAAGAATGGATTGGCGTGCAACTTCGTTAAAGGCAATATTTTGGGCTGATAATTTTGGCGCGCTGGCGATGATGGCGCATTTTTGCAATCGGTCTGGATAGTCCAACGACCATTGTAAGGCTTGCATGCCACCTAAAGAGCCACCAATAACAGCGTACCAAACCTGTACTCCAAGACGATCGGACAGCATCGCTTGGGTTTTGACCCAGTCACGTACTGTAACCAATGGAAAGTCTGGACCATAGGGACGATTTTCATTTTCAGGATTCGGTGAGGTTGGACCTGTAGAGCCACTACAACCGCCGATATTATTTAAGGAAACCACAAAGAAGTGATTGGTATCAATTGCTTTTCCTGGCCCAATACAGCTGTCCCACCAGCCTGCTTTTTTATCGTCTTCATGATGGAAGCCCGCAGCATGGTGATGTCCTGAAAGTGCATGGCAAATTAGGATGGCATTCGATTGATCTGCATTGAGTGTTCCATAGGTTTCAACCATTAAATCAAAACGAGGTAAAACTCGTCCACATTCAAGTTCTAAAGGTTGTTCAAATTGAAACTTTTGTGGTGTGACTAAACCCACTGAATCCGATGGAAAAGACACTGGAATGATTCGCCCTATAATAAATCATTAATAATAAAAGGATACCAATTCAGGTATCCTTTCAAAAGTCATTTTTTCTGATATTACAACTCAGCTTTACTGACAATTATGTGATATTTCACTTATCTAAACAGCTGCAGCAGCCACTTGGTCGGTGGTCAACACACCTTGCTCAATCAAACGATTGGTACAGGCAATAATGGCTTCAATTGATGAAGTCACGATATTGTCATGCACCCCAGCACCGAATGCACTCTTACCTGTACCTTTCACTTGAAGCTCAATCAAGGCAAGGGCTTTGGCATTGGCACCTGAGCTGATACTACGCTCTTCATAGCTGACAACATCAATTGGGAGTTGTAAAGCATTCAACATGGCTGAGATCGGGCCGTTACCTTCACCGCGTAGACGTTGGATTTCACCTTCAATTTCAATGTCTAATTCGATGATTTGTGTACCATTGATATCGGACAATTGATAATGTTTGGTTTGATAATGGCTATTTTTCACATCCACATAGGTATTTTCGAATAAATTCCAGATCTCATGTGCACTGATTTCAGTGCCATTTTCATCGGTATGTTGCTGTACGATCTGACTGAATTCAATTTGTACGCGGCGTGGCAATGCAACGTTGTAATTCGATTCTAATAAGTAAGCGATACCGCCTTTACCTGATTGGCTATTCACGCGAATCACCGCATCGTAGTCACGGCCCAAATCTTTTGGATCGATTGGTAAGTATGGCATATCCCAAATGTCTTCGTTTTTCTGGAATTCGAAGCCTTTCTTAATCGCATCTTGGTGTGAACCAGAGAATGCAGTAAAGACTAAATCACCTGCATATGGATGACGAGGATGCACAGGTAAACCTGTACACTCTTCAACAGTTGCAATGATTTCATTGATATTGGAGAAGTCTAAGTTTGGCGCAACACCTTGGGTATACATGTTCAAGGCAATTGCGGCAACGTCAACGTTACCAGTACGTTCACCATTTCCAAACACACAGCCTTCAACGCGGTCAGCACCTGCCATGATTGCCAATTCAGAGGCTGCGATACCACAACCACGGTCATTGTGACAATGCACAGAGATAATCACGCCATCACGACGCGCCAAGTTACGGTGCATCCATTCGATTTGATCGGCATAGACATTTGGTGTAGACACTTCAACGGTTGCAGGTAAGTTTAAGATCACCTTGTTCGTCGGAGATGCTTCCCAAATTTCAGTCACAGCATCACAGACATCTTTGGCGACGTCTAATTCTGTTGCAGTGAAGCATTCTGGGCTGTATTGGAAAATCCAGTCTGTTGCAGGGTATTGCGCTGCATATTCTTTGACTTTGGTAGCCGCATTAATGGCAAGCTGTTTAGAACCATTGGCATCTACATTCAAGACTTTCTTACGGAAAGTCGGAGAGTTTGAATTATAGATATGTACAATGGCGCGTTCCGCACCGACTAAGGCTTCAAAGGTACGCTCAATCAAATGATCACGTGCTTGAACCAAAACTTCGATATACACATCTTCAGGAATCAAATCTTCTTCAATCAATTTGCGCGCAAAGTCGAAGTCGATTTGGGAAGCTGATGGAAAACCAATTTCAATATGTTTAAAGCCGATTTTGACCAACATATGGAACATTTTTAATTTTTGTTCCATATTCATTGGTTCAAAAATCGCTTGGTTACCGTCACGAAGGTCGGTACTCATCCAAATCGGCGCTTGATTGATTTCATTATTCGGCCATTGGCGATCTGGTAAATCCACTCGCTGGTACATACGGCGGTATTTTTTGCTTGGGTCAGCCAACATCATGAGATAACTCCTTGTCGTAGCATGGTTGCTGAGTCAAATAAAAGGCAACGTGCTACAAATATATATGGTGTCTATAAGAATTAATTTAAAGCGAATATGGGGATCGAACGCCTAAAAATGTAGGCGAAAAAATTTATACGCGCGCGAGGCGCAGCATCAGGAGAAGTGCAGTGAGATGTGTTGTATGAGACGGGTGGGTAAAGCCGCGATTTGTTTTCATCATCTACCATTCATATGGGTTATTTAATTTTGCAGTTATCTTAATCATCTAAGCGTAATCAGTCTAGGCGAAAATACAGACGGCTGCAAAGGTCTATACAACATTTTAATAAGAATAAATGGAAAATATTTCCCTGTTTTTTGCGCTATTTAAATTTTAATAGGAAAAATTTCCCGTAATTTTCTAAATTAGAGATAAAAAAGTTGATTTTATCTCTGAGCTTTGAAAAGTGTGTGAACTATAACTCAGACCACATGCGAATCAGGTTATGGTAAATGTTGGTGAGTTTCATCACTTCTGGATAAGCATCGCCATGGGTTTTCCGTAATTCACGAATACTTTCATCTAAACTAAATAACATGTGGCGCTTACTATCATCTCGAATCAGGCTTTGTACCCAAAAAAATGAAGCGAAACGGGTT
Organism: Acinetobacter sp. NIPH 2100; assembly: GCF_000369805.1. Lineage (GTDB taxonomy): Bacteria > Pseudomonadota > Gammaproteobacteria > Pseudomonadales > Moraxellaceae > Acinetobacter. The sequence continues at coordinate 3,400,858 of NZ_KB850224.1, read as the reverse complement.
CCTGTGCTAATACTGCTGACTTCATGCAAACTGGTTGATGGGTAAAGTACGACATCGCCAGCAGGAAGTTTAATCTCATGGTAGCCATAAGTGTCTTCAATGACCAGTTCACCACCTTCATATTCTTCTGGTTCGCTTAAAAATAAGGTGCATGATAAATCAGTGCGGATTTGCTCAGATGTGCCACGAATCAGGCGAATCGAGTTATCGACATGGAAGCCAAAGCTTTCAGATTCATCATAACGGTTAAACAGTGGTGGGATGATTTTATGTGGTAATGCCGCGGCTTGAAAAAGTGGGTTTTGCCAAATCGCTTTAATTACCATATCACTGAGCGCATGAGTCAGTGGATCTTGTTCTGAGAGCTGCTGATTTTTCTTGACTGAAGCGGAGAGGGTCCCCGCAGTGATTTTTCCACCCACCCAATTTGCATCTGCCATCAATTGGCGAAACTCTGCAACTTGTTCTTTGCTTAATACATTCGGGATATGATGGATCACGGTGAACACCTTTTGAATATTTATTGCAGTTGTAAAAATAGCCTCATGACGAGGCTATTTTATACGAACTAAGCTGAATGCCATAAAGTTATTATGGTTTTGACTTAGTATTTAAAGTTAATGGCTAAGACAGCATTACGACCATTACCTTCATTGGCATAATGAGCGGCATGTGCACCTGTAAAGTAACGTTTATCACCAATGTTATTCACATTCAGTTGTACATTTACATTCTTATCTACGTCATATTTTGCCATCGCATTATAGATGGTATAGGTCGGTAGGAATTTTGGTGCAGTCGTATTCGCGAATACTTTATCTTGGTATTGAACGCCAGCACCTAAAGTAAGTTTAGGGATGACTTTGTACGTCGACCATAAAGTCGCACTATTTTTCGCAACAAATGGTAGTGACTTACCTTGAGCTAATAGACCTGCTGAGTTTTGATTACCTTTGGTTAGTTCACTGTCTAAGTAGCTATAACCTGTAGCAATATCCCATTTATCTGTAATTTTGCCAGTGAGACCAAGTTCAAAACCATCAACTTTACTATTACCAATATTACGAGTATCTCCATTAGAGTCTGTTACACGTGAATCGGTTTTTTCTGTACGGAAAATTGCAGCAGTCACGTTAGCACGTTGGTTAAATAGATCCCACTTCGTACCTAATTCAATCGTACGGGCTTTTTCTGGTTTTAAATCAAGATAAGCAGTGCCAAGATCATTTTCACCATCACCTTGGCTGATACCTACTGGGCTAGCAGAAGTTGCATAGCTAGCATAAATGCTGCCTTGTTCTGTTGGCTTATAAACTAGACCAGCTTGATAAGAGAAGTAGTCGGTGTCGCTTTCAAGTTTTACACCTGTTGCTTTTGTAACTTGCTCAGTGTCAAATTTATCCCAACGAACGCCAAGATCAAGTAACCACTGAGGATGCAACTCGATACTATCCAATGCATAGATAGATGTTGTTTTACTGGTTACAGTGTTAATTGAGGTTGGATTAATATCAATCTTACCTAACCAAGGGTCATTTGGATTCGGGTTGTTTAAATCCGTACACCAGTAATTTGATGAAGCCCCAACGCCTAATGAACATGCACCTTTCAATGCATCACCATTATTGGCATTTGCAATATCTGTTAATAGATATGATGCTTTATCTGTTTCTTGGCGAGCATATTCTGCACCGACATTAAAATTATGCTTAAGAATGCCTGTGTTGAACTTACCCTTTAAAGATAACTGATCGCTAAAGGCATCTGTATCTCTAGTGTGACCATTTGAGCGGCGCCATACTTCGCCATTGTAAATGTTGCCTTTAGAGTCATCAGGCATAGAGTTGACATAGTCAGCTTTCGATTTAGTATAGGTCGCGACGTTACTCAGCGTTAAATTCTCATTAAAGTCATGTTCTAATTTTAACGTACCAATATGATTTTCGCGTTTATCAAAATCACGTGCTTTCCAGCCGTAGTAAGTACCTTGCTTCACATGAACAGGTCGACCATCACCTTTTTCAGTACCAGCTGGTGCATTGGTTGGAACATTTGAATTGTTAAATGGAATACCTGCATCTGGCTCATCATTACTTTTTAAGAAATAATAGCTAAGCGTTGCGCGGTTTGGGCTACCTAAGCCTAAGCTAATACTCGGCGCAATACCAACGCGAGCATATTCGGCACCATTGTGTTGACCTGGTTTTTCATTTTCATGACCCATTACCACAACACGGCCTGCTGTTCCGTTACCAAAATCTTTGTTGGCATCAAGCTGAATATGACGATAGTTATCGGTACCACCTTGAATACTACCTTGGTAAACGTCACCTTCATGCGCAACTTTAGTCACTAAATTGATACTACCACCGATGCTACCGCCACCACCTAGTGCAGATGAAGAGCCTTTAATCACTTCAACTTGTTCAACCGCAAACATATCACGGCTTTGTGAAGTGGCATTGCGCACGCCATCTACATAAATAGAGTTTTGGCTGTTGTAACCACGAATAATCGGCATATCCGTATAAGGCGTACCACCTTCACCAGCGCCTAGAGTAATACCTGGCTCATAACGAAGTGCTTCAAGCAATGTATTTGAGTTAGTTTCTTTAAGTAGTTTTTGCGACAGAATAGAAACTGACTTTGGTGTGTCTTTAAGAGGGGCAACAAATTTTGCATTTGCAGACTGATCTACTTTTAAAGACTCTTCTTTTGCTGCGTGTGCATGAATTGTTGGTAGTTGAACTGCTTGATCTTGAGCAATGGCTGGTACTGCAATAACTGAAAGTGATGATGCAATTGCAGAAGAAACAAGTTTCTTCCGTGATTTAATAAAAGACATAGGGCAGGCCTAAGAGTGTAAAAATTTATGCAAAGGATAATCATTGTTATTTCTATATTCATTTGTTTGAGATTGGATTTTTCAATTGTTTCTAATTGTTACAGTGGGAACTTAAATTAATTTTTGCCCTGAATTGTTTAAAAATGTTGTTAATCTGTTGATTTTTTTATTTAATCTAAAAAAACGATTGTGTTTTAAATATTAACTTTTAATTTAGATGTTATGACTTCTGTAATTTTACTGAAGTTTTATTTATATGATTTATCCTCAAAATCCTGAAAGTTTTTGGAATATCAGCTTGTTAAATCAAAGCCATATGATAAAGCTGATTATTGATCAATAAAGTCTGGGTTTATCTCTTTTAATGTTGCTGTTCCCATCAATGCCATGGTGATTTCAAATTCTTCTTTTAAGATTTTAAGCACATGGGCCACACCTAGGGCACCAGCCGTTGTCAGACCATAAATATAAGGACGACCGACCAGTACGGCTGATGCTCCAAGCGCAATGGCCTTGAATATATCGGAACCACGACGGATACCGCCGTCTAATAAAACCGGATAGTTTTCAGGAACAACAGCTCGGATTTTTTGTAGCGCAATTAATGGCGAAATCGTGGTATCGAGTACGCGACCACCATGATTGGAAACGATCAGACCTGAAACACCATATTCAACAGCTTTTTTGGCATCAGCAGGATGAAGTACGCCTTTTAGGATGACGGGTAAATGGGTATTTTTAATGATCCATGCAATATCCTCCCATTGGGGGGCATTTTTCATGAGGCCTTGAAAAATAGGATGCTCTCCAGTTGCTAAATTGCCAATTTCTAAATTAGCCGAGGCATGTGGGTGTGGCATGTTTTGGGGCAATTGAAAGAAAACTTTACGTTCTCGATCGCGGATACCTGTATGTGGCGCATCGATGGTGATGACGATCGCTTTATAGTTGTGTTGTTCTGCAAGCTGTATGAGTGCTAAAGACTGTTCTCGACTAGCTTGCCAATAGAGCTGAAACCATTTGTATGGGTTATCTGTATTGAGCTGCGTCATCTCAGTATTGCTCAGCGTGCTGAGTACAAAATTACTTTGCATCAACTCGGCAGCTAGGGCAGTGGCGTGTTCAGCTTGAGGGTGGAAAAGTGACTGATGCCCAATGGGGGCAAGAAAAATTGGATGAGGGTAATCCATGCCAAATAAGTTGAGCTGAGTATTGCCCTGAGAAAAATCATTTAAATGACGTGGAACTAGTCGAACATCTTGAAATTGGAACTGATTTTCTTGCACGCTCAGTTCATGCATGGCCCCCCCTTGTAAATAATGCCAAGTTGCTTCTACCAAATGTTGCGAAGCTTGTTGTTCGTAATCCGCCACGGTTTGTAAATGAGCTGGGATTGTAGTCAATGGGGGAAGAGGCGAGGGCTGAGACATCAGAAGATTCCCCATTGTCTTAAGAGGTTGTGATAATGACTGGTTAAGGCAACCACTTCCTCTGTGTCGCCAAGCTGCTGTCTTAGTTTTAGAATAGTCATATCTAAATTAAACAGCATGGTTCGTTGCCAGTCATCTTTGACCATGCTTTGAATCCAAGTGAAAGCGGCAATTCGACTGCCTTGAGTGACGGGTTCAACGCGATGCAGACTTGTGGACGGATATAAAATCGCATCACCAGCATCCAGCTTAACTTCGTGGCTGCCATAGGTATCTTCAACAATCAGTTCACCCCCTTCGTATTCATCGGGTTCGCATAAAAAAACCGTAATAGAAACATCGGTGCGAATCATTTGTCCTGTTTGTGAAGAAGCCTGAACAGCACTATCGACGTGGTTGCCATAATTGCCCTGATTTTGATAGCAATTAAACATTGGCGATAAAATATGTTGGGGCAGGGCCGCTGAGCGTAACATTAGATTGCGTTGTAAAGAGTTTAGAACAGACTGACTTATGGATTGATAGACATCACTATGGGTATCGATCTGTAAATTATTTTTGGTTTGCTGAGCTTGTGCACCTGCGCTTTGAGCGCCGTTAACCCATGCTGAGGCTGACTGCATTTGTTGGCGTAGTTCTAACACTTGTTGTTTACTGAGCAGCTCAGGGATGTGCAACATCATATTTAAAACCCTTCAAAAAAGTACAGCCTGTCGAAAAAGTATACCTTTTCTGACAGGCTGAGTTCATCTATTCAAGCTTAAGTTTTGATTGAATAATTTAGAACTTGTAGTTGAATGTTAATGCTGCTGAACGTGGTTGGCCGAGTACAAAGCGGCTACCACCATTGTTCAATGCGCTGATGTAGTCTTTATCTGCTAAGTTATAGACATTCAGGTTCAGTGAGGCATTTTTGTTGAAACTATAACCTGCCATTGCATCAAACACTACATAAGAGGGTACTTTTGGCATGTTTGCAGGCGCAGTGCTGTCGGTAATAACACGTTTTTGTTCATCTACATAGCGTGCACCTAAGCCTACTTTAAAGCCAGCGATGTCATATGTTGTCCATAACGTTGCAGTCCAGTCTGGTGACCAACGAACAGAATCGGTTACTGTTTTTTCGCCATTAGTACCAAAGCTTTGCTGGTTTTTTTGCTTGGTTTTCATGTGGGCAACACCCGCAGAAATATTCCATGCATCGGTAATTTGACCAACCACACCTAGCTCAACACCCTCAACTCGGGTTTTACCTTCTTGAATTGATTCTTTGGTAATTGGGTCAGTGGTAAATTGATTTTCATTTTCTGTACGATAAACAGCAGCGTTTAACGCCAGTTTATTTTTCAACACATCCCATTTCCCACCCACTTCATAGTGATTGGTTTCTTGAGGTTTTGAGCGTGCATTATTGGTTGCTTGAGTACCAGTGGTTTCAGCTGATAATCCAAAGTTTGCACTACCTGGAGGTGTCAGCGATTTTGCATAAGAGGCATAAACACTACTGTTTTCTGTTGGTTTAAATAAGCTGCCCAATTTCCAACTCACTAGAGTGTCGTGTGCTTTTAAATCTGTTGGTGTTTTTGTTACAACACCAGTTGATGAGTTGGTTGCAACTGTCAGTGCTTCATAGTCTGTGTGATAGTAATCTACACGAACCCCACCATTAAATTGTAAGCGGTTGTTCAATAATTTAATGGTGTCAAATAAATAAGCTGCGGCTGTATTGGTTTCACCATCAGTATATGCACCTGTATAAACGAGTTTAGGCATAACATCATAATGATTTGGATTGTATAGGTTTGCCGGTTTTGTTGATGGAGCAGGAATTTGTCCTGGTGCTTGGGTTGATAACGTACGAGAAATTTGCTGTTCTTGTAAGAATTCTAAGCCTGCAACCAGATCATGTTCTACTTCGCCAGTTTTAAAATTCACATTAAGAGATGAAGTATTGGCAAGAATTTTATTTTCTTGATCAACACCTTGATGTGAACGTGAAATCGTCCATGCATCTGGATTGTTTGATCCATTTTTATTTAATGCATTAATGCCTGTTAATGCGCGATTCATTTGCGACTTACCGTAACGAGAGGTATTGGTAAATTTAATTTTATCGCCAAAATCACTTTCAATTTTTGCGGTAACTATATCAGCGTCAACGTCTTCATAGTCATTGACACTGCCATAGTAATTCGAGCGATCAACCTCTTTTGCCTTATTTAAATCTGCATCTGCGTTATAAAAGCCTTTCATCCCGACTGTAGGAATACCACCATCAGGAATATTATTTTGGCGAACATGCTGAGAATATAGATAGAAACGTGTATCTGTATTTAGACCGAAAGCAATCGAGGGAGCAATTGCCCAACCATTGTTCTCAACAACATCGCGGCCTTCAACACCACCATCTTGTCCCATTACATTTAAACGAATCGCGGTGCTTTCGTTAATGGCTTGGTTAATGTCCGCAGTTAAGCGTGCATTCTCAGCAGTATTGTAGCGAGCAGAAACTTCTCGGCTGCTTTCAGCTTTTGGTAATTTGGTGACTAAGTTGATATAACCAGATGCTGCACCACGGCCAGCTTCAGAGCCAGAAGGGCCCTTTACAACTTCAATTTGTTCTAAGTTAAATACATCACGGCTGACGGCACCGAGATCACGAATACCATCGACATAGGTAGAGGTTTGGGTCGAGAAACCACGCATTTGGAAAGTGTCACCTGCGCTGGTATTTCCATTCTCACCCATTTGTAGGGTGATGCCTGGGGTATTGCGCAGTGCTTCAACTAATGAAGCAGCACCTTGTTCCTGTAACAGTTCTTTTTTGATGACTTGTACAGTTTGAGGTGTATCGAGTAATGGTTGCGTATATTTTGGAGAGCTTACTGTATCTACTTTATAGGTATTTTCTGCATTCACTTCAATTGTTGGAAGCTTTGCCACACTTTCTTCTTTAGGTGCGGCATGCACTGCTAAAGGTAAACTTGCCGCTAGAGCAACTAAAGGTGTGGTACGAAGGTGTTTACGACTTTTGATTTTTGCCATTGAGAGAACCCCTGAAATTGAAGTGGTGAATGACAGAACTTTCAACCTGATGAACTTTTACAGAAAAAGGAGTAAAAGTAGATTAATTGTTAATCTATGTAACAATATGTGCGAAGTCTATTGATAATTATTATCGTTATCAATAGCTTTAACTTCTGTATAAAGGGTTGTATATATTTATTGTTTTGAAATTTAAAGATATTTTCTTGAATTGGTATTAATGATGAATAATTGTGCAAAATGATAATGTAGTGATGGTTATATATAATTAATTGATATATATGTTTTATTTGAATTTTTTATGGACTCTGCTGAGAGGTTTCTTTTAGAAGCTTCTTTGTAAATTCTAAAGATCTTCGTATAAATGAATAAAGAAACCCTGCTTTAGCAGGGTTTTTGAAGCTCACAGAGTATTAATTTACTTAGAAATCATAAGAGACCGATAACCAGAAGTTACGACCTGCAAGATAAGTACCTGACATTCCTGAGCCAATCATCATATAGTCATAATAAGAGGCTGGGTTACCGTTTGAATCAATATATGAACCATTGCTGGTGAAATCTTTGTCAAGTAGGTTGTTGACCGCACCATTGAAACGTAATTGATCATTCACACTATAGCTTGCACCTAGGTTGAATAAGTTATAACCCTTTAACTTATTGTTGGTTGCATTGTAAATAAGAGCAGCATCACCAGCAGTTTGTGCTGTACTGTAGCGTTTACGCTCTGACTTATATTCATGTTGTAACCATAAATCAAATGCATCATTAATATGCCAAGTTGAGGTCATGTTTAGAGCATTTCTAGGTACATTGTTTAGATAAGAACCTTTATTTTTACCTTTAGTAATTTCGGTTTCCATATAGGTATATGCAGCTTTGATATCCCATTCTGGAATAATGCTATATTTCAAGCTGAGTTCAACACCTTTGGTTTCCGCTTCATCTGCATTAATGCTTTGGGAAAAACTATCCTGAGTGATATGTGATCCGTAATTTACACAACCTGGTCGATTTGGATTTGCTGTATAAAAGCAGTTTAGTAATTCTGGACCCTCGGTAATTAGGTTTTTAATCTTGGTAAAGAAAGTGGTAGTGGTAAGGTCTAAATTACCGTTGTTATAATTGAAACCTAGCTCATAGTTGATTGATTCCTCTGGTTTTAAATTAGGAGAACCAATTCCAAAAGAAGCGCCTTGAGCACTTACGCTAATAACACCATCATGAAGTGCTTTTGCCGAAGGAGCCTTATAACCTGTGCTGACACCACCTTTAAATGTAAGTTCGTCATTTGCATTCCAAACGAGGTATGCGCGTGGGCTAAATTGACCACCGAAACCTGAGTGATCCTCATAACGACCACCCAGCGTAAAGCCAAGGTTGTCTAGGATGCGCCATTCATCTTCTGCATAAACAGAGAACGAATCTTTTTTGAATGTTGCGCCAAGACCAGCAATATCATCTGCAATTTTAGCTTCTTTATATTCGGCACCAATCGTTAACTTATGATCAGCGATAGGTAAAACTACATGCGAGTCAGCAACTAAATCAGTGTTTTTTAAAGTGCGATCTTGACCACCAGCGGCATTACCAGGGAACGTATTTCTAGGAATTGTACGGCCAATTGTTTCTGTTTTAGTTTGGCTGACATAAGAGTTCCATTGACCAAAACTATAGTCACCATTATGGCCTACAGCAATTTGATCACGTTTGAACTCTAATTCGTCTTTATAACCATTGGCACGAGCAGGTGTATCAAGTGTACCTAAACGGTTATCATCATTTTTATAAGTTTGACTAGAGTGAAAACCATCAACCCAAAAATTATTTTGCTCATTTAATTTAAATGATAATTTCCCACCGATATCATAAATGTCTGCTTCGCTTGGGCGTGGGTCACGACCAGAAGTACCAGGAATGCGCTCAGACTTCTGACGATCTAAATAAGAACCACGTAACTGTACGCCTAGTTTATCCTGAATGATCGGACCATTTACGACGACGCTGGTTTTCCATGAATCGGCTTCACCGCCATGTTCCATTACATTGCCACTAACAGTGACATTGCCATTCCATTCTTTGCTAATTTTTTTGGTAATGATGTTAATCACACCGCCCATTGCTTCTGAACCATAGCGTGTTGCCATTGGTCCACGAATCACTTCAATTCGTTCAATTGAAGCCAGTGGCGGTAAGAAACCATTTGCTGACTCACCAAAGCCATTGGGTGTGACATCTGAAGACGTGGTTTGACGACGCCCATCAATCAGAATCAGGCTGTATTCATTGCCTAAGCCACGCATTTTAATATTTAAACCAGAGGTTTTCCCAATACCATCTCGGATATCGATACCAGGCACATCTGCAAGTAGGTCGGCAATGCTGGTTGCATTTTTCTTCTCAATATCTTCTTTTGTGACAACGCTAATAGAAGCGGGTGCATTTTTAATATCTTGTTCAAATCCAGCTGCCGATACCACAATTGTGGCCAGTTGGTGCGTATTTGAATGTTCAGATGTCGTGCTTGTATCTGCGAAAGCTGATGTGGTCATTACCCCAAGTAATGCGAATGAAAGGGGATTCAAATTAAATTTACTCATAACTAGAGTTCCAAAGATGGACGAGAAAAATAGAACAAATGTTCAAAAAGAATGCAAAGTATAGTGATAATACTTATCACTAACAACAAAAAGTAACGTTTCTTTTAAGCTTCATTTAAGAAAACTATGTTTTTGGGTAAAATGAGAAATAAATTTGCTTTTTTAGCATCCGATTTTGTATATCCAGAAAGTTGTCATATAATGTGGCACTTTAAAAATTGTTATTACTAACTAATATCGAGGAAGCCATGCAAGTAACGACTGAAGCGGTTTCGGGCGTTGCCCGTCGTTTAAATGTTTCTGTACCGACGAGCCGTGTTAACGAGCAGTTTGAAGCTCGCTTACAACGCACTGCCAAAACTGTGAAGATCAACGGCTTCCGTCCAGGTAAAGTGCCTTTGAATGTTGTTCGCCGTGAATATGGTGCGGGCATTTATCAAGAAGTTGTGAATGACATCATTCGCGACACAGTATTTGAAGCAATTCAACAAGAAAAAATCAATGCGGTCGGTATGCCGAATATTGAGAAAGTTGAAAACAAAGATGATGCTTTAGTTTTTGAAGCGACTGTTGAAGTTTATCCAGAAGTAGAAGTGAAGGCTTTTGCTGACTTGGAAGTTGAACGTAAAGCATCAGAAATCAACGACAAAGACGTTGATGTAATGATCGAAAACTTGCAAAAGCAACGTCAAACTTGGGCTGTGACCAAAGGTATGGCGAAGAAAGACATGCAAGTGACTTTCGACTTCGAAGGTACTGTTGACGGTGAGAAGTTTGAAGGCGGCGCTGCTGAAGACTTTAAACTTGTTCTTGGTTCTGGTCGTATGATCCCAGGCTTTGAAGACGGTATCGTTGGTATGAAAGCTGGTGAAGAGAAAGTTATCGACGTGACTTTCCCAGAAGATTACCAAGCTGAAAACTTGGCTGGTAAAGCAGCTCAGTTCAAAATCACTGTGAAGCAAGTTGAAAAAGCAAAACTTCCAGAAATCGATGCTGAATTCTTAAAAATCTTTGGTTTAACTGAAGAAGAAGGCTTAGACAAGTTAAAAGCTGACGTTCGTAAAAATATGGAACGTGAAGTTCGCAACGGTCTTCGTAACCAAGTTAAACAAGCTGCATTTGATGCACTTGTTGCTGCAAACGAAATCGAAGTTCCTGCTTCAATGGTTGCTCAAGAAGTTGATCGTCAACGTCAACAAATGATCCAACAATTTACTCAGCAGTTTGGTGCTCAAGGCGCAGGCGCATTTGACAGCAGCATGCTTCCAGATGAATTGTTCAAAGAGCAAGCTGAAAAATCAGTGAAGCTTGGCGTATTGGTAAGCAAAGTATTGGCTGACGCTAAACTTGAAGTTGACCAAGAACGTGTTAATGCTTACATCGATGACATGGCTTCTTCTTATGAAGATCCAACAGAAGTTGTTGAATACTTCAAAAATGACCAACAACAACGTGCTCAAATTGAAGCTGTTGTGTTAGAAGACCAAGTGGTTGATCACATCTTAGCTGCTGCTAAAGTAAAAGATGTTGCGATCAGCTATGAAGACTTATTGAAAGAACAACAAGCTCGCCGTGGCTAATCTTTTAAAAAGTTGATGAAAGAAAAAGGCGCTTAATGCGCCTTTTTCTTTAGGTATTTTGAGTGCTGTATTTCATGATGATTTAAAACCGTAAGACTTGGGCTTGCAGAGCTTTAAGCATAACTGTGAAAGCGCATATGCTGTGTTACGTATCATCAGAAAATCTCTATGGTTGAAAGTATCGATGTAAAGTCTGCAAACCCTCTGTTAGCAAAGTGTTAATTTGTCGAAAAATTGCCAGATTTTAGTCTAAAAAATCGAATATTTCAGATTGAACCTTTTGCAATTTCATTGATTATCCCTCATATTGTTGGCATAGATCGAGTCACAATAATTTAGGAATAAGTAAACGTATGTATGTTCCAACTATTGAAAATGCTTTAGTTCCTGTTGTCGTTGAGCAATCATCTCGTGGTGAGCGTTCATTCGATATTTTTTCACGTCTATTACGTGAGCGTGTTATTTTCTTGACGGGTGAAGTTGAAGATAACATGGCGAACTTAATCGTTGCGCAGATGTTATTTCTTGAAGCAGAAAATCCAGAAAAAGATATTCACCTTTATATCAATTCACCAGGCGGCTCGGTGACAGCAGGTATGGCGATTTACGATACCATGCAGTTTATCAAACCAGATGTTGTGACATACTGTATGGGACAAGCGGCATCAATGGGTGCATTCTTGTTAAATGCAGGTGCAAAAGGCAAACGTTACTGTCTTGAAAATGCACGTGTCATGATTCACCAACCATTGGGTGGTTTCCGTGGACAAGCGTCTGATATCGAAATTCATGCACGTGAAATTTTGTTTATTAAAGAGCGTTTAAATCGCTTAATGGCTGAACACAGTGGTCAAGATTATGAGACCGTTGCACGTGATACAGATCGTGACAATTTCATGACTGCACAAGCAGCCAAAGAATATGGTTTAGTCGATGAAGTGCTGAGCAAACGTCCCTGATTTTTAGGACCTAAGTTTAAGATTTAAGTTGTGGAGTAAATATGTCCGAACATCCTCAAGGACAAAAACATTGTTCATTTTGTGGTAAGACGCAATCTGAAGTTGGAAAATTGATTGCTGGTGAGGACGCATATATTTGTAATGAGTGTGTAGATGTCTGCTTAGATCTCGTTCAAACCAGCCAACAAGTTGAAGCAGGTGATTGGGCAACCAAAGCTTTGCCAAAACCACACGAAATACGTGCTGCCTTGGACCAATATGTCATTGGACAAGATGTTGCGAAGAAAACCTTATCTGTTGCGGTCTATAACCACTATAAGCGTTTAAAAGTAGGTCAGTCGACTCACGGACATCAAGACATTGAAATCGCAAAAAGTAATATTTTGCTGATCGGACCGACAGGTTCGGGTAAAACATTACTTGCTCAAACATTGGCTCGTTTACTTGATGTTCCTTTTGCAATGGCCGATGCAACCACCTTAACCGAAGCAGGTTATGTGGGTGAAGATGTTGAAAACATCGTGCAAAAGTTATTGCAAAAAGCCGATTACGATGTAGAAAAAGCGCAAAAGGGCATTATCTATATTGATGAGATTGACAAGATTACCCGTAAATCTGAAAATCCTTCAATTACCCGTGATGTGTCTGGTGAAGGTGTACAACAAGCATTGTTAAAAATGATTGAAGGTACGGTTGCCTCTATTCCACCACAAGGTGGTCGTAAGCACCCACAGCAAGAATTCATCCAGATTGATACTGCCAATATCCTGTTTATTTGTGGCGGCGCATTCTCTGGTTTGGAAAAAATCGTACAGCAGCGCCAAGAGAAAGGTGGTATCGGTTTTACTGCGGATGTAAAGAACAAAGATGACAGTAAAAAAGTCTCTGAATTGTTCCGTCAAGTTGAAGCGACTGACTTGGTTAAATTCGGTTTGATTCCCGAGTTTATTGGTCGTTTGCCTGTCATTGCAACTTTGGAAGAGCTGGATGAAGAAGCATTAATGCAGATTTTGACAGAACCGAAAAATGCATTAACACGCCAATATCAATACCTCTTCACCATGGAAAATGTAGATCTGGTCTTTGATGAGTCTGCGTTACGTGCTGTGGCGAAGAAAGCGCTTGAGCGTAATACGGGTGCACGTGGTTTGCGTTCTATTTTGGAAAATGTTTTGCTTGAAACAATGTATGACTTACCAAGTCGTACAGATGTGGGTACCGTTATTTTGAATGAAGCTGTCATTAATGGTACGGCTAAACCAACCTTTAAAGCAGAGCGCTTACCACAAGTGGGTACGTCAGAAGTTACTGAAAAGAAGGATTTGAAGGTGATTGATTCCAAATCAGCCTAATTCTCATTCATCTAAAAAAGCATGAAAGGCTTGGCTTTTCATGCTTTTTTTATTTGCAATTAAGCGTTGAGGTGTTAATCTTAAAAAATTGAAAAAATGTGCATAGTTTTGCGCTGTTAAAAATAAATCCAAGAAAACGCCTTGAGGGATGTCATGCGTTATTTAGTATTGTCATTATGTTGTGCAGGGGTATTGGCGGGCTGTCAAAGTCATAAGACAGTTGAAGAAAAACCAATCGCGCTGACTGCAACCTTACCAGCTGTGGATACAGAAAAAGAACCGGGTCTATTTGATCAATATCATGTCGGCGGTTTCTCTGTTGGCGGTTGGGTTAATCAAAAATTAGGCCAATATTACGCGCCAATCAAACCGCAAAATGAACAGGCTGCGGTGGTCTATTTATATCGTCCAGATACGCGTTGGAACCGTCAGGAAATTGCAGCAGCAAATCTATTTATTAATGGGCATCGAATTCCAAGCTTATTGCACAACCACTATTATTGGGTTGAGCTGCCAGCAGGGACTTATCGCCTGAGTGTGAGCCGTCCTTTGGCAGGATTACATTTCCAAAAGCCAAAATATTTAGACTTCACGGTCGATGCTGCACAAACTTATTTTATTAAATACGATGAAGAAAATAAGATATCACGCAGTGAGCACACAGGCCCATTCATGATTACACCAGACAAGGTGGCACATCAGGAAATTGCCTTCACACGATTAAAATCGTCCAGCTATAACTTTGTCGCTCAAGATGCATCAGGCAAGGTTCGCTCAAAACCTCAAGAGTTAAAACCAGCCAAATATGATGAGAAGTCTGAAGTTCATTTGGTTAAGCCATTTAAGCTTTGGAATCCATTGACTTGGTAACCATGATTGAGCAGTTACTCCTCTTGAATTAAAGGTTTGATGATGGTGAGGAACTGCTCTTTCAATTGTGAACTTTGCGCTGGATCATTTAAGGTTTTTTGACTTAAATTATTCATATATTGAAAAACATTGGTGCTGATTTTCAGTGTTTTTTGATTAATCGATTTGCCTTCAGGCGTTTTGAGAAATTTTAAATAGGCTTGTATTTCTTCTTCGCTCAGGCTATCGGCATAAATTTTCTCTATTGCTCGAACGGTTTCTGGGCGAGCAAAGACTTTTGAGCTGGTTTCTTTTAATAATTGGCTTAATTCCAGCACAGCAAGATGCTCTTGTGTGGTGATAAGTTTTTCTTTTCCTAAAACGCGCAATAGAATGTTTTCTGCTTCGAGATCAAGTGCGGGTTGCATCTCATCCAATGAGGTATTTAAAACATGTTCGAGGTCACTGAGTTTGATCAGTTCTTTGACCGATTTATTTTGGGCTGGGGATGCAAAGGTATTTTGCATGCCAATGAGAAGGCAAAGTCCAATCATCATGTTGAACATGTATTTATTCATCTATAGACCGCCTTATTGTTCTCGTCTTTTTTATAATTTAGCAGAAGCCCCATACAAATCAAATAGCAGAGTTCAGTGACTCAGCTATTTGATTTGTATAGGGTCTATTGATATATAAATATTAGAAGAATCTTATTTAAAGCAAGAATATGCATAACTCGTTCTTATTCTACTCGGAGCGGTTGAATGATTTTATTTATTTGATTTTGAAATTGCTCTAATTGTTTTGGGTCTTTCCATGCCTGATTATGCATAATATTTAAATATTGAAGTATCTGCGGGTTTAATACACTAAGTTTTTTATGTATGTTAGAGCCATTAGGTGTTTTGAGAAATTGAATATAAAATTGTATTTCTTCTTCGCTAAGGTTTTTTGCATAAATATTCTCAATTTCTCTCATTGTTGTGGGATGTTGAAAAAATTGTTCAGTAGTATTTTTAAATAGTTGTCCAATTTGGACTACTGCTAAATGTTCATCAACTGTGGAAAGTTTCTCTTTATTTAATTGCTTTATTAATAGTCTTTCAGCATTGCGATCAATAGAAGGTTGCAGCGCATTTAACTCTATTTGGATTGTACTCTGAATATCAATAAGTTGGAGTAACTCTTTAATAGAGTTTGATTTTGCAGGAGATGCGGAAGCATATTGAAAAGTAATTGTAAGATAGCATCCTAAGAGGCATTTAGCGATGTTTGTAAGCATAATTGATATGATGATTTAGAAGTTTATAGGTTTAAATTTAGCAGAAGCAGTAGGCAAAAAAATAGCCGAATACGATGATTCGGCTATTTGAATTGTATGAATATTATTTATGATGCAGCTGCGTCAACCACTGGAATCTTACCAATTTTCGCTTGCCAGATTTTTGGCGCAGTCGCATGAATCGATGTTCCATTCACATCAACCGCAACAGAGACAGGCATATCTTCAACTACGAATTTGTAGATTGCTTCCATACCTAAGTCAGCAAAAGCAACCACTTCCGCTTCACGTACTGCTTTAGATACGAGGTAAGCTGCACCACCAACGGCCATCAGATACGTTGCTTTGTTATCTTTGATTGCTTCAATTGCAGCAGGACCACGGTCTGCTTTACCGATCATACCGAACAAACCAGTCGCTTCTAAAACTTGACGAGTAAACTTATCCATACGGGTTGCGGTTGTAGGACCAGCAGGACCAACCACTTCATCACCAACTGGATCAACAGGACCTACGTAGTAAATGAATTTACCTTTTAGATCGACTGGCAGTTCTTCGCCATTATTTAACATGTCGACCATGCGTTTATGGGCTGCATCACGACCTGTATAAATAGTACCGTTCAACAATAATGTATCACCTGGTTTCCAGGCATTCATTTCTTCTTGTGTAATGGTATCAAGGTTGACACGCTTCGATTGAGAAGAATCCCAAGTCACAGCAGGGTAATCTTCAAGTTTTGGTGCCTGAATATGCGCAACACCTGAACCGTCTAACTGGAAGTGTGCGTGACGAGTTGCAGCACAGTTTGGAATCATACCGACTGGCTTACCTGCTGCGTGGCATGGGTAATCCTTGATTTTAATATCCAGAACAGTGGTTAAACCACCAAGACCTTGCGCACCAATACCCAATGCATTTACTTTCTCGAAGATCTCGATACGGAGTTCTTCCATTTTGCTTTGTGGGCCACGACGAAGTAATTCGTCCATGTTGATTTCTTCCATGAGTGCTTCTTTTGCAAGCATCATGGCTTTTTCAGCAGTACCACCGATACCAATACCGAGCATACCTGGTGGACACCAACCTGCACCCATGGTCGGAACAGTTTTAAGTACCCAATCCACGATTGAATCAGATGGGTTTAACATCGCAAGTTTAGATTTATTTTCTGAACCGCCACCTTTTGCAGCTACAGTAATATCCACTTTATGACCAGGTACGAGTTTGTAGTGGATTACGGCAGGCGTATTGTCTTTGGTATTCTTACGACCAAAAGCTGGATCTGCTAAAACTGAAGCACGAAGTACGTTTGAGTTTTCTAGGTAACCTTGGCGTACACCTTCGTTGACTGCATCATCCAAGCTCATGGTTAAATCGAATTTAACATCTAAGCCAACTTCAAGGAAAACGTTAACAATACCAGTATCTTGACAGATTGGTCGGTGACCTTCAGCACACATACGTGAGTTGATGAGGATCTGTGCAATAGCATCTTTTGCGGCTTTGTTCTCTTCACGATCATATGCACGGCTCATCGCTTGGATGAAGTCTTGTGGGTGATAGTAAGAAATAAACTGCAGGGCATCCTTGATTGATGTAATCAAGTCATCTTGTTTGATGATCGTTGTCATATCAAATTTCTCTTGAGCGGGCGATTAGCTGGCGGGCTAAATTATATGACAAAAAGGAATGAATGTGGGAGTTTTAGCGTATATTTGGCTAAAGGTCTAAAGTGAATCTTCGATTTAAATTACAGCAACAAGAGATCGTCTTTGGATTTTAGTTTTTTCTGATTTGGGATGGAGAATAGCCAAACTGTTTCTTAAAGCGATGGCTAAAATGGCTGCTTGAACTAAAACCATATTGCACTGCGATCTCTGTCAGATTCGCGGTACTTTGTTCAAGGGCTTGATGTACCAGTTCTAGGCGGCGTTGCATTACATATTGATGTGGTGGCATCTGCATCGATTGCTTAAACATATGAGCAAAGTGATACTCACTCAATTGTGCCTGTTGAGCCAAGTCAGACAAGGTCAAGCTGAGATGGAGATGTTGATCAATCCATTCTAATAACTGCTTAAGCACATAAGGGGACAGTCCACCTTTGACCTCAGGTGCTTGCCATTGTGCATGACTATAATTTTTGATCAGGTGATTGAGGAGTAACGTGGTCGCAGTACTCATCTGCAAATGATTTTCTCGGTTTTGCCATGCGCCGTTGAGTAAGAAGTGCCGATAGATCATGGAAATTTGTGCATCTGCCACAAAAATCTGCGGATTTAAAATAATCTGGCTAGGTTCTCGATCCCAAACTTGTTCAGCCACCCGTTGTAGGTGCTGCTCCGTATAGTAAAGATGCACAAATCTGAGTGGATCACGTAGATCCCAAGTCGACTCAAAATCCTGTGGCATCAGACACATTCGATCTGGACCGCCACCGTTGTGCCAGCCCTGCGGCGTCTTTTGGTAGCTTTCATAACCGCCTTGAATATACATACTCAATGTATGGTGATTGCTACAGACACTGACACGATCTTGGTTATTTTGCCACATGGCCAACTGCATACCCGAACCCAGTTCAACCGAGTCGAGCAATTGCGCTTTATATTGCTGTAATTGATCTAGAATCTGATATTTCATCTTCTATACGCAGTGCCAAATATGATCCAGTTTAGTGTAGAACGTTCGGCCAGTTTTGTCATCTGGTCAAAAAGTTCTTAGAAAAACGCAAATCTATGACAATCACCGCAAGATTGTGCAAGAACTCAAGTCATCAAATCTCGCAAAATAGCGTTCGTCGTGATTAAGTGTGGTTTAAAAAGAAATGAATGCGCTGTTATATGCTTTGGTTGTGGTGATCTGGGGAACAACATGGATTGCAATTACGCTGCAACAGCAAAGTGGAATTTCGGCCAGTGTTGCGGTGTTTTGGCGTTTTTTTATTTCCGCCATGGTGTTATTTGCTTTCGTCGCTTTGAGCCGCAAGTTACAGAAACTGGCTGGTAAAGACCATCTGTTTTGTATGTTACAGGCCTGTTGTATTTTTGGTTTTAACTTCGTCTGTTTCTACTATGCCGTACAATATATTAGCAGTGGTTTGGAGGCCGTGATTTTTTCCATGGCTGTGATTTTTAATACCATTAACGCTAAATTATTCTTTGCTCAGCAAGTATCAACACGTTTTTATCCAGCAGCTTTACTCGGTGTACTTGGCATTATTGCCTTATTTTGGCATGACGTGGTGGGCACCACTTTAAATAGCAATACATTGATTGGTATTGGACTGTGCATTTTAGGAACCTATGGTTTTTCTTTAGGGAATATGATCAGTACTCGCCATCAAAAACATGGGCTAGATATTTTCACCACCAATGCGTATGCCATGTTGTATGGCTCGTTGTTGATGGCTGTGATTTCATGGTTGAGACAGGATGACTTTTTTCCAAGTATGCAATTTAGTGCAGTGAGTGCTTTATTGTATTTAGCTATCTTTGGTTCGGTGATTGGTTTTACTGCCTATTTCTATTTGGTCGGACGGATTGGCGCAGGTAAGGCGGCCTATAGTACTTTGTTATTTCCTTTGGTTGCTTTGGTAATTTCGACAGTATGGGAAGGTTATCAATGGCAAATGAATGCGGTGATTGGTGTGATATTGATTTTATGTGGTAATGCGATTTTCTTTGTAAAAGGGCCGAAAACTAAGAAAATCCAAACCTTGAATAAGCCTGAGTCTTGTTAAGTTTTTTGATAGATTGATTATTCTGGAATTGGTGATTCACGATAGAGGCAATAAAAATGGTAAAGGAACATCTAGCGCAGAATATTATTGAACTCTATCAAATATATGCTCAGGAATGGATTGAATTACGAGGCAAGGGACTATCTGAGAAAGTTTGGCTCGATCGTTTTCTAAGCTTGTTACCAAGCTCGGCAAATATTTTGGATTTGGGCTGCGGTTCAGGGCAGCCGATTGCTGCCTATTTTATTGCGCAAGGCTACCAGATAACAGGTGTAGATGCTTCGGAATACATGATTGAAATGGCACGGCAGTCTTTCCCTGAACATATCTGGGTGCAGCAAGATTTTCGGGAGTACTTTACTGAACAAAAGTTTCAGGGGGTTTTAGCGTGGGATAGTTTCTTTCATCTCACACCCGATGATCAACGTAAGATGTTTAAACGTTTTGCCGAATATGCACAATCAGGAACCGCTTTAATGTTTAGTAGTGGCCCTGAGCAGGGTGAGGCGATTGGCTCGCTATTTGGAGAGCCACTTTACCATGCCAGCCTCTCAGTGGAGGAATATCAGACGTTGCTCCAAGACAATGGGTTTAAGTTGATTAAAATGATTGCTGAAGATGTTGAATGTACGGGACATACCATCTGGTTGGCTCAATACCTCTAATCAAAAAGCCCTTTCGATCAAAAGGGCTTTTTTAAATTTCGATTGATAGTAGATTTAATCTTGTTGTTTAGCCTGAATCGCCGTTAGAGCAATGGTAAACACAATATCATCGACCAATGCACCACGAGATAAGTCATTCACAGGTTTATTTAAGCCTTGTAGCATCGGGCCAACACTCACGACATTGGCAGCACGTTGTACCGCTTTATAGGTGGTATTACCTGTATTCAGATCCGGGAAGATAAACACATTGGCACGACCAGCGACTTGAGAATCAGGCGCTTTTTGACGACCTACGCTTTCAACCGAAGCAGCGTCATATTGCAATGGACCATCAATCAGTAAATCAGGACGACGCTGTTGAGCAATTTTAGTGGCTTCAGCCACTTTCTCGACATCAGCACCTGTACCCGAAGTACCTGTAGAATAACTGATCATGGCAATACGCGGGTCTAGACCAAAGGCTTTGGCTGAGTCTGCGGATTGAATCGCAATTTCGGCAAGTTGCTCGGCATTCGGGTCTGGGTTAATCGCACAATCACCATAGACATAGACTTCATCTGGCAACAACATAAAGAAAATGGATGATACCAGTGAGTAATTCGGAGCGGTCTTAATCAGCTGGAATGCCGGACGCACGGTATTGGCGGTAGTATGGATTGCACCTGAAACGAGACCATCGACCTGATCTAGAGCCAACATCATGGTGCCAAGCACCACAGTATCTTGCAGTTGTGCTTTGGCTTGTAGTGCATCAAGTTTACCTTTACGCAGCTCCACCATTGGCTCGATATATTGATCACGGATAGTGTCTGGATCAATGATTTGTAAATCTGCTGGCAATTGAATACCGCGTGCTTTTGCAACCTCGGCAACCGATTCAGGTTTCGCCAATAAAATACATTGTGCGATACCGCGGGTTTGACAGATGACAGCAGCCTGTACGGTACGAGGCTCATCACCTTCAGGCAGGACGATCCGTTTTTTCGCAGCAATGGATTTTTGTACCAACTCATAGCGGAATGCGGAAGGTGACAGACGAGGGTGCAGATTGTTCTGGGTATGTTGATCCAGCCAGTTGCTGTCTAAATGACTTGATACAAATCGCGTGACTTGCTCGGCACGTTCAGTATCATCAATTGGAATTTCATTACCAAAACGATGCAGTAGTTGTGCTGTTTCCAACGTATCTAACGGTGTATGTAAGATCGGTAAACCGTGTTTAATCGCAGTTTGGCAGAACTCAAGCACATTGTTTGCTGGAGCTGCTTGCTCAGTCAGCACTAAACCCGCTAAGGGCGTACCATTGCTGCTGGCAAGACTAGCAGCCAAGATCGCATCAGTTCGTTGTGATGCGCTAATGATCAGCTCACCTGCAACGAATTTATGCAGTTCAGATTCAATATTCGAAGCGATTAAACTGGTATGCAGAATACGGCGTTGTTTAGCTTCACCTTGATGTAACCACGTGCCTTTGATAATGGATGCGATATCCAAACTACGCGGGACGCTGAGTGTATTACTGAAAGGAACAAGTCCAATAATCGGTAACTCATCAGTTCCCATGAAGCGGTTATAGCGTTGCAATTCTAAGGCAAATGCATCGATTTGCTGATCGAGACGCAGACTTGGATCAAGTGTGAGTGGAATTGCAGCAGTGCCTTCTGGTAGTCCCTTGGTACGCATAAACAGGACACCTGTGGTGCGTGCTGATGCTGCGCCGCCAAACTGGCGTAAATGTGCATCAACTCTTTCTGCTGTTTTACGCGGGTCTGCTAAATCAGCTGTGCTGACCAAAACCACTTGGGCATCGAGTGCTTGCGCAAGTGCGGCATTGATTTCACTGACAAAATGATCTTGTCCATTCGGTACCAATCCTTCAACGATAATCACATCATGATCCGCTGAAATTTGACGATGTAGCGCAACCGCCTCCTCAAGGAGTTCATCGGTTTCACCTAAAGCAATCAACTGAGTTAATCTTTCATAGGTAATGGGTTCAGCGGATGAGTGCTGAAATAAATGACGA
Source organism: Acinetobacter sp. NIPH 2100 (assembly GCF_000369805.1). GTDB lineage: Bacteria > Pseudomonadota > Gammaproteobacteria > Pseudomonadales > Moraxellaceae > Acinetobacter. The sequence continues at coordinate 3,378,480 of NZ_KB850224.1, read as the reverse complement.
TATAACGTCGTGGTACGGTCAACAGTGGTATCTGCAATTTGAGAGTAGGGTTTTAAGAAACCGGCATTGATGCCTTTACAGTCAAGCGCGTAAATCATGCCTAGACAGGCTGAAGTCAAGCCAACACCTTCACCTGTCGGGATGAGTAAAATCGTATTCATAGTGACCTTAAAATTATCTAATATTTTGATTAAATCGTGTGTTCAAGCACTTGGCGTGTTTCTTTGGCAATACGACCCTCTTCATCGGTCGGAATCACCCAAATTTGTGGACCTGAACCATTGTCGATACGGCCTTCCGTGCCACGCGGCAATGCATTATTTTTCTCTTTGCTGAACTTTAAACCAAAGTGCGCGAGGTAGCCCAAGGTTTTTTCACGCACATAGGCTGAGTTTTCGCCAATACCACCAGTAAATACTAAACCATCAAGATGCGGTAAACCGCAACTTAAAGCCGATAAAGACTTGGCTAAGCGATAGCAGAACACTTCAATGGCTAGGGTTGCGCCTTCATGGCCATTTTCAGAAGCTTCAACCAGCGTACGCATATCATTAGATAAACCTGATAAGCCCAATAAGCCACTTTCTTTATTTAACATGCTGTCAATTTTTTGAATATCCCAGCCTAAATTACTGGCTAGGAATAAATGCAGGCTTGGGTCGACATCGCCACTACGGGTTCCCATGACGACGCCTTCAAGTGGCGTCATGCCCATTGACGTATCGACACTATGACCATTCCATACGGCACAGGTTGAACTCCCATTACCTAAATGTGCACTGAGCCAGCCGCCGTGATTTTTATGGCCTGCAAGTTCACTGGCACGTTCAGTCACATACGCATGACTGGTACCGTGGAAACCGTAGCGACGCACTTGATGTTCAGTATACAAATATTGTGGCAGGGCATAGCGATAGGCGCGTTCTGGCATGGTTTGGTGGAAGGCAGTATCAAATACAGCAACTTGAGGCAATTGCGGGAACAAGCGCATGGTGGCTTCAATTCCAATCAAATGAGCAGGGTTGTGCAGAGGAGCAAGTGGCGTCGCTGCTTCAATACGCTCAACCAGCTCTGGTGTTAATAGCTCTGCTTTGGTGATATTGCCGCCGTGTACGACGCGGTGTCCAATCGCTTGTGGATTGTAATTGGCTAAACGTGCCAGCAAGGTTTCAAGGGCTTTGGCATGATCTGCATAAGGAATCGAGAGCTCTAATGGTTCGCCACCAAGGGTGACGCCTTTAATGCGGGCGTCGGCTGCCCCTAAATTTTCTGCCAAACCATAAATACGGTCTTCACGATGTTCTGAAATGAGCGCGTATTTGATTGATGATGAACCACAGTTAATTACTAATACAGATATAGCCACGTTTGAACACCTAACAGATTTTAAATTTTATGATGAACACTTTGATCTTGCTGCAACGTATGAGGCAGTGGAATCAAGCGCAATGTTTTAACATGGGATCTCGTATTGGCGAAGATAGACTTTAGCCTATACAACCCGTTTATAAATCAACCTATTCAGTATAGTTTGGAAATGCGTCGTTCTTTTGATTGATCTGTTGCTTTTGTCATTATTTTTTGTATGTAAATATATAAAAACACGATAAAGATCAAATAAATGACCTTTATCGTGTTCTTGTGTCAGAATTCGCTTTTTTGTTATTGGCGGATTTGACCATCACCGAAAACAATCCATTTTTGTGAGGTTAGGCCTTCAAGACCAACGGGGCCACGGGCATGGATTTTATCGGTTGAAATCCCGATTTCTGCACCTAAACCATATTCAAAACCATCTGCAAAGCGGGTTGAGGCATTAATCATCACTGAACTGGAATCCACGCGTGCCAAGAACTCACGTGCTAGACTAAAGTTTTCAGTAATAATGGCATCGGTGTGATGTGAACCATACTTATTGATGTGTTCAATCGCTTCATCCATACCTGTAACCACTTTAATGGCAAGAATTGGACCGAGATATTCGGTATACCAGTCTTCTTCCGTCGCTGTCTTCACAGAGACACCTAAAATACGCTGTGTTTCAGCACAACCACGTAGTTCAACCTGCTTTTCAGCATACAGTTCAGCAATGCGTGGCAAGAACTCTTCCGCAATCGCTTCATCCACCAATAAGGTTTCCATGGCATTACAGACACCATAGCGATGCGTTTTTGAATTGAGTGCGATCGGCAGCGCTTTTTGTAAGTCCGCTTGTGCTTCAATAAACACATGGCAGTTGCCATCTAAATGTTTGATCACAGGAATACGTGCTTCATTGCTGATGCGTTCGATCAAGCTTTTACCGCCACGTGGCACAATCACATCGACAAATTCAGTCATGGTAATCAAATGGCCAACCGCAGCACGGTCAGGGGTATCAATCACTTGAACGGCATGTTCAGGCAAGCCTGAAATTTGTAAGCCATGCTGAATGGCAACGGCAATGGCTTTATTTGATTCAAGGGCTTCTGAACCGCCACGTAAAATAATGGCATTCCCTGATTTTAAGGCTAATGATGCTGCTTCAAGTGTCACGTTCGGTCTTGATTCATAGATCATCCCAATCACACCCAAAGGCACACGCATTTTTCCAAGTTGAATGCCAGATGGACGGTAAGCAAGATCTGTAATCTCACCAATCGGGTCAACTAATGCAATGACGTCTTTTAAACCTTGGAGCATGCCTTTGAAGCGAGCCGGGGTCAGTTCTAAACGATCGAGCAAAGCACTGTCGAGTTGACGTTGACGACCATTGTCCATATCAATTTGATTGGCTGCTAAAATTTGTGCTTGATTATTTTCCAAAGCCGTATAAATTGCAGACAAGGCGTGGTTTTTCAAATGGGTCGACGCACTCGTTAAAACACGAGACGCCTGACGCGCTTGAGTACCAACGTGTTGCATGTAGTCTTGAATAGAGTCTTGCATAGCATTTTGATATTTGCATGTATTTATAAAGATAGTAACAGTCAAATGCTGAACAATGAATAGGCTGAACTGACAATTCAAAAAATTATGAAGCGTTAATTGGCACAAAAGTTTTTATTTTAGTGTGATGAAGATATTGAATATAAAGCCAAGATTACATATTTTGCAAAAGATTAGTGCTTTAAACAAGATAAGTGGTTAAGGAAATGATTGCGTATAAAACGTGCATATGTATAGAATGAAAAAGTATAGGATAAATGTAATACAAATTTTATAAATTTGTTAACTTGCAAGTTGAATTCGCTGAAAATGAGATGCTTGCAACAAAAAAATAAACAAGGATGGAGGAAGGACATGAATTCCATTATCCAAATGGACTCGGATATAAATCATACCTACACAGGCTTTGGTTTTTTCGACATTTACAATAAAAACAGTTTTAAACAGCCAGCGCGTACCACGTGGATCGATGGTTGGAAAATTGAATATATGGCAATTGCAGATCCGAAAACGATCTACAACACGCCGATTGTAATTGTCGGGGGCGCATTTCAAAATTTTAACTCTTATAAGTATTGTGTTGAGCAACTCTTTGAGAGCGGACCCGTTATTCTCATCGATTTACCGTCAATGGGGGCGAATCAACAGATTCGTAATGTTGATACTGGTGAATCTGCTGGAATTCTGGAACTCCCTGAATTATCTAAAATGCTTGGTCAATGGCTGGATATTGTTGGACTGGATAAAGTTTCAATGATGGGCATGTCATTGGGTTCGGTCGTTGCATCTTCATTTGCACACCAACGCCCAGAATTGATTGACCGTATGGTATTGATGGGTGTCATGCAGAAGACACGCAAAAGTTGGCGTATGCTGCTGGAAGAATCATTGCATTTAATGCGTGAAGATCGCATGGATGAGTTTGGTCAAGCTGTGATTTTGTATTTGGTCAATCATGCCAAGCTTGATAAAACCCGCATGTCACCGACCGCTAAGCGTTTATTCTTCAAACAAATGGCAGAATTTAGTTCAACTGAACGTGAGCGTTACGAGATTAACTGCAACCGTTTATTGCGTTTAAGTGATGTGCCAGTACCACAATGTAAAACATTGGTGGCTGCAGGGCAGTATGACAGCTTTACGTTGCCACACGAAAATGCCGATTTTGCTTTGCAATGCCAAGATATGCAGTTTGCTTTGATTGCCAACGCAGATCATGTGCCACAATTGCAGCGCCGTAAAGAAACCATGAATTTGTTCACCTCATTCTTAAAAGGCGAATCCATCGACAATCTAGATGGCATTATCCCGATGACACGTGAGCAAATGCAGAAAATAGAGCGTCGTGGTGAAGAACGTATTGCTGTTTTGCAGCCAGAGACTAAATTGACCCACCGTCATTTAGCGACTGAAGCGGCAGTGAATGTCGTCGATATCACTTTCTTTGGTGTTTATTTAAAACTGAATGACCTTGAACAGCTTGATTTTGTTAGCCAGCATCCACGTGATTTAGCTCTACATTTAGCTGATGAAGAAGGTGAGTTTAAAATTGAATGTTTAACCTTTGATGCAACTGAGCAAGGACTGCGCATCTTGTTTAAACATGGTAGCTTTGATATTGCTGATCGTTTAACACGTTTTATTGAGCGTCAAAAACAAGCTTAATGAGAATCGAAGATTTGAAAAGGGAAGTGGTTATTGGCCATTTCCCTTTTTTATTGAGCTTACGTATTGCTGGCTTGGATGACCCAAACTAAATCACCTAAATGCTGCTGTTTGTTTTCTAAAGCGGTGTGTTCAAAGAATTGCTTCGGTTGTAGAACTTCAACTTGATTAAAGCCTGCTTCATGGAAAAAATGTTCGACTTCGGCAGGTGTTTTAAAATGAAAGCTAAATGCACTACGTGACATCCATTTTAGTAAGCGACTACTGTTCCAGATAATAGTTGCCAATTTATTTTGAGTCGGTTCAGGGTAAATATCTGTTAAATAATGCAGTTCTTTAAAGTTTTGACCATAGGTGGCAATCGCTTGAATCAGTTGCTGCAACATGGGTTTTTCAAAGTAATTGATCAGTCCTTCACTCATAATCACCAGTGGACGTTGAGGATCAAACACCTCAAATACCGCTGCAAAAGCATCGGTAAATAAATCGACAGATAGAACGTCATCCACATCACTTTCGATTTGTTGTAGTGCAGCTTGTTTGGTGGCTGCCATATCAGGTAAATCCAGTTCACGGTAGGTGATGCTTGGATAGTGTTGTCTAAACCACCAACCGCGTGGCGATAGACCACATGCAATTTCAAGCACTTGTAAATCAGGATGTTGCTCAATTAATTCTTTTAAGTGGCTATCCAACATGCTATGGCGTTGTTTTAGTGTGGTACGCATGCTGCCACCAACGTATTTCTCTGCCCAGCTTTCAATTGGATGAACTAAAGCCGCCAGCGTTTTTCCTTTTGCTGTTGCCAGTGCTGGATGTGAGATCCCCATTTGATACCAGATGTAACCTGTATAGTGTGCAGTAAATGAAATATGGCGATGTTTCGAAAGTTGTTGTGTCATCTGTCCTAGACTCTATTTTTCCATAAATTTATCTTTGATATTTTTTATGCCGTAATTTTCATAGCAGAGTCATGCTGTGTTCTCATCTTATTTTAGTCATCAGCCTTCGGCTCGACCTACTTTTCTTTCGGGAAAAGTAGGCAAAACCATTGTCACCCGCAAAACCTGTTCATTTCTTGCATGTGATTAATTTCAACATAGTAGACATAGCATCTATCTTTTTGAAATCACGCAGGTTGCGGATGACTTTACCGAGTATCTAATTGTTGAGAAAATCTTATGCAATAAAGATTTATCAATGATCTTACTAAAGTTAGAATGAATTCTTAAATTCTTCAATGACTTTTCTGACGTTGTGCCAGTTTTCATAGTCTAAAGTCAATGTCGTACCGATTTGGATATTTGGAATTTTACCGCGCATACGCTCTAAACGTTGTTGGTTTGGTAAAGCCAAGGTTTGGATTCCATCCAAGGCAGTACATGCTGCTGCACGGTCATTACAGACTAAGCCCATATCACAACCTGCATTTAAAGCTGCTTGAATACGTGCATCTGCACCGCCTGCAACACACGCAGCTTGCATACTCAAGTCATCAGAGAATAGTACGCCGTCAAATTTAAGTTGTTTACGTAAGATTTCTTGTAACCAAAACGGTGAGAAACCTGCTGGATTTGGATCGACTTGGTCATAGATCACATGAGCAGGCATCAGCGCATCAAGCTGAGGCATCAGCTTAATAAAGCTTTGCATATCTTTGTCATAGATTTCTTGATATGAACGGCTGTCAATTGCTGCGGCAACGTGCGAATCGGCTTTGACTGAACCATGCCCAGGGAAATGTTTGCCTGTAGTTGCCATGCCTGCTTTTTTCATACCACGCATAAAAGCATCTGCAAGTGGTACGATGTCCTGCATATTTTTAGCAAAGCCACGATCACCAATCACATCGCTAACGTCATTGAGGTCTAGAACAGGGGCAAAGCTAAAATCAATGCCGACTGCGAGAACTTCGATTGCCATCAACCAACCACATTGTTCAGCCAATTCAATCGCTTGTCTTGGCTGAGTCAAGTAATGTTCGCCAAGACGTCCCATTGCTGGAAGTAAGGTAAAACCTTGTCTTAAACGTTGTACACGGCCACCTTCTTGATCCACTGCAATCAGGATATCTGGACGGACTTGACGCATATGGTCGGTTAATGCGCGAACTTGTTGTGGGGATTCAATATTTCGTGCAAATAAAATCATGCCACCGACTTGCGGAGCTTGTAATAGTTCAATATCTTCTTGAGTAAGTTCTGTGCCAGCAATATCCAGCATCAACGCGCCGATCATAAGGATTCCGTTTGAATTTTGATGAAAAATTTGATGAAAAAAACGATAGCTAAATTGTGCAATGATTTGCTACATTTTGTCAGTACAGAATATGATAAAACTACATGATATTGATGATAAGTGCTTGTTGGTTATTTATTTATGACGACCAATGAGTTCTACAAGTTGGTAAAGTATCGAATGAAATGTGTTCATATTGACAGTATCAGCGTGTAATAATTGCCATATCCAAGGAAGTACCAAAATTTTATGAAACTTCAAATGATAGCGTGTGCAGTTGCAATTGCGACTGGTGGTTTATTTTTCTCTCATACCATGAATGAGGCATTTGCGGCGACGGAAGCACCTGTCGTTTCAACAGTCATCAAACCATCACAAGAGCAGGCATTGGTCGCACGTCAGTTAGCCACATTGGTTGATCGCCAGCATTATTTAAATATGCGCCTAGACGCAACAACTTCAAACCGTATTTTGAATATGTATTTGGATAGTCTTGATCCAGACCATTCATTATTTCTAAGTGGTGAAGTTGAAGAATATCAAAAGAAATATGGTTCGAATTTTGGTAGCTCATTAAAAGCGGGTAATTTAACAGGCCCTTTTTTGATCCATGGGCAATATCGTGACCGTTTAAAACAATTCTATGAGTTTATGCTGGCAGAATTGAAAAAGCCGCAGAACTTAAACCAAAAAGATGTCTATCTCGATTCCGATCGTGAAAAAGCGCCATATTTCAAAACTGAGGCGGAACAACAAAAACATTGGCAGCAAATGCTAGTGTCGCAGTTGATCAATTTAACCATTAGCAAAGAAGAAGAGCAGGCGAAGCAAAAAGCGTTAAAAGCAGATCCATCGCTTGCCAATGGACAGGATTTAACTGGGCCTGAAGATTTAACCCCAGTTCAGACCTTAACCAAACGCTATACCCGTCAGTTAGAGCGTATTGGTCGTGTGAAAAGTGATGATGTGCTCGATAAAACATTGAATGCGATGTTGGCGACGTATGATCCACATAGTAATTACTATCCACCAATTGATGCGATGGAATTGAATCGCCAAACCACTTTGCAATTGGAAGGGATTGGGGTGTCGATTCGTCCAGAACGTGGCAATGAAGATTACACCAAGATTGAAACCATCGTTGAAGGTGGGCCAGCAAGCAAATCGGGTCAGGTAAAATCAGGTGATCGTATCATTGGTGTCGCTCAAGATGGCGAGAAAATGGTAGACGTGATTGGTTGGCCAAGCTCGGAAATTGTTGGCCTGATTCGTGGTAAACGTGGTACTAAAGTGGTGGTGCGTTTATTGGGTGCTGGTGCATCAATGAGCCAAGCACGTAATGTCACTTTAACCCGCGATATTATTCAAGAAGAAGATGCAGGGGTACGTTCACGTACAGTTGAAATCACGCGTGATGGTAAAAAACATCTATTTGGTGTGCTTGAAATTCCATCTTTCTATTTTGACTATCGCTCACGTCGTGCAGGAACAGAGTATCGCTCTGTCTCTGAAGATACAGCGAAAGCTTTAGATTCACTCAAGGCACAAAAAGTAGAAGGGATCTTGGTCGACTTGCGTAATGATCCAGGTGGTTCTTTGGAAGAAGTGGCACGTATGCTTGGTCAAGTGATCAAGTCTGGGCCAGTGGTACAAATCCGTGATGGTAATGGCAATGTCAATGTGTTCGAAGATACCGATGGCGGCGAGCAAATCTACGCAGGTCCAATGGCAGTGTTGGTCAATCTAGCCTCTGCTTCTGCAAGTGAAATTTACTCTGCGGCAATTCAGGATTATGAGCGCGGAATTATTATTGGTAGTACCACCACAGGTAAAGGGACAGCACAGGTTCAGTTAGATTCGCTGGCTTATGGTCAAGCGACGTTAACCCAGCGTAAGTTCTATCGAATTACCGGTGGAAGTACACAGAATAAAGGTGTGATTCCAGATATCAAACTGGTCGATATCTACAATGAAGAGTTCGGTGAGCGGAAAGCGAAGAATGCTTTGAAGTGGGATACCATTCCAACCGCACCATTTAAACGTGAAGGTTCAGTACAGCCATACGTAGCCAAATTGTCTCAGTCTTCTGAGCAACGTGTTGCGGCAGACTCTCAATTTAAATATTTAGAAGCGCGTAAAGCGATTGCGAAAAAAACCTCTGATCAGAAGAAAGTGGTGTTGGATATTAATCAACGTCGTGCCGAGTTGATTGATCTCGAAAAGCAAACCTTGAATGCTGAGAACCAACGCCGTATAGCAACCAATTTAGCCCCTTATGCAAATTGGGAAAGCTATCAAGCTTCTATTGATGCCTTGGTTGAGTCGCGTGCCAAAATGAAAGCACATTTGCGTCCGCCATTGCCTGAAGAAGAGACTTTCATTAATGAAGCGGCAAATGTACTGTTAGACTATTCGAAGCTGCAAGGTCGTTAAGCCTCACATCATTCGATCAATAAAAAAAGCCCTGTATGTCAGGGCTTTTTTTATGTCTGATTCACTTTAATTGGCACGAATCCAGATTTGACTGCGTCCTAATACAGAGACACCGACATAACCGCGTAGGTGTAAACGTTGCCCATTGGTGCTGAGTTTTGCCGTCAAGCTATACACACGCCCACTATTTGGATCCAAGATTTTCCCACCGGTATAAGTCAGATCTTTTTTATGCTTCAGTTTGGTAATGGCATTTAAACCTAAAATCGGTTTATTGGTATAAGGGGCAGGACAACCAGTACAAAATTCTTTGGGGGTATAGCCTGTACGTGGGGTAATTTTGATGATTTTACCTGTATAAGAACCATCTGCTTCTTGGGTAATTTCAACCTGTCCTTTGGGGGCACCTGTTACATCATCAACGCTTTGCCAGATTCCTGTAATGTCTTGGGCAAAAGTAAAATGACTGAGGGTTAATAGGAAGAAAAAAGAAACCAGTTTTTGCGGGATGTTCATGTGAAAGCCTCCTTGCTGCCATGTATCTCGCTATTATTTCGGATTTCTAATCACAGATTCAATCATTATTTTACAGTTGTAAATTTTTAATAATTGAAGTTTCAACAATTTTTTATACTGATAATGAAAAAGCTTCTTCACTGGATGAAGAAGCTTTTGATACAGAACCGAGATCAAATTGATCAAAGAGAGGTACGCACTAGAGACACATCATCCGCTTTACTCTGCGCGAATCCAGATTTGATTACGGCCCAATGCAGAGACCCCTAAATAGCCACGTAAATGTAAGCGTTTGCCATTTGCACTTAACTTGGCTTTCATACTGTAAATTTTGCCAGTATTTGGATCTAAAATACGACCATTGGTATAGTTTAAACCTTGGCTATATTTCAATCCTGTAACCACATCTAAACCGACGATCGGTTTGTTGGTATAAGGTGCAGGACAATCTACACAGGTTTCTTTTGGTGTATAGCCTGTACGTGGCGTGATTTTAACTACTTTGCCTGCATAAGTTCCATTTGCTTCTTTGCGAATTTCAACTAATGCTTTAGGCGCCCCCGTCTTGTCATCAATACTTTGCCAGAGCCCCGTAATATCCTCTGCAAAAGTAAAACTGCTCACCGCAGATAAAAGTAACGCACCTAATAATTGTTTGCTCATCATTAAAAATCCTTTTAACGTTTAAGCTTACATTATGGAGGATATCTGACAACTAGTTCAATCTTTATGTGATATTTGAGGCAAATATTAAGATAAAGATAGAATAAAGGTCGGTAGCCAAATGGCTGTAAATACACCATTTACTGCCATACCGAAGGCTGCATAACGGCCAGTGACAGGACCACGTTGCCAAGCTTGAGCTGTACCAATCGCATGTGCTGCCAAACCTAAAGCGAGACCCGAAGCGCGTTCATCATGGATATGTTTGAGAATCCATGGCGAGAAAGCTGCACCAATCACACCTGATAAAATGACAATCAGAGTGACCATCATTAATGGCGCATGTAGCAGAGTTGCAATGTTTAAAGCGATCGGTGTGGTCACGGCACGGGTTGCAAAAGCCATAATGGTAGGTTCAGACATATGCAGCAAATAAGCCAGTCCCATGGGTAAGGCAACCGCACTGATGCTGGCAAAGCAAAGAATGCCAATCATCGATTTCAGTGGTAGGTCATCATAGCGCATCGCAGCCAAAGGAATTGCCAAGGCAACGGTCACATAGCCAAGTAGATGATTGAAAACCCCATTGACGTTATCCATGTATTGTTGATAAGGAATACCAAAAATGGCCAAGAAGGCAATCACAATAAACATGCCGAACACAATCAGTGGAACCTGAGGCATTTTTTGATTGAGTGGTTTTGCAATAAGGTAACTAATCAGGGTAATGATGAAGCCATAGATAACCATCGACATAGATCAGCTCCTTATAACCAACGCTTCGCCATTTTGGCATAAATCCATAATGGCAATAATGTACTGAACGTTAAGATAAATAAAAATGCAGGAATTTCTTTGCCCATATGTACCAGCATAATTAATGAACCTGCACAAATGGGGAGAAAGGCAAAGGCACTTTCTTTCAAAATTTTGTTGTTGGTATCAATGAGACGATTAGAGATTTTTCTGAATCTTCTCCAGATTAATAAGGTGAGCAATAAGCCTATAAGTCCAACCAAATTACCCAGCTCAGGGTGACCTAAGGCTTTTGTGATTGCGACAGCCCCTTCACGATAGACGATGATTAATAAAATCGTGGCAAACCAAGCTGTCCAATCAATATGTTTCATTTTCTTTTTACTCTCGTCTATTCGAACGATGGCTGATTGCAATTAAGGTATTGGATGATCGATCTCAAATTCTTCCAAAGGTCGCTGAAATTGGGAAGCTTTTTTTCCAAGAATTTCGTCTAATGGCAAATGTGCCTGTTTAATGAGTTGCTCTAATTTATGTGGAGCAATACATACCGATAAATGCAGGTCGCCTTGCTCATCATAATGTTCAGACTGAATCACATTCAGGGTATAAAGTTGTGTGCGTAGTTTACCGTAAGCAGGTTTGAGCACTAAGTCAAACTGTTGTAACTGCCCCATCAGACATTGTTGTACCGCTTGGCTAAGCAGTTCAAGTCCTTGCCCAGCATGGGCTGAAACATAGACTCGATCAGGTAAGTCCTTTGTCTTATAAATAATTTTGGCAGCATCACCGCTGAGATCAATTTTATTGTAAACATGCAAAATAGGCGCATCAGCACCAATTTCTTTAAGTACAGATTCTACGGCTTCAATCTGTTCAGACATGTTGGGGCTACTGCTATCAATAATGTGTAACAGCAAGGTTGCTTCTAAGGTTTCTTCTAAGGTTGCTTTGAAAGATTCAACCAGATCATGTTGTAAATTACGTACGAAGCCTACGGTATCTGCCAGTACTACCGTACCGACACCATCCCAGTCTAAACGACGTAAGGTTGGATCGAGCGTCGCAAACAGTTGATCGGCAGCATAGACATCACTTTTGGCTAGAATATTAAATAGAGTTGATTTTCCCGCGTTGGTATAGCCGACTAACGAGATGGTTGGAATGGCGGCTTTTTGTCGCGCGGCGCGTCCTTGTAAACGCGTTTGTTGTACTTTAACCAGTTTATCTTTGAGCTGAGTAATCCGCACTCGAATCAAGCGGCGGTCTGTTTCCAGTTGAGATTCACCTGGACCACGTAACCCAATCCCCCCTTTTTGTTGTTCAAGGTTGCCTGTAAAGCCACGAATTAAGCGAGTTGATAAATGTTTGAGCTGAGCCAATTCAACTTGCAATTTACCTTCATGGGTTCGGGCACGTAAGGCGAAAATGTCCAGAATTAAGCCCGTACGGTCAATCACACGGCACTTGAGGATGCGTTCCAAATTTCGTTCTTGAGCAGGGGAGAGGGAATGGTCAAAAATGACCAACTCTGCTTCGAGATATTGGACTAACTCAGCAATCTCCTCGACTTTACCTGAACCAATAAAAAATTTAGGGTCAGGTCTATTGCGTTGCACAGAAATATGTTCAAGGATTTCAGCACCAGCAGATTGAGCGAGCAATCGAAACTCTTCAGCATCAAGATCATCGAGCAGTTGAACAGACACACTGACTAATATTGCCCGTTCACCACTTTGACGCTGCTCAAAATTTTCCACGCTGTTCTGTAATCCTGATACTTAAAGTCTTATTCTAGAATAAACTTCAAGCAAAGGGCAAAGACTTACTCGACTTATATGACATTACGACGTAAAAGCTCTATGAATCCGACCAAGGTTCCCATGTATAAAATTGACCACCCCAAAAACATTCTCAAAGCATAGCCATATGGAATCGTAGTTTGGGATTCAGATGTCGTGGTTTGTGGGTTCATCACATCACCTTATTAATCTATTAATTCGATTTATTTATAATATTTGATCTGATAAATCTTTTAAAATTGAAAAAAATTATGCTCACATTCGTTTTTTGTTATCGTGGAAACTTCTACAAGCTGATATGGTCATGATATAACAGGTGAATTCAATGCATTCGTGCATATATGCGTACGGTTTTAATAATTTATGACTCAACAAGCAACAGCAGTAAATAACACACCATTAAGTTTGTTTTCGAAATTTAGTTTATACAGTAAAAAATTAGCCTCTGGTCTAGAGACGATCGGTGAAGGCTTTTATCTCATTTACCGTCATGGTTTATATAAAGATCCGAATAATCCTGTAAATACACGCTATGTGCAGTATTTCTGTCGTCGCTTATGTGAAGTATTCAATATTGAAGTTCAGGTTCATGGGACGATTCCGCGTGAACCTGCATTATGGGTCAGTAACCATATTTCTTGGTTGGATGTCGCAGTTTTGGGGTCGGGCGCACGGATCTTTTTCTTGGCCAAAGCCGAAGTCGAAAAGTGGCCTATTTTAGGCAATTTGGCAAAAGGTGGCGGTACTCTGTTTATTAAGCGTGGCTCTGGTGATTCAATCCGAATTCGTGAGCAAATTGCAGCGTTTTTAAAACAAGATATTCCTGTTCTATTCTTTCCTGAAGCAACCACGACTGATGGTAGCAAAGTCAAGAAAGTACATGGGCGGTTACTTGGTGCTGCAATCGAAGCGCAACGACCAGTACAGATTTGTGTGATTTGCTATGTCAATCAACAAGGTGAACTGGATTTAGTGGCACCGTTTATTGGAGAGATGACCTTTGCAGAGCATGTACAACGTGTTTTAGAAATGCCGCAAGTGACTGCACATTTAATGACATTGCCTGCCATTCCTGTAGAAGGTCATACGGTTGAGAGTTTAACCAAAGAAGTGGATCGCCAGATGCGAGCAGGTTTGGCACAATTGCAACGGAAAGTACTGACGGTATTGCCAGAAACACTTGAAACTACATAAAACCTTCAATAGGTAACCATGAGATGATTTTCATCCCAGCTCTTTGCCACCATTTCATTTTCGGTTCTTTGGTATAGATCAAAGGACCTTGTGGCGTTTCACGCTGCCAAGTGATGTTCTTGTTGGCATCCAATACCAAGCGATAGGCGTAAGTCTTTAGATTGTGATCCATTGTGGTATGTACGGCTTGTGCCAATGGTGGGCTGTTGAGTAATACCCCAATTTCGGTATTCAAATAAGCCGAGCGTGGATCAAAATTAAATGAGCCAATGAAAACCTGTTTTTCATCTAAGGCCATCAGCTTGGCATGCAGGCTTGAACGGCTTAATCCCTTAAGGTTGACCTTGGCTTTTTTCGCCAAATCTTCGGTATGTTTATCTAAATCATTTTTATCTAAAGCAGGTAAGAATTCATAAAGTTGCACGCCATTTTCAAGTAATTCTTGGCGATATTTACCATAAAATGCATGCACGACGGCAACATCATTGGCTTTGAATGAATTGGTCAACACTCTAACTTCGACACCATCTTGTGCCAAATCACTTAAAATTTTCGTCCCTTTCTTTTCAGGCACAAAATAAGCAGAAATTAAATCGATATTCTTTTCAGGCTGTTCCAAATGATTAATGAGCTGGAAGTTAAGATGCTCTTCTTTTTTGGCTTTTGATTTAATTTTATCGGGTGAGTCCTTAACCACTTCTGCTTTGACCCAATCGAGAGAAATATCACGATCCATGAGAGCATCAACAGCTTGGGAACGACTGGTTAAATCTAAATAGTTTTGTACCGTAACCCGTTTATAGTGCTCATCAAGCTGCTGTTTTAAACTTTCGTAACTCAAGCGATGAGATTTTTCTTTAACCACTTCTTTGACGTCATAGGCATATTCATGATTCCAGTAATCATCAAATGATTGAGAGATATCATTGACTGCGGTGCCAAACAGCATGACATCGACATCAGAAAATTGATAAGTATCACTGACATTGTAATATTGGTTGGTCATATTGCGACCACCAATCAAAGCGACCTGATGATCGGCAATAAAACTCTTATTGTGCATACGACGGTTGATTCGCTTTAAGTCCAATACCATATCAATGGCACGATACTTACGAAAGCGATAAGGATTAAAGAGTTTCACTTCAATATTTGGGTGCTGAGCTAAAGCGAAGAAAATGCCTTCAGTATGTTTCGCATTATTATCATCAATCAGCAATCGAACCCGAACACCACGATCCGCTGCACGAATTAACGCATGCAGTGCCAATGCACCTACTTTGTCATTGTCCCAAATATAGTATTGTAAATCTAAGGTTTTTTCGGCCTTGTCTATCAGGCGAAGGCGGGCTGCCAACGCCTCTAAGGGCTCATATAAAACATGATAGCCTGTCAGGTCAGGATGCTGTTCTTGTAAGGGTTTGATCACTTGCGCTAAGGAGGTTTGTGAGGTGTCAATTTGTGTGGTGGTTTGTATGACAGGTTCAATTTTATGTTTAGGCAAGGTACTGCAACCAGTCGCCGTGAGCGCAATCGTGATATAAATCGCAAGCATATTTTTATTGTAAGCGGTTGTACTTATCTTTGTATGTTTGCTATTTAAATGAGAAAATTGCGTCATAATCGTTACTGATTAAAAGTTGGGCTCGAGTATACCATTTCATCGAAAAAGATAAATATAAGATGAGATGTATGTCCCTAAAGTGAAGTTAAAGAGGGCTGTAATGTCGAATTCAGATACTATCATCATTGGTTTTTACCTTATTTTTGCTGTTCTGGCATTTTGGGCATTTATTCAAGCTTGGGTTCATCAAGCACGGACCGAAACCATTCATCCTTTTAAAGCCTTTGTGCATCTGCTGGCGTTTTATCTGTCTTATTTATTAGTGCCACTTTGGTTTTTTAGCATTTTTGCAGGTTGGGTTGGATATTACAGCTTACATCAAGCTGCATTTATTGGATTGCTCAGTAGTGTACTGATCTATGCTCGTTTTGTAGAACCCCATCAAGTTCATGTTAAATATCATCAATATCGTTTAGATCCTAAACGTGAATTTACCCAGCCAGTTAAAGTGGCTTTAGTTGCAGATATGCATGTTGGGTTATTTTCAGGGCATGAGCGCCAATTAAAAAGCATTGTGAAAAAACTCAATCAAGAACAGCCAGATTTGGTTGTGGTGGCTGGTGATTGGACCTATGAACCTGAAAATCGTTTGGTACAGGAGCTGGAGATTTTAAAGCAAATTCAAGCACCTGTTTATTCGGTACCTGGCAATCACGATGAACAATATCCAGGCCCTCCAATTCAGGCCTTGTTGAGTAAGGCGCTCGAACAAAACAACGTGATAGATATTGAAGGGAAAATTGTTGATTTTGATGAGTTCCGTTTGATCGGAATTGGAGATTTATGGGCAGGGAAGGCGAATATGCGCTTTATGCCAGATTTACCTCAAGACAAGCCTTGGCTGATTTTGTCGCATAACCCAGATACAGTAGATATGGTACCTGAATTACCAACACGGCCATTGATGCTTTCGGGGCACACTCATGGCGGGCAGATCGAGCTGCCATGGATTACCAGTTATATTATGAAGCGGGTGTCTATTTTGGGACACAAGAAAGGTTTCTATACACATGAACATGCGGATGTTTTTGTTACGGTAGGGACGGGGATGGTTGGTGTGCCATTCCGTTTTCGTGTCCCACCAACCATCGATATTATTGAATTGATTTAAATAAAAAAGCCGACTAAATGAAGTCGGCTTTTTTATGAGCTTACAAAAATTAAGGAATGATGATGACATTCACGCGGCGATTGCTGGCACGGTTTTCATCAGAGGTGTTGGGAACAAATGGCTGATGTGAACCACGGCCAACGACAGTTAAGTTATTTTGTTTGAAACCTTGAGCAACAAAGATGGTTGAAACACTTTGAGCACGTTCTTCAGAGAGTTTCTGGTTGTACTCAGGATTACCAATATCATCGGTATGACCTACGATTTTTAATTTCTGTAGGTCATATTTGTTCAATTGAGTTGCCAAACGAACAATTTCTTTTTGATGTTCTGGTTTAATTTCTGCATTATTAAAATCAAATAACAAACGTTCAGGTAGACCAAGTGTCCAGCCTTCATCCGTTAGAACGAAGCCTTCCTTCTTCAGCATTTTGACCTGACGATATTTCAACGGGCCAAAACTTAAGCAGCCAGCCAATGTTAGGCAGAGTAACGCAATAAATGAAATTTTAATGGTGTGAGCGCGCATAACATGTCCTAAATTTCTGGTTTATAAAGAAACCAATGTGGATTTAAACTCTTAGCTTTATACATGGCTTGATCGGCTTGCATAATCAAATCCTCTGGATTCTCTGCAAACTGGGAAAAAGCAACCCCTAAGCTAAAGCCGAAATGAATTGTTTGTCCGTTAAACTCTAAAGGTTGTTCGCAACTTGCGAGCACGCCTTCAGCAATTGTCCTTAAATGATCTGTATGGTGAATTGAATGCAAAATGATCGCAAATTCATCACCGCCTAAACGGGCAATAAAATCTTCATAGCGGACAGAAAGCCTTAAACGAGATGCCATTTCTTTTAAAACAGCATCTCCAGCTAAATGTCCATATTCATCATTAATCACTTTAAACTTATTATTGTCGATAAATAATAAGGCTGAGCTGTGACGGTATTGTGGGTTTTCAAAAATATTAAATAATTCTTGGTAAAAATAATGACGATTCGGCAAGCTGGTGAGCTGATCATGATGCGCCTGGAAAGAAAGCTGTCGATTTTCTTTTTGCAGATGCGTATGCCAAATTTGAATTTCTTCTAAAAGTTCGTTGAATACCGTGTTTAAGTTTTGAAATTCATGGATGTGATTACTGGGGAAGCGTAAATTATAGGCTTTTTGATCACTGACCAATTGTGCGATATGGGTCAAGGGTTTAATCGCTTGCATAATTTGGCGATAAGTAATGTTTACTGACCAAAGTAAAGCAATCACAATAAAAAACATTGAAATCGCAAGACCAATAATAATGGTTTTTAGAAAATGTAGAATATTCTCAGAACTACCATAGAGTACCAGTTCTCCAACTTTCTTTTTATGATGAACGACCATTAATTTAATTGGATCATGTAAAAACCATCGATCCATTAAATCCTGCATCACTGAGGTATGCGCGACTTTTTTGGTACTTTCAGCTAATAATTTTTGCTGAGGGTCATACACATGAATGCTACGGATCGCATGTTCACTTGTATAGTCATCAAGGATTTGATCGATTGCCCCTTTATCTTTAAACACGACTGCAGGTTGCACACGTTCTAAAACAGTTTGACTTAAGAGCTGCAAATTCTGTTTTGCATAGGTTTCCATGGTGAACATCGAAATGGTGGCAAAAGTAAAAGAGCAAATGACAAAAGTAATCGCAAAGATCGCAAATTGTGATTTTCGGAATAATGCGTGTAAGGAGGTAGATTGATATAAGTTTGAAATCACGATGTTTACCCCGCATTCTTCGCTAAGAGTAAAACACGAGGATCAATATGTACTTTGGAATAGCTCAATGCATCCAAGTTCACTTTAAAAGTAGAAAAAGTTTTCTTATTATATAAGCAGAAAATACTTCCAACTTCGCAGGCTGGGTTATTGGTACTTAATGAAAGCAATGAGCGAGACGGATACGCCTGAATTAAATTTTGCTGTTGTTGCGGCGACGTCACTGTGAAATAGGCAACATGACAATCTGTTTTGGGAAAGTCTTTAGCAGTCACAGCCTGAACTTGATACTCATAAGCAAGCTGACGAATATTGGCTTGAAACTGACTTGCTGCATCTTGGTTATCAATCACGCAAATTGTTGGGCGACTGGTGTTCGACCATTTACTATAACTTAATATAGATAAAGCTAACTCATAGAAGTTATGCGTTGAAATGGCATAACAAAGCGGGCTTACGGCAAACAATGCGATAAGCAACAAATGTTGAGCTTTTTTACCACCAAACCGTATTTTCAATCAAAAGTGCCAAAAAATGTGAAGCAAGAGACATATTCTACTGGACTTAATTGTTTAAAAAAAGTTCTTAAACACAAAGAAAAGGCATTAAAAGTAACTGATCAGTTCAAAAAATAGTCGCTTGGATTAATAATTTAAAAGAATTTGAAAAATGGGGTTGCACCCTGTCTGAAATACTGTAGAATGCACATCCATCGGCGGTGATGCAGATAAAAACTTGTTTAGAAACAAGGATTTGGCTTAAGGGTTAAATTTTTGGGTTTGAGAATAAGTTTTGAAAATATCTAAATTACCTGTTGACTTTAAAGAAATTTAGAGTAATATAGCCGACCTAGCTTGATGATGACGAATCATCGAGAAGATCATTAAGAGAATAGAAGAACAACTTGTGTGGATTTTTACTGGTTGATCAATCGAAAATATTTCATTGATTGAATGGTAGAAATTTCTCGAAGTTTATTTGAGCGAATTTTTAGTCAGAAAATTGATGAGCCAAGATTTGTAGCCATAAGCTACTAATGATTTTAAACTGAAGAGTTTGATCATGGCTCAGATTGAACGCTGGCGGCAGGCTTAACACATGCAAGTCGAGCGGAGTGATGGTGCTTGCACTATCACTTAGCGGCGGACGGGTGAGTAATGCTTAGGAATCTGCCATTTAGTGGGGGACAACATTCCGAAAGGAATGCTAATACCGCATACGTCCTACGGGAGAAAGCAGGGGATCTTCGGACCTTGCGCTAAATGATGAGCCTAAGTCGGATTAGCTAGTTGGTGGGGTAAAGGCCTACCAAGGCGACGATCTGTAGCGGGTCTGAGAGGATGATCCGCCACACTGGGACTGAGACACGGCCCAGACTCCTACGGGAGGCAGCAGTGGGGAATATTGGACAATGGGCGGAAGCCTGATCCAGCCATGCCGCGTGTGTGAAGAAGGCCTTTTGGTTGTAAAGCACTTTAAGCGAGGAGGAGGCTACCTAGATTAATACTCTAGGATAGTGGACGTTACTCGCAGAATAAGCACCGGCTAACTCTGTGCCAGCAGCCGCGGTAATACAGAGGGTGCGAGCGTTAATCGGATTTACTGGGCGTAAAGCGTGCGTAGGCGGCTGATTAAGTCGGATGTGAAATCCCTGAGCTTAACTTAGGAATTGCATTCGATACTGGTCAGCTAGAGTATGGGAGAGGATGGTAGAATTCCAGGTGTAGCGGTGAAATGCGTAGAGATCTGGAGGAATACCGATGGCGAAGGCAGCCATCTGGCCTAATACTGACGCTGAGGTACGAAAGCATGGGGAGCAAACAGGATTAGATACCCTGGTAGTCCATGCCGTAAACGATGTCTACTAGCCGTTGGGGCCTTTGAGGCTTTAGTGGCGCAGCTAACGCGATAAGTAGACCGCCTGGGGAGTACGGTCGCAAGACTAAAACTCAAATGAATTGACGGGGGCCCGCACAAGCGGTGGAGCATGTGGTTTAATTCGATGCAACGCGAAGAACCTTACCTGGCCTTGACATACTAGAAACTTTCCAGAGATGGATTGGTGCCTTCGGGAATCTAGATACAGGTGCTGCATGGCTGTCGTCAGCTCGTGTCGTGAGATGTTGGGTTAAGTCCCGCAACGAGCGCAACCCTTTTCCTTATTTGCCAGCGAGTAATGTCGGGAACTTTAAGGATACTGCCAGTGACAAACTGGAGGAAGGCGGGGACGACGTCAAGTCATCATGGCCCTTACGGCCAGGGCTACACACGTGCTACAATGGTCGGTACAAAGGGTTGCTACCTAGCGATAGGATGCTAATCTCAAAAAGCCGATCGTAGTCCGGATTGGAGTCTGCAACTCGACTCCATGAAGTCGGAATCGCTAGTAATCGCGGATCAGAATGCCGCGGTGAATACGTTCCCGGGCCTTGTACACACCGCCCGTCACACCATGGGAGTTTGTTGCACCAGAAGTAGGTAGTCTAACCGCAAGGAGGACGCTTACCACGGTGTGGCCGATGACTGGGGTGAAGTCGTAACAAGGTAGCCGTAGGGGAACCTGCGGCTGGATCACCTCCTTAACGAAAGATTGGTGACCGGTAAGAATCCACAACAAGTTGTTCTTCGAAGATGTATCTGAGGGTCTGTAGCTCAGTTGGTTAGAGCACACGCTTGATAAGCGTGGGGTCACAAGTTCAAGTCTTGTCAGACCCACCAAATCTGATTGCAGTAGCTTAGATTGAAAGATATATCGTTCATTAAATGATAAGCTGGGGACTTAGCTTAGTTGGTAGAGCGCCTGCTTTGCACGCAGGAGGTCAGGAGTTCGACTCTCCTAGTCTCCACCACACATTACGAAGTAATGTAAGAAACTAAAGTTAAATTCCAAAGATAGCTTATAGAATTTAGTAAACAAGAAGATCGCATGGTCTTGGTTTATTAAGTTCTGTGATTTATCACAGTTTACTACGCACCGACGAGGTGGTAGTTAATCATTAACAGATTAGAAAATTGAGTCTGAAATAAATTGTTCAAACTCGATTAGATATAAGCTTAACAAGTAATTGTTAAGAACATATTTAATCTGAGAACTAGCAAATTAACTGAATCAAGCGTTTTGGTATATGAATTAGATTGAAGCTGTACGGTGATTAAATTCACAGGACAACAGATAGTAGCAATTAAGTTTGCAACGATAACACTCACTTGTATGTGTTAACGACTGTTTGGGGTTGTATAGTCAAGTAATTAAGTGCATGTGGTGGATGCCTTGGCAGTCAGAGGCGATGAAAGACGTAATAGCCTGCGATAAGCTCCGGGGAGGCGGCAAATATCCTTTGATCCGGAGATTTCTGAATGGGGGAACCCACCCGCTATAAGGCGGGTATCATAAGCTGAATACATAGGCTTATGAAGCGAACGAGGGGAAGTGAAACATCTCAGTACCCTTAGGAAAAGAAATCAATTGAGATTCCCTTAGTAGCGGCGAGCGAACGGGGAGCAGCCCATTAAGTTGTGTGTGTTCTAGTGGAACGCTCTGGGAAGTGCGAACGTAGAGGGTGATATTCCCGTACACGAAAGGGCACACACAATGATGACGAGTAGGGCGAGGCACGTGAAACCTTGTCTGAATATGGGGGGACCATCCTCCAAGGCTAAATACTCCTGACTGACCGATAGTGAACCAGTACCGTGAGGGAAAGGCGAAAAGAACCCCTGTGAGGGGAGTGAAATAGATCCTGAAACCGCATGCATACAAGCAGTGGGAGCCGACTTGTTCGGTGACTGCGTACCTTTTGTATAATGGGTCAGCGACTTATATTCAGTAGCGAGGTTAACCGAATAGGGGAGCCGTAGAGAAATCGAGTCTTAATAGGGCGTTTAGTTGCTGGGTATAGACCCGAAACCAGGCGATCTATCCATGAGCAGGTTGAAGGTTGGGTAACACTAACTGGAGGACCGAACCCACTGTCGTTGAAAAGCCAGGGGATGACTTGTGGATAGGGGTGAAAGGCTAATCAAGCCTGGTGATAGCTGGTTCTCCCCGAAAGCTATTTAGGTAGCGCCTCGGACGAATACCATTGGGGGTAGAGCACTGTTTCGGCTAGGGGGTCATCCCGACTTACCAAACCGATGCAAACTCCGAATACCAATGAGTACTATCCGGGAGACAGACTGCGGGTGCTAACGTCCGTAGTCAAGAGGAAAACAATCCAGACCGCCAGCTAAGGCCCCAAAATCATAGTTAAGTGGGAAACGATGTGGGAAGGCATAGACAGCTAGGAGGTTGGCTTAGAAGCAGCCACCCTTTAAAGAAAGCGTAATAGCTCACTAGTCGAGTCGGCCTGCGCGGAAGATGTAACGGGGCTAAAACTATGTGCCGAAGCTGCGGATTTACGCATTAGCGTAAGTGGTAGGGGAGCGTTCTGTAAGCCGATGAAGGTGTATTGAGAAGTATGCTGGAGGTATCAGAAGTGCGAATGCTGACGTGAGTAACGACAAAACGGGTGAAAAACCCGTTCGCTGAAAGACCAAGGGTTCCAGTCCAACGTTAATCGGGGCTGGGTGAGTCGACCCCTAAGGCGAGGCCGAGAGGCGTAGTCGATGGGAAATTGGTTAATATTCCAATACTTCTGTGTAATGCGATGAGAGGACGGAGAAGGTTAAGTCAGCCTGGCGTTGGTTGTCCAGGTGGAAGGCAGTAGGCATGCATCTTAGGCAAATCCGGGGTGCTCTATGCTGAGAGCTGATAGCAAGCTGTACTTGTACAGTGAAGTGGCTGATACCATGCTTCCAGGAAAAGTCTCTAAGCTTCAGTTACACAGGAATCGTACCCGAAACCGACACAGGTGGTCAGGTCGAGTAGACCAAAGCGCTTGAGAGAACTCTGCTGAAGGAACTAGGCAAAATGGTACCGTAACTTCGGGAGAAGGTACGCTGCTGACGGTGATGGGACTTGCTCCCTGAGCTATTGGCAGCCACAGAAACCAGGCCGCTGCAACTGTTTATTAAAAACATAGCACTCTGCAAACACGAAAGTGGACGTATAGGGTGTGATGCCTGCCCGGTGCTGGAAGGTTAATTGATGGGGTTAGCGTAAGCGAAGCTCTTGATCGAAGCCCCAGTAAACGGCGGCCGTAACTATAACGGTCCTAAGGTAGCGAAATTCCTTGTCGGGTAAGTTCCGACCTGCACGAATGGCATAATGATGGCGGCGCTGTCTCCAGCAGAGGCTCAGTGAAATCGAATTCGCCGTGAAGATGCGGTGTACCCGCGGCTAGACGGAAAGACCCCGTGAACCTTTACTGCAGCTTGACATTGAACTTTGACCTTACTTGTGTAGGATAGGTGGGAGGCTTTGAAGTTGGAACGCTAGTTCCAATGGAGCCGTCCTTGAAATACCACCCTGGTAATGTTGAGGTTCTAACTCTGCCCCGTAATCCGGGGCGAGGACCATGTCTGGTGGGTAGTTTGACTGGGGCGGTCTCCTCCTAAAGAGTAACGGAGGAGTACGAAGGTGCGCTCAGCGTGGTCGGAAATCACGCGTAGAGTATAAAGGCAAAAGCGCGCTTAACTGCGAGACCCACAAGTCGAGCAGGTACGAAAGTAGGTCTTAGTGATCCGGTGGTTCTGTATGGAAGGGCCATCGCTCAACGGATAAAAGGTACTCTGGGGATAACAGGCTGATACCGCCCAAGAGTTCATATCGACGGCGGTGTTTGGCACCTCGATGTCGGCTCATCTCATCCTGGGGCTGAAGCAGGTCCCAAGGGTATGGCTGTTCGCCATTTAAAGAGGTACGCGAGCTGGGTTTAGAACGTCGTGAGACAGTTCGGTCCCTATCTACCGTGGGCGCTGGAAATTTGAGAGGATCTGCTCCTAGTACGAGAGGACCAGAGTGGACGAACCTCTGGTGTACCGGTTGTGACGCCAGTCGCATCGCCGGGTAGCTATGTTCGGAAGGGATAACCGCTGAAAGCATCTAAGCGGGAAGCCTACCTCAAGATAAGATTTCCCTAGGAATTTATTCCTCTAAAGAGCCGTTCGAGACTAGGACGTTGATAGGTTGGGTGTGGAAGCACGGTGACGTGTGAAGCTGACCAATACTAATTGCTCGTGAGGCTTGACTATACAACACCCAAGCAGTTGTATGTAAAGCTGATAATCGATTCATAAAAGATCAGTTGAACCTGATCTTGAACAAAGAACTTGATTTAGTGATTGCTAAGCAATAAACTTCGACTCAATAATCTAATCCGTTAATAACTCTTTGGATCGTAAGTAAGGCATGTGGTGAATACACTACAAATAAGACCCGAAAGCACCACAACAGTTTGCTGGCGACAATAGCAAGAGTGAACCACCTGATCCCTTCCCGAACTCAGAAGTGAAACCTCTTAGCGCTGATGGTAGTGTGGCACTTGCCATGTGAGAGTAAGTCATCGCCAGCTTTTAAATACTAACACCCCCTCCGCTAACGCAGAGGGGGTGTTTTTTATTGCATAGATGAAAAGAAAAATACCCCTATGATTGAATGGAAAAATGTATAACAAGACTATATGCTGAACAGAAAAATAGGTTGAATTTAAATGATTAATAATAATGTTTCTATTACCTCAGAAGAATTCGTACAGGAATTTAAAGACTTAAGGGATGAGCTCGTTCGGAGCTACTTTACTATTGATTCCGACACATCACGAATTGATTTATTAGAAAAATCTGGAATGAATAATGAACAAATTAATTTAACTGAAAAAATTGTTTCGGAGGCTTTAACCGATGCACTATATACCGTCTTACTAGGTCTTGAGGGCGGTGCATCAATTGGTCAGCATCAAATCATGTATAAGCTATTTGATGAGCAATCAAATGAACTGACTGGCAATATAGAATCCATAGCATGGGAAAAATTTCACAGCGAAAATACATAACAAGGTATTGCTGAGTGCAGTATATGAATATATTTTTGCAATATACACTTAAATGAGTTGAGATTAGAATTCAGTTTTATCCCTATTAGTTATTCTTATGCAATGGGTTGTCGCTGAAACGTATTCTTTTCCCTACGAGGCTCAGATTGCCAAAACTTAATTAGAGGCATCTGAGATTCCAGTACGTATTGAGAATGAACATACTATTAATATGGATTGGCTTTATTCCAATGCATTAGGTGGTGTTCAGTTATTGGTTCCAGAAAGTTATGTAGAGGAAGCAAAGGCGATTCTCGCACAAGATTTTAGCCAAGAATTAGAACAAGAGTTCGGTTCAAGCGAATGCTGTCCCAAGTGTGGAAGTACAGATATAAAGCCCTATACGGAAGGAAAAAGGCCTGCATATTTGGTTTTTTTATTGCTTGGATTCCCTCTATTTTCTTATCAACATGGAACAAAGTGTCAGCACTGTGACCATTTTTGGAATTAGTATTTCTGTTAGAAATAAAAAAGTTGTAAATAAAAAAAATGGTTGGCTTGTTCTAAAAACTAAAGCAGAAGAGCATTCAAGCATGAATATTGTAAAGAATATTTTGTGGGTAGATTGCGGCGCAGCTGGATTCGCAGGCCTCGTCGTCTTGTTTGCGAGTAAGTGGTTCAGCCAGTTGTATCATTTACCTAGGCATGTCGTCATTTTCATTGGTTGCATTAATCTATTGTATGCATGTTATTCATTTACATTAGCGAATTATAGAAAAAGATCTCTTCTGCTTATTAATATTCTTGTGATTGCGAATGTCATTTGGGTTATGGCTTGCTTAATCATGTTGGGCATGTTTTGGGATGAAATGACGATTTTAGCCATGATTCATATTGGTGGAGAAGCTATTTTTGTTGGCACTTTAGCTCGATTGGAATATCAATGGCGGTATCAACTTACATTTCCTTATCGCTAAACAAGTAACCAAACTAACTGGACAGAAGTTAAACAGCTTTGTTTAATAGAGAAGAAAAAGATAAGAAAGGAAAACAAAATGGAATATAAGGGAAGTTGTCACTGTGGAAAAATTTCCTTTGTGGCACAGGGTGAGTTAACCGAGGCTTTGTCATGTAACTGTTCGATTTGTCAGAGAAAGGGTTCTTTATTGTGGTTCTTGCCTACGGATCAAGTCGACATCTCCGTTCAAGAGAACGCATTAGCGAGCTATCAATTTAATAAACATGTGATCGACCATCATTTTTGTAATACCTGTGGTATTCATCCTTATGCAACTGGAATTGATGCAAAAGGCAAGCAGATGTATGCCATTAATATAAGGTGTATTGATGATCTTGATTTGGAAAGCATCAAGATCAACCATTTTGATGGCCGTTCAGTGTAATCATAAAATCTAGAGTATAAAAATGACCAAGAGTAAAAAGTTAGAGCCTGAACAAGCTACAGTGTTACTAGAAATCTTGAAAAAGCGTTTTGAAAAAAATATGCATCGTCACAAAGACTTGAATTGGTCCGATATCGAAGATCGATTACAACAGCAACCAGGAAAGTTATGGTCTCTTAACCAAATGGAAGATACGGGTGGAGAGCCAGATGTGGTTTCGTTTGATATGACAGCATCTGAAATTGTGTTCTATGATTGTGCTGTGGAAACGCCAAAAGGGCGTAGAAGCCTGTGTTATGATCGTGCGGCTTTAGATGCGCGCAAGGAACATAAACCTGAAAACAATGCTATTGAGAATGCTGAGGCTATCGGAATTGAACTGTTAACAGAAGAGCAATATAGGCAGTTACAGTCAGTTGAGCATTTCGATTTAAAAACTTCAAGTTGGGTTAAAACGCCAGAAGATGTGCGTAAATTGGGTGGTGCAATTTTTTGTGATAGCCGTTATGGCCGTGTTTTTACCTATCATAATGGTGCCCAATCTTATTATGCGACCCGTGGATTTCGTGGTCGATTAAAAATATAGTTTCGCTTTTTTATCCTACTTACGCAGTTTTTTTAATTTTTAATTTTGCCAAGCGCTTGCTTGGTTTTTCTGGTTTTGCTACTTTAGTGCTCATTCAATAAACAATGATCAATAATTGCTAGGAAGCAGAATATGCACCTTAATCCTTTATACTATAACGAGCAGCATCTTGAGTTTTCCAAGAGTATCCGACGCTTTATAGAAAAAGAGATTTCACCTTTTATCAATGAATGGGATGAAAGTGAAACCTTTCCGAGAGAACTCTATAAAAAAGCTGCAGACATTGGTTTGTTGGGATTAGGGTTTGAAGAGCAATATGGTGGCATTGCAGGAACAGATGCATTTTATACCCTGTTAGCCTCTATTGAGCTGGCGAAATGTGCATCGGGTGGTTTGGCTGCTTCTTTACTGTCACATACCATTGGTGCACCACCTATCCAGCATTTTGCCAATGAAGAGGTTAAATCTGAAGTACTCCCTCAAATTCTATCGGGTGACAAGATCTCAGCATTGGCGATTACTGAGCCTGGTGGTGGGTCGGATGTAGCCGCACTTAAAACTAAAGCCATACGAGAAGGTGATTATTTTCTGGTGAGTGGAGAAAAGACCTTTATCACCTCAGGGATACGAGCGGATTATTACTCGGTTGCAGTTCGTACTGATCCAAATGCCAAAGGTGCAAATGGTATTTCCATGCTGTTGATTGATGCGCATAGTGAGGGGATCAGCAAAACCAAACTGGACAAAATGGGCTGGTGGGCATCAGATACGGCACATTTACATTTTGACAATGTCAAAGTGCCTGCTAGCCATTTATTAGGTCCTGAAAATATGGGCTTTCTGGTGATTATGAATAACTTCAATATGGAGCGTTTTTTCCTTGCTGCCAGTAGTTATGGCTTTGCTTTGACTTGCTATGAAGAGGCACTGGATTGGGCACAGCAACGCCAAACCTTTGGTAAGCGTTTGGTCGATCATCAGGTGATGCGTCATAAGTTGGTGGATATGGCAACTCGATTGACTGCAACGCGTGCTTTATTGGAGGATACTGCTTATCGCTTGGGCAAGCCTGAATTACAGGGCAGTGAACTGATTGCTCAAATTTGTATGCTTAAGAATGTCGCTACTCAAACCATGCAATTCTGTGCAGATGCCGCGGTACAGACACTCGGGGGCATGGGTTTTATGCGTGGTACTAAATCGGAACGTATTTATCGTGAAGTGAAGGTGAATATGATTGGTGGTGGTGCAGAAGAAATTATGAAGGACTTAATTAGTAAGCAATTGGGTTATTAAATTCACTTGATATTTGATTAAAAGTGCGGTTTAAAAAACCGCACTTTTTTATTTTGAAACTTATTCTAGTTCAGCTAATTCTTCTAAAGAAATTTGACGGATTTCGAAGATGGGTTGTTTTAAAAATGAATTTAGTGCTTTGATATCAATAAATTTTATGTTGTCGAGAGAAATACCTTCGATGCTATCTTTTTCAGCATCATAGCGAATATCAGAAGTCTGCTCGATAAATTGTTTGAATAGCAATGGGCTATCACTTAACTCAGCAAGTGGCTTGTCCATCAAGGCTTCGAACTCATAGTCCATCGCATAAATATTGGATTCCCACGTAACATCACTAAAGTTTTCATCTTGGCTAGAAATAATGCTGCCAGTTTCATAGCCAGAAAAATAGTCTTCTTCTGAGTTGATCCAGAGGACATAGCAAGGTTGTGCCGCATCAATCTCTATGAGTTGATACCAGACAATACCCGAAATTTTGGCAAATTCGAAAGCATCATCTTCATCCAGTTTCGGAATTTCACCATCTTCGATATCAAATTTTTTACCCGTTTTTTCTAATACTAAAGCTTCAAGTTTTTCGTAGATTTCATCATCTACTTCGCCATTGCCGATGTCATAGTTACAAAGTTCATCATAGTATAAGCCTTCAACGACTAAGGTTTTATATGCCTTTTCCGCCTCAGCTTTATCTGTATAAATTTGCTTGATTGCCCCAGTTGAAACGCAGTTGGTCAGATGCCATTCATCATTATAAGCAAAGTCATTTTGACGAATCACGTATTGGATATTGCTCATTTTTATTTCCCCTTAAGTTAAGCAATTTTAGTTTTTAATTCTTGCAGCTTAGCTGCACTAGGCGGCACAGCCATACCATTGTCCATCCAGAGTTCAAAACGCATCGGATTGAAAAAGAAATCAGGACGAATATCAAAATCAATAAACTTGGCTTTACCTTTTCCAATCATGGGAAGAATGGTATTGATAAACCAACTATTGTGGGTGATCAGTAACGACTTTAATTGTCCTGTTACCGATAACGGAGAGAGCAGTGTTGCCGATAGCTTTGGGTCATCAATCACATCAGCATGGAATTTCTCTAAACGCTTTGCCAATCCATCTGTAGGGATATCCTGCATGGCTGCAACAAAATCACCTAAAGTTGGAATAAAGCGGTGATGGAAATCAACCAATAGGTGATCTTTTTCACACAGGTCTTTCACTTCAATGCTATTTCCAGCACTATTTTTGAAGTGATGTCCAAAGATTGGAATAATCACTTCCTGAACACCCCAAAAAGTATGCAGGATACGATGACGATTATCGGTACACAGCATTTTGGTACTATCGATTAAAGCATGAATATCAATATAATCTTCAAGCTCGCCCCCGCGACGTTTCACCGAAATATTGGCGTGTTGTATTGGATTCATTATTACTAATTCTTATAATCATTTGATGTTTAACAACAATAGCAGTTTTCTAATACAACGAATATAGATAAATAGACATGAGCGATAAGCTGTGTCGTGCTTAAATTGGAATCAATTTTTTAGAATGCCTGATATTTCTGATCTGTCCAATCCGAATTTAAAATTGCCCAACGTTCATGATCTTTCCATTCTTTTCCACCGACTCGTAGGTACTGGCGAGAGAAGCCTTCTTTCACAAAACCTGCATTTGATACAAGGCGAATAGAGGTCAGGTTGTCTGGTTGAATATTAGCTTCTAGTCGATGTAGATTCAGTGTTTGAAATGCTTCTTTTAAAACCAATTGTAGTCCATGCCGCATATAGCCATGTCCTGCATAAGGATAAAAGGCTTCATAGCCTAAATAAGCAGAATGGAAGTAACCTCGAACGATATTCGAGATATTAAAGGTGCCAACAATGGCATGATTTTCTTTCAAGCAGACAAAATAACGATGTTCTTGAGCGAGGTAGTGTTCAAAATCAGTCGGTGGATAGGTCCATGGTCGATGTAGATGAATACTATTTGAGTAGGCATGTCTGATTTCAGTTAAATCACTACGTTGAGGCTTACGCAAGTAGACTGGACTCATTTCACCGCCATTTCCCAAACCATTTCAGTCAACTCATCAACTTTGACTTTACCCTCGGGTTTGTACCATGTCACCGTCCAAGAAATCGAGCCACCGAGTAAACGACGCCAGATAAAAGCATCATGTTTCACCTTGCCTTGAGCACGTAATTTTTCAATCACGTCTAACCAAACTTGCTCATATTCATTACGCATTTTTAGAAGGTAGTCTTGTTTTTCTTTTGATAGTGCAAACCATTCATGTACCAGTACGGCCATAGCTGCACCTGTATCACCAGCAATGGAGAGTAATTCAGCTTTGATCAAATGACGTAATTGCTGTTCAGGATCGTTTGAGCGTTCAGCCGCTTCTTTTAAGCGGGCAAAATTATAAATGATGGTCTGTTCCATCACTGTCGCAAGAATCTCATCCTTACTTTTAAAATGATGAAACAGGCTACCTGATTGAATTCCGATAAATTCACCGAGTTGACGAACCGTGGTTTTGTCATAACCCTGCTTATAAAATAGATAGGCTGCACCTTGCAATAAACGCCCACGTGGACTGTCATCAAAACAAACAATTTTGGGGATTTGTTCAATTGAAGTTGCGATCATGTCTTAGTCCTACAGCAATGTGGCAGTATGATAGGTTAATTAGGAAGCTCTACCAAATCATAAACCTTAATTTTTTTATAAAATAAGAATTTGAATTCTATATAGCGCACAGAATAACAAGTATCAGGATTTCTAAGTGTATTGAAATCATTGATTTGCTTTCCTATGTGGGAGTTTTTCCCTCGAATATCAACTTTTGAAAATGTATTGTTAATAATAAAATAATCACTATATGAAAAATCTTTTGAATTTTTAGGTTTGTATTTGACAGTTGTATAGTAGGTCATACAGCCATAGTGAAAATTTTGTTTTTTAACTTCTTGATTGAGGTGATTATTTACAATAATCATCTGAAAATAAAAAATATATATGAAAGGTAAGATAAAGCTTAGAATGAAAAGAATAAAAGCAATGACTTTATTTTTCGGAATATTGGCGAAAAGGATACCTAAACAAAAAATGAGCAAAAAAATAATTAATTCTGCTTTTTCATGGAGAAGAAATGAAACTTCTAGATAGTGGCTTTGAATAAAACTAATTAAAAGCATTTTTTATTTCACATGGCTAGGTAGCATAATTTTTTTAGAAAATTTATTCCAAATAACAAGGTATTAGCAAGAAATATTATTTCTATTTTTATACCATAGCATTATGTACTTTACAAACCAAGCACTTGCTTGGTAATGTTAAGGCGTTTTTAGTAATAACAATGAGAAAGCGCATGACAACTGTCAAACAGGATGACCAGAGGGTAGTCAAAATCGGGTGTGCATCAGGGTTCTGGGGCGATACCAATACCGCTGCTTTTCAGTTGGTACACCTAAGTGATATTGATTATCTAGTCTTTGATTATCTGTCAGAAATCACCATGTCGATTATGGCCAAGGCGATGATGATGGATCCAAGTCATGGTTATGCTTTGGATTTTGTCAGTCGAGTCATGACACCACTGATCAATAAAATTGCTGAGAAAAAAATTAAAGTGATTAGTAATGCAGGTGGGGTAAATCCACTGGCTTGCCGTGATGCATTACAAAAAATGATTGATGAGAAGGGTTTAAATTTAAAAGTTGCAGTGGTACTGGGGGATGATGTACTACCAAAGCATGCCGAATTACTCACCCAAAATATTCAGGAAATGTTTAATGGTGATGCCTTACCTGCACATGTTGCCAGTAGTAATGCCTATCTAGGCGCTGTTGCGATTCGCGATGCACTCGATTTAGGGGCAGATATCGTGATTACAGGTCGTGTGGTCGATTCAGCGGTTGTGCTTGCACCACTGTTGCATGAGTATAAATGGTCACTTGAGGATTATGACAAGTTGGCGCAAGGTGCATTGGCAGGGCATGTGATTGAATGTGGTGCACAGTGTACTGGTGGAAACTTTACTGATTGGCGGTTAGTTCAAGGCTTTGACAATATGGGTTTTCCAATTGTTGAAGTCAGTCAAGATAGCTCCTTTATTGTGACCAAGCCGAAAGGGACGGGTGGATTGGTTTCGACTGCGACTGTAGCAGAGCAGGTCGTTTACGAAATTGGCAATCCGCAAGTCTATCTTTTACCTGATGTGATTGCTGATTTTAGCCAAGTCCATTTAGAACAGGTGGGTGAACATCGAGTCAAGGTAACAGGTGCAACAGGTCGTGCACCCACCCAGCAATATAAAGTCAGTGCAACCTATGCCGATGGCTACCGAGTTTTAGTCAGTTTCTTAATCGCTGGTCGTGAAGCACCAGAAAAAGCCCAAGTGATTGCGGATGCCATTCTGAATAAATGTGAACGCGTATTGGCGTTACGATCAGTCCCACCGTTTAGTGAAAAGTCTGTTGAGATTCTCGGGGTTGAAAGTACTTATGGTACACATGCCCGAATCAAAGACAGCCGTGAAGTGGTGGTTAAAATCGCTGTCAAGCATCTATTTAAAGAGGCTTGTATGTTCTTTGCTTCTGAAATTGCCCAAGCTTCAACAGGCATGGCACCTGCATTGGCAGGAATTGTCGGAGGCCGTCCTAAAGCATCGGCAGTGGTGAAATTATTTTCATTTTTGATTGATAAAGATCAATTAAAGGTAGAAGTTGATTTTGCTGGGCAGCGTTACCCTGTACAGATTCCTACGGGGCAAACGGCATCAGCTGTCGAGCTACATCCGGTTGGTGAAGTGGCAACCTATCAAGGTGATGAAGTTGAAGTGCCTTTGATTGAGGTGGCACATGCACGCAGTGGCGATAAGGGCAATCATAGCAATATAGGGGTGATTGCACGTCAAGCAGAATATTTGCCTTGGATTCGTGCGGCACTGACTGAAGCCAATGTTGCCGCGTATATGCAGCATGTTTTAGACCCAGACAAATCCAAGGTGATCCGTTATGAATTGCCAGAGATGAATGCGCTGAATTTCATGTTGGAAAATGCTTTGGGTGGTGGTGGGATTGCCAGCTTGCGAATCGATCCACAGGGTAAAGCCTTTGCACAGCAATTATTGGATATACCGGTGAAAGTGCCAGCACAACTGTTAGAAAAATAAGTAAGGATATAAACATGGGTTATCAATCAATTTTCAGGACAGATGCATTTTCTGACAAAGTGATTATCGTGACAGGCGGTGGCTCTGGTATTGGCCGTTGTACTGCGCATGAATTGGCATCCTTAGGCGCGCAAGTCGTGATTACGGGACGTAAAGTTGAAAAATTAGAAAAGGCCAGTCAGGAAATTCTAGAAGATAGCGGCAAAGTTCATTTCATCGTCTGTGATAACCGTGATGAAGAACAAGTCAAAAGCATGATTGCCGAAGTCATTGAAAAGTTCGGCAAGCTCGATGGTTTAGTCAATAACGCAGGTGGACAATTTCCTTCTGCGCTTGAAAATATTTCTGCCAACGGTTTTGATGCTGTGGTCCGTAATAACCTGCATTCAACCTTCTATCTGATGCGTGAAGCTTATAATCAATGGATGGCAAAGCATGGTGGCAGCATTGTCAACATGACCGCAGACATGTGGGGCGGTATGCCGGGTATGGGCCATTCAGGTGCAGCACGTTCAGGTGTAGATAACCTGACGAAAACAGCTTCGGTTGAATGGGGTAAGTCTGGGGTTCGCGTCAATGCGGTTGCACCAGGTTGGATTATTTCTTCAGGCATGGATAACTATAGTGGTGATTTTGCCAAAGTGATTATTCCAAGTTTGGCGAGCAATGTCCCATTAAAACGGATGGGTACAGAGTCAGAAATTTCCTCTGCGATTTGTTATTTACTCTCCGATGCCGCTGCTTTTGTCTCAGGGGTAACACTTCGCATCGATGGGGCTGCTTCACAAGGCACGCGTATGTATCCATTGGCAGATGCGACCAATAATGAAGCCTTTAATGGCTTTCATCGTGCTTTCATTCCTGACATATTCAAAACAGATGGAGAATAAATATGAGCATTCTCCAATCTGAAATTGCAGTGGGTAGTGAGCAATATGAGCAAAATCGAGAGGCGTTATTAACGCAGTTGGCTGAAGTTCGGGCCGTGCAGCAAAAAAGCATCGATAAATCTTATGCAGCAAAACCCAAGTTTGATAAGAAAGGCAAAATTTTGCCCCATGAGCGTATTCGACTGTTATTAGATGCGGATTCACCTTTTGTCGAGCTGTGTGGTTTGGTTGGCTACAACATGCATGATGATAAAGATGGCTCCGAGGCAGGTGGTGGGGTTATCGCAGGGATTGGTTTTGTCAGTGGAGTACGTGCGCTGGTCTCTGCCAGTAACAGTGCGATCAAAGGTGGCACCATGTCACCGATGGGGGTACATAAAACCCTGCGCCTGCAAAAGATCGCATTAGAGCAAAAGCTGCCAATGGTCACCTTGACTGAAAGTGGCGGAGCAAACTTGAACTATGCTGCGGAAGTGTTTACCTATGGTGGTATGACCTTTGCCAATCAGGCTCGATTATCTGCTGCGGGAATTCCACAAGTTGCAGTAGTGCATGGTAATGCGACCGCTGGTGGGGCTTATCAGCCGGGTTTGTCAGATTATGTGATCGCCGTACGCAAACAGACTGAAATGTTATTGGCAGGGCCACCGTTGTTATTGGCAGCAACAGGTGAGGTCGCAACAGCTGAAGAGCTGGGTGGGGCAGAAATGCATACTCAAGTCTCAGGCGTGGCGGAATATCTGGTCGAGAATGATGCGGATGGTATTCGTTTGGCGCGTGAGATTTTTGAACATCTGAACTGGAAAGAACAAACCGCGCAATCGAATCAGAATTATAAAGAACCACGTTATGCTGCGGAAGAATTGTTAGGTATTGTTCCTCAAGATCCGAAGCAACCTTTTGATATGAAGGAAATCATTGCACGGATTATTGATGATTCAGACTTTCTGGAATTTAAACAGGAATATGATGCTTTAACGGTCTGTGGCTGGGCAAAGGTGGGGGGGCTGCATATCGGCATCATTACCAATAATGGCCCGATCACGCCGCAGGGGGCGGCTAAAGCAGCACAATTTATTCATCTGTGTGAACAGACCCAACGTCCACTCTTATTCTTGCACAACACCACAGGTTTTATGGTCGGAACGGATGCAGAGCAGAACGGCATTATCAAGCATGGTTCTAAGCTGATTCAGGCAGTCGCCAATGCGACGGTGCCAAAAATCTCGATCGTGGTTGCGGGTTCTTATGGGGCAGGCAACTATGCGATGTGTGGACGCAGTTTGTCGCCACAATTTATCTTTGCATGGCCCAATTCGCATGTGGCAGTAATGGGCGCGGCACAAGCAGGTAAGGTATTGCGTATCGTGGCTGAGGGTAAACAGAAAGCATCAGGGATGGAACCGAATCCACAGATGTTGGATTTCTTGGAACAAAGTACAGCAATGAAACTGGAACAGCAGTCGACGGCTTTATTCAATACCGCAATGCTCCATGACGATGGGATTATCGATCCGAGAGACACCCGGAAAGTACTGATTTTCTTATTACAAACCATTTTTGAAGCACATCAACGTGAGTTAAATCCAACACGATTTGGTGTGTCGAGATTTTAATTTTTAACACCCTCATCCTAGCCTTCTCCCTGAGGGAGAAGGGATTCCCTCGCCCTTTTGGGGAGAGGGTTAGGGAGAGGAGAAAAACAATTTTTAAGGAAAAAAACAATGAAATTTACCGCAGAACATGATGCTTTACGCCGTACCACACGCCAGTTTGTGGAAAATGAATTGAATCCCTTTATTCCTGAATGGGAAGAGGCGGGCCGTTTTCCGATTCATGACGTATTTAAGAAAATGGGGGATTTGGGCTTATTGGGGATTTGTAAGCCTGAGGAGAATGGTGGTTTAGGACTCGATTATTCATACAACCTTGTCGTGGCAGAAGAGTTAGGTCGTGCTGCGTGTGGGGGGGTGCCACTGGCGATTGGCGTGCAAACCGATATGGCAACGCCTGCACTGGCACGTTTTGGCAGCAAAGAACTACGAGATGAGTTTTTAAATCCTGCGATTCGTGGTGAATATGTCGCGTCGATTGCAGTATCCGAAGTGCATGCGGGTTCTGATGTGGCAGCCATTAAAACGACTGCAAAAAAAGATGGCGACGACTATGTGATTAACGGCAGTAAGATGTGGATCACCAACTCATTACAAGCAGATTTCTTCTGTTTACTTGCCAATACCTCTGATGATAAGCCACACGTCAACAAATCCATGATTATTGTGCCGGCAAAAACGGCAGGGATTAGTTTCTCTGAACCCTTAAATAAACTGGGTATGCGCTCAACCACCACTGCACAGGTTTATTTCGATAATGTGCGTGTACCGCAACGCAACCTTGTGGGTGCAGAAGGCATGGGCTTTATGATGCAAATGATGCAGTTCCAAGAAGAGCGGATGTGGGCTTGTGCCAATGCGGTGGGCGGGATGGAAAAAGTCATTCAGCAAACCATTGATTATGCCAAAGAACGTACCACCTTTGGTCAGCCCTTGATTCATAACCAATATGTACATTTCCGTTTTGCTGAGTTGATGACCGAAGTAGAAGCATTGCGCGCCTTAACTTATCAGGCATGTGAACAGCATATTGCAGGTGAGAATGTCACCATGCTGGCCTCAATGGCAAAGTTAAAAGCGGGTCGTTTAAGTCGTGAAGTGGCGGATAGCTGTCTGCAATATTGGGGCGGTAATGGCTTTATGTGGGATAACCCTGCGTCGCAACTATTCCGTGATGGTCGTCTAGGTTCAATTGGCGGCGGTGCAGATGAGATTATGTTGGGGATTATCTGTAAGCTCATGGATATTCTGCCTAAAAAGCAGAAAAACTAGGAGACGA
The DNA here is from genome assembly GCF_000369805.1 of Acinetobacter sp. NIPH 2100. Taxonomy (GTDB): domain Bacteria; phylum Pseudomonadota; class Gammaproteobacteria; order Pseudomonadales; family Moraxellaceae; genus Acinetobacter. Next base: position 3,340,626 of record NZ_KB850224.1, on the reverse strand, counting down.
AAGATGGTGCTTTCAACTTCTCTTGCAGACTTGAATATTGATGACAGCATTGAACTAGAGCAACAGGGCAGCATTTTGACCTTATGGCTGAATCGTCCTGAAAGCCGTAATGCCATGAGTTTGAATATGGTCACTGCCATTCAACAGGTGTTTAGCGAGATTGCGAATGACTCTTCAATTCGCGCTGTCATTCTCAGAGGTAAGGGCGGGCATTTCTGTGCAGGTGGCGATATCAAGGATATGGCGGGATTGCGAGTTGAAGCTGCCAATAGCGGTAGCTTACAGCCCTATGTGGATTTTAATCGCCGTTTTGGAGCCATGATTGAACAGGTAGATCAAGCACCCCAGACCGTTGTTGCTGTATTGGAAGGGGCAGTACTTGGTGGCGGCTTTGGTTTAGCCTGTGTTTCGGATATTGCCATCAGCCGTGAGAGTGCCCAGTTTGGTTTGCCAGAAACAGGCTTAGGTATCTTACCTGCGCAAATTGCGCCTTTCGTGGTAAAGCGTATTGGCCTGACTCAAGCCCGCCGTTTGGCTTTATTAGGCCTACGTTTTGATGGTCATGCTGCTTTGAATTTAGGGGTGATTCATCAGTTGGCGCAGAATGACGCTGAACTGGAGCAGCAGCTGGCTGAGACGATTCAACAGATTAAGCGTGCTGCACCTTTGGCTTCTCGTGCTACCAAAGCTTTATTACATCGAACGCTGAATGAACCTTTAACTTCTCTGCTGGATGATGCAGCACAACAATTTGCACAAGCAGTCGGTGGCGCAGAAGGGCAAGAAGGAACGATGGCTTTTATTCAAAAACGTTTGCCAAACTGGACTGAGCAGTAAAAGAGCAAAGTATGACTTTGCGCACCGTATCGGTCAAAACCATATACATACGGTGCTTTGAGGGATTAAATAATGAAATTTTCAAAAGTGTTAGTGGCAAACCGTGGTGAAATCGCCGTTCGTGTCATGCAGACGGCCAAAGCGATGGGTTATCAAACGGTTGCCGTGTATTCAGATGCTGATGCCAATGCACGCCATGTCCAGCTGGCAGATGAGGCGGTTTATATCGGTGCTTCTAAAGTTTCAGAATCCTATTTATCGATTGCCAATATTATTGAAGCCTGCCAAAAGACAGGTGCGGATGCGGTACATCCCGGTTATGGTTTCCTGTCTGAAAATACTGACTTTGCTCAGGCTTGTCTTGATCATGGTATTACCTTTATTGGACCAACAGCTGCTGCGATTGAATTAATGGGTAGTAAGCGCCTGTCTAAAATTGCCATGATTCAAGCTGGAGTACCTTGTGTGCCCGGTTATGAAGGTGATCAGCAGGATATTGATTATCTAGCTGAACAGGCAGAGAAGATTGGTTATCCTCTAATGGTTAAGGCTTCGGCAGGCGGTGGCGGACGTGGCATGCGCTTGGTCCATCAGGCTTCGGATGTATTGGATGCCTTAAAAACAGCACGTTCAGAGGCAGAAAATGCCTTTGGTTCAGGTGAACTGATTTTAGAGAAAGCCGTGATTGCCCCACGCCACGTCGAGATTCAGGTCTTTGGTGATACGCATGGCAATTATGTGTATTTGTTTGAACGTGATTGTTCAATTCAGCGTCGTCACCAAAAGGTGGTCGAAGAAGCCCCTTGTCCTGTGATGACGCTTGAACTTCGTCAGAAAATGGGTGAGGCAGCTGTTGCAGCGGCTAAAGCTTGTGATTATGTGGGGGCAGGTACAGTGGAGTTCTTGCTGGATCAATCGGGTGAGTTCTATTTTCTGGAAATGAATACCCGTTTGCAGGTCGAACATCCTGTCACGGAAATGATTACAGGGCTAGATTTGGTGGAATGGCAGCTTCGTGTTGCCAATGGTGAAACTTTAGCTTTGCAACAGCATGAACTGACCCTGAATGGGCATGCGATTGAAGTCCGTTTATATGCAGAAGATCCGCGGCAGGATTTCTTGCCACAAACAGGTAAAGTGCTTCGTTGGCAACCTGCTGGTGCTGATGGTAGGTTGCCGAATGTCCGTATTGACCACGGCATGTTAGAACAAGGTGAAATTAGTCCGTTCTATGATCCGATGGTGGCCAAAGTCATTGCTTATGGAAAGACCCGTCAGGATGCGATTCGACTGCTCGCTCGCGCCGTTGATGATTGTGTCTTGTTGGGCGTGAATAGTAATAAACAATTTCTGAGCAATTTACTGCGTCATCCGATTATTGTCGCTGGAGATACCAACACCGCATTTATTCAGCAGCATTTTCAGGATGATATGAGTCTACATCAGCAAACATTAAAGATTGAAACGCTTGCAGTGGCAGCAGCACTCTTTACACAACAAAATCAGCAGCGCGTTGCTTGGCAAACGGGTGTTGGCATGCCATTTCCGCTGAAACTGAAATATGCAGACCAACAGTTATTGTTACATGTACAAAATGATCAGCAGCAGGTCAAAGTTGAGTTATGTGACCAACAGGCAACGATCACGATTGTGAATATCAGCGATGTGGATATTGTTTATAGCTGTGAAGGTGTTCGTCGTAAGCTCGCATATGTGTTTGATCAAGATCAGCTGTATTTAGATGCAGACAATGGCAATGTGGTGATTGAAAATATGACCTATGCAGCTCCAGAAGCCGCAGAAGTTGTAGGGGATGGAAAAATCCGTGCGCCGATGGATGGGGCTATCGTGAATCTATTGGTCAATGTTGGTGATCAGGTGGTGAAAGGACAAACCTTATTGGTGCTCGAAGCTATGAAGATTCAGCAACAGATCAAATCCGATGTCGATGGTGTAGTTGAGGAACTGATTGGTCAGGTTGGGCAGCAGGTGAAAAAACGACAATTGCTGTTAAATCTAAATATGGCCTAGTCATCTATAACAGTAACTAAAAAGCGAGGTTTTATGCCTCGCTTTTTAGTAAGCTCAATACAGCTTCTAAGGAATGTTGATGGTTCCCTTGTAATTCCTGCGCTGCAAATTCTGCTAGTGCTTGTTCATGTGCTAATAAATATTGAAGAAATTCTCGTGTCGTTGCATCGGCATGTTGAGTCATTCTCTCAAAGGTTTCCATAAACGGTTGTGTACCTTGTTTGAGTAAATGCATGGCAGCTTTCCACGGTAGTTTTGCCATAGCGATACCGGATGCTTTAGCTTGCAACTTAATGTGTGGTCGAGTTGAAGCAGTATGACTATGCTGCGCTAAGAAATCCTCTAAGCGTTGAAGTGTTTGAGTTTCCAGTTTGGCCAATGTTTGCCATTTTTGTTGCTGTTCGATTGAACGCGTATATTTAGCGGCATTGAGAAAAATCAGTTCGCCCAATATTTCTGATTCGAGTGCAGTATTTAGATCTTGTTGATATTGTGGATAATGCATTCCTTTGATTTCCATGAATAAGAATCGATTGAACAGTGGTAAGTTGACTTATTATAAATAGCATAAAAACTGTGCAAGACAAGCACTTAACCATCTATGTCGGTTATATAGATGGTTGAAGCGAAATCAAGGAAACATTTTTAAGCGCAAATTCTCTAAACGGCTTTGATACTGCTTTTGCCATTCTGTGTCTGAGAGTTGTGCTTTTAATGGCTCCATCTCTTGTTGTAGTTTCTGCAAGGCTTGTTGGTATTGATCGACTTGCTGCTGTTGCTGAGCTTCACGTCGTTCTCTTTGCTGAACCTCTTGGCGTTCCTGTTCTGTCAAATATTGCTGTTGCAATTTCTGCTTTAAACGTTCAGTTTCAGCAGCATTTTGTTGGCCTTGCTGAATCAAATTTAAGGCTTGTTCGTATTGCCCGATTTTGCTTTGTTGTTGAGTCTCATCAGGATACTGTTTTTGTAGCTCTTCAAAGGCTTTTAAACGTTGTTCAGCACTAAGTTTTTGATTCTGAGCCAAATCATTGTAGGCAAAACGATAATCCGCATACTGGCGCTCTTGCCCAAAACCAAGCATTGTCTCTGCTTGTCCTAACGTCTGCTCTCTCAGTTTCCACAAAGCATCAAACCGTTCTTTTGGCGATAAAGTGGTTGATAGTACTGTACTTTGCATACGTTGCTCGTATTGTGGCAGGCGTTTTAACAGGTTCGCGACCAGTTGTGCGAATTTCTGATCTGGGTAATTGGCTAAGGCTTTTGCTAAAGCGGCATTACAGTCAGATACAGGGCAGTTGGCCTTAAAGTCATTGAGAAACTGAGTGATATTGCCAGGTTGTTGTTGTAACTTTTTGAGTTGTTTTAAGAGCGAGTCCTGAAAAATTTCATCCTTGCTTTTATTTGGCATGCTGTCATCACTCATCTGTGTCGATGAATCCTGAGATGATGTGGATTTGGTGTGCTGGATTGCAGCGGAAGAGGCGGTGCTCTTCCAGACTACAATCGCAACCAAGACCACGAGAACAATAACAATTGTCAGCAATAGTCTTTTATTCATACCGCCTTCCGTTTTATGGGTTGTAATTAAATTGTCCCATCACAGGGAAGTGATCTGAGAGATCCCATGTCATGTACAGTGGATCAGCCGTAGTACGCAAGATACGAACATCATTACGCGCCTGAGTGGGTTGGCGATGGTTATTCGATGCTACGATATAGTCCAGATATTCAACGGTTGAACCCCCAGAACCTGCAGCTCCTGCCAATTTATTCACACGTGGGTCAAAGGTCGATGCGGTATAGCCTGTGCTCGTTGCTGCGGTGGCATTCAGATTGGTCAACATGTCTTGATAGTCTTGCGGCCAAAGTAATTTATTCACATTAAAATCGCCACCCATCAATACTGCATCAAAACTTGGAATATTTTGTTGATTGACCAATTGGCGGATTTGTTTGAACTGAACTTGGCGTAGGGCGCGTGCTTCATCGGTATCAAATGAGGCAGTATGCGTTGAAGTCACATGATAAGCCTTGCCATTTTTAATGATTTCGGCATACAGCACACCTTTATCGGCGAAGCAATCGGTGCCTGTACAATCTGGATAAATCAGTTGTGCAGTTTTCGCGATTGGATAACGACTGACAATCACTAGACCGCTGTCAAACAAGTTATAGCCAGAACCGACAGGAATATGGGTTTGATAAGGATATTGTTGTGCCAGTTGATTCAACATGCCTGTACGCGATGATGCAAATGCTTCTTGCATCATAATCACATCATAGCCATTTAGATGATTTGGCAATTCAGCCAAACGTTCACTGATTTTACTCGCGACCATTGGCAGTGCATAAATATTATAAGTCAGGACTTTGAGTTCATCGGCACTGGCTGAAACAGGCTCTTGTACAGTGTTTTGATGAATAGTGTAGTGGAAGTCATCATAACCACCTGTATATTCAGCTTTTACTGCTGCCTGAGCAGATAAACCCGCATAAGTTGTACTGATACGATGTACATCACGGTCCGAATACCACGGAGATGTGGTAGTCGCTGTTTGAATACCGTGCTTAATGTTGCTACCAGACCACGTACCAGTCATGGTTTGTTTTAAGGTCACTTGTGAGTTGCCGCTGCTGAGAACGGTATCAAAGTTATAGGTTTTACCGGATTTGATTCCTGTATAACGGTTGATACGCAGTACCCGTTTGGTCTCGTATGGTGCAAGTTGGGTCGCTTCCTGCGCCCATTCATTGCCTTGCTGTAAGCTTGCCCCAGTTTGATTGACTTGTATTGATACGGTTTGTGGCGTGGTATTGGTCACGAACACATAGGAATCAGCCAAGGTCTGTTGGGTGGAAAAACCACTGATTAATAGCGCGACCCCTGCGCCTAGTTTTAAGCTCTTCAGCTTCATCTTTTATCTCTCCATAGTGCTTAATAATGTCAGAACAAACACAACCGCATATTGTTTAAATTATTCATTTATGAAAATTTTGTGATTGTTATTTGTTCGAAAATTATAATAATGAAAAAATATTGCTAAATCATTTAAATTTATAACCATTCATCTGATGTTTTTAAAAAACAATATTTTATTTAATATTTTTGACTTAAATCGAGATTTTTGGGCAGATAAAGGCTATTTTTTAGTGAAATTGAGCAAAGGTTGATATTCAAAAATGAAAATTGAAAAGTGGTGTATTGAGTATATCGTCAATAAATGAAAAAAATCTGACAAGCCGTTTAGACCTGTCAGATTTTTTGATGTGAAAAATTAAGCTTGGTCGGCGTCGACAATTGCGCTGCTGGTTTGTTTTAAGCTATAGAGTAGTTGCCCCAATAAGACATCTTTATTGCTCAAGGTCACCATCACCATCGGGTGATGTGGGGCTGGAATTGAAGTTAAAATTGCTTTACCGTTCTCTGCATCCAAAGTAATACTCTGGCATCCCGTCAGCTGAATTTCATTGAGAAAGGCCGTCACCATCGCCAAGATCGAACTACTCACAGCGGCAAGTTTGGTGCTGTTATAGGGATTCTTCTTGTAAATTGAGGCAAGTTCAAATCCATCTGTAGAGCAGAGCATAATATAATCTACTCCGCGAATATTGGTTAAAATATCGTTGGCTTGAGCCTTCGCAAATTGGATCAGCTCTTTGGGTGCCGTACGTTGCTGACTGGGAATACTGAACATAATTCTTCTCTTTATAAAGTAATTAATTTGTTGCTTTTAAATTGACTTCTAATGCTGCAATCAGTGATTCAATCATCAGCAAGATATGTTCTTGTTTGCGTGCATCGATAAAAAATAGAGGATAGTGGTAGTCGTTTTGAATCAACCACTCACGATATATGGTGGTGGGCTGTCCTTTATTTTCATCGACATGGGTGATGCCAATGGAAATGTTCTGGGTATAGTCTTTAAAGGTGTCTAAATAGCCTTCAAGTTCTTCAATTGGAACTTTACTGTTGTGATCGACCAGTAAAATAACGCCTAATGCACCTTGGCAAATGACCGGCCAGATAAAATCAAAGCGTGATTGTCCAGGGGTGCCATATAAGCCAACTTTTACACCGTCATCTAATGTAATCTCGCCATAATCAATACCCACGGTAGTTTGCATTTTATTATGGGCCTGACTATCTGTATTGAATGCTTCGGTCGCGAGGACAGGAATTTCTGAAAGCGATTTGATTGCTTCCGTTTTACCTGCGCCCATGCTTCCTGCAAAAACAATTTTGTATTGTTGGAGAATCATATCAATCCTTAAAGCCCAAAGCGGCGTCTAATCTTGCCGAAAAATTTATTTAAAAAGCCTTGTTGTTCAATTGTTTGCTCAGTAGTTTCTGTTTTTAAATAATGACTTTCTGAAGCAGGGATAATGCCACCATTGTCTGAAAGAATGCAGGCAGCGATAAATTGTTGAACCGTTTGTATAGGAAGTTTTAATTGTGTTGCAACTTGGTACAGTTGGGCTCCTTGTATAAAGCAAGCGGCAAGTAATAGGGTGGTTTTCCGCTCTGTGTTTTGCGCTGGCTGTGGCCAATATTCGATTTTGTAGTATTCATTTTCATTTGGTGCCAAGCGTTGGAACTCAAGCGAATGCCAAAATAGATTCCATAACCAATCATTTAGATTGTATTCAACCTTACGCGATACTTTGGTGAAGTTGGAGGTGGTTGCGAACTCATATTTAAAGCTGTGGTTGGTTTGCGTATGGATACGCGTGGGTTCTAACCATGCAATTTGGCTGCGAGTGTCGATGATGGCTAGGGTGCCATGATCATCAAACAGGTGCAGTCTGGCATTTTCAGGATTTAACATGTCAGTTAAATACTTTTCATTGATCGCATTATGGGTCGAAACGGATTCAACTTTGGGCTGTTGTGCTTGTTGATGGGTGAGATAACTTAAAAGGCGAATATGAATCCAGTTTTTTAATGCATCAGTGTGCTGAAAAGGTAAATAAAGCGTGTTGTGTTCTTCTATATGCTGGGTGCCTTCTCCTTTCGATACTTTTAAGCAGGGAAGTTGTTTTTGTTCTAAAATTCGTTGAATACCTTCAGTATCAAAAAAGTTTTCATTTATTAATAATAAGTCGATATTTGGATCGGCAATATTGATCCAGTTAATGCCAAATTCATGAGGTATTGTTTTTCTAAGCTCTATTTTTAATTCATCTGAAACTTTTAAACTTATACCTGAAATTGCGATATTAATGCAATGTCCATTCATAGTATCACTTTAATGTTTTATAAAATATTGGACTGCACAGAATTAGTCTAATAATACTAAAGACTAATAATAGACTGCTTATATAACTCTTAATTTATTTTAAATAAATAAAATAAGAGTATATACAAGTAGCCTAATATATTAAATGTATTTAAATTGAGAGTTAAGCAAAGTCTAACTCTTTTTCAAATGTTTTTAATTCGTGACGAGCCATCGCTAGGTTAGATTTAGTGCGGTCTAATACTAGGTAAAGGAACAGGTTGCCATTGCTTTCTAGTGGGCGGATTAAGTGATATGCCTTACCAAGCGTGATGAGGATATCTTCAATATCATCGTTAAGTTTCAGTGAGTTAGCTACACGGCGTTTTGCACGAATAACTTCGGTATTACCCGCAGCTGCCAATTCTAAGTCGATTGAGCCCCCACCTTGTGTTGCTAGCGCCAAACCACTTTCTGTGTCTACTAAAGCTGCTGCAACGAACCCATCAATATTTGTTAAGCTTTCTAATGAAATTTTAGCCATGATTTTATCTCTACTAATACATCTTTGTTTATGAATTTATATTTGCCACTTCTGTTTTTGATTAGTTTTCAAAAGTAGTTAATCTCATTATAGGAAACTCTTTTATTAAATCAATCATACTTTAAAATAATTGAATTGACTGATTTGCTAATAATTGACAATTTTTGTCAAATAAACAAATAAAAATATTAATTGAGGATTGGATTTTGTTTTTATTGTGATGTTAAGCACATTAATATTTAGGTTTGAAGGTATTTCTTGATTGTAAATAAATGTAAATTATTTTAATTAAAATAAATAAATTAATATTTTAAGCGAAGTTAATTTTTTCGTAAGCCTATGATAAAGAAAGTATATTTACTTTCTTTATCATTTTATTGTGAGTCTTAGGCTGAAATTAATTGGCAATATGAACAATACAAAAAGATCAAAATGACCAATGCCACAAAAGGAGAAACAATATACGCCCAAGCAGGAACTGCAGGCGTTTCAACCTCAACTATTTCCTCATGATCATCATGTGCAGTTGGTTGTGCTTGATGAACCATTTGATTGAATTCTTGCATGGTGGCTTCAAGCGACACTTCTTGCTGTACCACAGGCTTGGAACCGAGTAATTCGGTCAGTTGATTGGTTGACCAGACCCAGTCTTCCGCTTGCCCAGATAAATGTTCAATTTGACCGACTAGAAGTTCTGTCAATCCTGTTTGCCCAAAGCTTCCCGTTTGATCCAGTTGCTTCAATTCGGCCAACTGTAGTGTCAGTACATCAGAGAGGCTGGTTTCCAACTCAGCGGCTTTTAGCGTAGATTGATTATGGGCTGAGGTAGTGAGATGGCGAGCAACCTCTTGAATGTAAAGCGGATCAGCGGTTTGAACTTCTTGATATAGCTTTTGTGGATTTTGTTTCCACAGACTAATCAATTGCCCAAGTGCTAACACGTTCACTTCATCAATATAAGCTTGTTTTTCTTTAGGAGAATATTGATTAAAAAGTTGTGGTTTTTGAATTTTAATTTGTTCAGAAAAATATTGAACTAAGTCAAATGCCATCTTGTCTATCCTCGCTTAATCTAAAATTCTGAGTGAAGGTTTCTTTTTAGTTGGTTCAGCATCTTGCTTACCTTCATCCACTGGAGGAACAGTTGTATTTTCGATTTCTGCATATTCAGAAGCATCGAAGAATAAACCTTGTCCATTTTCTCTTGCATAAATCCCCAATACAGCACGAATAGGCACATAAATCTCTTTTGCAACACCACCAAAGCGAGCCGAAAAGGTGATCGCATCATTGCTCATATGGAATTGATGAATGGCATGTGGCGCAAGATTTAAGACAATTTGTCCATCTTTGACAAATTGTAATGGAACATCGGTATGGGGTTGCGTTGCATCAACCAATAAATAAGGGGTCAGCTGGTTATCGCAAATCCATTCATAAATGGCACGAGCAAGATAGGGGCGTGTAGGCGTAAAAGTTATTTGCTCAGACATAATTGAAAAACTTATTAAATCGTTGAAATCAATTCATTGTAGCTGTTTTTTTCTTGAGCTGTCATTGATTTAATGAAAGATGGTCGGCTAAAGATACGATGACAATACAAGAATATAGGCCGACAGTGCTGTGCAGGTAATTCAATCCCCATACTTTTTAGACGTAGAAAGATTGGGGCCAACATACAATCAAGGATTGAAAATGTTTCTGACATGAAAAATGGGAAATGTTGAAAGAGTGGTGTTAGAGAAATCAGCGTATCTCTCAGTTCTTTCTGAGCCTTTTGTTTTTGTTTAGGGTCTAGCGTATCGGTGTGTCTCAACATGTGATCGGCCAACTTGAACCAATCCTGTTCGAAACGCCAAATATATTGACGTTGTTCCGCTCGCGCCATGGGTGCATCAGCATACAGCTTATTTTGGCGGTAACGATCATCTAAATATTCAGCAATGACATTGGCTGAAAAAAGTTTTAGGTTTTGTTCAATCAACATGGGAAGTTGGTTATAGGGATTAAGGTCCGCTAAATCCTCATCTTCATGGTCGGTAAGAATAAGATGATATTTGATTTGTTTTTCAGCCAGTAAAAAACGGATCCAGTGTGAACGGAAATCGTCTGCATGACTATAAAGCGTAATGCCTTGGACAGGGGTTGGGGGATTTTCTAAAGACATAAGTCCAAAAAATTATGGTTGACTGTTTAGAATACTAAAATTAACGTTGGAAATCACTTAAAGCTGAACAATATGATTGTTACAGAATAGATTTATGATTCAATAAGTTCAAAGAGAGAAAAATACAATGAAGCGATATTATCTGATGACCTTATCTGCAGTACTTATGCTCGGTGGATGTACCAACTTAGCGTCTACTTCAGAGAAGCAGGCAGTCGCATCTTCAGATCATGAGATCGGCGCTGCTGCCGATGCTGTTATTGCGGATGCGGCTGGTGAAGATAATGGGCAACAGTATGGCGGCATCAAAAAACAGTATGTCGTGAAAGGTTGTCAGGTTACTATTTACAATGATGGGCCGATCCAAATGGTGGATGAAAAAACCGACCAACCATGTAATGCACCTATTCCCAAAGATCACCAATTTTCTAAAGTGAGCAAGACCTATACACAGAATGGCTGTAAGGTCACGGAATTTTCTTCTGCCGATGGCACAGGTGATGCAATAATGGACTGTTCTAAAAAGAAATAACCAAGCTAAGCAATAAAAAAACCTCGGAAAATTCCGAGGTTTTTTGTCCAATTCGTAAAACGATTAACGTTTAGAGAATTGAGGACGTTTACGAGCTTTACGTAAACCAAGTTTCTTACGTTCAACTTCACGAGCATCACGAGTAACGAAACCAGCTTGACGAAGAGCAGGTTTTAAGTTTTCGTCAGCAGCGATCAATGCACGAGTAATACCGTGACGGATAGCGCCTGCTTGACCACCGATACCACCACCTTTAACAGTGATGTAAAGGTCAAATTTTTCAGTAACTTCTAAAAGCTCTAAAGGCTGACGCACAACCATACGAGCAGTTTCACGACCGAAATATTGCTCAAGCGTACGGTTGTTAATTACGAGTTTACCTGTACCAGCTGATAAGAAAACACGTGCAGTTGCGGTCTTACGGCGACCTGTACCATAATTAGTAGCCATGTGCTGTATCCCTTAGATGTCCAAAACTTGTGGCTGTTGAGCAGTATGAGGATGCTCAGTACCAGCGTACACTTTCATTTTTTTGATCATTGCATAACCAAGAGGACCTTTTGGTAACATACCTTTAACAGCTTTTTCTAAAACTGCTTCAGGTTTGTGAGCAATTAACTTCTCGAAGTTAGTCTCACGGATACCACCAGGGAAACCAGTATGGCGATAATATTTCTTATCAAGCGCTTTTTTACCAGTCACTTGAACGTGTTCAGCATTGATCACAACGATGTAGTCGCCAGTGTCAACGTGAGGAGTATAAGAAGTTTTGTGCTTACCGCGTAAACGACGAGCGATTTCAGTCGCAAGGCGACCTAAAGTTTTGCCAGAAGCATCAACAACATACCAGTCGTGTTGAACTTCAGCTGGCTTAGCGCTGAGAGTTTTCATTTAAACCACTACCTATTATAGTTGGTTTGGACGGTGAAATCTGTCCAAACAAAAGGAGACCGAATTCTACATGGATTTATAAAAATGCACAAGAAAAAATCAGCTGAAAGGTCAGAAAATGCTGCAATGTGACTGAATTTGTAAGTAAGGCGACCTTTATTGATGGCAACATTATTTGCCTTGTGAGGGGGGCGGATTTGACCTATTATTTTTTTAGCAAACGTTTGAAATAAATAGAAGTATTAAGCTTTTCTGCTGGGGAATTTGATGAAGTTGTCGTTTTCTACAAAAATTGTTGTAGTTACATTATTAATAGGTGTTTGTTCTACACAGACAAATGCACGACGGCTTTATAAGTGGGTGGATCAAACCAGTGTGACCAATTATTCAGAGTTTCAGCCGAAAGAAGGAACCAGCCGAAAATTAGAGGTTTTGGAAAGTCGAGGCAATGATCACGTCGACCCTGCTATGGCGGTAACGGCTGAGATGAAAGCGATCGAGATTCCTGTCGATCAACTCAATCTTCAGGGGCAAGCTGCCAATACAACGGTTCAGCAACCGACGACACAAACTGTGGTGAAACAAGGGGCAATTGCAGCACCCTATACTCGGCCTGTAAGTACTGTCGTTGCAACACCTGTGATAGAGAAGAAGGAATCTCAGATTGCACAGCCCGTTCAGGTTGCAGAAAAGAAAGACGTGGTTAGCAATCCATTGGTAGAAAAAGCCTCAAGTAGTGTTGTGGTCGCTGAGAAAAAAGAAGAAGTCGCTTTGGTACAGCCTGAGAAAAAAGTACAACCAAGGATCAATCCTTGGACACGTAAGGTGGAGTTTGTACCATCGAATTTAGTTCCACAGAACCTACCGAAAGTGTCAGCAACACCTTAAAGTATTTGAATTATTAAAAATGAAGCACTATAGCTGCCCTGAGATTTTCGTTACACTAGATGGGAATCAAAAAAGACTGGCGGTATAGATGCTTCCTTTATATGTCACTTCAGGCGAACCAGCAGGAATTGGTCCTGATATTTGTCTCAGTCTGGCAGAACGTGTAGATGAGCGACCAATTGTTATTCTTGCCGATCTACAGATGTTACAACAGCGTGCCGATTTTTTAGGAATCGATGTTGAATTGATTGCTTATCAAGGACAAGCAGAATCCAGTTTGAAGGGGCAACTTTTTGTTGAGCATGTCCCTCTAGCAAAACCAGTGACTTTAGGTCAGTTAGATTCAGCCAATGCCGCTTATGTACTGGAACAATTACGCCGTTCGGCCGATTATGCAGTGACTGGACAGAGTGTCGGGGTTGCGACAGCGCCAGTGCAAAAGTCGATTATCAATGATGCGGGGATTGCATTTAGTGGGCATACCGAATATTACCAAGAGTTTGCTGGCATTGATCGGGTGGTGATGATGTTGGCCACCAAAACATTACGTGTTGCCTTGGCAACAACACACCTACCTTTGCGGGATGTAGCGGATGCAATTACGCAACAGCGCTTACATCAAGTGATTGATATTCTGATTCATGATTTAAAAACAAAATTTAAAATTGCTCAGCCTCGTATTTTGGTGTGTGGCCTGAACCCACATGCAGGTGAAGATGGCTATTTGGGCCGTGAAGAAATTGAAATGATCAACCCTGTGTTGGAAAGCTATCGAGTGCAAGGTATTGGGATGAGTTTAAGCTTGCCCGCAGATACCTTATTTACCCCTGAAAATCTAAGCAATGCAGATGCAGTTTTAGCGATGTATCACGATCAGGGCTTACCTGTGTTAAAATCACAAGGCTTTGGTGAAGCAGTTAACATTACATTAGGCTTGCCATTTATTCGAACCTCTGTCGATCATGGTACAGCACTTTCTCTTGCAGGCACTGGACAAGCAAAAGCATCGAGCTTGCATGTCGCAGTGGATTTAGCACTTGATTTAGCTCGTCAGTGATTAACGAGTAAATTATTCACGTTGGAATTATTATGTATCAAATTAATGCCCTAAACCCTAAAGATGAAGGGCATCAGGCTCGAAAACGTTTTGGTCAAAACTTCTTACATGATCAACGTGTGATTGCCAAAATTGTACGCTCAGTGAATCCACGTACAGGCGAAAATATTGTTGAAATTGGACCTGGTTTGGCGGCATTAACATCACCATTGATTGGTGAGTGTGATGCTTTGACCGTAGTTGAGCTTGACCGAGATTTGGCAGCGGGGTTACCTGGGCGTGTGCCGCATCCTGAACGTTTGACCATTATTGAAGCCGATGCATTAAAATACGATTTCACGGAACTGTTTAAAGATGGCCGTCCACTGCGCGTAGTTGGAAATTTGCCATATAACATTTCTACGCCTTTGTTATTCCATCTCTTGGAGTTTGGGGACAAAGTCAAAGATATGCATTTTATGTTGCAAAAAGAAGTGGTTGACCGTATTACGGCGACACCAAATACCAAAGAATATGGTCGTCTGTCGGTGATGATTCAGTATTACTGCAAACCAACGTTTTTGTTTGAAGTACCACCAGGATCATTTAATCCGCCACCGAAAGTCACATCGGCAGTATTCCGTTTAGAGCCATACCAAACCAAGCCCATCGTGGCAAAGGATGAGAAAGCCTTGGCGCGTTTGGTTGGGCATGTATTTACCCAGCGCCGTAAAACGCTACGGAATAGTTTGAAAGGCATGTTGGCAGAAGATGGTTTTGAGAAAGCTGGTGTTGATCCGATGGCGCGTCCTGAAACCTTAAGCTTGGCTGATTTTGTTGCACTTTCTGATCAGATGGTGTCTTAATGTCAAAACGCTATAACTATGTCATTGGTGATGTGCAAGGTTGTTTTGAAGCGCTGAAAGCGTTATTAAAAGAAATCCGCTTTGACCCAGATCAAGACTTTTTATGGTTCACAGGTGACTTGGTTGCACGTGGTGAAAACTCTGTCGGTGCATTGCGCTTTATTAAAAAGCTTGCTGATCGCGGTGCTGCAGCAACGGTACTGGGCAATCATGATCTTACGTTGATTGCCTGTGCGCGTGGTTTTAAAAAAGCCAAAGACAAAGATCATACGCAAGAAGTGATTGATGCGATTGATGGTGATGAGCTGATTGATTGGTTGCGAAAACAGCCTTTGAGCCTATCCCCAAATGAACATACTCTGATTACCCATGCTGGCGTACCCTGTATTTGGAGTGCGACAAAAACAGTTGCACTGGCGCAAGAAGTGCAGCAGGTGGTTGGTCATGATGATCTTGCGGTATTAGACAGTTTTCTTGCAGAGATGTATGGGTCTCAACCCGATCTGTGGTCAGATGATTTAACGGGTTTAGCGCGTTTGCGCTGTATTACCAATTATCTGACCCGGATGCGCTTAACCGATGCAGAAGGGCGTTTGGAATTTGATTTTAAAGATGCACTTGATGCACCGATGCCAGCGGGCTTTCAACCGTGGTTTGAGTTTGAAAGTCAGGCGGCACAAACCCATCAATTAATTTTTGGACATTGGGCAGCTTTGCAGGGAAAAACCATTAGTCCTCACATTCAGAATGTGGATGGTGGTTGTGTTTGGGGGCAGCAACTGGTGGCTTTCCGCTTGGAAGATCAGCAGATTTTTGCGGTAGATAATCCTTTAGCTTGAATAAGTGCAATTCGAGTTTGATCTAAATATTTTTATCTAGAGTCTGTTGGAAAAAATTATCTTAGCGGAGTCTGGATAATTTCTCATCGAATTACAGGATTAGCCTGCGGCTCGCCCTACTTTTCTTTTGGGAAAAGTAGGCAAAACCATTGTCATCAGCAAAACCTGTTCATTTTTTGGATTTATTCAAAATATATCGCAGAAACATTATCTTGTGTACATCACGCAGGTTGCTGATGACGTTTCCGAGTATCATATTTCTGATCAGATTTAGGTTGAGTATTTATTGTGTTGTGTACAAATATCCAGTTTCAGATTGGGCATTTTTTATTTTAAGACTGTCAAAAAACTGTCATAGACTGATCATTAAAGTGTCAAATAATGTTTTTAAGCTGAAAGCATGAAAATAACGACACAAATGGATGGCGATATGCAGAGTACATACGCGACATCTCTATTCAAGCAAGAGTTTCCTGAAAATTTTAAATTTTACTTTAAAAGGAAGCAACTCAAAAATAAACAAGATGAATTGTCTGAACTACGTGATCTCGTTCGTCCTCGTCTCCGAATCGCTATTGTGACTGAAACATGGCCACCAGAAATAAATGGTGTGGCTTTGTCGATGATGCAATTGTGCCAAGGTTTACAACGATTAGGGCATAAAATTTTACTGGTACGACCAACCCAAAAAGCAATCTGTACCGAGTTTCATCCTGAGCAAGAATGCTTGGTGATGTCGCAACCCATTCCTAAGTACCCAAGTATTCAATTTGGTTGGCCGCAATATATCAAGGTCTCGAAAGCCTTCGAAAAATTTGCACCAGATGTGGTGCATATTGTGACCGAAGGACCTTTGGGATTGACTGCACTACAAGCAGCAAAGTCGAGAAAAATCGCAGTATCCAGTGGTTTTCATTCAGCATTCCATGATTTTAGTCGCTTCTTTGACTTGGCTTTTTTAGTCAAGCCAATTCAACGCTATTTGACTTGGTTTCATAACAGCACCGATGTGACCTGTGTCCCGAGCCAATATACCGAGCACGCTTTACGTGGTTTCGGTGTGACTTGCCCATTAGTTGTGGTTGGTCGCGGTGTGGATACCGAAAAATTTTCACCTCAGCACCGTTCGCAACAGCTTCGCCAGCAGTGGGGTGTCGATGCCGATACTCGGGTGATGCTATATGTCGGACGTTTATCACCAGAAAAAGAAGTCGATGTGCTGATTAAAAGCTTCCATGCGCTACAAGCGCAACAAGGTAAAAATAGCAAATTTGTGATTGTCGGTGATGGTCCAGATCGTGCTCGGCTCAGCAAAATGGCCCAATCCGAAGATGTTATTTTTATGGGAAGTTTAAGCGGACGCGAGCTGTCAGCAGCTTATGCCAGTGCCGATGTTTTTACCTTTGCTAGCCAAGCCGATACCTTTGGCAACGTGGTGTTAGAGGCGATTGCCAGTGGCTTAGCCGTTGTTGCCTATGATTATGTGTGTGCGCATCAACATGTTCAACCTAATGTGACTGGTTGGCTGAGCCCATTGGGGCAACCAGATCATCTAATTCAATCGATTTGCCAGTTACCTGCGCTACCGCAGTTAAGACAGATGGGTTTGCTGGCCAGTGAAAGTGTGCAACAAAGCAGCTGGCAGTTTCCAGTACAACAATTAGAACAAGCATTATATCAAGTCGCGAGGAGTCTCCCATGACCGCGACTTAAAGTATTCTCATCAGAGGAGAAAAAGTATGAATCTTCAAAATGCAAAAATAAAAATACTTGATTTAGATTTAAAAGGGTGTGTCTACCTCAATCATCTCTCCCATTCGCAGCGAGTCGCTTTATTTTTTAAAACGATCAGTCGTTTGGGGGATGGGCCATTTTGGTATGTCATGTTGTTGTCGGTTTGGGCAATGCAAGGTTTGGCATATGGTCTGCAAATTTTCTACTTGATTGCGGCTGGTTCAGTGGGAACCTTGATCTATAAAATTTTGAAAAATAAAACCACACGTCCAAGACCCTATCAGGTGCATCAAGTAATTGTTTTGGGGGAACGAGCATTAGATCATTTTAGTTTCCCATCAGGTCATACGTTGCATGCAGTGATGGTGACTATCACGTTAGGTTATGTTCAGCCGCTGTTATTGATCTTGATGTTGCCGTTTACCATTCTCGTCGCATTGTCGCGTATGGTATTGGGCCTGCATTATCCAAGTGATGTGATCGTTGGGGCGATGATTGGTGCATCGGTTGCAAGCGGCATTATCTTGTTGGCACCCAGTCTGAATATCGCGTTGTAATGTATTTTATGCTGAATTTCGCAATCGAACACTATCTCTTAAATTACATGATTTGTTAAAGTACGCTCAATCACATACATTTATTTAGGTTGTCATATGGGCTTACGTTGGACAGATACGATTGATATTGCGATTGAACTCACCGAAGCACATCCAGATGTAGATCCACAATGGATCCGTTTTACCGATTTACATGCATGGGTTTGTGCTTTGCCTGACTTTAGTGATGATCCAAATAAGTCGACTGAAGGTTTGCTTGAAGCCATTCAAATGGCATGGCTGGATGAAGTTCGTTAAAAATTCGTCAGAAAACGCTTAAGTTTTGCATATTCAAGCTGATTATTAGCGATGACATCGGTATAATGCGGCAAATTTTTTAGTTTAAACCATAATAGGAGTCAATCATGGCGATTGAACGTACTTTATCTATCGTAAAACCAGATGCAGTTTCTAAAAACCACATCGGCGACATCTTTGCTCGTTTCGAAAAATCAGGTTTGAAAATTGTTGCTACTAAAATGAAACAACTTTCTCAAGCTGATGCTGAAGGTTTCTATGCTGAGCACAAAGAACGTGGTTTCTTTGCTGACTTAGTTGCATTCATGACTTCTGGTCCAGTCGTTGTTTCTGTTCTTGAAGGCGAAAACGCTGTTCTTGCTCACCGTGAAATCTTGGGTGCAACGAACCCGAAAGAAGCGGCTCCAGGTACAATCCGCGCTGACTTCGCTGTAAGCATCGACGAAAATGCTGCTCACGGTTCTGACTCAGTTGCTTCTGCTGAACGTGAAATCGCTTACTTCTTTGCTGATAACGAGATTTGCCCACGCACTCGTTAATCCAAAGTATTCAGACCAGATAAGTGGTATACTACTTATCTGGTTTTTTATTTCTTATTGCTTGTGTTGTGCGAATAATGCACAGCAATTTTTAGCGTCGATATTGTTTAGGTAAATATACATGAGTTCTGCAGTGGTCGTTTCATCAGAAAATTTGGATGAAAAACAACAGCCTGTTTCTACGCCTGTCGTTTATGCTGCCGAGAAAAAAGTAAATTTGCTTGGCATGTCGCGAGCTGAATTAGAAAAATTCTTCGAAGACTTAGGCGAAAAGAAATTTCGTGCGGGTCAAGTGATGAAATGGATTCATCAATATTTCGTAACCGATTTTGCTGAAATGAGCAATATCTCAGGAAAATTGCGAGAGAAACTCGAAAAGATTTGTGAAATTAAAGCACCTGATGTCGTGCATCGTAACTACTCTAAAGATGGAACCCGTAAGTGGGTGTTCCGTGTTGGAGATGGTGAAGGATCATTGGTTGAAACCGTATTGATTCCTGCGGAAGACAAGACGGGCGCACGTAAGACTTTGTGTATTTCATCGCAAGTGGGCTGTGCCTTGGATTGTTCATTCTGCTCGACAGGTAAGCAAGGGTTCCAACGTGACTTAACCCCAGCCGAAATCATTGGTCAATTGTGGATGGCAAATTATTCCTACATGGAAGACGTGCCTGTTGCCGAACGTGAGCGTACGGTTACCAATGTGGTGATGATGGGAATGGGTGAGCCATTGTTGAATTATGATGCTGTGCTCAGTTCTATGCGGTTGATGCTGGACGATTTTGCTTATGGCATGTCGAAGCGCCGTGTAACGCTATCAACATCTGGCGTGGTGCCTAAAATTGATCAATTGGCACAAGACATTGATGTGGCATTGGCAATTTCACTGCATGCACCGAATGATGAGTTGCGTAACGAACTGGTTCCAATCAATAAAAAATATCCATTACAGCAGTTAATTGCCGCATGTCAGCGTTATTTAACAAAAGATGGTAATGAAAGTGCACGTCGCCACGTTACCATTGAGTATGTGATGTTAGACGGTGTCAATGATAAGCCTGAACATGCACAACAACTTTTAAAGTTATTGAAAAACTTACCGAGTAAGATCAATCTTATTCCATTTAATCCGTTCCCACATGCACCGTATGGTCGTTCGAGTCGTAACCGCATCATTGCGTTCCAAAAAACTTTGTCGGATGCTGGATTTGTGTGTACGATTCGTCAGACACGTGGTGATGATATCGATGCAGCGTGTGGACAATTGGTAGGACAGGTTGCTGACCGTACTCGTCGTGCTGAACAATGGAAAAAGAAAGTGGCGCAACAACAAGAAATTTTGCGCACACAAGGATAATACTTGGGGAAAAGGCGTTGAATACCACTCGACCAAAAACGATTATTGCGACAGCTGTTGTGTTTACTTTACTTGGCCTAACAGCATGTCAAACACCCTCTACAACATTAAAAAAAGATCCAGAAAAAGCAGTGCAAGTTCGGACTCAACTTGCAGCAGAGTATATTCGTAGCCGTGATTTAGATGCAGCCAAGCGTTCGCTTGACCAAGCTTTAAAGATTGATTCCCGTGATGCCAATGCCAATATGATGATGGGAATCCTGCTGCAACAAGAAGGCAGCGCCACCAATATGGAAAAAGCAGAAGCTTATTTTAAGCGTGCAATTTCCTCTGAACCTGATAATGCTCAAGCGCGTAATAATTACGGTACATATTTGTATCAACAGCAACGCTATAATGATGCCATTGAGCAATTTACCCGTGCGGGTGCAACCTTAGGGTATGAACAACGCTTTCAGTCGTTGGAAAACCTAGGGCGAATCTATTTGAAGTTGGGCGATGTTGCGAATGCTGAAAAATCATTCAAACAGGCGCTGCAAGCGAATCGAAACGCAACCATTTCAATGTTAGAGTTGGCGGAAATTTTCTATTTGCAACAAAATAATAGAGATGCAGCGCAACTATACGAACAATATGTTCGTAACGTGGGACAGAAAAACCAAGGTGCTCGGGCGCTTTGGATTGGTCTACGCATTGCTCGAGCGAATGCGGATCAATTAGGAATGCAAGTGTTAGTCAATCAACTACGTGCGCTATTTCCTGATAGTCCAGAATATCAACGTTATTTGCAATTACAGTACAGTACTGAGGCCGTATGGAAATAAATCCAAATTCACATCAGCCAACTGGCTCAACCTCGCCAGCGTCAACGTTAGGAAATATTCAACGACCTGGTGAGTATTTGCGTCAAATTCGTATTGCACAAAAGAAAGAAATTGATGAGATTGCAAACGTATTGAATATGCCTGTCAAAACATTGACAGCATTAGAGCAAGACGACTATAAATCATTACCTGAAGCCACGTTTATCAAAGGCTATTATCGTGCTTATGCAAAGCATTTAAATGCAGATGCCAGTGCGATCATTCAGCGTTTTGATGAAATTTATGCCAATGATACTGGGCTTAAAGCCAGCCATGCTTTGAATAATTCTCCGATTAAAATTATGGGGAAATTATCAGGTTCGAGAAGTGTGCGTAACCGCATCTGGTTAAAGCGCATTGCGATCGTAGTTACGGTTGCCGTATTGGCTTGGTTAGCGGTTATGGCAGTTCAGAACTGGACATCAAGCCATAAAGATGATGAAGATGTACCGAAGATCAAGAATTCTGACGTTCAAATTCTACCAATGAGTGGGACTACCACGGCTGCAACATCTGGTGACCAATTGGTGTTGAGTTTTAATCGTCCGACCTCTGTGCATATTGTAGATGCAACAGGTAAAGTATTGGCAACAGGTCGCCAAGCATCGACATTGACTTTAAGTGGCGAATCGCCATTTCAAATTCGTTTAGATGATGCGACAGCAGTAGCATTGACTTTAAATCAGGAGCAAATTTCATTGTCTCCATATACAGTTAATGGAAAAGCAGAATTCCGTTTGTCTCGTTAATGCCAAAGAGTAGAGCTATACGATGATTGTGAACCCTATTAAACGCCGTCCAACACGTAAAATTCGCGTCGGTTCGGTGTATGTCGGTGGTGATGCCCCGATCAGTGTTCAAAGTATGACGAATACTGAAACCTGTGATGTCGATGCAACTGTCGCACAGATCCAGCGTTGTGCAGATGCAGGTGCAGATATCATGCGTGTTTCTGTGCCTTCGATGGAGGCGGCAGAGGCATTTGGTGCAATTCGTAGACGTGTGACTGTTCCTTTAGTTGCAGATATTCATTTCGATCATCGTATTGCACTTGCTGTTGCAGATTACGGTGCAGATTGTTTGCGTATCAATCCGGGGAATATTGGTTCGGATCAGAAAGTACGTGAAGTGGTTGCTGCGGCAAAACATCATGGTATTTCGATTCGTATCGGTGTGAATGCGGGTTCATTAGAAAAAGATTTACAAGTGAAATATGGTGAGCCAACAGGACAAGCGTTGCTTGAGTCTGCCATGCGCCATATTGATATTCTTGATCGTTTGGATTTTCATGAGTTCAAAGTCAGTGTAAAAGCATCGAATGTGTTTTTAACCATGGATGCTTATCGTTTACTGTCTCAACAGATCGATAATCCGCTACATCTTGGTGTAACTGAGGCAGGGATTTACCGTACTGGTACGGTAAAATCAGCCATTGCACTGGGTGGATTATTGATGGAAGGCATTGGCGATACCATGCGTATCTCGCTGGCTGCTGAACCAGAAGATGAAATTAAAATCGGTTTTGATATTCTAAAATCGTTGGGCTTACGCTCAAACGGTATTAACTTTATTGCTTGCCCAAGCTGTTCACGCCAAGAATTCAATGTAATTCAAGTGATGCAAGCATTGGAAGAGCGTTTAGAAGATATCCGCACCCCGATGGACTTGTCTGTCATCGGGTGTAAAGTGAATGGTCCAGGTGAAGCCAAAGAAGCGGATATCGGGATCGTGGGAGCATCTCCTCGTTCACTGGTCTACCGTAATGGCGAAAAGAGCCATTTAATTGACACAAATCAGTTGGTTGATGAAATTGAAACAATGGTTCGTCAACGTGTTCAAGAGCTTGAAGAAGCAAAATCTAAAGAAATTATTCGTAGTTCATCATGAGTTCAATCGTCGCTATCAAAGGTTTTAATGACATCCTTCCAACGCAAACTGCGGCTTGGAGAAGTCTGGAACAACAACTTGCATCTTTAATGGATGCTTATGGTTATCAACAGATCCGCTTACCGATCGTTGAGCAAACTGGTTTATTCAAACGTGCTATTGGCGATGCGACCGATATCGTTGAAAAAGAAATGTATACCTTTTTCGACAAAGGTAATCCGCCTGAATCACTGACCTTACGTCCAGAAGGGACTGCGGGCTGTGTACGTGCGTTGCTTGAACATAATTTGTTGCGTGGCGCGACACCGCGCGTGTGGTATATGGGACCAATGTTCCGTTATGAAAAACCGCAAAAGGGCCGTTACCGTCAGTTCCACCAGTTTGGTGTGGAAACGTTTGGTGTGGCAACCCCAGATATCGATGCAGAGTTAATTTTACTCACAGCGCGTTTGTGGAAGCGTATGGGGGTTGCTGACAAGGTTCAACTTGAGTTGAATACTTTAGGTGAAACCGACGAGCGTGCAGAATACCGTGCAGCATTGGTTGAGTTTTTAAATCAGCACAAAGAAGCATTGGATGAAGACTCTCAACGTCGTTTGACCACCAATCCATTGCGTATTCTGGATTCTAAAGTTGAATCAACGCAAAAGATTCTGGAAAATGCGCCAAAGTTGCATGATTTCTTAAAAGAAGATTCAATCAATCACTTCCAGCAATTACAGCAATATTTAACCGATGCTGGCATTGAGTTTGTGATTAACCAAAAGTTAGTACGTGGTTTGGACTACTACAACAAAACCGTATTTGAATGGACCACCACGATGTTGGGTTCACAAGGAACGGTATGTGCAGGTGGTCGCTATGACGGCTTGGTTGGACAGCTAAAAGGTAAAGCAGATCAGTCTGTACCTGCGGTTGGTTTTGCGATGGGAATGGAGCGTTTGCTACTGTTACTCGAGCAAGTTGAACAAGCCAAAACAGTACGTGATTGCGAAATCTTCTTATTGGCTGAACCTGCTTATCAAGCCAAAGCTCTAGTTTTGGCTGAACAGATTCGTGATCAGTTGGAAGCGGCAAATAGCCCGATTCGTTTAAAAACAGGTTCACAAGGCAGCATGAAAAGCCAAATGAAAAAGGCCGATCAGTCTGGTGCGATCTTTGCGATGATCTTGGGTGAGCGCGAGTGGGAATCACAGCAGCTTCTCATTAAAGAACT
The DNA here is from genome assembly GCF_000369805.1 of Acinetobacter sp. NIPH 2100. GTDB lineage: Bacteria > Pseudomonadota > Gammaproteobacteria > Pseudomonadales > Moraxellaceae > Acinetobacter. The sequence goes on along the minus strand of NZ_KB850224.1, from coordinate 3,316,329 downwards.
TGCGACAGCAGAACAGTCACAAGTTGCTTTAACTGAGCTAACGCCATTTTTGATCGAAAAATTTAAACAATAAGTTGAAAAATTTAGGAAAAGGACAATCACATGAGTTTAAGTGATGATGAACAACTCGACAGTTTAAAGTCGTTTGCCAAAAAATATGGTTCTGCAATGATTAGCGGAATTCTCATTGCCTTGATTGCCTTTTTCGGGTGGGAATACTGGCAGAAGAAAAATCTTGCTGAAGCCCAGAACCAAACCGCAAAGGTGCAAAAGTTGATGGATGAGGCAAAAGCTGCATCAGGTCAACCGAATGCCTTTGCAAGCTTATCTGAAACAGCTGATAAAATTGTGAAAGATGATGCAGACTCTGCTCAAGCGATTCAAACACAATTTATCATGGCGAAACTTGCTTATGACAAGCAAGATTATGCTGCTGCTGAAAAAGCCTTGAAGAAAGTTGAAAATTCAAAGGTGAAAGATGCAGGTTTGCTGCAAATTGTTAAAATACGTTTAGCTGATACGCAATTGGCGCAAAGCAAATACGATGAAGCTTTGAAAACCTTATCAAGCGTGACTGATCCAGCATTTAAAGCATCGGCAGAAGAGCTGCGCGGTGATATTTTTGTTGCGAAAAAAGACAACGCATCTGCGCGTAAAGCGTATCAAAGTGCATGGGATAACTTGCTCGAACGTAAACAAGAGCGTCAGCTTTTACAAATTAAACTCGAAAGTGTTGGCGTTTTAGTAGATGATCCTGAGTTTGAGCGCCCGATCTTAGATACCAAAGTGGATGAGTCTTAATGCAGAATAAACTAAAACTACCTTTGGCAATTGCAATTGCTTCAGCTTTATTGGTTGGTTGTTCAAGCAATAAAGTAAAAGAAGTCAAACCAAATCCATTGCCAAAAATCACGCAAGAACAAAGTTTAAACCTTGTGTTTTCACAAAGTGTTTCGTCGACCAATGCCGCTGAAGCTTTACGCCTGCAGTTGGATACCGACAACGGTGTAGTTTTTGCGATTGATCCTGATGGTCAGGTGTCTGCGTACAAAGGTAAAGAACGTCTTTGGAAAAGTAAAATTACCAAACAAGAACTCACTGCTGGTGTAGAAGCGGGTGAAGGGATTGTGGTCAGTGGTAATCGCAAAGGTCAGTTATTTGCTTTAGACCAAGCGACTGGCGAGCAAAAATGGACAGCGAAATTGTCTGGGGCAATTTTGTCTCCATCACTGATCCAGTCTGGTCGTGTCATTACCATTGCCAATGATGGTACGGTATTTGCGCACGATGCAGTGACAGGACAACAGGTTTGGGCATATAAGCTGCCAAATGTACAATTCAGTTTGCGTGGCCAGCCAGCACCAGTTCGTTTAGATGAGCGTACCGTACTCATTGGTTCTGCCAATGCCTATGTGTATGCCCTAGATATCATCAGTGGTGTACCGCGTTTCCAACGTCGTGTCGCGATCAGTGAAGGCCGTTCTGATATCCAGCGTTTGGTGGATGTTGTGGGTGATCCAGTTGTTTCAGGACAATATTTGGTGACTACAAGCTTCCAAGGCCAAGTGACTGTGACGGATCTTGCAACACAACGTGTGGTGTGGAGCGAAGATGCAAGCAGCACCAATAGCGCTGAAGTTGCGGATGATAAAGTCTATGTTGCAACAACTGACGGTAAATTGAATGCTTATAATTTAGCGACAGGTGAGTTGGTTTGGCAAAATGAAGAGTTGCTGAACCGTAAGCTCAGCAATCCTGTGATGTTAGGACAGAACCTTGTCGTGGGTGATTTGGATGGTGTGATTCATCTGATTAATCCAGCTTCAGGTAAGCTGATTGGCCGTGCTAAAACTAGTGGTGAAGTGCGTTCATTGCGCGTGATTGACAATCAACTTTATGTTGCGACGCGTAAAGGTGCATTAAGCATTTGGCAGAATCGTTAATTTTTCCTAAATGTGGTAAAATTAAAATAGCGAATTGCACTTTTAACAAATTCTTCGGGGTATTTGTCAGACAAATCCCCGAATTTTTATTATGATCATTTGATCACCAAAATCTTCCCTACAGTTTCTGATACGATGTCATCAATGATGGCTCGTCTGAATTAAGGTTAATTTATGAAACCCGTTATTGCGCTCATTGGTCGACCAAACGTCGGAAAATCAACGCTATTTAACCAAATCACCAAAAGTCGTGATGCTTTGGTTGCCGATTTTGCTGGTTTAACCCGTGACCGTAAATATGGTGATGCTGTTTTTCAAAATAAGTCATTCATTGTCGTCGATACTGGTGGTATCGGTGAGAATGAAGGTGGTATTGACTCGTATATGGCTGAACAGTCGAAAACTGCGATTCATGAAGCAGATATCATTGTTTTTGTTGTGGACGCGCGTGCTGGCTTATTGGCATCAGATGAACAAATTGCACGTGAATTACGTACGCTAGGTAAGAAAGTTTACTTGGTTGCCAACAAGGTGGACGGTGTCCATGCTGAGGCTGCGTTGGTTGAGTTCTACAAGCTCGGTATGGGTGAACCCTTACAAGTTGCTGCAAGTCACGGACGTGGCGTACAGCAAATGCTTGAAGATGTTTTGGCTGAAGTTCCTGAAGATGAAAATCCAGAAGAACATGACAAGGCGACGGGTTTACGTTTGGCGATTATTGGTCGTCCGAATGTCGGTAAATCGACATTGGTCAACCGTTTGTTGGGCGAAGACCGTGTGGTTGCATTTGACCAACCAGGAACAACCCGTGATTCGATTTACATCCCGTTTGAACGTGATGGACGTCAATATACGTTAATCGATACGGCTGGTGTGCGTCGTAAAGGCAAAGTAGAGGAAATGATTGAGAAGTTCTCAATTGTGAAAACCCTACAAGCCATTAAAGATGCGCATGTCATCGTGGTGGTACTGGATGCCCGTGAAGGGGTGGTCGAACAAGATTTACATTTGATTGGTTATGCACTTGAAGCTGGCCGTGCCATGGTGATTGCGATCAACAAATGGGACAACATGACCGAGTATGATCGTAAGCAATGTAAATTGGATGTTGACCGCCGTTTTGACTTTATTCCTTGGGCCAAAGTTCATTTAATTTCAGCATTGCATGGTACTGGCGTCGGGGAAATGTACCCAACGATCCATCGTGCTTATGATTCATCGCATTTAAAAGTTTCTCCTGCGAAATTAACTCAGATCTTGAATGATGCAACTGAAGCACACCAACCGCCGATGATCGGTGGTAAGCGTATCAAAATGCGTTATGCGCATATGGGCGGACAAAATCCACCAACGATCGTGATTCACGGTAACAAGGTAGACAAAACACCTGCGGATTATCGTCGTTATCTTGAGAATGTGTTCCGTAAAGTTTACAAACTGGAAGGAACGCCAGTGCGTGTTGATTTTAAAACTTCTGAAAATCCATTTGAAGGACGTAAGTCACAAGTGGATGAACGCGTTGCTGCACGTAAACGTCGTTATGTACAGAAATTCAAAAAAGCAGAAAAGAAATTCAAGCGTTAAGCTGATCTTGATGCCAAGAGCCCAAAGTTTGCTTTGGGCTTTTTTATATCAAAGGAGAGTGAGTGGTGACACGTCAAATTGAAATCCATGTTCAGGCATTGGCTCAACTCCTTGAACAAAGTAAAACTGATTTTGCCGATTTAAGCAGCTTTAACCATTATAAAAAAGAGCAAATCAAACAGTATCGCAATGTTCTTTTAGCCGAGCGGCTGCGTTGCCCAGTTGAGGCATTAAGCTTTTCAAAACATGAATATGGGAAGCCTTTTTTAAGTTCTCATCTCTTGCATTTTAACCATACGCATAGTCAGCTGTATTATGTATTGGCCATGAGTGAGCGCGTAAAAGATCTTGGTGTTGATGTGGAAGAACTCGATCGTAAAGTCCGTTTTGATGCTTTGGCTCAACATGCCTTTCATGCCGAAGAATATCAAACTTGGCAGCAACAAGATCAAGATCCTGAATATTGGTTTCGTGTTTGGACCACCAAGGAGGCGGTCTTAAAAGCATCGGGTTTAGGCATTCGTTTAGATCTCAATAGTTTAAATACTCAGGTTCATCCATCCCATCAGGGTGGCATATGTTCTCATCCTTTGATCGGGACTTTTGCGTATCAGAATTTTATTTTAAATCAGACGATTGTGCTGACCGTAGCATGGCGGGCAGAGCAGTCCTGCCGTGGTTTTCAATTTCCGCAGATTCAAATCATTCAGCATTAACCGTAATCCAATGCTTCATTGTTCAATGACCCTAAATAAAAAAATGCCAGCATGTCGCTGGCATTTTTTTATTTGAATGAAGAATTGAAAAGATTTAAGGAATCTCTTCTTCTTCAAATTCAGGTTTAACTTGAACAATAAAGTCCTGACGATTTAGACCGCGCCATAATGCGAATGCAGTACCGATATAGATCGATGAGTAGGTTCCGACAAAGATACCGACAAACATTGCCATAGAGAACCAGTGTAAGCCATCACCGCCTAAGAACATCATGGCAAGGACCACGAGTAATAAGGTCATTGAGGTGTGAATGGTACGACGTAAAGTTTCTGTTAGGGCGATATCTACGATTTCACGAGGGCTTGCACCACGAATCTTACGGAAGTTTTCACGGATACGGTCCGAAACAACGATATTATCGTTGAGCGAGAAACCAATCACAGCAAGCACAGCCGCTAACACGGTTAAGTCGAATGGCCATTGGAACAATGCAAAGGCACCAAAAATGATGATAATGTCATGGAATAATGACATTACAGCACCGACAGCCATTTTAAACTCAAAACGAATGGTGACGTAGATCAACATCAGGATCAATGCCAATGCAACGGCACCCGCAGAGCGTACATATAGCTCGTTACCTACCGCACCGCCCACAGCATCGACCTTATGGACTTCTACTGTGTTATTTGGCAATTGCACTGCTTTGGTAATGCTATTGCTCAGGTCTTCTACATTGAGGTCTTCTTGTACGGGCATACGCACGATTAGGTCAGTACTACTTCCTAAAGTTTGTACCACAGCATCTTTAAAGCCTGCACGATCGAGTGCTTGAACCACTTGAGCAGGTTGGACCCCTTGCTTATAGTTCAATTCAGCTGAAATACCACCCGTAAAGTCTAAACCGAGGTTCAGACCTTTGGTCGCAATAAAGAAGATACTGGCAATGGTAAGCAGGATCGAAAAGATGGCCGCAGGTGTAGCAATCTTCATGAACGGGATGATTTTTAGATCATCTGGGCGACCGTATTGCTTTGAGTCTTGTTGAGTCAGATCAGTCATGTGAATCTCCTTAAATACTCAACTTGGTCAAATTACGGCGTTTGCCATAAATGAGCTGTACGATTGCACGTGTTACGGTAATTGCAGTGAACATCGAACAAATAATACCGATCATCAAGGTAACTGCGAAGCCTTTGATCGGACCTGTACCAATCGCGAATAAAATAAACGCAACAATGAAAGTGGTTAAGTTCGAGTCAAGAATGGTGTTATAGGCCCGATCATAACCCGCAACAATTGCCTGTTTTGGCGAGGCGCCCCAGATCATTTCTTCCCGTATTCGTTCACAGATCAGGACGTTGGCATCGACGGCCATACCAATGGTAATGACGATACCTGCAATACCTGGCAGGGTGAGCGAAGCACCAATCCAAGACATCACCGTTAAGATCATGGCAAGGTTAAAGACCAAGGCGAAGTTCGCGATTAAACCGAATAAACGGAAGAACACAACCATCCAGATCGCAACCAGCAAGAAGCCGATTTGAGTAGATAACACACCCTTGTCAATGTTTTCTTGACCCAAGCTTGGACCAACTACACGTTCTTCAACGAAGTACATTGGCGCAGCCAAAGCACCCGCACGTAGCATGAGCGCAAGTTCAGCAGCTTCTTGTGGTGAATCAAGACCGGTAATACGGAATTGTGAACCCAATACCGCTTGAATGGTTGCGGCATTGATGACTACAGATTCGGTATATGGAGTACGGACTTCAGTTTGTACACCTGTGTTTGGATCGGCAACATAAGAGATTTTTTGTTTATTTTCGATAAACAAAACTGCCATACGTTTACCCACAGCACCACGGGTTGCATCAGCCATGAGCTTACCACCTGAAGAATCTAGGGTGATATTAACTTCTGCACCACCAGAGTCTTGGCTAAAGCCAGAGCTTGCATTTTGAACACGTTCGCCCGTCAAAATACGGTTACGTTGCAACAGTAACTGACGACCACTGTCTAAAGACTGATAAGCAAATACTTCAGTGCCTGGAGGAAGTGGCTGACCATTATATTTACCTGTATATGGATCGATATATTGATCATTGCTGTCTGCAACTAAACGGAATTCCAAGTTCGCTGTACGACCCAAGACACGTTTTGCTTCCGCAGTATCCTGTACACCCGGTAATTCAACCACGATACGATTACTACCTTGGGTTTGTACCAGTGCTTCGGCTACACCCAGTTCGTTAATACGGTTACGTAGAGTCGTTAAGTTTTGGTTCACTGCATAAGATTGAATTTCCTGACGACGTGCGTCGGTATAAGTCAGTCTTAAAGTTGCGCCAGATGATGTTGCAACCGCTTGTTGAGTATATTCATTACCATTACGACGTAAAAAATCAGTTGCAGCATCACGGTCTGCATTGCTGGCAAACTGGACAGTAATGGTGTTGTTACTTAACGCAAGGTTGTTAAATTTGATTTTGTTATCACGGAATTGACGACGCAAATCAGTCGCAGATGTTTCCATGCGCTGACTAATTGCTTTATCCATGTCGACTTCGAGCAAGAAGTGTACACCACCACGTAAGTCCAAACCGAGTTTCATCGGTTTTGCCCCAATCTTTTGCAACCATTCTGGTGTAGTCGGTGCAAGGTTGAGCGCAACAACGTAGTCTTCACCTAAATCACGACGCAATACTTCTTTGGCTTTTAACTGTTCTTCAGAAGAGTTTAAGCGTAATAATGCCGCGTTATTGGTAAAGCTATTGTCGTGACTGCTAATGTCGGCAGTTTTTAAAATCTGCTCAGCTTTTTGCACGATGGTCTGATCAATTTTTGTGCCTGCTTTTGCGCCAGAAATTTGGACAGCAGGTTCATCTGGATACAGACTTGGAAGTGCATATAACGTACTGATCACAAGTACCACAAGGATCAGCAAATATTTCCATGCAGGGTAACGCATTTGCTTTCTTCTTAAATGAAAAAGTCGTGCTGAGGCACGACTATTTTATGATTAAAGGTTATTTAGTGTGCCTTCAGGTAAGACTGAAATGACACTCGCACGTTGAATTTTTACATCAACACCACGAGCAAGTTCAACTACTGCAAAGTCACCTTCAAGTTTGGTAATTCTCCCCATTAAACCACCAGCAAACACGATTTCACTGCCTACACCCAAGCTTTCGATTAAAGAACGGTGTTCTTTGGCACGTTTTGCTTGAGGTCTCCAGATTAAGAAATAGAAGATTGCAATAAAAACAGCAATCATCAAGATGTTTGCCATCAGGCTTGGACCTTGTGCAGCCGCAGGCGCAGCGTGAGCAGTAGAGATTAAGAAGCTCATTTCGTTTTCCTAAAATTAAAAAGCCAAAAAATTAACAATAAATTCCAATTCGTTTTGCAATGTACCTTGTCTTGCGATCAGGCGCAAATCTTGATGCATTTACTTCACATTAGTCTTCAGGGCATGGTGGAACTTCTAATCCACGACGCGCATAAAAGTCCTGAACATATTCATCAAATGTGCCGTTATCCAATGCATCACGCATACCTTGAGTGAGGCGTTGGTAGTAACGCAAGTTATGAATGGTACCGAGCATCGATGCCAGCATCTCACCACACTTCTCTAAATGATATAAATAGGCACGACTGAAGTTTTTACAAGTGTAGCAATCACAATGTGGGTCTAAAGGACCTTGATCATGGCGATAGCGACTGTTGCGGATTCGAACCAAACCATCGGTGACAAAGTAATGACCATTACGTGCATTACGGGTCGGCATCACACAGTCAAACATATCGACACCACGACGAACTGCTTCGACGATGTCTTCTGGTTTACCGACACCCATTAAATAGCGAGGTTTGTCTTGTGGCATTTTATTAGGTAAATAATCAAGCACCTTGATCATTTCCTCTTTCGGTTCACCTACCGATAAACCGCCAATTGCATAACCATCAAAACCAACTTCCAATAAGCCAGTCAATGACTCATCACGTAGGTCTTCATACATGCCGCCTTGAATAATGCCGAATAAGGCATTTTTATTCTTGAGCTCATCATGATGGTGGGTTTTACAACGCTTTGCCCAACGTAAAGAGAGTTGTAATGATTTTTGCGCTTCTTCATGGGTTGCAGGGTAAGGGGTACATTCATCAAAGATCATCACGATATCTGAGTTGAGTACGTGTTGGATCTCCATTGAAATTTCTGGAGATAAGAACACCTTAGAACCATCAATCGGAGAGCGGAAGGTCACACCTTCTTCTTTGATTTTACGCATTGCGCCCAAGCTAAAGACTTGGAAACCGCCTGAATCAGTCAAAATCGGTTTATCCCAGCGGATAAACTCATGCAGACCGCCATGCTCTTTAATCACTTCAAGGCCTGGACGTAAATATAAATGGAAGGTATTTCCCAAGATAATTTGTGCTTGAATTTCTTCAATATCACGCGGGAGCATGCCTTTGACTGTACCGTAAGTACCTACTGGCATAAACACAGGGGTTTCAACCACGCCATGTTCTAAAGTAAGTCGACCACGACGGGCGCGCCCCGACTGGCCTAATTTTTCAAATTTCATGTAATAACCTGAGCAAGATCGAAGTGCTACTATGATTGCAGCGCAAGAAGGCGAAAAAACAGTTCGCTGATCGAAAGCGGCTATTTTCCCCGATTATGGCGTGTAGTTCTACTACTAAATGTAGCCATAACCAAAAAATAATAATCTCCCCTAACCCCCTCTTTAAAAAGAGGGGGATAAAAGGCAATATTTCTGACGATAAACTCAAATGCTCCCTCCTTTTTAAAAGGAGGGCTGGGGAGGATTCACGAGGTGAGATAGTAAATCTAAAGCATCAAACTGAATGATTTTCCACTTATAAAAATGGACTACAGTGATCAGTACTAAAGCACTAAAAATTCGGTTTATAGTCAAAATTTTCAGTCGCCAGATTATCCTTAAATGGGCGAATTGCTTTCTTGGATAATGTCAGGGTATTGATCAAGTTGTTTGGAAACACTTCGATTTGGTTATTAAACAATTCCACGTTGCGGTTAAAAATGGTAATTGCAGCACCGACGTTCTCGTTTTGCTCCTGAATATCATCCATCATCTTGCTGTATAGCGCATCTGCTTTCAGTTCAGGATAATTTTCAACCACTATATTGAGGCTACGAATCAGCTCTTTGCTCATTTTCTCGATCTGTTGTAACTGCGAAATATCCGTGTCATTCACATTCAGATTGAGAATTTGCTGGCGCAATTCAGTGACTTTTTCCAAGGTGGATTTTTCAAACTGGGTGTATTGATCCAGTGTTGCTTCCAATGCTTCTAAGGTCTTTATTTTTTGACGTTCGAAGTTAGCCACTTCTGACCACGCACGTTTGGTGGCATTAAAATACCGTACGATGTTGTTGCGAATAGAAACGCCCCATACAATCAGTACTAGAAAAATCCCCAAGAAGATCAGTAAACCTGTCATCGTCATTCCCCTTATTGTTATTTCCCTTAAATTCTCGTTTTGTTAAAAGAGAGCTCGGGAGAATTATTGAATTACATTGAGCATCAATTGTTGAAATTTCTGATATTGCGGCATGGTCATGGTGCGTAAGTGCCCGCGTAATGCTGGAATATCATGAATTTCACTACGTTTACTGGCGGTTTGGAAAAGATTTTGTTCGCCCACGTAACACAGGATTTGCTCTTCATGATGATAAATTAAATCACCTGTAAAATGTTGAAAAAAATCATGTAATTTTAAAGTCAGACTCGGGCTGATTTCTTTCGCTAACTGATGCTGATTGAGGCCAAAAATATTCAATTCTTGATTAATCAAAATATCACTGCTTTGCCATGAACTGGTATAGGGTTCAAAAAAACGAGAACGCTGATTACTCACTGCAATACCATGAGCAGGCATTTGAAAGATAAATGCGCCCCACAAATCTTTATGGATCTCTTTGACGATTTTTTTATCGTTATCTTGGTCCGGAAGAATCGACATTTCGCTGACATAGTGATACTGGAACAGTAATACCTGATGGTCTGTTGTGCCATCGTTCCATGTGGTAGATGCGTATTGGGTAATTTCGTTCGATTCATTGCCACGATTAAACAGCGGGAAATGTTGCTTTAATTTACTCAGGACCAAGAGGGGCTGGGCTTGAATGGGTAAATAAGCAGGCAATTGCTGGAACTGCAAACCATAACGTAATACGGTCATTCGTTCTTCTAAATAACGAATCACCCGTGTTAATGGTTCTTGTGGCTCATAAAGTAAATAGGCTAGAAAGCCTGTCAAAAATGCGCCGAGCAGACTCCAGATATATTGAATATGCGGATGGAGAAAATAGCCAAACACCAAGGTTCCAATACTGACGAGCGCTAATAAGTAGGGCAGCACATTAAAAAAACGCAGGCTATGGTCATCACGCCACGGATGCAGGGCATCTAACAAGTCTTGATCCGTATGCGACTTTTGCCCTGCCTCCCAAAGCCGGGCAATATTATGAAAAACCTGCGCATTTTTTTTACGTCGGATATGCAGTGCTTGTTGTACAGTGTCGATCGGCATGGAATTAATGGATTCATTATAATTGGTCTATATTGTTTTGATTATGCTTTAAATTTCAGAAACTAAGAAGTCTATAATCTAAATCTGACCGTCTTTTTTATTTTAATAAATAGTGGTTTATTTGAAGTTTTGAGGGGATAGGCTAAACCTTGATTTAGCCTATTAATCTGTTTTTAAGCGTCGAGTTTGTCCACTAACATCGCATCGCCATAACTAAAGAAGCGATAACGTTGTTCTACTGCATGAGTATAAGCAGCCAAGATATTATCTCGATTCGATAATGCTGAAACTAGCATCAACAAGGTTGATTCAGGTAAATGGAAGTTGGTAATCAAACGATCCACGATACAGAACTGATAACCTGGATAGATAAATATTTGCGTATCGCCTGTCCAAGCTGCAATTTGGCCTTGATTGGCTTGTGCTGCACTTTCTAGGGCACGGGTCGCCGTAGTGCCTACCGCAATGACTTTATTACCGCGTGCTTTGGTTGCCAAAATTAGGTTAATGGTCGCTTGTGGCACATCACACCATTCACTGTGCATAATGTGATTGGTTATATCCGTAGTGCGTACAGGCATAAACGTTCCCGCACCGACATGTAAAGTGACAAAGGTTTTTTGCACGCCTTTAGCAGCTAATTTTTCTAATAAGCCTTGGTCGAAATGCAGACTGGCTGTTGGTGCAGCGACACTGGCAATTTTTTCAGGATCATGGAACACAGTTTGATAACGTTCAGTATCAATCTCTTCGGCTTCACGGTTGAAATAGGGTGGAATCGGGAGCTGACCGTATTGATCCAGTACCGACAAAATCGGTTGTGAAAACTCAACTACGAACAGATTTTCGTGGCGACCTTGTACGGTGACAGGTACTGCATCTTCACCGATATACAGTTCTGCGCCTGCTTTAGGTGAGTTGCTTGATTTGATATGGCAATGTGCAGTGTGGGTGTCCAACATGCGCTCAACCAGTACTTCGATTGCGCCACCTGTTGCACGTTTGCCTTTTAAGCGTGCTTTCATGACCTTGGTGTCATTCAGCACCAGTAAATCACCGTCCTCAAGTAAATCCAGAATATCGGTAAACGCATGGTCATGATATTGGCCTTGGGCATCGATATGGAGCAGGCGAGATGCGCTACGGCTGTCTAATGGGTAGCGAGCAATAAGTTCATCGGGGAGATCAAACGAAAAGTCGGAGAGTTGCATACATCTGAAACATTGCAAAAATTGGGCGTAGTATAGTCTTTTTTGTGTTTTCTCGCTGAGTTCGCGTGTTTATAAGCAGAAAAATATCTGAATGATTTAAAAGTGAGCAATAAGCGTGAGTTAGTGTTTGACAATAAAATCAAACAGGTTATTATACGCAACACAAAGCATCGCACTCTTCCCGAGGTGGTGAAATTGGTAGACGCGGCGGACTCAAAATCCGCTGTCAGAGATGACGTGTCGGTTCGAGTCCGACCCTCGGGACCAAGATTCAAAGACCCCAAGCTGGTATTAAAGGCTTGGGGTTTTTTAATGTCCATAAAATGAATTAGGTACATATTTCTAACTAAAAGTCTTTGCTAGCGTACACTCCGTTGAAGTGTACGCAAGCAACTTTTAAGATAGCTTAATTTAATAAACTGACTATCCAATAGTATAGATTTTTTAACTTAGTCCAAAGGCTATTGCTAGAGTAATCATATTGGTTCGTGCCACAATATGTACCTTTCTCTAGGTCTGCTTTAGCTTCTAATAATACAATTTTTCCTTCAGGATTTTGATTTACACATATCCTTTGATTATATTCTTTATCGGTTTCAAGCCAGATAGAATAGGGGAAAGTGCCATTGAATTCTGATTTGTTAATTTTAATACAGTTTTCTTTATTAATAGGCATTTTAAGATTAAAGTACGTTCTTGAATAAGAATCATGAAATGTATTAATTCCATCTACTTTTCCCATATAAAGCAATGTTTCATTTTCAGGTGCTTTATTATAGTCTCCTTTTGTAAACACGCAGACATGATTGTCTTTAACTTTTGCATATAGAGAAGAATATGGAGAAGCACTGGCAGTACTACTAATAAGAAGTAATAGATATAATATTTTCATTAAATTTTATCTCATTTTAAGTAATGACTTATTAATAGAAACATCTTTTGAATTAGTAGAGACAACTAGTAATGAAATTTTCATCATTTTTTTCAGAATAAACTATATTTTTATCTTTAATGCAAAAGTTTGTTGACTGCATTACAATGCCTGGTTCATTAAGGATGCCCTCTCTCGATATAGATATATAATATGGTTTTTTTTCTTCAATCCCATAGCTTTTATAGTTATAAATAATAATATTGGTCATTTTTTTCTCAACACTGGTTTCTAAGATTTTTTTATATTCAAAGCTGTTTTCTTTTTTTTCAAGTAAACTTCTTATTTCATAGCCATGAACAATAACCCCTTCATTTTTTAATAGAAAAGTTATATTTGAGTTGTTGAGGGTAGCTTTTATTTTATTTCCTCCTTTTGCTGATAAAAATCCATAAGCAATATAAAATAAATATAAAATAAAAATAGCGATTGTGATTAATATTATTTTATGGCCAATAGATGAATTATTCATTTTCAATAGTTTCTCACGTAGATAATTAGTTTATTACTTGTCTAATCTTTTCTTCATACATGGAAAGAACTTCCTCTTTGCTTCTTCCCTCTGTATTTTTTCTGTTTCGTTCAAGCATATAGATCATACTATGATTGCTTTTTTAACTTTGATCATGACACTTTGTTATGAAGTCTGAATCTTTTTCTCTACTTTTTTGCATTAATACATAATTGTTTTTTAAGCAAAAACCTATGGAATTTAGTCTTGCATTCAATTCTTTGTCATTCTCTTGTGTCATAACATAAAAATAAGCATGGTTTGATCTAATACTATAGTTGTAAATATTACTTATGCTAATATGATCAACTTTCTTATAATATGATTTTTCCAATATTGTTTTATACTCAGATATCTCAGTTGCATTTGATGAGATGTTTTTTTCAAAATCTTTAATTGCATAGTGTTTGACAAATATTTCATTGGGGAACTCAATGGTTAAATCATCATTAACTAAAGTTATCCTAAATTCTTCATGTTTATCTAAAACAAAAATGATATAAATTAAGAGCAAGGCTATTAAGGTGTAGCCAACTAGTTTTTTCTCTTTCATATTTATTTTCTTAATTGCTTCTTTAATTTTCCTTCATGAGCGGCAAACGTATCTTTTAACCGCTGAACTATGCTTAATTAATTTTTAAGATAGGCTAATTTAATAAGCTGACGAACCAATAATAGATATTTTTTAACATTTTCCAAAGGCTATTACTAGAGTAATCATATTGGTTAGTACCACAATATATACCTTTATCAAGGTCTGCTTTAGCTTCTAATAATACAGTTTTACCTTCACTGGTCCTACTTACGCAAATGCTTTGCGCATATGATCGGCCTGTTTCAAGGACAACATCATATGTAAGAGGCTCTTTAAATTCAGAAGATTTAATTTTAATACAGTTTTTTTCAGTAATAGGCGTTTTAAGATTCAAATAAGTTTCTGAATATGAAGAATGAAAGGCATTAATTCCATCTACTTTGCCTATATAAATTAAGGTCTGATTCTCATATGCTTTGTCATAGCCTACTTTTGTAAATACACATACATCATTGTCTTTAATTTTTACATATAATGTGGAATTTGGAGATGCACTGGCAGTACTACTAAGAAGAAGTAATAGATAAAATAATTTCATTAAATTTTATCTCGTTGATTAGCTATATTGTCTTACTTAAAGCTATTCATACTTTTTAATTCATGGTAAATAGCTTTGTTTTAATCTCAACAGCATTGGGACTTAGTTTGAGCACTTACACAGTACTATTTAGAGTCTCATAGATCATGGCATTTCTGAATAAATGTAGGAGTGTTCTCGCTTTTTTGCTTCGTAAGAATTTTATCTTTATATAAACAAAAACCTACTGTGGTGAATCCAACACCAGTTTTATTTAACCCTTGTTCACCTAACAACATATAGTAAGCATGATTTTCTACAATTTTATTTGACTTGTAGTTCTCGAAAATAATCTCTTTCATTTCTTTGTTAATTTCTTTGGAAATAAATAATCTTTTATAAGTTATACCATCTGATTCAAAATTTTCATAATCATTAATTTCATAATGATAAACCAAAACCTTTTTATCTTTAGGAAATGAAAAGTGAAGATTTCCTCGGTTGCTAGAAACAACAATATCAGTTTTTACACTGTTATGATTTGTACATCCAATAACTAGAAATGAGATAAATGAAATAAGCAGTGTATTAAATGGTTTCATATCAGAATCCTTGTTATGGAATAACTTGTCTAACTTTATCTTCGTAAATTTGAACTATACTCGACCAAGCACCTTTAATATTAGTCTTTATATTTTCTATTTTCATATACTGAACCTGTTTGTTGGTATGTTTGATCAACCAATAATCAGCTAAAATCTCTGCTTGAGATTCTAAGTTGTAATCCAATAATTTTTTAGGTAAATGTTCAACTAAATTTGGCATGATTTCTGATTTATATTTTTTAAGTTCATGTATATCGTATAGATAAGGATCTTTCTTAGTGAAATAAGCACATGCATGGATTGAGCCTGCCACCACTAATACATTTACATCTGATTGATATTGCCATACATGACCCATTTCATGTAAAAAAACTTTTTTAAAATCAGTCGTTGCAGCACTATAGTCTGGTAAATAAATTTCTCTAGGAGCATAAATATTACCGTTAGGCGTTACGAAAGTTGTTGGGTCTTGATTAGGTAAATAGTCACCAGTAAAAATCTTAACTTTAGAATAATCAATACTATCTTTAAAAATAAGCTTAGATAAAGCTATTTCACCAGACGTTAGATTACGTGAAGGCAATGTTATTACTCTCTTCACACTATTTTCAACACTATTGGTTGATGCTTTTATATTAATACCCACACTACTTGTCCTGATCCAATTCATAAAAATAAGGAATTTTTTCTTTAAAGAAAAACTCTATATTGGTTATTTCTTCTGCTTTTTCTGAAGTGACTCGTTGAGTTTTACCTTCGCTATCTAAAAGACCTTCATGTAATTGGTTACCAACTTGAAGTTTGTAACCAATATATTTGAAAAGACTGTTGATACTGGAGTCATCAGCTAATTGAAGCTGTTCATCAAACTTTTCATTGGTAGAAGAAGATTGATTTTCCTTGTTTGAATAAGGGCTACCACTCTCACCAACAACATGTGACTGTTGTGGTTGAATTGTCGCCCCACATGTTAATTTATCACCGACATAAGCCACGGGCTTACCATCAAAAATCACATGATCATGGCTTTTTATTACCGTTGACCAACATTTACATTTAGGACAAAAATGCCCATCTCCAGCACGGACAAATAAATTTCCCATTTGAGAACTTTGCATTTGAGTAGCTGGAATGATCCCACCATGATTCGTGATTGCATTATGGATTGCAAAACCTTTAGCCATGATTTACTCCTAAAAAATTAACCATGACTCAAAAAGTTTTCAGGTATTGGTTGATCCTTGTAAATTCTAATAGCAATAGTCGTATTTGGGCTTTCAACAATTTCATCCCCATTCTCTAAACGACTACCTATTAGAGCTGCTGGCGAGCCATCCACAACACATGCAGTACCTGCACCAGAAATTATTTTAGAAGTTGTGCCATCTGCATAAATGACTTCATCACCAACACGAGCAAGGGATAAACCAGCAACTTTTACGGCATGAGAAGATGCATTGACTAAACCGTCATTTCGAGATTTAGCACCATGTGTAGCGACGTAATAGATGGTATGAGGTTTGTTATTCCAATAGGCTTGTTCAATATTATTATAAATCTCTTGAATCTCACTTTCTGAAAGTGTTTCTAATTGCTCAATAGAAAGCTCATGTAAAAACATACGATCTTTCATTATTTTTTCCTATTTTAATTTTCGGCAGAATAGTAGCAAAAATAAATCAAACTAAAAAATATGTAATATGTAACCAATAACCTTAACGCTTGATAATATTGCTTAATTATCGTTGATGAGATACCAAATAGATCTAAAAATAGTATACGACTTGGGGGTGATGGCGTTGAAGTTTTAAGTAAAGAACTGCTTGTGAATTAAGGGAATGATAGTTTTTGGTTAATCTGGCCTGTGAACCAAGATTCAAAAATTCCAATTTGATTTTAAATATTTTGTTTTTAAAATTTATAAATCTATAAGTTAGATATATTTCTCAGTTAGTATTAGCGGTTCAATTTATCAAGGGGGGGAGACGTGTTAGATTCAATAATAAAAGCATTACCAGTATTCTTGGCTATCGTGCCACTGTTTGTTTGGTTGGATAAAACGAAAAGATTTACTCATCGTAGAAAATTCTATTTAGAGAGATTAACGGCTGTAACTGAATATATTGATCATTATTATGAACAAGATAAAGAAAAGATCGAAAAAGATTGTGCTGCACAGGCATTAGTATGTTCTGAAAAGGTGAGTCATCTTGAAGTAGACTATGTAATTAAAGAATATCCCCAAAGATTTTTCATCATGATCAAGAAGCTGATCACTGCCCGTCATATGGTAGATACAACTTTGGATGATGGAAAAATAGTTTTAAAGGTAAAATCTTCAAAACAGAGTTATAAAAAGAAAAGATGGGTCTTGGCTGGATGCTATCTTTTAGCCATGGTAATTATTGAGTCAAATAACGTATTGGTTTTTTTAATGAACCAATTGGGCTTAGCAACATTTCAAGTTGATGCTTGGGTTCTTTTAATAGGAACTGTGATTACAGTTGTTATTGGAATGTTCGTAGCTATTATTTCTGGATTGCTATTTCTAAGTGTGGATGCATTGATTGAGATTTATGATGATTTAAAAGTACAGCATGTACCTAGAGATTAGCTTATCTATTGGGATTTGATCTAAGTTAAAATTTAATGAAATTTCACGTTTTGTTGCGAATTGATTGAATCAACAATTGCCTTTTCTGTTAAAGTTTGTTAATACTAAGTGATAGTTTTCACATTTTTTTTATAAAACGTAAAGAACCGTATAACGATAATATTCGAGAGGCGGGAATGACGATTCAATTATTAGAACTACAGCAAGCTGAAAAGTTAAGTGCTTGTAAAATCTCTCTTTCTTTGGGGCTAACTTCAGAGCAGAACCTGCTTGAGCAATTTTTACAGTTTAACCGAAAATTGATGCAAGCCAGTACCGCATTACTGTCATTTCACCAAGAACCCTATCTGTGGCACCGTTGTCCTGAAAAACTCAAAGCGATTGATTCTGCAAAAGTTACCAAAAGTTTAAATACCCTATTCGTCAATGGTGATCTGGTCGATAGCGATCATCCGCAATACCAAACACTATTAGCATTTCTTGCACCATTGAAAAAGAAAATCCAAACTGCGATCGCTTTACATCTCAGACATCCAGATCAAACCTCACTTGGGTATATCATTCTTTTTGATGAAGCTGCTCAAGGTTTTAATGAATTACAAAAACAACTTCTCCAAGAACATTGCAGCAACTTCATGCAGCAACTGGAATTGAAGTTTAACCATGACGAGCTGAAAGAATTATACGAACAAGAATCCGCACTGAATTTTAGTAAAACCAAATTTTTTTCCATTATTTCACATGACTTACGTGCACCATTTCATGGTCTATTAGGTTTCTCTGAAATCTTAGCCAAAGAACGTGAAACCTTAGATGAATCCAGTATTCAAAATATTGCGGACTATCTCTACGACACTTCGCAATCGACCTATAACTTATTGGAAAGTTTATTGAATTGGTCGATGGCAGAAGGTGGGCGCTTTGTCTATCACCCGATTAATTTCAAGTTACGTCAAATCACCAGTATTGTGACCGATATTCTTAAAACCTTGGCAATCAAGAAGAATATTCAACTGATTAATGAAGTAGATGAAAATCTAAAAGTCTATGCCGATATGAATATGATCACCTCGGTGATTCAGAACTTAGTCTCCAATGCACTGAAATTTACCGATGTCGATGGTACGGGTAAGGTCTATATCCAAGCACAACACAAAGGCACCTATGTCGAAATCTATGTCAAAGATACTGGCTTAGGTATGACCCAGGAACAAATCAAAGATCTGTTTCAGCCGCGCATCACCATGAGCTATAAAGGTACGGCAGGCGAGAAGGGCGCGGGTTTAGGTTTAAGTTTATGTAAACGCTTTGTGGAAATGAATTTGGGTGAAATCAATGTCAGTTCCAATGAGGGTGAAGGTACGATCTTTACCGTATTGCTGCCGATTGAACGTGAACAGGTTGATTTGTGTACCGATCAACAAAAAACTAAAGCGAAATTAGTCTAAAGAGATTTTAAAGATAAGCTTGTAACTGATATAACTAACCAAGATGACATGACATCAGTCGAGCCTTTTTATATGAATGCGCAACAGCTACAAAAAACCTTAGTTGCAAGCCAATATGCTGAACAAGTTTTAAATTTATACAAAACAGAATTAGAACAAGACTATTCCGAAGCTCAATTTCTTGACTCGTTGTCGACTGAAACCATCCATCAAAAAGTCCAATTGGCTGTAGCTGAAGTTACAGACGAACAGGCGTGGATGAAAGCCTTACGTATCTTACGTGCCAAGTTGATGTTCCGCTGGATTTGGCAAGATGCCAATCAACTGACCAATGTGGTGACGCTGACACGTGAACTGTCTGATTTTGCCGATGCCAGTATTTGTGCAGCCAAAGCCTTTGCATTACCGCCTTTATTAGCCAAACACGGGGAACCGATTGGTTACTCTGGGCAATTACAAGACCTGATTGTGATTGGCATGGGTAAGCTCGGTGCACAAGAGCTGAATTTATCCAGCGATATTGACTTGATTTTCGCCTTTGATGAACAGGGCGAAACCAATGGGCGTAAATGTATTGATGTACAGCAGTTTTGCATTCTGTGGGGACAGAAGCTGATTTATTTGCTTGATCATATTACCGCAGATGGTTTTGTATTCCGTGTCGATATGCGTTTACGTCCGTGGGGGGATGGTTCAGCACTAGCGATTAGCCATAGTGGCCTAGAAAAATATTTAAGCCAGCATGGGCGTGAATGGGAACGCTATGCATGGATTAAGGCGCGGGTGATTACGGGCGGCAAAGCGGGTGCAGAATTACTGGATATGTCGCGTCCATTTGTATTCCGCCGTTATGTCGATTATTCCGCTTTCGCAGCCATGCGAGAAATGAAAGCTATGATCGAGCGTGAGGTCATGCGCCGTAATATTGAAGATGACATTAAACTGGGTGCAGGTGGGATTCGTGAAATCGAATTCATCGTGCAGGTGTTCCAGTTGATCTATGGCGGATCGAAGCGTGAATTGCAAGATCGTCAGTGCTTGGTAAATTTGCATCATTTGGGCGAAGCTGAATTATTAGATCAGCAAGCGGTAATCGATCTGGAAGATGCTTATTTATTTCTGAGACGGGTTGAGCACGCGATTCAGGCTTTGAATGATCAGCAAACTCAATCCTTGCCAACCGAACCAGAACTTCGACAACGGATGTTGGATACGCTTGATTTTGCTGATTGGCCTGCGTTCTTAGCCGTGCTGAATCAGAAGCGTGATAAGGTCAAAGTTCAGTTTAAACAGTTGATTCAGGAAAAAGAATTTTCTGAGCCTGTGGATGATTTTGTTCTCCTTGAGCAAAAACTCAATGCAGTGTTGGATGATAACGCCAAGAACCTGATTCAAAACTTTTGGCATGGGCAAGCACTTCGTAAGATCCCAGCCAGTGCTTTAGAACGCTTAAAGAAATTTTGGCCACATTTGATTGAGGCGATTTTACAGTCTGAGCAACCGCAAGTGGCTCTGTTGCGGTTGATGCCTTTAATCGAATCTGTACTACGCCGTACGGTCTATCTGGTGATGCTGATGGAAAGTCGCGGTGCATTGCAGAGACTGGTCAAGATGGCAACTGTCAGCCCGTGGATTTGTGAAGAGTTGGCGCAATATCCAGTGCTTTTAGATGAATTCCTGTCGATGGATTTTGGCTTGCCACAACGTAAAGACCTTGAAGATTCACTGCGTCAGCAATTACTGCGGATTGAGATTGATCAAGTCGAAGATCAGATGCGTGTGCTGCGCTTATTTAAAAAGAGCAATGTCCTTACCGTTGCTGCCAGTGATGTGTTGGCTGAAAGTCCGTTGATGAAAGTCTCAGATGCATTGACTGATATTGCTGAGGTAAGTGTGCAAGCGACACTGCGTTTGGCTTATGAGGCAGTTGCAGAACGTCATGGTTATCCTGTAGGCAATGATGGGCAGCGGCGTAGTCTGGATAACAAAGGCTTCGCAGTGATCGCCTATGGTAAATTGGGTGGCATCGAGTTGGGTTATGGCTCAGATTTGGACTTGGTCTTTATCCACGCTTTTGAAGAACAAAGTGAAACTGATGGCCGCAAAGGTATTAGTGGGGCTGAATTCGCGATTCGTGTGGCACAAAAATTTATGTCACTCATGACTACACAAACCCTAGATGGGCGTGTCTATGAAATTGATACACGTCTTCGACCTTCGGGTGAAGCAGGAATGTTGGTCACCAGTTTAAAAGCCTATGAGCAATATCAGCAAAAGAGCGCATGGTTGTGGGAACATCAAGCTTTGGTGCGTGCCCGTTCGATTGCCGGTGATACTGGATTATGCAAGCAATTTGAACAGATTCGTTGCCAAATTCTGACTCAAGTTCGTGATGAAAATGACGTGCGTGAAGAAGTGCTGAAAATGCGCCAAAAGATGAAAGATCATTTGGGATCATCTTCTGAGCAAAAAAAACATGGGATTTTTCATTTAAAACAGGACTCAGGTGGTATCGTTGATATCGAATTTATGGCACAGTATGCTGTGCTTGCATGGAGTGGGACGAATACAGATCTCGCCCATTTTTCCGACAATGTAAGAATTCTAGAAGATGCTGCTAAAGCAGGCTGCTTATCCAGTGAAGATGCCACAGCATTAATACACGCTTATCTCCGTGAACGAGCTGAGAGCCACCGTCTAGCGCTTGCAAATCAATCTATGCAAGTCAATGCTGCGGATTGGCACGATACCCGCGAGATCGTTTGCAAGTTATGGCAAAGATTAATTGATCCAACTGCGCAAGCATTGGAAAGTGAATAATTGTGTAAAAAGAAAATGGAGTATGTGCGATGAGTTTGGCTGATCGTGATGGTTTTATTTGGCAAGATGGAAAGTTAGTTGATTGGCGTGATGCAAAAATTCACGTCTTAACTCACACACTACACTACAGCATGGGTGTCTTTGAAGGCGTCAGAGCTTACGAAACACCGAATGGTACAGCAATCTTCCGTTTGCAAGATCATACTAAGCGCTTATTAAATTCAGCAAAAATTTATCAAATGAATGTTCCATTTGATCAAGCGACACTAGAACAAGCACAAATTGATGTTGTGCGTGAAAATAAACTAGCATCTTGCTATCTGCGTCCATTGATTTGGATTGGTTCTGAAAAACTCGGTATCGCAGCGACGGATAACACCATTCATGCAGCAGTTGCAGCATGGGGTTGGGGCGCATATCTAGGTGAAGAAGCAATGGCACACGGTATTCGTGTCAAAACTTCTTCATTCACGCACCACCATCCAAACGTGACTATGTGTAAAGCAAAAGCCTGTGGTAACTACACAGTGTCAATCTTGGCACATCAGGAAGTTGCGCGTTCAGGTTATGACGAAGCTATGTTACTTGACCCACAAGGCTTTGTTTGCCAAGGTGCGGGCGAGAACGTGTTCTTGATTAAAGATGGCGTGTTGCATACCCCTGATTTGGCGGGTGGCGCATTGGAAGGGATTACGCGTCAAACGGTAATTACCATTGCCAAAGACCTAGGTTATGAAGTGGTTGAACGCCGTATTACACGTGATGAGTTCTACATCGCAGATGAAGCATTCTTTACCGGTACTGCTGCGGAAGTAACGCCAATTCGTGAATATGATGACCGTGAAATCGGTTGTGGTTCACGTGGTCCAATCACCACTGTAATCCAAAAGACTTTCTTTGATGCGGTACAAGGTCGCAATGACAAGTATGCACACTGGTTAACGTATATTAAATAAGTTGAAACCATTGAAAAGGCGAAGCTTAGGCTTCGCTTTTTTATTGTCTGACTGTCAACAGATTGCAATCGAAGCATCATCAATCTTTCATTTAACTGGACTAGCTTGAGGCTAAGTACAATTAAAAATCGAGAAAGAATGAAAATTACGGTCGTTGGTGCAGGTTATGTCGGCTTATCAAATGCCTTGTTATTTTCAAAACAACACGATGTCATGATTTTGGACATTGATAAAAATAGAGTAAAAAGCATCAACCAGAAAGTGTCACCGATGAGTGATACCTGTATTCAAAGCTATTTATCCGAATCACATATTGAAGCAACTTGCGATAAAGCGCTGGCCTATCAAAATGCCAAACTCATTATTATTGCGACACCAACCAACTATAATCCTGAAACCAATTACTTTGATACCAGCAGCATTGAAGCGGTGATTGAGGATATTCAGAGCATTAACCCCACAGCCTTGATGCTGATCAAATCTACCGTTCCAGTCGGTTATACTGCTGAGACCTCGAAAAAATTCGGTCTTAAAAATTTAATCTTTTCGCCCGAGTTTTTGCGTGAAGGGCAAGCTTTACAAGACAATCTCTATCCCTCACGGATTATTGTGGGAGAAAAATCCAAGCGTGCGGAAAAAATTGCCAAGCTCTATCTCAAGGCAACCATTACAAAAGATGCGGTCTTGTTGTGTGTCGATTCGACCGAAGCTGAAGCGATCAAACTTTTTTCCAATACATACTTGGCCATGCGTGTGGCGTTCTTTAATGAGCTGGATACCTATTGTATGAAGCATAAGCTGAGTGCGTTGGATATTATTAATGGTGTGGGTTTGGATCAGCGTATTGGCGATCATTACAACAACCCTTCCTTTGGTTATGGGGGCTATTGCCTGCCCAAAGACACTAAACAGTTATTGGCCAATTATCATGAAACACCGCAAGAGTTGATTTCAGCGATTATTCGTTCTAATCAAACCCGCAAGCAGGCCATTATTGAAGATATTTTGAGTCGTAAGGTTTCGAGTGTTGGTATTTACCGCCTGACCATGAAAGCGGATTCAGATAATTTCAGAGAGTCGGCAGTACACGATGTGTTACAGGGTTTGGCTGATCAGGGGATTAAAATCATTATTTATGAACCGACCCTCGATGTGAAAGAATATTTGGGTCATCCTGTGGAAGCGAGCTTGCAAAAATTTAAATCAAAATCCGATTTAATTATTGTTAATCGAATGGTGCCGATGTTTAGTGACGTGATGGAAAAGATTTATACTCGAGATTTATTCGGGGTAAATTAGTCGTAATTTGAGTGGGATAAAAAATAAATAAGCTGAATACGTTGACGAATTAATACTAAAAAAAATGATCAGCTCTATGCTAAGATGAGAATATATTCAGTGCATATGATTGAACGCTCTTGGATTTTTATGACAACGCGAACTTCCATATCTCAAGCATTTAAGGTTATCAGATGGTAGATATTCAACAAAATTCGGCAACTCATGAAGACAATGTGATTTTGTGCATGAAGTGGGGAACCAAATATGGTGCTGAGTACGTAAACCGTTTGTATAACATGGTCAAACGTCATCTGACCTTGCCCTTTAAAATGGTGTGTCTGACGGATCGTAGCGAAGGGATTGACCCGAATATTCAATGTTTCCCAATTCCATCATTAGACTTACCTGCAGGCAGCCCTGAACGTGGTTGGAATAAGCTTTCAACCTTTGAGCCAGACTTGTATGGTCTAAAAGGCAATGCATTGTTCCTCGATCTTGATGTGGTCATCATTGATAATATTGACTGTTTCTTCCAAGCGGAAGGCGAGTTTTTGGTGATTCACGACTGGAAACGTCCATGGCGGATCACAGGAAATAGTTCGGTATATCGTTTTAAATTGGGCGCTTTCCCTAAAATTCTGCCGTATTTCCGTGCAAACTTTAGTGAGATCAGTCAAAAATTCCGTAATGAACAAGAGTACTTGTCTTGGTTTGTCCATAACGAAGGCAAACTGAGTTATTGGAATAAAGACTGGTGCAAGAGCTATAAATATCACTGCTTAAGACGAGTGCCATTTGCTTATTTTCAGCCGCCAGTAAAACCGAAAGGCGCAAAAATTATTATTTTCCATGGCGAGATTAATCCACCTGATGCGATCAGTGGTGGTGGCGGTAAGTGGTATCGCTATGTGTTGCCATCGGACTGGATTAAAGAGTCTTGGCAGTAAGCCAAACCATGTCAAGCACGACAATGATGTGCTTGGCGTAATAAAAAATCAGGCGATATGCCTGATTTTTTATTTTTAGTCGATTTGGATGTTGTGATATTGACGATACCAATCAACAAAGTTTTTCACTCCATCGACAACCGAAGTAGCTGGTTTATAGTCCACATAGTTTTCCAGTGCAGAGCTATCGGCAAAGGTATCAGGTACATCACCTGGTTGTAATGGAAGTAAATCTAAAATTGCTTCTTTACCTGCTGCTTTTTCAATGGCCTGAATATATTCAATCAGCTTCACTGTGCGGTTGTTGCCAATATTAAAGAGTCTAAACGGGGCATTACTGGTTGCAGGATTTGGATGGTTGCTGTCCCATGTCTCATCTGGTGTCGCAATTTTATCGCTGGTACGGATAATCCCTTCAACAATATCATCAATATAGGTGAAGTCACGGGTATGATTACCGTGATTAAATACAGGAATTGGTTTACCTTCAAAGATATTCTTGGTGAATTTAAATAACGCCATATCTGGACGTGTCCATGGGCCATACACGGTGAAGAAACGTAAGCCAGTAGTCGGTAATTTAAATAAGTGGCTGTAGCTGTGTGCCATTAACTCATTGGCGCGTTTGGTCGCAGCATAGAATTGCAGGGGATGATCGACGCCATGCTGTTCACTAAATGGCATGGTGGTATTAGCACCATATACACTACTGGTACTGGCATAGGTCAAATGCGGTGTTTCTGCATAACGACAGGCTTCTAAAATATTGGTAAAGGCAATCAAGTTGCTTTCCACATAGCTATGTGGATTTTCAAGCGAGTAACGTACACCTGCCTGTGCCGCTAAGTGAATCACACGATCAAATGTGTGATCTTTAAAACATTGATCCACTATGGCTTTATTGGCAAGGTTTTCACGAATTAAACTAAAGTTGCCCGTATCTTTACTTTCAGCTAAGAGTTGTAATTGCTTTGCACGTGCTTCCTTGAGAGATGGGTCATAATAATCATTAAAATTATCAAAACCGACCACATCATCACCACGTTGAAGTAGTTTCTGTGCAACACTAAAGCCGATGAATCCCGCAGCACCTGTGACTAGAACTTTCATTCATCGCCTCCAAAAATATCTCGTGTATAAACTTTATCTTGTACATCTAGCAAATCATTGGAGAGGCGATTGGCAATAATCACATCACTGGACTGCTTGAATTCATTCAGATCCTGAGTCACCTTTGACTTAAAGAAGGTATCTTCATGAAAGGTTGGTTCATAAATAATAACTTCAACACCTTTCGCCTTCAGTCGTTTCATGACACCCTGAATTGCTGAGGCGCGGTAGTTATCTGAGCCACTTTTCATGACCAGACGATAGATGCCAACCGTTGTTGGATTTCGAGCAAGGATCGAATCGGCAATAAAATCTTTACGTGTTCGATTTGCATCGACAATCGCTTGAATCAAATTGCTTGGGACATTGTTATAGTTTGCCAATAATTGCTTGGTATCTTTTGGTAGGCAATAGCCGCCATAACCAAAGGATGGATTGTTGTAGTGGCTACCAATACGCGGGTCAAGACAGACGCCGTCGATCACTTGCTTGGTGTCTAAGCCAAAGCTTTGTGCATAAGTATCCAATTCATTGAAGAATGCGACGCGCATTGCAAGATAGGTGTTGGCAAATAATTTAATCGCTTCAGCTTCAGTTGAGTGGGTGAGCAAGACGGGAATATCTTGTTTTACCGCACCCTCCACAAGCAAATCTGCAAATTGTTGCGCGCGCTCAGACTGTTCCCCGACAATAATACGAGAAGGGTAAAGGTTATCGTGGAGTGCTTTACCTTCACGCAGAAATTCAGGCGAGAAAATAATATTCTGGGTTTGATACTTCTGTTTGACTTGTTCAGTAAAACCAACAGGAACCGTTGACTTGACGATCATGGTCGCATTTGGATTGACCACTAGCACGTCCTGAATAACACTTTCCACACTTTGGGTATTAAAGTAGTTGGTTTGAGGATCATAATCGGTTGGAGTCGCAATAATAATAAAGTCGGCATTTTGATAGGCCAAATCTTTATCAGTCGTTGCTTTGAAATTTAAGCTCTTTTCTTTTAAAAAGAGTGAAATATCATGGTCTTGAATCGGTGATATTTTATTGTTCAGTAAGTCTACTTTGCTTTGTAAGATATCAAGCGCAATGGTTTCATGGTGTTGTGCAAATAGCATTGCATTTGACAACCCGACATATCCAGTTCCAGCAATCGCTATTTTCATAAATACCTAACAGATTCTAAATACATGATCGACAGTTAATACGAACGCCAGAGCGCGCCTAATTTTAAATCCCATTCCACTGGTGTGATGACCATTCGCCCTGCATTGGGGGTGAGTGTAATTTCACTGAAGTAAACGTGGTCTTGTGATAATAGGAAGTCTACTCGACTATAACCATAGGCGAAACAAAGTTTTTCAGACAATTCAAGGATATCTTTAAATTGCTGGGGCTTTGCCAAAGCAATGGGCGAGTTTTCTTTCAGATCGACCCGAAATGGTTGTAGTTCCCACTCGGTATCATACATATTTGAGTAGTCTTTGCCTTCAGAATCTTGTACATCAATTTCGAGATACTCTGGCTTACCTTCAAAACAATGTACACGGCAAGTGGTAATTGTTGATTGGCTCTCTGGATCAACGTATAAATCAACATACTGCTCAATCAGAACTTGAGGGCAAATATCTTTGTAGTGCCACTCACGTTTTCTAAAATACATGTTCATTTTGAGGTGGTTTTTGATTTTTGCTCTGGCTGCTGCGATATCAAAGCTGTTTTTATCTCGGCAGACCATTGCACTACCACTGTCATGGGTGCATTTTAAAACAAACTGGTTTGGAAGTTGTTCAAAATCAATTTCATCAAAACATTTATAAATTCCAATCAAGGGGACGAAATATGCTTCCCCAACTTTTGCAGAGACCAATTCTCTTACTGCACATTTATCGGCTAATTTTGTAAATAACGGACTTCGCTCGAAAATCATTCGCGCAGTGACTTTTTCATTGAAGCTTTTTGGTGAGCAAAAATTAGGGGTATAGCCTAATTTGCAGATAAACCGTTTAGTGAGATAGGTTTTATCTGAGACAAATTTAGTTCTAATTATTTTTGCTTGATATTCAAAGTAGTTATAGTCAATCATCAGTCAAAAGGTTAAATCCCGTCAAAGTAACCCATAATTATAATAAAAAGCCATAAATTCGTCTAATGAAAATGTGCTAAATATTTTTGAGAAATGATTCCAAAAGGTTTGATTTTGTTAAGGATTGTGAGGGTTTAAGTTGATGTTAACTAAATAGTTTCAAGCGGTGGAATCGGGTTTTGACTGCGCTGTTGGAAAGTGTAAAAAATTTAAGTAATTATAATATATTGATTTATATGCAATGATTGCCTTTTAAAGGTAAAAAGGCATTACCAAAAGAGACTGCCTGTAGGTAGATGAGTGGTGTTATCATATAGCGTTAAATTAAACATGCTTGGCCGTATTTATGGCTTTTTAATCGTTTAAGAGTGAATTGATGAGTGAAATGATGCAACCGGTTGATGTGGTAATTGCTTGGGTTGATGGCAATGATCCAAAGTTAAAGCAGAAACGCATGCAATATCAGGGCAAAACCCAAGCTTCTGATGCTGTTAGCGATACTCGCTTTGCCAGCAACCATGAAATTTATTACAACGTTGCATCAATTTTGAAATATGTTCCATTTTGCCGACATATTTATATTGTGACCGATGGTCAACAGCCGCAATGGATTGAAGATTTCGTCACTGATGGCATTTGTGAGGCTGGTAAGATTCGAATCGTTGATCACCGCGAAATTTTTGCGGGTTATGAACAATATCTTCCAACCTTCAATACCCGTTCGATTGAAACCATGCTCTGGAATATTCAAGGCTTATCCGATTATTTTTTCTACTTGAATGATGACTTTTTCTTTAATGCACCTGCGCAGTTGGAAGATATTCTTGTCGATCAGAAAATGGTGATTTATGGGCATTGGCAAAGTAGCTTTGCCCTGAAAGCAAAGCTTTGGTATCGACAATTATTAAACCAGTATTTTAATAAGCCTATTCAACCTAAACATATGATTGCTCAAATGTTGGGGGCAGATATGCTTGGATTTAAAAAGTTTTTTGAAATTCACCATTATCCGCATGCTGTTGACCGCACGATCCTACGAGATTACTTACTTGAACATCCAGCATTTTTGCAAAAACAAATTCAGTATAAATTTCGCAGTGTAGAGCAAATTAATCCGATTTCACTGATGAATCATTTGAAGATTAAGAACAATGAAGCACTGTTAAAACCAGATCTTGAAATTGCTTATTTGAAAAATGAATCGAGTTTAGGCAACTTCTTGCAAAGTTTGGGCAATGAACAGATTAAGTATGGCTGCATGCAAAGCCTGGATCAGTTGAGTGCTACTGCAACAAATCAAATTTATACAGCTTTAAATCAAGAGTTGGCTGGCTATTTACCACACGTTTTATTGGCTCAGACAGCCGAAGGATAAATGATGAAAGTAGTAACTTATCTGATTAACCTTGATGGCAGTGATCAACGCCTAGCAAATGCGACAGCACAATTGCAGGAACAAGGCTGGCCATTTACACGTTTTTCGGCCTACGATGGTCGTGGTAAAGCATTATCTGAATTTACCAATTATGATGATACCGAAGCACAGAGAATTTTAGGGCGTAGTCTGATTAATTCAGAATTGGGGTGTTATCTAAGTCACTATGGCTGCGCTGAAAAATTTCTTGAAACAGATGCCGATTATTTGGTGGTGCTAGAAGATGATATTCAGGTTCTACCCAACTTTAAGCAGAATCTTGATTCACTTCTTAATTATCTCGATCAGCATAAAGAGCTGGACTGGTATGTGGTGAATATGGCGGCGAAAAAGAAAAAATTAGCAAAAGACATTATTCAAATAGATCAATATCAACTGTGGCATGCATATTATTTTCCGATTCGTGGAGTTGGTCTGCTTTGGTCTCGAAAAGGGGCGGAGGAGTTTGTGAAATTGGGCAAACAGATACATGTCCCTGTTGATATCTTTTTCCAAGGCTGGCTCAGTAAAAATGGCAAAGGTCTAGGCGTTTGGCCGCCTTTTGTCAAACCAGCTGGGTTAGACAGTGATATTTTAGGTACTGTTGCAACTCAGGGGATTCAGCGTAAAGATTTGGAAAATCGTGATTCATCTCATGGATTGAAGAAGCAGAAACGGATGTGGCGTGACCGTTTTTATGCAGTTAAACATTTAATCTTCTAATCTAGATTGTCTATATAAATCACTTCGGTGAAATCAGGCTTAAAGTGATTTATATCCATGGCTGAGTTACCTCTATGAAAATATTTAAAAAAATATTCTATCTCTTAACGTTTTATTCGATGTATGCGAATAAAAAGAGAGGGGTAAATGAAGCAATAGATAATGATGCAGATCTTATTGTTATAAATCCTGGTATTCCCGATGCTGTGATTCCTAAAAAAATCTGGATGTATTGGGAAGGCTCCCTTTCTGGCTTTGTCGCAAAATGTGTTGAGCAAGTGAAAAAGACCAATCCAGACTATGAGGTCAACTTTTTAACACCTGATACGGTTAAGGATTTCTGTGATATTGATTTTGGTCGTTTCCCGCAGGCGACACCGCAGCAAAAGGCCGATCTGCTCCGTTTTGAACTGATTTATCAACATGGAGGAATTTGGCTGGACGCGAGTACGATTGTGTATGAGAGTTTGGACTGGATCCAAGCCTTGGTGGTGAAGAATCAAACCAACAGCTTTGCCTACTATCGTGCTAAAAATACAACGTTAAAACAATTCCCTGTGCTGGAAAATTGGTTGTTAGCGAGTGCAGAGAAAAACATCTTTTTTAAGTATTGGTTTGATGAATTGGTCAAAGCCATTGAAATGAGTCCTAAGGCCTATCTTCAGCAGCTCAAGGAAACAGAACCGAAATATCAGGACCTATTTCAGCAGATTGGTCGTTTAGAATATTTAGTTGCTTACGTGGCTTGTCAGAAGGTAATGCGTAGTCATTTACCAAGTATGAGTTTGATTAATTGCGATAAAAATGCGTTATTTTTCCAAGTGAAACATCAATGGGTCAAAGAAAAAGTACTGATTGATATGGCAATTCATTACTCACCTGTAGAGATGCCAAGATTGATTAAGCTTGCGGGTAAGGAAAGAAAAACACTGAGCCATTATTATGAAAAGGGAATGTATCTGGAAGGTTCTCTTCTCGATCTCTCTTAACCTCTGGCAACTATGCTGTCGATATGAATTGATGGTGAAGGTTGGGTAAAAAGGTAGTAAAATACAACTAATCTTCAGCTTTTTACGACTATGAAAAAATTTGTTATCAGTCTAGCGACAGCCAGTGAACGTAGAGAGCATATTTCTAGTGAGTTTGCTAAAAAAAGTATAAGTTTTGACTTTTTTGATGCTTTGACCCCAGAGCCAGCAGCACTATTTGCTAAAGAACTGAATTTAAACGTTGATGCACAATCTTTAACAAAAGGTGAAGTTGCCTGCTTCATGAGTCATGTTTTTTTGTGGAATAAAATGATTAACGAAAATATTCCACATATGGCGATTTTCGAAGATGATATTTATTTAGGTGAGAATGTTAAAGCATTCCTTACTGATGATTTTTGGATAGATCAGAACTGGCATTTGATTAAGATTGAAGAATTTACGCCAAAAGTTGCATTAGGACAAAAGATTAAAACCTTTAATGGTGAGCCTGAGAGAGCTCTTTTTGATCTTAAGAGTAAAAACCTTGGGACAGCCGGTTATATTCTGTCTTTGCATGGTGCCAAACAATTAATCAGCTACATCCAATCCTTAGATAAGTTGATTGCCTTAGATCACTTGATGTTTGAAAAACTGATTCAAGATAAAATTTTATCTGTATGTCAGATGAAACCAGCTTTATGCATCCAAGACGTGACGCTTTTTTCTACCAAAGATAGTGTGCGCTTTGCCAGCCATTTGTATAAAGAGCGCTTAACCAGAAGACATTATGATAAAAAAACTGGATTGGATAAGATTCTTTTAGAATTAAGTCGAATTTTTCAACAAATCAGAAATCTTATTTTCTTTAAGACTGTTGGATTTAAATAAGAAGTTTCACCCAAGAAGATATTAATACGCTTGGGTGTTTATTTAATAATTTTGCTCAACTTTCTGGCCAAGTAGTGTCCGAATACGCCAAGGTCACGAAATATAAAGAAAAGTTTTTCTCTTTTGGTTTGTATAATGCTGAGATCTGGTTTTAAACTCTTCATTTCTTTTGCAAGTTTTTTCCAGTTCTTATTGGTTGTAAAATAACCTCTGCTTTTCTTTGATTCATCTAGGTAGATATAGGAAAAATGAAGGAGTGGAATTGCAAAGATTTCGCTCTTTTTAGTGTTTTTAATCAGCTCTTTGATTAAAAGAGAGCAGCTATTTAAGAGTTTATTTTTTGTTGCTAGATTATTCTCGCGAGTAGCACTATTTTCTACGATCCTATAATTATAAATGCTATCTGTGATTATAAATATATTTTCAATTTCAGTGAGTATCTTCGATACAATAAATGCATCTTCAAAATGGGTCATATTTGTTGGAAAGGGGTTTT
Source organism: Acinetobacter sp. NIPH 2100 (assembly GCF_000369805.1). Classification (GTDB taxonomy): domain Bacteria; phylum Pseudomonadota; class Gammaproteobacteria; order Pseudomonadales; family Moraxellaceae; genus Acinetobacter. Next base: position 3,283,373 of record NZ_KB850224.1, on the reverse strand, counting down.
TGAGAAGTAGTTCTCGTTTATATACTCTTAACCAGGAAAACCAATTGTTCTTACTAAAAATCTCACGAAGTATTTCATCATTTATCTTGTACAGACCAGATGAGAATGACGGTTGGGATAGATGATAATTTTTCTCAGGTGCACTTTCGAAAAAACAATAGGCATTAAACTGGATGAGATCTGGAGATGTCTGTATTGCGGTCAGGATTTTAGAAATATAATCATCTGCAATGATGTCATCAGGGTCGATAAAGGTTATATAGTGACCGTTGGCATTCTGTACACCCTTGTTTCTGGCATGGCTTACGCCCTGATTTTGTTGGTGAAGTACAACAAAATTTTGTTTGAGTGGGTTTGGTATGTTATGTGTAAACTCATCAATCATTTGTGCGGACTGATCTGTTGAACCGTCATTAATAATAATTACTTCAACATTATTTTCTATTTGATTGCATAGACTTAGTAGGCATTCATGAATGTATTTTTCAATATTGTATACAGGAATAATAATACTTAAACAGATCATCGAGTGAGTATGGCTAATTTGAGTCATGGCCTATTTTATCCTATAATTATTCAAATAACAGTATGTTGTTAGTATGATCCTGAGAGAGAGCATTGAATGGATATTTCTGTCGTTAGCTTAAAAAATGCGCTTGAAAGAAGGAAGCATATAAACCAGCAATTCATGACTCAACAAATTGAATTTCAATATTTTGATGCGATTGAACCCCATCAGATTGATGAGGCACTCAAAAATACAGGATTAGAGCTAAAGAATTGCTCTTTAACAAAAGGTGAGATTGGATGCCTTTTAAGTCATCTCACTTTGTGGAAAAAAATAATTGATAATAACTTATCCTATATGGCAATTTTTGAAGATGATATTTATTTAGGCTCACAGGCACAATTATTTTTAAAGGATAACTCTTGGATACCAGAAAATGTAGAGGTTATTAAACTTGAAGCGTTTTCAGATTCAGTCCAAGTCGAACTTTTTTCTAGAAAAGCTCTTATTAGTGATCGATCTCTATTCCTTCTCAAAGGGCGGCATTTAGGAACCGCTGGTTATATTATTTCCAATGCAGGAGCTAAGAATTTATTTAAGTATATTAGTGAGCTGGATGCTGTAAAGCCAATTGATGATATTATGTTTGATAGCTATATTACGCAGAAACTGGTATATCAAATGCAACCAGCACTGTGTGTGCAAGATTTTATTTATAATAAGGAAGTTAAGTTTGTAAGTTGTCTTCAATCAGATCGATCTCAAAGACATCAGAGCGAGATGACTGCTCCACTAAAAATAAATAAAATAAGCTTAAAAATAAAAAGAGAAATTTATCGTTTTTTTATTCAGATTTATAATTTACATTATAAGATTTTTGAAAAGAAAATAGAGTTCAAGTAGTTTAATCTACTTGAACTTATGTTTTATATAATAGCGAATCAAATTAAATAAACTTGAAATATTGATTTTCTTTGCTAACTCTTTTAAGAAAAGTTTGTCTATTGCCACATTTGAGGTTAAAACTTTATTGGTATAGTGTACTGTATGTACTTTCTCTTTATAGCTTTCCTTTTTTTCTTTATCTAGCCACGAGCCAATAAAATGATGAGTGGTATAGTTTTGGGGAAGATCTAAACAAAAATAAGAAGAGGAGAAAATATGAATTTTATTAGACCCGTCATTGCCCACTTGATTTTCATCTTGATGCGGGTCAATCCCATAAAAGCGGGTTAAAAGATTGCTAATCGTGACGGTATTAGGCGGCTCATCATTGCTATACGTCTTGGAGTCATAATAATCTAACATTCTTTTGGTGAGCGAATGCTTAGGCATACTGCCCCAGACAGCAGAAGTAAAAGGGATGCTGTCAATTTCAAAACTGCTAAAAGCTTCTAGTGTTAAAAATTCATCTATAGCGTGTTTAATTTCAACATCAGTATCTAGATAAACACCTCCAAACTCATATAGCGCAGATGCTCTAACATAGTCTGAGACAAAGGCATACTTTTTCTCTTCATAGGCTTTTTGGGCAAAAGGGTGGCTATTGATGTCGAAATTTTCTTCATTCCATAGCTTGATTTCCCAGTCTGGGCATTTTTCTTGCCAACCGTTGATATAGTATTGTAATGGTTCAGGAATTTTTTTCCCCCCAAACCAACAGTAGTGAATAATCTTGGGAATCATGGAACAGAATTTAAGTCTAAGATGTCATCATAATATAGCATTATTTTTTTAGAATTATTATGGTCATCGCATTTTTAGTACATAATTTTATATTCAAGTTGTCTATTTTTTATCGCATTAAAGAAATATTTTTTGCGTAGTGCAAAGAGACTAGTCAAGTGCTTTTAATTTTTAAGTAATTGATTCTAATAATTAAAAATGTCGTATTTACTATGTCTACTCCATTTTTATTGAATATAGTTGACTTTTAATCTAAAAAATTATACTTATCAAAAGGTTGCATATTTTTCAATATGCAACTCAATCTGAATTTAATTATTTTTAAAATTTTGAGCGGATGTAATACCGTAGAATGATTAATAGTTGAGTTAGATTTATGTTTTTAGCTAATTTTTTTAGCTGATCTTTTTGCCAAAGCAAATCATCTTCTATTTTGTTTAAATAGTATTTATTATGTAATTGCTGTTTATAGGGTTTCCTATTATGGTGATCTTCTATCCAAGAACCAATAAAATGGTGTGTGCTATAGTTTACGGGTAAATCTAAGCAAAAATAATGGGATGGGAAAATGTGAATAATATTGTTGTTATCATTTCCAATCTGATATGCGTCAGTTTTTTTATTAATATTAAAGTCGTTAACAAGAATATCTGAGACAAAGAGCGTATTCGGTGGAGTTTGATTAGAATAGGTTTTATCGTGGTAGTAATCTAATATTTTTTTTGAAAAGCTGTGTTTTGGTATTGATCCCCATACTGCAGTAAAAGGTAAATCAACACCCTCAAAACCACTAAATGCTTCATAATTTAAGAAACTATCAATAGGTAATTTAAGTTCAACATCTGTATCTAAGTAAACACCACCAAACTCATATAAGGCCCATGCTCGTACATAATCCGAAACAAAAGCATATTTTTTTTGTTGATACGCAGATTGAGTGAAAGTGTGACTATTAATATTAAAACTTTCCTCATTCCAAATTTTTATTTCCCAATCTGGACATTTTTCTTTCCAACCATTGATATAGTGTTGTAAGGGCTCGGGAATACTTTTTCCTCCAAACCAACAATAATGAATAATTTTAGGAATCATTTAGATAGAGAGTAAGTCAAAACAGAATGATAATATATCATTGTTTTCTCAAGTTTTTGTAGTTCTAGCGTTTTAACGTGAATTATTTTTAGAGTATTAACGATGACCATGGACTGGAATAAGCTTTGATTATTTATAATAATCTCTGTCTGTAGATTCACCTCTAAATCGTTTATAGCCCCACATATATTCAGCAGGGAAGCGGTTGATCATCTGCTCAACGGCTTGATTGAGTGCTGTTGTCGCAACTTCGATATCTCGATCATACAGCTGCGGATCATTCAGATCATCACAATAGACATCAAAACCCTCTCCATCATCGCGACGGAAACAGCTTAATCCAACTAAACGACATTGGGTTTTCTGTGCCATTTTGCTGGCAAGAGTACTGGTTAGACAGGGAATACCGAAAAAAGGAACAATGACACCGCCAGAAGGATCAGGGACATGATCTGGTAGAATCACACTGAAACCGCCTTGTTTTAGATTTTTAAACAAAGCTTTTACACCAGAAGCATCTGTTGGGACTAAGGTTGCATTGAGTCGTTGACGAGCATGCAGGGCAAAAGCATTAAAGCCAGAATCTTTCATGGGCTTGTACATGATGGTCGGGATGCCATATTGATGTACCCAAGCATTCATCATTTCCCATGTGCCCAGATGTGGGGTGATAATCAGCGCACCACGTGGATCTTTTAAAGCATCTGTGAGAACTTCAAGATGATGCACCGTATGGATTTGCTGAATGCTCCATTCTGGTGGCATTGCCCAACATTTTCCAGATTCAATATAACTGAGACATTGTTTGGTGACACTTTCTCGAGCGAGCTGTTCTTTCTGATCTTGACTCAGTTGCGGGTAGGCCAATCCAAGATTGACTCTGGTTTTCCACAGCATACTTTTATCTGGATTTTGATTGATAAAGTAGGCTGCCACTTTTGCGATACTACGCAAAAATGCTAAAGGTAGAAGACGAAGTAAAGTAACGTAAAATGACATGATTTTAATCTTGTTTATTTACATTGCCTTTGAGCACCATATAGATTAACGCAACAAAAATCAGTAATGCGCCTGCCAAGCTACTTACGCAGAAGTATAAAATGCGTTGGTTGGTGGTCATATTGAAGAGTTCATTTGCCAAGATGTAACGCATGAAAAACCATTGAGCAAGTGAAAAAATAATAATCACGATTGCATGTCGACGTACATCAGGACGCATTGCCATAAGACTGACCTCTCAATAAAAAGCAGCTTATTATGCCACTAGCGAGCATGATCGCAAAGTAAAACTCACCAATATAAAAAACCCTGCATGGAGCAGGGTCTTTTATTGAATTATAAACGCAGGGTTTATTTTTCTTCAGCTTTTGGTTTTTCGCGTAAACGAATACCTAAGTCACGTAATTGATTCGCTTCAACTGGCGCTGGCGCTTGAGTCAACGGACATTCAGCAGTCTTGGTTTTCGGGAATGCAATCACATCACGAATCGAAGATGCGCCTGTCATCAACATGATCAAACGGTCAAGACCAAATGCCAAACCACCGTGCGGAGGCGCACCGTAACGTAATGCATTCAATAAGAAGCTGAATTTTTCTTCTGCTTCTTCTTCACCAATACCTAAAGCTTCAAAGATCGCTTTTTGCATTTCGAGCGTATAGATACGCAGTGAACCGCCACCGATTTCAGTACCGTTGAGTACCATGTCGTATGCCACAGAAAGTGCTTCACCTGGGTTGCTCTTCACTTCTTCAACACTTGATTTCGGTAGGGTGAATGGGTGGTGAACAGAAGTCCATTTGCCGTCATCAGTTTCTTCGAACATCGGGAAATCAACAACCCACAGTGGCGCCCACTCACAAGTTGATAGATTGAGATCATGACCGATTTTCACACGAAGTGCGCCCATCGCATCATTTACAACTTTGGCTTTGTCTGCACCGAAGAAGACGATGTCACCATTTTCAGCACCAACACGTTTTAATAGATCGAGTACGATTGGCTCGATGAATTTAACGATAGGAGACTGAAGACCTTCAATGCCTTTTTCAAGCTCGTTGACTTTAATATAAGCCAAACCTTTTGCACCGTAGATACCGACGAATTTAGTATATTCGTCGATTGCACTACGTGGTAATGAACCAGCACCTGGCACACGTAAAGCAACGATACGGCCTTTAGGATCTTTTGCAGGGCCTGCGAATACTTTGAACTCAACGTCTTGCATCAAGTCTGCAACATCAATAAGTTTCAAAGGAATACGCATATCTGGCTTGTCTGATGCATAGTCACGCATTGCATCTGCATAAGTCATACGTTCAAATTTATCGAATTTTACATTCAATAATTCGTTGAACATTTTAACTGTTAAGCCTTCCATTAAATCCATGATGTCATCGTCACTCATGAACGATGTTTCAACGTCGATTTGGGTAAATTCAGGCTGACGGTCCGCACGTAAATCTTCGTCACGGAAACATTTAGCAATTTGGTAATAACGATCAATACCACCCACCATTAACAACTGTTTGAACAATTGTGGTGATTGTGGAAGTGCGTAGAAGCTACCATTTGAAACACGGCTTGGTACTAAATAGTCACGTGCACCTTCTGGGGTTGCGCGTGTCAAAATTGGTGTTTCAACGTCAAGGAAACCATGATCTTCAAAATAGTTACGGATCAAGTTGGTGACTTTAGAACGGAAACGTAAGCGTTCTAACATTTCTGGACGACGGATGTCCAAGAAACGGTATTTCAAACGAATTTCTTCTGAAATATTGGTGTTTTCGTCATTCAATGGGAATGGCGGAGTATCAGAAGCTGCAAGAACTTCGATCTCTTTACCTAAAACTTCAATCTGGCCACTCACCATATTGGCATTTTCAGTACCTTCATAGCGACGACGAACACGACCTGTAATTTTTAAAACAAATTCTGAACGTGCTTTATCTGCTGTTGCGAATGCTTCAGGGGTATCTGGATCGATCACGACCTGTACAAGACCATCACGGTCACGCATATCTAGGAAAATCACGCCACCATGGTCACGACGACGGTGAACCCATCCGCATAAAGTAACTGTTTGATCGATTTGGGCTTCAGTTAAAGAGCCACAGTAATGAGTGCGCATCATATTGAATTATTTATCCAAACTATATTGGCTGTAGAAGGTGAATGCGTAAACAGCGCAGCACCAATGAAGGGGAGATTATGCCTTGTTGAACGTATAGTCTCAAGTCTTAATGTTTTCAAGCGAATTTTAAACAGACGCTTTTTGTTAAAATGGTTTCATACGGCCAGTCCGATCTAAAAACAAGAATAATAGACAAGCCATGGTAAAGACAGTTAAGCCAGCTTGCGTAAATTCATTAATCGATTTGCCAATAAAAAAATAACGTTCAGTATTCCAAAGATCAGTATTGATATGGCGGTTATAGTCAAACACTGAGAATAGTCCATATAAGATGGAAAGGATCATGCTAATCAGTGCAAATCCCTTGAGTCGAGTGGGAACGGGATGATGATGTTTATGCGTTTTATAATAATCCCAGCACATTTTTATCAAAAACGGCAAGGCAATAATTGAAGAGCCAATCTGTAAGACAAAATGTAATGGATAACTAAAACCCCAAAATGAAATGTTCTGAGCCAGAATCTCTTTAAAAGCAAAACTTCGAAAATCAAGATGGGTGAGTCCATCCCAGATCAGATGGGTGCTGATCCCAAGGATAAGTGCCAGACAACTCAGAAAGCTGAAAGAAATGAAATCATCCAGTGAGTGGATATTTAAAGGATCTTTAATCTCAAGGCAACGATAGCTGACAGGGCGATAAATAAAATACCACAATAAGCAAAAGCATAGGCCAATAGGCAGATTCGGAAATAAGATACCTGACCATTGGTGTGTTAATGCGATATTTTCTTGGGTAAATAATCGATAAAGATCAGGTGTCATACAGCCAATTGCCAAGGCTGCAACAGGCAAATGCCCCTGACTTAATTTGGATAAAGGTGGGGCAAGTACGGCATGTGAAAGTGTAAAAGGCATATCGTTGAAAAACGACCATTCATTGAATCATGGAGAAGTAGTGTAGCAAATGTTCATTGTTGCACTGTTTTTTATTGCAAAATAAATGAAATGTTATAATATAACAAAAATAACGATCGACTGATTCGAGACACGATATGTCATTTCCACAGAATATTTTGACTTTATCTATTTTAGCTGTTGTATCTGTATCTACTTTTGCAGCAGAAAATGAGCAAGTTGCAACTTTAGATACCATACGAATTAAAGCGCATCCACTAGAGCAAACATCAAAAGACTTTGCAGTTGCAGATACCGTTGTAGATGAAAAACGTCTGCAACAAGGGGCGGTCACCATTGGTGAGGCGTTGAGTAGTGAGCCTGGTATATATTCAAATCAATTTGGTGCGGGTGCTAGTCGCCCTGTGATCCGTGGTCAAGATGGGCCACGCGTTAAAATTTTACAGAACTCTTCTGAAAATATTGATGTATCTACATTGTCTCCTGACCATGCGGTCACTGTAGATCCTGCACTGGCTAAACAGGTTGAAGTGATTCGTGGGCCATCCACTTTGCTATTTGGTGCTGGAACAGTAGGTGGTTTGGTGAATGTGACGGATAGCAAGATCCCAACCAAAATGCCTGAAAATGGCTATGAAGGCAATGTGGGCTTACGTTACAACACGGGTAGTGATGAGAAGCTGGCTACGGCTGGAGTAACAGTGGCCTTAGGTGACCAAGTGGCGTTGCGTGTTGAAGGTTTAAACCGCGAAGCCAATGACTATATTGCACCAGATTATGTGCATGAAGGTGAGAAGGAACGCCGTGTCGGTAATACCTTTGCCAAAGGTGAAACGGTAAATGTCGGTTTGTCTTGGATTTACGATCGTGGCTTTACGGGAATCTCGTATAGCAATCGTCAAGATAAATATGGTTTACCTGGGCATAGCCATGAATATGAAAGCTGTAGCGCGCATCTTACAGGGCGTCCACATCTACATTGTGGTGAGCACGATCATGATGATGGTGATGATCACGACCATGGCCATGACGATCACGACCATGATCACGCACATGAGGCAGGACCTTGGATTGATCTAAAATCTGAGCGTTATGATGTCCGTACAGAGTTGAATGATCCATTTGCAGGCTTTAAAAAGCTACGTGCTCAAGCCAGCTATACTGATTATAAACATGATGAAATTGAAGAAGATACCATTGCAACGCGCTTTAAAAACAAGGGTTATGATGGACGTTTAGAGTTAGTACACAATCCACTGGGTTCATGGGAAGGTGTGATTGGAACGCAATATGGTCAACAAAAATTAGAATTAACAGGTGAAGAAGCCTTCTTGGCACCAAATACCACCAAGAAGTGGAGTGTTTTTGCCTTAGAACACGCTCAATTCAATGATGTACATGTTGAGTTGGCAGCGCGTGCTGATCAACAAAAAATTGATATTGATGATTCAACTAAAAAAGATTTCGACGGTTCAGCCTTTTCTGTTTCTGGTGCAGCCAACTGGGAGTTTGCACCGAACTATAAACTCTCTTTCGTGACCTCTCATCAGGAACGTTTACCATTAGCGCAAGAGTTGTATGCAAATGGCGGACATTTCGCGACCAATACTTATGAATTGGGTGATGATCAGTTGAAGAAAGAGAAGTCAAATAATGTGGAACTTGGTTTCCATTATGACAATAACAAGTTTGATTACCACGTCCATGTTTATCACAACTGGTTTGATGACTATATCTACGCTCAAACTTTGGATCGTTATAAAGATTTCCGCTTGGTCAAATATACCCAAGATCAGGCACGTTTCTATGGTGCTGAAGCAGAGGCGGGTTATCAGATCTCGGACATCTATAAAATTGGTGTATTTGGTGACTATGTACGTGGCAAAATTGACAATGAAAATGCACCACGTGTACCTGCTGGTCGTCTAGGAACTAAAGTAAATGCCAACTTTGGCGATGGCTTTAGTGGTTCGGCTGAGTACTATCATGTCTTCCAGCAAGACAAGATTGCTGCTTATGAAACAGATACCCAAAGCTATAACATGCTGAATTTGGGTGTGGCATACGCAGGTAAATATAGTAAGGCTACTGATTATCGTGTATTCCTGAATGCCAATAACTTGCTCGATGATCAAGTTTACCAACATGCATCGTTCTTATCGACGATTCCGCAAGTGGGACGTAACTTTACCGTTGGTGTTAATTTTAACTTCTAATTTTTCACTTAAATCTTATTGAAAAATCAAAGCATAAGCTCTAGCCTTAAACCATTAGGCTAGGGCTTTTTTTGTTTATATGCGTATCTTCCAACGAATCCATCGAAAATTAAACTGGTCAGGTCGACGTTACATGGCAGTCATATTGAGTATTTTTGTGATTGGATACATTGCTTCGGCAATCTATCACACCGTAAAACCACTTCCGAAAGGGCTGGATTTTACTGGGCAATTGCGTCATGCCAATGTGAAATTTTTAGCAGATCAGACCTATATCGATGCACAAGGTCAGCAGCAAGTTGATCAGCATATTTTCAAAGAAGTATTTCAGCTGATTGATCAGGCACAAACGACGATTGTGCTGGATATGTTCCTGTTTAATCAGGAAGTGGGTAAGTCCAAAGTCAAACAGTTTCCTTTGATGCAAGAGCTGACAGATGCATTAATTGTGAAGCGTCGTTTGCATCCAACTGTTGAAATTGTGGTGATTACCGATCCAATCAATTCGGTTTATGGTGGGCTCACACCGAAGCATTATCTACAGTTACGCCAAGCGGGTGTGGATGTCATCGAAACTGATTTAAAACCCTTGCGCGCTTCTAATCCACTTTGGTCGGGCTTTTGGTATATCTGCTGTCAGAACTTGGGCAATAATCCAGAAGGTGGTTGGCTCAGCAGTCCATTTGGCAATGATAAAATTACCTTAAGAAGTTATCTGGAATTGTTTAACTTTAAGGCCAATCATCGTAAAACCTTGGTGGTTGATACTGCCGAAGGTTGGAAAAGCTTAGTAACTTCAGCAAATCCACATGATGGTAGTTCGCGTCATAGCAATGTAGCGTTGGTGGTGGATGGGCCAACCGCAATTGATGTGTTGCAAACAGAGCAAGCGGTTGCACATATGTCACAAGGTTCAAGCCCATTTGTGATTATGGGAGGACTGACCGAAGACAAAAGCCTGCCACAAGTGCAAGTGTTGACTGAAAAAGCCATCTACGATGCTGTGCTCAAAATGATTCAGACCGCGAAGAGCAAAGAACATTTGGATATGGCGATGTTCTATCTGTCTGAACGAAATATCATTGAAGCCTTGAAACAAGCCAAGCAACGGGGTGTCAACATTCGAATCATGATTGACCCGAATAAAGATGCTTTCGGGCGTCAGAAGAATGGCATTCCCAATCGTCAAGTGGCTTCAGAGCTGAATGCTGTAGGCATTCCGATTCGTTGGTGTGATACCCGTGGTGAACAATGCCATAGCAAAATGATATTCACATATAATGAACAGCAAGCCGAGATGATCCTCGGTTCGGCCAACTTAACCGCACGTAATTTGAAAAACTATAACCTTGAAACCGATATGCATGTGATTGGTTCAGCGCAAGCGCAAGTGTTTAAAGATGTAGGACAGTATTTTAATTCTGCATGGACCAACGCCAATGCACGTCAAATCACGGTTGATTATGCAAAGTATGCAGATGAATCGAAAGTGAAATACTGGATTTATCGTTTTATGGAATGGTCAGGTTTATCCACTTTTTAATTCAGCATATATAGAGTTCTACACAATGGCGAAAATTAAACTGAATATCAGACAGGATGAGCAGATTGATTTAGATGTACATCAATTTAATCATTATGCAGATATTATTGAATTGAAAAATTGTGCAGAACTCTTAGAGTGCTATTTAACGCTAAAACAAGACGTTAAACCGAAGAAAGTATTTTTGGTTTTAGATGATAGATCACAAGCAGAATACACTTCTATGCATGCTCAGTTGGGTGATCAGCTTTATTTTGACGATAGCCAATATTTTGAAGGAATCGAAGATATTGGCAGTCGAGACAGTCATTTAATTGAAAGTAATATTGTCACACCTTTAGTGTTTCAGCATCATGTTCAACAACTGACTCATTTAGACCATCAGCGAAGCTTTGAAAGCCTTGCTGAAAAAATGCAGCACTATGATGAGAATGATTTAGAGGCACTGCTTTATTTCAATCAAAATCTATTGATCGCTACCAATACTGAAATTATGGTTAAAATTGCCGCTGTTGAAACAGAAGCACTTAAATTGGCGATGATGCCGAATGGTTATTTTTCGTGTGATTTTGATTCATTTGAAAACTTTGCCATTATTCAGCAGATGCAGCATTATGGCTTTGAATTTATGGGGCTAGGCGCATCTTTATTGGGGTGGATCAAAACATCAGATTTTAAATCAGATAAAATTGAAGATTTAATTCAGGATCTCGCTTTAATTTATCCTTTAGACTCATCTCATCAAATGGCAATGAAAGCCCTGATTTTAAAAAATAATTATTTGATTTTACCTTATTCTGAATCACCACAAGAATATTTAGGTTACGACTTATCTTGAACAGAATGTGATTTCAACAAGCTGAATTAGGGCGTTTGCTCGGTATTCAACTTGTTGAAAGCTACATCAGCAATAAAAAAATTAAGGGCTTGGCGGAATCAATTGATCTAAATCTTTATCTGCCATTTGATCAAGTTCAGTTAAATCTGTTTTGATTTTCCACTGTTTTTCATCATCGACTGGATTTGGCAAACGTGCTTCTAACCAATCGCAGACCACATCTGGACTAAATTCTGTATGATTGCATTGAATCACCCATGCCAAAAAGTCTTTGGCTTCACCATTCATATAAGGTGGAGGTGAAACTGGAAAAAATTGGGTCGGTAAACGTTCGTTGGTGGATAAATAATTGAGAACATGTCCGAGCTCTTGAACGGTTTGCCATGCGAGAGGATGCTCAACATCAATGTTAAATTTAAACCACCATGCATGTTGACCATCAGCACCATGCGCAACAATTCGCGCTTCTTGTACACTCGGAACTTTGCAAAAGAACTGATAAAGACGATCAAAATTCATTTCAGCCACAGATGTTGTCTCAAAAGCAAAAAAATGATTTTAGCATATCTAGGCAAGGATACAGGTAGATGCAGTTTATCTCAGGAATTGGACAGTTAATCTGAAAAAATATTATTACAACAGTGCTGTTTATTTTTTATTCTAAAATAAAGAGATACTCTGATTTTGGGAGACCTCGATGAAGCACACTAAACTTTATAGCTATGGCTTGACCGCTATGCTGGGCTATCTCCCTGTGATGGTATTTGCGGACAATGCGTGGAGTGGCTATAGCGGGGTCGAGCGTCGTTCTTATCATCAGACTTCTCCTACATATCAGCAACCCGCACAAGATCCATTTGCGTTCTCTAATCAGCGCTCTACACCGACAGCGCCACCGAAAGGCTATTATTACCAGCCCAATCAAAATAACTACTATCCTCATCCAAATCATCGACCTGGCGTTCGTATCGAATATTATCCAGAGACTCAATATGAGCGTAGCTATCGTCGTGAGTCTTTTGTGGTCGGGAATGAATTACCAGGTGAGTTCCGTAGCGAACGTTATGTGGTTCGGGACTGGGGCTATTATTCGTTGCGGGAACCACCGCGTGGTCGACATTGGGTGGTTGTGGATGGACGTTATCTTTTAGTGACTGATGATAATTTTACGATTGAGATTATTCGCTGATTTGAAATCGTTTTTTTCAAAGTAGTATGGAGTGTGTTCTCCATAATTTCTCGCTATTCATTACAAAGCTTTGCAATGTCGCGGGTTTTATTCATGCTTTCTCCCAGAGTTTTTCTTAATCTGATCTCAGATCGAAAAACAGAGGATCAAACAATGAAAAAGACAGTGGTATTGCTTGTATCAACCCTTATGCTCGGTGTATCTGCCTCGGCCATGGCGGATTCAAATCGTTGGAATCATGATCATAAAGATCGCTACGATAACCGCTATGATCGTTATGACCACCGTTATGACCACCGTTATGACCACCGTTATGATCATCGTGAACAACCACGCTGGTCCAATGGTGATCGTGGTAATCATTATGGTCAACGTATTAACTTCAAGCGTGGTGAGCGTTTACCTTCAGAATTCCGTAGTAACCGCTATGTGGTTTCGAACTATCGTACCCACCGTTTATATGAACCACCTCGTGGCTATAACTGGATGCAAGTACAAGGCAAATATGTACTGGTTGATTCCAAATATCGCGTGTTCCGAGTGGCTTAAACGAAGCAATAAAAAAGCAGGCAACCCGCCTGCTTTTTTTGTTTATGCTAACTCATCGTCTTGTGGTCGAGGGGTTTTGTTGGAAGGCAATTGTTGTTCTTGATCTTTACCACGGATTACAGAAGGGTAGTTCCACGACGCAAAACGTACCACCAGAATTGCAAACGCTAAAATTAAGATCGAACCTGTGGTAATCACCAAATCCATCGATGCTTTATGATTGTGCTGAATATCGGCAATCAGTAATCGGGTCAGTGCAGTAATCGCGACATAGATCAGAAAGCGCACTGGCATATGATTAGTTTTGAAATAAATCCCGACCATGGCACCTAATTCTAGATAGATAAACAGCAGCAAGATGTCATCAATGGTGGCGTATTGTTTAACTGTCAGAATTTCAATAACAGTATGCACGGCTGACCATGCAATCATACAGCCAATAATAAACAAGGCTAAGTAATGAAAAGCTTCAACTGCGTAGTGACCAAAGCGGTCAAGTAGACGAGGTAAGCCTTCAAGCTTCTCTTTAGAGTTCGACATAGAGATTTATATTCTCGACAAGATCATTAGAATGTTATGCAAGTTTTATGCTGGTTTTATTATAGCCATAAAAAAACTGCCTCAACCAAATGACTGAGGCAGTTTTTATTAGCAAACTAAATTAAGCTTGATTAGTGAAGTAATCTTCGCTGAAGTTCATGATCAAGTCAGAACCCGCTTTGATTTTCGCTAAACGCGCGTCTAATTCAGGCAAGATACGGTCTACAAAGTATTGTGCTAAAGCAACTTTGTTCTGGTAGAAATCACCAGACTTGTCTTTTGCAGCAGCAGCGATTTTTGCAAACATATATGCAAAGCTGAGTAAACCAACGGCATGTAAGTAATCAACCGCAGCAGCATTCGGGAAATCTACGTTTTCAGCTGCTTGCTCAATGACGAATTGAGTGATTGCTTCAATTTCAGTTGCCGCATCTAAAGTGGCATCTTTAATGAAGTTTAAGTCAGTATCTAATGCGTTGGCAAAGTCACGAATTTCAGTGATGTACTCAGCAATGAATGCACCGCCACATTTAATCGTTTTACGACCAATTAAATCTTGAGACTGAACGCCATTTGTCCCTTCGTAAATCTGAGCAATACGAAGATCACGGATACATTGTTCCATACCCCATTCACGGATATAACCGTGACCGCCAAACACCATTTGTGCATCTAAGGTTGCTTGGAATGCAGTATCAGTGAGGTAAGCTTTTGCGATTGGTGTTAACAGCGCAACACGGTTGTTCGCTTGCTTTACAGCTTCCGCATCAGTTGAGAACTTGGTGATATCTAGTTGTTGACCCACATAGACTGCAAATGCGCGTGATGCTTCGTTGTTGGCACGTACGTTAAGTAACATACGACGCACATCACCGTGAACTAGAATGCTGTCCGCTGGTTTGTTTGGTGATTGAACACCTGTTGCACTACGACCTTGTAAACGGTCAGTCGCGTATTGTGCTGCATTTTGATAAGCAAATTCAGAAGCACCGAGACCTTGAATACCCATCGACAAACGTTCGTAGTTCATCATGACGAACATCGCAGCAAGACCTTCGTTTTCTTTACCAACAAGGTAACCTTTCGCACCATCAAAGTTCATCACGCAAGTTGCAGAAGCTTTAATCCCCATCTTGTGTTCGATAGAACCTGGGCCAACTGGGTTACGTTCACCTAAAGAACCATCTGCATTCACCAAGAATTTAGGTACGATGAATAACGAGATACCACGTGAACCCGCAGGTGCATTTGGTGTCTTCGCAAGGACCAAGTGAATGATGTTTTCAGCTAAATCGTTATCACCACCAGTGATGAAGATTTTCGTACCCGTAATGTTGTAAGTACCATCTTCATTAGGCTCAGCTTTAGTCTTAATAATCCCTAAATCTGTACCTGCATGTGGTTCAGTTAAGCACATGGTGCCTGACCATTCGCCAGAGTAGATTTTAGGTAAAAAAGTTTCTTTTTGCTCTTGTGATGCATAGCTGTTTAAGGCCATACCTGCACCCACAGAAAGAAGCGGGTAGAGCATGAATGATGGATTGGTCGCGAATAGCATTTCATCAGACAGTACAGTCAGCATTTTCGGCATGGCCTGACCGCCCCATTCCTCATCTGCACCTAAGCCGATCCAGCCGCCATCAGCATATTGACGGAATGCTTCTTTGAAGCCTGCAGGGGTGAAAACTTCGCCATTTTCCCAACGTGCGCCTTCTTCATCACCCGTACGGTTTAACGGATGTGTCACATTTTGGGCAAACTTCGCCATTTCTTCTAAAATTGCTTCAGCCGTTGCAGCATCTACATGAGCAAGTTTCTCATTAGACTGCCAAAATTGTTCTGCTTTAAATACATCATTTAAGATGAATTTCATGTCTGCTAAAGGAGCATTGTAAATTGGCATAATCGTTCCCTTCTACGCACAGTTTGATGTGCAAAGTGATCAAATAAAACGAACAAATAAATTGAATAGTGTAAATTTAGCATTGATTAAACAAAAAAAGGACGGTCAAAACTGACCAGTCCTTTTTCTGTGATGAACGTTGCATCTCATTCTAAACTATGTTTAGAAAGAGAAGTGTTCCGCATCGAGTTCAAACAATGGCGCAACGCCAGTTGAAAGTACGTCTACATGCGAACGAACACGTGGCAAGATCTTCTTGAAGTAGAAGCGAGCAGTCGTCACTTTTGCATTGTAGAAGTCAACTTCAGTTGTACCTTCAGCTAATTTCTCTTGAGCAACAAGTGCCATACGCGCCCATAAGTAAGCAAGCGTTACATAACCAGAGAAGTATAGGTAGTCAACCGCAGCTGCACCAACTTCATCAGGGTTTTGCATCGCACGCATACCGATTTGCATGGTGATGTCGCCCCATTCTTTGTTGGCAGCAGCCAATGGCGCAACGAATTCTTGCATCGCAGCATTGTCTTTGTTTGCTTCAACAAATTTGTGGATGATCTTGGTGAAGTCTTTCAACATTGCACCTTGAGTTTGCAAGACTTTACGACCTAACAAGTCAAGTGCTTGAATCTCAGTTGTTCCTTCGTATAAGCAAGCGATACGTGTATCACGTACGATTTGCTCCATACCGTGTTCAGAAATAAAGCCGTGACCACCAAAGACTTGTACACCGTGCTTCGCAGATTCAGAACCTGTTTCAGTTAAGAATGCTTTTGCAATTGGCGTTAACAAAGACAAGATGTTGTCAGCAAACTTACGCTCTTCTTCAGTTTCGCCTTTTTCAACGATATCTGCATATTGAGCCAATAAGTAAACCAACGCACGACCGCCTTCAGCAAATGATTTCTGCGTTAAAAGCATGTTACGAACAGCTGGGTGAACGATAATTGGATCGGCATCTTTCTCTGGTGCTTTAGGACCAGAAAGAGAACGCATTGCCAAACGATCTTTCGCATACGCCAAAGCGCCTTGGAAAGAAGATTCAGATGCAGATAAACCTTGAACCGCTGTACCAATACGTGCTGTGTTCATGAATGTGAACATGCAGTTTAAGCCACGGTTTTCAGGTCCGATCAAGTAACCTTTTGCTTGGTCAAAGTTAATGACACAAGTTGCGTTACCATGAATACCCATTTTGTGTTCGATTGAACCACAACGAACCGCATTACGCTCGCCAACTGAACCGTCAGCATTGACGTGGAATTTAGGTACGATGAATAAAGAAATCCCTTTAGTGCCTTTTGGCGCACCTGGCAAACGCGCAAGTACGATATGGATGATGTTCTCAGCCATGTCGTGTTCACCAGCAGAGATAAAGATTTTCTCGCCAGAGATCGCGTAACTACCATCAGCATTTGGTTCAGCTTTAGAACGGATGATACCCAAGTCTGAACCTGCATGAGATTCAGTTAAGCACATGGTACCTGTCCAAACACCTGAAACAAGGTTTGGCAAGTAAGTGTTCTTTTGCTCATCAGAACCGTGGTGTTCTAAAGTACGAACAGCACCGTGAGATAGGCCAGGGTACATACCCCAAGACCAGTTTGCTGTACCAACCATTTCAGAGATCGAGATCCCTAAAGAGTTTGGTAATGCTTGACCGCCAAATTCTTCATCAGCAGAAAGAGATGGGAAGCCAAGTTCGATATATTTTTGATACGCTTCTTTAAAGCCTGTAGGTGTCGTTACAACACCATCATTCCAAGTACAACCTTCACGGTCGCCGACTTGGTTTAACGGAGAAAGTTCATTCTCACAGAAATCAGCCGCTGCTTCTAAATATTGATCAACCAATTCACGGCTTACAGTGTCTTGAAATGCAGGAAGTTTCGCGTAATGTGCTTCAGCATTTAATAATTCGTGCAATACGAACTGCATATCACGTAAGGGTGCTTTGTATTGTGGCATAGCGGGTTCCTCAATACTGGTTAAACCAGAGTTATAATCTTAGTCAATGATAAATATGCCCAACGGCACCATTTTGTACTGCTAATCGTGCAACAAGTTATAGTTCGGTACAAGCTTTTGCAGGTCATTTCTTAGTGACTGCTAAGTCAAAGTTTATGATTCAACCTGTTTAAGCGTTTAGATTGTAGGTGTTTTTTTAGCTTTTGACTCAAACTGCTTATTTAAAAATCGTAAGCAGCTGTGTAAGTAAAAAAAGGCGCTATAAAAGCGCCGATGAGGAAGAGGGTGAATTAAGTTGTTGCGTTGGCTTGACGCTTGAATTGCGATTTGTCTGGGGTGAAACGAACTTCACAGGTGCCTTGAATTACACGCTTATTCCATTGAATATTCACGCGATCTCCGATGCGTTTCCCTTGGCAAGCTTGCTCAATCTGAGCGCGTTGTGCTTGATGTTCCTGACGCATCTGTTCGCGCTGCTCTAGGCGTTGCTCTCGTTTTGCTTGCCATTCAGCACGTTGCTCTGGTGTTAGGGGCGCACGTTGCATATTATGGCGGTGGTGGTCACGGTTCATCGACTGTTCTGCTGGCGTCGTCGATTGACAGGCAGCCAAGCCTAAAACAGAACCGAGTAGGGTGGTCATCATTACGATTTTTGTCTTGTTCATTGTTTTATCCAGCATTGTCAGTGTTGATTTGATGGTTAAAGATTAGATAATAAAGATGAAGAAACAATGGAGAGTTTTTTTCGACCATGTTGGTTACAATCCACAAATAGAACACTATTGAGAATCTGCTTTTGAATGTTCGTCGCGTACCTTTAGCCTTACGTTTGTTTTTAACGGTATTACTTACGACCTTGTTAATCGCTACGATTAGCTTGGGGGTGTTGCATTGGACCATGCAAAAGAACTTTGCACGTTATGTGGCCGATGTCGAAATGCAGAAACTGGACCGTTTAATTGCGAATTTAGGCAATGTCTATACGGTTTACCATGACTGGGGTAATGCGATTCAGGCACAGATTCTACAAATTGAGGGAAGTGCAGCCCCTGACGACTATGATCGATTGTCACAATGGTGGCTGCGTCGTCAGTATGATATTGCCTTACAGCAACGTTATTTTAATGACCATACCTTGTTAAGCCTGTCTCCAACCTTGGCGCAAAATAATGTCGAAATCAAAAATCGCCAAATCTTTAATGATGAAGAATTAAAAATTCTGAAACAGAATTTGCCTTCAGAATATCAGCCCTTTGAAGGTTTGCGTTTTCCTTTAAGTCAAAGTCAATTCCGTTTAAAGAAAGAGAGTAATGACGCTAAGCAAGAAAACAAACTGAATACCCCTGCAGAACATGGCAAAAAGCGTTTTGTCTCGATTCCTGATCGGTTGGGCCTAAGCTCGCGTTTGTCTTTATATGATGAAAAACAGCAGTTTATTGTGGGTGAACCTGCAACGGATCAAATTGCCTTCCGTCCAATTATCGTAGGGCAAAAGGTGGTTGGCTATTTAGGCTTGAAGCCTGTTTTAGATCAGGATGATGCATCGAGTATTAATTTCTTTAGCAATCAGAAACGTTATTTACTTTTGGTCTATGCACTTACGGTACTTTCAAGTCTGGTTGCTGCCTTGCTAATGGCGACTTATTTTAAAAAACCGATTCAGCGTTTGCTGAACGCAACTCGCGAACTCACGCGCGGTAATTATCAGCATCAAGTGAAGATCAGACGGAATGATGAATTAGGTGATTTGTCCAATCAGCTCAACCATTTGGCTGATATCTTGCATCATCATGAAGAATCGCGCCGTCAGTGGGTATCTGATACCTCACATGAATTAAAAACACCATTGGCGGTCTTGCAGGCACAGATCGAGGCGATGCAGGATGGCATTCGTAAAGCCACACCTGAACATCTCGATTCCATGATGCGTCAGGTCAGCAGCCTGAAAAAGTTGACTCAGGACTTGGCTGATTTGGCACAAGCTGATGCACAACAACTGAAGTGCTATTTTGCTGATGTCAACCCGTGGGATGTCGTGCTGCAAGAAGTTGAAAACTTTAGATCTACATTTGAGCAAAACCAACTCGAGGTAACATTGTCTGGAGAAGGTGCTGTCCTATCTTTAGACCGAGATCGTTTTAAACAGATTATTGTCAATTTGCTGGGTAACTGTGTTCGCTATACCGAGCAAGGTGGAAAAATACAGATTCACACTCAACAAAATGAGCAACAATGGATAATGTATGTGGATGATAGTCCATTGGGTGTGAATGATGAGCAGCTTTCACGCTTAGGCGAGCGTTTCTATCGTGTCGATGATTCGCGTACTCGAAGTACGGGCGGTACCGGTTTAGGCTTGGCTTTGTCATGTAAACTGGCACAGGCTTTAGGTGGTTCACTGACTTTTGACCATTCACCTTTGGGTGGATTGCGTTGTGTACTGACGTTTCCAAAACAGATTAAATAACTTTTAAATCCTCTTTTAATGGGGATGATGGATAGGATGAAGACCATGAAACATATTATGTTGGTTGAAGATGAAGTTGAACTCGCACAGTTGGTTCGTGACTATTTAGAAGCTGCTGGGTTTGAAGTCAGTATGTTCCATGATGGTCAAGATGCTTATGCTCAGTTTCAGCAACGTAAACCAAGTTTGATGATTTTAGACTTGATGGTCCCACGTATGGATGGTTTGACCATTTGCCGTAAAGTACGTGAGCAGTCTGATCTGCCGATCATTATGGTCACCGCTCGTACTGAGGAAATTGACCGCGTCTTAGGCTTAAATATGGGCGCAGATGACTATATCTGTAAGCCATTTAGTCCAAAAGAATTGGTTGCCCGTGTGCAAGCTGTTTTACGTCGTTTGGAGCGTAAAGCTGAGCCTGAACAAAATGATTTGTTCCGTATTGATAAAGCACAACAACGGATTTGGTATCAACAAAAAGCATTGACGTTGACACCAACCGAATTCCGTTTGCTGGAGTTGTTTTTAGAACATTTAGGTCAGGTGTATTCACGTGCACAATTGCTTGATCATATCAATCCAGATAGCTTTGATGTTGCGGACCGTGTGATTGACAGTCATATTAAAAACCTGCGCCGTAAAATTACTGAAGCTGCGGATACGGGTAATCGCCATGAGTGGATTCAAGCAGTTTATGGGGTTGGATATCGCTTCGAATATCCTGATGAGTAATTGAGTTTACGTTATCCTGTGATCGCCCTTGCGCAGCTACAATACCGCTCATATCCAAGAAAATGTGGAACAGTTTCTACAGATGAACTTATCTCTTTCCCTTCGTATAGAGAGGCTGATATGAGATGAGTTTTGATGAGGATAAAGGGTGAAGCATTGCAAAAAATTTTATCCTGTGGATAACCCTTGCGCTGCTTTAGTCGCTCTTGCGCCGCTACAGCGCGGCTCATATCCAAGAAAATGTGGAACAGTTTCTATAGATAAACTTATCTCTTTTTCCGTCGTATTGAGAGGCTGATATGAGATGAGTTTTGGTGACGATAAAAGGTTAAGCACTGTAAAATTTTTTATCCTGTGGATAACCCTTGCGCTGCTTTAGTCGCCCTTGCGCCGCTACAATACGGCTCATATCCAAGAAAATGTGGAACAGTTTCTACAGATGAACTTATCTCTTTCCCTTCCTATAGAGAGGCTGACATGAGATGAGTTCTGATGAGAGTAAAGGGTGGAGCACTGCAAAAAGTTTTATCCTGTGGATAACCACAGCGTTATCCACAGAAAATGTGGATAGTTTCGCAAAGATTTTGTAGAAATTATCCGCTGTTAGGTTGTTCAGTGAAAAATTGACATCTTATCCATCCAAAAATATTACATTACTTTACAAAAGGTTGTGATGATCTTGGGAGCCTAATTGAGATCAATTCTCTTTATATAACTTATCCCCTGCATAAGCCTTGCTCGGTTTAATCACCGACTTTATCCGCAAAGCCAGCCTAAACGTTTAACTCATTATGGATGAATAATAATAGAGGTATGATCAGAGACCAATTGCCATATCTCATCCATATCAGAATTGGTCACCGCAATACAACCTAAGGTCCAGTCTTTACGTGGCATATAGCCTGCACTTGTAGGTATCGAGGTTACTTGTGTTGGCACACTGCCATGAATCATGACATCGCCCCCTGCCGAACGCTGATGTTGTTTCGCATAAGCTCTATCTTCTTGGTTGGGATAGGAGATGTGCAAAGACTTGTAATACGCGCTCTGTGGATTGCGCCAATCAATAGAATAAACACCTTCCGGGGTTTTACCATCACCTTCAAACTGTTTATGTCCGATGGGATCAAAGCCTAACCGCATGGGATAGCTGCGAATGACTTCCTGTTGATGTTTCAATTGCAGAATGCGCTTGCTTTTAAAGACTTCAATTGATGTGACGGGTTTGCTTTGTTTTAGTTGCTGGATTTCTTCGGCTGAAAGCGCTTTGTGGGGGGAGGTCAGGGTCGGCAAAAATTTACCATATTGGTAAAAAGCCAACCCCAATAAAATTACCGGAATCGCAGCTACAACAAGTAATCCAATTTTCATTATTTTCTTCTTTTAAAATGAATACGCCCTGAGTCGCGATAGCGTTGCAAGGGAGCCAAAACGATTCAAAATTAAGATGAACAACTCACCATGACCTCAGGTACATCGCTTGGTAAAGGTGTGGTATCTTGTTCCGTTTCTAAATTAGGTTGCTTTTGATAAGGCTGATTCAATAGCTTAAATAGCCGATCAACCTCACTAAAATCACCACGCTCTGCACGCTCAATAGCCTTCTGTGCCATATGATTGCGCAGAATATACTGTGGATTGACTTGCTGCATGGTTCGATTTAATTCATCAGTATCTTGATGCTGTCGGATGTTTTGATAGCGTGTCAGGAAATCATCAAATTGCTGTACATGAATACAATCATCTCTCAATGCCTTGTAATCCTGCTGTTGCAAGCGAAGAAAACTCTGGGTGTAATCCAGTTGTTCAGTTTGCAAAATTCCAAGAAAGGCAAAACTACAATCAAGACTGTCTTTATGAAATTCTGGTAGCCCCATTTTTTGGCATAGACCTTGGCCATAATGATGCAAGAAGCTGGGTTCAAATTTTTCTAAACATGCGGCTAAATCGAGTTTAAATTGTTCTTTATCCTCAACTGATGCCAAAGGAATCAAATTATTTAGCCATGTCCATAGATTCCAGTGTCCGATACTCGGCTGGTTTTGATAGGTATAACGACCTTGGTAATCGGAATGGTTGTTGATCCAATTTGGGCGGAATCGCTCCATAAACCCGTACGGGCCAAAGTCCAGTGTTGAGCCAGTAATGTTTAAATTGTCGGTATTCATGACGCCATGGGCAAAACCAACCAGTTGCCATTTGGCAATCATGATGGCGGTTCGCTCAATCACGGCTTCAGCAAAAGCGAGTATTGGGTTTTCAGCATCTAAACATTGCGGATAATGCCATTCGATACATTTTTGGGTGAAATCAGCTAAGAGCTCAGGTGCGTATTGATTGATCCATTCAAAATGACCGAAACGAATATGACATTCGGAAGTACGTAATAGCATTGCACCCAGTTCTAAGGTTTCGCGCTGTACGCCCTGAGTCGAGGTTGTGAAACCCACTGCATGACTGGATGCAACGCCCAAAGCATTTAATGCATGTCCCGCTAAATATTCACGAATCACGGAACGTAGCACAGCACGACCATCACCCATGCGTGAATAGGGGGTAGAGCCTGCACCTTTTAGATGGAGATCGATGGTTTCACCGTGCTGATTCAGGATTTGCCCGATCAATAAACCTCGACCATCACCGAGTTGTCCCGCCCATTGTCCAAATTGATGCCCTGCATAAACCATGGCGAGAGGAGGAAACTCAGCAAAGGTTTTTTGTCCGCTACAGATTTCAACCCAGTTGGCTTTATCTTCGTCGCTCCACTGCAATTCATTGGCGAGTGCTTCATTAAAATGACCTGCTTTGGCACCACGCAACGGACTTGGCTGTTGTTGGTGATAGAGCTTGGAATTGAGGGAAGCATAGCGAGGATTGAATTGCATAACTGAAACATCGTGTCGAGCTGAATCATGACTATAGCAAATATAACGGTGAAAGAGTGAATCGTTGGGAGCAGGGAACACGATCTGCAGACCTAAAAAATGGCCTCTAAAGAGACCATTTTTCACAACTATCTTTTATTCAGAAACAGGCGCTTTTTTGATGTTGCGCATCAAGGTTTCTAAACATTCACGGTGGTGACTTAAGCGATGTTCAAGCAATTGGAAATCAACTTTAAGTTTGTGATCCATTTGATGGATTTTTTCAGCCATCGCTGCTTTTTTCGCTTGAAGCTCTTGTTCTTTTAACTTTGCCCAATCATTTAAGGTATGGGTGAAAGCTTCATATTCTTGTGCAATGCGTTGTTTCATTTGCACGATGTCGGTATTTACATCATGACCATAAATCGCCAAGTCACGTTCAGCATATTTAAACTTCATCGCAAGTTCAGCTTTCTTGATATTGAAGCTTGGAATACGACGTAAATTTTTAGCTAAGCCTAGCTTTGAACTGGTCCAAATCAACCATTTGGTTGGGTCATATTGCCACCATTTCACTCCATTACGATAGTCGTATTGGAAAATGTGGTGGTAGTTATGGTAGCCCTCACCCCAAGTGAAAATAGCCAAGACAAAGTTGTCACGCGCCGTATTTTCATCGGTATAAGGACGTTTGCCCCACATATGACACAGTGAGTTGATGAAGAAGGTGACATGATGGCTGATGATCAAACGTAATAAACCACCGAGTAGGATTACACCCCAGATATCGCCAGTTGCCCAACCAATTAAGCCTAATACACCCACGTGAACTGCGATCACCATTGGGACATAGTAGTTGTGTTGGAACATCACTAATTTATCATTCATCAAATCAGGTGCATTTTTAAAATCTGGTTTAGATGGAGAGTGATCGCGAATCATCCAACCTAAATGTGCATACCAAAAGCCACGTTTGATTGAATACGGGTCTTCATCAACATCATCGACATGGCGGTGATGGGTACGATGACCTGAAGCCCAGAACAGAATACTGTTTTGAACAGCAAAGGTGCCGCCAATCATGAGTAAAATTTTAAGCGGTAATGCCGCTTCATAAGCACGGTGTGCCCAAAGACGGTGATAACCTGCTGTAATTCCTAGGCTACTAAGTGCCAATAGGAAAATCATACTCACCCATGCACTTACACTAAAATCATAATAATAGGCGTACAAAGGAATTAATATAGCAGCAAGAATTGGTGTTCCAATTAAGGTAATGCTAGCAGTCCAGTTAATGGGTGCTTTTTTGAGTGGGGCGGAAGTCATATCCGTCAGCGCTCCTAAAAACCTTGTTTGCACAAGATAATAAAACTAAACGAGATAGCAAAACCAATCATGACGATATATTGCTATTTTATCACCGATATTAGCATGTCCAAATCAAATAGCACTAGCATTATTCTACAGTTGTATCGAAAGAACAGTAACAGAATTCATTTGTACAATTAATCAATGAATTAAAAGGTGAAATAAATCAATGTCTGAGCAAATTATCGTGAAAAATCCTATTTTTTCTTTGAAGGCATTTTTTAACAAAACTTTAATATTCTCTGCAGCAATCATGCTTGCTGCCTGCCAAAGTCAGCCGAAACCCGTACAAAAAAACACCTTGCAGCCCAAGCGAGTAACTCAGCCACCGGCAATGCAAGTGCGTAAGAGTATAGATGGTGTTCAGGATGTCGAATGGCAGATTACAACGATTCAGGGCAAGCGAGCATTGTTCTTTAACCAGTATCCGAGTTTCTTGCTCAACTCTGTCTCAAAAATGGTGACGGGTCATACAGGCTGCAACAATATTTATGGTCGTTATAAGTATGATTTTGCTCAACGTAAACTGGATTTTGATGTGATGGCACAACATCAAAGCTGTAATCGCGCTTTGGCGCAAGAGGCAGATTTGATGGATGCGATTCAACGGGTTGAACGTTTTCAGTTAGATGGCGCAAATTTATATTTATTAGATGCGAAAGGGCTACGTCTCATTCAGGCACAACGTAAAAAGTAACATAAAAAAGGCGGAATTTATTCCGCCTTTTTCTTACTTCAAATGCTGTAGCATCGTGGTGGGTAGATCGGTAATTAAACCCTGAATACCCAATTGCTGTAGGTGCTTGGCACGTTCAACTTCATTGACCGTCCAGACGCTGATTTCAAGATCTGCCTGCTGGGTACGTTGAATGATTTCATCTGTCGCCAGTGCATCTCCCCAACCAATTTGACAGCAGCCATATTGCTGGGCAAGTTCAATCGCATATTCCCCAATTGGAATTTCAACCAGCAACCCACGCTTAAAATGACTTTGATGACGCTGTAACGCAGCCAAAATTTTGATATCAAAACTGGTAATGGTTACCGTTTTTTCAAAGCCCTTCAAATCGTGATGTAACTGATGAATTAAGCGTTCAGCTGCGGTATCATCTGTAACCGCTTTGACTTCTACTTCAATATGCTCAAAGTCAGTAAGGCAATTCAAAACATGCGGCAGGCTCGGTGTGTACTCTTCAAAAGCCCATGCTTGCCATTGATGGCGATGATCGAATTGCTGAGCTTCGAATAAACTACAGCTTTCAACCTGTTGCGATCGGCCAGCGGTACGGACAAAGTCATCATCATGAATGACCACCAATTGACCATCTTTCAATTGTCGCACATCAAATTCGACTGCACGCACACCTAAATCGTGCAAATAGCGAAAACCACCTAAAGTGTTCTCAGGCGCTTCACCACGTGCACCACGATGACCAATAATTCGCATTCATTTCTGCCTTATTGAAAAGTTATGCTTGATCGATACTGTCGTTAATATTTTTTTGCCAAAGTACTTCGCTACCCCCTTCAGCACGTTGTAGAGCACGTGAGGCAACAAATAACCAGTCTGACAAGCGATTGAGTAATTGTAATGCGGTTGCCTGAATGTTTTGGTCGCGATTATGTACTGATAATAAAGCACGTTCAGCACGACGACACACTGCACGGGCTTGATGTGCATAGCTGCATGCCAAACTACCTGATGGCAAAATGAAATCTTTCAGCATCGGTAAAGATTCATTCATGTGATCAATTTCTTTTTCCAGAAACTCGACGCATACAGGTTGAAGTAAGTGATAATTTGGAATACACACTTCGCCGCCTAAGTCGAACAGCCAATGTTGAATAAGACTTAAGCTTTTATCCCACTCAGCTTTATTTTCAACTTGGCTGGCACTGATT
The DNA here is from genome assembly GCF_000369805.1 of Acinetobacter sp. NIPH 2100. Taxonomy (GTDB): domain Bacteria; phylum Pseudomonadota; class Gammaproteobacteria; order Pseudomonadales; family Moraxellaceae; genus Acinetobacter. The sequence goes on along the minus strand of NZ_KB850224.1, from coordinate 3,255,964 downwards.
TGTGCACGCAGTACACCAATGGTTGCATTGAGTTCATCGACATCACCTAGCGCAGCAATACGTAAATCATCTTTGGCAACACGTGAGCCATCTCCCAGACCTGTCGTGCCTGAGTCACCTGTACGTGTATAGATTTTACTTAAACGATGTCCCATAGTTCTGTTTCTCTGATCCTGAAAATAAAAAGGGGATAATGTCGGTCAGAACATTACCCCGAAACTGGAGTTAAGAAAATATTTTTATTATGTTAGCGCGTGATTAATAACGGAATGTGACACCCGCAGAAGCTAGGCGACCGCTGGCGATGTAATAAGATTTTACTTCATTGTTCCAAGCAGTTGGGTAAATAGTATCAGTCAAATTGATGATATTGCTAAAGACTTTAACATTTGGGGTGATTTGCCAATATGCATTGACATCCAGACTGACATGTCCTGCAATATCTTGTAAATCTTTTGACTTGCCTTTTGCCTCCATCGCTGTGGAGAAACCATAAACACCATTATCCCAACCTGTGCTTAAACTAAAGTTTTGGCGTGAACGGTTTGGTAAGTCTTGATCGGTTTTATCATCTTTAGGACGAATATAAGCATATTCACCATTTATAAACCAATGGTTGTAGTTCCATTTTAAACCAAGTTCTGTGCCTGTTAATGTTGCTTTATCAATGTTATAGAATTTATAACCTGTTTTAGCCGATGAGACTTGTAAATCATCGATTTTGGTTTGATAAACCGAGCCGTAGACTTGCAATCCAGCATTTAACTGTTGATCAAAGCCAAGTTCATAACTGATACTTTCTTCAGGTTTTAAATTAGGATTTCCACCCCACCAAGACGGTTCAGTGATGAGTTGTCCGACAATAGGGGCTTTAAATGCCGTACCAATATTGGCATAAATACTGGTTTGAGGAGCAACTTGGAATCGTCCTGCCAATTGTCCAACAGTATGTGTACCAAATTGATGATTATCTTCAACTCGGATACCTGCTTGTGTACTGATACCATTTTGTTGATATTGGTGTTGTAAATAATAGCCGATCGTCTCGTTGTGATCTTTAAATGTACTGTCACCCACATAAGCTACCGCTTTCTCAGCGGTTGTATCGTTATATTCTATCCCTGCCAAAATATTTTGTGATGGCGTAAACTTCCATTGAATATTAGAATCAACTTCTTGTTGCTTGGTCTTTACAATAGAAGGAAAGGCTGCTTGACCTACACTATTATATTGATCATCAAATTGCGATAAGCGAGTATTTAAAATCACATTATCATTTAAGTTCATACGAGCTTTGACATTATATAAACGATTTACAAAATCATAACCCTGTGCCGCACCATAAGAAAAATAATCACCATGTCCTTTATTTTCTTTAGCTTCTGCTGAAAAAGCATATTGCTCTTGTTCTACACCAACTTTTGCAGCATAACCTTTTTGATCATAACTGGCTTTACGGTCTTCATTGCTGATATTTTTATCACCATCCGTTTCAAAGCGTTGCCCACGAAGTTGGGCATAGTAGCCATCTTGTGCAAGATCGATGCCTAAAATAGATTTATAGGTGTTTTTCTCACCTGCTTCAATGGTGGTGAAAATTTGATTTTTTTGCGGTGTTTTTGAAATCAGTTGAATCACACCGCCAATTGCGTCTGTTCCGTATTGTACAGAGGCTGCGCCTTTTAACACTTCGATTCTTTCAATATCTGTTAGATCAAATAAATGTAAGTTTGTTCCTGTGACAGTTGCAATATTTGAACGCATTCCATCTTGCAAAAATAAAGTTTGCGATGGATTTGCCCCACGAATTGAAACAGATGCAGTTTGTCCAAACCCTCCAGTTTGTTTGACATTTAAACTGGCTTCTTGAGTTAAAATTTGAGGCAGTGTTTTTAGTGATGATTGAGCAATATTCTTTTCATCAATCACAGAAATACGAGCAGGTACGTTTTTAATTGCTTCAGGTGTTTTTGATGCCGTAACAACAATCGTATCTAGCGCCGCAGTTTTATCGCTTGATTGATCTTGAGCAAAAGCAGGTGAAGAAAACCCCATCGCAATAGCGATAGCACCAACTAAACGAGTCGGTTGAAAAGCAATAGACATGATGTCGCTCCAGACATTCACCCTTCGTGAATGATAATGTGGAAATACGCAACAAGCAGGTCTCCGGACTCCACTATAATCATCAAATAAATGATGTTACTCATCATCTTCCCACATCATACCGATGCAGTGATTTGGCGTTGAGCTGAGATGAGTGATTCGGTGTTACCGTTGCGAGGGCAGTGTTGGAATTCCACCAACTTCCCTATAAGCAAAAGAATTTGCTTTAGACTTGTTGCAAGATTACGCAAAGTATAAAGTGATAACGTTTTTTAAACAATTGCATTTCAGAATGAACTTTGCCCAAAGTGGGCCAAATTGCATTACAATGCGAGAGTTTCAAAAATATTCAGTTTAAATTGGACAGCTCATGCGCCAAAACCAGATGCGAACTCGCGCCAAGATTTGTGGAATTACCCGAGTACAAGATATTCATGCAGTTGTACAATCAGGTGCAGATGCAATCGGTTTTGTATTTTTTCCGCCAAGTCCACGTCATGTCAGCATTGAACACGCTCAAATATTGGCACAACAAGTTCCTCCTTATGTACAGTTGGTAGGCTTATTTGTAAACGCAAGCGCTGAAGAAATTCAAACGGTGCTTGATTCAGTTCCTTTGGATGTATTACAACTACATGGCGATGAAACGCCAGAACAATGCCAATTCATTGCAGCACAATGCAAACGCCGTTGGTATAAGGCTATTCAGGTTAAACCCGATTTAGATGTTGTGGCTGAAATCCAGCGCTATCAAGCAGCGGGCGCCAGTGCAGTTTTATTAGATGCATGGCATCCTGAGCTAAAAGGCGGTACAGGGCATCGCTTTGATTGGGAGCAATTTCCCCAACTCAATATTCCACTAATTTTGGCAGGCGGATTAACCCCTGAAAATGTGAGTGAAGCTATTGATACTACAGCCGCTTTTGCTGTGGATGTCAGCGGAGGCGTCGAATCCGCAAAAGGTATAAAAGACCAACAACTCATTGAAAAATTTATGCAAGGAGTCCAACGTGGATCAGCAAAACTCTAATCAAGAAAATCAGGTTATTGATTACACCCAGTTTCCAGATGCGCAAGGGCATTTCGGTATTCATGGTGGACGTTTTGTATCAGAAACGCTGATGGCTGCACTTGAAGACCTCGAAAGTCTTTATGGTCGTATGAAGAATGATGCTCAATTCTTGGCAGAGTTTGATCGTGATCTTGCGTTCTATGTTGGTCGTCCTAGTCCGCTTTATTATGCTGAGCGATGGTCTCAGCACCTCGGCGGTGCGCAAATTTACCTGAAACGTGAAGACTTAAACCATACGGGTTCGCACAAGGTCAATAACACCATTGGTCAGGCTTTATTGGCAAAGCTTTCAGGTAAGAAGCGCATCATCGCGGAAACAGGAGCAGGTCAGCACGGTGTGGCGACGGCTACCATTGCAGCACGTTTGGGGATGGAATGTGTGGTGTACATGGGCGCTGAAGACGTGAAACGTCAGGCTATGAATGTATATCGTATGCGTTTGTTGGGTGCGACGGTTGTACCAGTACAAAGTGGTTCAAAAACATTGAAAGATGCCATGAACGAAGCGATGCGCGATTGGGTCACCAATGTCGATAGTACCTATTATGTGATTGGTACTGTTGCCGGTCCACATCCATATCCACAACTCGTTCGTGATTTCCAGTCGATTATTGGTCGTGAAGCTCGCCAGCAAATCCAAGATCAAGCAGGACGTTTGCCTGATGCTTTAGTGGCGTGTGTCGGTGGAGGTTCAAATGCGATGGGCTTGTTCTATCCATTCCTGAATGATCAGGATGTGAAAATGTACGGTGTTGAAGCGGCAGGTTATGGCATTGAAACGGGGAAACACTCAGCGCCATTAAATGCAGGACATGTGGGTGTGTTACATGGTAACCGTACGTATTTGATGTCGGATGAGCAAGGCCAGATCATTGAAACACATAGTATTTCAGCTGGTTTGGACTATCCAGGTGTAGGTCCTGAGCACAGTTTCTTAAAAGATATGAACCGTGTGGAATATGTGCCAATCAATGATGATGAAGCCTTACAAGGTTTCCGTGATCTCACTCAAATCGAAGGGATTATTCCTGCGCTTGAAAGCTCACATGCGATGGCTTATGTCACTAAGCTGGCACCAACCATGTCGAAAGATCAAATCATTATTGCCACGGTTTCAGGTCGTGGTGATAAAGATTTAATGACGGTTGCACGCATTGATGGCGTTGAAATGGTCGAGATGTAAGCTGTTCCTATGCCAAGTTTGTTTATGGTGATGTTGGGTGGCCGACATGCCAAAGCCAATATGGAAGTACATGATGTGGTGATGGCGATTGGTGAGACATTGCCAGAGCTTACACCACAGTTGAAACAGGCTTGGTTTGGTGAACTCAAAGGTTTACATATTGATGCTTGGGCTCAGCTTACGGGTGTGCAATCGCAAGGTGCGAATTATCAAATTCAGTTCTCAGACGCTGCACCATCAGCGTCTGATGCAAAACTATATTTAATAAATTTGGGTGGATATACACCAGATGCATTTGGTGAGTTACATCGCTATCATCTTGTCGTTGCGTCTGATGCTGTGACTGCAAAACAGTTAGGTAAACAATTTATCGAGCAACACTGGGATAAGCCGCATACGGATCGTGTCGTAGATGTCGACGACTGCATTCCGATAGATCATATTGCAGGACGTTATATCCATTTAGTTCAAGGTGAGTTTAGTCCGATGATTTGGGAAAATACCTATCTGACTTTGGATTAATCCAATATGAAATGAAAATAGGGAAGCAGTGGCTTCCCTATTTTTTTATTATGGATACAGCTTATGGCAGTAATTTGATTCGATCTGTTTTTGGTGCAGTTAATGGAGAATACTGAGACACATATTTTTCTAGTGCATCAATATCTTGTCCACCACCGACAGGATTTTTACCTTCTTTTAATACCGTAAAGTTATCACCGCCATCGGCAAGGAAACTGTTCACCGTAACACGATAAACCTTCGTATCATTTAAAGCTTGTCCTGCAACTAAAATATTGCTGGCACGCGGTGACGTCGAATTGTCTTTCTTATAGGAATAACTGAACTCTTTGGATGGCTGTAAGATACGTACCGTGGCTGTATTGGCGCCAGACCATTGCTGTTCTAACACATCGCGAATCTGTTTGCCTGTTAGGCTGAGAGTCACAATCGAATTGCCAAATGGCTGTACTGTAAAGACATCACCAAAAGTGATCTGATTACTGCTGTTCACCAATAAGTCGGCACGAACACCACCCGGATTCATCAGGGTAAAGTCTGAACCTTGATTACTCGCAGTTAAAGCCATGGCTTGTTGTGCATCGGCAATTAAATTACCGAGTGCGCTTTCACCACTTTCTGTTGCATTACGATTAATGACACCATTGGCTGTACCAACGACACGTGCCGAAATGGTGGTGACAGCTTGGCGATATTTATCAAGGATCGCTTCAATGCTTGGCGTTTTATTAAACTTCTCATATAGATCCGTTAAGTTCACTGTGGTTGAGCCAGAGGTATAGGCTTCACTTTGAATCGGAACTTGTTTGGCATCCTTTTTAATGACATTACCCGTTTTGCCGTCCAGTTCTAATTGGATGTTGGTAATCGCCGTGCCATATTGTCCCGCAGACGTTAGTAAGAACGGTTTTTGTGGATTCTTGGTTGAGTAATCACAAATATAAGATTGGTGCGTATGACCAGAAACGACCACATCAACCGCAGGATCTAAACGATCAAGGATCCCGAGTAACGGACCGCTGAGACCATCACAGGTTTTTTTATTAAATTTGGTACTTGGTGCAACACCTTCATGCACCACCACCACAATCGCTTCAATGCCTTGTTTCTTTAACTCTGGAATTAAGGCATTCACCGTATCCGCTTCATCATTAAAGTTGACATCTTTAATACCCGCAGCCGACACAATGCTCGGCGTCGCTTTCAACGTCATGCCAATAAAGGCAACAGGAATGCCACCATAGGTTTTGACTTTATAAGCAGGGAATAATGTTTTGTTTGGATCCGTCTTCATCGAGACATTGGCAGCCAAGAAATTGAATTTAGCGCCAGGAAATTCTTTATTAATTTGACACGGTTTCGCACTGGTATATTGCTGACAGCCACCATTTTGCAAACGACGAAGTTCATCGGTTCCACGGTCGAATTCATGATTACCCACCGCATTGAAATCAATCTGGATATCGTTCATGGTTTCGATGGTCGGCTCATCTAAAAACAGTGATGAAGTGAGGGGGGAGGCGCTAATCAAGTCACCTGCAGAAACCACAGCATTGTTGGGGTATTGGGAGCGTAACTTTTTTATCGCATCTGCAAAGTAACTGACCCCACCAACAGGAATACGTACTGTTTTACTACTATCGCTTGGATCATCTGCTTCGATAAAGCGTTTTGGTGGCTCCAGATTACCGTGAAAATCATTGAAAGCGAGGATATTGATACTTTGGTTTTTGCGTTCTGGCGTTGGTACTTCGTTATTATTATTGTCATCATTACACGCCGTTAAAGACAGCATCATGAGACAGAGTACATTTGCTTTTAATAATTGTTGAGTCATCATGGTTTTTTGATCGAGTGGTATAAGATTGTTTTTAAAATAAAACTTCTGTATGAATTTTTGATGAAATGATGAGCTAAAAAAGTTCGTTAGGAGCTTGGCTTATTCGGATAAAAGGTGAAGTACGAGGTATTTAAAAATATAAAAATAGTAGTAAATTTGATCACTTACCGTCTATTATGGGCATAGATGCGACCTAGCAATCATGGAATATAAAATGGATTTGATACAAGCCAATGGTCAACCTCGTTATGGACGTTTTGATCAAGTACCTTCGCGGATTAACTTGGAGGACTATATCTATAAAACGCCTTATGGACAGATACTCAAAGGTTGGCGCAAACAGCTTAAATATAAGAAGTTTAAATTCTGTGGTTTGCAACATGAGCATTACAGCATTGGCGTGGCGATTGTTGATTTATCTTGGGCAGGACATGGTTTCTTTTATGTTTATGATCATCAAACCCAGAAAGTGATTGAGTGGAATGCGATTCAGCCACTGGCATTCAAAACACAGCTTGATGAGCAACCATTATTTAGTCAAAGCTATTTTAAGAAATCAGCCTATCAATTCGATATGCAACATGCCAATGGCGTGCGTTATATCCAAGTGACTAAACATGGTGAAATTCAGTTAAAAGCACGGATTTTTTGCGCAGGTACCGATGCACTCAGTTTATGTAGTCCGACGGGGATTAATGGTTGGACCTATACCCAGAAGCAAACCACGCTGGCAGTTGAAGGGTTCTTTATCAGTCCTGATCAACAACAGATTGAATTCAATGCGCATAGCCTTGCAGCATTAGACGATACCTGTGGTTTTTTGCGACCTGAAACGGCTTGGTTTTGGCTATCTTGCCAGTTTCGTGATGCGCAGGATCGGCGTATTGGCCTTAACCTTGCTTCAGGTGTGAATGAAAGTTTTGGTAATGAAAATGCTTTGTGGGTGAATGGACGTTTGTATCCACTGACGGATGTTCTATTTGAACAGCAAAATGAAAACACATGGTCGATTCGTTCTTTGGGGGGATGTTTAAATCTAGTAGTGGAAACAGGTTGGTGTCGTTTTGAGAATATTAACTTGCGTTTGATTGGCAGTCAGTTTAATCAATGGCAGGCCAAAGTCAGTGGGACGATTGCGCATGAACAGGTCGAATTAGTGTCATTAGATAGCCAATATGGTTTGTTAGAACAACATTACGCGAAGTGGTAACAACGGAAATAAAAAATCCCCTCAATCGAAAGGGGATTTTTTTATGGGCAATGAACTAAATTCCTGCTTGCCAAAAAGCTTCACCCGCAGCAATAGGATCATTGGTTTTAGCCAAAGTATCAATCCAGACATCGTATTGGCGAATCACTGGGTGTTGATTTGGATGGAAATCTTTTTTAAACCAGTCGCTATATTGTGCTCTTTTTGCAGTCAAAATACCGTTACGACCAAAGAACCACGGTAAACCTTTACGTGCCATATCAAAACGTTGTCTCAAGTTGAAACCATCTGTTTTGAGCATCACATCTGTACGATACAAGGTAAAACCAAACATCATCACTGTGGTAAAGACCAAGGCAAAGCGACGGGTTGCTTCGGGCACTTCACCAACTTCGCGCATCACATCAAATGCCACATCACGATGTTCCATTTCTTCAATCGCATGCCAAGCAAAAAGTGCGCGAACAAAAGGATCTGCTTCTGCTAAAGTTTCCTTTTTACTATAAAACGTATCTGCCATCAGTGCGGTTAAATGCTCGGCTGCTGCGGTCATGGCAATGTTGTATTGGGGAGAGCGATTGTTAAGTTCAAATCTAAAAATTTTCTTTAAGCGAGTGGTGAATTGATCCACAGGCATGCCTTGATCTTTCATGACCTGATTCATTTTGTCATGTGCAATGCCATGCTGTGCTTCCTGACGGATAAAATCAGCGACACGTTCCTGTAAGTCTGGATCATCAATTTTGTCACGGAATAAACGGACAGATTCAATAAAATAACGTTCGCCATCAGGGAAGGTTAGGCTGAGTGCATCAAACATACGGGTGCGGAACGGGTCTCCCCCAAACCAGAAGCGTGGTGCTTGATCGAGATGGAAGTCCAACTTTGTTCTCACCACAGGATCAACTTGATAGGAAACATGTGCATTCATCTTGACTATTCCTTGTTTTTCTTCATGAACTCAGTATGAAAAAACTCCGATGAAATGTTTTGACAGTTACAGCCAAGTTTTATACAAATAACGACAGATCAGGATGAGATTGGCGTATGTCAGTTAAAATAATCATTGGATATTTGCGATTGTTTAATCGTGTTTTACAACAGGAACAAATTGATTTGTCTAAAGTTGTTGCGCCTGAACTTTGGCAAGCCTTTCAAGCCTGTTTAGAAAATCCAGATGAAAAAGACTTTGATGTTGAACGCTATGCCTTATTGCTACAGGCTGCTCAGCCACACTTTACTCGTCCAATTACGTTGGTACTGGCGGAACATGCCAACTTACAAGATTTGGGGTTAATGGGCTATTTGGCATCGACCAGTATTGATCTACAGCAAGCCCTGCAATTATTACAACGTTATTATTCTTTGGTGTTTAAACAGACCAATTTAGAGCAGCTCGATGTACAACAATTTTCTGAATATATTCAAATCGTTTGGAGTGCATCCTACAGTGATTATCGGGAAATGTATGAGTTGAATCTGGCCTTGATCTTTAAAATTTCACAATCGATTGTGCAAGATGCTTTGGTTCCCCCTCAGATGATTCAATTTGGTTATGCACCGCATACTGCGCTTTATCATTTTGAAAAATTTTATGGTTGTCCGATTCAAATTCAGCAGGGGCAATATGCCATCCGCTTTTCCAATCAAATTTTAAAGGCAAAAAGTATTGCCGCGGATCAGCAATTGAACCATGTGTTATCCACTCAGGCACAACAGTCATTGAACAGTGTCAGTTCTTTTGAGGTTCAGCAGCAGCAGTTTCGTCAGAAGATACATAGCTTTATTGATCAAGGTTTAGTGCAGCAGGAAGAGGTGTTGCAAAGTTATGTCGCCAAACGTCTGCATTGTTCGGAGCGGACTTTACAACGTCAGCTTAAAGCCTATGAACTGAATTTTCAGGATGTGCTGGATCAGTATCGTTTGGAGCAAAGTAAGCTGTATTTGCAACAAGGTAAGTCTTTTTCAGAGATTGCAGAGCGGCTTAATTATGCAGATCAGAGTGCGTTTGGAAGGGCATTTAAGCGTTGGACAGGAATTACTCCCAAGCAGTTTTTAAAATCTCTGTAGATTTAAAATGAATCTTTTCACTAGATCCTTATTTAAATGGGGGAGGCTCAACGGAGTCATGTTGTATTCTCATCTAATTATTGGATAAACCTTAGGTTCGACCTACTTTTGTTTTGGCAAAAGTAGGCAAACCATTGTCATTCACATGAGGAGCGATTGAAGCTCCGCAAGGTTCACTTCCTCATTCTTGCGCTTCACCAAAGCTTTAGTCGCTTTGGCTTGCTCAGGTTGTGAACGACATTTTCGAGTCTCATATTCGTACAGGATTTTAACGTGTTTTTAGGCGTGGATAATTAAAGACGATGGCAAGGACTGCGCAAATCGCAAGAATCCAGCAATAGTAGATATTGCCAATCAATTCAACGGGTGAGAGTTTGGCAATTGAACAGGCAAGTAGTAACTGCGCGCCGTAGGGAATAATCCCCTGAATGACACAAGAAAAAATATCGAGGAATGCTGCACTACGTTTGGGGTCAACGCCATATTCTTTTGCCACTTCACGTGCCATATCGCCAGAGAGAATAATTGCAACGGTATTATTGGCCACAAATAAATTCGAGAAGACCACCAGAAAACTGATACCGAATTCACCTGCACGTTGTTTGCCGAATTTAAACAGGCGAGTAATGGCATAGATACGTTGAATCAACCACTGCAAACCGCCTTCTTTTTGCATCAAAGTTGATAATCCGCCCAGTAACATGGAAAGTAATGCCACCTCAAACATGCCAACAAAACCATCATAAATCGCGCTATTTAACTTGAGTAAGTCAAAGTCTGGCTTTTCAATCAGTCCCATCAAGCCCGATAAAATCACACCGATCATCAGCACTGCCAGAACATGTAAACGGGTAAAAGCAAGAAAAAATACAGCCAAATAGGGCAGAATCAGCCAGATATCATAAGGGGTTGATTGAATTGCCTCCGCTTGATGGCTCATTGAAATATAAACCATTAAAGTAATGATAGCCGCGGGGAATGCAATCCAGACATTAACTCTAAATTTATCTCGAAGTTCAACATTTTGGCTACGTGTTGCCGCAATCGTGGTGTCGGAGATCATCGATAAATTATCGCCAAACATGGCACCACCAACCACAGCACCAATCGCATAGATAGGTGCAATATCAGTGGCTTGGGCGAAACCAAAGGCAATCGGTGCACAGGCTGCTATGGTGCCCATAGAGGTTCCCATTGCGGTTGCAATAAATGCTGCAATGATAAACAGCATAGGCAACACATATTCAGCTGAAATCAGTGAGAGTCCGAGCTGTACGGTTGCATCGACACTGCCAATCGCACTGGATACACTGGCAAAAGCCCCTGCCAGCATAAAGACCATAAACATTAAGATTAGATTGGGATGGCTGGCACCGTGTAAGAATTCTTCAATTGCTGCATTGAGTTTTTGTTTGTATAGCAACATCGCCAGAATCACGGCTGGAATCGCGGCCACGGGTGCTTTGACCTGATAAAAGGCAAATTCTGTTCCGATTATTGAATGATAGACACCACTCCCGAGAAAGATGATCAAAAATACCAATAGCGGTAGCAAAGCAAGAGCATTGCTTTGTACTTTTTCCTGAAGGTGGGCAGACATAAAAATAAAAAGAAAACTTAAAAATTGCGGCTAGTATAAAGGAGCTTGGCGTATTTCTAAAATGCAGTGTGATCAGGCCAAAATTAGGAAGCTTTGATCATTGAGAAAAAACTCAAAATATAGATAAATGTAGCAAGGCTGTTGTAAGTAGCAAGATTCACTGTCTCAATCACGTCAAACTCTGTTCAATGAACAAAAAATAGCGTTACAATGCAGTGTTTTTGTATGACTACAAACAACTCCTTAATTTATATAAATCAGGAAAGCATAATCCTATGTCACGTCTTGCCACTCGTTTTGAACAGCTTAAATCTCAGCAACGTAAAGCGCTTGTTTCTTATGTGATGGCAGGTGATCCGCATCCGCAGGTAACTGTTCCACTGCTTCATCAAATGGTTGAAGCAGGTGTTGATGTGATTGAATTGGGTCTCCCATTCTCTGACCCGATGGCGGATGGCCCTGTGATTGCTTTAGCTGCTGAGCGTGCTTTGGCAGGTGGAACCAATACCCTTGATGCATTGGATATGGTGAAAACCTTTCGTGAAAAAGATCAAACAACACCAGTGGTACTGATGGGATATTTAAATCCTGTTGAAGTGATTGGTTATGAAAAGTTTGTTGCTTATGCGAAAGACTGTGGTGTTGATGGTGTCCTTTTGGTGGATTTACCACCAGAAGAATCGAAGCAATTAGGTGAAGTTCTTAAACAAAATGGAATGGATCAGATCTTCTTGCTTGCGCCAACTTCAACCGACCAGCGTATTCAGCATGTGGTGAATCAAGCCAGTGGCTTTGTTTACTATGTGTCATTAAAGGGTGTGACAGGTGCAGCAACTTTAGATACTTCTGAAGCAGCAGCACGTATTGCAAAAATTAAGTCTAAGACTAATGTGCCAGTGGGCGTCGGTTTTGGAATTAGTGATGCTGCGTCTGCAAAAGCGATGGGTCAAGTTGCCGATGCCGTTATTGTAGGAAGTGCTTTCGTTAAATCTTTTGCGACATTGCCAGCGGATGAAGCTGCGCAACAGACGGTGAATAAAGTGAAGGAGCTTCGAGCGGCGCTCGATGAGTTAGTATGAGTCAAGAGTTAACGTCAGGGAAGGTTCTTAACCCTTCAACACCTTGGACTGATCGTCATGTCCCTGGTATTCAGGTTGCAGATCAACAGCAGATATTTAAATCGACTTTTACTGAGCCTACGATTGAATGTCCTGAGTGTCATGCACTGGTAACGCGTACGGCAATGTCATTTAATGCCTATGTGTGTCCTCAATGTGATGAACACTTACGTATGCGTGCCCGTGATCGTTTGAACTGGTTCTTTGATCAAGTGAATGGTGAGTTGGGGCAAGAATTTAGTGCCAAAGACCCATTAAAATTTGTTGATAGCAAGCCTTACCCAGATCGTATGCGTGAGGCGCAAGATAAAACGGGTGAAACTGAAGCACTTGTGGTGATGCAAGGTTCACTCAAAGGTTTGGACTTGATTGCTTGTGCATTTGACTTCGACTTTATGGGTGGTTCAATGGGAACCGTCGTTGGTGACCGTTTTGTACAAGCGGCTGAACGTGCAATCGCATTGCATCAACCGATGATCTGTTTTGCTGCTTCTGGTGGTGCGCGTATGCAGGAAGGCATGTTGTCTTTGATGCAAATGGCACGTACAGCAGCTGCAATCCAGAAGATGAAAGAAGCACGTGTTCCTTATCTGGTGGTATTAACCCATCCTGTGTATGGCGGTGTGACTGCATCATTGGCGATGTTGGGTGATGTGCATATTGCTGAACCGAAAGCCATGATTGGTTTTGCAGGCAAGCGTGTGATTGAGCAAACCGTACGTGAAAAACTGGAAGAACCGTTCCAGCGTGCAGAATATTTGCTTGATCATGGTGTGGTCGATCAGATCGTTCATCGTCATGCATTACGTGATACTGTATACAGACTTGTCGCTAAGCTGATGAATTTACCTTGAAACCACTCGCTCCACATTCAACAGATACATTAACAACATGGCTCGATTATTGGGGCCATGTTCATGTTACAGGCATTGATTTAGGTTTAGAACGTGTCATTCCCGTTGCTGAAAAGCTCGGTGTGATGCAGCCTCAAGCGAAGGTGTTTACCGTCGCTGGGACCAATGGTAAAGGTTCAACCACCACGACCTTGGCTGCGATTTTAAATGCGCAGGGCTATAAGGTTGGCTTATATCAATCACCGCATATTTATCGCTTTAATGAACGGGTAAAGCTGGCGGGTGCTGAGGTTGATGATCGAAGTCTGGTTGATGCTTTTGTTCTGGTTGATCAAGCACGACGTGAATGTGGTTTAAGTTTATCTTTTTTTGAAGCAACCACTTTGGCTGCTTTTGTTATTTTTAAACAACAACAATGTGATGTTTGGGTACTTGAAGTCGGTCTTGGTGGTCGTCTCGATGTGGTCAATGTCATTGATCCTGATGTCGCAGTGATTACCAATATTGGTTTAGACCATGTGGATTGGCTCGGTGATACGGTCGAAAAAATTGCATTTGAAAAAGCAGGGATTATTCGTCCGAATATTCCTGTGATTTTTGCCGGTCAACAAACATTACCACAAGCGATTCAAGATAAAGTGGCTGAAACTCAGGCCCAGTTATATGCGTTGAATCGTGATTATTTTTATCAGTTGAATGATGATGGCCAAACATGGTCATTTGCGTCTTCTGGAACCACATTACAACTGCCTATGGGACAGCTTGCGCTGGATAATATGTCTACCGCAGTTGCCGCTGTATTGGTGAGTGGTGTTGAGGTTTCGCAAGCAGCGATTGCAACGGGTATTCAGCAAGCACGCTTACAAGGCCGTTTTGAAATACGACAAATCCAAGATAAAACCGTGATTTTTGATGCTGGGCATAATGCGCATGGCGTCGAATTTTTATTGAAGCAGTTGCGAAAATTCTTAAAATACAATAAACAGTACACAGACGTTGTTGCAGTATTTTCTATGTTGGCAGATAAAGACATTGCTTCTGTCACCGATTTACTAAAAACAACAGTAAAAGATTGGTTTATTGCTAACTTAGATGTGCCTAGAGCCGCACCAGTGCAACAGATACATAATGCATTGCAAGGGCAACAGGTATACGAGTTTGGCAGTATCCAGCAAGCGTTTGACACTGTGCTGAAACAAAGTAATAACAATCAGCTGATTTTAGTCTGTGGTTCGTTTCATACCTTAGAAGCGGTCTGGGAGTATTTAGAAGAATGTCGATGAATAACAAACAACGTTGGATGGGCGGCGTTGTTCTACTCGGTGGTGGTGTTTTATTAGCTGCATTGCTGTTAAAGGGCAATGATGAAATTGAACAAGATCACACGCAAGCTCCAGTTACTCATCCGATTCCCAAAACTGAGTCTAAACCGAAAACTGCACAGCCAGCACAAGACAGTGAAATGGTGTCATTACAACCATTGGCTGTTGATGTGGAAACAGAAAAGCGTTTATTGGAAGAGCAGCGTCGTTCACGTGAAAAAGCAGTCGCTGAACAAGAAGCACGTGCAGCTGAATTCTTAAAGATGCAGCAACAGGCTGAAGCCGCAGCGGCACGTAAAGCCGCGGAAGAATACGCAGCGATTAATGCGCGTCGTACAGCAGCGCAAGAAAGTTCGGATAATATTCCGCCAGAATTGGTTGAAGACGAAAAAGCCAAGGCTCAACGACTTGCGGATGAAAAGCGTAAAGCGGATGAAAAGAAGCGCGCTGAACAGCAAAAAACAGATCAACAAAAGTCTGATGCCGATAAGAAATTAGCGGAAGATAAACGTAAAGCCGAAGCTGACAAAAAAGCAGCAGAAGACAAACGTAAGGCCGAAGCTGACAAAAAAGCAGCAGAAGATAAGCGTAAAGCAGAAGCCGCAGACAAGAAAGCCGCTGAAGATAAACGCAAAGCCGAAGCTGACAAAAAGGCAGCAGAAGATAAGCGTAAAGCTGAAGCTGACAAAAAAGCAGCTGATGAGAAAAAACGTAAAGCTGACGAAGATAGCAAGAAGAAAGCTGAAGCTGAGAAAGCACGCGATCTGATGGAAAATGGCGATAAAAAGTGGATGGTACAAGTGGCTTTGGCTGCAAACCAAGCCAATGCAGACGCCGTTGTATCAAAATTACGTGCCAAGGGCTACAAGGTAACGACCAGTCAGACCTCGAAAGGGATTCGTATTATGGTTGGACCAGCCAAAGATCGTGATACCGCAGATAACACGCGTAAGAAAATCACAACGGATGAAAGCTTAAATATGAAATCTGCTTGGGTGATTGATTGGGTTCCGCTTGACCAGCGATAAATGCTGATCTTCCCCTAGACAAATTTGAACAATCTCGCAGGCGTTAATCACCCTGCGAGTATTCTATTGAATAGGGGGAAGCAACGTGAACATACCTACTGATGTTCGGATATTAGAACAGTTTATTTTTGAACATGGTTCTGCGATTAGTGCACTATCTGGTGTTGCTTGCGTGGGTGAAGACATTTATTTTGTGGGTGATGATGTTCGTTACTTACTCAAAACCAATCGAAACAATAGCTTGTTCAGTGCAACGGTTTTTGAAAAAGTCCCGTTATCTGAATCGTCTGAACCCATACCGCTAATTGCGTTAAGTAAAGAAAAAAAACCTGATTTTGAAGCATTAACCTGTCTCATCTTTAATGAACAGCCGCAATTATTGATTATGGGGTCGGGTTCTACAGAAAATCGGAAACAAGCATTACTTTATAATCCATCTAATAATCAAATCAGCATTTTTCTGGATGCCGTTGATTATCACTTTTTAGAAAACAGCATTGAATTAACGGGTGGGGCTGATCTCAATATAGAAGCAGTATGTTCAGACCATCGTCATCTCTATATCTTTCAACGTGGCAATATTAATCGCCATCATGGTGTTTTAGTCTTTGATTTAGCCAAAATGCAACAAGGGAAATCGTTAGAAAATGCACTTATCAACTCGCTTAGTCTCAACTTACCTGAGATTGAGGGGGCTGCGAGTGGGATTTCCGATGCCTATTTTTTTGTGGATAAAAATCTAATTGTTGCCACGGCTGCGGTTGAGCAAACATTAAATACCTATGATGATGGTGAGGTGTTAGGTAGTTTTATTTTGCTGTTTTCGCCAGATGGTCAAGCGTTATCCAGTCATTTGATTCAGGATGCAGAAGGTAAAACGCGACCATTGAAAGTTGAAGGGATTACTTGGCTAGAGTCGCGATCTGATGGCGAAGTATTTTTATTGGTGACCGACAGTGATGGTGGTGATTCCGAAGTTTTGAAGGTATTGCTGGCTCATTCGGCTTTTGAAAAATCAGATGTTTAAATGAAAAGTACTGGATGGTTATGCAATTTTGAGCAATATGCTTTGCAGGCTGCTCGATAATAACTGGATAAGTTCGTTGGCTTAATAAGCTCTATTTCTTCGTAAATAGAGCTTCATCTACAATAAATCCAATATTTTAACGAGATGGGTTCGACAGTTGCTGTTGAATCCATTTTACGTTTTCAGGGGTAAATAAGTGATCGATATTTTTCCAGATTACATGGAAGCCATATCCGCCTTGTTTCATCTCTTTTACTGCATCTTCTATAGACCAGTTTTCAAAGATAATACGATACATGGCAATGGTTGCACCGGTGCGGTCAGATCCATGATAGCAATGCACTAAAATTTTATGATTCTTTTGTTTGGCAGTTTGAATGGCCTGCATCGTATGTAACAGGTCTTCACGATTAATCGCCCAGGTATAAATCGGAATATGCACAAGATTAAAGGGTTGATCTTTTAAAACCTTAGCATCTTCGTTCCTGGCGCGTAAATTAATCACTGTATCGATTTGATACTGCTTTAACGTTGGGATTAATGCATTGCTAGGCTGATCACTGCGGAACACATCATTACTGATTTGATAAAAATTATGCGTATTGGAGATCAGTGTGCCCCAGTTTTTGGGACGTTGCTCATCATCCAAACTTGGGTGTTTCATACACCCGCCAAGTGTTAAGGTTGAAACAAGAGCAACGGTAATGAGTGTTTTTTTCATAGGCTTGACTGATAACGATTGAATTCGACTGGATCGTGCGCACAAATTAACTCAATGCTTGGCTCATGTTGAGCGAGATATTGTAACTGTTTCAGGTTTTGCAGACGTAGTTGGTTGTCTTCGGCCAATAATCGCTCAGTCAGGTCTAGCGCTCTGAGTTTATTTTTCGGATTGAGTTCTAAATGGGTGTAATAAGCATCACCACAGAATAAAACCCAGCCATCAGACTTCTTAATGGCAATACCACAATGTCCAGCTGTGTGTCCTATCATGGGAATCATCAGGATTTCATCTTGAAATAGAGCCAATCCTTTAACTTTTTGTAGATTAAACCAAGATTCGCCCTCGCTATGTTCGGCAAAGTTCCAGTATTGATGTTGTTTAAATTGCTCGGTTTTATAACGAAGCCTGCCTTTGGCGGTAAGCGATTGTGTGGCATTAAACTCTGCGGCTAAAAGGTGCACTGTGGCATTGGGAAAATCGGAAATTCCGCCTGCATGGTCAAAATCCAGATGGGTCACAAAAATATGTTTTACATCATTGGGATTAAACCCGAGTTGTTGAATTTGTTGGATGGCGGTGAGTTTTAAATTCGGGACAATTGAGCCAAACTGTTTGAGTAAACGGCCCAAGCGTTGTTCCGTGTGCAAATAGTCTTGAAGCCCTAAGCCAGTATCAATTAAGACTAAGCCACGATCAGTTTCAATCAATAGACAATGGCAGACCAGATGCGCTTTCCAGCCTTTTTGCCCAAACAACGGCGCGCAAGTCGGGCAGAAACTGCCACAATGCAGATGATGGATATTGTAGATCATGATGCTTTTTTTATTGTGTGGCGGATCGAATTATTTTTATAACCGATTGATTCATAAATACCAAAACAATTTTAGCTTGGATATAAAAAAGCCTATCTAGGGGATAGGCTGAGATGCATGTTATTCAGTTTGAATATTATTTTATTATGACTTTGTTCTATCTTTTACGTACTCCGTTTGTCTTGTACAGCCTTACTCACAGCATAGCTGTTCGTCTTCTTACGGAGCTTTAGTCGCTTCTCAGGAACGAGCGTTGCTCGTCTCTATTGCTACGCGCTTCGCTTGTCTTGCACTGCGATTAAAGCATACGCTTTAATCTCTTAATTCACAGCATAGCTGTTCATCTTGCGTTTCGGAACGAGCGTTGCTCGTTTGATCCTCACTCAGGCTGGGGGGTTAATCTTAAATAAGGTTTAACTGCTTTATAGCCTTTCGGGAAGCGTTGTTTGATTTCTTCCTCATCTTTCAATGAAGGAACAATGACCACATCTTCACCATGTTGCCAGTTCGCAGGGGTTGCCACTTTATGCTTGTCTGTTAATTGCAGTGAATCAACCACACGCAATACTTCATTAAAGTTACGACCTGTTGAGGCTGGATAAGTAATAATCAAGCGAACTTTTTTATTTGGATCAATAATTACCAAAGAGCGTACTGTTAGGGTTTCGCTAGCATTTGGATGGATAAAATCATAGAGCTCAGACACTTTACGGTCTTTATCCGCAATGATTGGAAAATTAACAGTCGTATTCTGTGTTTCGTTAATGTCCTGAATCCAGCTGTGATGTGATTCAACATCATCAACCGAAAGTGCAATCGCTTTGACACCACGCTTGCTAAATTCATCTTTGAGTTTTGCAGTGAAGCCAAGCTCTGTGGTGCAGACAGGCGTAAAGTCTGCTGGGTGTGAAAATAAAATCCCCCAACCATCACCTAAAAATTCATAAAAATCAATGTTGCCTTCACTTGATTGTTGCTGGAAATTCGGGGCGATATCGCCTAAACGTAGTGTCATGATCAGTCCTCAATACATTCTTTATGTTTTTGTCTGTATCCAATATGCAGCATCTACTTTATAAATAAAAAGATTGTTTTTTCATTTTGTTATGAGTTTTTGAGATATTGAGTGGTGACTATGCTAAAAAATGATCAGAAATACACATTCAAATCGATGTAAGTTCAGGGCAAATTTGCTACATTAACGCTCTTTGGTTGTGTAATGTCAGAATCGCCTCGCAGATTTTTTTACCTGTTTGGATGCAAAGCACTTGTAGTTCTTATTTCTGACTCCATAATAACAGCTAAGAAAAAATTAACCGACCTAGGGTTTGTTGAATTAGACAAACCTTATAACAAACAGGATTAGAGAGTTTATTCATGTTGGCAAGTCTGATCGGAGGTATCTTCGGTACAAAAAATGAGCGTGAGCTCAAACGCATGCGTAAAATTGTTGAACAAATCAATGCGCTTGAACCGACGATATCTGCTCTTAACGATGCAGACCTCTCTGCAAAAACTCCAGAATTCAAACAACGTTTTAATAATGGCGAAAGTTTAGATAAATTATTACCAGAAGCTTTTGCGGTGTGCCGTGAAGCAGCAAAACGTGTCATGGGCATGCGTCATTATGACGTGCAGCTCATCGGTGGTATTACCTTACACGAAGGTAAAATTGCTGAAATGCGTACAGGTGAAGGTAAAACCCTGATGGGTACTTTGGCTTGTTACCTCAATGCATTAAGTGGTAACGGTGTTCACGTGATTACCGTGAATGATTACTTGGCACAACGTGATGCTGAGTTGAACCGTCCGTTATTCGAATTCTTAGGTCTCAGTATTGGCGTGATTTACTCCATGCAGATGCCTGATGAAAAAGCACAAGCCTATATCGCTGATATCACCTATGGTACCAACAATGAGTTTGGTTTCGATTATCTACGTGACAACATGGTGTTTTCTCTACAAGAGAAAAAACAACGTGGTTTAAGCTATGCCATTATTGATGAAGTTGACTCAATTTTAATTGATGAAGCGCGTACACCATTGATCATTTCTGGTCAAAGTGAAGATTCATCGCAGCTTTATCAACTGATTAACAGTATTCCTCCAACGTTGCGCCCTCAAAAAGAAGAGAAAGTGGCTGATGGCGGACATTTTTGGGTGGACGAGAAACAACGTTCAGTTGAAATGACTGAAGTGGGTTATGAAACGGTTGAGCAGAAACTCATTGAAATGGGGCTGTTGGCTGAAGGTGAAAGCCTGTATTCAGCAACCAATTTGAATTTGGTTCACCATGTCACTGCTGCGATTCGTGCGCATTATCTCTATCAAAAGAATGTGCACTACATCATTGGTGTGAATCCACAGACTCAAAAAGAAGAAGTCATTATTGTGGATGAGAGCACGGGGCGTACCATGCCTGGTCGTCGTTGGTCAGAAGGTTTGCACCAAGCGGTTGAAGCCAAAGAAAACATGGAAATTCAACCTGAAAACCAAACGCTTGCAACCACAACTTTCCAGAATTATTTCCGTTTGTATAAAAAGCTTTCAGGTATGACTGGTACTGCCGATACCGAAGCTTCGGAAATGAAAGAAATCTATGGTTTAGATGTCGTGATTATTCCGACACACCGTCCAATGGTACGTGTTGATCATAACGACTTAATTTATTTAAACCGTAATGGTAAATACACTGCGATTATTGAAGAAATTACCAATATTCGTCAGCAAGGTGTTGCACCGATCTTGATTGGTACGGCAACCATTGAAGCGAGTGAAATCCTTTCTTCTAAGCTATTACAAGCAGGTATCCATCACGAAGTTCTGAATGCGAAGCAGCATGAGCGTGAGGCGGATATTATTGCGCAAGCTGGTAGTCCAAATGCCGTGACCATTGCAACCAACATGGCGGGTCGTGGTACGGATATTTTGCTGGGTGGTAACTGGAAAGCTAAACTTGCCAAAATTGAAAACCCAACCCCTGAAGATGAAGCACGTTTACAAGCGCAATGGGAAAAAGATCACGAAGACGTTTTAAGTTCGGGTGGTTTACATATCATTGGTTCTGAGCGTCATGAATCTCGTCGTATTGATAATCAGTTGCGTGGTCGTGCAGGTCGTCAAGGTGACCCAGGTGTATCGCGTTTCTATTTATCACTTGAAGATGATTTGATGCGTATCTTCGCGGGTGATCGTGTGGTTGCCATGATGCGTGCAATGGGCTTACAAGAAAGTGAAGCCATTGAACACAAAATGGTCAGTCGTTCAATCGAGAATGCACAACGTAAAGTTGAAGCTCGTAACTTTGATATTCGTAAGAACCTCTTGAAGTATGACGATGTCAACAACGAACAACGTAAGATCATTTACTCGCAACGTGATGATGTCTTGGCTGAAAGCTCACTTCAAGACTATATCGAAGAAATGCATCAGGAAGTGGTGAAAGGGTTAATCGCCAACTTTATCCCACCAGAATCAATCCATGATCAATGGGATATTGAAGGCCTAGAAAATGCATTGCATGCTGATTTAGGCATTGAATTACCTGTACAGCAATGGTTAGACCAAGATCGTCGTTTAGATGAAGAAGGTTTAGTGGCGCGTATTTCTGATGAAGTAATTGCGCGTTATCGTCAACGCCGTGAACAAATGGGGGATGAGTCAGCAGCAATGCTTGAGCGTCACTTCATGTTGAATTC
This sequence comes from Acinetobacter sp. NIPH 2100, assembly GCF_000369805.1. Classification (GTDB taxonomy): domain Bacteria; phylum Pseudomonadota; class Gammaproteobacteria; order Pseudomonadales; family Moraxellaceae; genus Acinetobacter. The sequence continues at coordinate 3,233,778 of NZ_KB850224.1, read as the reverse complement.
ACTTGATCGTCATTGGAAAGATCATTTGGCTGCGATGGATTATCTACGTCAAGGGATTCACTTACGTGGCTATGCGCAGAAAAATCCTGAACAAGAATACAAGAAAGAAGCGTTCAACTTATTTGTAAATATGTTGGGTGTAATTAAATCTGATGTGGTGACTGATTTATCTCGTGTGCATGTACCGACTGCAGAAGAGCTAGCTGAATTAGAAGCACAGCAGCAACGTCAAGCTGAATCTATGCGTTTGTCTTTCGAGCATGATGATGTGGATGGCTTAACGGGTGAAGTCACTGTTTCTGAAGAAGTTGTTGACCATACATTCCCAGTACCAGAAAGTCGTAATGCGCCATGTCCATGTGGCTCTGGCTTAAAGTACAAGCAATGTCACGGTAAAATCTAAGTTTCGACTTAGATTAAGCTGAAATAAAAAGCAGAGCATTGGTCTCTGCTTTTTTTACGAGAATTTACTTGAGTCGAGGCACGCTTTGTAGTTTCATTATTGGACTTATAGATCTTGATTGAGTTCGCATTAAAAGCGGGAAGACAATGAAAAAACCATTACAACTTTTAATTTTGGCAAGTGCGGCGGTATCTGGTTTTGCATTTGCAGATGAAGCGCCACAAACCACGACTGTCGATAAAGTATTGGCAGCCAAAGGTACCAATACCGCTGAAGCGCAAATAAAACGCGAAGTGACGACTGTCGTGAGTCCACGTACTGGTATTCGCTATACACTAGGTGATACAGGTAATCGCCCAATCGTATTGCAAACGGCGGCTATCGCACCTGCAAACTCTGCCAATATCAATCGTATTGTGGCATCGAACCCTGCATTATCAGCACAAAGCCAAGAGAAAGCCAAGGTTGCTTTAATTGGTGAAACGGCGGTTCAAGCTGCCAATGCTGCAGCTGCACAAACAGCAAGTACACAGATCGCAAAAGCAAATTAATCACGATTTGTTTAAAAGAAAAAAGAGATGCACTAGGCATCTCTTTTTTTATAGCACGATTGGGTTATAGAAAACTTGGTAATAAAATTAAGCCAATCAACACAGCAAATAACAACCACTTAGACACATAGTACAATGGGCGGTTACGCTCTTTTAAACCGCGGCCATAGTGATGCACTGCATAACCATATTTGAAAATACGGTTGATAAAACCAGTTTTGTCCTGATCATCATTGGGTGAGCTGGCTGCCGACATTACATTACGCCCGAACCAATAATTCAATTTTTGTGCCCAGCCCCATTTCATCGGGCGTTCGATATCGCAGAACAAGATAATACGGGTTTCATCGGTCTTGTTTTCAGCCCAATGTACAAAGGTTTCATCAAACACGGTTGCTTCGCCATCTCGCCAGCTATAACGCTCTTGATCGACTTCAATAAAACAATCATCGCTATTTGGCGTGACCAGACCCAAGTGATAACGCACTGAGCCTGCATAAGGATCACGATGCTTGCCTAAATAACTGCCAGAAGGGAGTTCGGTAAACATTGCTGCTTTGACGGAAGGAATGCTTTCCAGTAGGGCCACTGTTTTTGGGCACAGTTGCTGAGCTGAAGGATGGCTGTCTTGATACCATTTCAGATAAAAACGTTTCCATCCACGTTTAAAGAAGGTGTTAAAACCTGCATCATTATTTTTTTCAGACGCTTTAATTTGATTTTGCAGTTGAATTGCTTCTTCTCGAATCACTTGCCAATTTTCTTGCAACGGTTTCAGTTCAGGGAACTGTGCCACATCGAAGAAAGGTTGGTTCGGCAATTTAGAAAAACCCGTCATGAACATGTTCACGGGTGCTAAAAATGTCGAATGGTCAAATAATTGTCGAGATGCTTTTAATCGTTCCTTACCTCGAAAATAGGTATATAAAAAGCTGATTAAAAATACGGCAACGATAATCACTGCGTACATAACACAATCGTCTAAAGAAAAATGAAGGCGGTTATTTTAGCATAAAAAATATTTGGAAGAATGCTGTTATAAAAGCAACTTTATAAGATAAAAACTATGGGATTGAATGGTATTTCAGATGATCTGAGCAAGTGTTTTGCACAGACCATCTGAACAATAATGCTTAGATTTGGTTATTCACATCATCATTTTTGGTTTCGCGCATCAGTAAGAAGGCAATTAAAGAGAGGATAGAAGCCAAGCTAAGATATAAGCCGACCGCACCCAGACCATAGCTTTCTGCGAGTTTAGTTGCAATATAAGGCGCAAAAGAGGCACCAAAAATACCAGCCAAGTTAAAAGTCAGTGCTGAACCGGTATAGCGAACTGAGGTTGGAAAGATTTCAGATAAGACGGTGCCAATTGGTCCATAGGTTAAGCCCATGATGGAAAGACCAATACATAAGAACAAGAACACCAGAATCGGACTACCTGAACCTAATAGCGGTGCAAAACACAATCCGAACAGGGCTGAAAGAATACAAACCACGATCGAGGTGTTTTTACGGCCAAACTTCTCGGCAAAAATTGCAGATAGTGGAATAAAGGCAGCAAAACAGAGCGTTGCAACTAGTTGTAACACCAAGAAGTCACCACGTGCATAACCAAGTTTTGTGGTTCCCCAGTTCAAGGCAAACACGGTAGTGAGGTAAAACACCACAAAGGTACAGATCGCTGCAATGGTCCCAAGCACCAACATTGGAAAATGTTTAGTCATCACTTCTTTAAAAGGGACATTCACTTCTTTCTGTTTATTTAATACCTTTTGGAAGGCGGGTGTTTCATGCAGCTTTAAACGGATGTATAAACCGACCAACACCAAGACTGCACTTGCAATAAATGGAATACGCCATCCCCAAGTCATAAATGCTTGTTCAGACATAAAAGCATTGAGTAACAGGAATGAGCCAGTCGCAAGAATAAAACCGATTGGTGCACCGAGTTGCGGGAACATGCCATACCAAGCACGTTTGCCTTCTGGTGCGTTCTCAGTCGCCAGTAAGACTGCGCCACTCCATTCACCACCTAAGCCCAAACCTTGTCCTAAACGGCACAGGGCAAGCAACAACGGAGCTGCTAGACCAATTTGTGCATAGGTTGGTAATAGACCAATACAAACCGTAGAAATACCCATGGTGAGCAAGGCGGCAACCAATGTGGCTTTACGTCCGATGCGATCACCGAGATGCCCAAAAATCGCTGCGCCAATCGGGCGGGCAATAAAGGCGATTGCAAAGGTTGCAAGCGACTTGAGTACTGCTGCGCCGTCACTACTTTCAGGGAAAAATAAATGTGGAAAAATCAGCACAGCTGCTGTGGCATAAATATAAAAGTCGAAAAACTCAATGGTAGTACCGACAAGGCTGGCAAATAATACTCGTACTTTTGAATTGCTGGCCACTTCAGTGGTGGCAGTCGTAGTGCTTGACGACATACAAGACCTTCATGTTATTCATTCAAGAAACAGAAGACTGTCTTGAAAAATTCCTTTTGAATGTGCAGTCTTACCCTGAAAACTTAATGTTATATATGAATTTATAATACATAACAGTAGATTGCCAAAAAGTGTAATCCTGCCCCTAATAGCACAAAAACATGCCAAATTGCGTGGGTATATCTTACCTTTTTTAAGGCATAAAACAATGTGCCGATGGTATAGGCCAAGCCGCCTGCAATCAGCAGTTGTACAGCATCTTTAGAAAGGTAACGCTGCATATCATCCATGACTAAAACAGCCAACCATCCCATGACTAAATAAGCCGCTAAAGAAATCTTTTGGAAACGGTGAATAAACACCAATTTAAAGAGTGTGCCGATCAATGCGATTGACCATAATGCAATGAGTAAATAATGTGCTTTGGCGGTTGGAATCGCGATACTTAAAAATGGAGTATAGGTGCCTGCGATGAGATAATAGATCGCAGTATGATCCAGTTTTTTATACCAATATCGCTTACGTTCATCCACAGCAAAGTGATACAGCATCGAACTCGCAAGCAAGAGGACTAGACTAAAACCATAGACCCATAAACTGATCCATTGTCCCAATGGCAAATGCTGACCTTTAATAATCATGAAGATCGAGGCAATTAAAGCCAGTGCAGCACCGATACCATGACTATAGGCATTAATCAGTTCTTCTTTCGGGTCATAGTCCAGCAATGTTTTTGTGTTCATCAAGCGTTCAGATTGAATAAAAATACAACTGTATCGTAATGCAATTTCCCTTTTAAAGTAAGACGCTTTAAAATTTAGTTTCTATTTGTTAGGTTTTCATTATGTTTGCGCCGAAATTTTCTTTTGAACAAGAACAGCAGTTTTTCTTGGATATCCAGCAATCTATTAAAAATAAAAGCTTTGATCGCCTTATTCTGAGTCAGTATAAAGGTGAAATGGCACAATTAGAAAAGATAACGTTTCGTGTGATTGAACTGCAAGGACAAGCCATGCTGTCTGGTTTGTATCACCATACCACGCAAGATGTGACCAAAAACCATACGATTGATGAAGGTCTGGAAAAAATTGCTGAGTTATTGAACCAGTGTAAACAGGCCAATCTATTTAGCTTGCACCAAGATATTCAGCTCAAGAAGAATAAAAAGAAGGCGATGCTAAATAGCCAGAAAAAACAGGTATCTACTGCCAAAACAGAACAACAGCAACATGATCGTGAAAAGCAGCGTTATGTACAACAGCAGAGTCCATTTCTAAAGTATCTGGGGATTACTGATGAAAAAGGACAAATTATTCCAAGTATGGCGCGTAAGTGGAAACAGATTAATAAATTTATTGAAATCTTTTCGCATGCTTATGAACAGATTGATGCTTCACAGCAAGAATTGAATATTGTGGATTTTGGTTCGGGTAAAGGCTATCTCACTTTTGCGCTATATGATTATTTACAAGCACAGCATAAAACGCCTTTAATTACGGGTGTTGAGTTACGTTCAAACTTGGTTGAGTTTTGTCAGAATGTTGCTGATCAAGCTGGTTTCAGCCATCTCGACTTTTTTGAAGGTGATGTACGTAGTTATCAGCCAGAAAAACTGGATGTCATGATTGCGTTGCATGCCTGTGATATTGCCACTGATTTTGCCATTCATACGGGTATCCGCTTAAATGCCTCGATGATTATGTGCGCACCATGCTGCCATAAAGAACTACGTCCACAATTACAAAGTCCTGAAGTTTTACAGCCGATGCTTCAGTTTGGCATTCACGCAGGGCAGCAGGCAGAAATGTTGACTGATACCTTGCGTGCTTTGTTGCTGAAAGCCTATGGCTATGAAACCAAAGTATTCGAGTTTGTATCTTTGGAACATACCAGCAAAAATAAAATGATTTTGGCGACTAAACGTAAACAGATGCAGCAGCCTGATGCAAAGATTATGCAGCAAATTCAAGCTTTGAAAGCCATGTATGGTATTGAAAAGCAGAGTCTGGAATTATTATTACAAGATCAAATGCCGATCGAAAATATAGGCTGTAAGTGTTAATGATGTCCGAGGAACATATGCTTCGAGTTGAACGAGGAAGTTGGGATCAATTACAGCAACCTGCAAAATTGATTCGAGAAAAGGTTTTTATTGCTGAGCAGGGTATTGCAGAAGCAGACGAATGGGATGAGCAAGATGCGATTTCTCAGCATTTTGTCATCTTCGATCAAGATCAGCCAGTTGCGACAGCGCGTTTATTGCAAAATAATAGTGTTGGGCGTGTTGCTGTGCTGCAAACCTATCGTGGGCAAGGCATTGGTCAAATGATAATGTTAGACATTATTGACTACGCACGACAACAGTACCGACCTTTCCTGTATTTGTCCTCACAAGTACACGCGATTTCTTTTTATGAGCAATTGGGATTTATGGTACAAGGCGATGAGTATGATGAATGTGGCATCCCCCATATAGAAATGCAGATGCCAATCAGGGTGGAAATTTAAACCCATTAGGTTATTTATGGATGCTGTTCAGTGACCGCTTCTGATGTTGCTGAACCTGTGTCCTGTTGAGACAGTTCTTTTTGCTGTTGTGCCTTACGCTGTGCACCTGGCATGTAGTCAGGCTCTTGGGTCATAGCCAAATAGAAAAAGCTTAAAAAGATGGTACTGAGCACCCCGACAATAATCACAAATTTCCATCCCAATACTGTTTCTTCATTTGAATCTTTTTGTGGGGATGGTTGGTTACTCATTATAAATTCCAAAAATAACAAAATATAAAGCTAGATTTTGCGCCTTTTTAGCAGAACTTGCCAAGAGGGGATGCTGAATTCTTCATTATTTTAAGCTCAAGCGTGTTTTGAATTGGAGGTACGTTCCACTGCGTTTCGACATGGTGAACACAGCCAAGAAGAAACCTACCCATCACTGATTATCGTAATGGTTTAGCTGGAACTAGAGATTGTTCCAGTCTTCAATCGCCTTAAATCCTGTTTCTATCCCGACATCATAGCTGTAGCGGATTTTCGCTTTGTTTTTTGAAAGCCGACCTGCCATGTTTTTTAAATCAGGTGGACAAACCTCCAAAATTTTTTGTTCCGATGCAGATCGCACAAATGCGACAGAATCATTGTAGCGTTGTGTTCGGGTCAATAGGCTTTGTGCAAAGCCCCGTTGTTGCTTAAACAAGTATTTTGCAAGGAACTGATCACCTTTGCTGGTGGCTTTATAATAATTTTTAGGACGTGTTCTAAGCACCATTAACTTGGAAACATCATGTTGTTGTGCGGCCCAATGGATGGGTAAAGCATCTGCTACACCGCCATCAAAATAGGGTTCACCAAAGACATCAACCGCTTGACGAGTGAGTACTGGAATAGAGCTGGATGCTCTTAAACCATCAAGAATGTTATCTCTAGATGCTTTGATATAGGCTGCTTCGCCCGAGAGCGCATGCGTAAGCACCATGTAAAATTCAGGATGATTGGCAAATAAATGCTCTTGATTAAGTGGATTTTCCTGCTCAACAGCGTCCCACATCCATTTTAAATCCAGTAAGTCACCACCTTTAAAAAAGCGGCCATAATGGATGAATTCAGAGCGGAGAGAATGATCTAAATAGATCTGGAGAATACGACCTTGTTGCGCTGCCAGATAACTTGCAACATTGGTGGAGCCAGAAGAAACACCAACACAGAGGTCAAAGGGATTAAATTGTTGCTGTAAAAATGCATCTAACACACCACAGGTGAATGCACCGCGCATTCCACCGCCTTCAACGACCAGTGCCTGACGATTTTGTTGAAGCATTGAATATCTCGAATAACATGATAAATCCATGTTAAACAGGATTTATCATGTTTGACAATAACACTTTAGTGATTGTGCTGATGTGCTTCTGGAGCGTTTGTTTCTGAGCTCAGTGAAGATTGTGACATTTCAGCAGGGGTTGCTGCTTTCTTTTGGTTCATCGGCATATAGTCTGGTTCATTGTTAATCGCCAAATAGAAAATCACCATAAACAAAAAACTAAGAATAGTGGTGATAATTAATGCTTTCCAACCCCAAGGTGAAGTTTCTGGACAGAGTTTTTCAGACATAATAGATTTCCCAATGATGCAAAAAATAAAGCAGAATTCTGCAACTTATAGCATAAATTGTGATGTATTACTCAGATGTTTTGCTGTGATTTTGTCGAGAAAACAAAAAAGCCCGTACAGACAAGGAGTTCCATACGGGCTTCTATGTGAGGCGTTAAAGAAAGAAATTATTGAATAATTTCTTTCTTATCAGCTTTTTCTTTCAATAATTGTGGCGGAGTGAAACGTTCGCCATACTGAGCCGCTAACTGTTGTGCACGTTGCAATGATTTTTCAATCCCATTTTGATTCAGGAATTGAATCGCTCCACCAGTCCAAGGTGCAAAACCAATTCCAAAAATCGAACCGACATTGGCATCAATCACAGACTCTAAAACACCTTCTTCATAGCAGCGTAAGGTATCAAGCGCTTGTACAAATAGGAAGCGATCAATCATGTCCTGTTCAGAAATGCTGTTCTCTTTCTGCCAACGATTCAGTCCATCCCATAAGTGCTTTTTACCATTTTCAGGATAGTCATAGAAGCCTGCACCCGCAGCCTTACCTTTACGATTAAGCTCATGAATCATGGAGTGTACCACTTCATCTACTGGGGTTTTTGGTAAATCTTTACCTTCTGCTTGCAGCGCTTTGCGGGTTTCACCAGCCACATGCTCAGTCAGTGTTAAAGAGACTTCATCCTGAATCGCGAGTGGGCCAACGGGCATACCTGCTTTTAATGCTGCCATTTCAATTTTGGCAGGATGTACACCTTCTGCGAGTAAACGCATACCTTCTTGAATAAAAGTACCGAATACACGGCTGGTAAAGAAACCACGGCTGTCATTGACCACGATAGGCGTCTTGGCAATTTGTTGAACAAAGTCATAGGCTTTAGCCAATGTGTCGGCAGAGGTTTCTTTGCCCTTGATAATTTCAACCAATTGCATTTTATCCACTGGGCTAAAGAAATGTAGTCCAATGAATTTCTTGGTATCTTTACTTGCCGCGGCTAAGCCCGTGATGGGTAATGTAGACGTATTCGATGCAAAGATGCCACCTTCCGCCAAGTACTGCTCAGCCTCTTGCGTGACTTTGGCTTTTAGTTCTTGATTCTCAAATACCGCTTCAATAATCAAATCACAGCCTTGTAGATCTGCGGCATCTGCTGTTGCTGTAATCAGCGATAACACTTGATCACGTTTTTCAGCCGTCATACGACCTTGTGAAACACGTTTATCGAGAAGCTTTTGCGAATAAGCTTTACCTTTTTCTGCATTTTCAACGGATACATCTTTAAGTACCACAGGGATGCCTTTGATCGCGGTTGAGTAGGCGATACCCGCACCCATCATGCCTGCACCCAATACACCCACTTTGCTGGCTTGCCATTTCGCAACATCAGCAGGACGACTCGCACCTGATTTGATTGCATTCAGACCATGCCAGAAGGTACCGATCATATTCTTGGAAACTTGACCCACAGTAAGCTGGGTGAAGTAACGCGATTCGATACGCAAAGCGGTATCGACATCAACTTGTGCACCTTCAACAGCGGCAGCCATAATTGCCTCTGGCGCAGGGTAGCAACCTTTGGTCTTGTCGCGCAGCATCGCAGGAGCAATGGCAAGCACTTGAGCCACAGCAGGTGTTTTCGGATCGCCACCTGGAATCTTGTAACCTTTGACATCGAATGGTTGTTGCGACTTCGGATTGGCTTTGACCCAAGCAATCGCTTTGTCTAAAAGCTCTTGTTCGTTCTCAGCAGTGTCATGTACCAAACCCAGTGATTTTGCTTTATCGACACCAAATTGCTTACCTTCCATCAAGAATGGAAATGCATTCTGCAAACCAAGCAAGCGAACCATACGGACGATACCACCACCGCCTGGCAACAAACCTAAAGTCACTTCTGGTAAACCAAACTTGGTTTTTGGATCGTTAATGGCAATACGATAATGACAGCCTAAAGCGATCTCCCAACCGCCACCGAGCGCCGTACCATTTAATGCGGCAACCACGGGAACACCTAGTGTTTCAATCGTACGTAAATCACCTTTGAGCTCTTCAATCATTTTGAAAAACTCAGTGGCATGTTCTGGTTGAACTTGGATTAACTCATCCAAGTCACCGCCTGCAAAGAAAGTTTTCTTGGCAGAACGGAAAATAATGCCTTTCAGATCCGTTTCAGCTTTGAGCTTTTGACTGACTTCTTGTAGAGAAGTACGGAATTCTGCATTCATGGTGTTGGCAGATTGACCCGACGAATCAAGGGTAAGAATTACAATATTGTCAGCGTTTTTTTCGTATTTAATAGCGCTCATGTTGTGCTCCTTACACCAACTCAATAATGGTGGCGATCCCCATTCCACCACCCACACATAATGTGGCTAAGCCACGTTTTTTTCCTTGACGCTCTAACTCATCAAGTAAAGTTCCTAAAATCATGGCACCCGTAGCACCCAATGGATGACCCATGGCAATTGCACCGCCATTGACATTGACTTTCTCGGCAGGAACTTTGAGCTCATTGATAAAGCGCATCACGACTGCGGCAAAGGCTTCATTGACTTCAAATAGGTCAATATCATCAATCGTCAGGCCTGCTTTAGCCAAGGCTTTACGCGCAGCAGGGGCAGGGCCTGTCAGCATGATGGTTGGGTCTGTACCAACCAAGGCAGTTGCCAGTACTTTGGCACGTGGTTTTAAGCCTTGCTCTTTGACTGCTTTTTCAGAAGCCAATAACACCACAGCCGCGCCATCAACGATACCTGATGAGTTGCCTGCATGATGTACATGGTTAATTTTTTGCGCTTCAGGATATTTCTGCAGTGCGACGGCATCGAAGCCCATTTGTCCCATCATTTCGAAGCTGGCATTCAGTTTTGCCAAGCCTTCAACGGTGGTAGTACCTCGAATAAATTCATCTTTTTCTAAAATCAGCACCCCAGAATGATCTTTAACAGGTACCACTGATTTGTCGAAATAACCGTTGGCTTGAGCCGCGGCTGCTTTTTGTTGTGAACCGACCGCAAAAGCATCGACATCTTCGCGGCTATAGCCATCTAAAGTTGCAATGAGGTCTGCACCGACACCTTGTGGCACAAAAGAAGATTTTAAGTTGGTTTCAGGATCAAGTGCCCAAGGACCACCATCAGAACCCATTGCAATACGTGACATTGATTCAACGCCACCTGCGACAACGACATCTTCCCAACCTGAACGGACTTTTTGTGCCGCCAAATTGACGGCTTCTAAACCAGATGCACAGAAACGGTTGATTTGAACGCCTGCAACATCATCATTCCAACCTGCTGCAATCGCTGCGGTTTTGGCAATATCACCACCTTGGTCAGCAATCGGCGTGACGCAACCCAAAACGATATCATCCACTTTTGACGTGTCGAGTTGGTGGCGTTGTTGTAATTCATTCAATAATGATGTGAGTAAAGTAATCGGTTTGACTTCATGCAGTGAGCCATCTTTTTTTCCTTTTCCGCGTGGCGTGCGAATGGCATCAATAATGTAGGCCTCGCTCATAGGTTTTCCTTGTATCACCTTAAAATTGTTGTTTATCGAGTGTACTCAATTTAAGTGTCAGTGCAATGATGATAAACATTGGCAAGTTTGATGTTTTTCGCCAATTTGATTGATTAATATGCTGATCAAGCACATACCTAATTTGAGTGTTTTTCTGTGTGACTTGCTCAGTCTTCGATTAGACTAGTGCTTGGAAATGATTGACAGAAAAGATGGGCAAAACGACATGATAAAATTAAAGCGTCACTATGCCGTTATGGCATTGATCCTGTCACTTTTTGGATGTGATTCATCTGGACAGAATGTAGAAAATAAAAATGTAGCTGAGGATAAAAACAAGATGAGTCAAACGTATTCAAATCAAGTTGCTGACGACAAAATGTTGTTAGTGTTATCTGCACCTTCTGTACATGATCCATATTATAAATCTGCGTTTCAACGGATTGTCAATTTTCAGATTGATTATGCCAAGTCGATTTTGGGCAATGATAACGTGGTGATTTTAGTGGATAAAGACACTAAGCCTTATTTCGCGGGCAAAGTTCCAGAAGATATTTTGCTGGTGGAGGATGTGCGTGATATCTGGATGCGCGACTTCACTACAGTCAATCCAATCAAACCCGTGCAATTTACCTATACTTGGGCTTCAATGACGCAGAAGCAGAGTAAAGACGTACAAAAAAGTTTTAACCGTTTTGTAGATCATTATCAGATTCAAAGAACTAAGACCGATTTAATGCTGGATGGTGGTAATCTGGTGGATGATTATGCAGGACGCGTGATTACGACCACCCGTTTTATGGAAGATAATGAACTTAGCTACAATGAGGCTAAACAAGAGTTAAGAGCCACTTTGGGTGCGAAAGAGGTTGCTATTCTAGAGCCTGATGAAGAGGTGCTGGCACATTCGGATGGTATGGTCAGTTGGGTGGATAAAAATACACTGTTGGTCAATGACTATTCCAAAACACCTGCATTTAGAACAACAGTAATGGATGAGTTGAAAGCTTCATTTCCAACTGCGAAAATTGTCGAAGTTCCTGTTGAATATAAAACCAATCCAAAAGGTGAGTGGGAAGGCTTTGAATCGGCATGTGGTGTTAATCTGAATGCTACAGTCACGCATAACAATATTTATGTACCGACTTTTAATATGCCGCATGATCAAAAAGCATTAACGATCATCAAGCAAAACACCAGCAAGAAAGTGATTCCTGTAAATGCGGAATCCGTTTGTCCAATGGGTGGCAGTGTACGTTGTCTTACTTGGCAGGTGACAGGGGCGAATGCAGTGAAACTTATCCAAGCAGCAAGAGATAAGTGACAGATGTGTCATTATTTAAATAGGAAGATAAGAAATATTGAGTGCTTAGGAATAATGTCGGGAAGTCATGAAATTTATTAATGTTGTAGGGACCTCTGCTTCTGGAAAAACAACCTTTGCCCGTCAACTCGCTAAAAAGCTAGGATTGTCTTACATTGAAATGGATGATTTATTTTGGCTGGATGATTGGCAAGAAACACCTGATCAGGAGTTTTTTGCTAAATTACAAAGTCAAATTGATCAGGCACCTAGAGGATGGGTACTTGATGGTAATTATTCTCGAACACTGGATTTAAAGCTTAAATATATTGATACGGTTATCTGGCTGGATTATTCATTTTCATTAAACCTATATCGTTCAGTTAAACGAGCAATTAGTCGAGCAGTGACACAAAAAAGATTATGGGCAAATTCCAATAATAGAGAAAATTTTAAGACCAGTTTTCTGTCTAAGGACTCTATTATTTTATGGATGATCACCCATCATGCCAAAAATCGTAAGAAATATTCTGACTTAATGCAAAATCCAGCGTATCAACATATTCATTTTATTCGTCTGACGTCACCTCAGCAGACTGCTAGATTTTTAAAGCAGATGGCGGCGACACCATGACAGCCATTAAAACCAAAGCACTCTGTATTTTTCGATACCAAGATAAGGTTTTACTGTCACAAGGCTATGACCCAAGTACAGATGAAACTTATTTTAGGCCAATTGGCGGGGGGATTGAGTTTGGAGAAACCTCTAGACAGGCGGTTGAGCGAGAAGTTTTTGAAGAAATTGATCAACAGATGACTGATGCAAAACTTTTGTGCGTATTAGAAAACTTATTTAGTTTTGATGGTCAACCAGGCCATGAAATTGTATTTGTATATGAAGCCAAATTTATGGATGAAACTCTGTATAAACAGCCAGAAATACAGGGTAGGGAAAGTACTGGATTAAGCTATATCGCTCGGTGGTTGAGTGAAGAGCAGATCACATTAAAGCAATATCCTGTTTATCCAAAAGGAATTGAGTACTGGCTATTTAAGTAATTGTTTATTTAGTTTCATACTGAATTATTCGATAAAGATAAGTGAAAGAATTGGTTATATGGTGATTCAGTATATTCTGCAAACGCCTCACCTTGAACAAAACCAAATTGCTTATAAAGGCCAATCGCAGCATCAAAGTGAGCATCTTTTCCTGTTTCTAAACTCACTCGTTGATATTGACGCTGTTGAGCAACTTTCAGTAAATACTCCAGTAACTGCTTTGCGACACCTTGCCGTAAATGGTCGGGATGAGTCCGCATTGATTTGAGCTCAGCATGTTGAGGTGTCAGTTCTTGAATCGCGCCACAACCAAGAAGTAGATCGTTATTCCAAAGGGTATAAAAACTTATAGAATCGTCTTGGAGATGGGAGAGGTCTAACGCAAAACTATGTTCAATAGGTGTGTTTTGATGCAGGCCATGTAAATGAATATGAATCAAATTTTGCACTTGAGGGTGGGAGAAGTCGCCTTTTTTAATAATCATTGTCGTTCAAGCTCATTGCTGAATTATGCTTGATTATTACCATATTTAAAAAGTAGTGTTCAACTTATAAATTGAACACTACATTGCCATTATTAGTTGTGATGACCGTGTAATTGGCGATATAGACCAGGGGTAACACCTGTCCATTTTTTAAAGGCACGGTGGAAAGTACTGGTTTCACTAAAGCCCACTTGTTGCGCTACATCTTCAAGCGTCAAGTTTGGTGTGAGTAATAAATGAATTGCCGCATCACGACGCAATGCATCTTTCACGCCTTGATAGCTTTTACCTTCTGCAGCCAAGCGACGACGCAAAGTTTGTGGCGATAAGTACAGCATTGCCGCTACATCGTTGAGTGTTGGCATTTCTTCGCCAATCTGGCTCTTTAATACATCACGAATACGCGAAGTCAGCGAGTTGGTATTTTTGAATTTCACCAAGAGTTGTGCAGGTGCTGCTTTTAAGAATTCTTCTAAAGTCTTTTCGTCTTGACGGATGGGAAGATCAAGATAATCAGCAGCAAAGGTAATTTCGGTACGTGGTGCATCGAATTGCATGACAGGGGCAAAGAACAATGCATCGTATTCATCGGCGTGATTTGGACGTTCATAACCAAAATGAACGCGTTCCAAAGGTAGGCGACGTTCAATTAACCATGATGCCAAACCATGCCAGATCATCAGCATGCTTTCAGTAATGAAATGGTCTGGATCCAACGCTTTAGGAATATGTGGCACTAAGCGAGCTTCATGTTTGTCACGTTCTAAGCTAACCGACCATTCATCTCCAAATAGTTTGTAGAATTGAGATGAAAGTTCGAGTGCCTGTCCGAGTGTTTTGGAATGGATAATCAATTGGCACATGATCGCAAATGTACCCAAGCGACGTGGCTGTACATCGAAACCGACGTGTTCGTCTTGGGTGACCATCCATAACATTTTTACAAAACGGGTGTACTGCTCTGGAGAGATTCGAGCCTTCGGTTGGCGCAGTAACTCTGCTTCTATGCCGACATGTGAAAGTAACGTTTCAACGTCCATGCCTAGGCGTTTAACACCTGTTAAAGCCGCATTCACGAAGTGGATGCTGATCGTATCACGGCTCATATTGAATCCTTCAGTTTCTTTACTATTCACGATAATTGACCTAAATAACCGTCTAAAATATCAAATTGGGCAATTGACAAGAAAAATAATTGCGCCCTGTATACATGTTAAATTGCCGAAACTATCAAGGTAAATGGCTGAACATGACATTGTTTTTGTGTTTATCCACACCTAGTATAAAAGAAAATTTGAACAAATTGAGTAAAAATTATTATGCCATCTGCATTAAAGGGATTGAAAGTCCTAGATTTTTCGACTTTATTACCAGGGCCGTTTGCCAGTATGTATCTTGCAGACATGGGTGCAGAAGTTATCCATGTTGAATCACCGACGCGTCCAGACCTTGTACGGATTATGCCACCCTATGCCAATGGTCAGGCCACTGCGCATAGTTATCTGAATCGGAATAAGCAGTCGATTGCACTTGACCTCAAAGATGCAGCCAATATTGAGCTGATCAAAAATAAAATTTCTGAATTTGATATTGTGTTGGAGCAGTTTCGTCCAGATGTCATGCGCCGTTTGGGTTTGGATTATGAAACGTTAGCGGAGATTAATCCACGTTTAATCTATTGTTCCATTACAGGCTATGGGCAGACAGGAGCTTATAAAGATCGAGCAGGACACGACATTAACTATTTAGCATTGGCAGGAGTATCTGGACATAGTGGTCGTCAGGATGGTGGTCCGCCACCTTTGGGCATTCAAATTGCCGATGTGGCGGGTGGTTCTTTGCATGCGGTGATTGGCATTCTTGCAGCTGTGGTTGAACGTCAACGCAGTGGTCTGGGTCAATATCTTGATATTTCGATGACGGATTGTGTGGCGAGTTTAAATAGTATGGCGGCTTCAGCCAGTCTGGCCGGGCAAACGCCACAAGCACCTGAAGCGGGAATGCTGAATGGTGCAAGTTTCTATGATTATTATCAAACCAAAGATGGCCGCTATTTTTCAGTGGGAAGTTTAGAGCCACAATTCATGGCTGGTTTGGCTGCGGCTTTAGAGTTACCGGTGTTGCTTGCAAAAGGAACCTCATTTGATCCTGAAGATCGCCAAACAGTAAAACAGGCACTGCAAGAAAAGTTCAAAACCCAAGACTTTGCAGCATGGCAGCATTTATTCCAAAGCTTGGATATTTGTGTGGAACCTGTACTCAGTTTGGATGAAGCATTAGTTTCACCTATGGCACAGCAACGCGGTTGGGTGGTTGACGTGCCTGTATCGGAAAATGCATCACAAACTGAGCCTCAGTTGGCCTGTCCAATCAAGTTTTCCCGTTCGCAAATGAAGTATGACTTTATTGGTCAGAGCTTAGGTGAGGGCAAATGGTAGAAAATATGTGCGACTAATCACTGATTGTTAAAATATTGTACAGATTGTTAACATTTTGAATAAGTTGTAATTTAAAAATGAGAGTAACCTTTTATACACAATAACATAAAAGGTTACGTAAACATGACAATCTCTAAATCTTTGATTGTTTCTTGTTTATCCGTTCTATCATTGAGTCTTTTCACACAACATACTCAAGCAGCTTCTTCCGCATTTGACCCAAATGGTCAATGGCTGTTTGGTGATTGGAACGGTCAACGCACTGCGTTGCAAGAACAGGGTTACAAATTTTCTGCTGATTACACTGGTGAATTTGCAGGGGTTTTAGATTCTAAACAACACTCAAGCCATGGCAGTGAGTTCACTGGACAACTGGCGTTGGGCACACACTTTGACCTAAATAAAATTTTAGGTTGGCAAGATACTGAGGCGCAGATCACTGTTACTTATCGTGATGGTCAGTCTTTGTCACAAACCGCAGATGGCTTACAAGGTCACCAAAGTTCTGTACAAGAAGTATGGGGCCGTGGCCAAACTTGGCGTTTAACCGATCTATGGATCAAAAAGAAATTTTTAGATCAAGCTTTAGATATTAAAGTCGGTCGTTTCGGTGAAGGTGAAGACTTCAACAGCTTTGACTGTGACTTCCAGAACTTGGCCTTATGTGGCTCGCAAGTAGGTAACTGGGTGGGTGACCAATGGTACAACTGGCCCGTCAGCCAGTGGGCATTGCGTGTCAAATATAACTTGCAGCCAGATCTTTATGCACAAATCGGGGCATATGAATATAACCCTGAGAACTTACAGCGTGGCAAAGGTTTTAATCTAAGTACTGATGGCTCGCATGGTGCAATTATTCCTGCGGAAGTAGTGTGGACACCTAAACTGGGTGCACTCTCTCTGCCTGGTGAATATCGCTTTGGTTACTACTACAGCACAGCGGATGCCGCAGAAATTGAGAACCCTGCCAAGACTGGACATAAACAGGGTGGCTGGTTTACAGCGAAACAACAGCTGACCCGTCATGATGGTCAGTCTGATCGTGGTTTGACTGGTTTTGTCAATGTCACTGTGCATGATTCAAAAACCAATGCTGTTAAAGATATGCAAAATGTCGGTTTAGTTTATAAAGGCTTACTTGATCAACGTCCGCAAGATGAACTTGCTTTGGGCGTTGCACGAATTCATGCCAATGACAAAAACAATGGTCTTTTGGATGAGGAATACAACACAGAGTTGTATTACGGTATCCACGCCACCAACTGGTTGACGATTCGTCCAAATATTCAATACGTCCATCATGTGGGTGCGTTGAAAGATGGCGATAAGACTTGGGTTGGCGGTATTAAGTTCCAAACGATTTTCTAATTTCGATACTTGAGCAATTTTGCAGATTAAGTTCATTACATGGGCTGCATCTGCAAAGTTGCTGTGATTTGAACTCGACCATTAAATCGATAAGTCATCTTTTTAGTGGATCCAAAATATAAAAGATGCAAGGTGATCTTATGAATCAATCTGCTTCAAAATCTGGGCTTAGAACATTGACGGTGATCATTATCGCCCTCATTGCATTGTTCTTGCTCGTTGGCGGTATCTGGCTCGCAGCGATTGGCGGGTCTTTTTATTATGTGATCGCAGGCGTACTGTTGCTGATTGTGGCAGTACAACTCTATAAACGTGCCTCAGGTCCATTATGGGTCTATGCCGCATTGATGTTAGGTAGTGTGGTTTGGGGTGTTTGGGAAGTTGGTACTGACTTCTGGGCACTGGCACCACGTCTTGATATCCTTGGAATTTTAGGTTTGTGGTTATTGATCCCAGCGGTAACGCGTGGCATTGATAACCTCACTTCGAGTAAGGTGGCATTATCATCAACCTTGGCAATTGCCATTGTGGTGATGGTGTACTCGATCTTTAATGATCCACAAGAAATCAATGGTGTGATTCAGACCCCTCAACCAGCACAAGCGAAAGCAGTGGATGGCATTGCCCCTGAAGATTGGCCTGCATATGGTCGTAGTCAGGGTGGTGAGCGTTATTCTCCATTGACACAGATCAACGATAAAAATGTCAAAGATCTTAAAGTGGCTTGGACATTACGTACGGGTGATTTCAGAACTGAAAATGATTCTGGTGAAACCACCAACCAAGTCACGCCAATCAAAATCGGTAATAACATGTTTATGTGTACGCCACATCAACATTTAATTTCGATTGACCCTGCAACAGGGAAGGAAAAATGGCGTTTTGATCCAAAACTCAAAACCGATAAAACCTTCCAACATTTAACTTGTCGTGGTGTGATGTACTACGATGCTGCCAACACCACTGAATTTGCAACCAGTTTGCAGGCGAAGAAGTCGAGCTCAACCGAGTGCCCACGTAAAGTCTTTGTTCCTGTGAATGATGGTCGTTTGGTGGCGGTGAATGCAGATACAGGTAAAGCATGTTCTGACTTTGGTCAAAATGGTGAAGTGAACTTGCAAGAGTTCATGCCGTATGCATATCCGGGTGGCTATAACCCAACCTCACCAGGTGTGGTTTCTGGCACAACTGTGGTGATTGCGGGTTCAGTGACAGATAACCATTCGAATAAAGAGCCATCAGGCGTGATTCGTGGTTATGACGTGAACACCGGTAAATTGTTGTGGGTGTTTGATACAGGCGCAGCTGATCCAAATGCGATGCCAGGTCAAGATACACAGTTTGTTCATAACTCACCAAATGCTTGGGCGCCGCTTGCCTATGATCCTAAACTGGATATCGTTTATGTCCCAACAGGTGTGGGTACGCCAGATATCTGGGGTGGTGATCGTACCGAGTTGAAAGAGCGTTATGCCAACTCAATGCTGGCGATTAATGCGACCACGGGTAAATTGGTATGGCATTTCCAAACCACACATCATGATTTGTGGGATATGGACGTACCATCGCAACCCTCATTGGCGGATATTCAGGATAAATCAGGCCAAACAGTTCCTGCAATTTATGTGCTGACTAAAACGGGGAATGCCTTTGTTTTAGACCGTCGTAATGGTCAGGCGATTGTTCCAATCAATGAAAAACCAGTTCCACAAACGGTGAAATGGGGCCCACAAACCAAAGGCGAGTTCTATTCAAAAACTCAACCATTCTCTGACCTGAATTTAGCACCGAAAGATAAATTAACTGATAAAGACATGTGGGGTGCCACAATGTTTGATCAGTTAATGTGTCGTGTGAAATTTAAACGTCTGAACTACGATGGTATTTATACCCCGCCTTCTGAAAACGGTACTTTAGTTTTCCCAGGTAACTTAGGTGTATTTGAGTGGGGCGGTATGTCGGTGAATGCGGATCGTCAAGTTGCGGTGATGAACCCGATTGGCTTGCCATTCGTTAGTCGCTTGATTCCTGCTGATCCAAACCGTCAACCTGTTGCACGTGGTGCTGGTACAGAACAGGGTATGCAACCGATGTATGGTACGCCATATGGTGTTGATATCAGCCCATTCCTGTCTCCATTCGGTTTGCCATGTAAACAACCGGGTTGGGGTTTCGTTGCTGGTGTGGACTTAAAAACACATGAAGTGGTTTGGAAAAAACGTATTGGTACAATTCGTGACAGCTTGCCGCAATTGTTCCAATTACCGCCAGTGAAAATTGGTGTGCCGGGTCTAGGTGGTTCTATTTCGACTGCGGGTAATGTGATGTTCGTTGGTGCAACACAAGATAACTATATTCGTGCATTCAATGTTTCAAATGGTGACAAGTTATGGGAAGCACGTTTACCAGCAGGTGGACAAGCAACACCAATGACTTATGAAGCCAATGGCAAACAATATGTGGTGATTATGGCGGGTGGACACGGTTCATTCGGTACCAAAATGGGTGATTATCTCGTGGCTTATGCATTGCCAGATAAGAACTAATTTCATTTAGAAATTGATTGAAAAAGCTCAGATTGGTCTGGGCTTTTTCTTTTTGTGGCAATTAGATAGGCTTATCAATAAAACCGTTATTAAATATGCAAAAAAAGCATTTTGTTGATGAATAAAAGCTCGCTATGCTAGTCGCCTTTATAATGAATGACTAGCCATACGCCATGTATTTATATACGGATTTCGATCAACAACTGATTAACCAACGTGTTGCTCAGTTTCGCGATCAAACAGAACGCTATTTAGCAGGAAAATTAACAGAAGACGAATATCGTCCACTACGTTTGCAAAATGGTTTATACGTGCAACGCTATGCGCCTATGCTTCGTATTGCTGTGCCGTATGGCTTGATGAATACTAAACAACTCAGAAAAATTGCTGAAATTGCGACAGAGTATGATCGTGGTTATGCTCACGTTTCTACCCGTCAAAATATTCAGTTGAACTGGCCTGCATTAGAAAATGTACCTGATATCCTTGCTGAGCTGGCGACGGTACAAATGCACGCAGTACAAACCTCAGGTAACTGTATCCGTAATACAACCACTGACCAGTTTGCAGGTGTTGTTGCCGGCGAGATTGCCGATCCACGTCCAACCTGTGAATTGATTCGTCAGTGGAGTACGTTCCACCCTGAATTTGCCTTCTTGCCACGTAAGTTCAAAATTGCAGTTTCTGCATTGGAAGAAAAAGATCGTGCTGCAACGGCATTCCACGATATCGGTGTATATCTGGTTCGTAATGATGCGGGCGAAATGGGCTATAAAATCATGGTGGGTGGTGGTCTAGGCCGTACTCCAATCATTGGTAGTGTGATCCGTGAGTTTTTACCACGCGAAGATTTAATTGCTTATTTAGAAGCGACATTACGTGTTTATAACTTACATGGCCGTCGTGATAATAAATACAAAGCACGTATCAAAATTTTGGTGAAAGCATTAACACCAGAAGTGTTTGCACAAAAAGTGGAAGCTGAATTTGAGCATACGCGTGAAGCATTGAAGATTCAGCCTGAGATCTTGAAAAAATTAGATGAAGAATTTACACCATTTGATTATCAAGATTTAGAAGATCAGGACTTTACGGCTTTATTTGCTGAGTATCCTAAATTCAAACAATGGTTCAACGTTAATACCAATGCACATAAAGTGAAAGGCTATCGTATCGTCACGATTTCTTTGAAACGTGCGGGTATTGCACCAGGTGATGTCACCACTGAAGAAATGAATTTAATTGCTGATTTGGCAGATAAATATACTTTCGGTGAGTTCCGTACGACGCACGAACAGAACATTTCCTTGGTTGATGTACCACAGAAAGATTTATTCGAATTGTGGCAAACGCTCGAACATAGCGACATGGCACGTGCGCATATCGGCTTTATTACCGATATTATCTGTTGCCCTGGTGGTGATTTCTGCTCATTGGCCAATGCGAAATCGATTCCAATTTCAGAAGCAATCAGCCGTCGTTTTGATGATCTAGATACCATCTATAACTTAGGTGAACTGGATTTGAATATTTCGGGTTGTATGAATGCTTGTGGTCACCACCATGTCGGCAATATCGGTATTCTTGGTGTTGATAAGAAAGGCGCAGAATTCTATCAAATTACTTTAGGTGGTCATGCAGATCATGATGCATCTTTGGGTGATATTTTAGGACCGTCATTTGCAGCCGACGTTGTGCCAGATGTGATTGATGAAATCTTGAATACTTACCTCGATTTACGTACAGAAGGTGAGCGTTTCATTGATACGTATCGCCGTGTTGGTATTCAACCATTTAAGGAGCGTGCTTATGCTTAATACAACGCTACAAGTGCTCTCTAAAGATGGCACAATTGCAGACAATACTTATCAAGTCATTGCTGAAGATGGCGTGCTTCCACAAGGTGATGTGGTTGTAACAACTGAACAGTTGGATCAATTGGCAAATGTACAAGGCAAAAAAGCGCTTTACCTCACAGTCAATGATTCTCCTGAAACACATCAATTTCCATTGAATGAGCTTGATGCCATTTTTATTGAGTTTACTGGTTTCAATGATGGCCGTGGTTATTCATTTGCTGCGTTATTACGTCGCCAAGGGTACCAAGGTGAATTGCGTGCGGTCGGTGATATCTTTAAGGATGTTTTAAATTATTTAAAACGTTCTGGCTTTGATACATTTGTGGTGAAAGAAGGTAAAGATATTCATGAAGCTGCTGCTGGGCTTCAAGATTTCACCAATCCTTATCAAGCTTCAACAGCAGTACCTAAAGCAAGCTATCAGACTGGCGCATAAGTCGCTATAGATCAAAAAAGCTGAACTACGGTTCAGCTTTTTTATGCTAAAGTTAAATTTTAACAACTCATAGAAGAATATGAATTTTAAAGAGATTATTGATGTCTTACAAAGTTCAAGAAAAATAGTCGTTACTTTGACAATTTCTTGTATGCTTATACTATTACAAGAAAAATATATTAGTTTATTTAATGTTGAGAGCAAAATAAAAAGTGCTACTTTTATTATATTGTTTCTTGGGCTTATTTTTTTATTGTGCGACTTTGTGGAGTATCTAAAAACAAAATATTCTGTTGCTCAAAGTTATAAAGTCACAAAAGAAGAGTACGAGGTTTTAAAAACTATCGGTCATCACTCAACTGAAATAATTTCTTTGAATAAGGATATTAATCCAACCACTTTACTTGAACTACGTTATATATTAGATAATCTTGTAGAAAAAGAACTGGTAGGACAAGGATTTAATGATGAATATTGGCTTACGAGAAAAGGTCGTAAAGTTCTAATGAAATATAGATGATTACATTATTTTCAAAAATAAATCCTGGGGTGGTGTGGTTACTCTTTGCGATCGCAACGGATGTACTTTCGACATTTTACTCGGCAAAGGCTAATGGACTGGTCAATAAGCTTGATCAAGGTATTGCTCTAGTTTTATATATTATCTCTTTTACTTGCGCTGCTATCGCCTTGAAATATATGCAGGCTGGGATTTTATATGTGCTTTGGTCGGGGATTGGTGTTATTGCAACAGCCGCATTAGCGAAGGTGCTTTTAGGGCAGCATATTGATTTAGCTGGCTGGGTTGGTATTGGCTTTATTACCGTTGGGCTTATGATTATCGCGCAGTATTCCAATATTGATGTGTAGTACTTCCTAGAAATAACCATGTACTTCTAGGAAGTATTATTTGATTAATTTAGCTTACCCATCTAACTGGCAATTGATCATCCATTTGATCCCGAACTGATCAGTGAAAGCACCATAGAGTGCACCCCAGAAGGTTTTTTCTAGCGGCATTTCAATTTGACCATTTGCAGATAGACTGTCGAATAGCCTTTGCGCTTCATCCAATTCATCTGGGTCTAGGTTAATTGAAATATAGTGGTTATTACCTTGCGTAAAGATACTGTTCTGTGCACAAAATTGATCATTGACATCCGAAGCCATCAGTACAGTGAACTCATTGATTGGTAAAGAGACATGTAAAATGAGGTTCTTATCTGCATCCGAAAGGGTAATCCCTTCGGTTGGTGGCATATCACCATAACGGCTGATCATGGCAAATTCACCGCCAAAAACGGATTTATAAAAATTGAATGCTTGTTCTGTTTGTCCTTTAAAATTTAGATAATGATTGAGTTGCATGATGTACTCCTTGTTGTTTTTTTATACACAGCATAACTTATCGATATTTTGACTATAGGTGCATTATTTTTTGTAATCCCGAAAAATAAAAAATCCTGCATCAAGCAGGATTTTTTAAATAAATTGAAAAATATTTAGATCAATTCAATCGCAACAGCTGTTGCTTCGCCACCACCGATACACAATGCAGCAACGCCTTTTTTACCGCCCGTACGTTTAAGTGCATGAATGAGTGTAAGAATGATACGAGAGCCTGTGGAACCAACTGGGTGACCCAGTGCGCAAGCACCGCCATTGATATTCACTTTTTCAGCGTCTAATTTAAAGTCATCGATAGGGCACATGGTGACCATGGCAAAGGCCTCATTGATTTCCCAAAGATCAACCTCTTCAGCATCCCAACCTGCCTTTTTCAATACTTTCTCGATTGCGCCGACTGGTGCAATCGTAAATTCAGAAGGGTGTTGTGAGTTTGAAGCAGTTGCAAGAATTTTTGCTAAAGGCTGTAAACCACGTTGTGCGGCAACATCACTTGAGGTTAATACCAGTGCAGAAGCACCATCAGAAATTGAACTCGCATTGGCAGCGGTAATAGTACCGTCTTTAGCAAAAGCAGGTTTTAATGATGGAATCTTGTCGATTTTTGCACTTAAAGGTTGTTCATCTTGGTCAACAACCACATCACCTTTACGGGTCGAAACTGTTACAGGAGTGATTTCATCTTTGAAGTAACCTTCAGTAATCGCTTTTTGCGCACGTTGTAATGAACGAATAGCAAAGTCATCCATTTGTTCGCGTGTATAGCTGCGTTTATTTGCCATATCTTGAGCAAATGAACCCATTAAGCGACCTGTTTCTGCATCTTCTAAGCCATCAAGGAACATGTGATCTTTAATTTCACCATGACCCATACGGTAGCCAGCACGCGCTTTCGGTAATACATATGGCGCATTGGTCATTGATTCCATACCACCAGCAACAACGATCTCCGCACTACCTGCTTTAATCATGTCTGCTGCTTGCATCACTGCTTTCATGCCAGAACCACAAAGTTTGTTAATGGTCACTGCACCTGTTGAATCTGGTAAACCTGCTTTGCGCATGGCTTGACGCGCTGGACCTTGTTTTAAGCCTGCTGGTAAAACACAACCCATGATGACTTCTTCTACATCAGTTGGTTGTAGACCAGAACGCGCAATTGCTTCTTTAATGGTAACTGCACCTAATTCTGGTGCAGTTACACCAGATAATGCACCTTGGAAGCCGCCCATTGCTGTACGCGCGCCATTAACAATTACGATATCAGTCATGCTGTGTCTCCACACTTATAATTTATAAAAATGTTCCAAACTTAAGCAGTATAGTAAAAAAAGGATTGGAATAAAGGGTTTTAACTATTTTAGGCTAGACTGAAGAGTTTTTAGCAAGATGAAATCTTCTCTGTACGAGTATTGCCCATCCTGCTTAAAACGATTTTAGTATGATACTGTGGCGATTCTGAACAGTAGATAAAACTTCCATTAGAAGCGAAGGGTAGGCCGTTTTCTGCCTGAAATATAAGATAGTTAGGTGATCGTCCAAAAGATTTAAAATTGAGCTCACCATATTTGATATTGAGCGCAGTAGTAAAGAGTAAAATTTCGCCAGAATCACGACGCTGATTTCGGTTGGTATCAATAAATCCGATAAAGCCCTTATTCCAATCTTTATGACAGTTCTCAAAATCTGAACTTGGGCACAGCATCACATTTTTATGATAAAGTTGTGCATCAGTTTTTGCTTTTTGTATATGAATTGTGAGGGTTCTTTTGACGGAATTCACTTCATTTGAGATCATCATTTCACGAAAGTAGGGTATCGCAAGTGTACATAGAATAGCCAAGATGCCAATGGTGATGATGAGTTCAATTAAGGTAAAGCCAGAAGCTTTAAACATATTTTACCTATCTATTTTTATTAACTTTTTTATTAACAGCATGTTAAATGCAAATTTTATCTTGCTCATGAATTTAATTAAAGAATAAGTTAAGATAAACTAAAACATAAGCTCTAGAACAGTAATTCATTCATATACATGAAGGGAATTGAAAATTTACTGAACTACAACGGAAATTGTAAGAAATTTTGTCAATAATTTACGAGGTTAAAGTTATCAAGCACTTGGAAAATTCGTCAAGTGTTTGTATGATTCAAAGTGAAGTGAATGGCTTAAAATAATGCTGTAGAACATTATTGTTCTAGGGGCGAAAAATCATAGGCTTAGCTTACACAACAAACAATTGTTATCTCTGGAGGATATCCATGAAATTGAGTCGTATTGCACTTGCTATGCTTGTTGCTGCTCCTTTAGCTGCTGCGAATGCGGGCGTAACAGTAACTCCGTTAATGCTTGGTTACACATTCCAAGACACTAAACATAATAATGGCGATAAGCATTTAACAAATGGTCCTGAGCTTCAGGACGATTTATTTGTTGGTGCTGCGTTAGGTATCGAATTAACCCCATGGTTAGGTTTCGAAGCTGAATATAACCAAGTTAAAGGTGATGTTGATGCTGCAGCTGCAAATGCTGAATACAAGCAACAACAAATCAACGGTAACTTCTATGTTACTTCTGACTTGATCACTAAAAACTACGACAGCAAAATCAAGCCATATGTATTATTGGGTGCTGGTCACTACAAATATACATTTGATGATGTAAACCGTGGTACTCGTGGTAATAAAGAAGAAGGTACTTTAGGTAATGCTGGTTTTGGTGCTTTCTGGCGTTTAAACGATGCTTTATCTCTTCGTACAGAAGCTCGTGGTACGTATAACATCGATGAAGACTTCTGGAACTATACAGCGCTTGCTGGCTTAAACGTAGTTCT
>NZ_KB850224.1:3205524-3206575 GCF_000369805.1 Acinetobacter sp. NIPH 2100 | reverse complement strand
CTGGTAGCCGTACTGTTCTAGTACAACCAGGTCAACAAGCTCAATAATTTGAGTTTCTGAACTGAATAAAAAAACGACTCGTCAGAGTCGTTTTTTTATCGATATATGTTTTTGTAGCATTGATGTAAAACTCAAACATAATAGCTAAAAACTGGCATAATCTTGCCTTAACTTTAGGTGGAATGTGGGAACTATTTAGTTTTATTGAAAAGATTTTGATAGCTTGTTAAAATTTTGATTAAAAAGTGATAAGCTCTCACAGCCTTGTTGAATGCTGTTAAATTAGAGTTTTCTGGTTTTTTGGGCGGGAAAATAAGTCAGTTTCAGTCGCTGCTGACTAAATGTTGTCAAATACTTGGAAATTTGATCGAGTATTTGTATGATTCAACATATGGTGAATGGCTGAAAAAGATACAATAAGACTATTTCTCAGTATTCAAAAGCTATTAGAATTTAGAGAACAAACAATTTTTTGTTTTTTTTGGAGGATATCCATGAAATTGAGTCGTATTGCACTTGCTATGCTTGTTGCTGCTCCTTTAGCTGCTGCGAATGCAGGCGTAACGGTAACTCCGTTAATGCTTGGTTATACAATGTTCGATACTGAACATAACAACCGTGGCGATAAAGGTCAGTTAACTCCAGGTGCTGAACTTGAAGATGATTTATTCGTTGGTGCTGCTCTTGGTGTTGAAATCACACCTTGGTTAGGTGCTGAAGTTGAATATAGTCAAATTAAAGGTGATACAAGTACCAATAACGACTATAAAGGTCGTAATATTGCTGCAAATGCTTATGTAACATCTGATTTGATTACTAAAAACTACGATAGCAAAATCAAGCCGTATGTATTAGCTGGTGCTGGTCACTACAAATACGAAGGTGATGACATCTATGGTGGTAAGCAAGAAGGTACATTAGCGAATGCTGGTGGTGGTGTATTCTGGCGCTTAAACGATGCTTTGTCTCTTCGTACAGAAGCTCGTGGTACTTACCATTTTGATGAGAAGTTCTGGAACTATACAGCGCTTGCTGGCTTAAACGTAGTTCT
>NZ_KB850224.1:3008479-3205084 GCF_000369805.1 Acinetobacter sp. NIPH 2100 | reverse complement strand
CTGGTAGCCGTACTGTTCTAGTACAACCAGGTCAACAAGCTCAATAATTTGAGTTTTTTGAACTGAATAAAAAAAGCGACTCGTCAGAGTCGCTTTTTTTATTCAGATAATTTGGGGTGTTAGACATTTTGATTACTCCTATATGAATGTATACGTATTAAGTCGTATGTTATAGCCTACCAGACTTCTTTTTTAAGCTGCTGTTTGGCATTCTGTCTATCACGACGGTGTTGTGCACGGGGTTTCTCTGTTTCATGAACTCCACCTTTATGTAGTAAAGGGGAAAGTGCAACAGGATTACGTACTTTGATTCTAGGCATATCTTTTAGTTTCATTTGATTATCCTTTGATACATAAAATTTGCTTGAGTGTATGCACGATCTCGATCAAATCTGATTGGTTTGCCATGACTTGATCAATATCTTTATATGCACTTGGTATTTCATCAATAACGCCACTATCTTTTCGGCATTCGATACCATGAGTTTGCTGAATCAAGTCATCTTGGCTAAAGAGTAGTTTTGCTTTACTACGGCTCATTTTTCTTCCTGCACCATGTGAACATGAGCAGAATGACTCAGGATGAGCTTTACCTTTGACGATATAGGAACGTGCTCCCATTGAACCTGGGATTATTCCTAATTCATCTTGACCAGCACGAATTGCACCTTTGCGGGTGATCAGTAAGTCCTCACCAAAATGATTTTCTCGACTGACATAATTGTGATGACAGTTAATTGCTTCTTTGGTCATTTGAAAGGGTGGCAGTAGTGGACGGATTGCCTCTAAAATCAGACGCATCATTTCACGTCTATTTTCAAAAGCATATTCCTGTGCCCATTCAACTGCTTCAACATAATCATGAAAGCTATTTGACCCTTCGGCAAAATAGCTCAAATCTTTATCGGGTACATGTCCAAAGCGATGTTGAGCTTCTTTCTTAGCCAATTCAATGAAATAGCTACCAATCACATTGCCTAAGCCACGGCTGCCTGAATGCAGCATCACCCAGACATCTTGATTCTCATCTAAACAGAGTTCAATAAAGTGATTACCTCCACCTAAGGTGCCAAGTTGTTTTTGCCAAGTTGCATCAAACTTTCTTAACATCCGAACCAAACCTGGATGTTTTTTTATGATCGGTTGTAAGCGTTTCTCCAGAGGGATGATACTCGAAGCTTTTGCTTTTACCTGTTTGTGTAATTCAAAGCCCACGGGGACTTTGCGTTCAATAGCATGGCGTAGCGGTGCGAGGTTGTCTGGAAGCTGGGAAGCTTTTAGATTGAGCCGTATTGCATTCATACCACAACCAATATCAACACCGACAGCTGCGGGAATGATTGCATGTTTGGTGGGTATGACACTGCCTACAGTTGCGCCTTTGCCAACGTGTACATCAGGCATCACTGCAATATGTGAATACACAAATTGCAGTTGTGCCATTTTTTTTAGCTGTTCAATACTTTCGCTATCAATATCGTTGGTGAAAATTTTCACTGGAACGCCATATTGAGCATCGGCATTGAGTATTTTTTGTATGCCCATTTTCTTGTCTCGGGTAGGAGGTGTTGTCGCAAACATCTATGAAATGTCAGCAGCCCCTCTTTATTTTTCGTCCGAATAGGCATAAAAAAACCTAGCGAATGCTAGGTTGAATAGAGCATTCGGACAAGTGATTAACAGATTTGTACACTTGTCCGTGAGTCGACAGTGCCAAATCTTATGGTGTAATTCCTAGTTGTAATGGCATGCTGTCGTCCTCCTATATGTGCTGTGGTTGAAAATATGAGCGAAATTCTACTCATATTTTCATTTGGGTCAAGTGAAAAGTGGTTTTTATTCGCCTTCTTTCACATTCATGTCTTTATAAGCAATCAGTTTGGTTTTATGTTTCCACTTATAACCCAACCAAATCGCCAAGAATAATGGAATGCTGATATAGGTTGAAACTAGACCTAACCAATCAACTTTACCGCCAAGGAGTGCTTGATAGTTCTGTCCCAAGATAATGATTGAACACAGAATAAATGCAAACCATGGTGCAAAAGGGAAAAACTTGGCACGGTAGGCCAGATCTTCAACTTTATAGCCTTGAGCAATATAACCTTTGCGGAAACGGTAGTGTGAAATTGCAATCCCTAACCAGACAATGAAACCGCACATACCAGACATGTTGAGTAGCCAGTTAAATACCTGTTTCTCACCAATAAACGTGGTTAGGAAGCACAATGCAGCTACGGCAGTGGTTGCATAAAGCGCATTCATTGGTACACCACGACCATCCAGTTTTGAGAACCATTTCGGTGCACGACCTTGTTTTGCCATATCAAATAGCATACGGGTAGAAGAGTACATGCCCGAGTTACCCGCAGATAAAATCGCACTGAGAATCACTGCATTCATCAAACTTGCTGCAAAGGCAAACCCTGCTTTTTCATACAATAACGTGAATGGTGAAAGTGCAATATCTTCGCTTTGTGCCGCTTTTAACAACAGTGGATCATCATAGCTCACCAATGTTCCGATGATGAAAATACACAGGATATAGAACAGTAAAATACGCCAGAAGATTTGTTTAATCGCCAATGGAATGGTCTTTTTCGGATCTTTTGATTCACCTGCGGCAACACCCACCATCTCAGTTCCTTGGAATGAGAACCCGGCAATCATGGCAACCCCGATCAAGGCTTGCAAACCACCTACAAAAGGCGCTTCCTTGTAAGTCCAGTGCTGAAATACCGATACATTTGGTGTCATCATGATTTTAGCAATCATCCAGATACCAATCACGATAAACACGATAATGGCAATGACTTTAATCAAAGAGAATAAGAATTCACTTTCACCAAAACCTTTGACTGTTAAAGCGTTAATCCCAAAAATAATGGCAAGGAAAATCGCACTCCAGTAGAAGCCTGGGATATCGGGGAACCAGAACTTCATAATGAACTGAACAGCAACCAATTCAAATGCAACGGTAATCGCCCAGTTATACCAATAGTTCCAACCTAGGGCGAAACCAAAGCCATCTTCGACATAACGGCTGCCATAGGTAAAGAATGCACCTGATGTCGGATTATGCGTGGCTAATTCACCTAAACTGGTCATCAAGAAATAAATCATGATCCCGATCAGGGCATAGGCCAATAACGCACCACCTGGACCCGCAGTGGCAATGGTTGAACCTGAAGCAAGGAATAAGCCTGTGCCGATCGATCCACCAATGGCAATCATGTTCAGGTGGCGTGCCCCGAGCTTGCGCTGTAGGTGTTGAGGAGCAGATGTATCGCTCATAAAAATTCCTTAAAACGTTTATTTTGCACAGGCATATAACACCTTGAATCCTTGTTGATCAGCTTTCACCACACATTGACCAAAACTTTGTTCAATGAGCGGAGGGTAGTTCAGAAAACGATTTGCCACGATCCATAATTCACCTGAATTTTTCAGATGTATTTTCGCAAGTTGGCAAAGTTCTTCACTTGCATCGTAATTGGTATGAATCCCCTGATGAAAAGGTGGATTGCTTACGATGGCATCCAAATCTTTGGGTGCATCTTTAAACCCTGTTACAGGCTGTAGAGTTAACTGATTGAAATCCAGATGATTTTTCTGAAAAGTCAGTTCAGTAGACCGTAAAGCAAATGCATCAACATCAAGTGCAAAAATTTGCTGGTTCAGATTTAGCTTGGCTAAATAAGCACTAATAATTCCAGCGCCACAACCAAAGTCGGCAATCTTACCTGATTTTACTTGGCTAAGGTAAGGGACTAATACGGCTGTTCCGACATCTAAATGATCTTGACTAAAGACACCAGGTAGCGCGCAAACTTCTAATTGTTCTTGATTCACTTGAACTGTATAGCTTTTTAACCAATATTCAAGTGGTTTCAACTGTTCAGTTTTTTCAATTTTCATTTGCCATAATTGGCAATGGCGTGCGCTATCCAGTTTCAGGGCTTTACCGTACTGCTGTAATTGTTTTGCTGCCCGCTCAACGCCGCCTTTTTTTTCACCAACGAGAAAAACATTTTGATTGAGTTCTAAATGGCTGGCCACAACGTGCAGAAGATAATTCAGTAATTCTTTAGACTTAGGAACAAAAATAACAACTTGATCAAACGTTGCTTGTGGAAATTCCACGGAAAAATGAGAATGAATGCCAGAGCTGATAAAACCTTGATGATCAGCATAATTCCAAGTCCATACGGAAGCTTGAACTGTGTCGGGTAAATTTTTGGCGAGTTGATCATTTGGAGCATTAATCAATAAGACTTGCCCATTTAAATAATTTTGTTGTCGGATGACAACTTCACTACGTGGATCCATTTTGATCTCTCATCAAAAACAAAGCCCAGTCGTGAAACTGGGCACTTGTGATGGTTGGATGATTATTTATGTGTTTCAGGTAAAACAATATTCAAAATCAAAGCGGCAATACCACCTGTTGCGACACCCGAACTAAAAATATTCTTAAATAGTTCTGGGAGGTGCTCAAGAATTTGAGGTACTTGCGCAACACCTAGACCAAGTGCAAGTGAAATCGCAATAATCAGCAACGCACGGCGGTCAAGGTGAATACTAGAAAGAATATTGATCCCAGACGCAGCGACAGCGCCAAACATGACCATCACAGCACCGCCAAGCACTGCTTGTGGTACGGCTTGAATCACCGCAGCAACAGCAGGAAACAGTCCTAAAATAATCAATAATACGGCAATCCAGATGCCGACATAGCGGCTTGCAACACCCGTGAGTTGAATGACACCATTGTTTTGTGCAAACACTGAACTTGGGAAGGTATTGAAGATACCCGCTAAGAAAGAGTTCGCACCATTGACCAGGACGCCACCTTTAATTCGCTGCATCCAGATTGGGCCATCAACAGGCTCATTTGAAATTTTACTGGTTGCCGTGACATCACCAATGGCTTCAAGTGAGGTGACTAAATAGATAAATGCCATTGG
The DNA here is from genome assembly GCF_000369805.1 of Acinetobacter sp. NIPH 2100. Lineage (GTDB taxonomy): Bacteria > Pseudomonadota > Gammaproteobacteria > Pseudomonadales > Moraxellaceae > Acinetobacter. Next base: position 3,200,117 of record NZ_KB850224.1, on the reverse strand, counting down.
AATGAACAAACTCCATGAGAAGCTAAGTCCAAAATGCATCGGTGTTGGAATTTGAATCAAGGGAGCATCATTGAGTACTGAAAAGTTTAAATGTCCCATGAATCCAGCAAGAATATAGCCAATCACCAGTGCAATTAAAATTGCTGAACTTTTCACCCAAATTATTTTAATACGATTTAACAGGATGATAATGCCAAGTACGGTGCATGACATAATCAGGTTATCTGCATTGGCAAACGTATTGTCTTGCATTGCAGTATAGCCACCACCCATGCTGATCAGGCCTTCTTTAATCAAAGTTAAGCCAATCAGAAGTACTACAATACCTGTCACCAGTGGCGTGATCAGTCTTTTCACCCAAGGTAGAATTCGAGAAACGCCCATTTCAATAAACGAACCCGCAATCACAACACCAAAAATGGCTGCCATGACTTGTTCAACAGGCGTACCAGCAGCAACCATTGCACTACCAATACCAATAATTGGACCGATAAAGTTAAAACTTGTGCCTTGAACAATCAAAAGTCCTGCACCAAAGGGACCAACTTTTTTACATTGTAAAAAGGTTGCAATTCCTGAGATGATCAAAGACATCGATAAGATCATATTGGTGTCTTCGCGCGACACGCCTAATGCCAAACAGATCAGTAAACCTGGGGTGACAATCGGGACTAAAATCGCTAAAAGATGTTGAAGTGCGGCTAAAAATGCAACAAAAGGTTTCGGACGATCATTGAGTCCGTAGACTAGATCAAGCTGTTGCTGAGGTTGTGAATTCGACATGGGAGTATAAAAAGCCAGAAGCATTAGTGGAATATTCTAATAGAGTTAGCTCGCTTTACCAACGATTCTATAACACTTCGTCAGAAAAAAAGTGCTCTGTCAATAAACTGTCACTACTAAAGTTTAGGATTCTTCTGTATAATTTGCCCTCAAATTTAAAGCGTATCGAATTTTACATGTCAGATATTAAAACTCTCCGTAACATTGCCATTATTGCGCACGTCGATCATGGTAAGACGACTCTTGTAGACAAACTTTTACAACAATCAGGTGCTCTTGGTGATCGCGCAGGCGAGATTGAACGTGTTATGGATTCTAACGCGCTTGAGTCTGAACGCGGTATTACCATTCTTGCAAAAAACACTGCAATCAAATGGTTAGATGCCCGTACAAACACCGAATACCGCATTAACATTGTGGACACCCCAGGACACGCCGACTTCGGTGGTGAAGTGGAACGTGTAATGTCGATGGTTGACTGTGTATTGCTACTTGTAGACTCACAAGAAGGTCCAATGCCACAAACTCGTTTCGTAACGCAAAAAGCGTTCGCACGTGGTTTGAAGCCAATCGTGATTATCAACAAAGTTGACAAGCCAAGCGCGCGTCCAGACTGGGTTATCGATCAAGTTTTTGATTTGTTTGATAATCTTGGTGGTACTGACGAACAGTTAGACTTCCCAATCGTTTATGCTTCAGGCTTACGCGGTGTTGCTGGTCCTTCACCAGAAGAATTAGCGGAAGACATGACTCCGTTGTTCCAAACCATCGTAGATATCGTTGAACCACCAGCAGTTGATGTTGATGGTCCATTCCAAATGCAGATCTCATCACTTGACTATAACAGCTTCGTAGGTGTTATCGGTGTTGGTCGTATCCAACGTGGTTCAGTAAAATTAAACACTCAAGTTACTGTAATTGATAAAGAAGGTAAGACTCGTAACGGTCGTATCTTAAAAATCATGGGTTACCACGGTTTAGAGCGTGTTGATGTTGAAACAGCATCTGCAGGCGATATCGTGTGTATTACAGGTATTGATGCATTAAATATTTCTGACACGATTTGTGATCCGAAAAATGTAGAAGCTTTACCGCCATTGTCTGTAGATGAACCTACAGTTTCGATGACATTCCAAGTAAACAACTCTCCTTTTGCTGGTAAAGAAGGGAAATTTGTAACTTCACGTAACATTCGTGAGCGTCTTGATCGTGAGTTAATTCACAACGTAGCATTACGTGTTGAAGATACTGACAGTCCAGACCGTTTCAAAGTTTCTGGTCGTGGTGAACTTCACCTTTCAGTTCTTATCGAAAACATGCGTCGTGAAGGCTTCGAAATGGGCGTATCACGTCCACAAGTGATCATGAAAGAAATCGATGGCGAAAAACAAGAGCCATTCGAAAACGTAACGTTTGACGTTGAAGAACAACACCAAGGTTCTGTAATGGAACAAATGGGCTTCCGTAAAGGTGAGATGACCAATATGGAAGTTGACGGTAAAGGCCGTATCCGTATTGAAGCAACTGTACCTTCACGTGGTTTGATTGGTTTCCGTTCAGAATTCTTAACCATGACTTCTGGTACAGGGATCATGACATCAAGCTTCTCGCATTATGGTCCAGCAAAAGCAGGTACTGTTGCGAAACGTCAAAATGGTGTGTTGATCTCTATGGTTCAAGGTACTTGCTTGGGCTATGCACTTTTCACACTTCAAGACCGTGGTCGTTTATTCGCTAAACCACAGTTAGAAGTATATGAAGGGATGATCATTGGTATTAACTCTCGTTCTGATGATATGGTTGTTAACCCAACTAAAGCGAAACAGTTAACTAACGTTCGTGCATCAGGTACTGATGAAGCTTTGACTTTAACACCTGCAATGGAATATACGCTTGAACAAGCGCTTGAATTCATTGAAGATGATGAATTAGTTGAAGTAACACCAAAATCGATTCGTATTCGTAAGCGTTACTTGACTGAAAACGAACGTAAGCGTAACCGCGACAAATAATTTTTCTTTATTGAAAAATGAAAAAACCGCTAAATTTATTTAGCGGTTTTTTATTGCATAAAATAAATCACTGCTTCATGCTTAAGTTCATATTTTTATTAAAATAAAATATGTTGTTAAAGTGTGAAATAACTTTCTTTTTTTGATAAAAATATTAAATTATCATCATTATCATGAATAACTGCACTTGTGTAATAAAGAATGCAAAAACAGGCTGCGATCAAGTTCAACTCTGGAGAGTTATAGATGAGTATTATTAAAGAATTTAAAGAATTCGCCATCAAAGGCAATATGATGGATTTAGCGATTGGTGTCATTATTGGTGGCGCATTCGGTAAAATCATTGATTCATTAGTTAAAGATATCGTGATGCCCGTGATCTCGTGGATCTTGGGTGGTGATGTTGATTATAGTAATTGGTTCCTGGTGCTTGGAGATAATCCAAATAATCTGACGAGCTTAAAGGCGGCTCAGGATGCAGGATTAAATATCTTTGCCTATGGTAATTTCTTAACCATTCTGATTAACTTCTTGTTATTGGCATGGGTAGTATTCTTGTTGGTGAAAGTCATGAACCGTATCCGCAAACAAGAACAAGCTGCACCTGAGCCAGAAGCGACTCCTGAAGATGTTCAATTGTTGCGTGAAATCCGTGATGAATTGAAAAAACAAGGCTAAATTATCTTGAGTAAAAAACGGCATTTTGATGCCGTTTTTTATTGTCTATTGGAGCAAGACGCTGTTGAAAATAGTCGTTTTGACGTAGAAAAATTGCTGCTTTCATTTTAAGATGCTGTGCATATTGCGAGGGGATCAATCATGAATCGACTATTTGTTTACGGTACACTTTGCCCAAATCGAGAAAATGCCCATATTTTGGGTGAGATCGGTGGGGAATGGCAGCAGGCTTTTGTACATGGCACGGTTCATATTTTAGATTGGGGGCCCGATATAGGTTTACCTGCAATCGTGTTGAATGACATAGATCCTCTGGTTGAGGGTTATTTATTTAGCACAGAAAAATTAGAGCAGAACTGGCAAATGCTGGATGATTTTGAAGGGATGCAATACCAAAGAGCACTTGTAGATGCCACACTGGCTACAGGCGAAACAATCCAAGCATGGACCTATGTGATGAAAGCTCAGGACTAAAATAATTACTAAGTAGGCCAAATCGTATGATTGAGCTTAAATCAGAATTTAAGCTCAAAGGTACTATCTCAGACTATCCATACGGAATTTAACTTCGACCAAATGGAAACCAAATTGGCTTTTAATTGGGCCGTGTAAAATACGTTCAGCAGCAGTGAATACCAGCTTATCGATCACTGAAACCAGTTGTCCTTTTTTGACTTCGCCAAGTTCACCGCCTCGTTTTGCAGAATTACAGGTCGAATATTGCTTGGCGACTTTTGCAAAATCAGCACCGGACTGAATGCGCTTTTTTAGCTGCTCAGCCAAATCTTTATCTTTGACTAGAATATGTCGAACAATCGCCGTTTGCATGATTTGTTCTCCTTGGGTACATCTCAATTTGCTTAAGCTTTCTTTAACTTCAGGGGTTGGCATTGTGGGCAGAATACGCTGGCACGTTGTCCTAACTTTAAGTTTTCCAATGTCGTTTCACAATTCACGCACATCTCACCAGCACGACCGTATGCTAAGAGGGTTTGTTGGAAATAACCATTTTCGCCCATGGCATTGCTATAGTCACGTAACGTTGACCCGCCTAAATCAATTGCTTGTTTTAAGATGCGTTTAACCTCAATGACCAACTTTTCCACTTGTGTTTTGCTCAGCGTCGAAGCAGGTTGTGCTGGATGAACTCCGATATTGAATAAACTTTCAGTCGCATAAATATTGCCGACACCAACCACCACATGATTATCCATTAAAGCAATTTTAATGCCGACATTTTTTTTACTGAGCTTTTCGCGTAAATAAGCTGCGTTAAAGTCTTCACTGAGTGGTTCAGGGCCGAGTGTATCGATCAACTTGGTTTGATTCTGTTGGTCTAACCACAAAATACATCCAAAGCGTCGTGGGTCGTGGTAACGAAGTTGCTGATCATCAAAGTCAATGATGAGGTGATCATGTTTTCTCAATTCATCATTAGGTTGGCAAAGACGAAAGCTACCAGACATACCCAAGTGCCAAAGCATCTGATCTTGTTCAAATTCCGCCAAGATATATTTAGACCTGCGTTTAAGCTGGGTTAAACGTTGTCCAATTAATTTATCCAGGTCATTGGGAATAGGCCAACGTAAGCTTGCATTCAATACTTTGACGGCTTGAACGCGTTGCTCTAACAAAGGGAGTAGGCTGGTTTTAGTGGTTTCAACTTCAGGAAGTTCGGGCATATTGAGCTCAAGTTGTTTCAACAACAATACAATGAGGGTAAATGTTTCACTTACAATTATGACGGTATTTAATTTTATTTGCTAATGCAGATCGGTAACGCGATTGATGGTTTTAGCTAAAGTTAAATGTGTAAGATAAATATAAAATAATCAGACTCTTACTTTTTAAAAAGCCTTTCTTTGAAATTTTGAGAAATAAGGAATCTTCATGCCTTCACCAAAAATTAACCTTTTATACGGTTGCGTTGCAATGTGTATGGGGTTAAGCAACTCCCTTGTTTGGGCTGCTGCACCTGATGCAGAACAAGCCGTGCAGCTTCCAGCGATTAAAGTTGAAGCAACGCGTACCGATACCACTTATATGCAAACCCCTGCATCAATTTTTAGGGTCGAAATGCCTAAAAATGATCAATCTGCACAGGTCAATTTAACCGAAGTGATTAAAGGTGTTCCAAGTGTACAATTGCGGAATCGTGAAAATTATGCTCAAGACTTGCAACTCTCGATGCGTGGTTTTGGTGCGCGCTCTACCTTTGGTGTGCGTGGGATTCGCTTATATACAGATGGTATTCCAGCTACGATGCCAGATGGTCAGGGCCAAACCTCAAATATTGATTTAAGTAGCTTGAGCCATCTTGAAGTACTAACAGGTCCATTTTCTTCATTATACGGCAACTCATCAGGTGGTGCGATTCTCGCAACAACCCGAGAGGGACAGGGCAAAGATTCGATTGAGATGAGTTATGCGGGTGGCAGCCATAACAAAAATCGCGCAGGTCTGGTGTTGCAAGGTGGCGCAAAAAATCAAAATGAACCGAGCTATATCATCAGTTCATCTTACTTTGATACGGATGGTTATCGAGATCATAGCAGTGCAGAAAAAGTATTAAATAATGCAAAATTGACGTGGAATTTGGATGATGGCAGCAAAATTAACTGGGTCACCAACTATGTCAAAATTCATGCAGATGACCCACAAGGATTAAATAGAGCGCAGTGGCAGCAAAATCCGCGTCAAGCGAATGATACAAATAATGTATATAACGTTCGGAAAGATATTGAGCAAACCCAAACCGGTGTGACTTGGTCTAAACCGATTAATGATCAGCATGAATTATATGCAATGGCCTATTTGGGTAATCGTCAGGTAACTCAATATCAATCTATACCACGCGGAACAGTAACGTTGGATGATAAAGGTAACCCAATTTATTCAGGTCAAAGAAATCCCAATCATGCGGGTGGTGTGATTGATTTCGAACGTAATTATTACGGTGCTGATTTCCGTTGGACAGGTAAAGAACTGTTGCCTAATACCACTTTTAGTGCAGGGGTTGCCGTTGATAGCATGGATGAAGACCGCAAAGGATATGAAAATTTTAATCTACAAAATGGTCAGCCTTCTTATGGGGTAAAAGGCAATTTACGTCGTGATGAAGACAATAGTTTGTGGAATGTTGATCCATATTTACAGGCTTCATGGCAATTCTTACCGACTTGGCGTTTAGATACGGGTGTGCGTTATAGTAATGTGCATTACAAATCTAAGGATCACTATTTAAGTAACGGCAATGATAGTGATAAAACGGATTACAACAAGGTGTTGCCATCAGCCGCTTTAAGTTGGCAAATTGCACCTGAGTTATTGGCTTACGCCAGCTATGCCAAAGGTTTTGAAACACCAACGTTTACTGAGATGGCCTATCAAGCTGATCCTCAAAAGTCTGGATTTAATTTTTCTCTAAAACCATCGACCAGTGATAACTATGAAGTGGGTTTGAAGTCGCAAAATCCGTTTGGTGATTTCACTTTGGCGATTTTCCAGAGCGAAACGAAGGATGACATTGTTTCTGCAGGAACCTCGAATGGTCGTGCAACCTTTAGGAATGCGGATAAAACCTTACGCCAAGGTGCTGAGCTTGCTTGGAATAAAAAGCTTTGGAAAGACTTAGAAATCAATGCCAGTTACGGCTACTTGGATGCTAAATTCGACGCGGCTATTCCTGCTGTTGGTGCTGTAAAGGCGGTTGAAAAGGGTAATGCGATTCCGGGTATTGCTAAGAACCAAGCCTTTATTGGATTGGCTTGGAAACCAGAGCAGGGTTTCTATGCAGGACTTGATACTCAATACATGGATAAGGTCTATGTTGATGATATCAATAGTGATGCAGCTGAAAGTTATACGATTGCCTCAGCTTATACAGGCTATGCATGGAAATATGCAGATTGGGGGATTAATGGCTTTGCGCGTGTAGATAACCTTTTTGATAAAAACTATGCAGGTTCTGTCATTGTAAACGATAGTAACAGCCGATTCTTTGAGCCTGCAGATGGGCGTAATTGGAGTGCTGGAATTAAAGTCAGCAAGCAATTCTAGAAAAAGAAAAACAGCAGCTCAATATTGAGCTGCTGTTTAATGATTTATTTCTTCGGTGTTGGAGCTGGCGCGGCTTTTTTTGCAGCGATTGCTTCTTCGACTTTGGCTAATGATTCTTGTGCATTTGGATAATTTATTTCAGCTAAACGAGAAAAAATATTTTTCGCCTGCTCTAGGTCCTGATCAATAATAGTACCATTGGCCAACATATTGCCAAGAATCACGAGAGACGGGGCGTAGTTCTTTTTAGCAAGATCTTTTAGCGTTTCAACCGCTTGCTGTTGCATGAATGGATTTTTGTTCTTCACTCCGATCCCAAGGTCATACACAGCTTTTAGATTTCTCGCTGGATAATAATCTTTGCGAAGTAAAGGCAGGAGCTTTTGCACAGCCAATTGGTCATATTCAGGTTTTCCTTGTCTGAATAGTAGATCCGCAAATTCAACTGTTGCTTCATCTGAGCCTTGAACTGATGCTTTTTCTAAATACTGTTTATATTTTTGTGGGTCTTTGGCAAGACCGAGTGTGCCTTTATGGTAGGCTTGAGCCAAGCTAAAAGTTGCTGGTCCATAGCCTTTATTAGAAGCATCTTGATAATATTGCAGTGCTTTTTTTTCGTCTCGCGCAGTGCCTTGCCCAGCTTGAGTCATATAACCAATATTATAGATCGCTTGCTTATTGCCTGTATTGGCCAAACGTTGCATTTCTTGAAAAGCAGCAGGATAGTCCTTTGCTTCATAGAGTTGAGTTGCTTTGGTAAACAGTGGATCTGTTTTGGTAGCCGAAGTTTTACTGTCTGCGGCGAATGCTGCATGGCTTGCAATAGTGATTAAACTCGCAATGAGCAATTTTTTCATCTTTATTTTCCTTTCACGTTGATCTGCTTTCATCCTTTGCATAGCAGAACTCAATATGCTGCCTCCATCATAAAAGCTTGCTGAAAAATGTAAATAAGGATTTTGTATAAATCGTGACGATGCAGGATGGGGTAGGGAATCTTTATTTTTATTAAAACTTTTAAAAATCAATTGAATAATATTGAAATTTAAAAGAAAGGCTTGCGAGTCATTTGTGGCAAAATGGTCAACAAGCCTTCATATTTGATCTATATTTCTAGCGACCGGCTTCTTCTAAGAGTTGCTCAATTTGTTCAGCATTTTGTGGACTGCCTGAGAGGCGCATGCCATTTTGCAAGAATAAGGTTGGTGTGCCATCGATTTGTAATTTTTGACCTAGGGCGAGATTCTTCTGTATTGGAGTCTCGCACTGTGCAGCATTTTTAGGGGCTTTGCGGTGCAGCATATAATCTTCCCAAGCTTCATACTGATTTTTCGAGCACCAAATTTTATTGGCAACCGCTTCAGCTTGTGGATGTAATTTTTTCAGCGGGAACAAAAACAGATACACGGTGACATTATCAACCGAAGTCATGTGCTGCTCGAGCTTTTGGCAATAAGGACAATCAGGGTCGCTAAAGACGTAGAGGGTACGTGCTCCATTGCCTTTTATATATTTAATTGCCTGATCGAGTGGCAGTTGTTTGACATCAATTTTACCAAATTCTGCTAAGCGCTCTTCGGTCAGATTTTTCTTATTTTTGACATCGAGGAGATTGCCGAAAAACAGGTATTTGGCTGTTTCATCCGTATAGATAATTTTACCCGCGGCATAGACTTCATAAATACCAGGTAAAGGAGAGGAGCTGATGGATTTGACAGGAATATCTGGATAATTCTGTTTAAAGTTTCGTTCCAGTGTTTTGCTATCGGCATGTAGGCCTTGTACGCTGAGCAGACTCAAGCTGAGTACAGATAACCAGGTCTTGATCATTATTTTCATTGTGCATTTAGATTGATGAGAATTATTGAACAATAACGTTCATTTTGGCTTTCGACAAGAATCTAAATCAAACTTTATTTCAAATAAGGCTGAATTGCCAATTGTAGCAATTCGATCAGTTCAGGATCCATGTATTGATAGTCGTCAGGGATGTCGAGGACAAATACTTTTTTATGCAGCAATTGTTTTGAAAATTTTTCTTTGATCTGTTGTTTATGTCGTGATTCCATCACAAAAATTTGCTCGGCCCAAGCAATATCTTTGAATGAAATCGTATGTTGAGCATGACGACTGGTTCCTGCTGAACGGGTATGTAGGCCATACCCTTGAGCGAAAATACGTTCGGCAGTTGGACTGCGCCATTGATTGCGGCTACAAATGAAAAGTGTGTTCAGTATTTTAAATCCAAGAATTGAATTGGGCTTCACGTAAATATCTTGCGTTAGAAATTCGAGGGTATTCAATTCCTAATTGTCTGGCACGTGCAAGTTTGTCTTGTCGTGTATACAGATATTTCCATTGTTTAGGGGGCTTCTAACACAGAGATGTATGTCTGCAGTCTCGACCACGAAATAGAAATTTTTGTTTACGTCGCCATGCTCGATTACGTTGTTGTGATAAATCATCCATATTAAAAAAACTCATGAGTTGATCGGGTTTAGCAGCCGCGATAACACATGAGTTTTTAATATAAAATCAAAGCCTAACTTTTACAAGTATTTAGCTTGGTCGAGCCACATCGCCATTGAGCGCTTCAGGAAGTTCTAAAACCGTCACACCAAGTTCTTCCAGTGCAGCAGGTTTTGCAATGACCAAAGCCAAATAACCTTCTTCAAAAGCAATACTATTCACGACTTCGACGTCTTTACTAAGTTGCGTTGCAGGCGCTGGTACTACATCTTTGGCTTGAATTAAATGCAACCAGTGTTTTGGCTTTGCTTTAAACCAAAGACGTGCCACGATTTCTTGACCAAGGTAACAGCCTTTATCAAAATGCACGCCATCACGTTGATGTAAGCGTAATTCTTGAGGTTGGAACAAATGCTCCGTGGTTTGGCTGATCCAAGCTTGTCCAGATTGGATTGCTTGAATTTGCCAAGTCGTGATATCTGTCGCTGTTGCAGAGAACTCGGTTTGCGTACCGACAACAGTTGGATAAACTGTTCCAACTTCTTCTAACTTCATTTTAGAAAAAGCACCAAACTTTTTAATGTGTTTAGACAATTCTTCAGCTTGATCTTGAGTGGCCACAAGCTCAAAACTTTCTGGATTTAATCTTTTAATCCATAAACCAAAATGAATACGTCCTTTTAAATCACAAATAGCGGTATAGCGACTTTCATTCTCAGGCAAGCGTTCTACATGAACCGTCACTTGACCTTGCAAAAAATTTTGTGCATCGACACCATTTAAACTAAAAGCAGTAAAAGCAAGCTGACTCATAGATCAATCCTAAATCTGCGTTCTGATTACTAGGGGCTGTTGATATTTCAGCCATGCATTGTGTTATCGGCTAAAACGACATAAACAAGACATGAAACGATGGCAATGGTGACCCCTTGTCAATTTTCATAACGAAGTTTATGGAGGTTTTAGCCATAACCCTGTGGGACAGGGGCATTTTTAGTCACTACTGCGTTATGTCTCGCTTACTTAGAAAGAACTAAGTTTCGCAAAACATGCCTTGTATTGTCTAAAAAAATGCCCTCTGTCACAAGCATCTGTGAAATGTCAACAGACCCTAAAATATGGACTGTTATTTTGCGCCATTTTTCACAAAAAAGCAGCTTGAGATTCTCGATATTCGTGCTCAAATGGGCGATTGAAGGCATAGCATTTGTACAATAAATCGCTATGATGAATCGATCCAACAGAATAATAGTGATATTGGAGAATAAGAATGACAGGTACCGTCCGATTACATCGCGTATTTAATGCACCACCTGCACGGGTTTATAAAGCTTTTCTTGATCCCGATGCACTGGTTAAATGGTTGCCACCGCATGGATTTACCGCAAAAGTGCATCATTTAGACCCACAACAGGGTGGGACTTATAAAATATCATTTACCAATTTCTCAACGGGGAGTTCACATTCCTTTGGTGGCACCTATGTTGAACTGGTACCCAATGAACTTCTGCGTTATACCGATCGCTTTGACGATCCGAATTTACCGGGTGATATTCAGGTCACCATTCAATTGAAGCAAGTGCTGGTCGGTACCGAAGTGCATATTACACAAGCGGGAATCCCTGATGCGATTCCTGTTGAGGCCTGTTATCTCGGTTGGCAAGAATCACTTTATTTATTAGGCTTGTTGGTACAAGCACAAATACCAGATCAATAACGCAAACAACTTAATCTTAACTACAGAGTTTAGGATGATCATTACATCGGGGGATGCTATGTCAGAACAAGCGATTGTTGAACGCCGTGAACAACTTGCGCGTATCGCCATGCGTGAAGCATTGGACAATCAACAAGCCGAAGATAGTGTGGAATTGTTTATTCAACACCATTTGGAGGAAGTGGAGCCAGCCTATTGGAAAAAGCACTTTGCAACCTCAACACCAACACCTGTGCAGGTGCTAGAATTTTTGGTGCTTGCTCATCAATGGGAAGATGAGGATATAGACAGTTATGACATGCTGGATTTTACTTTGCCAGATGACATCACTAACTATGTTATTTGCGTGAGTTTTGATGCAAAAGGGCAAGTGAGCGATATATCAATGGAAAGTTGAACGGATAAGCTGTAGGAGAATCGCGTGCAAGTTCAGATTAAACGTATTTATGATCCTGTAGAGCCAAGCGACGGGCAGCGTGTATTGGTTGACCGTTTGTGGCCTAGAGGAATTTCGAAAGAGCGCGCGCATTTAGATCTATGGTTGAAAGAAATTGCACCATCGACAGAATTACGACAAGCCTTTTGCCACAAGGCTGAACACTGGCTCAGTTTTCAGGAGGGATATTATCAAGAGCTTAAAGAGAATCCTGATGTACAGCAGCTCCGAGAAATGGCAGAGCAACAGCAATTGACACTGATTTATGCAGCCAAAGATCCAGAACTTAATCATGCTTTGGTACTTCAAAATTATTTGCTCGGAAATGCGATTCAAACCTAAAATTTTGAAAAACTGCGTCTATCCATCATAATAGTCGTTTTGAGTTTCTTTTATGTCTTTTCCACATTGCCCACAATGCCAATCAGAATATACTTACCAAGATGGCGACTTATTGATTTGTCCTGAATGTTCACATGAATGGAAGGAAGGGGAAGCGGTAGCTTCAGAATTACAAGACATCATTAAAGATGCCAACGGTAATGTTTTGGCTGATGGGGATAGCGTTACGGTTATCAAAGATTTAAAAATTAAAGGCTCTTCATCTGTGGTTAAAGTCGGAACGAAGGTGAAGAGTATTCGTTTGGTACCAGATGCAAGTGATGGCCATAACATTGATTGTAAAATTGATGGTGTGGGTGCAATGAAATTAAAATCTGAATTTGTGAAAAAAGTTTAGTTTATTTTTATTTGGGAGCATGAAAATGCTCCTTTTTATTCATTACATAAATTACCAAAAATGAACAAAATTTAATCTTCTTAAACGGTAATAGCTGATCTATATTGGATGAGATAACAATCAATAGTAACTCCAAAAATAGAGGTCTTTATGTCAGGATGGTTTGAAGTCAGTCAGGCGAGTGATGGGCAATATCGCTTCGTATTAAAAGCAGGAAACAGTGAGACTGTTTTAACAAGTGAATTATATAAAACCAAAGCAGCTGCATTGAACGGAATTGCATCAGTACAAAAAAATAGTCCTGATGATGGTCGTTATGAACGATTAACATCTAAAAATGAGAAGCCGTATTTTAATTTAAAAGCTGCAAACCATCAGGTGATTGGTAACAGTCAGTTATACTCGAGTGAGCAGTCACGTGAGAAGGGGATTGAGTCGGTGAAAAAGAATGGACCATCGGAAACCATTAAAGACCTCACTGTTTAGTCTTCAAATAAAAAAGCCGTTTCATTGAAACGGCTTTTTTAGATTCAGAATTTCAATTAGCGAATAAGTTTGGCTAATAGTTCTTCTTTATTCAGGTTGCTGGCTTCAGCATCACGACGGCCTTTGTATTCAAAAGTACCCGCATCCAAACCTTTCTCACCAATCACAATACGATGAGGAATACCCATCAACTCAAGATCAGAGAATTTCACACCTGGACGCTCATTACGATCATCGAGCAATACGTCATAACCTTGTGCTTGTAATTCAGCATAGAGTGCTTCAGCCGCTTCAAGCGTACGTGGTGATTTATGCGCATTCATTGGCACAATTGCAACTTCAAAAGGAGCAATCGCTTGTGGCCAGATAATGCCTTTGTCATCAAAGTTTTGTTCGATTGCTGCTGCAACCACACGCGTAACCCCGATACCATAGCAACCCATGGTGACGGTAAATGGTTTGCCATCTTCACCTAGGACTTTACAGCCCAAAGCTTCAGAATACTTTGTACCCAGTTGGAAAATATGACCGACTTCAATACCACGTTTGATTAAAATCGTACCTTTACCATCTGGAGATGGATCGCCTTCAACTACATTACGCAGGTCGAAGACTTCTGTAAATGTTGCATCACGGTCCCAGTTTACACCTGTTGTATGCTTGTCGACTTCATTGGCACCCGCGATAAAGTCAGATAAGACCGATACAGCACGATCTACAATTACGGTTAAGCCTTTTTCAACCAAGCCTTGAGGACCACAGAAACCTGCAGTTAAGCCATGTTGCTGTAATTGCTCTTCAGTTGCGAAAGTTAACGGTGATGCAATCAATGGATGCTTTTCAGCTTTAATATCATTCAGTTCATGATCACCACGTAAGAATAAGGCAACAACAGGTGTATGACCTTTTTCATCGGTTGGACCTTGTACCAATAATGCTTTGACGGATTGCTTTGCGTCTGCATTTAAGAACTGACACACATCAGCGATGGTTTTCTGGTTTGGTGTATCCACCAAGGTCAATGCTTGAGTCGCTGCAGCGCGCTCTCCGACTAAAAGTGCCTCTGCCATTTCAACGTTTGCGGCAAAGTCAGACTCAGTTGAGAAGGCGATGTCATCTTCACCACTTGACGCAAGTACATGGAATTCATGCGATGCAGAACCACCAATTGAACCTGTATCTGCCTGTACTGGACGGAAGTCCAAACCGAGACGAGAGAAGATACGACTATAAGTGTCATACATCACATCATAAGTTTCTTGCAGAGACGCTTGGTCAGCATGGAAAGAATAAGCATCTTTCATGATGAATTCACGCGAGCGCATCACACCAAAACGTGGACGAATTTCGTCACGGAATTTCGTTTGAATTTGATAAAAATTCAATGGTAATTGCTTATAGCTTTTAAGCTCATTACGCGCGAGGTCGGTAATGACTTCTTCATGTGTTGGACCCAACACGAATGGATTGTCATGACGATCTTTAAAACGTAATAACTCTGGGCCGTATTGTTCAAAACGACCAGATTCTTCCCACAGTGCAGCAGGTTGTGTAACAGGCATGAACACTTCTAATGCGCCAGAACGGTTCATTTCTTCGCGAACAATGGCATCCACTTTCTTTAAAACGCGCGTTCCCATGGGCAACCAAGAGTATAAGCCAGAAGCTAATTTACGAATCATCCCCGCACGTAACATGAGCTGGTGTGAAATGACCTCAGCATCATTTGGGGTTTCTCTTAACGTTGCAAATAAAAAGCGGCTTGCGCGCATGGAAACTGTCCTAAAGTTAAGTGTTATTTAAAAAGTGCTATAAAATGAGCAAAATAATGGGCTCAGTTTTGAGCAATTGGCATTATGACATGAATCATTCAATTTCGCGCAGTATAAAGTATCGCAAAGACTGTAAATATTGGAATTGTATAAAGATTAATGTCGAGATGGGAATGCAATTTATTGAATATCGAGAGCTTAAGTTGAACTCAGCGCATTTAAACGATTAATAATGTCGGTATATTCCACTTCGGTTTTGTGATAGGCATTGCGTAAGCTTTCAACGGTTTTTTTGACATTTTCAATATTCTGGGCGTTATTTTCCAGATTGCTTTTGAGCTGTGCGGGCAGCATTTCGCCTTTACGGTGATATTCCATTTCTTGGCGTTTAAAGCCAATTTTATCCTTCTGCAACTGTTGTAATTGTTCTTGTTGGTAATTCAGCTGTTTTTTTAGGGTGGCTAAAATCTGATCGCGTTTCGCTGCTGCAATTTGCGGACTGCCATAGGCTCGTTTTAGTTTCAGATCCTGCTCGCGACGACGAGCAATAGATTCTCGTTGAGAGGATTGTTGGGCATCTACGGCAGCATTGTAAGGTCGATTACGTTTGATCACTTGCATATTGCGGTCAAGTGCTTCATAACCATAGCGGATATGTTCTGGTGTGACAGAGGTGCTGACATTGGCAACTCTGTTTTTGTCATAATAACGATACCAAACTGCTTTAGACTGTTCAGTCGTGGCAAAGGATGAACTGCTAACAAAGAGCAATAGGAAAAAACAACAAATGTAACTACGAGTAATCGTTGTAAAGTGACGAATGCGGAAACCGCACTTTAACGAACCAGTCATTACATTCCCCGTAAAAAAGTTAATTAAATCACTTATTTTTAAATAATAATCAGTTGTATATTAGTGCTAATTTATACATTTAAAAATAGTTATCCAGCAAAAAAAATAGGAATTTAATCAAAAGTGTGAACTGTTTAGGATTGTTTAGAGAAACTGATAGATTGGTTCAAAAAACTTCATTGATAATGCAAGTAAAGATATGTTAAAAATATCAACTAATGTGTATAAAACAAATTAAACCAACCATAATTTGTATTGAGTATTGGGGCAGGACAATAAATGGAAGATAAATTTCAAAATTTAAAGGTGATGGTGATTGACGATTCAAAAACGATTCGTCGTACAGCTGAGACCTTGTTGCAACGTGAAGGTTGTGAGGTCATTACTGCTGTTGATGGCTTTGAAGCATTATCAAAAATCGCAGAAGCCAATCCAGATATCGTTTTTGTAGACATCATGATGCCTCGTTTAGACGGTTATCAAACCTGTGCATTAATTAAAAATTCTCTAAATTATCAAAATATTCCAGTGATTATGTTGTCAAGCAAAGACGGTTTGTTTGACCAGGCCAAAGGGCGTGTTGTGGGGTCGGATGAATATTTAACCAAGCCATTTAGTAAAGATGAGCTGTTAAATGCGATTCGCAACCACGTTAGCGCATAAAATTAAAGATTGAGGAAAAAATGGCTCGTATACTTATTGTAGATGATTCACCTACTGAAACATTTCGCTTTAGAGAAATTTTGACGAAGCACGGTTATGACGTTATAGAAGCGACCAACGGTGCTGATGGGGTGACCATGGCGCAGGCAGAACTTCCTGACTTGGTGCTGATGGATGTGGTCATGCCAGGGATGAATGGCTTTCAGGCGACACGCCAAATCAGTAAAGGCAAAGACACACAGCATATTCCTGTTGTGATCGTTAGTACAAAAGATCAGGCTACAGACCGTGTATGGGGTAAGCGTCAAGGGGCTTGTGATTATTTGACCAAGCCGATTGATGAACAGCAGTTGATCGATGTCATTAAACAATTATTAAGTTAATTTTTTGCTCAAGATGAGCCTTCTCAATACGGGATAGGGTATGGCAGCAAATGGATTTATCGAATTGCTTCGCTTATCCAAGCGAGGTAACAAGCAATACACTGCAACTCAAAATGAAGTCAGCCGTTGGTCTGGTATTGCATTTGAGATGTTGGGGCAATATTTTGTTGCGCCTTTAGGGGAAATTTCGGAGGTCATTTATCCTCCGAAATATACACCTGTACCAAATACTCAGGCGTGGGTACGTGGTTTGGCCAATATTCGTGGACGACTACTTTCGGTTTCTGATTTAACACATTTTATCTCAGGACAACGAAGTCAGTTTTCCCCGACGCAAAAAGTTATTTGTATTAGCCATCAAGACCATTATGTGGGGTTGGTCGTTGATCAGGTTTTGGGGATTCAACACTTTAATAAGAAGAGTTTTTTCTCCCAAAATAATGAGTTGGATAATAAATTGAAAGATTATTGCCAAGGTCATTTTCATCAACATAATCAACAATGGCATGTATTTTTATTGAGTCGTTTGTTAAACAATCCTCAGTACATGAATGCATCAATAAAATTTATAAACTAATTTAATACGCTACGGAAGATAAACGCGTATTTGGGGAGAAGCTGATATGGGCTTTAAACTTAAAAAAAAGAACGGCAATGGCGATAGTGCAGGGCTGAAAAAAGGCGGTGTGTTCTTAGATAATATTCGAACACAACTTGACCAGTTTTCACGCTTATTCGGTGAGACTGAAAAATCAAAACCGATTATCTATCGTGCTTTAATTGCGTTGGCCCTTGCAGTCATCCTCTTAATATACTTATTCGTCAGCGTACCACGTTCGAATCAATTGACTCGTAGTTTGGGTGAGTTGCGTTTGTTATCGCAAACGATTTCACGCCAAGCGACTGAAGCAACGGCATCTGGTACACCAGAAGCAATGAAAAAATTGGTCGAGTCAGAAAAGCAGTTTGCTGAAAACTTAGATACTGTTGAAAGTGTCTACGGTAAAGGCTCTGATGAATATAAGAAAGTGAGTGGACTTTGGGACAATGTCGCAAAGAATATTGATCTGATTGCATCGCAACAAAAAGTCATTAACCAACTTTACGATACCAACATCTCGATCAGTGAAACGATTCCTGAAATTCAGGCGGAATATAACTTGATGGTCGACCAGATGGTTCGTGAAAACATGCCAAGTAGTCAGGTAATTATCACCAAAAACCAGGTGTTCATTGCAGAACGTATTTTACGTTCGATCAACTCGGTGTTGGTGGGTACAGACAATTCTAGCGTGTCAGCAAACGACTTTGGTGCTGATATTGATACTTTTGGTGTTTATCTGAATGCACAATTAAACGGTAGCTCTGAGCTTGGTGTAGACCGAATTAGTTCTTCGGCTTTACGTGAATCGGTAGATAGCATCAAATCTGATTATGACGCTGTATTGAAATCTGCAGCAGCAACAGTATTGCAAAACGCCAACCAGATCGTGCGTGTACGTCAGGCATCTTCACAAATTTTCTCTCAGTCTGATGCACTTTTGACATCATTAAATGATTTGTCGAATAAAGCAGAAGGCGGTTGGGGTAATGTCATTGCGGGTATTGTACTGATTGGCGCTTTAGGCTTGCTAGTATTCTCTGCACTACAATTACTTGCGCTACGTAGTAATACTGATAAAGAGCGTGTGACACGCTTACAAGATGAATATGACCGTAACCAGAACGCGATTTTACGTTTACTGGATGAGATTGCCGACTTAGCGGACGGTGACTTACGTTCGTATGCAACGGTATCGGAAGATTTTACCGGTGCGATTGCGGACTCGATTAACTTCGCGATTGACCAGTTACGTGACCTTGTATCTCGAATTACAGATACATCTCAAGAAGTTGCACGTTATACCCAAGATACGCAAAGCATTACCAACCAGTTGGCAGAAGCTTCTGAACATCAGGCGCAAGAAATTGCAGGTGCATCTGCGGCGATGAACGAAATGGCATTGTCGATTGACCAAGTATCGGCCAACGCTTCTGAGTCTGCTGACGTAGCACAACGTTCGGTACAAATTGCAACCAATGGTGCGCAAGTTGTAAACCGTTCGATTGAGGGTATGGATCATATTCGTGAACAGATTCAGGAAACTTCAAAACGTATTAAGCGTTTGGGTGAATCTTCTCAAGAGATTGGTAACATCGTCTCGCTGATTAACGATATTGCCGACCAAACGAACATCTTGGCATTAAATGCTGCAATCCAAGCATCGATGGCAGGTGAAGCGGGTCGTGGTTTCGCGGTCGTAGCGGATGAGGTACAACGTCTTGCAGAACGTTCTGCATCAGCAACCAAACAGATCGAAAGCTTGGTAAAAACCATTCAAACAGATACCAACGAAGCCGTAATTTCAATGGAACAAACCACGTCGGAAGTTGTGCGTGGTGCGAACTTGGCAAAAGATGCGGGTATTGCACTGGATGAGATTCAGACGGTATCGGGTGACTTGGCGAAACTGATTGCAAGCATTTCGGATGCAGCAAAACTTCAGTCTGCTTCTGCCAGTCATATTGCCACCACGATGAATGTCGTGCAGGAAATTACTTCACAAACCACAACAGCAACGTTTGATACAGCACGCTCAGTTTCTGAGTTGGCAAATATGGCTGAATCATTACGTGAATCAGTAACTGACTTTAAGTTACCTGATTAAACCGAATTGGGAAGACAGATGGGGGTGTCTGTCTTTCCATTTATTTTAGAGATGTTGGATATCTCAACAAGGTGATGGCGAAATGGAACTACATCTTGTGTGATAGATATACGTAATTTTTACCCACGATTGGTGGATAAAAACGAAAGAAGCAGCTATGAAACAAATATTAAAAACGTTAGTTGAAACGATGACGCTTCCTGAAGACAGTTATCTTGAACAAGATGCAGAGATTCTTGAAATTTTTATTGAAGAATTAGATGAGATCTTTGTTGAGTTAGAACCATTATTAGTTCAATGGACGGAACAACCACATCAGCAAGATGTGCTTACAGACATTCGTCGCCATTTTCATACGCTGAAAGGCTCTGGAAGAATGGTGGGGGCGAAGTCGTCTGGAGAGTTGGCGTGGACGGTTGAAGATACCTTAAATCGTGTCATTGCCGGTACGATCACCTTAAATACTGATATCCAAAGCTATATACAGGCAGTTTTCAATCTTTACCGTTTTAAACTGATTCATGATTTTAAAGCAGTTCAAAGTCATCTGATCGATTTCAGACCACTGGTTTTATTGGGACAACAATTACAACAACAGCAAAGTCCTGAGCCAGCATTGGTCGAGTTATTTAAGCTTGCGACTGATCTGACACATGACGATGTGCTGACAGGTCTTGAATTGGTAGATGCAGAAACAGTTGAAGAAACTGTACCTGATAGCCTTGCAGTTGAATCCCTCGCTGCTGAGACAGCAGTTCATACAGATGATGAGGTTCTTGCGAAGGAAACTTTGGCCATCTTCTTGGAAGAAGCAGAAGAACATCTTGCTACGATTGATCAATTCTTGGTGAATGAACGTCCAAGCAATGATCACTATAATACACTGATTCGAGCATTGCATACCTTACGTGGTAGCTCTGCCATGGCACATGTTGATCATGTGTTTGAGGCCAGCTCAAAAGTTGAGAATCTGTTTAAAACATTATTACAAGAAGAACTAGATTCAAGCTCAGATGAAACAGCACTACTCACGCATTATGCTCAATTTGTACGTGATTATTTACACACCATGAAACTGCAAGGTTCACAGCAGAAATTTGATGAAATCTATGCAACCTTCAATGTTGCATGGGATAGCTACGATTTCCAATTAGAAGAAAAGAATGGAACGACTGTACGACCACAAGGCTTAGTTTCTGAGTTACTCGAACTGAATATTAATGACCTCTTAGATGTCGAGTTTGATTTTGAAAAACGCGCACGTCAGGAATTTCCTCAATATATTCAGTTACTCAGCCAGCAAGCTGAGACCTTGTTACAGCACACCCATCATCATGCAACCATTGGGATGTATCAATACACCAGTCAATTGCGTTCTAGCTATCAAGATATTCTCTTTAAGCCAAGCCTACTCAATCTTGATTATGCATTTGAGCTTTATCATCAAGTACATCAACAGTTTATCCAACTGTTTGATACCTTGGCGGCAGGACAGCGTGTTACCTTAAGCAAAGCGCATGAACTTGTTTTAAATGAATTAAGTTCATTCACTCAACAAAATGTTGAGTCTTTGGAAGCCCCTGTCGTTGAAGAGACGCTGACGGTTGAAGATACCAGTACAGTTGAATTACAGGCAGCTACACCTGTTATTGCGAGCACAGATCTAGCAGCCCAGTTCGCTTTAGATAAGCAACAGTTACAGTCGGATGATGCGAATCGAGACTTTGATCCTGACTTATTGGATATCTTCCTTGAGGAAGCCGATGAATTACTGGGTGGGATTGATACTGATCTGAATACATGGACTGCGGACCATCAAAATATCAATGCCTTGAAAAATTTGATGCGCTATCTGCACACCTTAAAAGGTGGTTCAAATATGATTCAAGCGCGTCATATTGGTTTGATTGCGCATGAATTAGAAACCATTTATGAAAAGTTAATCAACCAACAGATTCAGGCAACACCACAACTGATTTCTGTGATTCGCTCGGTTCAAGATGATATTGCTGATCGAATTCAAACCATTCGTGATCAAAAAATTGATTATCCATCAACGCATACTTTAACTGTTCTAGCCAATTTAGCTCAAACAGCGCCAGCTGCTGAACTGGCGGAAACTGAATCTGAAAGCATAAAATTAGAAGATCAGTTTGAATCCATCCAAGACGATACTGTAGAAGCAGAAACGATTGTTTCTGCGGCACCTGTTCAACTTGAAGCATCATCATCTACAACGATTGATGTCACTGCATTCGCTGCACAGTTGGCCTTGGATAAGCAACAGTTACAATCCAGTGATGCAAACCGAGACTTTGATCCAGACTTATTGGATATCTTCTTAGAAGAAGCTGATGAGTTGATGGGTGGGATTGATGCTGATCTCAATACATGGACTGGTGATCATCAGAATATCAATGCTTTGAAGAACTTGATGCGTTATTTGCACACCCTCAAAGGTGGTTCAAATATGATTCAAGCGCGTCATATTGGTTTGATTGCACATGAATTGGAAACGATTTATGAAAAGCTGATCAACCAACAAATTCAGGCAACGCCACAACTGATTGCGATTATTCGATTAGTCCAAGACGATATTGCCGATCGTATCCAAACCATTCGTGATCAGCAAACCGATTATCCATCAACCCATGTGGTGCAGCTACTTCAACAGGCAGATCAAACGGTTGCTGCTGCGGCGCTTGAGCCAGTTGTTGATACTGTAGACATCTTGGAAACAGCTGAAACTGAGACAGTCGAGACTCAAACGGAAGTGCCTGAGTCCGTCGAAACTGAAATCGAAGTACAGTCGATAGCACTTGAAGAGCTAGTCAGCAGTGTTGAAGTCGAAGAGGAAGTACTTGAAGATACTTCAGCAGCTCAAACCGTTGAGACAGAGACGGCATCGGCTGAAGATGATGTTCGCTCTCTAGTTGAACAAACCTTCCTTGAAGAAGCGGAAGAGTTAATAGAGCAGGCCCAAGGCTTATTAAAACAGTGGTTTGATCAACGTGGTAACCGTAGTTTACTGTTGCAGTTACAGCGTAACGCCCACAGTCTTAAAGGCGGGGCGCGTATGGCAGAAATGGATGCGATTGCCATTATTGCCTACCACCTAGAAAATGCTTTCGAGCAATTTGGTGTACATCATTTCAACTCGAATGTGTATGACAATCTGCTTAACACTGCATTTGCATGGCTTGAGGATGCGATCTCTAAACGCCAATATGCGAACTTTGATGGTTTAAAACAAAGTTTAGAGAAGATGGAGTTTGTAGACGTTTCTGCACAACTACCACAGAAGCTTTCTGCGAAAGATATCTTTACCCCTGACTATACAATGGAGTTTGTTCAGGGCGATGGTACTGAGCCACCGTCAATGTTAGGCGAGTGGGAAACCACAGAACGCATTGAACAGAATAATGAAATGATCCGTGTCTCTGCTGACGTCATCGAGAAGATGATTGATTTGTCAGGAGAAAATGCGATCAACCGTTCACGTATCGAGATGGACTTAGGTCAGTTGGGCGGTACCTTGACGGAAATGGAACTGGCGATCAAACGTTTGGCCGATCAGTTACGCCGAATGGAAGGTGAGTTGGAAAGTCAGATTATTGCGCGCCATGGTGGTGAAAACTCGCGTTATGCTGACTTTGACCCATTGGAAATGGACCAATACTCATCATTGAACCAACTGTCTAAATCATTGGCAGAATCTGCATCGGATTTGGTTGATTTTAAAACCACGCTGTCTGAAAAGATTCGTGATACCGAAGGTTTGTTACTACAGCAGTCTCGTATCCAAGCTGAAATTCAAGAAAGTTTGATGCGGACACGTCTGGTTCCATTCTCACGCTTATTGCCGCGTTTGCAACGGATCGTGCGTCAAACTGCTTCAACGTTAAACCGTCCAACAGAGCTGGTGGTCAATAATACCGAAGGTGAATTAGACCGCAGTATTCTTGAGCGTTTGGTGGCTCCGTTTGAACATATGTTACGTAACGCGATTGACCACGGGATTGAAGATCGTGAGCAACGTTTGCAGGCACAAAAGCCAGAAACTGGACATATCGTACTGAACATTGGCCGTCAGGGTACGGATGTGGTGGTGACCTTCAGTGATGATGGTAAAGGGATTGATGTTAACCGCATTAAAGAAAAAGCCTTACAAACGGGTTTGATGACCAAAGATCAGAAGCTGGATCAGGAAGAAATTCTACAATTTATCTTCCATCCTGGCTTTAGTACCGCAGCTCAAGTCACTCAAATTTCTGGACGTGGTGTCGGTCTGGATGTGGTGCAAAGTGATATTAAAACCTTGGGCGGTCATGTCAGTGTCGACTCAACTTTAGGCAAAGGAACCACTTTTACCATTCGCGTTCCAACCACCGTGGCGGTAAGCGATGCCTTGATGGTAAAAGCAGGCGATCAACAATTTGCTTTCCCATTGGCACAGATCGATCGTATTGTCCGTATTTCGCCAATGGCATTAGAGCAGTACTTCGATAGCCAAGAAGACTACTTCAGTATCGACCAAGAACGCTATCGTTTACGTTATTTGTCGGAGTTCGTTGCAGGGCAACCAATTCCACGTTTGAGTGGTGTAGTTCACTCATTACCTGTACTGTTGATTAAAGGGGCGCAAGGTCAAACCACAGCCTTGCTGGTCGACCAACTGATTGGTTCGCGAGGACAAATTGTTGTAAAACCTGTTGGTCAACAGTTCTCAAGTATTGGGGTCATTGCGGGTGCAACGATTCTCGGTGATGGTCAAGTCTGCTTGATTCTAGATGGTCAAAACATTGCTCGACAAGCACAGTCGACTGCCCGCAGTAAACAAGCGGATGAGACTTATACCAAGCAGCGTTATGATGAACGTCGCCTGATTATGATTGTCGATGACTCGGTAACGGTACGTAAGGTGACATCTCGCTTGTTAGAACGTCAAGGTTATGATGTGGTGACTGCGAAAGATGGTGTTGATGCGATCGAGCAACTTGAGACGATTAAGCCAGATCTGATGTTGCTGGATATCGAGATGCCGCGTATGGATGGTTTTGAAGTATCGAATCTGGTACGACACCATGAAATACACCGAGATCTGCCAATCATTATGATTACGTCACGTACCGGTGAGAAGCATCGTGAACGTGCATTATCGCTCGGTGTAAACCAATATATGGGTAAACCATTCCAAGAAGAGGCACTTCTGGAAAATATTGAAAGCTTACTGGCTGTGCGCTAAGAGGTGAAAAAATAATGGCTAAGAAAAGCGCAAATTCGACACTGGGGCAGATTGACCAGCAAGAGTTACAACATTTAATCACGGTTTCAACGGGATTTATTGATGCATATATTATTCAATGCCATCAAAAAGTGCCGATGCTGTTACCACAAAATATTGTGCTATCAGCAATGGATACGCAAACCAATGTAGATCATATCGAATGGCATGATCTAAAACTTCCTGTCTATGCGGTGAATGATCCGAAGCAGAAACAGGGGGTTGCATTGGTGATTGAAGGGGACGATGTTTCTGAGCGATTTGCCCTTGTCTGTAATGAAATGCCCGAATCGATTCGTGTGCGTATTTCGGAGATTGTAGATGAAGAGCGCGAAACCGATGATGACAAAGTCTTTAAATATGTAAAAATGGGTGAACATGAATTCTATGTTCCCCATCTACAAAATATACAGACCCAGCTTGGGTTGTAATAAAAACGGAACTCATTTGAGTTCCGTTTTTATTGATATCTTTTATTTTTAAGCAAGCAGCTCGATTAAAATCTGTTCATAGATTTCAGCCAGTGGCTCAAGCTCCGCCACATTAACATGCTCATTAATCTGATGAATCGTGGCATTCAACACGCCTAATTCAAGTACTTGTGCGCCTGTGGGTGCAATAAAGCGGCCATCTGACGTTCCACCGCTGGTTGAAAGTACCGTATCAACACCCGTGACATTTTTAATTGCAGTTTTTGCCGCATTCACCAATTCACCGACAGGCGTAAGGAATGGCAAACCCGATAAAGTCCACTGAATATCATAATTCAGTTGATGTTTATCTAAGGTCTCAAGTACACGTTGTTTTAAAATGTCAGCAGTGACTTCGGTTGAATAACGGAAATTGAAAGTGACTTTTAAGGTACCTGGAATAACGTTGGTTGCGCCAGTGCCTGCTTGAATATTGGAAATTTGAAACGAAGTTGCAGGGAAATATTCATTACCATTGTCCCAAGTCGTTTCACACAATTCATTGATAGCTTTAGACGCAGAGTGAATTGGGTTTTCAGCAAGATGTGGATAGGCAACATGACCTTGCTTACCATGAACCGTAAGTAGGGCATTGAGAGAGCCACGACGGCCATTCTTAACGATATCACCCAATTGATTTGTGCTCGATGGTTCACCCACCAAACACCAAGTCATCTTTTCATTACGCGCTTCTAATGTTTCAACGACTTTAACGGTACCGTTAATCGATGGGCCTTCTTCATCAGAGGTGATCAGATAGGCGATCGAGCCTTTATGATTCGGATGTTTTGCGACAAAGCGTTCAGACGCAACAATCATTGCAGCCAAAGCCGTTTTCATGTCCGCAGAACCGCGACCATATAACTTACCATCGCGAATGCTCGGCAGGAATGGATCTGAATTCCATGCATCTAAATGGCCAGTGGGTACCACATCGGTATGTCCTGCAAAGCAGAATACTGGATTTTCAGTACCGCGACGCGCCCATAAATTATCAACATCTTCAAAACGCATGTGTTCGATATTAAAGCCAATCTTTGCCAAGCGTTCAGCCATGATGTTCTGGCAATCATGGTCTACAGGAGTAACAGAAGGTTGACGTAGGAGTTGTAAACTAAGTTCAAGCGTATCGGAATGGTTCATGCGAGATGTAGCTAAATCTGGTGAAATGTGAACCGATATAATAGGGGAATATGCAGCAGAAAGGTATGGGAAAATAAACCTTATCTAGGTTTAGATAAGGTTTTGGTAAGTTGCTTTCAGGGATTACATTTTATCTTGTGTTTTCTCCGCAGTTTGTGTGACTTTATCACCTGCCTTAGACACATCTTTACCAATACCTTTGAATGTATTACAGCCAGTTAAAACAAAAGCAGTCATGATTGAAGCAACTAAAATTTTTTTCATCATCGTCTCCATTTCAATTTAATTATGATGTACTTAAGAGGCTAAAAAAGTTAACAGGAAATGACCATGTGGGTTTGATGGTAGATATGTTATAAAATGTTAATTTGTAGAATAATAATTCACTTTATTTCATAAATAAAAGTGAAGGTTGGCGGAACATATAAAAAGCACAGGTGGGAGTTTTTTGATGATAAAGCCCATTGGTCCACCAGACTGCGGTTTGTGATGAGGGCGCTAAATCAGGACAGAGCCATTCATGCCGTTGTAAGCGATAATAAGGCGTTTGCGGGATATGCGTACCCCATTGCCCTAAACGTCGTGATGCATTAATCCAAGACGGTAAACTTAAGCTGTTTTGTGGTTCAGGTAGATAGAGTTGGCCTTTCATTACGGCAAACTTTCTTTGAATTTGATGGTGACTGGCTTCTGAAAATTGAAATTGACGTTCGGTAAAATGTTTTAACTTTCGGTGCAAAGTATCTTCTCGATTCAGTCCGTACCATTCCGCTAAATCTAATTTGTTTTCACCTAGATAATATTTTAAAGCCACTTCCCAGTGTTCAATTTCATCTGTGTGTGTATTGAGTACAACAAAATCAAGTTCGCCTAATGTCACAGCACCTGCGATTTTTTGGATACTATGTCCTAACAGCTGATAAGGATGGTAAGCATCATCTTGTAGCCAAAACCACAATAAATTTTCAAAACGCAAACCGAGGCGTGTACTTTTTAATTGTGCAAGAAAATCCATTAGGGGCTTAGGCTGCTGATCGAGCTGTTTCAATCTCTGTTCATAGTTTTGGTAATGGCTGTGCCAAATCGAATCGTGATGCAGCTCAAAATGATGCTTTACATTTAGGTCGTTGGGAATTTGAGCCAAAATATTCGGACTGGCAATACAAAACGCTAAATGTCGTACGATAGGATGCTTAAACTGTAACCACGGTTCAAAATAACTGGAAGTGGTAATCAGGTTAGACATGAATTAACTCAATCATTGAAATAATAAGTGAAGTTTAAGAAAGAACGATAAAAACACTTTATACTAGCACGGTTGTAAATCGGTGTTGGTTAATTGCTCAATGAAAACATTATTCTGGCGTAGTTTAGTCGTGATTTTTATTACGTTAGGAATTATTGGTGCAATTCTGCCAGGGATGCCAACCACTGTATTTCTGATTTTGGCAGCATGGGCGGCGTCGAAAGGCTGGCCTGAAATGGATGCATGGTTATTGAATCATCCTAAATATGGTCCGACCTTACGCAATTGGCGTGAACATGGCACGGTTCCTCGTAAAGCAAAATGGATCGCCAGTATCATGATGTTGCTCAGTGGTATTTTGATGCTATTTACCAATGCGCCATTTTGGGTAAAAGTCTTTACTGATGTCACTATGTTTATCGTGGCAGTGTGGCTGTGGTTAAGACCCGAGCCTGAGCGAGGATAAACAAAGCAACGCTTTGTCCGAGCGCAAGACGAGCAGCTATGCTGCGAGTGGCGAGTTAAGAAGAGTAACGCTCTTGCGGAATATATTCCTCATGCGCAAGACGAGAACTATGTTCGAGTAAAGGTGTTAAGAAAAGCAACGTTTTGTCCGAGCGCAAGACGAGCGGCTATGCCGTGAGTGGTGAGGATAAAACAAACTTAAAGCTTTTCCTGAATCTCAAGACCTTACGCCAAATATGGCTCATATGCCGCGAGTGGCGAGTTAAGAACAGCAACGCTCTTGCGGAATATATTCCTCATATGCAAGACGATAAGCTTAAGAAAAGCAATCCTTTCTCCTGCGAATCGATTAAAGCGCTACTTAACGCCGATCCAAAGGATCAGAACAAGATCAAATCATGTTGCATTGTTTTGTTTCTATATTTAGAACTAACGAGCAATTAAAACTACCTAAAAATACAAGAAAAAGATTGTAGTCTATGTTGAAATAAAACTGTTCTATCATCTATCGAGATAAAAATGAGCTATACCCTAGATCAGGCAGATATCGTCATTGATTTAGCAAAACAAACCTTACATTTGCCAAAACATAATAAATTCTATGTGATCTCTTCTGGTAAAAACGGTATTGGCGAACAGGAAAATAGTGGTAAAACCCCAAGAGGCTGGCATCAAGTTGCACAAAAAATTGGGGGAGATGCCCCTAAAAACGCCGTATTTATTGCACGTCAGCCTACTGGTGAAGTGTATAACCAACAATTGGCGCAGCAATTTCCACAACGTGATTGGATTTTATCTCGCATCTTATGGTTGGATGGTTTAGAAGATGGTTTTAATCATGGGGAAGGGTGCGATACCTTTAAGCGCTATATCTATATTCATGGTACGCCAGATACAGAACCGATGGGCATTCCGATGTCACATGGCTGTATTCGGATGAAGAATGATGAAATTCTTGAATTGTATGAACTCGTTTCTGAGCAAGCTGTGGTTTATATTTCTGAGCAAGCCTTAGAAAATAATGCATGAAAATGCAAATAAGTGCTTAAATAAAATACGGAAATGTTGGTTTTTTCAAAGAATTACTTATTTTTTAATCATTCACACGGTTTTTTAGGAAAAGAGTGGCAAAAGCGTTTGACAGGCTGTAAAGATTCTCTATAATGCACCTCACAAACGATGAAGACGTTAAGGGCGCTTAGCTCAGTTGGTAGAGCGTCTGCCTTACAAGCAGAATGTCGGCGGTTCGATCCCGTCAGCGCCCACCAAGCCTTTACGTTAAAACTCAAGTGCAGCGGTAGTTCAGTTGGTTAGAATATCGGCCTGTCACGCCGAGGGTCGCGGGTTCGAGCCCCGTCCGCTGCGCCACTTAAATTTGCAAGAGTGAATACCTTAGGATACAAGATGGCATACTCTGTTTTCTTGCGTCATAAAGATTGATAGTTAATCAGTTTTTATTCCTTAGGGCGCTTAGCTCAGTTGGTAGAGCGTCTGCCTTACAAGCAGAATGTCGGCGGTTCGATCCCGTCAGCGCCCACCATAATTTGTGACATTTACTTCTCGCTATGAAGTAATCCAGTGCAGCGGTAGTTCAGTTGGTTAGAATATCGGCCTGTCACGCCGAGGGTCGCGGGTTCGAGCCCCGTCCGCTGCGCCATTCTCTTGATTCCCTGTTCAAGAGGGTGAAAATGTAAGACACTACGCACTCCGTTTGTCTTGCGTCATAAAAATTGATATTTAATCAATTTTTATTCCTCAGGGCGCTTAGCTCAGTTGGTAGAGCGTCTGCCTTACAAGCAGAATGTCGGCGGTTCGATCCCGTCAGCGCCCACCATATCTCTCTTCAAAGCTCATATCATTGTAATCAATACAAAGTTATTCTATGATTAGCGTCAATAATGATTCTAATATTGAAGTACTTTATGAGAAACCCTTATCAACGCAAGGCTGCGTCGAAATCTCAAACCACACCTTCTGGTTCTTCACTCAAAGACGCTTACCGTCAGTTTATTCAAAATATTATTATGCAACGCCACGTGATTGCGCTTTATCATGACGGGTGGGCTTTATGCTCAACGCCTTCTGGACAGCATGCATTATCCGTTTGGCAGAATAAAAGTTTGGCAAAATTACTGATTAAAGACAATTGGGCGCAATACGAAATCCAAGAAGTGCCATTCGTGGCTTTTATTGAAAAGATGATTCCATTTTTAAAAGAAAACAATACGATTTTATCTTTAGATTTAACACCAGAGGGAAATAATCTGTTGGTTTCCCCTGATGCTTTATTATTGGATATTAAGAATTTTTTATATCAAGTTTATTTACAACGCCCAGATGTATTTGCTGAGTTAAAACTACCATTACCACGTGATATTCGTTTGCATAACTCAGCATCATCCTGAGATTGAGAGAATAATCTCTCAATCAATACTCATTTAACAGCCAACCACTGGCATAGGCAAAGTATTCTCTTAACCATGCGTTATAACGTGTCGCCAAAGGTGTGGTTGCACCCAGCAGGGTGATATTGCTATAACCTTGTTTCTTGGCAATTGCTGAGGCGCGTAAAGTATGGAAATCACTGGTCACGATTGCAATGGGTTGCTGGATATTGATGTGTTGTGCCTGTAATAAGGTCTGACTATTTTTGAGATTTAGCTCAGTGCTGGTACTTTTGTCTTCTAAAATAATTTGTGATGCAGGTACATGATAGTGCTGTTGTACATAGCGTGACATCACTGCAGCTTCGCTATTAGTTTCACCAAAATCAATACCACCGGTCATAACTAATTTTGCTTGGGGCTGAGCTAAAGCAACCGGCGCGGCACGGTCTAGGCGTTTCGCCAATGTGGCAGAAGGTTGTCCGTTTTCAACACCACTACCTAATACAATGATGGCTTTAACAGGAGGGACAGCTTGAGTCTGCTCATTATTGTCTGAGAGATAATCAAAAAAATAGCCCAAGCTGACGATCCAGATCCAAAAGCAAAGCCAACCAAAACGCCAAATGGAATGCAAACGGAAATGATAGAAGAAGAAACGTTCAATGTGATAATAGAAATAAGCATACAGGCAGAAAAATAACCCAAGCAGCAGCGGGAGTACGGTTCCGATATGAATCTTTTTAAAGGCGATCAGAATTGCGCCATCGATGAAAAGAATTGAACCGATAAGGGCTAAAGCAATACGAACCCATGAACTTATTTGCATAATCTTAATTGTGTCGATTTGAACCGTGCTAAGTGTATGCAAAATTCTAAGAAAGGCAAATTCTCTTATCGTCTTATGAAAAAAACGAGTGACTGGCACTCGTTTTTTAGATTGAAAAGAATTAATACACGTCTCGACGATAACGTCCAGCTTGTCTTAATGCATCAAGTTTTTCTTCACTCAGGATATCAATCAACGCTTGATCAACGCCTGAAGCCATACCTTCAATGCTACCGCAGACGTAAATCACAGCGCCTTGATCAACCCATTTAATCAGTTCATCAGCATTGTTGCGTAATACTTCCTGAACATAGATACGTTGTTCCTGATCACGAGAGAAAGCCAGATCTAGACGCTGTAGTGTTCCCATGTTTAACCAGGCTTGAATGGTTTCTTGGTAGAAGAAATCATGTTCGCGTTGGCGCTCACCAAAGATCAGCCAGTTGGCTGTGTAATTTTGTCGATTACGCTGTTGTAACAAGCTCATCAAACCAGCAATACCTGTACCATTACCAATACAGATAATCGGGCGGTTATCGTCAATTAAATGGAAGGATTCATTGGTCCGAATACGTAAAGCAACCGTTTGCTTAAGCTCTGCAAATTCGGTTAACCAACCAGAACCAAGGCCGAGTTGATCATTTTCATCGCGTTTTTGACGAACCACCAGTCGCAGTATTTGTTGCGATGGAATACTGGCAATCGAATATTCACGCGTTGGTAAAGTCGGCAACTGTTCCAGTAAATCTTCAAGCGAACTGAAAGGCTTGATTTCAACCCGCAAATTTTTATCCCAAAGTGCTTGTTCAATATTTTGGTTCAATGATTTAACGATACTGTGGGCTGGGGTTTGGTACTTGATCAAGAAGTCTTGAATTTCAGCTAGGCTATTGGCTGGTTGAATCTCAGCAATATCGCCTGCATGCCATGTCATATCAGAAGCTGTAGTGAGTTCGATGTTATACGCTGCTTGCCCTAAACTGTCTGGATTGAGCAGGGAGCGTTCGCTTAAGGTCCATTGATCAAATACTTTCTCAATATTCATCGCATGTAGCTCATGCTGAGTCACCGCAGATAAGCCTTGATTCCAACGCTGAATATCGTTGGCATTGGCATTATCCACCTCGATCAAATCGAACAATGGTTGTGCTTTGCATTGTTTTAGCCATGCATCTACGGTATAACCAAAGCTGCAATAGCTATCTGGATATTCTTTTGATCCCATTGCCAAGACTGCATATTGCATTTGACTGAGGTCAAGGTTTTGCTGCATCAGTTTCTTGCTGAAACTTGCGGCGAGATCGGGTGCCTCACCTGTACCATAAGTACTTACAACAAATAAAACTTGCTCCGCCTGCAGTAGGTCTTGCTCGGTGAGCTGTTGAATAGGTTTAACCGTGGTGGGCTGCTGTGCTTCCTGTAAACTTGTTGCAGTACGCCAAGCAATTTGTTCAGCGACGCCTGTTTGCGTTGCGTAAGTGATGAGCCACGGTGTTGCATTCGGGTCAATGCGCTGAGCGCTTAAAGACTGACGTGCAGCTTGGGTGAGCTTCTTCTGCTTGCGACGTTTAAGATATAGCATCCAACCCGTCACGAAGAATAAAGGCATGGCCAATGAAGCCAGCATGGCAATAAATTGATAGGTTGAACCAAAGAAACTGCCACGATGCACAGGCAGCATGCTGCTCATGATTTTTTCATTGAGCTTCTTGTCTTCATACAGTTCAAATTTTTCGAATTTATTCTCTTGATAGTTATAAACTGCTTGGTTACGTGCACGTTCATGTTGAGGAATGACATCGACAAAGGATAATTCAACCTTGGCATCATCGTGTTTAGGAATATTTAAAGTAAGGCTAGAATATTCACGACCAATTTGAGCATTTACACCTGTCCATGTTTGGGTGAGGATGGTATTGACCTGCGTTTTTGCCAATTCAGGTTGTTTATCTTTACCACGTTCATTATTTTGTTGATTGCGTTGTGGCTGTTCAACCCCCATGACTTTGAACATACCTGCGCGCCACCAGTCATAAGACCAATATAAACCAGTGCAGGCAAATAACAGATAGAACACGATGACCCATGTGCCAACAACGGCATGTAGATCCCAAATGAAATTTCGGCCTTTAAGTTTTGGCTTAATAAAGAACCATTGTTTAATGGTATGTTTCTTTGGAAAGCGTAGATAGATACCACTCAATACAAAGAAAATCAGCATCAGGGTAGATGCCCCAGTAATCTGTGCCCCAAACTCACCAGCGGTTAAATTACGGTGCAAACGCTGAATAAATTGCAGCGTATCACGACCTTTAACTTCAGGTAATACTGCTGCTGTATATGGGTTTACCATCATATTATAGCCACGACGCGCACCTTCTTTTTTAATATTGACGGTTGACGATTCGGTTGGATCAGCAGCGATGGTAATACTGTTAATTTCAATCTCTGGTTGTTGTTGATTGAAATGCTGATACAGCTGTGCAGGGGTGAGTTTTGGTGTTTGGGCAGCCTCAACCACATAACTGTCTTGGTTGACCCATTTTAGAATTTGTGGCTCGTAAGAGTAAATTGCACCCGTCACACCCATTAAAGAAAGAATGAGCCCCGCGGTAATCCCTAAAAACCAATGGATTTGGAAGAAAACTTTTTTAAACATGGTCAAAAAATGGAAAGATAATGAAATTCATGTAAAAAATTATAACCTAAGAATAAGAACACAATATGGATTTTGCAGGTAATATTGATTTTGATTCTCATTTGTTTTAATGGGCATTAAAAAACCTCTCATGGCGAGAGGTTTTTTATAGTGATTAAGCTATTAGATTGATTTAGGCGCACCAACCGTTTCATTCAAGTGTCTACGTACGGTATTGAACGAGAAATTCTTCGAGTCCATACGCTTTGGTAAAATATAGGCACCTTGTTGTTCTTCGCCTTTTGTTTTTACCTTAAAGTTCACTAAAATAAAGTCTGGCGAGCTATACCATTCGTAAATGTCTTTCCAGCCAATCGTTGCAGTGCCTTCCTGAAGCCCCATTTTTTGGCGCATCACGATACCATGAGGTTGCACACCTAAACGAAGCCCTTTAATTTCTTGAACAGGGAATTCGGTCATCTTGCGTTTGACATACCATTCTAGACCAAATCGTTTGATGAGGTAGAAAAGTGCCACACCGATAATCACCACCCAACAAATCACAGTTGAGTAGGTGGAGTAATATTTAATAAGTCCTGCAGCAACTAAAGAAAGCACAACTAGTGCAATCATAATCATCCATGCTTTGCGGCTGAATTTGTTAGTACTACGCCAAATCATAAGTTGAGCTTGACGTTGTTCAGCTTCAGAAACTTCGTAAGGAACAGGTTGTAGCGTATAAGCGTATAGCGTTTTGGCGGTCATAGTGTAAAAAATGAGTTTAGAACTGGATTAAGTTTAACACCTATTGGCATGCAAAGATATTATGCCAAAGGTGGATACGTTACAGAGATGCAAACTCAGTGCCATCTTCATTGGGTTCATGGCTTAAACTTTGTTTCAGCATACTTAAACGGGTCAAGACACTGAGCATCAATGAAAGCTGCTGCAAAATAATTAATGCTTTGGGATCATGATCTTCATCTGTGTTTAAACGCTCACGGATGGTTTGCATCATATTTTGTGCCGATAAATCAGGGACTTCATCTCGGAGCAGCGCACCTTGAATATCATCTAAAGCCTGATCCAGTAAGGTCAATACTTGTTGATCTTGAATTTGCTCACGATGCGCACCTAAGGCAGCAATATAACTTAAAAATGTATGACTCAGACATAAAAACTCAAATGCCAAGCTTTTTTGATTCACATCAATATTTGGTTCAGTGGCAATCGTCGAAATGAGTGATGCCACTTCCGCATCAGTATTATGTGCAGCTCGTCGAACCACCCGATAATTCAAGGCATTGTTCCGCCCCTGATGATACTGTGCAACCACTTCTGCTAGATATTTACATTGTGCCTGTAACGAGCGTTGAATCGAACGGGGCAGTCTGCGGAATTTCCAGTCTGGCCAGATAAAGCTGACACCAAACCAAGCTAAGGCACAGCCAATTACAGTATCGATTAGGCGCGGCAAACCTGCTGCAAAAGCGGAACCATCTAGATTAAAGTTGATTAACGCTAGAATGGTAATAAATGCAGTGGCTTGCGCATATTGCTTACTACGTAATTCTAAAAATAGAACACCGCTCAGCACCAGCATCACCAATTGACCTTCTATTGAAGGAATAAAGTAGATAATCGCGAGACCAACAATAATCCCAACCAAAGTTCCGACGATACGTAAATATAAACGTCGTTTGGTAGCATTGAAGTTGGGTTGGCAGACAAACAGCGCGGTGAGTAAAATCCAGTAGCCATACGCAATATTGGTGAGCTGAATAAACAGATAACCAATAAATAAGACAATCGACAAGCGGATTGCATGTCGGAATAACACGGATTCAGGGGTGAGGTGTTGTTTCACTCGAACAAGGATGTCATTCCAACCTTTCAGATCGTCGTCCTTCAACTGGTTTTCTGCATGTTGGGCATTGATCTGTTGCAGATTTCGTTCGGTCTCTAAGTTTTGTAATTGTGCATCAATCGATTTAAGGTTTTGATACAGTGCAAATAGGGCATTAATTCGCACTTGATCGTAAAGCCCCTCTTGTTTGAGCTTTTCCAGCGATAAGCGTAGATTTTCAAAAGTATGTTTAAAACGTTTGTTATGCACATATCGGGTACGGCTCAAAATGGATTGAGCCAGATCCTGACAAGCTTTACCTTGAATCGACAAGATACGCTGGAAGCGAAACAAGATGTCGCTGTGCTGAAATACTTTGGCCAGCTTTTGATAATCAATATGTGCGGAATCAGCACGTTCATGGATATCTTGTGCCACAAAATAATATTGCAGACTACGCCGTGTATCTTTTTGTCCACGGTCACCTTTTAAGCGGGTCAACAGGGACATACGCATATCATTAAAGATCGCCACCA
Source organism: Acinetobacter sp. NIPH 2100 (assembly GCF_000369805.1). Lineage (GTDB taxonomy): Bacteria > Pseudomonadota > Gammaproteobacteria > Pseudomonadales > Moraxellaceae > Acinetobacter. The sequence continues at coordinate 3,163,519 of NZ_KB850224.1, read as the reverse complement.
ATTTGCCGTTTTCCAAGGCAATATCAATCATGCTTTGTTGATAGCTTGAGGGCGTCATATCCACATCAAATAAATTTGATTTGGCAAATAAGAAGCTGCCCAATGCCGTATAGGAGGCAGACAACTGATCTTGTACTTTTCGCACTGGAAAAAGCAGAAAGCTAATGGTAGACAGCAGTCCATACCAAGCTGCCCCAAGCACTAACAGCGCGGGTTGTAGATACCATTGTTCAAATAAGTGTACCCCGAGCATGGTATAGACCGAGACCACCAAACACCCGTAAGCAATCGTCGCATAGCGCCGACCTAAAGAGCCGAGTAAGATCCAGCCAATACATGAGGCAATCAGTCCAATTGCAAAAGCAACAGGGTAGGGAAAGAGCAGTTGAACCGAAGCAGCAGTAATGAAGAATCCAATATAGGTATAGATCAGATTCATGATCCGTACCGAAAAGCGGTCATCAATATCACTAATCGCTGCGGCAACCACACCCAAAGTTAGTGGAATAGTTGCCAATTGATAATTTAAAAGATAGGGAACAAAAGCTGTGCCCGTAAAGGCGATTAACATGCGCACGTTATACATTAACGTGGTGTTATAGGTTGCTTGTCTTAAACGTCCGAACCAAGGATTCAAAGTTTGTCCTTTTTATATTCTGCAATCGATTTTCTGATTCTTATTATGCACAAATATGTTGAGGATGCTAAGCTTAGAATCCAGTAATAAGTGAAAAGTAGTGCATTATGCAGGCCGAGCAAACCAATCAACGTCAATATTCAACAGCATGGATTTTGTTGCTTGCTTTGTTAACCGCATTAGGGCCGTTGTCGATTGATATGTATTTACCCGCTTTGCCTCAAATGGCAGACGAGTTTGGGGTAAGTACGCAAATGGTGGCGAATACCTTACCCGCGTATTTCTTGGGGCTGGCGATTGGACAACTGATTTATGGTCCTGTCAGTGACCGCATTGGACGTAAAAAACCGCTATATTTCGGTTTAAGCCTCTACGCTATCGCCAGTTTGGCATGTGCTTTTGCGACCAATGAATGGGCGCTGATTGCCGCACGTATTTTTCAAGCTCTGGGTGGTTGTGTGGGTGTAGTGATGGCCAGAGCAGCAATTCGCGATCGACTTGATATGCAAGGTTCTGCGCAAGCATTTTCAAGCATGATGATCGTCATGGGGTTGGCACCTATTCTTGCGCCAATGTTTGGTGCATGGATTTTGAATTTTTTCCCGTGGCAGGTGATTTTCATTACGTTATCTATAATTGGTGTGATTTGCTGGTTGTGTGTCCACTTCTTCTTTAAAGAGTCATTGCCTGTCGAGCGCCGTTTAAAATTATCTGCGTATCAAGTTACGACACTCTATGCTGCCATATTAAAAGATGAAAGTTTTCGCGTACCGATGCTTGCTGGCTGTTTAACAGGTGCGGCCTTATTCTGCTATATCAGTTCGGCTTCAGCGGTCTTTATGGGGCAGTATGGATTGTCTCAGCAGCATTTCTCTTATGCATTTGCACTGAATGCAGCGGGGATCATGTTGATGTCATCCATCAATAAACATCTCAACACTCGCATGGGAATTTTTCAACGCTTGCGTTTAGGTGGCTCAATTCAATGTTTTGGTGCATTGATTGTGTTGAGTGCAGGCTTGATGGAAGACGCACCACTTTGGTTGCTCATGTCGGGTTTATTCTTGGTGATTTCAGGTATTGGTTTGACTGGCCCAAATGCAATGGCATTGGCAATGTCTCAGCAAGGCGCACGTGCGGGAACTGCCAGCGCGATTATGGGCAGTATGCAATTTGCGTGTGGTTTATTGGGTGGCGTGATTCTTAATTTTCTGATCTGGAAAGCATCATTGAATATGGGCATCATGATGTTACTATTTACCAGTGCCGGTCTGTTTGCGATTATAAAGGTTGGAAAACAGCAAAGCAGTCTCTCAGTTTAGAGAAACTGCTTGAGTTAGCAGCTTAATCGAGAAACACCGTAAAGTTTTCTACGGGTTCGCGGGGCGTAATGAAGGTATTTACAATATGCTCAGGGTCTGCATAACCCAAAGCCACTGCACAGACTAACTCTTCATCCTCAGGCGCACCTAGGATATCTAAGACGATTGGATGGAAATGATTCCACGCTGCTTGAGGACAGGTGTCTAATCCACGTGCTTTGGCAGCAACCATGACATTTTGGATCATCATGGAAATGTCCATTTTCGAACCAATGCCCATGATTTTATTCACCGTGAAATACAACGCAACAGGTGCATCAAACAATTGAAAATTGCGCAGTTGCTGTGCTGCCATTTTTTCTTTTTCGCCTTTCTGGATACCTAGTAAACCATATAGTCCCCAACCGTTGGCACGACGACGATCAATAAAAGGCGAAATCCAAGTTTCTGGATAGTACGCAAAAGTTTCTGGATACTGTGCTGCAAGCTCAGGCTTTTGAAAAAGTTCAATTTGAGCTGCACAAACACGGTTAATCATTTCTGCACGTTTTTGCCCTGTAACCACATAGACTTTCCATGGCTGTACATTGGTGCCAGAAGGTGCACGACTCGCCACGGATAAAATATCTTTAATGGTTTGTGCTTCTACCGAGGTATCTAAAAAAGCACGTACGGAGTGGCGAGATGTGATGGCTTCATCTACATGGCGGACTTGTTCCGTGTTCATAAAAATTCCTTATCATTTGATCTTGTCATCTGAGCAAGACTATAAAGCAATCTGTTATATTTGATGAGGACTTTTCGTTTATTGATCTGATTTTGTTTAAAAAATGGCCATTAAAATAAATAAATTAAGCAAAGTTGTTGTGGCTTTTTTATGTTTTGTTAAGTTTGTGTGAAAAAGAAAACTAATAGTAACATAATGAAATCGAAAAATTATTTTATGATTTTAAGTCAAATGCCAAAAACTCCTTAAATAAAAAGTACACACAATATCCGAAATTTATGCATAATACGCCCTTTTTAAAATATTGATTAGGCCTTCCTTACTGATCAGGTGAGGGGATTTTCTATTTGCAGACATCTTGAATTTATCCAATTTATGTCTGTGGGAAATGTTGAAATATACACCATATACAAGGAGCTTCTCATGAGTTTATCTCTCATCCGTAAGCCGTTCGTAATGCAAGGTTTAGCAATCACTGTTGCAGCCTTAATGATGAACAGTACACACGCTGCTAGCGAGCAAGAACAGATTCAACAACTTCGTGATGAAGTGAAGGAATTAAGAGCACTATTACAGCAATATGTTCCCCAAGCAAAACAACAAAATAGCATTGCTCAAACGCAACAGCATTCCAATCTAGCAGAAACCCATCCTGATCACCCAGCGAATGTCTCGGTGGTATCTGAAGTACCTAAAAAATCACAATTGGTATTTAATACAGCTTCTGGCGCAGAAGTGAAATTGCATGGTTTCTTACGTGGCGATGCCTCTTACCAAGCCAAAGGTGGAGACGGAATCTTTAACCGTATCAATAAAGTCGATCTAGAAGGCGCTGAAAAGAACAGTGACCGTTTCTATAGCACGGCAACAGTAACGCGTTTAGGTCTTGATTTCAAAGCACCTGTTGAAGGCGCAAATGTTGGCGGAAAACTCGAAGTCGATTTCCGTGGCGGTACCAGCAATGACACCATTCGTATTCGCCATGCTTATTTAACCTTGAATGATTGGCTATTTGGTCAAACAACTTCAACCTTCTTGGCAACAGATTTACAGCCAGAGATGCTTGATTTTAACTCGCCATTGGGAATTGGTACTTATCGTACGCCAATGGTTCGTTACAGCGGCAAGTTTAATCCAGATACAAGTTATGCGATTGCTTTAGAAAAAGGCAATGATGACAATCGTGCGCCCGCATTAACGTCAAAATTGAAATATGATTTTGCTGAAGGTCAAGGGACCACGTCTGCACGTGCCTTACTGACCGAGGCGCGTAGTAAAGCGACTTATGACAAAGATAATAACCGTCTCAATGCGGGTGACTCTGAATTGGGTTGGGGTGTCGCAGTCGGTGCAAAATATAAATTCACTGATGCATTACAAGCCATGATTGACTATTCGCATGTCAAAGGTGATAGCAAATTCTTGTTGTATACCAACAATGCTTACAATGTAAATCCAAATAACTTTGGCTTAAATTTGAATGAATTTGATGCATTAACAGTGGGTACAACTTACCAAATCACGCCGAAACTACGCAGTACATTAGCCTATGGCGCAATGTTTGCTGATGACAGTAATGACTTTGCAAAACAGGCGATTGTCGCAAAAGATACTGCGCAGAATAAAACCTTGCAACAAGGTTGGTGGAATATCATGTATTCGCCGGTAACACCGATTACGTTTGGTCTAGAGTATATCTATGGCGAACGTAAAACCTTTGATGGGCAAAAAGGGAAGGATAATCGTGTAGGGGCAATGGCTCGCTATAACTTCTAAGCCATCTATCCTGTAGGTGTAATCATCCATGAAAACTTGATAGCTTATAATCACTGGAGTTCTTGCTTGGAACTGTATGCTTTTTATTAAGTTGATTGAGTTTTCACTCATTTTGAGAGTTACTATTTTATCTGTTATGGCGTGGTGAACAATCATCGCCATAACAAATAAAATAAACGGAAAGAAGATATGGAATTTACTTTTAATGGTTTCTATACCCTAATTTCGGCGGTTATCGTCTTGTTATTAGGGCGTTTGCTCGTTAATAAAATTGACTTCTTAAGACGCTATAACATTCCTGAACCTGTTGCAGGTGGTTTGGTTGCAGCTGTACTTTCACTACTTGTACACTCATTTTGGGGTTACAGCATTGTTTTTAGTAGTGAATTACAAACCAGTTTTATGTTGATCTTCTTTGCTTCGATTGGTTTGAGTGCCAATTTTATGAAGCTCAAAGAAGGTGGCATTGGGTTAGTGATCTTCTTGATCTGTGTCGCATCATTTATTGTGGTACAGAACGCTGTGGGTATAAGCCTTGCAACGCTGTTGGGTATTGATCCTTTGGTCGGTTTGATTGCAGGTTCAATCACATTGACGGGTGGGCATGGTACCGCAGGTGCATGGGGCGAGATTCTTGAAACTCAGCATGGGATTCAAGGTGCTTTAGCTTTAGGTATGGCAAGTGCAACTTTTGGTCTGATTATCGGTGGTATTATCGGTGGTCCATTGGCGAAATTGTTGATTAACCGCTATAGCCTGTCTCAAGCACATACACCAGCAGAGATCAAAGATCGCGATACGCATTTAGATCAACATCCTGACGAGTTAGCACCATTTGAAAATCCACATCAAGTCCGTTTAATCACTGCGGATAATGCCATTACGACTTTGGGTATGTTTGCTGCATGTCTCGCATTTGCAGAATTCATGACTGGTTTTAGTAAAGGAACTTGGTTCGAGTTGCCAACATTTGTTTGGGCACTTGGCGGTGGTGTGATTTTACGTAATATCTTAGAAAGCGTGCTGAAAATTGATATTTTTGATCGCGCAATTGATGTGTTTGGTAATGCTTCATTATCACTTTACTTAGCAATGGCATTGCTGTCATTGAAATTATGGCAATTGGCAGACTTAGCTGGTCCACTTGTGGTAATTTTAGGTGCGCAAACCATTACTATGGCATTGTATGCAGCATTCGTGACCTTCCGCGTCATGGGTAAAAACTACGATGCGGCAGTCTTGGCAGCAGGGCACTGTGGTTTTGGTATGGGGGCAACACCAACTGCAGTTGCAAACATGCAAGCGATTACCAATATGTATGGACCATCTCATAAAGCATTCTTGATTGTTCCGCTTTGTGGTGCGTTCTTTGTTGATTTAATTAACGCAACAGTAATTCAATTAATTTTGAAATTCTTTGCCTAAGTCGGATCAAAAGCCCCAAGTGGGGCTTTTTTGATTCATCCATTGTTATCGTATATGTACGGATGTACATAAAATATTTAAAAGCGAATAAGTGATGAATGAAAAATTAAATGACACCCTGATGGCTTGGGTAAGTTTTTTCAATGATCCTTTATGGGACTTCCTCGTTGTTTTCCTGCTTGCTGTAGGTATTTTCTATACTGTTGCGACCAAAGCTGTACAGATTAGAATGTTCTTCCACAGTATCAAGGTCATGAAGAGCAGCCGTACTAAAGGTGAAGAGAAAGATTCACATGGACTTACACCATTTCAGGCATTTGTAACGGGGCTAGCAAGCCGTGTTGGTGTAGGTAACATTGCGGGTGTTGCGATCGCGATTGCGATTGGTGGACCGGGTGCAGTGTTCTGGATGTGGTTTACTGCGATCTTGGGGATGAGCTCAGCATTTATTGAGTCATCACTCGCGCAGTTATTTAAGGTTAGAGATAGTAATAGTAAGCAGTTCCGGGGTGGACCAGCCTACTATATTACCCAAGGCTTACGTAGCAAGACCTTTGGTGTAATCTTTGCCGTTGCATTGATCTTTACTTATGGCTTTGTATTCAACTCAGTTCAGATCAATGCGATTGCCAATGCATCTTCACATGCATGGGGTTGGGACAAAGCCAATCTGATTGCACACTTAGGTGGTGTTGATCTAGAAATTTCATGGGTCGGTCTGGCACTTGTTGTTTTGGTTGCTTTGGCAATTTTTGGTGGTATTAAACGTATTGCTAAATTTGCAGAAATGTTTGTACCGTTAAAAGCAGGTCTTTATCTTGCAGTTGCAATGTATATTGCAATCAGCAATTATGAACTTCTACCAGGTATCTTTAAACTTATTTTCACTGAAGCATTCCAGTTTAATGCGGCAGCGGGTGGTTTCTTCGGTGCAATGATCTCGATGGCGATGATGCAAGGGATCAAGCGTGGTTTGTTCTCAAACGAAGCGGGTATGGGTTCTGCACCGAATGCGGCGGCAGCATCAGATGTAAAACATCCAGTGAACCAAGGTTTGGTTCAAATGCTCGGTGTGTTCGTCGATACCTTCATTGTGTGTACCAGTACAGCGATCATTATTTTGGTATCAGGTGTGTACCATGATGCGGGCTTCGTTGGTGTTGAACTGACCCAACGTGCACTGGAGACACAAGTAGGCAGTTGGGGCGGTGACTTCCTTGCGATCTTGTTATTCTTATTCTGTTACTCAGCTGTTCTAGGCAACTATGCTTATGCAGAAAGTAATGTGCAGTTTATTAATAACAACCCGAAAGTGATGTTCATCTTCCGAATCTTTGTGTTGGTGATGGTGTATTTCGGTGCGATCGGTAGTGTTCCACTGGTTTGGTCAATGGCGGACTTGTTCATGGGTATCATGGCAACCATTAACTTGATCGCAATCTTGCTGCTCACACCAATGGCGCGCACTTTGTTGAAAGACTATACCTCGCAGCTTAAGAAAGGGATTAAAGAGCCTGAGTTTAAGATTGATAACTATCCAGAGTTGAAGAAAAGAGTCGACTCTGATATTTGGTAATTCGATTTAACTCAAGTTTCGTCATATTAAAAAAGCTCCTTTCGAGGAGCTTTTTTGTGAAGTTTTTATGAAAAATACAAAAAATTGATACAGCATTTAGACTTGGCAAGCGCTAAAATTTGCTCAAGAAATATCGTAAATATGGCAATTGTTGCGTATGAAACAGCTTAAATTATGGACGCTTGGTCTTTCAATGACGATTTTGGCAGGTTGCCAAACCACATCTCATTTGACTCCAGTTGTTGAAGATGCCCAAGCTCAAGCTGTCAGCCAACCGTTTAGTTCGATTAAACAACAGCAAAAACGTCCCGTGATTGCATTGGTATTGGGCAGTGGCGGTGCACGTGGCTATGCACATATTGGTGTGATTGAAGTATTGGAGCGACAAGGCATTCGCCCTGACTTTATTGTTGGAACCAGTGCTGGCAGTATTGTTGGTTCTATTTATGCCAGTGGGAAAAGTCCTGCCGAATTACGCGATATTGCGTTAAAACTCAAAGCCAATGATGTTCGCGAAGTGAATGTCAGTCTAAAGGGTTTTTTTGATGGTAAAAAGGTTGAGGACTATATCAATCAACAAGTGCATAACATGCCATTAGAAAAGATGAAAATTCCCATGTATGTGGTCGCGACTGAATTAAAAGATGGCACCAGAACAGTCTTTAATTACGGTAATACAGGGCAGGCAGTGCGTGCTTCTGCATCGATTCCAAGTATGTTTGTACCAACCAAAATTCAGGATGTTGAGTATGTCGATGGCGGTTTAGTCAGTCCAGTACCTGTTCAGGTTGCACGTGAGCTTGGCGCAGATGTGGTTATTGCAGTTGATATTTTGGCTCAGCCGATCCATACCGAGACGAGCAATGTGTGGGGATTATTCAACCAAAACATCAATATCATGCAAGGGCGTTTGGCTGAAGAAGAGCTAAAGGATGCAGATATCGTGATTCAACCTGACCTACGTGAGAAGGCGCATATCTTTGATGTCAAAGGCCGTGAGCTAACCATGCAGGCAGGTGCGGATGCTGCAAATGAAAAGTTAGCTGAAATTCAATGGGCAATTCAAAGTAAAACTTTTTCATCGCCAACGGAACGGCAAGATATTGCCTTGAAAATGAGTACGGCATCACCGCGTCAATAAGTCTAGGGTAGCTTCGAATGGGCTTAACTGATTGAGTCCATTTACTAAACTGATATTCAGGCAAAAACAAATTGTAAATCATCAACAAAAAGCTATTAAAAAGAGAGAAAAACAGGTAAATAACTACAAATCATAAAACTTTTTTATCAGTTAATTTTAAGTTTTAGGTCATAGGATGACCTATTCGATTAATTGCAACATGACAAGGATTGTTAAACACGATGTTTAAGTCATTCTTTCCGAACCCACGCCTATTTTTTATTTCAGTGCTTGTGTGGTTAGCACTCAATATGCTGCTCTGGTATACAGGCGGTCATAGTTGGGGTGAATATCTAGGTTTTCCCAAAGGCTATGCTGATGCGGAATTACCCATTGATGTCAGTCGCTTTTGGGCTCCTTCCTTTATTTGGTTTTATACTTGGTTTTTTACCGCAACTGCTCTATTTGCTGGTTTCTGGCGTATCTTTTCAGACAATAAATGGCAGCGTTGGTCAATCTGGGGCTCTGCTTTTATTTTGTTTAACGTTTGGTTTTCGGTACAAGTCGATGTCGTATTGAATGCTTGGTATAACCCCTTTTATTCATTAATACAGAAAATGGTTTCGAGTGGTGGTGGTGATTTAAAGCAGCTTTATAGTGGAATGTTTACTGTTATTTTGATAGCCATGGTCTATGTCACCATCGCTATATTGAATTTATTTTTTGTTAGCCATTATATCTTTCGCTGGCGTACAGCAATGAATGATTATTATACCCAGTATTGGGAGCGACTACGTCATATAGAAGGTGCATCTCAGCGTATTCAAGAAGATACGATGCGATTTGCTGGGACTTTAGAGGGGCTAGGTGTAAGTTTGATTGAGGCGATTATGACTTTAATCGCCTTTTTACCGATTTTGATCCAGCTTTCAGTTCACGTCAAAGTTTTACCTATAGTTGGCGAAATTCCCCATACACTAATGATAGCTGCTCTAGGTTGGGCAATTTTTGGAACCGTAGTCTTAATGGTAGTTGGTGCTAAGCTTCCAGGGTTGGAGTTTAATAATCAAAAGGTTGAAGCTGCATATCGTAAAGAGTTAGTTTATGGTGAAGACCATGCTGATCGAGCTGATCCTTTAACGCTAAAAGAGTTATTTAGTAAGGTACGTTTGAACTACTTTAAATTGTATTTCCACTATACCTATTTTAATTTAGTGCGGATTTGGTATTTACAATTGGATAATTTATATGGGTTTTTTATTTTAGCACCATCAATTGCAGCAGGCGCGATTACTCTAGGGATCATGATGCAAATTCTGAATGTTTTTCAACAAGTAAGAAAATCATTTCAATATCTTATTGCCTCATGGCCAACGATTATTGAGTTGCTATCAATTTATAAACGTCTTCGCACATTTGAAAAAACGTTAGATTAGTTTGAATGACCTAATTTTAGTCAGCCTTCAGTTGATGTGAAGGCTTTTTTATTGGCTATATGCTGAGTGGATTTGTTTCTTATGTGACGTTTGCATATGTATTTCTGTGAAAATGACTTTATTTGAGCGTGTGCTTTAACTATAGTCCCTTGATAAAATTAATGATCTTTTTTCATTTCTCTCTTGCATAGCTTAGAACTTAAATAAATAGGATAAATCATGAAACCTGCATTGCTCAAAAGTGCATTAGCGCTTGCACTGACTGCTTGTACCGCACATGTATGGGCAGACCAAGCAATTAAATCCTCTCCAACTCAAAAAATCTCAGGTATAGACCAGCAATATATCGATCCAAGTGTAAGTGCCCATCAGGATTTCTATGATTATGTGAATGGAACCTGGCTTAAACAAACGGAAATTCCTGCTGATAAAGCAAGTTGGGGTGCATTCAATGAGTTGCATGAATTATCAACCAATCAATTGCATCGTATCGTTGACGATTTGGCTACACAGAAATGGGCCGCAGGTACGGTCGAACAAAAAGTTGCAAGTTTGTATGCCAGCTTTATGGATGAAAAAGCGATTGAAGCGCAAGGCATCAAACCTTTACAACAGGAGTTGGCACGGGTTGATGCACTTCAAAAGAAACAAGATTTTGCTCAATTAATGGGGCATTTCTCGCGTATTGGAGTCAGAACACCATTTGATGTCAGTATCGATCAAGATATGAAACGCTCTGATGTGATGATTGCAGGTTTAGTGCAACGCCGACTCGGTTTACCAGATCGCGATTATTATTTAAAAGATGATAAAAAGTTTGTCGAAACGCGTGCCAAATATCTCAAGCATATTGAACGAATGCTTCAACTGGCAGGTGATCAGCAAGCCGCTCAGCATGCAAAAGACATTCTAAAGCTTGAAACGGAATTGGCCAAAATCCAATGGAGCAATGTTCAGAATCGTGATTTATCTAAGCGTTACAATATTTATCCGCTCAAAGACTTAACTAAGTTAAGTCATCGCTTTGATTGGGATACTTATCTAACGACTGTGGGTGTAAAAGATAAAGTTCAGACGATTCAAGTTCACCAGCTCAGCTATTTCAAAGCGTTTGATCCAGTCTTGAATAAAACACCGTTAAATGTTTGGAAAGCCTATTTCAAATGGAACTTGATCAGTAATTTTTCACCATTCTTAAACAAAGCGTTTGTAGATGAGAGTTTTGAATTTTACGGTAAAACCTTACGTGATGTCGCAGAGCAAGAAGTTCGCTGGAAGCGTGGTGTACAAACCGTGAATGCAGTATTGGGTGATGGTCTGGGCAAAATCTATGTGGAAAAACATTTTTCTGCAGATAAAAAACAGCGCATGGATACATTGGTTCAGAATCTGATACAGGCTTATGATCAAAGTATTAGTCAACTGGATTGGATGAGTCCTGAAACCAAAGTACAGGCCAAAAAGAAATTAGCCAGCTTATCGATTAAAGTGGGTTATCCAAAGAAATGGCGTGATTATTCAGCTCTGGATATTAAAGAGGGTGATTTGATTGGCAACGTGATTCGTGCCAGAGAGTTTGAACATCAAGATGATTTAGATAAGTTAGGCAAGCCAGTTGATCGTGATGAGTGGTTTATGACACCTCAAACCGTGAATGCTTATTACAATCCATCCTCAAATGAAATTGTATTTCCTGCTGCGATTTTACAACCGCCATTTTTTAATATCGATGCTGATGATGCGGTGAATTATGGTGGAATTGGCAGTGTCATTGGTCATGAGATTAGCCATGGCTTTGATGATCAGGGCAGCCAGTTTGATGAATTGGGCAATATGCGTAATTGGTGGACCACACAAGATCACAAACGCTTTAAAGCTAAAACACAGGCTTTGGTGGCGCAGTACAATGCTTATGAACCAATTGCAGGTTATCACGTCAATGGTGAACTGACTTTGGGTGAAAATATTGCAGATAACTCAGGTCTATCGATTGCTTATAAAGCCTATCAAATTTCCTTAGCAGGCAAGCCCGCACCCGTGATTGATGGGCAAACAGGTGAGCAGCGTTTCTATATGGGCTGGGCGCAAGTTTGGCGTGCCAAAACCCGTGAAGCTCAAGCGATTGTGTATTTAAAAACAGATCCACATGCACCCGATAAAGTTCGCGCCAATGGTGCTTTAGTCAACCAAGCGCCGTTCTACGATGCCTTCAAAATCAAAGAAGGGGATAAAATGTATTTGGCACCTGAACAGCGCGTCAGTATTTGGTAGTTCAATTTTTAGCAATAAAAAAACCTGCATCGGGCAGGTTTTTTATAGCTGCTGACTTAAAGGAAGGCAATTCCAAGTCCTGCACCCGCAGCCATCACCCAGAGCGGATGAATCTTTTTAAACATGCCGAGGATTGCAGTAACAATCACGATCATCACCAGTAACAGGTTTTGTGCAGATGCATCGGCAATCAACCACGCACTGACCAGAACCAAACCCACGGTAATCGGTTTCAAAGCTTTTTCAAAACGAGCACGTAACGGATTAGCTTTAAAACGCTCCCAGAATTTAAGTGCATAAATGGTAATAATTGAAGAGGGCCCAAACTTGGCCAGTGAGGTGACCAATAATCCTGCTGGCCCTGCGACATGCCAACCAACCAAAGGCACAATCATCATATTGGGGCCAGGTGCCGCTTGGGCCATCGCAAACAGTGAACTAAATTGCTCCGCAGACATCCATTGATGTACTGTTACCACCTGATGCTGCATCTCAGGCAAAATGGCATTACCGCCACCAAACGCCAGTAGGGAAAGTTGAGTGAATACAATGGCAAGGGTGAGTAGGATCATGATTTTTTCACTCCTAAAACCAACATGTTAATGGCGAGCAAAATAGCCAAAGTCAGTGCCAACGGTAGCTTGATCCAAATCATAAACACGAAGGTCAATCCAATCGTGAAAATGGTCAAATAACTTTTTAAAATGGGCCTGAGCATTTTAAATCCTGTTGCAAACAATAAGCCTGCTGCCGCTGCGGCTAGACCTTGGATCAGATGTTTGACTGCGGGGAGGTATTGAAAATACTCGTAGACTTGGTAGATGATCAGGACGATTGCAGTCGGTGCGGAGATCAAACCAAGCACTGAACTGATTGCACCTTTTACACCTTGGAATTCCATACCAATTGCAACTGACATATTGATGATGTTTCCACCCGGTAATAATTGGCAGACACCAAGTAAGTCGGTAAATTTACCTTCATCAATCCATTTGTGCTCTTCAACGATGATGCGATGTGCCAAGGGTAAAACACCCCCAAAACCCATCAATCCCAATTTCATAAATCCCGTGAATAGTGCCTTACAATCAGGAGCAGTGGTGAGGGGCTCATTCTGTATTGATAGGGCTTGGGCTTTCATTGGACGACCTTTTGTTCAACCTTGTGAGCTATAGAATGGATGATTTGTGGTATATTCACAAATGCTATTTTTGCTGTTATCTATACTTTTAAGGTATGTATGATTGATATTCACAAGCTCAATGCATTTGTTGCGGTTGTTGAAGAAAGTAATATTTCTAAAGCAGCTGTTCGGTTACACATGCAACAACCTCCACTGACCCGATTGATTAAAAGTTTGGAAGAGGAGCTAGATACCGCTTTGCTCAAACGTCTGCCACGAGGTGTGGAAGTGACCGAGGCAGGCAAAGCTTTATATCAAGAAGCGATCACGATTTTGGCGCATGCACAGTCGATTCCGAAACGGGTTAAAAACATTGCCCAAGGCTTGGAAGGACAGATCAATATCGGTTTTACTAACTCCGCAGGTTTGCATCCCTTTCTTCCTGCATTATTGCGTCAGTTCCGAGAGAAGTTTCCTGCTGTTGCCATCCATTTGGAAGAGGACAGTAGTACGGCTTTAACCGATGCGGTGATCAATGAAAAACTGGATATCGTATTTTTACGTAAACCCGCCCCAATCCATGCACAAGTACAAAGTATTCATGTTTTGAATGAACCTTTAATTGTCGCATTACCTAGCAATCATCCGTTAACGGACAAAGAGGGGGTAATCCGCTTAGTCGATTTAGAGCCTTATGAGTTTGTGCTGTATCGCCGTATTGCTGGGCAAGATCTGTTTGATAATATTTTGGCAAATTGCTATCAGGCGGGGTTTAGTCCCAATATCGTACAAGAAGCACCACGCTTAACCTCCAGCCTGAATTTGATTGCTGCGGGGATTGGGCTTTCGATTGTGCCTGCTTCGATTCAGGACTTTTGGAATAAACAGATTATCTATCGACCTTTAGAAGCAAAGAAACCCTGTATCGCACCGATTTATGCGATTTGTCGAGCCAAAGAAAATAATATTCGGGTTGAACATTTCTTGACTCTACTCAAAGCCAGTCAAGCGGTTTGAAAGCTATTGGCTGCTAATGGCTAAAGTGATAGAAGTTTAAAACCGGCCCAAGCAAGTGCTGTTGTGATTTATCCAGAGTTACGATGATTTCTCTAAAATCGAATGTGTCCTCGTCATGGTATTTGGCGACGCCATGGGTTTTATTATTCAAGTTAGGAATTTGATAACTAAAGAAAGCCACTTGTTTCGAAGGATGCACTACATTGATTAATTTCTGCGAATCTTTATAGCCGCCAAATTCATTTTCAACACTTTCTTTTAACAGGCTAGGAAAATAAAGCGTGGCATTGGGCATGCCGCAACCGACACAGAAGGATGAATCGTATAATTCTATGGCTTGTTTTTGATTTGGGCTCATTAACAGAGCCGAACCTGTACCATTTGCCCCAGCACTTGCTTCCGCGTCGCGCCAATCTTTAGGGACAAGGACCAGACCAATTTCAGGAAGCGCAAATAATTTAAGTTGCTTGGCCAGATTAGGTGCAAGCTTGAAATCAAAATGACAGCTTTTTGCGGTACAGCTTTTAAAGTCTTTGAGTAGACCATCATCAGCAGGATTGAGTGCGGTGACGCCATAAAAAGGAACGCGGACATCATTGGCAAAGGATACTTCACCAAGTGCATAAATTTGATTTATGGCTTTTCGCTCTTGGGCTGTATTTGAAAATTTGGGAAAAACTGGTGTGAAATTACGCACCTCTGCATGTGCCATTGCAGTTGAGCCAGCCAGTAAAATAATAGAGAGTAAGTGGGCTATTTTCATTTTAATTCAGTGTTTTGAGTTTCAGTTCAAATTAACATATTCTTGAATACAAGAACCTACAACCAGATCAATTGAAAAGATTTAGAATATTTTGACTGAATAATAAATAAATTGCATTGAGAAATACGTCTTATGAACAAGATCCTTTCAGCCTGTTGCTTGCTTGCGATAAGTGCCAGTGCTTTTGCCCAAGACATCAAGGGGATTTCATTCTTTCACCAAGATTGGGAAATTTATTGTAGCAACACTGGGACTTGCCGTGCCGCGGGTTATCAGAATGAAGAATATCGTAATGAACCTGCTTCTCTGCTGTTAACGCGTCAGGCTGGCGCACGACAGCCTGTTCAAGTCGAATTTGCACTGGCGCGTTATGAAGAGCCTTCTTTTCCCGCAGCCAAACTTAGAAATATTCACTTCTATGTCAATGGTAAAGATTTTGGGCCAGTTGCGGTAGAGGGAACTGAATTCCCATTGATGGGACGTTTGTCCGGACAGCAGGTCAACGCCTTATTGCAGCAGTCCAAGAAAAAGACTGAAATCATTTTTAAAAATAATACATTGCAATGGCAAATATCCGATTTGGGCATGACTGCTGTATTGCTCAAAATGGATGATTTTCAAAAACGTATTGGGACTGTGGGTGCATTGATTAAAAAGGGAAAAGCGGATGAATCACATGTCTTAACGGCACAGCCAAAATTTACGGTAAAACAGATCAAAACCCCAAATAAGCCATATTTAACTTTGCAGCCGAATCATAAACGCTATCCGGCGTTATATAGTAATTTGATGGCAGCACAGCCTATCCCAAAACAGGAGGGATTTTGTGAGGGGATTTATGATGGTGATGCAACAAAGCCTCAACCGATAGAGTTGTATAAACTGACCAATAAAAAAGTGTTGGCGATGACCTTATGTTGGCGTGGTGCCTATAACGAAGGTTATGGTGCATGGGTTTTGGATGAATCACTCGTAAACAAAGCCAGCTTTGTGACTGAACATGCTTCTGAGTTTTATGCAGGCATTATCAGTAGTTCACAAAAAGGTCGTGGCATTGGTGACTGTTGGTCGAGTGATGAATGGGTGTGGGATGGACAGAAGTTTGTACATACTAAAGATATGTGGACGGGGATGTGTAAAGGACTTGCTGCGGGTGGCGTATGGGAGCTCGATCAAGTTGAATCCATTGTCAAATAATGCGGTAAGTCTATAAAAATAGCCTAAGGAAATATCATGCTGAAGAATAAGATTGCGCTGGCTACAATGATTTTGGTGGGGACATCCGCCTGTTTTAGTACATCTGTTTTTGCTGCACCTTTACAGATTCTTGAATTTAAAAAGGGGCAATTGAGCTCAACTGAACAAAAACAACTCTGTGAACAAGTGAAAGCGCTGTGTCAGCAAGGTGTGCAATCGCGTAGCCTAAAAACTTCAGACCAAAATTTATGGATATTATCAAGCCGTAATGATATTGCTAGATTTAAATCTACATCTGCAGGTCTTAAATTAATCGGTAAATGGAGTATTGTGACAGTTGCAAGCGACGATAGTCGCCATAAGCAATATATATTTCCTAAGCTTTTTCCACTCACTCAACAGCGTTATGCGATTGCAATCATCGATCAGTTTTCTGAGATGTATTCAGGTGGTGGGGCTGGAATTGAACGAGCCAGCTTTTATGAGTTAGAGGATTCGGGCAACGAACGTCCTTTTATTAAAAATTATCCTTTTAGCTTTAATCGTATGATTCGAGCTTGTTTCTCGGAACAGGATTATGAAAGTTCTAAAGGTAAGTGCCATGATGAAGATGGTCTGAGTCTGGATATTCATCCGATCAAGCCGATGGTCTGGCAATTTCGTTATCGCTATAGTCTGGATGTCTCACCTGCATCAGATTCGGGTGGGAAATCGTTTGAAGGTAGTCGCAATCTGAATATTGATTTAAATAAAGCGCCCGAGCAGCCAAATATTCCAAAAGAATGGGATTATGCTGGTATGGAATAAATGTGCATTCAGGAATATAGGATTGTTTTAGCGGGACATTTTACATTTTGCCAAAGCTTTAAGGGCGTGGGCTTACGTAATTTACAGCGTCATAACAGATGATCTAGACAGAGCGTGGTACAAAGGGAAAGATTGCAATTTGGAACTGTGCTTATGTCTCGTGTTAATTCTTCTGCCCGTGGTAAATTTTCTCATTTGAGTCGTTCTGTGTTGATGGCTGTGGCTGTGTTGGGTACGACCCAAGTGGCAATGGCAGGGCCAACAGTTGATCAACTCAGTGATTGTTTGGTAAAAGCGACCACCGCAGCGGATAAGACTACGGTTTTGCAATGGACCTTTACTGCTTTGGCAGCGCATCCTGATTTAAAGTCTTTTAGTAATGTCACGCCTGAGCAGAAAACCCAGTTGGATCAGAAGTTGGCACAGGTGTTACAGCGTGTGATTGTAGAGCAGTGTTCGACACAGACTAAGGCTGTGATTCAGGCGGAAGGTGTGAAAGCGGTTGGAGAGGCTTTTCAGCAGTTAGGTCAGAGTGCAGGTCAGGATATTGTTAAAGATCCAGCGGTCAGACAGCAGTTGCAAGGCACCTTACGTTATATCGATTTGAATAAATTGGTGACGACTTTTTTAACCCCAGATATCTGGAATAAGTTGGGTGTGTTAAGAGGGCAGTGATTGATTTCATATTGCTGAATTTGATTTAAAAAACCCGCTTTGAAGCGGGTTTCTTATTGATTGAATTTAGCTATTTAGTTCTTCATCAATCTAAGTGGAGTTCTGTCAGTTACAGCTCACAAGCCTTACCTTCATATTCATAACGATGAACTTTATATTCTTGACCATCCCAACGATAAACTGCAAAGCAGAAACCAGGGCCACCATTTTCAATGTCAGGCCAGCCATTTTTTCCTGTCGTTTTCAGAAGTTCTGGTATACCAGAATTACTAAATAATGGCTTCCATTTCCCATTTCGTTGTTGCGAAACAATATAGTAGCCTACACCAGTTCGGCCATAACACACTGAGCTACTATCTTTAATAATCGCATCCTTTCTTCCATCACCATTTAAGTCTTTATATGTAGTGATTTCACCTATATCGCAGTTACCTTCCCAACCATATTTTGTTTTTGAAAAGCCCGCTGCTTTAAAAATAGCCTCAGTATCAGTTTTAGGAACTTGAGGTGTTTGTGCAAAATTAGAATTGCTAATTAAAAGTAAACAAGTGCTAAGAAATAATCTCTTTTTCATAAATTTAACGATCATGTTAGTTTGATTTGAAAAATTATTGTGCAGGTATTTTACCTTATAAAATAAGAAAACCCGCTATAAAAAGAGGGCTTTCTCGTAGATGTTTTCATTACTTGTCTAGCAAGACCGTTAAGGATTTTCTAACTCTAAAATCAATCAGCTTTTAAACGCACTTTTTAAAATACCATTTTCACCAAACAATTTTTCTCGATATTCTGCTTCGAGCTGCTCAGTTTGCATGTGTATGGGATTGAAATCTTTATCTCGTACATCCAACATCTCAACCATTGCTTTAGTGATAATCCCTACACGATTAATTCCTCCAAAGCCTAGATATATACCATCTTTGAGCTCTCGAAGCGAAAACTGAATATCACTCCGTCTTAATATTTTAATCCAGTAATGAAAAAGTACAGGAGAAAGAAGTTTGGTAACCCTACTGAGTGCAATCCTTCTATTTTTAGCCGTATTGCCACCTATGGCATTCAATACATCAAATGCCACAGATTTATGTTCTAACTCTTCCAGCGCATGCCATTCCCATAGGTTTCTACTGTCTTGCGTCGTTCTCTGTTTAATTAACGGATCAGTTAATAATAATCGTGCAAGCGTTGCCGTATAGTGTTCCATCACCACGGTTGCGGCTAATTGTTCAACTTTAGGAAGTTTCCGAAACTCATCTAGTCTTGCTTTGGTCTTGGCTTCTATCTCTATAACTTCTGGATAATCCGAATGAATAAGATGCTCATTTAGAGATTGATGTTCCCGACTATGAAATGCTTCTTGCGCAATAAAATTTCGGATATCTTCTAGTAATTTTTCATCTTTAATTTGATCACGGACATTTCGAATACTCTCGATAAAAAACATTTCTCCAGGTGGAAACATGGCGGAAAGAACCACAAATAATGAGGTAACAACGAGATTATCTTCATAGTAAAAAGAAAACTTTTTGCTTTTATCAAAAGGAATAATCACATTACGACGAACGATTTTTTGTAGAGATTGTGCCGCTATATTCATTTTCTTTTTCCTCAGTGGTTGATGATAATTTGAATGGTTTAAAGTTTATCGATATAATCTATCAATGAATTTATACGGAAAAAAGACGGATTTTATAAGGAGAATTTTAAAGTGGTAACTATAAGAAAACCAAAGCAAAGTAGATCAAAAAATACCTATAATTCTATAGTTGATGCAGGATTCATATCAGTAAAAAATAACGGGTTAGATCATACAACTGTGCTGAAAGTCTGTGAGATTGCAGGGGTTGGGTCAGGAAGTTTTTATGAGTATTTCAAAAACAAAGAGGCGCTGTTTATCGAGATGCAGCAACATTTCATTACTGAGTTGGCGAATGTGATTTATGCAGTCATTCCAGAGATTCAGGATATGCAAATCCCTGACGCGATCAGATCAATTTTTTTGAAAATTGGTGATTTTTTGGCGAAGGATGATAATAAATATTTTTATTGGGTGAGTGTTTCTAGTAAATATAGTACCGAAGCCAGCCATGTGAAGGCAGTCAAAGCCATCAATACCTTAGCGATTGAATATGCGGTAAAACATCCAGAGGTTTTGAGAATAAAAAATCTGAAATTGATGGTTTATATTTTAATTAACTCAAGTGTTGCGCTCACGATGAACTTCTTTTCATCTCAAAATACAGGCTTTACGTTTGAAGACTTAATTGATTGCTTAATTGATATTACGATGTCTTATATTGATGATGATCGCAATAAGTTACAAATATAAAAAAACCCGCTCTAAAGCAGGTTCTAATTTGAAATCAAATGGTATTAACCAATCAATTTTTTCATTAATTCATTCACTTGAGCTGGGTTGGCTTTACCTTTTGCAGCTTTCATGACTTGACCAACTAGGCCGTTAAAGGCTTTTTCTTTACCAGACTTGTACTCTTCGACCATTTTTTCATTGGCTGCAAGCACGTCTTTGATGATCGCTTCAATCGCACCTGTATCGGTTTCTTGCTTCAAGCCTTTCTCAGCAATAATGTCATCCGCAGATTTTCCTTCTGCTTCCCACATAAATCCAAACACTTGCTTCGCAATTTTGCCGTTAATGGTATTGTCGACAATACGTGCAATCATGCCACCTAATTGCGCAGCTGAAACAGGAGAGTCCGCCAATTCTAGGCCTGCTTTGTTTAAAGCACCTGAAAATTCACCCATCACCCAGTTTGCAGACACTTTACCTTGCTTCGCACCGCCCGCAGCAGCCACAACCGCTTCGTAGAAGTCCGCCATTTCGCGTGACAGCGTCAATACATGTGCATCGTACTCAGTCACAGCGAAGTCAGCGATAAAACGCGCACGACGCGCTTTAGGCAATTCTGGAAGGGCAGCGCGTGCCGCTTCGATCTGCTCGTCAGCAATGATCACGGGTAACAAGTCTGGATCTGGGAAGTAGCGATAGTCGTTCGCTTCTTCTTTCGAACGCATTGAACGGGTTTCCATCTTGTTTGGATCAAACAAACGGGTTTCCTGATCGATCGTGCCGCCGTATTCCAAAATTTCCATTTGGCGTTCGATTTCAACATTGATCGCTTGTTCAATGAAACGGAATGAGTTGAGGTTTTTCAACTCGCAACGCGTACCGAAGGGTTGACCCGGACGACGGAGTGACACGTTACAGTCAGCACGGAATGAACCTTCTGCCATGTTACCGTCAGAAATACCTAACCAGCGTACTAAAGTGTGAATCGATTTGATATAGGCAACCGCTTCTTCAACTGAACGCATATCTGGCTCAGATACGATTTCAAGCAATGGTGTACCCGCACGGTTTAAGTCGATACCCGACATACCTTCGAACTGGTCATGAATCGATTTACCTGCATCTTCTTCAAGATGGGCACGGGTTACGCCAATACGCTTCACAGTGCCGTCTTCAAGCTGGATGTCGATATGACCCAAGCCCACAATAGGATTGTCCATCTGGCTGATCTGGTAGCCTTTTGGAGAATCTGGATAGAAATAGTTTTTACGCGCGAATACAGACGCTTGGTCGATATAAGCATCGATACCCAAACCGAAGCGAATCGCAAGATCAACCACTTCCGCATTCAATACAGGCAATACACCCGGCATGGCCAAGTCAACAAGGCTGGCTTGCGTATTTGGGTCTTGACCAAATTCAGTCGATGAACCAGAGAAGATTTTAGACTTGGTCGCCAGCTGTGTGTGGATCTCGATCCCGATAACGACTTCCCAACCGTCAATTAACTTTAACTTTTGAGCTTCAGTCATTATGCATTCTCCTCAGCAATTGCCGCACGTTTGGTATGCCAGTCTGTATTTTGTTGATATTGATGCACAATTGAAAGCAATTGTGATTCTGACCAGTAGTTACCAATCAACTGTAAGCCTACAGGCAGGCTGTCTTTATCAAAACCAACAGGTGCGTTGATGGCGGGTAGACCTGCCAAGTTCACAGCAAGCGTATAGATATCGCCTAAATACATTTCAGTCGGGCTGAGGTTTGCACCGATTTTGTAGGCAGTGGTTGGCGCAGATGGTGCAGCAATCACGTCAACATTTTCAAATGCTTTCAAGAAATCTTGTTGGATCAAACGACGTACTTTTTGTGCTTTGACGTAGTAAGCATCGTAATAACCAGCAGAAAGGGCATAGGTCCCGATCAAGATACGACGTTGTACTTCTGCACCAAAACCTTCTGAACGTGAACGTTTGTATAAGTCCATCAGGTCCACTGGATTTTCACAACGGTAGCCATAACGAACGCCATCAAAACGTGACAGGTTCGAAGATGCTTCCGCAGGTGCGATCAAGTAGTAAGTTGGTACATAGGCTTCAGTCATGTTGAGATCAATCTCAACCAAGGTTGCACCCATGTCTTCAAGCTTTTTCAATGACTCTTCAACGCGTGCTTTCACATCTGCATCTAAACCAGCGACATTGAAGTACTGTTTTGGAATACCAATGCGTAAGCCTTTCACTGCTGTGCCGTTTAGGTTTGCAACGTAGTCATCGACTTCTTTGTTGATCGAAGTAGAGTCTTTGGCATCATGGCCTGCAATGACATTCATCAAGTACGCGCAGTCTTCCGCCGAGCGCGCCATTGGGCCGCCTTGATCCAGTGATGATGCATACGCAATCATACCGAAGCGAGACACACGACCATAAGTCGGTTTTAAGCCTGTTAAGCCACAGAATGAAGCAGGTTGACGAATTGAGCCACCTGTATCCGTGCCTGTTGCGATTGGCGCAAGATCAGCCGCCACAGCCGCTGCAGAACCACCAGATGAACCACCCGGAACATGATCTAGTGCCCAAGGGTTAGACGTTGCACCGACATACGAGTTTTCAGAGGTTGAACCCATGGCGAATTCATCCATGTTCACCTTACCTAAAGTCACGAGACCCGCAGCTTTCGCTTTTGCAACGACGGTTGCATCGTAAGGAGAAATGAAGTTATCCAGCATTTTTGAACCAGCAGTGGTTTTAATGCCTTGGGTACAAAAAATATCCTTGTGGGCAAGTGGAATACCCGCCAACGCATGTGCATGACCTGCTTTCAGTGCAGCATCGGCAGCATTTGCTTCAGCAAGGGCCTGTTCTGCAGTCACTGTTACATAACTTTTTACTTTTGGGTCAATGTGGGCAATACGCTTTAAATAATGTTCAGTCAATTCGCGTGATGAAAATTGGGCCGTTTTTAAGCCTTCAGAGAGTTCACGGATTGATAAGCGATGTAAATCTGTCATATGAAAAATTTCTTTACATTCTAAATATAAAATATTGACTAATTGAATAAATCTTATTCAATTACGCGAGGTACGAGGTACAAACCTGCTTCTGTAGCAGGCGCGACCGCTTGATATTCATCACGATGGTTGCTTTCAGTCACAACGTCAGCGCGTAACGGTTGAGGGTTGTCAAATGGGCTCTTTAAAGGCTCAACATCATCGGTATTAATGCCTTTCAAGCTTTCCATCATGCCAAGGATTTTATTTAAACTTTGAGCATATTCAGCAGATTGCGTGTCATTGAGAGATAAACGGGCAAGGTGTGCAATTTGCGATACCGTTTGCGCATTTAAGTCTGTTGTCTGCTGAGCATCTGATGATGTAGACATAACTTTACCTAATTCAGTATTAAAAAATTTCAAAATATCGTGCGTTATAATAAGCGATTGACTTGTTCAAATCATCACATTTAGTTAAAGTTGCCACCTTGTATTCACACAAAGTTTAATTGAGAACGCCCCCGTGATTCTAAAACGACTAATTGGCTTGTTTTCGCCGGATTTAGCCATTGATTTAGGTACTGCAAATACACTTATTTATGCACCAGGCCGTGGCATTATATTAAATGAACCAACTGTTGTGGCAATTCGCCATAGTGGTTCACAAAAAATTGTTGCCGCTGTAGGTATTGATGCTAAACAAATGTTAGGCCGTACACCAGCGAATATTTCAGCAATTCGTCCGATGAAAGACGGTGTGATTGCTGATTTTGAAGTCACTGAGACCATGTTGAATCAGTTTATCGGCAAAGTGCATGAAAAGCGGTTATTCCCGCCTGCACCGCGTGTCGTTGTCTGCGTACCTTGCAAATCAACACTGGTTGAGCGTCGTGCGATTCGTGAAGCTGTATTTAATGCAGGTGCGCGTGATGTACGTTTAATCGAAGAGCCAATGGCTGCTGCGATTGGCGCAGGTATGCCAGTTGAGCAAGCATGTGGTTCGATGGTTGTGGATGTTGGTGGTGGTACCACTGAAATCGCAATTATTTCATTACAAGGTTGCGTCTACGCTGATTCATTACGTATTGGTGGTGATGTATTTGATGAGCAAATCATCAATTATGTGCGTAAAGCACACGGTTGTGTGATCGGGGAAACAACAGCCGAAGTCATTAAAAAAGAAGTGGGTATGGCTGTTGCTGACGGTAAGACCCTCGAGATTGAAGTTCGTGGTCGTAACTTGGCAGAGGGTGTACCTCGCGCGATTACCGTGACTTCTGATGAAATCACTCAGGCAATTTCTGATCCGTTACAAAGCATTGTAAGCGCTGTAAAATCTGCACTTGAGCAAACACCACCTGAATTGTCTTCGGATATTGCAGAGCGTGGTATTGTGTTGACAGGTGGCGGTGCATTATTGCGTAACCTTGATAAATTACTTGCGCAAGAAACAGGTTTACCTGTGATTGTTGCAGACGATCCTTTAACTTGTGTCACTCGTGGCGGCGGTAAAGTATTAGAGTTCTTTGACAATCCAAACCACGACATGCTTTTCGTTGGTTAAATCATAAGGACTAGGCGGTGCAACCGAATCTTTTTTCAAGACAACCGCCATCTTTTCGCTCATTTGTCATTGCGGTGATTACATGCTTGGTGGTGCTTTTCTTTGATTGGCGCATGCCTTATGTGATTCAACCTGCAAGGGATGTCTTGTACGCCGCGTATAATCCAATTTATGCGCTGGCAAGCTATCCTGTACTGTCGCGAGAATGGCTTAACCAACAAACCAAATCTGAAGCGCAATTGCGACGTGAAAACACGGCAATGCAAGCTGAGCTGCTACAAGCACAAGTCCGTCTACAAAAACTTTCAGAACTTTCTGCGGAAAATAACCGTTTGAGAGGGCTTTTGGATACGCCATTGATTATTGATGGTCGTATGCAGATTGCGGAGGTGATCGGCACTGATGCTGATCCATTGCGTCATATTATTATAATTAACCGTGGTTCAGTTGATCATTTAAGTACAGGGCAAACTGTGCTCGATGACAAAGGGATTATGGGGCAGATTATTAATGTGTACCCACATAGTGCCCGTATCATGTTGCTGTCTGACAAAGAGCATTCATTGTCTGTGCGTTTAGAACGTACTGGCATGCGTGCGATTATTTCGGGCACAGGTGATTTAGGTCAGCTCAAAATGGAATATGTGCCGACCAGTGCCAATATTCAGGTTGGGGATAAAGTCTTTAGTTCAGGCTTGGGTGAACATTTTCCTGCGGGTTATTTAGTGGGGACAGTGTCTAAAGTCAGTCGTCATACTTCAGGTGAATTTGCTGAAATTGATGTCACACCTGCTGCTCAACTTGCCAGTGGTCATCATGTTGTGGTGCTCTTCTCTGAATCCTTAGCGCAGGAGCAACCTTATGCCGATCGCTAAGCTTAATTACGAGAAACGCAAAGATCCACTTTGGATGATTATCCTCTCCATCGTGATCGGCTCTGTATTGATGGTTTATCCTATGGCCTATGAGGCCTCAGGCTGGCGACCATCAATCATGCTGATGATTATGCTGTTCTGGATTTTATATCAGCCTGTATGGTGTGGTGTCTGGTTTGCTTTCGGTATGGGGCTTTTTGCCGATTTGCTGTTGGATGCACCCTTTGGCTTAAATGCACTCAGTTTCGTTGTGATCAGTTTCGGGATACGTTACTTAATTCGTGAACGCCGTATTCTGACTTTTGGAAATTCGTGGGTGATAGCCGTTATCGCGGTTGTGACACACATTACGTTCCTCTGGATTAGCCAGACCATTTCAGGCACACATTTTTCGATTGCACGCCATTGGCAACCAGTTGTGACAAGTGTATTGATATGGCCACTGGTTTATTATTGCTTACATAAATGGCGCATATAATTCTCGCATCGAGCTCGCCTCGTCGGCAGGAGCTATTACAGCAACTGGGTCTGGACTTTGAAATTTATAGTCCTGATATCGATGAGGCTGTGCGAGATGGGGAAGCGGTTGAACAATATGTGGAACGTCTAGCACGAGCGAAGGCGCAGACAGTTTTAAATCAGTATCCTGACGCTATTGTGATTGCGGCAGATACCAGTTTAAGTTTTGCAGGGCAGATTATTGGTAAGCCAGAATCAAAACAGCATGCCTTTGAAATCTGGTCAACACTTTCCGGACAATGGCATGAGGTCTACTCTGGAATTTGTGTGGCAAGCTCTGCTCGCATATTGAGTCATGTTGTAAAAACTCAAGTTGAGATGCAACAACTCAGTCATGCAGAAATGGAACAATATTGGGCGACGGGTGAGCCTTTAGGCAAAGCTGGTGCATATGCCATACAGGGAATTGCGGCGAAATATATTCCGCAGATTCGAGGCAGTTATAGCAATGTTGTTGGCTTGCCTTTATATGAGATTGCACAGTTATTAGAAAGCGTTAAAGCATAGGCGTTAGATGCCTGAGCTGACACTTTCGGATATAAGAATTTTTATAAAATTTTGAGTTTGTTATGGCAGAAGAGTTGCTGATTAACGTCACGCCGATGGAATGTCGTGTGGCATTGATTGAAAATGGAACAGTCAATGAATTATTCGTTGAACGCACTGTAAAGCGTGGCTTAGTGGGTAATATTTACAAGGGTAAAGTGGTACGCGTACTCCCTGGTATGCAGGCTGCCTTTGTTGATATTGGTTTATCTCGAACTGCTTTTCTACATATCAACGATATGGTGTGGTCTCGTTCGCAACCAACGCCAAACGTTTTTGAACTTTTACATCCAGGGCAGATGCTCACTGTCCAAGTCATGAAAGATATGCTGGGTACCAAAGGTGCTCGTCTAAGTACCGATCTTTCCATCCCATCGCGCTATCTCGTTCTCATGCCTTATGGCAATCACATTGGCGTGTCTCAGCGCATTGAGTCAGAAGAAGAGCGTGACCGTTTACGTGGCATTATTGAACATATTCAGGCAGAACATAATTTGCCGGGAAGTGTGATTGTTCGTACTGCGGCAGAAGGCGTGGATGAAGCTGCGATTGCACAGGATATGTGTTATCTGAGTAAACTGTGGGAGTTTATTCAGCGTAAGCAAAAAGAAGCGGCAACGGCTGAACTGATTTTTGAAGAACTCCCTTTACCACAACGCATCATCAGAGATTTAGCCAGTGATGAAACTGCTAAAATCTATGTGGATTCACGTGAGATTCATGGCAAGCTTAGTGAGTTTGTAGATGAGTTTGTTCCAACCATTCAAAATCGCCTAATCCACTATCCTGGTGAAAAGCCACTTTTCGATTTGTATAACGTCGAAGAAGATATTCAAAAAGCGTTGCAAACCCGTGTCGCTCTCAAGTCTGGTGGCTATCTGATGATTGATCAGACCGAAGCCATGACCACGATTGATGTCAACACAGGTTCATATGTTGGTGGACGTAGTTTAGAAGACACCGTATTTAAAACCAATATGGAAGCAACTCAAGTGATCGCACGACAACTGCGTCTGCGTAATTTGGGTGGTATTTTGATTATTGATTTTATCGACATGCAAGAAGCTGAGCATCGTGAAGAAGTGATGCGACAGTTTGAACGAATGCTGGAACGTGATCACGCCAAGACTAAAATTACCCAAGTTTCGGAACTGGGTTTGGTTGAAATGACCCGTAAACGCACCCGTGAATCGCTGGAACATTTGTTGTGTGAGTCATGTCCAACCTGCCAAGGGCGGGGCTATGTGAAGACAGCAGAGACAGTATGTTACGAGATATTTCGAGAGGTCATGCGTTATGCGCGTGCATTTGATTCCAAGGGTGGCTTTACTGTCGTTGCTCATCCAGCCGTGATAGATCGGCTATTAACAGCAGAAGCCCCAGCTGTCGCGGATTTAGAACATTTTGTGAATCGGGTGATCAAATTCCAAGTGGAAAATCTATATACGCAAGAGCAATACGATATCATTTTGACCTAAAGTTGTAACAAGATTTCGCTTAATCCTTGTTACAACTGAAATTTTACTTTCTATCACGAATTTTAAATACTAGAACCATAAAATGAGCCATAGGTACTTTTCGGTGCCTTAGCAAATAATATGAGGTATCTAATTATGAATGTGAGTGAAAGATTAGTGAATCACGGTTTTAAGCATGTATTAGACAGTAACCCTGTAAACACATGTTATATGGTAGATAGCCAAGGTAAAGAAGTTCCAATTACTACGGCAATGATTCGTTCAGCCTGCCATCAGCTATTACAGCGTTGCCGCACAATTAAAAAATAAGGGGCTATTCGAAGCCCCTTAATTTTTCTCTATACTTAATTCGCAACTTTTTGTTGAGGCAAGCCTTGAATTGCTTGTTCAAAACGTTGAATTTCTTCTTCTAAATGTGTCAGTAGATTTTGCATTTTTGGCAAAGCATTACGACATGCAATCAGACCCACTTCCAGTTTATCTAAATAACTGGTCATGGTGATATTCAGTGCCTGACCATCCATCACAATAGATGCAGGGTAGAGCGCATCGAGTTTGGCGCCATTCCAGTACAGCGGTTCACGCGGACCTGGTACGTTTGATATGACAAGGTTAAATGCCTGACGTTTAGGTAACATGCCTGATGCAATGTTTAAACCTGCTGGGCCATACACCACCGCACTATAATTCAAAATTTCATTGGCAGTCATACGGCTAAAACGTTGTTTCGAGTTCTGCACGCTGCGACGAATGATTTCCAGACGTTCAATTGGATCTTCAATATGAGTTGCCAGATTTGCCAAAATCATGGTGATGCGGTTACTGACATCTGAATCATCTGTACGAAGTGATGCCGGCACCATCGCAATCAACGGTTTCTTTGGCAAGCTATTGTGACTGATTAAGTATTCACGCAATGCACCAGAACATACCGCCAAGATAACGTCATTCAACGTTACACCCAAAGATTTGGCAATATGACGGAAACGGCCGAGCTCAAAAGATTGCGCTGCAAAACGACGTGAAGAGCTTACACGTTGATTAAGAATCGATGGTGGGGCTTGGAAGGTTGAGACATAGTCAGGATTTTTGCCAATCTCTTTAAAGATGGTTTGAGAAAGCTCTTGCATCACTTTTGGTGCAACTTCAAGTTGAGATTTAATCCCTTCCATGACACTCTTAATTTTGCTGACTGTCGGTGGCTTAGGGGCTTTTAAACGCTTGGTTCGTTTTCCTTCAACACACCAAAGTGGCACAACATGCTTTTCATTTGGATCATGAGAGAGTGATTTTTCAATCAGACGCATACCCGCCACGCCATCTACCATGGCATGATGGATTTTGAAATACATGGCAAAGCGATTGCCTTCAATGCCTTCAATCACATCACAGGTCCAGAGCGGCTTAGCACGATCGATTAATGAGCTATGCTGCTGCGAAATATACACAAGTAATTCGCGAATACGTCCTGGATTAGGCAAAGCGATATGACGGAAATGATGGTCGATATCAAACTCGCTATCTTCACCCCAAAACAAACCATTCAACTGATTGTTAAATGGCGGAACAGGAATACTTTTAGATTGGCGAATTTCATTGACTAGATCGTGCACAAATGTGGGTGAAGCATTCTCTGGAAGCTCGAATAAAAACAATCCACCTACATGCATAGGTTGTTGCCTTTTCTCTAGCGAGAGAAAGATAAAATCAATCGGGTGTAGTGGGCGCATAGCAGACCTAGCCTCTTCATCGCATTTTTTCTAAGATACTCTCATGGAGCTCTTATTAGAATTATTGGAACCGTTCTGCGCAGTATATACTGTTTGTTCTGGTTAAAATATGACTTTAGACAAGCGAGTCAGAAAAAGTAAAACCACTGACGAATCAGTGGTTTTATTTTAATAAAGGTCTTGAATTTAGTGATTTAGATGCAAACCACATTCGCGGTGTTCTTCACCTTTGGTCGGATCAAAATAATCTTCATTGTCGGGTAAGTTATGTTTTTGCATATATTCCCATAAGTCTTTTGAAGTCCATTTTAATAATGGGGCAACTTTGATAAGACCATCTGGATTAATACTTACTGGATCCATTTCTGCACGAACAGCAGTATCCGTTGCACGTAAAGCGGTAAACCAAACTTTTGGTGCAGTTTCACGTAAGGCACGTTCAAATGGTTCTAGCTTTACTTCAGCAGTAAAGGCTTCATGTTTTGGATCATCAAGCGCAGGAACAGTACCTTCCAGTGCCTCTCGATGAGCACGTGAACGTTTTGGTAAATAGGTGAGAAGGTTCAAATTGAGTAATTTGGTAATTTCATCGACATACTTATAAGTCGTTTCAGTATTGTAGCCATTGTCCATCCATACCACTTGGATATCAGGTTTGACACGGGTCAACATATGTAAAATGACAGCTTCAAATGGACGAAAATTAGTGGTCACAATAGCTTTTTCATTTAAGCTTAATGCCCATTCAACTAATTTTTCAGCATCATTGCCAAATTCTGTATTGATTTGATCCAAGTTTAAAGTCATAACGCGTTGCCTTTTATGCTCATCGGTCTTCGTCGTATACACGACACACTACGCCATATAGTAATGCAATTATGTTGAGTCGGATATGTTCTCCAAGGAAATTCTTATTCAAAAAATCTATGGTTAGAGCATGAAAAAAGGGCAATTGTTGAGCACATCTCCATGTTAAACTAGCGCAATTTTTAACAGATAGGACAGTCGGATAAGCATGGAAATTGTATGCCTAGATCTTGAAGGGGTTTTAGTTCCAGAAATTTGGATTAACTTTGCAAAAAAAACAGGGATTAAAGAACTTGAGGCAACCACACGTGATATTCCAGATTACGATGTGCTCATGACTCAACGTTTGAATATCTTAAAACAGCATGGTTTGGGCTTAAATGATATCCAGGCAGTGATTGCAGATATGGGGCCTTTTGAAGGTGCCAAAGAGTTTGTGGAGTGGGTGCGTACTCATTTTCAACTGATTATTTTATCTGATACGTTCTATGAGTTCGCTCATCCATTGATGAAACAATTGGGATGGCCAACGATTTTCTGTCATAAACTTGAGACAGATGAGAACGGCATGATTACTGCGTATAAATTGCGTCAACCTGATCAAAAGCGTCAGGCGGTAAAAGCATTACATGGCTTAAACTTCCGCGTTATTGCGGCGGGCGACTCTTATAATGATACCACCATGCTGGGTGAGGCTGATCATGGTTTCCTGTTTGATGCGCCAGACAATGTGATTGCTGAGTTTCCACAATTCCCACCACTGCATGGCTATGAAGCTTTAAAGCAGGCGATTCGTTCTGTATCGCAACGTGATATCCCAGAATAACGAATCCTCCCCAACCCTCCTTTAGAAAAGGAGGGAGTTTCCCCTCTTTTTTAAAGAGGGGTTAGGGGAAATTGCTTAGAACTTATAACCAATTTTTAGGCCATATGCGATTGCATCATTATTCTCAAATTCAGCTACATAGCCGGGTGTATTGAATTGAGAACCTGATTGCGCTTTCGCATCGCCAAGCCAGAAGTATTTCACACCACCCGCAATAAAGGTCGCAGGCGTAGGGCTATATTGAACACCCACACCAACATTCCAGTAACCTTCTGTTGGACCCAATGTAGTGACTGGGTTACCTGCACCTGAGTCCCAGCCCACTGATAGATTGCCTGCCCATTGGTCATTGATTTTACGACCGACACCCGCAGTAATCGAGTATTGATCTTCGGTATAGGCTACAAGATCAAAACCGTCTTTTTTACCTGTAATTTTTACAATATCTGATACAAGTGAAGCTTCACCAAATTTATATGGACGGATGGCAAAGTCCTTCCAGTTCACCCAACGTAAGTTCGCAAATGCAATCGTGTTTTCCATAATGCCAGTTTGGAAATCAAGATTGACAGATTGTGGTGTAGTGATTTCCGTTTGACCTTCAGCGTTATTAATCTGAGCTAAACCCGCATTGAGATCTGCTGACTGCGTCATTCCTGCAATGCCATGTTTTTCATAAGCATTCATTTCATGCTTGATTTTTGCACGGTAAGTTAAAGAGGCTTTGAGTGCAATTTCAGGAATTTGATAAGCAACACCAGCTAACCAACCTACAGCTTCATCACGGCCTGTTTTAAAATCATAACCACTGTAAGCACTATAGCTTTGGCCACGTAATAATACGGTGCTGTCTAAAGTTTGGTAAACCGCACCTGCATAGAGGTTCCAGTTTTGATTCGGTTGGTAACCAAATAACAAGTTTAAGTTTTCAGTATCAACCGTAACTGATGTACCACCCTTAAATGGAACAGGACGGCTTTCGATAAAGTTACTTGTGCCCGTATATTCTGCATCTGCTCCATAAGGCTGGTCATAAATAAGACCAATCGAGAATTTTTCGGTTGCTTGAATTTTTAAGGCTGCATTTGGCGAGTAGTAATGATTCGCCATATTCCCTGTATTATTTTGAGATATGTCTTTACCTGATACATTTGGATCAAGAACTGTAATACCCGCTTCAAAATAATTGTTTGGCTGTAGGAACGCTGCAATTGATTGGCCTGAGCGATCCAGTGCTGCGGCAAATGTTGTCGTTGTTGGGACTAAGCTAAGTAGTAGAGCCGTTTGAATAGCATTCAGCTTCATTAATATGTTCTCTCAAATCACTTTGTAACAGAATGGCGCGGAAAGTAACATAATTTTTATTCGCTTAAATATTTTACAAATGTCAATAAATGAACTGGTAAGGTCACGAAAAATAGTTGAGCATTCAAGTTTTACCTTGATGGTTTTGATGTTTGAAATGAGTTAAGGGTATTGACCTATTATTTTGATTTTATTTATTAAAGCACAATAAAAAAGGCCATCCGAAGATGACCTTTTTTTTATAAATTCTGATTAGAATTTATAACCAATTTTTAAGCCGTATGCGATTGCATTGTTGTCTTCGAATTTTCCAGCATCAGAGTGAGCACCTGTTACAGCATCAGCATCACCCAACCAGAAGTATTTCACACCACCCGCAATAAAGGTCGCAGGAGTAGGGCTGTATTGAACACCAACACCAACATTCCAGTAACCTTCTGTTGGGCCAAGTGTAGTTACAGGATTACCTGCACCAGAATCCCAGCCTACAGAAACGTTACCAGCCCATTGTTCGTTTAGCTTACGGCCAACACCTGCATTTACAGACCATTGGTCTTTACTATAATCAACTAAGTTAAAACCGTTCGGCTTTCCTAATTGAGGTAATAATTGGCCAGCAGCTTGAGAAACGATACCAAATTTATATGGTTGGATAGAGAAGTCTTTCCAATTTACCCAACGGATATTCGCAAAAGCAACAGTATTCGCCATGATCCCTGTTTGGAAATCTAAGTTTACAGATTGAGGTGTTGTGATTTTTGTTTTGCCACTACCACCTAGGGCTGCAAGTTTTTGTCCAATCGCTTGTTGTTGAGCTGGATCTGTAATATTTAAAGCACTAAATAATAATGCAGGGTTCGCAGCAACTAAGTTAACAATAGGAATATTTTCATTAATATTAATATTATGGTCGATTTCTGAGCGATATGTCACAGATGCTTTTAATGCAATTTCAGGAATTTGATATGCAAGACCTGCTAACCAACCTACATCGCCAGTTTCTTTAATATCAGCATCATAGCCATTATATAGGCTATAAGCACTACCACGTAATTTTACTTTACCTTTCACAGTTTGGTAGACAGCACCACCATAAAAATTCCAGTTCACTGTTGGTTGATAACCAAAAATTAAGTTAAGGTTTTGAGTATCAACATCAACTGAAGTACCACCAGTAACAACATTTCCTAAGCCAGCTTGACCAAGTGTTGGACTTTTTGGTGAAGGTAATAATAGGTTATTTGGGTTAGCAACAAAATTATTATTCCCTTTATATTCAGCATCAGCACCAAATGGTTGATCATAAATCAAACCAAAAGAGAAGTTTTCAGTGGGTTGCAATTTTAACGCTGCATGAGGGAAATAATAATCACCAGCCATATCGCCTGTGTTATTACCAGCAAGATCTTTACCAGAAACATCAGGGTCTAGAACCGAAATACCCGCTTCAAAATAGTTACCAGGCTGTAAAAAAGCAGAAATAGATTGACCTGAACGGTCTAACGCAGCTGCAAATACTCCAGTTGCAGGTAGCGTTGCTAAGATCATGGCAGTGCTAAGATGTTTTAATTTCATTGTAATCTTTCCTTGAACTTCAAGATTCTTAAGTGTTAAGAAGCTATGATTTGATAACAAAAAAGTTATCTATCGTGATTGGCTATAACTTCATGTAACAAAAATACCATAATTAAAATAAGAGTAAATGTTCTAAATGAACTAAGCAGTACGAAGGATTAGATGAAAATGGACAAAAATAAATCTTAAAAAATTTATATACATATGTGTATTTATTTGTAAAATAATGATAAATATAAATTATTATTTTAAAATAAGAATCATTATTTTTTGCATTTTTCAAAAAAAAGTTTTTCATATGGTCAAAGATTTTTTGTAAAAAGTAGGATTTATTTCTCCATATTTACTTTTTAGGTATTTTTTTAAGCATTCTAAATAAGATTCAAATAATTTACGCAAAATTTACGCCTTCCGATTCTTTCAATATAGAGAATTTACGTCTCCAATTTCCATACTAAAGCTGACCTATTTTTAAATGGCATTTGCTATGTGGGAATTTATTTCTGTATTTGTCCTTTCTTTGATGTTGGCTTATCCGCTTGGTGCTTATCTTGCTGATGTGATGCAAGCAAAGCCAATGAAAAGTGACCGATTGTTTAACTGGATCGAGCAGCCAATTTATGCCGTACTTGGCGTAAAACGCTGTGGTATGAACTGGCGGCAATATCTTGCTGCTTTTATCTTTAGCAACATTTTACTGCTTGGAACAAGTGTCACCATTCTAATGACACAGGCATGGCTACCATTAAATCCAGATCATATTCCCAATATGAACTGGGATTTAGCATTGCATACCACAATTTCATTCCTCACCAATACTAATCAGCAGCATTATTCAGGGCAGGCTCAACTGTCTTATTTATCGCAAATGACCGTGATTGTTGGTTTGCAATATTTATCGCCCATTATTGGGCTTGCATTATTGGTCGCAATGCTAAGAGCGCTGTTCCTGCAATCAGATCAAAACAAAGCTTCAAACCCAAACAATTGGAATCAGATCAATTTAGGCAATTACTGGATGGATATCATCCGACCATTGTTTAGATTCTTTATTCCACTTGGTTTAATTTTTTCTTTGCTGCTTACTTTTCAAGGTGTGCCAGCAACCTTGTCTGCGGGGCCAACAGCGCAGGTCTTAGATCAAAGCGCTGAGGTGCAAACACAACATATTCCACTGGGTCCAGTTGCGCCCATGGTTGCAATTAAACAGCTTGGCAGTAACGGTGGTGGTTGGTATGGCCCAAATAGTAGTGTGCCTTTAGAAAACCCAACACCGTTGTCCAATGTGATTGAGATGATTGCGATCTTACTGATCCCATTGTCAGTGGTGTTTATGGTCGGACGCTTTATCCAACGTAAAAAACTGATGTGGATGATTTTTGGCAGTATGTTATTGATGTCATTGATTTCCACCTCTTTGGCTTTCTGGGCTGAAAAATCATCTTTGATTCCTAATATTGCTTTGATGGAAGGTAAGGAAGTCCGTTTTGGTGCGGATGCATCGGCACTTTGGGCAAGTCTCACCACACAAGTGAACAATGGTTCAGTCAACATGATGCATGACTCCGCCTCACCACTGACAGGCTTGGTGGAACTGTGCAATATGCTGATCAATGCCATATGGGGTGGGATTGGCTGTGGTTTATTACAGTTCTTTATTTATCTATTTTTAGCAGTATTTATCGCAGGTTTAATGACAGGCCGGACCCCCGAATTGTTTGGTCGAAAAGTGGAAGTCACTGAAATCAAGCTTTTAGCTCTGGTGATCTTGTTACAACCCGTGGTGATTCTTGGTTTGACTGCGATCGCAATCGCATTTCCAACGCTGACAGGCAATTCCAATCCAGCGTTTCATGGCATTAGCCAAGTGTTTTATGAGTATGTCTCTGCTTATGCCAACAATGGCTCTGGTTTTGAAGGTTTAGGCGATAACACCTTATGGTGGAATCTGAGCGCCAGTGTGGCTTTGTTGGCAGGTCGTTATAGCGTGTTGATTATTCCTGTTTTAATTGCGGTCAGCCTAGAAACCAAACCACAAGCTGCTGAAAGCAAAGGATCTTTACACATCGAATCCCCCACATTTGCACTGACCTTAATTGGGATCGTGTTGATTCTCACTTTATTGCAATTCATGCCAGTGTTGGTGATCGGACCAATTGCTGACTATCTGTCTATAAAAGTTTAAGTGTGGAGCAAGCACAATGAAACATTCAAATGCGACACAACACATGGATATTTTGAATAAAGAAATCCTTCAACAAACTTTTTATAAGCTATTGCCGCAATATGCCTTTAAAAATCCAGTCATGGCATGTGTATGGGTGAGCACACTCTTAACAATTGCAGCGACCTTGATGGGAAGTACCAGCTTCGGTTTCGGTTTAGTGTTGAGCTTGATTCTATTGGTCACTGTATTATTCGCCAATTATGCTGAAGCAGTCGCAGAAGCTAAAGGACGCGGGCAGGCAGCGTCCTTACGTCAAGCGCGTGAAAACTTAACTGCTAATCGGATTACCGATCTGGATGCAGCGCCGGTGGTCATCTCTGCAAATCTACTCAAAAAAGATGATTTAGTCATTGTCAAAGCGGGTGAAATTGTCCCTGCGGATGGGGAGATTATTCAAGGTTTCGCGACCATTAATGAGTCTGCGGTGACTGGTGAGTCTGCACCTGTATTGCGTGAAGCCAATACTGACCGTTCAGGGGTGATTGGGGGGACCAAAGTCTTATCTGATGAGATTATGATTCGGGTCAGTAATGAAGCGGGACATAGTTTTCTAGACCGTATGATTGCATTGGTTGAAGGAGCCAATCGTCAAAAAACACCAAATGAGATTGCACTGAGTATCTTACTCAATATCATGACCATCACCTTTATTGTCGTGGTCGCGACCTTGCCATTCATTGGGGCAATGGTCGGGATCAAAATCAGTCTAGTCTTGTTGATTGCTTTACTGGTGTGTTTGATTCCAACTACGATTGGAGGATTACTGCCTGCGATTGGGATTGCAGGCATGAACCGCGCCTTAAAAGCCAATGTTCTCGCTAAATCAGGCAAGGCTGTCGAAGTTGCTGGTGATATTGATGTGCTGCTATTAGATAAAACAGGCACGATCACCTATGGTGACCGTCAAGCCACTGCCTTTTATCCTTTGGCAGGCGTAAGCCCAAGTGAGTTACGCCAAGCCGCAATATTAACTTCTTTTGCTGACCCAACTCCTGAAGGGAAATCCGTGGTGAGTCTGGGCAAAGAATTGGGTGAAAGCATTAAAGAACCAGTAGGTGCAGAATTTATCCAGTTTAGTGCTGCAACACGCTTGTCTGGAGTGGATTTAGTCACAGGGCAAAGCATTCGTAAAGGTGCTGTGGATGCGATTCTTAAATTTACCAACCAAGACATCAGGGATAACGTTGAGCTTAAAACCCGCGTAGAACAGGTTGCTTCGAAAGGTGCGACCCCATTAGTGGTTGCTTCGAATCACAGTATTTTAGGGGTGATTGAACTCTCAGATGTGATTAAACAAGGGATTAAAGAACGCTTTGCACTATTACGTGAGATGGGCATTAAAACCATTATGGTCACAGGGGACAATCCATTGACTGCTGCTGCGATTGCAGCTGAAGCAGGGGTGGATGATTATATTGCTGAAGCACGACCTGAAGATAAACTGGCTTGTATTCGCAAAGAACAAGCGGCTGGTAAATTGGTGGCGATGGTCGGTGACGGAACCAATGATGCGCCTGCTTTGGCTCAAGCAGATATTGGCTTGGCCATGAATTCAGGCACCCAAGCAGCCAAAGAAGCAGGCAATATGGTGGACCTTGATTCAGATCCAACCAAACTGCTTGATGTCGTGGAAATTGGGAAGCAGCAATTAATCACCCGTGGTGCATTAACCACCTTTTCTTTGGCAAATGATGTGTCTAAATACTTTGTCATTTTACCTGCATTGTTTGCTGTGGCAATTCCTCAACTTGGGGTGCTCAATATCTTGCAACTGAGCAGTCCAAGCAGTGCGGTGATTTCAGCATTGATCTTTAATGCGCTGATTATCCCGATGTTGATTCCATTGGCACTAAAAGGGGTGCAGTTTAAGCCTGCCAGTGCCTTGCAATTATTACGCCGTAATATGTTGATCTATGGTGTGGGTGGGGTGATTTTCCCTTTTATTGCAATCAAGTTGATTGACCTTGTTGTGTCATTGTGGATTTAGGAGAAAGAAATGAATACATTAGAAAATCTGCCGTTATCAACCGAAGTTCAGTCTGCGCTACGCCCGAGTATAGGTTTGATCTTGGTTGGCTTTTTGATTGCAGGCGTGTTGTATAGTGCGGTAAGCGTTTCTATCGCTCAATTGCTCTTTCCAAAGCAGGCGAATGGTAGTTTGATTGAGCTGAATGGAAAGATTGTGGGCTCAAGTTTGGTAGGGCAAAATTTTGTCAGTGAGCAATATTTTCATGCTCGCCCCAGTGCGGTAAGTTACAGTGTAGATGGGATGGCAGGGAGCAATTTAGCGGTCTCCAATCCTGATTTGCAAAAACAAATTAAAGAAAGAACACGACACTTTGCGCATTACAATCAGATTGCTGAGCCGCAGGTGCCATTGGACATGATCACTGCATCAGGCAGTGGGATTGACCCAGATATTTCACCTAAAAGTGCCTTGTTACAGGTGAAACGAGTAGCACAGCAGCGTCATTTATCAGAATCACAGGTCAAAAATTTAGTACAGCAACAGATTCAGCCTGCACAGTTTGGTTTATATGGGCAAGCGAGGGTTAATGTTCTACAACTGAATTTGGTCCTAGATCAATTGTCATCGACCACACGTTGATAGAGCGTAATTATGCAGATCGACCGTAATAACAAAGCTGATGCATGGCTGGCACATAGTCAACGTGAACAGTCTGGACGTCTGACCATTTTCTTGGGGGCTGCGCCTGGCGTAGGGAAAACCTATGCGATGCTGACTCGAGCACATGAGTTGATGCAGCAAGGGCAGCAGGTTGTGGTTGGATTAGTCGAAACCCATGGTCGATCTGATACCGAACGTTTGATTCAGGGGCTTAATGTTATTCCTAGAAAGATTATGGAATATCAAGGGCGAGACTTGGAAGAGATGGATCTCGACCAAATTCTTAAGTTAAAACCTGAAATTGTGTTGGTCGATGAGCTGGCACATCGCAATGTACCGAATAGTCGGCATGAATATCGCTGGCAGGATGTGAATGAATTATTAGATGCGGGTATCGATGTCTATAGCACCTTGAATATTCAGCATCTGGAAAGTCTCAATGATGTGGTGTATCAGATCACAGGGATTCGGGTTAGCGAAACCGTACCTGATGCCTTGTTAAAACGTTTGAAAGATATTCGTCTGGTCGATCTACCTGTGCCTGAATTATTAGAACGTATGAATCACGGCAAGATTTATTTGGCTGATGTTGCACCGCATGCACTGCAAGGTTTTTTTAAACCTGCACATTTAACCGCTTTACGTGATTTAGCGATTCAAACCGTTGCAGGACAAGTTGAAATTGATTATCGGGAAAAGTTTGTCGCACAAGGACAGATTATCCCGATTCAGAATCATGTCATGTTGGCGATTGATGGATCAGAGTTTTCGGAGGACTTGGTACGGCGGGCGCATCGTATTGCCGAAAGACGCAATGCAGCTTGGAGTGTGATTTCGATTCAAAAAAGTCAGAATTCCAATACACTAGTTTTTGCAGTGACCAAAGCCTTTAATCTAGCACGTAAACTGGGTGCAGATACCTATTTGCTCTATAGCAATCATATTGCGTCGACCATTTTACAGGCGGCCTATGATTATGGTGCATCGAATATTCTGCTCGGCAAAAGTCCTCAGAAATCATTATGGCAGCGTTTATTCTCAGACCATATTGCCGATCAACTGTTAGAAAAGCAGCATCCTTTTGAAATTACTTTTGTCCAACCCTTAAAAGCCAAAAATCATGAGACGAAGCCGCAGGTCGATAGCAATGCTTCACCGTGGTCGAAGCAAGCACTGACATTTCATCCACGTGAAATGATAGAAAGTATTTTGATTATCTTGCTGGGGCTGATTGCTGCAACGGTGAGTGATCATTTTATTGGTTATAGTGAGTTGGCTCTAATTTTTGTGGTCACGGTACTTGTGGTCGCAATGCGAGCAAGGATGTTTATCACGATTCTAAGTGTCCTGATTTGTTTCTTGCTCTACAACTATTTCTTTATCGAACCTCGTTTTACCTTTCGAATTAGTGCTGAGCGTGGCGTGATGACGATTGTTATCTTTATCGTTTCAGCCCTGCTGGTGGGACGTTTAGCTAATCAGTTACGTGCTCAGGTTTTGAGTTTACGCGCGGCGAATTCTCTCTCTTTACAACTACAAGAATTGGAACGGAAATTATCCAGCTGTGTTGATATTGAACAAGTTTTAAGTGTCGCCAAACAACATTTAGAAAGTTCTTTAAATGCTGTGGTTTGGCTTCGGATTGGAACACAGGAGTTGGGTGATCATTCTGTATTTAATGAAAAAGATCAGATTGCAGCAAATTGGACTCAGAAAAACGCCAAGCCTTGTGGCCGTTTTACCAATACCTTAACCCAGTCTGAATGGTGGTTTAATCCGCTCAATCTCGTCGGTGGATTTGGGGTGATTGCAATACGCTTTCAGCAAAATGCAGAAAATATCAGTTTTGAACAACAACGTCTGGCTGAGTTGATGATCGATGATATTGCCCAAACGGCTTCTCGGGTGCAGCTGTCTTTACAGTTAGAAAATTCACGAGTGGTGGCTGAAACTGAAAAGTTACGTTCTGCGCTATTGTCTTCGGTTTCGCATGACCTACGCTCACCGTTGGCCGCGATGATTGGTTCTGCGGATAGTCTGAAATACTACGGCGAGCAAATGTCAGAACAAGATCGACATGAATTGTTAGATACCATTCATGTCGAAGGTGAACGCTTGGATCGTTATATTCAAAACTTATTGGATATGACCCGACTCGGTCATCAAGGTTTAAGTTTAAGCCGAGACTGGATTGGGGTGGAAGAACTGATAGGATCTGCCACCCAACGATTGAAACGATATCAACCCAAGGTCAATATTGATGTGGCTTTGAGTGAGGATTTACCTCAACTCTACGTGCATCCAGCATTAATTGAACAGGCTATTTTCAATGTATTGGAAAATGCTGCCAAGTTTTCACCTGATGATGTACCCATCAAAGTAACAATCAAACAAGAGGATAATTTCTTACAGATTGATATCGTCGATCAAGGTGTCGGGATTCCCGAAGATGAACGTGAGCAAATCTTTGATATGTTCTATACCATGCAACGTGGAGATCGTGGTAAAACAGGAACAGGCTTAGGTCTCGCCATTGTAAAAGCCATTATTGGGGCGCATATGGGCAGTATTGAAGCCTTGGCAGGCACACAGGGTCAGGGCACCTTGATTAGAATACGATTACCACTTCATCAGGATTAAAATCATCATTTATGCCGCAAACATTCAATCAGCATGCTTCTATTCTCATTATTGATGATGAGCCACAAATTCGGAAATTTTTGGATATCGCTTTGCGTGCGCAAGGCTATCAAGTGTATGTCGCTGAAAATGGTATGAAAGGGTTGGAGGCGTTGGCGACACGTGGCGCTGATCTGTTGATTCTAGATCTGGGTTTACCCGATATGGAAGGACAAGAGGTTTTAACAGAATTGCGGCAGTGGTCAGATATTCCTGTCATCGTGCTATCAGCACGTCCAGACGAAAATCAAAAAATTAAACTGCTGGATGCAGGCGCCAATGATTATGTCACCAAGCCCTTTAGCATTCAGGAGTTATGTGCTCGTATTCGTGTGATGTTTCGAAATAAACCACAGCACTCAGAGCAAAATACGGTGTTTAATGATGGGCAGCTTTGGGTTGATGTCGCAGAACATGTCGCCAAACTGGCAGATGAAGAAATCCCGTTA
Source organism: Acinetobacter sp. NIPH 2100 (assembly GCF_000369805.1). Taxonomy (GTDB): domain Bacteria; phylum Pseudomonadota; class Gammaproteobacteria; order Pseudomonadales; family Moraxellaceae; genus Acinetobacter. The sequence continues at coordinate 3,121,136 of NZ_KB850224.1, read as the reverse complement.
ACCAAAAAAGAATTTCAGCTATTGGCGTTGTTGATCCGTCATCAAGGCAAGATCGTGACACAAAAACAGATCATGACCGAATTATGGGGAATTACCCATGAAGAAGATACCCACTATCTGAGAATATTGGTGAAAAAACTCAGAACTAAAATAGGCGATTCTGCAGTGACACCAAAGTATATTTTTACCATTGCTGGGGTTGGATTACGCTTTGGTGAATAGTGAGTTTCTTCTGTCACGGTATTCCGTCACTAGGATTTTAGTAAAAAATCTCCATATTTTTCACGCAGTTCTGCTTTAACAATTTTTCCAGTTCCATTGATAGGCAGAGCCTCAACAAAAATCACAGCATCTGGAACCTGCCAAGATGCGATTTTATCTGCAAAATATGCAAGCACATCTTGTTCGGTTAAAGAAGCGTGCTCTTGTTTCACAGCAATTAAAATTGGACGTTCATCCCATTTTGGATGGCGTGCAGCAATGGCTGCTGCCATACGAATTTCAGGATGGCCCACAGCAATATTTTCTAATTCAACTGATGAAATCCACTCACCACCAGATTTGATTAAATCTTTGGCGCGATCACGAATGGTCATGTATCCATCTGAATCAATGGTTGCAATATCACCTGTATCAAACCAACCATCTGAAGTAAGAGAACTTTTCGCTTGATTAAAATAGTGATCAACGACCCATGGACCACGGACTTGTAGGTTTCCTTGGGTGTGCCCATCGTTTGCTAGCGGTGTGATGCTATTTTCATCAACAATGCGTAGCTCTATACCAAAAGGTGGACGGCCTTGGCTTTGTCGCAATTTCTCAAGTTCTTCTGGATTTAACGCATCATGTTTTGCTTTGGGTTGATTGGCTGTGCCCAGTGGGCTTATTTCTGACATTCCCCATGCATGAATTGTGTCGCAATGATACGTGTTTTTAAATTCACGGATGATCGATGGCGGGCAGGTCGCACCTCCAACAACATTGCGCTGCATACTTTCCAAGCTGCTGCCTATTTTTTTAGCAGCAACCAATAGACCTTGCCAAATGGTTGGCACACCCAAAGCCACGCTCACTTTATAATTGTCAATCAAGTGAACGAGGCTCTCACCATCTAAATTTGGTCCAGGCAAAACCAAAGAGCTACCTACCATCGCAGCTGCATAGGGGATGCCCCATGCATTGACATGGAACATGGGAACCACAGGCATGACAATATCTCGAGCAGAAATATTTAAAGAATCAGGCAGTGCAATTGCCATACTATGCAGTAAGGTCGAACGATGGCTATATAAGACACCCTTAGGATTTCCTGTCGTGCCAGAGGTATAACATAAGGAACTTGGTGTTTCTTCTTTGAATTGTGGCCAATCAAATTCAATCGATTGATCTTGAATTAACGCATCATAGAAAATAACGTTTGGAAGTGCAGCAGCGACGCTTTCATCATACGCACTTAAACAGATAAATTTCTCAACAGAAGGCACCTTATCTTTAAGGGCGCTGATTAATGGTAAAAATGTAATATCGAAGAAAATAATTTTATCTTGGGCATCATTAATAATGAAGGTTAATTGCTCTAAAAATAATCGGGGGTTAATGGTATGGCAAACATAACCACATCCAGAAATGGCATACCATGATTCTAAATGGCGGTGGTTATTCCATGCAATTGTTGCAATACGATCGCCCTCGGTTAAGTTAAATGCCTTGAAAGCATTTGCTAAGCGTTTGCTATTTTGCTGGACGCGTTTCCAATCCGTTTTGTAGAGTTGACCATCGACTTCACGTGAAAAAATAGCAGTATCTGCATGGTATTTTGCTGCATGCTCAATTAAGTTACTGATCAATAAATCCTGATGTATCATTTTTCCAAACATTTTTTATCCTTTTTCGCGGGTTGGTGTATTCAATTATGGGGTGAGCATGAAGTTGATTGTGTGACTTTTTATCGTTACTGACTGAAATAAAATGATATTTAAAAGGTAAGCTCAGGACAAATGAGCGATCTAAAAACCTACCATATCGGTATAGAGAAAATTTTAGGTATGGCAAAATGAAAGTAGCATTGAGAAAAATAGTGGTCAATATGAACGCAAATTTTATTCATATTTATCATACAAACGCTGAATAACGCGATGCATTTCAGCTCACTGATTTACAGCAATTTTATACAAGTTATATGAGCAAATTAGATACATAAGATTTTAGAAAATAATAGAAAATTTAAAATATATTTTTGAAACGCTAATTGTCATTTTATGTGATTGAGACAAGAAATAGGTTCATCTGCTCGTTCATCACAGCGTATTGAGCGATCATCAGATACTTGTAATGTGTAATATATTTGAAGGTATAAAATTAATTTTTATTATAATTAATAATGGTTTAGCCTTTTAATGGTTATAGGCTATATTCAGCTTTTTAGTATATACTGCTGAGACTTTTTTATGTCTTGCTTATTAGAGTCAAAATGAAAAAATTATTAGCGATTACTGTATTCAGTTCTTTAGGTTTAATGGCCTGTTCAACCACAGAAACTTCAAAATCAATCCAAAGCCCACAAGTGACGGTAGCAGTACAACAAATTAAATATAACGGCGTGAAAGTACCTGTTTCAATTGGCAAGTTTGATAATCGCTCAAGTTATATGAGAGGAATATTTTCAGATAATGTCGATCGTCTTGGCGGACAGGCAAAAACTATTTTAGAAACACATCTACAGCAAACAGGTTATTTCTCGGTTTTAAATCGCGATAATTTGTCTGAACTCAAACAAGAAGTCGGTTATAGTAATTCGGCCCAAACCATTAAAGGCGCACGCTATGTCATTACAGGCGATGTATCTGAGTTCGGCCGAAAAGAAGTGGGTGACCAACAGTTATTCGGTATTTTAGGCCGTGGTAAACAGCAAATTGCCTATGCAAAAGTGAACTTAAATATTGTAGATGTGAAAACCTCAGAGATTGTTCATTCAGTGCAAGGTGCAGGTGAATACGCATTGAGCGCGCGTGAAGTGCTCGGTTTTGGCTCTACAGCATCTTATGATTCTACTTTAAACGGTAAAGTCTTAGACTTGGCGGTACGTGAAGCAGTCAACAATTTGGTTACCGATATTCAGAATAATCGCTGGACTGCACAATAAGACTGGGCCGTTGTAACATGAAAAAAATTCTTTTGGCCAGTCTGATGGCGATCGGATTGGTTGGCTGTGCTGCTGGGCCTCAACCTTTGTATAGTTGGGGTTCTTATACACAGCAAACCTATCTGATGTATAACGCGCCAGAAAAAGCAACGCCCAATGCACAAATGATCAAGTTGGAAGCAGAAATAGAGAAAGCGAAAGCAAAAAATCTGGCGGTTCCACCTGGACTATATGCACATCTAGGGTTGTTGTCTTTACAGCAAAATAATGCACAGAAGGCAGTTGAATATTTTCAATTGGAGCGGCAGGTCTACCCTGAATCTACGGTATTGATGGATCGTTTGTTGCAGAAAATGAATGCCAATGCAGGGGACCCAAAGCCATGATGAAGGCATTTTTAGTTTCGAGCCTTCTGCTCGCGAGCGTGCTTGTGTCGGGATGTGCATCATCTCCTGCGGTGAATAAGGATATGACTGTTTATAAACAGCATATGCCGAAATCCATTTTGGTATTACCCCCTGTAAATGATTCTCCTGATGTTAAGGCAACCTATAGCTATTGGCCGACAGTGATTACGCCAGTTGCTGAAGCAGGATACTATGTCTTTCCAATCTCTGTGGTCGATTCGATGTTCAAAGAGAATGGTGTGACCAATGGTCATGATGCTCAAAGCATTTCGCCGCAGAAATTACAGGAAATCTTTGGGGCTGATGCGGCCTTATATATTCGAATCAAAGAATATGGATCAAAATATCAGGTCATTCAAAGTGTTGCTACCGTAAGCGTGGAAGCCAAACTGGTTGATCTAAAGACCAATGAAACTATTTGGACTGGCGAGAAGAAAGCGGTTCAATCGAGTAATAATGGCAACAACGATTTACTTACTGCACTGGTTGGAGCATTGGTTGAACAAATTGCGGGCAGTGTCAATGATCGTGCTTATCCTTTGGCGACGATTGTTAATACCCAATTATTTACACCAACACAGCACAATCCTGGATTAGGGTTGCTGTATGGACCTCGTTCACCCAAATATCAACAAGATGGCATGATGAAGTAAACCATTTACTTGCATGTAAAAAATAAAAAAGCCTCATCTAGAGGCTTTTTTATTTTCAGTGATTATTTAATATTTGGGTCGCCCTGTTTCAGGAAGAAACGTATAGCCAGTTTTTGTACCCAAGTGCCATAAGGAGGATAGAACAGTTGGGTTGGGAAGAAGCGATGACGGGCAAAGACGGTTTTTGCATGGGAAAGTTCACGGAAACCTTCTTCGCCATGATAAGTTCCCATGCCTGAGTTACCAATCCCACCGAATGGCGCATCATGGTTTACCACATGCCAGCCCCAATCATTGACGGTGACTCCACCTGAGTGAGTCCGTTTTAAAATATAATCAAGTTCGTTGGCATCATGGCTAAAGCAATATAAAGCCAATGGTCTTTCACCTGCTTGAATATACTGAAGCGCATCATCTAATGCCTCATAAGCAACGACAGGTAAAACAGGACCAAACAGTTCTTCTTTTAAAATACGCATCTCTGGTGTGCAATTCAGTACGATATGTACAGGCATACGACGCGCATCTTGGTCGCGGTCATATTCACCACAGGCAATGACTTGTGCGCCTTTGGCTTTGGCATCATCCAGAATTTCGAGCAAACGTTTCAGGTGGCGATCATTCACAATCGAGGTGTAATTGTCGTTATTGCGAATACTTTTGCCATACATGCTGGTGAAATTCGCTTGGCATTCTGCGACAAATTGATCGACTTTTTCTTTTGGTACCAGTGCATAGTCGGGTGCAACACAGATTTGACCACAGTTCGTTGCTTTACCATGTAAAACACGTTTTGCAGCATCGGCTAGAGGATAATTACGGCTGACCAATGCAGGAGATTTACCACCCAGCTCCAAGGTGACTGGAGTTAAATTATCTGCTGCGGCACGCATGACCACACGACCAATTGCTGGCGAGCCTGTAAATACAATATGGTTGAATGGCAGTGAAGTGAATTGTGCTGGATCAAGGATCTCTTCACCAAAAACAGCAACCTCATCTTCATTAAAGATTTCAGCCAACATCCGTTTAACCACTGCATTAGTGGCTGGAGTCACTTCAGGTAACTTGATCATCACGCGATTGCCTGCTGCAATTGCCGCAACCAATGGACCAAGTGCTAAATAAACAGGAAAGTTCCATGGGACAATGACACCAACGACACCTTTGGGTTGGTATTGCACGCGCAAACGATTCGATAAAAACAGCAATTCGGTGCTACGTTTGCTTGGTCGCATCCAACGTCTCAAATGACGAATGGCATGTTCTGCTTCAAGCACAGAACCAAGCAAATCAAGTAGTTTGGATTCATCTAGAGAGCGTGAACTAAAATCCGCATTGATTGCAGCCGCAATTACATCTTGATAACGGATAATTTGTTTTTTAATTTTCAGTAACTTGGTACGTCGATCATCGAGATCAGGGTAGGGCTGAGCATCAAAAGCAGCACGCTGTTGATTAAAAACCGAATACATATGTTCGGTTGCAGAATCACTGAATTGTTGTGAAGTTGAAAGTGTCATTGTTGCTCCTTTCATGCTTATTAGTAGAATAGACTTTATGATTGATGAGATTTGTAGTCGATGTTAAATTGAGACAACAAAAGGTAATTTAGTGCCATTATGCATCATCACTCAAGGGATGAGGTGAAAAAATGCGTAAACAGGATGTGAACTCGAAGATGATTGAAGCACGATACGATCAGAATCAATTAGGTCAAGGTACAGCAATCTTAGGTCTTAGCAGTCTTCTTGAAGCAATGCAACAACAAGGTTATAGCTTAGCTGAAATATTAAAAGGTACAGGTATCGCTCATGATGCACTGAGCAGTGCAGCTTCCCAGATTTCACCCTATCAAAAATTACAACTTTTTCAGACGATTCAGCATTTATCAAAAGACCCTTTGATTGGTATGCGAGCAGGACAAAAACAGAAACTTTCGGACTTTGGTGTCTATGGTTATGCGCTTTATTCTTCTCGTAATTTTCAACAGGCGGTGGAGTTTGGGATTCGCCATATTAAGCTCGCTGCACCTGTATTAAAGAAATCATTTTCTATTCAAAAGCACGCTGCGGTTTTTGAAGGGAGTGAAATTATTGCACTGGGTAAATTACTGCCTTTGGTTTGTGAGTTCTGGTTTAGTTCAATGCAAACTTTGATTGAGTGTGTATTAGAAGCGCCTTTTCAGGCTCAAAAATTATTGTTACCTTATCCTGCACCGGACTATGCCGATGAATACCAAAAGGTATTTCGTTGTCCAGTTGAATTTGATGCAGAGGTGATGCAGTGGCATTTTGATCTTGACTGGCTAGACAAGCCTTGCCCAAATGCCAATCCGATTACGGCTGATATGTGCCAGTCATTCTGTGAACGAATGCTAGGTACAGATGAGCATGAAGAACCAGAATTGGTTCGTAATATTCGGCTGCTGTTGTTAGATGCGGTAGGTAGCTTTCCAACAGCGCAACAGATGGCGGATCAATTGCATTTATCTAAAAGAACACTCTATCGTCGCTTAGCGGATATTGAGGTCAGTTATCAGGATATTCTAGATAGTACCAGAAGGCGACTTGCTGATGAGTATTTAGAGGCTACAACATTAAGTATTGATGAAATTGCAGCAAGATTGGGCTTTTCTGACACCTCGAATTTTAGGAAAGCATATCGAAATTGGGTAGGGATTTCACCAAATGAATATCGAGAGCATCAAACTCACCATATTTAGTTTTAATCAGTGCTATTATTCTCAAAATATGAGTTTTTTATTTTATTTTTAATATGAAATAAAAAGCATTATTGTTATAATTTTTCCGTAATTTTGAATAATACTGTTTTCGCTTGGATTTTAACCAGATTGGCTGTCTGATAAATAAATACGATTTGTTTTGATTATCATTTCCTCAAAATTGTTAAATTTTAATCAAAAAATGCACCATAATATTACATTCTTTTCTTGAATATAGTTCATTGAAAAAGTTGATTTTGATTGAATGGTATATATATTAAAAACAAAATTAATTACAAATCATAATCTTATATTGAAAGTATATTTGCATACTTTTAAGGTATTTTTCATGTGAATGGGTGCTTTAGGCATATAACTAAATTAAATGAATTGACTAAAGTTAAATCGCATAGAATCTGTGCTGGATTAGGGTAGGTCTACCCATTAAAAAAAACTTATTATGCTAAGGATTGCTTTCAATGCTGACTTTTTTAGGTATCAGCATGATCATGTGCTTTATGTATTTGATCATGTCAAAACGTCTCAGTGCATTAGTTGCATTAATTTTAATCCCATTCATATTCGCTATTATCGCTTGGGGCTTAGGTTTTTATTTTGAGAGCTTAAGTCATATTCAATTGGCCGAACTTGGCAATACCATGTTAGAGGGTATTAAAAAGTTAGCACCAACAGGCGTAATGCTTCTTTTCGCTATTTTATATTTTGCATTAATGATTGATTCGGGGTTATTTGACCCTTCGGTAAGATGGATTTTAAAGAAAGTAAAGGGCGATCCATTAAAAATCACTTTAGGTACTGTTTTTCTAACATTATTGGTTTCTTTAGATGGTGATGGTTCAACCACGTATATGATTTGTGTGGCGGCAATGATGCCATTGTACAAACGTGTTGGCATGAATCCATTGATCATGACCTGCTTGATGCTGCTTTGTAGTGGAGTCATGAATTTGACACCATGGGGTGGGCCAACAGCACGTGCTGCAAGTGCGCTTCAGGTCGATGCCAGTGAAGTCTTCATTCCAATGATTCCATCAATGATTGTTGCTGCTGCCTGGTTATTCTTCTTAGCCTACTTGTATGGTATGTATGAACGCAAACGTTTAGGCGTGATTGAACTGGTCGATATCAGCCATGCGGATGACATCTCTATTTCAAAAGATCCAGAAGCACAACGTCCGCATTTACGCTGGTTTAACGGTATCTTGACCTTAGTTTTAATGGCTTCTTTGGTAAAAGGATTTTTACCAATGTCGATTCTGTTCATGCTGGGTTTCTGTATTGCTTTAGTCGTGAACTATCCATGCGTCAACATGCAGAAAAAACGTATTGCCATGCATGCAGATAGCGTACTCGCAGTCGTCGGTGTGATCTTTGCTGCAGGTGTTTTTACCGGAATTCTATCTGGTACAGGCATGGTTGAAGCGATGTCTAAAGGTTTCGTGGCTGTGATTCCACCAAGTATGGGACCTTATTTGGCACCAATTACAGGTGTCTTAAGTATGCCTTTAACCTTCTTTATGTCGAATGATGCCTTTTATTTTGGTGTTTTACCGATTCTTGCCGAAGCTGCATCACATTATGGAATTTCAGCGGTTGAAATTGCACGTGCTTCAATTATTGGGCAACCGATTCACCTGTTATCACCACTCGTTCCTTCAACCTATTTATTATGTGGTTTGGCGGCTGTAGAAATGGGTGATCATCAGAAATTCACGTTGAAATGGGCCTTTATTACCTGCTGCGTGTTGATGGGCAGTGCGTTAATATTTGGTGTATTCCCATTTTATAATATGTAAATCAAATTGTTATAATGCTTTTATATTCATGAGAATATAAAAGCAGACCTGTTTACACATTCCCACTTAATTCTAAATTTTGCTTGAAACAGAGCGAAATGGGGCTTTTTTACACTTTTTTTAGATGGTTAGGAACATAAAAAATGAAGATGAAACTTGCGCTTGCGACAATCATAAGTATTGCAACCAGTTCTGCATTTGCAGCGCCAAAATTGTATGGAGAAATTGACGCAAGTTTGGATTATTTACCTGAAGTGAATGCCAACTCATCAGATCGTGATGTATGGAAAATAAATAGTAATAGTTCATTTCTTGGGATTAAAGGCGAAGAAAAATTAACTGAGCATTTGAGCGCGATTTATTTAGCGGAATGGGCTTTTTATGCCGATGGTGATAAAACAGACTGGTCACAACGAAACCGTTATGTTGGATTAAAAGATGATCGCTTCGGTGCAATTAAAGTGGGCAAGCACAATACACCTTTGAAAGATTTATCGAGCCCAGTCGATAGCTTTAATAACTATATTAGTAATAAAGCTGATATCACGGGCATCATGACAGGTGAGAACCGTGTCAATAACGTCGTGGTCTATGATTCTCCTGAACTTGCTTTTAATGGTGGTAATTTTGAAGCAAGCGTCTTAGTTGCAACGGGTGAAAATAAAAGTAAGGGAATTGAAGATGACAACCGTGGTGGCGTCAATGTCGCTGGTGGCGGTCTAGGGGATGCATGGTCTGCGTCACTGAGTTATAGCCATCCATTATTCTTAGTCGGTTTGGGCTACGATAAAGCGATTCCAAGTGATTTCTTGGGACATGGTTTATTGAACTCTAGCGACACTGAAACGCAAGTGGATGAAGTGTTTGCTGCTGCGAATACAGTGCGTGTGATTGGTCGTTTGACGCCAATTGAAGGACTGGCATTAAAAACCTTATATCAGACCTCGAAAGTTGCTGATAAAAAAGGAAATGATGACGCTGCGATCAATATTGATGATTCGCAAGGCTGGCTCATCGGTGCTGAATACAAGTTACCGAATCAATCAAAATGGACGGTGAAAGCACAATATAGCCAAAATTCAACCAGCTTTAAAAGCAATGCAGTTGACTTTGATGCCAAGCAACTTTTATTAGGCGCAGACTACTCATTTACTAAACAAGCGAAAGTGTATGGTTATGCAGGCTATTCAACTTTTGAACAAGCAAGTGCCAAAGATAAGCAACCTGTTGCGGGCACTGGTTTAGAATTTAAGTTCTAAACTTCAGTCAATTAACGTCAATAAATAGGATAAATTTGTCCTATTTATTGATGATTTTAGTTGAGGGATTTTGTTATAAAATTCAGCAATACTTGACTTCAATCCTTTTGGAATATGTGAATAATAAAATATAAAAATTATTAATAATTTCTTCATTATTATCCTGTATATTGAGCGCATTGATCTTCATGGATAGTGTGGATAGAAACGGAAATGATTTTTAAAGAATTAAATATCTCTTTGTTTAATAGTATAAATTCTTTTGCAAAGGAACATGCAGTTTTAGACAAGGTCGCAATTTTTCTAGCCGATGATCTCAACACTGTGTTTATCAGTTTTCTTGTATTTTTGTTAGTGACACAATGGAAAATCTATAACCTGCTGTTCGCAAAAACATTGGTGATCGTCCTGTTTTCTTTACTGCTCAGCGACATCATTGAGTTTTTTTATCATCATCCACGCCCATTTCAGATTGATTTAGGTCATAAATTGATTGGTCATGGTTCAAGTTCATCATTCCCAAGCCAGCATACGCTAACCATTGTTATTATTGCATTTTCATATTTATTGGCGGGTTTCAAAAAGATTGGAATCATCGGTTTGATCTTGAGCGCGATTGTTGGGTTATCACGGGTTTTTGTCGGGGTACATTTTCCATTCGATGTGATCGGTTCGTTTGTAATTGGTTTCATGCTAGTTGTTTCAATCAATTATGCATTGAAAGAATTGGCTGTAAGATTAAGACGATTAAAGTCCATTCGGCTCCTCGACTAAGCATCAAGAATAAATTGATTTATTGTTTTAAAAAACGGAGTCTGACTCCGTTTTTTATTGCGCGTTTTTATGAAAAATTTATTCAATACCACAATGAGTTTACGCACTGTTTACGTTACTTATATTGAGGCTTGTTCTAAGCTGAATCTATCGAATAACTAGAGTTTTCAGCTATGAGTGCTGTACTTGTTGAGATCAATCATCCATCTGTACTTAAAAAGTATATGCATACCACCATGCATAAAAATGAGCGCAATGATCTTGAGTTAAAGAATTTATTTATAGAAGAAATTGAGGCCTATTTACAACAGTATCCAAATACTCAACATGTCGATGTGTACTTATGTGATTTGAATGGGCACTTGCGTGGCAAAAGAATTGATATTGGCTGCTTAAAAAATCTGGTAAAAGGTTGCTATTTCCCATTGTCGATTTACGCCATGAGCTTAGATGGCAAGGTGATTGAAGAGACAGGATTGGGAAAATATATCGGTGAGCCAGATCATTTGTGTGAACCTATTTTAGGGTCCTTACAACCTCATCCCACCGATCCTGAGCATAACGCACAGTTGCTTCTTAGTATGAAAGACGATTGTGGAAAAGATTGTTTGTATGAGCCTCGGAATGTGTTGAAAAAGATTTTGTATCAATTGCATGACAAAAATTATTATCCTTGCATCGCAGCAGAAATAGAGTTTTATTTACATCCTTTAAGCACTGCTAGAGACGCTGAAGAAACGATTACGCAATGCTTTGATATTAATACTTCTGACCATTATCAAAATATTCTGAATGAACTTGAATCGGTTGCAAAATTACAGAACATTCAGATTACAGGCATCGTTTCTGAGTCATCATCGGGGCAATATGAGATCAATCTGCAACATACTACGAATATTTTAAAGCTATGTGATCAGATCATGGTGTTGAAGAGAACCATTAAGCAGATTGCACATAAATATCACTTGCGAGCAAATTTCCTTGCCAAGCCAGAGATGCATAAGGCGGGCAGTGGGATGCACTTTCATATGAGTATTTTAGATCAACATCAGCAGAATGTTTTTAGCTCAACGTCAGACAAGCTCTCTGAGGCATTATTAAAAGCAATCAGTGGTTTGCTATTATTTATGCCTGATTCTATGGCAATTTTAGCGCCAAATTTAAACTCTTTCCGTCGCTTCAAGTTGGGGAATCATGTTCCTTTGGAAGCCAATTGGGGGTTGAATAATCGAAATGTGGCGATCCGAATTCCCTGCTCAGATCAAGAAAATCAGCGTTTGGAATATCGCGTAGCAGGAGCAGACTGTAATCCTTATTTGGCGGTAACTACAATTTTGATCGGTGCTTTGCATGGTTTGACCCACCAGTTGACGCTGCCAAAGCAAGCACACCAATTAAAACTTAAAAGTGAGCATGTGTTATTGCCAACTGAGCAAATGCAAGCACTGAGCTTATTGAAGGACAATACATGCTTAACTGAATATCTAGGTAAAGCCTTTGTTGAACTGTGGTGTACGGTGAAACAGGCAGAGTACCAAAGTGTCTATAGCCAAATTACCGCCATCGAAAAGAACTGGGATATTTAATCTTTCCCTTCTTTAAAATATAAAAGAGCTAAAAGGTTATGCGCTCAGCGGGACTCGAACCCACGTCGGTCGCTTAGGAGGCAACTGCTCTATCCAGTTAAGCTATAAGCGCATAATTTTATGATTATAAACAAAAAAGTGATTGCAGAAGCAATCACTTTTTCATCAAACCGATCAACTGTTAAAGAGAAAGATAAATTTATGGAAAGCCTCTAGGGATAAATAAGTTAGCTAAACCAAAACTGACTATCGCTAATAGTAAAAAAATTATAAACAAAGCTAATCTATTTTTTGAGAGTTTAGAAAATTTTGCTGGTGCAATAGGTGCATAAAGAGCCAGAATAAAAAAGATAGGAACGAGGCACCCGAAAAAATAAACAAGAGCATTTGTAAAAAAATTTGGATTATCAATCATAATTTTCTCTTACTTCGACAGCTTAACTTCGTCAATCAACCCTTTCTCAGTTGTATCCAGAATAATATGCCCATTCCTATATGCTACTCGTTGCTGCCACATATATGATTGTTCTGACGCAGTGGTCTTAGATCCATTAATTAAAGGGCTGGCATTCGTAGTATGTCCCATAACGGATGATTGTGTTTTACCTGCACTATACAGCTTTTTAGACCATTCAGAAGCAAGATTATTCGCAGCTTGCGGATTTGCGGCAGTCTGGCAACCGTGAATCTCTATTTTTGCATTTTGTGTAAAAGTCTTATATTGCAAAGAGGATAAGTCCGAAGATGAAAAAGTTTTATTGTGAAACGCATAACGCCATAAGCGATATTGGCTCGGGGACCAGCTATCAGATTGGCGTACAGATACCATGTAAAGCGAATCTTCGCCGCCGTGAGTGAATATATCTAATGAGCGTATGCTATTTTCAGGCTGGCGATTAATCAGATCAATAAAATCATCTTTAGTTTTAATCTCCCTCACAAATATATTGTATTTGTTTCCATCCTTATTTTTATAAGCCCTTTGTAGGTTGTTTGCAGTGTCTAAAAAGGTGTGATTATCACTTTTAGAATAAGCCCCACCCCAAGCGATAATCCTGTTTTTACGATTCACAGTTACTTGAGTGGTCGAGTTTTTAGAGCTATTCGTTGGTACTTTTTTGGGCTGGGTTGTCATGTTTGATTAGCCTCATTTATTTTAATTTCGGCATCATCACCTAGCCAGACTTTTAATTCACTTTTCTTTGAAGTTGCGATTCTTGGACAATTTCCAAAGCTATCGGTTTTGCCTTTGTATATTTCACCCTCTACCGTTTCGATGTAATAACTTATATCTGGTATAAGTGCACCTTGCTCATCGACAGCGATAATTTGTTCATCGTAAATAAGATGATTTGTCTGGGAAAAACTTGATTTGGTTGAGCTAGAAGATCCAGATCAATTGCTTGGTCCCGTAGCCCCAACAACGAGATTTTGTTTAGGAAGCAATTTACAGCCGCATGAAAGGCTATCATTCACTCTTGCTGCCGCTTTACCTATAACTTGCATATACGGATCACCTGAGATGATTGTTGAAACCGTCTTATGCTTTGGACATGTTGCTTTATCACCTACACAGGCAATGGGGATACCTTCAATTAAAAAGCTACAGTTTCCTGAGATAACTTGGCCACCGCCCGTTGTAGGGCATCCAATCACAATATAAGGTGTTGCCATAATTTATTTTACCCTCTTAATTCTTATAGAAGGATAATAGTAAGCCATATACAGAACATACTGTTTAGTTTTTTTAATAAGTTTCTAAAATTAAAATTTAATTATTCTAAAACTGGTTCAGGGCTTTTGGTTCTTTCAGAGCTTTGTGGCTAAAAAATAAAGTCGTTCTATTAACCGTAATTTAATGATTATAAACAAAAAAGTGATTGCAGAAGCAATCACTTTTTCATCAAACCGATCAACTGTTAATGTTCAGTTTTGCGATTTAAAATTTTATAGAAAATAAACATGCCTACGATCCAAATCGGAATCATCAGTACAGATTCTTTGAAGCCCTGTTGCCACATGATATAGAGCACAACAGCAATAAATGCTAATACCAAATAGTTGCTGAATGGAGACCATAATGCTGGATAAGAAGTTTTAATTTGAGCAGCTTTGATGTGACTTCTATATTTCAAGTGGGTCAAGCTGATCATGGCCCAGTTTAGAACCAGAGCACCAACAACGACATACATCAAATGACCTAAGGCATCTTCAGGCACAAAGTAGTTGAGTAATACGCAGCCAAAAATCAGGAATGCTGAGAGGAGTACTGCTGGAACAGGGACACCTTGTTTATTGGTTTTGGTAAATACTTTCGGCGCATTACCTTGTTGGGCTAGACCAAACACCATACGGCTGTTGGCATACATACCACTGTTATAAACCGATAATGCTGCCGTCAGAATAATAAAATTAAGTAAATGTGCTGCCCAAGCAATACCCATCTGACTGAAAATCATCACGAATGGACTTTTATCTAAGCCACCTAGGTCCAGTTGGTTCCAAGGCACCAGCGACAATAGAATGGTCAGTGAGCCCACGTAGAAAACCAGAATACGAATAACCACTTGGTTAATCGCTTTTGGAATAGTTGTTTTTGGATCTTTAGCTTCTGCTGCGGCCATACCAATCAGTTCAATGCCACCAAAAGCAAACATCAAGAAAGCCAACATATAGAACAGGCCATCAAAGCCATGCGGAAAAAAGCCGCCATGTGACCAGAGGTTGCTAAATGAAGCTGTTGAGTTTGCATCGGCAGTGAAGAGCAGGAATAAACCAAACAAGATCATGGCAACCACGGCAGTGACCTTGATGATCGCTAACCAGAATTCTGATTCACCATAAAATTTAACATTGGTCAGGTTGACTGCGGTAATCACGACAAAGAAAAATAATACAGACTGCCAAGCGGGGATTTGAGGCCACCAGTAATTAATATATTTACCTACCGCCGTTAACTCAGTCATTGCGACAAGGATGTAGAGCACCCAATAGTTCCAGCCTGTAATAAAGCCTGGAAATTTACCCCAATACTTATAAGCAAAATGACTAAATGAACCTGCAACAGGCTCTTCGACAATCATTTCACCTAAATGACGCATGATGAGAAAAACAATCAAGCCGCCAATTGCATACCCCAAAATAATAGATGGTCCAGCAGACTGAATAATTTGCGCAGAACCTAAAAATAAGCCCGTACCAATTGCTCCACCCATCGCGATGAGTTGGATATGGCGGTTTTTTAGTCCACGCTGAAGTTGAGAAGAATCGTTGTTCAAAGGACTGAGCTCGACGAGGAATTAACTGGATTATTCTAATAGATTGAAAGATTTTCGCCTAGTAAAAGTACAGTGATGCTATGACTGGAAAGTTGTTTTTAAAAGTTATTTAAAATCTTATATTTATATGAATATTAAAATGAAATATGCTGTAATTTTATACAGTTGGGAAATATCCCTGTTTTTCCCGACGGATGGATCACTATTTCTACCATGATCAAAGCCTTGAAATCTACTCACTAAAATGCACAGATTCTAGGCGTTACGACCAATCCCAAAACAATTGGTCGTATGGTATTTTTGATGGCAGTGCAGTACCTTTAGATTCAAAATTTATCTGCATCAAGAACATGATAAAAGGAAGACATTGACATGAGCTCAGTACCGCAAATTAAAGTCCCAGCAACCTATATGCGTGGTGGCACAAGTAAAGGTGTATTTTTCAAACTGGATGATTTACCTGAAGCGGCACAAGTAGCAGGCAAAGCACGTGATCAACTTCTTCTGCGTGTGATTGGTAGCCCAGATCCTTATGGCAAGCAGATTGATGGAATGGGTGCTGCAACTTCAAGTACCAGTAAAACCGTGATTTTGGCAAAAAGTTCACAGCCAGAACATGATGTTGATTATCTATTTGGTCAAGTTTCGATTGATCAACCATTTGTCGACTGGAGTGGTAACTGTGGCAATCTCACTGCGGCAGTGGGATCATTTGCGATTTCAAATGGTTTGGTGGATGCAGCGCGTATTCCTGAAAATGGGATTTGTACAGTACGGATTTGGCAGAAAAATATTGCAAAAACGATTATTGCACATGTCCCTGTGAGCAACGGTCAAGTTCAGGAAACAGGTGATTTTGAACTGGATGGCGTGACTTTTCCTGCCGCTGAAGTGCAAATTGAATTTTTAGACCCTGCTGATGATGGTGAAGAAGGGAGCGATATGTTCCCGACAGGAAACGTTGTTGATCAACTGGTTGTTCCTGATGTAGGTACTTTTCAGGCAACATTTATCAATGCAGGCATTCCAACCATTTTCTTAAATGCTGAAGACATTGGTTATCAAGGGACAGAATTACAAGATCAAATTAATGGTGATGCTGCAGCTTTAGCGCGTTTTGAAAAAATCCGTGCGTATGGCGCAGTACACATGGGTTTGATTAAAGATATTTCAGAAGCTGTTGCGCGTCAGCATACGCCTAAAATTGCTTTTGTATCACAGCCAAAGCGTTATAGCTCTTCGAGTGGTAAAGCCGTTGAAGCGACTGATGTAGATTTATTGGTACGTGCGTTGTCGATGGGTAAATTACATCATGCCATGATGGGAACGGCAGCAGTTGCGATTGGTACAGCAGCAGCCATTCCGGGAACCTTGGTAAATTTAGCTGCGGGTGGCGGTGAGCGTGAAGCAGTTCGTTTCGGTCATCCTTCTGGAACCTTACGTGTCGGTGCTCAAGCTGAATTGATTGATGGAAAATGGTCTGTAAAAAAAGCCATCATGAGCCGTAGCGCACGTGTACTGATGGAAGGCTGGGTTCGTGTACCCGGCGATACCTTCTAATTTATTTTGTTTTGAATTTATTGCTAAAGCCTTCATTTGAAGGCTTTATTATTTTGAATCTATTAAAAATACAAACACAATTTCATGAGATAAATAATGTTATGATGTTGCCATTCTGACAAGTCTTGTCATTTTACTCTTCCATTCAGATTTCCTGAGGCAACAACTGTGTCATCTATTTCTCAAGTTAATGCGGATGTTCTAAAACAAGCTCAACAACGTATTCAACAGGATTTATTGACAGCATTGGCTGCATTTTCAATTCCAGAACCTTTAAAAGCTGCTGTTCACCACACGGTGATGTTGGGTGGGAAACGTGTTCGCCCAGCTTTGTGTTATGCGGCAGCTTCATTGCAAGCCAATCATAACTTTGCAGCGGCACGACGCGCGGCGGTTGCAGTAGAATTGATTCATTGCTACTCGTTGGCACATGATGATTTGCCTTGTATGGATAATGACTTACTACGTCGTGGACAACCAACTTGCCATGTCGCATTTGGTGAAGATACTGCCTTATTGGCAGGTGATATTTTACAGTCGATGGCCTTTGAAATTTTGGGCAGTCGTTTGTTTGATGAGCAGGGTCAAGGTACTGAAGCAGCCATTGTCTTAAAACAGGTGCAGATTTTAGCAACAGCAAGTTCAAGAATGGTTTGTGGTCAGGTATTGGATTTGCAGGCTGAAGGGGAAGGAAAGCAAGTCGATCAAGCTGAATTGGAAAATATTCACCGTAATAAAACAGGTGCTTTGATTCAAGCGGCAATCATGATGGGTGCGGTGACCATTTTTAATGGCACTGATCCAGCAATTCCGAAATTACGCCAATTTGGACAAACGATTGGTTTAGCCTTCCAAGTGCAGGATGATATTCTGGATGTTACTGCAAGCACTGAAACTTTAGGCAAGACCGCTGGTAAAGATGAGCAGGTTCAAAAATCGACTTATCCATCCTTGATGGGCCTAGCGCAAGCACAAGATTATGCACAGACTTTACATGATCAAGCCTTTGAAGCATTGGCTTATTTCGGTGAAGATGCCAAAGAATTGGTGGCAATCTCGCAATTTTTATTGGCACGGAAAAGTTAATATTTTTTCAGCTTTGATCGATTCTTGAATGTTATAAAAGACCATACTTGTATGGTCTTTATTTTTGGAATAGATGTACATTTAAATACGATCAATAGAATGGGTTTAAGCGACTTATAAATCATTGTTTTAATATAAAAGCGAATCTAAGATAAAAAGATGATCCAGAGAAATAACAACAGGCCATCGCTTTATGAATGACGATCAACTTGAACAATGTGCTTTGCAATATGGCAAAAATTTGGCTTTTGCAAATCAGTCACAACCCTTTGGACCTGATTGTGAAGTCTTTAAAGTCTTTGACAAAATGTTTATGTACGTGGCTTCCCATGCGGGGAAACTAATTGTAACCGTCAAATGCAAGCCTGAGAAAAGTATGGAATATCAGGAACTTTATTCCTCAATTTCGGCTGGTTATCACATGAATAAAAAACACTGGATTTCGATTGCAAGTAGTAGTGAGATTACGGCTGATTTACTCGAGGATCTGATCAACGATTCTTATGATTTGGTGGTGAAGAAACTGTCCGTCAAAGATCGAAAAAAGATTCAAGAAGCTTAAAAAATAAAGCAGCGTGAACGCTGCTTTATTTGATCGAAATATGGATTAGTGTTTGCCCATAATTCCACGAATGGCATTGAGTACATCGGCTGGAAGTACCACAGTTTTTGCATTACTTGATTTAGAAAGATCCTGCATCGCTTTCACATATTGCTCACCAAGTAAGTAAGCAACAGGGATTTCTTTATCACCGACAGCAGTAGTGACCATTTCAATCGCACGTTGTGATGATTCAGCAAGTACAACCTGTGCCTCTGCATCACGACGCGATGCTTCTAAACGACCATCAGCTTCTAAAATTGCAGCTTGTTTTTCACCATCTGCTCTGGTTACAGTCGCACGACGTTGACGTTCAGCAGCAGCTTGAGCTTCCATCGCCGCTTGCATGGTGTTAGATGGTTGAATATCTTGGATTTCAACTGTTTTAAGCGTAATCCCCCAATCTGAAATATCATCAGAAATGGCTGCTTTCAATTTCGCTTTGATATGATCACGTGAAGACAGTGCATCATCCAAGTCCATTTCACCCACAATTGAACGGAGTGAAGTTTGAACAAGGTTTTGAATTGCCCATGTATAGTTTTCAATCCCGTACACCGCTTTTTCTGGTGTTGTAAGATTGATATAAGCCACGGCGTTCATGACCAGTACGGCATTGTCTCGGGTAATTACTTCTTGTGAAGGAATATCTAAAACAATATCTTTGGTGGTAATTTTATAAGCAACTTCGTCTACATAGGGGATAACGAAGTTGAGACCAGGATTCAACGTAGTATGGTATTTACCTAAACGTTGAACAATCCATTTATAACCTTGGGGAACAATACGAACCCCTTTAAAAATGGTTACAGCGACAAAAGCGGCAAAAGCTAAAACAATAATAATACCGACAGACATTGAAAACCCTCTTTCTGTTTATGACGTATGAGGTTGGACGACTAAATCATTACCCAAAATATCAACCACACGAACGCGATCACCAACTTGTACTGGAGTCATACAACGGCAATGCCATTCATCAGAACCTAAGACAGGTATTGGGAAGCGCACAATAATTTGTTCATGCTCAAGTCCAGTCTGGATGACCATACCCACTTGTCCAATAGTTGCTTCACGAGGAAGTCCTGCTTTGGTTTTATCAATGGAGAGTGGTTTGATAAATTTGAACCAAAGAATCGTACATAAAATAGATAAAATCCCCCAAGTAATCACTTGGGTTGTAAAGCCCATCATCGGGAAAAGCCACAGTAAAATACAGACCATGACTGCTGCTATGCCAAACCATAATGCAGCAAAAGCAGGCAAAATTAACTCTGAAAGAATCAGTAAAATCCCTAATACAAACCAGTGCCAAGGTTCAACTACAAATTCCATAGATTTGCTCGCATCATTAAACGGAGTGGAGGTGAAAAAATATTCACCTTTAGCACTCTAGCAGATCATTATCTTTATGAATATACAAAGATTGTTTTTTTAGGATTTAGGGCTGATGCATGCTAAAAATCTGCCTTGAATCGCAAGTATTTATAGACAACAACAGCCCTAGATGAGGGCTTTTAGAATTTTGGTCTAGGAGCAGGTTTTAATGCAGCAGGGGAGTTCTTAAATGTAGTAATGGCATTCCGAATAGCAGTGATCTTGGCCTGTGTTGCTTTTTCACCTTCTAAAATCGCTTCATTACTAGATTTAAGGTCAAGTACACCCAAGTGGCCTACTTTTGGTTGAATCACAATGGTGGCTTGATTGAGTTCTTCATTAATACTCTGCTGGCCCATGATGTTAATGGTTTGGTCCAATAGACCCCACATGCTTAAGGGCTTATCACCCGCTGGACGAGCAGAAATATCCACGGCAATGACAATATCTGCACCCATATCTTTTGCTGTTTTGACTGGAATCGGGCTGACTAAGCCACCATCCACATATTTGGTATTGCCAATCACAGCAGGGACAAACACGTTTGGAATACTACAAGATGCACGTACCGCTTGGCCGGCATTGCCTTTGATAAACTCTGCTTTTTTTCCACTGTCTAAGCGCGTTGCGACCGCAGCAAAACGAATCGGGAATTGTTCGATCGGTTTATTGCCGACTTGGTTATTCACATAATTTTGTAGCTTTTGACCGAGGATAATGCCTTGGCTATTGAGGGTTAGATCACGCAAGTCAGATTCTTGCAGTTTTAAAGCCAGATTCTGCATTTGATAAGGCGTTTGCCCACTGGCATAAATGCTGCCGACAAAGCTACCTGCACTGGTACCTGTCACGATTTTGGCTTTAATACCATGCGATTCTAAAACTTTAATCACACCAATATGGGCAAAGCCCTTGGCACCGCCACCGCCTAAAGCGAGAGCAATCACGGGTTCACGTGCTTTAATTGCTGTTATAGGTGGTGTTTTCTTTGCTGTTTGATCACAACCAAATAAAGCCAAGCTAATAATAGCCAAGCAAGACAGTCGAGCAATTTTCATATCAGGTGCAGATAAAATGTACAAAAAGATGGGCACATCAGAGCAGATTTACCCTCAATTTTCTAGTTTTTTTTCACAAGTTTTTGTAAGGGTTCTGCCAACCAATCTGGATTCTTTGGTGAGAAGTGTCCTACATAGCATTGCATGATTTGTTCGAGGTCTTGTTGGTAGTGGCCTGTCGGTGTAAAGGCACCCAAGCAATAAATAGTTTTGTGATCATAATCAAAGGCAAACATCACGATGGGGATACCCGCGGCATGGGCAATATGGTAAAAACCACTTTTCATTTTTTCGGCTTTTTTGCGAGTACCTTCTGGGGCCATGCCAATCCAGATTTTATCGTGCTGATGAATCGTGGCAACAACCTGTTCTGTCAGTCCGTGTGCGCTGTCGCGACGGACAGGAATCAGACCAGCCCAATTTAATAAGGGCTGAAATGGTGGCTTAAACAGACTATCTTTGCCTAACACGGTAATTTTTAAACCTAAGCCGCCAATGGCTAAAAAGCCATACCAACCATCAATATTGGAGGTATGCGGGGAAATAATCGCAACCGCTTTGGGTAAGTTTGGTATTTCACCAACGACCGTCCAGCCTTGCCCGAGAAAAAGCTTTTTACACAGCGCACGGCTATAAGCGGTCCCACGTTGTGGAACCAGCGGAGGTAAATCAGGAAAATGTTGTGGCATAAATCACGATATGTAATGACAACTATAATCATGTTAAACACTCATTACAGCGACTGCATTGGCAAAAAATAAGATTTTATTGCCATGTAGATGAAAGGATTAGATACTTGAGCAACTTCATCGTATAGCCATGGAAAACTCAAAAATGCTTAATCTTAAACAGGTTTACATTTTATTGTTTTCTTTATATTGGGCACAGGGCTTACCTGTTGGATTCATGACCCATGCTTTGCCCGTGATCTTAAGAGCGCAAGGCGTATCGTTGGCGCATATCGGCGGTTTTGGCTTATTGATGTTGCCTTGGTCGATTAAGATTTTTTGGGCAGCTTATGTAGATCGTTTTGCTTTATCAACATTAGGACATTACCGTAGCTGGATCATTCCGACGCAACTGTGCAGTGTCATTATTCTGATTGTCCTATCATTTTTCCCTATTCATACTTTGGATCAACCGAGTTATCTACTGATTTTCTTTGTGTTGCTGCTGTTAATGAATTTAACTGGCGCAACCCAAGACATTGCAACTGATGGCTTGGCAGTGAATTTACTCAAAAGTGATCAACAGCATTGGGGCAATACCTTTCAAGTGGTTGGATCTCGGTTGGGCTTTATTGTTGGGGGTGGAGCTGTACTCTGGTGTTTGGATTGGCTGCATTGGCAAAACACCTTTCTGGCTTTGGCTGTTTTGGTGTTTCTAAATACGCTCCCAGTTTTGTTTTATCGCGAACCGCAACACCTGAGCAAAACTACGCCTGATAGCGTTGCTTCGCAATCCTTTATGCAAGCGGTAAAGACCTATTTAAATTATTTTCAATCCTCCAAAGAACTAAAAGCATGGTTGTTGGTGCTGATCAGTTTTAAAGTGGCTGATGGTCTCGCAGGTCCACTATTAAAACCTTTAATGGTCGATATGGGACTGAACTTCACTCAAATAGGTGTGTTTATTACCATGTTTGGTGCCGTGGCTGCGTTGTTGGGTGCTGCCATTGCAGGTTTATTATTGAAGCATTATTCCAGAGTACATTGCTTAGTTGTGTTTTCGGTTCTGAAAATCATCAGTTTAGGGGGATATATCGTTCTCGCTTATTACTATGAAGCTCAGAAGCACATTACACCGATCTGGCTGTATGGTGTGAATGCATTTGAAGATGCCTGTTCAGCCATGCTACTTGTTGTCATGTTAACGCTCGTTATGCAGTATAGCCGTAAACAATTTGCAGCAACTGACTTTACGTTCCAAGTTTCTATTATGGCAACCGTGAGTGGCGTGCTCTATTTAGGCAGTGGCGTGGTGGGTGATTGGCTTGGATACTATCGTTATTTGATTGTGATTTGTATGGTTTCGATGCTTTGTTTGGCACCAATTTATTATTGGAAAAATAAAGCAAGATAAGGATCATCTTTTATTACAATTTTTGTATTAAGCAGACACTTTGTGAAACAAAGCGTATTGGCTTATATAGAAATGAGGCAATATCTGTCGGATTTTTTATTTTTTTGAATATAGAAAATAATAGCAGAAAATGGTTAATGGAAGGGTTTTAATTAATTGATATTGCAATTAATTTGTTCATCAATAAAAGCATAAAAATCTTTTGTGCTCATAAAAAGTGAGTGTATAAAAATTAAACTTTAGTCGAAATTGGAATAAATTAATAAGATTTTAATCGTTTTGTCATATAAAGTTAATGTGTAGGATTTGTTACAAATTTAACCAGGATGTAAACAATGAAAATCAAAATTGTAACAGCAGCAGTGCTTAGTTTACTTGCAACAACCACATTTGCAGCACCGACATTTTATGGTGAGATTGATGCCAGTGTTGATTATTTACCAGAAAAAAATGCAACCAAATCAAACAAAGACGTTTGGGAAATTAGCTCAAACAGTTCATTCCTTGGATTAAAGGGTGATGAAAAGCTGACTGATCGTTTAAGTGCAGTTTATGCGATTGAATGGGCGTTTAATGCTGATGGTGATGGCGACGACTGGAGCAAGCGTAACCGTTTTGTCGGTTTAAAAGATTCACAATTAGGTACATTGAAAATTGGTGCGCATGACACGCCATTAAAGCAATTATCGAGTGTGGTAGATACGTTCAACAACTATGTTGCTAATAAAGCGGATATCACGGGGATTTTTACAGGTGAAAACCGTGTGTCGAATGTTGTGGTGTATGAGTCTCCAGCACTTAAATTATTAGATGGTGCATTTAAATTCAATGCTTTATTGGCTACTGGTGAGTCGAGTGGGATCAAATCAGACAAAGGCGTTGTCAAAACTGCAGGTCGTGGTTTAGGTGATGCATGGTCTGCATCTGTCACTTATGAAAACCCATTAGTGGTTGCTGGTATTGGTTATGACAAAGCCATTCCAAGTAACTTCTTGGGCCGTGGTTTCTTAAATGCAGCTGAACCAGCTATTCCAACAACTAATCCGTCTTCTGCACCAACTGTTTTTGCAGCGGCGAATACTGTACGTGCAATTGGTAAAGTAACGCCGCTTGATGGTTTGGCATTAAAAGCACTTTATCAGACATCTGAAGTGGAAAAAGCTGACGGAAATACAACTGGTTCTGAAAACATTGATGATGCACAAGGTTGGTTAGTGGGTGCGGAATATAATATCCCACAAGCAAAAAACTGGACGGTGAAAGGTCAATATAGCCAAAACGATACAAGCTTTAAAAATAATACTGCCGACTTTAAAGCAAAACAAATTATCGCTGGCGCAGACTATGCATTTAACAAGCAAGTTAAAACCTATGGTTATGCAGGTTATCTAACGCTTGAACAAGCAAGCAAAAAGGATAAACAACCTGTTGCAGGCTTAGGTTTAGAATATAAATTCTAATCTGCGGTTATTCAAAAAAGCCCTTTAAGTCTGCTTAGAGGGCTTTTTTATATTAGATTGTTATAAGAACAAAAAATTTACTTTATCAATGATAAAAAATGTGATCAGCACTTTTAGCTGATGTTGTTCATCCTACTTTTTGAATAAAGCAATCCTACAATTCAGCAAATCCACGCCCTTATTACAGGGTTTAAGTGATTTTTAAGTTTTTATTCTTATTTTAAAAAAAGCAAAGAAAATTATTTTTAGATTGTGATGCCTATGTTGCTACAAAGATTCAAGCTCAAGCCTATTTCGTTACTGACCTTCAATGTGCTACTCGCAATTTGGTTAGGTGTATTTTTGAATGCTGCATTTTATCAAAAGATGCAAGCATTAACGCCTTATACGGGACTTAAGGCTGGACTGTTTGTGGCTGCTTCTGTGGGTGTCGTGACCGCATTGTATCTGTTTGCTTTACAGATTTTAAACTGGAAATGGACGGCAAAGCCTATTGCAATTGCTTTGATATTTATTGGTGGTTTTGCAGCCTATGCGGTGAATACTTTAGGCGTTTGGATTACCGCTGACCAAATTCAGAACATGATGCAAACCAATATTGCAGAGGCCCGTGATACCTGGTCTTGGCGGTTAGTCATTTGGTTTATTGGCATGGTGATTGTGCCGATCGTGGTTATTTTAAAAGTTCGGTTAAAGCCTGAGTCTGGGTTGAAACAAGTCTTCAAGAAAATAATGGCATTGCTGGTTTCTTTAATGTTGGTGGGCGGCTTATTATTTATTTTCTATGTCGATTTTGCGGCAATCTTTCGTGAAAATCGTGATTTAAAAGGCATGATTTCCCCACAAAATATGATTGCTGCCTCGGTGTCTTATTATAAAAAGAAAGCACCTAAACAGAATTTACCGCTCGTACATTACGGTGAGGATGCACAACTTTCTCAAGCCTTAAAAGGTGCACCTAAATTAATGGTGTTGGTGGTCGGTGAAACGGCTCGTGCTGAAAACTTTGCTTTAAATGGGTATGCGAAAGACACTAATCCTAGACTCTCTAAGCAAGATATTTTAAATTTTTCTCAAGTCAGTTCATGTGGTACTGCGACGGCAGTATCCGTACCATGTATGTTCTCTGGTATGCCACGGGTCGATTATGATGAGCGTTTGGCCAGTCATCGAGAAGGGCTACTGGATATTGCAAAACGTGCGGGTTACCAAGTCACTTGGATTGATAACAATTCAAGCTGTAAAGGCACATGTGATCGGATTGGAGAATATAAAATTCCAGAACCGATCAAGCAGAAATGGTGTAAGAATGGTGAATGTCTGGATGAAATTTTGATTGATAGCCTGAAAGCTTATCTTGAAACCATTCCAAAAGATGATCAACGGCCACAATTGGTAGTCTTACATCAAATGGGCAGTCATGGGCCAGCTTATTATAAGCGTGCACCTGCAGCGTTTCGTGTCTTCAAGCCAATTTGTGATACCAATGCGATTCAGGGATGTACTCAAGAAGCCTTAATCAATACCTATGACAATACCTTACTTTATACAGATTATGTTTTAGACTCATTGATCAATACATTAAAAAATACTACGCAATATCAAACAGGTTTGTGGTATTTATCAGATCATGGTGAATCAACTGGTGAAAGTGGGATGTATTTGCATGGTGCACCGTATGCGATTGCACCGAGCCAACAGACACATGTTCCGATGTTGATGTGGTTCTCTAGCGCATGGCAGCAACAGGAAGCCAAGCAAATTAAATGTTTAGCACAACAAAGTAAAAATAAACTCAGTCAGGATAATTTATTCCCAACTATGCTCAGTTTGCTTGATATTAAAACTAAAGTAATTAATCCTAAAGATGACATGTTACAAACATGTCCTAAGCCATAAGGTGAAGTGAAATCATGACCAAGATCTTGATGATAGAAGATGATTTTATGATTGCAGAGTCAACCTTGACTCTATTGCGATATCATCAGTTTGATGTGGAGTGGGTCAACAATGGGGTAGATGGATTGGCTTTGCTGACCAAGCAGGCTTTTGATTTGGTTCTGTTGGACTTGGGCCTTCCTTTAATGGATGGCATGCAAATTCTTAAACAGATTCGTCAGCGTAGCACCGTTCCTGTATTGATTATTTCTGCGCGTGATCAGCTACAGAATCGGGTTGATGGTTTAAATCAAGGTGCGGATGATTATCTGATCAAGCCTTATGAATTTGATGAACTGCTTGCACGAATTAATGCTTTGTTGCGCCGTGGCAGCAATGAGACTGCACAGCTGAAAAGCCAGTCGCAATTGCTAAAAAGTGGTGAATTGACTCTGGATGTCGAGCAGCACCTAGCTACATTTAAAGGCCAACAGATTGAACTGTCCAATCGTGAATGGGCCATCCTCATTCCGATGGTTTCTCATCCAAATAAAATTTTCTCGAAAGCTAATCTTGAAGATAAGTTGTATGATTTTGATAGTGAAGTCACGAGTAATACCATTGAGGTCTATGTGCATCATTTGCGCGCCAAATTAGGCAAAGACTTTATTCGTACGATTCGCGGCTTAGGTTATCGTTTGGGACAAGCTTAAATTGATGAAAGCAGCACGGCATTATTCACTGAAGAAAAGACTGAT
Organism: Acinetobacter sp. NIPH 2100; assembly: GCF_000369805.1. Classification (GTDB taxonomy): domain Bacteria; phylum Pseudomonadota; class Gammaproteobacteria; order Pseudomonadales; family Moraxellaceae; genus Acinetobacter. The sequence continues at coordinate 3,093,635 of NZ_KB850224.1, read as the reverse complement.
TTGGGGAACCTCCATTTTCAGTATTGTGCTGGGCTGTTTTTTGATTTTGGCCGCTTATAAAGTTTCCTTGCATGAAGTTGATGAAATTTTAGATACCCAAATGCAATATATGGCTGAACGCTCAACCTTGCAGCCACTTACGCCAACGGCCAGTCGGGTTGAGTTACATCGCACCTATCATGAAGAAGATTTGTTGATTGATATCTGGGCCTATAAAGATAAGAGTCATCTGTGGCATCAAACCCATTTACTGGTTCCACCCGTGAAGCAAGCGGGTTTTTATATGCAAAACACGCCGCAAGGGAAGTGGCGTGTTTATGTGATTCCTTTGAAAGATTTCCAGATTCAGGTCAGCCAGCAGGAACAGGTCCGTAAGGTTTTTGCGTTGGAGTTGGCTGGAAGCATGTTTATTCCCTACCTGCTTCTGCTACCGATCGCAATTATTGTGCTGGCATTCATCATTAGCTTGAGTTTAAAGCCTTTAGATGACTTCAAAGCTGAATTGACCCAACGTGATTCAGATGGCTTGGCACCGATTGATAGCACTGATTATCCTCAAGAATTACAACCGACCATTGAAGAAATGAATCGGTTATTCGAGCGGATTCAACATGCACAGACTGAACAAAAGCAATTTATTGCCGATGCGGCCCATGAGCTACGGACACCTGTGACGGCACTGAATTTGCAAACCCGAATTCTGATCAGCCAGTTTCCCGAGCATGAAGCCTTACAGAATCTCAGCAAAGGTTTAGCCCGTATTCAGCACTTGGTCACCCAGCTTCTGGCTTTGGCAAAACAGGATGTTGCGCTGAGTTTAATTGAACCAAATACACAGTTTAAGCTCAATGACGTGGCTTTAAATTGTGTAGAGCAATTGGTCAATTTGGCGATGCAAAAGGAGATTGATTTAGGCTTTGAGCGTAATGATCCGATTGAAATGCAGAGTCTTGAATCAACAGTACATTCGATTATTTTTAATCTGATTGATAACGCCATTAAATACACGCCCAATCAAGGAATTATTAATATTTCAGTGTATAGCGATACCGATGGCTATGCCTATATCCAAATTGATGACAGCGGGGCAGGTATTGACCCCGAACAGTATGACAAAGTACTAAAACGTTTTTATCGCGTGCATCATCATTTAGAAGTGGGCAGTGGGCTGGGGCTATCGATTGTAGATAAAGCAACCCAACGTTTAGGTGGCATTTTAACTTTGTCGAGAAGTATTGAACTCGGTGGCTTGAGCGTATTGGTCAAGCTACCTAAAAAAATGGCACATCATGAACAACATTAAGAATGAGAAAACACCTCATCTAGTGTTCATTCACTTTTGTTGACTTCTGCTTGTTCTTTAAGATAACGCAGGAACAGCACACATTTTTGAATGCGTTTACCATCATTCCCCACTTTGCTCACATTCAAACGCAATACCCAGTTCAAGCGTTTTCCAACTTTGCAAATGTCTTTGTAAACTTGAGGTTCATCCAGTAAAGCTTGATAGAGTAACTGACTGGCTTGCTCAAGTTGTTCAAATTCAAAATGATACGCCGTAGAAAAGATAAACAGTAACCAGTCGCGGACAAAGCAATCATGTAAGCTAAGCACATCTTGAGGATCAGTTTCAAAATCAATAAATGTAAATTGATTTTGTTGATCAACCAAGATATTTCGCGCAAAGGCTTCACTCAAATAGCCTTGTTGTTGATGTAGCTGACTAATCGATTGGATGGCTTGGCTAAACAGTTGAAATTGTTGTTCTGGATGATGCTTCAAGCTTCCTAACTTTTGATCTAGTTGACTGACAGGGCTTTGGCGTTGTGAGCCGACATCTTCTAATAAAATGCCTTTTTTAGAGAGCGCCAAGACATTTGGGGTGGAAATGCCCAATGCTTTGAGCTGTTGGATTCGCTTGAATTCACATTGGATTGCAGCAGATCCCCCTTGGTTGGGAACAGGGGTAATTGAACCTAAATTGAATATTTTAGCTAACCATTTCAATGGAGTATATAACCATAATCCATGGCGTTCAGATGCTTTTTTAAGCCATACTTTACGTGAATCTAGTTCATAGGATTGAATAGAGTCTTGTTGTGTTTTTAAAGTGGATTCTAAAAAAGTTTCAAAGTCAGACATAGGCCAGCAAAAATAATCCTAATATGAATGTAAGCAGTACTCGTTCTATGAGCACGAGCATTTACTTTACCATATCAACTACCGGGAAAGGTACAGAATTACGATTTGCAACTGCTTGATGATGCTTATAAGTCAATGCATAACAAAGTAAATTAATCGCAACACAAACCCAAGCCGTCCAAAGATTATGACTCAGGAAATGAGCGCCACGCATCATTTGTGCCCACCCCATGGCAAAGCCGAGGATTAGACCTGCTATTAAATAGAACCAAGCACGTTGTGTTTGATGTAAGCGATAAACAAAATAACCAGTGATGAGCGCGAAACCTGTGCTGGCATGTCCACCTGGGAAACAATGTCCAGCTGTTGCTGAGAAATCCCAGACAAAGCCTATGGCAGTTTCATGGGTCATATACCACGGGCAGGCTTGGGCAGAATGTGCTTTGAGTAATCCGACAATACAGGTGCAGAGCATACTGACCCAAAACATATAGCCATATTGCCAACGATTTGGTTTTAGTTTTTCAACTTTAAAAGAAGCAGCCCATAAAAAGAAAAACATGACATAAACAACGGTTAGCAATTGTTTGACATAACTATGATTCAGTTTATCGAGGAACCAATCATTTTTATATGGAAATGTACCATGTTGGCTGACCCAAGGTTGAATCAGCTTTAAGTCAATTGTTCCACCGACAGGAAATACCCATAACAAAATGAAAAAACTAATAAAAAGTAAAAAACTTAGCCATAAAAAAAAGGGTGTTTTCAAGATCATGGAACTGGCTGTGAGGGCTAGATGATGGTCTGATTATTTAATGCGGAGAAGCTTAATTGGCTCTTAAATGAGTCTTAAAAAGAGCGAAAGGTGATCACTGAAAAATAAGCTAGGTGATTTATTTTATAAGGTATTCAAGATCAAGCAGCCCAAAAAGGCTGCTTGATCTTGGGTTGAAAAAAGAAGGATTTAATGCAGAATTTTATCCAGAAATTGCTGGGCACGTTCACCACGTGGTGTACCAAAGAATTCATCTTTGGAGCAGTCCTCAACAATTTTTCCTTGGTCCATGAAAATAATACGATTGGCCACCTGACGAGCAAAGCCCATTTCATGGGTTACACACATCATGGTCATACCTTCTTTGGCCAGTCCAACCATCACATCGAGAACTTCATTGATCATTTCTGGGTCAAGCGCAGACGTTGGCTCATCAAAGAGCATAGCAATCGGGTCCATGCTCAGCGCACGAGCAATCGCAACCCGTTGCTGTTGACCACCTGAAAGCTGAGCAGGATATTTATTGGCATGTGCGCTCAGTCCAACCCGATCCAGATAAGCCAATCCCTTTTTATTGGCCTCTGCTTCTGAGCGGCCAAGTACCTTGACCTGAGCAATAGTCAGATTCTCGGTAATGCTCAGGTGTGGAAACAGTTCAAAGTGCTGGAAGACCATACCAACACGGCTACGTAGTTTGGTCATATCGGTTTTGGGTTCGTGAACAGGGACACTATCGACAAAGATTTTACCTTGCTGAAACGGTTCTAGCCCATTTACGGTTTTAATCAAGGTCGATTTACCTGAGCCTGATGGACCACAGACCACCACCACTTCACCTTGACGGATCTGGGTGCTACAGTCGGTCAGTACCTGAAATTGTTCATACCACTTACTGACATTTTGGAGGTCTATCATTACTTTATTGTCGCTCATACACGTAACCTCCTTTGTAAACGTTTCACTGTGAATGTCGCTAAAGCACTGATGCTAAAGTACACCAGTCCTGCAAATAGAATATATTGGGTGAGTAGTGACATTAAATCGCCACGAACATAATTGGTTCTGAAAAAATCCAGTAACCCGATGGCATAGACCATGGTTGAATCCTGAAACAGGATAATCGTCTGTTGTAATAGCAAGGGCGTCATTTTTCTGAATGCCTGCGGTAGAATAATCAAGCGCATCGACTGGTTGTAATTCATCCCCAGTGCATATGCTGCAGCAGCTTGACCCTTAGGAATGGATTGAATTCCAGCACGTACAATTTCAGAAAAATAAGCAGCTTCAAAGAGCATGAATGCCACGATGCTTGAAACCAAAGCCGTATCAATGGTGAGGTATTGACCTGTGATCGCGGTATAAAAAAACGGAACGGCAAAGTAAAACCACATCAACACCAACAGTAGGGGAATCGAGCGGAATAGGTCGACATAAGCCTGCGCAATCCAATTCAGAATTTTGATCGATGAGAGACGCATCAGTGCCAGTATTGTACCAATGGCAATACCGCCAATTGTTGCGAGAACAACGACTTTTAAAGTAATGCTGAAACCGTACCAGAGCGCAGGCCCAGACTGCTGTAAATCATTAAGAAAAGAAGTTAACCATTCCATACTACTTTCCTCCTGATATTAAACCAGGAATACGCAGACGTTTTTCCAGCAGGTTCATACTAAAAATAAGACAGACATTGATCACAATGAAAATGATGGTGACGTAGGTGTAAATTTCGATGGTGTTCTGGGTATATTCACTAATGGTTTTCATCTGCGAAATAATTTCTGCTACTCCAACCAAAGAGGCGACTGAGGTATTTTTTACGCAGTTGGTCAGCTCTGAACTCAGCGGCGGTAAAATGGTGCGAAAAGACTGTGGCAGAATGATATAGCGATAGAGTTGTGCCGTGGAAAACCCCATGGCATAACCTGCATTAATTTGCCCCTTGGGTAAGGCTTCAATACCTGTCCGCACCTGTTCACATACACGTGCAGCCGTGAATAGCCCGAGCCCAACACTGGCAGAAATCAGGGCCGTGGTATTGGCACCCAGATCATTCATCCACCAGCTTTTGATGGGCGCAGGGAGAAAATTGGGAACCACATAAAACCAGATAAATAACTGAACAAGTAAAGGCACATTCCTGAACAGCGTGACATAGGCTGTACCAACGGCTCTGGCGGTTTTATTCGGGAGCGTACGCATAATGCCAAGGATGCTGCCGAGAAGCATGGCAATGCTCCATGCGACAATCGCAATCACCACAAGCCATCCCAGACCCGTTATAATCCAGCTAAGGTAGGTTGTATCCCCGATACCTGTAGATTGCCACAAAACTCCCCAGTTCCAGCTATAATTCATAATAACTCCTGAGAAGAAGCGGGAGAACATCCACTGTTCCCCGGTTCCATAATAAGATTTTGGTTATAAGGACAAATTATTGATCCCGATCATGCGGGCTGCTGATTAATGCTTTAAGTTGATCGGACATGGCAAAGTTCAAATTAATGTTCTTTGGTGGAATCGGTTGCTGGAACCATTTTTCATACATCTTGTTGATTTCACCAGAGGCATAGGTTGCTTTAATTGCATCATCGACGACTTGTTTAAAACCAGTATCGCCCTTACGCAGCATACAACCATAGATTTCATGAATCGGTGCAGTACCAACGATGTCCCATTGATTTGGATCTTTGGCTTTGGATTTCTCACCTGCGAGTAGGATATCGTCCATCATAAAGGCCACAGCACGGCCATTTTGCAGCATCAAGAAAGATTCAGCGTGGTCCTTGGCAGAAATGATTTCACCGATACCAAGTTCTTGCTGGTGTTGGCGGATATAGCGTTCAGAGGTGGTTCCTGCTGTGGTCACCAGTTTTTTGCCTTTTAAATCTGAAAAATCTTTAATTCCAGAGTTTTTAGCCGTGAGCAATCGAGAGCCAACTTCAAAGAAACCAACAGAAAAATCAACCTGTTGCTGTCGCTCTTTATTGTTGGTGGTTGATCCACATTCCAAGTCCACCGTACCATTCGAGACCAGAGGAATACGGTTCTGACTGGTCACAAGGTTATAACGAACTTTCAGATCTGGCATGTTGAGTTTCTGCTTTACGGCTTCAACAACTTTTAGTTGCAGATCGTGTGCATAACCTACTGGCTGATTTGGGGTAGAGGCAATATAAGAAAATGGAATAGATGAATCACGATAACCCAGCACAATAGTGCCCGAGCTTTTGATTTTGTTTAACGTACCAGAGTCGGAAGCGCTACCTTCAGCAGCTTTTTCACCAGCTGCGGGTGCTTTATTGTCACTACAGGCACTTAAGCCGAGCATCAAGGCGCTTGCACAAAGCAGGGAAGTCATGGTGCGTTTAGGTGTCATATACAAAACTCCTTTTGTATCGTTATGATCGCATTCGTAATTGTTGCGGTTTAACCGTTCATTGTTATGAAAAATAATGTGCTCTTTTTTATGCATAAAAAATACATTATTTTTCATCTTAATAGACTTCAATACGATTGCTCAAGCGATATTCTTTACCGTTTTGTTAATAGTAACTGTCGATGAATTAAGCAATTTTTAAATGAATGAATTACAGTAAAAATTGCAAGAAACGTAAAGCATAATATGTGCCATGATTGTTATTTTGATTTCAAATGCAACCAAGAATTGCTGTGTCTATTCCAATTGATAGACATGCGCAATCAAATAGCTTTTGGTGCTGATAAGGGCACATCAATTAGATTAAAGATGCGCTTATATTTTTAATCACATATAAAAAAAGCGGCATGGATAGCCGCTTAAATAGCTTGAAAAAGACTAGAACATTGACTCTTCAGAGTTGGCTGAGATTTTGTGAATCGAAAGGTCTGCACCACGGTATTCATCTTCTTGAGAAAGGCGAATTCCCATGGTTACTTTGAGTAGGCCATACACAATGAAACCACCTGCAAGTGCAATGCCGATGCCTAAACTGGTACCAATGATCTGAGAAATGATTGACACACCACCGAGACCGCCAAGTGCTTGTTGCCCAAAAATTCCTGCCGCAATACCGCCTAATGCACCACATACGCCGTGTAAGGGCCACACCCCAAGTACATCATCTACTTTCAGTTTGTTTTGAGTATAAGTAAATAAGTAAACAAAGAGTGCACCAGCAGTACCACCAATTACTAGCGCACCAATTGGGTGCACGATGTCTGAGCCTGCACAAATCGCTACCAGCCCAGCCAATGGGCCATTGTGTAAGAAACCAGGGTCATCTTTACCCATAAAGTTTGCAGCTAAGGTTCCACCGACCATTGCCATCAGAGAGTTGATTGCAACCAGACCAGAAATTGCTTCGACACGTTGTGCGCTCATCACGTTAAAGCCAAACCAACCCACGATTAGAATCCATGAGCCTAAGGCAAGGAATGGAATTGATGAAGGTGGGTGTGCGCTGACACGACCATCATTTTTATAACGGCCATGACGTGCACCGAGTAAAATCACAGCAGCCAAGGCAATCCATCCACCCATTGCATGCACGACAACTGAACCTGCAAAGTCATGGAAACTTGCACCAAAAGAGTTCTCTAACCACTTTTGCAAGCCATAGTTACCATTCCAGATCATGCCTTCGAAGAACGGATAGATCAATGCAACCAAGATTAGCGTTGCAATCGCTTGAGCGCGCATTTTGGCACGTTCTGCAATGCCGCCTGAGATAATTGCAGGAATTGCAGCGGCAAAGGTGAGCAAGAAGAAGCAGCGCATCAGGTTATAGCCATGATCGGCTGCTAAGGTGCTGCCTGCATGGAAAAAGTTTTGACCATATGCAATCCAATAGCCTACAAAGAAATAGGCAATCGCTGAAATGGCAAAATCGGTAAGGATTTTACTCAGTGCATTGACTTGGTTTTTATGGCGGACTGTGCCTAATTCCAAGAATGCAAAGCCAGCGTGCATTGCTAGTACCAGTACTGCACCGAGCAGTAAGAAAAATAGATCTACGTTTTGCATAGTGGTGCTCAAAAAAAGTGCTAAATTCTATTTTTATGCAAATATTTGATTCATTTTTTGCACCAAAATAGATTTAGTAAATCTAAAAACTCAAGTTGTCTTGAAACAACTCAATTTGATGGAATTTATAATGCAAAAAACGCACCAATATAGAAATTAAATTGTAATTTTGATGAAAAGTGGTGCAATTTGCTTAAAAATAGCACAGTTTCTGGCATGAATAAAATTCAACAGCAGAATATCGCTTTGATTTGTTTAGAGGCATGAACAATCGTGGAGCAATAAAAAACACCGTAACGTTTCATCCTGATCAGATTAAAGATGAAAGATTACGGTGGATAATGATGAAGTAATTACATCACGGGCGGGGTGTAGGTTAAGGTACGTCCTAAAATCCAAAGTAAGAACAACACCAAAGGAAGATGGAACACCAACTGAGTGACGGTAAAACCAATCACGTCTTTGGCCTTGAGTTTCAAAATCCCCAACATCGGAAGCATAAAGAATGGATTGATCAAATTCGGCAATGCTTCGGCAGCATTATAAATCTGTACCGACCAGCCCAAATGTACTTGCAAATCATTGGCGGCTTGCATCACATAAGGCGCTTCAATAATCCACTTACCACCGCCAGATGGTACAAAGAAACCCAGTACTGCAGAATAAATACCCATCACAATCGCAAAGGTTTCTTTCGAAGCAATCGAAACAAAGAACTCTGCAATATAGTGCGATAGTGATAGATCCTGACTATTCAATGCTTGGGTCATAATGAAAGCAATACTGCCGTAGAGCGGGAACTGGATCAGAATCCCCGACACCGCAGGCACCGCCTGACTGACGGCATTGAGAAAATTACGTGGGGTACGATGGAGTGCCAGACCGAGCATCAAGAACACAAAGTTATAGGTATTGAGGCTGGAAATGGCGATGATGGGATTGGTTTTAGAAAACTCGATAAACATCCAGATCAAGCCTAATGCCACCACAATAATAGTTAATAGTGGGGAGTTCTCTAACCAATCCCCAGGTCGAGTCGATTTGACTTCGGTTTTTTCTTCTTCGTCAAAGTTGAGCTCAAAATCCTGCATGGTTTTGACATTGTCACCCTTCGGTGCAGACCAATAGGCAATCGCAATCGAGACAATCACCAAGATCAAGGTCATGAGCATCGATTGCCACAGAAAGATAGTTTCGGTAAATGGAATCACACCTGTGAGGTTATAGATGGATTCAGGCAAACTGGCTTTATTGGCCTGTAATTGTGCCGCAGATGAACTAATGCCCAGTGCCCATGTTGCGCCCATACCAATAATTGCCGCAGCGGCAGCAGCACGATAGTCCATTTGTAGTTCTTTACGCTTTGCCAACGCAATTACCAACAATGCGGTCAAAATGGTACTGACTGCCCAATTGACCAGAGAAATCAATAAACTGACGGTAGCCACCAATACGATTGCACTGCGACCTGAGTGCGGAATACGTGCCATCTTCTGAATCAGTTTTTTTACAGGTGCAGAAACAGAAACCACATAACCGACAATAATCAGCATGGTCATTTGTAAGGTGAAGGGGATTAAGCTCCAAAAGCCATTACCAAATGAGCTGGCGACATCTTGTACGGATGCACCAATGCCAATGGCAGCAAATGAAACAATAATTACACCGAGCAGGGCAAAAATGTAGGAGTCTGGAAACCACTTTTCCGACCAATTACTAATACGCAAGGCAAAACGTTCTAACAAAGCAGGTTGTTTATTCATCTTCAGCATCCATCTTTGATTTTGTTGTTTCTCATTCATTTGTCCTAAATGAATTTCTGCTGTTAAAAAACAGCGAAAAGTGATGCTCGTAAAAAGCATCACTTCAATAAGAAAAAATAAGATTAAAAAGTTTGATTAAGCTTTGGCTTCAATCAAAAGTTCGACACCTGTAGCAGCTTGAATTTGCTGTTTAGTCACATCAGGTGCTAACTCCACCAGTTTGATTCCTTCAGCAACAACATCCAAAACACCTAAGTCGCTAATAATGCGATGCACGACTTTTTGACCCGTCAGTGGCAAGCTGCACTGTTTAACAATTTTGGCAGTACCATCTTTGGCATTGTGTTCCATCAACACCACCACGCGCTGTACGCCTGCGACCAAGTCCATCGCACCACCCATGCCTTTGACTTTCTTGCCCGGAATCATCCAGTTGGCCAAGTCTCCTTGCTCGGAGACTTCCATTGCACCCAGAATGGCAATGTTGACGTGTCCGCCACGAATCATGGCAAAGGATTCACTGCTTGAGAAAAAGGCTGCACCTGCACGAGCGGTGACGGTTTGTTTGCCTGCATTGATTAAATCGGGGTCGAGTTGCTGTTCAGTTGGAAATTCACCAATGCCAAGTAGGCCATTTTCCGATTGCAGCCACACATCCATATCCTCTGGAATGTAGTTGGCAACTAGAGTTGGCAGGCCAATACCTAGATTGACGTAGAAACCATCTTGTAATTCTTGCGCGGCACGTTGTGCCATTTGTTCACGTGTCCATGCCATGATTATGCGTCCTGTGCTTTTAGGGTTTTTTGTTCGATACGTTTTTCTGGTGTGGCATTGAGCACCACACGATTGACGTAAATCCCTGCTAAATGGATTTCATCTGGATCCAGTTCGCCAATTTCAACAATCTGTTCAACCTCGGCAATGGTGATTTTTCCTGCCATTGCACATTCAGGGTTAAAGTTTTGAGCGGTTTTACGGAACACCAGATTGCCTGCTTTGTCTGCTTTATAAGCTTTGACCAATGCCACATCCGCAGTGAGAGATAGTTCCAGAATATAGGTATGACCATTAAATTCGCGTTGTTCCTTACCTTCAGCCACCAATGTGCCCGCACCAGTTGCGGTATAAAAGGCTGGAATGCCTGCACCACCAGCGCGTAGTTTTTCCGCCAATGTGCCTTGTGGGGTGAGTTCAACTTCGAGTTCACCATTTAGATATTGGCGTTCAAATTCTTTATTTTCGCCCACATAAGAAGAAATCATTTTTTTAATTTGTCGGGTCTTGAGTAATACACCCAAACCAAAATCATCAATACCTGCATTATTGGAGATACAAGTCAGGCCCGTGACACCTGTTTCTTTAAGCGCCTGAATCAAGGCCTCTGGAATACCGCATAAGCCAAAACCGCCAACCGCAAAAGTCTGCTGATCTTGCACCACATCTTGTAGTGCCTGTGCCGCTGTTGAATAGACTTTATTCATTTTTTCACCTGTAAATTCCTTGGTTTCTATTAGTTTTAGCACTCAGGGATTATTTACAGAAGTTTAAATTTTTAAAGGATTAATGAGAGAAACTCATTAATACAAGAAAATTCATCTATTTCACTAAGACGGCACTCTGACGGGGCTTAGCCAAAATCATGTTGTAGCAAGATCTCGATAAACTCGGCCGAAATATTGGAAAGCTCAAAGTCCTTCTTATACACAATACCAATCGCCTGAGGTAGTTTGCCATCCTCAATCTCAATCAGCACATTATGTTCCTTGTCGATAAAGTTCTGAAAATGACGCGGTATGGCACTGACACCCATATCCAGCGCAACAAAGCTGGAGAGGGAACTGATCTGATGGCATTCGACTTTTAAATCCAAAGTTAGGTGATTTTTGAGACAGTTTTCTTCAATCAGGTGCCGCACAATCGAGGGGTGTTGCAAGGTTACAAAGGGATTGGCGCACAGTTGTTTCCAACTGATCGATTCTGCTGTTGCCAGTGGATGCGTTTTTGGTAAGAGCGCAAGGAAGTCTTCTTCAAATAAAGGTTTAAATTCTAGTTGATCATTGCGTGGCGGCTCAAAGCAAATGCCAATTTCAAAAATGCCATCCTGAACATTTTCCAGCACTTTTTCATTCGGGATATCATGAATGGAAAAGCTGATATTGGGATGCTTGGCTAAAAAGCTATGAATCACTTGCGGTAAAATCGCATGGGTGACAAAGGGCATCGAAGCAATATTCAATGTGCCGCGATTGAGCTTAAAACGTTGTTTGACGTCTTTTTCCATATCTTCCCAATTGGCTAATAATTTCTTGGCATAGGGAATCAGAGACTTTCCTTCTTGTGTCAGCTCAACGCGACGGGTATTGCGTTTAAATAGCTTGCCGCCCAGTTCTTCTTCTAGTGATTTGATACTCAAACTTAAAGCAGACTGACTGAGATGCAATTCAGCAGAGGCGTTTGCATAATTCAGGGTACGAGTCAAAGCCAGAAATGCTTTGAGTTGCTTTAAAGTCATGGTGGACGACCTATGAGAAAAGTTTTTGATTTATATGCTGTAATTTATAAAAAAAACAGCACATTGTGACTGGCATTTTTGTTAATTCGCTGATCAGAGGCAAGTCGTTTATTTTTTTAAATATGATATGAGATTATTCATTTATTTTATCTCAATATCGAAAAATAGATTATTAAAATAATAAGCTAAATATACTTTGAATGGATTGATGAGTATTTTTAAATAGTTAATTTGTTTTATTAATCAATCAAAATAATTAAGCTTTATTTTGTTATATATTTGATTTTTATAATTAATTTAAATTATTATTTTTGTTTTAATGATATTGTTTTTTATGATTTTAATGCTATTTTAAAATACGTTTTAACATGCGTCTTTGCTTTAGATTCTGTACTGCAGTTCGCAGTATTTTAATTTTATTTATGGTTAGGATAACCACCACACAGTATAAAAAAAATAATTTGGTTGACCCTGACATATATTCTTTGGAATGGAGTAAAAGAATATGTGGGACTTATTTGTCATTCTGCTGTCTTTAGGTTTGTTGATGTACACCGCCTATCGCGGTTTTTCTGTGATTTTGATGGCGCCATTGTGCGCATTGCTGGCGGTTTTTCTGATTAACCCCGCCAATGTACTGCCGTTTTATTCAGGCGTTTTCATGCCGAAAATGGTCAATTTCATCAAAGACTATTTCTTGGTGTTCTTGCTTGGTGCAATCTTTGGCAAAGTGGTGGAAATGTCGGGGATTGCCGAGTCGATTGCCCGTACTATCGTCAATTTGATTGGTGCAAAGAAAGCCATTTTAACCGTGGTTTTACTCGGTGCCATTCTGACTTATAGCGGTGTCAGCCTGTTTGTGGCGGTGTTTGCGATTTATCCATTTGCCAACCAATTGTTCCAACAAGCCAATATTCCAAAACGTTTGATTCCCGGCACTATTGCCTTAGGCGCATTTACATTCACCATGGATGCCTTGCCGGGCACACCACAAATTCAGAACGTGATTCCAACCACGTTCTTTGGCACCAATATCTATGCAGCACCATTTCTCGGTGTGATTGGAGCGATTTTCGTCTTAAGCATGGGCCTACTTTATTTGGAGTCACGTCGTAAAGCTGCGGCACTTGCGGGTGAAGGCTATGCAGGTTTTGCTGCGGAGGGTGAAGTTACACAAGCGACTGCGGATGTAGAGTTATCTCAGCAAAGCAACGGTTCAGTGTTACGTCAAGGTATGGCCTTTGTGCCATTGATTCTGGTTGCAGTCATGAACCGTTATCTGTCTACGGCAATCAAAGAATGGTATCCAAATGGCTTTGATTTTAATGCAATTGGTCTCGCTAACTACACTGTTGATGTGGCAAAAACGGGTGCGATCTGGGCAGTCGGTTTGGCATTGATTGTCGGTATTATTGCTGCGATCTTGTTTGATTATCAACGAGTTGTAACCAATTTCAAAGAAGGTGTGAATGCCAGTATCAGTGGTTCATTATTGGCAGTGATGAACACTGCATCTGAGTATGGTTTTGGAGCGATTATTGCGGCATTACCGGGCTTTGCTTTGATTAGCCATGCATTGGGTACAACCTTTACCAATCCTTTGGTCAATGGTGCAGTGACCACGACAGTACTGGCAGGGATTACAGGATCTGCTTCGGGTGGGATGAGTATTGCCTTGAGTGCGATGGCGGAAACTTATAACGCAGCTATTTTAGCAGCAGGTATTCCACCTGAAGTGATGCATCGTGTGGTGGCGATGGCATCGGGCGGTATGGATACACTGCCGCATAATGGCGCAGTGATTACCTTACTCGCCGTGACAGGTTTAACCCATAAGCAATCCTATAAAGATATTTTCGCAGTGACGATTATTAAAACCTTGGCGGTATTTGTGGTGATTGCTGCATTTACATGGTTCGGTATTGTCTAAGTCGAACTTTAATTTCAGCTCGTCCGTATTGACTGGCGAGCAATCAAGATCATCAAGAATAGGAGTAATACAATGACTCAACAACTCGAAGCCAAAGTGGCCTTTATTACTGGTTCGGCGAGCGGTATTGGTTTAGAAATTGCGAAAAAATTTGCTCAGGAAGGCGCGAAAGTGGTGATTTCTGATGTCAATGCAGAGAAATGCCAGCAAGCGGTAGCGCAGTTAAAACAGCAAGGTTTTGAAGCCTTGTCTGCGCCTTGTGATGTAACTGATGAACAAGCTTATAAAGCTGCGATTGAGTTGACCACGCAAACTTTTGGGCGTCTGGATATCCTGATCAATAATGCGGGTTTTCAGCATGTTGCAGCAATTGAAGATTTCTCAACGGACATTTATCAGAAGCTGGTACAGGTGATGCTGACAGGTTCATTTATCGGAATTAAACATGCGTTTCCAATTATGAAAGCGCAAAAATATGGCCGGATTATCAACATGTCTTCGATCAATGGATTGATTGGTTTTGCAGGGAAGGCGGGATATAACAGTGCCAAGCATGGCGTGATTGGTTTGACCAAAGTGGCGGCTTTGGAATGTGCGCGTGACGGAATTACTGTGAATGCATTATGTCCGGGTTATGTGGACACGCCATTGGTGCGTGGGCAAATTGCTGATTTGGCGAAAACCCGCAATGTGAGTCTGGAAAGTGCTTTGGAAGATGTGATTTTAGCGATGGTGCCACAAAAGCGTTTACTCAGTGTTGAAGAAATTGCAGACTATGCGATTTTCCTTGCCAGTAAAAAAGGGGCTGGAATCACTGGGCAGGCGGTGGTGATGGATGGTGGTTATACTGCGCAATAATCCATTTATGTGATTGAATAAGCCGCTCAATTGAGCGGTTTTTTTATGAAATGAAAGTGATGAGCTAGCACAACGCAATGCGTTTAATTTTTTCATCTGTTAGGAAAAACACAGAAGTTGCACAGGTTTCTTCTAAGACATTGACAGAAATACCATCACCCTTGAATTTTAGATAATGTTTTGGGTCAATTTGCTCATCAGCTAAGATGTTTCCATCTTCATCAAAGCGATAGTCTTCATCCACATAAACCTCTGTTTTAGGTGCAAATTCAAAAGTTCCGAAAATATCGAGGTCATAATCTTTATCTGTATTTTCGTAATAATAAACTTTGTCGCTATTTGAGATACGGAATTCAAAGAGATATTTCATTCCTTTTTTATTGGGGTTTTTCAGCACTCGAAAGGTGTCTAGATTTCCATCGCCATCAAAATCAATGAATACAGGTTTTTTGAGATGGGTTGTATCGACTGAATAGCCTTTTGGTAGTGGAGTTGAATTATTGGCGAGATAATCGGATTCGGGTGTAGCGGGAATAATTACAGGGTCCGATGCGGCTTGAGTCTGTTGTACTGCTTTTGGTGCGGGTTGATCGCTTTCTGAAGATGTTTTTGGTTTTTCATTACATCCAGCGAGCAACATAAATGAGGTGAGTAATAGGACTTTATTCTTCATACAATTCGAGTATTTAAATGATGATGCATATAAAAGATTTTAGCTTAAAAAATGGGTTTGTCATTTTTAATGTTTCATTCAAATTGAGGAGTATGAGAACGTTCTTTAGTCACTCATTTTTTGAGTTAAAATGAATCAGCTTTCATTCTAATACGACCTCATATGAACAATAAATTCGTCAGCTTTTGCCTGTTATCTTTGTGTTTAATTCAAATAAACCAAGCTCATGCAACGCCATTTAAGACCTATCAATCTGAGCCCTTACATTGTGGTGAAGCAACCTTTCAGGTGATTTCATCCTGTTTTGATCCAGATGAAGGCACATTGAGAGGAAGTGGTGGCGTCATACGTGAATCTTGTCAATTGAGTCATTTGCAGATGAATTGGAAAGGACAGCAAAAGCGGATTGATTTTCCAATTGCAACCGCAGCACAAACGCAGCAATTAAAAAGCAAGGGCTATACGTTGCAAAAAGTGATTCGCCAAGGAGATTGGTCACCACAAAGTTTAGCCTGTGGTCAGGTCAAAGGCATTGCGGGGTATTTTGTGGTAGTGAATCAAGCAACCACCAATGATTTGAATCAAGAGTACTTAGGCAAAGGATCGCTGAGTGAAGAGCCTGTGTTACTGAATTTGAATGGCAGCATGACCAGTGATGCACTTAAACAAAAAATCTATCCCTTGCTTAAACAAGATAAAGTTAAAATCACCAAAGTCGTTTCAGCAAATGCGTTATTTGGCAATGAGTAAAGCTTAGTTAGGCGACTCGTTTCTCCAAACACGATATTGAAAGTGTTTACTGACTTTGCCGGCTGATTATTGCTACACTTTTTTATTTTTAGGCGGCAGCATTATGTCCTTTGATCTCAAAGTCAGTTTAAAGCAAAGGGCTGAACCTTCCTCACAGCAGAAAAAACTGAATCGCCTGATTGATCAAATAGAACAGCAAAAAATCAGTCTTGCTACATGGCAGAATGCGCAAGCTGAGATTCAACAGCATACACGGCAAAAACTGATGCCTGTGTATAGTGAGTTGCATGAAATCCTGTTTCAGCAGTTAGATCAACTTTGGACGCTGTTACAGCAGTATGAGTTTTCCAAAGCCGATATGCAGCAACTGGATGAAAAAATTGCTCAGCTTGCCCAAATGTTAAAGCGTTCCAAAAGGTTAAATGATGAACAGTTAAGCTTGGTCAAGCAGATCGATACTTTTTATCAGCAACATGCACAGCAATCGCTTAAAAAGAATAAAAAAGTACAGTCAGCCAAGTTTGAACAGGATGAAAGTTTTGAGCACAGTACAGCATTAGAACAAGATGACTTTGAACAGTACGCTGCCGAGCAACAACAGGCACGAGAACAAGCCAAGCAACTTCGACAACAGCAGAAACGTGAACAAGCTGAGCAAATGGCAGCGCAGTCGCTGAAAACGGTCTATTTAAAAATTGCTGCGATGATTCATCCTGACCGTGAGCAAGATGAGACCAAGAAAGAAGAAAAAACCGAGTTATTCCAACAGGCAAGTCAGGCTTATGAACAGCAGGATTTGTTTTATTTACTCAAGCTTCAATTACAGCTTGAACAGAACAAAGGTGTAGGCGCTAAAGAGTTATCGGCAGAGCAAGTGAAGTTTTATAAACTGGCTTTGGATGCACAGAGTCAGCAACTTGAAATTCAAATTAATGAGATTTTAGATTCTTTTCAGTTGGCGAAAAAGGTAAAAGCGGAGCATCTGCATATCAGTGATGTGTATAAAGCCATAGAGGCAGACTGTGCTGAGTTAAAACAGCAGTTGAAATGGGAAAAGGAACGTTTAAAGCATATGAAAAAAGTGAGTGGGGTGGAGATGTTGTTGGGGCATGGGGTTTTGTAAGTTACCCTCACCCCAACCCTCTCCCATAGGGAGAGGGAGTTACAAGTGATTATATACCTACATAAAATTTATGAGGAAAGTTCCCTCTCCTTTTAGGAGAGGGTTAGGGAGAGGTAAAAATAATAAATGAAACTAGACCCACAATTATTAGAATTCGCTAAAGCCATGCGTAGTAATGCGACAGATGCAGAACATCTGATGTGGCAACTACTTCGTGCTAAACGATTTATGAATCTTAAATTTCGCAGACAGCATGTGATTGCACCCTACATTGTCGACTTTTACTGCCATGAGTTGTGTTTGGTCGTTGAACTGGATGGTAGTCAGCATGGGACTGAGGATGGGCGGGCTTATGATGCTGAACGAACCAAGTTTTTAGAGGCTTTGGATTTAAAAGTAGAACGGTATTGGAATCATGAGATTTTGAAAAATACTGAGTTGGTTTTAGATGATTTATGGAATAAATGTTGCGCACTTTCTAATAAGACCTCTCCCTGACCCTCTCCTAACTGGAGAGGGAATACCGTATAGCAGCTATAGGGCAACATTCCTCAACTTGAGAGGCATCTAAGAACCTAAAACTTGGATTTATTTTTAATATAAAGGGCTGAATAATCAGCCCTTTATATTATAGATTAAATTGTGAACTCTAAAGATTAAAGCGCAGCAATCTGCTCCATACTTTGCTTAATTTTCGCTAACTGATCAGCAAACTCAGCCAATTTAACCTTTTCACCTTCAACAACCGCTGCTGGTGCTTTAGCAACAAAGCCTTCATTCGAAAGTTTATTGGCAATTTGATCATGTTGCTTTTGAACTTTATCCAAGTCCTTCTGCAAACGACCCAACTCAGCTTTAGGATCAATCAAGCCTTTCATTGGTACAAATACCGATGCATGGCTGACAACGCTAGAACAAGACAACGGTGGCTCTTGCTCATTGCTTAAGAACTCGATGCTTTCAACTTTCGCCAATGCTTTGAATAATGCTTCAATACGGATGATTTGCTCACGCTCAGCATCAGAAATGTTCTTGAGTAATACAGGCAATAAACGCGCATTACCTAAGCCCATTTCACCACGAATATTACGTACCGCACCAATCAAACCTTGTAACCACTGCATGTCTGCTTCAGCTTGATCATTCACTTTCGCTTGATCAGGAACAGGGTATTGCGCAGTCATAATCGTAGCACCGCCTTTGCCCAACATTGGCGCAAGCGTTTGCCAGATTTCTTCTGTCAAATACGGCATCAATGGATGTGCCAAACGTAAAGATGCTTCCATTACAGCAAGCAACACACGACGAATTTCAGCTTTACGCTCTTCAGACACATTGGCATCGTTCAGAACTGGCTTGGTTAACTCAACATACCAGTCACAGTATTCATTCCAGATAAAGTCATAGATCGCTTGTGCAGCAAGGTCTAAACGATACGTCGCGAATGCTTGATGTACCGCAGCTTCTGCTTTTTGCAGACGGCTCATGATCCATTTTTCAGGAAGTTCCCACAGCTCTGGACGCGCTTCTTGAGCTACCGTTTGACCTTCAACATTCATCAATACGAAACGGGTTGCGTTCCAGATTTTGTTGGCAAAGTTACGATAGCCTTCAACACGTTTCATATCAAACTTTATGTCACGACCCGTGTTCGCAAGCGCACAGAATGTGAAACGAACCGCATCTGTACCGTAAGCTTGAATACCTTCTGGGAATTCTTTACGAGTTGATTTTTCAATCTTCGCCGCTTGTTTCGGGTTCATCAGACCCGTCGTACGTTTTTGTACCAAAGTCTCAAGGTCAACACCATCAATCAAGTCTAATGGGTCAAGTACGTTACCCTTAGACTTCGACATTTTTTGACCTTCGCCATCACGAACTAGACCGTGAACATAGACCGTTTTAAACGGGACTTGTGGCGTACCATCTTCATTCTTCATGAAGTGCATCGTAAACATGATCATACGAGCAACCCAGAAGAAGATGATGTCAAAACCAGTCACCAATACATCAGTTGGGTGGAAAGTATTGAGGAAATAGTTTTCCGCATCTTTCTTGGCATCGCCAGTCCAACCTAAGGTTGAGAAGGTCCACAGCGCAGAAGAGAACCACGTATCCAGTACGTCTTCGTCTTGGTTTAATGCAACATCGGCAGGGATGTTATTTTTGGCACGAACTTCCGCTTCGTCACGACCGACATAGATGTTACCTTCAGCATCGTACCAAGCTGGGATACGGTGACCCCACCACAATTGACGAGAGATACACCAGTCTTGGATGTTGTTCATCCACGCCATGTACATGTTGCTGTACTGTTCAGGAACAAACTTGATACGACCATCTTGAACTGCTTCAATTGCAGGTTGAGCCAATGGTGCAATTTTTACATACCATTGGTCTGTCAATAACGGCTCAACGATTACACCTGAACGGTCGCCACGAGGTGGTTTAAGCGTATAAGGTTGGATTTGATCTAACCAGCCTTCAGCTTCGGCTTGTTCAACCAGTTTTTTACGTGCTTCAAAACGCTCTAAACCGATATAGTCCGCAGGAGCAGGGATGGTTTTAGAAATTTGTTCGCCTGCCTTAGCGATGTATTCAAACTCAGCCAATACTTCTGCATTTTTATTGAAGATATTGATGATTGGCAATTCACAACGCTTACCGACTTCATAGTCGTTAAAGTCATGTGCAGGGGTGATTTTCACACAGCCTGTACCGAATTCTTTATCTACATATTCGTCTTTAACGATTGGAACAGCACGGCCTGTAATTGGCAGGATAATGTTCTGACCCACAAGGTGTGAATAGCGTTCATCATCAAGTGCCACAGCAACTGCGGTATCACCTAACAAGGTTTCAGGACGAGTCGTAGCGACAACGATGTGGTCTTTACCATCATGGGTACGTAGGTTTTTATCTTCAAAGAAATATTTGAAGTGCCACAATGAACCTGCTTCTTCCTTATCTGATTCAACTTCTAAATCTGACAGCGCAGTTTGTAGTTTCGGGTCCCAGTTGACTAGGCGTTTGCCGCGATAGATCAAGCCATCTTCATGCAGTTTAACGAAGACTTCTTTGACCGCATTAGACAAACCTTCATCCATAGTGAAGCGTTCACGCGACCAGTCCACTGAAGAACCTAAACGACGGATCTGACGGGTGATGGTATCGCCCGATTGTTCTTTCCATTCCCAGATTTTTTCTATGAATTTTTCACGACCTAAGTCATGACGGCTGACACCTTGCGCACCCAATTGACGCTCGACCACCATCTGCGTTGCAATCCCCGCATGGTCAGTTCCTGGTTGCCATAAGGTGTTTTTACCCATCATACGGTTGTAACGAGTCAGTGCATCCATGATGGCATTGTTAAAACCATGCCCCATGTGCAAGCTACCCGTGACGTTCGGTGGTGGAATCATGATACAGAATGATTCACCTTGACCTGAAGGTTTGAAGTAACCTTGTTGTTCCCAGATTTGATACCATTTCTTTTCGATCTCGGTTGGATCGTAAGTGGTTGCAATATTTTGAGCAGATTGAGCGTCAGTCATAGTACAGAAGATTAAAATTGAATAAAAAATTGCATCTATTGTAGCAAAAAATCCTCACTTCTGTAGGCATTTCAGCCTGACCTTATGTGAATGATTAAAGCCGCTTAAATAATGGCTAAATTGCGGTTTCTTGAGCTTTTATCGATGAGATGTTTAGTACATCTTCATAATGTGGCCTTTATTAAAACTAATCGACGACTCAATCAAGATAAATGCTTTATAGACTTCATTTTTTTCTGAAAAAGCCGATGAAAGGCGTTGGATTTTTATACAAATAGGATTAGATTTGTGTAATGCATCACATAACTTAAAAATATTGATGCTCAAAACAACAATATAAGAATGCGAAAAACTAAAAAAGGGATGCTTCTCATGAGTTATTCAATCCTATTGAAGATTAATGACGTTACACATGGACAATTTGAAGTGATTCGTCAGCAGCTCAATGCTGGCACCTATGAAAGCCAATCTAGAATTTTAGGTGAGGTACTTTCAGAAATTGCCTGCGATATTGTCGAGCAAGTCTTTTCAGTGTTATTGATCCAAAATCGCCAACCAACCCAGTTAACGCAAAAATATACCGCTGAATCTGAAAAGGTGATTCAACAGATTATTGCTGCGGTGCGTAAATATATGCCATGGTCGATTGCATTATTCGGTAATGAACGCCTTTGTCCTTTTGCCAATTATTTCTCCAATATGATCAAGTATCATGACGAACAGGTTTATGTGTCTTATCCGATTGATCGGCATTTGGTGCAACAGGCGCATGCCTTGGTAGAGCGACTAAAAAATAATGAAATCAGTGATATGGTTGATGTGTTCCAAACCTTGATTCAAATCGTGGATTTGGGGGTAACCAGCTTGATTCGTGAACCGAAAAAATGCCTTAACTTTAATACTGTGGTCGATAAAACCTTAAATGGGGTGATTAATATGACTGCGCATCTCAGTTATAAGCGTCTAGAGAAAATGGGTAACCAAGTCGATACTGGCGCCGCAACGGATTGCGTTAATCATTTTTTAGCATTTATGCATGTCGATACAGAATAGAGTGTGATAAATTCGGCGTGTACAATGCCAAAAACGTAGAAAAATAGATTGAATTAAAGGGCTTGTTAAACAAGCTCTTTTTTTATGGAATCTTACAATTAGGGTTATGAGAATGAACACCGCCGTTTTTTTAAATATTCATGCGGATACATACGCAAGGTTTGCCCATATTAGAACGCAATTGTTGCAAGGAACGAAGGAAAGCCAAGCCAGTGCACTGGGCAATGTCTTGTCAGAAATTGCTTGTGAGGTGATTGAACAAGTATTTATGGTGCTATTACAAGAAAATCAGCACTATTCACAAACAGGTGAATCTGAGAAAGTCATCCAACAAATTTTAGAAGCGATTCGCAAATATATGCCGTGGTCGATTTCATTCTTTGGGAATGATCGTTTAATTCCGCTGGTTGAATATCTTTCAAAGACCTTGCAGATTGAAGATGAACAGGTATACATGACCTATCCTGTAGAGCAGCATTTAGCACAAAAAGTCATCGCTTCGAGCCAGAAGTTGGCAGGTGGAGATCATCGAGAAATTTCCAATGCATTGAAACTTCTCACCGAAGTGATTGACGAAGGTGTGACACATTTAATTCGCGAACCGAAGAAATGCCTCAAGTTCAATTTTGTGGTTGATAAAACTTTAAATGGGGTAATTAATATGACCACACATCTGGGTTATAAACGTTTGGAAAAACTCGGTACGCAAATTGATCAGCAAGTGGCTGCAACGTATGTGGATTATTTCCTCAAGTTTATGCGTCATCAAGCATAGGTAGGGCAGAACAATGGCAAAACTTAAAAGTCTTGAAAATAAAGTGGTGTGGATTACAGGCGCTTCGTCTGGTTTAGGCAAAGCTTTAGCACGTGAATGTGCATTACAAGGTGCGCAGGTGGTGTTGACTTCACGTCGTTATGATGAGTTAGAAGCAGTACGTGTCGGTTTACTCAAACCAGAACAGCATATTTCGATTGCTGCGGACATTACCGATGAAGCTCAAGTTCGCCATGCACATGAACAGGTTCTAGCCAGTAAAGGTCGTATTGATTGGCTCATCAATAATGCGGGCTTGAGTCAACGTGCCTTGATCCAAGACACCACCATGCAGACTGAACGTGCCATCATGGAAGTTGACTACTTCTCGCAAGTGTTCTTTACCAAAACCGTATTGCCGACCTTGTTAAAACAAAAATCAGGTCGGGTGGTCTTTGTTTCCAGTGTGGCGGGTTTGTTAGGTACGCAATATCGCGCTACTTATTCGGCTGCAAAAGGCGCGATTCATTTATGGGCCAACAGCTTGCGTGCTGAAGTGTCTAAAGACGGTGTTGAAGTCTCTGTGGTGTTCCCTGGGTTTGTGAAAACCAATGTATCTTTTAATGCTTTAAATGGCGAAGGTAAGCCACAAGGACATCAAGATGAAGCCATTGAAAATGGTTTAGATGCCGATGTATTCGCTGAGCGTGTGGTGGAGTCGTTGATGGCAGGGGGTGAATATATTGTGGTGGGTGGGAAAAAAGAGCAACTGGGCGTGCTGGTTTCTCGTTTGTCGCCAAGCTTGTTGTATAAAATGATTCGAAAAATGAAAGTGAAATGAGTGTGAATAACCGTAAGAAAGCCGTTTTCAATTGGAGTGGTGGTAAAGATTCATCCTTGGCCTTGTACAAAGTTTTACAGCAGGATGAATTCGAGGTGGTTGCCTTATTAACCACGGTGAATGAAGAAACCGAGTTGTCTTCGATGCATGCGATTCCACATAGACTGCTCGAAAAACAGGCTGAAAGTATTGGTATTCCACTCTATCCAGTGTTTTTGCCAAAGAATGTCCCCGCATATGAACAGCGTATGTTGGATGCTGCCAATCATTTTAAAGCACAGGGTGTTGAGCATTTTATCTTTGGTGATATTTATTTAAGCGATGTGCGCAAATATCGGGAAGACCGTTTACATCCATTAGGCATTGAAGTGGTTGAGCCGATATGGAATCTGAACTCGACTGAAGTAATGCAGGATTTCTTGGATTCAGGCATTAAAACCAAAATCATTGTAACGGATGCCAGTAAGCTAGATGAGTCATTTATTGGGCAAGATATCGATACCGCTTTGATTAAGCGGATGCCATCAGAAGTCGATGTCTGTGGTGAGAATGGTGAATATCACACCTTTGCTTATGCTGGTGGTTTATTCAAGCATCCTATTGAGTTTGAAATTGCTGAAACGCGTCAGATGTCATACGAGTTTAAGTTGGAAGATGGGGAAGAAAAAACCTATCACTATTGGCAAGCGATTTTTGCAGAGTAGGGTAAATTATCCTGCACATGACACAGGATATTTTTA
Organism: Acinetobacter sp. NIPH 2100; assembly: GCF_000369805.1. Classification (GTDB taxonomy): domain Bacteria; phylum Pseudomonadota; class Gammaproteobacteria; order Pseudomonadales; family Moraxellaceae; genus Acinetobacter. Next base: position 3,069,153 of record NZ_KB850224.1, on the reverse strand, counting down.
AAAATCATTAAACCCGTTATTTACTTTTTATTAAAAAAAGCTACTTGATAAAAACCAGACATTTTTTGCACAATCATTCGATTGGTCTTCACTGAAAAATAAGCATAATACAAAGCTCTGGCATCAGCGTGAATCGCTGCCTAGATCCAAATGAATAATACTCACCTCTCTTAGCAGTGAAGGCATGGAGATAGTACATGGAACGACGACTTTCACTTTTGGCCAAGGAACGCACAATTGCCCATTCTGGTTATAACCGTTGGCTCTTGCCTCCTGCCGCGCTGGCGATTCATCTCAGTATTGGTATGGCATATGGTTTTTCCGTATTTTGGTTGCCATTATCCAAAGCATTGGGAATTGATGCGCCGATCGAATGTAAAAATATAGGGCTGCTTGAACAGCTGTTCACTACAACCTGTGATTGGAGTGTGTCTACATTAAGCATCATGTACACACTATTTTTTGTATTTCTCGGTTCTTCTGCATTTTTGTTTGGTGGTTGGCTTGAGCACGCGGGACCTCGAAAGGCAGGTGTAGTTGCGGCATTTTGTTGGGCAACGGGTTTGATCTTGTCTGCGCTGGGTGTTTATACACACCAGCTATGGTTGATGTGGTTAGGTGGAGGTGTAGGGGGAATTGGGCTCGGGCTTGGCTATATTTCTCCAGTATCTACCCTGATTAAGTGGTTCCCAGACCGTCGTGGTTTAGCAACAGGTCTTGCCATTATGGGCTTTGGTGGAGGCGCCATGATTGGTGCGCCACTCGCAGATAAATTGATGAAGTTTTTTGCAACTGATACTTCTGTTGGTGTGTGGCAAACGTTTTTGGTACTGGCTGCTGTTTATTTTATTTTTATGATGGGAGGAGCATTCGGTTATCGGATTCCACCTTCAAATTGGAAACCGAGTGGCTGGCAACCAAGCGCAACAAATGCGACGGGTTTAGTTACCAATCGGCATGTACATTTAAATAAAGCATGGAAAACCAAACAGTTTTGGCTAATTTGGGGCGTACTCTGTTTAAATGTGTCTGCGGGGATTGGTATTCTAGCCATGGCGTCACCCTTGTTACAGGAAGTGTTTGGTGGACGTCTCATCGGGTTAGATCTGGGTATCAATGAGTTAAATACCGAGCAAAAAATGCAGATCGCAACTTTTGCAGCAGGTTTTACGGGTTTACTGTCGTTATTTAATATTGCAGGGCGTTTCTTTTGGGCATCAGCATCGGACTTTATTGGCCGTAAAAATACATATTTTATTTTTCTGGCATTGGGCTTTTTGTTATATGTCTCGATTCCACAACTGGCCCAGACAGAAAATCTGCCCTTATTCGTTTTAGCTTTCTGCGTGATTCTGTCGATGTATGGTGGGGGTTTTGCCACGGTACCTGCTTACTTGGCCGATATTTTTGGTACGCAAATGGTCGGTGCAATTCATGGACGCTTGCTGACGGCATGGTCTGTGGCGGGCGTATTGGGGACATTGTTGATAACCAATATTCGAGATTATCAACTGGCACATGGCGTGGCTCAGGCGCAATCTTATGACACGACAATGTATATTTTGGCTGCTATGCTGGCGATTGGATTTATACTCAACTTAATGGTCAAGCCAGTCGATGAAGACAAATACATGACCGAGGCTGAATTAGCGACTGAGAAGTCTTTGGCGCATGAGAAATTACCGCAAGATTTAAGCGTAGAAAATGATGTAGCACATGCGCCATCCAAGACGATTACCGTTGTGTTCGCATGGCTAGTCGTGGGTCTTCCTTTGTTGGCTGGTATTTGCTTTACCTTGCAAAAAGCGATTGTTTTATTTCATTAATCTGACGATGTCATGATCAATAAAAACTGCCTCGCAATAAATGCAGGCAGTTTTTATTATTTCTTCTTGTAGTAGGAGCTGAGTTGGGCAGGGCAATCTTTGTGAGAAGAAGCTTAATTGACGATGGCAGTTCCATAAGCAAAGACTTCAACCATACCACCTTGCATCCCTAATTCGGTGGTACTGAGTCGAACCCCCATAATCTGATTGGCACCCATGGCATGTGCTTCTTGCTTGAGTCGGATCATGGCTTCACGACGTGCACGCTCTACCACACTTTCGTAGCTGACTAAACGACCACCAAAGAAGTTGCGAATGGTTGCCAGCACATATTTAAAATAATCGTGGGAGATCACGACATTACTGCTGATCATTTGTCCATGCGCTGTCGTTTGCACAAAACGATTAGTATCAATTTGAATATGAGCAAACTGTTTTTCTTTTTCGTCCAGTTCGCGCAAGTGTTTTTGCTCGATATGACGGCCAAAACCCCAACCCACTGAAAATAAAATCAGAAATAGAATAATCTGAAAAACTAAACCATCCATAATATCGCCTATGCGCCAAATGGATCAGGGAGCTTAGGTGCAACAGGTTGAACTACAACCGCTGTACCATAGACAAATAACTCTGATGCGCCTTGGGCAATATTTGAAGTTGAGAAACGAATACCGACAATGGCATTGGCGCCTAAACCTTTTGCCTTATCAATCATCCGTTGCGTCGCTTCTTGGCGAGATTCTTCAAGGAGTTCGGTATAACCGGTTAGTTCACCACCGACAATATTCTTTAAGCCTGCCATCAAGTCACGGCCAACGTGCTTGCTGCGAACGGTGCTGCCATACACTACATCGAGTTGACGTAAAATTTCATGGCCAGGTACAGATTCTAAACTGCTCAGTAACATAGTATTTTTCTAAATCATCAATATTTAGCTTTGAAGATAAGAAATATTCGCAATTGTTGCAATAAAAAAGCTCACCGAAGTGAGCTTTTTGTTCGCAAATCATAAAAATTATTTTGCGTAGTGTTGTTCTGAACTAGACGGTTGATGAGCTACAGTTTCGCTGCTTGAGGCTTTGAGACCACCACCAAGTGTTTTGTACAGCTCAACTTGGTTATTCAAGTTTGCTTGTTGTAGCAGCAATAAACCTTGTTCAGCTGAATAAGCTGAGCGTTGTGCATCCAATACGGTCAAGTAGCTGTCAATACCAGCACGGAAGCGGGCATTAGAAAGCTTATAAGTGGTATTGGTTGCATCAACTAAACGGCGCTGAGCAGTCAAACGATCACCAATGTTGGCACGTGTTGCCAAGGCATCATTCACTTCACGGAAAGCTGACTGTACTGACTTTTCATAGTTAGCAAGTGCAATTTTCTGATCAGTTTCAGAGATTTTGACATTGGCCTTACGTGTACCCCAGTCAAAGATTGGGATATTCAGGCTTGGACCAATTGACCATAACGCATTTCCTGATTTGAATAAGTCACTTAAATCAGTTGATGCATAACCTGCAGAACCAGTCAGGCTAATGGTTGGGAAGAGTTGGGCTTTCGCAGCACCAATATTCGCACCCGCAGCACTTAACTGGTATTCAGACGCTTTCACATCTGGGCGGTTGTTGAGCAAGTCACTTGGTAAGCCAGCGCTAAACACGTTTTGTTGCGTGATACTCGCCACTTGTTGTTGAGGGAGCAAGTTCTGAGGAACTGGCTGACCAACAAGCAAGTTCAACAAGTTTTGTGCTTGTGCTACTTGAGTCTTGTAGTTCGCAACATCATTACGTGCAGTTTCAACTGAAATTTGTGCTTGGCGCACAGGGATTTCGCTATCAATACCCACATCGAAACGTTTCTTGTTCAAGTTAAACGAGTCTTGTTGAGCTTTCAGCGTTTGATCTGCAAGTTTCAACTGTGCATTTGCATAAGAATAATTCAACCATGCTTGAGTCACTTGGCTGATCAAACTAATTTGCGTTGCATCACGAGAGCTTTGGGTAGCGAGATAGCTGTCTAACGCTGCATCTTTCAAGCTACGGACACGACCCCAAAAATCCAGCTCATAGGCTGTGAGACCTAAGCCAACCTGATAAGTTGAATATGGATTATTTGGATCACGTGTAGGCGTCACTTGACGAACTGCACTACCACTTGCCCCAATAGTTGGCAATTGGTTGTTTTCAGAAATTTGGTATTGCTGTTGCGCTTTTTGAATGTTCAGCGTAGCAGTACGCAAATCACGGTTATTGGCAAGTGCTAAATCAAGCACCTGCAATAAACGTTGGTCAGCAAAGAAGTCTTTGTAACCTTGTTCCGCGATTGATTTTCCAGAAGCATTGCCATAAGACGCGAAGCTTTCAGGAACATCTGAGCTTACAACAGGCTCTGGCCCGCGCATGCTTTGGCAGGCAGCCAAAGACAGCGCGAGTGCAGAGATTGCAATGCCACGACTGGAAATAGACCATACAGTTTGCATCACGATCAATGCTCCTGAGTATTTAAAGTTTTAGGTTTGTACTTAAAGATACTACGAATCCACACGAAGAATACAGGGATAAAGAAGATACCTAAAAGAGTTGAAGAAATTACACCACCCAGTACACCATAACCGACCGAGTGTTGGCTACCCGCACCCGCACCGCTTGCCAAGGCTAATGGTAATACACCAAAACCGAATGCAAGTGTGGTCATGATAATTGGACGTAAACGCATTTTCGCAGCATGCAAGGTTGCTTCGAATAACTCTTCACCTTGTTCTTGCAATTCTTTCGCAAATTCAACAATCAAAATTGCATTCTTCGCTGAAAGACCAATCACGGCAACAATCGCAACTTGGAAGTAAATGTTAAAGGATAAGTTTGGATCACCTTTAATCAGCATACCTAACCAGGTCAATGCAAATGCACCAACGATACCTAAAGGTACAACCAGTAATACCGAAACAGGCACTGACCAGCTTTCATATAAAGCAGCAAGACACAGGAATACGATCAATAAAGAAAGAACCAAGAGAGGGGCAGTCTGGCTACCAGAATCACGTTCTTCTAAAGATAGACCTGTCCATTCATAGTCGAAACCTGTTAAGCCCATAGATGGTAACTTACCAATGATTTCTTCCATCGCCAACATCGCATCACCAGAGCTGACGCCCGGCGCAGGAGTACCTTGAATATTGACAGATGATACGCCGTTATAACGTTCTAGACGAGGTGAACCATAAGTCCATTCACCTTTGGCAAAGCCAGAGAAAGGAACCATTTCGCCTTTGTTGTTACGAACATACCACTTGTTTAAGTCTTCAGGCATCATGCGTGTATCCGCTTCACCTTGGACATAAACTTTCTTCACACGACCACGGTCAACGAAATCATTGATATAAGAACCACCCCAAGCCATGCTCATGGTGCTATTAATATCAGCAATACTGACACCCATTGCACCTGCTTGCGCTTGATCAATGGTGATCTGGTACTGAGGTGTATCTTCTTGACCATTCGGACGCACACCTGCAAGACGTTTGTCCTGTGATGCCATACCTAAAATCGCATTACGGGCAGCAACCAGTTTTTCATGCCCTTGACCGCTTGCATCTTTCAACTGAATATCAAAACCAGAAGCGACACCCAGTTCAGGCATTGCTGGCAACTGTAATGGCATGATGTAAGATGCATCTTTTACGATCATGTTCAATGCCATACCACGTTGAATGATGGCACCAATCTGTGATTCAGGTGAAGTACGTTCGCTCCAGTCTTTTAACTTAATAAAGGCAAGACCCGCGTTTTGACCAACCCCTGTGAATGAGAAACCAGCAACCGTAAAGATTGAATCTACGTTTTCTTTTTCCTTATTCAAGAAATAGCCTGTCATGGTGTCAATGACTTTATCCGTTCGTTCCAAACTCGCGCTCGGTGGTAACTGAACTAGGGTCATGACCACACCTTGGTCTTCTTCTGGTAAGAATGAAGATGGCAACACTTTGTAGATACCAACCAAAGCTGCGATTACAACAATATAAAGCACGCCAGAGAATAACTTATGGTGGGTCATACGATTGACACCGCCTTGGTATTTCTCTGAAAGCTTTTCAAAGCTGCGGTTAAACCAACGGAAGAAACGTGCAAAAATATTGTTGCTTTCTTGCTTGTTTGGATCATGTTGTTTTAACAAGGTCGCACACAGGGCAGGGGTAAAGGTTAATGCCACGATCAAAGACAAGATCATCGCTGTAACCAACGTGATTGAGAACTGACGGTAAATAACACCAGTGGTTCCACTAAAGAACGCCATTGGTACGAATACCGCTGTTAACACACTGGTAATACCGACTAAGGCACCCGAAATCTGACGCATCGACTTTTCAGTCGCAGGAACAGGTTCGAGATGCTCTTCTTGCATCACCCGTTCGACGTTCTCGACCACAACGATGGCGTCATCCACCAACAGACCAATGGCAAGTACCATTGCGAACATGGTGAGGGTGTTGATCGAGAAGCCGAAGATATTAATCACGGCAAATGTACCCAATACCACCACAGGTACAGCCAATGTTGGAATAATCGTTGCGCGCCAGTTCTGTAAGAACAAGAACATCACGATAAATACCAGTACAACTGCTTCAATCAGGGTATGTACAACACTTTCAATCGAAAGACGAATAAATGGTGTAGTGTCATATGCTAGCTTGTCTTTTAGACCGCTTGGATAGTTATGACGTAACTCAGATAAACGCTTTTCAACCGCAGCAGCGGTATCTAGTGCATTGGCACCTGTTGCAAGTTTGATTGCAACACCACCCGCAGGCTTACCATTAAATTTCGAGTCGAATTGGTAGTTATCTGAACCCAGTTCCACTCGAGCCACATCACCTAAACGAACTTGAGCACCACCTGAAGTATTTTTCAGGAAGATATTTTTAAATTGTTCAGGGGTTTGCAACATGGTTTGTGCATTTACTGTCGCGTTGAGTACTTGACCTGCAGTAGATGGCGCACCACCGAGCTGACCAACCGCAACTTGAGAGTTTTGCGCACGAATTGCAGTCGCTACATCATTTGGCGTTAGATTAAAACTAGTAAGCTTTGCAGGATCTAACCAGATACGCATTGCATATGAACCACCAAACACTTGAAGCTCACCTACACCCGCAACACGACTGAGTGGCTCAGAAATATTTGAGTTCACATAGTCTTTAATGTCAGAGGCAGAAAGGCTGTTATCTGGCGAATAAAAGGCAATAACTTGCAGGAAGCTTGCACCAGACTTGGTGACTTTTACACCCTGACGTTGTACGTCAGCAGGTAAAAGCGCTGTTGCAGATTGCAGTTTGTTTTGAACCTGAACTTGGGCGATATCTGGATCGATACCTTGTGCGAAGTTCAAATTAATGGATGCTTGACCATTACCCGCACTGTTCGAAGAAATATAACGTAGACCATCCAAACCATTCATTTGTTGTTCAATGATTTGGGTGACAGTATTTTCAACGGTTTGAGCAGATGCCCCAGGATAAGTTGCAGAAATTGTTACCGTGGGGGGAGCAATTGTCGGATATTGTGCAACTGGCATTTTTGTCAGCGTGATGATACCCGCCAACATAATGACCAGTGCAATCACCCAAGCAAAGATTGGGCGATGGATAAAGAATTGTGCCATGCAATCTACCCCTTAAGCTTCTGAAGTTGCTTTTTGTTCAGCTTTTGGCGAATTGGCTTGCTTTTGTTGTTCAGCGGCTTTTGGAGCTGCATTTTGACCTTCAGCTGCTTTTGGTTGATAAGGTTTAGCAGACACTTCTTGTCCTTCTTTTACCTTGGCAACACCATCAACAACAACCTTATCACCAGTCTGTAAGCCTTCAGTTACAATCCAGTCCTGACCTTTAACACCCACTGTTTTAATTGGGCGTGTTTCAATCGCACCTTTAGCATTCACAACTAAAGCAATTGCTTGTCCAGTCGGTAAACGCGACACTGCAGCTTGTGGAATTAAATAAGCATTTGGCAAAATTCCTTGAGAAATTTTAGCGGTTGCATACATACCTGGTAATAACAAGTGATTTGGATTTGAGAAGACTGCACGTAAAGTAACTGTACCTGTTTCAGGATTTACACTTGCATCAGAGAAAGCAAGCTGTCCTTCAACTGGGTATTCAGAACCATCTTCAAGTGTGATTTTGACACGGGTATTATTACTGTTATTTAAACTGCCTTTGCTCAATTGTTGGCGCAGACGCAATAACTCAGCACTTGATTGATTGATATCAACATAGATTGGATCGAGTTGTTGAATCGTCACCAATGGATCAGCTTGGTTTGCAGTAACCAATGCACCAGGTGTTACCGAAGAACGGCTAGACTGACCAGAAATTGGCGCGCGTACAGTTGAGTAACCCAAAGTAATCTCAGCATTTTTCAATGCAGCTTCAGATGCAGCAACATCAGCTTCAGCCAATTTGACTTGCGCATTGATATCATCATATTCTTGTTTAGAAACAGCATTTGTTCCAACAAGTTGACGATAACGACCTTCTTTCACACGTAATGAATTTAAGTTCGCTTGTTGACGCAATAACGCTGCACGTGCACTGTCTGCCGTTGCTCGGTTGGTATTGGCATCAATCTGGTAAAGGGCTTGACCTGCCTGAACGTAGCTTCCTTCAGCAAATAATCGTTTTAAGATGACGCCACCTGTTTGTGGGCGTACTTCCGAAATTTGATAGGCAGAGGTTCGTCCTGACAGTTCGACGTTTTGTTCAACGCTTTGTGGTTGAGCAACAATGACACCCACTTCTGGAGGTGGCATTTTTTGAGCAGCAGCAGCTTGCTGTGCATCTTTAGGTTCTTTGCTACAACCAACAAGCGCAATGCTTGTTGCTAATGCGCAAGCAGTTAGGGCAGGAGCCCAAAGCTTAGCCGACATCATTATTCCACCTCAATTTAGATTTCTTATCTAAAAACAAATTGTTGCTGAAATTGCTTTGAAACAGCCAAAACCAAAGCAACGAAGTCCAAATCAACCCAATTCCCCAACCGGCAAGAACGTCAGTTGGGTAGTGAACCCCTGCATAAACTCTAGATATCCCCATGGCAATAAACCATAAAGTAGACACTAAAACGACACTATTGCGATGTTTATGTTGTCGACATAACAACATCGCTAAACTTGCAAGGATTGCAGCATAAAGGCTATGAGCACTTGGGAAGGATGCACCATAACTTTGAACCAAGTGATAAAACTCTAAAGGTCTTGGCCGATCAATGCTCCATTTCAGAAGCCAACCAATCACAATACTTCCACCCACACTTAATGAGATAAAAGTCACATTCTTATAGTTCTTCATCCATATTTGGTAAATACACAAAAATGTAGTCAAAAATAATAAAAATGGCATCCCACCTAAGCGAGAGAGCAAAATTGTCACATGGTTAAGCGTAAATGAACGGTGCTCAAATAAAGCTTGAACACTAAAAAGGTCTAAAGTTGATGCGTTGGAATTCATTAACCCAATCACACCGGATCCTAAAAAAAAGCAACCAATACAAAGTAATAGGTATGGCATGCGGAACTCATTATGTGCTTAACCATTGTTCAGGGTTGTCGAGTGTTTGAAAGTGTACTCGCGAGTACACTTTTGGTCAAGTCTTGAAATTTTATGATAATTTCATTTTTATGTTTTTTTAAGCTTTAGTAAAAAAACATAACAAAATTTGATTCGTGTCTCACTTTTTACTCGGCTGTGTTTGTTCGTCCAGCTCCACAGGTTGCTTGGGTGGCCAGAAGAAATCACTTGGTCGAGTTAAGAAGTGTGTGGTGACTAATTTTGCTAAAGGCTTCCATTGTGCAAAACGAACACGGCGTGCGCGTAGGGCAACAATAATCGTCAAGGTAAAGCTCACAAATAAGTTGGTTAAGCCGATCAGCATAACGCCCAAGAATGACACTAAAATTAAACCAATGTCAGGACCACCAATCGTCATTAAACCTTGGATAAAGTTGGCTGAAGCAAAGGCGATATGACGGATATCTAAAGGCAAGCCTAAAATAAATCCAATGGTTCCCATACTGCCGAGCATGATTCCGAATAAGAAGTTACCCGCCAAGGCACCGAGATTGGTCTCGATATAAGCTGCAAATTTATCTAGGCGTTGCTGTCCCATCCAACGTTTTAAACGTCGATGTTGCTTGAGACGCGGTCCGACTTTACGGTAAACCGCCAAGTTATCGAAATAACCTGCAATCAATCCAGAAAAGAATAAACAGACACCTGCAATTGCTGCATGTGGAATAGCCAAAGAGGTAAATGGATTGAGGCTATGTAACAGTGCTGCCGATTTGGTATGATTAAGTAGGGGCTCACCTAGGTTGTATTGCCACAGAAAGGTAATCAGGGCAGCCGTAGGAATCGCAATCGAGATATTTCCCAAGATCGCAATAAACTGAGTGCGGATAATATTAATAATCAGTGCCGCGAGTTCTGCAATTTGCGCAGTCTTGCTACCTTTCTGTTGTTGTACTGTTGATGCAAGTGCTGCCGCGGTCATCGCGGGCTGTTTGGTTGCAACGGTAAAATGTAGAACATGAATCAACATGAAACCCAGCGCATAGTTCATGCTATATAAAAAGGCATGCCCAAATGGAGCCAATACTAAACGCGCCGTTAAAATTTTCAGCGTTGCCATGGTGGCAATGATTGCACCTGCACCAGCAGCGGCTTTGTACATACCAAAGAAGCCAGATTTGTCGGTACTTACATAGTGTTCACCTGTTTTACTGGCATTTTCAGTCACCTGTAAGGCAATCAACTCACTGGTTGAGGTCAATAAATGACGGACACTTTTTTCATTGTAGTGTGCCTTGGTTAAATCTGTAATCAGTTCACCCAATGCGGTATAACGTGCCTCATTTTTGCTGGCCAAGATAGTGAGCAATAACTCAATGCGGTCGATTGCTTGCTCAAGTAAAGACAACAAGTAGGTCAAACTAATACTGACACCGATACGTTTGGTGGCACGTCGAATTTTAAGTACCACTTCACGGCATTGATCTAACATCACAAACGCTTGTGAGGCATCGGGTGGTGGCAATACAACGACTGCGTCTTGATCATCAATTTGTTTTTTATATTTTTCAATGAACTCTACAATTTCTCTGTTTTGTACCAGAAAAGGGGATTCATATTCAGTAATTTCGGGTTGAGCATTAATAAACTCAGGATATAGGCCAATACCACTAATTCGGTAAGAAAGAACCGTAATGGCTTTAATCAGCTCATTTTTTGAAACTTGCTTTTCTCGGGTATTGCTTTGGCTTTCACCCAATAGATTGAAGAGCGTAATCCAGTCTTGATTCTCGATGAGATCTAACCATTCACTGTCATTTTCTTGATGGAACACTTTTCCAATCAAGGTTTTCAGTTGTTGACCATCCTCGACTAAAGGCAGGAAATGTGCACCCAGACGTTGGCTCAATTGATTCCAAAAACCATCAAGTGAAAGAATGCCGCTATCGGCATATAAGCTAAGCTGTTTATATTGGCTGATCAGCTTAAGTAAAAAGTTTTGAAGCAGTATTGCCGAAGTTGGAGTGAGCAATAATATTTTGATCAGCGCATGAATACGCTGTTTGACTTCATCTGCATCATTTGGATTTTTTGGTCGTATACGATTGACGAACTCGATCAAGAGGTTTTCATCAAGCACAGCTTGGGGGTGATCCAGCTGTTCCTGCATGTTTGAAAAAAGATCAGATAATGTTAAATGCATAGGCACTCAGAAAATTATTGTAGTCGATGTAAGGCCATTAAGGTCAAATTAACAAGTGCTTGTCGATATTCATTATCTGGTAGCGCTTTTAACGCCTCTAAAGCAGCATCCGTTTCTTGTTGGGCACGTTTTTGACAGTAATTTAAGCCGCCTGAGTGATGAACAATCTCGATCACTTTATCTAAATGTTCAACACCACCAGTTGCAATACTGTGACGAATGATCGCGTGATCCTCACCTTTTGAATGGGCTAATGCTGAAATTAAAGGTAAAGTTGGTTTACCTTCCATTAAATCATCACCGATATTTTTACCTAATGTTTCTGCATCAGAGGTGTAATCTAAAATATCATCAATTATTTGAAAGGCATTGCCAAAATGACCTGCAAAGCGGCGTAACGGTTCACGATATTCTTCGGCTCCCGCTAAAATTGCAGCACCTTCTGTCGCAAGTTCAAATAAACGAGAGGTTTTCCCGTGAATAATTCGGAGATAGGTTTCTTCAGTCGTTTCTGGTTGATGCTGGGACTGCAGTTGGAGTACTTCACCTTCCGCAATTTCACAGGTTCCTGTCGAGAAATCTTTTAATAAGGTCATGTTGTTTAAATCGACTAATAAATCAAAAGCTCTTGAAATCAGAAAATCGCCAACCAAAACCGCAGTTTGATTGTTCCAGGTTGCATTTGCAGTTGGACGACCACGACGCAGGCTTGATTCGTCTACGACATCATCATGAACCAAGGTTGCGGTATGCAACATTTCAATGACAGCCGCTAAATGCTGTGCTTGTTGCATATTGGCTAAACCACAGGCGCGCGCTGCAAGTAAGCACATGATCGGGCGCATGCGTTTGCCACCCGCTTCAACAACATGTTTACTCACCGACATAACTAAACCAACTTTAGAGCTAATTCCTTCATTGATCAGGTGATCCATCGCAGCAAAATCTGTCGCAACAGGAGAAAGAATGTCTTGCTTAAAATCGATAACCATATGAAGGAAAACCTCGTACAGGTGAGTAATGTTGCCAAGTGTATCAATTAATCTGTGACTAAACAGTTATACAATCTGTCTAATCTGCCATTTAAAACATCTCTATGAGCTCTTTGATCTTTAATTAGACAGAAAAAGGAAAGTTCTCACCGAGGTGTCATGACTTTACTTATGGTGCTGTAAAAACCCAGCTTGTTATTGTCACAATTTGTTTTCAAAAATGTATTTCAAATTTTGATCAGAATCAATCAAAACAGCTCGCCATCAATCTAATTGATTTTACTTGAAATTCCAAGCAAGTTATGAAGATGTGTGCATTTATGCAAAATAACTTGTCGTTTGATCAATTTTCACTTAAAATTTGTCCCCTTGAATAACCCCAGTGGCGTTCGTCTTAAGATCGATATGTCCCTTTATCGGCACGACGACACGGGCAAGTTGGAGTACATTATGTACGCAGTAATCCAAAGCGGTGGTAAACAGCACCGTGTTGTTGAGGGTGAAACCCTTAAAGTAGAATTATTGAAAGCTGAAACTGGCGCGACTATTACGTTTGATGACGTATTAATGGTTGTTAACGGTGACAGCATTCAAATCGGTGCTCCAGTTGTAGCTGGCGCAAAAGTAACTGCAGAAGTAGTTGGCCATGGTCGTCACGACAAAATCCGCATTATCAAAATGCGTCGTCGTAAACATTACCGTAAGCAACAAGGTCACCGTCAATGGTTTACCGAGTTGAAAATTACTGGTATCGCAGGCTAACACGAGGAGTAAATAGACATGGCAACTAAAAAAGCCGGTGGATCGACGAAGAACGGTCGTGATTCGAATCCTAAGATGTTAGGTGTTAAAATTTACGGTGGTCAAACTGTGACTGCTGGTAACATCATCGTTCGTCAACGTGGTACGGAGTTCCACGCTGGTGCAAATGTTGGTATGGGCCGTGACCATACTTTATTTGCTACTGCTGACGGCGTAGTAAAATTTGAAGTGAAGGGTCAATTTGGCCGTCGCTATGTAACTGTTGAAGCTTAAGCTTTAATTGTTCGAAAAAACCCGCTTTGAGCGGGTTTTTTTATGCCTAGAGAATTTTATGGTGAGCGAGTACTAAGGTTTTCCAAATTGTCCTGTTTTTAAATCTTCATAGGCCTGCAGAATTTCCTCATAACTGTTCATGACAAAAAAGCCATGCCCGTTGATCGGCTCCTGTAAGGGTGGCGCAGATAAAAATAACAGATCACAATTCTCTAAAGCGGTGATTGCAGCATCATTGTCGAAACTAGACATGACAGCCAAAGCTTGTTCTTCCAAAACATCTTCATGCGCTGTGAATTGAAGCTTGCCTTTACGTAAATAAATGAGGGTGCTGTCCCCGTGATTGGCTGGCAGGGTAAGATGCTGTCCTTGATTGAGGTGGACATCAAATACATTCATTGGGCTGTAGGTGTGAGCAACGCCCTGTATATTTTGGAACTGACCTGCGACGATACGAACATAACCTGCATTATTTTCTAGTAAGACTTTTGGGATCTTATGATTCAGTAAGCTTTGATAATGGGGTGCGGACATTTTATCTTTTGCGGGTAGGTTGACCCACAATTGCACCATTTCAAAGAATCCACCTTGCTCGCGAAAGGCAGGACTAAAATGTTCAATATGTTGTATACCCGACGCCGCTGTCATCCACTGTACATCACCTTGCTGAATGACGCCTCCGCTTCCAGTAGAGTCTTGATGCATGAGTTCACCTGCAAAAACAAAGGTCACGGTTTCAAAGCCGCGATGTGGGTGTTCATTTACACCTTTTTTCGTACTTTTGGGGGGCAAGCGTCCAGGTCCAATATGGTCTAAAAGTAAAAATGGGGAGGTGGTATTGCCAAGTTCCTGATAAGAAAAGACTGAAAGGGCAGGATAAAAGTCACCAATCGCAAATCGGGTGTCATTGCGATGGATAAAGGCAAGGCTTTTCATGGAGGATGCTTTTTAAAATTATTGGTTTTAGGTTATCAAACTCTCATTTTTCGTCTAGATCATTGTTGATGAATAATTTCTCTGATCAGACATTGAAATCCGTAGTAGGTGAATGGTCGAAAAATTGATTTTCATTCTTACAATCTCTACATAAAGGCTGCAACTTCATACATAATGCAGAACTTTGCGACACGAATTACACAAAATCGTTGCTTTTCTTCATTTTTTTAATGATCAAAAACAGTAAGATGTCGTCATACCAGTAGAAATCTGATAGAAGGTTGTTTTTATGAATTTCGTAAAAAAAATGGCTTATGCTGCAACGTTAAGTGCAATGACACTTGCTCCAGTTGTGAGTAGTCAGGTATTCGCTGCACCTGTAGCTGCATCGGCTCAGCAGGCGACCACAAGTTTGGTTCAACAGTTATCTGGCTTGCAACGATTCACCGCAGATTTTGAACAAACTACAAAAGTTGCACCTAGTAATAGTAATAAAGTCGCACAGAAAAAGGGCTTAACTGCTCAACATATGAATCAGACGTTCAAAGGGACTATGAAAGTTGAACGTCCTGGGAAATTCTATTGGGAAACCACCAGTCCTGCAAAACAAACTATTGTGACTACAGGTAAAGTAGTGTGGATTTATGATCCAGACTTACAGCAAGCTGTTCGTCAAAGTTTAGATGATCAAATTGCTAATACGCCTGCATTATTGTTATCAGGCAATACCAATCAGATCATGCAGTCCTATCGTGTGACTCAGCCTGATCGTAGCAAACTGTATTACACCTTGTATCCAAAGCAGGAAGATGGTGCATTCCAAAGCTTAACCATTAGTTTTGGTGCTAATAAAGCACCGAATTTAATGGTATTGCAAGACTCTTTGGGCCAAACCACTTATGTCCGTTTTAGCAATATTAAAGTGAATCCAACGATTCCAGCATCAGTGTTTAATTTCACGCCGCCTAAGGGTACAGATATTATTGATCAGTAATTCTTGGTTGAACTTTAAAAAAGCCGCACCTGTTGCGGCTTTTTTATGTGAAGCTCGGATACATTTTTTAATTTCATCTCAAGGCAAGGCTTTGTATAGTGAAGAAAAACATCAGAGACTTGCATGACGATGAATACTTCACAATTATCAAAAATTATTCCACTTGTTCCGATCCTAACCGTCGTTGCGCTCGTAGGCTGCCAGCCGAAAAAAGATACCGCTGCGACAACTGAAAAAGTGGATATTCCTCTGATTCAAGCCAAAGTCGTAGCCGTCAAAATTCCAAAACAAAAAGTCTGTTTGGAGGATGGTTGTACCAATTATGATTTACAAACGGTTGAAACCAATCAGAAATGGATTGATGAGTATTTTGTAAATCGGATGAAAAAAGCAGAACCGAATGCATTTTCAAATGTTGCAGATCAAAAAGTAAAAGTTCCTGCGGATGAACCATCACAGAGTGAAAGTAGTACTTATGTACGCTTTATTGGGCAAAACTATAATCTAGCCACGTTTGCGATTCAGACCTATTCTTATTCTGCTGGTGCGGCACATGGTATGTCACATCAAGAATTTGTGAATTTTGACTTAACTAATAAAAAACACATCACGGTCAGTAAATTGCTTAAACCTGATATGAATACCAAACTGCGTGATGAGCTTTACGCATCTAATCAAAATTGGTTAGAAGATCATCGTATTAAAAAAGAGCAATTACAGGTCAGCGATAACTATTATTATGGTGTAAATGGCATTGTATTTGTTTATCCATTGTATGAGTTAGCTTCTTATGCTGAAGGTATGAGTGAACTCACCTTGCCGTATTATGCGGCCAAGCAGTTTGTAAAAGCAGAATATTTACCAAGCTTGCCTAAAGATCCGATCTAGTTTGAGGGCAGCATCTATATATCATGCGTAGATGCTGCGCAAGCGCTGTATTTTTTTGGGTTAAAGCCTTACACTATAGCCAGTTTTTTCTCTATTCATGATTGATTATGATCGACCCAAAATTACTCAGAAATAATATTGAAGCAGTCAATGCTGCTTTGGCAAAACGTGGTATTCAGTTAAATGTACAAGAGTGGGCTGATTTAGAAGCTCGCCGTAAAGATTTGCAATCCAAAGCTGAAAACTTACAAGCAGAGCGTAATGCTGGCGCTAAACAAGTCGGTCAAATTAAAAAGTCGGGTGGAGATGCTTCTGAGATCATGGCACGTATGACTGCCATTGGTGATGAGATCAAAGCGGCTGAAGTGGCTTTGGCGGAGTTACAAGCTGAGCTTGAACAAAAGTTTCTGGCTATTCCAAACTTGCCTGATGAGTCTGTTCCATTTGGTAAAGATGAAAGCGATAACCTTGAAATCTTAAAATGGGGTACACCACGCCAATTTGATTTCGAGATCAAAGATCATACCGATCTTGGTGAAATGATGGGTGGTCTCGAATTTGAAACAGCAACCAAATTAACAGGCTCACGTTTCAGCGTATTGAAAGGGCCTTTAGCGCGTCTACAACGTGCTTTGGCTCAATTCATGCTCGATACCCATACCCTTAAAAATGGTTATACCGAAGCTTACGTGCCGTATTTGGTTAATGCAGACAGCCTACGTGGCACAGGTCAATTACCAAAGTTTGAAGAAGATCTTTTCAAGCTACAAGGTGAAAAAGAATATTACCTCATTCCAACCGCTGAAGTGCCAGTGACGAACTTTGTGCGTGACGAAATTATTGACGCTGATCGTTTGCCGTTGAAATATTCTGCACATACGCCATGTTTCCGTAGCGAAGCAGGTTCTTATGGCCGTGATACCCGTGGTTTGATTCGCCAACATCAATTCGACAAGGTCGAAATGGTGCAAATCGTGAAACCAGAGCACTCTATGCAGGCACTTGAAGAATTGACTGCACATGCAGAGGGCATTTTACAGGCATTGGGCTTACCGTACCGTAAAATTTTGCTCTGTGGTGGGGACATGGGCTTTGGAGCAGTTAAAACCTATGACCTAGAAGTATGGGTGCCAAGCCAAGATACTTATCGTGAAATCTCAAGTTGCTCAAATGTGGGTGATTTCCAAGCACGTCGTATGAAAGCACGCTACCGTGTTGATCAGAAGAAGATCGAATTGGTGCATACCTTGAATGGTTCAGGCTTGGCCGTTGGTCGTACCTTGCTTGCGGTGATGGAAAACTATCAACGCGCTGATGGTTCAATCGAAATTCCAGAAGTTTTACGTCCATATATGGGCGGTGTTAGCTATATCGACTAAACTTTGCATCGATTTTGTGCATAGTTTTTGCTTTAGCTCAATCAGATTGAAAATATAGAGGCATCACGTGGAAATTTTCCCAATCTCTTTAAAGTTGCAACAGCAACGTTGTCTGATTGTGGGTGGTGGGCATATCGCCTACCGCAAAGCAAACTTATTGGTCAAAGCAGGTGCAATTGTTGATGTCATTGCGCCTGACATCATTCCTGAATTATGCCAGCTTGTTGAGCAATCAACAGGGCAATATATTCAATCGCCTTTCTCTGAAACTGTTCTGGCAACAGCTTATCGCTTAGTGATTGCCGCAACAGATCAGTCAGCGGTCAATAAAACGGTATTTGAACAGTGTGAACAGCGTAATTTGTTGGTGAACAGTGTCGATGATATTCCACATTGTCGATTCATGGTGCCAGCGATTATTGATCGTTCCCCCTTAGTGATTTCAGTGGCTTCCAATGGCGCATCACCTGTTTTATCCAGACAATTGCGTACCCAAATCGAAACCATTGTGCCGCATGGTATGGGTAAACTAGCTGAGTTTTCAGGTCAATGGCGCAAGCAAGTCAAAGCTAAAATTGCCAATCCTGATGAGCGTCGTATCTTTTGGGAAAACCTGTATGCTAGCCCACTGAAAGAGCAGGTCTTTAATGACAATCTTGATGTGGCTAACGAGCTGATTCAGCAAGCTTTAACTGAATGGACTGCACCAAAAGGCGAGGTGTATTTGGTGGGTGCGGGGCCAGGTGATCCTGAGCTTTTGACTTTGAAAGCATTACGTTTGATGCAACAAGCGGATGTGGTGATTTACGATCGCTTGGTGTCTGCGCCAATTTTGGATTTGTGCCGTCGTGATGCTGAAAAGATTTACGTTGGTAAAGCACGTTCCAATCACTCTGTTCCACAAGATGGCATCAATGCCTTATTGGTGGAATATGCACAACAAGGTAAACGTGTATGCCGCTTAAAAGGTGGTGATCCTTTTATCTTTGGGCGTGGTGGAGAAGAAATTCAGGAATTGGTTGAAGCCAATGTGACTTTTCAGGTTGTACCCGGTATTACAGCAGCTTCAGGTTGTTCAGCGTATGCAGGTATTCCACTAACCCATCGTGATTATGCGCAAAGCGTGCGATTCTTGACGGGTCATTTAAAAGAAGGCTCACCTGAGCTACCTTGGAATGAACTGGTTTATGAAAACCAGACCTTGGTGTTGTACATGGGCTTGGTCGGTTTGGCGCGTATTTGTGAGCAATTGATTGCGCATGGTCAACGTCCAAGCATGCCTGTGGCTTTAATTTCAAAAGGCACCACCCCTGAGCAAAAAGTCGTGGTTGGCACATTGGCAGATATCGCGACCAAAGTATCTGAACATCAGATCGTAGCACCAACTTTAACCATTATTGGTGAGGTGGTGAGTCTACGTGAACAGTTAAAATGGCAATCCCTCCCAACCTCCCTTTAAAAAAGGGAGGAGTCCCCCTCTTTTAGAAAGAGGGGCTAGGGGAGATTTTAAAGTAGAGAAAATTTGTGATTCATGTCGTCCTATACGAGCCTGAGATTCCAGCGAATACGGGTAATATCATTCGTCTATGTGCCAATACAGGTGCGCAACTACATTTGGTCAAACCTTTGGGTTTTGAGCTGGATGACAAAAAGTTGAAACGTGCAGGATTGGATTACCACGAATGGGCGAGAATGCAAATTTGGGACACGATCGAACTTTGCCTTGCTGATTTAAAAGCGAAGGGGGTAGAGCATGTTTTTCCACTGACCACTAAAGGTGCAGCAACACCGCATACCGTTGATCTGAATCGTCCCGTGGCCTTGTTGATGGGGCCTGAAACGCGTGGTTTGCCTGAGCAGGTACGCCTGATGTTCCCGCAAGAACAGTGGATCCGTTTGCCGATGGCTGAAAACTCAAGAAGCTTGAACCTTTCTAATGCAACCGCCGTGATTGTCTATGAAGCATGGCGACAACAAGGTTTTAAACAACTCTAGTTTCATCGCCTAGAGATCACCATACGGGCTTGCAACCACCAAGGTATAGCCATTTAGATCTCTAAACCAAATCTCTCGATGATGTGCATTGGGATTGTATTTGGGACCTTCTAAAATTTCGACTTGATGGGTTTGTAAATTCTGTACAATCTCATCAAATCGATTGCTTTCAAACCACAATAAAACCCCATTCCCAATCATCCGTTTGGGGTCGCCAAGATGTGGATGTTCATGTGCTTGCCATTGATGCAACTGCAACACCATGCGCTGTTCAAACAACAACTGTTCATATTCTTTGCCGCTATGACCACTGTCTAGACCAAGTATTGTCTGGTACCACTGACTGGTTTTCTCAACATCTGCAACTGCAATTAAAGGTTGTGGATACATACGAACCTCACCATATCGTCTGGTTTATTCTTCTTGAATTGAATCAAACCGTTGTTGGGCATAAATCACTTGTTCGATATTACTTTCAGCCCAATCTTTCAGTTGATACGCCATTTTCGCAACTTCTAAGCCGAGTGTTGTGAGTGAATAATCAACTCGAATCGGCGCAGTATCTTGTACTTGCCGTTCAATAAAACCATCACGTTCCAGCATTTTGAGTTTTTGCGAAAGTACTTTAGGGGAAATGCCTTGGATGTTTTTTTTGAGTAAATTGAAGTGTTGGGTCTCTCGAGCAAGGACATTAATAATCAACAAAACCCATTTATCAGCAATTTTTTCAAAAAATAAACGAGCAGGACAATGTTGTTGATAAATATCGTATTTTAATGCCTGATTCATAGCGACAGCCCTTATTTTCTCAATGGGATGTCAGTAGTTACCAATTGGTAACTAATTGACACCTAGTTTCTAAAATATATCATTAAATCGAACTTTTTAAAAATTTTGGATCATCCCATGACAAAAATTGCGGTTGTATATTTCTCTGGCTACGGCCATACCAAAGTGGTTGCTGAAACTTTTGCGGGCGCAATCGATGCCTCTCTGATTGAAATTGATCAGAATGGTGATATTACAGCGCAAGATTGGCAAACTTTAAATGATGCACAAGGTATTGTCTTCGGTGCACCTACGTATATGGCGGCGACACCTTGGCAGTTTAAGAAATTTGCTGATGCATCTTCAAAAGTTTGGTTTACCCGTGGCTGGCAGGATAAAGTCTTTGCAGGCTTTACCAATAGCGCGAGTTTGAATGGTGATAAGCAAGTTACCTTGATTCAATTACAAACTTTAGCTTCTCAGCATGGTGGGATTTGGGTGAGCTTGGGATTATTGCCTGCTAATACTAAAAATGCTAAACGTGAAGATGTGAATAATTTAGGTGGTTCTGTCGGATTATTGGTTCAATCACCATCAGATGCCAGTACTGATGAGATCCCAACTGGGGACTTGGAAACGGCGAAGCTTTACGCACAAAGAGTGAAAACAATTGTTGAAAAGCTGCATGGTTAAATTAGCAAGTCATAAAAAAAAGGCGCATTTAGCGCCTTTTTTTATATCAGGTTGTCAGATTAGTGTCTGTCATCAAATTCATTATGCTGTGGTGCATTGTATTTGAAGCCCTTGGTTTTATAAGCAAGATAACCGACACCGATGACGGCCCAAGCCAAGCCAATCTGTAAAGCCAATTTATCAATTTCTAACCACATCATAAATACACTGGCGAAACCGAGTGTAGGAATGATGATGTAACTGATAATGTCTTTTGGTGTCTTGTTCTTACCATCTCTCAACGCGTAACGAGAAATTACCGAGAAATTAACAAAGCTAAATGCGGTTAAAGCACCGAAGCTAATCAAGTTCACGATATGCTCAAGATCAAGGAAACCTGCAGATAAAGCCACGACACCGACAATCAGGATGTTGTAAGTTGGTGTATGCAAACGTGGGCTAATATGACCGAATAATTTCTTATTGATCACGCCATCACGACCCATCACATACATCAAACGTGATACACCTGCATGTGCCGAAATACCAGATGCCATGACTGCCACCACTGCAAAGTATAAAACCATGGTCTTAAATGCAAGGCTACCAATCGCTGCAACCATGACTGGCTGAGATTCATCCAGTGGGTTGAAGTAGGTATTCGGATTGCTAGGGAAGTAAAGCTGAATAAAGTAGGTACTGACAATAAAGATGATCCCTGCAAGTAATGCAGTGGTGAAAATTGCACGTGGCAACGTTTTTTCGGCATCTTTGGTTTCTTCTGCAAGTGAAGATAAAGCATCAAAACCAGTAAATGAGAAGCACAGAACCGTTGCACCTGCAATTAATGCCCCGACAGAGGTCATTTCATTCCAGAATGGCGCGAGTGACCATAGTTCTGCTTTGTCTGGATTTAGTGTGCCATCAGCATAGACCCCTTGTGTCAGCAGAACATACACCTGATACACAAAGTAGAAAATAACACCGAGCTGGATCACGACAATGGTACTGTTAAAACGTGCAACGAAACGTGCACCAAACAGGTTGATCACCGTCATAAGTACGGTTAAACCAATGACCCAAATCCAATTATTTACTTCTGGGAAGAGTGCTCTCAAATAAATATCTGCAAGGATAATATTGACCAGAGGAGAAAGCAGATAATCTAACCATGAAGACCAACCCACCATAAAACCAACATTAGGGTGAATCGACTTTTGGGCATAGGTATATGCAGAACCAGAAGATGGATAACGACGAATCATGTGACCATAACTGATTGACGTTAAAAGAATTGCAACTAAGGCAAATATGTAGGATGTCGGTACATGACCACCGCTTCTTTCAGATACCAAACCAAATGTATCAAATAAAGTTAATGGCTGAATGTAAGCTAGGCCGATAATGATGATGTGCCAAAGCACAAGATTCTTTTGCAGCTTCGCTGTTGGTTGAGTCCCGGATGGATTTGTCAACGGCGTTATCCTCATAATCGTTGATCAAAGATCAGCTTTTAGTGTTAAGGATCGTTTGAGACGAAAACGATCCCCCGTACAAAAAACGAAAGTGCGCCAATCTATCCTAAAACGCTATAAATTGTCAGTACTTTTATGCTTTTTTTAGCAAGTTTTTTGCCAAAAAGCGAAACAAATCGATGAATAAAGATTCATTTCAAAGCAAAAGGCCTTGATAAGCCTACTTATATGAGGGAATTGGTGATGGTTGTTTCTTTTGAATGAGGGGGAGCGGAATTACGGATGGCTTATTAATTATCATGAAAATCAATATTTTGGTTGCTCTTGCAACTCCGATAGGCGCTAAATAGAGTGGCAAAGATGAGACCAAAAGCAACGCCAATCGCGACTTGATTGAACGCCGCCCCTAGAGCAGCGCCAAAAGCTATACTTAAGGCGATGTACTTGCCAGATCGTTGTGTATTGTTCTCTGCCATGAAAATAACAACCGCCTTAGATATGCTTAATTAAACTCTTGCATCACTTTTGTTTGCTGAATGAATTACCACGCTTTTTGTAAAATAGCGCGGATATCTTGCAAACTTGCTTCTTTCGGATTGTAAATGATTGAACCATCATTTAAAGCCTTTTCTGCAACTTCATCCAACTGAGCTTCAGTGATTTTAGCTGTTTCACGTAAAGTACGAGGAAGTTTGGTCAGGCTAAACAAGCGATCACGCATTGCAAGAATCGTGGCAATGGCTTTATCGGCACGTAGGTTTGCAGGTGTTTGTGCATAAATATCTGCGCCAGCGAGTGGAAGTAGCAATTCACCAATCTTATCGCCATTAATCTCTTTGTTATATTCAAGCACGTATGGCAGGAATAAGTTCATGCATAGACCATGCGGAAGATGGGCAACCGCACCAAGCGCATGACCAAGTGAATGCACTAAGCCGACCATTGAGTTCGAGAAGGCAATACCAGCCATGGTTGATGCTTGAGCAAGTTCTAGGCGACCTTGTGCATCACTTGGATTGTCTAAAACTTTAAATAAGTTTTCGCTAATTTTTTTGATACCCGCACTGGCATAGGCATCGCTCAGAGGATTGGCTGCCAAGCAAGTATAGGCTTCAACACAGTGCGTTAGCGCATCCATACCTGTCATTGCGGTCAAATGAGGTGGGAGTGTCTGTGTCATGCGTGGGTCAAGAATTGCGGCATGTGGCATCAGGTAATACGATGCAAATGCCAGCTTCACATTCTTTTGTGTATCAGAAACCACAGCAACCATGGTTGCTTCAGATCCTGTACCCGATGTGGTTGGAATTACGAAGAATGGTTTGAGTGGTTTTGGCAGATTATGCGCACCTGAATATTGCAGGAGATCGTCACCACCTTCAGACACCAAAATATTGGTTGCTTTAGAGGTGTCGATGACCGAACCACCGCCAATCGCAATGATTGCATCACATTTCTGTTTACGGTAAAGCTCTGCCGCTAAGCGAACCACTTCCAAGCTTGAATCTGGTGGAACGTCATCAAAAATCGCGCCAATCACAGCATCAGTGGTGCTGAATGCCGCTTCGATTGGGGCAAGCAAACCATTGGCACGCACACCTTTATCAGTAATGATCATCGGGCGTTTTGCACCAAGTGTCGCAAGTTCAAAAGGGATGTGCTCTAACGCAGCGTTACCAGCAATGACTTTTACTGGACAGAAAAACTCGTAATAAGGCTTAGCCATGTTATGCGCTCCGTTTGAAATATGATTTCGCGACTTTAAGATAGATATTTTTTGCACCCGTGAATTTTTCTTTAAATGTCAATTCGGTAGGGTAGCGTTTTACGGCAAGTGAAGCGATCAATTTAGGTAAGATCAAGGCTTCCATTTTATTCAGGCAGCGCACAAGACGGATGGCGCTAGAGACATCACCATCGGCGATCATACGGTCATTGGCGAAGGCTTGTGCGGTACTTTCTTGGAATGAAAAAACCAAGAAGGCATGAGTGAGATGCTTGAAGGTAATGGTTAAATCAGGCTTACCTTTATAATTTGGCAAAAGCTCTAATTGTTTTTTTTCGGTCACCCGAGCAATAAATGCTGGCCCATTTGGAAAAACATTCATTGAAAGGATAAAACCAATAGGAAACTTTGAGACTTCCTGTTGGACTTCACTGTCTACTTGGCTTGCCATGACTAGGCCACGACCCACGACATCCATCATGAGTTTGACATAGGCAAATTGCAAAGTGGGCTTCACTGCTTTGGTCGAAATCACTTGCGTATCCCTTGTTAAAATTATGCAAAAGCTAATTTAGAGTATTTACTCTAATTTATTTTATTAGAATTGAAAAGTAAATTATTCAGATTTGACTACAAGGTCATTAAAGAAGTCGGTATTTTTTAGATAAGCGACGAAATCATGACACAGTTGTTCAAAGCTTGGGTAATCTTGTAGCAAATCTTGTAAGCGCACCATTTCTAAACCTGCGTAGCCGCATGGGTTAATGGTTTGAAAACCTGTTAGGTCGCAGTCGATATTAAGTGCAAGACCATGATAACTACGGCCGCGACGGATTTTAAAACCGAGTGAACCAATCTTTCTTCCGTCTACATAAACTCCAGGTGCATCAGGTTTGGCGTAGGCATCGATATTGTATTGCTTGAGCAGATCAATCATGGCTTGCTCGGCAAAAGTGACTAAAGTACGGACATGCCACTTCAAGCGATTGAGATCTAATAGGAAATAAGCCACCAACTGACCTTTGCCATGCCAAGTGACTTGACCGCCACGATCTGTATGAACAATCGGAAGATTACTGTGCAGCAGAATATGTTCAGGCTTGCCTGCTTGACCTTGAGTCAAAACATCTTGGTGTTGTAATAACCAAACTTCATCAGGTGTGGTTTCATCACGGTGTGTTGTAAACTCTTTCATTGCTTCAAAACGAGCCGTGTAATCTTGTAGATCATTGAAACAGCGAATGATTAAGGTGGGTTTCGCAGCACTCATTACAGCAGAACTTCCTTTACAGTTTTTAATGGATCAGTGGCTTAATTATGTAATGATTTTGAAAAGATAAATAGCCATTTATCAAAATGTTGGATGTTATTTTTAGTGCAAAAAAAATCCAAAACACTTGCGTATTTTGGACTTCTTTATTAAAGCGCTGTCTTAATTAAAGGACAGGCTGCAAGGTCAGCGTATAAGGCATGAACTTGTTCCAACTCTTCAAAGCGTAATTGTGCAGTTAAAGAGTGGTATTTGCCTGTACGTGACGGCTGAACTTTCACTGTTTCGCCATCAAATTCAGGGAAGTGCTTCTGCAAAATATCAACAACAGCGACTCGAAGTTCATCCCCTGCATTACCAATCAATTTGATTGGATAGTCCATCGGGAAAACCCAAAGATGTTCTTGCAATTCACGAGAAGGAGTGCGGTCTAACATGAGCAACCTCTTAATTTGAAACGCCTGCATCAGTGCAGGCGCTTTTGATCTAATACATAAATGGGGATGAAGTGTTGAACTTCAAGTCTTAACGAAGGGCTTTAACCCTCACTCAAGATTTCCCAAATATTAGTCATTTTCCAAGAATGAACGTAGGTGTTCTGAACGAGAAGGGTGGCGAAGTTTACGCAACGCTTTCGCTTCAATCTGACGAATACGTTCACGTGTTACGTCAAACTGTTTACCGACTTCTTCTAAAGTATGATCGGTTGGCATATCAATACCAAAACGCATTTTCAATACTTTCGCTTCACGTTCGGTTAAGTTTTCAAGTACTTCACGAGTGGCTTCTTTTAAGCCTTCTGAAGTTGCAGCATCAATTGGAGACGTGATGTTGCCATCTTCAATGAAATCACCAAGATGCGAATCTTCATCATCACCAATCGGTGTTTCCATCGAAATTGGTTCTTTTGCGATTTTAAGTACTTTACGAACTTTAACTTCGTCCATTTCCAGACGCTCACCCAATTCCTCAGGAGTAGGTTCACGACCCATTTCTTGAAGAAGTTGACGAGAAACACGGTTGATCTTGTTGATGGTCTCAATCATGTGTACTGGAATACGAATGGTACGTGCTTGGTCCGCAATCGAACGTGTGATCGCCTGACGAATCCACCAAGTTGCATAGGTCGAGAATTTATAACCACGACGGTATTCAAACTTGTCTACGGCCTTCATCAAACCGATGTTACCTTCTTGGATCAGATCGAGGAATTGTAAGCCACGGTTGGTGTATTTCTTCGCAATCGAAATTACCAAACGTAAGTTTGCCTCAACCATCTCTTTCTTGGCACGACGTGCTTTTGCTTCACCAACCGTCATACGTTTAGAGATATCTTTGATATCTTTAACGTTTAGGCCAAGATCTTTCTCAATATCGGCAATCTTTTGTTGGAATGCCAATACATCAGGGCGAACTTTTTCTAAATGACCTTTGGTTTCAGCAGGTGCTTTTGCAATCTGCTCATCTAACCAAGCTAGATTTGATTCTTGCTCAGGGAAGGTCAGACGGAACTGATTGCGATCCATACGACCACGACGTACGGCATAACGCATAATTTCACGTTCGTTTGAACGGATTTGCTCATGTGTGCCACGGATCATTTCTGAAATGATTTCAAATAAACGAGGTGTAAATTTGAACATCATGAAGACAGCAGCAAGCGACTCAAGCGCAGCATTCGCTTCAGCACTGTTACGGCCATGTTTTGTGATGATGGCTTTGGTCTCATTCCAAGCGTTTTCTAGCTCAGTGAAACGTGCTTTTGCAATTTCAGGATCTGGACCTGAATCACCTTCAGAATCATCATCACCTTCAGACTCTTCTTCTTCGTCATCATCATCAAGTTTGACATCTTTTGCTTTAGCTGGAGATTTTTCATCTTCCTCTTCAAGCTCAGTTTCTTCTTCAAGAACTTCAGGAATTTCTTCATCAGATTCTGGATCTAAATAGCCAGATAGAATATCGGCAAGACGACGCTCACCTGTTAAAAAGTCATTATATTCTTGTAAAACAACTTCAACCGCATTTGGCCAGTAAGCAATCGAATGTAAAACGTCACGAATACCTTCTTCGATACGTTTTGCAATGCTAATTTCGCCTTCACGCGTAAGAAGTTCAACCGTACCCATTTCACGCATATACATACGCACAGGGTCAGTGGTACGACCAGGCTCACTTTCAACCGATGCTAATACGGCAGCAGCTTCTTCCTCAGCAACCTCATCGGCTGCTTCAGTTGATTCACCAAACATGGTGTCGTCAGTTTCTGGCGCACGTTCATGCACTGGAATACCAACGTCTTGAAGCATCTGAATGATGTCTTCAATCTGCTCACTTTCCGTAATTGAGTCTGGTAGATGATCGTTAACCTCAGCGTAAGTTAAATAACCTTGCTCTTTGCCTCGGCTAATCAGAGCCGCTACTTGCGAAGTAGGGGAATTCATATCGCTCATCTTTGCTTACTCTTTTGTTGAATCTGGGGCGGTGAAAAACCGTGCATGATAGCACAATTCACGATGAATGTTTTGGATTCGATCCGTTAACTTTAAAATAAAAATAGCTTTGTTTTCACCTTCGTTCCTTGAATATGGGGTTAAGTCATAATTTTTCAAGCTGTTGATCCCTCTTGTAGGACTTTTTTGATTGCTGTTGTCCTTAGATTATAAATACACAAAAAAACTGATGAAAAAAAGTACAAAACATCATTTTATAGCAAAAAAAACAAATAAAACTTGACAAGGTTGGCTAAGACCGATAAATAGCGGCTAGACCCATTTATATTTTTTCATTAGAGGTACTTAGTGTCTTCTACAGATTTTGAATTAGATGATGATAACTATGGCGAAGATGATGCAGGTTTTGATGAGTCATCTGGAAAAATTACTGCCAAAGAATCATTAGAAAAGCGCCGTTTGATCGATGATCTCTTGGCTCAACGTCGTTTAGAGCGAGAATTAAAAGATTTTGATTACGATTTCGACGACGATGACCTTGGTGACGAAGACTAAGCAAAATTGCTGAGACTTTACGCCTGAAAATGTTATGCTGTTGCCGATGTATTTTTGAAATTGGATAAAGAATGAGCACGTTAGATTTAGACTTATTAAGTAATTATCTTGACGGTGATCAAAACGAATATGGTCTAGATTTCGCAGCGACTCATGGCTTTTTGTGTGCGATTGCGGTTGGACCAAAATTTGATCGTTGGTTGGATGAGCTTTTTGAGAGCAACCAAAAGAAATTACCTGCTGAAATTATTGAACAAATCCATGCATGGTTAGATTCTATCCGCCAAGATTTAGCGAATGAAAATGGAATCGAATTTCCATTTGAAATCGAAGAGGCAAGTGTAGAGTCTAGTCTTGGTGATTGGAGTGTCGGTTTTGTCGATGCAATGTTCTTAAATGAAGATGCATGGTTTGCACCCGAGTTCGAAGAGCAGTTGATTGATTTAACACTGCCAGTAATGGTGTTCAGCGGCATTGATGAAGAAGATCCGCAAATGGAATCATTCCGCCGTAATGGTCAGTTGATGGATGAGTTAGCGGAAGAAATTCCAAATAATTTAAATGAACTTTATCTCATGTATCACACACCAGCGTGATTGAAATGTTGAGCTACTGCAAGGGTGGCTCACGTATCGCAGAGTAGATTCAATATTAAAACGTCCCGCGAGGACGTTTTTTTATCTCTGAATCTTTTGCTTCAAGTTTCTTTGAAGTAAATGGTTTAAAACGTAGTAAACAATAAACTCAGTCCTAATCCAGCCAAGACCACACCAATACTTTGATTGATGCGGATTTGCTTGGCCAGAATTTTATTTCGAATCATGGGGGTAGAGCAGAATAGGGCAATAAGGGCAAACCACAGCAGATGAGTTCCCGACATGAAAACGCTGTAGGCGAATAGCTTCACGCTGTTGTTTTCTGGTGTCATGATTTGTACAAAAATACTCATTACAAAGAGTGTAGTTTTGGGGTTTAAGCTATTGGTGAAAAAGCCCTGTTTGAATGCTTGCCAATGGGTTGTCTCTAGGCTTTTCACATCTAAATTAACTGGTGGTTGAGCAAAGGTTTTATAGCCGATATAAATTAAATAACTGGCACCAAGATATTGGATCAGATGAATCAAGCTCGGCAAATATTGTTGTAAGAAAGTGAGTCCAATCAAACTATAGCTAATATGGACCCATACACCACAAGCAATACCATAAGCAGTATACAACCCTAGATTTCGACCATAGAGATAGCTGTTCCGGGTCACTAGCGCAAAGTCAGCACCTGGGCTAATCACGGCAAGTACAGTGACTAAGCTCACCATTATAATTTCATTCACTCATCTATTCCTAAATTGATTTCTATAATAATTATTATATTTTTCATATATTTGTTATATTTAAAATCGAAATTAATTCTTGTTGATACATGAGTTTTTGGAATGATAGAACGTTTATCTTTGAATTCACTTAAGTTTTTTTATTATGTGGCACGTTATGAGAGCATGACGGTTGCTGCCGAAAAACTGTATGTGACTCAAGGAGCGGTGAGCAAGCAGCTTAAAAATTTAGAAGAAAGCTTGGGTTTTGCCTTATTTATCCGAGAAACGAGAAAGTTATGCTTAACTCCTGAGGGTGGGGTCTTATTTGATTGCTGTCAGCAGGTTTTTCAGCAGATTGATCAATGTTTATTGCAGTTAACACAACATACACAGGCGCAACGGAATCTTGTTCTTTCCTGTGAACCGACCATTGCGATGAAATGGCTGATTCCTCGGTTGGTGCATTTTAAACAGCTATATCCAGAGTTCGAGGTCAGTTTGTTAACGGGCGGTGGTGTTGTAGATTTTAAAACACAACACATTGATCTGGCTTTAAGGCGAGATGATTTTGCTTGGGGAGAAGCGATCTATAGCGAAAAAATAGCCAATGAACAGATGCTATGTGTGACAGCCAGCCAGCATCAATCTTCAACAACTCAGATGTTTATTTCCAAGTCGAGAGCAAAATTATGGCGACAGTTTAGAAGCCATCACTCAGAACAATTTAATGATTTCAAGCAATCTACGCTTGAGCATTTTTATTTGTGTATAGAAGCGTGTTTGGCTGGTTTAGGTGCAACTGTCGTTTCAGCTTACATGGTTGAAAGGGAGGTTCAGTATCAAATGTTAACCGCATTAACACCTGTCTATGCAGATGGTTCATCTTATTATCTATTATCAGCTCAGCCCTTTGAAAATGATGTAAGAAAATTACTGCTCAGGGATTGGCTTAGAGATGAAATGCAAAAGAGCCAGTTAGGCTTTGCTAGATCAGAGCAAGTCAATATTGAATGACAATGCGGTTTGTACAGCCGTAGTTTGTTATTTCTGCTCTGATTTCACAAGATAAAACTTTTTCAAGGCCCACCATGCAATGTAGAGAATGACAATTGCTAAAATCAGGTAGCTGATACGCTGCATGATTGCGCTCATTAAGGCCTGATTTTCGCTGAAATGAAAGCCGAGATAGGCTAAAAAGCTAGTCCAGATCACGGTGCCTGCAATGCTATAAAACATAAACTTTGCAAAAGGCATTCTACTCATACCAGCAGGAATACTAATTAAAGAACGCACCGCTGGAATCATTCGCCCGAAGAAAACAATGCGATGCCCATGCTTGTTAAACCACGTTAAGGCTTTTTCTAAGTCGGCCACCTGAATACGTAAGTATTTTCCATAACGCTCTATGAAATTAAACAGACGTTGCTGAGGAACTTTTCGTCCTACCCAATACAGCAGCATCGCTGCGAGAATCGAACCCACACTGCCCGCAATAATGACACCGATGAGGGTGAGCTCGCCTTTTGATGCAGTATAGCCCGCTGAAGGCATAATGATTTCAGATGGAATAGGGGGGAAGACATTATCGAGAAACATCAATAATGCGATACCTAAATACCCAAGTTTTTCCATGGCGGATAAAACCCACTCTTCCAGTCCCATAATACCCTTATATGATTCATTTGATTATTGTTTTTGAGCATAGTGATAGTTGATGCAATGCTCAATAGTCGAATCGTTACATCATTTTTATCATCTCAATAAAAAAGCCATAGTTGAACTATGGCTTTTAATATGCTTTTCTTCAGCTTACAGGCGTTTGCGTTTTGCTGCTGCAATTTGTGATTGGCGCATACGGAAGCCTGCTTTTTGCTTGTCGGTGGTTTTATCAATACAGTAAACACAAGAAACACCGTGTTCATAACTGGTTAGTTCAGCTTCAACTTTGGTCAGTGGCCAACCGCAAGCATGACACTTGATGTTTTCACCTTCTTCAACGCCGTGTGTAACCGCAGTACGGCCATCAAAAACGAAGCATTCACCTTCCCACATACTTTCTTCAGCAGGGGTTTCTTCGAGGTATTTAAGAATGCCACCTTTGAGGTGATAGACTTCATTAAAGCCTTCTTGTAAAAGCAGTGAGGTTGATTTTTCACAACGGATACCACCCGTACAGAACATCGCAATTTTTTTATCTTTATGTTGTTCAAGATTTTGTTTTACATATTCAGGAAATTCACGGAATGATTCTGTTTTAGGATCGACAGCACCCTTGAAGGTACCCGCCTTGTATTCATAATCATTACGGGTATCGATGAGGATCACATCATCACGACTAATTAGCTCATTCCATTGTTTAGGATCAAGATAGTGGCCGACTAAATCACGCGGCTTCACTTCTACACCTAAAGTTACAATTTCATTTTTAAGTTTAATTTTCATTTTACGGAATGGTTTTTCAGAGCTTTCTGACTCTTTATATTCCATTGCGTTAAAACCTTCGTTCAAAAGGAATTGATGAACTGAATCAATTGCGGCACGATCGCCTGCAACCGTACCGTTAATTCCTTCAGAGGCTACAATTAGAGTTCCACATAAATTGATGCTATTCACTAAGTCCAAAAGACGTTGTTGCAGATCTGCTGCATCTGAAACTTCTTTAAATTGATATAGTGCCGCAACAACCCAATTATTGGTCGCTTGCTGTTCTACAGGTGCAAGCTGTTCTACAGTAGCGTTCATGGATAACTCCAAATGTATTAAGATAGAAAAATTAGGCGCACATTTTAGCGCGAAATCTGAAAATAAGCGAGAAAACCATAAAATAAATATGGTTTTATAGGAGTTGGTTTTGAGTAATGATCGTCGAATTCCATCATTGACCCCATGTGCAGGGCGCTGTTCAACGGTATTTGGTGATCTGGTCTGTCGTGGCTGTCGTCGTTTTAATCATGAAGTGATTCAATGGAATACTTATACGGCAGAGCAAAGGTTAATGGTCTGGAAGCGCTTAGATGCACAACTCGATCAAATTCTTGTTCCTTTGCTGCCTCATGCAAATCTACAGCATATTGAGGGCTTTATTCAGAATAAGCGCACGAGGGTATTAGATAGCGCCAGTAAGGGGCGTAAGCTGTATCACGCTTTAAAGATTTGTGAGAAGAATAAGCATTTGGCGCATGAGAGCGGTCTTGGAATCACTGATGCGCAAGTTAAACCCATCTGGGATGAGTTTGAGCGTCGTGTATTGGCTTTGGCGAAAGCGAGTTATGAGCTGGCATGGCTACGTGCAGATGGTATCAGCAACACCTTGTTGCGCGCTTTAGAATTGGAAGAAGACGAGATTTAATAAAGTAGCTGTATCCATTCACTTTGATGAGTTGATGGCTATTAAAAAAGATCTAGTCAATCTCCTGCGAAGCATCATTATTGTGATGAAACAGCTTGGATAGTTTCAGTGAGCTTGGATTTCGTGCGAAATATTGAGCTACGAGGTGCTGATCTGTTTCACGCATGAGGATGATTTTAAAGCCATGCGTGGTGGTTCCAGAAGAACGTCCTTTGGTTCGATAGAGTTTTTCAGTGATGATGTAAATATTCTTTCCATCACTAAAACGGCGATTCTCCAGAACATGTAGCTGCACAGGTTGGGAGAAGCGATAGAGTACTTTGAGTTGTTGATAAAACTCATCATAAACATAAATCTGTTGCTGATCTGCAAAAAGATAGCTGAAATTTCCAGGATAGGGTTCGTTACTTTGATGGCCGATTAGTTGCAAATGTGCTGTATCGACCGATGTAGTTCCCCAAAGTTTATGTACAGCAATGTTGGGGAGTACGTGTTCATTTAAATAAAAAGATTGACCGTCTGTTGCTAGGTTGAGGTTCTGACTAAAACGATTACTGCCGCTAAAAATTTGAGTCCGTTGAGCGTTTAGCTTGTCCAGCTTTTTATCTTGATAATAAACATACTGTTGATCGTGAATATATTGGCTGTTATTTGGAAAAGCTGTGCTCTGTTGTGGATTTAAATCTGTTAGGACCTGTGTTTTGTAATAGACATGTCGATCATCTTTTGCATAAAAATAGACCAATGCATTGAAAGTGGGGTGCAATACTGCTGCAAAGTCAGTCGCATTCGCGTTGACCAAGTGTTTATCTCGAAAGTAGACCCGTTGATGATCTTTGCTAAAGTCATTGCCTAAATAAAGCGTTTGCACAGGGTTTAGCCCAGACAAGATATGGTCTTGCCAGTAAACATGTTGTGCTGTTTTACCAACATTGCTATACAGCTCATCGGCACGGTTTGGAAGGTTGCTCAAAGCTAAACCAGTAAATTGATCAGCGCTGACTTGAGGCAGTAAAAATGTGCCTTGGCCTTGCTTAAAAATATAGACCTGATTCTGGAAAGCTTCAAAATTTGTCCCAGAGATCGACCGTGTTTGTTGATGGGGTAAGTTGATGCTGCCATCGTTAAACTCATGCCAGAGTAGAGAGGCAATAAAAAGACTGAAACTGGTTAAAATAACAAGGATGAGTCCTGTAGTAAGCCATTTCTGTTTTCGTTGATAAGCAGCGAGTACTTGTTGATCTGCAATTAAACTGATGATGTCAACATGGGTTTTCCTATTGATATTTGCGTTACTGATACGTTGTAACTGTTGTTGCTTTGCCAGAGCTTCCAGCTTTTTCCAAAATTTTAGAAAATCAGTGTGCTGCTGAGTTAAAGAAACAGGCCACATCCAAGAGTTGAAGTAAAAATATTGTCGATAGGGTTTGGATTTACTTAAAATATTGAAACTGTGGATTTGAGTATGCCGCTGTTGCAGTTGTATTTGAATCAGCTCTTGCCAACTGAAAAAATCAGCTTGAGTGGAGCTATCCAGTGAGATGCCTTGCTGATACAGTTTAAGCGTGATCGAGCGTTTAAAGTACTTTTGATAAAGCTGGTTATACAGATACACAATCGGTATCAATAAACCAAACATCAAAGCAATATTCAGTAATTGAGCGAAGAAGGGAAGTAATTGATAAAAGTAATAAAGACTTAAATCATAAGTCAAATAAACGAGAACAGCCCAAGTC
The DNA here is from genome assembly GCF_000369805.1 of Acinetobacter sp. NIPH 2100. Classification (GTDB taxonomy): domain Bacteria; phylum Pseudomonadota; class Gammaproteobacteria; order Pseudomonadales; family Moraxellaceae; genus Acinetobacter. The sequence goes on along the minus strand of NZ_KB850224.1, from coordinate 3,034,034 downwards.
AGTATGATCATCAATAAAAATAGCGTAAAGGATGCAATTTTCATTTGAAAGGCGGGCAGTGTAACCTGCATTACAACAGCGGATCTTTTTATCATTGGCTCGGTAAGTTAGTTATGCAAAAACAATATTGTTTAAATTTTCTTTTAAGAGCATAACCGATAAAACAAAAAAAGGATGCAGAAGCATCCTTTTTTATCAACGCCAATAGAAATTAACGTTTGATGTCGCGTTGCGTCGAACCTGTATAAAGCTGACGTGGACGACCGATCTTGTAAGGACCGCTGTGCATTTCTAACCAGTGGCTGATCCAACCAACTGTACGTGCAAGCGCGAAAATTACAGTAAACATGCCAGTTGGGATACCAATCGCTTTTAAGATGATACCTGAATAGAAGTCTACGTTCGGGTAAAGCTTACGCTCAACGAAGTACGGGTCGTTCAGTGCAATACGCTCAAGTTCCATTGCAAGTTGCAATTGTGGGTCGTTGATGCCTAATGCTGCAAGAACTTCGTCACATGTTTCTTTCATGACTTTCGCACGTGGGTCGAAGTTTTTGTAAACACGGTGACCGAAGCCCATGAGTTTAACTTCTTTGCGCTTCACTTTTTCCATGAATTCAGCAACGTTTTCTACGCTACCAATTTCATCTAACATTTTAAGTACAGCTTCGTTTGCACCACCGTGAGCAGGTCCCCAAAGTGCTGAGATTCCAGCAGAGATACATGCATACGGGTTTGCGCCAGTAGAACCAGCAAGGCGAACTGTAGAAGTAGACGCATTTTGTTCGTGGTCAGCATGAAGCGTGAAGATACGATCCATTGCACGAGCAAGAACTGGGTTGACTTGATAATCACGGTCAGCAGGTGTAGCAAACATCATGTGTAGGAAGTTTTCTGCATAACCTAAGTCATTACGTGGGTAAATGAATGGTTGACCTACTGTATATTTGTAGCTCCACGCTGCAAGCGTAGGAATTTTCGCGATTAAGCGAATTGCAGTAATTTCACGGTGGTTTACATCTTCGATGTCTAAACCGTTGTGATAGAACGCAGATAATGCACCAACAACACCAACCATGATCGCCATAGGATGAGCATCACGACGGAAACCATTGAAGAAACGGCTTACTTGATCATGAACCATAGTATGGTTACGTACTTTAGCGTCAAATTCTGCTTTCTGTTCAGCATTTGGAAGCTCGCCATTTAACAATAAATAGCAAGTTTCTAAGTAGTCTGCTTGAGTCGCTAATTGATCAATTGGATAACCACGGTGTAATAAAACACCTTTGTCACCATCAATGAATGTGATCTTAGATTCGCAAGCAGCTGTCGCCATAAAACCAGGATCGAAAGTAAAGTGACCTGATGCCAATACATCTTTAACGTCAATTACATCTGGGCCTAATGTGCCGCTGTAAATTGGTAATTCAATTTCTTTGCCATCAAGCTGTAATACGGCTTTTTTGCCAGTTGCTGCAGACATTCAATAGATCTCCTGTCCTGGTGAATGATTATCTGACTCGAAATACTAATCTTGTCATGTGCGAATCAGACGGTGTCAAAATTTGCTATAAGATTAGTGGTTACTAAAATTTTGTCAATTATACTTAGGGATAAAAAATGACGTTGCTACAGTCAATTAGTCATTCAGTATCGAAGAAAAAACTGAGTAAAATCACAGCACCGGTCGAGTATAATATGTCAAATCAAGTTTCAGGTGCATAAAAAAAATGAAGCATCAGTCCAATTGTAAGTAAATTTTTACTTGGAGGAGAGGGTGCTGCTTATAAAATAAATACTTATCATTGCTGAAACCCTTATATTTCCCGTTGTTTGATATTAAACGATCATTCAAAAACACAGGAAAAAGGTTGTTTTGAGCAACATTATTGACCTGTTATGGTGCGATTAATTGTATAAAAAATGACTCATTGATTTTGGGTAATTGAAGGATAAAAATAGATTATCAATTCATGATATTTAAAATATAAATGAGGAGTATTATTTTTGACTATGTATCACATTGCGAAATTATGCCGATTCAAAGCCAGAAAAGCTGTTTTTGAATAAATATAAAGAAAAGAATTTATAAAATTAAAAATGATCTATAAAAAATAGTATTTTATTTTTATCATTACAAAACAATTAGATAGTTTTTTTTGTCGAGATTTGTTGGATTTGGCGCCGTTATTATGCGTGTGAATGATTCTTATTTAAAGTTTTTTTCGACTAAAGCGAAAGTTGATTGTTTGTATTTTGATATTTCACGTTTTATAATTCGGTGTCGTTATATAGGTTAGGCATGTGCTGTGCTTGCCTAACAATGCCAGCTTTCCTTTGAATTAAGTCAAACAAACTCCGGATGGAGTTTCTACCTACAGGATGCCCGCTGTGAAAAGCAACAGACCTGTCAATTTGTCCATGGGTCAGGTATTAGCGGTAAATTTACGCTCACCCGTGGCTATTGCCTCAATTCTACACCGTCTATCAGGTGTAATCGTTTTCTTATTGGTTGCAGTTCTTTTATGGATTTTGGATAAGTCTTTATCTTCTCCAGAAGGATTTGACTACGTTAAAAATGTCGTTTTCGGAAATATCTGTGTACGTTTCATCGTATGGGTATTTGTAGCTGGTTTGATTTTTCACTTGATCGCAGGTGTTAAGCATTTACTTGCTGACCTCGGTTTTGCTGAAGAACTTCAAAGCGGTCGTATCGCTGCTACAGTTTCATTAATCTTGTCTGCGGTTGGTATTGTCGCAGCATTCGTATGGATTATGTTCTGATGAAAAGTGCTACAGGTTTAACAGGTTCAGGTTCTCGCGATTGGTATATCCAACGTATTAGTGCTGTAGTGTTGGCTGCTTACACTGTGGTTTTGTTTGGCTGGATCCTTTGCAATAGCGGATTTGGTTATGAACAGTGGGCTGGCTTTATGCTGACTTTGCCAATGAAGATTTTCTCTTTATTAGCAGTGTTATCGCTCGTTGCACACGCTTGGATTGGTATGTGGCAAGTCTTTACTGATTATGTAACGACTCGTCAAATGGGCCCTTCAGCTTCAGGTTTACGCCTTGTACTCACTTCTGCTGTCATTATTTCAGTGTTCGTGTACGCAATCTGGGGTATCCAGATTTTCTGGGCAAATTGATAGGAAGAGATCATGGGCGCAATTAACCCTCAAGAAGATTATTCAAATATTCAAAACCTCACTTTCGATGCAGTTATCGTTGGTGGTGGTGGTTCTGGTATGCGTGCTGCTTATCAACTTGCTCAAGCAGGTTTAAAAGTTGCGGTATTAACCAAAGTATTCCCAACACGTTCGCATACAGTTGCTGCTCAAGGTGGTATTGGTGCGTCGTTAGGTAACATGCAAGAAGATAATTGGCATTATCACTTCTATGACACGGTTAAAGGTTCTGACTGGTTAGGCGATCAGGACGCAATCGAGTTCATGACACGTGAAGCGCCAAAAGTTGTATATGAGCTTGAACACCTCGGTATGCCTTTTGACCGTAACGAAGATGGTACGATCTATCAGCGTCCATTCGGTGGTCACTCTGCAAACTACGGTGAAAAAGCTGTGCCACGTGCGTGTGCTGCTGCTGACCGTACAGGTCACGCGTTATTGCACACCTTGTATCAAAGCAACGTGAAAATGGGCACCCAGTTCTACGTTGAGTGGATTGCATTAGACTTGATCCGTAACGAAGCGGGTGATGTTCTTGGTGTTACAGCGATTGACCAAGAAACTGGTAACATCGCCGTATTCCAAGCGAAAGCGACTTTGTTTGCTACCGGTGGTGCTGGTCGTGTGTATCGTGCATCAACCAATGCTTATATCAACACTGGTGACGGTCTTGGTATGGCTGCTCGTGCAGGTATTCCATTACAAGATATGGAATTCTGGCAATTCCACCCAACGGGTGTTGCGGGCGCAGGCGTATTGTTAACTGAAGGTTGTCGTGGTGAAGGTGGTATCCTTCGTAACAAAGACGGCGAACCATTCATGGAACGTTATGCACCAACTTTAAAAGACTTGGCGCCACGTGACTTCGTATCACGCTCAATGGACCAAGAAATTAAAGAAGGTCGTGGTTGTGGTCCTAAGGCGGATTATATCTTATTGGATATGACTCACTTGGGTGCTGAAACGATTATGAAACGTCTTCCATCTGTATTTGAGATTGGTAAGAAGTTTGCAAACGTTGACTGTACCAAAGAGCCAATTCCTGTAGTACCAACAATCCATTATCAAATGGGTGGTATTCCAACCAATATTCATGGTCAAGTGGTTGTACCGCATGGTGTGGAAGAGGGTGAATTCTCTGCGCACTATGACAAAGACACCAAAGAGTACACTTATAAAGGTACACGTGATTATGTAAAACCTGTAAAAGGTTTCTACGCAATTGGCGAATGTTCTTGCGTATCTGTACATGGTGCAAACCGTTTGGGTACCAACTCATTGCTTGACCTTGTGGTATTTGGTAAAGCAGCGGGCGAGCATATCATCGACTATGTGACTAAACATCATGGTGATGACTATGCACCGCTTCCAACAGATGTATTGGTTAATACGTTGGAGCGTGTACGTAAATTAGATGATTCAGCGACTGGCGAAAACGCGCAAGAAGTGGCTGATGCAATCCGTGACATCGTACAAGATCACGCCGGTGTATTCCGTACTCAAGCATTGCTTGATAAAGGCGTAAAAGAAATTCTTGCGATTGAACCACGTGTTCGCAACATTCATTTGAAAGACAAATCTAGAGTATTCAACACAGCGCGTGTTGAAGCATTAGAAGTTGAAAACTTGTATGAAGTAGCGAAGGCGACTTTGATTTCTGCTGCTGCACGTAAAGAATGTCGTGGTGCACATACAGTTGTTGACTATGAGTTAGCACCTGATCACCCAACTTATTCTTACGGTCGCCGTGATGATGAGTGGATGAAACATACATTATGGTATTCATCAGACAACCGTCTTGAATATAAGCCAGTACGTTTCACACCATTAACGGTTGAAGCAATTGAACCTAAACCACGTACATTCTAATCGGGAGAACAAAGATGAGTAGAGGCACTCGTACATTCGAAATCTACCGCTATGATCCTGATAAGGATAAAGCGCCGTACATGCAAACTTATAAACTCGAGTTAACCGATAAGCATCGTATGTTGCTTGATGCGTTACTTGCGTTGAAAGTACAAGATGAGTCATTAACATTCCGTCGCTCTTGCCGTGAAGGTATTTGTGGTTCGGATGGTGTGAACATCAATGGTAAAAATGGTTTAGCGTGCTTGTGGAACTTGAACGATTTACCAGAGAAGATTGTGATCCGTCCTTTACCTGGTTTACCAGTAGTAAAAGACTTGGTTGTAGACATGAACCAGTTCTATGATCAATATGACAAGATTCAGCCGTTCTTGATCAACAATCAGCCAGCACCAGCAAAAGAGCGTTTACAGTCTCAAGCCGAACGTGAACACTTAGATGGTCTATATGAATGTATTCTTTGTGCATGTTGTTCAACTTCATGCCCATCATTCTGGTGGAACCCTGATAAGTTCCTTGGACCGTCTGCATTGTTAAATGCATACCGCTTTATCATCGACTCTCGTGATACGGCAACACAAGAGCGTTTGGCTCGTTTAGACGATCCATTCTCTTTGTTCCGTTGTAAGGGAATCATGAACTGTGTATCTGTATGTCCTAAAGGTTTGAACCCGACAAAGGCAATTGGTCACATTCGTAATATGTTGTTAGATCAAGCTGGTTAATCTAGTTTTCTAATCAACAAAAAAGGAGGCTTCGAAAGGGCCTCCTTTTTGCTTTTGATGTTATTGGTACTAATCGGTTAAAAAATGGTTGCTTAAAAGAAATCAGGCTTGAATTTTAGAAATTCGACCTTAAATATTTATAGATTTTACTGTTAAATAAAATCATATAAATCGATATGTTGGTTTGTTTTTGATCGAACTGCGTGGGATTTGTGCAAGATTTGTAGAGAATGTTTATTTTTGATCAATCAGAGTGCAACTTTTATCAAAAGGGCGGTATATTAGAATATAATTTGATGTGTGTATTTCGCTGCTTTATGGATGGTATGTGTCAAAAAAATCAATCCAAGCTTGAGAACATGTTAGGATTTCTGCCACAACTGGAATCAAAAAATAAGCAGATTCTTGAGCTTATCTCAGAATCGTGTCTTGAAGATTTGTACAGGTTTTATTGAAAAAGTCAATTTAGAAAAGTTAAAAATCCAGTTAATTTTTCTAAAATGATTTGCAAAAAATTGCTCGATTTCATCGAGTATGAAGAATGAGTTATATGCCTTGAATTGAAGGTGTGTAGCTCATTTGTTACATCAAAGGGAATACTCCTGATGTGTAGTAATAATGTCTCAAGGTTGGATGATCTTGGGTAGTAGTGTCTTGTTACCAATTTGACACTATGAATCATGGGTGTGCTTAAAAGGCAGCCTGTATTATTTTTTGCAATAGGAAATGGGTCCAAAAATGCAAGAAGTTGCTGACGCTTCGCGTCTTGACACTGAACTTTCCGCTGATAGTGCAGCGTATATTGAAGAGCTATACGAACAGTACCTAACTTCTCCAACCTCAGTGTCAGAGGATTGGCGTGAATATTTCGATAAATACCCTAAAGGTGATCAACCACACGGCAGTGTGCGCGAGCAATTCCTCCTTTTGGGTCGTAATGCAAACCGAGTTCAACCTGTTGTACAAAGCACTGTAAGCACAGAGCATGAGCGTCGTCAAATTGGTGTTTTACAATTAATCGCTGCTTATCGTAACCGTGGTCATCAAAAAGCTAAACTCGATCCATTAGGTCTTGCGAAACGCGAAGACGTTCCTGACCTCGATTTATCTGCGCACGGTTTAACTAAATCAGATCTCGATACTGTATTTAATACAGGCAACCTCGCAATTGGAAAAGCAGAAGCAACATTGTCTGAAATGGTAGAAGCCATGGAAGCAACTTACTGCGGTTCAATTGGTGCAGAATACATGCATATCGTTGATACCAAAGAAAAGCGTTGGATTCAGCAACGTTTAGAAGGTGTTCGCAGTAAATTCAATTATACCAATGATCAGAAAAAAGGTTTTTTAGAGCGCTTAACTGCGGCAGAAGGCTTAGAAAAGTATCTTGGTAATAAATTCGTTGGTGCGAAACGTTTTGGTGTAGAGGGCGGTGAGTCTTTTATTCCAATGATGAATGAAATCATTCAACGTGCAGGTAGTGTTGGTTGTAAAGAAGTTGTGATTGGTATGCCACACCGTGGTCGTCTCAACCTTCTTGTCAACATTATGGGCAAAAACCCGGCTGACCTTTTTGGTGAGTTTGAAGGAAAAAGTATTCATAAGAAAGGTTCTGGTGACGTTAAGTATCACCAAGGCTTCTCTTCAAACGTAATGACTCCAGGTGGCGAAGTTCACTTAGCATTAGCGTTTAACCCATCACACTTGGAAATTGTTGGTCCAGTGGTCGAAGGTTCAGTTCGTGCACGTCAAGTACGTCGTAAAGACATTGGCGGTGATGACGTACTTCCTGTGATCGTACATGGTGATGCTGCATTTGCAGGTCAAGGTGTCAACCAAGAAACCTTCCAAATGTCACAAACTCGTGGTTACACAGTGGGCGGTACCGTTCATATTGTGATTAATAATCAAGTGGGTTTCACCACATCAGATCCACGCGATACACGTTCTACAGAATACTGTACTGACGTGGCAAAAATGATTCAGTCTCCGATTTTCCATGTCAATGGTGATGATCCAGAAGCGGTTATTTTTGCAACTCAAATCGCGCATGATTTCCGTCATGAATTCCGTAAAGATGTCATCTTAGATTTGTTCTGCTACCGTCGTCGCGGTCATAACGAAGCGGATGAACCATCTGCAACGCAACCAATGATGTATCAAGTAATCAACAAGAAAGCGACTACGCGTACCTTGTATGCAGATCAATTGGTTCAACAGCAAATCCTTGATCGCGCTAGTGCCGATGCAATGGTTGAAGGTTACCGTTCTGACTTAGAAGCGGGTAATCACGTTGCCAATGCGCTAGTTCGTGAACCAAACAAAAAAATGTTTGTCGATTGGGCACCTTATTTGGGCCATGAATATACCGATCTTTGGGATACGACATTCAGCATCGATCGTTTAAAAGAACTTGGTAAAACGATGAATACATTACCAGAAGGTTTTGTATTGCAGCGTCAGGTTCAGAAAGTGATCGATGATCGTGTGAAAATGCAAACAGGTGAAATGCCACTTAACTGGGGTGCTGCTGAAACTTTAGCATATGCAACCTTACTTGATGATGGCTTCTTGGTTCGTATCACAGGTGAAGACGTAGGTCGTGGTACATTCTCGCACCGTCATGCCAAATTACATAACCAAGTTGATGGTTCTGTTTATATTCCACTTTGCCATATCAAAGAAAATCAGCCACGTACTGCGGTCTATGACTCTTTATTGTCAGAAGAAGCAGTGCTTGCATTTGAATACGGTTATTCAACGACATTGCCAAAAAGCTTGATCGTTTGGGAAGCGCAATTTGGTGACTTCGCAAACTGTGCACAAGTGGTGATTGACCAGTTTATCGCTTCGGGTGAAACCAAGTGGGAGCGTGTTTGTGGTCTAACCATGTTGTTACCGCACGGTTATGAAGGTCAAGGTCCAGAGCATTCATCTGCACGTTTAGAGCGTTTCTTACAGCTATGTGCTGAAGACAACATGCAAGTGATGACACCGACTACACCAGCGCAAATTTTCCATGCGTTACGTCGTCAAGCAGTTCGTCCGATTCGTAAGCCAATGATCGTAATGTCACCAAAATCGTTATTACGTCATAAACTTGCGACTTCAACGTTAGATGAATTAGCAAACGGTTCATTCCAAACTGTGATCGATGAAATTGATCAAATCAACAAAGCTGATGTGACTCGTTTAGTGCTTTGTGGTGGTAAGGTTTATTACGATTTACTCGAAAAACGTCGCGAACTTGGTTTAAACCATATTGCGATCGTTCGTGTAGAACAATTGTACCCATACCCAGAGCAACGCCTAGCTGAAGTCATGGCTGCTTATCCAAACATTCAAGAACTTGTTTGGACACAAGAAGAGCCGAAAAACCAAGGCGCTTGGTTATTCATCGTTCCTCGTTTGTATGAAGATGTTCTTAAATCTGGTAAACAAATCCGTATTAGCTATGCTGGTCGTGAAGCATCTGCCGCACCTGCTTGTGGCTCGCCATACTTGCATGCAAAACAACAAGCTCAGCTTATCAATGACGCACTTGCGATTGAAGTTGAACAATCAGGAGATTCTAAATAATGGCAACCGAAATTAAAGCACCGGTATTTCCAGAGTCAGTTGCTGACGGTACGATCGCAACTTGGCACAAGAAAGTAGGTGAACCTGTATCACGTGATGAAGTGATCTGTGACATTGAAACCGATAAAGTTGTTTTAGAAGTGGTTGCTCCAGCTGATGGTAGCTTAGTTGCAATCATCAAAGATGAAGGCGACACTGTTCTTTCTGACGAAGTGATTGCTCAATTCGAAGCTGGTGCTGTTTCTGCAGCTGCTCCTGAAGCTGCTGCACCAGCGGCGGCGGCTCCTGCTGCTTCTGCACCAGCGGCTGCATCAACTCAAGCGGTTGATCAAAACCAAGCGCCTGCGGTTCGCAAAGCATTATCTGAAACAGGTATCAACGCTGCTGACGTACAAGGTACAGGCCGTGGCGGTCGCATCACTAAAGAAGATGTTGCTGGTCATCAAGCTAAACCTGCTGCATCAGTTCAACCATTAAGCGTTGCTGTAGGCGAGCGTATTGAGAAACGTGTTCCGATGACACGTTTACGTAAGCGTGTTGCTGAGCGTTTATTGGCTGCTACACAACAAACTGCAATGTTAACAACGTTTAACGAAGTTAACATGAAGCCAATCATGGAAATGCGTAAGCAATATAAAGATGCTTTCGAAAAACGTCATGGTGCTCGTTTAGGCTTTATGTCTTTCTTTGTTAAAGCAGCGACTGAAGCATTAAAACGCTACCCAGCAGTGAATGGTTCTATTGATGGTGATGATATTGTTTATCACGGTTTCTATGACATCGGTGTAGCAGTGTCTTCTGAGCGTGGCTTAGTTGTACCAGTCCTTCGTGATACTGACCGCATGAACTATGCAGAAGTGGAAAACGGTATCCGTGATTATGCTTATAAAGCGCGTGACGGTAAATTAGGTATCGAAGACATGACTGGCGGTACGTTCACGATTACCAATGGCGGTACTTTCGGTTCATTACTTTCAACACCAATTTTAAATACACCGCAAACAGCGATCTTGGGTATGCATAAAATCCAAGAACGTCCTATGGCGGTAAATGGTCAGGTTGAAATCTTGCCAATGATGTATTTAGCGCTTTCTTATGACCACCGTTTAATCGATGGTAAAGAAGCTGTAGGTTTCTTGGTAACAATCAAAGAATTGTTAGAAGAGCCAGCTAAACTTATTCTTGACCTATAACTTATTACTTAATAATCCCCTCTAAATCCCCCTTTTATAAAAGGGGGACTTTCACGAGTCATATACATTTTAAGATTTGTGGAAATTGCTCTTCTTTTCAGAGAGAGGTTAGGGGAGATTAAAATGGAGATAAAAATGTCTCAACAGTTTGATCTTGTTGTTATTGGCGGTGGACCTGGTGGTTATGAAGCGGCGATTCGTGCAGCTCAACTTGGTTTTAAAGTCGCTTGTATCGAAAAACGTATTCACAACGGTAAACCATCTCTAGGTGGTACGTGTTTAAACGTGGGTTGTATCCCTTCTAAAGCATTGCTTGACTCTTCTCATCGCTACGAAGCAACTGTTCACGAACTTGCTGAACACGGTATTACCACGGGTGAAGTTAAATTTGATTTAGACACTTTGTTGGCACGTAAAGACAAAGTTGTAGATCAATTGACTGGTGGTGTTGCTCAATTACTGAAAGGTAATGGTATCGAGTGGTTACAAGGTACTGGTAAATTACTTGCTGGTAAAAAAGTAGAGTTCACACCGTTTGAAGGTGATGTACAGGTTTTAGAACCGAAGTACGTGATTCTTGCAACGGGTTCTGTACCAGTAAATATTCCAGTAGCACCTGTTGATGAAGACTTAATTGTTGACTCTACTGGCGCGTTGAAATTCCAAGAAGTTCCTAAACGTCTTGGTGTGATCGGTGCGGGTGTGATTGGTTTAGAGCTTGGCTCAGTATGGCGTCGTCTTGGTTCAGAAGTTGTTGTGTTTGAAGCATTAGATGCATTCTTACCAATGGCTGATAAAGCATTGGCGAAGGAATATCAAAAAATCTTGAAGAAACAAGGTTTAGATATCCGTATTGGTGCGAAAGTTTCTGGCGCTGAAACCAATGGTCAAGAAGTAACGGTTAAATACAACCAAGCTGGCGAAGACAAAGAACAAGTTTTTGACAAGCTGATCGTTTGTGTAGGCCGTAAAGCATATGCAGAAGGTTTATTGGCTGAAGATTCAGGCATTAAATTGACTGAGCGTGGTTTGGTTGATGTAAATGACCAATGTCAAACATCTGTTGAAGGTGTTTACGCGATTGGTGACTTGGTACGCGGTCCAATGCTTGCACATAAAGCAATGGAAGAGGGCGTAATGGCTGTTGAACGTATTCACGGTCACGCAGCTCAAGTGAACTATGACACGATCATTAGCGTTATTTACACACACCCAGAAGCAGCTTGGGTCGGTTTAACTGAAGAACAAGCCGCTGAAAAAGGTCATGAAGTTAAAGCAGGTCAATTCCCGTTTGCGGTGAATGGTCGTGCCTTGGCTGCTGGTGACACTGCCGGTTTTGTTAAATTCGTTGCAGATGCGAAAACAGATCGTCTTTTAGGTATGCACGTTGTGGGTCCAAATGCATCTGACATCGTACATCAAGGTATGATTGCACTTGAGTTTGTATCTTCTGTTGAAGATTTACAATTGATGACTTTCGGTCACCCGACTTTCTCTGAAGTTGTACATGAAGCAGCGCTTTCTGTTGACGGCCGTGCAATCCACGCGATTCAACGTAAGCGTAAATAAATATAAAGTGTGGTTCGCCACACTTTTTTTGAATGATGATGATTGTCTTATTTAGGCAATCATTTATTCAATATGTAGCAGTCTGATTTTAAGAAGATCAAGGCTGTATCACTACAAACAACATAGTAGGTAACTAAATGAACTTACATGAGTATCAAGCTAAAGCGTTATTGAAAGAATATGGCATGCCAGTACAAGAAGGTATCTTGGCAACAAATGCAGACGAAGCAGTTGCTGCATTTGAACAGCTTGGTGGTAAATTCGCTGTAATGAAAGCGCAAGTTCATGCTGGTGGTCGTGGTAAGGCTGGTGGCGTTAAAGTTGCAAAATCTAAAGAAGATGTTATTGAATTTGCAAACAACATCATTGGTACTCGTCTTGTAACGTATCAAACAGATGCAAATGGTCAGCCAGTTAACAGCATTATCGTTGCTGAAGACGTTTACCCAGTTGAGCGTGAGCTTTATTTGGGCGCGGTTGTAGACCGTTCTAGCCGTCGTATTACTTTCATGGCTTCTACCGAAGGTGGTGTAGAAATCGAGAAAGTTGCAGAAGAAACTCCAGAAAAAATTATCAAAGTTGAAGTTGATCCACTTGTTGGCTTACAACCATTCCAAGCACGTGAAGTTGCGTTTGCTTTAGGTTTGAAAGACAAACAAATCAGCCAATTTGTAAAAATTATGGCTGCTGCTTACCAAGCATTTGTTGAAAATGACTTTGCATTATTTGAAATTAACCCACTTTCAGTTCGTGAAAATGGCGATATTTTATGTGTAGATGCGAAAGTAGGTATCGACTCTAACGCGCTTTACCGTTTACCTAAAGTTGCTGCTTTACGTGACAAATCTCAAGAGAATGAGCGTGAATTAAAAGCATCTGAATTTGATCTTAACTATGTTGCTTTAGAAGGTAACATCGGTTGTATGGTGAATGGTGCTGGTCTTGCAATGGCAACAATGGACATCATCAAACTTTATGGTGGTCAGCCTGCAAACTTCCTTGACGTTGGTGGCGGTGCAACGAAAGAGCGCGTAATCGAAGCGTTCAAAATCATCCTTGCTGATACTTCTGTTCAAGGTGTTTTAATCAACATCTTCGGTGGTATCGTACGTTGTGACATGATTGCTGAAGCGATTATTGCAGCGGTTCAAGAAGTAAATGTAACTGTACCAGTTGTTGTTCGTTTAGAAGGTAACAACGCTGAGTTAGGTGCTAAATTACTTGATGAATCAGGTTTGAAATTAATTTCTGCGAACGGTTTATCTGATGCCGCAGAAAAAGTTGTAGCTGCAGTTAAAGCGTAAGGAGTATCAATCATGAGCGTATTAATTAATAAAGACACTAAAGTATTGGTACAAGGTTTTACTGGTAAAAACGGTACTTTCCACTCTGCACAAGCTTTAGACTACGGTACAAAAGTTGTTGGTGGTGTTACTCCAGGTAAAGGTGGTACAACTCACCTTGACTTACCAGTATTTAACACAATGAAAGAAGCTGTACGTGAAACAAATGCTGATGCATCTGTAATCTATGTACCAGCTCCGTTCGTTTTAGACTCAATCGTTGAAGCGGTTGACTCAGGTGTTGGCCTGATCGTTGTGATCACTGAAGGTGTTCCAACTATCGATATGCTTAAAGCAAAACGCTACTTAGAAACTAACGGTAACGGTACTCGTTTAGTTGGTCCTAACTGCCCAGGCGTGATCACTCCAGGTGAATGTAAGATTGGTATTATGCCAGGTCACATCCACCAACCAGGTCGTATTGGTATCATCTCACGTTCAGGTACATTGACTTATGAAGCTGTTGCTCAAACAACTAAGCTTGGTTTAGGTCAGTCTACTTGTATCGGTATCGGTGGTGACCCAATCCCAGGTATGAACCAGATCGAAGCACTTCAATTGTTCCAAGACGATCCAGATACTGATGCAATCATCATGATCGGTGAGATCGGTGGTACAGCGGAAGAAGAAGCTGCTGAATTCATCAAATCTAACGTGACTAAGCCTGTAGTCGGTTACATTGCTGGTGTAACTGCACCTAAAGGTAAGCGTATGGGTCACGCTGGTGCGATCATTTCTGGTGGTCAAGGTACTGCTGAAGAGAAATTCGCTGCATTTGAACGTGCGGGAATGGCTTACACTCGTAGCCCAGCTGAGCTTGGTTCTACAATGTTGCAAGTTTTAAAAGAGAAAGGTTTAGCGTAATTCGTTAGATTTTAATCTTTAAAAAAGCCCCAATGTTTCCATTGGGGCTTTTTTATTGGGCTGTTCGGTCGGTTATCTAAGTTTTTATGGCTTGAGTTTTTAACTCAATACGGCTGTTAACTCTTGAGTATATTGGGAAATACCGTCCAGATCAAAAAATTCGACTTTGAAGGATTTGGTTTGTGGATCAATATTGACTTCACCAAAGAACTGATAGCCATCTAAAGGCGAGAGATTAGCTTTACCCGCAGGTGGTGTTTTTTTAAATATGACTTGTCCACCAAAAGTTGTATCCATTTCATTAGGACCAAAAGTTCCTGCATTTAAAGGACCTGCTACAAATTCCCAAAAAGGGGAAAAATCAGTGAATTGAGCTTGAGTATTATCATAATAATGTGCGGCACAATAATGGACATCGGCTGTTAACCATATGATGTTTTTTACTGCTTTAATGCGACTCAGTAACCCTGCGATTTCCAGTTCACGGCCAAGAGGCGCACCATTGTTTCCATTCGCAATTGCTTCCCAAGTTTTGGCAATATTGTCAGCCGCGCCAAAGTTATCTTGCACATTTAAGCCGATAGGCATATCTGCGGCGATAACTTTCCATACAGCTTTTGAATTTGACAATTCATTAACCAACCAATTCACTTGTGCTTCGCCTAGAAATGCTGAGTCTGCATTTAAACTGGTTTGTAGATTGGTGCTGTTTCCTCCACGATACGAACGCATATCGAGTACAAAGACCTCTAATAATGGGCCATGGCTGATTTTACGGTAAATACGTTGATCGCTGAGTGCTTCGCTTGTCCAAGACATAGGAGAGTATTCTAAAAATGCTTGTTTACCGCGAGAACTCAGCGTATTAATGTCCTTTTCGGTATAAGCATTATTTTTGCTGAGGTCTTTAGTCGAGGACCAATTATTGGTAATTTCATGGTCATCCCATTGCCAGATTTGTGGCACTTCAGCAGCAAATTTTCGTAAATTTTCATCCATAAAATTATAACGATAACGACCGCGGAACTCCTTTAGGCTTTCCGCAACTTTACTGACTTCTTCAGTGACAATATTTTTCCAGACGCGTACCTCATCAGGTTTTAATGATTGCCCAGGTTGTAGAGTCACAGTGCTTTGGAGTGGACCATCCGCATAAATGGTATCACCGCTATGAAGGAAAAAGTCGGGTTGACGCAGGCGCATCGTTTCCCAAATTTTCATGCCTCCTATGTCTGGATTAATGCCCCAACCTTGCCCCACGACGTCACCACCCCAAACAAAACGAATAGGGGATGTTCCTGTTGTCGTGGTACGAAAGCTGCCCGTATAGGCTTCGCTGATTGCATTATTTTGGGTTGCATCCTCAAAGCTAACCCGCAAAAATACATGCTGATCATTTGGTAAACCCGTCAGGTTAATTCGACCAGTAAAGTCGCTGGCTTCAGTGACGATTGGACCTGTTACAATTTTGGGTTGTTTAAAGCGATCAGTAAAGTCATATTCTACGCGTAGTTTGGCAGCCCGATCTGCTTGTGCCCATATCGTTGCGTTGCCATTACGGACATCACCAATTTGAATGCCTGAGGGAAATTGGGGTCTAAGATTATCTGGAAGAATAATAGCGGGAGCTTTATTGTCACTCAGGCCACAGGCAGCTAGTGTTGAGAAGGATGCAACACCGACAGCCAATTTCCCACTATTAATCAAGAAACGGCGACGGCTTTGAATAAACTGCGACATATTGGCATCTCATTTATTTGGTGAGGTGGAGTTTTTGCAGTATGAGAAGCCTAAGTGAATGAATGATGACATGAAGATCATTTGAATTTTTGGATATACGATAAGCTAATTCTGTTTATAAAAATGAAAAAAATCGGTTGTCATGCAACCGATTTTTAAAATGGCTTAAAGCTGTCTAGTAATAAAATTATTGATCTTATCTCTAGATTTCGTTTTTAGGTTTTAACCCTTGAGTCAAACCATTGATATCGCCACCTTGTAAGCCAAGTTCATTCATTAAGCTATCAATGAGCGGTGCTTGGGAACGATAGCGTAGGGCACTATTCACCACTTGATCAGATAAAGAGGTTTGACCGTTTTCAATCGCTTCACCTGAAGCAGTAGAACCACCTGCAAAGCCATTTAAACCATTCACTTGCAAAATTTTGATGTCATCAATATTTTCCATTGGTTTAACACTTTCACGAATAATCTCTGGTAAGTGCTTTAACAATGCCAAACGAACTTGCATTTCCACTTGCTCAGCAGAAAGGGTATTGGCGGCTTCATTGACTGCACGAGCCCCTTCCGCATCAACCTGATATTGTTTTTCTAACGCTTGAGCAAGTAGGATTTTTGCATCCGCCTCACCTTTAGCTTTTAAGCGAATCTTTTCAGCATCTGCTTCTGCTGCAATACGTACTGCTTCTGCTTCATCGGCAGCGGCTTTTTTGCCAGCATCCGCAGCAACGGTAATCGCAATCGCTTCTTTCTCAGCAGTTTGTTTGGCAGCAACCAGTTCAACTGCTTTTTGACGTTCAGCACGCTGTGTTTCACGTACAGTCACAACTTCTTCCTCTGCTTTTACCGCTTCGGCACGGGCCTTGTCAGCTTGCGCTTTGGCTTCTGATTCAGCACGAGATTTTTCAGCAATGGCAATGGCGCGGTCTTGCTCAGCCAATTCAATCGTTTTCTTCTGTTCGACCTGTGCTTTTTGAATGAGCTGAGCTTTTTGGATATTTTCATTCTCTACATCACGAGCAGAAGCAATTCGTTTTAGTTCCACTTCACGCTCAGCAGCAATTTGGGCTTCTTCAGCCTCACGCTTTTTACCTGCTTCTTGAGAGGCGATTTCTGCGGTTTGTTCAGCTTTACGAATCGAGATTTCACGCTCTTGCTGTAATTTTGCATATTCTTCTTCACGCGAAATTTCTAAGCGAGCACGTTCTGCTTCCAAGTTCTTTGCACGAATCGCAAGATCAGCATCTTGTTCAATGTCATTACGCTTCTTACGACGGTCTTCAATGGTTTCAGTCAGCTTGGTTAAACCTTCTGCATCAAACGCATTTTGTGGATTAAAAAATTTAAAGCTGGTTTGATCCAAACCTGTTAAGGAAACAGTTTCAAGCTCCAAGCCATTCTTGGATAAATCTTCAGAGACCACTTGTTGAACTTTCTGTACAAAGTCGACGCGCTTTTCGTGTAGTTCTTCCATGGCCATTTCAGCGGCAACGGCACGAAGTGAATCGACAAATTTACCTTCGACCAGATCTTTGAGTTCTGGTGGTGACATGGTTTTACGTCCTAGCGTCTGAGCTGCAGTCGCAATCGATTCAGCAATCGGTTTTACGCGAACATAGAACTCTGCCATCACGTCGACACGCATACGATCCCGTGTAATCAACGCTTGATCCGCAGCGCGTTTTACTTCTAAACGTAAAGTGTTCATATTGACAGGAATAATTTCATGTAAAACAGGAAGAACAATGGCACCGCCATTTAAAATGACTTTTTCGCCACCAAAACCTGTGCGAACAAAAGAAACTTCCTTACTTGAACGTGTATATAAACGCGCGATGATAATACCAATAAAAATAAGTGCCGCAAAAATAACACCTGTAATAATTAAAATTTCAGTCAATGCTGAATTTAACATCTAAACACCCTCATGTAATAAATATAAAAATTAAGAAGCAACTGCTTGGAATCCAATTTTGGTTCTTTGCGTTAAAATCACTTGTTGCCCTTGATGAAAAACAATATCAAGCTCGGGTTCAACCAAGACGTAATGGATTTGGCCAAATTGATCTCTGACTTTGGCTTGTGCAGGGGAGTTGGGTTTGGCATCGCCTAGAATAATGTGTGCTGTTCTACCAATTAAATCATCTGTTTGGATTGCAGTGGTTTCATCTTTAGGAATAATCTTGGCAATCAGCGCTGCACTATAACGTACCAGTGGCATACACAGAAATAAGCAAGCAGGTGCAATAATCCAAGCAGATAGATACTGTTCAGTCAATTGATAGAACACATCTTGAAGGATCAAACCTGTAAGCGCATAAACTGTTAAGAAGATGATTAACCAAATCAGCAACGGCACTTTGCCAAGATAAAGCCATTCTAAAAGCTGAGTTAAAAGATGATCAGACTGTTCCAAAGAAACATCGGCATGATCAACATGACTGAGACTATCTGGTAAAAACTGCTCTAAAAAGCTCGAACTACCACCCAATAACAGTAAAATAAGTTCAAGAATGCCGATAAACAAACACAGCATTAAAGCAATGCTGAAAACAATATTGGAAGGATGTGTTAATAGATCCCAGATCATCTGTATTACTCTTTTATCTTTAGAGTTAATTAATAAATTTTTTATAAAAATAAAACAGTTATAAGAGTAAAGACAACTCGTCTAAATTTCAACCTAAATCGTTCATATTATTGCAGATGAAAAAAAACGCAATGATTGGGGTGATCACTGCGTTGAACAACGAATCTGTTTAAAACAGTTCCGGTTGAAAGGAGAAATGTCATGAGATTAGTGTGAACTAATCTACAACGCAATAATATTAAGAAACTTGACCAAGTTCATCGGTATTCATGTTAACTACTGTTAATAGATGTTAATAAGTGACGAAAATTGTTAGCTTTGTATTTTTCGATAAAGTTCTAAAATTAAACTTAAATCAAATGCTTAATGTAAAAAAGCCCAAAGATGGGCTTTTTAATGGAAAAATAACGTAAATTAGAATCTAAATAGTCCTAATCCTGCTTTTACTTCATCCAGTGTTTGTTGCGTGATATCACGGCATTTGTCTGTACCATGTTTTAAAATATCCATGATGTAATCAGGATCTTTTTCTAATTCGGCACGACGTTCACGAATCGGAGTAATCAATTCTTTAAGTACGCCTTCCAAGCGTTTTTTCACAGTTCCATCGCCTAGACCACCACGACGGTAATGCGCTTTTAATTCTTCCACTTCTTCTTTGTTTGGATCAAAAGCATCAAGATAGGTAAATACGATATTGCCTTCAACTTGGCCTGGATCTTCAATACGTAAATGGTTTGGATCGGTATACATCGCATTGACTGCTTTTTTGATGTCTTTATCAGAAGCATTCAGCACAATGGTATTGCCCAATGACTTCGACATTTTCGCTTTACCATCAAAACCAGGTAAACGTGCCATGTTTGACAATAGGGCTTTACACTCTGGTAATAGGTCATGACCAATTTGACGGTTTACACGACGTACCACTTCGTTGGTTTGTTCGATCATTGGGATTTGATCTTCACCCACAGGAACAACTGTTGCTTTAAATGCAGTGATATCTGCGGCTTGTGCAATCGGGTAGCATAAGAAACCCGCTGGAATATCACGCTCAAAACCACGCATCTGGATCTCAGATTTAATGGTTGGGTTACGCTCTAAACGCGCAACGGTCACGTAGTTGAGGTAAAGCATGGTCAATTCATTTAGTGCAGGTAAACATGACTGTACACAAATCGTCGTTTTGCTCGGGTCAATCCCAACAGCCAGATAATCTAAAGCAACTTGAAGAATATTATTGCGGACTTTATCTGGGTTATCGGCATTGTCTGTCATCGCCTGTGCATCAGCCAATAACAGATGTTGATGATGACTGTCTTGTAGACCTACACGAGAACGTAATGAACCGACAAAGTGTCCAAGATGAAGTTGTCCAGTTGGACGGTCGCCTGTCAAAATGATTGGACGTTGATCAATATTACTCATGATATGTTCCAAGATTCAGTTATTTCATAGATATAAGATTGATATTATTGTACGAGAAATAAATTTTTTTCGTCAGCGATAATTTTAACTTTTTCTTAAAATCATATTGTGATTTCAACAGGTGATTCTACAATAGCGATATAAATACAAACTAGGAAATAAAAATGGCGAGTGGTTTACTACTATTACTAGATGATATTGCAACAATTTTAGATGATGTTGCTGTAATGAGTAAAATGGCAGCAAAGAAAACAGCAGGCGTCTTGGGAGACGATTTAGCCCTCAATGCACAGCAAGTCAGTGGTGTTCGTTCTGATCGTGAGCTACCTGTCGTTTGGAGTGTTGCCAAAGGATCATTTGTTAATAAGTTAATTCTCGTACCATTGGCACTATTAATTAGTGTTGTTGCACCTTGGCTGATTAATCCATTACTGATGATTGGTGGCTTGTTTCTCTGCTATGAAGGTGTAGAAAAAGTTGTACATATGTTGCAGCATAAAAAAGCCAAAACAGCAGAAGAAGCCAGTGAAAACTTACAGGAAGTCGAGGTTGATCTGGCTAAATTTGAAAAAGAGAAAGTTAAAGGTGCGATTCGAACCGACTTTATTCTCTCTGCTGAAATTGTGGTGATTTCGTTAGGTACAGTTGCAACAGCAGCATTTATGACTAAAGTGACAGTATTAAGTATCATTGCAATTGTCATGACAGTCGGGGTGTATGGTCTGGTTGCAATGATTGTAAAAATTGACGATTTAGGTTTATATCTAACACAACAAGCTTCTGAATTTAAAAATAAAATAGGACGTGGTCTACTTGGTTTTGCTCCAATTTTGATGAAGACACTTTCCATTGTTGGAACGGTTGCAATGTTTTTAGTTGGCGGCGGGATAATTACGCATACCATTCCTTTATTGCATCATTTTACTGAAGAAACTGTGGATCATTTAGAGCTCATTCCAAGTTTTGGTTCAATCATTGGTGCTTTAACGCCAACTTTGATTAACCTTGGTATCGGTTTGCTTGCTGGTGCAGTGGTATTGATCATTGTGAGTCTGATCCAAAAAGTATGGCCAAAAAAAGCATCGGCTTAAACTGAGATCGTCATCATCAGAGTTATGTGAGGTAATTATGCGTTGGAAAGGTCGTCGAGTCAGTACCAATGTTGAAGACCGTCGTGGTGGTGGCGGTGCTAAAGCGGGTGGGATTAGTATTATTGGATTAGTGGTCGCTTTCATCGCTTGGAAGTTTTTTGGCGTTGACCCTCAACAAGCCTATCAGGCAACACAAGCGGTCACTGCACAATCATCTCAACAAGGCGGTGCACCACAAAACTTAACGGCTGAGCAAAAAGAAGCCAGTGATTTTGTGGGAACTGTATTGGCAGATACAGAAGATACTTGGACACCGATTTTTCAGCAGCTAGGAATGACTTATAAGCCACCACGGCTTGTATTATTTAGTGGGGTAGATCGTTCAGGTTGCGGTACAGCACAGGCTGCAATGGGACCTTTTTATTGTCCTGCCGATCAAAAAGTCTATATTGATACTTCTTTCTTTAAAGATATGCGTCAGCAAATGGGCATTTCAGGAGAGCAGAATCAAACTGAGCTTTCTCGTCAAGATCAGGCGGGTGATTTTGCACAGGCCTATGTAATTGCGCATGAGGTTGGACACCATATTCAGAACTTACTCGGGATCTCTGGTCAGGTGCAGCAAGCACGTGCACAAGCAAGCCAAGCACAAGGCAATCAACTTTCTGTACGTTTAGAATTACAGGCAGATTGTTTTGCAGGAATCTGGGCACACCAAAACCAACAGCGTACGCAGTTCTTAGAACAAGGTGATATTGAAGAGGCGATGGATGCGGCTGAGAAAATTGGTGATGACTATTTACAGCGCCGTGCGACAGGACAAGTTGTACCTGATAGCTTTACCCATGGTACAAGTGAACAACGCATGCAATGGTTCCAAATCGGATTAAAATCGGGTGACATCAATCAGTGTAATACTTTTAAGTAGGATAAAAAAGGAGCGTTGCTCCTTGATTTTTATACGGAAGATATACGAATTAAAAGAAGAATTAACGTAAAATAACGCTGTCTATGCTGAGTTGAGGATGATTGGTTTATTGTTGTGTTTAAACCATTTATTGATAAAAATTAAATAATAAGATGAATGAATCACAGCATAGACCGCCATTCTTTCTTCAGTTGAAAATGCTTTAAATTTTATGATTCGCTGCAGTTTTAAAGTTTAAATAGAATCTATGTGTTTAAAATTGAATAAATAAAGAGGTCGTATGGGTAATTTTTTTCTTTTACAAGCATTGACGGTTGTTTTTGCCTTATCCATTGCGACGACTATTTTTAATAAACGAATATTAGGCTTTCCTCAGGCGATTGGTGTTCCGATTGTTTCTGCAATCTTTGTCTTTATTTTACAGTGGGGAGCCAGTCTGTTAAATGGTAATCAGTTTATTACCATTAATATTCATAATATTGAAGCAGCTGTAAGAAATATTGATTTTTATGATTTTTTAATTAATGGTGTCATTTGCTTTATTTTAACGTCATCAGCACTTAAATTTAAAATCTCAGATTTGAGAAAACATTGGAAGCCGATTAGCATTTTAGCTACGATTGCACTGGTGTTATGTGCAGGATTTTATGCAGGTTTATTATACTTGTTTCAATGGTTGGTTGGCTATCCTGTCCCAATAGGTGTTTTGCTATTATTAGGCGCGGCATTAGGGGCGACAGATCCAATCGGAGTTAAAGGGGTATTAAGTTCAATTCGTGCACCCCATCATTTAATTGTAAAACTAGAAGGTGAGTCACTATTTAATGATGCTATGTGTATTGCATTATTTATGACCTTATTAAAAGTTCTACAGGGTGAACATTTTTCATTACTGGCAACAATTGAAACTTTATTATATGAAATCTTTGTTGCCGTGATTATTGGTTTTGCTTTTGGATTTGCAATCTTACGTTTACTGCGCGGTAAACATGAGATGGAGTCACTGATTTTAACCACGGCATTGCTTGCGAGTGGTTCTTATCTTGTTGCCTTATTCGCGCATGCATCGGCTCCGATTGCGTGTGTGATTGGTGGTTTGATTGTCGGGAATAAGTGGCAAGAAATTCGTGAGCAGCGTGAGATCCGCGAAGTGAACCATTTTTGGCATACGGTTGAAGGAATTATTAATTCTTTTCTTTTCACGCTGATCGGTTTAGAACTCTTTATCCTTGATCTAAGCGCCAACCTTATTATTGGCGGGATCATTGCTTTCATCATCCTGCATCTCTCACGTTTTGCCGCGAACTTCGCTGCCTTTGCACTTTTTCCATCCTTTCGCAATAAGAGCTATAACGGGAGTTTGGCGATTCTGTCTTGGGGAGGAGTACGTGGTGGTATTTCACTCGCTTTGATTCTCGCCGTGGCGAACATTCCAGAGCTAAGTCAATACAGTAGTATTTTGATTGGCTACACTTTTATTAGTGTATTACTCTCTGGTGTGGTCTGTGGCTTAGGTTTACCTGCGGTGATGAATGCCTTCTATTACAACCCAAGTGAGGAGACTCAAGGTTTTAAAGGCTTTTATCAGCGTATGTGCAATAAGATGAATCGCCGTGGTTTTAAGTATATTGTCGGTGAGGATAGTCTGGGACGAGAGACGATCACAATTTATAATCCTGAAATTCTACTAGATCAGAAAACCGAAGATGGTGTGGCAACGATGCATCATCCGAATAAGAGAGAGGAAGTTAAACGTCTAGAGAATCCAGATAATTTCTAGTCATATAATTTTTCTATTTGTTCAAAAAGCCTTTTGTAAAAAAGGCTTTTTTATTTTGGTTGTAAAATATTATTTAATTATTTTTAAACTTAATTTTAACAATCGGTCTTAATAAATTTTTATTCGTTTGTTTTTTTGAAAAGATTGTTAAATTTAATTTAAATACCTTTTGAGAATCTATTAATTAATAATGATGTATTTGTTTAAAAGTGTAAAAATTATAATTGCTTGAAAAAGTTTTGCTTTTTTTAATTCTTTTAAATCATTGTGTTATTTGATTATTAAAAAATATTCTAATGTAAGTTTATTTTTTTGTTTTGTGAGCTATTTAACATTTATTGGGTTTGATTTAAAGTGGTGCTGTGAACTCTATCACTTAGAAACAATAATTTAAACTTAAGTTAATAATGTAATTAAGAATTGATTAAATATTAAAAATTTATAATGAGGAATATAACCATGTCTCAAATACAAATTATTTCCAAGGAAAGTCATCAAACCCTTGTAAATACGACGGGAAAAACGGCAACATTACCCTCTGAACCTTCAGTTGTATTAATCAAGGTCTCTGCAAGTGATATTTCAGTTGTTAAGAGAGATGGTGTAAATGCAGTTGTAGTATTAAAAAATGGTGAAACGATTGTTATTCATAATTTCTTTAATAACGGTGAAGTAGCAGATAATAGTCTGGTTCTTCAGGGTGAAGACAATCAACTTGTATGGGCACATTTTAAAGATGCTGAAAGTGACGCTGATGCCGACGCCGATGCTGACGCTGATGCGGACTCTGATGATGATGATCATGAAGGGGCAGTCTTTTTAGAGGAAACTCCAGCACTTGTACCTGAAGCAGCAGCAGCACCTGTTGAAGCAGCAGCGTTACAACCAATTGAAGCAGTAGAACCTTTACTTTATGCGGGTGAAACGTCTAATGGTTTTAGTCCATGGCTATGGGCTTTACCAATTCTTGCGATTGGGGGTATTGCCGCTGGTAGCAGCGGTGGAGGCGGCGGCGGGGGCAATAACGATAATAATGCAGATACCACACCACCAAATACCGATGCTGTAAAATTTAATATCAATCCAGTGACAGCAGACAATGTTCTGAATGCCGCAGAATCAGCAGCTAATGTAACCTTGACTGGAACACTTACTGGTGTCCCAGCGGATGCAGCAACGACTGTAGTGACTGTTATTGTCAATGGTGTGACCTATACTGCGACAGTGGATGCCGCAGCAGGTACATGGAGTGTGAATGTCCCTGGTAGTGGTTTATTAGTAGATGGCGACAAGACCATTGATGCCAAAGTGACTTTCACGGATGCAGCAGGTAACAGTAGCAATGTCACTGATACGCAAGTCTATACCGTAGATGTAACCGCACCAAGTGCACCAGACATTAATCCCATCAATGGCACAGATCCGATTACCGGTACCGCAGAACCAGGTTCGACGGTGACGGTGACTTTCCCGAATGGCACAACCGTTCAAGTACCAACGGACCCAACTACAGGGGTATGGACGACACCAAATCCAGGAAACTTGCCAAATGGCGGTACGGTGACAGCAGTTGCCACTGACCCAGCAGGGAATCCATCGTTACCAGGTACAGAAACAGTTGATACAGTTGGCCCAGACGTTTCAGGTACGACTTTAACGGTTGGC
>NZ_KB850224.1:3001893-3003267 GCF_000369805.1 Acinetobacter sp. NIPH 2100 | reverse complement strand
ATCACTGATACGCAAGTGTATAGCGTAGATATTACGCCACCAGATACAACAACGACTGTATTGACGATTGAACCAGTAACTACGGATAACATCATCAATGCAACAGAAGCTGCAGGCAATGTGACGATTACAGGAACCTTAACGGGTATTCCTGCGGATGCGGCAACAACTGCAGTTACTTTAGTGATCAACGGTGTGACTTATACTGCAACGGTTGATCCTGTGACAGGCAACTGGACCGCGAGTGTGGCAGGTAGCGACTTGGTGGCTGATGGTGATAAAACCATTGACGCGACAGCAACTTTTGCTGATGCGGCAGGCAATAGCACCACTGTTGTTGATACTCAAACGTATGTCGTCGATCTTACTCCGCCAAACCCAGCAGGAGCTGTACTCAATATTGATGCAGTGACAGCGGACAACGTAGTAAATGCGGCAGAAGGTGCGGGCAATGTGACCATCACTGGTACCTTGACTGGAATTCCTGCAGATGCAGCAACCATAGCAGTGACCTTACTGATCAATGGTGTGAGCTATACCGCAACGGTTGATCCTGTGACTGGTAACTGGACAGCGAGTGTTGCAGGTAGTGACCTGTTGGCGGATGGTGATAAAACCATTGATGCGACAGCGACTTTCACAGATACCGCGGGCAACAGCAGCAACATCACTGATATCCAAGTGTATACAGTAGACATTACTCCTCCAAACCCAGCGGGTGCGGTATTGAACATCGATGCAGTAACCGCGGATAACGTGGTCAATGCAACCGAAGGTGCTGGTAATGTCAGCATTACAGGTACCTTGACTGGAATTCCAGCAGATGCAGCAACCACGGTTGTGACTTTGGTCATCAACGGTGTGAGCTATACAGCAATTGTGAATACAATTGCAGGTACATGGACAGCGAGTGTAGCAGGCAGTGACCTGTTGGCAGATGGTGATAAAACTATTGATGCGACAGCGACCTTTACCGATACCGCGGGCAACAGCAGCAACATCACTGATACCCAAGTGTATACCGTGGATACCACGCCACCAGACAATAGTACGACAACAATCACAATCGATGTCATTGCTGGTAATGATATTGTCGACTCCACTGAAGCAGGTGCGAACCAAACCATCAGCGGAACCGTTACAGGTGAATACACGGTCGGTGATGTGGTCACCGTAAATGTGAATGGTGTAGACATCACGACTACAGTACAAGCTGGTGGTGCATGGACAGTAACTGTTGCAGGCGGTCAATTGGTGCTTGATGCAGACAAAGTAATTAATGTCAGTATTGCAGCGACGGATGCAGCTGGTAACGTAGGTACTGTCACAGCAGACCGTAGTTATACTGTAGATATCACAAATCCAGTGGTGGTG
>NZ_KB850224.1:3001398-3001883 GCF_000369805.1 Acinetobacter sp. NIPH 2100 | reverse complement strand
CCAGGCTCAACTGTGACAGTGACCTTCCCGAATGGTGGCGGTACAGCGCAAACCACAGCCGATCCAGTGACTGGCACATGGACAGTACCAAATCCAGGAAACTTGCCAAATGGCGGTACGGTGACAGCAATTGCCACTGACCCAGCAGGGAATCCATCGTTACCAGGTACAGAAACAGTTGATACAGTTGGCCCAGATGTTTCAGGTACGACTTTAACGATTGGCACTGTGACTGCAGACAACGTCTTGAATGCGGCAGAGTCAGGCGGCAATGTGACCATCACAGGCACCTTGACGGGTATTCCTGCGGATGCAGCAACGACGGCAGTGACTTTACTGATCAACGGTGTGAGCTATACTGCAACGGTTGATCCTGTGACAGGCAACTGGACAGCAAGTGTGGCGGGTAGTGACCTGTTGGCGGATGGTGATACAACCATTGATGCGACAGCGACCTTTACTGATACAGCAGGCAACAGCAGCAA
>NZ_KB850224.1:2800398-2997264 GCF_000369805.1 Acinetobacter sp. NIPH 2100 | reverse complement strand
GCAACGGTTGATCCTGTGACAGGTAACTGGACAGCAAGTGTTGCGGGTAGTGACTTGGTGGCAGATGGTGATACAACCATTGATGCAACAGCAACCTTCACTGATACAGCAGGTAACAGCAGCAATATTACAGATACCCAAGTGTATACAGTGGACATTACGCCACCAAACCCAGCGGGTGCAGTATTGAACATTGATGCGGTAACCGCAGACAATGTAGTGAATGCAGCTGAATCAGCAACGACTGTGACGATTACAGGCACCTTGACAGGTATTCCAGCCGATGCAGCAACGACTGTGGTGACCTTATTAATCAATGGTGTGAGCTATACAGCGACGGTTGATCCAGTAACAGGTAACTGGACAGCAAGTGTTGCAGGTAGTGACTTGTTGATAGATGGTGACCACACTATCGATGCCACAGCAACCTTCACCGATACCGCAGGTAACAGCAGCAACATCACTGATACCCAAGTATATACAGTAGACATTACACCACCGAACCCAGCAGGTGCAGTCATTAACATTGATGCCGTAACCGCAGACAATGTAGTGAATGCAGCTGAATCAGCAACCAATGTGACCATCACAGGAACCTTGACCGGTATTCCTGCCGATGCAGCAACCACGGTTGTGACCTTGTTGATTAACGGTGTGAGCTATACAGCGACGGTTGATCCTGTAACAGGTAACTGGACAGCAAGTGTAGCAGGTAGTGATTTGGTGGCGGATGGTGATAAAACTATTGAAGCAACTGCTACCTTTACAGATACAGCAGGTAACAGCAGCAACATTATTGATACCCAAGTGTATGCAGTGGATCTTACTCCACCAGATACAACAGGCGCTGCCCTAAACATTAATGTGGTGACAGCAGACAACGTAGTCAATGCAACTGAAGCAGCTGCGAATGTTACAGTCACTGGTACTTTGACTGGTATTCCTGCAGATGCAACCAGCACAACGGTCACTTTATTGATTAATGGTGTGCTTTATACAGCAATCGTAAATGCCGTAGCAGGTACATGGACAGCAAGTGTTGCGGGCAGTGACTTATTGGCAGATGCGGATAAGACCATTGCAGCAACTGCAACCTTTACAGATGCAGCAGGCAACAGCAGTACTCTGTTAGATACACAATTGTATGCGGTAGACATTACTCCACCTGATGCTTCAACAACGGGAATCACAATCAACCCGATTACTGGTGATAATGTTATTGATCTGACTGAAGCTGGTTTGAACCAAACCATCAGTGGTACGGTAACAGGTGAGTACACTGTTGGTGATGCAGTCACTGTCAATGTGAATGGCGTTAACCTGTCAACGACGGTACAAGCCGGTGGTATCTGGAGTGTAACAGTTGCAGGTTCTGAACTGGTTGCAGATGTGGATAAAACCATTAATGTGTCGGTTCAAGCAACAGATGCAGCAGGTAACATTGGAACGATCAGCTCGAATGTCAGCTACATCGTAAATACAAGTACTATCGTTGCGTACGACAACGTTGATCATGCGGTGTTAAGCCCACAACCAGCCTTAGTTCAAGATGATGTGAATTTGGGTAGTGCATCCTATCTGTTATTGACATCATTGGCAGGAATCGATCTGCAGCTTGGCGGTAATTCAATTGGCTTCAATGTCGCTGCTAATCATGAAGGTACGGTTACATTCCAGTATAGTGGCTTAATAGATGTTGGTTTACTGTCTGACTATAAATTGGTTGTACAGAAATTTAATACAACCACAAATCAATGGGAATCTATCCATGGTGATAGTGACGCCTCACTTCTTAGCTTACATTTACTCGGACTTGGTATCGGAAATGTACCAGGTGTCGTACTTGAAGGTTTAGATGCAGGTCAATACCGTGGATTCTTAACTTACGACGGTTTGTTAGGGCTTGGTGTTCTCGGCACTCTATCTGCAACCATGGATGATTACGATCTTACTATCCCTGGTGGGTATGAAGTGGGTAATGCCGAAGGTAACGTTGTTCTTGATCCAGATCCAACAGGTCAAGTCGATCAAATCACGCCAAACACTTATGTTTCTTCCGTGAATGGTCATCCGATTGATGCTGATGGAGAAACCTTCACAGGAACTTATGGAACGATTACTTTCCATCAGGATGGTAGCTATACCTATGTACCATTCTCGAATGGTTCAGGTGTGGGTCATACCGATGTGTTCACTTATACCCTAACTGATTCGGTCACTGGTGCGACAACACAAGCCAATTTAACGATTGAGTTTGATACGATTCGCGCTGCGGACAATTTGGTTGAAGTTGAGATTAACCCGCAATATCAATTGGTGGGTACAGAAACTGATTCAGCGTTCTACGGTGTGTTGTTGAATGTTGGAAATCTGGTTGATTTACAACTTCTCACTGTGAATACAGTCGACTTTAACGTCGCTGCTGGGCAAGAAGGGGTTGCAACATTTAGCTTCAATAGCTTGATCGGTGCTTCAGCACTCGGTAACTATAATGTTGTGCTGCAAAAATACAATGAAGTGACAGGACAATGGGAAGCGGTGAATGGTACAGGTGATCGTTCATTACTTAACCTTACCTTGTTGGGAACAACACCTACAGCTCAAATCGCTGGATTGACGGAAGGCGAATATAGAGCGTTCTTATCCTTCAATGGTGCACTAGGTGGTGCGATTGGTGTGACCTTAAACGGTGAAGTTGATCTTTATAACCCTGCTGTTGTAACTGGATACGATGTTGTTGCGGCACATGGTAATTTGATCTCTGATCCAAATACCAATGGCGCGATTGATATCGCTACACCGAACAGTGTGATCAGTGAAATCAATGGTGTTGCAATAACGGCATCTCCAACTACGATTACAGGCACTTATGGTACCTTGGTCATCTATCCAAATGGTGACTATACCTATACACCAAACCCTGCAAGTGCAGGTTTAGGACAAGTGGATGAGTTCACTTATACCTTAAGAGATCCAGCATCTGGTACGACTTCACAAGCAACATTCTATGTTCACCTTGATAGTAAAGTTGTCGATATGAACTGGCCTGCTGATCCATCACAACCTGCAACTGTCAGCATCATTGCTGCAGACGATGCAGTCAATGCTGGAATCACTGCTCAGCCTCATCTCATTGATGATGACCGAGCATTGGGCAGCGCAACTTATCTTGCATTGCTTTCATTGGCTGGTATCAACTTACAGGCACCATTACCATTCGTGAACAGCACGGTGGGCTTCAATGTTGCTGCAGGTGAACAAGGAACAGCAACCTTTAAATACAGCAGTCTGATTAATGAAGGTGCATTGGGCGACTACCAACTTGTGCTGCAAAAATTCAATACGGTCACAGGTCGTTGGGAGTCAGTTACTGGTAGCAGTGAGGCATCCTTACTCAATCTTAGTATCTTAGGCATAGGATTGAATGCTACACCTGGGGTTGTGATTGAAGGTCTGGAAGAAGGTCAATACCGTGCATTTATGACGTATAACGGTCTATACGGTAAGAGTATCTTAGGCACATTGTCAGGTACGATGGATGTCTATGACCCAACACTAGTGGACTACACCGGTGTTGCGACAGAAGGAAACGTGATTACTGGTTTAGGTGTTGGTACGAATGCTGATTCGGTCACAGGTTATACCGTGGTTGGTTCTGTAACATTCAATGGTATAACCACTCCGATCGATCTCACGAATGGCGCAACCATTGTGGGTCAATACGGAACACTGAAAATATTTGCAAATGGTGATTACATCTATACACCGAATAATACCAATGCAAATATCGGTCAGGTTGATCACTTCACGTATACCTTATCCGATCCACTTGGCGGAAACCTTGCCAGTGCAAGCCTTGACTTCACAATTGGTAACAGTGCACCAGTGATTGCAGTAGATGATCTTGCGGTTGCGGAAATCAATCCTGAATATCTACAAATCGGTAATGATGTTGCGGTAGGTAGCTACTTATATCTAGCCTTATTAAGCTTAACTGAGAATTTTGACTTCCAGTTAGGTGGACAAGGTGTTGGCTTTACCTTAACTGATAGCACTTTAAATGATGTGACTTTCAATTACAGTGCGTTAATAGATGCAAGTCTGCTTGCTGACTATGTGCTTGTGGTTCAAAAATTTGATACTGCGACGAATCAATGGGTAGCTGTACATGGTACAGGCGATGCTGATTTACTCAGCCTTGCAGCCTTCGGTGGTAATTCAATCACATTAGATGGATTGGGTGCAGGTCAATACAGAGCCTTTATGACTTATGCTGGTGGTGGTGTTGGAATAAGCCTGTTAGGTACACTTTCTGTTCAAAAAGATGTATTCGATGCGACCAATATTACGGGATACAGCGTTCAAGCTGCGGAAGGTAATGTGATCCATGACATTGGCTTGAATGGACATGCTGATACTGCATCTGGCTTCAGTAGCATCACCAGTGTGATCTTCAATGGCGTGAGCCATGCTGTGAATGTCACTGGTGTTACAACCATTGTCGGTGATTACGGTACATTATCGATTTACGCAAATGGTAATTACAGTTATCAACCAACAGCCAATCCAAATGGTTTAGGACAAGTCGATCAATTCACTTATACATTGACCGATGGTGTGAATAATTCACAAGCAACCTTGTACTTCCATATTGATAGCGATGCTGTCGATATGACTTGGAACCCAACGGATCCATCACAACCTGCTGACATTACAGTGACACCTGTAGATGCACTGGATGATGTGGTTGCTGCGGGTATCGACATTGTTCCACAAGGTCAACTCGGTGTAGCAGTGGGTTCAGCAACCTACTTGTTACTGGTTGGATTAACAGAGAACCTCAATCTTTCCTTGTTAGGCACACCAAGTGTGAAATTTAATATTGCAGCTGGACATGGCGCGGATGTGACATTCTCTTACGCTCCAACCGTTTCACTGTCACTATTTAATGACTACAAAGTGGTTTTACAAGAGAAAGCAGCAGACGGTACTTGGCATAACATCGATGGTGGCTCAAGCACTGGATTACTGAACATTGGTTTATTAGGCAGTGGTGGTATTGGGGTAACTGTTCCTGACTTAGGTCAAGGTGAGTACCGCGCCTTCATGGTCTACACCGGTGTTGGTATCGGTATCTTAGGTACCATGAGTGTGGTTAAAGATGACTTTGACTACAGTGTGGCTCCAACCAATACCGCAGTTGTTGCAACAGGTAATGTGTTGGCTGATGACTCAATTACCTTGACTACGCATGTATCTACAGTGACTTCGGAAATTGTGGGTGCGCCAGTCCAAACGATTGGCACAAGTACAACGATTGTTGGTGCTTACGGTACGCTGGTTATTTCCGCAAATGGTCAATATACCTACACGCCAAATACAACTGACCTCAGTGCAATTGGCAAAGTAGATACATTTACCTATACGGTTCGTGATGTGCTCACTGGTGCAACCGATACCGCGAAATTGCATATCCAAGTGGGTTCACCAGATGTCAAAGTGGTTTGGGATACAGCTAACCCAGCGAATGATGGCACCATTGAGATCGTTGCCAATGCAGATAATGTCACTGCAACGACAGACTTCTCGAATAGCAAAGATGCTGCAGTTGATGTACTGAGTCCTGATATTACAATTAATGGTCTTGGTTTGACTTCCGTCGATTCTAGTACCTTCACCATCGCAGCTGGAACAGTGGGCAGTATCGATCTCGCTGCTGTCTATAAAGTACAACCACTCATTGGCCTGTTACCAACAGTGAGTTATGTGATCCAGATATGGAATGCAGCAACCAGTCAATGGGTTGATACGGTCTATAAAGGGTCTCAAACAGCTTTAGGGAATTTGGCGACGCTTCAAGTTGGTAGTGTGGCTTTCCAAGATACTGTAGAGAATCTTGCTGCTGGCTTATACCGAGTTCATTACGGATTACAAGGCGTCTCAGTTGGAACTACGACCTTAGACACAAGCGTTACGACAACCACAGTTCATTTGAATCAATATAGTTCAGATTGGATCAACGGTAATGTATTGCTTGGAGACACGATTGGTGGAGTAGCAGATACAGGTCTTCTTTCTCATGAAGGTTATAAACTTCAAGTATGGAACAGTGTTTCAGGTTCATATGTGGATGCCTTAGGACAAACGATTAATACCGGAAACGGTGTGTTAATCATGCAGTCAAATGGTGAGTATGAATATCGTCCAAATGATGTCAATGTGACAACGCATCTATCATCAACAGACAGTATTGAATACAAAATCATTTCTGCAACTGGTGTTGAATCAACTGCAACCTTGAATATTAACTTGACGCATCCTGATTACAACTTGCTTTATTCGAGTACTAGTGGCAACGATACATTTACCAGCGCGATCGTCGGCAGTGGTTCAGATACCTTAATTTATCAAATACTGAATGGTACTGCGGCAACAGCAGGTAATGGAGCAAATACAGGCGGTAATGGTGTTGATCATTGGAATGGCTTCGTGGTCGGAAACACTGATACACATGCTGTTAACTATAATGATCAAGCAGATAAAATTGATATTCGTCATCTTTTAGATGGAGATCAAACAGATGGCAATATTGCTGAATATCTCCGTGTAACCAACGTTGGTGGTAATACCGTGATTGGCATTGACCGTAATGGCGCAACTCCAATTTTTGGAAGTAACTATACGGACTTGATTACTTTAGATGGCGTTACAACAAACTTAACCACCTTGTTAAATAACCATCAAATTCTTTACTAATCCAAACCCTTAACTCAAAAAGAGAACCTTCGGGTTCTCTTTTTCATTTTGCGAAGATCATAAAAATATGTGGTATCGTGTTTAAAACACTTAAAAATTCTAAAAATTGAAGCTATGACCATTACAACCATTTCTGCACTCGAGCAATTCAAGCAACAACTCAGTGATCATTTTTTTAAACAGGTTCAGCAACACATTGACGTGTCCAACGCTGTGATTTTTTGTTCCTATGGAGAACAGACGCAACGTTGCCAAGTCTGGAATTCAGCATGTTCAGATTTTTCCAGTATTCAACAAGAATTCTTCGATTTCCTAGCGCATTTATTTGCTTTCGATGCAGACTCTACGACATTTCTTAAAATTGATGTCGCCTTTAATATCCAACAAGAACAATGGCAGGACATCGAACAGACTTTAAAGAATCAGTTCCACAACAATCATTACCGTAAAGGCATCAGTTTCGATGCTGATTTTCAGCAATGTTTTTTGGAACAGGAGCTATACGGTAAGGCAATTATTCGGGCACTCAGCTATAACACACCTAACTTTTTCGATGAGAAAAATTTAAATAGCTGCCTTTTAAAAAAATATCCAAATCAGTATTGCGAGATAAAAATTGAAGATCTTCAACAGCTATGGACTTTTGATACTTTAGCGGTGATCTATGAAGATCGACAGTTGATTCCTCTGCACAGCCAGTTTAGTGCGAATGGGGTACGTTATCTGTTTGAACCAAAGAAACAGCATTTCAAAAAAATGATCGAAGCAAATGCTGAATTTCTTGCTCGGCAAATACAATCGGATGGACGTTTTGCCTATGGTTGTTTCCCAGCCTATGATCGTGAAATTCGTAGCTACAACACGGTTCGGCATTGCACTTCAGTCTATGCATTAATTGAAACACTGATGATCCAACCAAATAAGAAATTGATCACTCAGATTCAGTCTGCCATTGATTATGCGCTACAGCATTTTTATATCGAAAAACAGGCTGAACTGGCTTATATGCTGGATGGTGATGAAGCTAAAGGGCTCGATGAAATTAAGCTGGGTGCCAATGCGGCTGCCATTTTAATGCTAACTAAATACCAAGAAATGACCGGAGATACGGGTTATCTCACCTATGCTCGGCATCTGGCCAATGGGATTTTGTCGATGGTCAATGAAGTAGGCGAAACCACACATGTCCTGCATTATCCAAGCTATGAGATAAAAGAGAAGTTCCGAATTATTTATTATGATGGTGAAGCCGCATTGGCATTATTACGCCTCTATCAACTTTATCCAGATGAGACATTACTGCACACCGTCAAACAGATGTTTGAACGCTTTATGACGCAAAACTATGATCGCTACCACGATCATTGGCTCAGTTACTGTACCAATGAACTGACAAAAATTTGCCCAGAAGAAAAATATTTCCAGTTCGGGCTGAATAATTATTTAAAGCATATGCTGTTTATCCGTAACCGAAAAACAGCCTATGCCACTTTGTTGGAAATGATGATGGCGGCTTATCAAATGGT
This sequence comes from Acinetobacter sp. NIPH 2100, assembly GCF_000369805.1. Classification (GTDB taxonomy): domain Bacteria; phylum Pseudomonadota; class Gammaproteobacteria; order Pseudomonadales; family Moraxellaceae; genus Acinetobacter. Next base: position 2,988,982 of record NZ_KB850224.1, on the reverse strand, counting down.
TGGTCGGATTCGCGCGCTTGGCTTGGAGCAATTATTTGAAAAAGCACAGTTTGAAGAATTGAAAAAACTGATTGAGTTCCGAACTGAGTTTCAACGGACTGGCTTTTTCTATCCTGAAGTGGCGATGTATATGGCACGACCAGATAAAATTTTAAATGCTTTTTATGTGCGACATGATCGTTTTCGTGTACGGATCGATGATCAAGAACATAATCTTTCGGGTTATATTGCCTATGTACAGCACTTTGAAACTGATGCATGAGGCACACCTAAATGAGTATTCCTCAAGAGATTAAAATCATCAGCCATATTGGCAATCAAAACTTTCAGCATTCCATTTGGCAAACTGAAATAGTAGGGGATTGTTCATATTGGATTTTATTACTTCTTGGTTTAGAACGTATTGTCGATGGATCGTTGCAACTCGATGAAGTCGTGACTCATCATGTTCAAGCAAGCGAGGGATTGAACCCTGTATTCGATCATCAATGTAGCATTTTAGAATTATTGCAAGCCTTTGCTTTTACCCATACCCAAGAGCTTCAACAACGTTTCGGCTGTCATTTATTTGGAAGTTGGCAACAGACGCAACTTGAAGTTGCCAAAAAAGCACAACAGTTTGATTTACAATTTTATTCTGCTGATAAAAATGTTAAAAACACGCTCCAAAATATCTATCGCTTGGCTGAACGTATTTTTAGCTTACCGATTGAGTTATTGAAACGGGTTTTTGTAAAAGCATTGAATATCAATGGGCAGGAGATTGCTCCAATCCGTTCATTGTGGACATGTAGACAGTTGGATGCTGTACTTTATCTGAAGGATCAAACGCAAAATTACTACTTTTCTTATCGACATGATAACCAGAGCATAGGTATTTTCCACTTATTGGATCATGTGCATCGTATTGATCATTTAGTGCCATATTCTCATTGTTTTCAGCCGGGTTTATTGCCTGCAAAACAGATTCAAGCCAAAAGTGAGTGGGTTAATATTATTGGGGATACTTATTTTGGTGAATTTTATACCGCTAAAAGAACACGTCAAGGGATCGACGATGCTTTACAGCGTTATGGTTATCAACATTCTTTCGAAGGCATCCAACAATTTTTTGGTCCAGATGATATCAATATTGCCAATCTAGAGGCGGTTTTTAATCTTGATGACGACTCAATTTTAGATGGGAAAAAAGCCTATATCCTTGGTGCGCGGTCTGAGCCAACCTTGGCAGAATTTAAACGTAGGCATATCAATACGCTGTGTTTGGCCAATAATCATTTAAAAGACTATGGGGATGCAAGCCTCAAACATACGTTGGCATTGCTAGAGCAAGCAGAGATTGATTTTATCGGGGCGGGGAGTGATCAGCAGCAAGCACATCAATACCTAGAAATTCAAACCGATGGACAGCGTGTGGCAATTTTCAATGGTTATTGGCATCGGGCAACGGCTTATCAAGATTATGATTTCTATGCCTTGGGGTATGATTCAGGAGTGGCTTGTATCAATGCGATTTTGTTTGAACAAATCATGCAATATCGCCTAAAACATCCACAGCATAAGATCATCGTCATTTGTCATTGGGGTGTTGATTTTAAATCGATCCACCCTGAGCAAGAAAAACTTGCCAAGATACTGACTCAAATTGGGGCAGATCTGGTCATTGGACATGGTGCACATACCATTCAGCCGATACGATTTATTCATCAAAAACCGGTCATTTTCGGCATAGGAAATGGCGTATTTAACAGTAATGGCAATTTTGAAAACTATCAGGCCTTACCTTATGGGGGAATTATTCGACTCAATTTAAAACAATGTCGATTACAGTTTTATCCAATTTACACCCATAACCGTAAAACCTTTTGGCAACCTCGTCCCGTCTATGAGATGCAATTTGAACAAGCTCAATCTGCCTTGACCAGTCAGTTAGAGCAAGCTAATTACACCTTAGGACAGGACCATTTAGGCCATTATATTCAGCTTGATTTTTAAGGATATTGGTTATAGTTATTGAGCATAATATTGAGCTGCTCACGGGTAAAACCAAGGTTGCGTAAGCCACCACTGCCCAAACGACAGTCGTAACTGCTCATGATATTGGTCGGTGTCGTTTTGGTCGCTTTGGGTGAGCACACATGCCCTAAGCCGAAAGCATGTCCCATTTCATGGACACTTGCCGCTTGGGTTTGATAATTCAGTCGTTCCCAATCAATCAAAATAAACGGTTGGCCTTGATTGCGGAATCCCCAACTGGTGATATCTGCATATTTCAATTTTTCGCCATAAGAGTCATAAATAATAAACAGTACTTCCTTGCTTTTTCTACGAGGGAAACAGCTTTTGACTGCACCTGGAAGATTGTCAGGAATCAGTGCTTTCGGTTGATTCAACTGATTGGCAAGATCGCACTTACGTTTGTTAAAGTCTTGATATGAATAGTAACGGTGGATTTTAAACTTAAAGATTTTTTGATTATTTTCATCGACAAAATACCGATTCAATATCGCCAGTTCTTTATAGATCTGTGTTTTGTTATCGAGAGCTTTAATTTCAGGACGGTTGCTGGTCACAATAAAACTGACATTGACCACAGGTAAATCATTGGCATCCAATGGATACTGATATGGAGGCAATTTGACAGGTGTTTTTTGAGTAGTACAAGATGCACTGAAGATCAGACATAATAGGGTCAGGGCCGTAATTTTTAACCGCATTTTGTTCTCTCAAGTTATTGCATTTTAATTATTGTGGTTAGCTTTTCGCATGATTTTTATCATCTTAGCAGATTTTTATAGGTTGTATTGTGCAAGATACCAATGAACTACATCGACAGATTTTAGAAGTGATTGCCTTAATTCCCTATGGTAAAGTGGCAAGTTATGGACAAATTGCCAAGCTGGCGGGTTTGCCTAAGCATGCACGTCTAGTCGGCTATGTACTCAAGCATTTAGATATCGAAAGTAACATTCCTTGGTATCGTGTCATTAATTCTCAAGGCAAGATCAGCGTGACCCGAATCAATGAGAAGGGCGAAAATGTTCAACAGAGCTTATTAGAGGCTGAAGGGATCTATTTATTAAATGGCAAAGTGAGTTTAAAAATATTTGCTTGGCAGCCTTAACTCGGATGTGAGTTTAGAACGCATAATCTGTTATTGCAGAATTCAGCAAATATAAATTATACGTTCTGAGACTTTTAATGATTCAGCGAACAATTAATACAGGAATATGGCTTTCTGCCAAAACTTTCTGCGCTACGCTACCCAGTACAAATTGTTTAAAGCCTGTACGCCCATGTGAACCCATAATAATCAAATCTACACCGATGTTTTGGGCCGCACCGATAATTTCCTGATGCACGGAAAAACCTTCCAAGACTTGAGTCGCGACAGTAAGTCCAAGTTCTTCGAACTTTTGTTCAGCCTTGCTTAAATTATCTTGAACATAGCCTCGAACACGTTCAATCAGCTCATTGCTTTGTCCCATACGAACATAGGCATCGGCAAGATAGGGGTCCAAAGTCATCACTTCAACCACAGTGATTTCACTATTTAATGCTTTTGCGAGTTGGGCTGCTTCCCGAATGACATTCGCAGCAATTTCAGAGTCATCGATCGCCACTAAGATTTTTTGATAAGCCATGTGAGTTACTCCTTATACTTATGATTTTGTATTGAATTCAGTATTTAAATGTTGTTTAAATTACAAGCTCTATGGTTATAGTAAACCTGTTGAAAGATAAATAAAACCTAGCATTTTTATAGGGATAGTTATTATTTATAGGAGAATGGTTAAGATAGGATTTAATTAAAAAATACATGAAATTTCTATAAAAATAGAATGGTGCTATATCAGTGAGTTATCACTAAGGAGGAATTAATATTGTTCAAAAAAACGAATCAATGATTCAACATCATCGGTCTGTAATTGTTCACGCATTTTTAAAATTTGCTTTTCATCTAAGTCATAAAGTCTGAGGGAAAGCAGTTTTTCAATGTCCTGATCAGAGAAACGGTATTTAATTACTTTGGCAGGTACGCCAGCAACGACTGCATAAGGCGGTACATCTTGCGTGACCACAGCACCTGTCGCCACGACTGCACCTTCGCCCAGTTTCACCCCTTGCATGATCATGGCTCGGCTACCAATCCAACAACCGTCGGCAATGACAGTATCACCCGCGGGCAGAAAGCTGCGTGTATCAAAAGGGAAGGTCGAGATCCAATCGGAGCGATGCAGTTGATTACCACCCATCATAATTACACATTCAGCGCCAAAGCAGACAAAGTTGCCAATATGGAGTTGATCAATCGGTTTCTCTGCTGTTGAAGCTTTGTCATGTAGATAACGGACCACACAACGTTCAAAGCCTTGGTCCCAATAAGCAGAATAGTAAGAATAATTGCCTTTGATATGGATATTCGGATTTTTCACCGTTTTAGCAATAAATTCGAACTCACACCAATGTTTAACAGGAGAGTTGATCAATGGATCCATATCAAGAAAAAATTAAAAAAAGCTGAGCTATTATACCCAGTGTTCGAGGGAATAAATATAAAACCTCGCCGTACTTAAGTAAGGCGAGGTGTATTTGAGTTTAAAGTACGTATTGTTCTAATCTTGTTGGCTAGATTTAGTCGATTACATAATAGATCAATACTTAAAGCTTAAGCTTGCTGTTACGCTACGTGGCGAACCATACATATTTTGACGTATCCAATAATTCACTTTTTCATAGTATTTTTTATCAAATAAGTTATCTACATTAATCGCAAACTTATAACGTGGATTAATTTGATAGCCTAGGCTTGCTGAAGCCAATGTATAGCCATCTTGTTGAACCCGCTGACTACCGGATCCATCGTAATAACTAGATACGGCTCTTAAACCAAATCCAAGATTGACTCCTTCAACGATAGTTGCAGGTAGTTTATAAGTCGTCCATAAATTAAAATTGTGCTTAGGGGTAAAGGTGTTAACTGGTTGTCCTTGTTGGTTTGGGTCAGTTAGGTATTCACTTTTGGTATAGGCATAGCCTGTTGTGATTTGCCAATTATCGGTAATTTGCCCACTTGCTTCGATCTCAAAACCACGGCTACGTGCTTTACCTGCCGCCACTGAATAACCCAAACCCTCAGGAGCGGAACGATCGGCAATCGCACGGTTTTTGTCTTCTAGTTGATAGATTGCAGAAGAAAGATTTAAACGGTCATCGAAGAAAGCAGCTTTCAGTCCAGCTTCAACCTGAGTACCAGTCCGTGGATCAAGTTGTTTACCTTTGCCGCCCGTTACAGGGTCATAGGTAAAGCTATTTTGTGGTTTAAAGATTTCCGAGTAGCTAGAGTACAGAGACACATTTGGATTAAGGTCGAATAATACTGCTGCATAAGGGGTAAATTCTGCTTTTGCATCATGGGTCGCTGCTGGATCGGTGCTGTCTTTCCCATCAGCCCTTAAGGTGGTTGAAATTGATTTCCACCAACTCACACGACCACCTCCGACCAAGGTTAAACGTTCAAGTGGTTTGATTCTCAATTGGCTGTAAATGCCATAGTTTTCTATTTTTTCTTTGCTGACATTGGTGTCGTAATCAAAATAGGGCTCAGCAAATTGGTGCTGGTTATCATGATGGATATTGATTGTACCTATCAGTGGTGTTCCCCAAGATGAATAATTGGTTTTTGAGTTGCCTTTTAGATAATCTGCACCGATCAGGAAATTATGGGTCTGTCCAGCAAATAGGAAAGGGGTGTTAAAAAATAGATCTGCAGTAAAATCTTTGTCCTCGCGTTTAAAGGCCAATGCGCTAAATTTGGACATATCACCTTTAGCGTCTGGTAAAGAAGGATCACTATATTTGGCATGATTATCACGTATGCTTTGACGCACAGTCGCTTTGATCAGCCCATCATGATTTAAATGATGCTCCAGTTCTGCAAAAAATTCTTTATTGGTTAGATCCTGCTTGTTCCAGTCCTGCACAAAGCTTGTTTTACGCGAAATATTGAGAAGCTTTCCATCGGGGCCATACGGTAAACCACGTGATAAGACCGTATTAATATCTTGATAGGTAGCACCGAGTGATAGCGTGGTATTGTTCTGAATATCATATTCCAGTGTGCCGTATACCAGTTTCTTATTGCCATCAATGCCGTTCATAAAGGTATCGTAATCTTGTACTGCTGTGACCAGTCGGCCGCGTAATGCGCCATCCTGTGTAAGCTTACCAGTAACATCTGCCTCGCCACGATAGTTATCCCATGAGCCAGCACTTACCTTACCAGTCAAGGCAAAATCAGCCAATGCACGCTTGCGGACCAGATTAATAGAAACACCTGGTTCACCTGCGCCACTGAACATACTCGATGCACCACGTAATACTTCAATACGATCAAAGACAGATAGATCCAGATAGGTTCCGTTTGAATCGGTTCTTAAGGTCGTACCATCCATTTGGTAGGTATCACTGCCATAACCCCGTGCATTGAAATCATTATAATTTCCTGCTGCATCGTAACGTACCACAGTCAGCCCCGTGACATATTTCATGGCATTTTCAATGGTCGAAATATTTTGATCATCCAAACGTTGACGGGTAACCACAGAAACAGACTGTGGTGTTTCTTTGAGTGATTGTGTGGTTTTTCCGATCGCTATTTTTTTAGTTGTGTATGAGGTTGATTGCTCTTTTTCTGCAGCGACTTTGATGGTCGGTAGGGTATTTGCTGTGACTTGTGCATTGATAATGTTTTCGCGATCTGATGTGGTCGGTTCAGCCATCACTTGTGTGAATTGACCACACAGCATTAACATCGGTAAAGCGACTTTAGTACCACCTGCGATCAACTGTAGTGCACGGGAGAGGGGATGTTGGGTGAATCGTACAGTTTGCGGCATAAGGGAATACCTATTAAATATGCATAATGTTTAATTTTGTTAATGATAATTATAATCAATATCGTTATCAAATAATTCTTAACAGAATTTGAATTTTTATGATCAATGGTTATTTAAGCTTTAAAAGCGGAAACTTTAATTCTGGGAAAATTTCCAAAGCCATGTAAACAAGCATTGAATTTGATTGAGAAAGATAAAGCCGAACACGGCACAGAGCAGTATTAAAAACAATAAGTGCAGAACTTGTATCAGGATTCACATGAAACGCAAATATGATTGCGACGCATATGCCCAGAAACATTCCAGTAATGGTATAGATCAAGGCGTTGATAAGTAGATATTACATGTCTTCATCTTATTTTTATTTTATTTAGAAATTGGATGCCTGAAACAAAAGAACTCTTCAATTGATGAAGAGTTCTTTAATCACTTAGTCGAGTGGATTAGATGTATTCCACGCTGACAATTTCATATTCAACTTCACCTTGTGGTGTTTGAATTTTTGCTTCGTCGCCTTCACTTTTACCTAAAAGACCACGTGCAATCGGGGAGTTTACTGAGATTTTATTGATTTTAAAATCTGCTTCGTCATCGCCTACAATTTTATAAGTCTTACGTTCTTCAGTATCCAGGTTTTCAATGGTGACAGTCACACCAAACACAACACGACCATTTTGCTCGAGTGTTTTGACATCAATTTCTTGAACTGCACCAAGTTTACCTTCGATATCCTGAATACGGCCTTCACAGAAACCTTGCTGTTCACGCGCAGCATGATATTCAGCATTTTCCTTTAAATCGCCGTGCTCACGTGCTTCAGCAATCGCTTGGATAATACGTGGGCGATCCACTGTTTTGAGCTGTTGTAATTCTTTCTCTAAGGCAACCTTGCCTTCGGGAGTCATAGGGTAACGTTGCATTTCAGTCCCTCTAAATTGGTTGGGAAAATACAGGATTAAAAAAAGAAAAAGCCCGCCACCGATAAGGTGACGGGACTTTATCGGTAGAGAATTAACCTACAGTTTGTAAATCTTGCAAGCGGTATACATCCATTGGCAATTTCACAGCAAATGCTTGGCAAACAGCCTCTGCGCCGTTGATGGTCGTGGTGTAATACACCTTGCCTTGGAGGGCAGCACGACGAATCATGGCAGAGTCATACTGAGCTTGTTTACCTTCAGTTGTGTTGACAATAAGATGAATTTCACCATTTTTCAAGCGGTCAACAATATGTGGGCGACCTTCGGTCACTTTATTGACAGCTTGACATTCAATTCCAGCTTCTTTCAGCACACGATGTGTACCGTTGGTTGCAACCAGTTTAAAGCCATAAGCGATTAACTGTTTTGCAATGTCGGCAATGTATTTCTTATCTGATTCACGAACCGATAAGAATGCATGTTTCACTTCGCCTTCTGTTGGTAAGCCTGGTAAACGTTCGTTAGAACCAAGCACTGCTTTATAGAATGCTTCACCAAAGGTTTTACCTACACCCATCACTTCACCTGTAGATTTCATCTCAGGCCCAAGCATTGGATCTACGCCAGGAAATTTGGCAAATGGGAATACGGCTTCTTTAACAGCAAAATGTGTTGGAATGATTTCTTTGGTGAAACCTTGTGATTCCAAAGATTGGCCAGCCATACAGCGTGCAGCAACTTTTGCTAAAGAATCACCAATACATTTAGATACGAAAGGAACGGTACGTGATGCACGTGGGTTCACTTCAAGGATATAAATGTCATTGCCTTTCACTGCAAACTGAACGTTCATCAAACCGATTACGCCAAGCTCTTTTGCCATTGCAACAGTCTGACGACGCATCTCGTCCTGAACTTCTTGAGAAAGTGAGTACGGAGGAATCGAACATGCAGAGTCACCTGAGTGAATACCTGCTTGTTCAATATGCTGCATGATACCGCCGATCACAACATCTTTACCGTCAGAAACGCAGTCAACGTCAACTTCTGTTGCATCGTCAAGGAAACGGTCAAGTAGGACAGGGGCTTCATTCGACGCTTGTACTGCTTCACGAAGGTAACGTTTCAGTTCTTCTTCGTTATAGACGATTTCCATTGCACGACCACCCAATACATAAGATGGACGAACAACCAGTGGGTAACCCACTTTAGCCGCTTCAGAAATACCTTCTTCAGCAGATTTTACGATGCTGTTGTTTGGTTGACGAAGCTGTAGACGTTGAATCATTTGTTGGAAACGTTCACGGTCTTCTGCACGGTCAATTGCATCAGGAGATGTACCAATGATTGGGGTACCTGCTTCTTCCAAAGCACGTGCCAATTTCAAAGGTGTTTGACCACCGTACTGTACGATCACGCCTTTAGGCTTCTCAGTACGTACGATTTCAAGTACATCTTCAAGTGTTACAGGCTCGAAGTATAAACGGTCAGATGTGTCATAGTCGGTTGAAACAGTTTCAGGGTTACAGTTCACCATGATGGTTTCATAACCGTCTTCACGCATTGCAAGCGCAGCGTGTACACAGCAGTAGTCAAACTCGATCCCTTGACCAATACGGTTAGGACCACCACCAATGACCATGATCTTGTCGCGGTTTGATGGATTTGCTTCACATTCTTCATCGTAAGTTGAGTACATGTAAGCAGTACCAGATTCAAACTCTGCTGCACAGGTATCAACACGTTTGTAAACTGGATATACACCCAAGTTCCAACGTTGTTTACGGAATTGCTTTTGTGAAATACCCATCAAGCCAGCAATACGAAGGTCAGATAAACCTTTGCGTTTGAATGAACGGATATTGTCAGCATTTAAGTCACCAAAACCTAATGCTTTCACTTGAGCTTCAGTTTTAATGATGTCTTCGATTTGGATCAAGAACCAACGGTCGATCTTGGTTGCTTCAAATACGTCATCTAAAGAGAAACCATGACGGAATGCATCAGCAACGTACCAGATACGCTCTGGACCAGGTACTTTAAGCTCTTTTAAGATGATGTCTTTCGCATTGGCTGTACCCGCTTCAACTTTTTCGTCAAAGCCACTTACGCCAACTTCAAGACCACGAAGTGCTTTTTGTACAGATTCTTGGAAGTTACGACCAATCGCCATGACTTCGCCCACAGATTTCATCTGAGTTGTCAGTACAGGCTCAGCTTGTGGGAATTTTTCGAAGTTGAAACGTGGAATCTTCGTTACTACATAGTCAATCGATGGTTCGAAAGATGCTGGTGTAATACCACCAGTGATGTCATTTTTCAATTCATCAAGGGTATAACCGACTGCAAGTTTCGCTGCGATTTTAGCAATCGGGAAACCTGTTGCTTTAGAAGCAAGGGCAGATGAGCGAGAAACGCGAGGGTTCATTTCGATCACAACCATACGGCCGTCTTGCGGGTTAATACCGAATTGAACGTTCGAACCGCCTGTTTCCACACCAATTTCACGAAGAACCGCAACTGATGCATTACGCATTAATTGGTATTCTTTGTCTGTCAATGTTTGCGCAGGAGCAACAGTGATTGAGTCACCTGTGTGTACGCCCATTGGGTCAAAGTTTTCGATCGCACAAACGATGATACAGTTGTCGTTTTTGTCACGAACAACTTCCATCTCATATTCTTTCCAACCAATCAGTGATTCATCAATCAATAATTGTTTAGTTGGAGAAAGATCGAAACCACGTTCACAGATTTCTAGGAACTCTTCGCGGTTATAGGCAATACCACCACCTGAACCACCCATCGTGAATGATGGACGGATGATGACTGGGAAACCAAAACCTGCTTGGATGGCCAAAGCTTCTTCCATTGTTTCAGCAATGGCAGCTTTTGGACATTCCAAACCAATTTTACGCATCGCGATATCAAACAGTTTACGATCTTCTGCTTTTTCAATCGCTTCTTTTGATGCACCAATCAGTTCTACATTATATTTTTCAAGAACGCCGTGCTCGTCTAAAGCAAGGGCACAGTTCAATGCAGTTTGGCCGCCCATGGTTGGAAGGACTGCATCTGGACGTTCTTTTTCAATGATTTGTGCAACGGTCTGCCAAGTGATTGGCTCGATATAAGTTGCATCTGCCATTGCAGGGTCGGTCATAATGGTCGCTGGGTTAGAGTTCACCAAAATAACGCGATAACCTTCTTCACGAAGCGCTTTACATGCTTGCGCACCTGAATAGTCAAATTCGCAGGCTTGACCAATGACAATAGGACCAGCACCAATAATTAAGATGCTTTTAATATCCGTACGTTTAGGCATTATTCGCTCCTTAATTACTTCTTAGCTGCTTCGATAAGTTCGATGAAATGATCGAACAATGGGGCACAGTCATGTGGACCAGGGCTGGCTTCAGGGTGACCCTGAAAACTGAATGCTGGTTTGTCAGTGCGATGAATACCTTGGTTTGTACCATCAAACAGTGAACGATGTGTCACTTTTAAGTTTGCAGGTAAAGTACTCTCGTCAACAGCAAAGCCGTGGTTTTGAGAAGTAATCATCACTGTACCTTTCTCAAGATTTTGTACAGGATGGTTCGCGCCGTGGTGACCATGATTCATTTTCATAGTTTTCGCGCCAGAAGCGAGCGCTAAAATTTGGTGACCTAAACAAATACCGAATACAGGTAAGTTGGTTGTATCAACAATGGTTTTCACTGCTTCAATGGCATAGTCACATGCTGCTGGATCACCAGGACCATTTGACAAGAACACGCCATCTGGATTGAGTGCGAGTACTTTCTCAGCAGGTGTCTGTGCAGGAACAACAGTCAATTTACAACCACGGTCTGCAAGCATACGTAAGATGTTGGTTTTGACACCATAATCGTATGCAACAACATGAAATTTTAATTCTGGTTGAGTGAAGCCTTCGCCTAAAGTCCAAGAACCTTCAGTCCATTCAAAACCCGTCGGATCACAGCATTCTTTCGCAAGATCGAGACCGTTTAAACCGCCAAATGCACGTGCTTTTGCAATTGCTTCTTCTTCTGTAATATTTTCGCCAGCAAGGATGCAACCATTTTGTGCACCTTTGTCGCGTAGAATACGAGTCAATTTACGCGTATCAATATCAGCAATCGCAACAACATTATGTTGTTCCAAGTATTCACTGAGAGATTGTTCAGCACGGAAATTACTGTGTAATAAAGGCAGATCACGAATAATTAAACCATTCGCCCATACTTTATGGATGCGACCTGATTCAACGTCTTCACTATTACAGCCAGTATTTCCAATATGAGGATAAGTCAACGTCACAATTTGTTGTGCGTAGCTTGGGTCGGTCAAAATTTCTTGATAACCAGTCATGGCAGTGTTAAAAACGACTTCACCAGTCGTACTACCCGATGCACCGATAGACGTTCCTTTAAAGATCGTTCCATCTGCGAGGGCTAAAATGGCGGGGGTGCTCAAACCAAAGCTCCTGAACTAAGACCACAAAAATAGGGCTGTAAAAAAGCGAGAAGACATAAAAAAAGGCAGGCCGTCTTTAAAAAAACATGCCCCTCCTTCCAGTCTGCTCGCTTGTAACTTAACAGCGCATTATACGCATGAGTCCGTGAAAAGTCTATGTGTTTTATTTATTAAAGTTAGGAATTGTCGAATTCTTTTTAAGCAAGCGGACAGAGGTGTCTATTGCAAAATCGCTCATCCAGATATCGTTATCATGAGATATTATGCAAATTGTTAGACAATTTTTTTCGTGTTTGAGTTGTAGCCGTTTTATCTTATAGCTAGCCAAAAAATCAACAATCAATAATGAGGGGAATTAAAATGGCTGACAATCAAACAACACCTGCAACTGCTGAAGAAGTGAAAGCTGCTGTAGTTGAAAAAACCACGAAAGCGAAAGAAGTGGTTGCTGAAAAGACTGCTGAAGTGAAAGAAGTGGTTGCTGAGAAAACTGCAAAAGCGAAAGAAGCGGTTGCAGAAAAAACAGCGAAGGCAAAAGAAGTGATTGCTGAAACTCAAGAGCAAGCGAAAGAAGTGATTGCTGAGACTCAAGGTCAAGTGAAAGAAGCTTTAGCGGAAACTCAAGAAAAAATTGAGACTGAAGCAAAAGAGTTAAATCAAAATATTCAAAATCAGCTTGTACAGATCAAACAAGATCTTTTAGAGCGCATTGAAGTGATTAAAACTCAACTTAATTCATCGCAAGGTAACTTGCTTGAATTGAAAAATGTATTAAAAACAGAGTTAAATGCATTGATCGAAGACTTAACTAAAGTGAGCAAAGAATTGAAAGATGACATTAGTCAAATTTCAGTGAAGCATAAAGATACTTTAGTTGTGAGCCTTAAACGTACTAAAGAGCAAGCTGTTGAAGCTTGGAATAAAGTACGCGCCAGCTAATAAGTTGTATGCATAAAAAAAGCGAGAATTTTTCTCGCTTTTTTTATGTGCAAAACATTAGAACTGATGCAACCAGTCACGTTTATTATGAAAGTCAGCTTGAGGACTACTGTGCTGCATTGCAAAATAATGCATACCTTGTGTGGTATTCAACACCATGCTTAGACCGAGGTATAAGTCAGACCATTTCAATTTATGTTGTTGCATGAATTGGGACAGATCTAAACTGACATTTAAACCATAATGAGTCCGCTGTAAATGATTCAGCTCAATGTCATATGCAGCGACTGGCGGCATATTTTCAGGAAAGCGATATTCTTCAAATTGATAGACTTGCCAAGCTTGAGAAGGGGAGAGATTAATTTCACGATAGAAATCTTCACCTTTCACACCAACAAAAATCTCAAAGCAAGTCTGTTCCCATAAAAAGTCTTGACGTGGATGTGCAGCGACTTGATCTGGGTAGATCAAAAATTGATTTGGGTCACGAACCCAAAAACCAACATTTAGGGATGCTGGCGTTTGTTGCTCAATCGCTCCAACTACGGTAATGGCGCTAAAGCGATCAAAGGCAGACAGTTCATAACTTGCCATCGTAATTATTTATTACTTAGATGAGCAAAACGAACTAAGTTAGAAAGGTGTTGGTTTTGTTTGGCTGCTTTTTTATATAGCAAAACAATTTTACCAATTTTCTGTACAGACTCTGCACCTGTTGCTTCAACAATCGCATCAATTACAGTTGCACGTGCATCACGGTCTTCACCCGCAATTTTCACTTTGATCAACTCGTGATCATTCAGCGCACGATTTGTTTCTTCAATGACGTTTTCTGTAAGACCTTGGCTACCAATCATTACAACTGGATTAAGCGCATGGCCAATTTGACGTAAACGCTTACGTTCATGGATAGATAAAGCCGCCATTAAAAATACCTGATTGGAAAAACGACCTAGTATAACTTGCATCCCGAATCTAAGATAGATTGAGCAGACCAGCACTTGAAACAAAAATGTGAAAATTGCTAAAAATAATCAATCGTGTTGATCGAAAAAAATCTGTAAAACTTCGTGTGAATGAAGTACATCCGTACTGTAATGAGAGTAATTTTCACGTACAATGACTGATCAGAAGTTTTTTGAAATTTAGTGAGTTATGGCAACACGCATTACCAATCAAAAATTGTCTAAAAGCAGTCGTGTGTGGATGCGAGAGCATTTGGATGACCCTTTTGTCAAAAAAGCACAAAAGGAAGGTTATCGCGCACGTGCCGCATATAAACTACTTGAAATCCAAGAAAAATATAAAATGATCAAGCCTGGTATGACGGTTGTCGACTTAGGTGCAGCGCCAGGCAGTTGGTCTCAAATTGCAGGTAAACTGGTTGGATCAAAGGGCTTGGTGATTGCTTCAGATATCCTTGCAATGGATGCACTTCCAGATGTGACCTTCTTACAAGGCGACTTCCGTGAAGAAGAAGTTTTCGAAAAATTGTTAAATATTTTAAATGGACGTCAAGTAGACATTGTAATTTCAGATATGGCCCCCAATACATCAGGTAATAGGGCTGTTGATCAACCGCGTCAAATTTACTTATGTGAATTGGCTTTGGATTTTGCTCAGAAAGTTCTCGGACCAAACGGACAGTTTATTGTTAAAGTGTTCCAAGGGACGGGATTTGATGAGTTCCGAAAACAGGTGGTCGATAGTTTTGATGTATTAAAAACAGCCAAACCTGCGGCATCACGTGCTCGATCGAAAGAAGTTTTTTTGATTGGCCAAGGTCGTAAAAAGGCATTGCAATAAAAGTGTACTTGCCAAGTTGTTAAAAATTGTGCATTTTGTACCTTTTAAGTTTTTTGCAACGCAAATTCATTGCTGTTTTTGTGAAGGTCAGCCAAGATTAGGTATGATCAAATTAGATTGATATGGGAATAAAGCCTTGAGCGATTACTTCAAGAATGCCGTATTGTGGCTCATCATACTCGGTGTTCTGATTTTGATTTTTAGCAACGTCAGTGACCGCAATAAGCCTGCAGCGATGAAATATTCTGATTTCGTTGCAGCGGTGAATGCTGGGCAAATTAAACAAGTCACAATTGACGGTTTAAATATTAATGGTGAAAAAACCAATGGTTCTGCGTTTGAGACGGTTCGTCCTCAAGTAGAAGACACTGAGTTGCTACCAAGCTTGAATAAACAAAATGTAGTTGTTGAAGGCACAGCGCCACAACGTCAAGGCATTTTGATGCAACTTCTCATTGCGAGTTTCCCTGTATTGCTCATCATCTTATTATTCATGTTCTTCATGCGTAATATGGGCGGTGGAGCAGGCGGCAAAAACGGTCCTATGAGTTTTGGTAAGTCAAAAGCAAAAATGTTATCTGAAGATCAAATCAAGTTAACATTTAGTGATGTTGCAGGCTGTGACGAAGCAAAACAAGAAGTGGTTGAAATCGTTGATTTCTTAAAAGACCCTGCAAAATTCAAACGCCTTGGTGCAACCATTCCACGTGGTGTACTGATGGTTGGCCCTCCGGGTACAGGTAAAACATTGTTGGCAAAAGCGATTGCTGGTGAAGCTAAAGTTCCATTCTTTAGTATCTCTGGTTCTGACTTCGTTGAAATGTTTGTCGGTGTCGGTGCTTCTCGTGTCCGTGACATGTTCGAACAAGCAAAACGCCATGCGCCATGTATCATCTTTATTGATGAGATTGATGCAGTTGGTCGTCATCGTGGTTCGGGTACAGGTGGTGGTCATGATGAGCGTGAACAGACCCTGAACCAGATGCTTGTCGAAATGGATGGTTTTGAAGGCAATGAAGGCGTGATCGTTATTGCTGCAACCAACCGTGTTGATGTATTGGATAAAGCATTGCTTCGTCCAGGCCGTTTTGACCGTCAAGTGATGGTCGGTTTACCAGACATCCGTGGTCGTGAACAAATTTTAAATGTTCACTTGAAGAAACTTCCTTCTGTTACAGGTGTAGATCTTAAAGTTCTTGCACGTGGTACACCAGGATTCTCAGGTGCGCAACTTGCGAACTTAGTCAATGAAGCTGCATTGTTTGCTGCTCGCCGTAATAAAAATACGGTGGATATGCATGACTTTGAAGATGCTAAAGACAAGATCTACATGGGCCCTGAACGTAAATCGATGGTAATTCGTGAAGAAGAACGTCGTGCAACGGCTTACCATGAAGCGGGTCATGCGATTGTTGCTGAAATCTTACCGGGTACAGACCCAGTGCATAAAGTAACCATCATGCCACGCGGTTGGGCATTAGGTGTCACTTGGCAGCTTCCTGAACAAGATCAAACCAGCCATTATAAAGATAAGATGTTGAATGAACTTTCAATCTTATTTGGTGGTCGTATTGCAGAAGAAGTGTTCATTAACCAAATGTCGACAGGTGCATCTAACGACTTTGAACGTGCAACTAAAATGGCGCGTGCAATGGTGACCAAATATGGTATGTCTGATGCACTTGGTGTAATGGTTTATGAAGATGAAAACCAAAATGGTTTCTTCGGTAATGTAGGTAGTCGTACGATTTCTGAAGCGACTCAACAAAAAGTCGATGAAGAAGTTCGTCGTATCTTGGATCAACAGTATAAAGTTGCACGTGATATCTTGGAAAATAACAAAGATATCGCTCATGCAATGGTGAAAGCGTTGATGGATTGGGAAACAATCGATCGTGATCAAATCCGTGACATCATGGAAGGTCGTGAACCGCAACCACCTAAAGTTTATGTTGCTGAAAATCCAGTGGCTGCATTTGAACCACCGAAAGATGGTCCATCTACACCACCACCATTACCAGCAATGGGCTAAATCAAGATGAAATAAAAAGAGCGGCTTCGGTCGCTCTTTTTTTGTTTGGATTTTAGTCCAAACTGAAAATAAATCAGCAACGTTCTAGAGGCTGTGTTGTTAAAATAAGCCCGTTAAAGTACCAAGAGTCTTGATCATGCAGTTGATGCCATTACCACAATATCAGTTACAGTGCGGTCGTTTTAAATTAGATCTCTCTCAGCCTCATGTAATGGGCATCTTGAATGTCACGCCTGATTCATTTAGTGATGGTGGGCAGCACCATCAAAAAGATCAAGCGATCAAACATGCTTTACAGATGCTTGAAGAGGGTGCAACCATCATCGATATTGGCGGAGAATCGACACGTCCAAATGCATCACCTGTGGCGTTAGCTGAAGAAATTCGTCGAGTGATTCCTGTGGTCGAGGCTCTCTCAAATTATGATGTAATTATGTCGATTGATACCAGTCAGCCAGAAGTGATGCGTGCTGCCATACAAGCTGGCGCACATATCTGGAACGATGTTCGTGCATTAACACGTCCACAGGCCTTGGAAACAGCTGCTGAGTTGAATATTCCTGTGGTGCTGATGCATATGCGTGGTGAACCGACCAATATGAATCAGCTTGATCAATATGATGATGTGACGGAAGATGTGATTTTTGAATTGCAGCAACGCTTGGATCAAGCAATTGCAGTGGGAGTCAGAAAAGAAAATATCATTATCGATCCTGGTTTTGGCTTTGCTAAAAATGCACAGCAAAATTTTCAATTGCTGAATGAGTTTTGGAAGCTCAATCGAATGGGCTACCCAATCTTATCGGGCCTTTCACGTAAACGTTTTATCGGTGAAGCCTTAAATGGTGTACCTGCGCAAGAGCGCGCGGTTGGCAGTGTGACAGGGCATTTATTCAGTATTCAGCAGGGGGCAAGTATCGTTCGTGCCCATGACGTTAAAGCCACTCGCGATGCGATAAAAGTCTGGAACATGATGCAAGCTTAAATTTATTGCGATGTCAGTAGAGCTTGAGGGCTCTATTGACTTGCCTGAATAGATTAAATATAACAAGACTATAAAATAAGATAAGTGATATTAAAAATGGAAAATAAAACAATTACATATAAAAGTTTATGGGTGTTTGCACTCATTCTTAGCCTTGGCTTTATTATTTCTGCTGGTGTGATGGGCTATGCACTGAAACAGTTTAATAGCACCAAAAACTCGATTACAGTCAAAGGATTAGCTGAAAAACCAATTCAAGCCGATTCAGCACGCTGGGAGATTCACTTACAAACCAGCCACACGTCTGACACGATTCCACAAGCTTATCAATTGCTTGATCAACAAATGAAAGAATTACAAAGCTTTTTTGTCGAGCATGGTTTTAAAGCGGTGGATATGCAACTCGGAAATAAAAGTTCCCAACCCTATTATGAAGAAGTGAATATGGGGGAAGGGCGGATCAATCGTGAGTTTAAAGGCTATATGGCATTGCAATCCTTAGTGATTGCGAGTCGCGATATCAAGAAGATTGAACAGGCAGCCAAAGAAGCTTACGTACTGGATGAAAAGGGCATTGCCATTGAACAGAAACCTGAATATCTGGTGTCGAATTTAGAAGAAATCAAAATGTCTTTGATTGCCAATGCAACCAAGAATGCGTATAGCCGTGCCAATGAGTTTGCCAAAGTGGGTGGCGTGAAAGTGGGGATGATGCGCTCTGCTAGCCAAGGTGCATTTTATATCCTGCCTGAAAGCGGTTCGGATGACGACAGTGATTATGGTGGCGCTTATGACAAAGCCACCATTAATAAAATTGCGCGTGTGGTGGTCACCATCAATTATGCGATTGAGTAAAACTTTTGCTGTAGATCATGAATAAGCCATTCTGGAAAGATACATTCGAATACGATGTATTTTTCTTTTTTTGCATACAATTCTCTGTATATCGACTTTATTTGAAAAAACGAAATAGAATTGGGGAACTGAACAATGCATCAATCAACAAAAATATTAACATTAACTGTGCTCAGTTGTATGGTGATGGCTTGTAGCACACCTGTTAAACAATACGATCAGGCTACAATCGAAACCGCAATGCCAGTGTCACCAGCACCGATAACCATGTCAAATCAAGGCTTGGCACAAACTCGCAAGATGATTGCGCCTGCATCTTATATTGCAGTCATGCCAACCATGGAAAGACCGCGTTTAGAACAGAACACTGAAAAATACCAAAAAAATGAGGTCAATCCGGTTCATCGTGTGGCTGATCAAGCCGTTTCAACTTTTAGTATTGATGTCGATACAGGTAGTTATACCAACACACGTCGTTTCTTGAATGATGGTCGTTTACCACCCGTCGATGCAGTCCGTGCCGAGGAGATGATTAATTACTTTGACTATCAGTACCCGCAGCCGAATAGTATTCACCCATTTTCAGTCAGTACTGAAACAGTCGATTCACCGTGGAAAGAAAATGCCAAACTGATCAAAATCGGCATTCAGGCTAAAGATTTAAGTACTAAACAATTGCCACCTGCCAATCTGGTGTTTTTGGTCGATGTCTCTGGCAGTATGGATGCAGCAGACAAACTACCTTTGGTTAAACAAACTTTGCGCTTACTCACTGAGCAACTTCGAGCACAGGATAAAGTCACTATTATTACTTATGCCAGTGGTGAAAAGCTGGTGTTAGAGCCAACTGCTGGTGATCAAAAAGATAAGATATTGGCCGTGATTAATGCATTGCAGGCAAGTGGGGCAACCGCAGGTGAGCAAGCCATTCAACTGGCCTATAAGCAGGCTGAAAAGGTCTTTGTGAAAAATGGCATTAACCGAATTTTACTGGCGACGGACGGTGATTTTAATGTCGGTATTACTGATTTTAGTACCTTAAAAGGCATGGTGGCTGAGAAACGCAAAAGTGGTATTTCTTTAACAACATTGGGCTTTGGTACAGGGAACTACAATGAGCAGTTGATGGAACAACTGGCGGATGCAGGTGATGGCAATTACAGTTATATCGACAATAAAAATGAAGCGAAAAAAGTAGTACAGCGTCAGCTTTCTTCAACACTTGCAACTGTTGCTCAGGATGTCAAAATTCAGGTCGAATTTAACCCTGCGATGGTGAAAGAATATCGCTTGGTTGGCTATGAAAATCGAATGTTGAAACAGGAAGATTTTAATAACGATAAGGTGGATGCAGGAGATATTGGGGCAGGTCATAATGTCACAGCAATTTATGAAATCGTTCCAGTCGGTCAACAGGGTTGGCTCAATGAGTCACGGTATCAAGAATCTACAAAAACAGATACAGAGAAAAAATCTGAATATGCCTTTGTCAACTTGCGCTATAAATTGCCAAATCAACAAAAGAGCATCCTTTTAAACCAAGCTGTAAAAGCTGAAAGTAAGCCCCTTGCTAAAGCCAATAACGATACCCGTTTTGCGATTGCGGTTGCATCGTATGCTCAGCAGTTAAAAGGTGGGCAGTACAATGGCGCATTGGGATGGGATCAAATTATCCAATTGGCACAACAATCAGCGAAACCTGATCCTTATCAGATGCGAGAGGAGTTTGTCGAGTTGGCGAAGATTGCCAAAAGCTTAAGTGCTAAAAAAGATTAAAGTTTGGTTTTTAAAAAAGCGGTCGGAAACATTCAGGTGGCTGACCGCTTATTAGATTGATTTGTTTCATGACGAATTGATATTCATCATATCTCAGCTAAGTGAGCTAAATAATTATAATATTGGTTAAAAATTCTTGTTTAAAATGTCTAGAGAAATGAATCAAACGGTTTAAAAAGCGATTTAA
The DNA here is from genome assembly GCF_000369805.1 of Acinetobacter sp. NIPH 2100. Taxonomy (GTDB): domain Bacteria; phylum Pseudomonadota; class Gammaproteobacteria; order Pseudomonadales; family Moraxellaceae; genus Acinetobacter. The sequence goes on along the minus strand of NZ_KB850224.1, from coordinate 2,968,104 downwards.
AACGATGTTATATTTACTCGGAAAATCATTATATTAGGAATAAAAATTGACACTCAGTATCAAAATACCACTGATTAAATCGAGCCAATTAAGTGAATTGAATAAGTGTAATGTTTGGTTGAAAATGGAATCTTCACAACCGACAGGTTCATTTAAGCAACGTAGTATTGGCAATGCTTGTCTAAAATATATAGAAAAGGGCGCACAGAAATTCATTAGTTCTTCTGGTGGAAATGCGGGTATTTCAGTGGCGTATATGGGCAATGTGTTGAATATTCCGGTCACTGTTGTTGTACCTAAAACCACCTCGCAACAAGCGATTGATTTGATGTTACAGCAGGGTGCCGAGGTCATTGTTCATGGTGATTCATGGATGGAAGCGAATGAATTGGCACTTTCCTATGTCAATGAAAAGGCTGTTTATATTCATCCTTTCGATGATCAATATCTTTGGGATGGTGTCGCTCATATTATTGATGAAGTCCTTGAGGAAGGCATCCATCCGAATGCAGTTATTTTATCAGTAGGGGGTGGCAGCTTAATTTCTGGTATTCATCAAGGTTTGAGTCAGAATCATTTAGATATTCCAATTTATGCAATTGAAACTCACGGCACTGCTTCTTTAAATAGTTCAATGAAGATCGGTAAACATATAAAGCTAGATGAAGTGACAGGAGTCGCGACAACACTTGCAGCGAAACAAGTCTGTGAAAATGCATTTATGATTTCGCAAAACCATAATGTTCAAGGAATGACAGTATCTGATCAAGAGGCAGTGCTAGCATGTTTGAGGTTCTTGGATGACCATCGCACTTTAGTCGAGCCTGCCTGTGGTGCAACATTATCTATTTTGTACAATCAAAAAATTAACTTTATGCCGCAGGATGACGTTTTAGTGATTGTCTGTGGTGGTGCTTCGATTACCTTTGAACAGCTTTCGAAATATGCTGAGCAATTTGCTGTACCAGTAAGGGCTTAGCCTATTGGTTATGTATCTTCACTTTTCTTATAGCTAGGATTTATTAGCGCGTAGATGATCTAACTAATTTTTAAAATGCGGTCGGAAAAACCGCTTTTTTTATGTCTAAATATCGTGATTTTGGTCGGATTATGTTATAAGCATGGCGTTTTATTGGCATATTATTTTTTATGTTTGAAAATTTACTCCTCCCCATGTTTGATGATGAATATTATCCCGATATTCTCGTCGCTGAAGTGAAGCAACATATCCGTCGCTTTTCAAAAAAGGTCAGCCGTACAGACTTATCTGATACGGAAATTTATCGTTATGCAAATCAGACCCTGATCGAAATTAATGAAATGAAGCCGCAATTTGAAGACTTGGACTCAAGTTTAGATGACACTGCCGCAGATTACATTGCTGAAGCCATGATGATGGTGGTGCAAGATGTCGGTTATTTCGACATTGAAATGGAAGAACTGATTGCCAATCGAGAGTGGTAAAAATCACTCTCGTTGGTTTTTTATAATAAAAAGAACTATTTCGCAGCGGTTTCATCCCAAAGCTTAGGCAAAACAATTTGCCCTGAAATCCATGCTTCAATTTGAGGCTGTTTGATTCGTTGATAATACTGGCTTTGGCTCTTGATCAACAAACCCAAAGTATCACCCTGTTTAAGTTGCCCATAGACACTCGGTAACTCGATGGTTTGTGCTGTTCTCATTTGATCGTTTAAGCCCAATCGAATCTGATCATAACTTCTTTTTTGAGTTGGATTAAATGGTGTAGTCTGATCATTTAAAATTGCATATTTCCCTGTAACTTTTGATTTCACTGCAACTGAAATAAATAACGTCGCATTTGCATATTTAGGTGCTGTTTCCATGTTGAGGGTGAGTCGCGGGGAGCCTGTCATTGAAGTCGGTTGCAAAGCGGTATGGATTGGAACAAATACCGCTTGCGATGTGGTTGGTGCAACCCATGTTTTTTTCAGCTGATATTCAGTCACAGGGCTAAGATCAGTCAGCTGATTCACTGGACTTTGGTCAACACATAATTCAGGTAAAGATTCGGTAGCTGTTTGGTCTTTCAGTTTTTGGTTAAACCAGGTCAAAATGGTTTTTTGAAGATTATATTGCTGCTGACCACAATGGACTGATTTACCGATATACCAAAATGGCGTGTTTCCGAGCGGAGAATGTTGGGTAAAAGGCTGTAAATGCCCCCCTTGTACGCCAATCAAATGTACTTCTCGCTGAGCCTGTTGTAGGCATTGTGCAGCTTTGACACCCTCATTAAAAGGGAATAATACATCCCTGAATCCTTGAATGATCAGTGCATCTGCTTGAGGGGCCTGATGATGGCTACAAAACCAGCTGGCTTGGTGTGTTTTAAGAAAATCGTAGGTGGATTGCCTTAATTGTCCATGTTGCGTATCAAGATAAGCCTGCTTGAGTTCAGGATCAAATTTATTCCAGTTCCACCAATCCCCAATCAGATTGAGGAAACCGATCCAGTTACTTTTAGGAATGCCATTCGGCGCTAGGCTATGCACGATGTCATACCATGTGGTAATTGGTACGATGGCCTGTAAACGTGGATCTAAAGCAGAAGCAAGATATTGCACTCCGCCTGCATAAGATTCACCAATCATACCTGTACGAACACCATGCTGATTTTTTGCCAGTTGAGGCAAATTTTTTTCAGCCCAGTTCATGATGGTGATGACATCTTGTGCTTCCTTTGCAGGATCTGTCAGCCGAATTTTGCCCTGACTGTCACCATGCCCCCGTTGATCATAGCTGATCACCCAGTAGCCATTTTGCCAAGCTGTTTTTGCTATCTGTCCTGTGGGCAACAGAAATCCATACAAGCTGAGCTCAGGTCGTTTCATACGAGAAAGACCAAAGCCATGGGTATGTAAAAGTAATGGGGCAGTCTGATCTGATCTTAAATGAGGTTGATAGACGGTAAAGGCGAGTACAGTCCCATCAGACGCTGTTGTCTTCGCTTGATAATAGCGTTGTTTTAGCTCGGCTGTTTTGCCTGTAACTGAGATCGGTTGTGTTGTTGCGTGGACACAACCCTGCAAAACAAAGATCAGATTGAGGCAAAGCCATAAGACGTAAGAACGCATAGATTATTTCATCCTTGAACAAATCTTTGAGAAGTCACGCGGTGCGTAGACACAGTGTACTTGAGCCAGTGCCTCGATACTATCACTGATAGGTCATGTTGTTTGACCTATCAGTTTTCATGGTTATAACAGACGTGGTTTTTTGCGATAGGCATATAAAAATAAACCTAGACACAGGAACATTAAACCAAATACAAGATGTGAGCTTAAAGGTTCTTGGTTGAGCCATACACCCCAAAAAGTGGCCAATACTGGCGTTAGAATAGTAATTAACATCACCGTTGTTGGGTTTAATTTTTGAATGAGGTGAAAATAAAAAATCATGGCCAATACTGAAGAAAATAATGCGCTATAGAGCAGTGCTAAACTGGTTTGCAGGCTGGGTAACTGATTAGGCATTTCAGACAAGAAAAAAGGCAACAAACACAGATAACCGAACCATGAAACGATAGTTGAACCTGTGGTTTGAATGATTGGGTGAATTTCTGCACCTACTTTTGCAACAACAAACATTGACAGCACGTAAAGTAAAACAGCCATGATTTCATAACACACACCTAGCAAATCGAGTTGAATATGCTCCGCTCCTATACCAAGTGTGAGTGATAAACCAAAAATTGCGAGACTAAGTCCATACCATTGGCGTTTTAAAAAATGTTCCCGTTTTAGGATAAATACTGCAATCAGGCCAGACCATAGCGGAGCAGTGCCATAAATAATCGAGATCATGCCTGATGAAACACGAGTCGCTCCCATATAACAAAAAGTCATTGAACCAAATAAGCCAATCGCACCTGCCGCATAGCTGATGAAGGCTGTATAAGTGAAGTCGAGTTTGAGTCGAAAATAAAGCAAGCACATACAGGCCAAAGGAATGGCCAAACTGAACCGAAAAAATAATCCCCACGCCCAATGAATTTCATGCACCGTCAAGACTGCGGCCAATGGAGTCAATGACCAAATCAGCACGACTGCAATGAATTGACCGACTGTAGCAAGGCGAGGGTTGATAGGGGCTACAGTCGGTTGGATCTGTGTGCTTGGTATAAAATTCTTTTCTGGCAACTGTGTCATGGTCATGTTCCTGTGATAACAACGGTAGGTTGAGTGGTCGTAAATTTAGGCAATAAAAAAGGTCGCTGTTGAGGCGACCTTTGTTTTCATATGATGTTTTTTTAACTTGTTATCGGATGAATATGTTTAAAGTCTCCTCGCATGAACATGCAGACACGTCGCCATGCGGCATTGACAGAAATGCAATGCGAAATGGCAATAAGACGTGCAGAAGAAACCTTGTGGATCAACATATAAAAAATTCTAAATTGGATCAGTTTTTTATAGCACAAGGTTTGGGTAAAAAATAGTCGTTTTCTCAAATAAAGATAAAAATATCAGTAAAGAAAATAAGTCATTTAGCATTGCTTAAATTGCGGATTTTTCCATAATGTTGCTATCAAATCTTGAAAGAAGTCTGCTCTTGTCTGCTTTAGAAATCGTTGCGGTGATTATTAGCCTTATTGGTGTGACATTGACCATCCGACGCAATATGTGGTGCTGGTGGTTTAATTTTCTGGCCTGTGGGTTGTATGCCTATTTTTTCTTTACCATCAAACTGTATGGTGAAACGATTCTGCAATTTTTCTTTATCGTGATGAATGTCTATGGATTCTATTATTGGTTGAAAGGCAAGCGTCAGGATCATGATATTCGGATTGAGCCCATTGCCAAGACTGTTGTGCTGTTCCAAATGTGTTTGTCGGTGGTGTTTGGTCTAATCTTTGGACTGATTCTTAAACACTTTACCGATGCTGCTGTACCCATGCTGGATTCACAGTTGGTGGCGTTTAGTTTACTTGCGACTTATTGGACTAGCCGTAAGCATATTGCAACATGGATCCTCTGGATTTTTGTCAACATTATCTACGTGGGGATGTTTAGTTATAAAGAAGTTTTCCTTACAGCAGGCTTATATGCTGCTTTTGTGGGATTGGCAGCATATGGCTGGTGGCAATGGGAACAGGTCAAGCAGAAACAAATAGCATAATCATAAACAAGGGCAGCTGAGCTGCCCTTGTTTGTTACTGCTCAATGATTATTTAGTTGTGGCTTGATAGTTTTGTACTGCTTGACGACCTAAAGCGGGATCATCGGTAAACAGACCATCAATTCCAGCTTTGAGATAGAGCTGCATTTCTTTGAGCGATCCTGTAGGGCAACGTTCAGCTGCTTTAGCTGGATCAATGCTACATTTAAAGTTGGTTGGTAGATGGTTATTTTCAGGGCGGAAAGTATAAGGGTGTACTTTTAAGTTGAACTTATGTGCATCAGCAACAAAAGTCGTTTTCTTACCGGATGCTACATCTTTGAAAATATAAGCCTTTGATGGACCAACACCATTGGCATAGGCAGCAACATCTTTCAGACCCTGTGCAGTTGCTAGATCAGCATAGGTTTTAGGATTGTTTTGATCGACATAGTCTGCTGGTCTTGCACCTGGAGCATCATAGAGCTGAATTAACTGCGCGTGTTTAACACTCTTATGTAAATCCAGTTGGTTTTTCAAATATTTTAAATTGCCAACTTCGAAAGATTGTAGATAAATTGGTGCAATATCGCGAGTGTATTGATATTTAGACAGCGTTTTAAGTAGCGTGTCTTCCATCGCCAAATTTTGTTTTTGGAAATAGGTTGGATGTTTGGTTTCAATATAAAGACCAATGATTTTGCCAGTTTTTTTATAATGCGCATCAGCAAGTTCAATGATCTGCTCTAAAGTCGGAACAGGATAGAGATCATTGTATTTTTGATTGTCTGGTCGAAACTGCGGAATACGTTCACGTGCTTTCAGTTGTTGTAATTCGTTTAAAGTAAAGTCTTCCGTAAACCAACCGTTATCAAAACGTGTCCCATCAATCACTTTGTTTTTTTTACGATCCGCAAATTGAGGTAGGGTCGAAACATTGGTGGTGCCGCCAATTTCATTTTCATGACGGGCAACTAAGACACCATCACTGGTTGAAACAAGATCAGGTTCAATAAAATCAGCACCATCATCAATCGCTTTTTGGTAAGAGGCAAGTGTATGTTCTGGGCGCAACGCACTTGCACCGCGATGTCCAACCACTAAAATTTTTGGAAGTTGATATTCTGGTTGGGTGGTATTGTTTTGATGATCATTGTCATCATTACAACCTGCTAGGCTAATGAGACCGAGACAAAGAACTGCTTTTTTAAACATGGATAAGCTCATTGGTTTTTATATTCAAACAGCAAGTTTGAAAGCCAAAGTTATCAAATCAATGACAGTTGTATGATGGTTTGATGAAAATATGAAGAATTCTAAAGTTGAGACCTGACCATAAAAAAACGCCAGTTTAGATTAAGGACTAAACTGGCGTTTTTTTATTCGCCATTATGAAGACTTATGCTTCCAATATGGCCAATTGATTTCTGGTGTAAATTGATAGTTTTCATCTTGCCAATAAGACTGTCGTGGTGATGATTTATCTTTAAGTCCCATGATCTGCATGAGGTTATTATCCAGTTCAGCAGTATTTAAGGTCTTGTCTTTATCCACCCCTGTACTTTGTAATTTATCAGACCACATAATCACAGGCACTTGATAACCAGCCTTGGTATTTGGACTATGCCCTGCATAATCAATTTCATGTCCAACTTCATTGCCATGATCGGATACAACCGTGAACGATCTAAAGTCTGGCACAGCATCTGCTCTCAGATCATCTAGAAATTTTGCTAACAGAAAGTCTTCGTATAACACTGCATTATCGTAATCATTACGCAGTGAGCGAATCCATGGATCAATATCTCGATTTTTAAGTTCCATTTCAACTTGATCATTACTGGTGCTGGTAAATTTATTAAATGTAGCTGGATAACGCTCTTTATAATTTGGATGAGCACCAATCAGATGAAGAATAATTAACTTTTTCGGCTCGGGGTCTGCCAGAGCTTGTTGATAATCTGGGATTAAGTTTTCATCCAAAGAGGTACTACTACGTCCTGAACGGTTATTTTTATATACGGCTTTATCCGCATAGGAGCCAAACAGAGAGGATAAATAGGTATCGTCTTGATTGCTGAGCCAGTAAATCTTATAACCAGCAGCTCGCGCATAGGCCAGTACACTTTCCGATGAATATTTATCATGTTCTGCGGCTGGGCTTTCGGTCAATAAAACACGTAGCGCATTGATGGTAGACGGTGCTGGAGAAAAGGCATTACAAAACACTTTAATCTCAGCGAGCCGCTTTGCTAGTTCAGGCGTAGTATCCCGTGGATAATCACAGACACCTAAGTTTAGACTGGTAAGACTTTCTGACAGGACCAAGACATGAGTTTGTTTGCCTTTGGCTTGGTCAGTCAAGACTAAATTACTTTTTGCACTCATGTCCCATTGATGATGCACATCTTTATGCTGCTTAATTCTATCTTTAAAATCCTGAATTTTAGTTTGGAACTCAGACCAAAATATAACAGGATGCACCTTGCGAGAAGGTTTCATTAAATAGCTGGTGATGGTGAGTAGAATCAGTAGGATAAGGCAACTACGATAAACACGACTCTGCCAAAGGCGGCTGAAATGAATCGGTTTAACCAGTTTGAATACAGCAAAGCTATACAGTGTGAGCACACTGAGTAAACCAAACACCACAGCAGCAATGGTGACCAGATGAAGCTGGATAAATCCCCAAGTTTCGTGTTGATTGGTATTGGCAATTGCTTCGATAATAAAATAGGCTTCATTATCACTATTGAATAAAAACCATGTACTGGAACGCAGAAGGGCATCGAGCCATGCGATGAACCACCAGGCAATGGTCAGGACATACCAATATATTTTTTGTCGCGTAATCGCAAGATAGATAAAAATAATGCCAGGTAAAGATAAAAAGCCAAGCCTTAAACCATCAGACAAATTACCTACGCTGATCAGCAAGCCTCCAGTAATGAACGCTGGAAGCAGAACAAGCAGCAAGATATTAAAGTTTTTTAAGCTGGCCTTCATATATGCCTAATAAAATGGGGGAGAGTAATCAAGCGTGCTAATATCGTTTTAAGTCGGGGATGTGTCAATTCCAAATTAAGAAGTATTTGATTGCACAGCAAATAAAATTGATTAAACAGCTTAACTGTTTACTTGGTAACAAGGGGTAATTCTTGGTTTATGCAAGCATCGCAAAATCCATTATTTCTCCTCAATTCTTGCTTTTTGAAATGATATGTTAATAGGGATGGTGTTTGCGCTAAAGCTCGGTAATGATCGTAGACTGAAAGCACCAAAATTTATCTATCTTTTTGAAAAATTGACTGTTTCACGAATGGAATGAACAGCCATGTTATCTAAGTTTTTTATTCATCGTCCCATTTTTGCTGGTGTACTGGCAATCATTGTCATGGCTGTTGGCCTCTTCTCCATTTTAAATTTACCCGTTGAGCGTTATCCCGATATTGCACCGCCGCGAATTACGGTGGCAGCAAATTATAGTGGTGCAGACGCCCAAGCGGTTGAAGATAGCGTTACCCAAGTTTTAGAACAACAGATTAAAGGGATCGACCACCTGCTGTATTTCAGCTCTAGCAGTGATGCCAGCGGCAATAGCCGAATTAGTTTGTTCTTTGACCAAGGGACGGATCCTGATCAAGCACAGGTTCAGGTTCAAAATGCCGTCAATGGTGCAATCAATCGTCTCCCAGAAGATGTACAGCGTCAAGGTGTCAATGTCCGTAAGTCTTTGAGCGATTCCTTTATGGTGATCGGTCTTGGAGATAAATCAGGACGTTCAAGCAATCTCGATATTTCAGACTATTTAACCAATAATTTTGAATTGAACCTGAGCCGAATTGAAGGTGTGGGTGAGGTCAGTGTATTCGGATCACAATATGCCATGCGGATATGGCTAGATCCTCAACGTTTGGAACGTTATCAATTACAAGTCAGCGATGTACGTTCCGCGATTGAAAATCAAAATACCCAAGTTGCAGCGGGTGCAATTGGTGATTTACCCGCAGCTGATAACCAATATTTAAATGCCAAGGTCACTTCAGGTTCACTTTTGCGTACGCCTGAACAGTTTGAAAATATTATTGTCAAAGCCAACAATGATGGCAACTTCGTTTATTTAAAAGATGTGGCACGGGTTGAGGTGGGGGCGGAAAACTATCAGGTGTTTAACCGTCTGAATGGTTATCCAGCTTCAGGGCTTTCATTGTCATTAACTGTCGGTGCCAACGTCATGCAGGTGGCCGATGCTGTTTATAAAGAAGTTGCACGTTTAGAAAAAACCTTACCAGATGGTTATTTTGTGGTTTACCCACGCGATGATACGCCGTTTGTAAAAGAGTCGATGTCACAAGTGGTCTCAACGCTAATTGAAGCGATTGGACTGGTCGTGTTGGTGATGTTTATCTTCCTGCAAAACTGGCGTGCGACCCTCATTCCTGCGGTCACGGTTCCTGTGGTGATTTTAGGGACTTTTGCCGTTTTGGCTGTTCTTGGAATGAGCATTAACACACTGACCTTATTCGCGATGGTATTGGCGATTGGTCTGCTGGTGGATGATGCGATTGTCGTGGTTGAAAACGTTGAACGACTGATGCATGAGCAGCAACTCAGTGCCAAGGAGGCTTCAATCCAATCCATGCAGGAGATCAGTGGGGCTTTGGTCGGGATTACCTTGGTCCTGACCGCGGTCTTCATTCCCATGTCTTTCTTTAGTGGCGCGACTGGGATTATTTATCGACAGTTTTCGATTACGCTCGTGGTTGCAATGGGACTGTCTTTATTGGTGGCATTGATTTTGACACCCGCCTTATGCGCAATTTTATTGAAACCTCAGCAGAAGCAAGCACGTTGGGCCGTCTGGTTCAATCAATGTTTAGATGCCATTAAAACGCGTTATTTGAATGTTTCCAAAAAAGTCATTGCTGTGAAAGCGCTGTCTTTGATTGGCATTGTGGTACTGATTGCGAGTTTTATCTGGGTCTATCGTGATTTGCCGACCAGCTTCTTGCCGCAAGAAGATCAGGGCTTGTTAAACGTACAATTCCGTTTACCTGAAGGTACCCCGATGAGCAAGACGGAGGACGTTGGCAAACAGATCTCAGATTACTTCCTTGAACGTGAAAAGGCCAATTTGAATGGTGTGATGGTTATTCATGGACGTAACTTTTCAGGGACAGGACAAAATCTTGGTCAGGCCTTTGTTTCGTTAAAACATTGGAATGATCGTAAAGGGACAGAAAACAGTGCACAAGAAATTCGTGCACGTGCAATGAAGTATTTTTCAAAAAATAATCAGGCACGCATTATGGTGTTGATGCCTTCGGTGATTCGTGGCTTAGGCAACTCCGATAAAATGGAGTTTTGGCTGCAAGATACCCAAGGCTTGGGCAGACAAAGCTTGGTGAATTCTTTCCAACAGTTACAGCAACAAGGGAATGCACTTGATTCTGTCGAAAATGTCGATAAAAAAAGCAATGATGATCAAGCGGTATTAAATATCAAAATTGACCATAAGGCGGCCATGATCCACGGGCTGAATGTGAGTGAAATTAATCGCACCTTATCGACAGCGTGGAGCGGAAGTTATATCAATGACTTTATTGACCGTGGGCGAATTAAGCGAGTGTATTTACAAGGCGATGCGCCGTATCGTTCCAAACCTGAAGATTTAAACTATTGGTATGTAAAAAATGCCAATGGACAAATGGTGCCATTTTCTCAGTTTAGCCAGATTGCTTGGCAAGGTGCGCCACCTATGCTCGAGCGCTTTATGGGCTATCCTTCCATGAGTATGGAGGCGGATGCATCGAAAGGCTTTAGTAGTGGACAAGGTATGCAAGCCATTGCTGGTTTGGTTGATCAAATGCCAAACGTGGGTCTTGCGTGGAGTGGTTTGTCCTACCAAGAACAACAATCCAGTAATCAGGCGATTTGGCTCTATCTGATTTCTGTCGCCTTTATTTTCCTCTGTCTTGCGGCACTCTATGAAAGTTGGTCAATTCCAACCGTGGTGATGGCTGCAATTCCGCTCGGCATTGGTGGAACTATTTTATTTAGTTATTGGTTTGGTTTCGCCAATGATATTTATTTCCAGATTGCACTACTGACCACCATAGGTCTGTCCTGTAAGAACGCCATTCTGATGGTTGAGTTCGCCGCAAGTTTGCAGCAACAAGGCCGTAACGCACTGGACGCTGCTTTAGAGGCAGCTGGGCTTCGTCTCAGACCGATTTTGATGACCTCAATCGCATTTGGTGCGGGCGTGATTCCGCTGATGTTCTCAAGTGGTGCAGGGGCTTTAAGCCGACAGGCGATTGGTTATAGCGTATTTGGTGGTGTAGTTTTTGGCACGATTCTGGTCCTGATCTTTATTCCATTTATGTATGTACTGGTCAGAACTCTGTTTAAGCCGAAAGGCAATCCAGTTGAAGTGTTAAAATAAACTTTAGATAAGCAACTGAAATGAACAATTTGTTGAACAGAATAGGACTCGAATTGTTCATTTTTGTTGTCTAAGTTGAGAATATAAAAAAATATTTGTAGTATTGCCGTGCCGTATAAGCGGCTTAATGAGGATTGATTCCCCAAATGGACACGCAGAGTTGTAGTTTATTCCAAATTACACATTTTTATATTCATCAAAATCTGAATGAAGTTTTCTATTCGATCGTAAAATAATACGCTGCGTTTAGTCCTTCATTGCAGATACTTTGTAGTGAAGAGGCGAACATGAGCTACAACAACTTTTTATATTTATTAAGCGACGCACTTAAAAATAATCATATTGAACTTGCACTTGCATCAGTTGAAACATTTCAAGCAGTCGATATTGCGGATGTATTGACACAGCTCTCACCTGAACAAAGTCAATTGCTACTCACGCATCTACCTGATCGTGCCTATGTATTTTCATATCTTCCACCCAATGAACAGGTCAAACTGGCGCAAGCCATGCCCAGAAATATTTTGGCAGAGATTATTGGCGAAATGTCATCGGACAAACGTGCTGATGTCTTTAAATGTTTGGATGAAGAACAACAAAATGCATTATTACCCGCCCTTGCACAGGCTGAGAGAGAAGATATTCGTCAACTGTCATCCTATTTAGAGGGAACAGCGGGCGCCATCATGAGCTCTGAGTATGCGACTTTAAAACCCAATATGATGGTCATGGATGCGATCAGAATGTTGCGCCTTGAAGCGCCTGATACTGAAATGATTTACTTTGCTTATGTTCTAGATGAAGCACGCAAAATTCTTGGGGTTTTGTCTTTAAAGCAGCTGATACTTGCACCTGAAGATCAGAATATCAATGAGCTCATGGAAACCAATGTCTTAACCGCTTTTGTGGATACAGACCAGGATGAAGTGGCAAAAATCATTGCACGGTATGATTTATTAGCGCTGCCAATTATCGATCATCAAAACATGATGGTCGGGATTGTGACCTATGATGATGCGATGGATGTTGCCAGCGAAGAAGCCACGGAAGACTTTTTAAAAGTCGGTGCGGTCAATGCATCATCTAAACTCAGTATTAAGTCTGCACCCATTTTGCAACTGTATCAGAAACGGGTTTTCTGGCTGGTGTTTTTGGTGTTTGGCAGCTTGTTGTCAGGAATCGGGATTGCTCACTATGAAGATGTGATTGCCAAAAATCTTGTCTTGGTTTTCTTTTTGCCGTTATTGGTGGGAAGTGGCGGCAATGCCGGTTCTCAGTCTTCAACACTGATGGTTCGTGCCTTAGCTACGGGTGATGTGCAATTTAAAGACTGGTTTTATTTACTCGGGCGTGAAAGCTTAGTTGCTTTGTGTCTTGGTGGAACTATGGCTGTTGCAGTGTCATTACTGGGGTATTTCCGTGGTGATGAAATGGTGGCTTTGGTGCTGGCGCTGAGCATGATGGGGATTGTGTTGATGGGCTGTTTGATTGGAATGAGCTTACCTTTCATTTTAAATAAAGCTGGGCTTGATCCTGCCAGTGCTTCTGCACCTTTGGTGACCTCGATTTGTGATGCCACTGGGGTATTGGTATATCTATTTATCGCTTCGATGATTTTATTCTGATTGGTAATAATAATTGTACCGACAAACAGTAAAATCTGCTTTATTCTCAAGCATAAACATGGTTTTTAGGTTGAGTGAATGACTGCTCTAACAGAACAAAAAAAATTAACCCAGCAGCAAGCGATTGCTGTCGAACGTGATTTAGCAAAATTTGCCAATACCATGGACAGTTTGGTTCGAATTCCCTTTACCAAACAGGGCGTCGGGGCCGATGCTGCACTGAGTACCATTCCATTTGCAGGTGATATTGCAGGTTTTATTTTGACGCTGTATGCCTTTAAAAAGGCAAGAGAAGTCGGTGTACCACAGCACAAGCTCAAGGGCGTGGTCAAACTGGCGATTATGGACATGTTGGTGGGTTTTGTACCGATAGTCGGCACATTATTTGACATATTTATTCGTCCGAGCCGCAAGACGCTTGAAATTGTGCATGCGCATATCCGTGATGAATATCAGGTATACAGTGATATCCATGTGGTACATCCATTCCTGCATGAGTCGCTTGAGCAGAAGCAAAAAACTTCAGCATTTTGGCGTAATCCAATCGTGAGCTGGATTTGGTTACGTATCCCAGATTTATTGGGAATCGCGGTACTGATTTTATTGGTGGTGGCAGTTTGGGCTGGTTTCAGTTATCTGTGGCAGTTTTATCAATCTTTCCAAGCACACTAAATGATTATCTTGCAAAAGATAAAGCCTCCGTGATGGAGGCTTTATTGTTTATCTGATACTGATTATTGAACATTTAATTGCTGTAATGCAGCAACACGTTGTTCAATGGTTGGGTGAGTTTGGAATAAAGCAGCTAAGCTAAAGCCTTGTTCCTTACCTTCCGCAATCGCAAATGCTTTCATTTCTTTCGGCATTTGATCTGGCATTTCTGATTCTGCTTGTAAGCGAAGCAAAGCAGAGATCATCGCTTGTTTACCTGCTAAACGTGCACCGGCTTCGTCTGCGCGATATTCACGTTGACGAGAGAACCACATCACGATGGCAGAGGCCATAATACCGAATACGATGTCGAGTACGATCGTAATGGCAAAATAAGCAAGACCAGGTGCCTCACCTTCTTCACGACCAAACACATTACGGTCGATGAAGTCACCGGCAATACGTGCAAAGAACATGACAAAGGCGTTCACGACACCTTGAATCAGCGCAAGGGTAACCATGTCACCATTCGCTACGTGACCGATTTCGTGCGCGAGTACTGCACGAAGTTCATCTTTGTTCATACGCTCCAATAGACCTGTTGAAACAGCTACTAATGCGTCATTTTTATTCCAACCTGTCGCAAATGCATTGGATTGGTAAGAAGGGAAAATACCCACTTCAGGCATGTTAATACCTGCACGTTGAGATAATTGCGCTACTTCTTGTAATAACCAAGCTTCTGCTTGACTACGGGGTGCATTTGGGTCAATTAATTCAGTCCCAGTGGTTTTTTTAGCCATCCACTTCGACATGAACAGGGAAATAATAGAACCCACCATACCAAAGACAAAACAGACGACTAAAAGGTTGCCTAGATTCAAGCCCCCTGCGCCATGGTAACTACCGACACCGAAGAGTGACAAGATAATGCCAGCTACAACCAGTACCGCGAGGTTGGTTAGCAAGAACAAACCAATCCGCATCATTGAGAAAACCCTCTTATAGAGAAAAAGTGATCTGATTTATAAATTATAAATCATAACGCTAATATGCAGGGCGAATTGTAAAAATTCAAGCAAAAAATAGGCGTAGATACATTTAGCCTATAAAACGATGAACTGGCTGATAAACAGTGACTTAAAACAATTTCTGTATGAAAACAATCCGCTAAAATCACACCGTGAGAATCGTATTCTTGAATTGTTAATCACTGAGGCGGATTCGCGCAGATGCGGTGGCATTGGTGGTGGTATAGGTACCTGTAGGGGCATCTGTAAAGGTGCCATCTGCAAGGGTAATAATCTGACGGTTATATGGTTTAGGAGTAGGTGCAACTTCTGCAGCTTCACTCGATGGCGGGGTGTAATTGCTAGATTGAGCAATCACTTGGGTATTTGAGCTAGATGATGAGCCGATGCTCGATGCATATAGATTTTGATAGCGACTGGTGACACGACGGACATAATCTTGGGTTTCACGGAAAGGGGGAATGCCACCATACTTGTCGACATTACCTTCACCTGCGTTATAGGCAGCGATCGCGAGTTGGGTATTGCCGTTAAAGCGTTTCAGTAGCCAACTTAAATATTTTGCGCCACCAAAAATGTTCTGCTGTGGGTCATAGGCATTATTGACATTGAAGCGGCGTGCTGTTGCTGGCATCAGTTGCATTAAACCTTGAGCACCGACAGGAGAGCGGGCATTGATATTAAAGCCTGATTCAGTATGCATGACTGCTTTAATTAGCCCTTCAGAGATGCCGTGTTGCTGTGCTGCTTGGCGAATCAATGAGTCGAATGCATTTTTATTACGACTATAGCTTGGAAGTACTGATGCCTCACTTGCACCCCAGTTACTATAGCTATGAATATTACTGTCTGGATAATAGGTCGCTTTAACCACTTTTAAATGGCTATATTCTGCTTTCTTTTTATTGGTCAGCAGCGTTGTACCATTACTGTCTTTAAATTGATAAATCGTCTGACCAGCATAGCTTGTGGCTACACCATTAAAAAAACCGATTGTCCCCAAGCAAAGGGTAAAAAAATATGTTGTTTTGTTCATCGTTATAATATTCACGAAAGGATGAGCATAAGTTCTTCACAGCAGTGTAACAAAAAAAAGTAAAAAAAGAACTTTCGCTACAATTTTTTTATTTTCGGCTGTCAGACAAAAATCAAGTCATTTTGTTCGAATGTTCAGCAAAAAAAATTAAAAAAAATTTTTTAAAAACTAAGTCTTGACTTATGTAAGTCATTGATTTTATTTTTATAAAATCATTGGTTAAAAAATGATCAATCTAATCGGAAGCCTTATTTTAAGACAAAAAGAGTTTGTCAATAGCGAAGAAATCCACAAATTTATCCACAGCTTTTGTGGACAACTGTGGAAAAGTTTGAAATATAAGCAATCCAGCCGAATCTGAATTATTTTGGTCAGAATTTTACCAGTATGAAACTCAAATATGACGATTGGAAGAAATTGAAAAATTCTTTAGATGCGCATCTTTTCGGAATGAGATAAAATCTTGCGGTATTTTTGTTTATGAGTAAATCACGTCTATGTACGCGCCAGTGGAATCCAACCAAGGATTTAATTTCAAGCCAGAACTTCCGACAAGTTCAGCGTATTATCGCCTGTTGAAAAAGCTTCGTCGTCAGGTTGGGCATGCAATTCGTGATTACAACATGATCGAAGAGGGTGATAAGGTCATGGTTTGCGTGTCTGGCGGTAAAGACAGCTATACCTTGCTGGACATCTTGTTACAGTTTAAACGCATTGCACCGATCAATTTTGATGTTGTGGCTGTGAATCTGGATCAAAAGCAACCTGGCTTTCCAGAGGATATCTTGCCGCGCTATATGGAAGAAAACAACATTCCATATTACATCCTTGAAAAAGATACTTATACCATTACCAAGCGTTTAACGCCTGAAGGGAAGACCTACTGCGCAGTATGTTCTCGTTTGCGTCGTGGTTCACTGTATGGCTTTGCACAAGAAATTGGTGCAACCAAGGTTGCATTGGGTCATCACCGTGATGACATTATGGCGACTTTCTTCTTGAACTTGTTCCATGGTGGTAGTTTGAAAGCCATGCCGCCAAAATTACTTTCATCGGATAAAAAGAATATCTTGATTCGTCCTTTGGCTTATGTCGAAGAGAAAGACATTATCAAATATGCGGATTTACGTCAGTTCCCGATCATTCCGTGTAATTTATGTGGTTCACAAGAAAATTTACAACGTGCCATTATCAATGACATGTTACGTGAGTGGGATAAGCAGCACCCAAAACGTTTACACAGTATTTTTGGTGCTTTACAAAATGTCTCGCCATCGCAATTGGCGGATCGTGAGCTGTTCGATTTTGAAGCGTTGGATGCTCAGCGTGAGTTTGATATGAAAGATCCAGAAGAGCTGAAAAATCGTTTAGATGTAGTCAATCTCAGTTTTGCTGCTGAGTAAAGTGTAAAAATTTTTGAAAGGGTACTTGTTAAGTACCTTTTTTTTATAAAAATTTTAAAAATTGAATCCCGCGTACAAAAAATCATAGCCTAAAATAAAAATTACATGCTATAACAGGGCACGAGCAAATTGCTTCATGAGATGTCGTCTGGATAGATGGCACAAGAAATTGAACAAATACATTTGAGGAATAATCATGGCTGCATTTTTAACTGATGATTGGTTTGCAACTGTTGAAAAACTTACTGCTGAAGCAGGTGATTTAAACTTGCCACCAGCACTTGCGAATTTAGCGATTAACTTGGTTGTAACAGATGCAGCTGGTAATACAGAGTTGGCTTTAGATGCAGGTAAAATCCAAAAGGGTTTATCTTCAAATGCTAAAACAACTTTGAACATGGATGCTGAAACTTTACGTAAAGTATTCTTGGAATTTGATATGGCTGCTGCAATGCAAGCATTCATGACGGGCAAAATCAAAGTACAAGGTGATATGTCTCAGCTTATGGCTTTACAAACAGCGAAGCCAAGCCAAGAGCAAAAAGATTTATTCAAGAAAGTACTTGAGCTGACTGCTTAATTCTTTCCAAATAAAAAAGCTTACCCTGAGGTAAGCTTTTTTTTATATCTATTCAGTTAGACATCAATACGGCTATTGGTTTTAAGATGCTCTAAATAGGTACGAATACGCGTCACATATTGTACGGCTTGTTTATATCGACCATTTCTTGCTTGATTACGCTGTAAATAGTCATATAAATTGACCCATTGATTCGGATCTTTGCCTTGAGCACGGATACGTTTCTGAATCTGGCTGACTGCACCCGGACCCATATTGTAGGCCACTAAGGCATACCAGTTACGATCTGGATAAGGCACATTACCAAATTGATCTAACATCAGGTCAAAGTACTTTGCACCACCTTGGATGCTTTGCAATGGATCTGAACGATTGCTCACGCCCATTGCCTTGGCTGTACTGTTGGTCAACATCATTAAACCACGGACACCAGTGGGAGAAACTGAGCTCGGTTTAAGATATGACTCTTGATAGCCAATCGCCGCGAGTAAGTGCCAATCTAAATTGTATTTAGATGCGCTTTGTTTAAAGCTCGCTTTGTAAATAGGTAAACGCTGATTCAAATCTTTTTGAATGGTTGACCAAGATTCAGGCTTAACTACATTACGATTATAAAATGAAGCTAACTGCTGTGTGGTCCCAGCTTGCTGACTCTGGCAAATAAAACCACTCGCGGTCAACGTAAGTGGATCATCTGCTTGTTTGAATACCCAGTTTAACTGAGGATTTAAACCATTTTTACTTAAACTTGTTTGATCGCCACAGCTTGCCGAAAAAGAAACCAGTTGCTTGCTTTCGATTGCTGCCAAATTGGCTGTGGTCATAGCAATGTTGGCTTTGCCTTGGGCAACCCATTTCAATGCTGTGGCATTGTCTGGAACGGTTTTAAAATCAAGTTTTACATTTAAGCTTTGTGCATAATTGCGTGCTAAATCATAGCCAAAACCATGTAAAAACTGACCGTCTTTAAAGACTGTGGTAGGACTTTCAACTGCAACGATAGTTAACACATTGGTGTTCACGACCGTATTGTACTGATGTGATTTTTCAGCATTCAAGCTATTAAAAGGAAGGATTACAACCCCTAACGCTAAAGCCTGAAAAGGAAGTTTGGAAGATAAAGAGTTAAGGCTAGGCCTCGACCCTGAACTTGAATTACTGTGCATGTTGTCTCCGCTACAGATAATTTATGCCCAAAAAGTTCAGCAAAACACTGCCTTAACTTTTAAAAGTTGATAAATTCAATAAGGGGTGGGCAATTCATGAACGTCATTCAAAATGACATTGAGTTAAAAGAAATGCTGTAAATGTTTCACAACGTTTACAAAGTGTATAAAAATTGAACAAAAATAAACTTAGGGGCGCATATTAAGCGCCAAAACACAGAATGTCAAATTTTGCACAATAAAAAATTGAGAATTACATCACAAACGCATGATTTGAAAAAGAATAAAATTTATACACTTTAGTCGTGGGGAAATAAGGAATACAATGCAAAAACATGTAAATGGAATGTTGTATTAACGTATTTGGGCTTATGAAATCGAATTTAATCACACGTACTGGACATGACCTTTTGGTCGCTGAACTAAAAAAGCTTTGGCACGATGAACGCCCAGAAATAACCAAGAAAGTAAATTGGGCTGCAAGTTTGGGTGATCGCTCAGAAAATGCTGATTATCAATACAATAAACAAATACTTAGAAAGATAGATCGTCGGGTACGCTATCTAGGGAAGCGCCTAGAAGAGTTAAAGATTGTTGATTATGTCCCTGAGCAAGAAGGGAAAGTCTATTTTGGGGCTTGGGTTGAAATTGAAAATGATGCAGGCGAGAAAAAAAGTTTACGTATAGTGGGAGTGGATGAAATTTATGATCATCACCCTCAACATATCTCCATTGAGTCACCCATGGCCCATGCACTCCTGAGTAAGCAGGTCGATGACGAAGTTGAAGTGCAGACGCCATTGGGAAAAAAGTTGTGGTATATCAACTCAATTCGCTATGAAAAACCTGAAAATGCTTAAAATTACAGAGTGTTGTTTTTATTTTGAGCATTTGATGCATTATTTTAAATAAAAGATTTGCCAAGTCGAACTTTTATTTATATGATAGCCGCCATTGGAAGCGTGGCAGAGCGGTTTAATGCACCGGTCTTGAAAACCGACGAGGGTGTGAGTCCTCCGTGAGTTCGAATCTCACCGCTTCCGCCAAATACGAAAAAGCCCTTATGTAAATAAGGGCTTTTTTATTTCTTTATTTTTTAGATAACTAATTTGGTGGCAATTGCCCACATCATGATTCCAACCAAAACATCCAAAACTCTCCAAGAGCTCGCTTTTTTGAACAAAGGCAATAAAACTCTTGCGCCATAGCCTAAAGCGAAAAAGAACAGCCAAGATGCAAGGATGGTTCCAGCAGCAAATAAATAAAGGTCATCTGCAAATTGAACTGAAATCGAACCAACAAGAATGACAGTGTCTAAATAGACGTGTGGATTCAGCCAAGTAAAGGCGAGACACATGCCAATAATTTTAAGTAAGGAATCTTTTTCAATTTCACTTGGATTGAGTGCGGAGCTATTGTTTATGGCTGAGTAAAAGTTTCGAAGTCCATAAAAAAATAAAAATGCTGCACCAAAATATTTAGCAATGGTCACGATCAAAGGAAAGTCGACCACGATTTTTGAAAAGCCCGTGACACCAAGATAAATCAAAATAGAATCTGAAAGCGCACAGATCAAACAGACCCAAAAAACATGTTGCTGCTTTAACCCTTGTTTCAGGACAAAAGCATTCTGTGCACCAATGGCTAAAATTAAAGAAAAGCCGATACCCAGTCCATAGAAAAATGCAGTCATGTTTGAGTTCCTCAATTGTATAGGATGGTCTATGTTGGCTTTGGATGGAAAAAGAATTTACAGCTGATTAGACAAAGGCTGTCTGTCTAACACTTGAATGAAGTGTTAGATGCTTTTTCCACTAAAAATTTACTGTTTGCTATTATCTTTCTTTATTTATAAAAGTCAGTAAAATTAAGATTGTTTTGGTTTGGCTAAATTTTTTTAAGGTTTTAAGAAGGAGAATAAGTAATGTGAAGTATTCTTTGCTGTGTTGAATCAGTGTTTAGAGGTCAGTTTCTGCAACAAAGCTGCTTAAAATATTGTTGTCCGAATTACCCCCCTTATTTTTAAATTATTGCCCTTATTTTTAGCATCGTTTTAGATAAAAATTAAAAACAATCGACACAGGAAGTGTTCGAGGCAATATCCAAGCAAATATTTGAAAAATAACGAAGCGAGTCAGGCATGGATCCAAATCATAATATTCAAACTATAAACAATCTAATGCTCAGTAAAATACGGAAAGTGATTGCGCTTGGTTTTGCGACACAAGGTCTTGGCTACGCGACGGTGATGACCGCACTCCCGACAATAAAAGGCCGATTTAGACTCTCTGATGATCGGTTATCACTGATTATTCTTGGTGTATGCATTGCAGCGGCGCTGGGTTCAATTTTAGCCGATCGTATAGCGGTTAAACTTGGATCACGACTTGCTGTTGTGACGGGGTTTATTTTTGAAGCCATCGGAATAGCAATTGCTGCATTTAGTCCAAATGTGATTCTGATGATTGCTAGTTTTTTACTTTATGGACTTGGACTAGGCTGCTTAGATGCAGCATTGAATATGCAAGCGGTTGTGATGGAACAACGGCTTGGTAAAAGTGTATTTGGTGGTTTCTTTGCTTGTTACACAGCAGCTGCATTTTTAGGGGCACTCATTATGTCTGCGACGGTTTCAACTACGCTTGGAGCAACGACAGCATTATGCATTGCGGTGGTGATTGCATTGCTTAGCTCGCAACTTTCTAGAAACTGGTTATTTCAGCAAAAACAATGCGCGGAAATACATCCGCAAGATAAACCAGCGATTCCATATCGACAGCTTCTGATTTTTGGGCTGATTATTCTGATTGTGTTTACGGTCGATTCTGCAATCAGTACATGGAGTTCCATTTATCTCAAAGATGTTTTAGCAAGTTCTGCAACTGTTGCTCCTTTAGGCTATGCAGCCTATCAAATTGGAATTTTACTAACACGGTTAAGTCTTGATTATTTGCTGCAATTTAAAACAGCAACATGGATTGCTTTGGTCACTCTCCTGATTGGAGCATTCGGATGTGTATTATCTGGAGTAAACCATTCATTAATAACAGTTATTTTGGGTTTTGCATTGGCGGGTGTCGCTGTAGGGGCCTTGGTTCCACTTACATATTCTGCTGTAGGCCGTTTAGATGAAAGTCGACGAGATGAAATTATTGCTCGTGTTAATATTTTTAATTATGGTGGCGCAGTCGCAGGTGCGGTCATCGTTGGGCTATTAGCAACGCCTTTTGGTTACGCTCCATCCTTTATTGGTTTGGCATTTGCCTTGCTCAGTCTTATTTATCTGAGAAAAAGGCTGGTTTAATCGACATCAATCAGGACAAAGGCTTTTTGCGATGCTCAGGATCAGAGGGAAAACAACAACGAACGTGGAGAAATTAGTGACGCTAAGATCAATCAGAATCCTAGCTGAAAGTACGCAGATCCATTGCTTAAAAGAACGAGAGGATTTTTCAGCGAGAAAACCTGATGGCTTCTATCATCTTTCTTTATCCATAAAAGTCAGTAAAATTAAGATTATTTAGATTTTGCTAAATTTTTTTAAGGTTTATATGCTGGATAACAAACAATGCGAAGCATTCTTTGCTGTCGCTGAAAATGGAAGCTTTGAACAAGCGGGTACCCAGCTATGTATTACTGCATCCGCTGTGACGTTGAGGGTACAAGCACTTGAAAAAGAATTAGGGCAACTGCTGCTGATTCGGGGTCGTCCCTGTGTGTTAACACAAGCAGGTCAGCAGATATTCGAACATATACAGCACATCCGACGTTTAGAACAAAACTTGCTGCATGGTTTGACCGGTGGAGGGGAGTCACACTTTTTTAAGACCGTCATTGGTTCAAATGAAGATTCTCTAGCGACATGGTTACTTCCTGCCTTAAAGGAGGTGTTGCTGAAAGAGAAGATTGTGATTGAGTTGAGAACCGATGATCAGTCTCATACCTATTCATTATTAGAAAAGGGGAGGGTGAGTGCCTGTATTTCGATTGAAGATCAGCCTATGCGTGGTTGCAATGCAGAATATTTAGGCATGATGCGTTATCAAATGATGGCAACGGATGCGTTTAGAAAAAAATGGTTTGCAGAGGGCGTCCATCGAGAAAGCTTACGTGCTGCACCAGCCATTATCTTTAATGAGAAAGATCGGATGCATTTTGATATTCTTGAAAAAAACTATGGATTGATGAAAGGTACATATCCTTGCCACTTAATTCCATCGTCGGAGTCTTTTGTCACCGCAATTAAATTGGGACTCGGCTACGGCATGGTGCCAGAGTTGCAGCTGAATACTGAAAATCAGGCAGAAGTATTGGTTGAATTATTAGCTGATATTCGAATTGATATTCCACTATATTGGCATCATTGGAATCAACAATCAAAGCCATTACAGCTTTTGACTGAGCATATTGTAAATCAAGCTCGGTTAATCTTGGCTTAAGATAACAGAATAAAATCAAAATAATTTTATTATAGTGTGCATACATCTAATATTTTAAATGTATGTGCTAACGCAGCTTCTAAATTATTTTGTGAGAATAATGAAACCTGAAAACTATTTAGAAGCTGCGTTTAAACTAAACTCAGCCCGAATTTTTTATCTTGCTTAAATGACTAAAAAATTCTAGAACTTTCAAAATATTGTTTAGAGACATTATTCAAGGCCGTTAATACATGACTTGTATCTTTCGTGCTTAATGCTTCATTGAGTTCATGCATATAAGCTACGATTTGTGCTTTTACTTTGTCTGCAAAAACCGGGGTAACCTCTTGGTCTTCGTAGAGTAGAACATAGTTTTTGGCAAAACCATAAATGAGAAATAAAGCGTTGGGTTCGAGAGGGTACTCTGCGGCAACAATGGCTTGTTCGCATTGATGTTTTAATTGTTTGTAGGCATCCGTTCCATTCGGAAGAGTTTGAAACGTTTCAAATATAGATTGGAAATTCATTTGAATTACTCGCTCAAAAAGAAAATCTACAGATGATTGAATTAAAAATCAAGAAAAATTTATTATTTTTCTCATGCATTGTTTATGTCATGATTCGTATGAAGTTATCTTAAAAGGATTAAATATTTTATGGGGAGTTGGATTTATCCTTACGCAGATCAAGAATATAAATATATGCTCATAGATTTATTAAACTATTTTTACATTTCCGATACTAGTCATATACAGGCTGTACAAATTAAAAAATGCGCCAATATGGGAAAATGGTAACAATTATTTGATTTTGATCGTTTTAGGTGATGGTTGTGAAGAAGATTTTATTACCCGCTATTTTGGTATTTGGTTTGGTTGGCTGTACTTCGATTACCACCATGTCTTCTGCTCAATTTAACCAATTGAACACAACACAGATTCCATTCTCAGGACTTTGGACAGGTGAGGCGAGTGCAGCCTTAGTCGCATTAAGTTTAAACCGTCAAGGCAGTGGGATGCTGTGCATGGATGACCGCAAGGAAGTCATGACGTATAAGGTTAAATTGGTTGATAACACCTTATACAGTGACAAAGGGGTTAAATTTAAAGTCAAAGAGCTGAATAACAGTAAGGCCAATATTCATATGAGCTTATTGGGCTTAGGCGTTAACATTGACCTGAATAAAGATGATTCTTTCAAGAATGCCACAGTGGGATGTAAGCAAGTCCTGAACTAAGGCTGTATTGCTATTCCAGACTTTGCCTGTGATTGCAGGCATTTAAAATTTTCCGCAGATTAAAGAGACTGTTATGTTTTCTCCTTATATTCATGCGTTTGCATTATTTTTCTCATTGCTCAATCCCTTTCTGATGAGTGTTTACATGGTCGGGATGATCCGTAACACCGATGCAAAGGTATTTAGTAAAGCTTTGATACAGGGTAGTTTGATTGCCTTTGGGGTGTTTATTCTTTTTGCCTGGGGTGGTGAGAATATTTTTAGTCGATATTTGAATGTACGGTTTGAATCTTTTCAAATTTTTGGCGGCTTCATTTTCTTGGTGATTGGTTACCGTTATGTATTTCAAGGCGCGGAGACGATCGGAGAAATGCGTGGTGCACCTGAGCATCTGGCAGGCACCATCGCGATGCCATTTATGATCGGCCCAGGGACGATTAGTGCTGCGGTGGTCACAGGGGTGAGTGTACCTTTTACAGGCGCAATGGCCGTGATTGCGATTACCTTGATTTTAACCTGTAGTATTTTGATCTTGATGAAATTTGGTCACGATCATTTACGTTATAAGCATGCAAAGTATATCGATCGCTATTTTGATATTGTTGGTCGTTTATCCGCTTTGCTGATTGGTACGATTGCAATTGATATGATTGTAAACGGTATCATTGGGCTGATTCGTTCAGCCAATCTGAGTTGAATTGTATAAAGCCTCGATTTCACAGCTCAAGTATTTTATTCAAATATTCTCTTTCTTTGAAGAACGGACTGAATAAAAATACTTGAGATGTCATTATTTTGAATTAAACAGCAACAAGATCATAAAAAGAATTGATGATGTTTTATGGTTTTGCGCATATGTTTATGCTCATGAATAAACGATAATAATCATGTTGTATTCTCTATGAGCTCTTCCCATGTATCAATTAGATCAAGCAAACCAAGCACCTGATGACCAATCAGAGCTGACAATGACCGTTTTGATGACACCTGATATGGCCAATTTTTCAGGTAATGTTCATGGTGGAACCATTCTAAAGCTACTTGATCAAGTTGCTTATGCTTGTGCAAGCCGATACTCAGGCAGCTATGTTGTGACTTTATCTGTGGATCGCGTTAATTTCAAAGAACCCATTTATGTGGGTGAGCTGGTGACATTTTTGGCGAGCGTGAATCATGTTGGGCGGACGTCTATGGAAATTGGCATTCGTGTTGAAGCGCAAAATATTCAGAAGCGCACGATTCGCCATACCAATACCTGTTATTTCACCATGGTTGCAGTCGATGAGCAGCGTAAGCCAAAAGAAGTACCACAATTAAATTTAGATACTGAATGGAAACGTTGCCGCTTTGAAGCTGCAGAGCAGCGTAAGGCAACGCGCTTGCAAGAGGTTCATCAACCTTCATGCAGTATGTTTAAAAAAACAACGCAGTGTTAATTCTTTTATAAATTCTTTCTCCAAAAAATAAAAGATCGAACCGCAGCATGGTTCGATCTTTTTACATTTGTAATGAAGTAAATTTTAAATCATTACAAATGTTGGTCTAAAGGTCTGGAGGAACCTTAAGATCTGATTAGTTTGTTGGCGCAGGTGTAGATGCAGGTGCTTCAGTTGCTGTTGCATCAGTTGCAGCTTGACCTTGAGTTTCAGGTTGCTCTTGAGTTGAAACAACAACCTTTTCTTCAGTTTGTTGTTCTACTGGTGCTGCAAATGTAGAAGCTGCTGCAAGAGTAAGTGTAGTTGCAAGAACAGTTTTGATAAATTTCATGTTAGGCATCCTTATTTCATTTAAAATAACAACCTCAATAGGAGGATTGGTTAATTCCAATCTCTCAATTTCGGCATGAGGTCCATGCTATGTGCCAAACGTATTTGCGGCAATGTTCTTAACAATCTATTACGCCTATCTTAACAATATGAAATATTGAATCGTGTTATGTAGTTTCTATGTAAAACATCATGAAGAAATTAAGGATTAAAATGTATGGAAATATGTTTTTATGGTCAAAAAACAATCTAATATTTTACGTGTTTTAAACACTAGCTTTGCTTTTATAAAAAATGCTTAATTGAATAAACCATTCATATCTTATTTCTAAATAAGATTTTTAGATTTAATATGTGATTAAAATCCCATAATTATTACTTAATAGGCCTTAATTCCAATTATTCGGAAAAATCATTCTTTATTTTATTTCATCGGTTTTTCTATTTAGAATGAAATAAATTCCGAATAAGAGTGTGTCGTGAAACTTCTTGCCCCAAAAACTGTTGCTACACATATTATTTCTGGCTTTTTAGGCGCAGGTAAGACCACATTATTACAGCATTTGCTGACTCAGAAGCCTGAACATGAAGTATGGGCCGTTTTGATGAATGAGTTTGGGCAGATTGGGGTTGACCAACAACTTATTAGTCAGCAGCAAGGCTATGCGGTGAAAGAGCTATTGGGAGGTTGTTTGTGTTGTAGCAGTCAGTTGCCGATGCAGATTGCACTTTCTCGCTTGCTTAGTGAAAGCAAACCTGATCGTTTATTTATCGAACCCACAGGTTTGGGACATCCAGCGCAATTATTGGAACAACTGACTGAACCGCATTGGCAGAGTAGTTTGGCAATGCGCGCTTTGGTGATTGTTGTGGATGGGAGTCGCCTACATGATCAGGATTGGGTGAAACAGAATCTATATACCGATCAACTAAAAGCAGCACAAATTGTCGTGTTGTCGCATATCGACTGTATGACAGCCGCAGATCATCAAGCTTATGCCGATTTGAAACAAGAGTATGAAACTTATGTCCAGTATTGGATTGAAGTGGAAAATGGGCAAGTGGATATTCAACAATTAGACATTCAACAACAACCTGTACAACGTAAGATTCAACCTTTACTAAGATTGCAACAAACGCAAGTTGCTGAACACATACCAGAGATAAAGCAACTTCCTTATCATTATGTTGAAACAGCGCAGGGCTATACGGTTGCGGGCTGGAAATTGCCGAAACGCTGGCAGTTTAATTTTCATGATTTATTGGATCTGTTGTGTGAGCAACAAGACTGGGTGAGAATCAAGGGTATCTTTAATACTGATCAAGGTTGGAAAAGTTTTAATTTTAATCCGCAGCAGTTTAACTATAAGTCGGCTGAAGAAAGCATTGATAATCGAATTGAAGTGATTTGTCAGTCAGCACATGACTGGCTCGCTTTTGAAACACAATTATTGCAATGCCGTATTGATCCGATTGATGATCAACATGATCAAATCGCACATGCTTCTCGCTAAAATAGAGTATGCTTAGCGCCAAATTTGAGAACACTGTATTTAAGAGTTTAGTTTATGGCGTTAAAAGCAACAATATATAAGGCAGACCTCAATATTGCCAATATGGATGAGCATATCTATGCAGATTATCAGCTCACCCTTGCTCAGCATCCCTCTGAAACCATTGAACGTTTAATGGTTCGTATTCTGGCGTATGCACGTTTTGCCGATGAACGTTTAGAGTTTACCAAAGACTTATTTGAAACAGATGAACCTGCGTTATGGCAAAAAGACCTGACAGGGCTGTTAGAGAAATGGATCGAAGTCGGTTGTCCATCAGAAGATAAAGTGAAAAAGGCGAGTGCGCGTTGTAAGAGTGTTGCAGTTGTGACTTATGGCTCTCAATCGGATGATTGGTGGCAGAAGAATACCAAAATTAAAACCTTAAGCAATGTGCAAGTGTGGCAATTGGCCCCACAAACCACGCAAGAACTTGAGGGTTTATGCGAACGTACTATGCAATTGCAGCTGAATATTATGGATGGCGAATGGACATTGTTAAGCGACAAAGGTCAGGTCGACATTCAATGGCAACAATTGCAATAATTTAGCTTGAGTGATTTGGAGAGATAAAGATGAGTACAGAATTAGAAATTATTGATTTAAAAGTAGGTGAAGGTAAAGAAGCAGTTCGTGGTGCTTTGATCACGACCCATTACACGGGTTGGTTAGAAGATGGAACCAAGTTTGATTCGTCACTTGATCGCGGTAATTACTTTGAAACGGTGATTGGTACTGGACGTGTGATTAAGGGCTGGGATCAAGGCATTATGGGAATGCGTGTGGGTGGAAAGCGTAAATTGATTGTCCCTGCACATTTGGCGTATGGCTCACGTAAAATGGGTAAGATTATTCCAGCCAATGCCAATCTGACCTTTGAAATTGAATTGTTCGATGTAAAAACACGCGACGAATAACCATTTTTGGTACTCAAAAAGAAAGCGATTTGGTCGATTTTTAGACTAAATCGCTTTAAAATCATAAGCATAAAATAATATCAATAAACCTATAATAAAGTTTTGATTTTTAAAACTATTTCTTTCATCTGAATTTTATTGCAGCCCAAGAAAAAAATATTGATTCTCTATATACAGTCCTGTATATCTTTGAGTTAAAAGAGCAATTTTTCTGAAAGCCTTAATTTTTTGAATAACACGTGTTGATTCTAAGGTCATGAAAGTTTGCTTTTTTAGGTCACTATAAGGCAATCGGGGAAGATGTCACTTATAGTTTATCCATTATAAAAATGCGGCAATAAGCAACGATAAAAATTTGAGTGTATAGAGGTCGATATGAATGATTATTTGGATATCACGGCATCGGAATTGTTAAGAGAGTTAGATCATTTTTTTCTGATCGATACTCATGATGGCGCACAAACGGGTTTTTGGGTGAATGAAAAAGCGTTGATCGATAAGCATTACTGGATTGATGGTGACTATAAAATTGAAATTCTCAGGTCATTACAGCCTTCACATCAGTATGCACCGCATGACTATAAAATAACGCGTTTAGCGGCAGGTGAGGATGATAGTAATGTTGTGCTGCTGGAATATGATGGAGTGCATAAAAAGATACTGACTTTCCGCCGTGGTGAGTGGGTGAATCGCCTGAATAAATATTTTTATCAAAAAGAGCGTCACTATTTACAGCAACTTGCAGATGACCCTAACTTTCAGTTAATTCAGTACTAATCATTTAAAAAAATTGTTCAAAGCTCCTGATCTAGAGCGTAGATCAGGAGCTTATTATTTTTGTCAAAAAATATTCAGTTAAAATGTGATTGATATCATAAAAAATGCATTTAAGTTTATTTTCAGTTTTTAAAATTATAAATACAATCCGTACTTCCCGCTGACCATTCAAAAACATCTTATTTATCCATAAAACTGTAAGATGGTGCAGGCATGATCTGCGATCAGCGAATTTCTAATCTTGAGACGATATCTCTATGACAACACGTTTAGTGTCCCCGACGTTAAAAACTTTTTTAGGTCTTGTGTTTGGGGTGGTTGCCAGTACCACAACTTTTGCGGCAAATCCAAAAATCGATGCAACCACATTGACCGTCATTGGGTATCACGAAATTACAGATCGCAAAGATGCACTGATTCCAAGCTATGCAGTGACTGCCAAGCAGTTTGGTGAGCATATCGACTGGTTGAAAAAGAATGGCTATCACTTTATTAATGTCGATCAGCTGATCAAAGCACATCAAGGTAAATATAAATTACCAACTAAACCTATTTTGCTGACGGTCGATGATGGCTATCAATCTTTTTATCAAAATGCCTATCCGATTATTCGTGCCAAAAAGATTCCAGTCGTGTTAGCTGTTGTGGGTTCGTGGTTAGAGCCTAAAGCAGGACAAAAAGTTGATTTTGGTGGTGAGCCGATTGAGCGTAATAAAATCTTGAGTTGGGATGAACTTAAGGAAATGCAAAACAGTGGTTTGGTTGAAATCGCCAGTCACAGTTATCATTTACATCAAGGGGTTAATGGTAATCCACAAGGAAATTCAGAACCTGCAGCCATCACCCGTATTTATGATCCGAAAACCAAGAGCTATGAAAATGATGCGGTCTACCAAGCACGGGTTTATCAAGATTTAAAAACCAATAATGATTTATTAAAAGCACATGGTTTACGTTCGCCACGTGTGATGGTCTGGCCTTATGGTCGCTATAACATGCAACTGGTGCAAACAGCTAAGCAGTTGGGTATGCCGATTACCATTACCTTGGATGATGGGGCAGATCACGCTAAACAATCGCTGCAAAATATGAGCCGTATTTTGATTCAGGGTAATATGTCGACCAGCGCATTGGCGCAAGAAATCAAGAACCGTGAATTGAATTTGAATGATAACAATCGACCGCAAAAAATTATGCATGTCGATTTAGACTATATTTATGATCCAGATACCAAACAGCAAGAACGTAATCTCGATCATTTGATTGACCGTATTAATGGCATGGGTGTAAATACCGTCTATTTACAGGCCTTTTCTGATCCTGATGCCAATGGTTCAGCCGATATGGTGTATTTCCCAAATCGTCATATTCCGATGCGTGCAGATTTATTTAACCGTGTCGCTTGGCAGATTCAAACGCGTACGCCTGTACAACGTTTATATGCGTGGATGCCATTATTGGCTTGGGAATTACCTAAGAATGATCCAGTGTCGAAAGATTTAGTTGAAACGCAACAGGCAAAAGCGGGTGAGCATTTAAATATGGGCTATATCCGTCTCAGCCCATTCTCAGCACCAGCACGACAAACCATTAAAGAAATCTATCAAGATTTGGCGAAGTCGACACCGTTTGATGGCTTGTTGTTCCATGATGATGTGACATTGTCTGACTATGAAGATGCCAGTCCCGATGCTTTGGCTGCCTATGCGAAACAAGGTTTACCAACGGATTTGGCTAAAATCCGAGACAATGATGCAGCGTTGCAAAAATGGACAGCATATAAAACCCGTTATCTTGATGATTTTGCCATGGAGCTTGCAGGGGAGGTTCGCCAATATCAACCATTCCTTGTGACTGCACGTAATCTTTATGCGCAGGTGGCTTTAAATGCCTATGCAGAAAACTGGTACGCGCAATCTTTGGAGCAATCACTGAATCGTTATGACTTTACTGCGATTATGGCGATGCCTTATATGGAGCAGTCTGATAATCCTGCAAAATTCTATTCAGATATCATGAATCGCGTGAAGCAATATCCAAATGGAATTAAAAAGACCGTGATGGAGTTGCAGGCGGTGAATTGGCGTAATGACCAAAAAGTTCCATCTGAAGAAATGGCGGCAACCATCAAGTCATTATATGAGCAAGGTGCAATGCACGTGGCCTATTATCCTGATGATCCGATCAAAGGACACCCAGATGTCGAAACAATGCATAAGGCTTTTAGTCTAAAATCATCTCAGTTAGTACCATAGTGGAGTAATGAGATGAGTTGGATTGCTTTATTGTGGTCATATGCCATAAAGTTTGTTTTTTACTATCCCTTGTTTATGTCATACCTGTGGATGGTTGGGGCAATCATTTTTTACTGGAAAGAACGTCAGGATCCTCCCTATCAGCAACCTGCTGCTTTGCCAGAATATCCCAAAGTCGCGGTATTGGTGCCTTGTTTTAATGAAGGGGACAATGCCGAAGAAACCATTAGCCATGCGCTCAAATTGGATTATCCGAATTTTGAGGTGATTGCGATTAATGATGGTAGCTCTGATAATACGGGTGAAGTACTGGATCGATTGGCGACACAGTATGAAAAATTACGTGTGGTGCATTTGGCACAAAACCAAGGCAAGGCCATGGGGCTACAAGCCGGTAGCTTAATGACCGATGCTGAATTCCTGATCGGGATTGATGGTGATGCTCTGCTTGATCCACATGCTGCCAAATGGATGATGCGACACTTTCTAGAAGATCCAACAGTAGCAGCTGTAACGGGCAACCCACGTATTCGTACACGTTCAACTTTGCTTGGACGAATTCAAGTGGGAGAGTTCTCTTCGATTGTCGGCATGATCAAGCGCGCACAACGTACTTTTGGCCGTTTATTTACCGTATCGGGTGTGATTACTGCCTTCCGTAAAAGCGCGGTTCATCAAGTGGATTATTGGTCACCGAATATGTTGACTGAAGACATTGATATCACATGGAAATTACAACGTGCAGGTTGGGATGTCCGCTTTGAGCCAAATGCGCTGGTCTGGATTTTGATGCCTGAAACCTTGAATGGATTATGGAAGCAACGTTTACGTTGGGCCATGGGTGGGGCACAGGTTTTGGTTAAAAATATTGATGTGTTTTTAAAACCTAAACTTAATTTTTTATGGCCTTTGATGTTTGAGCTGTGTTTGACACTCATTTGGTCATATTTGATGCTTATTATGGCGGTGATCTGGTTATTGCACTTTATCTTTGCAATTCCAGCGCTTGCTGTGGTGAGTTCACCATTTTTACCATACGGTAGTGGAATTTTATTAGGTGCGACCTGTTTAATTCAGTTTGCTTTAAGCAAATGGATGGATAGTCGTTATGAACCAAGCCTAGGGAAAAATTATTATTGGATGATTTGGTACCCGTTTGTGTTTTGGTTGATCACGATTACTGCTACAATCGTCGCCTTTCCAAAGGTGCTGTTGCGTAATGATGAGAAACGTGCCCGTTGGATTAGCCCAGATCGTGGAATTCGTTGAATCGGAAAGATTCATTTTGCTGAGTAAAAAGCAATGAAAGCTGACAGTTTAATTATTGATGTACGTCGCCAACTCCCATGGCACAAACGTTATTTTTCAACCACAACCACCGCAATGATGTGGGCAGGTTGGTTATTATTATGGCGTCCATTTATTTTAGTGTGGGTATTGGTTGAGCTACAAAAGACCCATATCGCACAACGATTAATGTCTGCATTTAGCGATGGCATTGAGCATGGGGTGACTGCATTATTTATGTGTGCGGTTGCATTGTTGTTGTGGGGTTTCTTGCCTGCAAAACGTGTACATAAAAAGCATGCTGTTGAAAAGACCTTGCCTGATTATGCGCGTTATTTCGAATTACCTGAGCAAGAGATTCAGGTAGGACGTCAGCAGAAAGTGAGCATCGTGCATCATGATGAGAATGGTAAAATTATTCGCGTAGAATAATTACGTATTGTTCTAAATCACGAATATAAAATGCCTTAATTTTTTAATTAAGGCATTTTTTTATGCTGGGTCTTAAATTTCAGACATAAAAAAACCAGCTGACGCTGGATTTTTATTTGCACCATATTTCATTTGTTGAAACATGGTGCCCGAGGCCAGACTCGAACTGGCACGCTTTGTGGGCGGGGGATTTTAAATCCCCTGTGTCTACCGATTTCACCACTCGGGCATGTGCGCAATAATAGAGGACACTTTAAAACTTGGCAAGAGTAAAACTTGCTATTTGCTTTCTTTTCAATCAATTCATGTGCTTATCTGATGAAAATTAAGCATTGTCATCATATTTTCATGATTCTTTCATCAAATTGAGATCAAAGCTTCATCTAAGCCCATTAATTTCAATCATTTACATATAGTGATAAAATTAAGGTAGCTATCCAAATGACAGCAAAAATTTCACGACGGGAACTCATTCAAAAAAGTCTATTCGGTTTCGGGGCGTTGTCTTTATCTGCGGGATTTACAGGCTGTAATGACAGTTCAGATCAAGAGACAGCAACATTACAGGTGAACTTTGAACATGGGGTGGCCAGTGGCGATCCATTGCAAGATCGGGTGATCTTATGGACGCGTTTGACACCCAACGATAGTAGTGCACGTTTGCAAGTGACTTGGGAAATCGCGTTAGATCAGCAATTCAAACAAATCATTAAAACCGATAAAGTCACCACTGCGGCTGCACAAGATTTTACTGTAAAAGTCGATGCCACAGGTTTAAAACCGAATCAGTCTTATTTCTATCGCTTTATCTTTGGTGATAAGGTTTCACCTGTCGGGCAAACCAAGACATTGCCAAACAGCGCCACGCAAGTCAGTTTTGCCGTATGTTCATGTTCTTATTATCCAGTGGGCTATTTCCATGTGTATCGTGAAATGGCCAAGCAAAATGTCGATGTGGTAATTCATCTCGGGGACTATATTTATGAATATGGTGAAGATGGTTATGCAAAAGATGAAGCTGTTCGTAAGCTTGAGGCAGACAACAATACAGAAATTATCAAATTAAATGATTATCGCAAACGTTATGCGCTCTATCGTAAAGACAAAGATTTGCAAGCTTTGCATCATCGTCATCCATTTATCGTGATTTGGGATGACCATGAGTTAGCTAATGACGCATGGCGAGAAGGGGCTGAAAATCATCAGTCAAATGAAGGGTCTTTCCTGGATCGTAAATTGGCGGCCCTACAAGCTTATTTTGAATGGATGCCAATTCGTCCTGTCGATGATCAGCACACCAAGATTTATCGTCAGTTTGATTTTGGAGGGCTAGTCAATTTAATGATGTTAGATACCCGAATTATTGCGCGTGATGAGCAATTGGATTATGCCAAGTATATGACAGCGAATGGTTTGGATATTGCAAAATTCCAAGCAGATCTCACTGATCCAGTACGGACCTTAATGGGAGATACCCAACGTGATTGGTTATTGGGGAATAAAGAAAAAAATATAGTAGGTGTCTTACAAAGTTCAACCGCAACTTGGGATGTTCTGGGACAACAGATTCTGATGATCAAAATGTTGGTTCCTGCTGAGCTGCTACTTGCTTTGGCAGAAATTACTTCGGGGAATCCGAGTGATGAAACTTTAGAAAAAATGAATGCTCAAATCACTGAATTGGTGGCTCTCAAGATTCGTTTATTACAAGGCGACCCTCGTTTAACCGCACAAGAAAAAGCACGTGTTCTAACCGTTGCACCCTATAACTTGGACGCATGGGATGGTTATCCTGTTGAGCGTGAGATTGTGTATGGCGCTTTGGCACAATTAAAGAAAAAAGTGGTGGTGTTGGCAGGGGATACTCATAATGCATGGTCTTCTAATCTATATAACAAAGATGGTGCATTTGTTGGGGTTGAGCTGGCAACCAGTTCAGTATCTTCACCAGGCTTAGAAAAATATTTAGATATTCCGCTGGCACTGTTGCAACAGTTTGAGTTTGCATTCACCACATTGATTGATGAGTTGAATTACTGCAATTTGAATCAAAGAGGTTATTTGGTGGTGCAGTTTGATGAAGCTCAAGTGCAATCACAATGGATTTATCTGGATTCAGTCAAAAAGCCTGAATATACACTTGATAAAACACGTGGCTATCAATTGAGTTTGGATAAAAATCTATTACCAGTGAAAACAGGACAGCAAGTGGCTTAAGTTCAAAAGTGGTAGGAAGCCAAGTCAATGAACTTGGCTTTTTTATTGTGATCCAAATTCTAGACATAAAAAAACCAGCTTGCGCTGGATTTTTATTTGCACCATATTTCATTTGCTGAAAAATGGTGCCCGAGGCCAGACTCGAACTGGCACGCTTTGTGGGCGGGGGATTTTAAATCCCCTGTGTCTACCGATTTCACCACTCGGGCTTTACCAATGGAGGCGGAGGTCGGAATCGAACCGGCGTACACGGAGTTGCAGTCCGCTGCATGACCACTCTGCCACCCCGCCATCTCTTGGTGATGCACATATTAGCAATCTTAAAAAAAAAAACAATAGTGTTTATAGCGAATATGCACATAAAAACAACATCTAAAAGAATATTGCTCAAATTATCATGTATTATTTACGCAATTGATTCATACCCACTTTGGAGATGCGCTGTGGCATTGGTTTTAGACGGTCGTGCATTGGCAAAACAAATTGAAACGGATTTGTTGGTACGTGTAGAAGCATTAAAAGCAAAATCGGGGCGTACCCCAATCTTGGCAACGATATTGGTTGGTGATGATGGTGCATCTGCAACTTATGTGCGTATGAAAGGCAATGCTTGTCGCCGTGTGGGCATGGATTCACTTAAAGTTGAACTTCCAAAAGAAACCACAACTGAACAATTATTGGCTGAAATTGAAAAATTAAATGCCAATCCAGATGTACATGGAATCTTGTTACAACATCCAGTACCTGAACAGATTGATGAAAGAGCATGTTTTGATGCAATCTCATTGGCAAAAGATGTCGATGGCGTGACTTGCTTAGGTTTTGGCCGTATGGCAATGGGTGAAGCGGCATATGGTTCTGCAACACCTGCTGGTATCATGACCATTTTGCAAGAAAACAAGATTGAAATCGCGGGTAAACATGCAGTTGTCGTGGGTCGCTCTGCGATTTTGGGTAAGCCAATGGCGATGATGCTATTACAAGCCAATGCAACAGTGACGATTTGCCACTCACGTACGCAAAATCTTCCAGAACTGGTGAAGCAAGCTGATATTATTGTGGGTGCAGTGGGTAAAGCTGAATTGATCCAAAAAGACTGGATCAAGCAAGGTGCAGTTGTTGTAGATGCAGGCTTCCACCCGCGTGATGGTGGTGGTGTTGGTGATATCCAATTGGCCGGTATCGAAGAGATCGCTTCTGCTTATACACCCGTACCTGGTGGCGTAGGCCCAATGACGATCACCACCTTGATTCGTCAAACTGTAGAAGCTGCTGAAAAAGCATTAGCGTAAAGATGATTAATAACCCCTCGCGAAGAGGGGTTTTTTAGAACTAAACACATATGAGCTGCACTTTTCAATTTGCCAAAGCACCCGAGCAATTGCTTAAAGCCTTGCATGAGGTGATTCCAAACACGGATTTGTTGGCACAACAGTTACCCGAAACACCAATTTCCCTTTGGTTGATTCCACCTGTGTTCCCCACAGATCGGTTAGACGATGAAGTGATTCGACGGATTTGGAATGAAACGCCGTATTGGATTTTTTGCTGGGCTTCTGGTTTGGCGATGGCACAATGGCTATTGGCCGAGCCTCATCATGTTAAAGATAAAGTGGTCTTAGACTTTGGTGCGGGTTCAGGCGTGGTCGCGATTGCGGCAAAAATGGCAGGCGCAAAGCGGGTGATTTGTTGTGATATTGATCCAATTAGTCTTGCATCATGTCGTGAAAATGCTTTATTGAATGATGTTGAGCTGGAGTATCTGGACGATTTGTATCAGTCCGAGCAAGTCGATGTGTTACTGGCAGCCGATGTATTGTATGACCAATCCAATCGTTTCTTCTTGGATGAATTCTTAAAGTTTGCGTCTGAAGTGTGGGTTGCGGACAGTCGAGTCAAAAATTTCAGCCATCCTCGATATCTGAAAATTGATGAGCGCAGCGCAACGACTTGGCCAGACTTAGATGAAGCCAAAGAGTTTAGAAACGTCAGTTTTTATCGCACCAAATAAAATAAACAATTTCTATTAAAAATACATTGTGTTGAGGTTAGCAAATCTCAACACAATCTCCTCATTGCACATGCTAAAACATTCAAATGAACTAAATAGATGGTCTTTGGTGGCTATTCTTAAAGATATTGTTTTGATGGAAAAAGGGAACGTGTATGGGTATTCAGCAGGTTGATGATGGCAAACATGGCGCATTTCAGCTTTTAGAGGGTGATGTACTCGCAGGTGAAATGGCGTACACCTGGGCAGGAGATAGTATGCTCATTATTGATCATACTGATGTAAATGATCAATTTCGCGGGCAAGGCGTGGGGCGTAAATTATTGAATGAGCTGATTACGTTTGTACGCGAACGTAACGTCAAAGTGATTCCTTTGTGTCCGTTTGCAAAATCCGTGTTTGATAAAGATTTATCTATTCACGATGTTTTAAAGGGATAAAATAAAGTGGATGTATTCCTGATGATGGGATACATCCATTTTTAGTCGTCAATCTATTCGATTAAGAGCAGGTGTAACGAACCACTTTCAGTGTGGTTGGGCGAGTTTCAAGTGCTTGACGTGTCGCATAGCCTTCACTGTTGTTTAAGTCAGGTGAGTTGGACAGACCGAAAGTGGCACGACTATTACCCAATTTGACGCCGTATTGTTCTTGTTGGGCTGGATTCATAATTTCATTGACACTGAGCACAGCAAGTTTATATGTTTTTTCTGCACCTAAAATTTGCTTACATGCATGTTGTAATTTTTTCTCATCCAAATCGCTATTACTGCGTGCGGCGAGAGTATAAGCGACGGTTGCTGAAGAGGCTGTTTTATTTTCGATTTGATAACCAGTCACGCCATTGTACTGATGTGGACTGCTTTGACATGCTGCAATAAGAAGTGTACCGCTCATAATTAACAATAAATTGGTTTTTTTCATATCAATGGTCCTGTTATTTCTGGTTTCAGTATCGCATAAAATAAGTTTTTTATTGTGAGGAATCTTTAAAACACAGGCTATTCATCGATTTTTAGCTTCAATTTTAAAGAAAGAATTTTCGTTTTCGAACAATTTTGCATATAATCTGCCAAGTTTTTTATTTAATACAGAAGTCATTGCTTTTTTGCAGTATTTGAGCCCGTTTTTTAACGGGCATTTAATTTATTGCAGCACAGGGTTTATTGGAGTGTCCTTAGACCCTTAATTAAGCAAGTCTGGATAGGTATGTCATGATCTCTACAGATAGTCAAAAAAAATACGTGGTTGCATTTGACCAAGGTACAACGAGTTCACGTGCGATCGTATTGGATCACGATGCGAATGTCATCAGTATTGCTCAGCGTGAATTTACGCAAATTTACCCACAACCAGGTTGGGTCGAGCATGATCCAATGGAAATCTGGGCGACTCAAAGCGCGGTATGGGTTGAAGCTTTGGCACAAGCCAGTATTTCCAGCGAGCAAATTGCGGCAATTGGGATCACCAACCAACGTGAAACCACGGTTATCTGGGATAAAAAGACAGGAAAACCTATTTACAATGCAATTGTGTGGCAAAGCCGCCAAAGCAATGAAATTTGTAATCAACTGCGCCAAGACGGTTGGCAAGATTACGTGCATAAAGTGACAGGTTTGGTACTTGATCCGTATTTCTCTGCGACTAAAATTAAGTGGATTTTGGACCGTGTTGAAGGTAGTCGTGAACGTGCGGAACGTGGCGAGCTTTTGTTTGGGACGATCGATACTTGGTTGTTGTGGAAATTGACCAATGGTCAAGTCCATGTGACTGACTATACCAATGCTTCTCGCACTATGTTGTTTAATATTGAGACTTTGGAATGGGACGATAAACTGCTTGAAGCATTGAACATTCCTAAAGCGATGTTACCTGAGGTTCGTGGTTCTTCTGAAGTTTACGGTTATACACATACCATTAGCGGTCAGGAAATTGGTATTCCAATTGCGGGTATCGCAGGGGATCAACAAGCTGCATTGTTTGGACAAATGTGTGTTGAAGCGGGTCAAGCCAAAAATACTTATGGTACAGGCTGTTTCTTGCTCATGAATACGGGCAAGCGCATTGTTCAATCTGATCATGGTTTATTAACCACGATTGCATGTGGTCCACGTGGTGAAGTGAACTATGCATTGGAAGGTGCAGTGTTCAATGGTGGTTCATGTGTGCAGTGGCTACGCGATGAACTGAAAGCGATTAATGATTCGCATGATTCTGAATATTACGCAACCAAAGTGAAAGACAGTAATGGGGTCTATGTTGTACCTGCTTTTACTGGCTTGGGTGCGCCATATTGGGATCCGACAGCACGTGGTGCGATCTTGGGGATTACGCGTGGTGTGAGCATTGAACACATCATTCGTGCAACGCTTGAGTCGATTGCCTATCAAACTCGTGATGTGCTGGATGCCATGCAGCAAGATTCTGGTGAGAAGTTGCGGACCTTACGTGTCGATGGTGGTGTGACTGCAAATAACTTCTTGATGCAGTTCCAGGCAGATATCATGGGCACTTCGGTAGAACGTCCTGCGATGAAAGAAACTACGGGGATGGGGGCAGCATTCTTGGCTGGTTTGGCTGTCGGTTTCTGGTCGGATTTAAACGAATTGAAGAGTAGAATGACCATCGAAAATACCTTTACCCCAGAGTGCAGTCAGGATGTGACTGAAAAACTCTATAAAGGTTGGTTAAAAGCAGTCGGACGTACTCGTGATTGGGCGGAAGACTAAGCTAAAATACCCTTTATTGCATGATCTAAAATAACACAGGATGGATGAGCATGAGCTTGATACTACGCCAACAAAAAACCCTCGAATTAGTGCGAGAGCGTGGCTATATTAGTATTGAAGAACTTGCTCAACATTTTGATGTGACGCCTCAAACCATCCGTCGTGATATTAATCAATTGGCGGATGAGGGGTTGTTACGACGTTACCATGGTGGTGCCGCGCATGATTCAAGTGTAGAAAACACTGAATATACGATGCGTGTGGGGCATATGTTAGAAGAAAAGAGACGAATTGCTGCCGCTGTTGCAGCAGCCGTTCCAGATCATGCCTCTTTATTTATCAATATCGGGACCACAACCGAAGCAATTGCACATGCATTGTTGAACCATACTGGTTTAAGAATCATCACCAATAATCTTAATGTCGCCAAAATCCTCAGTACCAAAGAAGACTTTGAAGTATTGATTGCCAGTGGGCGCGTTCGTCCAGATGGTGGTGTGATTGGTCAGGCTACAGCGGACTTCTTTAAGCAGTTTAAAGCAGATTATGCTTTGGTCGGGATTAGTGGGATTGAAGAAGACGGCACTTTGCTGGATTTTGATTTCCAAGAAGTGTGCGTATCTCAAGAGATTGTATCCAGTGCACGTCAGGTATTTTTGGCTGCGGATAGTAGTAAATTTGGTCGTAATGCCATGATTCGTTTAGGTTCACTTAAGCAAGTTGACTGTATTTTTACCGATCAACAGCCCAGCGATGAATTTATAAAAACCATCCGAGATTTGGATGTTGGGCTGATTGTTGCGACATAAATCTTCATTTTCGAAAAATTGTTACTTTTCTTGAGCTAGGTACTTTTAGCTCAAGAATCATTAAATAAAAATAATGCTATAAGCTTGAGCAGCCTTTGTGTTGCTAGACGATCATCTTTTTAATCCCTTTATTTTTAATTTTGACCATTTATCTAAAAACGTCTATAAATTGGCATTTTTTTGACAGCTTTTTATTGTTTATTTTCATTTTATATGTTCAAATGTTCGTTATTGAACAATAATGAAAATTTGCGGTGCCTTATGCAAACTTCTCCTCAGTCAAATGACAAAATATATGACCTTGCTGTGATCGGTGGTGGTATCAATGGTGTTGGTATCGCAGCAGATGCTTCGGGTCGTGGCTTATCGGTATTCCTGTGTGAAAAAGATGACTTGGCCAGCCATACATCTTCTGCAAGCAGTAAATTGATTCATGGTGGTTTACGCTACCTTGAACATAAAGAGTTTCGCTTGGTACGTGAAGCCTTGGCTGAACGCGAAGTATTGTTGGCAAAAGCACCCCACATTATCCGTCCAATGCGTTTTATCATGCCGCATCGTCCACATTTGCGCCCAGCATGGTTGATTCGTACAGGTTTGTTCTTTTACGATCACTTGGGTAAACGTGAAAAGTTATTGGGTTCGAATAACGTTTATTTTAAAGAAGACAGTCCATTAAATACTGCAATTACTCGCGGTTTTGAATATTCAGATTGTGCGGTAGATGATTCACGTCTGGTTGTCTTAAATGCAATGCATGCCCGTGAAAAGGGTGCTGATATTGTAACGCGTACTCGCTGTTTATCAGCGCAACGTGAAGGTCAATACTGGGTCGTTGATCTGGAAAATGCACAGGGTCAATTCCAGATTAAAGCCAAGGCTTTAGTGAATGCTGCGGGCCCTTGGGTTGCGCAATTCATCAAGCAGGATTTACAGCTTAAATCACCCTATGGCATCCGTTTGATTCAGGGTAGCCATATCATTGTGCCGAAGCTGTATGAAGGTGATAAAGCGTTTATCATGCAGAATGATGACCGTCGTATTGTGTTCGCCATTCCGTACTTGGATCAATATACAATGATTGGAACCACGGATCGCGAATATCAAGGTGATCCTGCACAAGTTAAAATTACTCAAGAAGAGATCGATTATTTAATTGAAGTGAGCAATGCACACTTTAAAAATCAATTAACGCAAGCCGATATTATTTCGACTTTTGCGGGCGTACGTCCATTATGTGATGATGAATCAGATAATCCATCGGCCATCACCCGTGATTACACCTTGGCTTTATCTCAAGAGTCTGCTGATCAAGCGCCATTGCTTTCAGTGTTTGGGGGTAAATTGACGACTTATCGTAAGTTGGCTGAGTCTGCAATGCAGCAGCTGAAAGCATTCTTCCCTGAAATGAAAGACAGTTGGACCGCAACAGAAGCTCTGCCGGGTGGTGAGAATATGGAGTCTGTTGAGCAGTTGATGCGAGAAATTCATGCACAAATCACAGATGCGCCTGAGTTCTTAACAAAACGTTGGGCATCTGCTTATGGTTCACGTGTGTGGAATATCTTGGGCGAAGCAACATCAGTTGAACAGCTTGGACAGCATTTTGGTCAAAGTCTGTATGCAAAAGAAGTGGACTATTTGTGCCGCGTTGAATGGGTAAGCAACAGTCAAGATATTTTGTGGAGGCGGTCTAAATTGGGTCTAAACTTTGCAACGAGTGAAATTGAAAGTTTAGATGCTTATTTAGCCAATAAACCGCATACAACCGTTGCGGCTTAATCGTTTGCAATAAAAAAAGCCCCTTCGAATAAGGGGCTTTTTTTATGGGTATTGATTAGTACTTGAAGCGGAATGCAACGGTGTAATTTGCAGGTGCTCCGTAGAATGCCTGCCCATCGGTAAAGCTGTTTAAATACTTTTTATCAGTCACGTTATTGGCATTGGCTTGAATAGAAAGATTTGGACTAATGTCATAGCTTGCCATCAAGTTCAACAATGCATAATCACTTTGTTTGAGGTAGGTGCTAAAGCTTGGGTCAAAACGGGTGATTTTACTTTGCCATTTCACCCCAGCACCAACTTTCAGTTTTGGCAATTGAGCTGGGGAATAGGTGGTTAATAGATTAAAACTTTGCGTTGGGTTGTAGGTTCTTGCTGCGCCGCCATTTTTCAGATCTTGCAGGCTAAATTGGGTATAGCCGAGAGAAACATTGACTTGATCGGTGAGTTGTCCCGCCAGACCCACTTCTACACCTTGAGAACGAAGATCACTAACTTCAACTCTACGATCGAGAGAAGGGTTGTCAGTTGAGCGAAGCGGGTAGCTATTTTCCTCAGTTCTAAACACAGCCAGTGTTCCAGTAAGCTTGTTATCTAACCAAGAACTCTTAAATCCAACTTCATAGCTTTTACCTTCAATTGGATCTGCAATTTTGCCCGTTGCTTTGTCAACTGAGGTTTGTGGGCGGAAAATCGAGGTATAACTCATATAACCCGTATATTCAGGGGTGAAGTTATAGGTTATACCCGCATATGGCGATACTTTGCTCTCGTCATAACTCATTGGGTCGCCGTAACTTGTACCTTCACTCTTGGCTTGGACGTAGTTTGCACCTAGGGTTAATTTTAAATCATCATTGAGGTGTAGGCGGGTTGCTGCATAAACAGATTGATTACGTTGAGTATAATCTGCTGTTTTTGTGAATGGGCTCCAGATCACACTATTTGGGGTCCAGCTTGCCCAATCAGTAGTACATTGAGCTTTGTATTCATTGTCGCCTGTGCCACGAACACATATTCCAACATTACTGTCTTGGATGTCGCCCACAGTTTGAGCGTCATTTTGTTTGCTCTGGGTGAAGCTGTAACCAACAATCGCTTCATGTTGCTGGTCTAATAGTTCAAATTTTCCATTTAGGTTGAGGTCTACACTATGTTGTTTATTTTTTTCACTAAAGCCTTTAGCAGTAAAATCGACATCAGCACCGTTCGCCATTGGATAACCGTAATAGTATAACAGTCGGCTGTCGCGATTCTTTTCATTGTAGTTGTAGTTTAGGTTGGCTGACCAATTCTCAGAGAGTTTCTGTTTAAGCTCAAAAAATGCATTTCGAGAGGTATTGTCCCAATACGCCCAATCTGGATTTGGATTATAAAAGCGATCATAACTGATTTGTTTACCCGAAGAATCCATCAGAGGTAAAGCACCCCAATTATTGGCATTGGGTTTGTTTTTTTCTTGGCTTGCACCAATGGTAAGTAGGGTGCTATCGGTCAGGTCGGCTTCTAAGATG
Organism: Acinetobacter sp. NIPH 2100; assembly: GCF_000369805.1. GTDB lineage: Bacteria > Pseudomonadota > Gammaproteobacteria > Pseudomonadales > Moraxellaceae > Acinetobacter. The sequence continues at coordinate 2,923,339 of NZ_KB850224.1, read as the reverse complement.
CCTGCAATACCATTTTTCTCGGACGTGTAGCGGTCTAAGTGTGAGTCTCCAGTCTGCTGAAAACCTGAAAGACGACCGCGGACACTGCCATCGGATAACAGGCTGCCTGAAGCATCTGCTTCATAACGTTGCGTATCCCATGAGCCATAGCTCAGACCCGCATTGGCTTGGAACTGTTTAGTTGGGCGTTTACGGATATAGTTGATGGTTGCACTTGGATCACCAAATGCATTGGTCAGTGCATCTGCGCCTTTAATGACTTCAATTCGATCATAAAAGTAGCTGTCAGGATTGGTGTCATTATAATTCCACCCACCTGATGGGAAGCCAACACCATCGACTAGAATATTTGAGATTTCAAAGCCACGCGCCATATATACCGAGCGCTCAGTTTCTAGCGAATTTACGGTGACGCCTGGGGTGTTATTTAAAACATCTCTTGAACTGGTCAGGCCGAAATCTTCAATTTGCTGACGTGTCACCACATTGATGGTTTGTGGAATTTCTTTGGCTTCAATATTAAGTTTGGTTGCACTTGAACTATTTTTAATACTGTAAGCTTTAGTTTTCTCACTGATGTCACTGTCCTGAATTGCTTGGACTTTGATGGTTGGAAGTTGTTGCGATTCCCCATCAAGTGCATAACTATAAGAACTGATACTGACTAATGTTGAGATAGCCAAAAACAGTGGAGTGCGTTTAAACAGTGGGGAAGAACTCATAGCTACAACCATGTAAATGAGAAATATTATTATTACAATTATTGTTAATATTCGTTAATTTTGCAATTTATTTTAGCTAAAGCTTAATGGGAATACCTAGAGTGGGGCGGCGGGGTGATAGGAATTTTCGAAATTTGGGTAATAAAAAAGGCCACCGAAGCGACCTTTTCTAATCTCCTTAATCCTCTTTAATAAAGAGGGAAACAAAGGTGATTAAGCAGATTTAACAGCTGCTAATAATTCATTTTGACGATCTTTAAGTGCTTGAGGTAAGCGGGCACCAAGTTTAGTGAATAACTCAGTGTGGCTTTCAAGTTCTTTGATCCATTGATCTTTATCTTGTGCTGTTACTGTATTGAATTGCTCTTTAGAGAAGTCAATACCAGTCCAGTTCAGCTGTTCGTAAGTCGGAACATAACCGATTGGTGTTTCAGTCGCTTCAGCACGACCTTCACAACGATCAATAATCCACTCAAGAACACGCATGTTTTGTCCGAAACCAGGCCATACGAAGTTGCCTTCAGCATCACGACGGAACCAGTTTACGTTGAAGATTTTTGGTAATTTATTACCAGCAGCTTCAGCTTTTGCACCAACTTCTTGACCAAGTTGTAACCAGTGGCCGAAGTAGTCAGCCATGTTATAACCTGCAAATGGAAGCATTGCGAATGGGTCACGACGAACAATACCTTGTTGACCAACAGCTGCAGCAGTTGTTTCAGAACCCATGGTTGCTGCTTTATAAACGCCATCAACCCAGTCAAATGCTTCAGATACTAAAGGCACTGTGTCTGCACGACGACCACCGAAGATGAATGCAGAGATTGGTACGCCCGCTGGATTTTCCCAGTCAGCATCAATCGAAGGGCATTGACCCGCAGAAACAGTAAAACGTGAGTTTGGATGTGCTGCTTTTTCGCCTTCAACATAAGGCTGGCCTTTCCAAGTGATCAGGTCAGCTGGAACTTCTTTAGTTAGGCCTTCCCACCATACTTCGCCGTCTTTGGTGACTGCAACGTTGGTGTAGATCACATCTTTATGCATGGTTGCAATACAGTTCGGGTTGGTTTTGGTATTTGTACCAGGCGCAACACCAAAGAAACCTGCTTCTGGATTGATTGCATATAAGCGACCGTCTTCACCTGGTTTGATCCAAGCAATATCGTCACCTACAGTTTCAATCTTCCAGCCTTCGTAACCTGCTGGTGGAATCAACATTGCAAAGTTTGTTTTACCACATGCAGAAGGGAATGCCGCTGCGATGTAGTGTTTTTCACCTTGTGGATTGGTCACACCTAAAATGAGCATGTGTTCAGCTAACCAGCCTTGCTCACGACCCATTGCAGATGCAATACGTAATGCTAGGCATTTTTTACCAAGCAATGCGTTGCCGCCGTAACCAGAACCATAAGACCAGATTTCACGAGTTTCTGGATAGTGAACGATATATTTTTCGTTGTTACATGGCCAAGCAACATCTTTTTGACCATCTTTAAGCGGTGCAGCAACAGTGTGTACACATGGGATAAACTCACCATCAGTACCTAACACGTCATAAACTGCTTTACCCATACGTGCCATTTTAGTCATGCTGACTGCAACGTAAGGTGAATCTGTTAACTCGATACCGATGTGAGCAATGTGGCTTCCTAAAGGACCCATCGAGAAGGGAACCACATACATGGTACGGCCTTCCATTGCACCGTCAAATAATCCATTTAATTTTTCGCGCATTTCTGCAGGAGCAACCCAGTTGTTTGTTGCGCCAGCATCTTCTTCATTTTGCGAGCAGATATAAGTACGGTCTTCAACACGAGCAACGTCAGAAGGATCAGAATTTGCAAGATAAGAACCAGGATGTTTTTCTTGGTTAAGTTTTTGCATGGTGCCGTTAGCGATCATCAAGTCCATAAGACGTTGATATTCTTCTTCGCTTCCGTCACACCATTCGATTTTTGCTGGTTTGGTCAATTTTGCAATTTCTTCCACCCACGCAATTAGCTTAGGGTGACGAACGAATTCTGGTGCGTTCACTTGGGTCATGGTGATGCCTTTTTAAAGTGTGTACGACGTACAAATTCTATCCACTGGATGGCAGTGAGACAGATGAAGTAAAAAAAGTGGCTGTATTAAAGCATAAAATCATAAAAAATATAAGACTAAAGAATAGGTGGGTGTAGAAGGGTGGAAATGTTGATTTTGGTTTATGCATTTGTTTTTTAATAATTTTATTATTCTATATTTTGTTATTTTGTTTTTTTATATGTAATATTTTTTTTATAAATTTTATTAATAATCAGTTATTTAATTTATTTTTAATTTTTTGAGAATTGTTATTGATTATATGAATAATGTTCATTCAAAATTTACATAAACTTGCTTTTATTTGTTGATTTTGTAAACAAAAATAAGCTTATCTAAAGCCTTGAGGTTGATGCGAATGAGTCAAAATTTACAGCCTTTATCTATTATTTATAATCAAAAATCAGGCTTTCATGCTGCGCAGCAAGATGAAGAATATGAACGCCTCATGACCTATTGGACGCAATATGGATTTGAAATTCAGGTTTTTGAGTTAAATCAACAGGTTAATTTTGATGAAATGATGCAGGCTGTATTTGCTAGACATCAGCAGGCAGATTCACGTGGTGTGGTGGTTGCGGCTGGGGGTGATGGAACGTTGAATGCCGTTGCAAAAAAACTTATCCATACTGATATTCCGATGGGAATTATACCGCTAGGGACGTTTAATTATGTCGCACGAGCATTAAATATCCCGATTGATGTTGCTCAAGCGGCAGAGGTGATTGCAACGGGCGTGATACAAGCGGTGCATGTTGCTGCGATCAATGACCAAATTTATCTCAATAATGCAAGTTTGGGGCTGTATCCTTTATTTATAAAAAAACGTGAATTGTATAATCAACGGCTTGGGCGTTTTCCGTTGAATGCCTATACATCGGGTTTGGACGTGCTGCTGCGTGAATCTAAGTCTTTAAAGTTGGCGGTTATTGTGGATGGTCAAAAATACCCAGTTGCCACACCTTTGATTTTTTTTGGCAATAATCAATTACAGCTCAGTGATATGAAATTAAGAATTGCCGAGTGTGCTGCCAATGGCAAGCTTGCAGGGGTGGTGGTTGCTAAAAGTGATCGTCTCAGTTTATTAAAAATGTTATGGAAATTGATTCAGGGCAAAATTGATCAGGCTTCAGATGTGTATTCATTTTGTGCTGAACATATACAGGTCGATTGTAAAAAGCCAAAATTAACGGTTGCCGTAGATGGAGAACTTATGGAGATGCAAACTCCATTAAAATTTTCAGTGAAGAAGTCAGCGTTAAAAGTGATGGTTCCGCATGTTATTACACCTGTCTGATCTGCATTTTGGAACGGAACGTGAAGTTTGTATTGAAGCGATCAAGCAGTTTTGTCAGCAGCACCGCCCTGAAGCGGTGATTGTGAGTGGTGATCTTACCCAACGTGCACGCTTGAAGCAGTTTTATGCATGTCGACAATTTTTAGATTCCCTCAATCTTCCTTATCTGGTGGTGCCTGGCAATCATGATATTCCGCTTTATCATGTCTGGAACCGTTTCTTTTCTCCTTTTGTGCGTTATCAGGCCTTCTTTGGTCGTTTGGAGACAACGCTGGAAACGGCGCATTTTTATATTGTTGGGATGAATAGTATCCGTCGGCGCTATCATACTAGAGGACATATTTCTCTTGAGCAAATTCATGAGGCTTATGAGCAGTTAAAAAAAGCGCCAGCCAATAAAATCAAACTGGTGGTTTTCCACCAACCCTTTTATACCTTTCCAAATGAGCATGGTGATAAGGATTGCCCTGTGCTAGGAAAAATTGCTTTAGAGCGTTGGGGGGAAACAGGGTTATTTGGTTTATTACATGGACATTTACACAAAGTGGCTGTCCATGATTTAAATCAAATTTTTCACTTGGGTTTTGATCATCCGATCTTTGATATTCATGCTGGAACAGCAACTTCAAATCGATTGCGTTTTGGATTTTCGAATAGTTTTAACGTGATTTTGGAGGATGGTGCGATCGAACATTATTGGTTTGATGAGTCGCTTAAAATATTTGTGAAATCCCAAACTGTTGTTTAATTCGGCATCTATAGATTTCGATGTTTAAAAAATCATCTATAAGTAGAATTTTTTTTCATTCTCCCCTTGAAGCTATTTTTTTTAACCCCACAAAAGTGGCATATCAAAATTTTATGTATTGCCATGAATTGGCGATACGCATTAATCAAAAAGACTAAGTCTGATGGAGTTAACTATGAGCAACATTCGTCCATTACATGATCGTGTTGTGATTCGTCGCGTAGAAGAAGAAACTAAAACGGCTGGTGGTATTTTACTTCCAGGTTCTGCTGCTGAAAAACCATCTCAAGGTGAAGTTATCGCAGTAGGTAATGGTCAAATCACTGACAATGGCGTTCGCGCTTTAGACGTTAAAGTTGGTGATAAAGTATTGTTCGGTACTTATGCAGGTACAACAGTAAAAGTAAGCGGTGAAGAACTCTTGATCATGAAAGAGTCAGATATCTTAGCTGTACTTGAAGGCTAATCGATACATAACTCACAAATTAATCAGATACAGTATTTAAAAAGATTCGGAGTTAAACATGTCAGCTAAAGACGTAAAATTTGGTGATTCAGCTCGCTCAAAAATGATTGCAGGCGTAAATACACTTGCAGATGCAGTAAAAGTTACTTTAGGTCCTAAAGGCCGTAACGTTGTCATCGACCGTTCTTTCGGTGCGCCACACATCACTAAAGATGGTGTAACAGTTGCAAAAGAAATTTCTTTAAAAGACAAGTTTGAAAACATGGGTGCTCAACTTGTTCGCGAAGTTTCTTCTAAAACAAATGACATCGCAGGTGACGGTACAACAACTGCAACTGTACTTGCGCAAGCAATCTTAAATGAAGGGATCAAATCAGTGACTGCTGGTATGAACCCAATGGATTTAAAACGTGGTATCGACATCGCAGTTAAAACTGTTGTTGAAAATATCCGTACCAATGCAAAACCAGCTGATGATTTCAAAGCAATTGAACAAGTAGGTTCAATCTCTGCGAACTCTGATACCACTGTTGGTAAACTGATCGCTCAAGCGATGGAAAAAGTAGGTAAAGAAGGTGTTATCACTGTAGAAGAAGGTTCTGGCTTCGAAGACGCTTTAGACGTTGTAGAAGGGATGCAGTTCGACCGTGGTTATATCTCTCCATACTTCGCGAACAAACAAGATACTTTAACGGCTGAACTTGAAAATCCATTCATTCTTCTTGTTGACAAAAAAATTGGCAACATCCGTGAGTTGATTACTGTATTAGAAGCTGTTGCTAAAACAGGTAAACCTCTTCTTATCATCGCTGAAGATGTTGAAGGTGAAGCGCTTGCTACACTTGTTGTGAACAACATGCGCGGTATTATCAAAGTATGTGCGGTTAAAGCACCTGGTTTTGGTGACCGTCGTAAAGCAATGCTTCAAGACATCGCGATCTTAACTGGCGCGACTGTCATTTCTGAAGAAGTAGGTATGTCTTTAGAGCAAGCTTCTCTTCAAGATTTGGGTACTGCGCACAAAATCACGGTATCTAAAGAAAACACTGTGATCGTTGATGGTGCTGGTAATGCAGCGCAGATCGCTGAGCGTGTTCAACAGATCCGTGCGCAAATCGAAGAATCAACTTCTGAATACGACAAAGAAAAACTTCAAGAACGCGTTGCTAAATTAGCAGGCGGTGTTGCAGTCATCAAAATTGGTGCAGCAACTGAAGTTGAAATGAAAGAGAAGAAAGACCGTGTAGACGATGCACTTCACGCAACTCGCGCAGCGGTTGAAGAAGGTGTTGTTGCAGGTGGTGGTGTTGCACTGGTACGTGCTGTTAACGTATTGGATGGCTTAAAAGGCGCAAACGAAGATCAAACTGCCGGTATCAACATTTTACGTCGTGCGATCGAAGCACCACTTCGTCAAATCGTTTCAAATGCTGGTGATGAGCCATCAGTTGTCATCAATGCTGTTAAAGCGGGCGAAGGTAACTTCGGTTATAACGCTGCAACTGGTGAATATGGCGATATGTTAGAAATGGGTATTCTTGACCCTGCTAAAGTAACGCGTTCAGCACTTGAACACGCAGCTTCTGTTGCTGGTTTAATGTTGACAACTGAATGTATGATCACTGATATCCCAGAAGATAAAGTTGCTGCTCCAGATATGGGCGGTATGGGTGGAATGGGCGGCATGATGTAATTACATCTGCGTCTAGATAAGAAAAATCCCTGCTTAGGCAGGGATTTTTTACGTTTGTAGAATGGTAAAAGCCAAGATAAAACGCTATTAATACGCTAATTCATATTTATAACTTTAAAAATTTAATAGAACATAACTCGGTTGGAGCGTATATACATGTATAAATCTTGCTGTTTCATCTTGGCATGTAGCCTATTGGGGCTTCAAGCTCATGCAGAAAGCATTAAAGAATCTTTTACTGGGGAAACCAAAGTCTTTTTGAATATCTATGGATTTGCTGCCGATATTGATGGAGGGATTGGCTATCAAGGTTTGAACTATCAACTGGATCAACCCTTCAAAGATACAGTTGATGCACTTGATCAGGCACTCATGGGACATTTAGAAATAAATAAAGGCAAGTGGGGGATTTTCTCTGATATTCAATATGTAAAAACTGAAGAGAAAAAACAAGTTTATGCATTTCCTGCGGTTTTATCGACTAAAGTTAATCTGAGTAATTTAGGTATTTATTATCGAGCCTATGAACAATTTCCTCATGGTCAGGGTTTGGTCATTGAGCCTAGTTTAGGTGTGAATTATACCGATTTAGAAGGTGTGTTAGGGGCGTTGGGCAAGCAAGTTTCTGTTGGAGAGGATTGGTATGAATATTTTGGTGGAGTAAGGCTTCGCTATAATAATGATTCACCTTGGAATCTTGCCGCTCAATATACCTACGGTACGGAACAGACCCAAATCGCACAGGCATATTTAGGTTATCGTCAAAAAATATTTACAGCACCTGTAAACTTTAGAGTGGGCTACCGTTATGTATCGCAAGACTATAAAAATGGTAGTTTTAAATGGGATACGGTACAACAAGGTCCTGTCATTGGCATCGGGGTTGGATTCTAAGCTGATCAAATAAATGACGAGAAGAAAGAGTCATCCTGTTTCTTCTCGATATCAAAATTATTTCAATAAAATAATCATCCACGTAAAGAAGATAATTGCTAAAGAAACAAATTGCGCAGCACTACCCATGTCTTTGGCATTTTTAGACAATGGATTTCTTTCCAAAGATACACGATCTACAACAGCTTCAATGGCTGAGTTAAAAAGCTCGACAATAATCGCCAATAAACAGACAGCAACCATCAGGGCCTGTTCAACCGCTGAGACATGTACGAAAAAGCTAATCGGGATCAATATTACATTGAGCAACAGGATTTGTCGGAAGGCTGCTTCATGGTGAAAGGCAGCTTTAAAGCCAGCAATGGAATAGCCTGTGGCATTTAAAATCCGCTTAATGCCACTTTTGCCTTTATAGGGAGAGTATTGCGTCATTAGGATGAAGGAATTGCAGAAAGTATTATTATAAGAGCAAAGATGTTGCAGTAAATTGGCAATATGTCGCATGCGTGTACGAATCAAGACGGTTTTCTGCCAGCTAATCTTATCAGCGTTGCATTTATGAATTGTCAATTCGGATAAGGCTAAGGATAATAAGCACAGGTCTATTGAGGGAAAGTTCTGCATGAAAATTATCGCAGATGAAAATTTGGCATTTACCGATTATTTCTTTGCGGAATTTGCAGAAATACAGCATCGAGCAGGGCGGACACTGACACATCACGATGTGCAGGATGCCGATGCACTTTTAGTTCGCTCCGTCACCAAAGTGAGTCATGCCTTAATTGATCAGACTAAGATTAAATTTGTGGGTAGTGCCACCATTGGAACTGATCATCTTGATATTCAAGCCTTAGAACAACAGCATATTGCGTGGAGCAATGCGGCGGGTTGTAATGCGCAAGCGGTTGCTGAATATGTGATTACCGCTTTATTACATTTAGATATCGATTTATTAGAGCAAAATAGCGCATTTACGCTGGCTATTGTCGGTTTGGGTAATGTGGGTAAACGATTGGCGGCCATGGCCCAAATTCTCGGTTGGAATGTAATTGGCTATGATCCTTATGTGCAATTAGCAGGTATTGAAAATGTCTCTTTTGCTGAGCTGTTAGAACGTGCCGATGCAATTTCAATTCATGTGCCTTTAACCTTATCGGGTGATTTTCCCACACAGCATTTATTTGATGCAGCTGCTTTAGCTGCAATGAAACCATCCGCTATTTTAATCAACAGTGCGCGTGGTCCAGTGATTCAACAGTCTGCATTAATGGCTGATATTGTTGCGACGCAGCGTCAAGTCGTTCTCGATGTCTTTGAGTTCGAGCCTGAAATTTCTGAGCAATTGTTAGATTTACTGGCTTTGGCAACACCGCATATTGCGGGTTATAGTCTGGAAGGTAAGGCCAGAGGGACGCAGATGATCTATGAGGCTTTTTGCCAGGTATTTGCCTATGAGGTGACAAAGCGATTCGAGAGCCAGTTGCCAAGTGTTGAACAGTATTTCGGGCAGCAAGATGTAAAAGCAGCGCTTAAACAGCATCTGACTCAGATTTATGATATTGCTGTCGATGATCAACAACTTCGTGCCTGTATCCAAGATGGTAAAGTAGAACAAACAGCATTTGATTTACTCCGAAAAAATTATCCTTTGCGCCGTGAATGGGCTGCACACGGTGGACCACAAGCATGAACCAAGTAATGAAAACCTACCAACCGACCTGTTCACTTGAAGCGCTGAAAGTACGTGCGGAGATGTATAGCAAAATTCGCCAGTTTTTTGCTGCGCGTGAAGTGCTTGAAGTGGAAACACCCATTCTGTCGCAGGCGGGTGTGACGGACGTACATTTGGCCTCGGTTCAGGTGCAGCGTCATATTCATGGCAAACTAAATACCCAGTATTTACAGACTTCACCAGAGTTTCCAATGAAACGGTTATTGGCAAGTGGCAGTGGGGCAATCTATCAAATCTGTAAAGTATTTCGTGACGATGAACATGGTCGTAAACACAATAGTGAATTTACTATGCTGGAATGGTACCGACCGGGATTAGATTTAAAAGGATTGATGCATGAAACTGCGGATCTGTTAGAAACATGCTTGGCACAGCGCTTTGGTGAAATTCGTCCAGTTGTTCTCAGTTATAAGCATGCTTTTCAGGATCGTTTGGATATTAATCCTTTACAGGCGACCGTTAAGCAGCTTAAAGATACAGCGAATCGTGTGGGTTTGAATCTTGATTTAGGTGATGATCGCTTGGCCTATATGGACTTGTTGTTTTCGCATTTCGTTGAGCCAAGTTTAGGCTTTGATGCACCTGTATTTTTAACGGATTTTCCACCTGAAATGGCTTCATTGGCAAAAGTAAAACAGGATGAAGATGGAGAACTGGTTGCAGCACGTTTTGAGGTTTATATCGAAGGTTTAGAACTGGCAAATGCCTATGATGAACTTTTGGATGCGTCTGTGCTGGCTTCACGTTTTGAAGCGGATAATGCAGAACGAACCCAGCAAGGTTTGCCTGTAATTCCAACCGATCAGTATTTGTTGGCTGCTTTGCCGAATATGCCAGAGTGTTCAGGTATCGCTTTGGGAATTGATCGTTTACTGATGGTTGCCATGAATCAAGTCAAAATTGATCAGGTCATTGCATTCCCAGCAGAGATTGCCTAAGGCTTTCTTTATATTTATAGAAGTTGCATCAAGAGTTGCATCAATTCACTTTGGCGATGCGTTCGGGTTTTTTTGAAAATTGATTGTAGATGCTTCTTTACCGTATCGGCTTGAATTTGATGTGACAGGGCAATTTCTTTGGTGGTTTTACCTTCTAGAAGTTGCTCACATATTTTATGTTCAACAGGCGTAAACATAAACAGTTGCGTACAAATGTCTTTTTGATATTTAGGTTTCTGTTTTAATCCAGAGAATGTTGCAAGCAAGACGGGACGAAGGCCAAAAATCTTATGGGCTTTTTCTGGGCTGAGCAGGTCAAGGGTTAAGAATAAATGCGGGTCGAGTACGATGATTTTGCTACGCTCATGATCTGCTTGTTGTTGATGATTTTTATAATTACGTTCCAGTTCAATCAGATTCTGGTCAAATTGTTGCTGATGTTTTTCATTTAAAATAAAACGACGCTGTTTAATTTGAATCTGTTGATGATCTTGCAATAATTGCTGAGCTTCGGAATTGATCTCTAAAATATCGCCATTTAGGTTAATAATCGCAATTGGTTGATTCATTTTTTGGATCAGCTGTGATCCGAGCAAGGTCATGGTGGAATATTCAAAATGATGGCGATATTGCTGAATTTTCTGTTGTACGATGGGTAAGATTTCATGAATTGGCTGAAGTTCACTACAGCTTAATGCACCACGTTCAGGGCTGGTCAGAAAAGCCAGTAAGACACAGACTTTATGGTCATAAATGATTTGTATGGCTGAACAGAAGCGTAAATCCAGAGGCTGTAGCACCCGTTGGTAAACTTGAGTCTGTGTGATTTCGTGCTCTTGGAAATGTTGAGAGCAATGCATCCATCCCGTCATGGGGGCCAAAAGCATTTTCTTTAAACGCGGGTCATCATCTATGGCCAAACGGATTTGGGTTAGTGCGGCTTGTTCGAGTTGATTGGAATCAAAATTTACGCCGTGATGAACACTGAAAGAAAGTGCCTGTACTTCTAGGTCAACAGCCAACAGTTGCGATGCTTGGACATCAAAATAGTGATTCAGTTGCTCTAAGAAAATCATCCAATCATCTGCATGTTGAACTTTATTCAAGATGTCCATGACTGGGCTGTGCTGGCTTAGAGTCATCTAAAATCCCATCAAAAAATAGAATATATTCCATATAGTTTATATGGATTTTAAGTAAATGAAATTATTAAATTAAAAAAAACGTGACTGCTGATGCAATTATCTGATGAAATGTGTGTTTTAAGTTAAATGCGCTTTAAGTGCAATATACCTAAACCCGATAGCAGGTTTAGGTATATGAGGATTTAGCAACGTCCTTTTTTGGCTTGTCCTGGAGGACAGAAATCACCACGACCATCATGATGATTGTCAGGGTCAACAATGACGCTACCATGAGGTGTATGTACGGCACAGGCAGATAGGCTTAAAGTCAGTAGGGTACAGAGATAGAGCAGTGTTATTTTCATGGTTCCATCCTATTTTTATTGCTTTCCTATCTACTTTAAATTGGCTGTTACTTTTCGGCTAGCGGCCCGATGGATGTTTTTAATGCAGATTTGTATCATTCCAGTGTGCGGAAAACGGTTCTAAATCCAACATGTGTTGCGGCTAAATCAAATTCTTGTGGATAACGGCTACTATTGCGGTAACGAGCGCAAAAGTTTGATGCACATAAAAAAGACCCACCTTTAAGGACATACTGGGTTGCCGTGGTATTTTGTTGACGTAATTCTGCGTAATTACCCATGTGCTGATCATGAGCACCATGGTAAACAGAAGAGGTCCATTCCCAGACATTGCCGATCATATCGTATAACTTAAAGGCATTGGCGGCATAACAGCCCACAGGTGCCACCCCTGCAAAATGATCTTCAGCGGTATTTTTCTGTGGAAATTCACCTTGCCAATAATTGGCTTGCGGATGTTGATGTGCATCCTGTGGCGCTTGATGTAAGGGGGTATCTGTTTTTGAGCCTGCTTTGGCGGCATATTCCCATTCTTGTTCTGTGGGTAAATCGCGACCTAACCAAACTGCATAATGTTCTGCATCATTCTTGGTGACATAACGAACTGGCTCAGAGGGAAGAGGGGCTTGACCTGCGCTACCGTTGGGATTTTTCCAGGTGTAATCTGCTTTCAGTTGCCACCATTGATTTGGGTTATTCACATCAGGAGAAAATACTGCAGCCTGCTTCTGTTTTTCTGCATCAGTGATATAGCCCGTCGCTTTGACGAAACTGGAAAACTGGGCCACAGTGACTTCAGTTTGATCGATCCAAAACCCTTTTACCTGACGTTGTGATTTTCCAAAATTCAGCTCATCTGGGTAGGCAAGATTTGATCCCAATTGAAATGAACCTTCAGGAATCCACACCATGCCTGCAGTTTTATTGTCTTGCCATGCGTCGGGTACACCCAAATATTTTTTGCATTGTTGCAATGAACCCAACTGAGCTAGCGAACTGCTTTGCGTACGAGTATGGCTTGTATGATCAGGCTTAACTTTGCTACAGCCCGCCACAAGCGACAGGCTGCTGAGAGAAACTAAAAAGGTCATCCACTTCATTTAAGGAAATATTCCTTAACGCCATTTTTCTGCGTGTATTGATTGTATACATCTACCAGTTCTTGCAGTTTTGCAGGATTGTTCTGAGCGAGATTTTGTGTTTCGCCCCGATCATTTTTGAGGTTGTACAGTTCCCAAGTGCCAGTTCCTAGTTCTGGCTTACCTTGTAATGCAATTTTCCAATCTCCTTGGCGGGCGTATTTACTGCCATGTAATTCATCTGCAAAACTAAAGTTGACTGGACGAATAGCTTGGGCTTTATTTTCGAGCACAGCTTTCCATGAATAGCCACTTGGGGTATTAATCTGACGACCTTTATATTGCCCTTGTGGTACTGCGATATTGGCGTAATCTAAAACCGTCGGGAAAACATCTAGAACAGAGGCAAAACCATGATGGGTGGTTTGAGTTTTGGTTTGATATGGGAGTTTTACAATTGCAGGTGCAGTGGTTGCACCTTCACCTGCAGTGTCTTTCCATAGGTGGAAAGGTGCAGCGCTGACTTCTGCCCAGCGTGGCCCCACATAGTGGTAGGAACTCGAGGTGCCGACATTATTGACACTATTATCAAAACCAGATTCAGCACCATAATTGCCACGAATAAAGCCTTCTGCGCCGTTATCTGAAACGAAGAAAATTAAAGTATTGTCATATAAGCCATTGGCTTTGAGGTATTGAATGACACGACCGATATTGGCATCCAGATTTTCGACCATACCTGCATAGATTTCCATTCTGCGGGCTTCCAGTGCTTTTTGTTCACTTGAAAGTTCATTCCATTTGCCATATTTTTCTGGTGCATTTTGTGTGGCGATTGGTTCAGCCGCAGTAAAATTCGCTGGAATTAAGCCAAGCTGTTTTTGACGGGCAATACGTGCATCTCGAATCACATCATAGCCTACGTCGTAAACACCACGATAACGGTCACGATATTCGGCAGGGGCTTGTAAAGGCCAATGCGGTGCGGTGTAAGCGGCATAGGCAAAGAACGGTTTACCTGAGTTTTTCCCTGATTCTAGATAACTGATCAGTTTGTCGGTGAAGTAGTTGGTAGAGAAGAAATCATCAGGCAAGGATGAGATTGGTACTTGCTTGCCATCCTCAGTATAAGTGGCGTTACGGTTATATGCTGCTGGCGCCTGTTTGAAATGTAGATCCAGACCTTGTAAGAGTGTAAATGAATGATCGAATCCTTTGGCATGCGCGTTGGTTGCATCCGTCAAGCCTAAGTGCCATTTGCCGCTGATATAGGTTCGGTAGCCATTATCTTTCAGCACTTCTGCAATGGAAAGCGAACGTTCATTTAAATAACCTTCATAACCAGGTTGATTTTTTAAATGAGGTTTATTAAGTTCCGCCATCGCCCCAATTCCTGCTAAATGGTGGTCAGTACCTGAAATCAATTGTGAACGTGTTGGCGAGCAGGTTGGTGCGGTATGATAATCCGTTAAAATACGACCTGCTCGGGTCAATTCATCGATATTCGGAGTATGGATTTCTCCACCAAACGCCCCTAAATCTGAATAACCCAAATCATCGGCCATGATGAATAAAACATTGGGTTGTTTCTTGGTTTCAACTACAGTATTTGAATTATCAGAATCATTATTACTGCACGCTGAAATTGAAAGGCTAAAAAGTGCAATCGAGAGTGTGCTCAGGAGGCTGTTACGAGACATTAGAATCAGCTGAATTTTATAAAAGAATTATGGCGAGTTTAGAGAGATGATTTTTATGATAAAAATAATTAAAATTTGATTGTTAATCTAAAAAAAAGAAAAGCCCCGATATTGGGGCTCATGCTTAAAATGATTTAGAACGGCAGTTTGGCCAATTGGTTCAGAAAATGAGGAATGACTCTAGGTTCCAGAATAATGGTCACCACCACACCATAGGCAGCACCCCATAGATGAGCGCTGTGGTTGATGTTGCTATTGCCGCGTTTGCCAGACCAGATGCTATAGGCCACATACAAAATGGCAAAAATAATCGCAGGAACAGGGATAAAGAATACGAAAATCAAGTTCCAAGGCTGGAACAGGATGTAAGCAAACAAGACCGCAGAAACTGCACCAGAAGCACCTAAGCTTGCCCAGCGTGCATCATGACGATGTTTTATGTAACTCGGTAGAATCGCAACAATCAATCCACCGAGGTAAAATAAGACAAAGCCCATGTCGTAGAAAAACTGACGATAAAAGCTTTCAATGATATTGCCAAAGAAAAACAGCGTGATCATGTTAAACAATAAATGCGTGCCATCGGCATGAATGAAACCATGCGTGATAAAACGGTCGTATTGCCCACGTTGCATTGCAGGTGGCCAAAAGATCAAACGATTCATTACTGCCTGATTGGAGAATGCCAGCAAGGAAATTGCCACAGTAAGAATGATCAGTGTCACAGTGTGACCAAAGGGTAGATGTAACATAAATATTTTAAATTGATCAGAGTCTAAGCAATAATGCCATTAAAAACTTAATAAACAATGTTCTTGCATAGAATTCCTACAAAAATGGTTGATTTTTTTTAATTACCCTCCATCTTCGGTTAATATAACGACATCAGCTTGAGGATTATTGTTATGTCGACTGAGAACACCAACACTGCTGTCGCAGAAGAAATTCCAAACCTTTTAATTACTCCCTCTGCACAAGAGTATTTAGGTGATTTATTAGCAAAGCAGAATACCCCGGGAATTGGCGTTCGTGTTTTTGTAGAACATCCAGGTACTCCACGTGCTGAATGTTGTATGGCATATAGCGCGCCTGAAGAAGTCGTGCCGACAGACTATAAGCAGGATTATCCTAACTTTCCTGCGTATGTTGACGCGCCATCAATTCCGTATTTGGTTGATGCTGTAATTGACTACAACAAAGATCGTTTTGGTGGTCAATTAACATTCCGTGCACCAAACTCAAAAGTGCCACGCGTAGGCCCAGATGCTTCAATTGAAGAGCGCATTACTTATGTATTGCAATCTGAAATTAATCCAGGTCTTGAAGGGCATGGCGGTAATTGTAGTTTGGTAGAAGTCAATAATGATCCAGAACACGGTCTTACTGCTGTATTGAAATTCGGTGGTGGTTGCCAAGGTTGTTCTGCGATTGATGTCACCTTAAAACAGGGTGTGGAAACGACATTGAGACAGCATGTGCCTGAACTACAGCGTGTGGTTGACCAAACGGATCATACACAAGCAGAAGGCGCTTATTTCAAATAATTGCTAGAAATTTACTGTATTTTTAAAAGCCCTTTCGAGGGCTTTTTTTATTGGTTAATCAAAAAATAAGATATTTTTCTTTATTTCATAACAAGATGTATGCAAAATAAAATGAATATATAAATAATAATAATTATCATTTTTATTGAGTTTTATTTGTTTTTTGTTAGAATTCTCGTGAATTTTTTAAGTAATTTTTGAGATTTCTTTGAATTAGGTGGGAATATGTCTAACAAAATAGCACGTCAATCACTACTCGCAGTTTCCGTAGTCAGTAGTATGATGGCTGTTGCATATGCAGCAGAAACTCAAACGACTAAAGATGCAGTTCAATTAGAAAAGATCGTTGTGACAGCAAGTAGTCAAGCTGTAGACGTAAAGGATGCACCAGCCAGTATTAGTGTTATTACGCGTGAAGACATAGAAAAACAACCAGTTAGCAGTATTGGTGAATTATTGAATAAAGTTCCTGGTGTTACAGGTGGAACGAGTCCTAATGGTGATGGTTCAAAAATTAAATTACGCGGTTTACCTGACAATTACACTCTTATTTTAATTGATGGAAAACGTATTGGCTCTTCTCGTGATACAAACTATCGCCCAGATTTAGGTCGTCAGGATTTAAACTGGATTACACCTGAAATGATTGAACGAATTGAAGTGGTACGAGGCCCAATGTCTTCACTTTATGGTTCAGATGCGATGGGTGGGGTAATCAACATCATTACCCGTAAGATTCCAACCAAATGGGGCGGGAGCTTAACTCGTAATTATACTGTTCCGACGACTTCAGGGGATTTAGGCCATACTGACCAAATGGGTGTTATGGTGACAGGTCCATTAACTGATAGTTTAGGCTTGCGTTTAACTGCTGGTCGTACAGAGCGTGAAGCTGATCAGAATATTAAAGCTGGTAAAGGGACTTCTGGATACATTGATGAAAACTATAATGCATTATTGAATTATAAAATTAATGATAAACATCAAGTTGCTGTTGAAGCAGGAATTTCAACTCAAAAAAATAAAGCAGGATTTGGTGAGGTCGTTGGGCGTGGTGGTGCGATTAGTGAGGGGGAGATCTCTTGGGGGCCAGACAATTTAGAACATCACACTTATAGTATTTCCCATGATGGGGATTGGGGTTTTGGTAAATCTAAACTATCTGCATATTACAATGATTACGATAGTAGTAATGAGAGTGGTATTGCCAAATCAAATGAAACAATTGTTGAAGGTAATTTGAATATTCCATTCAATGTATTGTTTGAACAATCGTTAACGGTTGGTGGGCAGTGGAAGAAAAATGAGTTGACCAATACTCAAACGATTGGAACATCGCCAGATGGGAGTTGGGATGGGCAGAAATATTCAGACCCAACTGTTGATAATAAGACTTGGGCAGTTTTCTTGGAAAATAATATAAGTTTATTAGACAACTTAAATTTAACGATTGGTGATCGCTTAGACCATGATGATAAATACGGTTCACATCATAGTCCACGAGCTTATCTTGTTTTTCATCCAGTGACAGATTTCACCATCAAAGGTGGAGTTGCAAAAGGTTTCCGAGCACCATCATTAAAAGAAACAACTGCAGGTGCAGCGACCTTTTCTAGAGGGGGCGGTTGTAGTTCTCTAATCCCATTGGGATATACCACAGGTGGTTGTTACATGGCTGGTAATCCAAATCTGCAACCTGAAGAAAGTACCAACTATGAAATTAGCTTCAATTATACGGGCTTTAACGCTGATCTTGGTGTGACGTATTTCCATACTGATTTCAAAGATAAAATTGATTATGCTGCATTAGATAAGATTAACGGTCGTTGGTATACTCGTTATGAAAATATAGGTAAAGCACGGACGAAAGGTTTAGAGGTCGTTGCAAACTTCCCACTCACAGATACGTTGTATTGGAACAATAATATGACTTATTTCTTTGAGGCAAAAAACTTAGATACAGGTGAAGAGCTAATTACGACACCTAAAATTACAGTGAACTCAGCTTTAAATTGGAAACCAACAGATGCTTTTGCTTTTGAATTCAATGCAAAACATTCAGGAAAACAATATTTTGGCAATAATGTAACAACCAGTAGCCTGCAAAAACCTCATACCATTTTTGGGGTGTCTGCAAACTATAACTACAATCATAATCTGACGTTTAGAACTGGTTTGAGCAATCTATTTGATAAGAACTTATCAAATGGCGATGATTCATATTTAGTAGAACGTCAACGTGCATTTGTCGGCGTAACTGTTAAATACTAAGTGAATAAGTCAGAAAGATCGTTTAACGATCTTTCTGACTTAGAATGTTTTGGATTTTTTCAGAATAATAAAATTTTTCTAAATGCGCGCGTGCACGTTGTCTTAAATAACCTGTTGCAATGACGTGTTGTAAAACAGAGCTGAGTAAATGATTCAATTCATTTTCAATCAATTCTTCATCGATATTCAGATCACGCAATAACAGGTCAAAAGTGCGTTCCTGATTACGTGCATACCATGCATATACACCATCGTGTACTTGCTGTTTGAGATAAGGGGTCTGACGAATGTGATCCCAAATCTCGTGCCCCATGCCCACTGTTTTAGGCAAATCTTGCACTTCGACATAATGACGCAATACCGATAAAGGCATGACTTTAATTTTATGCCAAAGGTTGGCTTGGAAATGGTAGAGCTTATCGTCATTAAAATGTTGATTTAAGACTTTTTCACTCATCTGGCTAATTTTTAAAATATTCTTTTGGAGGTAATGTCCAATCGTGTCATTCAGGTTGGAATCAGTCACAGATTCTAAAACCGATTTTCCCATTTTCATAAAATGTCCAACACCAGGAACTCGTTTAGACACCATGGAGTTATCTAAATAGTCTTGAATGGAATGCTGAATCAGTTGCGTAATCAGTGCTGAAAAAGCAGGATTATTGACAATGGTTTTGATCAAACGTTGGCGATGACCACTTTTACTCGCCACATACTGGGCGATTGAGTCGATGGTAAGCACAGGAATGACATCCTCAATGCTGGTTTGATCGTTGGCAGGATGGATCAAGGCAAAGCGGATATGTTCTGCAATCTGTTCAACTAAAAATGAGCTGGCAGGTGTAGCTAAAATTTGTGTTTCGATCAATTTAAAAATTTGTTCAAACGACCAAATATGTTGTAGCTGTTGTAGACGCAACCAATGATAGAACTGTTTAAACTCAAGTTGAATGGTTTCTGCTTGTGCAAACTCTGCATCAAGGAAATCAAGTTGTGCATCAATCAGTTGTTCTATCATTGGATGTTTAGACATAAAATCTCAAATTATTACTTCAAAGTTATGGTGATGGCGCAGTTGCAGGTTTTTGTGCCTGAATTTTGCTTAAAAACGGTAAATATTGCTGAACCACCAATTGATCTGCTTCCAAGATTGGCATATGTCCAACATTGTCCAAGATCACTGGTGCTTGCGCATTTTTCATAAGTGATTTTAACTCAGGTGCAACCTCGACATTGATAATTTTATCTTGCTTGCCCCATAAAATGAGTGTTGGTGCATCAATTGAACGTGCAAGTAAGGCAAATGAATCGGGTGTATATAATTTATTGAGTGCAATGATTTGATCGACCATTTTCTGGGTTTGCTCAATCTGACCAATCATCATTTTTTCTTGCGCTTGGGCAATTTCCTTAGGAATAAAAGGCGGGCTATACATGGCTTGTTGCATTAAGAAATTAAAGTCGCCTTTCTTGCTCACAATCATGTTTTTCAACTGATTTGGGTCTTTTAAGTAAGGGGTGGTGGCAGACTTATAAACACCTGCAGCATCTATCAAGAACAAACTTTTGGTTTCAAACGGATATTGACCTGCATAGAGCATCGCAATTGAGCCACCCAATGAATGACCAGCGACATGGGCAGGTCCTGTGAGGTTGGCTGCTTCGACAAAACGACGTAATTTTTCAGTCACATTTGGAACCGAATAATCAAAGTCTTTCGGAACCTGTGTTTCACCGCTGGCTGGCAAATCTGGAATCACCACATGATAATTTGCAGTGAGCGCACGTGCGACACGGTTCCAGTTATCACGGCTTCCTGCTAAACCATGAATCAAAATCACAATCGGTTTTCCGGCTTGTCCGCCTTCACTATACGACCATGTAATATCACCGACTTTTAAAGTCTTGGTTTGTAGACCAGCCCATGCACGTTCTTGTTGTAGAACATTTTGAAAGCTCATCTCAATTTCTGCTGCTTGTGTTGTACTGATTGCAGCTGTTGTGAAACTACAGGCAAGCACAGCAGCGGTTAAGGTGTTACGAAAGGGGAAGGAAAATCGATTTCTCATGTTCATTGTTCTGTCCTTGATTTATTTTTAAACATATTGATTATTAGGGAAGACGCTACAGGAGTCATTTGCATAATTTACAGATGTCTGGAAATTCTTGCCAATGAAATCATCAATTTTCTACGATTTTCGCAATGAAAAGATTGTGAGTTCGATTGAGAGTTTCTGTTTTTGTCAGTGACTTTCAAACAGGCGCACATTAAACTGTTTGGCTAGCTCAATCACAAATGGATACACGCATGCTCACCGCACAAGAAGCATTAGAACGTTTAAAAGCTGGTAATGCCCGTTTTGTAAAAGGGGAAGCAGTTCAACAAAAGTTGTTATCTCACCAAGAACGTGCCGAGATGGCAAGTGATCAAAATCCTTTTGCAATTGTTCTAGGCTGTTCTGATTCACGTGTACCCGCAGAAATGGTGTTTGACCAAGGCTTAGGTGACTTGTTCGTGATTCGTGTTGCAGGAAATATCGTTGCACCATCACAAGTCGGAAGTGTTGAGTTTGCTGCAGAGCGCTATGATTGTGCAGTTGTGGTGGTACTTGGTCATAGCCACTGTGGTGCGATTCAGGCCACGATTGATACCTTGATGCATCCTGATCACCCGCCTTCATCAAATTTAATGTCGATTGTGAACCGTGTTCGCCCTTCGGTTGAAATTTTGATGCAAACTGAATTGAAAAACGATTTGAAAAAGCTGTCTGCGCATGCGGTACGTTCTAATGTATTTGCTTCGGTAAATCAACTTCGTCATGGTTCTGCCGTGTTAGAAAGCCTGATTGAAAAAGGTAAAATGATTGTTGTCGGTGCAGAATATTCGCTTGAAACAGGTGAAGTAACTTTTTTTGATTTTTAATACTGATGGCGGGTGAATAAGCTCGCCATCATTTTAGTTGATTCAGCAAATCGAAATTTCTTTTTTTTGGTTTCATGCAGTAATGGATAGAGAAGGGTCATAAGGCTATGAAAATTATGCCTATATCTGAAGCATTATTGGCAGATTGGTTACAATTAAGAATTTTGCTGTGGCCTGATCATGAAGATGCGCATTTATTGGAAATGCGTCAGTTACTTACACGAACAGATAGTTTGCAGTTATTGGCATATTCAGAAACGCAACAGCCGATTGCGATGTTAGAAGCATCCATTCGACATGAATATGTGAACGGTACACAAACCTCACCTGTGGCGTTTCTGGAAGGGATTTATGTCCTGCCTGAGCACCGACGTTCAGGTATTGCCACTCAATTGGTTCAACAAGTAGAACAATGGGCAAAACAATATGCATGTACTGAATTTGCTTCAGATGCAGCAATTGATAATACCATCAGTCATGCAATGCATCAGGCTTTAGGTTTTCATGAAACTGAACGCGTGGTTTATTTCAAGAAAAATATCAGTTAAAAGATTCTAGTTATTAAAGAGGCGCTTATAAGGCGCCTTTAATATAGGGATAAGCTACATTCAGCATGATTGGCTGTGCTTTGGCATTGGGATGGATTTGATCATTCTGGATCAAATTTTTCTGCCCAGCCACACCATCAAGGAAGAAAGGCAGTAATTTCACTTTATATTGCTGACTTACAATTTTGTAATTATTTTCAAAAGCCGCACTATAGGCTGTCCCATAATTCGGTGGTATTTTCATACCAAACAGTAAAACATTGGCTTTCTGTTTTTGGCTAAGTTGTACCAATTGAGCAAGGTTCTTTTGAATCATTTGTGGCGGTTGACCACGTAATCCATCATTGCCGCCAAGTTCAATGACAACCACTTCAGGTTTATAGGTTTGTAATAACTTTGGCAGCCTTGCTAGTGCACCACTGGTAGTTTCACCACTGACACTTGCATTGACCACTTTATGCTGTTTCGGATACTGTTGGTCTAAACGCTGTTGTAATAAATGAACCCAACCTTGCTTTACATCTATGCCATAACCAGCACTCAGGCTATCACCCAAAATCAAAATAGTCTTTGCTGAAACCCATGTTGGGATCAAACACATGCTGATGATCGCAACTGCTTTTGATACTGACCAGATAACTTTAGATTTTTGCATCGTATTTCAAATTTGTCCTAAAGGATACGTGACATCATGCCACAACCGATTATCTCTGCCCAAAAAGTTACACAACATATTCAAATTAATCAGCAAAGTCTTACGATTTTAAAAGACATTGATTTAGATATTTATCAAGGTGAACAAATCGCGATTACGGGACGTTCAGGCTCAGGAAAATCAACTTTACTCGGTATTCTCGCGACACTGGATCGACCGAGTTTGGGTGAGTTATGGGTCTGTGGTGAGGCAGTACATAGTTTAACCGAAGAGCAACGGGCTCGTGTTCGGCTAGAAAATATTGGCTTTGTATTTCAGTCTTTTCAGCTGTTACCGCAGTTGAGTGCTTTGGAAAATGTGATGTTGCCATTGCGTTTGCAGCCTGATTTTAATTTCAAGCAAGCTGAGCAAAAAGCATTGGCGTGGCTGGAACGGGTAGGATTAATTCGACAGGCTCAGCAAACACCGAAGGTCCTTTCTGGTGGAGAGCAACAACGTGTCGCCATTGCACGTGCCTTGATTGCTGAACCGAAAATTATTTTTGCCGATGAACCTACAGGCAATCTCGATGGGCAAACGGCAGAAGAGGTTGAGCAACTTTTATTTGATTTAAATCAAGAACTCGGTACAACTTTAGTGTTGGTGACGCATGATCAGAGCTTGGCTGCCTTATGCCAACGTCATGTCAAACTTGCCGATGGCCAGATCCAGGAAATCGTGAAGCTGAAGGAGGGGGTATGAGTTCAGTACTTAAACCCTTACTGCTACAAAGCTTTCGGACAGGTGGATTATATCTGCTGATTATTGCACTTTCGTTGGCAATCAGTGCCACCACGGCACTCAAGTTTAGTAATACCCAAGTCCAAAATGCAGTCGCATTGCAAGCAGCTGAGATGTTGGGGGCCGACTTGGTGCTATCGGATAAAGATCCGATTCAAGCCAACTGGCGGCAACAGGCAGACCAGTTGAAGTTGAAACAAGCGCCTGTCACCCTATTTAGTTCTATGGCGCATACACAAGATCAGTTTGTGATGGTCAATGTCAAAGCGGTAGATGCAAATTTTCCTTTACGTGGTCAGTTAGAGATTCAACCTAAAGCACAAGCGATACAGCCTGGGCAGGTTTGGTTAAGTCAGCGAGCCATGGATTTATTGCAGGCAAAAATGGGAGAGCCGCTTGCGATTGCTGATGGCCAATTTACAGTCACAGGCATTATCGAGCGTGATTCTAACCAAGAGACTGGATTTTCAGGTTTCTCTCCAACAGTGATGATTCACCAAGCAGATATTGCGAAAACCAATGCTGTTCAGGTGGGCAGTCGAATTGAATATCGACTGTTAATCGCGGGAGAGCCAGATGCAATCAAGCGCTATAAACAGATTTTTAAGCAATCGCAGCATCCTGAACAGGATGTTGATCCGCAGGCAGATCAACAATTAGAGGAGAATGAACAGAGTTCGCTTAAACTCCGAGATGCCAGCCAATCCAATACTCGCTTAATGAAGCCGATTGAAAATCTGGATACTTTCTTACAGCTTGCCAATTTATTAACCATATTGCTGTGTGGTATTGCGATTGCTTTAACCAGTCAGCGCTATGTGCAGCAGAATCAAGATCATATTGCATTGATGCGTTGTTTAGGAGCGAGTAAGCGACAAATTTTATGGGCTTATATTACCTTGCTTGGCATCGTCAGTGCCTTGTCGATTGTACTAGGCAGTTTGATTGGGATTGCTTTGGGCTATGGGTTGTTGCAGTTGATGCTGCAACTGATTCCACAACTGCAATTGAGCTTCGCAATCGCAGATCTGCTTTATGCCTTGCCGATTGCGATTTTTACCAGTGTGATGGTGTTGGTTGGCTTTATTGTGCCAAGCATTTGGGAATTATTAAATACACCACCGATTCGAGTGATCCGCCAACAAGAACGTTCGCGTAAGTCATATTTCGCTATGTTTGCGATTGGTATCGCCAGTTTGATTATGTTCAGTTTGGTGTTGAGTGATAACTTGCAGTTGAGCATGTTGGTGCTCACTGCAATTTTGTTGCTTTGCGCTATTCTTTATGCGGTGATTTGGTTGTTACTGAAAGCTATTAAACAGCTTAAGCATCCTATTTCTGCATATGTCCGGATTCCTCATCAGACCGCCTTACAGATTACTGCTTTGGCGTTGGGGTTAAGCTTGATTACGGTATTGAGTGTATTAAGAACGGACCTACTGCAACGTTGGCAACAACAATTACCTGTGGGTACGCCCAATCAATTTGTTTACGGTTTACCGCCATTTGATATGCCGCAGTTTAAACAACAAATTGAACAAAATGGTTGGCAATCGACACCGCTATATCCAAATATTCGCGGGCGACTGGTCGCTAAAAATGGCCATGCCTTTGCGCCAGAGTTAGTCAAACAAAACAATTCATTGCGCCGTGAATTGAATTTGACTCAAGCAGATTCCTATCCCAAAGACAATGTGATTACTCAAGGTGTGGCTCATTTTACTCAAGTCGGGCAAGTGTCTGTGGAGGAAAAAACAGCGCAGGAGTTAGGGATTCAAATTGGTGATCAACTTAGTTTTAGCTTGCCTGAAGGGACATTAGAGGCAACAGTGATTAACCTGCGTACAGTGGAGTGGGAAAGCTTTAGTCCGAATTTCTTCTTTATCTTCTCACCTAAAACCATGGATGAAAACGCGGGTAGTTATTTAGGTAGCTTCTATTTACCCTCAGCGGATCAGCCAAAAATGGTGCAACTGATTCAGCAGTTTTCCAATACGGTTTTTATTGATGTTGGACGTATCTTGGAAGAAGTGAAGCGCTTGATGAATGTATTGGTTCAGATCGTCACCGTACTGGCCGTATTGGTCGGGCTATCTGGTGTGTTGGTACTGATCGCTTGCTTGAATGTATTGATGGATGAGCGTCGCAAAGAGGTTGCTTTATTGCGTTCATTTGGTATTGCTAAAAATAAACTCAAACGTATGCTCAGTCTTGAGATTGGTTTCATTGGATTGTTAGCGGGTATTGTTGCCTGTTTATTTGCTGAAGTCATTAGTGCGATTGCAAGTCACAGGATGCAAATGGCAGTGCAATGGCACCCTGAGATTTGGTTGATTTTACCGCTGAGCATGATGATCATTTGTACGTTGATCGGCCGTTATCGCCTCAGCTATTTATGCGATATTCCACCGCTACAAAGTTTAAGAGAAATGAATCAGTCTTAAAATGTAGATTGGTTTTGGCGCAGGATTTCATGCCATAACGGATTGAGTCCTGTGCTTAACGCGGTGCAATACCAATAAAACGCAGCAAGTAATAGCGTACCCAAAATTAAAGCAAGGGTTTGAAAGAGGGCTTTATTTTGCATTTTTTGGCTGAAATACCATGTTGCTGCGAGTAGAGCACCCATGATCATGCCGCCGATATGTGCAGCATTATTAATACCTGAAACTGTAAAACCAAATACAAGGTTAATCCCCATAATCATCAACAAGGATTTTTTATCTAGCCAAAAACGTTGCTGCGGTAATGCAGGAAACAGAGAGATGACCGTCAGTGCAGCACCCAGTCCCATGACTGCTCCTGATGCGCCCGCACTGATACGTGGTAAGAGATTCGGATCAAAGTGCTGCAACAGTTCATAGCCATCACGAATGCTTAAATAACTTGAAAGTACACTTCCCATCAAACCCGCAAGAAAATACAGACCGATGTAGTAGCTTCGTCCAAATAGTTGCTCGGCAACGCTGCCAAAGATATACAGTGCCCACATGTTGAGCATTAAATGAATCATGCCAAAATGGAAAAACATACTGCTGAACAATCGTTCTGGTTCACCTGTGAAGGTGAGTGGCGTAAAATCTGCACCCCAAGCAATTGCATCTACTGGGGCAGGGTCGGTAATATTCACACCTGAAAGAATTTGCCAGCCAAATAATCCGACATTGACTGCAATCAGTAGCGCAGTAAACCACCATGTTTGTATTTGCAATTTTTGATTGATTTGTGGTGGAGTCGTTTCAGTCATGTGTTTACGCTAGTTATTGATATAAAAAATAGCTTAGCATGAATTTGTTGCACGATGGAGTGATGCACTTTAATGAAAGCCTTTTTAGCACGCGCAGTAATGTTGATTATCGGGGTTATTCTACTGATCCAACTATGGATCTTCAGTAGTTTGGTCTGGTGGCGGACACATCCTGTTGAAACCACAATGTTTATGCGTTGGGACTATTTGACCGACTTCAAACCGATTAAGCAAGAATGGCGTGACTATGACAATATTAGTGATAATTTCAAACGCGCCATTTTAGCGGGTGAAGATGCCAAATTTATTCATCACCATGGTTTTGATTGGGCTGGGATTCAATTTGCGTTGGAACGAAATAGTGAAAAAGGCGAGCTCGTTGCAGGCGGTTCAACGGTTTCACAACAGTTGGCAAAAAACCTGTTTTTATATAATAAACGTTCATTCATTCGTAAGGGACAAGAAGCGGTTGCAACTTGGATGATGGAACGGATGTGGTCGAAACGCCGTATTTTAGAAGTGTATATGAACTCGGTTGAGTTTGGTCAAAACATTTATGGGGTTGAAGCTGCAGCTCAATTTTATTATGGCAAAAGTGCGAAAAGTCTGACTCGGGAGCAGGCTGCTTTCTTAGCTGCATTATTGCCAAATCCTAAATATTATCAAGACAATCGCAATGACCGTAAGCTGCAATACCGTAAACGCGTGATCTTGAAATATATGAATGGTATACAACTTCCGCAATAATTCGAGAATTTTTAAAAAAAGCCCAATAATTTTGGGCTTTTTTACCAAATTGACATAATTTTGCAGCATACTTAAATCATCACTTGATGAATGATAAAGCGACAAGGTTCGGTATGAATACTGCAGTGACGACAACAGCGCCCATAGAATATAGTTACAACGATCGTTATATTAATCGTGAACTTTCAATTCTCGATTTCCACCTTCGAGTACTGGAACAGGCTGTCGATCCACTTCACCCATTGTTAGAACGGATGAATTTCCTGCTGATTTTTTCACGCAATTTAGATGAATTTTTTGAAATTCGTGTTGCCGGCGTGATGGAGCAACTGACCTTAGACAATGAAAGTCGTACCCCAGATGGTTTAACGCCTAAACAAGTTTTAGATCAAATCTCAAAAACCACACATGCTGCAATTGAGCGTCAATACCGTATTCTAAATGAACAAATCTTGCCGAAGCTGCGCGAAGAAGATATCTGTTTCTTACGTCGTGGAGAATTAACCCCTGCACAATCGGCTTGGATTAAAAAATATTTCCAAGAGCAAGTCGCACCTGTACTTACTCCAATTAGCCTTGATCCTGCACATCCATTCCCACGCCTAGTCAACAAAAGCTTAAACTTTATTGTGACTTTAGAAGGGAAGGATGCGTTTGGCCGTCAGATTGATCTTGCGGTTGTGCCTGCACCACGCTCTTTACCGCGTGTAGTACGTTTGCCTGATGAGCTCACTGATGGTAAAGAACATCATGTGATGCTCTCCGCGATTATTCATGAACATGTGTCTGATCTGTTCCCAGGAATGACCGCAACGGGTTGTTATCAATTCCGTGTCACACGCAATGCCGATTTGGCTCTGAATGAAGATGTAGAGGATCTGGCCAAAGCACTCAAAGGTGAATTAAGTTCACGTCGTTTTGGTCGTGCAGTCCGTTTGGAAGTAACGCATAACTGTCCAAAGCATATCTATGAATATTTGTTAGATGAGTTTGATCTGAACGAAGAGCAACTTTATCGTGTTGATGGTCCTGTCAATTTGGCTCGCTTACTCTCGAATTTTAAGCGTCCGCATTTGCGTTATGACTCACATACACCTGTCATTCCAAAAGCATTTAAAAAGTCTGAAAGTATTTTTGCGGCGATGCAGAAACAGGACATTTTATTGCACCATCCATTTGAATCCTTCGCACCTGTGATTCAGTTGTTGCGTGAAGCTGCGCGTGATCCACAAGTGTTGGCAATTAAGCAAACGCTTTACCGTAGTGGGGCAGATTCGGAAATCGTACAGGTACTTGCCGAAGCTGCTCGTAATGGTAAAGAGGTGACGGCTGTTATTGAGCTTCGTGCACGTTTTGATGAAGAGTCCAATATCGAAGTGGCGAATGTGTTGCAAGAAGCGGGTGCTGTGGTGGTATATGGCATCGTGGGTTATAAGACACATGCCAAAATGATTCTGGTGGTTCGCCGTGAAAACAATAAACTGGTGCGTTATGTGCATTTGGGAACAGGGAACTATCATGCAACCAATGCGCGTATTTATACCGATTATGGTCTGATGACCACAGATAAAGATCTCTGTGAAGACGTACACCGTATTTTCCAAGAATTAACGGGTATGGGGAAAATGGCCAAGCCGAAAAAGCTACTCCATGCACCATTCACTTTGCATGCACAACTCATTAACTATATTGATGATGAAATTGCCAATGCCAAAGAAGGTAAACCTGCGCAAATTATCATTAAGGTAAATGCGCTAACTGAAGTGCAGTTAATCAATAAATTGTATGAAGCATCGCAAGCAGGTGTGCAGGTTGACCTGATTATTCGTTCGATTTGCTGTTTACGTCCAGGTTTGCCACATCTATCTGAAAATATCCGCGTGCGTTCGATTGTTGGGCGTTTCTTGGAACATACACGGGTTTATTATTTCAGCAATAATGGTAATCCACGTATTTATGGTTCAAGTGCAGACTGGATGGATCGTAATCTATTCAACCGTGTTGAAGCCTGTTTCCCGATTGAAGACCCTGCTTTGAAAAAGCGTATCTATCAACAAGGTTTATTAAATTATCTCAAAGATAATCAACAAGCGTGGTTGTTACAGGGAGACGGTGTGTGGGATCGTGTGCGACCTGTAGCAGGCGAGGCTCCGCACAATGCACAACATACTTTGCTTGAAGCAATTAAATAAGATCAATCAAAAAACCGACCTGCATAGGTCGGTTTTTTGATTTAAAATATTTAATAACTTTTGATTTCTAACACCAGTTGGTTTACGAGATCGGCTGCTTCCAGTTCTCTGATTTGTCCGACATTGCTGCCTGCCCAAAATGCTCCATAACTAAAATCTTGCTTTGCGCTTGCAACAGCCATGAGTTGTTTAGCCAAATCATAGGTATAAGGGTAAGCAGGGACCTTAGGACGATTCGGTGAGTCAATCTGTGTATGCCATGTCCCAAGCAAACCACGTGCTGGTCGGCCGGACAGACTGGCGCTGATTTGAGTAATGTTTTGGCTAAATAACGCTTTACGGTATGCGGCATTTACACTTGAACTTTTACATTGGACAAAGGCGGTACCCAGTTGTACTGCGGCAGCTCCTAACTTGAGTACGGCTTTGGCTTGATCGCCATTCATGATGCCACCAGCTGCAATCACGGGCAGTGTGCAATGTTGGGTGATAAGCTGGACGAGATCAAAGGTTTTAATTGCAGCATCAAAATGTTGATTGAAAATACCACGATGTCCACCTGCTTCAATTCCTTGGGCAATAATGATGTCTATACCTGCTGCTTCAATTGCTTGGGCTTCAAGCAGATTGGTCGCAGATACCATGGTGATAATACCTGCATCTTTTAGCGCTTGAATTTGATGCGGATGTGGAATTCCAAAATGAAAACTGACCGCTTTGGGAGCTGTTTCAAGAACCACATTCAGAAAGTCATCATTGTCTAAAAAACTTGGATAAATGCAGTTCAGTTGAGTCGGTACTGCTGCACCAAATTTCTCAAATTGGGGGCGAATATAATCAATCCAGTGTTGTGCTGTTCCAGGGTCAAGTTGTTCAGATTGATGGCAAAAAAAGTTAACTTGAAATGGTTTGTCGGTGAGTTCTTGAGTTTTTAGGATTTGGACTTTAGCTGCTTCTGGTGTATTTGCGCCGAGACCCAAAGAGCCCAAGCCACCTTGATTAGAAACTTCAGCGGCAAGTTCTGGCGTTGAAACGCCTGCCATCGGTGCAAGTAAAATCGGATGTTTTATTTCTAATAATTCTAAAATTGACATGATGCTTTACTCATTCCATTTTTAATCACCTTAACGTAAAAACAAAAAGGCTTGCAAATAATAATCGCTATTTACTTATTGAATATAGAGGTTATTTTTAAATCAAAAAAATTAGCTTTCTATAATGGCGTGACATTAAATAGAGAGCCGACCCAACTCGAAAATGCCATCGCAAGCATGCCCCATAAGGTAATGCGTAAACTGCCTTTGAGCATGGAGGTGCGCGCAAAGTAGCTGGATAATGCACCAAGCAGAGCCAGTGAAATGACTCCAGTAATGAGTACTGAACGTGCGACCCAAGAATCTGGAGTGAGTAAAATTGCCAGCATCGGCAAGGCTGCACCACAAGAGAAGGAGGCTGCTGAGGATAAAGCGGCTTGAACTGGATTGGCTGCGGTATTTTCATGAATCCCAATCTCATCTCGTGCATGTGCGCCGAGTGCATCGTGTTCGGTTAGTTGTTTGGCAACTTCATGCGCCAGTTCAGGGTTTAAACCCCGTGAAATATAAATTTGTGTCAGCTCTTTCAGCTCTGCATGTGGATTTTTTTCCAGTTCTCTGGCTTCAAATCGAAGATCAGACTTTTCGATGTCTTCTTGAGATTTGACCGAAATGTATTCGCCAGCCGCCATGGATGTGGCACCAGAAATAAGTCCTGCAATACAGGTAATCAACAGGGTATGAGAGCTTGCACCGCTTGCAGCCATCCCCATAATCAGACTGGTGACAGAAATAATGCCATCATTGGCACCCAAAACAGCCGCACGCAGCCAGCCTGAACGTTGTATGACATGCGGTTCTGCATGTTGGGAATAGGACATAATGTACTCTTTAAAATCGGTTGAATTTAATTATTTATAACGTAGTGAATCATGGGTTATTTGTAAAATTCTATTGATGATTCATAAACTTAATCTATTATAAAATAACTTATTTTAACGATAGCATAACGATGATTTGGTTATAATATGTGAATAATTTAACACTTTAACTTTGGGTTACATTGGCGTTTTATGGCCCATATTGTTGATATTTTTAGTTGAGATCTGCGATGAACAATTCGAACAATAAGCTGCTGAGTCATACACTATTAATGTTGGGTCTTATCTTACCTGTACAACATGCCTTCAGTGCTGAAGCTGATTTTGTCAAAGAAGGGGATGCCGCGTATAAACCAGGTAATCCAATTTATGATCGTTGGGACAAGTTTTATAAAATTGAACAAAGCCAACCTGAACAGGCCGAGAAAATTTTGATTGAGTTAGGCCAACTCTCGCCCCAAGATATTAAGGTCTGGAAAAGTCTGACTTATTTGCAGATTCGGTTAAATAAACAAAATGATGCGCTCCAAAGCGTACGCAAGGCTGAACAGCTTGCTCCACAAGACGATCAATTGAAATTACAAGAAGCCTATTTGCTAAATCAGCAGAAAAGGAATAAAGAAGCCTTAGTTATTTTTAAAGGATTATCGACATCATCGGATGCTGATATTGCTGAAAAAGCGCAACAAGCCGTGCAAAACCTGAGTGGTCCAACTGTTCCATCCACCTTTAAGGATGTTTATTTTGCGCCGTCATATGAGTCACGTTATGACGATTTCATTTTTCCATTGAAGATGCGTTATGGGAAAAATTTGGATAACGGACGGGCGCAAGTCTATGGCTTTGTAAATCTAAACCGTGATACCAAATCTAAAGGTGGCGTTCGTCCCGAAATCATTGATGAAAATGCAGTCACTGTCGGCATTGGGGCAAACTATCAGCCATGGCAATCGATCCCTGTTCGAGCCTATTTGGAAGTGGGTGGAAGTTATGATTTGATCGATCGTAATCGTGATAAATTCCGTGAAAGTGTGGTGGGCGGGGTCACTGGCTATCAAGAGTGGTATGCCAATCCTGCTGTAGAACAACGCACAGTATGGAATGATTACTTTACTGATTTGTATGGCAATGTCGCCAGTTATTCGCGTGAAGATTATAATGTGATTGCCGATTTGAGATTGCGTTCTGGTTTTAATGTTTATCGTGGTGAAGTAGGTACAGTACAAGCCTATGGCAAACTGCACACCTTAGCGGATTCAGAAGGCGAAAATTACAATAATTTATTTGAATATGGTGCTGGTGTTGCCTGGCAGCCATTTAACTATATTCCAGTGAAATTGCGAGTTGAGCGTCTATATGGGCATTATTTCAAAGATGCTTTAGCCGATGGAACTGAAAACTATAATAACACCCGTACTGAACTGGTTTTTTATAAGAGCTTCTAACTAGCTTTAATGGTATGTGCTCCATACCTCAGCTTGTACCACAACGCGACAGTGTAAACAGTCATACGGTTCATATAGTGTGGGCCGTCAAAGATATACACTTTTTGCCCTTCATAGGCTTTAAGCTGTTCAATGACTTCCCATGGATAGGCGGAGCGGAACTTACCGCCTTTCACTGGGCGGAATGCTTCTAATACAATGATAATATTATCTTTTCCAAATTCTTTTTGAAGATATTCAAGTACAATACGTGCTTGTTGTGGGGAGCGCGTTCCGACACCTACACCATCCTGAAAGAATACGCCTGTACGACTAGGTAACCAGCTTTTTAACCAAGTATCTAAATGTTCTGGTGCTTGTTCACCGCTATAGATACTGATCCAAAGTGGTTTGGGTAAAGTTCGAATGGCTTTGGCGAGATCATTTACACAGATCCATGTTGGGTCTGCCTCGACAGGAAAATAATAACCTTTGAGTGGAATGAGTTTAGTATTGTCGATGATTTTTTTAGAATTTTCAGCCAGTTGCAACACTTTGGAACGGGCTAATTTTTCATCATATTCTCCAGCCAAGCCTAAAAGAATATGTTGGGCCCATGGTTTTTGCTGAAGCTGCTGAAGGTTGATGTTTTTATCCCATTTTTGTAATCCGATCTCATGGTCGAACCATGATTTGGACTGCACCACAGACCATTGCGGAACAAAAGTAGAAACACCGAGTAGATCCCAATTTCCAGAAGGGGGAGTAGTGGCTAAATCAGGTTGCCAAAACATACCTTCAATTTGTGGAGGTTGTACATCTGCTTTAAGCCGATGAATACAACCTCCTAAAAATAAGAGAGTTGATAGGGCGAGCGTAATAAATATTGTTGATTTATTCAGCCTTATTTTTAGCATTAGGTCGTTTACGCCAGTACCAGAGCAAAATTGCAAGAATCATGATAGCAGAGATCGTAACAACCAAGATAAAGAATGATGATTGCTTAACCAGAGGTGCTTTTTGATTGCCGACTAGAATCTTCTGTAAAATAAAGACTTGCCCGCTTTCTGTGACCAAAATCTTACTGGCATTGTTTGGGATATTTTGTTGAATTTTCTCCCAAAGTTTGGTGAAATTTTGCGCGCCTTGCATTGAGTCCGTAATAACATCAAAACGTTGATCATGGAAGCTGACCAAAAAGCCATTGGTAGCAGCAGGTGCATAAAGGGTATTTTGATGCATTAAAACCTGTTGGCGATAAATATTAGGATTCACTTGTACATTGAGAAGTTCAGGTTTATTTGGATCTAATTTCACCAGATTTAAGGGAATTGGATCATTGGTCATTAGCATTTTCTTGGCCACTTGACTCATGACCATCGCAATTTCCAAACTACCAGCATTGCTGTCAATAGCAATGGTTGGATGTGTTGCAAAGGTCATTGATAAAGACGCAACACCATTTTTCAATTTATGTGGCAATTTCACTGTCGATTTTTGCGTATCGATCCAGAGAGAACCTTTCGCAGTAGGCAAACACTGCGAATTTACGATCACTGAATTTTCAAGTTTCAGGTTAAAGGTCGTATTATTGGAAATAGTCTTGCCAAAGTAGTTAAACTGGCGGTTAACAGGATCTGAATCGAGATTGGCTGTTTTTAAGCTGCCTGCAAAACCACCATCAATCCACGTGGTAATGTTGGAACCTTCCAATAAACCACTTTGTACGCGAAGTGCGATTTGCCCCTGTAAAATATCAGTGGGTTGCCAAACCGCAGGGAAATTTAAGAATAGATTTTTCTCAGCTTGGTTCAAACGGAAATCACTAATGCCTAAGTCGGCAAGGGTATGAATTTGCTTGATCTTCGCCCAGTTTGGTGTTGCAAGTTTATTTGGAAGAAAGGTCGCAGAGGTATTTAATTGTTGTAAATAATTGGGATTGAGCAATCCATTGATCGCAGAAACGAGTTTCTCAGGCTGATCATATTGGATTTGTAAGGTCGGAATATCATTTGCCGTACTGATTTGGACTAAAGTGCCCTTGGGTAAGGGTGCTGCTGATTTTGTAATTTCAATATAGAAGTTTGGTGTTTGCTCTGTTGGCGCATTTTGTTCATACCATTGGATAGGTGTGACTGAACCCCATGCACTGATCAAACGTCCTAACATGCTTGCTTCGTTTACGTTTGCTGGGTTGTATTTTAAGACACCGACAAAAGGCGTCGGACGGACAACCTGTGGATTAAATAAAGCATCAGGCAAATCTTTTAAACGATAAATCGGTCTATATCGAACGTAGTCAATTTTAGAATTGCTTAAATAGGTGACTTGATCGACATCCTCACTACAGAAGGTGGTTCGGTCAGCGGCAGGTGAGGTATTGGGTGAGTACTGCTGCAAAATAAAGTCTAGGCGATGGAAACCACTTTGGGTGGCTGGAATATCAAAGCTTAACGAACCATCCCCGTTTAAAGTGGTGTTGTAAATCAGCTTGTCATCAAATTTGACCAATAAAGTCGTGAAATGCTCGGTGGAATAATCACTGGTAAAGCGGATATTCTGCCATTCAGAACCTTTACCCACATAAAAGAAGTGCGGTTCAATGGTATATTTATTGGAGGTATTGATGTTGTCAAACGTCCACGTATTGAGTGTGTCTGCCACAGAAAAGACGGGCAAGGAAAGAGCGACACTTGCAACTACTGCTTTTAGAAAATGATGATGTAATGGGTTATTTTTCATTTATTTTTTCTCCTTGCTACGCTCAGTTTTATACCACTGCAATGAATTTCCTTGGATCTTATTTTTGAGCATGTCATATGCAGCTTTAAACACGATAAATAAGAACACTTGTGAATACGTTACGTAAGATAAGACCGCGAAGAAATATAGTTGAGGTTTGGCTCTTTCTAAAGATAAGGTGAACCACATTTGTGCGACATATAAACAGAAGGATAGGCCCCAGAGTAGGGTAAATGGACCAGGAACGGTAATCCCTGCAATACCCAGTAAGCCTAAAGTTAAGGTGACATGACTCCAAATCAGTGCAGGCACAAACAATACATAGCACATGATGTTGTTAAAAATTTCAATTCCGATCGGGAAAGGTTTCCGAAGTGCGATTGGCAAGTATTTACTGGTGACGTAGAAATTCCCTTGTGTCCAGCGTGAGCGTTGTTTTACAAATACACTGAGAGAGGGTGGATCTTGTTGCCAACCAACTGCGTAGGGCACCCATTTAATCCGTCTTTGGCCCAAGAAAATGCGAAAGCTCATCTCGGTATCATCAACCAAAGACTTTTCATCAAAACCCCCCAGTGTTTCTAAGGCATCGCGCCAGATCACATAATTTGTGCCCATTAAGGTCGATAATTCAAAACGTTGCCAGCGGCCACCTTGGAAAATCCACTGGAAGAAAATAAATTCAATCGCAATAAAACGGGTCAAAATACTGTCACGCCAGTTACGGGTACGAACTTTACCGTTTACCGCGACGAGTTTTTTATCCGCCAACAAGGTCTGTGCCAATAGGCGGACACAGTCGGGTTCAGGGGTACTGTCAGCATCATAGACGACAATCAATTCTCCCGTGGCGTGCGGTAAACCATTATTCAGAGTACGTGATTTACCTTTCCCGCCCATGCCTTTGGGTACATTGACAATTTTGATGCAGGGATAAATGGCAGCCATGCGTTCTGCAATTTCTAAAGTATTGTCTTTAGAGCCGTCATTAATCAGTAGAACTTCATAGGCATGTGCAGGATAGTCCTGCTGAGCAATGGCATGTAAGGTATCTTCAATCACTACACCTTCGTTATAGGCGGGAATCAAGACACTGAGAACAGGCCATTGTTCAGGAACAGGCATATTTTCCAGTTCTTTGGCTGCATTTTTAGAATACTTCCATGCCTGAAAACTCAACCACGCCCAAAAGGCTTGTGGAATCCAGATTCCCAGAAAACCAAATAAGAAAAGAATATCAATTGCGGGCATTTATTCTTCTCCTGCGAATGATAGAAATGATCAAAATTAGGAGTAATCCGCCGCCAAGTAATAATGAAATCCAAGAAATTGAACTGCCAAAAGTACTGAGTAAACTT
The DNA here is from genome assembly GCF_000369805.1 of Acinetobacter sp. NIPH 2100. Lineage (GTDB taxonomy): Bacteria > Pseudomonadota > Gammaproteobacteria > Pseudomonadales > Moraxellaceae > Acinetobacter. Next base: position 2,886,153 of record NZ_KB850224.1, on the reverse strand, counting down.
GGATAATGTGCTGAATAAATATAGTCGAGTGGGATCACCACGGTGCTTAGCACAATTAAAATATAGCCGAATAAACTGGTTTTAACACCATCTGTGGTGCTGGTAAATTGGGTGCGATTCAGATCCCATGAGATACCGAGTTTTGGATACTCAATGGTATTTAAGGGCATACCGACAGGTGGGTTAATTACCACTTGATAACCTGAAGTTTGTGATGGATCGGTAATCGCTTGATAGAAATAATGTTGATGGTGCTGAATTTGACGGGCAGGGATACGCAGCTCATTGGGGCTGTCAGATTGAATAATATAGCTGCCAGCAGGTTGAGCAATCAGGTTTTCATCCCAGCCTGTTTCAATCAATGCGGCTAAGGGACGTAAGCCAATGGCGGTGGAAAAAGTTGCTTTGGCCGCAAAATATTTTGCATGAGCCATTTGATAGAAGGCGACAGGAATAGCCCCCTCATTGACGGCTTTTTTAATTTTATAATATTTAACTGCACTGAAATATTCATTCGGCAGAATCACGCCAGGTTTGATTCCTTGTGCAATCAATTGCTTAAAGCTGTCGGAGTCCAGTTGATCGGAGGTAAACACTGGCCACCAAGTCGCAGGCTGTGGAAAAAGTTGAGCTACGGTTTGCGGCGTTTGGGTTTGAGCAGCAGCCTCTATACGTGCGGTTTCAATCTTGCAGTGATAGTACTGCTGATAAAATTGCTGCATGGTGGTATCTGGAATGTTACTTGTCGCGACTAGAACACCACAGATATTGAGTAGAACAGACATTAGCGTACCTCTCTGCTTGGAGAGGTTAAGTATTCGGTGTGTTGTTCAATCTGCAGTTTGAGTACGGTGAGTTCTTGTAAGTCTTGAATGAAGCGTGGATAGATTTGATTTTCTTCACTGCTGGGTTCATGAATCACAATACTTTTAATTTCACTAAGTTCTTCATTAATAAAGTGGTAAATCACGCTGTCTCTTTCAGTAGAGAGAATCGTCATAATTTTATTTTGAGTTTCTTTCCAGATATCTTCACCCAGCATTTCACGAATCAGCACGGTATTATTGATATGCGTGGTAATGATTTTATAGTGATCTTTGTGGGTGAGCTGCAATAGCTTTTTTAATTCGCCTTGGAAATGTGCCAAGGCAGTGAGTGGCAGAATATCGTGCTGATAGTTACGATCATAACTTTGAATGGCACGGAAGCTTTTTAAGGCATTTTGAATATTATGACGTATTGCACTTAAAAAAATTGGAGTAATTGGCAGCACAAACAATAACAGCAGTTGTCGTTCGACATAGGTTTGATTGGCCAAATCGAGAAAGAAATAGACTGCAACGCCGACAAATGTAACCAAGCCAAGCAGCAAGGCCATGCCGACATTTAAAAAAGCGCCAGAAATTAACAGAATGAGCAGAAATACCCAACTACCGCGATAACTGGCTGGCAGCCATTCATACGCGACAATGCCCATAAAAACTTGAGCGGAAATAATCCACAAGACGAGTGCTGGTGCTGGATTTTTTTGCATAATAATTTTAGTTTTAATAAATGTCTTTTGTGATCAAGGTAGCATTATTTTACGATTATTACGATAGCTTTTCTGTTTGTTACTTTGTAAAATAATTTTATAAACAGTAACATACAGTATAGTCTGTATTTCAAAAGAATAAAAAGTAGCTTATTTCAGACGTTTATTTAATTTTTGTAAGCTTGTTTAGTTCGATTTGAATGCTTCAATGGCACGTAGGCGACTGGCCTTTAGATCAATCATTGGCTCAGGATAATCCAGTGCTAAAGGTTGATTTTTGGCATAAGGTTCATGAATCATTTTATTATCAAGATGGGCCAGTTCAGGCACCCATTTACGGATATATTCACCTTCGGGATCAAACTTTTGTGATTGCGTTGTCGGATTAAACACACGGAAATACGGTACAGCATCCGTGCCAGTCGATGCACACCATTGCCAACCACCATTATTGGCAGCCAAGTCACCATCAATCAGGTTTTGCATAAACCACTGTTCACCTTTTCGCCAGTCAATAAGCAGATTTTTACTTAAAAACATGGCACAGATCATACGTACCCGATTGTGCATCCAACCAGTGGCCAAGAGTTGGCGCATACCCGCATCAATGATTGGAATGCCCGTTTGTCCTTGTTGCCATTGGTGTAATGCGATTGGGTCATCGCGCCAACAGATGTTTTCGGTGGTAGTTTGGAAAGGTTGATGTTTTGAAACCTTGGGGAAGTCAAACAGGATATGTTGATAAAATTCACGCCAAAGAAGCTCATCCAACCAAGTTTGTTGGCCTTCGGATTGAATCTCAAAATGTCCTTGTTGTTGCCTAAATAGTGCTTGCAGACATTGACGGACTGAAATAATACCAATATTTAAATAGGCGGAAAGGTGACTGGTCCCAGATACAGCAGGTAAGTCCCGTGCTGTTTTATAGTCAGTCAACCGTTCATCAATAAATTGGTCCAAAAGCGCGAGTGCATATGCTTCTCCAACGTGCCATTCGGAAAAATTGGTCTGTTGGATTTGTTTTATATAGTCGCGTTGTAATTCTTGAATGTCATTTTGTTGAAAGCAGGGCAGATCGAGTAAGAGTGGTTGTTGCTTTGAGGGAGAGGGGTAACATTGCGGTAAAGCATGCTGTAAGCGTTGATAGCAGGTTTTCTTAAATGCACCAAAAACTCGATAGGGTGAGTTGGATTGATTGCGGATAGAGGCCACAGGAAATAACGTTCGATCATGCAAAAGAATTAATTGTTTTTTATGCTGATTGAGTTGCTGCTGTACGGTCTGATCGCGTTTTAGTTCATTGATGCCAAGTTCAATATTGGCATACACATTTTCAATATTAAGTTGTTGGATTAAATGTGAAAAAAAATCAGGGATATCTTTCCATAGTGGAATCGTTTGAATCAGTAAGGGAATATTCAGGTCTGCAAGTTGCTGTTTGAGCTGTTGTAATTGACGTAGATAAAATTCGATTTTAATCGCTGCATCGTCGTGTTGCTGCCACTGTGCAGGAGACAAAATGACAAGTGCGATGGTGGGCCCAGCCTGAGTCGCATGCCAAAGTGCTGCATGATCATGGATTCTTAGATCTTGGCGAAACCAAATCAGTTGAGAGGGGTGAGACATAGCTGAGGATTATAATCGAGAGTTAGACAACGTTAAGCGATTTTCTGAGTTTGGAAAAGTACTTGGCAATAAAAAAGCAAAGCCGAAGCTTTGCTTTTTTCATCTAATTCAAAAGTGAATTAGTGGTGGTGACCACCTGCACCATGAACGTGACCGTGATCTAATTCTTCTTGAGAAGCATCACGGATTTCAACGATTTCTACTTCAAAAGTAAGATCTTGGCCAGCAAGTGGGAAGTTTGCATCAACGATGATGTTGTCACCTTCAATCGCTTTAACAGTAACGATTTGAACACCGTCATCAGTTTGAGCTTGGAATTGCATACCAGGTTGGATGTTGTCCACACCTTGGAACATTTGAGCTGGAACTTCTTGAACGAGGTCTGGGTTGTATTCGCCATAACCTTCAGCAGCTGGAACGTTTACAGTGAATTTTTCACCAACAGTTTTACCTGTAAGTGCATTTTCTAAACCAGGAATGATGTTGCCTGCGCCGTGCAAATATGCAAGTGGTTCACCTTGAGATTGATCAAGTGTTTCACCCTCAGCGTTTGTTAAAGTGTAGTGGAATGAAACCACGTGGTTAAGTGCAATAGCAGTCATGTTTTGAATCCATGTCATCAATAGTTTTAGCTGTATATCATAAAGTGAAAAATAGATTTTGTTGACTATTTTCCACTTTTTGAAACGATTTAGTTAAATATTGAGACGAAATATCAAATTTCAACTCAATACAGTTTAATTTTTGGACGGACACGACGTGTCAGAAAATCTTTCATGGTCAGCATACCGGCTTGGGTATAACCGTGAATATTGGCTTGATGCAATCGGTATAACGATACATACATGGTTTTTGCAATAAAGCCTTGTACGCTAACATCGCCCAACAACTCTCCCACAGCTTGATTATGGCTTAATGACACCAGTGAGCCTTTCTCACTAAAGCTGAACATTGGTTGAGGAGAGCCCGACAAACGAGCTGCCATTGCATCAACCAGAAATGTTGCTTGCTGACTCGCGACTTGTGCACGTGGGCCTAGAGGCGGCTGACGCGCATCTAATTGGCAATTGGCACAGTCACCAAAGGCAAAGACATTTGGGTCAGAGTAGGTTTGTAGTGTTGCATACACCATTAATCGATTGATCTTGTCACGTTTAAAATCAGTGAATGATTCTAAAACTTTCGGTGCTTTTACACCTGCTGCCCAAACGGTAATATCGGAGTGCAAGACACTGCCATTACTAAAATAGACATTTGATTCATCGACTTTTTGTACTTTGTGCTGAGTCAGAATCTCAATCCCCATTTTCTTGAGTTGTTTAGCACTGTGTGCAGCCGTTTTTTCTGTCAGCGCAGGGAGAATGCGATCAGAGGCTTCAATGAGGGTGATTTTGACCTGCTTCGGATCAATTTTCTTTAAACCATAACGATAAAAGTTTTTCGTGGTTTCAATTAGTTCTGCCGCCAGCTCAACACCTGTTGCACCCGCACCTACGATACCAATATTTAACGCACGTTCGGTTGGCTGGTTTTGTGCTTCGATATAAAGATGGAACAAATCTTGTTGGAAGATGTCAGCCTGTTTGCGGCTATCAAGGAAATGGCAATGTTCGCGTACACCTTCTGTACCAAAGTCATTGGAGACTGAACCGACCGCCAGCACAAGTGTGTCGTAGTTGAGACTTTGGGTCAGTGGGGTGTGTTCTTTTGAAAGTTGTGGGGGAGAAAGTATGATTTGTTTTTGATCTTTATTGACATCGATTAAGGTGCCAAGCACGAACTCAAAATGATGTTTTTCTGCGTGAGCAAAATAATTGGTTTGTTCTTCGTGAGGATTGAGTGAGCCTGCAGCGATTTCATGCAGGAGAGGTTTCCATATGTGCGTGAGGTTTTGATCGACTAGGGTTATTCGGGCTTTCTTTCGTCTACCAAAATTTTCACCTAGTTGTGTCGCAAGTTCTAAACCACCTGCGCCACCGCCCACAATCACGATATGATGTAAGGTGTTGCTCATGATTAACCTAATTATTTTTGTGAAAGGATGGCAGGATTATGCCATCCTTTTTTCGATCATGTATGGTTAATCTTTATAAAAAAAGTAGGTTTTTTTTATCCTTGATTTAAAGGGTAAAGTTTTGGGTTCTTTGTGTCATTGGTGGAGAAGAATGAAAATAGGTTGGAAAACCAAATCATAATTTTCTGGAAAATATTGGCTTCTTCAATTTGCACATCGTTTTCGATCTGCAAGCTACGAATCAATTGATTGTTTTGATAGATTGACACTGTTGCCAAGTTCATCACTTGGGTTAAAGGGGCAGTCAAATGCTGTTCATTGAGCTCAATATTGATACGTGTATTGGTGGTTTGAAGCGGCTCAACCGTGCTGACTTGTTGGTTTGCATCAATCAGATGAATACGTTGAGACAGTAAGTCAAAAGTATTCAAATCAATCGGTGCAGTTTGACCATATAAGGAAGTGGTTACAATGGTTGGCTGCTGTGTTTCAACTTTAAACATTTTCAATGTCGATTTAACCACAGGAAGTTCTGCAATCAATCGTTGCTTAGGAATCACTTCTTCGTCGCGGGTATAGGTATAAGCCAAGTTCATTAACTTATGCGCCACTTCAGCACGTTTTACCGCGCTTGGTGTACCTAACACCACCACAATTAAACGGCGTTTTTCAACATGCGGGTTAAACGTCGGACGCTCTGCTGTTAACGCAAGATTATAACCTGCTGCTTTGGTATAACCCGTTTTTAGACCATCCGCTGTTGGGTCCATTTTTAATGCAAGGTTAGTGGCGTGATGGAAGCGTTGGTTATAACTAAAGCTTGGCATTTTTGAATAATACAAATATTCAGGTGTTTCTTTCACGATTGCTTTGGCAAGTAAGCTGAGATCTGCTGCGGTTGAGTAGTGATCTGTCATGGTGATACCAGCAGGGTTGCTGAAATGCGTATCTTTCATGCCAAGTGCTTGTGCTTCTTGGTTCATACGTGCAACGAACTGCGGCACACTGCCTGAGATTTTTTCAGCAAGAGTGACTGCTGCATCATTGGCAGACATGACGATCAGACCTGCTAACAGCTGATCAACAGAAATCTGCTCACCTGCTTTTAGGTACATCTGTGACTCATCCCACATCACTGTGCTGACCACTGGTGTTGCGGTCAGTACGTCTGCTTTATGCAATTTACCCGCTTCAATTTCTTTTAAGGCGATATAAGCCACCATCATTTTGGTTAAAGAGGCTGGCGCGCGTTGAACATGACTGTTGTGTTCTGCAATGATTTGTCCTGATTGGGCATCAATCACCGACCATGCTTGAGCTTCAACTGTTTCGGGTGCAATGTTGAGTAAATTTGCATGTGCAAGGTTTGCACAAACGAGACTAAACAACGTAAAGAGGGAGAGGAGAAATTTCACGTGAATACCTTGTATTGCCGATCCGATGGCCTAGAATGCGAGACAAGAATGCTATGACTTTTTTGTTGAAGAATCCAGCAACTTTTGCCGACAATTACGACATCTACGCATGACTTTGTAAAAAAATGCTAAGCTGTGTGAAATTGTTCCTATTTTCATGATTAAAAATTATGTTGCACTACCAAATTGAGTTCGACGATTATCGCCAGCATCTGATTCATGTCACACTTCGTTTTCTTGCAAATCCCAATCAAGAACTTTGGTTGCCTACTTGGATTCCAGGTAGTTATTTGATTCGAGAGTTCTCAAAGCATATCGAGTCGGTGAAAGCATCTGATGAAGCAGGGCGATTACTGACTATTAAAAAAACAGAAAAAAATCGTTGGCGTTTATTCAATACCGATCATGAACTGATTACGGTTGAATATGATGTGTATGCCTATGATTTGTCCGTACGGGGTGCCTATGTCGATCAGACACGTTTATATGTTAACCCTGCCTGTGTGTGTTTAGGACTGGTAGATCAAGAACAAGCCGCATGTGAACTTGAACTATTCCTACCTGATGAATTAAAACATTTCCAAATAGCGACAGGTTTGCCATCAAAAAGCTTAGTGAAGGGGCGTTTTACCTTAAAAGCAGAAAACTATGACCAACTGATTGATAGTCCGTTTGAATTGGCAGATCAAAGTCGTTTTAGTTTTGAAGCCAATCGGATTGCGCATGAGTTTGTGATTTCTGGCAAGCACACCACCAATTTAGCTCGTTTAGAGGCAGACATTAAAAAGATTTGCCAAACTGAAATTGACATGTTTGGTTCAGCACCATTTCAAAACTATACCTTTATGACTATGGCAACTGGCAATAGTTATGGTGGTTTAGAGCACTGTAATAGCACCAGTTTAATTACACCGCGTGATGATTTACCGCAAGCCAATGAAGCAGAAGAACCATCTAAAGACTATCAACGTTTCTTGGGTCTATGCAGCCATGAATATTTTCACTCATGGTTGGTGAAATTTATTCGTCCTGAAAATTTTGCCAATTATGATTTGCATAAAGAAGCCTACACCAGCTTACTGTGGATTTTTGAAGGCTTTACGTCTTATTACGATGATTTGATTTTATTGCGTAGTGGCGTGATTTCACAGAAGTCTTATTTGGATCTCCTAAAAGCGCAAATTGATCGTTATCTACAAAATCCAGGACGTTTGATTCAATCTGTTTCTGAGTCTAGTTTTGATGCATGGATTAAATTCTATCGTCAGGATGAAAACTCAAATAATGCGGGAACGAGTTACTATAACAAAGGCAGTTTGGTGGCACTCTGTCTAGACTTGGGCTTGCGCTTACGTGGTTCTAATTTAGATGCATTAATGCGCCGTTTATATGAAAATACCCAAAATGGTATTCAGGTCAACGATCGGACTATTTTTGAATTATGTAATGAATTGACAGGTGATAACTGGATTGAGCAAATCAATCATTTGATCAACACTACAGATGAGTTACCACTGGATCAATTATTCCCTGAGTTTGGTTTAAGTTATAGCAGCAAAGATGACAAGGCTTTACCATTCGGCTTAAAAGTGGTTGATAAAGCTGAAGGTGTGGTAGTACAGCAGCTTCGTCGTGACAGTGCTGCAGCTCAAGCAGGCTTATCGGCCAATGATGTGATTGTCGCGATTGATGGCATCAAAGCATCAGAAAAACTTTTAGCGAAGTATGCAAAGCAACAAGGCAGCTTTACGGTTTATGCTTTCCGCCGCGATGAGTTTTTACAATTTGAACTGCAAGCGGGTGAGAACTCACTCACAACAGTTGAACTCAAAGTTGAAGATCAACATAAAGTTGACCGCTGGTTGAAGGGTTAGAACTTGATAAAAAGGACGCTATGAGCGTCCTTTTTATTAGCTGCCTCGATAAGTCGAATAACCATAGGGACTGAGCAGTAAGGGAATGTGATAGTGTGGCAAGGTTCCATCAACTTCAAAAATAACCGGAACTTCAGGAAAAAAACTACTTTGCTTTCGGGCTTTATACCAATCACCTGTTTTAAAAGTCACTTTATAAACACCCGACTTTAATTGTTGTTGCGTCGGATAAAGTGCAGTAATTCTTCCATTCTGATCAGTTTTGGCCTGATTAATTTCTATCCATTGGTTTTTTTGTTGCGCCTCGAGAACAACGGTGACATCAGCAGCAGGTAGACCATTTTGCTGGTTGAGAACATGCACACTTAATGGGTTTGTTGCTGCAAATAAGCTGCTTGAAGCCGATAGTGCGGCGATGGCGAATAGATTTTTATACATAGCAATATTCTATCTTTGTTGATCAATGTTTTCGTCTGTATTGCCGTCAGTTGTTGTGAGGACAATACATGGGCATGGGATAAGAGTGAAAAAAATGCTAATCAGTGCTTTAAAATTTTAAAATGAATATCTTGCACCGAGATAGAACTCGCTTGAGTAGAGATGTGCTTTCATTTGCTCATCTTGTAAGTTACGTGCATTGGTGAAGTTATTTAACCCGCTATCTGCTTTACCCAAGTCTACATAACGGTAGCCCAAATCAAGGTTAAGGTTGTCGATTGCTTTATAACTGGCCCCTGCACCAATGCTATACACCAGTTGGGTTTCGGTGTTTGAAATGTATTGGCGAGAGGAATTACCTTGCCAGCCAGAAGATTCGGTGCGGGCAATACCTAAACCGACATTGCCATATACCGCTACATTGTTGATGACTTCAAAATCACGATAAGCATTCAACATTAAACGCTGTGTATCGACTTTATGATGGTTGAGGCTGGTTGGAAAATTGGTTGAACCGCTGGTAAATTCAGCGTTATTTTTAAAGGTATACTCACCTTCAGTACGCCAGCCATTACCAAAATCATAGCCAAAACCGAGTGAAGCGTTGGTTCGATCTTTTTGATCTTTACCTGCAACAAATTGGCCAATACCAGGACGTAAGCTGGTTTCCATATTGTCAGCTTTGAGTTGAGCAGCAGCAACTTTTGCAGAGATATAATAACCTGCATCATTTACGTCCTGAGCATAACTTAGGGATACAGTAGTCAGTAAAACAGATGAAACCACGAAACGGGTGAGGAGCTTGTCCATATTCAATTTTCCAAAAACAGTAGATGAATGTTTAGTGATAAAAATCTTTATTTCCTCAGAACATGGTAGAAAGAAAAAAATCTTGGCGTGATGACAATTGGATTACCGATTTGTAATCTTGGCAATGGATAAACAGGGTTAAAATGTGGGATGCATATTTTAATTGTTGAAGATGAATCCAAAATCGCACAGTTTCTAGCGAAAGGATTACACGAGTCAGGCTATACCTGTGCCGTTGCAAAAGATGGCATAGAAGCATTGTCATGCTTGCAACGAGAGGCATTTGATTTACTGATTTTGGATGTCATGCTGCCGCAACTGGATGGTTGGCAAGTCTTACAAACGCTACGGACTTTTTCAAAAATCCCTGTGCTGATGCTGACGGCAAAGGATCATGTGCTGGATCGGGTGAAAGGATTAGAGCTTGGTGCAGATGACTATCTGGTTAAGCCCTTTTCATATGTCGAATTATTGGCACGAATTAAAAGTTTATTACGTCGTGTGCCAACGGTTGAAAAAGAGATTTATCAAATCGCGAATTTGCGCTTGAATCGGCTGAGTCGGGAAGTTCATCGAGCCGAAATCAAGATTGATTTAACAGCCAAAGAGTTTGTGCTGTTGCAATTATTGATTCAGCATCGTGGAGAAGTACTGACTCGCACTCAAATTGCTTCAATGGTTTGGAATATTAATTTTGATACGGATACCAATGTGGTCGATGTGGCGATACGCCGTTTGAGAGCAAAAATTGATGATCACTTTGTTCCCAAGTTGATATATACCGTGCGTGGTATTGGCTATAAGGTCGATTTAAAAGATGAACATCATGGGTAAATTGTCTTTGGCTTCGCGCCTGAGTTTGGCTTTTAGTCTGATTTCTTGTGTTGTTTTTATCAGTATTGGCGGTTTGTCCTATCAAAATTTTCGTGAAATGGTCTATACCCAGCAAGATAAAGCCTTAGCTGCTCGGATCAAACGAATGGAAGTTTTTTTGACCGATGCACATACTGTTCAGATATTAGGGAAATACCCAAAGCTTTATGAAAATATGGTGGGGCATGAAGACAGTATTTTTATTGTCAAAGAGTCAACACAAGATCTCATCAGGATTAATCCATTACAAATCAAAATTCCTGAGCTAAATTATTCAAATAAAATTCAATATCGTAATAATACTATTGAGCATCCGACCACACGCTTCGCATTCCAATCCATTTCATATGATCATAAACAATATCAATTGATTGCAGGGCAACAATGGGACGGAGCGAATCAAATACTGAGTCAATATTTTTGGAAAGTCTTATTTTATAGTGGTCTAGGTATTTTGTTGTCTAGTCTTCTAGGGTTTATGGTAGGGCATTATTTGTTCCGTTCCATGCGCACTTTGATTGTAGAGACCAGTAAAATCAACGTGCAAAAACTGAATCATCGTATTGAAGTTGAATCTAGTAATATTGAGGTTCAGCAGTTGAGCCATGCGATGAATGAAATGCTAGATAAAATTCAGCAGGATTATCAGAAGCTGGCGCAGTTTTCAGAAGATATCGCACATGAATTAAGGACACCGCTGAATAACTTAATGGGACAAACGCAGATTTTACTGTCCCAACCGCGTACAACAGAAGAACTCGAGAATTTACTCTATTCGCATTTAGAAGAGTATGAACGACTGACCAAAATGATCGAGAGTATGTTGTTTATTGCACGTACCGAGCATGCGCATCAGGGAGTTGATAAAAACGCATTCAATCTCAAACATCTGATTATAAATATTGGTGACTATTTTGATTGTTTGGTTGAAGAACGTCAGATGACACTCAAACTTGATGTAGTTGATGATCTGAATATCATGGCGAATGAAGCATTAATCCAACGTGCGATTGCGAATTTAATCAGTAATGCCATTTTGCATGGTCAAACAGGTGGCGTGATTAGAGTAGATGCTGGTCGATGTGATTCAAATTGTGTGATTACGATTGTGACAGCAGGTGTGTATATTGATGAAAAGCATTTGCCTTACTTATTTGACCGATTTTATCAGGTCGATGAAAGTCGACATCAAAAAGCACAAACAGGTGGTTTAGGCTTAGCTATTGTGAACTCGATTATGCAGTTACATGCTGGTTTCGCTAAGGTTGAAAATCGAACTGACGGTGTGGCGTTTAAATTGATCTTACCACTAAAGAATTAACGAATTCTTCATCAAGCTCTGTCAAAATAGGACGCGATATTTAGCAATTTGTGTATTTGTTTGCTAAATGATCAATTCAGTGGGTTCATTTAAAGATGGTAACGGTTTGTATTTGAAAAGACGAAACTTGGCCGCATATATACACAACTGAATGTTACTATTATATCATTTTGTAGTATTTTTTAGCGAAATGTCGTTATCACCGGATATTGCGTTGACTAGCATGTGATGAACACTGATACTCTCAAGTTTATTCAAGCAAATCGGTTCTAGGAGCTGGGCCACAAGCGCAGTTTTCCATAACTCAATCCAACACAAGGGGCTATATATGGCTGGTGGAAAGTCAAAAATCATTTATACACTGACTGATGAGGCGCCGTTATTAGCGACCTATTCATTGCTACCGATCATTGAGACCTTTACAAAACCTGCTGGCATTGAGATCGTTAAAAGCGATATCTCAGTTGCAGTTCGTGTACTCGCAGAATTTTCAGATTATCTGAAAGATGAACAAAAGGTAACTAATAACCTTGCCGAGTTAGGTCGTCTTACTCAAGACCCAGATACCAATATCATTAAACTGCCAAACATCAGTGCGTCTGTTGCTCAGTTAGTTTCATGCATTAAAGAGCTTCAGTCTAAGGGCTATGCACTTCCTGATTACCCAGAAAATCCAACCACTGAAGAAGAAAAAGAGATCAAGGCGCGTTATGGTAAATGCCTTGGTTCAGCAGTAAACCCAGTATTGCGTGAAGGTAACTCTGACCGTCGCGCACCAGCTGCGGTAAAAAATTATGCGAAAAAACACCCGCATTCAATGAGCGAGTGGAAGCAATGGTCACAGACTCACGTTTCTCACATGGATGAAGGCGACTTCTACCATGGCGAAAAATCAATGACTTTAGACCGTGCACGTAATGTGAAAATGGAACTCATCACCAAGTCTGGTGAAACTATCGTACTTAAGCCAAAAGTTGCGCTTCAAGATGGTGAAATCATCGACTCAATGTTTATGAGCAAAAAAGCATTGTGTGACTTCTATGAGAAAGAACTCGAAGACTGTCGTGAAGCAGGCATTTTGTTCTCATTGCACGTTAAAGCAACCATGATGAAAGTGTCACACCCGATCGTATTCGGTCACTGTGTGAAAATTTACTACAAAGATGCTTTTGAAAAACACGGTAAATTGTTTGACGAATTAGGCATCAACGTCAATAACGGTATGGCGGGTCTTTACGAGAAGATCGCAACCTTACCAACTTCACTTCGTGAAGAAATCATCGAAGATTTACATGCTTGCCAAGAACACCGTCCTGCACTTGCAATGGTTGATTCTGCTAAAGGCATCACTAACTTCCATTCACCAAATGACGTGATTGTAGATGCTTCTATGCCTGCAATGATCCGTGGTGGCGGTAAAATGTGGGGTGCTGACGGTAAACCTTACGATTGTAAAGCAGTCATGCCTGAATCTACATTCGCACGTATTTATCAAGAAATGATTAATTTCTGTAAGTGGAACGGTAACTTCGACCCACGTACTATGGGTACTGTGCCAAACGTTGGTTTAATGGCGCAAAAAGCAGAAGAGTACGGTTCACACGACAAAACTTTTGAAATTTCTGAAGCTGGTATTGCCAACATTACTGATCTCGACACAGGTGAAGTGTTGATGTCACAAAATGTAGAAGAAGGTGATATCTGGCGTATGTGTCAGGTGAAAGATGCACCAATCCGTGACTGGGTAAAACTTGCAGTAACACGTGCACGTAACTCTGGTATGCCTGCAATCTTCTGGCTTGACCCGTACCGTCCACACGAAAATGAATTGATCAAGAAAGTTGAAAAGTATCTCGAAGATCATGATACAACTGGTCTTGATATCCAAATCATGTCACAAGTACGTGCAATGCGTTATACGCTTGAACGCGTAGCGCGTGGTTTAGATACGATTTCTGTGACTGGTAACATCTTACGTGACTACTTAACGGATTTGTTCCCGATTATGGAATTGGGTACTTCTGCGAAAATGTTGTCGATCGTGCCGTTAATGGCAGGTGGCGGCATGTACGAAACAGGTGCGGGTGGTTCAGCGCCGAAACATGTTCAGCAATTAGTTGAAGAAAACCACTTACGTTGGGATTCACTTGGTGAGTTCCTTGCGTTAGCCGTTTCTTTAGAAGAACTTGGTATTAAAGAAGACAATAATCGTGCGAAATTGCTTGCGAAAACGCTTGACCAAGCAACAGGCAAACTTCTGGATAACGACAAGTCTCCATCACGTCGTACAGGTGAATTGGATAACCGTGGTAGTCACTTCTATTTGGCATCGTACTGGGCTGAAGCATTGGCTGCTCAAGATGAAGATGCTGAGTTAAAAGCGAAGTTTGCTCCACTTGCAAAAGCACTTGCTGAAAACGAACAGAAGATTGTTGCTGAGCTTGCTCAAGTTCAAGGTCAAGCTGCGGACATCGGTGGTTACTATGCAATTGATCCAGCGAAAGTAAATGCGGTCATGCGTCCAAGTGAAACTTTTAATACGACACTTGCGTCACTTTAAGTTTTACTTTTAAAACATGACTGATGATTAAGTTGGTCATGTAAAAAAGCCGATGTGAAAACATCGGCTTTTTTCATTTTTATATGGACGAATTGACTTAATAAAATTCAAGATTATTATGTTAGCTAATTTCATTCCTATTATTTTTAGTTAGGATAGCTTGATTCTGAAATGCTTATTAAAATTAAGAAGACTAAATTTAATGAAAAGAATATTTAAAGATGAAAGTTGGAATGAGCTTTTGATAAGTTGTGGCCTTATTGCAGTCACCTATGTAATTTTGATAGGACAAATAAGTACGTATAATAAAGAGTTTAATTATAAATGGCAGGAGAAATATATTTTCGAAGATCCATCTTTTAAAGTATATAGTTCTTATAAAATAAAGAGGAAAAGTTTTTTTAAGAGTTATTACTTAGAAATATATAAGGGGGATCAGCTTTTTTATAGAGATGAATGTGCTTTATCTCTAGAAAACTATTGCAAATCTTTACTCGAGAGTGAAGGGTTGCCGATTAAAAATTTAAGATATAAAGAAGGGGGAAAGTACATCTGATCAAAAGATTTCTTATTTAGTTCAATCATTTGAAATAATAAACAATAGAAAAATTAAAAAAATTGATTATTCTTCAGTTGAGGTCACTCCTAAGAAGCAAAATAATATTATTTTTATAATATGTGCCAGCTTACTTTGTCTTGTCGTCCATATTTGGGTTATACGAAAATGGATTTTGACTAAAGAAAGGGACTTTGATGAATCTCGACAATGGAGTTATTGGCTTCTGAAAATTGGATTACCACTTAGTGTGATTTTGGAATTTGTGTTTTTTATTCAAGAAGTTAGCCTAATGATTTAAAAATCTTATATTAATACAGAGTAATGTTATTTAAATCTAAAGGGGCAAATGATATAGCCCCTTTAAATTAATCTGTAGGTATTGGTATCAATTTAAACGGATTGGCTTAACGACCATTACGGCTACGACCGCGTGGTGCTTTAGTATTTGGGCGGGTTGTTCCATTAGTTTTACGACGTGGTTTATCTGCATCGTCAGTTTGCCAGATACGGGTTGTACCGCCACCAGCTTTTTTCTTGCCTTTAAATGGTTTTTCACCTCGTTCTTCACGTGCTTTATCTTTGGCACGAGAGAAATGTGGTTTATTATTCGATTTTTTCGCGAAAGAACGGCCTTCATAAGGCTTGTCAGCTGGAACGTCTTTAAAATCTGGATAAAGCAAAGGTTCGATTTCGAGTTGTTCACCTGGTTGTAAACCCAGTTTGACCAGATCAATACTGCCAATTTGAGTACGAATCAGACGTAAAGTTGGGAAACCCACAGCAGCGGTCATACGGCGCACTTGACGGTTACGACCTTCGCAGATTTGTAGCTCAATCCATGTCGTTGGAATATTGGCACGATAACGTACAGGTGGATTACGTTCCCATAGCCATTCAGGTTGATCGACTTTACGTGCTTTGGCAGGTAAGGTCATACCATCTGCAAGTTCAACACCCGTTTGCAGTTTTTCGATTGCTTCTTCTGTGACATCACCATCAACTTGAGCAAGATAAGTTTTATATTTCTTATTATCTGGATGAGTGATGAACTGGTTTAAACCACCATGATCAGTAAGAAACATTAAACCTTCAGAGTCTAGATCTAAACGTCCTGCAATACGAAGTTCAGGATCTTTAATAAAACTTGAAACTGTTAAATGTTTTTCATCTTCGCGAAACTGTGACAAAACGTCAAAAGGTTTATTAAATACGACTACTTTCATATGGATATACTACTTTGGCTATGGGCGGCATCATAACAATAAAGGTTTCTATTTAATGGAGAAATGTTGTTATTTCCCGTATAAATCTCAAAAAAACCTGTTTTGAACTAAACTGTTTCATGCAATAAAAAACGAAAGTATGCCATAGAAGGCATAGAGATAATCGCTAAATACATGAGGGAGAACCTACAAAATGGGTTATCAGAAGATTGTGGTTCCTGCTGATGGAGACAAAATCACAGTAAATGCAGACCTGTCATTGAATGTTCCAAATCGTCCAATCATCCCTTTTATTGAAGGTGATGGTATTGGTGTGGATATTACACCAGCAATGAAGGCAGTAGTAGATGCCGCCGTGCTAAAAGCTTACGGTGGCAAACGTTCGATCGAATGGATGGAAGTCTACTGCGGCGAAAAAGCAGATAAAATCTATGGCAATTATATGCCAGAAGAAACTTTTGATGCTTTACGTGAGTTTATTATATCAATAAAAGGCCCATTGACTACACCTGTAGGTGGTGGTATTCGTTCTTTGAATGTTGCATTACGCCAAGAACTCGATTTATATGTCTGTGTGCGTCCAGTCCGATGGTTTGAAGGCGTACCTTCACCGGTGCAACATCCAGAACTTACAGATATGGTCATCTTCCGTGAAAACTCAGAAGATATCTATGCTGGGATTGAGTGGAAGGCTGATTCGGCAGAAGCAAAAAAAGTCATTAAATTTTTGCAAGAAGAAATGGGGGTGACCAAAATCCGATTCCCTAAAGATTGTGGGATTGGGATTAAACCTGTTTCGAAAGAAGGTACACAGCGTTTGGTACGTAAAGCCATTCAGTTTGCGATTGATAATGACAAGCCTTCGGTGACTTTGGTGCATAAAGGCAACATCATGAAGTACACCGAAGGTGCGTTCAAAGAGTGGGGCTATGAACTTGCGATGGAACGTTTTGGTGGTCAATTGCTGGATGGCGGCCCATGGGTGAAAATCAAAAATCCGAAAACGGGTAAAGACATTATCATTAAAGATGTGATTGCCGATGCGTTCTTACAGCAAATTTTAATGCGTCCAGCAGATTATTCCGTGATTGCGACACTAAACTTAAATGGTGACTATATTTCGGATGCACTTGCAGCAGAAGTGGGCGGCATTGGGATTGCACCGGGTGCGAATATTGGCGGTGCAATTGCAGTGTATGAAGCCACACATGGCACTGCACCGAAGTATGCAGGGCAAGATAAAGTCAATCCAGGGTCAATTATTCTATCTGCTGAAATGATGTTGCGTGATATGGGATGGGTTGAGGCTGCAGATCTGATTATTCAAGGTGTTTCGGGTGCAATTTCTGCCAAGACCGTGACGTATGACTTTGAGCGTTTAATGCCAAATGCAACCTTATTACGTTGTTCTGAATTTGGACGAGCCATTATTGAACATATGGAATGAGTAAGCTTCATGTCCTTATTAAAAGAGTAGCAAAGCTGCTCTTTTTTTATTTTAAAATGAGATTAATAAGACTGAATAAAAGCATGTACAAAGTGAATGCCATGTAATAATTTTATGCTTTATAAAATAAAACTTGAGCGCAATGGCTGAAAGAAAATATGGTGAGGCTGCACCAAAAACAACAGAAACCATCACCAGCTTGGATTGGTATGAACACGTGCTCAGCAATCAAAAATATGAACGTACTTTATTTGTCGATTTAGATATGTCTGAGGCAAAAAACACAGCTGCTATTTTTAATGAATGTACGTTTCGCCGTGCACGATTTAATGGATCAACTCATCAAAGCAGTGCTTTTATAAATTGTACTTTTATTTCCTGTAATTTCTTCGACAGTAAATTCACCGACTGTAAGTTTGTCGGCAGCATGTTTAATGATTGCCAGTTTCACCATATGCGGGTGGAGGACAGTGATTGGGCTTTTGTTGGATTACCGGGCGCTGATTTAGAAAAAGCCTCTTTTCTTAGAACGCGGTTAAGAGAGGCAGATTTGACAGGCGCACGTTGTCATGGAAGTTCGGTTCGAGACAGTGATTTATCTGGTGTATGGCTACATAGCGCAGATTTTACTGAGTGTGATCTAAGAGGCAGTGATTTGAGTGCATTAGATCCGAAAGAAACGCAGATTAAAGAGGCGATTATCAACCTTGATCAAACCTTAATGATTGCAGAAAATTTAGGCTTCGATGTCAGAATCGATTGAGTAAAAGGCTTCGACTAAAATGAGTGGTTTTAGACCACTCATTTTCATGGGAGATACAATAAAGTCTATCTTATTAAGAAAGATAGATTCGAATAAAAGGGATGAATTGCTCACCAATGACGATGCCTAATAGACCTAATAAAGCCACAATAGGTGGTGCAGGTGCTTTGACATCTAATAGGTAATACAACACACCAACCAATATACCAACCAATATACCAACTGCAAGTGATAATAAATAAATCTTCATATTTAACCGTTGATCAGTTTGCTTTTACTTTACAGAAAGGGTCAATGGTTGGATTACGATTCCAAATATATTCTGCTTCTTCAGCACAAAGTTGGACAACTTCTTCACCTTGTGTGTCATGAATAAAGGCGAGGGTCATATCCATACCTGCACTCACACCCGATGAGGTATAGAATTTTCCATCAATTACCCAACGGGCTTGGGCTTGCCATAACACTTGGTCATTAAGTTTTTGCACAAACTCAAATGCCATTTTATTCGACGTTGCTTTAACGCCATTTAAAAGACCCGTTGCTGCAAGTAATGAACTTCCTGTACAAATTGTAAGTACGTGTGCACTCTGGGTTGCTAAAGTTTTGAGCTGATCGAGAAATTGCTGATTATTCATCAGTTCAAACGTCACGATCCCACCAGGGACGAGCAGAATACTTTCTGCAGTTGTTTCCATTTCATGAAATGATTTAGTTTGGATACAAACACCATGCTTATTTGAAACCAGTCCACCATTCAGACTATAAAACTGCACTTGATACTGTTCTTGCAGTAAGCCAAATAATTCGACTGGACCCATAATGTCAAGGGTTTCAAAGTCTTCAAATACGATGGCATTAACAGGAATACGCATTGCTTTTCTCGCTTGTTTAATCTGCGTCATACCATAAAGAGCTTGCATTTTTTGTGTGTGAATATTCTGTATGGCTTATTTTTAATTATGCTAAATCATTGGACTTTTGGCCTGATCTGTTAGCAAGCGGAAGATAGATTTTGTTTTATTTTTAAGCAGTTAATCTCTCTATATCTAAAAAGATGCGGTGTATCGTAAATTTAGAAAAATCTGTATCTATCATTTATAGACCAAATGTTCAAAATAACTGAACAATAGCGAGAGGACTATGTCATGAAGATGTATCAAGTGGATGCCTTTACCAAAGAATTATTTAAAGGCAATCCAGCGGCTGTGATCGTGGGCGATGAATGGTTAGATGAACCTTTGATGCAAAATATTGCCATGGAAAATAATCTTTCTGAGACAGCCTTTGTCAAAACACTTGATCAGAGTAATTTTGAGATTCGCTGGTTTTCACCTGTAGATGAAGTTGCTTTTTGTGGACATGCGACTTTAGCCAGTGCTTTTGTTTTATTTAAAGATTTTACTAAGGCAAAAACCATTCAATTTCATGTACGTGATCTTGGTATTTTTATCGTCAGCCAAGATACAGATGGCAAAATTAAAATGAATTTCCCGATTCGTAAAGCAGAGTTGGTGTCTGAATATCCTCAAGTACTTCGAGAAGGTTTAACCAAACCATTTAAAGCGGTCTATCGTAATGCTCAGGCCTATATTGTGGAGTATGAGAGCGTACAGGATGTATTGGATGAGCAGCCTGATCTTGAAAAGTTAAAGCAGCTTGGGCAAGTACGTACTGCAATTACAGCATCTCAGCCAGACGTGGCGATAACAGCCAGAGGAGAGGGGCAGTTTGATTGTGTATCACGTTATTTTGCACCTGCAATTGGAATTCCAGAAGATCCAGTAACGGGTTCAATTCATACAGCGATTGTGCCACTTTGGGCGGAAAAGTTGAATCAAACTAGGCTGGTTGCATTTCAGGCATCTGCACGTGGGGGAATTTTGGATTGCGTAATTGAATCTGAACAGCGCATTGAAATCTCAGGTTATGCAAAATTGTATATGCAAGGCGAACTGACAATCTGATTTGTAACTTAAATTGTGTAAAAACAAAGATAAAAGCTGTTTAAATAAACAGCTTTTTTCAAAACATAACTATTAAAAATGCGAATCATTCTCTACCATAGCTTGTCTCTATTATTTAAATCACCATAAATACTTGGATAAATTATGTTAATGCGGTTTAAGCAGCTTACTCTCTCGCTTTGTTTGATTGGGTTGAGTGCGACGTCTTGGTCTCAGACAGTGCTCGTAAAAAGTGAAAAAAATATCGAAGAATATAAATTAGATAACGGTTTCAGAGTTATTCTTGCACCAAACGATAAAGAAAATAAAGTCTATGTAAATACGGTTTATTTGACTGGCTCGCTGAATGATCCGAAAGGTAAAGGCGGACTTGCGCATTTATTAGAACATTTGGCATTTAAAGGTACGCAAAATGTGAAGGGTGACGAGTTTCAACGTCGTCTGGATCAATATACGTTGATGACCAATGCCAGTACCGATTATTACGCGACCAAATACTTGAACATTGTTCGTCCTGAAAAAAATGCACTGAATGAAATTCTGTACCTTGAATCAGAACGTATGGATAAATTGGTGCTGCAAGAAAAATTTGTACCTTCTGAAATTGAAATCGTAAAACGTGAACGTGAAATCCGTATGGATCAGCCGTTTGCGGTATTGATGGATCAGATGTGGAAAGCCGCTTATGGCAACCAATATTTAGGTCGTTTGCCGATTGGTGATTTACCTGAACTAAAGTCGATTCAGTTAAATGAGTTAAATCAGTTCTATAGAACTTGGTATGCACCAAACAATGCAGTCATGGTGATCTCAGGTAAATTTGATAAGACCGAAGTATTGAGCAAGATTGATCAGTATTTCAGTCCAATTCCAGCACGTCCAGTGCCTGCACAAGTTCAAGTGCCAGTGCTAGATTCAAGCAAAATTGAACAGCGTCAGTTTACGGTGCAGAAGGGTAGCGATTTGGCTAAATTCCATGTCTATATGAATGGAAAAAATACCCCGTTACAGCCGACTTTAGCGCTCGCGCCAGCGTTATACACCATGCAGCCAAGCGGTACCTTATATAAAAGTATGGTGGAAACGGGAATCAGTACTGCAGTGCAATCGACCACATGGTTAGATCAAGACTTCAATGTGGTTTTCATGGGGGCAATTTATGCACCGAATCACGATGCGAAAAAGGTCGATGAGGCACTCAAAACCGGTGTTGAAAACAGCCAGCCATTTACGGAAGCTGAATTACAGCGCATCAAAAATATTACGCAAAATACCGCAGATACCATTGCCAATGATGCAGTCGCTCTAGGCTCACGCCTAAGTGATTATGCAGTTTCATCGCATGGTCAATGGGATCAATATTTTAAGGACTTACAAGCCGTTCAAGACTTAAAGCTGAATGATGCAAATAAAACTTTAAAAGAATTTTTAGTCTCTTCACATCGTATTTCTGGCGATATTTTACCAACGCCCGAAGATCAAAAGAAAGCGATGACCATGAAAGCTGAAGAGAAGCCAAAAACTTTAGATCAAAGCGATGAAAAGCCTGAGCCATTAAAAGATGCAAATGTTTATAAGCAGGAAGTGACCCAATTCATGGCTCAGTCTGCTCAGCAATTGCAAAAAAATGAACAGAAAATTCAGCGTGGTGAATTAAAGAATGGCATTCGTTACGCGCTGTTCCCAACCCCAACACGTGACGATAAAACTTATGCCACGATTAGCTTGGATTTTGGTGATGAAAAAACATTATTTGGCAAAGGGGTCACTTTAGATTTAGCCAGCTATTTAATGCTGCGTGGTTCTGAGAAACATACCTTGCAGGAAATTACCGATAAGGCGATTGCGGCGAGTGGTGGTGCATCGGTCAGTTCAAATGGCAATGGTTTTACCATCGTTGTTCAAGCGAAAAAAGACAAGTTCGAAGACTTCTTTAACTTTATTGTCGATGTCCTGAAACAGCCAAAATTCTCGCAAACTGAGTTTGATCTGGCAAAAAATCAAAGCTTGTCTGTACTGGATCGTCCATATACAGAACCAGCCGTTGTGTCATCGATGACCTTATCTAAGATTCTGGAAATCTATCAACCGGGTGATATACGTTATCACTTTGAACCTGAGCTTGCGAAGAAACAGATTAGTGAAGCAACTCAGCCGCAAGTGAAACAATTCTATGATCAATTCTTTGTGACAGATCATGCACAAATTGCAGTGACGGGTGATTTTGATGCCAAGAAAATGCAGAAGACTTTACAGAAAGCTTTTGGTTCTTGGAAAGCAAAACAGCCATTCACCAAAGTGACTGGGCAATATACGGTTTATAAAGCACAAAAAGTGCATGCATTATCTGAACAACGTGAGTTTGGTAGCTACCAAAGTGTTTTAGCATTACCCGTCGGTTCGTACCATAAAGATGCGCCTGCTTTAATTATTCTCAGTCATGTTTTAGGTAACTCACAGCTTTCATCTCGTTTGGCGCAAGAGTTACGTGAGAAAAATGCTCTGGTCTATGGTTTTGGCAGTAGCTTAGATCTTGATCCAGACATTGATGATGGTACCTTAAGCATCACAGCAAACTACACGTCAGGTCGCTCTGCACAAGTATCGCAATCTGTACATAAAGTTCTAAATGAGCTGTTAAGTAAAGGCGTGACCGAGCAGGAAGTAGAAGCAGCCAAAGCGGATATCATGAAGAAGCGAGTGACTGCTTTAGAAGATGAGCGCAATATTCATGGCATGTTGACAGGTCAGTTAGAGCGTAACAAAACGCTGTTGGATCGTGCCGAGCGTGATCAGGAGCTTGCGAAACTAAGCAAAGAAGATGTGAATGCTGCAATTAAAAAATACATCAAACTTGATCAGTTTGTAGAAGTGATGGCTGACCAATATGGTCAAGCACAAGACTTGAAATAAGCAATAAAAGAAAGCCACCGATCAGGTGGCTTTCTTTTAACAATCAACGATTAATGATCGTGTTTATGTGCATGAAAATCTTCATTCTTACGAAAGCGTAAGTAGTTTTCAAACTGTTCACAATATTCGTCAAAATTATCTTCCAGCATCATTTGGAATTGTTGCAGCAGATAAGACATCACTTGCTCTTTGGCCTCACGCATTTCATTGCCATCTTTAAAGTTATTGGCTGCGACCCATGTATTAAAGCGAGCAGTGGCAAATAGCATGGCTGCGCTGACTTGGCCACGTAATTCTTCTGGCTTTGGTTGCTGACCTTTGGGTGGTCGGCAGAAATCATTGGCAAGTTTAATAAATTCATCTGCACGCTCAAAAAACACCGCATTTAAAGCTTCTTCATCCGTCACATCGGTGGCGTTAATTTTTTGAGACATGATATTTTCCAGCGACAAGTAAAGACACCTTATTATAGACAAAGCCTTGTCGAAACTAAACCTTTGCCTTAATCTAAAATAGCCTAAGCAATTAGAATAATCACTATGCAAGATGCAATCGCGATTCAAAGCTTAAAAACAGATATAGCCTTACTACGCCAACATATCCATCCGCCTCAATATTTAGAAAATGTCGAGGGCTTGCCTATTTATTATGGTCTAAAGGATGAGGTTGATGAATATTATCGACAATGGCAACCGCTGATCGAAAGAGCACAGCAGTTATGCCAGTCGTTTATGCAAGATGAGGTGATGGATGCGATTCATTTACCAAGTCATTTAAATTTGCCGTTGTTTTTCTTTCATGTTGATCGAATTCGTATTAATAAAACACCTGCCAAAGAGTCTAAAACTTTCCGAGGTGTGGCTGCTTTGCTAGAAAAATGCGGACAGTTTGAGACCGATCAGATCTTTGCAATGCAAGAATGGTTGGGCAGTGATGATACCGCTGCTTTGGTGGCACATCGTGAGTTTATTGATTTAAGGACTTACGTGTTTCAGCATGGGCAAAGTGAATATACGCGGACTCGTTTTTATATGAATGGCATGATTTTGAGTGTTGAACCGCATTTTAAATTGGTGGATGCAAGGGATAAGCCACGTAAGCAGCGAAATGATCGTTATAGTGATCCGATTGCAGATAATGGTACATGGAAGATTTTTGGCAAATATCGGTAAATGATCTAAGCTCAATACGAAGATATTATCTGCCTGCTAAAGAACTAATTTTCATTTTCCGTTAAGGTGAGCAAGACCTCAAAAATTATGAATAACCTAATACCTTTTGTATAGATGGTGCCTTACTTTTGACTGGGCAAAAGTAACAAAACCCTTCTGTTAAGCTGATGGCACATCCTTGATGCCACAGCTTAACGGCGGCATCCATGCCGCCAGCACGATAGGGATGTAAGGTGGTTTTTTCTCGCGGAGTTATCACTCTTCACCCCAAAAAATATCTTTAGCAGATAAACCCTGTAGCTTTTTATTCGCTTTCTTTGCCACATGTGGTTGTTGAGCCTTAACCCAACCTAAAGCAAATAAAAATTGTGAATGCTTCGCAGCCTGTTGTCCAAAGATCTGCTCAGCGACAAACAGGTCATTATAAAAACCTAAATATTCCTGAATGGGTTGCAGTTTGTTCAAAAATTGCTGAACTTGTTTCTCAGGGTAAATCCCGGCAATAAAGTCGATGCAATAACGCAGCTGTTTAACGCGTTTACGAGTACGATGTTGTTGTTCAACTTCTAAGCTTGAAAATTGGGCCGCATCTTTTAGGATATTTTGGTAGAGCTTGCTTAAGCTTTTCGCTGCTTGTTTTGAAAGTTTAGGCTTAGACTCATGCTCACTATAAGTAAAGCTGAATAACGCTAAAAATAGCTGTGTGGTTTTAGGGTGGCTTAATAACTGAGAAATACTACTGTCAACACTTTCAGGGAATGGGAAATCAAAATCACAAACCTCTTTTACTAAGGGAATGATGGAATCTTGAATTGCATCATTATCACGTGATTGCCCCAAAGCTCTAAAAATATCAGCCAACTGATTTTCCCAAGTCGGATCAATATGTGCCGACCAATTAGAAAAATGTTTTAAAGCTGAACGTAAACGACGTAAACCAACACGGGCTTGGTGAATATGGTCAGCTTCTGCTACACCATCAGCGATTGCAGCTGCATTTGGCAGGATATGATTTAGGGTATTTTCGATAATCAGTTTAAGGGCTTGTTCAGCACGGACATCTGTATCTAAATTCAGTGATTTCGCCTTGGTGGCAGGGGATACCGCTTTGCCAACGGCCAGTAAATTGCCACGTTCGGCCTTACTGCGCACATCCAGCCAAAGTTGGTATTTATCTACCCACGTTTTGGCAAAATTAATCAAGCCTTGTGCTGAACCTTGTTTCAACTCAAATTCGACTTCGCTGATTTTGGCACGATCAGTTGGGGTTCGGATTTCACCATCATCCAAACAGACCTCAATTTGAGAACCCTCAAACTCAAATACATGAAAGGTACGCTGTACGTCAGTTTGGAACTGCAACTGTAGTTCAGCAGCTTGCTCACCTAAAACATCACGAAGTACAGTTTGAACGGTTTGATTATGTTTGTAGAGAGACAGATCAAGTTCAGGTTCTTGGGCACATTTACCTAAATAGATATCTTCTTCGATGCGTTGTAAATGGTTTTTACTGGCGGCTTTAAAGGTCTGCACCCAATGTTCGCCCTCTTGGCGCAGACGAATGGCCACATAATTTTTAGCAAGCAAACGGTCAGCGGTGTCATAGTATTTTGCTTGCAATCGAATTTTCTGTGCTTTTTGTTTGCTTAAGGCCTGTAAAACACTTTTTTTCTTAGATTCAGGGAGTTGAAATTTTAGCTCTATTTCCATGATGTTATGACTCCTGATCATCGAGAATGCTAGATACAAAACTTAGTATAACTTGTTGATCTCAAAAATCATTGTAAAGTTGTTTTAAGCAAGCAAAGGATGGCACGCAATGACTTTATTTTGTACAAAAAATGCATTAACGTGTGGAGAGTCTTGCACGATTAGGATGATCCAAAAATGAATGCACCAGCGAATATTACCAAGCCAGTGGAATTTTCATTACCTATTAAAAACTATGATGAATTTTATCACTTTTATTTAACAGAACATCGCAGTATTGCCAGCCGTCGTTTACATGTCGCAGGCAGCTCGATTGGTTTATATTTCTTTAGTAAAGCCATTCGTAAACGTCAGGCAAAATATGCTGTATATGGTTTGGTATCAGGCTATGCCTGTGCTTGGGTGGGGCATTTTTTCTTTGAACATAATAAGCCTGCTAGCTTTAAACAGCCGCTTTATAGCTTCATTTCAGATTGGCGTATGCTGTCTGATGTTGCGCGTGGTCGTTTAAGTTTGATCGATCGCCAGTTTGATAAAATTGATTCTTAAAGTTCGTTTGATATTTTAAAAGCTGCTTTGGCAGCTTTTTTATTTGTTCTGACTTATAGCAATTAATGATGTAAATACATTGTCTCCCTTTAAATTTTAAGCAAGAAAATATACTCTGAAGCTAATGTAATTATAGTGAATAGTGAAACGTTCATGCGCGGTCTTTACCTCATTACCAACGATGATCCAATCCAGCTCTTGCTCGAAAAACTAGATGTTGCCTTGGCAACAGGACATATTGCTATTTTGCAGTATCGCCGTAAGAAAGTGGCAAAAGCAGATCAGCCAAGTGAAGTAGAGCAGATCAAAATACTTTGTGAAAAACATCAAGTTCCGTTTGTGATTAATGATGATTTGGCACTGGCTGAACAATTTGGTCTAGGCGTGCATCTGGGGCAATCTGATGGTGAAATAAGTGATGCAGCCGCGTGTTTGCCTCAAGGTGTGATCATTGGCCGTACATGTCTAAATTCACTAGATTTGGCTGAAAAAGCGATTGCTGATGGGGCAACCTATGTGGCGTTTGGTGCAGTCTATGCGACCTCAACCAAACCCGAAGCGGGGAATGTCGGGATCGAAGTGATCAAACAAGCCAAGCAAAAATTTGATCTGCCGATTTGTGCCATTGGTGGGTTGACCGTTGAAAACTCTCAAGTGGTGATTGAGGCTGGGGCGAGCCTTTGTGCGGTAATTAGTGATATATTAGGGCGATCAACAGCCGAAATTCCTGCTCGTGTACATGCATGGGCAACGTTATTTGACTAATTATATGCATCCGCTTTGCGGAGCTTTCATTGTTTCTCGGAACGACAGCGTTCCTCGTCCTTGATTCTAGGTTGAGTCTTTTATGAGTTTATCTCCAAAGCAAGAACAGTTATTTAAACAAGCAAGTAAACATATTCCAGGTGGGGTTAACTCACCGGTACGAGCATTTAACGGTGTTGGTGGTACGCCTGTCTTTATTGAAAAGGCCAAAGGTGCGTATTTGTGGGATGTCGATGGCAAGCGTTACGTGGACTATGTCGGTTCATGGGGCCCAATGATCTTAGGTCATGCACATCCAGATATTATTCAAGCGGTACAAACCGCAGCAGAAGACGGTTTGAGTTTTGGTGCACCAACCGTGCACGAAACCACGCTGGCAGATACGATTTGCGAAATCATGCCATCCATTGAATTGGTTCGTATGACCAGCTCAGGCACAGAAGCGACCATGACGGCAATTCGTTTGGCACGTGGTTATACAGGCCGTGACAAGATTGTAAAATTTGAAGGCTGTTACCACGGTCATTCAGATTCATTATTGGTCAAAGCGGGTTCGGGTTTACTGACTTTAGGCGAAGGTGAGCCAACTTCAAAAGGCGTACCTGCTGATTTTGCTAAACATACATTAACGCTGCCGTATAACAATATTGAAGCGTTGAAAGAATGCTTTAGCAAATTTGGTCATGAGATTGCTGGTGTAATCATTGAGCCTGTTGCAGGCAATATGAACTTGGTGACGCCAATCGATGGTTTCTTGCAAGCGATTCGTGATGTTTGTGATGAATATAAATCAGTGTTCATCATTGATGAAGTGATGACTGGTTTCCGTGTTGCTTTAGGTGGCGCACAATCGGTATATAACGTTAAACCTGACTTGACTACTTTGGGTAAAATCATTGGTGCTGGCTTACCTGTGGGTGCTTTTGGCGGTAAACGTGAAATCATGGAATGCATCGCGCCTTTAGGCGGTGTGTATCAAGCAGGT
Source organism: Acinetobacter sp. NIPH 2100 (assembly GCF_000369805.1). Classification (GTDB taxonomy): domain Bacteria; phylum Pseudomonadota; class Gammaproteobacteria; order Pseudomonadales; family Moraxellaceae; genus Acinetobacter. The sequence continues at coordinate 2,857,635 of NZ_KB850224.1, read as the reverse complement.
ACATTGTCAGGGAATCCATTGGCAATGCGTGCAGGTATTGCGATGTTCAAGCATCTACGTGAGCCAGAGTTTTATGACAAGCTGGCTGCACAGTTAGCCAAATTACTTGCAGGTTTACAGGCCGCAGCAGACGAAGCGGGTATCCCATTTAAGACTCAGCAAGTGGGTGGCATGTTTGGTTTGTATTTCACTGATCAAGATGACATTACCAGCTTTGATTCAATGTTGGCCTGTGATGTTGAAGCATTTAAGAAATTTTTCCATGGCATGTTAAAGCGTGGTGTATATCTTGCGCCATCTGCATTTGAAGCAGGCTTTATTTCATCGATGCATTCGGATCAAGACATTGCAGAGACGATTCAAGCAGCAAAAGAAACCTTTGCTGAAATGAAATAACGTTGTGATGCATACAGAAGCCCGATTTGTTCGGGCTTTTTTATGGCAACGGTTTAGGTTGATCTGAATAAAAAGAGACCTTAATGGATTTAAAAAAATAATGCTTGATCGGAACGGAATCTTACGAAGTTTCTATCTATTTATATAATAAATCTCAGCTATGAATAGTAGTAAAGATAAACAATCTTTACTGTACTGCAAGCTAAAATATGCTTGAATAATCCACTATCTTTGCGGTTGTCTTCGGCTGCACCAAAGTGCGAACATTTTGGCTTATGCAGGCTGTGGATAGCGTTGCGAGATATCATATTTTAAATAAACGTTTATAAGAAACTCATAGGAATGGAGTAAAAACATGAAAACTAAACATTATTTAGCTTCCGCTGATGTAGACATTCTGGTTGATGCAGCATTGAAATATGCAACAGAGCACAGCTTTAATGTCAGCATTGCAGTGGTCGATGACGGTGGAACGCTGTTGATGATGAAGCGAATGGATGGTGCATCAGTATTATCGACAGCGATTTGTCAAGAAAAAGCATATTCTGCCGCGGTCAGCCGAAGAACAACCAAGGCATCCGAAGATATGATCCGTGATGGTAAAATCGGCTTTTTAACGATCAATGCAGCAAAAGGAATGTTAGAAGGCGGTGAGCCAATTGTATATCAAGGGCAGGTCGTGGGTGCAGTCGGCATTTCAGGCGTACAATCTTTTCAAGATGCAGAAATTGCCCAGCATGCAATTCAACAATTTCTAGCGCAACAGAGCTAAATCATCATTTAAATTCGATTCTGGATGAAAATTCGAGAGAAACACGAAAAAAATCAGTAAAAATACGTGTCATGCATTGTAATTCAGCGCCAAGCTTTTTATGATTGCCCGCTTGTTTTCATCCAGTCGTTGGAAGGCTACCTTGAATGATTTTCTAAGTGAACATTTGATTCATCGTGATGAAGATTTTATGGTCATCCATAAACCTGCAGGCTTGCTCACCGTACCAGGAAAAACACCTGATTTACAAGATTGTTTGATCAATCGTTTATTAGAATTAGAACCGAAAACCTTACTGATTCATCGTTTAGATCGTGATACCTCTGGTATTTTGGTATTTGGTTTATCCAAATTTGGACAAAGTACCATTTCTCGTCAGTTCCAAGACCGTCAAACCTCAAAAATTTATCAAGCTTTGGTTGCAGGGCATTTAGAAGGTCAGGGCACCGTCGATATTCCTGTGATTTATGATCCAAGCCGTCCGCCCTTACATATTGTTGATGCGTCTTATCACAAACCTGCATTAACAGAATGGCAAGTGATCGAACATTTCGAGATTCAAGGACAACCTGTAACCCGCGTTCAACTAATTCCGATTACAGGTCGTTCACATCAGCTTCGTGTGCATATGCAATATTTAGGTCATCCGATTCTTGGTGATACCTTATATGCCACACCCGAACAGCAACAGCTTTATGCGCGTTTGTGCTTACATGCAACGCAGTTAAGCTTCACTCATCCTAAAATTGGTACACAACTGACATTTGATTGTTCCGTACCGTTTTAATCTAAAAACTTTTTTATGAAACACGATGTGATGCACGCTATTTGGTTGCGCTTTGTGTCAAAATACATCGCTTAAAACTACATAAAATGCCTTAACTTTTAATTGAGTCAGGGCATAAAATATGTAGGCTAACATGAGATAAAGGTGGAAAAATTGCAGCAATTTGCTATTGGTCAACGTTGGTTATCAGATACAGAAACTGAACTCGGTCTAGGGGTTCTTATTGATGTAGATGAACGTTCTATCAGCATTTTATTCCCTAAAAGTGATGAAACTCGTGTTTATGCACGGAACAACGCGCCTTTAACTCGCATCATCTTCAATGTAAAAGATGAAGTGCAAGACCAAGAAGGCATCAAGTGGATTGTTGAGTCGATTGAAGACCGTCACGGTGTTCTTCGTTATGACGTTGTTCGCAACTTAGACAATGGTGAACAAGAGCGTAAGGCACTGAATGAAACCCGTATCGGTGCGCAAATCCAGCTGTCAAAACCTTTAGAGCGTCTGTTAGCAAGCCAAGTCGATTATAAAGAATGGTATGACCTGCGTATTGAAGCGATGTTGTTGCAAGCACAAATGCATACCAGTCCTTTACGCGGTTTTTTAGGTGCTCGTGTTGGTTTGATCCCACATCAATTGTATATCGCACATGAGGTCGGTAAACGTTTTGCACCACGCGTTTTGTTAGCGGATGAAGTGGGTTTAGGTAAAACCATTGAAGCTGGTTTGATTATCCATCAACAACTGAAAACAGGCCGTTCAGAACGTATCCTGATTTTAGTACCAGATTCATTGCAATATCAGTGGATGATTGAAATGCGTCGCCGTTTCAATCTGCAATTCTCTCTGTTTGATTTAACCCGTACTGCTTCGATTAAAGAGCATGATCCTGATCTAAATCCATTCCTGACTGAACAATGCATTATTGCCAGTGTCGACCTGATGGTTGACCATGATGACTTGCGTGAGCAAGCCATTGAAGCAGGTTTTGATTTGCTTGTGGTCGATGAAGCGCATCACTTGATGTGGAGCGAAGAAGAAGGCGGCAATGATCGCTATGATTTGATCGAAGAGTTGTCTGAACAAACGGCGGGTGTATTACTGCTCACCGCAACACCTGAGCAATTAGGGGTTGAAAGCCATTTTGCGCGTTTACGTTTACTTGATCCGCAACGTTTCAGCAGTCTTGATCGTTTCCTTGATGAAGAAGAACAATATCAACAAACCGCAAAAATTGCGGAAGTGTTGATGTCAGATGAAGCATTAACAGAAGAGCATTTGGCTGCGTTGGAAGGCTTGTTGGGTCATCGTATTGATGATCAGCCTGAACATCGTATGCGTGCGATTCATGAATTATTAGACCGTCATGGTACAGGTCGTATCTTATTCCGTAATACCCGTGAAGCGATTCAAGGTTTCCCTGGTCGTGATTGCCAACCTGCACCATTAGCAGCACCAGAAGACTGGTCTTTCGATGGCAAAATGCGCGAGCAAATGTGGCCAGAAGAAGGTCAACTTGATGGTGCATGGATGGAAAATGATCCGCGTGTGCCTTGGTTGATGGAAGTGCTGCGCAAAGATTTAAAACATAAAAAAGTGTTATTGATCGCGCGTAGTGGACCTGTGGTTGAAGCATTGGAAAATGTATTACGTCTACATGCAGGCATTCGTACCGCAATGTTCCATGAAGGCATGAGTTTGTTGGAGCGTGACCAAGCAGCGGCATATTTCGCTGAAGAAAGTTATGGTGCGCAAATCCTGCTGTGTTCTGAAATTGGTTCAGAAGGACGCAATTTCCAGTTTGCCAGTGATTTAATTTTATTTGATTTACCTGCAAACCCTGACGTACTTGAACAACGTATTGGTCGTCTGGATCGTATTGGTCAAGAGAACCGTATTCAGATTCATGTGCCGTATTTAATTGGCACAGCGCAAGAGCGCATGTTCCGTTGGTACAACGAAGCGCTCAATATTTTCAGCAGTATTTCTCCAACCGCGCAAACGCTACAAGAGAATTTTATTGTTGAGTTAAAAGATTGTTTATTGGCAGATCAAGGTCAGACGTTTGAAGATTTACTTGAAGAAGTGAATGTACAACGTCAAGCACTAGAAGCAGAGTTGCAAGCAGGGCGTGACCGTTTGCTCGAGTACAATTCATGTCGTCCAGTGGTGGCGCAAGGCATTGTGCAAGCCCTTGAAGATTATGATGACAACACGACTTTGCCAATGTTCGTGAAGCGTTTCATGTCATCAACCAATATCGATTTTGATGAGCAAAGCAACGGTACGGTGATCATTAAGCCGACTGATCAAATGCAAGTTCAAGGAATTACCTTGGATGAAGAAGGCATGACGGCGACCTTCTATCGTGATCAGGCACAAATCCGTGAAGATGCACAATATTTGACCTTGGAACATCCATTTATTGAAAGTGTGATGGAGATGATCCGCACACAATCATTTGGTAGTACCAATGTTGCTTTACTGAAATCCAATGCATTGAAACAAGGTTCAGTGTTATTGGAAGTCTGGTTTAAGGTCGATGTAGTTGCACCAAAAGCATTGAACCTGCCATCCAGCTTACCGAAGCAATTGATTCGCGTATTACTCAGTGAGAATGGTCAAGACTTGTCTGCCAAGATTGATCCAAGCATTTTACGTCCGTACCTGCATCATCTCGATGGTAATAGTTGCCGTCAAGTGGTAAAAGCGCGTCGTGACGTGATTGAAACCCGCTATGCACAAGCTTTAGATATTGCTAAAACCTCTTTGCCAGAATTGATGCAACAAGCCAAAGAGCATTACAGCGGCAAATGGCAATACGAGATTGACCGTTTAACTTATCTCAAGCAATTTAACCCAAGTATTCGTGAAGATGAGATTGAGCGTTTACAGAAATTCCAAAAAGAAGGCTTAAGTCTATTGGATGGTCTATCTGTGACACCAGAAGCGATTCAGGTCTTGGTTGTGGTTAAGCCATAACCGAGGCATAAAAAAGAGGACTTGAATGGTCCTCTTTTTTATGCCGTGAATAAACTTAGTTTTGATCGATATTGGCTTCCAAGAACCATAAATATTGATCCAGATCTTCGAGTGCCGCATGCAGAATATCTTCGGAAATTGGATCCTGAATTTCTTCAATGGTGTCACGTAAGTGATTGGCGACCACACCATAACGATCTGCCAGTTCTTTTAAATGATCTTGTACCGCGTGAATGGCGACAGGATAGGCTTTCAGATGCGATGTTTCCGCAACAGTCTGCGTTGTTCCTAACGCTGTTCCACCGATTTGAACCGCACGCTCTGCGACATTGTCTAAATGGGTGATCAGCGAAGTACGGAACATATCCAACATTTCATGTACCGCAATAAAGTTGCTCCCCCTCATGTTCCAATGCGCTTGCTTGGTGAGTAATGAAAGATCAATCAAGTTGGCAAGGATCTGATTTAATATTTTAACTGTGGCCTCTTTAATCGAGTCATCTAAATTATTACGTGTATATACTTTTAAAGCTTTTGCTGCTGAAGAACTCATAGTTACCTCATTCAATTATAATGTGATGAAACATAGTGAATAAAAACCATTAGATTCATCACTAGCTTATCCCTTGAATCAGCACTTAAGTGTTTTCATTTTCTAGGCTTTTGTAAGTTTGCTTATCATCAATTTTCTTTTTGATACAGCCCGTTTGAATTCAGATTAAATGATGATGACATCTGTTAAACTGCATCTATACGGGTTGAAAATTCCTTAAATCAATCCTGCATCTTTGCATTCTAATTTAATATACGCATAGAAAACTGGCGCAACAATGAGTCCACTTAAGCCAAAAATAGACTCAAAAATCAGCATTGCCAATAACACTTCCCACGCACTGGCATTAATTTTGGTACCAATGATTTTGGCATTTACGAAATATTCAAGCTTATGAATAATCACTAAATAGGCCAAGGCAATTGCTGCGACAGATAAGGAAATCGTCAGGCCAGCCATGATGATCAAGGTATTGGAAATCAGGTTTCCAATAATGGGCAATAAACCAAAGATAAAGGTCAGGATGGTGAGGGTTTTCGCAAAAGGCAGGTGAATGTCAAACAACGGTAGCACGATAAAGACAAAGATCATGAACAGTGCTGTATTGATTAGAGAAATCTTGACCTGAGCAAACACGACATTTTTAAAAGAAACCGATAGCTTTTGAATACGATGTAAAATCGCGGCTTTGAACACAGGCTGTGGCGCATGCTGTTTGAAATTTTGGATCGAGACCAAGATTCCGACAATCAGGCCAATCACCATGGTCGCCAAGTTATGCAGAATATCGGTGCCCGTATTTTTCACAATGGAAATATTATTTTTGATAAAAGACAAGATCTGATTTTTGATATCGGCAACGCTATGCGGCAGATAACCTGGCAGATATTGACTCATTTCAGCCTGAAACTTAATCAGGGTTTGATCAATTTTAAAATTGAAGGAGTTTAGCCCAGTCCCTTTTAAATCATAGATCACAAAACTAATCAGACTGGTAATAAAGAAACCAATCAAGAAAGTGGTTAAAACCCCAAGAATAATACTGATAAAGATACGTGCGCGTTGCCCATCAATATGTTTTTCAACGATCGAACTTAAGCTGTTAATAATTTCAAAGATCAGAAAGCCTGCAAAAAAACTAGGCAGCAGATGCAGGGGAATGACCATCATTAAAAACAAAAACATCAGAATGAAACTGGCGATGATGCTTTGACGGTCACTGAGAAGATTCATGATCTGTATGCCTAATTTAGCTTGTCATTATAATAGCGGACAAAGATACAATTTTTGTTACATTCAGTTTTAGTTTAGGCCGATACAAAGCGTTAATCAATTTCCATTTCATTGATATGACGTGCACCCTCTAAAATCATGCGGATCATGATCATGGTTTGTTCTGCCACTTCAGTACGCTGTTCTATCGGCAGATCAAGCACTTTTGCGCCCATATTGAATACCAGTTGAGTAATGGCTTTAGCAACAAGATCAGCATGACTGATTTTACTGTTATTCATCTGCTCTAAACGAATGAGGTCTTCTTGAAGCTCTTGCTGAAAGAAGTTCAGTTGACGGTCAACCGCTGCTTTATAAGAGGTCGAACCGGTATAACCTTCGCGGAGTAATAAGCTCAGATTTCCTTCATCGGTATTCAATTGTTGAATAAACACTTCAACCGAACTACGGATAATGCTCTGCTGCTTTGACGCTTGTAAGCGTGCTTCACGAATAATACGGCGGAGTACCAAACCAGACTGGTCAATCAGCGCGATTGCGAGTTCATCAATATCTTTGAAATGACGATAAAAGCTATTCGGAGCAATGCCAGCTTCACGTGCAATTTCACGCAAGCTAAGCGAGGCGATACTTTTTTGCGGACCAATCAAACTCAGTGTGGCTTGAAACAACTCTTCTTTAGTAATGGTTGCTTTTCTACCCACTGAGCGCACAGGAGATTTCATAGGAATGACATCTTGTTCATTTATGTTGTCATGGCCGAGCGGTAAAAAAGAAGAATGAACCATTGTTTTCAATATATAAGTAAGCTACTCGGGATTATAACGATTGTCGGTGTACTTGTGAAATGTAAATTCTTATACGAGCGTATATACAAATATATATACATATGTATAATAATTAGCAAACAACCAGAGTAAACCTGCTCATGCAAGCAATTGAAAAGAGAAATTCTCTATTTAATTCGTTGGCTCAAAGTGTAATGAACAGCCATGACGCCAATTTTTGGTTACAGAAAATCAATCCATTGTGGTCAATTAATCAGTCTCTTGCCAAAATCGTAAAAAAACAAATCGTGGCAAAAGATACGGTCAGTCTTATTTTGCAATGTAACAGACACGTCACGCGCGGAGTTGCAGGGCAGCACCATCCAGTTACGGTTGATATTGCGGGTCGTCATTACGAACGAACCTATAGCTTGATGCAGGTAGATGCAGATCATCTTTGTTTAACGGTTAAAAAAGTTGATCAAGGTTTAGTGAGTTCTTGGCTGGTTGAGCAAAGCCAAACAGGTGATATCTTACGTTTGGGGCAACCTTATGGTGAGATGCAGCAGTCAGTTGCAACACCTCATTTGGTATTATTGGCGGCTGGTAGCGGTATCACGCCGATGTTGAGTTTGATAGAAGGTCTATGCCAATCCAAACAATTGAACAAAACTGCTGTGCAATTGATGTATTGGGTGAAAACTCAAGCAGATGCTGCTTATGTTGAGTATTTGAAAGAAGTCTCTGAAAATTTCTCTCAGTTTAGTTATCAAATTTTTTATACCCAAGAACAGGATCAGCGTTTAAATCAAAGTCATGTTGATCAATTGACGGCTTTGGATAAAACCACGGTTTATGCCTGTGGACCATCAGGTTTTGCGGCTACAGCGGAAAGTTTGTTCCAAGGCGCTGCTGCACTGCAAACAGAAGCTTTTAGCTTAAGCCAGTTGGGTAGCGATACAGCAGAAACGGGTTTTATCAATGTTACTTTGACCCAATCAAATAAAACTGTTGCGATTCCAAAAGGTCAGTCGATTTTAGCCAGTTTGGAACATCAAGGCATAAAGCCTAATCATGGCTGTCGTATGGGGATCTGTAACAAATGTGCCTGTAACAAAGCACAGGGCGCGACTAAAAATTTATTGAATGGCGCTGCCAATAGTGAACCAACGCAGTTATTAAAAATTTGTGTCAATTCAGCCCAGTCTGATCTTGTGATTGATCTATAAGTGAGAAATTGATTATGAACATGCCTGTTAAAATTGAATTTTTTAAAAATCCAAAAAATCGTGATTTAACTGCTGCTGAGTTAGATGCTTTTGCTCGTGAACTAGATCAGATCAAACAAGAAGTGCTGGATGATTTGGGTGAGAAAGACGCCAAATACATCCGCCGTGTTTATTCCACCATTCGTTATAGCAGTATGCTTGGGCGCGCTTGCTTATTCTTGGGTTGGTTCCCTCCAGCGTGGTTACTGGGTACAGGCTTACTTGGTTTTGCCAAGATCATGGAAAATATGGAACTTGGTCATAACGTCATGCATGGTCAGTACGACTGGATGAACGATCCTAAATTCAATGGTCAAACCTATGAATGGGACACGGTTGGAACCTCAGATAACTGGCGTCAAACCCATAACTATAAGCACCATACCTATACCAATGTAAAAGGCATGGATGATGACGTAGGTTATGGCGTATTCCGTTTGTTCCCTGAACAACGCTGGTCTAAATTTACCCTAATCCAACCTATGTATATCTTGCCATTTGGCCTGTTATTCCAGTGGGGGGTGGCAATTCAAAACCTAGAATTGGGCAAAGTGGTGTATAAGCGTAAAACCATGACTGAGTTCAAACAAGAGTGGCAGCCTGCACAGAAGAAAATTTTAAAGCAGATGTTTAAGGATTATGTGTTCTTTCCATTGATTGCGGGGCCTGCAGCACTTCCTGTGTTTACAGGGAATTTGGTGGCGAACGGGATTCGTAATGTTTGGACATTCAGCATTATTTTCTGTGGTCACTTTACCAAAGATGTAGAAGTGTTCCCTAAAGCGGTTTTAAAAGATGAAAGCCGTGGACATTGGTATATGCGCCAGATTCGTGGTTCATCAAACCTGACTGGATCAGAGGCTTTTCATATTTTGACAGGGCATTTGAGTCATCAGATTGAACATCATTTGTTCCCAGATATTCCTGCGCGTCGCTACCGTCAAGTTGCACCTAAAGTTCAGGCAGTCTGTGAAAAATATGGTCTGCATTATAATAATGCGAGCTTCGTGAAACAGTTTGGTGAAGTCGTTGGTCGTATTTTTAAATATGCACTGCCTTTCAAAAAATAAGATGTAGCATTAAAAAAGCCCTGAATGCTTTCGCTTCAGGGCTTTTTTATTTTATTTCTTCTTTTGGGAAATCCACATGGTAATGGTGGCATGAAAAACTTTTTCATTATGTTGATCAAGCACATCAACATTCACTAGGTATTCACCTGCTTTTTCCCAATCATAATCAGGCTCAACAGGTGTCGCGATCGCGATCAGATCAGTTTCAGCCTTCTTTAAATATTCAACGGTCATGCCTTTCGGAATCCAGCGATGCGTGTTAGGAACCGTCACCTCAGTCATGGTACCACCAGCAAGTTCTGCCATATTACACATCGCAATCGCATGAACCGTACCTATATGATTGAGCACATTCCGTTTTTTCTTAATGCTGATTTTACAAGAGTTGGCTTTTAGTTCCTCAAATAGCGGAGAAATGCTACTGAAATAAGGTGCCTTTAAGCACAGCATACGTGTGAATGTCCACTTTCCAGCAGGCAAGGCAGATACTTTGTTCCATAGATCTAGAGTTGAGGCCATGGCTAAAACTTCCTATAACAGAATTAAATTCTTTTACAGAATATAATTCTGTTTACAAGTTGTGGTCAAGTCATACACAATAGTTCCGACGATTGGTGAATTTGATTAAACTATGCAAGCAGCCCAACAATTATTAGAACGTTTATATCCACAACGTAGATCATTATTAAAAAGACAGATTCTACAAGATGCTTTGTCATGCTTTCTTGAATATGGCTTAGACACCACCAGTATTGAAATGATTCGGGAAAAATCTGACAGTAGTGTGGGGGCGATTTACCATCATTTTAAGAATAAAGATGGAATCATTGCAGCATTGGTATTTGCCGCTTTAGATGATCAAGCACAATTGCGTGAGGAATATTTGCAAGAAGCAAAATCGCTTAAAGAACTGCTCTATGCGCTGATTTACAGTTATGTCGATTGGGTAGCTGACCAGCCCAAGTTTGCACAGTTTTTATTACTTGCCCATTTTAGTGTGTTACAAGGCGAATATCGACAACGCTTAAATGAAAAAAATAAACACAGGAATCAAAAAATCGTTGGGTATGTTTCAAGCTATGCCGATGCTGCATTATTAAAATCAGTGCCAGCAGAGTTGATGATGTCTTTGGTCATTGGTGCAACAGAAAGCTATTGTCGTGCTTGGCTCTCTGAAAAAGTCGTGACCAATCCTAAAGCATATCAAGAAACTTTGGCACAAGCCGCTTGGGATTCATTGCAAAATCTAGCCCAGCATCAATAAAACAAAAAAAGATCAGGAAAAAATAGATGTCAGCAATGAAAGAACAGCAAAAATATACAGGGGTTTGCTTATGCGGGGCAGTGCATTTTGAGTTTCATCTGACAAAAATTAAAATGATGTATCGTTGCTACTGCAGCCTATGTCGTAAGCAGAGTGGAGCTGCTTCCAATGCCTCAACCTTTGTTCAAGCTGAATTATTCCAATGGCAGCAAGGCGAGCAGTTGATTCAAACCTATGTCAAGGATACAGGCTTTACTAGCAGTTTCTGTACCAAATGCGGTTCACCCGTACCGAATGCTTTAGCTATCAATCAAAAGGTGATGTGGATTCCTTTAGGATTGATTCAGGAAGATTTTATCCCCGAGCTTGAACTAAATTTTTGTGTGAACTCTAAGACCAGTTGGGCCGAAACTCACCAAAAACTTAGTGAGTTTGATGAGTTGCCGAATATGCTGGATTTGGAAAATTATTTTGAAATAAACAACTAAAAGCAGAAAACGGGTGTTTCTGCTTTTAGTAAGCGACATGAGTATTGATTTAGAAATCAAACGAAGTCTGTAAATAATAAGTGCGGGAAGGGCCAGCATAGATTCCACCGACCTGATCAGCTGAACGGGTGTAATATTCTTGATCGAATAGATTTTTGATCCCTAATCCTACTTTTAATCCCGACAATGGAGTATTTGCAAAGTCATAGGCAGCACGAACACCCACAATGCCATAGCCTGGGATATTGCCATAACGTCCAGTACCATCATCCTTACCCGCCGCAATTTGGCTAGACTGGGCATATAGATTGGTATTTAATGTCCATTGATCATGTTTGTAATCAACGCCTGCATTAGCAATCCAGTTTGAATAGAAATCAAGCTCATTGCCAGTGTCTTGACCAGCGGAGGCTGTTGCTTTGGTATAGGTCGTGTTGGCATAGACAGATAGATTAGCCAAGGTATCATTGATGGCGCCAAAGTTATATTTCAAGCCTAACTCTGCACCTTTATGTTTGGTTGCACCCAGATTGGTATACGTCTGAGCCGCATCATCACGTTTGAGCTGATCTGCGAAATCAATATAAAACAAAGTGAATTCTAGTGATAAATAATCATCTAAATAATGCGTTCCGATTTCATAGTTATCTGCCTTTTCAGGATTTAAACCATCCATCGTTAGGTATGCACGATCAGAATTCGTAGTTGCCATCTGGCTATATTGAAAAGGGGCAAATGATTTGCCATAGTTGGCAAAAATGTTCCATTGATCATTGGCCTTGTACATAACGGCAAAGCTTGGAAGCAAGGAATCATAAGTCTTGCTGGCATTGACGCCATTAAAAACCGAATAATCACGATTTAACTTGTACATATTTTCGTTGGCTTTAATTCGCTCGAATCGAAGTCCTGGTGTGAGCGACCAAGCACCTAGATCGGTACGGTTATCGATATAGAATGCATGAGCCTCAGTGTCACCATCGGCTTTAGTCCAACCATAAGAACTACGAGGACCAGTCTCACTGTTATAACTTGCACGATCAACCGATTCACGGCTGGTTTCTTTTAAATAGCGATAGCCGACAGAGACTTCATTAAGTGTATTGCCAAGAGGAAATGCATGTGAATAACGAGGCTCAATGGCAGTGACTTTATAATCACGTGGTGCAGTTTGATAAACGCTAGAGCCAAGACGTTCTACACCAGCATCACGATAACTATCGAGGTGATAAGTGAGAACTTCAAAAGCATTATTGTCTTTTTTATAATTATATTTCAGTGATACGTCATTACGATTTCCTTCCATATAGTCATGGTTGCGCAAAGACTGATAGGGGTTTTGAGCATACTGAGCAGGTGTTAAGCCACCGGGCATGTCGACCTTGGCTTCGTAACGATGCAAGTTCGCTTCGATGCTTGAGTAATCATCTAAAGCGTAGCTGGCTTTCAAACGTAAATCATTGATATTTGAATAATCGTTTTGATCACGATAGCCATCGCCGTTTACACCTGAATAGAGTAAAGCCAACCCTAAACCATTGTCTAATGTGGTTCCGACAAATAGGTTTGGATTTACTTTTAAATTGCCATTTTCAGCAATTTCTGTGGTCATGCCAATGCTGGCTGCAAAACTTTCAGGAATGCGGCGCGTATTGAAATTGATAATTCCACCAACGTTTTGTGGCCCAAAACGTACTGAACCTGCACCGCGAACTACGTCAATCGATTCCATATTGCCCAATGTAGTGGGTGCTAAAGAAAGCTGAGGTTGTCCATAAGGTGCAACAGCTAACGGAACACCATCAATCATCAATTGTGAGCGTGGTGAAAATCTTGAGGTGAGACCTCGTACCCCAATACTTAAAGAGGCATCGCTACCTGAAGTACCTGAATTTTCAGAGGCTTGTACACCAGGAACGGTGCGTAGGGCTTCTTTTACCGATGTAATACCACGTGATTCTAATGCTTGCTGATCAACCACAGTACGGGCACCAGGATGATTTAAAACCTTTTGAGCATTGGCCTGTTCTAACCAGTTTCCTTCTGCCTGAATTGAAATAGTTGCGAGTGTTTGTGTTGTATTCGCTTGGTTATCATCTGCAAATGTTGTTGTGGCAACACAACTGAGTAACGTCGTGATTGCACAGCTTAGAGGTAAGCGTTTAAATTTTGAGAAATAAAGAGAATGAGAAAATGAACACATCATAAATTGATTGCCGAATGGAGTAGGATAGGGGAGTTATTTTGCGCTATTATTCTAATTGATTATAATTCTCATTTATAGCTATTGTTTAGCTAAACTAATTAAAATTTCACATAAAATATATAATTTTTATTGAGGATGTAAAACCTATATCTATTCAGTTGGCATAAAAAGGTTTGATTTCTATATAAGTGGGATGAGCAATTCTTTGTACAGGCAGGATGCAGAAAAAGCCGAACTTATCAGCTCGGCTTTTTTGATTTAGAAATCATATGAGGTTTGTAAGAAGAAAGTTCGTGGTTGTCCCACGTATTTACCGCCAGTAGAGTCTGATGAGCGCGTATAATATTGCGTATCAAACAGGTTCTTTACACCACCTGCAATTTTCAAGCCTTTAAGCTGATTGTTAAAGTCATAACCTGCTCGTACCGCAAAGGTTGAATAGCCAGGGATGTCGCCTGTGCGGCCATCTGCGGTTTCTTCGGTAATATAAACGGTACCTGAACCTGGTGCATGTTGTTTAGACTGAGCGAACATATCCGCATTGATTGACCATTGATCGACTTGATAGGCTAGCCCTAGATTGCCTATATGACGTGAATAGTAAGGTAAGTCTTTACCTTCAAACTTTCCTGCTTCAGAGGTTGCTTTGGTAAAGGTGTAGTTACCATAGATTTTTAGTCCTTCTAAAGCATCAGCGAGCTGACCAAAATCATAGCTGATTCCAGTTTCAAAGCCTTTATGACTGGTGGCACCTAAATTAGTCCAAATTCCTGTACCGATATTATCAGGACGTTCCAGCATCAATTCTTTGTCAAAATCTAAATAGAAGACGGTCAATTCAGCACTCAAACCATTGCCTAGGTACTTGGTTCCTATCTCATAGTTTTTAGATTTTTCAGGATGTAGTCCATCAAGGGTAGTAAAGGCAGTATTGATTGTTTTATTCACCATTTGAGTGGTGACTAACTGGTTATATTGTTGTGGACCAAACGAAACGCCTGCATTGGCAAAAATATTCCAGTTTTCAGTGGCTTTATAAAGTACCGATAGGCTTGGCAGGAATTCTTCTGACTTGATTTTTGGATAAACCGTATTGGTGACGACACCATCTTGATAAGCTGTGAAGTCATTATGTGTATCAATCGATTCGAAACGCACACCAGGCGTAATCACCCAATTGCCTAAACCAAAACGGTTATCGATATACACGGCATGGGCTTTGGTACCACCATCACTGGTTGTATTCGGAAGGCGATCACCTGGTACGCCAATTAGGGTGTTATATGGGAGCGTACGTCCTGAAAATTCAGAACTTTCTTCCTGTAAATATCGATAGCCGACAGTCACTTCGTTATCCATACCTGCCCAACTATAGGCACGTGAATAGCGTGGTTCAATGCCAAAATACTTATAATCACGAGGTGAATTACTGAGTGTATTTGTGCCTTTATTACCAATCGACTCTAAGTCACTGGTACGAAAAGAATCGACGTAATAGCCTAAAACCTCAAAGTTATTTTGTTCGTCTTTATGGCTATATTTCACAGAAATATCAGAACGGCGACCGGCGAAATAATTACGGCTTTGATTGGACTGATAAGGATTGTCTGCAAATTGTGCGGCTGTTAAACCTTCTGGCATTTCTCCACGACCTTCGTAATGGTGCAGATTGACTGCAATCGCATCCTGATCAGTCCATTGGTAGGCAGTTTTTAACATGACATCATCGATATCAATTTTATTGTTGGCTTCTCGATAGCCATCACCTTTACTGCCAGAGTAAAGTAAAGCTAGCCCCAAACCATTATCCAGTGTTCCACCAATAAACAAATTCGGTGTGTACTTTAATTGGTCAGTTCCTGTTGCAAACTCAGTGGTTAAGCCCACTGAACCTGAAAACTCTTGTGGAATTGCACGAGTGGTAAAATTAATGATTCCACCAACGTTTTGTGGCCCAAAGCGAACGGATCCAGCACCACGAACCACATCAACTGACTCAATATTCCCCATCGAAACAGGCGCTAAAGATAATTGGGGCTGACCATATGGGGCAAAAGAAAGTGGTACACCATCCATTAACACAGTCGAACGTGGTGATAAACGTGAAGCTAGGCCGCGAACCCCAAGATTGAGCGAAACATCGCTACCACCTGTACCATTGCTGTCCTGAACTTGTACGCCTGGAATTTGTTTTAACGCATCACGAATCGACGTGGTTGCGATTTCATCCAATCGTTTGCGGTCAATAATCGTTCGAGCACCTGCATGCTGTTGTACTTTTTCTGCATTGGCATTATCCAGCCAATTACCTTGTGCTTGAATTGAAATTGTCGCAAGCGTTTGAGTTTCATTCGCTTGTGCTTCATCGGCAAAAGCCGCATGAGATAACCCACTGAGTGAGATAGCAATCGCAAGACTGAGAGAAGAGGGCTGAAATTTTATCAATGACGCAGCAGAACAGGATGCAGATTTCATAGAGATGGCAAATGCTGTAAATTTTCCGAATATTAATCAGTTATTCGAACAAATGAAATAAGAACGATTATCACTTATAACTATGGGATGAGTTAAGTTAATTGTTTTTTTGCTAAAGATATTTTTGGCTATTTAAAAACACAAAAAACCGTGCTTGAGCACGGTTTTAGTGGGGGGATGAAATTGAGGTTATTTAAACTGAATTGAACCGTTGGCGTTAACTGTGATTTTAGATTCGCCCGCTGCCATATCCTGAGCAGGTGCCGCTTCTGCCATGGCAAATTTCGCCATACCACCACGCATCATTGGTTGTGGGAAGTAATTGCTGGTATTCAGATTCAAGCTGACCAGATTGTATTGGGCTTTACTCCAAGCTTGAGTAATCGCTTGCGCGCGTTGCTGGAAGTTTTTCGAAGCTTCAATCAACAACTCATTTTCAACTTTTTTACGCTGTTCATCAGACACGGTAAAGTTAATGGATTGTGTTTGGAAGGTTTGTTGTAACTCACTGATCAACTGGCTCGCTGCTTTAAAGTCTTTACTTTCAAGTTGGATCTCGGCACGAGCGCGCCATTCTTTCAGTTTATTACTGTCATTGTCATACACAGGGTAGGTACTTTGTGCACCTGTTTCGACTTTCACTTGTGAATATTTACGTGAAATTGCTTGCGCCTGATTCATCAATTGGTTGATCTGATTTGACAATTCAGCAGGTTGTTTGTTGCTTTTTTCGATATAAAGAACGGCACGCATTTCATCATTCGCGACTTGGCGTGAAGCATCCGCTTGGATATTGACAATATTGTAGTTCAAATTTTCTGTCTCGTGAGCAAAAAGGCTTGGGCTGAGTGCTGCCCCGATCATCATTGTTGCAAGTGCTAAAGTACGCATAAAAATTTCCTTAGAATTTAGTATCGAAAATTTATTTTTACAAGTTTGATATTAAAAAGAACTCATGGTGAACTTCTGCATATTTTGTGGTGACTTTGTAAGGGATTAGCAGTGTTTTGCAACAGAAAAATAAAACAAAAAATATTAAAAATGAATGAATTATATGGATTAATTTGACCATTTATCTAAAAACAGAAGTCCAATTAAAAAAAGCTTACTTTCTTTAGCTTGTCACATAGTATGATGATAATTCATCATACTTATTGGAACGAAACATTTTTTCAATAAGATTAGATGAACGTAAGACATAAAAAGTGTTTATTTTATTTCAAAATTAGGTATCATCTCGCTCCTAGTTGAAAGATATAAAATTTGTGTCTCACTAGATTCTAAAAAGCACCGAGTCAAACGACCGCAAGTCACCAGACTTATTTCTTTTACCCATATCAGAGATGGTAATTCGATATGAGCGTTACTTCTGTAAACCCTGCCACTAATTCTACTAACGAATACTACCTGACTCGCCAAAGTCAGATGGAATCCAATGTTCGTAGCTATCCACGTAAATTACCATTAGCGATAGCCAAAGCATTAGGTTGCTGGGTTACTGATGTTGAAGGTACTGAGTACCTCGATTGTCTAGCTGGGGCAGGAACATTGGCTTTAGGTCATAACCATCCTGCGGTAATTCAAAGTATTCAAGATACGCTTGCAAGCGGTCTCCCATTGCATACTTTAGATTTAACAACGCCTTTAAAAGATGCATTTACTGAAGCATTACTTGAGCAATTACCAGGTGGTAAGGAAGAGTATTGTCTACAGTTCTGTGGTCCATCTGGTGCAGATGGTACAGAGGCAGCAATTAAATTAGCGAAAACCTACACAGGTCGTAGCACAGTGATTAGTTTCTCTGGCGGCTACCACGGCATGACGCACGGCGCACTTGCAATGACAGGTAACCTGTCTGCGAAGAATGCGGTGAATGGCTTAATGCCTGGCGTACAGTTTATGCCATACCCGCATGAATATCGTTGCCCACTTGGTTTAGGTGGTGAAGCGGGTGTTGATGCTTTAACTTACTTCTTTGAAAATTTCATTGAAGATGTTGAAAGCGGTGTGACGAAACCTGCTGCTGTGATTCTTGAAGCAATTCAAGGTGAGGGCGGTGTCGTGACTGCACCTGTTAAATGGTTGCAAAAAATTCGTGAAGTGACTGAAAAGCACAACATCGTTTTAATTTTGGACGAAGTTCAAGCTGGTTTTGCACGTTCAGGCAAAATGTTTGCCTTTGAACATGCAGGTATCGAGCCTGATGTTGTGGTGATGTCTAAAGCGGTAGGTGGTAGTTTGCCACTTGCAGTACTCGGTATTAAACGTAAGTTTGATGCTTGGCAACCAGCAGGTCACACGGGTACTTTCCGTGGTAACCAACTTGCCATGGGTACAGGTTTAGCTTCACTTAAAGTGATCAAAGAACAAAACCTTGCTCAAAATGCGCAAGAGCGTGGTGACTTCTTACAAGCTGAGTTCAAGAAACTTGCTCAAGAATTCCCATGTATCGGTAACGTACGTGGTCGTGGTTTGATGATCGGTGTTGAGATCGTTGACGAGCGTAAACCAGCGGATCATATGGGTTCACTACCAGCTGATGCTCAATTGGCTGCTGCAATCCAAACTGCTTGTTTCAACAATAAATTATTGCTTGAAAAAGGCGGCCGTAACGGTACAGTCATCCGTTTACTTTGCCCATTAATTATCAATCACGAAGAATGCGTAGAGGCGGTTGCTCGCTTCAAGAAAGCTGTTGCTGAAGCATTAAAAGCAGTACGAGGCTAATTCATGGTTGATTTTGCAGAACATCGTAAAGCGTTACTCTGCAATGATGCTCAATCCATTGCTGACTATGAGTCAGCAATGGGCGAGGCGGTACAAGCCGTTTCAGCATGGTTGCAAAATGATAAAATGTACACGGGCGGAAGCATTAAAGATTTGCGTGCAGCAATTTCTTTTCAACCGTCTAAAGATGGTTTAGGTGTACAACAATCTTTACAACGCATGATTGAGCTTTTCCTCAATAAGAGCTTAAAAGTACATCATCCACACTCACTTGCACACTTACACTGCCCGACTATGGTGATGAGCCAAATCGCGGAAGTGCTAATCAATGCGACCAACCAATCAATGGATTCATGGGATCAAAGCCCAGCGGGTTCGTTGATGGAAGTTCAGTTGATTGATTGGCTTCGCCAAAAAGTGGGCTATGGTGCTGGTCAAGCAGGTGTGTTCACTTCTGGTGGTACGCAGTCAAACTTGATGGGTGTATTGCTTGCGCGTGACTGGTGCATTTCGAAAAACTGGAAAGACGAAAATGCTAAGCCATGGTCTGTTCAGCGTGATGGTATCCCAGCAGAAGCAATGAAAAACGTCAAAGTCATCTGTTCTGAAAATGCACACTTCTCTGTGCAAAAGAACATGGCGATGATGGGTATGGGTTTCCAGTCAGTTGTGACCGTTCCTGTGAATGAAAATGCACAGATGGATGTCGATGCACTGGAAAAAACCATGGCGCATCTTCAAGCTGAAGGTAAAATTGTAGCGTGTGTTGTTGCAACTGCGGGTACAACAGATGCGGGTGCGATTGATCCACTCAAGAAAATCCGTGAAATTACCACCAAGTATGGTTCATGGATGCACATTGATGCAGCTTGGGGTGGTGCACTGATTCTTTCAAATGACCATCGTGCAATGCTTGATGGGATTGAATTATCAGACTCAATTACGCTTGATTTCCATAAACATTATTTCCAAAGCATTAGCTGTGGCGCTTTCTTGTTGAAAGACGAAGCAAACTATCGCTTTATGCATTATGAAGCAGAATATTTGAACTCTGCTTATGACGAAGAGCATGGTGTACCTAACCTTGTGTCTAAATCATTACAAACGACACGTCGTTTTGATGCATTGAAATTATGGATGACCGTTGAAGCATTAGGCGAAGAGCTTTATGGTTCGATGATTGATCATGGTGTGAAATTAACGCGTGAAGTTGCTGATTATATTAAAGCGACTGTTGGTCTTGAATTGTTGATTGAACCTCAGTTTGCTTCAGTCTTATTCCGTGTTGTACCAGAAGGTTATCCTGCTGAATTTATCGATAGCTTGAACCAAAACGTTGCAGATGAACTATTTGCACGTGGTGAAGCGAATATTGGTGTGACCAAAGTAGGCAATGTTCAATCATTGAAAATGACCACTTTAAGCCCAGTTGCAACGCTTGAAAACGTTCAGAACTTGCTTGCATTAGTGCTTGCAGAAACTGATCGTATTAAAGATGCAATTGCTGCAGGGACTTATGTTCCAGCCATCGATTAATTGATCTTAAAGCAATAAAAAAGGCACATTATGTGCCTTTTTTATTGCTGCAAAATTTTCTTTATTCAGTTCTTGTGTTTGTTTTGCAATGTTTATGCACAAAGTATGCATTTTAAATAAGAATCAGAAATAATTACGCATAAATTGTGACGCGCAAATTTCATATTGTATTGAAAGATTCTCAAGTTTTTTGCTGGATAAATATCACTTGTCTTGTGCTTAGTAGCGGTCGATTTCCTTGATAAGAGCAAAATCAAAAATGAGAGCCATGATGACAATGAATTGAAGGAACAACACATGCAACAACTGAATATGCAAAACGAATTTAAACTGATTATTAACGGTCAATCTTGCCTCGGTGAAGCGGGCGAACTCGATATTATCAATCCAGCAACAGGTACAGTTGCAGCAAGTTGCGCCAAAGCTTCAGTTGCGCAGGTGAATCAAGCCATTGCTGCAGCGCAACAAGCATTTAAAAGCTGGCAGCGTAGTTCCCATGACGAACGTAAAAGCATACTCAATAAAATTGCTGATGGGATAGAAAAACATGCGGAAATGTTGGCTGAGTTAGTGGTACTTGAGCAAGGTAAGCCACTAGCGTTGGCACAGATGGAGGTGCAGGGTGCGATTGGCTGGACGCGGTATACTGCGAGTTTGGACTTACCCGTGGATGTCTTGGAAGATAGCGAGCAGAAACGTATTGAACGTCACTATCAACCTCTAGGTGTCGTCGCTTCGATTACACCTTGGAACTGGCCACTGATGATCGCCGTCTGGCATATCATGCCTGCTTTACGTGCAGGGAATGTGGTCATCAATAAACCATCTGAATTTACGCCTTTAGCCACTTTAAAGCTGTGTGAAATCATTCAGCAAGAAGTGCCAGCAGGTGTCATCTCGATCGTCGTAGGGGATGGCGAAATTGGAGAAGCGCTATCAACGCATTCAGATGTACAAAAGGTTGTTTTTACTGGATCAACCAAGACTGGCCAACATATTATGTCGGGTGCGGTCAAGACCTTGAAACACTTAACTTTAGAGCTTGGCGGTAACGATGCAGGTATTGTATTACCTGATTCGGATCTAGACCAGATTGCCAATCGTATTTTTAACGTTGCATTTCTAAATGGTGGACAGACATGCGCGGCTTTAAAACGCTTATATGTGCATGAAAGCCAATACGATGCTTTAGCACAAAAACTTGCTGATATTGCTAATGCACAGATCGTGGGTGATGGTATGGCTGCCGGAACGACCTTCGGGCCAGTGCAAAATCAGATGCAATACCAGAAAGTCAAAGCTTTAATTTCTGATGCTATGGCGCATGGAGCGAAAGCTTTATCTGGTGATCAAAGATTACCTACGCAGGGCTATTTTATTGCGCCGACCATTCTCACTGAACTGGATGAAACATGCCGAGTAGTGCAGGAAGAACAGTTTGGCCCAGTGTTGCCAATTCTCAAATATATCAGCATTGATGATGCGATCGCGCGTGCCAATGCGAGTGAGTTTGGATTAGGTGGTTCAATTTGGTCGAGTGATTTGAAAGCGGCACAGTTCTATGCAGCACAACTCGAATGTGGAACAGTGTGGATCAATACTCATGCAGAAATTGTCCCACATGCGCCTTTTGGTGGCTGGAAAATGTCGGGTGTCGGTGCTGAGTTTGGGATGGAAGGTTTGCTGGAAAATACCATTGGGCAAACGCTGCATATCAATAAAGTTTAAACTTTTATAATTTTAAGGCGGATTCGATATCCGCCTTTTTCTTTTTATGCATGCTGCTGTTTAAAATTGGATTTAAGTTGCAGGGTAGTAACTATGACTTTTGCTTTTACTTAAAAAATGATTCTGTTCTTTGATTTTTTTTAACACAATGTAAGATTTGATATGTCCAATAAAACCATAAGAAAGTAGCCGTTCGGTAACGAATTGGGAAAGCTGTTCCAGATTTTCCGCGACAACTTTTAAAATAAAGTCTGCATCGCCACTAATTGAAAAGGCATCTTGAATATTGTCTTCAGCTTCAATGAGGTCCTGAAATGCTTGCTGTGACTTGGCTTCATGAATACGCAAATTAATATGGATCATTGCTGTTACCTCCAAACCTAAGGCTTGTTGGTGAATGCGGGCTGCATAACCCAAGATCACGCCTTTTTGCTCCAGTAGTTGCCGTCGTCTAGAACACTGGGAAGCAGATAAACCGATTAAATCTCCCACTTCCTGATTGGTGAGCCGTCCATTCTTTTGTAATGCCTGAATGATTTGCCAGTCGAACTTATCCATTGCATAAAATCCTTTTATGATACACAAATATTGTATTTTTATTAAAATCCGTTTTTATTATGCACGAAATTTAACAGGTAGATGAAATATTATTTTTCTATGGAATAAAAAATTGACTTGAAAGGATGTAGAGCAATGTTCATAGAAATTGGTGATTTTTTAAATCTTCGTCTTCAACAAATGGGTATCCAACATCTGTTTGGTGTACCTGGTGATTTTAACCTTTCTTATCTCGAACAAGTTGAAGCAGATGCGCAACTTGAATTTATCGGTAATTGTAATGAATTAAATGCTGCTTATGCGGCAGATGGTTATGCGCGGATCAATGGGTTTGCCGCACTCACCACCACTTATGGTGTGGGTGATTTAAGTGCCATCAATGGCATTGCGGGTGCGTATGCAGAGAATGTGCCTGTGGTGCATATTTCGGGTATTCCACCTTTGCATGTGGTGCAGAAAGGAACTTTAGTACATCACACACTGGTGGATGGCAACTACGACAATATCATGAACTGCATGAAAGAGTTCACGGTCGCGCAAACACGTTTAACCCCCGCCAACGCAGCCTTTGAAATTGACCGTGTATTACGCCAGTGTTTTCTGGATCGTCGTCCAGTTCATATCCAGCTACCTTCAGATATTACCCACGTTAAAATTGAAGTGTCAGATCGTGCATTAGATTTGTCCTATCCAGCGGTGGAGCCCGAGCTATTAAACAGCGCTGTCGCGAAACTGTGTGAGGTAATTGGTTCTGCTAAAAATCCGGCATTGTTAATTGATAATGAAGCATCCGTCTTTGGGGTAACTTCACTACTGAGTGATTTATCACAAAAATGTTCGATTCCCTTTGCCAGCATGCTTACGGCAAAAAATATTATGGATGAAGGTTCACCTCGTTATGTGGGAACGTATGTCGGTGGAGCGAGTCAGCCGCAGGTTCGCAATACCATTGAACAGTCCGACTGTTTGATTGGTGTTGGTGTACGTTTTAGTGATGTGGGAACAGGCGTGTTTACCCATCAAATTGCTACTGAAAACTATATCGAAATTAAGCCCTATGCATTGACGATTTTTGGACAGGATTTTCCAGGCATTGAAATTGGACAACTTCTGGTAGAACTGAATAAGAAGGTTGCAGCGCGTAAACTATCCAAACCGATTTTGGAGAAACAGCCTTTAAAAACTGTGGAAGTTTCGGAACAGCAAACATTAAGTCAGGACATTTTATGGAATGCAATTGCAGGTTTTCTAAAAGAAGATGATGTCATTATCGGAGAGGTAGGAACCTCGAATTCTGCTTTGGCAGGTATACAGTTGCCTGCAACTGCGAAATATATTGCCCAACCACTATGGGGTTCGATTGGTTATACCTTGCCTGCTTTACTCGGCAGTTTGCTGGCGGCACCTGAACGCCGCCAAATCCTATTTATTGGGGATGGTTCGTTTCAGCTCACCGTACAAGAACTCTCAACCATTATCCGTCATGATCTCAAGCCGATTATCTTCTTATTGAACAATGGCGGCTATACCATTGAACGTTTGATCATGGGGGAGAATGCTGCGTATAACGATGTCCAGAATTGGAAATATGCCGAAATTCCAAATGTCTTTAATGGCATGAAAGCCTATAAAAGTTGTGTGGTAGAAACCGCTGGTCAACTTAAACAAACATTAGAAAATATTGATCAATTTGATGGTCTGACCTTTATCGAATTAAAACTGCCCGCTATGGATGCGCCCTTGAGCCTGAAAAAGTTTGCTTCGGTGATTGCCCGTTTTGATTATGGCGATCGAGGTTATGAAATCTTAAAACAACGTTCCCAAGCATTACCGTGTAAAAAAGCAATTTCCTTCTAATCAGAAGAAAATTTGGAAAATCTTCAAATTTATAAATTGATAAGAGAGCGAATCAGATTCGGAGCTTCATGGTGAGCTTCGAATCATGCGCTGTATAAAAGGTGTACAGGATGTGACACACACATTGGAGATAAAGTGATGGATGTAAACAATAAACATGAGTTAAAACAAGGATTGTCCAATCGGCATATTCAGTTAATTGCGCTAGGTGGCGCGATTGGTACAGGATTATTTCTTGGTCTTTCACAAACCATCAAACTGGCAGGGCCTTCTATATTATTGGGTTATGCAATTGCAGGTGTGATTGCTTTTTTAATCATGCGTCATTTAGGTGAGATGGTAGTCGAAGAACCAGTCAGTGGTTCATTTAGTTATTTTGCCAATAAGTACTGGGGCCGAATGGCAGGCTTTATGTCAGGTTGGAATTATTGGGTGCTGTATGTGCTGGTTAGTATGGCAGAACTCAGTGCAATTGGGACCTTTATCCAGTTTTGGTGGCCTGAAATTCCCACATGGCTGACTGCACTGGTTTTCTTCGTGTTGATCAATGCAATTAATCTGGTCAATGTCCGCTTCTTTGGTGAGTCAGAATTTCTGTTCTCCTGCATCAAGATTGTTGCGATTTTAAGCATGATTGGTTTTGGTGCTTATCTTTTACTTTCTGGTTCTGCTGGACCGCAAGCAGGCATTGCCAATTTATGGCAACACGGTGGCTTTTTCCCACATGGTGCGCATGGTTTTGTCATGGCACTTGCGGTGATTATGTTTGCGTTTGGCGGACTTGAGCTGATCGGGATCGCTGCAGCAGAAACTAAGAAACCTGAAACCACTATTCCAAAAGCAGTCAATCAGATCGTGTATCGTATTTTGATTTTCTACATTGGTGCAATTGGGATTTTATTGTGTCTTTATCCGTGGAATATGGTGGCGGAAGGAGGAAGTCCTTTTGTCTTAATCTTCCAGTCGTTAAACAGTAATGGTGTGGCGAATATATTGAACTTTGTGGTTTTGATCGCGGCGGTTTCGGTTTATAACAGCTGTATTTACTGTAATAGCCGGATGCTGCATGGCTTGGCAGAACAGGGCAATGCACCTGCGATATTGAAAAAAGTCAATGCGCGTGGTATTCCTGTACCTGCTGCCATTGTCTCTGCATCGGTGACGGCAATTTGTGTGGTGGTCAACTATTTAATTCCTGGTGAAGCTTTTCAGCTGTTTATGATGCTGGTGGTTGCTGCTTTGGTCATTAACTGGTTGATGATTTCGGTCACACATTTGAAATTTAATAAAGCAATGCGCCTGAAGCAACATCAGACCAAGTTTAAAAGTCTCTGGAGCCCATGGAGTAATTATTTAACCATTAGCTTTGTCTGCTTTATCCTGATTATTATGGCGATGACACCTGATATGCGTTTAGCGGTGATTCTTGGGCCGATTTGGTTGGGTGTTTTAGCACTGATGTACGTACTAAAATATAAAAAGAAGAACGTTATCTCTACAGCCGCGCAGCCAAATATTTAAGTTGAAATTTGCCTATGCAGCGTAAGAAAAAGAGTCCAAGGTTTGGACTCTTTTTCTTTATGCAAACTACATATTGCTAGGTTGTATCGGGACATTCATTGAAAATGTCATTTTTAGTCAAAAAACTAGACCTATTTCAATAAAATTATCTGGATAAATCTATGTATTTTATAAAAGGAAAAATATGAACAAGGACGCGTTCTAGGCAACTCGAACTCATCCCAAAACTGAGAAAAACAATATGTTCAATCAATGGCCTGCTTTCATGGGCTTTATAAAGCAAATGCATAAGGCAATCGATCATCCTACGATACGCTCCAAGCGGTCTTTTTTACAAGAATTCGCTTGGCAACCTCAACATCGGGCCCAACAAAAAGGTTGGAGTCGTTACGGAATCATTATTCCAGATTTACCTGATCCACATCAATTTTTTAGCTTTCTTTCTATTGTTAGTTCAGCCGAGTCTGAGGCGGTTGAGCCTGATCCATTGTTGCAAACCCATCTCGGCAAGAATGCCATGATTGTGACAGGGACTGCGGCAAAAATGGCACGGCATTCTCAAAGTCATTTAATCCCGCAAAATTATCAGTCTGCTGAAGCTAATCCATTTTTACAGTTTGGCAAAGATGTCAGCATTGCAGGGCAGTATCCATATTACCGTGTTGTGATTCGTCAAGCTGAATTCAAACTGGATATCCAACTTAAAAACACCGATAAGGTGTCTTGGTTTATACAAATGCCGATGTATGACCACTTTAGCTTGTTATCATATTATGAAGGGTATTTTCGCTATCAAGGTGGTATCCAAAAAATTTCAGGATTATGTACCTTTGAATATGCTTTCTGTAAGAGTTTGAATGATTCATCATCTATTGCGGAGAGAAAAATTCCGCTCGATTTTAGTACCTATCATATTGTTTCACTTGATGAACAGACGCAGCTTTTATTGAATGAAACACACTTTAATGGCGAAAAAATGGTGAATAAAGCCTTTCTTCGAAATATAGAAGGGGGGAATCAAGCTTTGGACGCTGAATTTGAAATTTTAAGTTATCAGTCTCGGTTAGCGATTGCAGAAGATGGTCGACCGCTTAAACTGCCATTTAAATTCCGTTGGTTAGTCAAAAATAAACGTGGCGATACTGAGATTATTATTCGTGGAGAAGTGGATACCACCATGTTATATGGGATGAGTAATGGGTATGTCGGTGGTTATGGTTATGAAGGCTTTTATAAAGGACGTGAGATCGAGGGGCGAGGATACATGGAATATATTGACCGTCGAGAGGGTTAATAATTTACTGACAGCATGGAGTTATGGTTTTTAAATGAATCAAGAGCAATGCATTGTGGTTTATCTTATTGATTGCTCTGCTTTATTGATTAGTTAGAAGGGCGGAAACTTATCCTGTACCAGATTAAGTTGTAGATTATGTTCTAAATAGGCTTTTAAACTATCCAGTACTGTTGTGAAACCGCCCGTACTATCAATAATAAAAGCAATCAGTTCATCGCCGTGTAAAGCAATATTGTAGTTTTGAATCTTCAGATAAGTTTGATCATCTGTTAATGGTTCAAAGATAAAGTCGACGGTACTGCTGGGCTCACCCCACTGAATTTGAATCAGTTCATTGGCAATGATTTTTATGACCGTCACTTTGCTTGAAACTTGGTATTTTTCCCATGTCCATTCAACGGTTGTACCCTGCTCAAGTTTCCCTGTGGAGGAGCTAAACCAGAACTTGGAGGTGATTTCAGGATGGATAAAAGCATCGAACACCTGTTGAACAGGTTTACGAATCATCATCTGTGTTTCAATTGTGACAGGATTGAGCATGCTATCTGTCCTTTTCTGATAGGGAATTGTCATAAAACATATATAAACTCTCAGAGATGACCAAGATGCTTTTTGTTAAGTCAAAGTTCTTGTGATTATTAAAAAATTATAGAATTCAATGCTTCGTTGCTAATTTTTTTCTTGTTCATCTATAATTATTTTATAAAAATACAGCGAAAAATAAGGTTTTATGACCAAGAATTTTCTAAAAATTAGTCTTGGAAAATGACCATCACAAAAGCGTCATAAAGTTGTCACTTAATTGTCATATTATCTGCTCAAAATGCAGTTAACCAAAGTACAACACTTAACTTGAAAAGAGTTGTAAATCAAATTGCATAAATGAGAGAAAACAGAATGCGCTTAAATCCACGTCACATCGCAATTGCATTAGCTGTATCTGGGGCAACTGTAGCAACGACTGCGAATGCAGCTCGTGATACGATTCAAATTGCTGGTTCATCTACTGTATTACCATTTGCAAGTATTGTTGCTGAAGAGTTTGGCAACACATTCCCACAGTTCAAAGCACCAGTTGTTGGTTCAGGTGGTACGGGTGGTGGTTTGAAGCAGTTCTGTCAAGGTGTGGGTGATAACACTATCGACATCGCGAATGCTTCTCGTCAAATTAAAGACACAGAATTAGATGCATGTAAAAAGTCTGGCGTAAACCAAGTACAAGAAATCAAAGTGGGTTATGACGGTATCGTATTCGCATCAAATGTAAAAAAAGCGGCTTATAAATTAAAACCAGTTCATGTATTCACAGCACTATCTGCACAATTGCCTTCAAACGGTAAATTAGTTCCAAACCCATATACCACTTGGAACCAAATTGATAAATCATTACCAAATGAACCAATTACACTGGTCATTCCTGCATCTAACCACGGTACACGTGAAGTGTTCCAAGAGAAAATGATTGATGCGGGTTGTGAAGCATTTGATTACTACAAAGCTTTAAGCAAAGATGATCAAAAGAAAGCATGTTCAACTTTCCGTAAAGATGGTCGTGTAATTGAAATCGCGGGTGACTATACTGAAACTCTAGCTCGTTTGAAGACTTCTCCAAACGCAGTTGGCGTATTTGGCTTAGGTTTCTATGACTCAAACCGCGATAAATTACGTGTAGCGACTGTAAATGGTGTGACACCATCAGAGAAAACAGTATTAGATGGTAGCTACCTTGTTTCTCGTCCATTGTTCTTCTATGTGAAGGGCGAGCACTTGAAATCAATCAAAGGCTTACCACAGTACACAGAATTCTTCTTAAACAAGAAAATTTCTGGTAAAGGTTCTAAATTAGAAAAAGCTGGTTTAATTCCTTTAAGCGACAAAGAGCGCGCAAAAATCCTAGCTGATTTCAAAGCTGGTAAATCAGTTAAGTAATATTGTTAAAAGGGAGGCTGGTGAGACGTTGGATCATCAGCCTTTTTGTCTAGCTAAGTTTTTTCAAATCATGAAAATTGAGAAAACAGTGGAGATTACATGAATCTGCTACTTATCGGTGTGTTATTAGCCCTTGTGGCAATTGCATATCAAATCGGGCTGAGTAAAAGCCGTAACCTAGCAGGTAAGGGAAATAACTCAGCAACACTACATTCTCGCCCAGGATATTATGGGGCGTTGGTTGCTTTGTGGTGTGGTATTCCTGCTTTTTTAATTTTGATTATTTGGAACTTGGTTGAACCAAGTATTTTACAACATATTATTTTCAATAATATTCCTGCGTCTGTAAGTTCGACTTTAGATGCGGCGGGTCGTGATGTTTTAACCAGTCGAGTGCAAGCAATTGCGTCTGGTTTCGGGGTAACAGATCAACCAGCAGCCTATGAACTTGCAGCAGCGCAACAGCTTTCAAAATTCCAAACCATTGGCTCTTTCGCAAAACTTGCAGTGGTCATTAGTGCAGGGTTGGCTGGTTTGGTTTGGGCAAAGCGCCATGTGAGCCAACAATTCCGTGCGCGTAACCAAGTCGAAAAAACTATTAATGTTGCATTGATACTGTGCTCTGGTGTCGCAATCCTGACCACCATCGGTATTGTTTTATCGATGTTGAAAGAAGCTTTACACTTTTTCCATTTTGTTAGCCCAGTTGATTTCTTCTTTGGTACTGAATGGAATCCAGGCTTTAGTACATCAGGAAATGCAGAAGGTAGTTACGGCATTTTACCGCTGATTTGGGGTACTTTAATGGTCAGTGGTATCGCATTATTGGTTGCGGTGCCAATTGGTTTGTTGGTTGCGATTTATTTAGCTGAATATGCATCACCAAGCTTACGTTCTTGGGCAAAACCTACGATTGAGGTTTTGGCGGGGATTCCTACGATCGTTTATGGTGTATTTGCCTTAATGGTCATTGGTCCATTCTTCAAGATTGTCGGTGAAAGCGTTGGTATTAATATCAATGCGACCAGTGCACTCACGGCAGGTTTTGTAATGGGAATTATGATTATCCCATTCGTTTCATCATTATCCGATGACATTATTACTCAGGTGCCTCGTGCATTACGCGACGGTTCTTTGGGCTTAGGTGCAACCAAATCAGAAACCATTCGTCAAGTGGTTTTACCTGCTGCGCTACCAGGGATTACAGGTGCATTCTTGCTTGCAGTATCCCGTGCAGTCGGTGAGACCATGATTGTGGTGCTAGCAGCAGGGAATAGTCCATTGTTGCATGCCAATCCATTTGAAGCAGTTTCGACAGTGACCGTGACGATTGTGAAGCAATTAACGGGAGATACTGACTTTGCGAGCCCACAAGCACTGGTGGCATTTGCACTGGGTTTAACGCTGTTTGTGATTACTTTGGGTCTAAACATTATTGCACTGTACATCGTGCGTAAATATCGTGAGCAATACGAATGAGTTCATCAAATACATCTCCTCTGGATCAGAACGTATTGGATCCTCAAGTAGCTGCTGAACAACGTGAGCAGCGTAAAAGAAAGATCCAAAGTTCTTTGGCCAAGCGTCATCGTAAAGAAAAAACCTTTCGCTTTGCAGGTATCTCGGCGGTTGTTATCGCACTGGCATTTGTTGCTTTACTGTTTGGCAGTATCTTGGCGAAAGGTCTACCATCTTTTTGGCAAAGTAGCATGACCGTTCCTGTTTATTTTGATCCAGCTATTATCAATGTGGGTGCGAAGCCAAAGCAAACCGCAGGTGAAACACCCGCTCATTTTGAAGAGCGCATGGTTGCTTGGCAAACTGAAATGGGTATGGTGGACTGGGATGCCTTGATCGTAAATGGCATTGTTGCTAAAAATAAAGCATTAGAGCCTCAACGTGATTATCTGAGCAGTTTATATACCAGTTCGGAAGCGTATCGCTTACGTGATATGGTGCTTAAAAATCCTGCGCTGATTGGAACAAAAGAAGAGATCAAATTTCTAGCGGATGCCAATGTTGATGTGTGGTTGGCGGGGAATATTGACCGTACTTTGCCAGATGATCAGCAACAACTTGAACCGGAAGTACGTCAACTTGCAGATCAATTAAAGGCTGAAGGGATTATTGAGAATACCTTCAATACCAACTTGTTCTTTAGTCCAGATTCTCGTAGTTCACCTGCAACAAGTGGTTTAGCGGGTGCATTTATGGGTTCATTATTCATGATGATGATCGTGATTGTGATCTCGATTCCAATTGGTGTTGCGAGTGCAATCTATCTTGAAGAGTTTGCGCCAAAGAACATGATGACTGACATTATTGAAGTCAACATTAACAACTTGGCAGCAGTTCCTTCGATTGTATTTGGTTTGTTGGGTGCGGCGATCTTTATTGGTTGGATGCAACTGCCATTATCTGCGCCATTAGTGGGTGGTTTAGTACTCAGCTTAATGACTTTGCCAACGGTGATTATTACCACACGTGCATCGTTAAAAGCAGTGCCTCCTTCGATTCGTCAAGCGGCTTTGGGGCTAGGTGCGTCGAAAGTACAAACAATTTTCCATCATGTGTTACCGCTGGCATTACCCGGCATTATGACCGGTGCGATCATTGGGGTGGCGCATGCACTGGGTGAAACTGCACCATTGCTTTTAATCGGAATGAGCGCTTTCGTGGCAAGCGTACCGACCACACCGCTTGATCAAGCGACAGCGTTGCCTGTACAGGTTTATTTATGGCAAGGTAATGAGTTACGTAACTTCTTCGAAGGACGTACTGCCGCTGCGATTATTGTGTTACTGGCATTAATGATTGGTTTGAACAGCCTTGCTATTTGGCTCCGTAAGAAATTTGAAGTGCGTTGGTAATTGAGGAGAGTACAATGAATACGATTGATATTATGAACGCCGTAGAAAAGGATAAATCAGTGAACCCACAGCAAAAAGAATTTACGTCATCTGAAGCGCAAGTTCAGCAATCAAATACTGCATTTGTCTCTCAGTTTGAAACGGCTTCATCAAATAAAAAGCCAAAGACAAGTGAAGTGAAAATCAGTACCAAGGATGTTCATGTTTATTATGGTGACGCTGAAGCAATCAAAGGGATTGACCTTGATGTTTACCAGAATGAAGTGATCGCATTCATTGGCCCATCGGGTTGTGGTAAATCGACTTTCTTACGTACTTTAAATCGTATGAATGACACCATTGATAGCTGCCGTGTGACAGGTAAGGTTACACTGGATGATCAAGATATTTATGATCCAAATCTTGATGTAGTGTTATTACGTGCACAAGTTGGTATGGTATTCCAAAAACCAAACCCATTCCCAAAATCAATTTTTGACAATGTTGCTTATGGCCCTAAATTACATGGTCTAGCACGTGATAAATATGATTTAGAAGAAATCGTTGAAAATAGCTTGCGTAAAGCGGGCTTGTGGGATGAAGTTAAAGATCGTCTGAATCAACCTGGTACAGGCTTATCTGGTGGTCAGCAACAACGTTTATGTATCGCACGTACCATTGCAGTGAGTCCAGAAGTGATTTTGATGGATGAGCCATGTTCAGCACTCGATCCAATTGCGACTGCAAAAATTGAAGAATTGATCTCAGAGTTGTCAGAACAATTTACCATTGCAATCGTAACTCACTCCATGCAGCAAGCAGCGCGCGTATCTGATCGTACCGCTTACTTTCATTTGGGTGACTTGATTGAAGTGAACTCGACTGAAAAAGTCTTTACGCAGCCTGATCATCAATTGACTGAAGCTTATATTACAGGCCGTTTTGGTTAATCTTGATCAGTATACAGAAAAGGGTCTTCGGACTCTTTTTTTATATATAAATGAAAATGAATCTATTTTGCAAAATCGCTATTGAATTTTTATTGAGCAGACCACATCTTAGAACAATAACGCCGAACTTATAGAGCACATACTTCATGTTATTCCATTTACCTAAGTTTCCTGCTGAAATTCGTATTAGTCATTTAAATGCGCGTGTGAATGAACAAAGAAAAAGAATTGCGCAAACGACAGCATCTCGTTTGGAGTTATTGCAACTTGTTCAACAACTTGGCAAAGAAGCCAAAATTCGTAAAAAGAATGATCAAAAAATCTACGTCCTCGACTTTAAAGGGGATGTTCAAGCTTCTGCCGTAGATACCATTCGTGAAGAAATTACCTTGATTTTAGCGACTGCTAAAGCAGGGCATGACCGTGTCGTGGTCCGTTTAGAGAGCCCAGGTGGCATGGTGCATGGCTATGGTCTTGCAGCAGCTCAATTGGTGCGTTTGCGTGATGCTGGTTTTAACGTCACTATCTGCGTCGACAAAGTCGCAGCGAGTGGTGGTTATATGATGGCCTGTATTGCCAACGAAATTATTTCTGCGCCGTTTGCTGTAGTGGGTTCGATTGGTGTGGTTGCACAAGTACCCAACTTCAATCGTTTGCTAAAGCAGCATAATGTTGATTTTGAGCTATATACCGCAGGTGAGTACAAGCGTACCGTGACCATGTTTGGTGAAAATACGCCAGAAGGTAAGGCGAAGTTTGAAGAAGAATTGCAGCAGACTCATTCTTTATTTAAACACTTTGTTGAGAAATACCGTCCTCAACTGGATATTTCAAAAGTTGCCACTGGTGAGCATTGGTATGGCGAAGATGCGCGCGAGCTGAACTTGGTTGATAAGTTACAAACCTCAGATGAGTATTTATTAAGCCTGTTACCAAAGCATGATATTTATGTGATTAATACCCGTAAACGTCCAACATTTGGTGAAAAATTGGGCTTACAAGCTGCACAAATGGCAGAGAGTCTAATTCCAACCGTATTGGGTAAAATTACTGATAGCCTTGCCAAAGCCAATAGCACTTTGGTGCAAATGCGTGATCCTAAATTTTAAGCATCTGCATTCAACTGTTCTGTTAAAAAAACCAGCCGACATGGCTGGTTTTTTATTATAGATAGGACTGGATTTTAAACATTTGGTCAATTTAACAAACATGACAAAACTTCTGATAGAAGAGATTGTAGTCATATCGATCATTTGATATTTTATTTGCAAGATGAATTACTTAATTATTCATTAATCTAAAAATTATTTAAAAATATAATTGATAAGTGAGCATAAGAATGACAAGAGTCGTTGTTTCTTCGAAGAAAAACTCGAATATTCTACAGGATGCCCAACTAAAAAGTGTGGTTTTAGACCAACCTTCGATTGTGCAAATTGGTGTAAATCAGGCAGATATTAAGTCAATTATCAAGCAAGGTAATGATCTTGTCATTACACTAAAAAACGGTGAGAAAATTATTCTCAGCGATTTCTACACCGATGCCAATCTCACAGAACATACCTTGGCAATATCTAAAGCAGATGGTTCCTACGCAGTTGCAGAGTTTGATGATTCAGGCAAATTTGTACGTTATGCACCAACCACATCACTGGCGCAATTTGCCTATACCGAGCCAGTTACACAAGCGACGCCTGTTCAAAGTACGGAGAATGATCTAGGGATTAGTAAATCACAATTATGGAAAGTCGGTTTAGCTGCTTTGGTCGCGGAAGGGGCATATTTGTGGGCCGTCAAAGATGATGACGATGATAAAAATAAGAACGATAGCCAGCCAATAGATATCACTCCACCCGCAATTAAAGCCACTATAGCAACGGATGATTCGCAAACAATCACTGTAAAAACAGAGGCGAATGTTAGAATTGAAATTAAAGATTCAACTGGAAAAATACTTGCTACGGGACAAGCGGATGCTCAAGGAAATTATACCTTTAAATTATCCCAGCCCTTGCCAGCAGGTGAAAAAGTTACGGTAACGGCAATCGATAGTGCTGGAAATGCGACTAAGAGTGAAGTGATTGGAAATAAAGATGTGACCCCACCTGATGCACCAATGGCACAATTGAATGCAGACGGTACGATCGTCTCTGGTAAGACTGAAGCGAATGCTAAAGTGTCGGTTTTCGATGCTGATGGGAATTTACTTGGTACAGTTACCGCAAATAAAGAAGGTCTATATTCTATAAAAATTTCTCCACCCTTAACTAGTGACAAGGGCGGGACTGTGATTGCTGAAGATGCGGCAGAGAATAAATCCACTCCATCTAAAGTCGTTGCTGGAAAAGATACGTTACCCCCTGACCAACCTTTGGTTGATGTAAATAAAGAGGGGACCTCTATTCAAGGGCGTGCTGAAGCCAATAGCAAAATACAGATCAAAGATGCTGATGGAAAAGTGATTGGCAGTGGAACTGCGGATGCGCAAGGCAAATTTCAAATTACGCTTTCACCTGCATTAGCCGCAGATAAAAAAGCTTCAATCATCATTGAAGATGCAGCAGGGAATAGTTCTAAGCCACTTGAGATTACTGCAGGCAAAGATACCATTGCACCAGACAAAGCTATAGTACAGATCAATGCGGCGGGTGATTCCGTAACAGGGACTGCCGAAGCAAACAGTAAGGTAGAAATTAGAAGTGCTAATGGTAAGACTGTATTGGGTACAGGCACAGCGGATGCAGAAGGAAAATTTACCATTACACTATCACCTGTTTTGACTGATAAAAATATCGGCAAAGTTTATGTCGTTGATGCAGCAGGTAATCGCTCCGAGGCAACGGATGTAACTGGAACTAAAGATACGATTGCCCCGAATGCGCCAGTCCTGCAAAAAGTCACTGATGATGTCGGTGCAGTAAAAGGGAATATTGCAGCGGGTAGTGATACCGATGACAGTAAACCCAAGTTAGAGGGTATGGGTGAAGCAAAAGCCGTACTGACCATCTATGATAATGGGCAACCTATAGGGACTATCACCGTAGGGGACAATGGAAACTGGAGTTTTGAAATTACTAAAGACTTAGCATTGGGTCTACATAAAATTACTTTGACTCAGACTGATGCTGCTGGAAATATTAGCGAAGTGAGTAGTGCTTTTAGCTTTAATGTCGTGGCGCCAGCGGCGAAAGCTTCTTTGGTGGATTCAATTGATTTAGATGCTTTGCAAGCCAATCAAGTCGAGCCACCAGTAAATGAATCTGCAACGACTGAAAAGTTAGGCGTAAATGAGTTGCTAACGCCTGCTAGCCAAACCTCAAATCAGCTAGATGAGGTTTTGAATCAATTGCTTGTTGGCCAAACGACTACGACGCTGATGAACAACGCAGGCAATTCGGATTCAAGCAATCTAGAGTATGCACAAAGTATCAAAGCTGATCCATTAGATCAGCTTGCTGTCCTGCAACACTCGATTATTTAACAGGTCTTTGTCTCAATCGAAACGCTTATTTCTGAATAAGCGTTTTTTCTTTGATGAGTTGGATGAAACCAATCAGGATTGCTCCGAGGGTGGCAAGGAACATGTCTTTGTGAGCATCCCAGATATCGCCTTGTTGACCATTATAGTTCTCGGCATCTTCAGGAGATAAGCCGATTGCAATCCACCACTCGATCAATTCATAGAACATACTCGATGCCATGACAAATTGCACAACCAGCAGGAATAAGGTAAAGGGTTTGGCGGCGGGTAACCAGACTTGGAAACAACGATAAAAAAATGGATAGAGCAGTAAACCATATGCAAAATGGACCAGCCGATCATACATATTACGTGACCAGCCCATCGTTTGATTGAGATCAAAATGAAACAGATATTCAATCCATTCATTATATGGAACATATGAATAGAGATAGTGTGCACCTAAAATATGAATCAAAAGAAAGCCGAGATAGAGGCAAAAACTATAAAAATTAATGCCAATCTTTTTCATGATCACCATCAATGCAATCAGCATCAATACTGTACCCGCTTGGTGCAATAAATAGGCTTCAAATTCAAGCGGTTCAATACTTGCTATCGCGACGATCAGTAGCACAATAGCAAGTGCAATATAATGTTTTAAAGTGAGTTGTTTTTCGATCATGCTGTATCCTAAATACAGTCAGGCAAATGTTATTGATCTTACTCAGCTGTCCCTAAAGCGATTGTTTCTTTAGTTGTAGAGATACCACCGAGTGCCTGACACGCTTGTTTATATAATTGATATTTTTGTTGTACAACTTCATCCAGTGGAATGTCAAAGAGATCTTCACCATTTTTATATTGTTCAATATAGTTTGCGGCTTTTTCTTTATTGGCTGCCAAAGATTGTTGATAAAAATTGGACATAGAAGAAGTTGCTAACTCATTGGATTCAATATTGTTACATTGAAAACTCTGTAGCACTTTTTCAGCGCGTTTTACTTCGTTTGATTTTCCAAAGATGCAACCTGTTAAGCTCAGGGTGGCAATGAGTAAGTACAAAAGCTTCATGATCGATAAAGTAGAATTTTAAAGGACGTATTATTGTATATATGATTCATTTTATAAATTCATTATTTATGTCTAACACGATAAAATTTAATATTTTTGTGCAATCACATGATAGGATTTGACAAAATAAATAGGGTGGATTGAAAAATGAAAATAAGAAAAGCGCAGAAGCATGATGTTGATGCGTGTGTACCCTTGATTTATAGCGCAGCTGAGGCCTTATTTGATTATATTTATCAGCACAAACAGATCGCAGCAACACGCTTTATTTATAATGAATTCCTGTCCGAGCAGGGCTATAGCAGTTATCGATTACATTGGGTTGTTGAACATAATGGTATTGTCGTAGCCACAGTTGCTTGTTATAGCAAAAAGGATTTACTCAAGATGGATCAGGGAACGGTTAAAAATATATTGGCCATGTACAAACTTAGATTCCCTCTCGTGGTTTCGAGAGCATTACATGCAGGTTCAGTTGTAACTAAGCCTTGCGAATCATGTTTGCATATTGCCAATTTTGGTGTGCATCCAAATTATCAAAGTCAGGGAATTGGTTCTTTATTACTACAGCACCTGAAAAGTTTAGCTCAACAACAAGGGTACACGGCATTATCCTTAGATGTTTCACAGAAGAATCCAAATGGACAGCGGCTATACGAGCGGATTGGTTTTAGAGTTGTAAAAGAAACTGAGTTTAAAGGTGCTAAAAATAGTGCTATTCCAAATGGTCGTCGAATGGAATGGTGGTTCTTAATCTGAGTTTGTGGAATGAAGGTAAAAATATTCAATCGGTTGATATAAAATGATTTTTAGCGTTATGCTAAATAGGGACGGCATCAAAACAACGAGTTATGTACATTAAGCACATTTTTTTATTCTGTTTTCTGATCAGCTTATCACTTGGGTCTTATGCGGATGACTATGATTTTTTTGCAGAGTATGAGCCAGAAGACACGGAACAAATGTTTGATTCAGCCTATCCGCAGACCAAAACAGAATATTCCGTTTTGCATAACATGTTTTTTCAGAATGAGCGGTGGCGTGTCTATAACTATACAGCATATCAAACCAATCAGTTTAACCATAAAATGCTGACGGGTGATACCACCAGTCTTTCACTGGATGATTTTTCGATTTCAGTGGGTTACGGCATGATGTATCAGTTGAACCAGACCAACCGCATAGGTTATGAATATCTATCCAGTTTTCCCTTTGATCGGGGGCAATTAATTCGATTTTTCTGGTTACGTATTTTTTAACTGGTTTTTTGATATAACCCAGCTCGTACAACACCTGCTTTGGTTTCTTTGATTTTCTGCCATGTACTTGGCAGTTTCAGCTGCGATAAATCTCGATCTGCTTCTACATAGATAAATGCATTGTTGCTGATCATCGGGTCAGCGAGTTCGGCCAGTTCTTGCCATAAATCGAGACTATAAGGCGGATCGAGAAACACCACATCAAATGTTGTATTTAACTGCTTTAATGTTTGTTGTGCTGTAGCAACGTGTAATTGGCAATTCTTAGCGTTTAACAGTTGAATATTGTCTTTTAAAAAGCGTGCTTGGGTCTGATTCGGTTCAATCATTACAACGTTGGCCGCACCACGAGAAAGGGCTTCAAAGCCCAACGCGCCTGAGCCGGTGCATAGGTCCAAGACCTGTGCATTTTGAATATCCCACATCAACCAATTGAACAAAGTCTCACGGACACGATCAGGTGTGGGGCGTAGGCCTTCAATACTTGCGAACGGCAAAGTACGACGTTTCCATTCACCACCAATAATGCGTAATTGATTTTTCATTATTCAGTTACTCCATCAACTGGTTGAGGCGTCGCTGCAACTGGTGTAGAGGCTGCGGGTGTTGATGCCGCCTGTGGATTTTGTGCTGTGCTTGTAGAAATACTACTGCTTGGCAACTCGCCTGGTTTAATGCCTGCTGTCATTAAACCACCACTGACTTGATGTGTGGCAGGGCGAAGCGGATTCTTTTTACGTGTCACTAACCAGTAGTCAAATATTGGACGTGCCAGTTGAGCGGCAGACCCACCATGTTTACCATTTTCCCAAACCACTGCAATCGCAATTTCAGGGTTCTCGGCAGGCGCAAAGCCGACAAATAAACCATGGTCCCATTGTCGAGATGAAAGTGCGGCCTCGTTATAACGTTTACCTTGGGCAATACTTTTGACTTGGGCTGTTCCTGTTTTGCCCGCAATCGAATATTGCAAACCACCTTTAATGCCACGTCCTGTACCAGATTGAATGACATCAACCATGGCCTCGTGCATATTGATCCAGTCTTGCTCTGTACCATTGAAATTGATTTTGCCATCAGGTGCATTGTGTACGCTAAATTTTTTGACGCCTTTCGTTTCTCTGAGTACATGCGGTGTGACATGTGAACCTTTATTGGCGGTAATCGCTGTTGCCATCGCCAGTTGCAAAGGCGTTGAAGTAAAGGCCCCTTGTCCAATACTGACCGAAATGGTTTCGCCTTTCAGCCATTTTGATTTGCGTGTACGCATTTTCCATTCTGGGCTTGGATAAAGACCAGAACTTTCGCTTGGTAAGTCGACACCAGTTTTTTCACCAAAGCCAAATTGGCGCATCCAATCATTCATTTTTTCAATGCCCATCCGATAGGACAAGACATAGAAATAGGTATCGCACGACACAATTTGTGCTTTGTGCATATTGACTGAACCATGACCACTTTTCTTATGGTCACGGAAGCGGTGACTATCGCCCGGCAGTGAGAAATAACCTGGATCAGAGATTGCGGTGCTCCAATCCACAAGACCGTAATGAATGCCACCTAAACCAAACATCGGTTTAATGGTTGATCCAGGAGGGTAAGCCCCCTGAACCGCGCGGTTATAGAGTGGTTGATCGAGGTTATCTCGCAGCCCACTATAGTCTTTGGAGCTAATCCCTGTAACGAATAGGTTTGGATTGAAGCTTGGACTAGACACGAGCGCCAGAATTTCACCCGTGCGTGGGTCCATAGCTACGATCGCACCACGACGATCAGCCAGTTGTTTTGCGGCAATAGTTTGCAGACCATAATCGAGCGATAAATAAAGATCATTACCACGCGCTGGATTTTGGCGACCTAAATTACGTAAGACATTACCGTGTGCATCTGCTTCGACCGACTCATAACCAGGTACGCCATGCAACAGGTCTTCATAACTTTTCTCGACCCCAATTTTACCAATCAGGTTAGTTCCCGCATATAAATCTTTATCAATCGATTTGAGTTCTTTATCGTTAATACGTCCCACATAACCAATCACATGTGCAAATAGCTCACCATGTGGATAGTAACGGGTCATCTGGGTTTCGATTTTCACCCCAGGAAAGGCATATTTGACTTCACTGAATTTGGCAATGTCGGCTTCAGTCAAATTTAGCTTAATCGCCAAGCGTTCGGTTTTACGTGCTGTTTTAACGCGGCTTTTAAAACGGTCGACATCATCCTGAGTCAATCCTAAGATTGGAATTAAACGTGTGATGGTTGCATCAATATCACTAACATCGGCACGGCTTAAGGTCGCGGTAAACACAGGGTAGTTATCTGCCAATAACACGCCATTACGATCGTAGATATAACCACGCGCCGGTGGCAGCGGCTGTAAGCGAATTCGGTTCTTATCTGAGGCCGTTGTAAAATCATCGTAATGAACAATCTGTAAATATGCATAACGACAGATCAGTAAAAGCAGAAAAATAGTCACAACTGAAATTGCAAAAAAGATTCGACCCCGATAAATGCGCTTTTCTTGTTGCATGTTTTTTAAAGGAAAGTGCTGTTTCATAGGGTGTCGACTTAATTACAAGATGGAGAGAATACGAAAGCTACGTATTTTAACGTAAGTTGCATGATCATACTGTAGAATTTTCAACAATTCATGCAAATCACAGCGCGACAGCTTTTGACTTTGCAGACATTAAAATTGTATGGTCTTGTATATTAGAAGCAAAATAATTCTGTTAAAGTCACAAACAGTTTGAAATAGGATTTTCCAATACACTCTTAGGGAAAATGGAGAAAATAATGAGAAAAATTTGCCTTTTATTATCGGTTTTAACATTTACAGGCTTAACCCATGCGGATGAAAATCCTTTTAAGCCTGAGCCTAAATTAAAAGACGCAAACGTTTCCACATGGAATGTGGGTGCAGGTTTTACCAAAAAATTATTACACGCCAACCTTGAATGGGTAAATCCGTATGGTATTGCTTATGCCAAAGCGGGTGCCTTTTTAAATGATGACAACGAGGCAGGTGGGCAAGTTGGGTTCCGTTATCCTTAT
Organism: Acinetobacter sp. NIPH 2100; assembly: GCF_000369805.1. GTDB lineage: Bacteria > Pseudomonadota > Gammaproteobacteria > Pseudomonadales > Moraxellaceae > Acinetobacter. The sequence goes on along the minus strand of NZ_KB850224.1, from coordinate 2,815,569 downwards.
TATTTAACAGGGACCGATAAAAATGGTTATTACATCGGTGTTTATGCAGGTCATCTAGACACTAAAAATTTCGGTGGCAAAGAGAAAGCAAATCTGGGTGTGGGTGCTGATATTGCTTATGTTTGGCTGAATAGCGAACGCATCAGTACTTTCAGTGTGGGAGCTGGGGTACGTGAGAAAATAGAAGATGGCAATGGCAATACGGTGAAAAAATCAGAGCCAGTTCTTCAGTTTTCTTATACCTTAAGTTTTGGTTTATAAGAGAGGAATCAAGATTCATCCTTTTATAGGCCATCATGTATCAATAATTCTGAGAGTCATGCATGTTTGATTACGTCAATGAATTGTGGCAGATTTTCTTAAATCGACCTGACCATCTGGCAGTCTTAAGTATCATTCCTGTGACCGCCTTTGTGACATGGGCGCACGTGTGGATGGCATTAAAAATGGTGTTTTACCCAATTAACTTTTGGGGATTCCATTTAGGACCATTACCTGTAGGTTGGCAGGGGATCGTGCCGCGTAAAGCAGGACGTATTTCAGGCATCATTACTGACAATACTTTATCTAAATTGGGTTCATTGCGTGAGTTTTTAGAAGCAATGGATCCTGAAGATATGGCGATGATCATTGGTGAGCAAGTCGGATTCGAGCTTGAGCATTTGATTGATGAAGTCATGATTGATCGTAATGCCGTACTTTGGGAAAACCTACCTTATTCGATTAAGCGTCGCATTTATGCACAGGCACATAAACAGTTACCTACCACGCTGAAAGAATTAGTGACTGAGCTGACCATGAACGTCGAGTCACTGGTTGATATGCGTGAAATGGTGGTTAGCCAAATGGAAGGCGATCGTCGTTTAATGGTCCGCATGTTCCTAAAAGTCGGCCAGAAAGAAATTAACTTTATTTGGCATATCAGTGCATTAATCGGGATGTTCTTTGGTATTTTCCAAATGATCGTCTGGTTCGTGGTGCCATGGCATTGGACTGTACCGTTCTGGGCGGCAATTTGGGGCTTTTTAACCAACTGGATTGCGATTTGGATGGTATTTAATCCGATTGAGCCACATTATATTCGTTATCCACAGATTTTCCGTCGCACTAAAGACCGTAAATTCCCTTGGATTGTACCTGTTTTAAAGATTGGTACTTACAATATTCAAGGCGCATTTATGAAGCGTCAGGAAGAGGTTTCCGATGTGTTTGCCAGTGTGGTGACTGAAGATTTAATTACCTTAAAATCGATTATGACTGAAATGATGTATGGCAGTAAAAAAGACAAAACCCGTCGTATTGTCAAGCGTCATATTAATGAAATTATGGAAACCCCATTGGTCAGAACCTCATTGCAGCTTTCATTAGGTCCAAGAGAGTATGCTAGACTCAAGACCGACTTGATTGATCGCTCAATTGAAATTACCATGGGACCTGTATGTGACCCAGCTCTGAATGCAAGTCGCGCGCAGAAGATCTTTCAAATGTTTAGAGACCGCATCCGTGAACTAACACCGAAAGAGTTCCAGAACTTATTGCGTCCTGCGTTCCAAGAAGATGAGTGGATCTTAATTGTACTCGGTGGGGTGACTGGTTTCTTTGCTGGTTTAATTCACTTATTTGTTGCTTTCTTATAATTAATTTGATGTTGGTTGAGCGATAAGTCTGTATGATATTGCTCAATTTAAGATTTATTGTTTTTAAATGAGGATGTTCTTTTATGCGCATTATTTTACTCGGACCACCTGGGGCAGGCAAAGGTACTCAAGCTCAGTTGATCTGTAAGCGCTACAATATCCCACAAATTTCAACCGGTGATATGCTCCGTGCTGCAATTCGTGAAGGTACTGAACTTGGCTTAAAAGCGAAAAGTGTCATGGAGTCAGGCGGTTTAGTTTCTGATGAACTGATTATTGGCTTGGTTAAAGAACGTATTGCTCAGCCTGATTGTGAAAATGGTTGTATCTTTGACGGTTTCCCGCGCACAATTCCACAAGCTGAAGCATTAGAAACAGCAGGGATTGGCATTGATCACGTGATTGAAATTGCTGTACCGGACGAAGAGATTGTGCAACGTCTTTCTGGTCGTCGTCAGCACCCGGCTTCTGGTCGTGTTTACCACACTGTTTACAATCCACCAAAAGTGGAAGGTAAAGATGACGAAACAGGTGAAGACCTTGTACAACGTCCAGATGACCAAGAAGAAACGATTCGTAAGCGTCTGGGTTCTTACCACAGCGAAACTGAGCAATTGGTTGGCTTCTATCAAGGTCGCGCAGCTTCTGGTGAAAATGCGCCAACTTATGACAAATTAGATGGCCTACGTGCGATCGAAAATGTTCAAGCTGATTTATTTGCAATCTTAGATAAATAATTTAAGTTGCCGATTTTAAAAGAGCTCTGAATATAGGGCTCTTTTTATTTGGAGAAAGTTCATGCTTAAAGTCGTTTTGATTTTAGTGGTCATTTTCAGCATCATTTTACTGTTGTTTTTATTGTATCAGAGCCAGAAAATGCTACGTCATGTACAGAAACAGCAGGCTTTGGAAAATAAATTGAATGGTAAAGCTCGCCAACTACATCCAAAACTGCAACAGCAAAAAAAACCTCAGGATTAACTGAGGTTTTTTATTGCAATGGGTTTGCTGGCACCAAATTCAAAACGATCTGGCCAGTTACAGACATCTGCAACGATACATTCCCCACACTTGGGTTTACGTGCGATGCAGCAATAACGGCCATGTAAGATCAGCCAGTGATGAGCATCTATAATAAATTCTTTCGGAATCACTTTAATCAAGCGATCTTCCACTTCTAACACGTTTTTTCCAACAGCCAAACCTGTTCGATTACCTACCCGAAAGATATGCGTATCGACAGCCATCGTCGGTTGACCAAATGCCGTATTTAACACTACATTCGCTGTTTTACGTCCTACACCGGGTAGTGCTTCTAATTCTTTGCGTGTTTCTGGAATTTGACCTTGATATTGATCGACCAAGATTCGGCAGGTTTTGATGACATTTTCAGCCTTAGAATTATACAAGCCAATGGTCTTGATATATGATTTTAAACCATCAATTCCAAGGTCTAAAATGGCTTGAGCGGTATTAGCAACAGGATATAGTTTATCCGTGGCTTTGTTGACACTCACATCAGTCGCTTGAGCAGACAGCAAGACCGCAATCAGTAACTCAAAAGGAGAGGAGTAGTTCAACTCGGTCTGTGGATGTGGTCTTTGTTCACGTAAACGTTCAAAAAAGGTCTGGATCTGCTTTTTTGTCATATTCTTTACGGACATTTAGACCTCCTGCAATTCAGTTAAACGTTGTTGTAAGGCAAGCAATTGGGCTTGCTTTGATTCATCAGCACGAACACTTAACTGCTTTTCTAATTTTTTAATCTGTGTACGTACTTTTGCAAGTTCGATTGTTGTTTTTGCATCGAGCGTTGGACTTTCTTTCGGCTTATCCACTAAGGTTATCACGGGAACATTATTGAGTGCCTGAGAAAATTGGGCGAAGAACTCCACATCAATTTCAGCACGCACAATGGGCCCTTTACGATTTAATCGACGTTTTTCTTCACGTTGGATATGCGCGTAATAACGATGTCTTAAATCATCCTGTTCAGCACGACGTAACTCAGCTGTAGGCATGGGTTTAGTGTCAGCCACCAGATCAATACAATCAACAGGACACGGTGGAATACATAACTCACAACCTGTACACAGATCGGTCAAAATGCTGTGCATCAACTTGCCGCTACCAATAATGGCGTCTACAGGACAGGCACTGATACATTTGGTACAACCAATACATTCATCTTCACGAATCACCGCTTTAATCCGTTGCGGTCGACCATCTCGCTGAATTTCCCAAACACTGGGTTCTGCTTTGAGTGGTGGACGCTCTAATAAGGTTGCTAGTGCATCTGCAACGGGTTGTCCACCAGGCACACATTTATTGGCATCTTCACCCTCTGCAATTGATTTTGCGTAAGGCAAGCAGCCATCACGATGCCCACATAAACCACATTGTGTTTGTGGTAACAGTTGGTCAATTTGGACAATAAGCGCGTGTTGTGCAGTTGCGGACATGTATCGAGGATGAAGCAAAAAACAGGGAGCTTAGTATAGCAAATAATGATTTATTGCGGCGCAGCAATCTCAAAATATCCAGATAGATGAAAAGGTCTTGTGCTTAAAAATAGTGCTTTAATTGATTTCTTTTAGTGCGATTGAGTTTGTGGAACCATCTGACTTTCTGTAATAACGTGACTTTTTCTACATTTTTGACCTTTATTTAGTATATAAATAATGAATATTTACCAACTTAAGATTATGATTTTAATTAATAAAAATAGTTAACCCTAAAAATAATATTGTGATGAAATAGTAATCTGTATTTAATAGGTGAAAACTCTATTTTGGTGCATTTTTCGCACCAAGATAAATCACTAACTCGGGGGTGAATGTTGAAATACAATAGCTTAAATGACTTTCTGGATTATGTTAAAGCTAGAGATCCATATCAACCTGAATTTTTACAAGCGGTCGAAGAAGTCATGACTAGTTTGTGGCCATTCATTGAGAAAAATCCGAAATATGCTCAATATGGCTTGTTAGAACGACTGGTTGAACCTGAGCGAGCGATTCAATTTCGTGTATCGTGGATGGATGACCAAGGTCAGACCCATGTCAATCGTGGTTTCCGTGTGCAATATAACTCGGCAATTGGTCCATACAAAGGGGGAATGCGCTTTCATCCTTCTGTGAACTTGTCCATTTTAAAGTTTTTAGGTTTTGAGCAAACATTTAAAAATGCTTTAACGACCTTGCCAATGGGTGGTGGTAAAGGTGGTTCAGATTTTGACCCAAAAGGTAAATCTGAAGCAGAAATCATGCGTTTTTGCCAAGCCCTGATGTTGGAGTTGTACCGCCATCTTGGTTCAAATACCGATATTCCTGCTGGAGATATTGGTGTCGGTGGCCGTGAAGTTGGCTATATGACCGGGATGATGAAGAAGTTAAGTAACGACACATCATGTGTGTTTACTGGCAAGGGTATTTCTTTTGGCGGGTCACTGGCTCGCCCTGAAGCAACAGGTTACGGTACAGTTTATTTTGCTGAAGAAATGCTAAAAACCCGTGGCGATAGTTTTGCCAATAAAACGGTATCAATCTCAGGTTCAGGCAATGTGGCGCAATATGCTGCCGAAAAGGCCATGTTCTTGGGTGCGAAAGTGGTGACCTTGTCGGATTCAAATGGTACGGTCTATTTAAAAAATGGATTTTCCAAAGCCTTGCTCGATGAAGTGATGGAACTGAAAAATGTTCAACGTGGGCGTATGTCAGCGTTTGCATCAAAGCACGGTTTTGAATATTTCGAGGGTAAAACCCCATGGCATATTCCAGTCGATATTGCTCTGCCATGTGCAACGCAAAACGAATTAAATGCGGATGATGCAGTAACGCTATTGGCGAATGGCGTGATATGTGTGGCAGAAGGCGCGAATATGCCATCTACACTTGAAGCAGTTGAAAAGTTTGTTGCAGCGAAGATTTTGTATGCACCTGGTAAAGCTTCAAATGCGGGTGGCGTTGCAACATCTGGTCTTGAAATGTCGCAAAATGCCAATCGTCTAGGTTGGTCTTTTGAACAGGTGGATGAGCGTTTACATGCGATCATGAAAGAGATTCACCGTAACTGTGTTAAATACGGTACTCAGGAAGATGGTTCAATTAACTATGTCGATGGTGCCAATATTGCTGGTTTTGTAAAAGTCGCTGATGCCATTTTAGCGCAGGGTATTTATTAAAAATCTCTAAAACTCCCTCTTTAATCAAGAGGGGGCTTAGCAAAAAAAATCCGATGACAAAGCATCGGATTTTTTATTTCTATAATGAAATTATGGTTTTTTCACAATTTCTTGTTCAACAACCATATCTAATACGTCTGCAATGCTTGATTGGTCAGCAGCAGGGTTTTTAATGTCAAAGCGTTTAACACGTACGATCACACGTTGTTGTGGATTGTGTTCAAAACCTTCGATTTGACCGTAGTAAAGTGACCAGTTTTTATCTGCGTAAGTTTTTAAACCTTTGTCATCATATTTAATTTCACGAACTTGCATACAAGTTTGCGGTGCAACGCCTGTGCAAGATTTAGTTTCTGGTGAAATTTCCAAGAAAATAGTTTTACCTTCAGACTGGTATTTTGCTTCAGGTGTCATTTTACCTACGAAAGTATATTTTTGACCTTTGGCATCAGCGATGACTAAAGTCGGTTGTTCTGGGTTGCTTGCATTTACTTCAAAAGCGATTTTACGTTTTTGTAAAAGCTCACCAGCAAATTGTTCTTGCTTCATTAGCGCAGGATCACAAGCCATTAATGTTGATGCACCGTCACCCGTAGTGATCAAACCATTTTCAACTTTCCATGAAGTATTTAAGCGGTTACAACCTGTGTCTACAGATAAACGATCATTCGCCAAGAAGCTTAATACGATTGGACGTTTAGTATCAGCAGGTTGATATGACCATGTGTAGTTGGTTAATGCATTGCTATCAGCCACTTTTGCACCTGTAAATACATGCTTTTGACCTTTGCCATCAGTAACAGTCAAAATTGCTTGACCATTTACTGTGCTAACTTCAAATGGTACTTTTTTCTCGCTGAAAATATCAGAAGATAAACGCTCTTGTTGCATTAAATCATCAGCACAAGCCATCATGGTTGATACAAGTGGTGAAGTGACAATGCTATTGCCTTCAACTTTCCAAGTACCACCTTGGTTATTACAACCGGTTTGGATTGCAAGTTTTTGGTCAGCGTTAAAAGATAAAACTAAAGGTTTAGATGCTTTAGAACCTTGGTAAGTCCAATTATATTCAGTTAAGTTTTTTGCAGCAGTTGTATTAATTTGAGAAATTACATTATCAGTCACATTTTGCACTGTTTGGCACGCCATTAAAGAAAGTGGAAGTAATGCAAGAACTAAATATTTGATTTTCATATTCAAAACAACAGTAAATAAATAACAGTCATAAGCTTAAAGTATTCTTAAAAAGAGAACATGTCATCCTTTTAGCAATTAAGTTTGTTAAATGTTTCTATTTGTAAATTTTAAGAAAATATAGCAGATTTATAGGCTTGCCTTTATTTTAAGCAAGCCCATTTTATTTTTATGTGATTTAGTTGGATATTTAATCAAAACGATAAATATCCATACCGAGAGAACCCATGGAGAAGCTGCTATGTACAATATTGAAGCGAAAGCCTGTGCCCATAGCAAAAAATAAAGGTGCAAGATGTTCAAGAGTAGGGTGGTTGCGCTTGATATAAGGAAGCGTTGGCCAGTCCAATACAGCATCGTAGTCTTGATGCGTAAGTTTACTCACAACGGTATTGCGGAAGGTGCTGGCCCATGTTGGTACGTCTGCATCTGCTTGCCATGACAGTTCTGCAAGGTTGTGGGTAATACTGCCCGAACCAATCAACAGAATTTGTTGTTCACGTAATGGAGATAGAATTTGTCCAATTTTGTAGATCTCATCTGCATTCATATCGATCGGCAATGAAATCTCAATCACAGGGATGTCTGCATCTGGATACATATGCAATAGAGGCATCCAAACACCGTGATCACGTGGGCGTGTACTATTTGCATGTGCAGCAATCTCTGCTTCGGCAAATCGTGTAAGAATTTCTTCTGCCAGTTTTGGCGCACCTGCGGCTGGGTAGTGGATGTTATACAGTTCAGGTGGAAAACCACGGAAGTCATGCCAAGTTTGTGGTCGTGTTGATGTATTGACCTCTAAGGCTTGGCTTTCCCAATGTGCCGACATCACCACAATGGCTTGAGGTTTAGGCAGGTTATTACCCAAGCGATGAAGTGCAGGTCCCACTTGTTCAGGATTAAGGGCAAGCATGGGTGAACCATGGGAAATAAATAATCCGGGTAACGTCTGGAGATCCATAAATAAGCACCTGAGAGGGAATACCTCATTATCGTGACAAAACTGGCATCAGAATGACAGCCCTGAAACTTCAACATGTTGTTCTAAAATCAGAACAGTTTTACGCCCGATGGTAAGGGTGGTTATGATTAATTGTCATGGCTCGATATAGTTGCTCAATCAGCAAAATACGCACCATGGGGTGAGGCATAGTCAATTTTGAAAGTGACCAATGCCAAGCAGCAGCTTTACGAACCGCATCGGAATGTCCATCAGGACCGCCAATTGCAATCGCAATATCATTGCCTTCAAGCATCCATTGCTTCATGGTATCCGCAAGTTTTTCGGTACTCAATTCACGACCACCCACTTCTAAAGCAATCAAGGTTTCATTGGATTTGAGTGCATTAAGAATGCTTTCACCTTCGATTTGACAATATTTCAAAATATCTGCTTCAGAGTCATTTTTACCGCGCTTTGCCATTGGAAGCTCAACGACCTGAGTCTGTACAAAAGGTTGAATACGTTTGAAATAATCTTCAAATCCAGTCAACACCCAAGCAGGCATTTTTTGACCAATGGTGAGAATGCGGATTTTCATAAGGCATGTGCGATTGAGGAAATGAACAATATTATAAACGCTGTTGTCTCTTCCATGCAGGCAAGTGCGGTTTATCTTGTCATAAAAAATACAAAAAACAGCGATAGAGTACTCATAAAAAACGCAGCTCAAAACGCGTATGAGCTGCGATCAAAGTGCCATCCGTCTGGAGTTCGGATGGCGCTAAAATGAGTTCATGAGTCAAATTTAGCCTTTGTTTTTATCGACTCTATTTTATTATGCCGTATGTTGGTTATTTTTCAACCATATTGTGTAACAAAAAAAGAGAGCCGAAGCTCTCTTTTTATTTTCAACTATTTAGCAGATTAGTGACGTGCCGCCTTTGCATCTTCGACTGGTTTCACAATCGGTGTTTTCGGCAAAGGCTTTGGTGTATCCGTCAATGCTAAAGGTAGGATGTCATCAATGCTTTTCACCGCTTTGATTTCTAAGCCTTCTTTTACATTGTCTGGGATCTCAGCCAAATCACGAACGTTATCGTGTGGGATGAAAACCAGTTTAATTCCACCACGGTGAGCTGCAAGAAGTTTCTCTTTTAAGCCACCAATACGCATCGCACGACCACCAAGACTTGTTTCACCTGTCATGGCAATGTCTGGACGAATCGCAATACCAGTAAATGCTGATACAAGTGCAGTCGTGAGTGCCAGACCCGCTGATGGACCATCTTTTGGTGTTGCACCTTCAGGTAAGTGAACATGCACATCCGTTTCTTCAAAACGAGAAGCTTCAATACCAAGTTCATCAGCACGGGTACGTACAACAGTCATTGCTGCGGTAATTGATTCTTTCATGACATCACCGAGTGAACCCGTCGTAATGAATTTACCTTTACCTTTTACTGCCGCAACTTCAATGGTGAGTAATTCACCACCCACAGAAGTCCAAGCCAAGCCATTTACACGACCTACTTGTGCTTCATCTTCGGCAATACCAAAGTCAAACTTGTGTGGACCTAAGTATTCTGGAAGATTTGCAGAAGTAACATCAATCTGTAAATTTTTCGACTTTTTGCTGACCGCTTCTTTCACAACTTTACGGGCAATTTTAGACACTTCACGTTCTAAACTACGGACACCTGCTTCACGTGTATAACGTTGTACGATGTCACGGATTGCTTCTTCGTGAACAGTCAATTCTTTTGCACGTAGACCATTGTTCTTGATTGCTTTAGGAACAAGGTAACGTTCAGCAATATTCACTTTCTCATCTTCGGTATAACCCGGAAGACGAATCACTTCCATACGATCCAGCAAGGCTTCAGGGATATTCATACTGTTTGCTGTACAGATGAACATGACTTCTGAAAGGTCAAGATCAAGATCTAAGTAATGGTCATTGAACTTGCTGTTTTGTGATGGATCAAGTACTTCAAGCAATGCTGAAGCTGGATCGCCACGGTAGTCTTGCGCCATCTTGTCAATTTCGTCGAGCAAGAACAATGGGTTCTTGACACCAACTTTTGTCAACGATTGCACGATTTTACCTGGCATTGCACCGATATAGGTACGACGGTGACCACGAATTTCAGCTTCATCACGTACACCACCAAGTGCCATGCGGACAAACTCTCGACCTGTTGCTTTTGCCACAGATTCACCAAGCGAGGTTTTACCCACGCCCGGAGGGCCAACCAAACAGAGGATCGGACCTTTGAGTTTTTTAACACGAGACTGGACCGCCAAGTATTCAACAATACGATCTTTTACATCATCTAAGCCGTAATGATCGGTATCTAGAATTTCCTGTGCTTTAGCAAGGTTAATGCTGACTTTGCTCGCTTTATTCCAAGGCGTATCTAAAATCACTTCTAGATAGTTGCGAACAACAGCAGCTTCACTCGAAGCAGGTTGCATTGCTTTAAGTTTACGAAACTCAGCTTCAGCTTTTTTGCGTACGTGTTCAGGTAAATCTGCTTCTGCAAGACGTTTTTCAATTTCAGCAACGTCATCTTCAGCACCGCCATTCATATCGGAAAGTTCACGCTGAATGACTTTCATTTTTTCATTTAGAAAGTATTCACGTTGGTTCTTTTCCATTTGGCGTTTTACACTGTCATGCAGCGTTTGCTCAATTTGCTGTTCAGCAGATTGATTCATCAAATAGCTCATTAACTCTTGCAAGTGAGCTTCAAACTCGTCGTGCTCTAAAAACTTTTGTTTTACTTCAATATTTAAAGGCACACGAGTTGCAACGAAGAACATCAATTGCAATAAGTCTTCGATTTTATTTGCTGCTGCAACGAGTTCACGTGCATTACGCAATTTCGCTTCTGCATATTGAGCGAATAGGGTACGTAATTCATTTAAGCGAGTCTCTTGGGTCTCTTGGTCCAAAGGCAATGTCATTGGGCTTAAATGATGCTCAGCTGTTAAGTATTCTTCGCCATCAATAATGCGTTCGAGTTTTGAACGATGCAGGCCTTCAATCAGTACTTTGATGCAGTTTTCATCATTCTCATGATTCACCACTTGTACGATTTTAGCCACAGTTCCATATTGATAGAGATTATCGTGATCAATTTCTTCTGTGAGCGAATCTTTTTGCGCAACTACAAATACTAAATTGTCACTGTTACGAGCCACATCCACTGCATTGATCGATTTTTCACGACCCACAAATAGCGCGATTTGCATATGTGGATAGACCACAACATCACGTAATGCTAAGAGTGGTAATACACTTGGAACCTGTGGCTCTAAGCTAGTTTCATTATTTAAAATATATTCAGACATGGGCACTCCTAATGAGTGACAACGGTGTTGCCATGTTTTTTATAGTGATGTGCATTTCAAAAAATACAAGGGGTTTTGATTAGAAAATATAAAAAAAAGACTAAATTACTCAAGATTCATTGCGGAAATAAGAAAAACAGAGGGCTACCGTTTGAAATAATAGAATTTTTTAGGGCTAAGCAATCCATCCAGAGGTTGATCCCATTTTTGTTTTGATAAGAGGTGCTCTACATATTGAAATTTATGTGCGAGACCAAGACGATAAGGGAAATGCGTCGCAGTCGCGAGTGTTCGATCATAATAGCCACCTCCCATACCGATTCGTGTTCCCTGATGATCACAAGCCAATAAAGGCATGATGAGCAAATCTAAGTGTGAAACATGCCGACCTCGACTGGCCATCGGTTCTTTCATACCGAGTGGATGGTGGGAAAAACGTTTATTTAAATATTGTCTTGCACTTACTCTGACCCAGACTAAATTCTGATTCATATTACAGATCATAGGTAAATAGACCTGTTTTTTTCGTTGAAAACAAAGCTTGATGAGTTTGTGAGTATGAACTTCGCCAAAGGCGTGTAGATAGAGGCCAACTTTTTGTGCAGCTTTAAATCGAGGGGAGTGATTAAGTTGTATTAAGACTTGTTGTTCAGCTTTATTTTGCTCAAAAGCAGAGAGTTGCCTTCTTTTTGAGCGAAGTTGTTTTCTTAATGAGTTTAGGGTAGGGCTCATAAAGTTTTAAAACCAATCCTGATGGAAGCAATCATACTTGATTTATTCAATAAATTCTAAAATCAAAGATTCTGTTATTTATAAGTAAAATTTCAAACTCATAGTGTTATTTGTATTTTTTCTAATAAGTGTTATTTCAATAATTTATTCCAATAATTAATGTGAATTTTAGGCATTGCAAATTATTTTATTATTTATTATGGAGCTATTACTCTATTTTTCATGTTCTTTATAAAATAAAACAAAAGCAAAACAAAATAAAACAATTTTATATTTTTGTGATTTAAATCATATATTTGTTTATGTGATTTAAATGTAAATATGAGAAATATGTCTCATATTTTTAATAATAATATTTACTGAATCTTTACCAATTTACTCGATTTTATTAGCATCCGCGACTCTTTTTCGGCACCGAAACTAAAAATGCTTATTGGCATTTTTAGACCATCAATAACTGTTGTAATGATCTGAGAATTTTTATGAATAAAGTCTATAAAGTGGTTTGGAATGCATCAATTGGCGCATGGGTTGCAACGTCTGAACTTGCAAAAAGTAAAACAAAAACTAAATCTAATGTTCTCAATCTGTCAGCTGCTATTTTAGCTGGGGCAATTAGTTTTTCTCCTGCTGCATTTGCGGCAACGAATATTGAGGGTGGTACAGGTTCTGGAACCTCTATATCTGGAAATCGATGTGCTGAAGGGGCTGCAAGCACTTCTGGTAACAGAGATATTGCAATTGGATGTGGCGCACAAACTCAGGGAAGTGGTAATTCAAATATCGCAAATCGTCAAAACCCCCATAATAATTCAACGGGTGCATTTGCTGGTGCGATGAAACAAGGGGGTTCAGTCAGCGTTGGTACAGGTTCAACGGTTGAACAGAATTTTGGTACTGCAATTGGTTCTTATGCAACGACGAAAGGTATTGCTGCTGTTGCAATTGGTACGGCTGCACTTTCAACGGGGAATACATCTTTAGCCATTGGTCGTCAATCAGCAGCAACAGCAGATTATGCACAAGCACTTGGTAATGTTGCAGCAGCAACAGGCAAAGGGTCTTTAGCAATTGGTCATTCTGCAACAGCAGAAGGCTATCGCGCAATTGCAATTGGTTCGCCTGATATCGAAAATGCTGGTTCAGTTGCGGGCCAGGCAGGTGCTGAATATCAATCAAAAATGGCAACGAAAGCGACAGGTAAAGATTCGATCGCATTTGGTGGTGGTGCAGTTGCAACACAAGAAAACTCGTTAGCGATTGGTGCATTCTCTGAATCTACAGGTGCAAAATCGGTTGCAATTGGTACAGGTGCAAAAGCAAAAAAAGACAATGCAGTTGTGATTGGTGACCAAGCAGAGACCACTTATGAAGGTGGTGTTGCGATTGGTAAAGGTGCGCGTTCGGAAGCTGAAAATAGTATTGCGCTTGGTAAAGATTCAAAAGCAACACAAGCAACAGAAAATAGTTTTTTAACCAAACAAGCGGCACCAACAGGCGTTTTATCTGTAGGTGATGTTGGCGCTGAACGCCGTATTCAAAATGTAGCAGACGGTGCAGTAGATTCTGATGCTGCGACTGTAGGTCAGTTAAAAGCAGCTCGTACACATTATGTGAGTGTAAATGATAATGGGGTACAGGGTGGTAACTATGAAAATGACGGTGCAAGAGGTCGTAATTCGATTGCTGTAGGCGTAAGCGCAAGTGCGACAGGTTATGATGCCGTTGTAGTTGGGTCACAAGCAAAAGGTGCAGGGATTGGTGCAGTTTCTGTAGGTAATGCAAGTGAAACCGTAGGTAGTGGTGATGTTGCGATTGGCCGTAATGCTTCAACAAAGGGAGCTGCGGGTACAGCAACAAGCTATAGCAATCAATCGATTGCAATTGGTGATCAGACAAAGGCTGTAGGTGATCAATCCATTGCGATTGGTGCCGATGTGGTTGCGCGTGGTAACTCATCTGTTGCGATTGGTGGAGATGACGTTGATAAAATTGCTCAAGATGCTGAGCTAAGTAAAACCTATACTGAAATTACGGGTGGCGTACTTAAATCTGGCCGTTATCCAACAACAGAAACCAATCATGGTTCAACAGCGGTCGGTGTTCAGGCTGTGGGTACAGGTGCATTTGCATCAGCATTTGGTATGACATCTAAAGCAACAGGCGATGCGTCATCGGCTTTTGGTGTCATGTCGAATGCCTCTGGTAAAGGTGCTGCAGCATTTGGTGCTGTCTCTCAAGCAACGGGGGATGGCGCGTCTGCGATGGGTATTAACTCAGTTGCTTCTGGTACAAATTCAACTGCAATTGGTTCTGGTAATAAACTAGGTGAAGGTGCATCAGCCACAGGTCATGGTGCAGCTGCTGTTGGTAGTGGTGCGAAAGCAACGGGTGATAGTGCTGCTGCAATTGGTAAAGGTGCTGAGGCAAGCAATGAAAATGCTGCTGCTGTCGGCGGTGGAGCAAAAGCAACAGGTAAGAACTCTGCCGCAATTGGTGGTGGTGCAATTGCAGATCAGGAAAATGCGGTAGCAGTTGGTCAAGGTGCACAATCAATGGTAGTTGGTGGTGTTGCATTAGGTGCACGCAGCCGAGTTGAAGCTGAAAATAGTGTTGCATTGGGCCAAGATGCTATTGCAACTGAAGCAACAGGAAGTTCATTCCTGACAAATCGCGATGCTTCGATGTCAAATGGTGTGATTTCTGTTGGTTCTGCTGGTAAAGAACGTCGTATTACCAATGTCGAAGATGGTTCAGCTGATTCTGATGCAGTTACCGTACGTCAGTTGAAGAACGTTGATACTCGTGTAAATCAAAACACACAAAATATTAACAATTTAGATCAAAAAATTGATGCTACGAAAACTGATTTAGGTAACCAAATCACCGATACCAACAACAAGTTGGATGATGCGAAAAAAGACTTAGGTAACCAAATTACGGATACCAACAACAAGTTAAATGACACTAAAGATCAGTTAACGACGCAGATCACAGATACCAAGACCGAGTTAAATAACACGATCAACAACACCAAAACCGAGCTGGAAAACAAAGGTCTGAACTTTGCAGGCAATGCAGGTAAGGACGTTCATCGTAAGTTGGGTGATAAGTTAAACATC
>NZ_KB850224.1:2799828-2800388 GCF_000369805.1 Acinetobacter sp. NIPH 2100 | reverse complement strand
GGTAAGGACGTTCATCGTAAGTTGGGTGATAAGTTAAACATCGTGGGTGGTGCGGATGCTGCAACAGCAGAAGACAAAACCAGCGGTGAGAACGTGATCACACGTACCACAGAAGATGGTATTAAGATTGAATTGTTGAAAGATGCGAAGTTTGACAGTATTACCACTGGCGACAGCGTATTAAACAACAATGGCTTGACCATCAAAGATGGTCCAAGCATCACCAAAGATGGCATTAATGCAGGTAATAAAGTAATTACTAATGTTGCAGATGGCTCAATTGTGAAAGGTTCTAAAGATGCCGTGAATGGTGGTCAGATTCAGAATATCTCTGACAGCATCAAGAACAGTATTGGTGGTAATACCACGGTGAATAAAGACGGCAGCATCTCGACCAATAACATTGGTGGAACCGGTAAAGACAACATCAATGATGCGATCAAATCAGTCGATGACAAAGTGACTAATGGTGTGAATGACCTGACCAACAAAGGTCTGAACTTTGCGGGTAATGCAGGTAAGGACGTTCATCGTAAGTTGGGTGATAAGTTAAACATCGT
>NZ_KB850224.1:2611286-2799815 GCF_000369805.1 Acinetobacter sp. NIPH 2100 | reverse complement strand
GCTGCAACAGCAGAAGACAAAACCAGCGGTGAGAACGTCATTACTCGTACCACGGAAGATGGTATCAAGATTGAATTGCTGAAAGATGCGAAGTTCGACAGCATTACTACTGGCGACAGCGTTTTAAACAACAATGGCTTAACTATTAAAGATGGTCCAAGCATCACTAAAGATGGCATCAATGCAGGCAATAAAGTCATTGCTAATGTTGCAGATGGCTCAATTGCGAAAGGTTCTAAAGATGCTGTGAATGGTGGTCAGATTCAGAATATCTCTGACAGCATTAAGAACAGCATTGGTGGTAATACCACGGTTAATAAAGACGGCAGCATCACCACCAATAACATTGGCGGAACTGGTAAAGACAACATCAATGATGCGATCAAATCTGTAGATGACAAAGTTACCAATGGTGTGAATGATTTGACCAACAAAGGTCTGAACTTTGCAGGTAATGCAGGTAAAGATGTTCATCGTAAGTTGGGTGATAAGTTAAACATCGTGGGTGGTGCGGATGCTGCGACAGCAGAAGACAAAACCAGCGGTGAGAACGTGATTACCCGTACCACAGAAGATGGTATCAAGATTGAATTGTTGAAAGATGCGAAGTTTGACAGCATTACCACTGGCGACAGCGTATTAAACAACAATGGCTTAACTATCAAAGATGGTCCAAGCATCACTAAAGATGGCATTAATGCAGGTAATAAAGTCATTAGCAATGTTGCAGATGGTAAAGATGGAAAAGATGCAGTCAATGTTGATCAGTTAACCAACGTTAAAGATGGTTTAGATGGCAAGATCACTGATACCAACAACAAGTTAGAGGACGCTAAGAAAGATTTGGGTAATCAGATTACTGATACCAATAAGAATCTAGATGATGCGAAGAAAGACTTGGGTAACCAGATCACGAATACTAAAGATCAGTTAACCAATCAGATTACAGATACCAAGACTGAGTTAAACAACACGATCGACAACACCAAAACCGAGCTGGAAAACAAAGGTCTGAACTTTGCAGGCAATGCAGGTAAGGACGTTCATCGTAAGTTGGGTGATAAGTTAAACATCGTGGGTGGTGCGGACGCTGCAACAGCAGAAGACAAGACCAGCGGTGAGAACGTCATTACCCGTACCACAGAAGATGGTATCAAGATTGAATTGTTGAAAGATGCGAAGTTCGACAGCATCACCACTGGCGACAGCGTATTAAACAATAATGGCTTAACCATTAAAGATGGCCCAAGCATTACTAAAGATGGCATCAATGCAGGCAATAAAGTTATCAGCAATGTGGCTGATGGTAAAGATGGCAAAGATGCAGTCAATGTTGATCAGTTAACCAGCGTAAAAGATGGTTTAGATGGCAAGATCACCGATACTAACAACAAGTTAGAGGACGCTAAGAAAGATTTGGGTAATCAGATTACTGATACCAATAAGAATCTAGATGATGCGAAGAAAGACTTGGGTAACCAGATCACCAATACTAAAGATCAGTTAACTAATCAGATCACAGATACCAAGACCGAATTAAACAACACGATCAACAACACCAAGACTGAGTTGGAAAACAAAGGTCTAAACTTTGCAGGCAATGCAGGTACAGATGTTCATCGTAAGTTGGGTGATAAGTTAAACATCGTGGGTGGTGCGGATGCTGCGACAGCAGAAGACAAAACCAGCGGTGAGAACGTCATTACTCGTACCACAGAAGATGGTATCAAGATTGAATTGTTGAAAGATGCCAAGTTTGACAGTATTACCACTGGCGACAGCGTATTAAACAACAATGGCTTGACTATTAAAGATGGTCCAAGTATCACCAAAGATGGCATCAATGCAGGCAATAAAGTCATTAGCAATGTTGCTGATGGTTCAATTGCCAATGGTTCTAAAGATGCCGTGAATGGTGGTCAGATTCAGAATATCTCTGATAGCATCAAGAACAGCATCGGTGGTAATACAACTGTTAATCCAGACGGAAGCATTACAACCAACAACATTGGTGGAACAGGCAAAAACAACATCAATGATGCAATCAGTAATGTAAAAGATGCTGCAACTAAAGCGAAGACAACGGTTACCGAGGGTGACAACATTGTAGTTAAAGAAACCACCAATAAAGATGGTAGTACCAACTACGAAGTTTCGACCAAGAAAGACTTAACTTTAGACAGTATCACGACTGGTGACAGCGTATTAAACAATAATGGTTTGACCATCAAAGATGGTCCAAGCATCACTAAAGATGGCATCAATGCAGGTAATAAGGTCATTACTCATGTAGCTGATGGTTCAATTGCGAAAGGCTCTAAAGATGCCGTGAATGGTGGTCAGATTCAGAATATTTCTGACAGCATCAAGAACAGCATTGGTGGCAATACTACAGTTAATCCAGATGGCAGCATCACCACCAATAACATTGGTGGAACAGGTAAAGACAACATCAATGATGCGATCAAGTCAGTCGATGACAAAGTCACTACTGGTGTTAATGATTTAACCAACAAGGGTCTAAACTTTGCAGGCAATGCAGGTAAAGATGTTCATCGTAAGTTGGGTGATAAGTTAAACATCGTAGGTGGTGCTGATGCAGAAACTGCAGAAGACAAGACTAGCGGTGAGAACGTGATCACACGTACCACAGAAGATGGTATCAAGATTGAATTGTTGAAAGATGCGAAGTTTGACAGCATTACCACGGGTAATACCGTACTAAACAACAATGGTCTAACCATTAAAGGTGGTCCAAGTATCACAATGAGTGGTATTGATGCTGGTGGTAAGAACATCACTAACGTTGCGGATGGTGTTAATGGCAAAGACGCAGTCAATGTTGATCAGCTGAATAAGTTGAAAGACCAGATTGGTAAAGACATCGGCAATCTTTCTGATAACGCAGTTCAATACGACAAAGACAAAGATGGCAATGTTGATAAGAACTCCGTGACTTTAGGTGGTGGCGACAAGGGTACCAACTTGAAGAATGTTGCTGATGGTAAAGTTGAGCAAGGTTCTAAAGATGCGGTGAATGGTGGTCAGTTGTGGGATGTCAAACAGAATGTTGACAAGAACACCAATGATATTCAGAACATCCAGAACAATATCAACAACATCAACGATGGTAAGTCTGGTCTTGTTCAGCAACAGGAGCCAAAGGGCGAAATTACTGTCGGTAAAGACACTGGTGGTACAAGTGTCAATATGGCGGGTAAAGATGGTGACCGTGTTGTTAAGGGGGTCGCTGATGGAACAATTGCAAAAGATTCTAAAGATGCAGTGAATGGTGGTCAAATCCATAATATTTCTGACAGCATCAAGAACAGTATCGGTGGTAATACGACTGTCAATCAAGACGGTACGATTAAAACCAACAATATTGGTGGTACGGGCAAAGATAATATTCATGATGCGATTGGTACATTGAACCAGTCAAATCAAGAGTTGGGCAACCGCATTACCAATCTCGGTGATCAATTGCAACAGGCGTTCTACGATACGAATCAACGTATTGATAATGTTGAGAAGAAAGCCAATGCGGGTATCGCAGCTGCAATGGCACTCGAAGCCGCTCCATTTGTTGCAGGTAAATATACCTATGCTGCGGGTGCTGCTTATCACGGTGGCGAAAATGCAGTTGGTGTTACTTTACGTAAAACTTCTGATAACGGTCGTTGGTCAATTACTGGTGGTGTAGCTGCTGCATCTCAAGGTGATCCAAGTGTGCGTATTGGTATCAGTGGTGTCATTAACTAAGAAACTGGCGGGGGAGAGCGAGCGCTCTCCTTACTCAACATATAAAGAGAGTAATGAAATGAAAAAAACGATTCAATGCTTAGCAGTAGCAGCTCTTGCTGGTTTCTCAGTAGCGACTTATGCAAATGAAGACACAACTTCTGTTCAACAAGAAGAAATTAAATTTCCCACAGTTGAAAAGAGCTATCTAAAACAAGTACAACGTTATGAATATGATAATGTTGCGCGTTTAGCTACAGGTTTGACCAAAGATCAGATTCGCCATATTTTGGGCAATCCACAATTTAGCGAAGGCGTGTTCTTTGTAAAAACTTGGAACTATGTATTAGATATTCGCCAACCGAATAGTCAGGATTATTTACGTTGCCAACTCCGTGTTGATTTTGACAAGAAATATCTTTCAGAAAGATTATCTTGGAAAGGTGAGGCATGTGAAGGTTTAATGGCATGGGGTGCAAATAATCAGGTGCCTAATGATGCAAATTTAAATTCTGCTCGTTCAGGCAGTGTATTTTTTGCCTTTGACCGCTTCAATGCCAATGCGATTGAGCAAGGTTCAAGTTCAGTCACTTCGATTGCACAACGCGTTAAGCAAAGTAATTCAACAGGCCCAATTGTGGTTGCAGGTTTTACCGATACATTAGGTAAGTTTGCTTATAACCAACAGTTATCTTCACAGCGTGCCAATACTGTGGCGAAGTTATTGGTGAATGAAGGCATTGATGCAAACCGCATTCAGATTCAGGCTAACAGCCAAACTGACTTATATCAGCAATGTGCAGGCAATAAAGCAAATGCACAGTTAGTCGGTTGTTTGGCACCGAATCGACGTGTCAATGTAAGCTGGTAATTCACTTCAATTAAAATGGCTACTCAAGGGTAGCCATTTTTTATACTTAAATAATACCGAATGGAAAAAAATATCCCTTGATTTGAGTGTCTTTCAGCGCTTAGTTGTAAAAATATTAATATTCGTCTGTTTTTTGATCAAATTCATGGGTTTTAATTGATTGATTTTATGTGGCTTTTAGTTTTACTAATTTGATTTTGCATAAAATGTAATTTTTGTGAACTGTCTGACAATTTATTTTTACTTTGTTTAAAAAGTGATCTAATATGCGCGGCATAAACTAACATTTTTAGATGTCAGTTTTATGTATTTTAATAATTTCATTGAATATTTGGGGTGCAAGTTATAAGAGTATTTCACTTTTAGGCTTGATAAAAATATTCAATATTTGAACAGCGAGTTTATCGAGGGAAAAACAATGTTGGATTCTAAAGAGCTCATCGTACTTGATCAGATACTTGTCCTGACTAAAGAAGGCAAAAATGATTTGGTTTATGAAAATGATACATTACTAAAAGTAAAGATGATCTCAAATCAACATATTGTGGTCGAGGATGATCATCAGACCAATTTTCTATTAAAGCGACAAGATGAAAATGTCGTTTGGTCGTTTATTTAAGCTGAGAAGAACAAGCATTTGACATGTAAATTCTTATTTTAAGTTTTTATTATTCAATGTTTTATTGTTTTTAGCATAATTTTTCGATTAAGAACGCTATTCTCATATTGTGAATATTGCTGGGTATTTTGACTCAATTGACACTATCCAAATAAAAGCAGTCAATTCTATTTCTATGCTTTATCCTTAATTTGAATAAAAACTATTGGGAAATAGCTAAGGATGGAACAGGCGATGCAAAATAATAAATTCACGACATTTTTAAAACCTTTGGCGATGTCATGTATCTTGGCATCATCATTTGGGGTGATGAGTCCAAGTTATGCTGCACCTGAGGGGAAATTGGACTTAACGCTTTCTCCGCATTCACAAAACAAAGTGAAGCAATTATTGAATGATCCTAAAACTTGGCAGCAGATTCCAAAACAAGTCACGTTATGCGTATTTTCTCCGAATGGCGAACATAGCGAAGCGTTTGAGCAAGCAACCAGTTATATTACCGAAATTCCAAGTATTGTTCGTGTAGCCAAGCAGTTTGGTGTGAACATGAATGTGACGCGTCCTTCACATTTACAATTCAAATTAGATTTTGATTATCCAAAATTGAAAAAACAGGCATCCACTTTGGTAAATCTCAAAGTTTATACCAATGAAGCTGTACTGACTGAGGATTTTCGTAGTAAACGCTGTGATGGGGCAGGCATCAGTAATTTACGTGCAAAGCAGTTTAATAAGTTTGTAGGAAGCATTGATGCGATTGGTGCATTGCAAACCTATAAACAACTGAGTTCTGTAATTCAGGTGTTAGCTAATCCAAAATTTGATGAAAAGATGATAAATAAAGACTATGAAGTGGTTGGTGTTGTACCGCTTGGTGCTGCTTATATCATGGTCACAGACCGTAATATTAATACCTTGGCAAAAGCCGCAGGTAAGAAAGTTGCGGTATTCCAGTTCGATGAAACTCAAAAGAAATTGGTACAGAACGTTGGTGCTCAACCGGTCTCTGTTGATTTGGTCACGGTGGGTGGGAAATTTAATAATAAAGAAGTTGATATCATGGCAGGGCCAGCCATTTTATTTGAGCCGCTCGAATTGCAAAAAGGGATGACCGATAAATCAGGTAAAGCTGTGGGTGGGATCATTAAATTTCCTGTGATTCAAGTGACAGGAACTTTGATTATGCAACGCAATAAATTTCCAGCAGGAATGGGATCGATTGCACGTGAAGTCATATCCAAGCAGCTAAATCCTGCCTTTGAATTTGTCGATAAAATTGAAGCCAAAGTTCCTGATAAATTTTGGTTAAAATTGAATGAAAGTGATAAACCTGGTTATGTTCGATTGATGCGTGAAGCACGGATTCAAATGACCAAAGAAGGTTTTTACGACAAAGATATGATGAAGTTGTTGAAACAGGTGCGTTGCTCGCAAGATCCAAGCAATTATGAATGCGCTTTGAACGATGAGTAATAAACTATATCCAAAGAATTGATCATCTGGTTTGCAGGAATGATTTACTTTATTTAGATTGATATCTAGTCGGGTAAATCATGAATGTAATGAATAAGATTAAACTTAAATTGCAGAAACAGAATATAAGCTTGAATAAACCAGCAACGTGGCAGGAAATTTTGGCTTTTGAATATAAGCATCAAGTTAAATTATCACCCGTTTTAACAGCTTACTTTTTGGAATTTAATGGTATAGCTGACCGAGATATGGATGATAATTATTTTACGTTCGTGTCGCTGGCCGAATTCCAATCGGTTCAAAGTATTTCAAGCTACTATGATAAAGATAAGTTTTTATATCCTAACTGTTTTGTATTTTCGGACTATCTAATGTGGTGTTGGGGGTATGCAGTACAACTAGATCAGATTGGTTCTGATGGCGTTGTATATCATGTGGGAGGATCACCAAAAAGAAAAATTGCAGATTCGTTCACGGCATTTTTACAGCAATATTTAATTGATAGTACTAAATTATTATAAATTTTTTTTGAAGCCTATTATATGCCTATTTTGAATTTTTGGGGAAGAACAAAAGGTTTTTAAAATAAATATAAGATATTGTTTTTATTGTAACAAAAGTACTCCAGAGGTGCCGCTGCATGGTCGTTACCCTGAACCCGATGAGTTCAAGGTGGAGGTGACGTATACTTAATGGGTTTCCTACTCGAGGCAGGCATACACTCAAAATACACAGAACACATCCATAAATTTAAGTATCGGCAGGGGAATAGACGTACTGGCGAACACCCTAGAGATAGCTTTAGTATAACTGATCTTTACACGATGACAATCCTTGCAGGAGACATATCTGTAAAGATACTTACTAATTGATGGGGCTTTGTGCAATTTTACTCAACAGTTTGTTCGACATCTTCCAAAATGGTTTGGAGTAGATGCTCGCAGTGTGCATATTCTTGCAATGACTTGTTCAAGCTGAATACTTCCTGAGCCATTTGCAACGCGACCATAATCACAAGTTTATTATGTTCTACGCGTGGCGCATTGCGGCGCATATCGTGAAACTTTTGATTTAACAATTCAGCTGCGCGTTCTAACTCTTCACGTTTATCCTCAGTTGTGTTGAGGCGGAAAGTCTGTTCGATTAAGCGAAGTTCGACAACGATAGGTTCACTCATGATCAGGTCTCCTCTTGAGTTTCAGCATTTGGATGTGCAAGTTGCTGAATTTCTTGTGCATGTTGATCCTGAGCTGTACCTAAAATTGCCAGACGCTGGATAATCGCTTCAACTTTAGATTTCGCAAGTTCATTTTTTTGCAACAAGCGATCACGGTCTTGCTGTAAATCTTGAATTTCTTGCTGACTATGACGTTGCTGTGCCTGTAACTTTTCTTTATTCACACGCAAGTCATTACGCTCCGCCAAGATTTCTTGGAAGCGATTTTTTAAATCAGTCGTGCTCTTCTCTAACCGGCTATAACGCTCCGCTAAAGTTGTTGCATCTTGATTCAGTTGTTTAAATTGATCTTGTAACTGAGTGAGTTGTTCAGTTAAGTTATCAACTTCTTCCTGCTTTTGCGTGATGATGCTATTTTTCTGCACAACTTGTGCATGATGATCAGTTTCAGCTAATTGTTTAGCTTCAGTGAGCGACGCGTTTTCTCGCTCTAAATGATGTAAGCGTGTTTTTAAAACACCAATATGCGCTTGTAGACGCTGTAATTGTTCTAACATAACGAAGGTCGCACAGAGTTGCAATCAAAGGTAATATATACAGCAGTATAGAGATTGGATAAACGAATGCAAGACGATATTTCAGGTTGGACGGAATGGAATGCCCATTTTGATGGAATTGAAGAAATTTCAAGTCCAAGTGAGTTACATGGTTTACTTACAGGTATAGTTTGTGTGACACAAGCGCCAACCACCGATGAATGGTCACAAATTTTAAACACCCTTAATGTACCTGCTTTACAACCAGAAGCACTGGAAAGTTTGACGGATGAAGCAGAAGATGTTGCACATGCTTTATCGGATGATGAATTAGATTATTTACCAATGCTCCCAGATGATAATCATTTGCTCGCTGATCGTGTCCAAGCCTTGGCAGATTGGTGTGCAGGTGTGGTCCTTGGTTTTGGTTTGGCTTCAGGTCATATTCGTGCAGAAGAGCAAGAACTGATTGAACATTTACAAGATGTTGCAGCAGTCGAGTTTGAAGATTCGGATAATGATGAAGAGGGCGAAGAAAGCTATCAGGAGCTGTATGAGTTTGTACGCTTGATTCCTGTGAGCTTGTCGATTGGCCGCACCAAGATTCCTGTAGCCGAAAGTTCATTATTGCAAAACTTTCATGCAAAAAGCAGAAATCAAGAAGGGGCAGCTGACCCTCAAACTGTAGTTGAAATGTTTACCCCACATCGTCCGAGTTAACTCGGGCGGTGCCTTAACAGCTTATAAATAAAGATACTTACAATCATTCATCTTCATCAGAAGGACTATATGAAATTAAGTCAAGCCGATTTTAAACACCGCCGTGATCTTCTTGCTGAAAAAATAGGTAGCAATAGCATTGCAATTATTGCGACACGAGCAGAAATGTATCGTAATCGCGATGCTGATTATAAATATCGTGCAGACAGTAGTTTTTATTATCTAACAGGATTTGCCGAGCCAGAGGCAGTGGCTGTGATCGAAACCTTTGAGGAAGGTGAGGAGTATAGCTACAGTCTGTTTTGCCGTGAACGTGATCGTGAAATGGAAATCTGGCATGGTTATCGTGCAGGCATTGATGGTGCGATTGAAATCTATGATGCAGATGAAGCATATGCGATTGATTTATTAGATGAAGAAATCATCGAAAAACTTTTAAATAAACAACGCCTTTACTATCGTATTGGTCAGCAAGCTGAGTTTGATGCACGTGTCAGTCAGTGGATTCAGAAAGCGGATGCAGAACAGCGTCGTGGTAGTGCTGCACCTGCTGAGTTAATTCAGCTTGATCGTATTGTTGATGAAATGCGTCTGAAAAAATCAGCACAAGAAATTGAGTTGATGCAGATTGCATCGAATATTAGTGCTGAAGCGCATACCCGTGCCATGCAAACCGTTAAACCGAATATGATGGAGTATGCATTAGAAGCAGAACTCAATTATATCTTTGGGAAAAACGGCTGTGTGCCATCGTATAACAGTATCGTGGGTGGGGGTGAAAATGCTTGCATCTTGCATTATGTTGAAAATAACAAGCCATTAAATGATGGTGATTTAGTGTTGATTGATGCGGCATGTGAATATGAATTCTATGCGTCTGATATTACGCGTACATTCCCTGTCAATGGTAAGTTTAGCCCTGAACAAAAGGCTTTATATAATATTGTGTTAGATGCTCAGCTTGCTGCAATTGATGCGACGCGTATCGGCAATCATTATAAATACCCACATCAAGTTGCAGTGAAAATCTTAACTCAAGGTTTGGTTGATCTTGGTTTGATTAGTGGCGATGTCGATGAATTGATTGAAAGCGAAGCATTCCGTCAGTTCTTTATGCATGGTACAGGGCATTGGCTTGGTATGGATGTACATGATGTTGGTGCGTACAAGACTGGCGAAGACTGGCGTGCTTATGAAGCAGGTATGGTCGTAACCGTTGAACCTGGTTTATATGTCGCACCCGATGATGAAACGGTTGATGCAAAATGGCGTGGTATCGGGATTCGTATCGAAGATGACATTGTCGTAACTGAAAATGGACCATTGGTTTTAACCAAGAATGTGGTGAAAACCGTTGAGGAAATTGAAAGTTTGATGGCGAGTCGTTAAATCTTCATCTAGCTATTTCTTGTAACTTATTTAAATCTTTTAATGCCTCATCATAATAAAGATGGGGCGAGATTAATGTCCGTGATTAAAGTCTACATAATTCCTTTTCATGTTAAAAGAATGGATATTTCGATTATGCCTTTAGATATTGGAGGGGCATATGTAAGCTGTTATGTTGCTTCTGATAATTATATAAATGCAACAAAACTAGCTTTAAAAAAACTTAATAGTGATGGGCTTTATCCTGAAGAAATACTTCAACCCATTAATGAAATAGAAGTTTCCTCTTGGGGTAAGTATATCCATACTACTTGGCCAGATCATCTCGACTGGTTTCCAAATTGTATTAAATTTGAATTAGCAATGAAATCTGGTTGTGTTTTATATAGCCCATTTGCTTACTATGATTGAGTAATAAAGTATTGATAATAAAAGATTTAGCTACCTTTAAGGCTAGTGGATTCTATAATTTTAAACATATAAACGTGAGGTAGTCTCTCATCTTAATTTCAATCTTTGATGTCTAAAATCTATTTTAAAAACATAGACCAAACAAAGTACAAATTCCCTTCCTGATTTGAGTTAGAGTAAGATAGGTCCCGAAACATCAAGTCATGAAAAACTGATAAGGAATAATATTATGCAGCAACAAGTCATCATTGTCGGTGGAGGTATGGTTGGACTCAGCCTTGCTTTAATGTTGGCAAAATCTAATATCGCAGTAAAGTTATTAGAGGCTGTGAAATATCCGAATTACGATGACGAAAATGTTGCCCCTTATCATTCTAGCTTTGATGCACGTAATACCGCGTTGTCACGCCGTAGCGTACAGATTTACCAAAAATTAGGTTTGTGGGAGGCTTTACAGCAACATGCTACGCCCATTCTGCAAGTGCATATTACCGAGCAGGGTAGTTTTGGTAAGGCACGTTTAGTGGCAGAACAAGAAAAAGTAGAAAGCTTTGGTCAGGTGATTGAAAATGCATGGTTAGGTCGTGTATTGCTGACACAGGTTCGTCAGCAGCCGTTGATTGAGTTGATTGATGGTGTACAAGTCACCTCACTCACACAAGATGCAGACCAAGTCCAAATTGAAGCGATGCGAAATGGTGAATATATTCATTCGCTAAAATCCAAATTAGTGATTGCGGCAGATGGTCGTGATTCTTTCTGCCGACAGGCCATTGGCGTGGGTGTCGATGAGCATGATTATGATCAAGTGGCTATTGTGACGACCGTACAAACCT
The DNA here is from genome assembly GCF_000369805.1 of Acinetobacter sp. NIPH 2100. Lineage (GTDB taxonomy): Bacteria > Pseudomonadota > Gammaproteobacteria > Pseudomonadales > Moraxellaceae > Acinetobacter. The sequence goes on along the minus strand of NZ_KB850224.1, from coordinate 2,788,042 downwards.
CTAAACCGCATCAGCACGTTGGTTTTGAGCGTTTTAGCGCATTAGGACCATTGGCTCTCTTACCTCTACCGGGTGAATACCGTCGCTCAGTGGTATGGCCTGTGAAGAAGGGCACTGAGGCAGAATGGTTGGGTGAAGAAAATGATCAGCATTTCCTCGATGCTTTACAGGAAACCTATGGTGACCGTGCTGGAAAATTTGAAAAAACAGGTAAGCGTTTTAGCTATCCATTGTCACAAGTGTTAGCAGATAAGCAAGCCGTTGGGCGTGTGGTGTTGATGGGGAATGCAGCACATACGATTCATCCGGTGGCAGGACAAGGTTTTAACCTATGTTTACGTGATGCAGATGTGTTGGTTCGTTTCTTGATGGAACAATTGGCGAAGTCTGATGATATTGGCACACCAGAAAATTTATTGGCTTATGAGCAATCTCGCTTAAAGGATCAGCAACGGGTGATTAAGTTCTGTGATTCGGTGGTGCGTGGCTTTAGCAATCAGAATCCAATTCTCAAATTATTACGTAATACAGGATTGATCGCATTTGATGTGATTCCAGGTGTTAAGCCTTTGGTTGCCAATTATGCGATGGGACTAAAAGCATGAGCGAAATGTTAGATGTTGTCATCGTCGGTGGTGGTTTGGTTGGTGGTCTAACCGCTTTATTGCTAGCCCAAGGTGGCATGCAAGCTACAGTGCTGGATGCTGCGTCTGTACTTGATCAAGACAAAACACTTGCAGTGATGAATCCACGGGTATTGGCGCTGAGTCAGGCGACCATACATCTGCTTAAAACCGTCGATGTTTGGGATGATTTAGCACGTCAAATGCCATATTCAGGCATGCAGGTCTGGAATAAAAATGGCTATGGCGAAATCAATTTTGGACATGCTTCGGAACAGCCACCACAGTCAGATCAAGCCTTGGGCTCGATGGTTGAGCCGAGTGTTTTGAATGTTGCGATTCAACAGAAAATGTTGCAGCAGCTTAAAGACTATCGTACTCAAGTCAAAGTGATTCGTATTGAGCAAATTCCTCAAGGTTGGTCGATTCAATTGGCGGATGGCACAACATTAAAAACGAAGTTGCTCATTGGTGCAGATGGGGCGAATTCTTTTGTACGTGAACAGGCGTATATCGATTTAGATGTCTTGGATTACCAACAAGTTGCGATCAGTTGTGCGATTAAAACCACGCAACCCAATCAATATGTCGCTCGTCAGATATTCTTGCCGACAGGGCCATTGGCTTATTTACCGATGGCCAGTCTGGACGCACAAGAGAATGGCTATTGGCAGTCGATTGTCTGGACATTGCCTGATGATTATGCGGATGAGTATTCAGCATTAAGTGATCAAGATTTTAAGCAATTATTGACGCAAGAAAGTTTGCATATGTTAGGAGACGTGGTCGAGGTCCGTTCTCGAGCTCAATTTCCACTGAAAGCACGTGCTGCTCAGCGTTATATTAAATCAGGTCTGGCATTGATTGGCGATGCTGCGCACGTGATTCATCCTTTGGCTGGACAGGGCGTGAATATTGGTTGCTTAGATGCCGCGGTACTGTGTGATGTATTACTGCACGATTTAAAGCGTGGTGTATGGGCCAATGATCAAACCTTATTACGTTATGAGCACCAGCGTAAAGGGCAGAATGATGCCATGATGCATAGTATGTCTGCGATTGGCTGGCTAGAAAGTTCGGAGCTATTTCCCTTTGTTTGGGCGCGAAATTTCGGCTTAAAACAAGTTGAACAATTCGATTGGTTCAAAGATCGTTTTATGCAACAAGCCAATGGATTAGGGACATTGAAAGACACACAATATGCGTGTTAAAAAATAGTAGATATTTTTTAAACAATCATTTATAAATCAGAGTGAATTTGGTCGCAAAAAATACGATTTCATCAAGATTGTACTTTGCGAATTGACAAGAGCTTGCTAAATTTCACCAAGTTCTGATGGCCAAATAGCGATGATGAGAAATTTAGTCATTGTGGGGAGATTAATATGACGGAAATGAATGATTACGACGACAACACAGAAGATTCTGCTGTCGACGACGAAGAGGCGAAAGCGGCAGAAACTGGTGCAGATAGCGAAGAGTCGAGTGCGAATGATACTGATCTTGCTGAAGCAGAGAGCTTAACAGTGACTGCCAAGCTGAAACAGCGTCAAGCTTTGGAAGATGAAGTTGCTGCATTTCTAGCGAGAGGTGGGCGCATTACTGAAGTTCCTCCAGATGAACATCAAGATTAAGTCAGTGATGACATAGAAAAAGCATCACGTTTGTGGTGCTTTTTTGTGTTGATGTGATTCATGTTCACATTCAAGTGGCTGATGTAACTCTTTTAAAATGCCACATTGTTCAATGGTACGATGTTGTGAACATTGTTGTTTTAAATGGCTCAGATCTTGTTTGAGATGTTCTAGGTTTCGAATCTTCTGTGAAACCTCAGCGAGATATTGATCAATCAGATGATCGACTTCCATACAGGTTTGATTCGGGTCTTCGGCTAAGTCCTTGAGCTTTTGAATATCCTGTAAGGTGATGCCTAATTCTCGACAATGCTTTAAAAACAACAATTCTGAAAGCATGTGTTCCGAATAATGACGGTAATTGCCCGCCGTCCGTTTGGCTTTTTCAAGTAATCCAATTTTTTCATAATAACGGATGGTGTCGACAGACACGCCTGACCTTTTTGCCAATTGTCCAATGCTAAAACTGATCATGCTTGACTCTGGAGTTACTCTAGGGTTTTAAATCACTATAAAAGATTATGCGAGAAAAGTCATGGCAGGATGTGGATGCAATACAGCATGTGCCCCAGCAAAAAAAATTAGTCCAAAATTTAGAAAAGCATTATGGATTGCGTTAGTTCTAAACGCATTGATGTTCTTTGTAGAGATTATTGGCGGCTCACATGCACGCTCTGTATCGTTATGGGCCGATGCACTGGATTTTGCGGGTGATGCTGCTAACTATGCCATTTCATTGGCAGTGCTATCCATGACTTTGTATTGGCGTGCGACCGCAGCTTTAGTCAAAGGCATCACCATGGCGGCATTTGGTATTTTTGTGATTGTTAAAGTATTTTGGTCATGGTGGTTAGGTGTAACACCTGAACCAATGCTCATGGGGGCGATTGGTGTACTGGCATTGGCTGTCAATGTGATCTCTGCGTTGATGCTCTATGCATTCCGTGATGGTGACTCGAATATGCGTTCTGTATGGTTATGCAGTCGAAATGATGCAATTGCCAATATTGCAATCATCATTGCCGCAGTTGGTGTGTTTGGAACTGGAACCATGTTTCCTGATTTATTTGTGGCCTTTATTATCGCGTATTTGGGTGTTTCTTCGGGGTTAAGTGTAATTAAACAGGCGAGAGCGGAAAGAAAAATAGATCAAGGCAATATCATGACCAAGGCTTAAGATATATTGTTCTTATTGTATATTTAAATGATAAGGGGAGATTTTTATAATCTCCCCTTATGTTTTATTCATCTTGTTGAGTGAGTTCCAAAGCACGTTGGTAAGCGACTTTCTTTTTAATACCAGTCAAGTCAGCGGCCAATTGTGATGCGGCTTTTACCGATAAATCCTGTAATAAGCGTTTTAACAACTCATCCAGTTTATCTTGCTCTAGGTCTTTTTCGGCAGATGCTCCACCCACCACAACCACAATTTCACCCTTTTCTTGGTTGTGATCATTTTCAATGAAAGTAACCAATTCTTTTAACGTCATCTTTTTGATGGTTTCAAAGGTTTTGGTAATTTCACGTGCAAAACCGACGGGACGATCTTCACCAAAAACTTGCGCCATATTTTTGATACTGTCCAAAATACGATGAGGAGCTTCGTAGAAAATCAAGGTCTGAGTTTCATCCTTGAGCTTTTCAAGCTGGCTAATTCGCTGTGATGATTTTGAAGGTAAAAATCCCTCAAAACTAAAACGATCACTTGGCAAGCCAACCGCACTTAATGCTGCAATTGCTGCACAAGCACCAGGTACTGGAATTACACGAATACCATGTTCTTGCGCGGCACGAACCAGCTTAAAACCCGGGTCACTAATCAAGGGGGTACCAGCATCACTGATTAATGCAACATTTTCTCCTTTTAACATTCTTTGGAGAAGTTGATCAATTTTGTTACTTTCATTGTGATCATGACACGCTGTGAGTGGAGTTGAGATATTATAATGTTTGAATAATTGAGCAGATTGACGAGTGTCTTCTGCGGCAACTACCGATACAGATTTTAAAATATCAATTGCACGAAAGGTCATGTCATCTAAGTGCCCAATCGGGGTTGCTACAACAAATAATTGAGCACTCATAAAAGGTAACTCCCTAATGTATTACAAAAAATATTGGCTGCTACTATGTTTGGCGGCATGTGTGAGTCCAGTTTATGCGGACGTACTGGTGATTCTACCTGAATCTGGTACGATGGCGCGAGCCGGTCAGAGCATCAAACGTGGTTTCTTGAGCGCTTATACAGCATCTGGCAGTAAAGAAAAAATCATTTTTGTAGATTCAGCAAAAAACAACATCGATACGATTTTTAAGAAACGGGTCAATAATAAGACGCGATTGATTGTTGGACCATTGGCTCGACCTGATATTGAAAATGTAATGCAACGTAATCCTGCAATCCCTGTGCTGGCACTCAATGATGTAAATACTCAAACTACCAATGTATGGCAATTTAGTTTAGCGAAGCAACATGATGCAATTGCACTTAATCAATTGCTCAAAAAAGACAAAATTAAAAATTTATTGGTGTTGCGTCAGGCAGGGACTGAATCTGCTACAGAGTTGCTTATGATGGCACTCATGTCCGAATTTGGTTCAGATGTCCATGTGGTGAGTGAGCGACCGAAGAAACTTGCGCGTAAAGAAGGATTACTGTTACTGGGCGATCAGCAGTGGTTGGAACAGCTGGGACCACTACCTGAAAAAAACATTTATGCCACGGCGCTGAGTATTGAGCAGGAAAAACCGATTCCTATGGGGTTGAGTTTCTGTGATACACCTGCTTTATATAATGGGCAATGGGCCGATGTAATCAGTGCATATAAAGAACAACCTGAAAATATGGCATTCCAGCGTTTATTGGCTTTTGGTGGCGATGCATGGAGTATTAGCCAACAATTTTTAACCAGCTCAGATCGACACTTTTCATTTGAAGGTCGAACTGGGACGATTGATGTGAAAGATGGCAAGGTGTACAGACAGCCTTATTGCTATCAACAACAAAAAAAGGGCATCCAAGTATTAAAGTAAGATAGATTAAATATGTCACAGCAACAGCATGACTTAGGGCAATGGGCTGAACAAACAGCTCTTGCGCTATTGCAGTCTCAGCACTATTTATATGTAGATCGAAACTATCACTCACGTTATGGTGAAATTGATTTAATTGTTCAAAAGGACAATGAACTGGTGTTTGTAGAAGTCAAAGCCAGATCAGCAGGGAGTTATGCTGAAGCTTGTGAAGTTATTTCCTTGACTCAGCAACGTAAAATAATTAAGACAGCTCAATTGTTTTTACAAAAATATCCACATTATTATGACTTTGATTGTCGTTTTGATGTGATTTGTTTTGATTTTCCACAGAAAATTGCAAAAACAGTACAACCAGATTTTTCAAAATTGCAGTATGATCAGCAATGGATTAAGCATGCATTTACTTTAGATTGATTGATGAGTCTAGAGGGAAGCTAAATATTGAAAATTGAACAAATTTGTTTGTGGATAGGGAGTCTTGCCAAGTGTTAAAACGGTTATCGATTACGTTGCTTTGCGCTGCAAGTTTATCAGGGTGTGCGAGTTTTATTTCTGGCGGCACAGGAAGTTCACCTGTTGGTACGAATAGTGGTGAGCGTAGTCTCGGGCAGATTTTTATTGATTCTTCAATCAAGCGTACTGCAAATATCAATTTGTATAAATTAGATCATCGTTTTAAACAGTCGCGTATTAACATTGAAAGCTTCCACAGCAATATTTTATTGACAGGGCAAGTACCTGATCCTTATTTAAAACAACTGGCTGAAGATAACTTGCGTTCAATGTCTGATGTTAAAGCCGTACATAACTACATTACGGTTGGCGATAAGGTGGGTTATAACACCATTATGCAAGATGCAACGGTAACTGCGAATACTCGTGGTTTGCTGATGAAAGCACCCGTTGTTTCGGATAGTAAAGTTCTGGTACATACTGAAAATGGTGTGTTGTATGTGATGGGGCGTTTAAATACCGCTGAATCAAGAGATTTAGATGACGTCTTACAAAAAGTTGGAAATGTGACTAAAATTGTGACACTCATTGACAATACGGATCAAGCTTCAGGCACTGTCGCTAGTTCAACAGCAGCAACACCAATGGTGGGTACTGCGACGACACAGCCTTTAGTTGAGACACCTGTTGCAATTGATCCTGATCAGGCGGAACCTGCGACCATTACTCCAACTAATCCTTAATTTATGAAGCAACTTATTCAACAAGTACAAGAAAATGTAATAAAGGCGAAAACTCTTTATCAGGAGTTTCGCCTTTATGATTTTGCCAGTTATTCGATCAATTACCTTACGCCAAAAGATACCTTTGAAAAAGAAGAGCATCTTGCCTATGGATTGAAAGCAAGACAGCGTTTGGATCTTTATCGAACTAAAAGCCCTAAAAAGCAAAGACCGCTTATCATATTTGTACATGGCGGTTCTTGGCAGCATGGCAACAAACGTGAGTATCTGTTTATCGGGGAAACCTTTGCCCGTGAAGGTTATGATGTTGCAGTGATTAACTACCATCTTGCGCCTGAGCATATTTTTCCAACTTTTATTGATGACATTGCTCAAGCCATTCATTATTTAAACCAGAATCAAGCCAAGCTCAATATTTCGACCGACAATATCATTTTAATGGGTCACTCTGCGGGGGCATTTAATGTGATGTCTGTGGTGTATTCTGCTTATTCACAAAATTTTAAATACAAAGAAAATATCAGAGCAATTGTGGGTATGGCCGGGCCTTATCACTTTAATTACAAAGGTGATCCACTAGCTGAACATGCTTTTGATCAGAAAGTGTCGTACCAACAAGTGATGCCGTACTATTTTATTGAGCCGAATCAGATTAAGCATTATTTATTGATGGCTGAACAAGATCAGTTGGTTGGCAAAGAGAATAGTTTTGATCTGGATAAGGCGCTTAGAGAAAAAGGCAATCACAGTCATATCGCTGTAATTCCAAAGACAGGGCATATTACCATTGTCGCAACACTAGCGAGCTTGATGAGTCATTATTTCAAAACTAAGCGGACCATCTTACATTTCTTGGATGAAGCCTTAGATCCTTAGACGATCAGTCATAGATGATGAATAAAAAAACCGACTTCTAACAAATAGACGTCGGTTTTTTTCTTTTAGTTTTGTATTAGTAAAGTTCTACTGTTCCTTTTCCTAAGATTCTTTTTTAACAGCAGATTGTATATTTTCAAGAATAAGATGGATTCCAGTTTGTGGATCAACGTTTAACGCATTGCAATACCAAATATATTCGATCACATCTAATCGTCGTTCACCTTGCTCTACCTTTTGTACATATGAATGGGGTTTGTCCATGCGTGTCGCTAATTCACGCATGGTTAATTTCTGTATTTTGCGCTGACTTTTAAGCCAATGGCACAAAATGTTCATTTCTTTGGTATGAATGCTACTTGTCATTGTACCTATTTATGGTAAATTGACTGAATTACCCAAAATAGGTACAAAAATATGTGGAGTAATACATGAAGCTTGTGCGATCTGAGTTAAAGGTCAATAAAAAATCCAATGGTTTAAACGTGTTCCAGAATCAGAAAATGGAAATGAAGAATCATGACCGCAAACATTTTTATCTTCCAAATAGAGGTTGAGGGGACATGGTGGGGAACACGGATAACAATAACGATGTAAAAAATTGGGCAGAGGGTTTAATGCACGAGAAGGAGAGCATTCACTTTTTATCATTACAGCCGCAACCACTCGAATCTGGGACATTTCCTCAGGAAGTGGTACCTGCAACATTGGCAAATCTATTTCATTTTTTAGCTCGTAATGAAGAAGGGCAATGTGAAGAAGTACTTTATCCTGTCATACAACAATTGTTTAGCGCTTATCCACTTGCACAGCAAAAATTAGCTGAACAGACCCTCAAAATGGTTTCTATCAGAGGGCTGGATTCAATTTCTTCACAACTATTGAATATTTCAGATTTTCTAGATAAACAAGCACGTGATTGGGTTATTCAGCAAGCATTAAGGATTATGTTTTACCGACAATGGTCTGATGAAAAAGTTAGATGTACCTTAAAATATTTATCAGACGCTTTGTCAGTTGATTCACAGCAAATGAAAACGATTATTGAAGATATACATGCAGATTGATGGGACGCATTTTAAAGGTAAAACAGTTCGACTGATTAAGATGCTTTGGACCAAGCTTAGTTTATGCATTGTCAATAATTTGCATGATCATGCTATGGGCAATACTGCCTTTAAACGGAATTTCGGGGAGTTGATCAAACTTAAAAAATGCCGCTTCGCTGATTTCTTCGAGCTGTAACTGAATATCACCTGAATCATATTCAGCATGGAAGGCAATCATTAAATTACTTGGAAAAGGCCATGGTTGGCTCGACATATAACGAATATTTTTAAGTTTGAGCCCGACTTCTTCAAACGCTTCTCGTTGCACGGCTTCTTCCAATGTTTCACCCACTTCGACAAAACCAGCAATCAAGCCATGCATATTACTTTTGTTATGTGCTGATTTGGCAAGCAGAATCTCATCATTACCTTTGGTGATAATGGTAATGATACAAGGCTGCACACGTGGGTATTGATGGTAAGCACAACTTGGGCAAACCATTGCATATTCTTTCGGGTGAATTTCAGTTGCATGACCACAGTGGCTACAGAATTTGTGGTTACGTCGCCATTCGAGCAACTGCACTGCACGACTGGCTTGTAAAAAGTCACTGCTTGACCAAGTTTGAATGAGTTCCCGAATTGGAATGAGTTGATAACCTTCGGGAATCACTTCATCTTCAAGTAAATCACGTGCGATGACCTGATCATTGTGATGAATGGGCAGGTCACTTGCTAATTTTTCAACCTGTGGCAGTTGTAAGTTTTGGTCGACTAACAGTTTTTGGTGCTGAAAAATATAAGCAAGTGATAGTTGGGTCATTATGCGGCTAGAGTTTGTAATTGCTGACTGTTCGATAATGCCACATCAAACATAGATTGCAATACTGGTTGCTTGTTCTTCAAGTTTTCAACCAGTAAATCTAAACCTGCAACTACATTCAAGATACAGTTGACCTGCTCTGCATCAAACGCTTGGTTTTGTGCCAAGCGCGATTCAGCAAAGTGAGCTGCGCCGAGTAAAGCGGTTTGTTGTGCCGAACTCCCCAAGAACAGGGCAGCACCAGCCAGCTCTTTCAGATACACTGGCAATGCTTCTAAGCTATGTGCTGTAGGATCTTGCACATAGAGACTCAAAGTTTGCGTTAAAGTATCAATCAGGGTTTTCGTTTCAGTCAATAGGGCTTTATGCGCTTCATCTAAACGATCAAGCGAGATTTGCATGTTATTGACACGTAGCTGTAAACGACTAGATGTGTAATTGCGTTCCAAAATCCCGATCGAATTCATTGAAGCCAAAATACTGTTCATTAACTGTTGTACCGAAGTCGCATCCGTTAAAGTATTTGGTTGGCTTAATTTTTCCGCTTGTTGGGTGAGTTCTCGCGCTGCTTCATTTAAATTCAGTACTTTGAAGACATTAGAGAGTTGATGTAATTTTTGTTGCAGTTCCTGCGTCTTTTCTGCTGACATGTTTTGATGGTTGTACTCAATTTCATTACGGATTTGAGCCATCTCATCTGTCATTAACTGGCTAATGGTATGCACAGTTTCATAGTCTGGGCCATATAAATGACGACTCAAGACTTGCAGTTGCGTATCACTGAGTAACTCATCACCAATATTGAGTTGATCACGTATATGTTGTGACACATCATCTTCTTGGCTAATACAGATACACAATATGTCTGCAAGATCGGCAATGGTGTTTTTAAAGCTGGTGGATTGAGCCAAAAATTTACCGATATTGGTTTCAATTTGAATCAGCGTACGTAGGCGTGCTTCAGTAATTGAGAGCTCATCAATATGGCTTAAACCGACATTGACCAACTGCCAATATTGCTGGCTTGGTTGACCCGTTGCTAAGCCTGCAAGATAAACTCCCACCAATTTGATCCCTTGTAGATCAAGTGGGGTTTCTGATTGCTTAATGAGCTTGTTTAAACACAATTTGTAAAGCTGATGAATATATTGTGATTGTTCCAAGCTTGGTGCTTGCGGCAAATTAAAACTCGGTGTGATGAACTCAAGCAAAGGCTGGACCGTTTGACCTTCTTTGGTCAGGGGTTTGCCGAGCGCTTTTTCTAAACGGTTCAGTGTATCGAGCAGGAATTGAGGAACTTTCACTTCACGTAAACAGATGAATTCGATATAACGCTTCAGCATGGTGGTGCCTTCACTGAGCGCAATCACATCATTGGTTTGAATTTGCTGCGGTTGCGCCATGATTTTGCGCATCAGCTCAGCAGAGTATTGCGTAATTTGTGATAAATGCGGCATATCAATTAACGCGAGAACTTGCGTACATTGTTCAAACTGGTTGAGTGCATCATCAATCCCGAAAGGTAATGCTTGTTCTTCGGCAAGGGTATTGACTGCTGTTTCTACCAATTTAATCGAATTGTCGATTTCATTTTTTATTATTAATAATGCCGTTGGGTCGAAATGAATCGAGGTTTGGTAAGACATATGACCTACACCTTTCCTAAGTTGTTATATCCATGGACCTCCTTTTTTAGGAGGCCTAAATCTTTAAAGGTTAATATAACTTAACTTTAGAGGCTTGAAATACAAAAAATTACATTGACTGGAAAATTTATTTTGCGAAAAGGCAAGGCTCTCCATGTTTTTGTTCGAATTGTTTGACCCACGTCTCATGTTCATTTAATTCATGTTCGGAAGGCTGAATCACAGCTAAGTCAACTTGGACACGAGATCGGGTCGATTTATTCTGATTTTGTTCTGCTTGCGAAAGGGCATCCATATCAAAGGAGACTTGCCCACCCGTCATCGCAAGGTAAACATCGGCTAAGATTTCAGCATCGAGTAAGGCGCCATGGAAGGTACGATCTCGCGCTGGAATTTCATAACGGCGTACCAGAGCATCCAATGAGTTCTTTTGCCCAGGGTGTTTATTTTTAGCCAGTGCCAAGGTATCAGTGACTTCGCAGACCTCTGAAAGCGGAAGCAATCCAGTGCGTTTGAACTCCATATCCAAGAAGTTCATATCGAAGGTCGCGTTATGCGCGATAATTTCAGCACCCTTTAAGTAGTCAAACAGAACATCAGAAATTTCTGCGTATTTCGGTTTGTCCTTTAAAAAGTCATCGCTAATACCATGCACATTTTCAGAATCCCCGACGGGTTTTTCTGGATTGATATAGATATGAATTGAACTGCCCGTGAGCTTGCGGTTGATCATTTCGATCGCACCGACTTCAATAATACGGTCGCCGTCTTGGTAATAAAAACCTGTAGTTTCCGTATCGAGAATGAGCTGGCGAGGGCCTTGAAGATGTACTTTGGCTTCAGTAATGACAATGTTCGGGTGCTGATTTGTTGGCGAAGCTGCTGTTACTACTTCAGCCGATACTGCATTTTCGTCCATATTATCCATGATTTCTTCAGGTTCTGATTCTTCAATCATTTCGTCTGTATCAACATCAAGATCTAATCCGAAAGGGTCATTTAAGAGCCAATCGGATTCAGGCTTTTTTGTATCAGCGTTAGCCTGTGTCGAAGATTTGAGTTGTTGAGCCGTTTGTTCTGCACCCAAATTCGCCAATTGGTCTGCCATTTCGTTACCTGCATGTCCAGCGTGGCCTTTAATCCAGTGCCATTCAATCTCACGGTTGGCACAGACAGCATCGAGTTTTTGCCATAAATCAGGGTTTTTAACATCTTTCCAGTTTTTCTTTTTCCAACCGTGAATCCACTCAGTAATGCCTTGTTTTACATAATTGGAGTCTGTCCAAATAATTAAACGGGCATCGATAGGGCAAAAAGAGACACCTTCGATTGCGGCTTGGAGTTCCATGCGGTTATTGGTTGTTTCAGGTTCACCACCAAACAGCTTATGTTCACCTTGTTCGGTAATGACATACGCACCCCAACCCCCAAGACCTGGGTTACCTTTGCATGCGCCATCAATGTAAAGTGTGATTGTTTGTGACATATTTGAACCTGAACAATAAGCAGAATAAGAAATTGAATATTTTTAATCGCAGCAAAGGATGGTCAATATTCAAGTGTTACTTAAGCATATAACAAAAGAACAAGACTTTTACTTGAGCTAAAGTGAGTTAGGAATTTTAGCATCCCCATGGCAATAACAGCTATTGTAAAGCTAAATTTGGCTTCTGAACGTTACAAAACTCATCTTTTTTAATTTCTTGTAACATTTCCATGCAAATCACGTTAAATTATTGCCTTGTCTAAGTGACATGCTTTACTACAATGGCTAAGGTCTGTTGACGTTGCGCAAATGACAGAAGAATTTTGTGTCGCGCTCAAAGCAGTGCTTTGCTGTTCGCTCTGATTGTGGCTAAAACTTCCCCAAACTTGGTTGTGAAATTTGACAAGGGGAGGCCATTGTCTTTGCCCTATGCCTTGTTTGAGTCGTATGCGTCTATAACGCAATGCATGTTTAAATATCAATAGACCCTACTTAAGAAATAAACTAGCGTGAGTTGACTGGAAGTTTTTATGTATAAATCGAGCACATTGGTGTCGCAAACATCTGCAACATCATTATTCAAAATTACTGTACTCACTTCTGCTCTCGTTGCGTTGGGAATCACCACAGGTTGTTCTTCAACACCTCAATCAAGTAAAACTTCATCTTCAAAGCAAGTTGGTTCAGGTTATCTGGATGCAAGTAGTTTAGACTCACTTGAAGACTTACTCTCCGCAACAGATATGCGTGCGGTGGAAGGTGATCGTTTATTGGTTCTGAAACACGGTGATGTGTGGAAACGAATGACGGTTGGATTCAAGATGGATTTGAACCATTGGGATTCTCGTATTGAAGCACAACGTAGCTGGTTTATTTCTCGCCAACCTTATTTAGATCGTTTAAGTGCACGTGCCAGCCGTTATTTATACCACACTGTAAAAGAAGCTGAACGCCGTGGTATGCCGACAGAATTGGCATTACTGCCGATTATCGAAAGCTCTTATGACCCAGCAGCGACCAGTAGTGCAGCAGCAGCAGGTTTATGGCAGTTCATTCCAAGTACAGGACGTATTTATGGTTTGCAGCAGACCAGTCTCTATGATGGTCGTCGTGATGTCGTCGAGTCGACTCGTGCTGCGTATGAGTTTTTTGGTAGCTTATATAACCAGTTTGGTTCATGGGAACTTGCCTTAGCTGCGTATAATGCGGGACCGGGTCGTATTCAACAGGCGATTAACCGTAACCGTGCAGCAGGGTTACCCACAGATTACTGGTCATTGAAACTTCCACAAGAAACCATGAACTATGTTCCACGTTTCTTGGCCGTCGCGCAAATTATTAAAAACCCAGGCAATTATGGCGTGAGTTTACCGCCAATTGCCAACCGACCTCACTTTCGTGAAGTCAGTTTATCTGGACCTATGGAACTCAACCAGATTTCATCTATTACAGGTTTAAGTCGCGCTGAACTGTATGCATTGAACCCTGCATACCGTGGTGAAAGTGTTGATCCAATGAGTCCAATGCGGATTTTGATTCCAGCAGATTTAAGTCCTTCGATTGATGCAAAATTACGTTCTGGTAAAGCCAGTTCTGGTGGATTCTGGGCGAGCAATAAAACCCCACCTGCGATGAATAATAATCCCTTGAGTAGTTCAACGACGATTCGTACTACCACCAACAGTGGGCAAAGTATTACAACATCGACTGCAACACCACCCAATTTAACGGCAAGTAATACAACACGCCCAACCTCATCAATCAGTACCAGCAAAGTCAATACGCCTAGAGGTTCAGATGCATTGGCTTCATTTGCTGCGGGAGCAGATGTACCAAGTGCACCACGTATCCCTGTTGCGATTACGCCTGCTGCAAATGTTAAACCAGTAAAAATTGAGCCACCGATTTCATCTAAAGAACGTGAGCAAATTACCGCTGCAATCAAAGTAGAAGGTAAAAAAGAAACGGTTGCACAAGTTTTAGAGCCACAAGCGACTCAAGCTGAGAAAGATCAGGTTGTTGCAGAAATTAAGGCGATTGCACCAAAAGGCACAGAAATTGTTGATCCATTCGATGGCAAAATTAAATTGACGGCAATTCAAACCAGTCAATCGGTTGCTGATGAAAAAGGTCAAGAGGTCAGCCGCGGTTTCTCTTATCCAAAAAACTTGGTTGAAGATACTGCTACTGCAAACAGTGAAGATGCCAAACGCAACCAAGGTAAGCCATATATTAAAACGGATACCGATGTTGTGGTTGTTGCACCAAAAGGAAAGCGCAGTACCTATGTGGTACAGCCTGGCGATACTTTAGCGGTGATTGCGCAAAAAAATGGCGTGAACTGGCGTGATGTTGCCAAGTGGAACCAGATTGATCCAAATGGCACATTGTTCGTGGGCGCTAGCTTATATCTATATGATGCTAAACCAGAAGCACCGAAAGCTGCTGAAAAGCCAGAGAGCTATGTGGTACAGTCTGGCGATAGTTTGACTAACTTGGCTTCACGCTTTGATTTAAGTCTAAAACAGCTAGCGGATTATAATAATTTGTCTGTTACTGACGGTTTATTTGTTGGGCAAAAACTGACATTGATTGAACCGAAGAATAATAGCCGTACCACTCAGCAGACAGCACGTGTGACTGACAGTAAGGCAACTTCAACTCAAAAGGTTGCCACTAAATCTTATACGGTAAAGCGTGGCGAATATTTAAAGCTGATTGCTGATCGTTATGCATTGTCCAATCAGGAATTGGCGGATTTAACTTCTGGTTTAACGGCTAGCAGTAGCTTATTCGTAGGACAAAAAATCAATGTGCCATTACATGAGGTTTCTCAGACTCAGGAAACACCCGAGCCGACTAAAAGCAGTACAAAATACGAAAATGTAAGTGCATCGACCAGCTATAAAACTGAAAGTTATAGCGTACAGCGTGGTGATACCTTATCGAGTATTGCAACCAAGTCAAAGATTAGCTTGAGTGAATTGGCTGAACTGAATAACTTGAAGTCAAACAGCGGTGTGCGTTTAGGTCAGAGCTTAAAGATTCCAGCAGGTTCGACTGTACCTGACAGTTATGTAGTGCAGTCGGGGGATAGCTTGAATGCGATTGCAGCCAAGTACAATCTTCAACTCAGCTATATTGCCGATCTAAATGGTTTGGAACGTACATCGGGAGTCCGTGTTGGGCAGCGTTTGAAATTGACGGGTGATGCACCTGCAAAAACCACTGCAAGCAATACGAGTAAATCGAGAGAAGAAACTACGCCAGATATTTATACCGTTAAGTCTGGAGATACCTTAGGCAATATCGCCAGCCGTCATAATTTACAGCTCGATTATGTTGCAGGTTTAAATGGTTTAACACGTGGCAGTAGTGTCCGTATTGGTCAAAAGCTCAAATTGACAGGTGACTTACCTAAGGCTGAAACAGCAAAAGTAGAGAACAGTAGATCAACACCAAAAGCATCAGCTCCGAGTCGCAATACCGAGAAGTATGCGGTCAAAGCGGGCGAGTCTTTGAACAGTATTGCCAATCGTTTTGGAATGTCTGGACGTGAATTGGCTGAGTTAAATGATCTAAAAGCCAATGCAAGTCTGCAACGCGGTCAAAGCATTTCTGTTCCTAAAACAGTGAGTGAATACAAAGTAAAACGTGGTGATACGCTGATTGGTTTGGCAAGTCGCTATGGCTTAGATACTGGTGCGCTCGCGGAAATGAATGATTTAACGCCAAGCACCCAGTTACGTATCGGTGATGTGATTAAAGTACCTAACCTGTAATTGTAAATGATTCATTTAAATTCAATCCAAAGGCTTAGTCTATATGCTGGACTAAGCCTTTTTGCTCAGCTTTCATTTGCTGCCATGCAAACCACGCCGTATTTGGCGATGCATGTGCAGCCGAAATATACTCAGCTCAAAGCAATGCCTTATGCCAATGCAAATGCACCGAAGGGCGGTACACTGAGCCAATCCAGTTTGGGTACATTTGATAATTTAAACAGCATGAATGGCAAGGGCAGTTCAACGGAAGGTGTGAACTATCTGTTTGATAGTTTGATGGATCGTTCACTGGATGAACCGCGTGTCATGTATCCTCTGCTTGCTGAAAAAGTCAGTTATGATCCAGATCATCTGCAATCCGTTATTTTTCATTTAAACCCACAGGCGAAATTTAATAACGGTCAGCCTTTGACGGCAGAAGATGTCAAGTTTACCTTCGACACTTATCAGACCAAAGCCAATTTAGGCTTTCAAATGTATTTGTCAGATCTGGCTAAAACCGAAGTGTTATCGAAGCATCAAATTAAATTTATTTTTAAATCCAACAATAATGTGGAAATGCCATTGATTGTGGCAAGCCTGCCGATCTATTCGAAATTGGATTGGAAAAATAAAGATTTCAGCCGTGTGACCCTTCAACCGATAGTAGGTTCAGGCCCTTATGTGGTCGATCGCATCGATGCAGGGCGTAGTATTACTTATAAACGTAGTCCAAGCTATTGGGCCAAAGATTTGCCTGTGAATAAAGGTCGCTATAATTTTGATCGACTGAAGTATGTGTATTATCGAAATTTGGATGTGAGTTTTGAAGGGTTTAAATCGCGGCAATTCAATTTATATGAAGAAAAAAATATTCGTAATTGGGTCACAGCTTATAACTTTCCAGCAGCACAAGCTGGTTTAGTCAAAAAGTATAAAGCGCGGTTGGGAACTCCGCTTGATATTCAAAGTCTGGTGTTTAATATTCGCCGTTCGCCACTCAATGATATTCATCTACGTCAGGCATTGACCTATGCTTATGATTTTGAATGGCAGAATAAAGCCTTATTTTTTAATAAAAATCGACGTTTACAAAGTTATTTTGATAATACTGATTTAGCTGCAACTGGTCGACCCAGTGCCGCAGAACTCAAGGTGTTAAAGCCATATTTGCGGCAACTGCATCCGATTATGCAACAAGGCATTTTAGCCGATTGGCATTACCCCGTTTCTGATGCCAGTGGTTTTAATCGACAGAATTTATTGACGGCACAAAAAATCTTGAAAGATGCTGGCTATGTGGTTCGTAACGGTAAATTGTATAATCATGCAGGCAAAGTTATTCAAATTGAACTGTTGATGCAACAAGAGAATCCACAACGTGAACTGATGCCGTTTGTTCGCAATTTGAATCGTTTGGGGATTCAAGTTCAGCTCAGACAGGTCGATGTACCACAGTATATGGAACGGATTCGCCATCAAGATTTTGATATGATGGTACTGAAATTGCCGCAGACCTTAACACCTGGCAAGGAACAAGCTCAGTTTTGGGGCAGCGCAGCAGCAGATGAGGCGGGGAATTATAACTATTCGGGGATCAAGAGTCCTGCAATTGATCAGATGATAGAGAAAATTGTGGCGGCCAAAAGCCGTGAAGAGGTGGTGTTATATACCCGTGCACTCGATCGGTTATTGCGTGCGGGTTATTATCAAATCTTGACTTATGGCAAGCCAGAGCGCTGGTTTGCCTATTGGGATATTTATCAACAGCCTCAAATCAAGCCCAAGCTTTCTGTGGGCTGGGAATATTGGTGGGTGGATGCAGATAAGTCTAAGAAACAGGAGCAGTCTATACAAAAGCATTAATTAGAATGGTTTTGACTAGCGTTTGATGAAGTCGTTAGATTAATATAACGGGGTCTTACCGAGTTCTCATCTTAATTTCAAGATAAGCTTTCAGCTGGAGTTACTTTGGTTTTGCCCAAAGTAACCAAAGGCATTGTCATCCACAAAACCTGTTTACTTATTGGACCTCTTTTATTATTTCGCAAAAACATTATCTTGTTTAAAACACGCAGGTTGTGGATGACGTTTCCGCGTATTTTATCTCATGTTAGATTTTATAAAAACTTAGTAAATAAATTAATAAGGGTTCGACTTCAATGGTTCACTATATTCTAAAAAGAATGTTATTGATGATCCCGACATTATTTTTCATTTTATTGATTAATTTTTGCATTGTGCAAATTGCACCAGGTGGGCCTGTGGAACAGGCCATGCAACAGATCCAAAATGCCCAAGGTTTGGGGGCAGGAAATAGTACACAGTCTAGTCTGAGTACATTGGCGCAGTATGAAGGCGCACGTGGTATAAGTCCTGAGATGATTGAAAAGATCAAAGTACAGTATGGTTTTGATCGCCCTGCACACCAACGTTTTTGGTTGATGTTGAAAGGCTATTTGAGCCTTGATTTTGGCACCAGTTTTTTCAAAGATAAACCTGTTACTCAACTCTTGTACGAAAAGCTCCCTGTGACCTTGTCTTTGGGGCTGTGGAGTACTTTTCTCATTTATTTGATTGCAATACCGCTTGGGATTAAAAAAGCCAAAAATAAAGGCTTGCTGTTTGATCAGTCCACATCCTTATTGCTGGCGGTGAGCTATGCCATTCCATCTTTTGTTTTTGCAATTGTATTGATTGTTTTCTTTGCTGGTGGCAGTTATTTACAATGGTTTCCTTTACAGGGGCTGGTGTCTGAGAACTTTGCACAGCTCAGTTTGCTTGGCAAAGTCAAAGATTATCTTTGGCACATGTGTTTGCCAATCATAAGCATGGTGCTCGGTAGCTTTGCAGCGTTGACTTATCTGACGAAGTATTCATTTGTTGAAGAACTACAAAAGCCCTATGTGCTGACTGCTCGCAGTAAAGGATTAAATGACAATCAGATACTCTATGGACATGTTTTTCGTAATGCGATTTTAGTGGTTGTTGCGGCTTTACCAGAAGCACTGGTTGGCATTTTCTTTGTTGGCAATTTATTTATCGAGATCATTTTTAATTTAGATGGCATTGGCTTATTAGGTTTTGAGGCCATTAGCCAGCGTGATTATCCTGTTATTTTTGGCACCTTATTTTTATTTACCTTATTTGGCATGATGCTACGCTTAATCGGTGATCTGCTGTATCAAGTGATTGACCCTCGTATTGATTTTGAATCCAGAGGTGGAAAATGATGTCACCTTTGATGCGCGCACGCTTTGAACGTTTTAAGCAAAATAAACTGGGTTTCAGTTGCCTGATTGTTTTTTTTGCTATTTTTGTTTTGTCGTTGTTTGCAGAATTGATTGCCAATGATAAGCCGTTGCTGGTTCGTTATCAGCATGCATTGTATTTCCCCGTTTTAAAAGATTATCCAGAAACGACTTTTGGTGGCCAGTTTGAAACAGCGACAGATTATCAAGATCCAGCAGTAAAACAATTGATTCAGCATCACGGGTGGATGATTTCACCCCCCGTGGCTTTTTCTTATCAAACCCCAAATCTCACATTGGCTGTACCTGTTCCTTCAGCACCAAGCCCACAAAATTGGTTAGGCACTGATGATCAAGGTCGCGATGTCTTTGCCCGAATCCTGTATGGTCTGCGGATTTCCCTGTTATTTGGTTTTGCCTTAACACTGTGTTCTGCTGTGCTAGGCATCATTGTTGGGGCAATACAGGGCTATTATGGTGGCTGGGTTGATTTGATCGGACAACGTATTTTAGAGGTATGGGGCGGTTTACCGATGTTGCTCATCGTGATGATTTTAGTCAGCATGTTCAGTCCGAGTGTGTATTGGCTATTTTTAATCATGTTGCTGTTTGGTTGGACTGAGCTCGTGGGTTTGGTACGTGCCGAATTTTTACGTGCCCGAAACTTTGATTATGTTAGAGCTGCCCAAGCTTTGGGCGTGAGTGATCATAAAATTATCTTCAAGCATATTTTGCCAAATGCAACCAGCTCAAGCCTGTCGCAAATTCCATTTATGTTGACCGCAAATATTATTGCACTTACCGCACTGGACTTTTTAGGCTATGGTTTGCCGCCTGATGCTGCGTCATTGGGAGAATTATTATTACAGGGTAAAAATAATCTAGATGCGCCGTGGCTTGTGCTGTCTGGTTTTTTTACTTTGGCGATCGTTCTTTCTTTATTGATTTATATTGGGGAGGCCGCACGTGATGCATTTGACCCAAGACGATAACAAGATTCAGCAAACACCTTTATTGAAAGTTCAGCAACTCAGTATCGACAATGAAACAGGACAAAGCCTAGTTAAAGATTTGAGCTTTGACTTATATCCTGAACAGACTGTTGCGCTTGTAGGCGAAAGTGGTTCGGGTAAGTCGATGAGTGCTTTGGCTCTGCTAGGTTTATTACCTGACAATCTAAAAGTGCAGGGTAAGATTGAGCTAGAAGGCCTGAATCTTTTGGCTTTGGATCAGCCGAAATTGCAGCGCATTCGCGGCAAACGCATTGCCATGATTTTTCAGGAGCCTCTGACTGCATTAAACCCGCTACATTCAGTTGAAAAAATAATTGGGGAGAGTTTTTATCTGCAAGGTGATGCTAAAACTGAGATTCAGCAAAAAGTATTGGCCTTGTTGCAAGATGTAGGAATGGTAGAGGCTGAGCACGTTTTAAAATGCTATCCACATGAACTGTCTGGCGGGCAGCGACAACGTGTTCTGATTGCAATGGTATTGGCATTAGAACCCGATATTCTAATCGCGGATGAGCCGACCACTGCTTTAGATGTGCTATTGCAAGCACAGATTTTGGAGCGATTAAAAAGCATACAGCAGCAGCGTAAGATGGCGATGATTTTCATCAGTCACGATCTCAATCTTGTGAAACGTTATGCTGACCATGTATTGGTGCTTAATCAAGGTGAGCTTGAGGAACAAGGGCCGAGCGCTGAAATTTTTGCACGTCCCCAGTCGGTTTATACGCAAAGTTTGCTTAATCATGATTTTGGACAAGCCTTGGTTTTACCCCTGGCTGAAACATTACTTGAGTTGAACAAAGTCACCGTTAAATATCCCATCAAACATGGTGTGTTGAATCGGGTCACTGCGTATCAGATTGCGACTGAATCGGTGAGCTTGAGTTTGATGCAAGGTGAAGCCTTAGGGGTTGTGGGAGAAAGTGGTTCTGGTAAATCTTCATTGGCTTTGGCTATTGCACGTCTAATCGCCAGTGAAGGTGAAATCTATTTTCAAGCGCAAGATATAAATCAACTGGATCAAAAGCAGCTACGTCCATTACGTCGTGAGATTCAAATTGTATTCCAAGACCCATTTGGTAGTTTAAATCCACGCTTGTCAGTCGAACAGATTATTGCAGAAGGGCTGAGCCTTCATTCCATTTCAAAACAGCAATGCGAAGTAGAAATTGCCGAAGTTCTCGCAAAAGTTGAATTACCTGTGGATATTAGACACACATATCCACATCAACTTTCTGGTGGACAGCGACAAAGGGTTGCATTGGCAAGAGCATTGATTTTGAAACCGAAGTTGATCATTTTGGACGAACCGACTTCTGCCTTAGACCGTACAACACAATTGGCGATTATTCAGTTATTGCGTCGATTGCAGCAACAAGAGCAGATGAGTTATGTGTTTATCAGTCATGACTTACAAGTCATAAAAGCACTGTGTCAAAAAGTGCTGGTGATGCATCAGGGCAAAGCCTTGGAATATCAAGCAACAGCGCTTTTATTTAGCCAGCCTCAGACGGAATATACCTGTCAGTTGATTTCTGCGAGTGAATATTAGCATTGTAATTAAATTGACATATGCTATTGTCAGTTCATCGGAAGAACGCTTGACAGTAACAATAATCAGATTAAATTAGAGCAAATACTCTAATTGTAGCAGAGGATGACCATGAGTCAGATTGCAGACAATATCCAGATTCGGAACACCACATTTAAAAATCGTATTATCAAAGGGGCGATGAGTGAAGCGCTTGCGAATGATGCAGGTCAACCGAATGATTTACTGATTGGTTTATATGAAGCTTGGGCTAAAGGTGGTTTAGGTTGTGCTATTACTGGAAATGTGATGGTCAACATTGGGGCCAAGAATGAGCCAGGTGTGGTTGCGATTGAAACTGAACGTGATTTGGAAAAATTAAAGCAATGGGCCGCTGTGGGTAAAAAACACGGTATGGTGCAATTGATTCAATTATCACATCCTGGTCGCCAATGTCCAAAAGGTCTAAATAAAGAAACAGTTGCGCCTTCGGCTGTGCCTTTTAGCCCAATGCTGGCTGCAATGTTTGGAACGCCACGTGAACTTCAGCATGAAGAAATCCTAGATATTATTCAACGTTTTGCAACAGCTGCGGCAGTTTGTGAAAAAGCAGGTTTTGAAGGTGTACAATTCCATGGTGCACATGGTTATTTGATCAGCCAATTTTTATCACCACTGACCAATAAGCGTGCAGACCAATGGGGCGGTTTAATCGAGAATCGTATGCGCTTCTTGCTTGAAATCTATAAAGCTGTGCGTGCAGTAACATCTGAAAATTTCATTATTTCGGTAAAACTGAATTCTGCAGACTTCCAACGCGGCGGGATTACTGAAGAAGATGTGATTACTGTTTTTAAAGCGATTGATGCTGCTGGTGTTGATATTATTGAAATTTCTGGCGGAACTTATGAAGCACCAGCAATGGCAGGGGCGAAGGCAGAAAAACGTAAGGCCAGTACCATTGCACGTGAGGCTTATTTCCTGGAATTTGCAGAGAAAATTCGCCAACATGTTTCATGTAAGTTGATGGTTACAGGTGGTTTCAGGACTGTGGAGGGCATGAATGCAGCCTTGGCCAGTGGCGCATGTGATTTTATTGGGATTGCCCGTCCTTTAGCGGTTGAGGTTGATTTACCTGAACGCCTAATTGCAGGTCATGATGTTCGTTATGCTGTGAATCAAATCAAAACAGGTATTCCATTTGTAGATAAAATGGCGATTATGGAAATTATTTGGTATGCAGCACAGTTCAAAGCGATTGGGCAAGGCAAAAAACCAAATCCAAAATTATCACCTTTGTTGGTATTCCTAAACTATGCGAAAGGGAATATCAAAGCGGTGGTGAAAGGTCGAGTCAATTCACGTAAATCTGCATAATATTTTAAGGACTCTTCGGAGTCCTTTTTATTTTTAATCAATAACGTCGTAGTAGAATTCTTTTAATAATTACATTTAAAATGTTCTTTTTATTGAGGGGAATATTTATGACGTGGATAATTATTTTAATTGTTATATTTTTCATTGCGGTTTTAGTTTTAGGAAATGCGAAGAAAGGAAAGAATGGTGCTGCGCGTAATCCGATTAAGGGTAAACGTATTTTAACCATGAATGAACAACCCACTTTCTTGAGATTAAGAGAAGCATTACCGGAGCATATTGTTTTGGCACAAGTTTCGTTTAGTGCATTTATGACAGCCCAAGGTTATTCCACTAGGAATTTATTTAACCGTAAAGTTGCTGATTTTGTTGTATTAGATAAACAGTTCAATATTGTGGCTATTGTTGAACTTGATGACTCATCTCATAAAGGGAAAGAAGATAAAGATGCTGATAGAGATGGTTTAATCATTGAAGCAGGACATCGAATCATTCGCTATCAAAGAACACCAGATATCGATCAAGTTAAAAAAGATTTTGGAATAATTTGTATAGAAACCACAACAATTGAATCTGAAACACCAGATAAAACTAGTCTGGTCTCAGAGGCCTTTATTTTTGAAACTGAATCAAATGAACAAAAAACACTTTGATTGTTATAGGAAATATTTTAATTAAATAAAAAAGCCACTGTCTAAACGATGCAGTGGCTTTTTAGAATTTGGCGTCCCTACGGGGATTCGAACCCCGGTTACCGCCGTGAAAGGGCGATGTCCTAGGCCTCTAGACGATAGGGACTTCTTGAGGTGGGTGTATATTAGGGTTCTGTCACCAAACTGTCAAGAAGGTGAGGAGACAGTTTGTTCAAAATATAGCAAAACAGTTCAGCCGTCTTCTGTGTATCGTACAATGCAGAGTGTGCTTCTTTACCATCAAACTCGATTCCAGCCTGAATACATGCACGAGCCAAGACTGTTTGACCAAACATGACCGCACTGAGTGTCACGGTATCAAACACCGAAAAGCTGTGAAATGGATTTTGATTTTTTGTTCCTGTACGTGCAATCGCTGCTTGCAAGAATCCCAAATCAAAGTGTGCATTGTGACCCACCAACACGGCATGGGTACAATGCTGAGCTTTACGGACTTCAGTCAATGATTTGAAAATACGACGTAAAGCACTGCGTTCATCTTCAGCCATTGCTACACGCATTGGATTAAATGGATCGATACCAATAAAATCCAAGGAACGACGGTCTAAATTCGCACCTTCGAAAGGATTGATATGTGCCTGAAATGATGGGCCTGGTACAAATTGTCCATCTTCATCATAAACGATTGGAATACACGCAATTTCGAGTAGGGCATCGGTTTGCGAATTAAAACCTGCTGTTTCTACGTCGACAACAACAGGTAAGAATCCACGAAAACGTTGTCCGATCACAGGGGCTTTATTTTCTTCTTGGGTCACACTTTTCTCCAATGCAAGGTTTTACCTGCATGAAGTGGGATGATTTTTTGGCCATCAAGATAGTCAAGAGATTCAGCGACAGTAATGTCTTCTTTGACCAAGGTAATGGTTGAGGTATTACGTGGCAAGCCATAGAAGTCTGCGCCAAATAAACTTGCGAAGCCTTCTAAACGTTCTAATTTACCTACTTGATCAAAGGCTTGTGCATAAAGCTCAATGGCATTTGGCGCACTGTAACAACCCGCACATCCACAAGCATTTTCTTTGGCATCTTGCGAGTGAGGTGCACTGTCTGTACCCAAGAAGAATTTTGGATTACCACTGGTTGCAACTTCTAATAAGGTGGTTTGGTGCGTTTGACGCTTTAAAATTGGCAAGCAATAGAAATGCGGTTTGACACCACCCACCAACATATCATTACGGTTGAATAATAAATGTTGTGGGGTAATGGTTGCTGCAACATTACGATCTTGTTCGAGCACAAAATTAGCCGCATCGCTTGTTGTAATGTGTTCTAACACGACTTTTAACTGTGGGAACTGTTTCAGTAGCGGCGACAGCACTTCATCCAAGAAGCGTTTTTCACGGTCAAAAATATCGACGTGATTATGCGTGACTTCACCATGAAGCAGTAAAGGAACTTGATGTTCTTCAAGTTGTTCAATGACTGCATACACCTTGCGAATATCGCTTACACCATTATCCGAGTTGGTGGTTGCACCAGCTGGATAAAGCTTAATTGCATTGACGAACTCAGATGCCTTAATTTTACGAACTTCATCTGGAGAAGTGTGATCGGTAAAATACAGCACCATGCGCGGGTCAAAATTCAACCCTTCTGGAACATGAGCAAGAATACGCTCGCGATAGGCTAAAGCTTCTTCTACAGTTTTGACGGGCGGAACAAGATTGGGCATACAAATTGCGCGGGCAAATTGTTTGGCTAAATCAGGGACAGTACGTTTTAAAGCTAAACCGTCACGCAGGTGTGCGTGCCAATCATCGGGTTGTAAAAGTGTAAGAGTATTCAAGGTCTACTTCAAACTTAAAAATAATACAAATAATAATGCATAAAGTGTGAAAATGGTAACTACAATTACGGATAAGTGGTTAAGCAAAGCGCATGACAAAACGAGAAATTATGTTATTTTTTATGCGGCACAAAAATAGTGCAGTATAAAAAGAGTATATGGGATGGACAACGGCTATGATCTTGATCAATTGCGGAGGTCAAAAGAAGACCTAGAGCAGCTTGTTGCCCAACATTCTAAGTCCAAAAGCGCACATCAAACTTTACCGCAAAAATTAGAAAATGAATTTTGGAAATTCAATGTTGACCGAACGCGTCTCAACGCGATTCAGTTCTTTGGTCAAGGTGTCATTACCTATACCATTTTTGTTCTCCTGATTTTGCCTTCTAATTTTGTCGTGATTCACGGAAGTGAACATTTTGTCTCTGATTTTATCTATAGCATTCTCAGTTTGATTGTTGTCGGGATTGCACTGTTCTTATTTTGGGCATTCTCTCGGTTTAAAAAACTCAATCCTTTATTTTATCCTGCTGCCTGTATCATTGTTTTCTTGACCATTGTTTTGACGTCAATTTTGATGATCAGTGTTTCTAATCTGGTTCTGCAAAATCAAGCGATGGTCTTGATTGCTTTTCTTTATATGTTGGGCTTTATCCTCAGTGGAATTCGTCCATTGCATATGCTGTGGATTGGTTCGTTTGCTGCAATTGCCATTCTGTTTCTTTTGTATTGGTTCGATAATCCTAGTGATTTTCTCATGATCGGACGCACATTGATTGGAAGCTTGCTGCTGGGTTTCTCGATCAGTGTCATGTTGACTTCTAAAGAGCGGAAAATCTTTATAAAGTCAAAAATTTCAGAAATTGATGAGCAGATTCTACGGATCCAAGCCTCTGAGCTGCTGCATTTAAGTCAGCATGATGAACTGACCAATGTCTCGAATCGACGTACTTTTGAAGAGATGTGCACCTATTATTATGAGGTCGCTTGCAAAGAGCGAAAGTCGCTCTCAGTTCTGTTTATCGATATTGATTATTTCAAAAACTACAATGATTTTTATGGGCATCAAATGGGAGATCAGGTGATCTCAGCCATTGCCAAGACCATCAAAAGTTCAATCCGACACATGGACTTTATTGCACGTTATGGTGGGGAGGAGTTTGTGGTGCTCTTACCAGAGACCTCAGCTCAGGGGGCCTATGCAGTTGCAACCAATATTTACCGAGCAATTGACCGATTAATGATTCCACACGACAAATCATTGGTGTCTAATCATGTCACGATTAGCTTGGGAATTACGGTTTTTAATGGGAATTCGAGAATTAGCCAAGACCTTTTGATCCATACAGCAGATAAGGCGTTATATCGGGCAAAGCAGTTAGGGCGTAATCAAATTTACTATCAGCCTTTGCCGAATATAGAAGAAAATATTTAGCATTAAAAAAACCGAATATCTGTGAAGACATTCGGTTTTTTGACTTGAATAATCTAAATTATTCTAAGAATTTTACAGTTACACCTGAACGTACTTTAGCACCTAAGTCATTCGCATCCCAGTTGGTCAAACGGATACAACCGTGTGATGCTGTCTTAGAAATTAAAGATGGGTTTGGCGTACCATGAATACCGAAAGATTTTTTGCTTAAACCAATCCAGATGTTACCAACGGGTGCATTCGGGCCAGGTGGTAGAGAAAGTGGTTTAAGATTTTTACCTTGCACAAAGTTAGATGGTGAATAACTATACCAAGGGTTTTTTGCAACGCCGACTACTTTATAAGTACCTTGTGGAGAAGGCGTGTCAGTACTGCCAATTGTTGCAGGAAATGACGCAATCATTTGATTACGACTGTTGAATAAATAAAGTTGTCTTGCACCTTTATGTGCAACAATTAAATGAATATCTTCTGGTAGGTCATTGCGAACATTGGCAACAATGATCTTTTCACCCGCTTTTTTGAAACTTGCATTTGGGTTGAGTTGCTTAAGGAAGCGCTCATCCATATGGAATTTCTCACCTAACATCTCTGTTACGCGGGTGTAATACAAACCTTTCATTTTTGCTTGTAGTGCATAGTCTGAAGGAATTGAATCAGCATATGGACCTTTTAGGTCAGCATCGGTAATGGTGTACTCAACATAGGCAGGCTTGGTTTGCTTTGCAATCAAGGCATCCCATGTTTCTTTGGTTAACTGACCAGTTGGGGTTAAACCATTCATTTGCTGGAATGATGCAATCGCTTTTAGCGTATTTTTACCATTTGAACCATCAATTGCACCTGGTGATGCATGTGCATTGTTTAACATCACATGAGCACGTGCATAGGCAGGTTGTTGTCCTTTTGGTAAGGCTTCTGGCCACTCCGCAGCATTGATTGCATCCATTGTCCAAGAGGCAGGAACGGCAGGAGCAGTCGTTGTGGTTTTCGCTTCAGGTGCATTTTCTAATTGTTGCGATACAACAGATGCGGCACCTGTATTTACTTGTGGCTCAGATGCTGCTGTTGCGGCAACGCTCGAAGCTGGTTGTGCAGCAACGGTTGACGCAGCACGGTCAACCGCTAAAGGATCAATTGGATCTTGTACTGCAGCTGAGATTTTTTTGGGGTTTAATGGTTGCTCAGTTGTCGGAGCGGCAAAAGCAACATTAGCAAGAATACAACTTAAACTCATAGCGAGTAATGAGCGAACAAACATGTAATTCAACCTTAAGAATTATTCATATTGGGATATAAGATGTTGCAAGTATTACAGAAAATAATGCAGCTTGCAGTAGCAGTTTTGTGTAAAAGCGAAATTTATTTTTGAAGACTGGCGTATGCTGTGTAATTGGAATTATAAATTCTGAGTCAACTTTGCTATTATGCGGCCTACGCGAGAAAATTTAGAGATTGGTCATGACAACGTTGAAAAATGATCGTTTTTTACGAGCTTTATTACGTGAACCTGTAGACACCACACCTGTCTGGATGATGCGTCAAGCAGGGCGTTATTTACCAGAATATCGTGAAACTCGTGCGCAGGCAGGTGATTTCTTATCGCTATGCAAAAATACTGAATTTGCCTGTGAAGTGACTTTACAGCCTTTACGCCGTTATGAACTCGATGCTGCGATTTTATTTTCTGACATTTTAACAGTGCCTGATGCTTTAGGCTTGGGTTTGTACTTTGAAACGGGCGAAGGCCCAAAGTTTCATAAAACAGTACGTACCGAACATGATGTTGCGAACTTGCCAAAACTCAATGCCAAGTCTGATCTTGCTTATGTGATGAATGCAGTATCGACCATTCGTTCAGCTTTAAATGGCCAAGTTCCTTTGATTGGTTTCTCTGGAAGTCCGTGGACTTTAGCGACCTACATGGTGGAAGGTGGCTCAAGCAAAGAGTTTCGTTTCCTCAAAAATATGATGTACTCACAGCCAGAAGTGTTGCATGCATTACTGGATCATTTGGCTGACTCAGTGATCGATTACCTGAATGCGCAAATCGATGCAGGTGCTCAAGCGATTCAGATTTTTGATAGTTGGGGCGGTGCATTGGCACATCGAGAATATGTTGAATTCTCATTGAATTATATGACCAAAATTATTGCGGGTCTTCAACGTGAAAAAGATGGTCGACGTATTCCAATTATTGTGTTTACCAAAGGTGGCGGTCAGTGGTTGGAAGCCATGTTGACGACTGGTGCTGATGCGTTTGGATTGGATTGGACTACACCGCTTTATACCGCACGGGATGTGGTGGCAGGTCGCGCTGCCTTACAAGGCAATTTAGATCCAGCCGTACTTTATGGTTCAGCAGCTTCGATTGAAAAATCAGTCAAAGCAATGCTGGATGACGCCTACGCCAACGGTGAGAAGACGGGCTATATCGCCAACTTAGGTCATGGTATTACCCAATGGGTTGATCCAGCGCAACCTAAGATCTTTGTTGATACTGTTCATGAGTACAGTGCGAAATATTTAGGCTGATATCATTCGCTTATCCCCAATAAATAGGTTAGGACCAATTTCGTGCAGTTGATTGTATTACCACTCAATTTTCTCACTAAGGCAGCTTCGGCTGCCTTATTTGGATTACTTCTTTTAATTGCATTTGCAGTTACTGCACCGATGGGGAGCCATGAATATTGGGGCTTCTTCCGTTATGATTATTTGTTGTTTTATGCCTTACTGATTCAGCTTTGTCTGCTTTATTTAAAACTTGAGTCATGGGCTGAAGCAAAGGTCATTGCTTTATTTCATCTCATGGCAATGGGAATGGAAGTTTTCCTTACCCATCCAGCCATTGCTTCGTGGCAATACCCACAACCAGCTGTTTTTAAGTTATATACAGTCCCGTTATTTGCAGGATTTATGTATTCGGCAGTGGGAAGTTTCTTTGCTCGATCTTTGCGACTGTATAAGGTTTCTTTCGAAAATTTACCAAAATTTAGCAATATGCTGTGTTTGGCGGTTTTATCTTATTTAAATTTTATGACCAAATTTTTTATTCCTGATATTCGCGTTGCCTTATTTATCTGGAGTGCGCTCATTTTCTGGAAGACTAAACTTCATTTTCAACTGCAACAACATCATTTTAAAGTTCCTATGCTGCCGATTTTATTGCTCTTGGCATTCTTGATCTGGATTGCAGAAAATATTAGTACTTTTTATCAAATCTGGTTGTACCCAAGCCAAGTCGATGCATGGCATATGGTCGGTTGGGGCAAGTTAGGTTCTTGGTATCTCTTATTACTACTTAGCTTGGTCTTGGTATTAAAAATTTTGGGCACACGTGATAAAAACGGATATTGGCAATTAAATTAAGCTGTTTATCGTTCTTTTAACAGACCTTATCTTTCATTCAATTAGGTTATGAATATTTCAGATATATTTCAAAATTTATTTGCTAAAACAGCCTAAGGTCGTTATTTTAACTCCTGTGTAAGAAGAATTACACAACACAATAGTGATAACAAATAGTTAAGTATAATTTTATGCTGGAGATCGTTCCTATGTTAAAGAAAATTGCCTTAGCCGCTTTATTAGCTGCTGGTTCAACTGTTGCAATGGCTGACAACGATGTTGGTTGTGGTGTTGGTACTCAAGTTTGGGCAGGTAAAAAAGGTGTTGCGCCAAAAATTCTAGCTGCAACAACCAATGGTATCTTTACGAACCAATTACTCGGTATTACTTTTGGTACTTTAGGATGCCGTCAAGGTGGTACAGTAACAGCGCAAGTAGTGACATTCACCAATGAAAATGCTGAATCTTTAGCACGTGATATGTCAGTTGGCCAAGGCGAAAGCTTAAATGTGCTTGCAGAGTTAATGCAAATTAAAGCCAATGATAAAGCACGTTTCTTTGCTGTATCTAAAGCAAACTTTGCTGAAATTTATTCAAGCAAAAATGCAAACTCACTTCAAGTTTT
This sequence comes from Acinetobacter sp. NIPH 2100, assembly GCF_000369805.1. Taxonomy (GTDB): domain Bacteria; phylum Pseudomonadota; class Gammaproteobacteria; order Pseudomonadales; family Moraxellaceae; genus Acinetobacter. The sequence goes on along the minus strand of NZ_KB850224.1, from coordinate 2,756,824 downwards.
AGATGCGTTACAAAGCGTGATGGCAAAAGACGCCGTGCTTAAAGCATACGTTTAATTTATTGCCTGATAAAACCCTGTCTTGATGGCAGGGTTTTCTTATACCTATTCTGATTATTTTAAAAAATTGCGATTGAATGAAATTAGCTACTTTTGTATTTGCGTCTTTGATGTGTCATTTTGCACATGCCTCGGTTGAATCTGATTTACAGAAGTATTTAGATCTTGCTCAACAAAAACAATTAGATCAGCAAACCACATGGCAACGCTTGATGTATGCCGATCAAAAACAAAACAGTGAAGTCACTTATGCTGGCTATTTTTATGCCAAAGATGGCAAAACAAATTTAAAGAGTGAATTACAAGCAGATATTAAAGCCTTATTTGTTGAAGCTGCCGATAATCAATCAATTCGTTGTAAATTTCCCGCACGTAGCCGTTGGTTGATGCAGCAACTCAGCATTGATGTACAACAACTTCCAAAAGTGAATTGCGTCGAATTTGACGATTGGATAAATCAAATCAAGCCACATAAAGCCACGTTGATTTACGCAACAGACTTTATGGGCAATCCGAGTTCGATGTTTGGGCATACTTTGCTGCGTCTAGACCCTAAAGATCAGAAGCAACTCAATTTGGTTTCCTATGCGGTAAATTACGCCGCAACTGTTAAAGGTGATGATAACTGGTCCTATGCTTGGAAGGGCTTAACAGGGCAGTATCCTGGTGAATATTCACTAATGCCGTATTATCGTAAGGTGAAAGAATATGGTGATTTTGAAAGCCGTGACTTGTGGGAATACGAGCTTAATCTAACACCCGAAGAAACCCGCTTTTTGGTTGAACATATTTGGGAAATGCAGCATGTGAGTTTTCCTTATTATTTCGTTAGTGATAATTGTGCTTATCGTCTATTGGGCCTGATTGATTTGGTGCGTCCAAATTTAAACTTAAAACAGCAGTTTAATTATGCTGCGATTCCAATTGAAACCTTGAAAGCGGTCGATCAGCAGGATCTGGTTAAAGAAGTGGTCTACCGTCCTGCCTTGGAAACACAACTGCTTTCGCAGGCCAAACAGCATGGTACACAACTGGCTAAAGTTGCCCACCAAGTTGCTTTTACCGAGACTGACCAAGTTCAACCCATTTTAAAAACCTATACTCAGCAAGATCAGGCCAAGATTTTAGAAATGGCTTATGATGATTTATATCTACAATATATCAGTCATAAAGTAGATGCAGATTTTGCCCAACCGCAATTACGTCAGCTACTCGCTCAGCGTAGTCAGATCGATGTTGATAAACAGCGTCAAGAACCCATACGCCCGAAAAGGCAGCCTGTAGAAGGGCATCATGCACGTAATTTGTCAGTGAATGTAGGTGAGGTGCAAGGACAAAAGTTTGTGGAGCTGGGTCATCGCCAGGCCTATCATGATTTGATTGATCCACAAGGGGGGTATCGCACAGGCACACAATTACTGTTTTTAGATGGTAGTCTGCAGTATCGTGATGACAAGCTCAAGCTCGAACATTTAGATCTATTATCGGTGAATTCTTATAATCCAGTTCAACCTTTTAAATCGCCGTTAACTTGGGGTTTTAATCTCGGTTGGAAACAGGAAGCGATTGAAAATGGGCAGTTTAGTGAAGATGCGCAACATGGCGTGATGAGTCTGAATATGCAAGTTGGTTATAGCGTGGCAGATTATGATCGTCGGCATTTGTGTTATGCCCAACTACAAAGTCATATTCAAGGTGGAAAAAATTTAGATCAAAGCTGGCGCGTTGGTGCAGGTCCCACAGTTGGTTGTATGAATCTGTGGACGGACAATATTAATAGTGTGGTGCAGGTGGAATTGCCGTATTGGCAAGATCAGAGTCAGTGGAATTTAAGAGTCGGTACACAGCTTCAATATAGTCTGAATACAAATCATGCTGTGCGTCTGAATTGGGATTTTGAACAACAAGATCATAAAGACTGGAATAAAGTAGGTTTAGGCTATGTTCTGTTTTTTTAGATAAGATGTCGTTCGGATCAGGCCAATTCCCAGTATTTAGACTTCAACGATGACGTAGTATTTTTTAACCGCTTCAATCACCTCGAATGTCCCGAAAAATGCGGGAGGGATAATCCCTGCATGGCCAGCAGTGACTTCAATAAAAGTATTGGTCTTTGCATCATGGATACGTACAATCCCTTCAATGACTTGAAAGAACTCTTGTTTATTCTCAGCGAATTGAATATTCCAAGCACCAATCTCACATTGCCAAATGCCGCAGTCCATATGTGGATGTTCATATAAACTATAGGTTAAACGTTCAGGATTACCTCGCACCAGACGATCGGGACGAGGATAATCAATACTGGCTTCACCTTGAACTAAATCACCAAAACCTGCTAACTGAACAGATGACATCTATGCTGCTCAGCTTAATAATTTTCAGGAACGGCGCTTAAGAACTCACGACGTACATCTTTGTCAGTTTTAAAATCACCAACAAAAGAAACAGTACGTGTGGTTGACTCTTGCTTACCCACACCGCGCATCATCATGCACATATGAGCAGAATCAATCACAACCGCAACACCACGTGCTTGAGTCACTTCAGCAACTGCTTCAGCAATTTGCTGCGTCAGGTTCTCTTGAACTTGGAGACGACGCGCAAACATTTCTGTAATGCGTGCAAATTTCGATAAACCTAAAACTTGACCTTCAGGTAAATATGCAATGTGGACACGACCATAGAATGGCAGCAGGTGGTGTTCACACAGCGAATAAAATTCAATATTTTTGACCAATACCATTTCATGGTTATCGGAAGGGAAGAGCGCGCTATTTGTAACTTCTTCAAGCGTTTTGCTATAGCCAGAAGTTAAAAAAGAAAAAGCTTTAGCCGCACGCATTGGCGTATCTTTTAAGCCCGGGCGATTTAGGTCTTCGCCAACGGCAGTTAAGATATTTGCGTACGATTGCTGCATAGACATAACAATGTTCACTTAGGTGGGTTGAACAAAAACGGCAATTGTATCAGAAAACGATTGGAAATCTTAGTTTTGATAAAAATGCCGATTACTGTTTGTACTTAGGGTTCTTTTCGGCACGTTTGAGCAGGACTAAAACCGCTCCTGTACCTCCTTGATTTTCAGGTGCGCTGACGAAAGCAAGCACATCACGATGCTGTCTGAGCCAACCGTTGACATAGGTTTTTAAAATTGCTTCAGGACCTTTGCCATGCACAATTTTAACCACATTCTGATTTTCGTCTTTTGCCATTTGGAGCACTTGTAAAACAGCAGCTCGTGCTTGTTCAACAGTACAACCATGCAGATCGACTGCTTCGAACCAGCGGATTTTACCTGCTTTCAAGTCTTCAAATACTTTGTGCTGTAAGGTTGCAATGCGGTAGCTTAAAGTCGCTTGGCTTGCAACAGGATTTAAGATCGCTTGAGTATCTGAAATCTCTGTGAGCTCTTGTTCAGTTCCACCTTCCGCAGCAGCACGTTTTGCTAAGGTTTGGGCATCGACTTTTTTACGACGCGCAACTCGAGTATCGGCAATATTTTGATTGTCGATTGGCTTTACCCCTAAAAGGGCTTTTTTAAAAAGCTCTGTATCTTCCAACTCTTCAGCAACAGCTTGAGTCTTTTTTGACTCGGCTTGTTTCGCAACAGCGCTAGACTGTGGGTTGGAGATTTGCTTTTTAAAGGCTTTCAGTAAATTAAACTGATCTTTAGAAAGCGATGAATCATGTTTACTCATAATTTTAGAAAACAGGCAAGATAGCAGAGAGGCGTAAAATTATAGTCTGAAACCGTGATGATTTGAACTGAATTGCATTCATCAGAGGGTGTGGATTTTAAAATCGTGAGAAATTACTCAAAATAGAGGAGAGCAAATTCATTTAGCTTGTTTATGGAAACGCTTATCTATAATAACTGAGTTTCAGAGGCTGTTAGAATCTTTGTAATTCTTGATTGATTTAAATCTTTATTTTTAAAACGATCATAGCGTTCAAAGCAGATATGCTGATTCGCTTGAACGCGAGGCAAAGTGTTATCAAAGTCAAAATAACGAATATAACCCGATTGATCCATAACAATCGCCAGTCGCTCGAAATGACCTCCTCCTCGTTTTGGAAATTTTTTGTATTGTTCTACAACACCACATTCTTCAGTTTTGATGTAGGTCTTTGCGGGAGATAAATACATTGCGATACCAATCAGAATGCATCCAGGAATGATCGTAAAGTAGTAAAAAACTCTTGGATCTTTCAATCTCTGAATTTTTTCGTAGAAAAATAGATGGCTATAAATTGGAAAGCCGACTAGAAAGATTAGTCCTAGGATGAATAAAAAATTACGCATATTGTTCCATCAGTTTTAATCTTTTAGTATTTTGGAATTCTGATTTTTATTACTTATTAAGCGCTTATGTTTGGTTCTAGCGTCATTTTAAAGGTCCAAGGTAAAATCTCACCTTGAACCTTATTTACTTAAATTTGTTCAGGCTGCCCAAACAATGCATTAAATGCTTGATCGGGGCGAGGTTGCTTCATAAAACTTTCACCGACAAGGAAAGTATGAATATCATTGGTTTGCATCATTTCTACATCAGCAGGTGTGGCAATTCCACTTTCTGTGACTAAAACACGAGAAGCAGGCAATAATTTCTTTAAACGCAATGAGGTATTTAAATCAACATCAAAGGTTTTAAGATTACGGTTATTCACACCCAAAATGCATTGTTCAGAAAGTTTTAAAGCACGCTCTAACTCATATTCATCATGCACTTCAACCAACACATCAAGCTGATGTTCAAAAGCGGTTTTTGACATTTCTTCCAGCTGTTGATCTGATAAACATGCCACGATTAGTAAAATACAATCCGCATGCAGCGCACGTGCTTCAACTACATTATAAGGATCAATCAAAAAATCTTTACGTAAAGCTGGTAGGGCACAGTGGTTACGTGCGATTGCAATATTTTCATCCGCGCCTTGGAAGAAATCCACATCCGTTAATACGGACAAGCAGGCAGCCCCTGCCTGCTCATACTGTTGGGCAATTTCAGCAGGATTAAAATCTGCACGAATGATGCCTTTAGACGGTGATGCTTTTTTAATTTCAGCAATCACGGCTGGGCGCTTGTGCTGTAGGGCATTGGCAAAGCCACGGACGGGAGTCGCTTCATTTGCCCACTGTTCAACATCATGCAAGCTACGTTGTTTTAAACGTGCTGCAAGCTCCTCATGTTTGCGGTCAACAATTTTACCTAAAATGGTATTTTGAATATCGATCATGAGAAGTCCTTAGTCTGCCTGATATTGTTTCAATGTCTTGGTAAATTCAGCCAAGATACTCATTTTTTCTAGCGCTTGTCCGCCATAAAGAATATCTTGAGCCAACTCAACGGCTTGTTTATAGGTTTTGGTAATGCCTGCGACGTAAATGCCTGCACCTGCATTCAGTGCAATCATATTTGCTGCTTTTTCACCAACGTCTGATTTGTCCCGACTTAAAGCATCTTTAATCAGTTTTAAGCTTTCTTCTGAACTATTCACCACTAAGCCGGTGAGGGTTTGAGAAGCGATACCGACGTCTTCTGGGGTCAAGGTCCATTCGGTAATTTCGCCATCTTTAAGCTCAGCCACAGCGGTTGGTGCAGCTAGGCTAATTTCATCTAGGCCATCTTTGGAATGTACAACCAATACATGAATTGCACCGAGCTGTTTGAGTACTTCGGCAATTGGACGGCATAATTCATCTGAGAATACGCCAATCACAAAACGATTCACGCCAGCCGGATTGGTCAAAGGGCCAAGTAAGTTGAAAATGCTGCGGATGCCTAATTCACGACGGGGTGCCACTGCATATTTCATGGCTTTATGATGATTTGGTGCAAACAGGAAACCAACGCCCATTTCGCGGATACAGCGTTCAGTTTGCTGCATGTCTAAATCAAGTTGAATGCCAATCTGTTCAAGTACATCAGAAGAACCTGATTTACTGGATACGCCACGGTTACCATGTTTAGCAATGGTTGCTCCCGCAGCTGCAATCACAAAACTTGAAGCGGTTGAAACATTAAATAAGTTTTGACCATCGCCACCCGTACCCACGATATCGACGAGATGAGGAATATCACTGACATCAATTTTAATTGCGAATTCACGCATGATACGTGCGGCAGCTGTAATTTCATCAATACTTTCACCCTTCATGCGCAAGCCCATCATCAGCGCACCAATTTGTGCATCAGTGGCTTCACCTTGCATGATACTGCGCATGACATCTTCCATTTGTGGCTGGGTCAGATGGATGTTCTTGGTAATATTATTGAGTGCCTGTTGGATATTCATAGTCATGAGTTACAGCATTTAATGATTAAAAAATTTGGATGAAAGTGGTTGATGATGAAGGATAGCTCAGCTTATTGGTGAGGTGTATGCCACCCGCTAAAGGGCTATGTTAGCAGAAAATAACGCAAGATTTAGGTTGTGGCTAGAGAGTTTTTAAAATTTAACCCGTTTAAGTCGGTTGATAAATTTATGGTTGGGAGTGATTGAATGAAAAAGGTATTATTTTATGAGGGGTTTATTTGAGTTTTTATGATAAATAATCAACCATTTGGTATATCTGATTCGCACATATCTCTATAAAAAATGTGTATAAATCAACTAAATAAAAGTAGATATATTAGGTCGGTCTTAATTTTATTCATTTATAAATATGTACCTAAATTACTTGAAATATCTTGGGGCCGTTAAAAACAAAGGTCGTTTTGTTTTTGTATTTATTGCATGCCTTCATCCATTAGAAACTTATGCTGAGACAAATGTAGAAAAGCCACAAAGCAATGTGACATCGGATAAAGTGGTGCGTGTTGCAGTCACAGGCTCACGTATTTCCAAAGCTCAAAAAGATGGTCCGACCAGTGTAACCGTGATTACCGCAGCAGATATCGAAAAACAGGGCTTTAGCAATGCCTTTGATGCACTCAACAATCTGACCCAAAATACAGGATTTGTACAAGGGGCTGACTATGGCAATACTTTTACGCCTGCCGCCAATGCGATTAGTTTACGAGGTTTGGGGCCGAATCACACCCTGACTTTAATCAATGGACATCGGGTGGCCGACTATCCTGTGCCATATGATGGCGCTGTGAATTTTGTCAATTTAGCCAATATCCCAACCGCAATTATTGATCGTATCGAAATCTTAAACGGGGGGGCTTCTGCCATCTATGGTTCTGATGCCATTGCGGGTGTGGTAAATATTATTCTGAAAAAGAAAACCGATGGAACCCAATTTAATATCAAGGCAGGTGGAACCAAAGAGGGTGGAGAAAACTTACGTTTACAACTGAGTGGCAGTAAAACACTGGATCAACTCAATCTAGTGTATGGACTTGAACTGAGTGGACGAGAACCGATTTGGGCGGCTGATCGTGATTTTATGTCGAGCCGAACGCGTCGAGGGGAAAAACCAGACAATATCGTTGGACGTAAAAATGCCAAGACAGGGCAATATCTTTCAATTGGCGGTTGCCAAGCATTTGATGGTTTATTTAAGGGTTCCGTCCAGAATGCAGGAAAGGTCGGTGCAGATAACTGTGCCAGCGGTTTAGCTCGGCCGACTTACTGGACCGTTCAAACCAAGAATCGTAGCCAAAATGGCTATCTCGGTTTGGATTATGAACTGAATGAAAAAACACAATTATTTGCTGATGTGTTGATCGGTGCCAATCAAATTGAAAATAATACCCGTGGTCCGACATGGACATCTTTAGGTGCAAGTAGTGGCTATTTCCTAAACCAAGAAACGGGAAATTATGAAATTTGGAGTCGTCGTTTTGCACCAGAAGAGTTGGGTGGTGTGGAACAAGCCAATAAAAAATGGAAAGAGCTCTCCACAAATTTAAATTTTGGTATTCGCGGTGATATCGGGGACAGCAGCTGGCGTTATGAAGCTGCCTATAATGGCTCGATTTATACCAGTCAATTACGCAAACAAGGTCTGGTACGTTCGAATGTTGATGAATATTTCTTAGGTCAGCGATTGGGTACTGATCAAGATGGTATTCCAATTTATTCACCGAATCTGGATCGTTTAAGTCGACCACTAACAGCCAGTGAATTTAGAGCTATTTCGGGTACGACAGAAGAAAAAGATAAGTCTTGGGCACAGAGCTTAACTTTAAGTGCCAATGGTGATGTGTTTGAACTCCCAGCAGGAACGGCCAAGCTTGCTGCTGTGGCAGAAATTGGACGCCAAGGTTTTTCAATCAAACCTGATAAGGCGGTGGAAAATGGTGAATTCTATAATGCGACTTCCAGTGGCGAATATGGTGGGGCGCGGACACGGCAAGCCTTGGGTACGGAATTATTCTTACCGCTAGCAAAGCCATTAAATTTAACGCTGTCTGGACGTTATGACCGCTATGCTTTGTCAGATAACAGTATTGATAAATTCACGTTTGGTTCAGGACTTGAGTTTAGGCCACATCCAACCTTATTGGTTCGAGGTAACTACGCGACCAGTTTCCGCGCGCCAGATATGAATTATCTGTTTTTAAATAAACAAAAGGGCTATTTCCCAAGTACCACCGATTATTTACGTTGCAGTCAGACGGGACAAGCTTTAGATAAATGTAGCTTTAAAGATTATTCACCAGGGGCAAACTACACCTTAACGGGCAACAAGGATTTAAAGCCAGAAGAGGGTAAATCTTATGGTGCAGGTTTCGTTTGGTCACCAAGTAATAAGTTTGATATTTCCGTCGATTATTGGGATATCAAAATTGATAATCTAGTGACCAATTTAAGTGAAGATAAAATTTTACATTTAGAAGCAGATTGCCGTTTGGGCGCACAAGATATCAACTCAGCACAATGTGTCGATGCTTTAGCGCGTGTAGAACGGAACCCTGCGAATGCAGTAGTTGATCCAAATGTGATCAAGAATATTAATATCGTTCCGATCAATGCGGCTTCAGATCATACTCGTGGTATTGATTTCACCAGCAGATGGCGTTGGAAAACAGAAAATCTGGGTAATTTCTTGTGGACGGTGAATTATAGCCGCGTGCTTGAACGTGAATATCAACAATCAAAAGACGGTGAGAAAGATAACTACTTAAAAGATTTAACCATTCCAGATTGGAGAGACCGTTTCAATACTAGCCTGAGTTGGAGTTTAGGTGATTGGGCATCGACCGTGCTGGTGAATCGCTATGGCAAAATTCCAAACGGTGATCAAACGACTTATCTAAGCCCAACCTATTTGGTGAACTGGAGTGGAACCTACCAAATTTCGCCAAAAGCTTCTGCTTCAATCATTGTGAATAACCTGTTTGACAAAGTGAAACACGATGACACAGGCGGCTGGCCTTATTATCCAGTAGGATCGTATTCACCATTCGGCCGTCAGGGTTGGCTGGAGTTTAATTATAAATTCTAACAATGATGTGTGGATGCAGCGAAGTGGTACACCATTTGCTGCGTCTTTTTATTTTAAAAACTACAGAGGACAGATCTCCTATGTTGGTCAAACCTTCATTTAAAAAACGATTGCTGCTTACAACATTACTCTCTTTATCAGCAACACAGATTTTTGCATCGAATATCAATGAACAAATTCCAATTGGCAAATTACCTGAATGGGCTGTGCCCGAATCTTATGATTTAGACTTTAAAATTGATCCTGCTCAAAAAGGTTATACGGGCAAAACCACCATTCATTTAAAACTTACTCAAGCAACCGACCATCTCTGGATTCATGGTAAATCGCTGTCGGTGAAAGAGGCGAGTATCGTCTCCGCAGCTGGGCAGAAAACCACAGCCAAATATGAGCAGGCCTCAGAAGTCGATGGCGTGAGTGTGATTAAATTTGCCAAGACATTAGCTGCTGGGCAATATCGTTTAGTACTGGATTTTAATGCAAATTATGATCAGCAACTCGATGGGATCTATAAAATTGAGTTTGAAGGTAAGCCTTATGTCATGACTCAAATGGAAGCCATTAGTGCCCGTCAATCCTTCCCATCTTTTGATGAACCACGTTTTAAAACGCCGTTTAATATTCGCTTGACCATCCCAGACAAATATTCAGGTTTTGCCAATACTAATCAAACAGCGGAGCAGGCGGAAAAGTCGGGCTGGAAAACTTTAAGTTTTGCACAGACCAAACCATTACCGACTTATTTACTTGCGCTGGCAGTCGGGCCTTGGCAATTACAAAAAGGTCCAGATATTGCTGCAACACAATGGCGCAAAGATGCTATTCAACTGCGCGGGATTGCACCAGATGGCAAGGCCGTAAAAATGCAGCAGGCTTTGTCGGAAACACCTGCAATTTTAAAAACCCTAGAAGATTATTTTGCTTTTGGCTATCCCTTTGACAAATTAGACTTGCTTGCCGCACCTGATTTTGCTGCGGGTGCAATGGAAAATCCAGGGTTGATTACCTTTAGAGATTATTTGATGCTATTGGACAAAGACTCTCCTGTGTCATTTGTACAGAGCTCTTTTAATGTCAATGCACACGAGTTGGCACATCAATGGTTTGGAGATGTAGTGACGATGCCGTGGTGGGATGACTTGTGGTTGAATGAATCTTTTGCCACTTGGATGCAAAGTAAAATAACGCAACAATTACATCCAGAGTTTAATGCTGATCTTGAACGTGTAGTCGATACTGCAGGTGCAATGAAAAGCGATAGCTTGGTCAGTGTACGCCGTATCCGTCAGCCCATTTTAAGTAACGCCGATATTCAAACTGCTTTTGATGGTATTACCTATCAAAAAGGCGCGGCCGTTTTAAATATGTTTGAAAGTTATTTAGGTGAGGAAAAGTTCAAACAAGGGGTGCGGAATTATATCAACAAGCACCAATATGGTAGTGCTACCGCCAATGATTTAATCAGTTCCCTTGCAGAGCAGTCTGGACAGGCTGAACGTTTTAGTAAAGCAGTGAAAAGTTTTATTGATCAACCTGGTGTACCTTTGCTGAGTACTTCATTGCAGCAACAAGGCAATAAAGTCTTTTTAAATGTGAAACAAACGCGTTATTTACCCGTCGGTTCAACTGGGGATGCGAATAGTCTTTGGGGTGTACCATTATGTGTACGCTACGAAGTTCCAAATGCTGCAAGCAAAGTTCAATGTGAACTGGTTGACCGAGCTGAAGCCAAAATTGAACTCAAAGGCGCAAGTATTAACAGTTGGTATATTCCAAATGCAGATGCTGCGGGATATTACCAATTTAGTTTGCCTGAACCAGAGCTTGCTCGTCTAACAGCGGCGACAGAGAAACTTTCTAACACTGAACAATTGGCTTATGCCTATGCGGTTTCAGCAGCATTTAACCATGGGGATATTAACTTGCTGGCGGTGGTGGATGTGGCGAAGAAATTTGCCGACTCGAATAGCCGCCAAATTAGTACAGCATTGTTTCAGCAGCTTAGCGTCATACAACGTCATGTGTTGAAGACCGAGGCAGAACGTGAACACTTGAGAAAGGTTTTGGCGAATTTGTATTTACCAAAATTGAATCAGTTGGGCTATACCAGTAAAGCAGGTGAATCTGCCGAAGATAGCTTATGGCGAAGCGAATTAGCACAGTTCCTTGCATTGGAAATTCAGGTGCCAGAAGTCCGCCAAAAACTCTTAAAGCAATCTGATGCTTTATTTGAACAGACGCAACTGAACTTTGCTCAGCTTACGCCAGAATTATTACCGACGATTTTAGCTGTACGTGTCCAAGAAAAAGGACAGCCTACATTTGATCGTTTAGTGGGCGAGTTACAACGCATCACGCAACCGACACAACGTCTGGCGATTCTGTCTGCTTTAGGTTCAGCCAATCAGGCAGATACACGTCAGCAGGCACGTCAGCTCGTTCTTGATCCACGTGTGAAAGTTGGTGAAGTACGTACTGTGATTAACGCAATCAATAACTATAGCGGTGAACAAGGTGGACTGTGGTCTTGGTTTAAAACCAATCATGATGCTGTGTTTGATCGTTTAGGTAAGTCTTCAGCAGGACGTTTCCCTGCATTATTTAGCGGAGCAGCATGTTCACAGCAAGAAGCAACGCAGCTAAATACATTCTTTGCAGCACGAACCAAAGAGTTGGTCGGAGTTGAGCGGGGTTTAAATCAAACCAAAGAACGTATCCAACTCTGTGAATCTCTGGTCGCGAAACAAGATGGATCTATTGTGCAACAGCTAAAATTGTAATTTATTCAGCTATAAAAAAAGCCAACTGATCATCGTTGGCTTTTTTTATTTGTAGCTCGTTTAAGCATCATTATCGGGCTGTGGATTTCGAACACCCAACAATTGACTGGTCGCAGTACCTGCCGTCATAGAACCATTCACATTTAACGCGGTGCGTCCCATATCAATGAGTGGTTCAATTGAAATGAGTAAGGCCACTAAAGTAATCGGTAAGCCCATCGCAGGAAGCACGATTAAAGCAGCAAAAGTCGCACCACCACCCACACCTGCAACCCCAATTGAGCTGAGAGTGACCACAACAACCAATTGGGCAATCCATAACGGATCAAGTGGATTAATACCGACTGTTGGTGCAACCATCACCGCAAGCATTGCAGGGTATAAACCAGCACAACCATTTTGACCAATGGTCGCACCAAATGAAGCCGAGAAGCTGGCAATGCCTTCGGGTACACCCAGTTGCTTGGTTTGCGCTTCAATATTCAATGGAATACTGGCTGCACTTGAGCGACTGGTAAATGCAAAGGTTAAAACAGGGAAAACCTTCTTGAAAAAGTCGATTGGGTTGACACGTACAAACAGCAGAATCAGTGCATGTACGATGAACATAATCGCTAGGCCAAGATAAGAGGCAACTAAGAATTCACCAAGTTTTACGATATCAGCTACGTTTGCTGTTGCCACCATTTTAGTCATCAATGCCAATACACCATAAGGTGTAAATTGCATGACTAAACGTACCAGACTGATGACCAAAGCTTGTAGTGCTTCAATTCCATGTCTGATTCTTTCGCCGTTAATGGTGTCTTTATCCATCAGTTTTAAGGCTGCTACACCTAAAAAAGCAGAGAAAATCACAACACTGATAATCGCTGTAGGGCGGGCGCCAGTTAAATCGGCAAATGGGTTTTGTGGAAATAAAGAAAGCAATAGTTTTGGAACATCTAAATCTGTAACTTGACCAATGTATTGACTTTGAATAGTCGCTAGCCGAGCCGCTTCTTTGGTACCTTGTACCAGTCCTTCAGCGGTTAAGCCAAATAAGTTGGTAATCCCAGCACCGACAAGTGCCGCAATAGCCGTTGTGACGAGCAAGATACCAATCACGAGTACACTGATTTTTCCAAGTGATGTGGTTTGGTGTAGTTTCACCACCGCACTTAAAATTGAAATAAAAATCAGTGGCATGATCACCATTTGTAATAGTTGTACATAACCATTACCAACGAGGTTAATCCATGCAATTGAATGTTCAATAATAGGGTTGTCGCCGTAGATCGCTTTCAGTGCTAAACCAAAAAAGATACCGACGATCATACCGATCAGAACTTTTTTGGAGAGACTCCAATCTTTACGGTAGCTAAAAAACAATCCTGCCATGAGCAGGACGAAAACAATAATATTCAATAAAACCAAGGTATTCACAATAGGTTATCCTGATAAATCATTCAGGGGGAATGCTAAGAACAATGACTTAGATTCTATCATCCAGCCGCCCTGAAACTTAATCATTCCTATGACTATAGTTAATCTAAAAAAGTAAAAAGCAATTCACGCTGCTAGAAAACACATATTGAACTTACTTTTTATAACGTGTGAAAAGTGGATTAATTATTGAAAAAGAATGACTTGTTTTAAATGTATTTTTTCACTTGTATTTTAATGCTGTAAATTTATGCAGTATGTATGAGTTGTATATTGTTTTTATATGTTCAAAATAAAAACAGCCTATTCATAAAAAATAGGCTGTTTAAAGATGAAGTATGCTCAAGTCTTGAGACTAAGCATAAATATCCAAGAAGTTTTTGAAAATTTGATGGCCATGTTCACTTAAAATAGACTCGGGGTGGAACTGGACACCTTCAACAGGGAGTGTCTTATGTTTTACACCCATGATTTCTTCTATCGTACCATCTGCTTGATTGGTCCAGCAGGTGACTTCTAGGCATTCAGGCAAAGTTTCCTGTTCAATCACCAATGAATGATACCGTGTCGCTGCAAACGGAGAGGGCAAATTGCTAAAAATTCCTTTGTCGCTATGGTGCATGTCGGATAGGCGACCATGCATCACGGTTTTAGCACGAATGATGTTGCCACCAAAGGCTTGTCCAATCGCTTGATGACCTAAACAGACACCCAGTAACGGAATTTTGCCAGCAAAGTGATTGATGGATGGAATTGAGATACCTGCTTCACTTGGTGAACAAGGGCCAGGGCCAATCACCAGATATTTCGGCTGCCATCGTTCAATATCCTCTAATGTCACTTGATCATTACGAACAACTTTTACTTCTTGGTTCAACTCGCCAAAGTATTGAACGATGTTGTAAGTAAATGAGTCATAATTGTCAATCATTAGAAGCATGATTATAACCTTTTGAAAAATATGCACTTAATTGTGCTATTGAATTCGATAAACCGATCTGAACGCTATTTGATTTCATCTATTGTTAATAGAAGAAGGATTATTCTAGCGTTAGCGGGAAATCATCATATCAAAACCGATGATTAATGTGGAAAATTTTGAAACAAGGCATTGGTTGAAATCTGGTAGATTTTATTGCTTTGCAACACCTGCTTAATCGAGAATAAATTTTGTAATTGAAAGACTTGGTAAAAAAATAAGAAAGTGAATTGAAAGTCTAAATGAATTGATTGGAATGATCTTGAAAAGAATGATATAAAAAGCCAATTTATGCTAAGAATAATAGCGTAATTGGCACTACATTGGTTCTTTGTTATATGTATTGCACTATTTTGGTTCATTTTGTCTTTTTTAGGGACGCGCCAAAATAGGAATGTGTAAATATGGTGCGTTTTTGGATATAAGCATTATAGTAGACATAGGACATGGAGCTTAAAGCATTTTTTCTGCGAAGAATTTCAATGTTTTAGGTATGCTTTAAAATTGTTGGTATGATAATTGCTAATTAGATATCAACAACTAACACGCACTTAACAGGTGCATAGAAATTTCATTGGAGCAAATGAGCATGGCGAACAAGGTCCTTCAACTCATCAAAGAAAGTGGCGCAAAATGGGTCGATTTTCGCTTTACTGATACTAAGGGTAAAGAGCAGCACGTAACTTACCCAGCTGACACGATTGATGAAGATACATTTGAAGACGGTAAAATGTTTGATGGTTCTTCAATCGCTGGTTGGAAAGGCATTGAAGCGTCTGACATGATCTTACGTCCAGATGCTGAAACAGGTTTTCTTGACCCGTTCTTTGCTGAGCCTACAGTTGTTGTGACTTGTGACGTTATTGAGCCATCTACTGGTCAAGGTTACGAGCGTGACCCACGTTCGATTGCTCGTCGTGCGGAAGAATATTTAAAATCTACAGGTATCGGTGATACTGCATTCTTTGGTCCAGAACCAGAATTCTTTGTTTTTGACGAAGTAAAATGGGACATCGACATGTCTGGCGCGCGTCATACATTGATCGCTGAAGAAGCTGCATGGTCAACTGGTAAAGATTACGAAGCGGGTAACTCTGGTCACCGTCCACGTGTTAAAGGCGGTTACTTCCCAGTTCCTCCTGTTGATTCTTCACAAGATATGCGTGCTGAAATGTGTGCAAAAATCGAAGACATCATGGGTCCTGGTCGTGTAGAAGTACATCACCACGAAGTTGCATCTTGCCAATTAGAAATTGGTGTGAGCTTCAATACTTTAGTTCGTAAAGCGGACGAAGTTCAACAGTTCAAATATGCAGTTTGGAACGTTGCGCATCAATATGCTAAAACAGCAACATTTATGCCTAAACCAATGGTAGGTGACAACGGTTCTGGTATGCACGTTCACATGTCAATCTCTAAAGATGGCAAGAACTTGTTTGCTGGTGATGAATATGCTGGCTTATCAGAAATGGCATTATTCTTTATCGGTGGTGTGATCAAGCATGCTCGTGCATTAAATGCGATCACAAACCCTTCTACGAACTCGTACAAGCGTTTGGTTCCTCACTTCGAAGCACCAATTATGCTTGCTTACTCAGCGCGTAACCGTTCTGCATCTATCCGTATTCCTTACGTTTCTAGCCCTAAAGGCAAGCGTATCGAAGCACGTTTCCCAGATCCAATGATGAACCCGTACTTAGGTTTTGCGGCATTATTGATGGCGGGTATCGACGGTATCCAAAACAAGATTCACCCAGGTGAAGCTGCTGATAAGAACTTGTATGATCTTCCTCCTGAAGAAGAAGCGAAAATCCCAACAGTTGCTCACAGCTTGGATATGGCACTTGAAGCTCTTCAAAATGACCATGAGTTCCTGTTGAAAGGTGGTGTATTCACTAAAGAAATGCTTGATGCATATATCGAACTTAAAACTGAAGATGTACGTCGTCTTAACACGACAACTCACCCAGTTGAATTTGATATGTACTACAGCCTGTAATACATCCAATTCAAAAAAGCTCGCTTCGGCGAGCTTTTTTTATGTTTTTGATTCAATTGAAAGTCATACGTTTTTACCAAGAAATTGATGTACACTAATCGCGATGTTTTTAGTGAGCCAAGCATGCGAAATTTACGACCAAACAGAATAAAGGGCAAAGAAATCTCGATTGATTTAAAAAAATGGTTGTATGCATCTGGTTCGCTAACTCAACAATTAACCGATTTAGGTCACGGTCAGTTCCATGTTGAGCGGTTGAGGGAACATTATCAGCGTTTAACCTTTGCGGATAGCCAATGGATGCAGATGCCATCTCATCATATAGGTTGGGTGCGCGAAACTCATCTTTATGGCAGTGAAGAACAGGCATGGGTTAAAGCAAAAAGTATTTTTCCGATTCTGAGTATGCAAAAAAAAGCACGCTTGTTTCGGCATATCCGTAATAAGCCGATTGGCTGGTTTTTATTTCAAAGAACAAATCCTGCTTGCGAACGACGAGTGATTCATCTTGAAGAAGGGTGGACGCGGCAGAGTTGCTATACATGGCATGGATGTAAATTTATTGTGCAAGAAACATTTTTACCTGCATTTGAACAATTTATTCGACAGCATTGACTCTAAGGATTCATCATGGAAACGGTGCAACACACAACCTGGCGACAACGTTTAGAAGCCTATTACTATTTATGTCGCTTCGATAAACCGATTGGCACAGAACTGGTTTTTTGGCCAACTATGTGGGCTTTATGGATTGCTGCGGGGGGGCTACCTCCATTGCAGATTCTGATTGCGATGGTTTTGGGTACGATTTTTATGCGTGCAGCGGGTTGTGCGATCAATGATTTTGCAGATCGTAAAGTTGATGCGCATGTAGAGCGGACTAAAACACGTCCATTGGCGACAGGTGTTATTCGTCCACGTGAAGCAGTTTATGTTTTTCTTGCATTAGTCGCAGCAAGTGCCTGCACTTTATTTTTCCTGCCGATTGCCACGTTTTATTGCGCGCTTGCGGGTTTAGTGCTGGCATTTATTTATCCTTTTATGAAGCGTTATACCCACTTACCACAAGTTGTTTTGGGTATGGCATTTTCATGGGGAATTCCCATGTCTTTTACGGCGATGGGTAAACCACTCGATTTAACCTGTTGGCTTTTGTATTTTGGTAATTTGGCGTGGACGGTTGCCTACGATACTCAATATGCGATTACAGATCGTGAATATGATTTGAAAATTGGGGTGAAATCAACAGCAATTCTATTTGGTCGTTATGATATCCAGATCATTGGTTTACTTCAGATTCTCAGCTTGCTCCTTATCGGTGGTGCTTTATATTTAGAAAATCTGCTATTGCCATTTGGATTGATTGCTTTATTGATCGTTGCTGCTGATTTTGTCTATCAGGCATTTAAAACCAAAGATCGTGATCCACAAATTTGTTTTTGGGCATTCCGTCACAATCGCTGGGTCGGGCTGATTATTTTTATTGGAATTTTTTTAGAATTAATATCTTAAACTGACTGAATAGTTGAAAAGTGTTCTATGCAGAGCACTTTTTTTATGCCTTAATAATGTGGCATGTAGTTTCATGCTTAAAATAAAACAAGGACTAAAAGGACATTTTATGAAACGGTCTAAAATTGCGTTGGCAATGACATTCTCTATTTCTGCATTATTTTTAACCGCATGTAATGACAATGATGATGACTATACTGGGGTGGATTCGGAAAAAACCTATCTGTCTGAAACTACTTATTCGAAAGATAAAGTAGATAATGCATCGTCAATTAAAGTAATGACTTATAACATGGTCAATGTCCAAGGGCGTACAGCAAAAGCGACGGCACTGGTGATGTTTCCAAAAGCTGCTCAACCTACTGATGGTTACCGAGTTGTGGTTTGGGAACATGGCACAGTTGGTGTTGCGGATAGTTGTGCACCAAGTAACAATGCAATCGGCGCTCGCTTTAGAATTTTAGCTGAAAGCTTATTAGAGGCAGGTTATGTTGTTGTTGCGCCTGATTATGAAGGTTTAGGTACGCCAGGTATTCATCCATATCTTAACTTGGGTAGTGAGGCGAAATCTGCGATTGCAGCTGTAAAAGCAGCTAAAGATCATTATGGTGCCAAGCTAAATGGGGAGTGGATGTCTGCTGGTCAATCTCAAGGTGGTCAGGCATCTTTAGGGACTGCGGAGTATGCAAATGCGGATGCAACCTATAAGGGAGCTGTGGCTGGAGCACCTGCATCGAGTTTAGGAAAGATTATCTTAGAGGTTGCACCTACTGCTTTGGCAGGGATTGAGTTAAAAGAAATAGCAGCAGGAGTACCGTTAGCAAAACGAGTATCTGTTGATTCCTATGCAACTTTACTTGCTTATGCTGCATTGACAGGTGTTGGGATTAAAGCATATGAGCCAAGATTCAATTATCGAGACATTTTCCAAGAACGTGCAAAATCTCTTGCAGAATTTGCTGAAGGTACCACAGGTGAAAATGGTCTTTGTTTAGATAATGAAGCTGATCCAAGCTTAAGTCTTATTGAGAAGTTTAAAGCTGATATCATTAAGTTTATGACGGATAATCCTGATAAAAAAGTTATGGACTATCCAGGGTTAGATACTAATAACTTTAAAAATAATGAAACAGTGCAGAAGTTTCTAGTTGCAAACCAACCTGGAACGAAACGTATTGATAAGCCAGTTTATATTGTTCAGGGAACTGCGGATACAAATGTTCCATTCCCTGTTACACAGGTATTGGTTGCTAATTTGCAAGCATTAGGGTCACCAAGTGTTAAACTGGACCCTGTTGTAAATGCAACGCATACTCAGGCAATTGTGTGTAGAAACCTTGATGTATATAACTTTATTCAATCTAAGATGCCTGCTAAAACAAATATAGTGGTTGATCCAGCTAAGATTGATGCAAGTAAAAATGAGCAATGTACAGGTGTGAAGCCATAATATTTGTGGTTTCAAGCTAATAAAAAAGAGTCTCTTTATCGGGGCTCTTTTTTGTTATATTGTTGCACTGTTTAAAGCCATGCAATTTGAGTTTAAATCACTTATGAGCCAGCCACCTGTTGAGAAAAAGTCAGTCCCTTGGTTATTAATGAGTTTGGGATTGTTGATTCCAATTTTTATTGTAGGTATGGCATTTGTTGCTGCCAAAAGTGATGCGCAAACCAAGAAAAAATATGATCAACAACGTGCTGAGATTGCAAAAAAGTTTGAGCAGCAGAAAAATGCTGAACAGGCAAAGACTGAATAATTTTTCTTAGAAAGACGGACTATCGAAGATCCATCTGTAACTGCCTTATAGATGGAATTTCAGTGTAACGCTGTACCTGATAGCCTGCTTCTCGTAGCATCTGATCGCGCTTTTTATCTTCTAGCTCTTTGCCTAAATGGCTTGGATCATCTAACTCAATAATCGCCAAAACATTCATGTCCTGATCCAGAACCACAAAGTCTGTGACCTTGCGATTGAACTTGCTGCGAATTTTATAATGGTCGCTGGTAATCAATGCACTAAATGCAACCTGAGCCAGAACATGATGCTGAGGAAATGCTTGCTGTAAACGCATAAACATACGCGATTCAAACGAAGTGATGACAGGTCGGGCAAAGAACTTTTGCTTGGGGAAGAAAGGACGTGTGCAGCTGAATAGCAATATAGCTGTACTTATAAACCCAATGGTTAGAAATAGGAGGTGATTTGATTCAAACATGTATTTATCAAAGAGCAAATAAAAAACCCACTCAATTAAGAGTGGGTTTTTAGAATCTTGGCTCTCCCACCTGGGCTCGAACCAGGGACCTGCGGATTAACAGTCCGTCGCTCTACCGACTGAGCTATGGGAGAATAGTAGATTGGCTCTCCAACCTGGGCTCGAACCAGGGACCTGCGGATTAACAGTCCGTCGCTCTACCGACTGAGCTATGGGAGAATCTGGATATGCATTCTATGCATGAAGGAGGCAGTGGTCAAGTGATTCACAAGAAAAAATTTAAATATTGATTTAACTGTACTTTTTATCAGCATTTCAGCTGTTTTGTTCATCTGAATCGCTTTGGTAATAATAAATATTGCGTAGATTTTAGCGATACAATAAAAAAGCCCAGATCATTGATCTGGGCTTTTTTAGAATCTTGGCTCTCCCACCTGGGCTCGAACCAGGGACCTGCGGATTAACAGTCCGTCGCTCTACCGACTGAGCTATGGGAGAATCTGAGTGCCATTATAGGCAGCTTTTAAAATTGGTCAAGATAAAAGTGTCATGTTTCTTTCATTTTTATATCGTATGCTTTTTATTTGCACAATTACGATAAAGTTGGAAAAATAACTTGAACTTTGAACAGGCTATTGCTAGATTCGAATTAGAAAGAGCGTTTAGATATTCATCTAAACAGTGTGGATTTAACCCTACTTGCCAGCACTAAAATGGCTAAACTGGAGATCGTGATGACGATTCTTAGCATTCAATCTATTTTTTCAAACCTTTCATTTTATCAAGAGCATTATCTCGAAATTATTCAAGATTCTGCGCAATATTATACGCCCGTCGAAAATTCATTTTTAAATACTTTTCCGTTTAAACAACAAGCCTTGTATCTCGGTGATTTGTTACAACTATGGTTTGGTAATAAATGGAAAATCGAAAATGCAAAAAATCTGTTAGTACAAAAAAATGCAGCAACACTTGATGAGCATGCACCGCTGTATTTATTTCAGTTAGGCGGTGAACTTTTTTTAGGTGCCAATACAGCACTGGCTTGGTCTATTGCGGAACAGAAGGTTGTTACTGTACAGGTCAAAAGTATTTGGCAATATGCGGTATTTAGTCATTTGTGTATTCGACCAAAAAAGTTTCAAGCAACTCAAGCGATTGCATAGGGCTATAAGGAAATAGCCCATTTGCCTTAAATATTTTTATGGGCGAATAACCATGCAAGTGGCGGTAGCATGTGCATAAAGCTTTCCATCCGCATCGACAATCTTGCCTTCGGAAATGCCAAGGTTCTTACTCATATTGATGATGCTACCGGTTGCAATGAGCTTTTGGTTTTTAGGAATAGGGCGGCACATTTTAATATTCAGATCGATCGTGCCATAACCTACACCTGCGTCTAGAAGTGTATGAACAGCACACCCAGTGACCGAATCGAGTACGGTCGCAGCAAAACCACCATGTACTCCACCTAAGGGATTGAGGTGGCGTTGATCTGCTTGAACTTCAAATTTGATAAATCCTTCTGCAACTTCGACTGGTTGCATCGGGATAGTTTCACTAATACTGGCAGGTGGAATTTTTCCTTCACACATCGCTGTTAAAAACTCAAGTCCGTTCATTTCTTTCGGGTGTTTCATCTTATTTATCCTTTATAGTTCCAAAATAGAACTCGTATATAAAATAGACTTTGTGGTCGCAAGTGTCAAGTATCACAGCCGCTAAGCATCTGTTTTACAAATTGTTCGTTGCTAAAGATTTGGATTGTTTTATGCTATTTGAAAAATCATGCATAACAATTCTGAATAAAAGGTAAATGATAATGAATGGACAATGCGTTTGTGGTGAAACCACATTTGAAGTTGAATTAAGCAATCACGATGTGCATGCCTGTCACTGCTCAATCTGCCGTAGACAAACCAGTGGTGTGATTATGACCATTGATGTTAAGCGAGACAGTCTAAAATTTTTAAAACAAGATCATTTGTCGGTGTATAACTCATCCGCTTGGGGCGAACGTGGTTTTTGTAATGTCTGTGGCACCAATTTATTTTGGCGAACCAAAGACCAGAGTTACTGCAATATCAATGCTTTTGCATTGAATGAGCCACCACAAGATTTGAATCTTGATCTAGAAATTTATATTGATTGTAAACCTGAGTTTTATGCTTTTGAAAATTCGACCAAGAAAATGACCGAAGCAGAGGTGGTCGCGTTATTTAGCGGAGAATCCTCAGAATAGGGCTGATCATTTTTGATTTAAAAGTAAATAGATATAAAAGAAGCTTCCCAAAGGAAGCTTCTTTTATTGCATCTTAAATTATTGAGCCGCTTTTTCTGCTTGGATAGATGCAATTGCAGCATCGACACCATCAATTGAATCAGCCGCTTTTTTGATACGCGCTAAAGCATCTACTAAAACTTCGTCAGCAGTTGCGTAAGAGATACGCATAAATCCGCCTAAGCCAAACGCATCACCAGGAACAACAGCAACGCCAGTTTCTTCAAGCAACCATTCAGAGAATTCTGTGCAAGATTTTAAGCCTTTGGCACGGATCAATGGGCGAATGTTTGCATAAGCATAGAAAGCACCATCAGCAGGTAGGCATGAAATGCCTTTGATGTCATTTAAGCCATTCACAACTAAATCATGACGGCGTTTGAATGCTTCAATCATCGGTTGTAAAACGTCTTGTGGACCATTCAACGCTGCTTCAGCCGCAACTTGCGAAATTGAAGTCGGGTTAGAGGTTGACTGTGACTGGATTTTTTTCATTGCGCCAATGATTTTTGCAGGACCAGCTGCATAACCAATACGCCAGCCTGTCATTGCATAGGCTTTAGATACACCATTTAGAACGATCGTGCGGTCATATAAGTCTGGTGCAACAGTTGCGATGTTGTAGAACTCATCTTCCCAACGGATTGGTTCGTACATGTCATCAGATGCAACAAAAACCTGTGGGTGACGACGCAATACTTTAGCCAACGCTTCGAGCTCAGCTTTGGTATAGATCATCCCTGTTGGATTAGACGGGCTGTTTAAAACAACTAAACGAGTATTTGCTGTGATTGCTGTTTCTAATTGTTCTGGTGTGATTTTGAAACGCTGCTCTTCACCACATTTTACGATAACTGGCGTACCTTCAGCGATAATTACCATATCTGGGTAGCTTACCCAGAACGGAGCAGGGATGATCACTTCATCGCCTTTGTTTAACAAAGCAAGTGCCAAGTTAAAGAAACTTTGTTTACCACCACAAGAAACCAAAATCTGGTTGGCTTGATAATCTAAATTATTATCACGTTTGAGTTTCGCAATAATTGCTTTTTTTAAGCTTGGAGTACCGTCTACCGCTGTATATTTGGTAAAGCCTTTATTAATCGCTTCAATTGCAGCATCTTTGATATGTTGAGGGGTATCAAAGTCTGGTTCGCCTGCACCTAAACCAATCACGTTTTTACCGGCAGCTTTAAGCTCAGCAGCTTTGTTGGTTACTGCAAGTGTAGGGGACGGTTTGATGGCATTGACACGATCAGAGAGACGTACGTCCACGGCATTATTCCTTCTTATGGGATTAAAAGATAAAAAGCAGGTTATCTTAGCCTAAATAGACTTGATTGTGGCTGAAACTTGCCTTAATCGCATAAAAAGTTACCAAATTTTAGCTCGCGAGCGCATTCTATTTTTTTACATATTTTATTTTTATCAAAACAGCAAAAATCCATTACAATAGCGGCTAGAAATCTAGATTTCGAGAGAATTTCAATGAGTGCTCAACAACCTAAAGCAAAAAAAGCTTTGGTGAAATTACCATTCCCTATGCCGTCTGCTCAGGATGATTCTGAGGATGCAACGCATAATCAGGTTCGCCCAAAACCTGAACAATATGCCGATCGTACTTGGATGCCACCACGTGGTACTCGTCGTTCGATGGGGAAGCGTTAATAAAAAAAGCCAATCATATCGATTGGCTTTTTTTATTGTTTAATGGCGGTTTAATGGATGCTGTATTTCTAACTCACCACGCCAAAGTTTAATAAAATCATATTCATCAATATCGTAAAGTTCCATTAAGGCAATAATCACACTGACAAAAATCATTGCACCTTCAGTATTATCATGGAAATTAAAAATCTTGCCGTTGAGCTTGCCGAGAATATCGCTGATTTCATGTTCACGCCCGCGACCATAGCGATCACGTGGATAAAGCTCTTCATTTAAAACCACCAGTGCAATGGCTTTTTCGGCAGCAGTTAAATTGGTTTTATCCAGTGCCTCTTCAAAAGACTCATAGCCATGGTTGAAGTAGAAAATCACTTCATCGGTAATAAAGGCATGTACCGCTGCGGCGGTTAAGTTGGGAAATTGTGAAACCGCATCTTCTTCAATATAAGGGCGAAATGATTCGGGGAAAATCACATTCGAATGGATACCTTTGAATAATGGCGCGATTTCTGACACTTTATAACCCGCAATACCACAACCTAGAGCCGTCAAAAAGTATTTCATTTTTGCATGGTTTTTGGCGTAGATTTTAAAGTCATCGACATAATGCTCGATTTGAGACAGTGGCATTTGTTGTAAGTGTTCATTCAGTGTCGGAATCGCAAAAGTTTGGCCCGCCCAACCACGACCCACGCCTGTCACGGCAGCAAAGTGCTGGGCAGCGACGCGTGCAGCACCGCTATCATGGATACCCGCTAAGTTACTGCCAAAAACAAAGACTGTATCTTCTGGGAGTTCCGTTACGATTGTTTCGTCATGGTATTGGTAAGCCATATTTTTATCATTGAAATAAAGTATAAGTTCATGTTGCAGTTGATTGTTTGGATGGTCAAGTATAAATATACAAATTACCATAGGAAAAATAGCTAAGTACACCGCCAATTAGCCAAAATAATATACCTACAACTGCTAAACGTAACTGCTGTTTTATGATTGTCCAGTTATCATTTTTCTGCATTTGAATGACTCTTAAAAGTATTTTTGATAAATTCCGAACAAAACAATGACTAAATAGAGTGTACCTACAACCAATATTACTGTCCCCAAATAACTGAGTTGATTATTGAAAGCCGTTTGTTCAAAGCATTTTCTTGATAGTTTTTGTTCTTTTTTTATTGGAGTTGTATTCTCCGTTGCTTCATTTTATTGTAAGACACAGTTTTTAATCTAAGTTGTAGATTTTTTATTATAGCTTATGTGCTTAACATAGGGAGGTTTAAAGAAACCAAAAATAGGATTGAGTATTTATAGATCATCCCCATAAAATGAAGATACTTGAACATAAGCAGAAAGCATTTCTATGAGCGAAAACCAGCCATTTGAGTTAGTCACCAACTATCAACCTGCGGGCGATCAACCTCAGGCGATTGAAAAATTGGTCAGCGGTATCGATCAAGGTTTTCGCAATCAATTGCTGCTCGGGGTTACTGGGTCAGGTAAAACCTATACCATGGCCAATGTGATTGCCCAAACGCAACGTCCAACCATTGTCATGGCACATAATAAAACGCTTGCTGCACAGCTCTATGGTGAGTTCAAAGCTTTTTTTCCGAATAATGCGGTTGAGTATTTCGTTAGTTATTACGATTACTATCAGCCTGAAGCCTATGTGCCATCTTCAGATACATTTATTGAAAAAGACTCAGCTATCAATGACCATATTGATCAAATGCGTTTGTCTGCAACACGCGCTTTATTAGAACGTCGTGATGCCATTATTGTGGCCTCAGTTTCTGCGATTTATGGTTTGGGCGATCCAAATGCCTATATGCAAATGTTATTGCATATCGTACAAGGCGATCGTGTCAGCCGTGATGAAATCATTCGCCGTTTGGTCGAAATGCAATATACCCGTAATGAACTAGAGTTTTTACGTGGTACCTATCGTATCCGTGGTGAAATCATTGATATTTTCCCAGCGGAATCGGATAAAGATGCGATTCGCGTTGAGTTATTTGATGATGAAGTGGATTCGATTCGTTGGTTTGATCCATTAACAGGAAAATTGGTACGTAAGGTGCCGCGTGTAACGATTTATCCAAAAAGTCACTATGTTACGCCGAAAGATCATTTAACTCGTGCCATTGATACCATCAAAGATGAGTTAAAAGATCAACTGAAATTTTTCAAAGAGCATGACAAATTATTAGAGTCTCAGCGGATTGAACAACGTACACGTTATGATTTGGAAATGATGCAACAGCTAGGCTATACCAATGGTATTGAAAACTATTCACGCCATCTTTCAGGTCGTAGCGCTGGAGCAGCACCACCAACCTTATTTGATTATATCCCCGAAGATGCCTTGTTGATTATTGATGAATCACATGTGACCGTTCCACAGATTGGTGCGATGTATAAAGGTGACCGTTCGCGTAAAGAAAACTTGGTCAATTATGGTTTCCGTTTGCCAAGTGCTTTAGATAATCGTCCGATGAAATTTGAAGAGTGGGAGCGAATTGTTCCAACAACAGTTTTTGTCAGTGCAACACCTGCTCATTATGAGTTGGAAAAATCTGAACAAATTGTTGAGCAGGTGGTGCGTCCAACGGGTTTAATTGACCCAGAAATTGAAGTGCGTCCAGTGTTAACACAGGTGGATGATGTGTTATCTGAAATCAATATTCGTAAGCAACTGAATGAACGTGTATTGGTGACGACTTTGACCAAACGTATGGCTGAGGATTTAACCTCATATTTAAAAGAATATGGTGTGAAAGTCGCTTATCTACATTCGGATATTGATACCGTTGAACGAGTCAAGATCATTCATGAGTTACGTACCGGTGTGCATGATGTATTAGTCGGGATTAACTTATTGCGTGAAGGCTTGGACATGCCAGAGGTTTCTTTGGTTGCGATTTTGGATGCAGATAAGGAAGGTTTCTTACGTTCCGAGCGTTCATTAATTCAGACCATTGGTCGTGCTGCACGTAATGTGAAAGGTAAAGCGATTTTATATGCGGATCGTATTACTGACTCGATGCGTAAAGCAATCGATGAAACGGATCGTCGTCGTAACAAGCAAATTGAATTTAATGAATTGCACGGGATTACGCCACGTAGTGCTGTGCGCCAAGCGATTAAAGAAATCGATACTGGTGAAGTGCTGACTGATGATGAGATTGATGAAAATGTGCTTGAGCAGGCACGGGCGATTAGCGCGGATGAACAGCATCTTTTATCCGATCCAAAATTGTTTGCTAAGCACATCAGCAAGCTTGAGAAAGAGATGTTGAAAGCATCTAAAGAGCTTCAGTTTGAACAGGCAGCAAGATTGCGTGACGAGATCGTGCGCTTAAAAGCACATATGCTGCAATCTTAATTAGACAGAGAAATCCTCAAAAGGGATACATATCGCAACAGTTTTTGTTTATAAAGTAGGCTATTTTTAATAGCTAACTATATGACTATTTATAACAAATTACTGTTTTGAGGATTTCTCATGCCTTTTATTCAAAATTTCCCGAAAGCGAGTTGGCGCCTTGCAAAAATTGCGATTGGTGGGGCTGTCTTAACTGGGTTGGCTGTTGGAACCATTGCTTATGCACAGGCAAAGCCTTTACCGACAGTAGATAAAGTCGAACTCGATAAGTACTTGGGTGTTTGGTATGAGGTTGCTCGAAAACCGATGTTTTTTGAGCGCAAGTGTGCCTATAACGTTACTGCAACTTATACCCTAAATGAAAATGGCAATATTGTTGTTGATAACAAATGCTATGACAGTGAAGGCAATTTACAGCAAAGTGTCGGTGAAGCCTTTGTTGCCAATGCACCATTTAACAGTAAATTACGTGTTAGCTTTCTACCAGAAGTAGTGCGCTGGGTGCCTGTGATTCGTGGTGATTATTGGATTTTAAAGCTGGATAATGAGTACCAAACCGTATTGGTGGGAGAGCCACGCCGAAAATACTTGTGGGTCCTTTCACGGATACCAAATCCAAAAAAAGAAATTATTAATGAATATCTAAATTACGCTAAATCATTGGGCTATGATATTGCTGATGTGATTTATCCTGAACATCACTAAATAAGATATACTTGTTTTAAAACCATGCTTGCATGGTTTTTTTATTTTTATATAGTGGATAAGTCACATATTTTACTAATTCTCTCAAATTCAGAGGTTCAAAGTGTTTAAAGGAATTGCTTATTCAGTTTTGGCTTCTGTGACCTTTGGGGTTTTATATTTTTATACCCAACTGCTTGGTGCATTTAATAGTGAACAAACTTTTGGCTGGCGTATTGTTGCAACATTGCCATTTCTGACATTATTTATGTGGTTTAGCGGTGATTTAATTCATATCAAAACCATATTTAAACGGATTCTAGCTCGACCTCGTCTCTTGTTACTTTTAATGATGACCTCTGTTTTAACCTCAGCACAGCTGTGGCTGTTTTTGTGGGCACCTATGCATGGTCGAGGTTTGCAGGTTTCGTTGGGTTATTTCTTATTGCCTTTGGTCTTAGTGTTGGCTGGAAGTATTTTGTATGGTGAAAAGCTTTCAAAATTCCAGTACCTCGCTGTATTGCTCGCTGCTTTAGGGGTTGGACATGAAATATGGCGTTTAGGCAGTATTGCTTGGGAAACAGTCTTTGTTGCAATCGGTTATGCAGCTTATTTTATTCTTCGTAAAAAGATCCAAACGGATAATTTAGGTGGGTTTTGGTGGGATTTATTATTGATTCTACCCATTGCAATTTTCTTTGCCCAAACAGGCGATACGCCGTATCTCAAATTCTTAGCACATCCAAGCTTGGTATTTGTAGTGATCGGACTTGGTTTGCTCAGTGCAATTGGCTTAGGCAGTTATATTCTTGCCAGCCGCTACCTTCCACTAATTATCTTTGGCTTGTTGGGGTATTTGGAACCTGTATTGCTGGCCTTGGTGTCTTTGTTACTTGGGGAAAAAATTGGAGCAGGTGAATGGTTTACTTATATTCCTATCTGGTTGGCGGTGCTTGTTTTAGTGATTGAAGGTGCTGTGCATTTAGTACAGCAAAAGCAACGTAAACAGCATTTGCAACTTAATGTGAAACAATATTCAAAACGGGTGGGGATGGATGAAAAATAGGACAAATTTGCGATTTACTTTTTCATGAAGCAAAAATTATCAATAAAACTGTTATAAGCGTTGATTAAATTGAACATATTGTGATGAAGGTGAGTTCGTTTTACCAAAATTCACAAAAATAATTATAGGTATTTTATGAATTTATAGTCAATTAGGACAAAATCTTAGCGCGTTTAGCAGCTTTTGATTCAATCTTGATGATAATTCTATTACAATAATGGCGTTTTAAAAATTCACGCCCAGTATATATAAATTAGAGGACGTAACTGTGAGCAAAGAAACAATCGTTGCCCTACACGCAGAACACCAAGGTCGTTGGAAAAACCGTGAAGAAATCGCGGAACGTATGATTACCTTAATCGGTCAATTGTATCGTGAGAAAAATATTGTTGTTTCTGTTTACGGTCGTTCTTTAATCAACCGTTCAGTAATCCAAATTTTAAAAACACATCGCCGTACGCGTATGCTTGATGTTGAACTTTCAGTTGTAAATACCTTCCCAATTTTGGAAGCGTTAATGAAAGTTGAGAACATTGGTTCTGCTGAAGTTGATATCGGTAAACTTGCAGTTGAATTCAAAAATGCAGGCGGTGATGCTGACGCTTTTGTTGCAAATGCTGTTGCTTCAATTCAAGGTAAAGAGACTGCTGCTGCGCCTAAAGATGTTGTTCTTTACGGTTTTGGTCGTATCGGTCGTATCTTAGCGCGTTTAATCATCAGCCAATCTGGTTTAGGTCGTGGTTTAAGCCTTAAAGCAATCGTTGTTCGTAAATCATCGGATGGTGACTTGGCGAAACGTGCTTCATTATTACGTCGTGACTCTATTCACGGTACCTTTGATGGTACGATTTCTGTAGATGAAGAAAACGAAGCAATCATTGCAAACGGTCAGTTCATCAAAGTGATTTATGCGTCAAGCCCAAGCGAAGTGGACTACACCGCTTATGGTATTGAAAATGCACTTTTGATCGACAACACAGGTAAATGGCGTGATGCTGAAGGCTTGAGCCAACACTTGAAATGTGCAGGCGTTGCACGTGTGGTATTAACTGCGCCAAGTAAAGGCGAAATGAAGAACGTTGTATTTGGTGTGAACAACACTGATATTTTAGATGAAGACAAAATCATCTCGGCTGCAAGTTGTACAACGAACGCAATTACACCTGTATTAAAAGTTTTAGACGACAAATACAAAGTATTAAATGGTCATGTTGAAACAGTTCACTCTTTCACCAATGACCAAAACTTGATTGATAACTACCATAAAGCTGATCGTCGTGGCCGTGCTGCAACGTTGAACATGGTAATTACAGAAACTGGTGCTGCAAAAGCAGTTGCTAAAGCTTTACCTGGCCTTAAAGGCAAGTTAACAGGTAACTCTGTACGTGTTCCAACACCAAACGTTTCGCTTGCAATCTTGAACTTAAACCTAGAGAAAGAAGTTGATCGTGAAGAAGTGAACGAATATATTCGTCAAATCTCAATCAACTCTAGCTTACAAGGTCAGATTGGTTATACAAACTCGACTGAAGTTGTATCAAGTGACTTTATTGGTTCTCGTACAGCGGGTGTGTTTGATGCGCAAGCAACAATCACTTCAGGTACTCGTTTAACCGCTTATGTTTGGTACGATAACGAAGTGGGTTATAGCTGCCAAGTATTACGTATCGCTGAACAAATGTGTGGCGTAAGCTATACAAAAATTCCTGCTGAAACAAATGCATAATTTGTTTGTAGCACGATAAATAAAAAAGCCCAGTTTGACTGGGCTTTTTTATTGACTGTACAGAATATATGCTGAATAAAACATAAAAATCGATGAGAATGATGGAAAAGGGACATAATTAATCAAGGAATCATTCATTGTTGCAGTTTAGACGTTTATTTATCGTATTTGCTTTAATTGTGGTGGCCAACTTGTGTGGTGTGTATATCGCAATGTGGGTATTCAAGCATTTTAATATTTATATTCCGTTGAAAAATCAAGATGTCGCCATCGATTTGCAAGAGCCTTTACAGGTGCGGGTAAAAATCAAAGATGCTTTAAATGTTGATGTAAATGGGCGTGTTGATGCAAAAATTCCAATCAATGAACACTTGAATGTTCCACTGACTCAAACACTCACACCACGGGTTTATTTTGATAATGTAGTTCCAATTAGTACCACGATTCCTGTTAAAGAAACGATTAAGGTGAATCAAAGTTTGCCAATCGATACCAAAGTTCAGGTCAAGATTTTAGGTAAAGATGTGACGTTGCCTTTGAAGGGCTCGATTCCTCTACAGCTTGATGTTCCAATCGATATTCAAGTGCCGTTACAGCAAAAAGTACATTTAAAATTTGATGCGCCTGTGCGTACCGTACTCAAGGAAAATTTAAATATTCCGTTGAAAGCGCAACTGAATGCCAATATTCCAATTCAAGGTAATTTAAATGTCCCGATTACCTCTGAACTCAATGCCACAGTGGATGTAAAAAATACCTTACCTGTCAAAATCGCACAGGGTGAATTAAAGATTCCGTTATCCACGATGTATTTAGATCGTGTCAAAGCTCAGCCTGTTGACGTACAAGCAACTCAACATGATGTAAAAGCAGGTGAGTAATGGAGATGCCCAAGACACTGAAAAGCCTGCTGATTAGTTTTGTGATTGTCACAACTCTGGTGGCGATCCTATTTTGGTTTTATTTAAATATTCAGGCATCTTTAATTGTTTCTGCGCAACAGGCAGATATTCGTTTACCTGAATCCTTGGGAACCAAGATCCAAGTAGGTGATCATTTAAGCGTGAAGTCGGAAGGTCAACTGAATACGGTATTGGACATCGATCGCACTCTACAGTTACCTTTAAGAGGGAAGTATTTGGCTGATCTAAGCTTTGAAGTCGAAACACCGATTACGGTGGATATCAATTATGAAACCACGCTGAAAGTGGATGAAGTTATGCCGATTGAAACCAGTACAGATTTGATCTATCAAAATAAACTATTACCCAAGTTTCCTTTGAGTCTGAATATTCCAGTGAAATTGGATATTCCTTTTCAACTCAAAAGAACCTATACCGTGCCAGTGAAAATTGTGTTTGACGGACCAGTATATTTTGCTTTTGATGAAACGGTCGATTTGCCAGTGAAGCATCAATTTAAGCCGAGTTTTTATATGAATGATGCGATTAATATGAGTAAAATTTCTTCCTTTGATGCGATCATGTATAACTCGGTACAGCAGACTACAGCCAATCTGGATATGCAAATGGAGTTGCCTTTGAAGAATGTGAGACCGTAGTTGCTTATATATTCCATCTACTGAATATTTTATGCTTGATATTGACGTTATTTTGCAGACCTTAAAATAGCGAAATGAAATGTTGAACGAATAATAAATTTAAAAAAATCAATTTGCTGATTTTTCTATTCGAGAATTTTATTAAAATGTGGCAAAATAGCCCGTTTTACAGAATTCAGAGGATTGGCACATGCGCTTTGTTGATGAAGCAGTCATTACCGTAGAGGCTGGCGACGGTGGCAATGGCGTAGCCAGTTTTCGCCGTGAAAAATTTGTCCCTTTTGGTGGTCCAGATGGTGGAGACGGGGGACGTGGTGGAAGTGTTTATATTCAAGCCGATGATGATACCAGCACGCTGGTAGATTATCGCTATACACGCCGATATCGTGCAGAGCGCGGTAAAAATGGTTCGGGTGCGAACTGTTCTGGCCGTGGCGGTGAAGACATTATTTTAAAAGTGCCAGTCGGTACAACCATTGTTGATACTGAATCAGGCGACATCATCGGTGACCTGGTTGCTGATGGGCAACGTGTAAAAGTTGCGCATGGTGGTGATGGTGGTTTAGGGAATACTCACTTTAAATCATCAACCAACCGTTCGCCGCGTAAATGTACACACGGTATCAAAGGTGAATATCGTGAAGTGCGTTTAGAGTTGAAAGTACTTGCCGATGTTGGCTTATTGGGTATGCCAAATGCCGGTAAATCGACCTTCATTCGTGCCGTGAGTGCGGCAAAACCAAAAGTTGCAGATTATCCATTTACCACAATGGTGCCTAACTTAGGTGTGGTCGATGCCGATCGTCATCGCTCGTTTGTTATGGCGGATATTCCTGGATTGATCGAAGGTGCGGCAGAAGGTGCAGGTTTGGGAATTCGCTTCCTGAAGCACTTGGCGCGTACCCGTATCCTGTTGCATATCGTTGATGTTCAACCGATTGATGGTTCAGATCCTGCGCATAATGCTAAAGCGATTTTGGGTGAGTTGGTAAAATTTTCACCAACTTTGGCAAAACTTCCAGTGGTTCTTGTACTAAACAAACTTGACCAACTCCCTGAAGAATCAAGAGAAGAGTGGTGTCAGCACATTCTTGATGAATTGCAATGGGAAGGTCCTGTATTTAAAACCTCTGGTCTTATGTCAGAAGGAACCAAAGAAGTTGTGTATTACTTGATGGATCAAATCGAACAACAACGTGAGCGCGAAGTTGAAGATCCAGAGTATGCAGCAGAAGTTAAAGCATTCCGTGAACAGCTTGAGTCTGAGACACGTGAGCAAACCATCGCAGCAAAAGAAGCGTATCGTGCTATGCGTAAGGCTCAGCGTGAAGAAGGCTTGGATGATGATGAAGACTTTGATGATGAAGACGATGGCGATGTAGAAAGCGTCTACATTCGTGACTAGTAAACCGAGGGAAAAATGATAGAAGTGGTCGATGGGCAACGTCAGCTCAATGCGTGTAAACGAATCGTTGTTAAAATCGGATCATCTTTACTCACTGCAAATGGGCAAGGTTTAGATTTAAGTGCAATTTCGCATTGGGCGAAACAAATTGCAGATCTACACAATGCTGGACATGAAATTATTCTCGTGTCTTCAGGTGCAGTTGCAGAAGGGATGGTACGCATGAAACTTGCGAGTCGACCCACTGATCTACCCAGTTTGCAAGCTTGTGCAGCCATTGGCCAAATGGGCCTGATCCATACTTGGTCAAGTGTACTTGATCAACATGGCATCCAGACAGCACAGGTTTTACTGACACATGATGATCTTGCTGATCGTCGTCGTTATCTCAACTCATGCGATGCTTTGCAGAACTTGATCGATTGGCGTGTGATTCCAGTCATTAATGAAAATGACACGGTTTCAACCGATGAAATCCGTTTTGGCGATAACGATACTTTGGCCGCGATGGTTGCAGGGCAGGTTCAAGCAGAATTGCTGATTATCCTCACGGATCAGCAAGGCATGTTTGATTCAGATCCACGCAGCAATCCAAATGCAAAACTGTTTTCAGCCGTTCGAGCGCTCGATGACAGCTTGTTTGAAATGGCTGGTGGCGGTGGTGTGCTTGGTCGTGGTGGTATGGTCACGAAAGTTCGTGCGGCACGTCTTGCGGCACGCTCAGGTTGTCCAACTTTAATTGCCAGTGGTGAAAGTGACCATGTGCTTGCTCGTTTAATGGCGGGTGAGATGTTGGGTACCTTATTTACCACTGATAATGATCGTGTCACAGCGCATCAGCAATGGCTAGCAGCACACTTACAAACTGCGGGCCGTTTAGTGATTGATGATGGTGCTGTTGAAGCCATTAAGCTTAAGCATCGTAGTTTGTTACCTGTCGGTGTGAAAGCGATTGAAGGGCATTTTGATCGTGGCGATGTGGTGGAGTGTGTTGATAAACATGGCGGTCGTATCGCGGTTGGGCGAGTGAATTTCAGTTCGCGTTCTGCGGAAATGATCAAAGGTTTATCTTCGGAAAAAGTCTATCAAGTTCTCGGTGAAGCACGTTCGTTAGAAATGATTCATCGTGATCATATGGCGATTTATTAAATTACCATCAATAAAAAAGCTCGCATCAAGCGGGCTTTTTTATATCTATTGTTTTTAAGTGGCTGGGTTCTAATGGGGGCAATGCTTTTTCTTCACCCATCATATAGGCATAATCTGCCAGTGAAAGCATATCCAGATCTTCTTCACTATTTCCATAGGCATAAATAGCGTGATAGTCATCTAAATTGTAGTTTTGCAAAATACGTATTTTCTTTTGTTCACAACTGCAATCTTCTGAGTTGTAACTGCCTGTCAAAAGTCCGTCTTGGGCTTCAGTTTGCGTGCAAATTAAATCAATATTCAGAAATTCACAGATTGGCGTCAGATAGAGATCGACTGAGGCAGACACTAAAACAATATGGTCACCACGTTGTTGGTGTTGTTGCAGTTGGCTCAATAAATCCTGATCCAATTTTTTTAACAGTTTTTGCGCATATTCTTGGGCTAGTTTTTCAACCACGTCAGCAGGAATATCTTTAAACATGGTTTCAAATAAACGTGGCCGCATGGCATGTGCAGGGTAGAGACGTAAATAATAGGCTTGAATCCATGGTAGGATTTTCAAGCCTCTTTTAATAATGTGACGCTTTGAAAGCGCAAAGAAAATAAATCCAGTGAAACTGTCTCTTGGATAAAGTGTCCCATCGAAATCAAATAAAGCAAGGTTTAGAGTTTTATGCGTTTCGCTCTTTGCATGCATGTTTCATATCGTCCATTTACGCGACTGGCGAACCAATTGGTATTGTAATCGCGGCTAAGTTTAGGGCCAGAAATAACGACTTCAGGCATAATTGCATAAATCGGTTCTTTATTGGTTTTATTTTGATA
Source organism: Acinetobacter sp. NIPH 2100 (assembly GCF_000369805.1). Classification (GTDB taxonomy): domain Bacteria; phylum Pseudomonadota; class Gammaproteobacteria; order Pseudomonadales; family Moraxellaceae; genus Acinetobacter. Next base: position 2,720,699 of record NZ_KB850224.1, on the reverse strand, counting down.
CAACTTTTGAGCGGCTAAGTAAGTTTGCGTATCTTCGAACTTCTTCTCTTTTTCTTTCTTTAAATCTGCTCGAATTTGGCGCGGAGTAACCAGAATTTTATTGTTGGTAAATGCTGAGATTACTTCTTTTTCGGATTGGCTTAGTGCAGATTGTACATTCCCATCTTTATTGTAAAGTAATAAATCACCATCTAAATCAAGGTCTTTACCTTGTATAACTTCAAGCATTTTTTGAAAAGCAGCATTACGACTTGAATACATACCTGAGTTGTAATCAGCAAAACGATAGATGGCTTTGTCATAATCAGCAGAATATTCCATCAAACGGTGAATGCCATAATACAAACCACCATATTGGGTATACAGGTCATCACGCAGTTCGGCAATATTCCCACTTTGACGCTTATGTTCTTTGGCATAATTGATATGCACTTGCATTGAACCCAAAGTGGTAATTGGATTCATTTTCTCGCCAATGTCTTGTCCCACCAGTTTTGCAGCACCCGTTAACGCACTGACATGATAATGTTTCGACATATAGTCAAAAATTTCACGGTAGAGCAGGTCGAGTTCACGCTCAGTTCTGACTTTGCGCATTTGGCTCATGTAGTTATTTTCTGGTGAAGGTTGGTTTTTGAGTACATCCTCAAAATAACCTGCCACTGTGCCGCCAATGGTTTCACCCAGCTTGGCTTCAAATTTCTCTTTGAGTCGGGTATTGATTTCTTGAACGGCTTTTTCACCCAAGCCTGGTACAGCAGGATCAGCGACAAAGTTAGACTCTTGATCGACCACAGCCACAATACTGCATACATTTTGCTTGGTTTTTGGAATACTCAGTTGTTGCATGATATCAAAAATATCTTGCGACCAAGACTGACGATCATTTACGCGTGGTGGCAGCACTTTTGTAATTTGCTCAGCCTTCATTTCAGGTTCTTTATTATTTGACCACCAAGCATTATCACCACAAGCCGCTAAGCTTATGCTGATTGCCAATAGGCTAAATGTTTTGAATAGAGGACGAGTCGAAAACGATTGGTTCATAATGAAGACAACACCGCACAAAAAGATGAGCCGAACGGGCGAATGAAGTATACTATGTTGATCAGAAATTGTAAGAAAATATATGTATATTGGTCCATATCAACTGTCAAATAATTTGATCGTTGCCCCAATGGCTGGCGTAACAGACCGACCATTTAGAACACTCTGTAAGTACTTTGGTGCAGGACATGCGGTCAGTGAAATGATGACTGCGGATAAGACACTCCGTATGAGCAAAAAGAGTCTCTATCGGGCCAATTTTGATGGTGAGCTTGCACCTATCTCCGCACAAATCGCAGGTTCTGATCCTGAACAGCTTGCAGAAGCGGCACGCTATCAGGTGGCGAATGGTGCACAAATTGTTGATATCAATATGGGTTGCCCAGCTAAAAAGGTGTGTAACAAACTTGCGGGTTCAGCGTTATTACAAGATGAAGATCTTGTTGCGCGTATTCTTGATGCCGTAGTTTCCGCAGTGGATGTGCCAGTCACTTTAAAAACCCGATTGGGTTTTTTAAATGGCCATGAAAATATCTTGCGTGTTGCGAAACGTGCTGAAGAGGCGGGGATAGCAGCCTTAGCTTTGCATGGTCGTACCCGTGAAGACATGTATTTAAATACAGCACGCTATGAATTGATTAAGCAGGTTAAAGAATTGATTGATATTCCATTGATTGCCAATGGGGATATTGATAGCCCTGAAAAAGCCAAATATGTGCTGGACTATACTGGCGCAGATGCCATTATGATTGGTCGTGCTGCTCAAGGCCGACCTTGGATATTCCGAGAAATTGCCCATTATTTAGAAACAGGTGAGCATTTGGCTGCACCCGATATTGCGGAAGTCAAAGCTGTATTATTGGGACATTTGGCTGAACTGTACCAGTTCTATGGTGAATACTCAGGCTGTCGTATTGCGCGTAAGCATATTGCTTGGTACACCAAGGGTTTACGTTCAAGTAATGAATTTCGCCAGAATATGTATAAAGTTGAAAATACGGCTGATCAAGCCAAAGTGGTTGAAGGGTATTTTAATCAGTTGCTGGATCAAGGTTTACGTATGAGCGATGTACAAGTTGAACAAGTGAATTTATTAGAGATTCAATAATTATTGTTATTGATTAAAAAAAGCCTGTAATTCAAGTTGAATTACAGGCTTTTTTATTAAGATAAGTGAGCCGTGATTTTTTGCAGAATTTGCAAGATCACATCAAATTCACTTTGTAACGGTGTGCTTTTACGAGTCACTAAAGCCAAGGTGCGGCTTGGTGCAGCCTCAATCGCTTTCACATCAATCTCTTCATTGAAGTGAATCATGCTGTTTTTGAGTGCGATTTCAGGTAAAAGCGTAAAGCCAAGATCTGAAGAGACCATTTCAACCAGTGTTGGTAATGAACTGGCTTTTAAGCGATGATCATTCTTGCGCTCACCCACAGGGCAGGCACTTAAAGCATGATCACGTAAGCAATGTCCTTCCTCAAGCAACATTAAACGAGATAAATCTAAGTCATCTAATGAGTTGGCATTGGCAGCATTGGTGTCTTTCTTGTTGTATACAAGGAAGAGGTTCTCTTTTGCAATTTCAGCAACTTTTAGACTGCGCGTATCAAACGGAAGCGCAAGCACAATCATGTCTAAATTACCGTGTTCTAACTTCTCTACAATCTTCTCACTTTGAGCTTCATGCAAGTGTAGTTGGATTTTCGGCAATTGCTGATGAACTTCATCTAAGAGTTGAGTCAGAATAAAAGGTGCAATTGTTGGAATAATACCGAGATGTAAATCGCCCGTTAATGGTTCGCTCATCTCTCGACTTAAACGCATCAGGTCTTGGGCATCGGCAAGCAACACTCGCGCTCGCGCCACCACTTGCTCACCTAATGGGGTTAAACGGACGTTTTGACGATCACGCTCAACTAAGACGCCACCTAATAAACGCTCTAATTCCATGATGCCACCAGACAGTGTTGACTGGGTGACAAAGGAACGACGCGCTGCTTCAGTAAAATGTAAAGTTTCTGACAACGTAACTAAATATGATAGCTGTCTTAATGAGGGTAATGCAGCCATAGTGTCCTAGTGTGATGATCTAAAGTGGTGAGTAAACAAACCACTAAGTTGCGGAATGAAATGTGCAGGAATATCATGCCCCATTCCTTGAATTAATTCAAACTTAGCACCAGAAATTGCTTTTGCAACAGCTTTCCCGTGACTTGGCGGTAACAGGCGATCTTTTGATCCGTGTACAACCAAGGTCGGCTGAGTAATCGTCTTGTTCAATGGTAACAAAGAACCTGTACATAATATTGCTAAAAATTGTTGAAGTACACCCGCTGGATAAAAACTACGTCTATATAATTTGCGAATCGTTTGAATTGATTCGACTGGATTGACATAACCAGGTGAGCCGATAATACGGAAAACATTTAAACTATGATTAATAATTGTTTCTTCATCATGCCCTTCAGGTTTACCCAATAAGCTAAAAAGCTGCTTTGGAAAAGGGGGAGGCAAAAACGGTTGATTATTACTGGTAAAGAGTAAACCTATTTTTTCTACTTTTTCTGGATATTTCGCAGCAACAATCTGTGAAATCATTCCGCCCATTGAGGCACCAATAATGTAGGCTTTCTCTATGCCTAATTGATCAATCAGCATCGCTACATCGTCGGCCATATCATATAAGGTATAAGGTGCACCTTCATTGCTCAGACCAAACATGAAGCGGCTCATCAGTTTCATGGTATTTAGTCGTTTGCCTTTATTGCGAATTTTAGAAGATAGACCGATATCACGATTATCAAAACGAACCACGCGGAAACCTTGGTCGATTAATGCCTTACAGAAGAAATCAGGCCAAAACAGCATTTGTGCGCCTAAGCCCATGATCAGTAAGATCGTTGGATGCTCTGGATTACCGCCCATTTCAACATGTAGTTCAATGCCATTGCCCAAAGTAACTTTGGTTTCCTGCATAAAAGAAGCATAGGGCGACACGTTAAATTGGAGGGCACTGTTCATGATCTTCGTTCCAAATAGTATTCTTCTTATTGCTCAGAGAGTTTGAAGGAAATTCTATTCTCAACAAACTCTCGTATTTAAACCTTAAACTTGCGCTGGAATCAAGTCTGGAACCAGCTTGGTGAGCGTTAAACGTTGTTTGCCTGCCGTTGCGCCTAACAGAACAAAACCTCTCAAGGTTCCTTCACCATCAGCTGCTTTGGCAAGCATACCATCATCAAACTCTTCAGTTTCCCAGTTCACATCCACATTAAGCGGTGCAGGTAAAACCGTCAATGGCGCAGCAGGTGTTTTTACTGCAACTGGCATAGCAGGGTAATGTACCGCTGTACTTTGCCCACTCAGGGTTTTTGCTAAAGCACGCGCTTGTTGCATGATTGGCATCACATATGGCAATAACGTACCATTTACTTCTGCACAGTCACCCACAGCATAGATATCAGCTTGATTGGTTTCTAGCAATGTGTTGGTAATAATGCCGCGACTGGTTTGAATGTCTGCTGCTTTTGCTAACGAGATATTCGGTTGTAAGCCAATTGCAGAAAGAACAATATCAGCGACCAGTGTTTTACCATTGGCTAAAGTGACTTCGTAGTCTTCGCCATTATTAATTTTGGTGACTTTTTCAACCGTGGTAGAGAGTGCAAACTTAATGCCTGCTTGTTCTAAATTGGTCTTAAAAGCTTCAGCGACATGGTTTGGTAATAAGCGACCCAGTGGCTGAGGAGCTAAGTCAATTACAGTAACATCATATTGGCTATGCAATAAGTCATTGGCAAATTCACAGCCAATCAGACCTGCACCAAGAATAACCACGCGTTTGTCTTTACGGTTTGCAAGGTTTTCACGGAAGATACGATAGTCTACCAATGAGTTCACAACATGAATGTCATCACTGCCATCACCCGCAATCGCTAATCGAATTGGATTTGCACCGACAGCCAATACTAACTTTGAATAGGGTTGGGTAATGGTTTGCCCATTTTTTTCTAATGTAAGCTCATGGTTTTCAGCATCAATGGCTTTTACCCAAGTATCTGCTTCAATACGCATATTCAATTGGGTTGCCATTTTAGTCGCATCGCCTAAAGCGATTTGTTCTGGTGCTTTGTTACCCGCAAAGGCATTGGATAATGTTGGTTTTGCATAATTTACCGCATCATCTGCACAGATCATAACCAGTTCTTGTTCAGGACTTAGTTTACGAAACTCTCGCGCTACGGTGTAACCTGCCATGCCCGATCCGATGATAACGATAGGATGCATTCTATTCTCCAATATTTTCTTATTTAAAAACAAATGATAGGAAAAAAAAGACCATGATCATTGTCATGGCCTTTTAGATCTATTTAGATTTCAACCATTTCAAAATCAGCTTTTGAAACGCCGCAATCTGGGCAAGTCCAATCATCAGGGATATCTTCCCATTTGGTACCTGCTGCAATGCCGTCTTGTGGCCAACCTTCTGCTTCGTCGTAAATCCAACCACAAACGATACATTGATATTTTTTCATGTGACTCTCCAAACTGATAGGTATGTTCAAGTTGCCTTTCAGTAAAACTATTCCGTAATGTCGCTATGATCGCTGCAATAGGAACTAACTTATGCTAATCGGGAGTTAGATTTTTACGCAGAACGACATTTAAGTAAAGTAAATGCAAGAGTTTAATCATTTATTCAAAAAGTGATATGGCAATTCTATCTGAAACTCTTGTTATTTGAGCAATTACTCTAATTTTTTGTAAAAATATAACGCCTATACCATTAAAAAAAGCCGAAATGTATAAATATAGTGTGTATAAAAAACAAACATTCAGAATCAAGATATGATGATGAAAACAATGATCAAGGAGAATAAAACATGGAAACCTTATCTTATAATATAAAAATTTATGCGACCCCTGAGAAAGTTTGGGAAGTGCTTTGGACTCCAGAAAGTTATCAAGCGTGGACAAAATTCTTTGCATGCGATTCAACCATGACCACGGATTGGAAAGTCGGTGGTAAAACCTATTTTGGTGATGGTAAAGGCAATGGCATGATCTCTACCATTGAAAGTATTGATGAGCCTAAAGAGATTGTTTTTAAACATCTAGGAATGATCGAGAACGGCAAAGAAGATCTGGAAAGTGAGGCTGTGAAGTCTTGGGCCGGTGCTTTAGAAAAATATATGCTGTTTGATTTTAATGGTGAAACGCAACTGCATGTAGAAGTCGATATTCAACCAGAGCATGCAGAATTTATGAATAAAGGTTTTGATCAGGGACTTGCCATGGTCAAGCATCTGGCTGAAAAATAAGTTGTAATTGTGATCGTCAAGAGAGGGCGGTAGTTGTGTTATCTACATTCAAAAATTGATAAATCTTCATTTTTTTGAATTGTCTAGTTGAAATAATACGAAAATGAGTTGTGATCTGCTATTCTATGTCACTTCATTTTTTACTTAATCGAGGCAGAGATGACGCAACAAAACGCTCAATCGACTTCTGAACAAACACTTTCCGAAAACGATTTAATCGCACAGCGTCATGCCAAATTAAAGCAAATCCAAGAGACTGCAAAACAAACGGGTAAGAGCCCGTGGCCAAATACGTTTAAACGTGAGCACTATTCAGCTGATTTGCAAGAACAGTTTAAAGATCAAGACAAAGCGCAAATTGAAGGCGCTGAAAAAGTGTATGTAAAAGTTGCGGGTCGTGTGATGCTTAACCGTGGATCATTTATGGTGATCCAAGACATGACAGGTCGTATCCAACTTTATGTAGACCGTAAAGGTTTGCCAGATGACATTTTAGAAACCATTAAAAGTTTAGACCTTGGCGATATTATCGCTGCTGAAGGTTATATTGGTCGTTCGGGTAAAGGTGACTTATATGTCCACCTTGAAGGTTTCGAATTACTGACCAAATCACTGCGTCCGCTGCCAGATAAATTCCATGGTTTAACAGATACAGAAGCTAAATATCGTAAACGTTATTTAGATTTGATCGTAAATGAAGAAACACGTAAAACTTTCGAAATTCGTGCCCAAGTGGTTGCAGGTATTCGTGCATTCTTAACCAATGAACGCTTCATGGAAGTTGAAACGCCAATGATGCATGTCATTCCTGGCGGTGCATCTGCAAAACCATTTGTAACGCATCATAATGCTTTGGATATGGAGCTTTATTTACGTGTCGCACCAGAACTCTATTTAAAACGCCTTGTGGTCGGTGGTTTTGAGCGTGTGTTTGAAATTAACCGTAACTTCCGTAATGAAGGGGTTTCGACACGCCACAACCCAGAATTCACTATGATTGAATTCTATCAAGCATATGCAGATTATAAAGACTTGATGGTATTGACTGAAAACATGCTTGAAAAATTGGCAGTCGATATCTTGGGTTCTACTGATGTGCCTTATGGTGAAGAAGTTTATAGCTTCAAAGGACCATTCAAAAAGATCTCAATGTTTGATGCAATTCTTGAGAATAACCCTGATTTCACACCCGAAAATGTGAATGATCGCGAGTTCTTGGCGATATTTACCAAAGATGTTTTAAAAGAGCAGGTGAAACCTGGTTTTGGTTTAGGTAAATTGCAAACTATCGTATTTGAAGAAACGGTAGAAACGAAACTCCGTCAGCCGACTTTCATTACTGAATATCCAGCTGAAACTTCACCACTTGCGCGTCGTAATGATGATAATCCACATATTACCGATCGTTTCGAGTTCTTTATTGGTGGTCGTGAATTGGCAAATGGTTTCTCTGAGTTAAATGATCCAATCGACCAAGCTGAGCGTTTCCAAGCACAAGTTGCTGAGAAAGATGCTGGTGATGATGAAGCAATGCATTACGATGCTGACTTTATCGAAGCATTGGAATATGGTTTACCACCGACAGCAGGTCAGGGGATCGGTATTGATCGTTTGGTGATGTTATTCGCGAATGCAGCGAGTATCCGTGACGTGTTGTTGTTCCCGCATATGCGCCGTAAAGATTAATTAACTGTTCAATAAAAAAGCCACTTTAAAGAAGTGGCTTTTTTATGCTTGATTGAATTATTCCGCTTGCATATCTTTTGCTAGTTTATCAGCCGCTTGCATAATTTTGGGTGTAATGGCATCCATTTGTTTGTAACCGACTTGCATGCTTTTTTGCATGACAATTGGCATTTTATCAATAGTCGATTGCCCCACGGGCGTTTTATAAAATTTAATCATGCCGTCGATTTCTTCTTGGTTAAACTCTTCTGCATAGATTTTAATCATTTCAGGTTCTAATTTTGCCCATGTTAATTCTTCTTGCATAATTTTGCCGAGTTCCTGAGTGTAGTTAACAACGGCAAGCTCCTGTTTGGTCGTTAATTTTCTTCCTTGAGTGATCTTTTCTATACTTGAATGCATCATGCTATTGATCTGCTGACTCATTTGACCGAGGAATTGTTCTGACTTGGTTATCTTTAACAATTCTTTCACAGATTCTTTCGTTGTGGGTTGAGCAAAAGCAGGGGTAGAAATTGCTGTCATAATGACAAATGTCGCAATCATCTTTTTCATTATTTGATTTCAGTTGTGTTATAGATGAATTAAATGTTACTGACTGGCATCAATTATTGTCAATTTATGTTGCATGTTAAAAAATGTAATTGTTTCGTTTGACGATTGAAAACTACTCATAAACCAACGATCATGTCACCATAAATAAATTTGAGAACAGTTTGGATATGTTTTTAAAAAAATCGCTTTATATCGCATTATTCGCTTCTCTTTCTTTCCCAGTATTTGCACAGGGTATTGTGCTCAATGATGAAAATTTAAGAACTGATCTGAATTGGTTAAACCAACAAGGTGTCATTCAAATCAGTACATCAACTTGGCCGATGAGCGGTGATGAAATTCAACGTGCATTGTCTCAAGCAAAGATCAGCAATAATACGCAGCAAAAGGTTGTGAATTCTATTGTAAACGCCTTACAAGCAGACAATGCAACTGTGAAAGTTGGTTTGCATGCCGGAACAGATATGAAGACTGTTCCGCAAGCATTTGGTGATAATCAGAAATCTCAATACCAAGCTGCAGTTGAATTCAATGCTGGTGGTGAAAATTGGGATGCCAAGCTTCGTGTCAATGGTGAGAAAGATCCATTGATTGATAATGGCAATGATGCGAATGTTGAAGGTTCATACATCGCAGGCAAGCTGTGGAATCAGTGGGTTATCGCTGGTCAGATTCCGACCTATTGGGGGCCTGGGCATGATGGCAGTTTGATCCGTGGTGATGCGAGTCGCCCTGTTTATGGTGTGACTGCGCAACGTGCAGTGCAAAATGCATTTGATACAAAATGGTTATCTTGGATTGGTCCTTGGCAATACCAAGCTTTTGCAGGGCAACTGGATGATTATAAAGCGGTGCCAGACACTAAATTGATTGGTCTGCGTTTAACAGCTCGTCCATTCCAAGCCTTAGAAATTGGTGCTTCACGTGCAATTCAATGGGGTGGTGAAGGACGACCAGAAAGTCTAAGTTCGCTTTGGGATGCTTTCACTGGAACCAAAGATAATGGTGGTACAGGAAAAGCAGATCCATCTAACCAGATTGCAGGATTTGATGGACGATTGTTCTTACAGCCCTTATTTAATGTGCCTGTGAGCTTATATGGACAGTTTGTTGGTGAAGATGAAGCAGGCGGCTTACCTGCAAAATATATGTACCTTGGTGGTGCTGATTTTTCATCTAGCTATAAAAATATGCCATACCAGCTTTATGCTGAATGGGCGGATACGCGTACCAATGGCGAAGTAAGAAAAATCTCTTATACCCACACGACCTATAAAGATGGTTATTACCAACATGGTTTCCCATTAGGACATGCAATAGGTGGTGATGGTCAGATGTATTCGGTGGGTGGTGACATTCGTTTTGATGTCATGAATCGTTTAAATGGTCGCGTGATTTATGCCAAAGTGAATCAATCTGACTTGGCAATCAATGCAGCATTTCCAAAACAAGATACCGTAAAAGGTCTTGATCTTACTTGGACGCATTATTTAAAACCAACAATTCCATTAAAAGTGAATGGTTGGGTCAGTGACTCAGATTTAAATGGAAGTGATGGCGGTGTTTCAGTAGGTGTTGAAATTCCATTAGAACGCAATATGTTCCGCTTCTAAGCTAAAAATTCTCATTAAAAAAGAAGTCTTTATAGGCTTCTTTTTTAATTCAATTCATGTGAAATTGATTGTATTGTTATTCCTGAATCTTATTTTCATATCATAATTTTGCATATTGATATGAAAAAACAAGCTAAAGAACTGAATCTAAATTATTATAATGAATAACCTTTATTGAGTGGCTGTTCTGCCATCAGTAAGAATATCGATATCATGAAAAATTGGAGTTGTTATGGCACTCGTTCCTCCACACAGTCTTCAAAGTGGTGGTTTAATACCGCTTATAGATTTTATGGATAGCATGGATAAGGAGGAAATTGTACATGACTGAAAATAGATTAACTCACCTCAAGCAACTTGAGGCAGAAAGTATTCATATTATTCGTGAAGTTGCAGCTGAATTTGAAAATCCTGTGATGCTTTACTCGATTGGTAAAGACTCAGCAGTGATGTTGCATTTGGCATTAAAAGCATTCTATCCAGCTAAACTTCCATTCCCACTACTGCATGTAGATACGGGTTGGAAATTTAAAGACATGATTGCTTTCCGTGACAACATGGCAAAAACCCATGGCTTCGATTTGATCGTGCATCAAAATGTAGAAGGTCGTGAAGCAGGAATTAACCCGTTCGATCATGGCAGTTCAAAATATACGGACATCATGAAAACCCAAGGTTTAAAACAAGCTTTGGATAAGTATCAGTTTGATGCTGCTTTTGGTGGTGCACGCCGTGATGAAGAAAAATCGCGTGCTAAAGAGCGTGTGTATTCATTCCGTGATAATAAACATCGTTGGGATCCAAAAAACCAACGTCCAGAACTTTGGAATCTTTACAACGGTAAAGTGAACAAAGGCGAAAGTATTCGTGTATTCCCATTGTCGAACTGGACTGAGTTAGACATTTGGCAATATATCTATTTGGAAAATATTCAACTTGTTCCTCTTTATTTCTCTGCGGTTCGACCTGTGGTTGAACGTAGTGGTACGTTAATCATGGTGGATGATGAACGCATGCGTTTAAAAGAGGGTGAAGTTCCACAAATGAAATCGGTACGTTTCCGTACGCTTGGTTGTTATCCGCTAACAGGTGCAGTTGAGTCTGAAGCAGATACCTTGCCTGAAATTATCCAAGAAATGCTTTTAGCGACCAGCTCAGAGCGTCAGGGTCGTATGATTGACCACGACGAAGCAGGTTCGATGGAAAAGAAAAAGCAAGAAGGTTATTTCTAATTTCCTCAAGCAAGTCCCTCTTTTTAAAGAGGGGTTTAGGGAGATTAAAACCGATTTCTAAAGAATATGTGGAGTTTTGAGCAATGTCTCATCAATCAGATCTTATTAGCCAAGACATCTTGGGATATTTAAAACAGCATGAACAAAAAGATTTATTACGCTTTTTGACGTGCGGTAACGTCGATGATGGTAAAAGTACCTTAATTGGTCGTTTACTTTACGATTCAAAATTGATTTATGAAGATCAATTGCAAGCGGTAACACGTGACAGTAAGAAAGTGGGAACAACAGGTGATGCACCTGACCTTGCCTTACTGGTCGATGGTTTACAGGCTGAACGTGAGCAGGGTATTACCATTGACGTGGCTTATCGCTATTTCTCTACCGAAAAGCGTAAGTTCATCATTGCTGATACACCTGGACATGAACAATACACGCGTAACATGGCAACGGGTGCATCAACGGCCGATCTTGCGATTATCTTGATTGACGCGCGTTATGGTGTGCAAACACAAACTCGCCGCCATTCATTTATTGCAAGCTTATTGGGTATTAAAAATATCGTTGTTGCAATTAACAAGATGGACTTGGTTGAGTTTTCGGAAGCACGTTTCAATGAAATCCAAGTTGAATATGATGCGTTCGTAAGTCAACTCGGTGATCGTCGCCCTGAAAATATTGTGTTTGTACCGATCTCGGCATTGAATGGCGATAACGTTGTTAATTCATCTGCAAGTACGCCATGGTACAAGGGTCAAACCTTGATGAGCCTTCTTGAGTCAGTGGAAATTAAACGTGAATCAAATAAGCGTGAATTCCGTTTCCCTGTTCAATATGTGAATCGTCCAAACCTCGATTTCCGTGGTTTCGCAGGTACGATTGCACTGGGTGAAATTAATGTTGGTGATGAAATTATTGCATTGCCATCAGGGAAAAAATCAACAGTTAAAGAGATTGTAACTTTTGATGGAAATCTTGAACAAGCGGTTGCAGGCCAAGCTGTTACTTTAACCTTAAATGATGAAATTGATATTTCACGTGGCAACGTAATGGTACGTGCAGGTGAACAGCCATTAATTTCACGTAGTGTGCGTGCATCTGTCGTTTGGATGAATGAACATCCTTTGGTGAAAGGGAAGCTGTACAACGTCAAAATTGGTACGCAAACTGTTCCTGCTAAAGTGACTGCAATTAACTTCCGTGTCAATGTGAATACATTGGAGCACACGCAAGTTGAAGAACTAGAGTTGAATGCAATTGCGGATGTTGTAGTCGAATTTGATGCACCAGTAGTCTTTGACCAATACCAAGACAGCCGTTACACAGGTTCATTTATCTTTATTGACCGTCTAAGCAATGTGACGGTGGGTGCGGGTATGGTTGAAGCTGCAGTTGAATGGACAGCGCATAGCAATCCTGTGACTGCAGAAGATCGTGCTGCTCGTTTAGGTCAGAAACCTGCTGTGATTGGTGTTTCTGTAGAACTAATCGGCAAGGCTCAGGCTTTAGAGAGTTTATTGATTCAACAAGGTGTAGTTGCAATTGCAAAAGCAAATTTAACGGCTGAGCAAATTGCATTATTACGTGAAACTGGTGTAGTGATTATTACTACAGTTGTTGAAGGTACGGATACAGAGATTGCGGCTGAAACGGTTGAAGAAGCAGCTGAAAAAATTGTGGAATTGGTTCGTCTTTAATAGATCGAGTGAATTTAAGAAAACCCGCGCAAGCGGGTTTTTTATTGTACTGAAGATTGATGGTTTCACCTTTTATAAGTGGAACAACCATAATTAAAAAATATTTTTGGTTTTTATAATTAAATATTCTTTTAAATCAATTGGACATTCTTTTATGTTCTTCAAAAATTTCGCTTGATCACCTTGATATAAAGCACGGGTCGCTTCTTCGTAATTCGGCATATTGCCCAACATGGCAGACATAAAACGGTCGGTAGATTGTTTGGCGAGCATGATATTACTTTCAGAACTAGGGTTATTTAGCTCTTTATCAATTAATTTGCGAATCACAGCAGACGAACTGGAACTCTGTTGATCTAACCAATCCCAATGTTTTTTCTGTAAGGTAATTTCACGAGAAATGACCCCGAGTTTTGGTCGTCCAACTTTTTTCTCAGGTTGAGGTTCGCTATAACGCTGCTGAATTTCTAGCTCTGAACCAGAGAGATCAAGATCGATTTGTTGTCCAGTTTGATCATTAAAAATTAGAATATTGTCAGTGGTTGTTGAAATCCGTTTAATTTCTATTGCAAGTTCAGCAGCTTGGCCATTTGCTAGAAATGTATTGCCTGAAAAAGCGGTATAGGTTGGTTGAGTATTCATTTTCTTTAAATTATTTTATACGGGTAAAAATATATTATCAGGGTAAAAATAATTATGCAAATATATAAATCAATATTCTGGTAGCACTTAATTTCATTGGCGCAAGTGTTGGAATTGACCATATAAAAAATAATGAAGATAGAATGCCATTTTTAATTTTTATTCAGCTTTGAAATCGCTTTTATGAGACAATACTTCTTTATTTATGTGTATAAGGACTCCCATGATTGAGCAATCTCCTGAATCTTTAAGCGATATCGAAATTTTAGACATTTTACAGTCTATGAAAAAAGATAAGCTGGATACGGAAGCAAATGAGATAATCCGTAATGGGGGGAAAGCAGGTCGTCAGGAAGCACATAAACAAGCTTTGGTTGTACTAAATACCAGTTTTGAAGAAAAATTTGTTGAAGCAGTCACTTTGGCATTGGGTCTGAACGCTGGTCAAGCGAAAAAAATCCGCTATAAAAAAGACCGTATCCGTATTTTAAAAGTGCGTGGTATTGATTACTTAGCCATTGATGGTGCGGAAACTGCACAGGTTTTAGCTCAGGTTGCTCAAGCGATTACTCGTGAAGATGCGATTGTGACTGAAGGTTTGCACAATATTTTCCCATTTTGGAAAGAAGGTTGGCCAATGGTTCAGTTTGATAATGCTTATAAGATATTGGCAGAAGACATTGGTATTCACTATCAAGCGACGCTAGATGAACTCATTTCATTGTATGGCGGGAATTAAGGCATTATAAAACCTGTTCTGAGCACTGCGGTTGCCAATAGAAAATAACAAGGATTGTTAATTTTATGAATTTACCACCGACGATTCCGCCAGAAGCTTTGGATGTGCTCCGCGCAGGGCAGTTGATTGATGCGATCAAGATCACGCGAGAAAAAACAGGTTTAGGCCTAAAGGAATCTAAAGATTTAATAGATCAGTATTTGCAGGATCATCCGCAAGAGCAGGCGCAGATTCAAGAGCAATTGGCACAGCGTAGCCGTGGTGGAATTAAAATCTTTATTTTGATTTTATTGATATTGGCCGCGTTTATCTGGTTTGTTGTGAAATAAAAAAAGCCCATCTATGGGCTTTTTTTATTGATTAAGATTAATCATCTTGGGATGTTGGAGATTCACCTTCCAAATTTGGTAAAACTTGAGTCACCAGTAATTGGTCAATTTTATAATGATCGATATCGACAACTTCAAACTTAAAACCTGCATATTCTACTGCATCGGCAGGACGTGGGATTTTGCGTAAACGATACATGATAAAGCCTGCAATCGTTTCGTAATTTTCATTCTCTGGGAATTCTTCGATGGTCAAAGCATGTTTCACATCTTCAATTGGCGTGCTGCCATCAATCAACCAAGAATGATTATCTCGTTTGATAATCTGCTTTTCCTCATCCATTGGTGTGACCCAATCTCCCATGACTGTGATCATAATATCACTGAGCGTGATCACCCCAACAACCAGAGCATATTCGTTGATTACAACAGCAAACTTCTCTTTGGTTGAGCGGAAACGATCGAGTAATTCGGATAAGGTTAAAGAGTCTGGAATAATCAACACATTACGGATGGTCGATTCATTAAGTTGTGTAAAGGATTGATTGTTTAAGATACGCACCAAAATATCTTTGGCATCGACATAACCAATCACTTGGTCGATGTGCTCACTACACACTAAGAATTTTGAATAGGGGTGGTCAGCCAGTTTTTGACGAATACTTTGTTCTGCTTCATTTAAGGTGAAATAAACAATGTTTTCCCGTGCTGTCATGCTTGATGGGACAGTTCGTTCTTCGAGTTCAAACACATTTTCAATGAAATGATGTTCTTGTTTTTGCAAAACCCCTGCTTGCGCACCTGCATTGACGATGGCTGAAATGTCGTCAAAGGTCATGCTGTCATCACGCTTGGTATCAATTTTAAAGATTCTAAAAATTGAATTTGCAATGATATTAATAAACCAAGCTAATGGTCTGCAGATTTTAATAAAAATAGTAATTGGATTAATGACTGAGATTGCCAGTTTTTCTGGGAAAATCATAGCCAAGCGTTTTGGCATTAAATCCGCAAATAAGATGAAAAGCGAGGTGACTGTTAAAAACGATAAACTAAAGCCGATGGTGTCTGCCCATGGACCAGGATAAAGTTCAGTGGCAAGGTTTTGAAAGTAAGGGCGAAGTGATGATTCACCAACGATACCACCCAAGATAGCAACAGCATTTACACCGATTTGGGTTGATGCAAAGAAGTCTGCTGAATTTTCTTGTAGCTCAATGACTTTGTTTGCGCGCTCTTCACCGCTTTCAGCAATCAGTTTGAGTTTGAGTTTTCGTGATCCAGCAATCGCGATTTCAGATAAGGATAAAAAGAATGAACATGCGACTAAGATCACTAGAATCGTCATGCTTTGGAAAACATCCATACTTCACCTATATTGGTAGGACACAGCCTATAAAATCGCTTATGCAAATAATCGTTCTAACCTATTATTTCACTCGCTAATCTATAAGAGAATATAATGTATCAGTAAGTAAAAGAAATAAGTTTTTATTGATATTGTTATTAAAACAGTCAGCCATAGCGGTGGTATGGCTGAAATTTAATCTTGCTCATTTGTTCAGTTAGAAAAAGCTGTGCGGTAATTGTGAATTGCCATTATTCAACAAATACTCGCGGTTTTCTTCCTCAATCATTTGGCGTGCAACAAACAGAATAAGTTGTCTGAGCCAGCGATGTGCAGGGTGGTGATGCAATAATGGACACCAAGCCATTTTTAGTTCAAATTCTGGGATATAGAACGGAGGATCCTTTATAACCAGTCTAGGGTTCTGTGTTTGTAGGCGCGCCATACGCGTTGGTAGCGTTGCGATTAAATCTACATTTTGAGCCAAGAGTGCTGGCATTTGGTAATGACGGGTAAATACAGAGATCTTACGACGTTGACCGATACGCTCTAAAGCTTGATCAATCCAACCCAATCCAGCCTGTTTCTCTGGATTGACACCAAAACCGACCCCCATACCTGTTTTAGATACCCAAATATGTTGTGCATCTAAATAGCTTTTTAAATTGAGATGGGTAACCGCAGGATGTTTATCATTCAGAATACAGCTAAAACTGTCACGCCATACCAAAACCTGATGGAAGCTTTGAGGGATTTCATTGAAGCGGTTGATTGCTAAATCAACTTTACCTTGTTCCATATCACGATATGACACATCACTTGGGGTTAAGAAGTCCAAGACAACATTGGGTGCTTCTGAACGTAATGCTTTGACTAAACGTGGAACTAGCGTTGCTTCGGCATAATCGGATGTCATGATCCGGAACACACGATTACTGGTATAAGGACGGAATTCGGTACGTGGCTCAAGGATCATTGAAAGGTCTGACAATGCATCACGAATACGCGGTTGTAATTCCAATGCACGTTCAGTCGGAGTCATACCTTCAGAAGAGCGAATGAGTAAAGGGTCATTAAATAAATTACGCAAACGACGTAAAATATTACTCATTGCCGGTTGGGTAACGCCCAATTGCTCTGCCGCACGCGTGACATTTTTTTCACGAAGCAATACGTCAAGATAAATTAATAAATTAAGATCGACGCGCTCCAGATTCATAAAAAAAATACCGAAAATAAAATCCTTGAATTGTCTTGAATTATGACATATCCCAAGCTATTTGTGTAACTTAATCCTACATAAAAACAACAGCGAACAGGCTGCTTCGTTAACTTGGCATGTTTTGTCAATTTATTTAATTTTGATGGCTTTTTATGGCGTGATTTTTTATTCAAATTGAGAGAAAACACAGATAGAAACTCTCATTTTCTGTAGGCTGTATAACTTAATCTTAGCTTTTTCTGAACTGATGAGTCTAGAAAATAGGGCTAAAATTTGATGGTTGTTTCTATTTGTGTATTTGGAAAGAATAATTAAAACAATTATTTATGTTGTATTTTTTGCATTTTTGAAAAATGGTTATACATATATTTTTTTAGAAAATACTGAAGATTAAGCCAGAATATTGGATAAAACACTTGCCAAAGACTAAGCTGTGATACATGTTGATGACGTGCTTTAAATCTAGACTAAATAAAATCAGGATTTTTTAGCGATCATTCGATGCCAATCCGCAAAAGGAATATATCATGTCTACATATCAAACAGCGATTGATGCAATCCGCGAACTAAAAGCAAAATTCGGCGACACTTGGCGCGATATTAGCCCAGAAGATGCTGCGCGTATGCAAATGCAAAACCAATTCAAAACTGGTTTAGATATTGCTAAATATACAGCTGCGATTATGCGTCGTGATATGGCTGCTTATGATGCTGATTCTAGCAAATATACTCAATCATTAGGTTGCTGGCACGGTTTTATCGCGCAACAAAAAATGATTGCGAACAAAAAATACTTCGGTACAACTGAACGTCGCTATATCTACCTTTCTGGTTGGATGGTTGCTGCACTTCGTTCAGAATTTGGTCCACTTCCTGACCAATCTATGCATGAAAAAACTTCTGTACCTGCTTTGATTGAAGAAATCTACACTTTCTTACGTCAAGCTGATGCGAAAGAACTTAACGATTTATTCCGTGCGCTTAAAAAAGCAAACGAAGCAGGTGATACTGCTAAAGCTGCTGAAATTACTGCTCAAATCGACGGTTTCCAAACTCACATCGTACCAATTATTGCTGACATCGATGCTGGTTTCGGTAACGAAGAAGCGACTTATTTACTTGCACGTAAGATGATCGAAGCGGGTGCTTGTGCACTTCAAATCGAGAACCAAGTATCTGATGCGAAACAATGTGGTCACCAAGCTGGTAAAGTAACTGTTCCACATGAAGACTTCATCTCTAAAATCCATGCATTACGTTATGCATTCTTAGAAATGGGTCTTGATGACGGTATCATCGTTGCGCGTACTGACTCTGAAGGCGCTGACTTGACTCAAAAAATCCCAGTGGTTAAAGAGCCAGGTGACATCGCTTCTCAATACATCAGCTACTTAGATACAACTGAAATTGACATTGCTGATGCTCAAGAAGATGAAATCTTGATCAAACGTAATGGTAAATTACACCGTCCTAAGCGTTTAGCTTCTGGTTTATATCAGTTCCGTGCTGACACTCAAATTGACCGTGTTGTACTTGACTGTGTATCTAGCCTTCAAAATGGTGCTGACCTTCTTTGGATCGAAACTGCGACTCCAAACGTAGAAGAAATCGCTCACATGGTTAACCGTGTACGTGAAACAGTTCCAAATGCGAAGCTTGTTTATAACAACAGCCCATCATTCAACTGGACTTTAAACTTCCGTCAACAAGCTTACGACCGTTGGGTTGCTGAAGGTAAAGACGTTTCTGCTTACGACCGTGCTAAATTAATGAGCGCTGAGTACGATGCTACTGAATTAGCTGCTGATGCAGACGCTAAGATCCGTACATTCCAAGCAGATGCTGCTCGTGAAGCGGGTGTGTTCCATCACTTGATCACACTTCCGACTTACCACACTGCTGCTCTTTCTACGCATGAGCTTGCACAAGGTTACTTCGGTTCTGAAGGTATGTTGGCTTATGTTGCTGGCGTACAACGTAAAGAAATCCGCGGTGGTATCGCTTGTGTTAAACACCAAGCAATGGCGGGTTCTGACATCGGTGATGATCACAAAGAAATCTTCTCTGGTGACAACGCTCTTAAAGCGCACGATGATGCTAAAAACACAATGAACCAATTCGCTGCTCACTAAGCACTGAACTGATTCAAAAGAAACCCTGCGAAAGCAGGGTTTTTTATTGCCTTAAAATAAATACTTAAGACTGAATCTTTGTTTCAAGAAAACTAATTATGGCCTTTCTGATTATTAGTGATGAGACGCTTTCTATTGAAAGCACTTATTCAATGAGAGTAGGTCTATCTTTATTAATCTAAGGACAATGTAAAAGAGACTTTATTTTAATAAGAGCAAGTGAATTGGATGGCTGAGTCGAATGATTCCATCAAAATATAGACATAAAAAAACTGCCCATGAAGAGCAGTTTTTTTATTCAAGAAATAATCACTTATTTCTCAACACCTGCTGGTTGACCTGCAAGTTTTGCATTTGCATAGTCCCAGTTTACTAGGCTTTCTAAGAAAGTTGCGATGTACTTAGGACGTAAGTTACGGAAGTCGATGTAGTAAGCGTGTTCCCATACGTCGATAGTTAATACTGCAACTTGACCATGTGCAAGTGGAGTGTCTGCATTGGCAGTTTTAGTAATCGATAATGTACCGTTTACTTCGTCAGCAACTAACCAAGCCCAACCTGAACCGAATTGAGTTGTTGCAGCAGCAGTGAATTGTTCTGCAAACTTTTCGTAGCTACCAAAAGCTTCGTCAATTTTCGCTGCAATCGCGCCTGTAGGTTTACCACCACCATTTGGCTTCATGCTGTTCCAGTAGAACGTGTGGTTCCATACTTGCGCAGCATTGTTAAAGATACCTGCTTTAGACGCATCACCAGCAGAAGCCTTGATGATTTCTTCTAAAGTTTTGCCTTCAAGGTCAGTACCTTTGATTAAGTTGTTTAAGTTAACAACATAAGTATTGTGGTGTTTGTCGTGATGGTATTCTAAAGTTTCGCGAGTGATGTGTGGCGCTAAATCATCATAGCCATATGGAAGTTCAGGTAAAGTAATGGTTGTCATGTGTCATTCCTTGCAAATTGCTGGGTTTTACATTAAGTGCCTTTATTGTAAATGATTCTATAGGCAATAGGGCAGTCTTTTAATACACAAAATATGCAAAAAATTTCGCTATGAGACATATACGATACACAACTTATGGTTAGAGTCGGTCGCTCATGGATTGAACTTTTAGATGACTCTAACCAAGTTTGAAGATCAAGGAAGATTGATATTTAAATGAGAGAAATGCTTAAGCTTTGCTTTGTAAAGCTGCATGATAACGACGATTCACTTCATCCCAATCCACCACATTATAAAATGCAGCAATATATTCAGGGCGACGGTTTTGGTATTTGAGATAGTAGGCATGTTCCCAGACATCCAGACCTAAAATAGGTGTGTTGCCATGCATGAGAGGTGAGTCTTGATTGGCACTACTTTCCACAACAATTTTAGCTTCGGGAGTGACGCTGAGCCATGCCCAACCACTTCCAAAACGACTAATCGCTGCTTTGGTGAATGCATCTTTAAAAGCATCGAAGCCACCGAGTTGTTGATCAATGGCTTTAGCAATATCACCTGTCGGTTCTCCACCACCTTGTGGACTCATGACTGTCCAGAACAGTGAGTGATTGGCGTGTCCACCACCATTATTGATCACCATATTTTTAAGATCTGCGGGGACTTCATTCACTTTGGCAACCAGTTCTTCTACTGATAGTTTTTCCCATTCTGTGCCTTCAATTGCGCCATTAATATTATTGATATATGTCTGATGGTGTTTGCTATGATGAATTTCCATCGTTTTGGTATCAATGTTGGGTTCGAGTGCATCATATGCATAAGGAAGCGCAGGTAAAGAATAAGCCATGGGTTTGATTCCTTTTGTAATCAATGTGGTTTTATTACGATAAATTAAAAGCGCTTTCATTATTTATATAATTGCAAATGATAATCAATATGTTTTTCATTTACTTTAATATTGGTAAAACTGGATAAAGAATAAATTTTATTTATCATTTGCTGGTTGGGTCTTGAATTGATTTGCCAACGAAAGAAGGGGATTTGTTCTGAGTTGGGCTTTATGAGCCCAAAGATGCGGTAAAGACATTGTGATAATGGTAAGGCTAGCGCAAACTTGAAGTTGAAAATGGACTGATTAAAAAACTACGATAGATTGTGAAGGGAAGGAGCGAAAAATAATTCCACTCCTTCAAAGGATTGAATCGAATTAGATCGGGTTGTTTAGTTCAAAATATGCTGTTTCGATCGAAAACTGCTTTGCAATTGCCTGTGCTAAGCGCTGTACACCATAACGTTCAGTTGCATGGTGACCACATGCGAAATAATGTACCCCAAGTTCTTTGGCTTCGTAAAAAGTACGTTCACTGACTTCACCTGAAATATAGGCATCACAATTTTCTTGGGCTGCTTTATTGATAAAATCTTGCGCGCCACCCGTGCAGAAGCCTACTTTTTTGATTGCTGTTTTGTCACTCGGTAAATGAATCACGTTAAAATCAAAAATAGCCTGTAACTTCGCTTTAAATTGTTCAGGGCTAAGTGAATCGTCTAAATAGCCAATATTGCCAATCGGGTGTTTTTCGGTTGCATCTAAAGCTTCCAGATTTTGTAAACCAATTAAATCTGCAATGGCGATATTATTTCCGAGTGTCGGGTGTGCATCCAAAGGTAGATGGTAGGCAATCAAGGAAATATTATGTTGAATGAGTTTCTTGATGCGATTACCGCGCATGCCTGTAATTGGGTAGGCTTCACCTTTCCAGAAATAACCATGATGTACCAGCAAAGCATCGGCTTGTTGTGCAATTGCGGCATCAATGGCATCTTCAGATGCAGTGACAGCACACACAATTTTATTCACTTCAAGCTTGCCCTCAATTTGTAAGCCGTTTGGTGCGTAGTCTTTAAATTCGTTGGCCTTTAAAGTTTGATTACACCATTGCACAATTTCATGCAAATTTGCCATGCGATTCCTCAAATGATTTACATCTTGTCTCAGCATTCATGAGAACATATTTTTAAATGTAACTAAAGCTAGACAAAACTTTTTTAACTTTTGCATTGATTTTAAGCAATTTACTTTACAATGGTGGAAACTTCCAGTTCTTCAATAAATTACGTTCATAACATAATTTCGCCTAGAGGATTATAGACGTGCGCCGTGCATTTACATGGTTACCTTGGGTATTACTCATTCTTGTTATATTTAGTTTTCTGGCTTGGCAGAAATCACATCAACCAAAGCCGACAGTGGCTGCTGATGGCGTAAAAATGCCAGCAGAAAAGGTTGAACCATTGATTGATACATCACGTACCGGTGGTGTGGTTTCCTATAGTGCTGCAGTCAAAGTGGCTGCACCTGCCGTGGTGAATATTTTTACCACTCAGAAAGTTAAACAGATGAATCATCCATTACTGAATGATCCTGTATTTCGTGAGTTCTTTGGCAACCAAATGCCACAGCAACCTCAAAATGAAAACAGTCTGGGTTCAGGTGTAATTGTGCGCGCTGATGGTTATATCTTGACGAATAACCATGTGATTGCACAGGCTGAACATATTGTTGTGGCACTGCATGATGGTCGTCGTGCTGAAGCGACGGTTATTGGGACTGACCCTGATACAGATTTGGCTGTGATCAAGATTGAGCTAGACAAATTGCCAGTATTGCCATTTAAGTTGAGTGGTAATGAAGTGGGGGATGTTGTTCTCGCGATTGGTAATCCATTTGGTGTGGGCCAAACGGTCACGCAAGGCATTATCTCAGCGACAGGTCGTTCTGACTTGGGGATCAATACTTACGAAGACTTTATTCAAACCGATGCGGCAATTAACCCGGGTAATTCTGGTGGTGCATTGATTGATGTTGCAGGGAATCTGATAGGTGTAAACACCGCAATCTTCTCTCAATCTGGTGGTTCACTAGGGATTGGTTTTGCAATACCAGCGAAAGTTTGTCAGCAAGTATTGAATTCAATTTTGAAAGATGGGCGTGTGGTCCGTGGATGGTTAGGCATTAGCTTAATTCCAAATAATTTGGATGAAGATGTACTAGCCGCGAAACCGATTGGCGTCACAGTTGCAGATGTATTACGTGGCGGACCATCTGATTCTGCAGGGATTAAACGTGGTGATAAGATCATTCAAGTCAACAATGAGCAAATTTCTTCTGCCTCGCATTTAATTAATTATGTGGCATTGCAAGCACCAGAAAGTTTGATTGATGTGATTATTGAGCGTGAAGGAAAGCAGCAAACAGTCCAAGTGAAAGTGGGTGAGCGTAAAGTGCAGCAAAATGCGCAATCGCAATATATTCCACTACCTAAACGCCAACAATAAGTTGATTTATTTGTAAGTAAATAAGGGTTGCTGATGAGCAGCCCTTATTTATTTTAGGTAATAAAAAAGCGTGTTGATTCATTGGATCAACACGCTTTTTGCATTTTATAGACTTTTTTATTTTTCATTACACCATCGAAATTTGATGGTTTGATGACAGTTTTTTTGTCTTTATATGACAAATAATAATGATTGAAATATTTGCTCAATGTGCACAAAAGGCTTGATTAAAGTATTCAAATAAATCTGGTGTTTGAAACCAGATGGCAATTGAAACACTAATCAGACCAAAAATAAAGATGACCAAGATCAGCTTAAAGTTTCGTTCAATACTCGTCATGGATCACAGCCTCTTCATTCACGAAAAGATGGATAATTACACCAAAGATACTCAGGACTAAACAGGTCAGCCAGATCAAATTGTAGTTACCTGTTAAGTCATGATTTACACCACCTAACCAACCGCCAAAGAATGAGCCGATTTGATGGGTAAAGAACACGATCCCACTGAGCATGGATAAATATTTGACACCAAACATGTTGGCGACAATTCCATTGGTCAGAGGCACTGTTGATAACCACAGTAATCCCATGATGATCCCAAAGCCATAAACGGTCAATGTGCTTAACGGGAGGAGTAAAAAGGCAATAATTGCAATACCTCGTAAGCCATATAACAACATGAGGAGCTTTGGTTTGGAATAGCGATCACCTAACCAGCCTGCACCATAGGTTCCGACAATATTAAATAAGCCAACCAGTGCTAAAAATATCGTGCCAGTGGTGGCATCAAAACCATGATCAATCAAATAACCAGGAAGATGTACCCCTAAAAAGACCACTTGGAAACCACAGACTAAAAAGCCAAGTGATAGCCACCAGAAAGGTTTGTGATCTCTTGCAATTTTTAAAACCTGTTTAAAGCTTAAGCTGGGCTGAGCAATTGCTTTTGGTACAGTCGAGGTTGGAGCTTTTAATAGCCAAGCCAAGGGAACAATAAACGCAATGGCGAAAGCACTGACCAATAATGCAGATGACCAGCCGATGTTTTTGAGTAAAAGCAACGTCGATGGCAGCATGATAAATTGTCCAAATGAACCTGCTGCACTGGCAATTCCCATCACCATACTACGTTTCTCGGGTGGCGCAGCGCGACCAACAGCGGAGAGAAGGACTGTGAATGAAGTCGCGGACAAGGCAAGTCCAATGACAAGACCTAAGCTGAGGTTGAGTAATAGTCCTGTGGAGCTAAATGCCATCAGAACTAAGCCAATGGCATAGAGTAAACCACCCGCTGCAACGACTTTCTTGGTTCCGTATTTATCTGCAATCGCACCTGTAAAGGGTTGTGCTGCGCCCCAGATTAAGTTTTGCATGGCAATTGCGAAACTGAAAATATGGTGTCCCCAACCAAATGCATCACTCATTGGGACCAGATATAGCCCAAAACCATGACGCACACCTAAGGAAAGTGCGAGTACCAGTGCACTTCCAATGAGCATGTAGATTAACTGTTTGGAAAATTGTGGGTTGGACATTGTTGTTATGATCTTAGAATAAGTGAAAAGTATTCTAAAATACTTCGAGTCATATTTCGATTCTTAACAGAAATAATTGTGGGTTGTCTCAAAGGCATAAAAGCGGAACAAACTCAATTTGCCCGCTTTTTATTAAAAGGTATTGAGCAGATTGCTAAAACTTAAATTCTAGACCGACTCCAACGACGGGTTGTTTATCTTTTTTATCTGCTTGTTTTAGCATTAAATAACCCCCATAGGCATAGCTTTTCACTTGTTTGCTGAAAACATAGTCAGCACCAGCCATGATTTGTTTGGCTTTAAAATCAGCCATATTATTTTTAAAGCTCGTATCATTTTGGCTGTATTGTGCTTTGAGTATCCATTTTTTTGCATTGGGAAGCATGTATTCGGCACCCACTAACCAACCTTCAGCGTCATCAATATTATTCGCCTTCGTTGCCCATTTGGTTGCTTCAGCTGGATCTGCATATGTGGTTTCTTCAACTTCGGAGCGTTGGTACAAGGTTTTGATGGATAGACCTTCAATTGGATTTAAACGTCCAATGGCGCGAAGGGTATTGGCGGCAGCAAAAGCTTGTGTGTCGGCAGTATAAGACTGTCCTGTAGCAACATTGAGAAAACCACGTCCTGCAAAAGTACTTGGAATGGCTTTGTCGTAACCAAGACCTGCCACAAAAAATGGATGCTCATAGACCAGACTGGCAGACCATGCATCACCTAAGCCTCGACCTGCAACCTTTGCACCACCACTGGAAGTTTTGATGCCAGAGGATTCTCCGCTAGCGAGTAGGGCATTGAATTTAACCACGCCTTTATCGAGGCTAATGGTAGGGGATTCATATGCAACAATATTGTCGATTCGGTTCTCTCCGACCAATATACCGCCGATATCCGCTTTATTTGCCACATAGTTATTAAAGATATCAACTGTACTTGAAAGCTGTTTGACAGGTGTGTCATGTTTACCCACTTTGATCGTTCCCAATTGAGTATCTTTTAAACCAACGAAGCGGTTACGCTGTACCCAGTCATTACTATCGCCATCAGCGCTAAATCCCCATTCGATACCGTAGACAGCACTTAGCCTTTCAGTGAGTTTTTCATCCCCTTTAATACCGAGATATGAACTATTTGAGCTGATTTCCCATACATCTTTATTTGAGCTGTTGGTATTTTTTTCTGGTAAATAATCGATGCTGGCATCAATTTCGCCGTATAGCGTTGGTGCTGCATAAATAGCACTGCTAAAAAAACTGAGCATAGCGAAGCTAAGAAGATTCAATTTCATATTGAGACCCCTGAAAATGGTGTTGAAGTATTTAATTTGAAAATCGTGTGGGATGTGCTGTCCCACACCAAATGTGTTGTGATTAAGCGAGAGAGTTACGTTCTAAGACGGCTTGCTCAAACAATTGTTGTTCTTTGGCTTTATGTTCGACCGAAAAGCGAATGAGGACGACGCTGAACGCAGCCACGGTGACCAGTGCACCTAAAATCATCAGGCAGGTTTGCACGTCAAGTAAACCTTTGAGTAAGAAACCAGCGGCAACCGCACCAACATTGCCACCCGCGCCGATGATACCTGCGACACCACCTAAAGCATTACGATCAATAAAAGGCACAAGTGCATAGGTTGCACCACAAGACATATGTGTAAAGAGCGCAAAAACGGTCATACTGATAATCGCAAGTGCGACTGTATTCATTTGAGAGAAAAGTATCAGGAATAAACCTTCACATAGGATCATGATAAATAAAACTTTAGTTCGACCATCTAAGCCTTTTGAGATCGCAACCTTATCTGAGAGATAACCTCCGAGTGCACGAGCAAATAGGGCAAGCAGACCGAAAATACCCGCAGTCAAACCTGCTTCTTTAAGTCCCATGTTGAAGTGATCGACATAGTACATCGCTGCAATGTTATGAATGAAAATTTCAATACCAAAGCATGCAGCATAAGAGACAAAAAGAATCCAAACACGGTAATTACGGGCAGCTTGCATCAAGATGGCAACACCACCTTTTTTGCCACTACCAACGTCAATGCCTTGCTCGCGAAGCTCTTTAAAGTTTCCTTGAGGGCAATCTTGAGTAAATTTCCAGTACAGCACACCTACAATCAGCATCATGATCCCAGGTACGAGCAGTGCAATTCTCCAGCCCATGGTTTGTTCAACACCAAACATGACAATCGCACCCAAGATAAGCGGCATAATTGCTTGAGTCGCACCACCACCCGCATTTCCCCAACCTGCAGAAGCCGCATTGGCAGTACCAACGACGTTCGGTGCAAACATTACACTGGTGTGGTATTGGGTAATGACAAAGCTCGCGCCAATTGCACCAATCAATAAGCGGAAGAATAGGAAGGATTCATAGGTGTTCGCAGCAGCAACGCCGAATACGGGAATACTGCCAAGCAGTAAAAGTGCAGTGTAGGTCTTGCGTGGACCGTATTTGTCACAGAGTGGACCTACAATGAGGCGAATTAGAATGGTAATCGCAACCGCTGCAATGTTGATATTGGCGATTTGATCTTTGGTTAAATTGAATTCACCTTTAATGACAGGCATAAGTGGTGCGCAGGCAAACCATGCAAAGAAACAGACAAAGAATGCCAGCCATGTCATATGAAAGGCACGCATGGCAGGTGTTGAAAAGCTGAATAATTTTATTTCGGTGGCTTTTTTTGCATCTATATTCATTGGTGAAGACATAACTTTCTCCTGAACTGCACGTTATTTATTTTTGCTTGGCAGTTACGCTGCCAAGGCAAATCGAACAGAACGGACGTCATTGGCCGTCATCAAATTAGTTTATGAATCGTCGTTGATTCATTTTGTTTGATATGTAGCAAGTGTCATGCCAGAAAAATAAATTAACCAAATGAATAATTTAAAATGTTAATCATCAAGGGGTTTGTGGGAATACTAGATGGGGCAAGCTACTTATTTATAAGAAATAGCAAGATGATTTTGTAGATTGATGTGAGACAAGCGTCTGAAAATTGATTTCTCTTGGTGCATGATTTTTGATCATGGTGTTTTAAAAGATCACAAAAAAAGCAGCGAATGCTGCTTTTTAAGGGGAATGGGATTTAGAAGCGATAGCCAACACCTGCGTAACCTAAAATAGGATTGATTTCGATATCAGTTTTTGCGCGAATAAGTTCTCCATATTTATCATCATTCACTGTTATTGTTGCTTCACCTGTAAGGTGCGCATATGAAACAGAACCAACAGCAAACCAGCGATCATTAAAATCATAAGTAAAACCAGCAGTAGCAACAGGAGCAAATGCGTCCGATGCTTCTAATTTAACTTTTGGATCACCAGAGCTGGTTTTTTTATCCAATGCCGCACCTGCTTTGCCGTCTTTAATATTGACGATCATATGTCCAGCATTGATAAGATCATTTTCGATTGCGGAGTTGATTTTTAGCTCATTAAAATAAGCATACATTAGACCTAATCCAACATAAGGTCTGAATTTATTCACACCTGTTTTACCGAAATGATATTGGAATTCAAAGGCAGGCGTCCATGCGCGTGCGGTAGCTGCTGTACCATGTGATTCAAGGTCAGTAATAAAAATATCTTTTTTTAATGGGAGATCACCAATAACTGAACCCAATCCTTCAGGTGACGCTAAACCTGTTAATGGTGCGTAAATTTCTCCTTTTCCTTGAATATCTACTTTAGGGGGAATACCAGCTTTCACTTCTAAGGAGACATTATCTGTGAAGAAGTAGTTAGTCATAATACCTAAAGTTAGAACATCATCTGCTTCTAATCCAGTACCTGCATTATCCCAAGATGATAGTCCGTTAATCTCTGCTGATCCTGCAGTCTTAGCTTTTAGATATTGCTCTCCATCTTCGCCTTTATAGGAAATTACTCCAGGTAATCCTAAGTTGAGAAGTGTATTTTTTTCTAGATCAAGCACACCCTTTAGTATTGTTTTTTTTGCTGTAGCATTTTGTTTAGATTCATCAATAGCATTCAAGACTGAGTCGGCTTTAACATCTCCAACACGCGTTTTAGTGCCTTCTGCAATAGCTGTATTAACATTTACAGGTTGAGCTTTGCCTGTTGGTTTCACATATAAAGCACCTACAGAAACAGAAAAGCGCTTAAAGCCATCTCCGTCTTTTAGACTGAAATAAGGTGAGTCTGCGAAAGCAACTGTAGGTAGGGCACATAAACCTGTAAGCAGGCAAGCGAATGACTTCTTCATCATCGTGGGACTCCATGTCCAGAAAGTTTGTTAGGATTTTTCTTGCGCCCACCATAACGCTATTTTTAGACAGGGTTTGTTTAGTTAGGATTTATAATTGTTATGCTTATGAATATTTTTGTTTGATTTAAATAAATTGATGAAGAAATTGTGAATATATAAAAAAAGCCACCGAAGTGACTTCTTAAAAATAATTTAAATCAAATGAATTACATAAAACGAGACAAGTCTTCTTCAGGACGAGCAGTCAAAACTTCGATGCCTGTTTTTGTTACCAAAATCGTATGTTCATATTGGGCCGACAATTTGTGATCTTTTGTGACGACCGTCCACTTATCACCTAAAAGCTTGGTTTGCCAAACACCTGCATTTACCATTGGTTCAATGGTAAAGGTCATGCCAGCTTCTAGGCGCATACCTGTACCTTTTTGCCCATAGTGTAAAACTTGTGGTTCATCATGGAAAACATTGCCGATACCATGGCCACAATATTCACGGACAACACTGAAACGCTCAGATTCAACATATTGCTGAATTGCATAACCTACATCACCAAGGTATGAACCATCTTTAACGGTTGCCATACCGCGATACATCGCTTCTTGAGCCACTGAGCACAGACGATTTGCAAGAATAGAGGTTTCACCACCAATCACATACATCATGTTGGTATCGCCGTGATAACCATCTTTAATGACCGTTACATCAATATTCAGAATATCGCCGTTTTTTAATGTTTTATTTTCAGATGGAATACCATGACAAACCACATGGTTCACCGAAGTACAAATCGAGTGTTGAAAAGCAGGGCGGCCTGGCGCCGCACCATACCCTACACAGGCAGGAATCGCGTGTTGAACATTTTCAATATGATTGCGACAGATTGTATCGAGTTCTAGTGTGCTCACACCCGCTTTAATATGCGGTTTAATCATGTCTAGAACTTCAGCCGCCAATTTCCCTGCAACACGCATCTTTTCAATTTCTTCAGGTGTTTTGATTAATCGGCGTGGGGCTGTATAAGTTGTATTCATGATCTCTAAAAACTTTTGGTAATTTGCAAGTGTCTATGGTATAAATAGCCGCCTATTTTATCAAATGCTTTTCGTGAATATATTTTACGAAAATATCTGATAATGATAGTCGTACAAAATCCGCACATATATCGACACATTACTCTGGGTGCCTAGCAATAGGTGGAGAATGCGGATATATGGAGGCCTAACCCAAACTTTAAGGTAAAGAAAATGGCAGATTACAACGTAAGCATGCGCGACCTTCTTCAAGCAGGCGCACACTTTGGTCACCAAA
Source organism: Acinetobacter sp. NIPH 2100 (assembly GCF_000369805.1). Taxonomy (GTDB): domain Bacteria; phylum Pseudomonadota; class Gammaproteobacteria; order Pseudomonadales; family Moraxellaceae; genus Acinetobacter. The sequence continues at coordinate 2,689,765 of NZ_KB850224.1, read as the reverse complement.
CTCGTTTCTGGAACCCAAAAATGCGTCAATACATTTTTGGCGCGCGTAACAAAATTCACATCATCAACCTTGAGCACACTGTTCCTGCGTTAAATGATGCTTTGAACTTTGTTAACAATCTTGCAAGCAAAAAGAACAAAGTATTGTTCGTTGGTACTAAACGTGCTGCTTCTAACATCATCCGTGAACAAGCTCAACGCGCTGGTCAACCATATGTAGATCACCGTTGGTTAGGTGGTATGTTGACGAACTGGAAAACACTTCGCCAATCTATCAACCGTTTAAAAGATCTTCAAACTCAATCTCAAGACGGTACTTTTGCTAAGCTTACTAAACGTGAAGCTTTAGAACGTACTCGTGAGATGGAAAAACTTGAACGTGCTTTAGGCGGCGTTAAGAACATGGGTGGTTTACCTGACGCATTATTTGTAATCGACGTTGATCACGAAGCGATTGCAATCAAAGAAGCGAAAAACTTAGGTATTCCTGTAATCGGTATCGTTGATACAAACTCTAACCCAGACAACGTTGATTACGTTATTCCGGGTAACGACGATGCGATTCGTGCAGTAACTTTGTATGCTTCAGCTATGGCTGATGCGATTCTTGCTGGTAAAGAATACGCTCAATCACAAGCTAATGCACAAGCAAAAGGCGATGATGCTGCGAAAGACGCATCTGAGGCTTAATGCGTTTTTTGACGCAAGCTTGTCATTTTTGCGACATGTAATGGTGGCAAATTAAAGCGTCGAGAGTGCAAACGGCCCAGAGTTTCTTTGGGCCGTTTTTGTTGAACAGATTTATTTTCTACCGATTTTAGGAGATCAACATGACTGCAGTTACTGCGAGCATGGTAAAAGAATTACGTGACCGTACTGGTCTTGCAATGATGGAATGCAAAAAAGCATTAACAGAAGCAGGCGGTGACATCGAACTTGCGATTGATAACCTTCGTAAATCAGGTCAAGCAAAAGCTGCTAAAAAAGCAGGTAACATTGCTGCTGATGGTGCGATCACTATTATTCAAAACGGTAACAAAGCAATTCTTGTTGAAGTTAACTGTCAAACTGACTTTGTTGCTAAAGACGAAAACTTCAAAAACTTCTCTGATAAAGTTGCTGCTGCTGCACTTGCTGCTGGCGAAACTGATGCTGCAAAAATTGCTGAACTTAAACTTGAAGACGGCGCAACTGTAGAAGAAGCGCGTGTTGCACTTGTTCAAAAAATCGGTGAAAACATTCAAGTTCGTCGTGCTCAAATCGTTGAAGGCGAAAACTTGGCTGTTTACAAACACGGTTTAAAAATCGGTGTTGTTGTTTCTTACACAGGTGATGCAGACACTGGTAAAGGTATTGCAATGCACGTTGCTGCGTTCAACCCAGTTGCTGTAAATGCAGAAGCTGTTCCAGCTGACTTGATCGCTAAAGAGAAAGAAATTGCTGAAGCGAAAGCGTTAGAATCTGGTAAGCCAGCGAACATCGTTGAGAAAATGGTAACTGGTTCAGTTGAAAAATACTTGAACGAAGTTGCTCTTGATCGTCAAATGTATGTAATCGACAACGACAAGAAAGTTGCTGACGTATTGAAAGCAACGGGTACTGTTGTTGCTCAATTCACTCGTTTTGAAGTGGGTGAAGGTATTGAGAAGAAAGCTGAAATGAGCTTTGCAGAAGAAGTTGCTGCTGCTCAAGCTGCTGCGAAGTAATTCGTATCTTCTAAAAAAACCCAGTCATTGTGACTGGGTTTTTTTATTGCCTGCTAAAATCTCATTTTGACTTATGGATTTTTAAGGCACCACTGATTATTCAGCTTCTTTTTTAAGTTCGTATTTCTCTGCTAATTCGCCTGTGATCTCTTTGCCTTCAGTATCTAAAGCTTTTAAGTAGCCTTCGGCAACAAAGTATTTACGGCCATCACCAGCTTTGTCTAGCTCAATAATTGAGGTGTTTTGGCTATCGAAGTTAAAGCTACCTTTGCTTTCAAATGCTTTGCCATCACCTTTGCCCAGATAAGTCTCTTTTAACTCAAATGTTTTATCTTGGTTGAGTTCAAGCTCGGTTTTGATCCCTTCACAATCTGCGCATGGAACTACACCTGTATATGTACCATTCCAGTCTAATGAGTTTTCTGCAGTATGTGCGCTATCTACAACTTCAGAAGTGGCTGGAGGCGTTTGCTCATCTGTTTTTGGGGTTTCTGCTTTATTACATGCAACTAAAAAAATAGATGCCAAAGAAATTGCGATTAGTGATTTTTTCATCTTAGATATAACCTCATGAAAACAGTAATATCTAAGTTATGAAATTTAAAGGAGAAATGGTAGTAAGGGAATGTAAGGGTTGTTTAATCTTTGGTAAAGCAAGACAAGTTAACCTTGTCTTGCTTTGAAGCGAGGGTTGGATTTGCAAATAACAAATAGCTTGCCGCGACGTTTTACAATCTGGCAATCAGGGCTACGACGCTTTGCGCTTTTAAGGGATGAACATACTTTCATTTTTAAGTCTCTGTTGCTGATGTAATGTTATAATATTACATTAGATAGGCCGTGTAAAGTTTGTCTGATTTTTGGGTGGGGTTGGATAGGGTGGATGTATATAAGAAAAAAGCCCTCATCTTTCGATGAGAGCTTTTTTTGAATCTGGAGCGGGAAAGGAGACTCGAACTCCCGACCCCAACCTTGGCAAGGTTATGCTCTACCAACTGAGCTATTCCCGCAATAGGACGCATTATAGAGAGTTTCATTCAAGTGTCAACTCTTTATCATGCCAAGTGTTGAATTAATCAGCACGTCGCCAAATTGTACCTTGACGCGTATCTTCCAAAACAACACCTTGATCTAATAAAGACTGACGAATGCCATCTGCTTGAGCAAAGTCTTTGGCCTTTTTCGCATCAACACGCTGTTGGATAAAATTTTCAATTTCAGCATCAGAAAGGGTAAGTGCTTCTTGACCAATATCTGATTTGAGGAATTCATCAACGTCATGTTGAACTAAACCAAGAATGTTGGTTAAGTGGCGTAGGGTAGAATAAAGCACAGTAGCTTGCTCAGCTTGTTCGTCTTTAACCGCACGATTCAGTTCTTTGTTGAGCTCAAAAAGTACCGCCATGGCTTCAGCAGTATTAAAGTCATCACACATGGCATTGTTAAAACGTTCAACAAAGCTCTGTTCTAAGCTATCAACAGTTTTTTGGCCATAAACCTGTTGATAGGCTTTAAACGAATGATAGAAACGGCTCAGCGCTGTTTTAGCTTCTTTTAAGGCCACATCAGAGAAGTTTACTGGACTACGATAATGTGATGACACAATGAAGTAGCGAATCACTTCTGGATGGAATTTTTCCATTACATCGCGAATGGTAAAGAAGTTGCCTAAAGACTTAGACATTTTTTCACCATCGACATTGATGAAACCAACATGCATCCAATAGTTTACATATTGTTCACCCGTTGAAGCCTCACTTTGTGCGATTTCATTTTCATGGTGCGGGAACATCAAGTCTGAACCACCCCCATGAATATCAAAGTGATTGCCTAAGCAGCAAGTCGACATTGCAGAACATTCAATATGCCAACCTGGACGGCCATTGCCCCAAGGTGATGCCCAAGCGGGTTCATTTTCCTTGGCATGTTTCCAAAGTACAAAGTCAAATGGGTGTTTCTTCTCAACTTCAACATCAACGCGTTCTGAAGCTCCCGCTTGCATGTCATCCAATTTACGGCCAGATAGACGACCGTATTTATCGAATTTGGTGACTTCAAAATAGACATCGCCATTGGCAGCAGGGTAAGCAGCACCTTTATCAACTAATGTATTGATCATGCTTTGCATCTGATCGATATACTCAGTTGCCTTTGGTGCCTCATCTGGTGCAGCACAGCCTAAGTTAGCTGCATCTTCATTCATGGCATCGATAAAACGTGCAGTGAGTTGCTGGATGCTTTCACCATTTTCATTAGCACGCGCAATAATTTTGTCATCAATGTCAGTGATGTTGCGGATATAGCGAACTTTCCAGCCTTGGCTACGTAAGAAGCGAATGATGTAATCAAATGCAACCATAACTCGAGCGTGTCCGATATGACAGTAGTCATAGACTGTCATACCACAGACATACATATCGATTTGACCTTCTTTGCGTGGGACAAATTCAACTTTTTTACGTTGCTCAGAATTATATAGAACAAAAGGTTGCATAAGGGTTTTCAAACACTCTACAAAAATCGTTATTCATCATAACGTATGCACCATATTTCATAAAGTTATCAGGAGAAAAAAGATGGTTTTGGTTCGCAATATTTTTCTTTATTCAAAACTGAATTTACTGGTCGCTCGAAGCTGGGCCTTTTTGGCAAAGTAATAATAAATCACCGCTGTTGCTAAAATACCGACCAGCCAAGATATATCTATACCACCTAAAGCTGTGGCGATTGTACCCGTAAAAAACTTACTGTGAATAAAGGGGAGTTGTAACAAAACACCCATCACATAGCAGCCAATACCAATACTATTCCAGCGGCCATACTTTCCGTTCGGATCATATAATGCGGCCACATCGCATTCTTCTTTAGAAATAAAATAGTAATCGACTAAATTGATTGCACTCCATGGGATAAAGAAGGTGAGCAAGAACAGGATAAATGCTTTAAAGGTATTTAAGAAGGTATGTTCACCCAAGATGGCGATCATGGTGGAAATAGCAACCATACTGAGTACGATACATAACCGCGTGAGTTTGGAAATTTGATATTTGGGTTTGAAGCTATTCCAAATGGTTGCAATACACATGAAGCAACCATAAGCATTCAGCGTCGATAGAGTGACTTTTCCAAAAGCAATGCTGAAATATAAAAAAGTAATCACCAGAGCAGCTGCATTCATACCCACCACATATTGCACTTCATTTCCGACAAAGCCACCTTGTGAAATCTGTGCAATAAATACCCCTAAAGTCATGGAGATTTGCGAACTGAGGAGTGAACCTAAACCAACAGCCAGAAAGACACGAGTGGAGGAGGTATTTGATGGTAGATATCTGGAATAATCAGCCACATAAGGGCCGAATGAAATTTGCCAAGAGGCTGAAAGCGAAATTGCCAATAAAAATGATGGCCAGCTAAATTTTTGAACTGCCATTAATGCTGAAAAATTTGAATGAGTCAAAATTTGGCTCAAAATAATCAAAAATGCAATGATGCCAATCACACTGGCAACTTTTCCGACCCAGTGGATTAAGCGATAACCAATGGTTGCAAAGATCACAATAAAAGATGCGTAAATTAAAATGCCTGTTGTGCTACTGACATTGATCAATTGTGCGATGGCTTTTCCCGCCAAAACTTCACCTGTGGCTGTAAACCCGATGTACATCAGGCAAACCAAGAGAATTGGAATACAAGCACCATATACCCCAAATTGCACACGGCTTGAAATCATTTGTGGAAGGCCAAGCTTTGGACCTTGTGCCGCGTGTAAAGCCATCACAATAGCGCCAAAACATTGTCCAATAAACAATCCAATAATGGACCAAAACACATCGCCGCCAAGCACAACGGCCAAAGCGCCAGTAACGATCGCGGTTATTTGTAAATTGGCGCCAAACCATAGGGTAAATTGACCAAATACACTGCCATGTCGTTCATGTTCTGGAATGAAGTCAATACTTCGGTTTTCAACAAACTGGTGCTTTTCTTTCTCATCCAATGAGCTCATCTTTTACTCCTGATCCATGAAGCATTGATTGTTATGGAAAATACATGATTTGGTTTTGGTATACTCATGTATGACCTAATCTGTATATGTATATACAACTTGTTTTAAATCCGAGCAAATTTATTTGTGTTAAGAAAGGTAAGCCTTCTGTCCATGGTTAAGCCGTAAATCCTATACGGATGAAAATGACGCAAATTTTGTATTTAACACACATTCGTGATGGTCGATTGACCCTGAAACGCTCTCCATTTTTCATGAAAACTTATACATTTAGAAACGTGTATGATGTGCAAATATGCTAGAATCTCCACCATTCTTTTGATTAAAATCATCTACCATCAGGTGGATAGAGTATTATTTTGAGTCAAACTCATATGTCACAAGCCATAGATTTCCAGAAAAGCGCATTAGAAACATTGCGTGTCGAACAACAAGCAATCGAAGTCCTTGCTGCCCAAATTGATGAACGTTTTGATGTTGCATGTGAAATACTTTTGCAATGCAAAGGGCGTGTTGTGATTACGGGTATGGGCAAATCTGGTCATATTGGCCGTAAAATGGCGGCTACTTTCGCATCAACAGGCACACCCTCATTCTTTATGCACCCTGGTGAAGCTGGGCATGGTGACCTCGGAATGCTAGTACGTGGTGATGTACTGATTGCGATTTCTAACTCGGGTAAGAGTGATGAAATCATGATGTTGATGCCATTAATTAAACATTTAGAAGTGCCATTAATCACCATCAGCCGTGATGATAAAGGGCCGATGCCACAAAATGCAGATGTTGCCCTGACCTTAGGCGAGGCAAATGAAGCGTGTCCTCTCGGTTTGGCACCCACCTCAAGTACGACTGCGACTTTAGTTTTGGGTGACGCCCTTGCTGTTGCATTGTTGGAAGCGCGTGGATTTACCGCGGATGATTTTGCACGCTCGCACCCAGCGGGAGCATTAGGCAAACGTTTGCTTTTGCATGTAAAGCATTTGATGCATACAGGTGATGAACTGCCTAAAGTTCGACCTGATACACCAATGAACAAAGTGTTATATGAAATTTCTGATAAGCGCTTAGGTTTAACCACCATTGTTGATGAAAATGACACATTATTGGGTATTTTCACAGACGGTGATTTACGTCGCATGATTGATCAGCAACAAGGTTTTGACGTCAATCTACCTGTTTCTGAAGTCATGACCAAAAGCCCTTTAACAATTTCTCAGGAAGCCCGTGCGGTCAAAGCATTGGAAAAAATGCATGAGAAAAAAGTGAATCAATTTGTCGTTGTTGACGATACCAATAAAGTGATTGGTGTGATTAGTATGCATGACCTTATTCAGGCAGGAGTAAATTAAGCCATGGCATCTTATGCTTTACAAGAACAAGCACGTCATTTACAGGCACTCGTGCTTGATGTGGATGGAATCTTAAGCGATGGCTTTGTTACTTTAACCAATTCAGGTGATGAGCTTAAATCATTTGATATCCGTGATGGCTTGGGAATGAAACTGGTCCAAAAAGCCGGTATGAAAGTGATTATCATCACAGGACGCAAAAGTCAGATTGTTGAAAAACGTATGTCTGATCTCGGTGTTGATCTGATCTTTCAAGGACGTGAGGACAAAGGCGTTGCATTGCGTGAAGCTTGTGCTCAATTGGGTTTATTGCCTGAAGAGTGTATTTATATGGGCGATGACTGGCCTGATTTATCTGCATTTGCTATCGCGGGTATGAAAGTGACTGTGCCAAATGGACATGAGGAAGTACGCCGTCGTGCTAACTTGGTGACCCAAGCAATGGGTGGCCGTGGTGCGGTTCGCGAAGTATGCGATATGTTGTTGATGGCAAAAGGTGTTTACCAAGAACTGCTTGAAAAATATCTTGCGGTACCACATTAATATAGTGTTGATTTGCTCAAAGGTTAGGTAACCCTGTTTATGGATACCAAAATTTTATATGTTGTTGCTGTTGCCGTCGCTGCTGTCAGTGGTGGTTATTATTATTACAGTGGCAAAGCAAAAAAGCTGGATGTTGATTCTGCAAAGAATATGACTTATTCAGCACAGGGTGTTCATTTAACCCAAACGGATGAGCAGGGTAATTTGTATATCCGAGCAGAAGTCAAACAGTTGCAGCAAAATATGCAATTGAAAACGTCTACGCTTGATCAACTGAATGCAGTGATGTACAAACAGGGCAAACCGGACGCAACGTTTTATGCAAAAAAAGCCAATGGCTATGATGACAATAGTAAAGTCATACTAATTGGCGATGTTGTTGCGACAAAGTTGTCCGATCAGGGAAACAAAATGGAGTTTCATACTGATGAACTCACAGGTTACCCAAAAACCAGAGAGCTTGAAACGCAACATCCAGTCACGGTTCAATCACCGTCAGCTGAGTTTGTGAGTCAAGGCCTCAAGGCTAATTTAAATAATGGTCAATATGAATTTTATAAAATTCGAGGAAAGTATGCGCCAAGTTCTTAATTCTAAATCTCGTTCTACTTTCCTGAAACAAGTCACTTGTGTTGCCGTTGTTGCACTTTCTTCTGCGGCAAGCTTTGCATTGCCATCAGACCGTAATCAACAGCTTTCTTTGGTCGCTGATCGTGCAACATATAACGATAAAAGTGGTGTGACCACTTATACCGGCAATGTTGTGATCGAGCAAGGTACGATGAAGCTTCAGGCTGACTCGATTGTGGCAAATTTAAATAGCAAAAAAGAGATTCAAATTATCACCGCGAAAGGTCAGCCTGCGAAGTTTCAGCAGCAAATGGATGCGAATAAGGGTTTAGCGCGTGGCGAAGCACAGACTATCGTCTATAACGCTGATACAGGTATTCTTACCTTGACGGGTAAGGCTTACCTGTTGCAGGATGGCTCAAGTATTCGTGGTAATAGTTTAAAATACAGCATGAACAAAGGTGATGTTGAAGCACAAGGTTCTTCAAGCAATCGTGTGCAAATTATTATTCCACCTTCAAGTTCAAAAAGTTTTCCAGGGGCGCGTGATTAATGGAACAATCGGTGCAGCAACCACAAACGCTTTGTATTAAGCACTTAGCCAAAAACTACAGTAAACGTTGGGTGGTAAAAGATGTATCTTTTACCATGCAAAGTGGGCAGATTGTGGGTTTGCTTGGACCAAATGGTGCTGGTAAAACCACGAGCTTCTATATGGTGGTCGGTCTTGTTCGTATGGACAAAGGCGAGATTCATTTAGATAACCTTGACTTGTCTGATCTCGCGATGCATGAACGTGCGCGTAAGGGTATTGGTTATTTGCCGCAAGAAGCTTCTATCTTTAGGAAGTTGACGATTGCTGAAAACATTATGGCAATTTTAGAAACCCGTAAAGATTTGAACAAACAGCAGCGCCAACAACGTCTGAATGAATTATTAAGTGACTTTAAAATCAATCATATTAAAGATTCATTGGGAATGAGCGTGTCAGGCGGTGAACGTCGTCGTGCGGAAATTGCACGCGCTTTGGCTGCTGATCCAAAGTTCATGCTGTTGGATGAGCCCTTTGCTGGTGTCGATCCTATCTCTGTGGGTGATATCAAAGATATTATCCAGACGCTTAAAGATCGTGGCATTGGTGTGCTGATTACCGATCATAACGTGCGTGAAACTTTAGCGATTTGTGAGAAAGCTTATATTGTGAGTGAGGGTTCTGTGATTGCAGAGGGCACACCACAAGAAATTCTAGATAATGAGCAAGTGCGTAAAGTGTATTTAGGTGATGACTTCGTCGTTTAAATCAACCGATTGTCACTTTTTAAAGAAGAACCGCGAGGTTCTTTTTTTATGCCGAAATTTTTAAAAGCTTGGCTTGTCTAAATGGAAATATGAAAGTTTTTAAATAATCTATTGATAGATAAATATTTTATAAATTTAATTATCTAGGCATAATCTATAAAAATGTGAACTGATTTACAAAAATATACACATATCTAGCGACGAAATTGTGTGTCGAACGTAGTGTTTTTTATAAAAAAATGCTTAAAATGAAAATGCTGAAATGATAACAATACGAAAAAAATATGAACTTGCAGAACGATATAAAAGTGAATAATGGATCATGGAAAAAAAGTATGGATTTTAAGTGGTTACTTTATGTAGCAACGCTATCTGTACCAATGACACATGCAACAACACCGAGTGAACAGTATCACACTTTAAAGAACAATATTTCTAAGCTTTTTGTCCCCAAAAGTAGTGATGAGTTTAAAGTGGCTCAAATGCAGAAATTGAGTAATTTTTCTGTAGATGCTTCTCTGGGTAGTGATTTGCCTGTTGTTGGTTCTGGGCGTCCGCAAGATATGGTTCCTGCTGCTTTTTGGCAGAATCAAAGGAAAGTATTGAAAGATGCGGTGCAGATTGCAGTACAACGTAATCCTGAAATTTCTCAAGGGATTGCGGCATTGGCTTCGCAAAATGCCAATATTGATGTTGCAAAAGCGGGTTACTACCCACAAGTGGGTGGTGGAGTAAGCACAGGTGACTTGGGTAAAAAAAGTACGCGTGGTCAGCAGTTACTCACCCTAAGTGCCACTCAAATGATCTATGACTTTGGTAAAGTTAAGTCAGGGGTTGATGTCGAAAAAGCTAAAGTTTTGGTTGGGCAAGCCAATGTACTGGTGAAAATTGACGACATTTCCTTAGATGCTGCACAAACCATTATTAATATTCAGCGTTATCAAAAGTTAATCCAAATTGCCAATCAACAGATTGCGGGGATTAAACGTATTCAAGAAATGGCAAACCTGCGAGCAAATGCAGGGATCAGCAGTCAGGCTGATCCAATACAAGCACAATCCTACTTGCAATCGGCACAATCCGCGATGATCGCGCAGCAATCCTTATTGGGCCAATACCAGCAGCATTTATATACTTTGTTAGGTTTTGATGCCCGTAATACACAATGGGCAATTTCAGATGAGTTTGTGAAACAGTCCGATTTATATGCGGCACCGCAGTTTAATACCATTCCACAAATGATTGCAGCACAGGCTGGAATTGAAGTTGCACGTAATCAAAAATTACAGACACAGGTGAGTAATTATCCAACACTCGCTTTAAAAGGTGAGCTGAGTCAGGCATTGCATGGACGAAATCCAGGCAATGATAAAGAGGGTGGCTTTGATAGTGCCATTATGTTTGAGGCCAGCAGTCAGTTCTATCAAGGGGGAGCAACAGCCTCAAAAACAAGAGCTGCCAGTTTTGCTGAAGAGGCAGCAAAAGCACAGGTGAATGCAGTTTATTTAAAAGTACTGGATCAGATCAGAACCAGTCGAGAACAAATTGAAAATAAGCAACGCCAAATGCAGGTGTTGGCAGGACAACAAGCAACAACAATACGAACCCGAGAACTTTATCAAGAACAATATAAATTGGGAACCCGAACTCTGGTCGATCTGCTCAATGCAGAACAAGCGATTCATAGTGCGAATTCAGAGGCAGAAACAGCACGTTACGACATTTACAGCAGTATTGCACAATACATCGCTGCGACAGGACGTTCTCGACAAGCCTATGACCTCAATAATATAAAAATTCAAGGATTTGAGGTACAGCCATGATTACAAAAATAACTTATCAGCCATGGTTACAAGCAATTTTAACCATTGCCAAGCATTATCGAATTGAACCCTCTGAGGAACGGATTCGTTTGCAACTTGACTGGAACCAAAACCAGAATTTGGATGAAGTTCTGGTGCTCATTAGTCGACAAATTGGCTTAAACCTCAGAAAGGTTGCTTTTACCAATGACGTGATCAACCCTTGGAGATTACCTGTTCTTGTCGAACTGGCTGATGGGCAGGTGGGTGTCATTGATAAGGCTGACGGAGCGGGTCATGTCAGTATCCAGCTCAGTGGTGATCAAGGCCTATCACAGAAATTTGCTGTTGGTGCGTTAAAACATATTATCAAGAATGTGTATGTCCTTCGTCCTGAACAGTCTGTTCCTGATGCGCGTGTTGACGAATATATCAAGCCTTTTGAGCAGAGTTGGTTCTGGTCCATTGTGTTGCAAGACTGGAAACGTTATATCGATATCATGTTGGCATCCATGATTGCCAATATCTTGGCATTGGCAACCATCATTTTTTCCATGCAAGTCTATGACCGTGTGGTGCCATCGCAATCCATTCCTACGCTTTGGGTACTGGCGGGTGGTGTACTGATTGCTGCCATTTTCGAGTTTGTACTCAGACTATCCCGTGTTTACATTTCCGATATTATTGGTAAACGTGCGGATTTACGCATTTCAGATCGAGTTTTTGGTCATGCGTTGAGAATTAAAAATAGTGAACGCTCTAAATCGACAGGGACCTTTATTTCACAAATTCGTGAATTAGAAGGTGTACGTGAGTTGGTGACCTCAACAACGATGGGGGCAATTGCAGATCTACCATTCTTCTTCTTATTCCTTGTGATTTTTGCAGTGATTGGTGGCAACTTATTCTGGGTCATGCTGTTGGTGGTTCCTTTAATGATCTTACCTGCGATTTTGGCTCAAAAGAAATTGGCACAGTTGGCACAAGAAGGGATGCGTGAATCTTCGATTCGTAATGCGATCTTGGTCGAAGCTGTACAAGGGATTGAAGATATTAAGCTATTACGCGCTGAGTCTCGTTTCCAAAACCAATGGAACCATATGAATGAGGTGTCGGCTGATATCAGTATGCAGCAGCGGAAAATTGTGGGCATCCTCACGGCTTGGACACAAAAAATTCAAGGTTTAACTTATGCTGCCGTAATTTTAGTCGGCTGTTTTGCGGTGATGAAAGGTGATATGACGACGGGTGCATTGGTTGCTTGTTCGATTTTATCTTCTCGTATGTTGGCGCCGATTTCACAAATCACAGGTATTTTAGGTCGTTTACAACAGGCAAAAGTAGCGAAAAAAGGCCTTGATGAATTGATGAAGAAACCTGTTGATCAGGCCGATCAAGCACATCTTGTCCATAAAGAAGTACTACATGGTGACTACGAACTGAAAAACGTTGCATTTCAATATACGGAAGATGATCCACGACCAAGCCTTGCGATTCCTCACCTTAAAATTCGTGCAGGTGAGCGTATTGCGATCTTGGGACGAAATGGTGCTGGTAAATCAACACTTCTACAAATTTTGTCTGCGATGCAGTTTCCGAATGCAGGTTCGGTGCATTTAGATGATCTAGATATTAGTTTGATTGATCCTGCTGATGTCCGTCGTGATATGGGATTGCTCAATCAAAATTCGCATTTATTTTATGGCACCATTCGTGAAAACTTGACTCTTGGCGCACCTTTAGCGCGTGATGAAGATATCTTGAAAGCCTTAAAAGTCACTGGGGCACTCAGCTTTGTTCATGAGAAGAAAGAAGGTTTGGATCATTTAGTTTTAGAAGGAGGCGTTGGTTTTTCTGGCGGGCAACGACAAGCTTTATTGTTAGCACGGTTATTGATTCGTCAACCGAACATCTTGTTGTTAGATGAGCCTACCGCTTCGATTGATGATGTGGCTGAGAAACAGTTGATTGATCATTTAAGAACGTGGTTAGGTTATCGAACTTTAGTTGTTGCGACACATCGACGTGCTGTTTTGGAGTTGGTCGACCGAATTATTGTCATGAATGAAGGCAAGATTGTCATGGATGGGCCAGTAGACCAAGTTTTACAACAATCATCAATAAAACAAAAAATAGTTTAATATTTAGAGGAAAATTTATGAGTGAACAACAACAAAACAGCAGCCGTTCAATGAATGTAACTTATAAGGAACCTAAGTTACCTCGTTCGACGCTCGTTGTTTGGATGATTGGGATTGGCTTATTTTCACTCTTAATCTGGGCGTGGCTATTTAATCTAGAAGAAGTTTCGACAGGTACGGGCAAAGTCATTCCATCTTCAAAAGAACAAATTATTCAATCGCTTGAAGGAGGAATTCTAACCAAGCTCGATGTGAACGAAGGAGATGTGGTTGAAAAAGGGCAAATCCTGGCACAGCTTGATCCAACGCGTCTTGCATCAAATGTGGGTGAATCGAAATCTTTACTGATTTCTGCGCAGGCAACCGCAGCGCGTTTACGCGCTGAAGTAAATGGCACAGCATTGAGTTTTCCAGAAGAAGTTCAAAAAAATCCTAAACTTGTTCAAGAAGAGACGGCACTGTATTTGTCTCGCCGTGCCAATTTAGACCAATCAATTGAAGGCTATGAACAAGCGTCTAAACTGGTACGCCAAGAACTTGCGATGACTGAGCCATTGGTCGCGAAAGGCGCAGCCAGTGAAGTTGAAGTATTACGTTTAAAGCGAGAAGCTAACGATTTAAACAATAAAATCAATGACACACGCAATCAATATTATGTAAAGGCCAGAGAGGAATTGTCTAAGGCCAATACCGATATCCAAACTCAGCAACAAGTGGTGAATGGTCGAAATGACAGCTTGTCACGTGCAGTGTTTAAAGCACCTGTACGTGGTGTGGTGAAAGAAATTGACGTTACCACATTGGGAGGTGTCATTCCTCAAAATGGCAAGCTCATGACGATTGTACCTTTGGAAGATAAATTGTTGATTGAAGCGCGTATTTCACCACGAGATATTGCATTTATCCATCCAGGGCAAGAAGCTTTAGTTAAAATTACAGCTTATGATTATTCTATTTATGGTGGTCTAAACGGAAAGGTCACGGTGATTTCACCAGATACCATTCGTGATGAGGTGAAGCAGGATCAATTCTATTATCGTGTATACATCCGTACCGATTCAGACCGTTTATATAACAAAGCAGGTAAAACTTTTAGCATTACCCCAGGTATGGTGGCAACCGTTGATATTCGTACGGGACAAAAAACCATTATGGATTACTTGTTGAAACCGTTTAATAAAGCCAAAGAAGCTTTACGCGAACGCTAATTTCTATGGATCAAAAACCTCGCTCAATGCGAGGTTTTTTTGCGCTCGATAAAGATGAATTTTGAAGTGAAGGCATTTCAAATAACAAGATTACACCATTCAAATATTGATCAGTTCTGATAAAGTAAATTGAATTAATAGAAAAGTAACGTAATTAGAACGGAATTGAAAAGATAAAAAGGGATGGTTATGCAAAATAATTGGATTATTGATGAACTTAAAGGTGTATTGAAAGCCTATCAGATTCTCACCACAGCAATCGCGAAGGCACCTTATTTAAAAGGGTTTAGGGTTGGAAAGGGTGAAGCCCTAGCAGTGATTATTCCTGACAGTTTATTAGAGCTCTGGAAAATATTGGAGTGTTGTGTCAAACATGATGTGATTATGATTTTACAGGCCGCGAATACGGGTGTCACAGGTGGTTCAACGCCAGATTCTAATCATTATGACCGTGATGTTTTAGTCATCAGTACACGAAAATTAAAAGGCTTACAGTTATTGGAACAAGCAACTCAAGTGATTGCGTTCCCTGGAACCACATTAACCGAATTGGAAAATGCGCTCAAACCTTATCAGCGTGAACCGCATTCAGTGATTGGCTCTTCATGTATTGGTGCGTCCGTAATCGGTGGTGTCTGTAATAATTCAGGTGGTTCTTTGATTCATCGTGGGCCTACTTATACTGAAAAATCTTTATTCGCCCAGATTGATGACACGGGCAAGCTCACTCTAGTCAATCATCTAGGCATTGATTTAGGTGAAACACCTGAAGAAATTTTTGGCAATTTAGAACAGCAAAAGTATGTTACGGGCCAAGCGGCTACATGGTCAGGACGAATCTGGGCAGACAATTATGCGGAAAGTTTGCGTGATACCACTTCTCCAACGCCCACCCGATTTAATGGTAATCCTGAATATTTACACGAGAGTGCAGGCTGTTCGGGTAAATTAGCGGTTTTTGCTGTTCGATTACCGACGTTTGAAGCTGCGAGGCAAACCAGCACCTATTTTATCGGAAGTCATGATGCGTCAGAACTGATTCAGCTACGCAAATATTTATTGCAACATTTGTCTGTACTTCCCAGCCAAGCTGAATATATGCATAGACAGAGCTTCGAACATACACAACGCTATGCCAAGCATATGTACAAGGCGATTGAGATCTGGGGAGCTGAAAAAATTCCGATGCTCTTGTCGTTGAAATCACGCGTAGATGCGCTTTTTAAACGCGTGCCGATACTGCCAAGCAATATGACAGATCGTTTGATTCAGTTGTTTAATCGTCTCACACCAACATGGGTTGAGCCGAGATTACAGGCATTTCAGCAAAAATATCAGCATCTACTGATGCTGAAAATCGATATGCAGCAAAATGAAGAGTTAAAGCATTTATTCATGGATTTTTTTCAGGGGAAAACAGAGCAATTTTTTCAATGTAATGAAAAAGAAGAGAAAAATGTTTTTCTGATCCGTTTTGCTGTGGGCGGCTGCATGGTTTATTACTGTGATCGTGCAGCAATTGATCCCAATGAACGCTTGGTCTCATTTGATGTTGCCTTCAGACGCAATGACCAGCAATGGTTGATCGAGTTGCCTGAGCATCTTCAGCAACAGGTGATTATGGAAATTAGTGCAGGTCACTTTTTTTGTTTTGTCTTGCATCAAGACTATCTGCTCAAAGAAGGTGTGAATGCTCAGCAGTTTAAGGATGAAGTACTGAGCTATTTGCAGCAACGCGGTGCCAAATATCCCGCTGAACATAATATCGGTCATCTTTATCAAGCGTCTCCTGAATATGCTACGCATTTAAAACAATTGGATCCAACCAATAGTTTTAATCCAGGGATAGGCAAAACCAGTAAATATAAGTATTGGCGTTAAGGCTTAACACAATCAGGCTGTTTTTAAAGCTGAGTGATATCTCGGATCAGCCTTCATCTCGTTATTTGCTGACCACCTCTTACAATGTGAGGTTTTTTATTTAGGTGGTAAAAAGCTATAATCT
The DNA here is from genome assembly GCF_000369805.1 of Acinetobacter sp. NIPH 2100. Taxonomy (GTDB): domain Bacteria; phylum Pseudomonadota; class Gammaproteobacteria; order Pseudomonadales; family Moraxellaceae; genus Acinetobacter. The sequence continues at coordinate 2,673,131 of NZ_KB850224.1, read as the reverse complement.
TGTTTTAAATTTTATATTTATGTTTTATGCCATTCACCATTGCCAGTTCAGTCACTTTTGAAGAAGACATTAAGAAAAGTCGTTTCCAAGCGATTGCGGCAGTTGTTGAAAATGAACAGCAAGTGAAGACCTTTTTAGAAGAAAGTAAAGATTTATCCACGACCCATCAATGTTGGGCATGGAAGATAGGTCATCATGTTCGTTTTAATGATGATGGCGAACCTTCGGGAACAGCAGGGCGGCCCATACTCGCCACCATTGAAGGTAATGATCTGACCAATATCATTGTATTGGTAAATCGTTGGTATGGCGGTATTAAATTGGGTACTGGCGGTTTAGTACGTGCCTATGGCGGATGTGCAGGACAATGTTTGCTTCTCGCTGAGAAAATTGAGCTGATTGAAAAAAAACAAATCCGCTTCAGCTGTTGGTTTAATGAATGGGCCATTATTCAATATGAATTAATGCAACAACAGATTGAGTACCAAGAAAATTATACTGAAACAGGTGTTGTTGTTGATGCACGTATTCAAGTCCATCAGATTGAGCCGTTAAAACTCAAACTTCAAGATGTCACGAGAGGCCGTGAGCAATTGCGATTGGTTGATGAGGAGCAAGATAAAAATGAGTGATCCTTTATTAAAATACCGAGAGCAACATAAGCAACGCTTGAACTATATGCCTTGGCTGTATTGGTCTTTGAAACCGAAACATCGGGAATGGGCTGAAGCATGGCAGGCAGAATATCAGGCTTATTTGATGGAAATGGAAACTGTTGAAATTGGTCTGAACTGCTTTATTTCACCTTTGGCTCATATTTTTGCAGAGCGTGGTCGCAAAATCAGTATTGGAGACAATACTTTTATCGCCGCAGATTGTACCTTGCATGGCCCCTTAGAGATTGGCAATGAAGTAGCGATTAATCATCATTGTATTTTAGATGGAGGACGTGCGGGGATTAAGCTACATGATCAGGTTCGGATAGCAGCCTATAGCCATTTGTATGCGTTTGATCATGGGATGGAAATGGATCGTCCAATCTATCAACAAGCTGTGACTTCCAAAGGCATTGAGATTGGCCGTGATGTTTGGCTTGGGGCACATGTGGGGATTAAGGATGGAATCAAGATTGGCGATCATGCAGTGGTGGGTATGAACAGTATGGTAACCAAGAATGTTGAGGATTATGCAGTTGTTGCAGGGAATCCTGCAAAATTAATTCGTTATCGAACTGAATAAAAAAGCGTATGAGATTCGATACATAAATTTAACCTACCATGCTTTCATCTATGTTAAGTTAAAAATAAGTAGAAGACCTAAGGTATATACCTAGAGAGAGGCGAAAATGAACCGTGTAATTGCATGTATTGATTCTTCACCCTGTATTGATGCTGTTGCAGAAGCTGCAGTGTGGGTTGCGAAACAAACGCAAAGAGAGTTGGTACTGTTGCAAATCTTGGACTATTACCCAGCTAGTTACCATTTAGGTGAAATCAGTGGCGTGATTGGCTTTGAAAGTAATGCCATGCTACTCAAAGAACTTGCGGAGTTGGAACAAAAACAAAGTGAGTTGGCACTCGATTATAGTAATAATTTACTTAAACACATTTCCGAACTGATCGAAAAGCAATACGGTTTAACCAGTACCAAGATTCAGGAAAAAGGTGATTTTCTTGAACAGAGTTTCAATATCCTCAATGAAAATGATGTTGTCATCATGGGACGGGTAGGAGAACGTGCTGCCGAAAAGAACAAGCCGATTGGAAGTAATGTTGAAAACTTTATTCGTGGTGCAAATTGTACGGTGATTACCGTTGGGGAACATTTCCAGCCACCGAAACGCTTTATTTTTGCGTATGAATATTCGCCAACCTGCCAGAAAATGCTGCAACGTATTGCGCAAAGTGATCTGTTGAAAAAACTGCAATGTCACTTACTGTATGTCGGTGATCATCCTGAGATGTTGACTGAGCCTGAGAAGTATCTGAAGGATGCCGGATTAGAAGTCGTTTCAGTGTATCGTTATGGTGATGTGGCCCAAAATATCCTTGAATATCAAAGAGAACATGATATCCAATTGATTGTATTGGGTGCATTTAGCCACAGTAAAATTCATCAATTTTTCTTGGGTAGTATCACTACAACTATTTTCCGGAATGCCAATGTTCCACTATTAGTTGCTAAGTGATTCATTTTATTCCATATAGTTATCCGCAATTCCTGTGGATAACTGTATGGAAAAGCACTGGAGATAAATATAATTTGTTGATATTGCACAACTAAATTAAATAGGTTGTTTTTTAATCTCTATTTTACGATCGCAATGGCAAAACCATCATGACCTTTTGAGCCTACGGTTTGCAAAGCTGTGCAAGAAAGTAGTTGAGGATGATCTTTCAACGCGGTGAATGCTTCGCGGATCCCTTCAATACTTGGCTTCTTGTTATTCTCATCCAAAATATCTCCTGCACGAATCACATTATCCAGTACGATAATAGTCCCTGAATGAGCAAGTTTTAAGCTTAATTCAAAATACTCACGGTAACTTTGTTTATCCGCATCAATGAAAATCAAATCAAAGGGCTCACTGCCTTCTGCGATCAACTGGTTCATGATATCTGCACCACGACCTTTTTTGAGCTCGATTGTGGTTGGCATATTGGCAAAATCAATATTTTCCTGCGCAATGATGACATGAGTATCACGGCCTTCAACGGTGAGTAGATAACCATCTTCAGGAAGGGCCTTGGCAAGCCAAATGGTACTGTAGGCTCCAAAAGTACCGAGTTCCAATACACGTTTGCATTGATTCATCTGAATCAACATTTGCAAAAACATGCCTTGATTTGGTGCAACAGCCAAATGATTAGAAAATCCCTGAGTATCAGTATTGTCTAATGCATGTTGAAGTCTTGGGTCTGTGGGAATTAAATGTGAATTGATATAGTCATCAATCTCGGTCCACATCTGTTGCATAATCAAGTTTACCTATGAATCTGTTAGCTGCATTTTAAACATTTATGCTCAGAGTGCAATTTGATTGGCGTATGAAACATCATCATGAAACAAAAAAGAGATCATTTAGATCTCTTTTTATTGTGATATCTGATTTAGAAATTACACATTGAACTGTTTCGAGTAAGGTCTGGCCCCCAAGTACGATAACCTTGGGTATCGATATGGATTTGACCTGAACTATATAAACCAATGCCTAAATCAAGACTTTGACCATGCTGAGCCCAGAATTGGCAGAGCTTGAATTTAGTTTGCTCAATAAAAGCATAATCTTGTGGCTGTGGGTATTCTGGCCCAATACGGAAATCGATTGCTGAGTTGAATAAATGTTTTGAAGAACCTGCACCGCCAGCACACTGGTTCAGTGGCAAATCACGATAGACCGAAGTGACTTCAAAATCCGTTAAGACTTTTGCTGCGACCAGATATTTAAAGGCACGTAAGGTTGGAAGGGCATTGCTCCATAACTCGCGGTTAGGCACCATATATTCTGAACGACCGCATTTTTGCCAGTCTCGTGCAGTACGGAGTAACTCAAAACTTGGAACAATATGAGCCACATTATTACGGTTTAGGAATTGCTCGTATTCTCGGACACGTGCGTAGTTATCGCCTTGATTGAGCCATTGGCGGTAAGAGGCTGGTTCAACTTTATTGGGAATCGGGCGTGTAAAAGTGACTTGTTCTTGTGGGATATAAATTCTTTTACCTTGGTTTTGATTTACTTTTGTTGTGGAGCTGGTACAACCCACCATCATCACAGGGATGATAAATAATGATAATAGACCCTGTAATTTATTTCGCATCATAAAAAGGCAGTTCAAATCTGTAGGCGTATTATTTTAATGCAAAATAGCGCATGAATAATGATGTAATTGCAAAGAAATGTGTGCTTCAGGTACAAAAAAGGCCAGTATTTCTGGCCTTTTCAGTTATTTTTCTAAATATTGTAGTTTGTCTGGTTTGCCATTCCAATCTTCACGGTCAGCCGGTTGTTCACCAATTTGCGTGATGTTATTGCCTGCCCATTTTTCTGACAATTCAGCATTGAGCTCAATAAAGACTTCTTGACCTTCTGGCAACTCATCTTCAGAGAAGATTGCATTTGCAGGACATTCAGGCTCACACAGCGCACAATCAATACATTCATCTGGATTGATTACAAGGAAGTTAGGACCTTCGTAGAAGCAGTCAACAGGACAAACTTCAACACAATCTTGATATTTACATTTAATACAATTTTCAGTGACAACGAAGGTCATGGCGGCAGCTACCTAAAAAATATGGTTTTCATCTTCAATGGTGTATTTTAGGCAAAAAAGACCGACATAAACAATTCCTTTTATTGATATTTATTATTCGTATCAATGAAATGGACTTATTTATATGACTTTTGTTGATAATAACTCTCAAAAACAGACTTAATGATTCGATTTATGTCTCTTTTTTAACCCGCCACCATCTTGCTTATTGACCGTTGCCCAAGCAATCCGCTCAGCTTCATCTTGAGAGTGACCTTGCTCTAATTCACTTTCTTCAATATGTTTTGCTTGTCTTTTCTGTTTTGCTGTATAAGCAGATTTATCGCCACGTGACATGATTATGTCCTCTATATATGCTTTTAATACAGGATTAGCATGCTCGGTAGGGGCAGTTAGTGAGTAATTGTTCGTTTTAAGACTGGCTATGTAAATAAGCTCTATCATGAGTGATAGAGCTTATTGAAGGATATCAGCTTTCAAGCGTTTGACTTGTCTTGAATAAAGCCTTTAATTGATAGAGTTGCTCCAGGGCTTGACGTGGTGTCAGGTCATCGACATCAATATTTTGTAACAACTCTAATGCTGGAGATTTTGCTTCAACCTCAATCACTTTCTCAATGATTTGTGTTTCGATCTCGTGCTCAACAGCACTAAACAAATCATTTTGCACGCTACTTTGCAAATGTTGATGCTGTTGCTTTTCCAGAATCTTCAGACGTTTTTGCGCTTCTTTAATCACATTGGCTGGAATACCCGCCAACTTCGCCACTTGTAAGCCATGACTTTGACTCGCGGGACCATGTTGAACTTTATGTAGCAAAATTAGATTGCCATTCAGTTCTTGCGCGGTGACATGATAGTTATCAATACCTGCTTCGCTACCCAGTTCTGTCAATTCAAAATAATGTGTTGCAAATAGACACAGACATTTTACGCGTTTGGTTAAATCAACCACACAAGCCCAAGCCAAAGAAAGACCATCATAAGTACTGGTGCCACGACCAACCTCATCCATCAACACTAATGACTGACTGGTTGCATGATGCAAAATTTGTGAAGTTTCAGTCATCTCGACCATAAAGGTTGATTTACCAGTCGATAAATCATCGGCAGAACCAATTCGGGTAAAGATACGGTCAATCGAACCCAGTTTTGCCGATTTAGCAGGTACGAAACTACCGCAATAGGCAAGTAGGCTAATCAACGCGGTTTGACGCATAAAGGTCGATTTACCACCCATGTTTGGCCCTGTGATGATTGCCATACGATGTTGTGTATCTAAAAAGGTATCATTTGGTGTAAATGGAGCTTTGTTTAAAGCTTCAACCACAGGATGTCGACCTGCCTGAATTTTGATACTGGTTTCAGGCGTATACTCAGGTCTAGCCCAATTATTCAGACGAGCTTGATGTGCGAAGTTTGCGAGCACATCAATATATGCAATTGCAGCGCTCATCATTTGCAAATGTGCGATGTTTTGACGTAATTCATCTAACAACGATTCAAACAACAGCTTTTCGCGGGCGAGGGCACGGGATTCACTGGAAAGAACTTTATCTTCAAAGCCTTTGAGTTCTGGCGTGATATATCGCTCAGCATTTTTGAGGGTTTGACGACGAATATAGTCAGCCGGTGCTTGTTCTGCCTGCGCACGAGTGAGTTCGATATAATAACCACTGACACGGTTGTAGCCGATTTTTAGGGTATTGATACCAGTACGTTCACGTTCTTTAATTTCTAAATCTATTAAGAATTGTCCTGCATGATCACGGATTTTCCGTAGCTCATCCAGTTCATCATCATAACCTTCTGCAATTACATTGCCATCACGTAATAATACAGGTGGACTTTCAACAATTGCTGCTATCAAATGCTGGTGCAAGCTTTTAAAGTCACCCAGTTCTTCATCTAATTGGGTTAACAGCTTGGATTGCTGTGTTTTTAAAACAGGTTCGAGTGCGTGACGCAAGAATGGAATCTGTGCACAGGCTTGACGCAGTTGGACCAAATCACGTGGCCGCGCACTACCTAAAGCAACCCGACTCAGCACACGTTCAATATCACCAATTTCTTTGAGTACTAGGCGTAATGGTGACTCATGATAGCCTTTTAATAATTGCTCAGTTGCATCGAGACGCGCATCTAAAACAGCAGTATCACGAATTGGCTGCATTAATGTACGGCTCAGTAAGCGTCCGCCCATTGCTGTTTGGCAATCATTAATCAATTGGAATAACGAGGTACCATGATCAAACAAGGGTTCAATAATCTCTAAATTGCGACGTGTGATTGGATCCAGTGCAATAAAATCGGTACTTTGTTCAATCTGAATGGAACGAATATGGGGTAATGCTGTTTTTTGGGTTTCTTTGGCATAGTGAATCAACGCTGCCGCCGCTGCTTTGGCGAGCGGGACAGGGTCTAATCCAAATCCTGATAAGGTTGATACAGCAAATTGATCACATAAAGTTTTTTGCGCATTGTTTAAATTAAAATCAACATTTGGACGCTTGGTAATTGGACAATCTAAATTTTTCTTAATTTGTTCAATAATATTCTTATCAATAAGATCTTCGTCAATCAGGATTTCGCTTGGCATTAAACGTGCCAACTCAATAGCAAGTTGTTCTGGTTTATAGTCTTGCTGTTGAACTTTAAAAATACCTGCACTCAAGTCGAGTAAAGCAAAACCAATTTGATTTTGTTGAATACAAAGTGCAACTAGATTTGACGATTGATAGCTACCGAGCAGTGCATCATCGGTTAACGTTCCTGGGGTTAGGATACGGACAACTTTACGCTCAACAGGACCTTTGCCTGTGACTTCACCCACTTGCTCACAGATCGCAACAGTACGTCCAGCTTTGACTAAACGTGCGAGATATCCTTCAGCTGCATGATAAGGTACACCAGCCATTGGAATCGGTTGGCCGCTGGCTTTGCCACGATGCGTGAGCGTAATGCCTAAAAGTTTGGCTGCTAAGTGAGCATCTTCAAAGAAAAGTTCATAAAAATCGCCCATACGATAGAACAGCAATGCATGTTGATAGTCTGTTTTGACTTTGAGATATTGCTGCATCATCGGCGTATGAGATGAAAGATCAGCCATGATTTCAGCGCTATTCATGTATGTTAAATCCTTAAATTTAAATAATAAATAAGTTTAATTCTAAAGTTCGGCTGTCTCACTAATGTAAACAGCCAATGCACAACTTCGACTTGAATGAAGTATACCTTTCTGTGTGCTTCTTTTCTGTCAAAATTGAGTCAACAGTGTATGAGAAATTGAATGATTTACTCAGTATGATCATCTTAACAAATTGAGAAAGATTCACAAAAAGGAATCCATGACGTATGAAGAAATAAACAACAAAAAGAAATTTGCTCAGTCAGCTTTTATAATAGAAAAGTTTTAGCGGATGAAAAATGGCTATGGATAGTCAGTGATGTAACACATGAATCTGAGGCTCTTAAGGTGGAGGAGTTCCAAACAGGACATATTCATTAATGTAAAAATTGCATTTTATTTTTTAATATTTCAGAAGCTTGGAAGTGCTTAGTTGTTCTAACCACTTCCAATCACATATTTTAAAAAGAGCGAAAATTAGAAATACTTAAGCAGAGTGATATGCTTATTTCTATGTTTAAATTCAGAAAATTTAACAATAACAGGATACAGTAATACACTGAGGACAATAGCAATCGCCCAAAGCGTTGAAACGCTTTCTACACCGTAATATTCGCCGTAATTTTTACCAAAAATATTGACAGCAATAAGGTATAAAACTTTTAAAACATATAAGTGGACGATATAAAAAAACATCGGCACAGAACCAAATACAATTAAAGGTTTAACCCAATGCTTACTTTCAACTTTTTGCAACAAAACTAATAGAATCAGTCCAACACCTACATTGAAAAGCGTGAATAGAAGTGAGGGTGGGTATTTAGTAAGATTCATAAAACTCATTGCAGTCTCAGTAAATGAAGGCATCACAATCCAAGCTTGATCGCCATAAAAATTCAAATACCGTAAAAGAACAAAGGTTGCGATGCTCGCTAGACCAAAGCTGAGTAAGATCTGGTTCTTCTGACGCATTGTTTTGGATTGATGAAATACTGTAGTACCAATGCAGTATCCTAATGTAATGATACCGATCCAGGGCAAAACAGGATAAGAAGTCCTAAAACGAATGACATCTCCAAATACAATCCAGCCTCTTTCATGGAGAATTAACCACAAGTTATGCAGAATTGGAACATTTTCAAATGAAAGATGATCGAGTAAGTTGTGCCCAAAAATGATCAGCAAGCTAATGAACCAAAGCAATTTTTTTGGTAACCCAATGAGAGCTGCTAGAGCGAGCATGCTAATACCAATTGCCCAGATGACTTGTAAATAAACAACGTCAGGTGGGAAGGTCCCGGTCCATGCAAAGTTAATGACAATTAGCTCGAGGAAAATTAAGAATAATCCCCGCTTTAAAAGGAATTCTCTTGTCATCGCTAGATTATTCTTTGCTTGATAAAGATAAGCGGATAGCCCTGTTAAAAGTACAAAAACAGGTGCACATAAGTGTGCCAATATTCGACTGAAGAAAAGAGATTCTTCAGTATCTGGGACAAGCATTGGATCAGGAACTTGATGATGAAGGTAAAAAGTTTCTCTAACGTGATCGACCATCATGATTAAGATAACCAAACCTCTAAGAGCATCAATTGCTTGTAAGCGTTGAGAAGATATAGACATAAATTAAATAAGAAATTAATGATATGTTATAATGTATCATATTGGGGTTTAAAATAATTTAACAAACAATAATTAGTTACGAGGGAGAAGAGGAGGTCGATATCGTTGAGGCGTTTTATATGGATGAGTTATAGCAAAAGTCATAGACTCATGTTTACGAGATTCCAAAGTGCTTATAGCGGCTAGCTTGGACTTTAAATTTTTTGTTTAACGTTGAGTAAGACCTAGCAATAAAAATAAGAATGTTAAACCCTATGGTTAGGTTCACTAGCATAAAAATTTACGCAAATTTTACGCGGCCAATTTTTTAAGTTTATTAAAATACACTATGCAATCGTTCTTGTGGGTAGGTTAATGGGTTTCTTTAATACGTCTAATCAAAGTAATCATTTTCATAACATGCTTCTTAATAAAAAAGACATATTGAATGGTTATAGCGTAGAAATGCTGGCTGAAAAGTACGTAGATGCGCCGAAAGAAATACAGCAGATTATTGTTCAGATTCTTAAAGAGAGAGGGTATTCTTCACAAGAAATAGAGCATATGCTTAAACAAGCGAATGAAAAAAGTTTTGTCCTATAAACGCTAAAGAAAACTAAATATGCAGAGTACTACAAAAAAAGCAGCATTGCCTGCCACAGCTTTGGCAGCCCTCGGGGTAGTGTTTGGAGATATTGGAACAAGCCCTCTATATGCATTAAAAGAATCCTTCCATGCCGCCCATGGTTTAGGCATTCAACCTGGGAATGTCTTAGGTATTTTGTCTATTATTTTTTGGTGTTTAATGCTGATTATAAGTATTAAATACATCGCTATCGTTATGCGTGCTGATAACAATGGCGAAGGCGGGATCATGGCATTATTAGCATTGAACCTACGTAAAGCGAAATTATCAGACACAAAAAAGATCTATCTCATCGCGATTGGTTTTATCGGGGCATCTTTATTTTTTGGAGATGGGATCATCACCCCGGCAATATCCGTTCTTTCTGCGGTTGAAGGCTTATCCATTGCGACCAATGTGCTTGACCCCTTTATTGTGCCGATCGCGATTGTGATCGTAACCACGCTATTCATCATGCAAAAACATGGTACAGCCTTTGTGGGTAAATTCTTTGGACCCATCACCTTAGTCTGGTTTTTGTCACTTGGGATTTTAGGCATTGCCAGTGTAATACAGACTCCTGTTGTCCTAGGCATGGTAAGTCCACATTGGGCAATACAGTTTATTTTGACTCATCCTGTACAGTCTTTCTTTATTATGGGTGCGGTGGTGTTAACGGTCACTGGTGGAGAAGCCCTCTATGCGGATATGGGACACTTTGGTCCACGTCCAATTCGTTTTGGATGGTTCAGTGTCGTGTTGCCTTGCTTGGTTTTAAACTATGCAGGCCAAGGTGCATTATTACTGCGTAACCCAACAGCGATTGAAAACCCATTCTATTTATTGGTGCCAAGTTGGGCGTTATACCCGATGATTATCTTGGCGACGATGGCGGCGGTGATTGCTTCACAAGCGGTTATTTCTGGAGTGTTCTCATTGGCACGCCAAGCCATTCAATTGGGTTATTTACCACGATTAGGGATTAAGCATACTTCTGATTCCGAAGAAGGGCAGATTTATGTGCCTTTTTTAAACTGGTTATTGTTGATTGCAATTTTAATTCTGATTTTAATTTTTCAAACCAGCTCAAACCTTGCCAGTGCCTATGGTCTAGCTGTGACATTGACCATGCTGTGCGATACGATTTTGGTCGCCGTCTTTATTTATTATGCTTGGAAATGGAGCCTACCAAAGGTATTTCTCCTTATTATTCCATTCTTCATTCTCGAGTCAGTTTTAGTTGCTGCTGCATCTTTGAAAATATTCGCAGGCGGTTGGGTGCCATTATTAATTGGTGCTGTTGCAATGATCATTCTAATGACTTGGAAGCGAGGTCGTGAACTTACTTTTGCCAAGCTTGAACATGACACCTTATCGCTCGATTTATTTTTAAGAAGTATTGGTGATAATGTGCATCGTGTACCCGGTGATGCAGTATTCCTCACAGGTACGCCGAATGTGGTCCCACATGCCATGTTGCACAATATCAAGCATAATAAAGTGCTACATGAGCGAAATATTCTGGTGACTGTGGTGATTGAGGATGTCCCGTTCGTTGCACAAGAGGAACGCATTGGTGTTGAAACTTTAGATAATCATTTTTATCGGATCAAAATTTTCTATGGCTTTAAAGACGAGCCGAATGTACCACGAGCATTGGCTCAAGCTTATGAGCAGCTAGAGTTTGAATATGATTTGATGCAGATTAGTTTCTTTATCTCGCGCGAACGTATCATGCATAGCGTGGGGGATGGGATGGCGCCTTGGCGAGAGCATCTATTTATTTCAATGCAACGTAATACCAGCCCTGTCAGCGATTTCTACCAAATTCCTACCAATCGAGTGGTGGAGTTGGGTAGTCAGATTGAAATTTAAAAAAATTACATGCTAAGTTTTATCTGAAGTGGCGGTAAAAGCCTCCACTTCAGATTTGTTGTAGAAACATTGGATCATAAGTCCTGTATCGAGGCTGTTTAATTTTTTAATAAATGACCTGAACTGGTTTGTTAAAGACCCATTATTGTTTTTTTAGTTGCGTTTAATGTGTAACAAATTATTCAAAAATTAATTAAATTACAAACTTAAAATCTATATATCATATTGATATTTAATTTATTTTTATTATTTTGTTCAACTTGTATATGATTCTTAAAAAATTAAACCCAAATCTTAAAGATTAGGCATAATCGGAGCAACTATTGTAAAAAAGGTCTATATACATGGATCCCTCGTCGGGTAAAAAACTAAAGTACAATTTCATAACTCCTTGTTTTTGTAAAAGGAGTAAATAATGGAATTTTTATTAGATCCAGGGATTTGGGTAGGTTTGCTTACTCTGATCGTTTTAGAGATTGTTTTAGGAATTGATAATCTCGTCTTTATTGCCATTTTGGCAGACAAACTTCCTCCTTCACAACGTGATAAAGCCAGAGTCATTGGTTTATCTCTCGCATTGATTATGCGCTTGGGCTTGTTGTTCGCTATTTCTTGGTTAGTGACATTAACGAAGCCGCTTATTTTCATCTTTGACTGGTCTTTTTCTGGTCGTGATCTCATTCTTTTATTTGGTGGTTTATTTTTACTGTATAAAGCCGTCAGTGAATTGCATGAGCGGATGGAAGGCAAAGCTGAAGTCAAAATTACCACCAATGTTGTGTATGCAAGCTTTACTGCAGTCGTAGCACAAATTGTGGTGCTGGATGCAGTCTTCTCATTAGACTCGGTGATTACTGCCATTGGTATGGTGGATAATATCTACGTCATGATGGTGGCGATGGTGGTGGCCATGCTGGTGATGCTGCTTGCTTCTAAACCATTAACTGAGTTTGTCAATCGCCATCCAACCGTCATTATTCTTTGCTTAAGCTTCTTACTGTTAATTGGTATTAGTTTGATCGCAGAAGGTTTTGGTTTCCATATTCCTAAAGGTTATATCTATTCGGGTATTGGTGTCGCGATTGTGATTGAAGCGTTCAATCAATTCACGCAGCGAAATAGATCCAAACATGAGTCGAAAATCCCGTTACGTAATCGAACTGCGGATACGATTTTAAAACTGATGGGGGGTAAGACAGAAACCACTGCGACCAATCCGCTGCAACATTTGGAAGCGCAAGATACCTTTGATGATCAAGAACGTTACATGATTGGTGGCGTATTAATGCTGGCAGAACGATCTGTGGCATCAATTATGACACCACGCAGTCAAATTTCTTGGATTAACATTGATGAAACGCCAGAGAAAATACGAGAGCAGGTTTTATCCGTACCCCATAGTTTATTTCCCGTATGTCGAGGTAGCTTAGATAAGGTTCTAAGTGTCGTTCGTGCCAAGGAAATTTTGGATGTACTGGATGATGAAACGCAATTAAAATCTTTGATCAAAGCACAGCGCCCGATTTTTATTTTCGAAAAAATGAAAGTGATTGATGTGATCAATACACTGCGCACATCGAAAGGCTCATTGGTGTTAGTCAATGATGAGTTTGGAAATGTACAGGGTGTAATTTCGCCTTTAGATGTTTTTGAAGCGATTGCTGGTGAATTCCCAGATGCAGATGAACAGCTCGAATTGATTCAAGTGGATGAAAGCACTTGGAAAGCTTCAGGTACTTTAGATTTGTATCAACTTGAGTTACAGCTGGGCGTTGATTTAGTCGATGAAGAGACGGGTTATATTACGGTGTCTGGACTTATTCTGGATAAGAGTAATGGTTTAGTGCAGGTTGGCTCAATGCTGGATTATCAAGACTTACAGTTTGAAGTGGTCGAGATGGAGAGCAATCGCATTAAAACCGTCATGATTCGCTTAAAGTAAATCATCTTGCTCAAAGCAGAGTTCATAATTTGATAAAGTTGTGGACTTGAATGCCAAGAAGCTGAGCCAAAGGAGTAGTTTGTAATCGACAAGCTGCTCCTTTTTAAATGCGGAATAAATAAAAAAAAGTGAACATCTGAGGCCTTGAACAGCTATGATTGCTGATAAATCCTGATAATCACAGTTATAAATTGGACGCTTAAAAAATGAAGAATATCCTCTTGGCATTTTCTTTTTTGATTCAAATACCGAGCTATAGTCTAGCCAATGATTCAACGGGTTATGTCGGCACAGGTGGGGTGGCATATCTCAAAAATTCGCAGATCGCGATGCAAAGTGAAGACTTATTTATTAGCAAAAAGCTGATTAAAGTGGATTACCTCTATAAAAACTTAAGCACTAAAGATGTGACTGAAACCATTTTATTTCCATTACCACGTATTGATAACTTCTTTGAGGCTGATTTTGCCCATACGGAACAGCTTTTAAACAGTTTTAAGATCAACGTCGACGGTAAAAATATAAAACCCGAAATGCATGTCCGCACCTTTATCCAGAAAGATGAAAAGTCTCCGCTGATTGATGCAACAGATGTGTTCAAACAATGTGGTTTTACTGAAACAGAAATGCTCAATCCTTGGGTTCGTAACAATGATAACTCTGCTTATTATGTCAATAAATTAAGGCAATGTAAGCAGCCAAAAATGCAGAAAATCTTGGCGGATTTTAAACAAGATGATGAGATTCCTTGGTCAGCTCAAGTCGTCTACAGTTGGAAGCAAACCTTTAAGGCCAATGGTCTAACCAAAATTCAGCATCAATACCGACCTTTGGTGGGTGGCTCTGTTGCGCTATATCCTGATGAATACAATCAGAACTTTTGTATGGACACTCAATTTAAACAGGGCTTAAAAAAAGCCAGAGCTGAACATTCGCCTTTTAATGCCTTGAGCTATATCCTGACCACAGGTGCGAATTGGGCTAAACCGATTGAGAACTTTAAGTTGACCATTGAGCGTGATAAAAATGAGCTGGTTTCATTTTGTTGGAATGGCAAAGTCGAAAAAATTAGCCCAACTCAATTTCAAATGACCAAGCGTAACTTTGTTCCCAAACAGGATCTAGACATCATCTTTGTAAGGGTGAAATAAACCACTCTGAAAATAAGCCTCAAGAAAAATCAATAAAAAGATAGCTTAATCAGGCTTGTCCCTTTCATACTATATGCGTTGAGAGGGACGTGTAACTCAGGATTGAACGTGAATTTAAAGAATCTGGAAGCATTTTATTGGGTTGTGACGCTAAATAGTTTTAACAAGGCTGCAGCAAAATTACAAACCACCCAGCCTGCGGTATCGCAAAAAATCACTGCTCTTGAAAATGACTTAGGATTTAAAGTCTTAGATCGAAGCTTTCGTCAGCTCAAACCGACGCATAAGGGCATGACTTTATTTAAATATGCTGAAAAGTTGATGCGCTTGGAAACTGAACTCATTGCGGAATTAACAGACAATCAGCATCTTACAGGCACAATTCGCTTGGGTGTTTCAGAAACGATTGTCTATACATGGCTAGTGGAATATATCGAAAAGGTACAGCAAGAATATCCAAAAGTTTCAGTCGAAATTGTGGTCGATCTAACACCTAACTTACAGGAAGGTGTCCGAACAGGCGATCTGGACATGGCTTTTTTACTTGGACCCACACTGGCTTTTGAGTGTATTGAACAGGCACTCTGTGATTTTGAACTCAGCTTCTTGGCTTCGCCTTCATTCAAAGGTGGTGTTGGGCAAATGTCATTTAAAACGTTGATGTCACACACGATTTTAACCTATCCAAAAATTACCTACCCCTATAAAGAGCTCAAGGCAAAAATGAAGGAACAGGGGTTAGATGAGCCGCTTTCCATAACCAGTTATTCTTTAGCCACACTGTTACGTTTGGCTGAGCAAGGTTTAGGTATTGCTGTGGTACCGACCTTAACCGCTTTAAAAGAAATCACCGATGGTAGACTGGAAATATTAAACACCCCCATTCAGTTAAAGACTTTTCATTTTACTTCGATTTACATTCAAGGCAACGATTCAGCTTTAAAAGAAAAATTAACTGATGTTGCCGTGATGGTGTCCGAAAGTGCGATGCAACGACTGAATGGACAAATCAAAAAATAGAGGCTTATTTGCTTACTTCCCAGTATATTTCTCTGCTGCAGAAAAGGTTGTTTATTGGAGAAGCAATAAAAGCAGCTTATGGAACGTGATAAGTAAAATTTATATTGAAAAGTTTTAAAAATAAAAATTAAATAAATTCATGGTCTTAATTTTATTTGTTTCTATAGGAAGTCGTATTGTTCAGCAGGCTCGCTTATGTTTTCATTTTAAATAGAAGATTTGATGACCCTGCACTTTGTGGGAGAACAGGGAATCTTTGTTATTTAAAGGGATTGAAAAAGATCATTTGTAGAAATGGTGTTTCTGGATCAAGTTAAAAATAGCGTTATGAAGCTCAAATGGATGAGGAACGCATTAATATGTCTTTACTGAAATCTTCTTTTCTATCAGATCGCCAATGGGCCATTGTTGCTTCGATCTTTATGATGGCAACCTCGGCAATGGGACCAGGATTTTTAACCCAAACGGCTGTATTTACGGTGAAGTTAGGTGCTGCATTTGGCTTTGCCATTTTAGTTTCCATTTTGATTGATTATGTGGTGCAGCAAAATATTTGGCGTGTGGTGACCCTCACGCAAATGCGTGCATCTGATATTGCCAATAAGGCTTTACCAGGCAGTGGTTATTTACTGGCATTTCTGGTAATTTTAGGCGGCTTTTTCTTTAGCATTGGGAATATTGCAGGCGCGGCTTTAGGTCTTAATGCACTATTTGGTCTGGATACCAAATGGGGGGGAATTCTGAGTGGTGCCTTGGCGATTTTGATTTTCGCTTCAAGAAAGGCAACGCTTGCGATGGATAAAAGCATGATCGTGTTGGGATTGCTGAAAATCATCCTGATTATCATCGTGGCGGTGATTGTGATGCCTCCTGTTGGGCAAGCAGTACAACAAACCTTTGCACCAGACCAAATTGATTTTGCCATTATTACCACGATTGTCGGTGGTACGGTGGGTGGTTATATCTGCTATGCGGGTGCGCACCGCCTACTCGATAAAGGTGCCGTTGGCCCCGAAAATATTGATGAAGTCGCGAAAGCTGCGACCAAGGGCATTGTCGTGGTTGGCATCATGCGTTATGTGCTGTTTCTAGCATTCCTAGGCGTGGTGGTCAGTGGTGCAAGCATTGATCTCGCCAGTCATAATGCTAATCCAGCAGCTCAAGCATTCCAATATGCAGCAGGTACATTTGGTTATAAATTATTTGGTTTAATTTTCTGGGCAGCGGGGATCAGTAGCACCATTGGTGCAGCCTATACGTCGGTTTCATTCTTTACTGCATTTAAAAAGAATTTAACGCCAAAGCAAAGTAATTACATCACCATCACCTTCATTGCATTAGCCTTATTACTCTATGTGGTATTGGGTGCGACTCCAGCAGGTTTGTTAATTTTCGTGGGTGGCTTTAATGGTTTGGTGCTCCCGATCGGACTTACCATTTTTGTCTATGTTGCAGCTTGCCGTAGAGACTTGATGGGCAATTATAACTATCCAAAATGGTTAATTCTTCTAGGTGGATTAACCTGTTTGTTGACGTGGTGGATGGGCTATATGTCGTTTACAACCGTGTTTAACTATTTGACCAAGCTGTAAGCCAGACGACGTGAAGAGATAAAGGAATAATGCCATGTTTGTAGATTTAAATAGTGATTTGGGTGAAAGCTTTGGTTCATGGAAAATGGGTAATGATGACCAGATTTTACCTGTGGTGAGCAGTGCCAATATTGCTTGTGGCTTCCATGCTGGCGACCCGCTCGGCATTTTAAAAACGGTCCGTAAAGCAGTTGAGCTGGGTGTGACCATTGGTGCGCATGTATCTTATCCTGACCTTGTTGGTTTTGGTCGCCGTAATATGGATGTGTCACGTGACGAACTGATTGCCGATGTGCTTTACCAAATTTCGGCACTGGATGGTTTGGCGAAAGTGGCAGGCTCAAAAGTGCAATATGTTAAACCACATGGCGCGCTCTACAACACCATTGCCCATGATCAAGCTCAGGCAGCTGCTGTGATTGATGCGATTAAAATGTATAACCCTGAACTGGTTTTAGTGGCTTTGGCTGGTTCAAATTTAGTAGAGCAGGCTCGTGCAGCTGGTTTGAAGGTTGTATCAGAAGCATTTGCAGACCGTGCTTATAACAGCGATGGCTCACTGGTCTCTCGTCGTTTAGAAGGTGCGGTTTTACACGACTCGGCATTTGTGGCGAGCCGTGTGGTTTCAATGCTTAAAAATGGTGGGGTCGAGTCAATTGACGGTGTATTTACCCCAATTCAAGCCGACACCATTTGCTTACATGGCGACACCGATGGTGCGCTTGAGATGTCGGCAGCGATTAAAGCCGAACTGCTAAAAAATAATATTGAAATCCGCCCGTTTGTAAACAAAGCATAAGGATGAGCACAATGTATAAGGAGATTAAAGTCGATCCAGCTCAGCTTGAAGCTGCGTTAGATGCGCGCTTAAAAATCCGTGCAGGTTTTGATAAACCGACAGCAGGCATGGCGGCTGGTATGACGCAGGTCAACATGATTTCGGTGCCAAAAGAGTGGGCATATGACTTTTTACTCTATGCCCACCGCAACCCGCAAAGCTGTCCAGTACTTGATGTGCTTGAAGAAGGCATTTATGCAACTCAGCTTGCAGCAGACTCAGACATTCGAACTGACTTCCCACGCTATCGCATTTGGAAAGATGGCGAAATAGTCGATGAGGTGACTGATGCGAGCGAGATTTATAATGCCCATCCTGATTTGGTGACTTTCTTGATTGGTTGCAGTTTTTCATTTGAAACGGCTTTGCAAGAAGCGGGGATTGAAGTTCGCCATATTCATGATGACACCAATGTGCCGATGTATTTGAGCAACATAAAGTGTGAACCAGCAGGGCGTATTTCAGGAAACATGGTGGTTTCCATGCGACCCATTCCATCGCATCAAATTAGCGAAGCGGTAAAAATTACTTCACGTATGCCAAGCGTGCATGGCGCACCTGTACATATTGGTCACCCTGAAAGCTTAGGAATTTTGAATGTAAATAAGCCAGACTTTGGTGATGCTTCCCGCATTGAAGCGGGCGAAATTCCTGTGTTTTGGGCATGTGGGGTAACACCGCAAGCAGCTGTCATGAACTCGAAAATTCCTTTTGCGATTAGCCATGCGCCGGGTCACATGTTTATTACCGACATTCCTGACCGTGCTTGGATGGGCTAATTGGAATAAAGAGCAATTAAAAGGATAAGCAAATGCGTTTTTTATCGGTAAACGCCGATTGTTTCCTGATTGAGCTTGCGAGCCTCGAAGAAACTTTGGCGTTGTACAATAAATTGCAAAATACGCAATTGAATGGAATTAAAGACTTAGTCCCTGCTGCAAAAACAATTTTGGTTTTCTTTAACGAGATCGAAACCAATTTTAAAACGCTGGTTACTTCAATTCTGAGCCTCAAAATTGATTCAGGATTTGAGCGTAGTGGCCAAGAAGTGATTGTGCCGATTCGTTACGATGGTGAAGACCTTGCTCAGGTTGCCGAGCTACAAGGGTTGTCTGTTGCCGATGTGATTAGAAAACATTATGAAAGCGTGTGGAATGTGGCTTTTATTGGTTTTGCGCCGGGCTTTGCATATATGAGTAGTCCCGACAGACCTTTTACCGATATTCCACGCTTAACAGTTCCACGTAAAAAAATACCGTCAGGATCTTTGGGCTTGGCTGGAAAATACTCTGGTATTTACCCAAAAGAAAGTCCTGGTGGTTGGCAACTGATTGGGTCAACATCAGAAAAAATGTGGGATTTAGAGCGTAAAAATCCTGCATTGCTGTTACCGGGTATGACAGTACATTTTGAAGATGTCACGCATCGTCCGACAACTGTGAGTGTAGCGCAGCAAATCACGCGTACGGTTGAACCGAAACAATCTGTGCCATTGTTTACGATCACTGCGCCAAGTCTACAAATGCTGATTCAAGATGAAGGGCGCCTAAACCAGACCAATATTGGTGTTGGGGTTGCCGGTGCAATGGATTTATCTGCCATGCATAGTGCTAACCGTGTTGTAGGTAACCCAACTGATACCCCCGTCATAGAAGTTTTAAATGGTGGCTTAAAAGCTAAAATGCAGCATGCAGGTGTTATTGCGGTAGCTGGAGCGATCTCAAACATTCATGTGAAATTTGCCGATGGTCAAACCGCCGACTTTGCAAGCTATCAACCGATTGATCTAGATAATGGTGATGAGTTTCAAATTCAGCCGCCAACAGCAGGTTTAAGAAACTATCTGGCAGTTCGCGGTGGTATAGACGTTGAACCCGTATTGAATAGTGCTTCGTTTGACAGCTTGGCGATATTAGGGCCAGAACCTTTAAAGCTTGGTGATACCATTTATCAAGGACAAGTGAAGGCAGTTAACATTAGTGTAAATGAAGTGGGAAAAAGCGATTTGCCAAAAGCTGGCGAGTTGATCGAGTTAGATATTGTAATGGGGCCACGTACAGACTGGTTCGAACAAGACAGTGTTGAGCTGCTCTGTCAGCAAGAATGGCTGGTGACCAATGAAAGTAACCGAGTTGGGCTAAGACTTTCGGGTACACAGTCTTTGACTCACAAAATTACCCATGAACTGGAAAGTGAAGGCACATGCATTGGTGCTTTGCAGATTCCACCGAGTGGGCAGCCAGTTTTGTTTATGAATGATCACCCTTTAACGGGCGGATATCCAGTCATTGCTTCTGTTGCTAAGCACCATTGGGACTTGGTGGCACAGATTCCAGCAGGTTGCCGCATCAAATTTAAAAAAATTGCCGAATTTACAGATTTTGAGAATAAATGATGAATACAGAAAAATTACTGATTGCGAATCGTGGTGAAATTGCCGTTCGTATTATCCATGCTTGCCGTGATATGGGAATTGCATCGGTCGCGTTATATGCAGATGACGACATTGGCAGCATGCATGTCGAACTTGCAGATGAAGCATGGGGTTTGGCTGGTGCAACTGCCAGTGAAACCTATTTAAATATTACTGCCATTATTGAAATTGCAAAAAAATCCAAAGCAACGATGGTGCATCCGGGTTATGGCTTTTTATCTGAACGTGCCGAATTTGCCCAAGCAGTCATTGATGCCGGCTTAAAATGGGTGGGGCCATCCCCAAGCGCTATAGAAAAACTGGGTGATAAAATTGAAGCGCGTAAAATTGCCGCTTCGGTTGGGGCGCCATTGGTTCAGGGGACTCAAGACCCACTCAAGGATGCTGAGGAAGCTTTGGGTTTTGCCAAAAAATTTGGCTTGCCGATTGCCATTAAAGCTGCGTTTGGTGGTGGTGGCCGAGGTTTAAAAGTGGCTTGGAAACTCGAAGAAGTCAAGGAGCTTTATGATTCGGCGGTACGTGAGGCGAAAGCTGCTTTTGGTCGTGGTGAATGTTTTGTCGAGCAATACCTCGATCAACCTCGTCATGTCGAAGCGCAAGTGATTGCCGATCAACATGGCAATATTGTGGTACTGGGCACACGTGATTGTTCATTGCAACGCCGTAACCAGAAGTTAGTCGAAGAAGCACCAGCGCCATTTATTAGCGATGAGACTTACCAACACATCTTAAGCTCGGCAAAAAACATTTGTCAGGCCGCAAACTATGTGGGTGCAGGAACAGTTGAATATTTACTCAGTCGAGATGGCAAGCTGTCATTTCTAGAAGTAAATACCCGTTTGCAGGTTGAGCATCCCGTGACCGAAGAAACAACAAAAGTTGATTTGGTGGTAGAACAAATCCGTGTTGCACAGGGGCATGAGCTTTCGATTAAAGAGACACCTAGAGTTCAAGGTCATGCGATTGAGTTTCGTATTAATGCTGAAGACCCAGCCCGTGGTTTTATTCCTGCATTTGGTGTATTGAGTTTATTCGAAGCGCCGTTTGGTCATGGTGTACGAGTGGACACAGGTGTTCGCACTGGTTCATTGGTATCCAGTCATTTTGACTCGCTTATGGCAAAGCTGATCGTGACGGGTCCAACTCGTGAAGTTGCAATAGCCCGAGCTAAACGTGCTTTGCAGCAATTTAAAATTGAAGGTGTGGCATCAGTTCTAGACTTTCACCGTGCGGTTTTAAATGAGCCTGATTTTAGCAATGAGTTTAAAGTACATACTCGTTGGATCGAAAATGACTTTAAACAAGAGTTAAAGCCGACCAAACGTGGTATTCCAAGCCATCAACAGCCGATGTTGCTGAGCTACATTGAAATTGATGGGAAATTACATCGTTTAGGTTTACCAGCAGGTATGTTTGCACAAGGTTCTGTAACAACGGTCACTCCAGCAGAATCTACCGAACCAGAAATAAGAACTGAGCATTTACTTGCACCCATTAATGGTGTGATGAGCGCTTGGAAAGTTGCACAGGGTGAACAGGTCACAGAAGGACAAGTGGTTGCCATTATGGAAGCCATGAAAATGGAGGTGCCTGTGTTGGCACATCGCAGTGGCATGATACAAATCGAGGCAGAACAGGGCGGTACTTATCAAGCGGAATCAATTATTGGGGTGATTGAGTGATACTTGAAATGTCTTTCTATTCCTGAAATTAAAAAGTAAAATGGATAATAAAAGAGTCAGGGATTTGCCTCTTTTATTATTTCTATCGAGTGAAGAGCTATTTAAGTTCGTAGTCAGCTAAAAGACCTTCATGGTTATAGTGCAGAACAATATTTTTGGAATGTTGAATTTTTGATAGCTCATCCATGGGAATCAAAAAGCCCTCAGCAAGAATCGAATGTGTCACATTACTGATGGTTGTTTTTTCCGCCTTACGATATCGCAACCAGTTATAGCTTGCCCATAACAGCAGAGAGGTACAACAGACTGCGACCATGAGTGCGAGCCAAAAGAAATTATGGAGCTGTACACTCATCTGCTCTGCAAAAATATAGTTTTTAATCAGTTTGCCTTGATATAACCATAAAAATATTGCCAATAAGGGTAAAAATAATAGGGTCCAAAGTGCCCAACCAATCCCTTGCAGCAAATAATGTGCGCCTTTATTTTTCACATAGCTGTGTTGATCAATATATTCAGGGATATCGAGTTGTGATACGTCTTCAATGATATTTAACTGTTGTTTGTTCATTCTGCCTCACCTTTAAAACCACGATCTGGACTGACCCATCTCGCTCTTTTTTTCCGTGTAAATAAAGCTTTTGGGACCGCAACAACAGTGGTCATCGCCCCCAGCATCCAAAAAAATAAGGGGTACCAAATGACCCAAAAATAATTTCTAAAGAAACGATTTCCGTCATATCGCTTGTCGATGAACAAGCTGACAAAAAATTGAATCAGACAGGTGATCGCTAAAATAACGCCATACCACTGCGGCAATAGAGATTTAATGTGCCATTCTGCTGATAGAGGGAAAAATAACCCGATGAAAAATAAAATGATGATCAGAAAAATGACATATGCCCAGATCATGCTGGTGATCGCTTCAAGGGCGACAGGCCACATTTTAAGTGCTGAAATTTTAAAGAGTTGGGGAAGATAAGTTTTGATGACTTCGACACCACCTTGAGCCCAGCGCAATCGTTGCTTCCACAAACCTTTAAATGTTTCAGGCATATAGATGTAACACAGGGCGTTAGGAACATAGTGAATATCCCATTCAGCAAGTTGCAGTTTCCAAGAGATATCAATGTCTTCAGTAATTTTATCGTCTGACCATAAACCGACTTGCATGAGTGCTGTTTTTCGAAAGCCAGCAATGACACCTGAAACTGTAAAAATACGTCCATAAGTACGTTGGGCACGTTTAATTAAGCCAATAATTGAGGAAAACTCACCCACCTGTAATTTCCCTAAAATACTTGAGCGATTCAAAATCCGAGGATTTCCAGTCACTGCGCCGACCTGATTAAATGCTGTCAGTTGATGCATCATCCAAATGGCCGCATGTGGATGCAACAAAGCATCTCCATCAATACAAATCAGATATTCATATTGGCTCACCATCATGCCAGACCGTAAGGCAAAGGCCTTACCCTGATTTTCTGCTAGATGCACGACCCGTAAACTTGGATGTTCAAGCATTAGTTCATCCAAAATCTTTGCAGTGTCATCAGCACTACCATCATTGACAGCGATGACTTCAAATTTTGGATATTGTGTCTGTAGCGCGAAACGTATGGTTTCTCGAACTTGGTCTTGTTCATTAAAACAAGGAATGATAATGCTGCATCCTTGCTCTGAAATTGCAGGTAATCTGTCTTGCTTATATTCACGTTTAAAGTAGAACCATAAACCACCAACCATCCATGTCCATGCCATGACCAATGGATAGAGAAAAGCAAATAAAAAAAGAGTTTCCATTAGGGTCATGGGTGTGCTCCATTTACGTGTTGATCGATAAATGGATTGCGATAACTGATCGGACTCTCATTTAAACTGAGCGGTGTAAATAATTGTTCATGCACTGCTTTTGCATTATCAAAGCGGTAATTGCTTAAAACCAATTTTTGGATTCCATGTCTTTGTAAGTTTAAAAACTGTTGTTGCAGGATCTGTAATTCCTTTGCAGAAGTCTGGTCTTGGTTCACCAAAGTGACCATCAGTCTGGCTTTTTCTGCGGCCGTTAAATAACCAACTTGCGCTATAAATTTTTGATAAGCATTTGGATTACTCAGACTGTCTATTTCAATATTTAGTAATGACACATAGGGCAGATAGGTTTTAACAATTTGCTCTAAGCCCTGATCCGTTAAATCAGAGAGTGAGAGCTGTAGTGTTAAATGAAAGGGATTACTTTGGTTGAGATAAGGCGTGACAGCCGCTTTGACCTGTTGGGTTAACTTTAAAATTTGAGCTTCTTTTTCCAGACACGCTGAGTTCACAACAGTGCTATAACGACAAGCAAGCTGTTGATCTGTTTTTAGAATAATGCCATCCAGATTGGGATTATTTCGAATCAGGTCTCTACTTAAATCAACTGCTAAATGAGTTCGATTTAGATCGGGGAAGATTGGCATCTGTACATAAACTCGATGGAAAACCCGCGTTCGTGTCTGCCAATGAGTACGACTTAAAATATCTTGAGCCAGTTTTAGATGGGTTGTTGGAAAGTAGGCTTGATCCTCGGTATTTTCCTTTTGATTGGTCAAGGCATTAACGATTAAGGTATTGGTTTTGAACGCACTTAAATTATTTAATAAACTCCCTAATTGCTGATTGTATAACGTACTGTCCTGTGAAAATTGAGCCAAGTCAAATTGTAAACCTCGCATCGGTTCATAATCTTGACGTTGGCCGTATTCCATAAAGCCTGTGAGTTGCTCACGTAAATTTTCCGCCGTCGGATTATTCGAAACAATGCCGCGTTGAAAGGTCGCATCATTAGCGTCATTTAATTTTTCAGTTCCCAGACTAAAAGACAGCGGGAAGCCAGCCTGATTGGCAATTTGAGTGACTTGTTGGTTGACCGCACCATAGGGCCAGATGATTGCCAACGAATCTATTCCTAATTTTTGTTGTAAAACCTGCTTGGACTTCAGCAAGTCGTTGTAGATACGCTGGCTATATTCTTGTTCAGATTCATAGCGATGTTTGCTTGGATTATATTGTCGAGTCAAAGCCGCAGGTTTTTCATTTTTCTGTATATTGGCCAGTACACCTTTATGCAAATCGTGGCTATGGCTGGCAAATTCAACTAAACCTGATTTTTGAATATCTTGCAGTTGTTTCCAGCTCATCAAATTATTTTGACCATAGGCTTCATAAGCGGCTTGCGTATTACCTTCGGTCCAACTGGTGACCAAAGCAAAAACAACGGGGATTTGATATTGCTTGACTAAAGGATAGACATGGCTATATCCACTCAGTGCTCCATCATCAAAACTAATCAGAACTGCATTTTTAGGCAATGGAATCCCATGTTCCCGAGATGCCATAATTTGTTTTAAGGTAATTGGAGTCCATTCGGAACGTTTCAGCCATTCAAAAAATTGCACTAAATTTTGAGTATTAATGGCATAAATATCTCTGTCACCACTCTTGCGTACATCGTCACGGACATCATGAAAGGTCAGGCTAACAAAATGCTGAGCGTCAAATTTTGCTTGCTCTGATGCAAAACTGTGAGCGGGAAGGAGAAATGCACATACCGAGAGCATTTTAACAATATTGAAAAACGTCATTAGAATCGCCCCCCAAAACCGAACAGGGCATAAGTTTGTTTTTCATTAATGCCATCATAAGGATGTTGTTTCCAACCAATCCCATAATGCAGTGCCCAGATCCGCGACAATTGCCATTCATGTCGATATTGCGCATCAAAAATAGGTTTGGAGCCGTAATCTTGTTGGTGAAACATCCCCGCATTGATCGAGAAATTTTGATTGAAGTGACGTTCGTAATTTCGCCAAGTCAACCAGTCATGGTTCAAATTGATCGCAAGGCTATAACTTTGTTTAGGACTAAAATAAGCCACGTTATCTAAATGATTTTTCCCTAAAAATGTTGAAAAACCAGCTTGTGTCGTGTGATGAGCAGTTTGGAAAACACGTTGATTATAGTTTGCAAAAAAATCATGGCGTTTATTGCCATCACTGATATCTGTGTAGCTGTATCCTGCATAGGCTTGACGGGATTCATTTTGTTGCCAACGAATCGTAGCAGCATAAGATTTGCCATTTTCATCTTGATCAATGGCTTGTAAGGGAATATTGGCTTGGGTGTTGATGGATAACGCGTATTGCCAGTAATCATTGAGTTGATGTGACCAGTCCGCTCTTAAGCCTTGACGCTGCCCGTCGATATTTTCAGAGGCAACCAGTGCCAAAGCTTTGCCTTGGTCTTGCCATTCTAATCCCAAACCAAAGCGTTGCTCTTGTAAGTTTCCATCTGCATATTTCCCCCAAATATCTTGATGTTCAACAAATACTCGATAATTGTCTGCAAGCCATGGCGAATATAGCGAGGTATTGGATTCACGGTCACGTGTTCCTTTGAGTGAGTGTAATAACTGGTTTTGTTCAGCATGGCTACGTGAAAAGCGGCTTTCATGGATGATACTGGCATGATTGCGATCCTCTAATTCTTTATTACTTTTGATGACACTACTATCACTTGGGTAGTCTTGGATCAGTGCTTGGGTTTGCTTGCGCCAAGACTGGATATCACCAATGGCCTGAGTATTTTGCATGTTATTGATACGTGTGTATTTTGAGTGAGGTTCTAAACCATTTAAACGGTCAATGCTTTGTTGAGCTTGGCGAGGATTTTCTCGCCAACGTTGGATTTTGGCTAAATCATTTAAATATTGAGCATTATTCGGAGTTTTGCTAACTGTATCTTTGAGATATTGTTCCGATAAATCCAAGCGATTCCGATAAGCCATATCCAATGCTACTAACGATAGATATTCATTTCGATCTGGGTGGACATTCTTATCGACGCCTTTGGCTTCGCTGTATTCATATGTGGGAATCAGTTCATCAATCACGATAACCAGTGCATGCGCCTCCTTATATTTTTCTTGTTCAATCAATGAATAATAAAGTGATGTATAGAGGCTAATATCCGGATAGTTCTTTTCAGGCAGTAAGTTGCGATAGATCATCTCAGCTTCGGTTGGTTGTTTATTTGCGAGGTATGCATCTGCAATGGCATGGCGCGTATACGCAGGCATTTGTTCTATTGGAGGCAAGGAGACTTGTTTTAAGATGCTAAAAAGTTGTTGTTTTTGGCCTCGATAATTTAGAGCGTAGAGATAGTCGTAATAGAAACGATTGAACATGGCCTGATGGGTTGGAATTTGTTGGGAAATTTGTTCAGCTTCTTCCAAAACTTGATCAAGTTGCTCAAAAGTTCTGGCTTCACTTTCAGCACGTGAAGATAAATATTTTTGTTGTTTGATTGCCTCATTTACATTCTGTGAAAATTTTCCAATTCTATTTTGCCAAGCTAAATTCTCAGCATTCTCTTTGAGTTGATGTTTTTTGGAAAAATCGGTTGCCATTTCATAACTGCCAAGAGCAACTAAAACATTGAAATACTCGTTTTGAATGGCAGCATTGGTGGGGTATTGGTGATAAGCCAGCTGAATCGTTTTTAATGCATAAGTGTATTGTCCCAATAGACGATAAACGTATGCGACTATGCTCAAGTGTTCTGCATTCATTTCTGCTGTATCAAGATTTTGTAATATCTTTGCTGCTTCAGCCAGTCGCTTATTTTCTGCCAATAATGCGGATTTTAGAATTGCAACTTGCATGCGATTATGCATCTGATAAGGCTCAAATTTTTCGAGTAGAACTAATGCCGAATTAAATTGTTTCTGGTCCCGTAAAAGTTTAACCGTCGCGAGTTGAGCATATTCAGGGAAGCGCTTTGGCTGAATTCGTTGAGTTAAATCGATTAGGGTAGCTTGAGGGATAGTTTGAATCTGGGAGGCTGACAATAGGTAATCAGCTAGAATATTCTGTTGATCAGGATACTGCTGTAACAGCGATTCAAGGCTCGTCAAACCTTGAGCTGCTTGCCCATTTTTAATTTGATAAATTGCTTTTTCTCTTAAAAAATCAGATGTATGGGCATGTGACATATTAGAAATTAACAGAAACAATAGACTGGTTGGGACAAGTGGATGAGTTTTTTGCATAAAGTGTTTGGTTTGTTGGTTCTCTTTTTTATTTTAATATGTGATTTAAATCACATATTGTCTTGCTTGTGTACAGCCATAATGATTTTCTTTAACTTAATAAGTTTTTATTTATCAATCTCTTATTTTATATTCTAATTTTCATATGCTGATAGCTACATGTTTTTTTGTTTTTTCTGTCTATGTGTTTGTGTATTTAATGTTTTGTATTCTGAGGGCATGAATTGAGGAAGAAATTAATATTCAGATAAAGAAATTTTCATTAAAGTAAACATCTAAGATATTAAGTTAAATTTATTTAAAAATATTTTTAAGTAAAATCATATAATTGTATAGAGTGATCTTTGTTTATATATCAGATATCAATGAATGAATAATGAAAATAGAGTGGAAATATAAAATAAATGAATCTATAGATTATAATTACAAAAAATACACCTATTTAGTTTAGAAAATTAATTTCTGTAACCTTTTTTGATTTATTTAAGCTTTTGTATTTTATTGATTTTTTTATTAAAATTTTAATATTTGCCTTGTATGGTGCTATTATTTTAAGAGCAAAATTGAAGGCGGTTGTGGTATTTTCTTTCTATATGTATATGAAATTTTTAATAAATATTTTTAGATTTCTGATTATTTTCATGACTCTTTGTATGTAATGCTAGTTTTTATGTATTAAATGCTAATAAATTTAGGGTTAAAGGAGGTAAGGTCTATTTTTATAATAGATCTAAGGGGCGGGTGTGATCTATAAGAAAACGTTATTACTAGATATTGATAAAATGAATGAGAAGAATCAAGAAAATGATGATGGGTTATTTTTAAGAAATGAACAGGTTTGTGTCCTTACTATGTGCTTGTGGAATACAAATATTAGTTATATTTTTTTAATCTTTTATCTGTTTATTTTATTTCTTGAAAAAATAAATGATTTCTACTTTGTTGTAAGTTTTTCTTTAATATTTAGTCTTGTTGTTATTGTCTTACTCTTTCTTTTGCTCATTTTTGTTGAGTTAGCTTTCTCCTATCGTTAATTAAAATAAGATCAATATCATCTATAGAAAAATAATAAAAGTAGACGTCTACACTGTAATTGAAAATAGTGAATTATCTAAAGTCAATCAATTATAAAAATATTTTTAAATTCGTCAGTTTTTATTGAATTGGGTAAATTTGTTTTGCTGGTAAAACAAAAAATTAGAATAACTATTAGTTTCTGTTTCGTTATCACCCGTTTAAAGATTTGAATACTGAATAAAAATAAATTTTTGCCACCTCTTATGTTAAAGACAGCTTCACAATCTCCAAACTTTCCTTGAAATGATAATTTTTTTTATTGAAATGATAATTTTTTTATTCAGTTTTCCAGTAGATTTTTAACACTATATGTGACTAATATCACAAAAAAAAGTTTTTCTGCCGTATTTGTAAGGGGTTGAAAGCATGGACGATGATGGTTTTTTTAATTTGATTAAATAATGTACTTGCATGAGTGGTTTTTGATTCCTTCTTGGAGGTGTGGTTCTTGATATGAGATAGAGTGGGTGAAATGGTTTTGAGTAAGTCTAATCAAGTTAAATTAGTTTCTAGTGCGATGCAAAACCTATTGATTTATTTTTGTGTAAAAAATAATCTTAAAAATGCAAAATATTTGAGTGACTATAAAACCAATGAGTTAATTCCACTTTGGGATTGGATTGAATTATTGGAGGATATTAATCAAAAATATCCAAAGCCTACACTTGGACTGGATATTTCAAAATATGCACAACCTAAACATCTTGGTATTTTAGGTTATATTGCTCTGTCTAGTGAAAATATATTGGAAGTTCTCAATTCTTTTATAAAATATCAAAGATTATTCTGTGAAACTAAACCAGCAAAGATGTCCGTTTCAGATGATTTTATTATTATAAGCTGGAGTGAAGATCCGTACATAAAAAATAATCATCTTGTGGATGAGTTGTTGATGGGAGTTTTTTATATTTTTTTGAATCAATTGGTCCATCCTAATATTATTCATGTGCATAAAATAAATTTTAGTACGCAAAAAAATAAATTTTTTTATAATTATGAAAATTTTTTTGGTTGTTCTGTTGAGTTTGAAAGTGATCATGTTGAAATTTACATTTCTATGAATAGCCTTGAACTCGCGGTGCCAAATGCGGACCCTGTACTGAATGATATTTTAATCAAGCAAGCGAATGTATTACTCTCAAAGCGTCCTCATCTGGATGTTTTCGATGAGTTAGTACAGAAGGCAATCATCCAGGCTGTGAATAAAGGTAATATTAGCGTGGAATACGTAGCAAATCAGATTGGCTTGCCATCGCGTATTTTTCAAATGAAATTAAAACAGCACGGATACACTTTTAAAGAGAAATTAAATCAAGTCCGTAGAGATTTAGCCTTTGATTATCTTGCAGATTTAAATTTGAGTATTCTGGACATTTCAATGCTATTGGCTTACCAAGAACAGACCTCATTTATTCGAGCATTTAAAACGTGGACGGGAATGAGTCCATTGCAATATCGAAAGAAAAAAATTTTAAATCATCGTTCATAGTTTTATTATTTGCGTTTTAGTTATCATCCTTACCCAAAACGAAGTCACAATGAGAGTTAAGGCTTGTATTTGCGCTATAACTTTTGATCATATTTCACCCTGTCTTTTACTCCATCATTATTTTTCCATGTTGAGTGCCGTATTCCTAATGCATGTGGTGACTTTCACGATTAACTTGGAAATTTGCTTGGTTATGCCAAAAAATTGGAGAAGTTATTTACAACCTTCTAAATGTAAATGATAATTAATATTATTTGTAGGGTTTGCATAATTCAATGATCCATCCTCTTCCAATGTATGATAGACAGCCGTTGATCCAAAATCGTGATCCCGATTACCATAGTGCATATGAGTCCATGTTTAAATCTTTTCAAAATTTACTTGAAACCTGAACAAATAGCATTTTCCTGAATATTATTTTTTTGATTTTATTATTTTTATCTCATTTAATCCTTGATTATTTTATCGCCTTTTTAGGCGGATGATGAATTTTTATCTTTCGGTGAAGACGTATGTTCCAAGTTCTCCCTCAAAAAACAGTGATGAAGCCACTTGCGTTAGCTATTGCTTTATCTATGAATTTCTTAACAGTCCAAGTTTATGCGGAGAGTAATACGACAGTTTTAGTGAATTCAGACAAAACTGTAGCATTGCCAAAAAACTCATCTACAGCCAGTGATCAGAATCAAATTTATCAGATGACGCCCATCGAGGTGCAGGCAGATAAAGAAGATACCATTCGGTTTGGTCAGAGTGTGTTAAACCAAAAAGCCATTGATCGTTATCAAGCAAATAATGTTGCGCAATTGCTGGATCATATGCCGAGTGTGGGTTCTGCGGGTTCACCACGTCCCGGTGGGCAAACGATTAATATCTTGGGAATGGGTGGGGTTGAAGATGTCCCGATTACCTTGGATGACTCGGTTAAAAGCTTTGATAAATACCGCCAAGGTTCAGTCTTTATTGAGCCTGAAATTTTAAAGAAAATTACGGTAGATAAAGGACCACATAACGTTGAAGTTGGAAATGGTGGTTTTGGTGGAAAAGTCACATTGGAAACTAAAGACGCAACTGATCTGCTTCGAGAAGATCAAAATATGGGGGCTTTTTTAAAGTATTCGCGTTTTTCCAATAATGCACAAAACACTTATACCGGTGCAGTGTATGGTAAAAGTGAAAATGGGTTTGCGGATGGAATGTTCTACTATACCAAGCGAGACAGTGGCGATGTTAAGCGTCCAGATGGCAGTAAGTTTTTATATTCTGTACAAGAGCAAAATACCTATTTGGCCAAGCTGAATTTTCATCCGACTGACAGCCAAAAAATTACTTTAAATGCGATGCAGGGGGGACATAAAGGTTGGGAACCATTTGCAGCGATGCGTGACCAAGATGCTGTGCCTACAGAAGCGGATATTAAAAAATATGGTTACGATGAGGCTTGGAAACGTCGTTTGGTTTATCGTGATCAGAACGATACCAGCTATTCGATGGGATATGAGTTCAATCCAGAATCCAATCCATACCTCAATTTAAAAGCGACGGCATCTTATTCAAAGACGGATCAACATGATCAAAGACTCCCCAGTGTTAATGGTTCAGCGGCAACCTTGGGCAATGAAAGCTGGGTAACGTATACCAATACGGCTTTTAAACTCAGTAATATTAGTGATATTACGACTGAATACGGTACGCATAAATTAAAACTGGGGGCGCAATATCAAAAGATGGAGCAGAACTCTCTAATTTACGATAAAAACAATGCCACTAAGCCTGATTATAACTTTGGTTATTATGAACCATATTATATGCCTTCTGGGGATCAGCAAATGCTGAGTGCCTTTGTGGAAGATCAATATCAGATTAATAATTTTACCATTACACCATCGCTGCGTTACGATCACATCAAAAACACAGGTAACCCGAACCGTGCACCACGTTATAACGATCCAAGTGCAGGACATGATTATTCAAGTAAAACTTATACAGGCTGGTCACCACGCTTAGCCTTGGCTTGGAAGCAGGCGGATTATCTGACTTGGTTTGCCAATATCAGTAAAACATGGCGTGCGCCACGTGTAGATGAACAATATTATGTGCAATCAGCAGGTACTTCGTTGTCTGCAACCAGTCGCTACCTATTGCCTGAAAAAATGCTGGCGATTCGTGTTGGGAATGAAATGAATTTTGATGATGTTTTTGCTACAGAAGATCATTTACAGGTACGTCTTACTTATCACCGCAATCGTGGTAGTGATGAAATCTTCCGTAATCGTTCAACCTTCTGTAAGGCACAGGCGGAAATCAATGCCAATGGTGGAAATGGCAGTATGAGCGATTGTAATGGCAATTACGATCCTGGTTTTTATCGCAATGTGAATGATTATACGATCAAAGCTTATGAAGCTGAGCTTTTCTATAATCAACCGACTTGGTTCACAGGATTGACCTATTCATATATTCGAGGACGTCGTGACAATTCTCCAGTTAATCCTTGGTTCGACCAAAAAACTTGGATGACCGATATTCCGCCAAGAAAAGCCACAGCAACATTAGGGGTCAATGTACCTGAGCATCATTTGACCATGGGCTGGAGAGGTATATTTGTAGCAGCACAGGATCGGAGTTTATCTGACAATGATAAGTCGATTGCCGCGACTTCTTTTTCTTTGCCAAAAACCAAAGGCTATTCACTGCATGGTGTTTACGCCGACTGGCAGCCTGTCGGTGAGAAGGGACCAAAGTTAAATCTCTCAATTGATAATCTGTTTAACCGAGATTACAAAATGTATTTAGGTGAGTATATGACAGGTACAGGTCGTGATTATAAGTTGAGCATTTCTCAGTCGTTTTAGTTTAGGGAGAGTATTGAAACTGCTCTGGATTCCAGATCGGTTTTAAAATAAAAATGCAGATGTTCTTTTTAATCCAACATCTGCATTGATCTGAAATATAAAACTTAGATGGGGAATTAAAAGTAAAGTGATATTTATTTTATAGATAAAATGAGAAAATTTAATGGTGGATAGATCAGATAAGATTTTATTTTAAGTGTTTGTAATTACTTTAATTTATGTTAAATGAATATTTTGTTGGATTTATTGATAATTTTTATTGTTAAAGTTTTATATAATAATAATTAATCATTATTAAAAATTATAAGTAAGGATTTTTAAGTGAAGGAGTGGATCTGTATAAAGTGTAAAAGATATAAGCGCTTTAATTCCAATAATCTAAGATTAGGGCAAATGGTTTTTTTTCCAATCTTTGAAATAGAAGGAATAGAAATTAAAAAAATAATAAGAAAAGGTGTTGTACTAAAAAGAAAAGACAACATTTTAAAGATACTTGAGGATGGGAAAATTTTTTATTTAGAAGAAACGGATGTCTATCCAGTAGATGCACCTGTTGAATTTATATACAACATGTTTGGTGAATGCTTTTGTTGTTTAAGTTATTGATATTAAATATATTTTTTATTAATCTAGAACTGGTTGCTTTTCTCATCTAATTTTCTAGTCAGCTCTTGGCGTAACAGTGGAATTGAAAAATCTAAAAAAAGTTTTGTTGCTAACAATACATTCTGTCGGGTTGGTATGAGTGCATTGACAAGCGAGTCTCGCAGGAACCATTGCGTATCAGATTCAAATACTTCCACCAATTGACCTGATTTTAATTCTTCAATGCATAAATATGTTGGCATGATTGCTACGCCTAAATCTTGCAGAACAATTGATTTTAAAATTGACATATTTCCACAGCTTACATACGGCTCGAGCTGCAAGTTAACTAGCTCATTGGTTTGATGCAGAAATTCTCTATGGACAATTTTTTTATGAAACTCTAGAGCAATAAAGTTCATAGTTGTAAGTTCTTCCGGATGCTTAATCTTTTGTTTGTCTCGCATGTAATGAGGACTCGCGACCATGATCATGGATAACTCACAGACTGGACGAATGATTAAGCTAGAATCTTGTAGTGGCTTTGATGAAATTCTAAAAACCAGATCCACTTGTGCACTGATTAAATCGATATTGTGATCTGCGGTATTCAGAATAATTTTTATTTTGGGGTACTGACGCATAAATGAATGAAGGATAGGAACCAAAGCTGCTTGTGCAAAGGTTGGAGAGCAGCCGATTCTTAAAATTCCTTTAGGATCACCTGCAAGGTCTGTTGCAACTGCAAATGCATTATGTGCTGCTTGTTTTAACGCTTTTGCATGGATATAGACTTCTTCGCCAGCAGGTGTCAGCACCACATTCCTGGTATTTCTATGAAATAAACGGACACCAATCCGATTTTCTAGCGCCACAATATGTCGACTGAGTTTTGAACGTTGCAAACCTAGATGACGTGCTGCTGCGGAGAAACCTGCTTGCTCCACGACTTCAGCAAATAATAATAGGTCATCCAGTTTTTCCATCGTATTTTATGCATCCATTGTTGCCAATTTTAGGACAGTATATTGTGAATTTTGTGGATTTTATCGTGGTGTTTAACTTGTTAGATTGATCTTCGGAATAGTAGTGAAGGTTTGAAGTATGCGTACAATTAAAAATCAAAGGATTAGAACATTTATAGCCCATAAAATTTTTGTAGCATTATTGATGTCATTACCATTCAGCTCCATTTTTGCAAAAGATAATGGTCAATCTGTTGACCTGTCGGCTTATCAAAATCGTGAAGTTTTAAATGATTTTACGGCTGCATCGTGTCCCGAAAATCCGAAAAGTTTAACTCAAGTGAGAGGCAATCTTTATCGGCATACCACCGGCGCAGGGTTAGCAGTACACAGTGGTCTCGTCCTCATTACAAACGAAGGTGCTTTAATCATTGATCCTGCAATGACATGTACATCTACATGGTTAAAAGATGAGATCAAAAGACGTTTCAGTGTGTCTGTAAAATATGTGGTTTATACCCATGCGCATGCAGACCATATCAGTGGTGGGCAAGTCTTTAAGGCAGATGGCGCAACAATTGTTGCCAATCAACGCAGTATTGAACCGATTGTTGGAGAAAAATTAGCAACGGCTTTGCCTGATCGAGTGTTTGATCAGGATATGAAAATTAGCTTGGGCGGTGAAGAGGTCTTGTTACATTACGTGGCACCTAGTCATTCAGACAGTATGGTGATGGTGCTTTTCCCTAAATATAAGGCACTGCAATGTACTGATGTTTGTGAAAGTAAAAGTATGCCCTATAACGATTTTCTCGACTTCTACTACACAGGCTGGATTGATACTTTAAATTGGGTTATCCGTCAGGATGTCGACATTATTGATGTTGGACACTATACGCCTGCAACACGTGAAGATCAGGTTGCTCTAAGAAATTATCTCGTAGACTTGCATCAGCAAGTATTGGACTTGGTTCGCGCAGGTCAGTCCTGGGATCAGCTCTACCGTAACGTAAAATTCAACTCTGAAGTTCAGACTTGGATAGCTTTTAGCACGATGAAAATACCGAATATCCAAGGCATGTATCGCTGGGTGAGTAACCATCGTCGAGGCAACTGGTAATAGCCATAAGCCGAAAAAGCCAAGATTTTATTTTTAGGGTATGACTTGATACAGCCCATGTTGCATGACCCAGCTAGAAGCTTCTTCTAAATACTCAAAGCGTAAATAGATTTGGTATGCATTTAAATAAGATATGAATGAGTGTGAATGTGTTAGATATTAGAGATTTAAAGATTTTTATATATGCTGTTGAAAATTCATCTTTAACAGTGACGTCAGAAAAGCTTGGTATTGATCAGTCTACTGTCACGAAGCGGATTAATAGTATTGAACAGAAATTGAAAGGTAAATTATTCAACCGTAAAAGCCGACCTCTGCAATTAACGCATTTTGGTGAAAAAGTATATTTCAAAGGGCGCCATATTCTTGAACAGATGGAGCAGCTAGAAAATTTTCATCAAC
Organism: Acinetobacter sp. NIPH 2100; assembly: GCF_000369805.1. Lineage (GTDB taxonomy): Bacteria > Pseudomonadota > Gammaproteobacteria > Pseudomonadales > Moraxellaceae > Acinetobacter. The sequence goes on along the minus strand of NZ_KB850224.1, from coordinate 2,636,385 downwards.
AAAAAACCGAATCATTTCTGGAAAAGGTAAAAATAGGTCTTCCAATTACCTTGGTTGATGACTTATATGAATATATCGATGATCGATATAAGTACGACCATTATTCGACTGAAGTAGAAATGCAAAGTGGATGGGGACGGAGTCTTATTCAACAAGTAGATGAGCGGGAACTTGCTCTTGCTATAGTGATGATTCCTTCCAATCTTCAACTATCCGAGCATTTATTTTTCAAAAATATTGGAACCTTACCTTTAGTTATAGTTGCACTCAAGAATGGTATTAAAGAGTACAAAACTTTGGAGCGGTGTAGTAAAAAGGGGTGGGTTGTACATCCAGAGGGCTGCTGTTTTAGAGAAAGCCTAAATAAAAAACTCAATGAAAAAGGATCAACTTTCTATGCCAATAAAGAGGTTTTTGGGATAGAGGCCCAATTAACGAGTATTGTAAATGGTGAAGGCTTAGGGATATTTCCGAAACCTTTTTTTGATAAATATTCAGCAACTAACTCAGATTTAGAAGCGGTGCTTGTCAATGATTTTGATATTCATCTCAAAGTGGGAATTGTATATGCCGATCAAAAAAATTCAGATCAAGTAAACTATTTTGCAAAAATTGTAAAAGAACGCTATTTCTTACAGATCGTTATAATTCTGAATCTAGGTTTTTATTTTTTAGAGAAACAGTTCATCTCTTTCATTTAAATTCGGGCTGAGAGATAAGAAACCTTTGACTCTTAGGCGTAGAGATGGGTGGCTTATCTTCTAAGATAGATGTTAAAGGTTTACTTAAGATTTAAGTGAGTTGAATTTTTAGCAAAATATTTAAATTATGATTGCATAGTGGATATGATAAAATTAGGCATTAAAATTAAAAAATCAATTAGGACTTAGGGCTTGATAATGAAAAAGATACAATGGTTAATACTTGCTTTGATGACGTCTACGACTGTTTTTGCAGTTGAAACATCTGGGGTAGATGTCGATGCAGCAGCACAAGTGAATCTTGGCAATGTATCATCAGAAAAAAATAAAAATTCTCTTATTAAGCAATCTACAAAAAGAGCCGATATTGATGCCGAAGTTGATACGCAAGCATTAAAATTAGGGGGTATTCATAAGCGAGAAGACGCCCGAGAATATCTTGAGTTAAAAAGTGAAGTAGAGGGAAATATGACAAAGCCTGATGAGAAAACTAAAAATAAGAATGAAATATCCAATGATCTAACGTCCAAATAAATTATTCTTTTGTGCGAGATCTAAGTCTATCTGGCGTTTATGTAGTGACGCATTCTGAAACGTTTTCCACATAACTGTAACTGATCAGTTAAACAAATATTAATGGAATTTATTTATTTGGCGATAATTTCAAGCACTTAACTGATGAATTAATAAAAGTCTAATACTTATAACTCTTGTTACAACCATTTGGTCGACAAGCTTAAAAAAATTTCCCATAGTCCTATGAACGATATTATTGGGAGAACTGTTATGGATAAAATTACAGTGATTGTGAAAGACCAAGAAGAAAATGAGTCTATTGTCGTAGCCCAGTTAAATGATTTAGAAGACCACGATATTCCTTTTTTTAAACGGGTTGAACATATTGAAGTAGAAGGAAATATCATTTTTCCAAATATTGACTTGCTGTTCGAGAGTGATGTCGATGGAAAAATCTATAAGTTGGTTGCACCTGTGAACGATAAAAGATTTATTTGAATTTAGCCCTGTCTTAAAACTGTGTAAAAACCCACTTATGCTCAATCCAATAAGTGGGTTTTTATTTGAGAAGGATTAGCATTCTGTAAAACCTGATTTAATCTAGGAGAAAAAGTAAAGAGCTTATGGTCTAACTGTTACCTAAGCTCTTTATATATGAAAGTCATCTCTTTTTTGTCTCGGTTAGATCAATGAATTGGGTTAAGCCCTTTCACAATATCACTAAATTCAGAACCATTGAGCCAAAAAGATTTCTTTAAAAACAGAGTAGTCATGATACTTTCTGCGGCTTCACTATTTGGGCTTTCACAGAATAATCCGTAGCAATTGCCAAGGACTGTATCATTTTCAATAAGACGAATAAAATAAGCATGTTGTTCGTCAGCATAACCAAGAATAGCATCACGTTGATTGTTCATTTTTCATGTCTCCACATCAAAAATATTTGAATAGAATCTAACTGCCAAGAGATCAAATAGATTAATGAGTTAGATCAATAACTTAATATTTTGTATTTGCATAAGCTATTCATTTAAAACATTAATTTTGGTTTGTCTTACATCCTTGTCAAAGTTAAACAAGCCAAAATCTGATCTATGGATTTATTGTTATGCAAAATTAATTGTACGTCAACTTGAATTTGTAACTTTTTCAAGTTAAATTAATTGAAAGTATTTAAGCTTGGGTAGGGGGAAGTTATGTCTAAAAAAACTGAATTTGAGCATGGGGGTGCAAGAACCAATGCAGGGCGGAAGGCACAATTCAGTGAGCCGACCAAAGTCATCCGTGTTCCCGAGTCCCAAGTTGATTTCATCAAAAATTGGTTACTGAATAATGTCAAAACAGATCAGCACACTGATTTGACCACTTCAATGAAAATACAAAATGTTCAAGCGAAGAATGATCGACTTTATCATATTCCATTGGCAACGGAACGTGTCGCAGCAGGTTTTCCGTCGCCTGCACAAGACCATGTTGAACAAGCTTTGGATTTAAATGAATTTTTAATTCGTAACGAAAACTCAACTTTTATTGTGAAAGCAAACTCACTCTCGATGTTAGATGCTGGCATTGATATTGACGATCCTTTGGTGGTGGATCGTAGTCTTTCAGCGAAGTCTGGGGATATCGTGATTGCCTTGATTGATAATGATTTTACCGTTAAACGCTTGATGATTGACCATCATTTCAGCCCACCTAAAGTGTGGTTAAAAGCGGAAAATCCTGACTATCAAAATATTTATATTACAGAAGGGCAAGAACTGTTGATCTGGGGTGTGGTGACGTATAACTTGAAGCCGATGAGGTAAGTCAATGAGTTTGCCACAACGTATTTTTGCTTTGATTGATGTCAATAATTGCTACGTCAGTTGTGAGCGTGTGTTCAATCCAAAGTTAGAAAACCGTCCTGTGGTGGTGCTCTCAAATAACGATGGTTGTGTCGTTTCCCGTTCTTATGAAGCAAAAAGGCTTGGCATTCGAATGGCCGTGCCATTATTTCAGATTGAAGAGATTATTCGTCAACATCAAGTAGAAGTCTTTTCCAGTAATTATGCCTTATATGCAGAAATGTCACGCCGTTTTATGAACATATTAGGCAGCTTTGTGGATCCATGTGAACAGGAAGTTTATTCGATAGATGAATGCTTTTTAGAGTTGACTGCCTATCAGAACAGTTACAATTTAACCGAATATGCGCATCAGATTCTGGATACGGTGAAAAACTGGTTGGGCCTGCCCTGTTGCATTGGTATTGGTTATTCCAAGACCCAAGCTAAACTTGCCAATAATCTAGCCAAGACACATGCTTGTTTTAATAGTGTGTGTAATCTTGTGGATGAAGATCCATGTGTGATTGAAGACTTGTTAGGGCATATGCCTGTAGGTGAGGTTTGGGGTGTCGGACGAAAGATTCGACAACGTTTAGAAAAAATGAATATCTATTCGGTGATGGATTTAGTTCAAGCTGATCCGAAAATGATGGGTAAGTACTTTTCAGTGCTGATGGAGAACACGGTCAAAGAATTACAGGGTATGACTTGCTTAGAGATCGAAGACGTTGTGACAGATCGTCAGCAGGTATTAAGCAGCCGTTCCTTTGGTCAGCCGATTGAAGACAAAACCAGTCTGAGTGGCGCTTTAACCGAATTTAGCTTACGTGCCGTTGAACGTTTGCGAAAGCAAAACTTACTATGCAAAGCTGTTGGGGTGAGTATCCGTACCAATCGTTTTAATAAGGAAGCATATTATCGGCCTTTTACCGTGGTGTATCTATCTGACTATAGTGATGATCGTTTAGAGATTATCAAAGCAGTACAACAAGGGCTTGATCGTATTTATCAGATAGGTCATCGCTATAAAAAGGCAGAAGTGATTCTGCTCGATATTATTCCTCAACGTAGCCATGCAGTCGATTTATTCCATGATACGGATGAACTCATTGCCCGAAGAAATCTTTCAGTCGCTTTTGATGATATTAATAAAAGATTTGGTCGGGATTGTATGACGCTAGGGCGATTAATTACACCGCATGGGCGAACGTGGCGTATGATCCAGAATCACAAATCTCCCAGTTATTTAACCAAGTGGGATGAGGTGTTAAAAGTGGTATAAGTTGGTCCTTTGCGGCCACTCATTACGAATCCCTTATTTACTCATAATTTTTGTCGTGATAAATCTCGAATCAAAGCATTTTATTGAATTGAAAAGCCTATTTGATGTGATGGATTCATCTTTTATGATCAATACATGGGTTATATTTTTAACCCTTATCTGGAAAATTAATTTGCTATGGCGACTTCTGTTGAAAGAAATGTGCATATGGAGCAGTTGATTCATGCTGTTTCAGGTTTTGCTGAGCAATCAGGTGATCACATTTCAGTGATTCCTCAACTTTCTTTTCATCGTCGAATGCGTCCTACAGATAGCACCCATTGTATTTATAACTTGGGAATTGGCATTATTTTGCAGGGACAAAAAGAGGTTGTGATTGGTGATCAAGTCCATCAATGTTTTGAAGGGCAAAGTATGTTGACCACCATTGATTTGCCTGTGACATCGCATATCGTGCAAGCTTCGCCGCAAAAACCATTTTTGGCTGTTTTACTTTTACTTGACCTACAGATGGTGAATCAAGTGGTTGCAGAAATGCCAACAGGGGCCTTAAGTGCTTCAGATGAGATTCAGCATTCTTTTTCTGTTGAGACTGTTGATACACCTCTGATTGATGCTTTCTTCAGGCTAATCAAAGTACTGGATGAACCGCAGATGTTGCCGCATTTGGTGCCTTTGATTCAAAAAGAAATTATTGTGCGTGTGTTGAATGGCCCACATGGGACATATTTACGTCAATTGCTGAAATCTGGTTCAGCGAATCAAAAAATTCATCAAGTGGTGAACTGGTTAAAACATCATTATATTCAGCCAATGCGTATGGATGATCTGGCCAATCAGGCTTTTATGAGCCCATCCACATTTAGACAGCATTTTCGTGCGGTAACAGGGATGAGCCCATTGCAATACCAAAAGCAGTTACGTTTACAGGAAGCACGGCATTTGATGTTTAACCAAAATATCGAGGCAGGACGAGCTGCAGGACTGGTAGGTTATGAAAGTGCTTCTCAGTTTAGCCGTGAATATAGCCGTTTATTTGGAGAGTCTCCACAGCGTGATATTCAACGCAGGCGACAAGATTTATAAGTAGCCGACATATTGAATAAGCAGAATAGGCAAACAAAGGCTTAATTTAGGCAACTCGATCACATAACAGCTACTTATACTAAAGATATGAACAGCATGGTTCAGTCAAAAATTGACTGTGTTTAAAGACAGTGATCGAGTGAGGTATTCAACATGCAAGCCGTAAAATATAATAACTTAGCGTGGAAATCTGCAGCAACTCTTTTATTCCCAACTGATTTTGATCCAAGTAAAAAATATCCTGCAATTATTAGTGTCCATCCGATTGGCAGTTGTAAGGAGCAGACGTCGGGCAATATTTATGGACAGGCTTTGGCTGAAGCTGGTTTTGTCGTATTGGTGATTGATGCATCCTTTCAGGGAGAAAGTGGCGGTGAACCGCGTTTTACTGAAAACCCATATCACCGTGTCGAAGATATTCGTTATGCGGTGGATTACTTGATAACTCAAGATTTTGTTGATGAAACTCGTATTGGTGTTTTGGGGATCTGTGGCGGTGGAGGTTATGCACTCAATGTGGCGATGACTGAGCGCCGCATCAAAGCAGTGGTTTCAATTACTGGGGTAAATTTTGGTCGAATGCTGCGTGATAATTTTGGTGGGCAATCACCAATTGAAGTCTTAGAAGCCGTTGCACAGCAAAGAACTGCTGAAGCTCGTGGTGCAGAAAAAATGATTATGTCATTTTTACCCCCTTCTGTAGAGGCGGCTCAACAGGCCGGTATTCAGGATATTGATATTTTAGAAGCAACTGACTATTACAAAACATCTCGAGGTCAGCAACCGAATGGGGCGACCAGTGCTTTATATTCAGGTTTAAGCGCTGCTTTGGGTTGGGATGCATTTGCGTTATCAGAGACCTTACTAACTCAACCTATCTTAGTGGTGATTGGTGATCAACCTGGTGGTTTTGGTGCTTACCGAGATGGCTATGAAATTGTCCGTCGCGCAGCTTCGAAACAAAAAGAGTTGTTGGTATTGGAGAATACCTCGCATTATGAACTGTACGATCAACCAGAGCCTGTTGCTCAAGCACTGGCAAAAGTAATCCCATTTTTTAAAGAACAGCTGTAATTAGAACTGAGATGAAAAAGGTTGGTCTAAACTAGTCTTTTTCATTGTGTTTTGTATTCCCCTAAATGCTATAGCTTTAATTGCGAGGGCAGTATCGTTATCAGTTGATCAATAGCCAAACGGGTTTTGAGTGGCATATACGCTAAGCGAGGCCATACCACATGAATTGGGAAATACACACTGGAAAAACGTGCCAAAACTTGAACTAAGCTTCCATCATGCAGTTCGTTATGAATGAGCCAATCGGGTAACCATGCAATGCCATGATGGGCCAAAACAGTATGTTTAATTGCTTGCATATCATTTAACATGAATTTGGCATTGGGTTTGACGGCATAGTCTTGCTTGTTTTCATCTTGCAGGTGCCACTTTTGCAAATGACCTGAATAGGGGTAAGCAATGGTTGTATGGGATTGGAGATCGTCAAGCGTATGTACGGGTCCAGATTTTTGCAGATATGTTGGTGTGGCACAGAGTAACATTCGGTGATCACCCAGTTTTCTCGCAATTAAATGGCTGGTGTCAGCTAAAGTTCCAATACGGATGGCCAAATCAAATCCATCTTCGACTAAATCTATGGTTCGGTCATTCAAGGAAAGTTCAACCTGTAAATCTGGATGCTGTTGCCCAAGTTCGACCATCAGCGGGGCAATATAAAGCTGCCCAAATAGGACCGGCGCTGAAATTCTTAATAGACCTGTTGCGCTAATCTTGCCTTGATCCAATAAGCTTTCTGCCGTGTTGATTTCAGTGAGCGCGCGACGACTGTGCTCATAAAACAAAGTCCCTTCATCGGTTAAGCTCAGTGTTCGAGTCGTGCGTTTAAAGAGCGAAACACCTAAGCGCTCTTCTAGACGGGCAATACTTTTACTCACTGCCGAACGGGTGAGATGTAGTTGCTCTGCGGCATGACTAAAGTTGCCAGCCTCAACCACCGTTACAAAAATTGAAATCGTGCTGAGTTCAGTTTGCATTATTGTAGAGTTTTAGGAATCAATTAATCGAAATTTTATCACTACTGGTGATTTAATTGTAGTAGTAACATGTCTCCATTCAAGATTTGGAGAACAAACATGGCTAAAGTGTTGGTATTGAAATCAAGCATTATGGGTGATAATTCTCAGACCAGTCGTTTGATTGATGCATTTCTACAACAACGTGCTGAACGTGGTTTACAAGATGACATTATTATTCGTGACTTGGCAAAATTAAAGCTGCCTGTACTAGATGCCGAGATTTTCCAAGCTTTACGTGGCGCAGAAAATGTCGCCGAACCTATTCAAAAAATTATCCAATTATCTGATGAATTAATCGCAGAGTTAAAAGCCACAGATCTGTTGTTGATCGGCGCACCGATGTACAACCTGAATGTTCCGACACAACTAAAAAACTGGTTTGACTTGGTTGCACGTGCTCGTCATACCTTTAGATATACGGAAACCTATCCGCAAGGCTTGGTTGAAGGTGTAAAAGCAATTGTGATGAGTAGTCGAGGTGGTGTGCATTTAGGACAAGTAACGGATGCAGTAACACCTTACCTGAATGCTGTTTTAGGTTTGATGGGAATTGATGAGGTTGAGTTTGTATATGCAGAAGGTCTAGACATGTCTGCTTTAAGAGAGGATGCACTCAAAGGCGCATATCAAAAAGCCCAACAAGTCGCTGTTTAAATTTTAGTACCCCTTACTGCTGATTTTGGCAGAGTCGGACAATCAGGTGCCTGATTGTCCGATTTTTTCATTTTTGAATCAGCTTTTATCGAAGGCAGTTAAGAGAGATATTATTTAATTAGCGGATGTTCTTCCACCATTGCTTAAATGCTTGTTGATCATTATCCAGTTCAACCAATTCACCAATCATTGGTGTAGCAAGACGATATTTCCTGCTTTGTGAATATTCGACAATACGGGTAATTGGCTCATACCATGCATGTTTAGCCAAACTGAATTTTGAATGATGCACAGGAATCATATTGCGTGCATTCAGTTCTTCTGTGGCTTGGGCCACTTCATCTGGATGGCAATGTACCGAACGCCAAGCAGCATCATATTGGCCATTTTCCATCAAGGCCCAATCAAAAGGCCCATATTTTTGACCAATCTCAAGAAAGTGTTTGTCATAGCCGCCATCACCTGTGTAGAAAATCTTTTTATGAGGGGACTGAATGACAAATGAGACCCAAAGATTTTTTCCGCCATCAAAAGCACGTCGAGAATCGTGGTGTGTTGTTTCGGTGATGATGGTAATGCCATCATCAAATTCAATGCGATCACCCCAATCTCTTTCGATCAGCTTATCTTTTGGATAACCCCAATATTCAAAGTGTTCACCTACACCTAAACCTGTAATGACGTATTTGACTTTGTCTTTCAGTTTGAGCGTGGTTTCATAATCCAGATGGTCATAGTGATCATGTGAGATCAGCAAATAATCTATCTCTGGTAAGTCCTCAACCGTATAGATATCAGTTCCTTTATAAGCGCGCGTGCCCCAAGGGAAAGGCGATGCTTTACCACTCATGACCGGATCAATCAGAAACCGCTTGCCATGGAGCTGCATAAATACAGAAGAATGGCCAAACCAGATGATGACGTCTTGTTGTGGATTTAGTGCTTTTAGATTGGTTTTAACCGAAGGGATTGGATCGATCGGATTACGATGCGGAATGGTTTTGATAAAGGTCTTGTAGAGTTCTACAGCGATACTTGAGCCTTCGCTCATCCCCGATTTTTCGATGAGATTACGGAATTGGCCTTGTCGATAATTAGGAGAACTCTCGATTAATTGTAGGCGTTTACCAGAAGGAATTTTACCAAAGAGGGGTTGTTGGGTATACATGGCACTGCCAGCAATGAGCAGAACAACAGCGATAGCAAAAAGAATAAGCATAGATAGCGTCAACCTTTTCATTTGAGCATTCGATACAACATTAATAAAAAGTAAAAGCGACAAAATGATGAAATATTGTCTAAAAGTCGACGAATGAAAACTTGCCTATAGCTACTGAATATTTGCCTAAACTAACGAGAAGTACATTTTTGATCATGCATTTGGATTTGTATTGATGTGATTGAGCAAAAGGAAGTCATTTAGGCAGACATGGTTTATGCTAGACTATGAGGACATTACAGTCGTGCCAATGGCTGCAAGTTGACAGAACGAGTAGGTAAGATGATTGGGCAGCAGAGAAACATACTAGCCACTTTGGGTATCGATGTTTGGATTCCTCGGGAAGTGGTATGTCAAAAAAATACTGCACCCAGCCTATGGCGAGATCAAGTGGTTGATGCGGTTTCACAATCGACAGCGCTTGCGTTTGATCCTGCACCGATTGTTCAAGATATTCCAGTTGCACCTGTACACACGCCATCGATCACCGAAATTGAAAGTCCTCAACAAGCGAAGGTTGTTGTAGAACCAACTGCTAAAGAAGCTGTGGTTGAAAAAGAACAGATTGTTATTACGGCTCAGATTCAGACGCTTGAATTGCAAATGTACGTTTTGGAAAACTGTGCCATTTTATTGGAAAGCAGTCAGTTGAATAATGCACAACAACAGCTGTGGCAAAATATTCAAAAGGCAAAGCTGGGTCAATACGCAGAGTTAAAATGGCCATTTCCATTGGCTGCTTTTCAGGATAGTCGAGGACTCTCTTCCTATATTCAAGGTTTCATTGATGCCACCGCAACCAATAAAAAGATATTATGCTTAGGTCAACTGGACTTTATCCAGCATTCTAATATATTACATTTAGCGAGTTTAGAAGAAATGATTGCTCAACCGCTATTGAAAAGACGGTTGTGGCAACTTATGCAATAAAGATCGGAATTTAATAATGAAGAAAGTCGTTGTATTCAGTCAAATAGATCAGGATGTTTTAGCGAAGTTAAAGCAAGATTATCAGGTGGTGGTACTTAACCCCAAACTTGGTGACATCAACGAGCAGATTCGAACGGAAGTTGTTGATGCTGATGCCATGATTGGCGCAGGGCGTTTATTGAATGAAAGTAATTTAGCCCCAGCACAAAAACTAAAAGTCATTTCTACCGTTTCCGTTGGCTATGATAACTACGATGTCGACTATCTCAATCAAAAGAAAATTTGGCTTGCCAATACCCCACACGTACTGACAGAAACGACTGCTGATCTTGCCTTTACATTATTGCTCAGTGCCGCACGTAAAATTCCGTCTTTAGATGCATGGACCAAGCAAGGTCAATGGAAACGCACGGTATCGACTGAACAATTCGGTGTAGATGTGTTTGGGAAAACCTTAGGCATCATTGGTTTGGGAAATATTGGTGCTGCGATTGCCCGTCGTGGTTTCTATGGTTTCAATATGAATATTTTGTACCATAATCGCCGTGAAAAAATTGAAGTCGCACAAGCCTTCAATGCGCAATATCGCGAGCTAGATCAGTTATTGCAACAGTCTGATTTTATTGTGGTTGCAGTTGATTTAAATACTGAATCTAAGGCACTGATTGGTGCAGAACAATTTGATTTGATGCAGAAGCATGCAGTATTTGTGAATATTGCGCGTGGTTCGGTCGTCGATGAAAATGCATTGATTGAGGCATTGCAACAAAACAAAATCTTTGCCGCTGGGTTGGATGTATATACCAAAGAACCTTTGCAAAGCTCGCCTTTATTCGAACTAGCAAACGCAGTCACAGTACCACATTTGGGCTCTGCTACAGCAGAAACACGCAAAAAGATGGTTGATCTTGCTTATCAAAACTTGATGGATGCATTAGAAGAACGAACCCCGCGTTATCTGGTCAATCCAAAGTTTGAATAATTGCTTACAATGCTGACAACTTGATTGCTGCATTATTGTGCGAGTCCATCTTTTTAAGCTGATTAATATTGGTACACTTGCGCCCTTTGTGATTTCGTGTCGGGGTGTCTGTGTTCGAGAAATTAGCTGAGCAAAGTTTGGGCTTGATGGGGTGGGAAATTGACAATCATTGGGATTTAGATATCGATCAATGTGTCATGATTGCCGCACCACATACCAGCAATTGGGATGCTTTATATGCGCGCTTGGCCTTAAAAGCATTGGGTGTCAATGTTCGCCTAACCATTAAAGACAGCTATATGAAACTTCCATTTGGCCCATTTGTGCGTGCTATGGGAGGTATCGGGATCGATCGCAGTATTAAACAAGAAGGGCAAGCGCGACCAAGTATGGTTCAGCTGATGAGTGACTTGTTTAAGACTCATCCAAAATTAGTGATGTTGGTTACGCCAGAGGGAACACGCGCTAAACAAGAACAATGGAAAACTGGTTTTTATCATGTGGCGGTTGCTGCAGGTGTGCCGATTGCTTTGGCTTATATGGACTATGCCAAGAAAAAAACTGGGGTTGGGAAAATTGTTTATCCTACAGGCGACTATGAAAAAGATATGACTGAAATCATGTCTTTCTATGCTGAAATTAATGCCAAATTCCCTGAGAAATTCAGTGTAGATCAGCGTTACATCGCGAACAAATAATTTAAGTCACTTGCAAAAAACATAAATTAAGGCAGGATTTTCCTGCCTTTTATAACACTTTGTTGCAAATTTCTCCTTTTTTCAATGCTATAGTGAATTTCTTTATTAAAATCATAGAGAAACCACTTGAGATCGTTGCTGCTCGCATGTGGCTTATTGGCCACAACTCAATTGAGTCACACTGAAGTTTTTTTGCCTTCCCATACAGCTGGGCAAGCAGAAGTGCCTGAAATTGGAAGCGGTATAGGTTTGCTCGATCAACAAAAAGAAAAATTTATCGGTGAAAAAGTTTATCGAGAAGTACATCGTCAAATGCCAACGGTACAAGATGCATGGTTGGAAGATCAATTTTTACAGGTTTTTTCAGGGATTCTCAGCCAAACCCAACTTGGACGACCAATTGGTTTAGTGATTATCAAAGATCCTCAAATTAATGCCTTTGCTGTTCCTGGTGGTCTGTTTGCATTGAATACAGGTTTGATTACTTCAGCTAAGAATCTGGATGAGATCGTTGGTGTGATGGCGCATGAGATTGCACACGTATCACAGCGTCATTATAGCCGTTCGCAAGAAGCATTTAAGGGACAGGGTTTGCTCGCATTGGCAGGGATTCTTGTCGGGGCTGCTATTGCATCTCAGGCCGATGGCAATGCGGGTGCAGCTGTAATGATGGGTACTCAAGCGGCACTGATGGATAATCAGTTGAGTTATAGCCGTAATCAGGAGCGAGAAGCCGATCGTATTGGCATGCAGTTTATGTCTGCGGCAGGCTATAACCCACAAAGTATGGCGGATTATTTTGAAACCATGCATCGAGCGACCAGTCGAGTCAGTTTTTTACCTGATTTTTGGTTTACTCATCCATTAACGACAGAGCGTATGAGTGAAGCACGTTTACGTGCCAATCAATTGCCTAAAGTGAAATCTAAAATTTACGATCTCGATTTTGAAATTCTAAAGCTTTACACTTTAGTGGTATCGAATCAGGCGACCGAAATTCAATTACAGACATTGGCGAATCAGAAAAATACTGCTGGTTTATTGGCTTTGAGTAAGTTCTATTTGGACCAAGGTGATTACGCACAAGCTCAGGCCAATTTAGACTTGGTGAAGGCTAAACTTCAGAATCATGTGCTTGTACCTTTGATTCAGACTGATATCTACCTAGGGCAAAATAAATTGGATCAGGCTTTTAATAGTATTAATCCAATCCAGAAAACCATGCCAGAGAATCGGGCTTTATCTTATAAATTGGCAGAGGTACTGATTCGACAAAAGCAAGTTGCACAGGCACAAACTTTGGTACAACGTTTTATTCATAAAAACCAACGTGATATTGAAGGTTGGCAATTACTGCAACAGGCAACCAATTTAGATAAAAGTTCACCTTTACAAGCCGTCAATGTATTGGGTTATCGCGCCGAGGCTGAGTATTGGTCTGGCTATGAAGAAAATGCGATTAAGTCAATGTTGCACGCGCAGCGTTTGGCAAAAGGTAATGTCGCAATGTCGGCCAAGATTGACGCACGGTTAAAACAGATGCAAGATGAGCGCCGTATGAAACTCTAAATGAATATTAAAACAATTAAAGGCATGCATATGATCAAAGGACAATGTTTGTGTGGGGCAGTGCAGTATCAATATCATGGGAAAATTGAAAACAGCATTTTATGTTACTGTACCGATTGCCAACAGGCACAGGGTTCTATCGCGGGCTGGAATAGTGCTGTTGATCAAACTCAATTTGAGCTCACCTCTGGGCGAGAACAACTGAAAGAATATTTTCATACCCCAAATAAGGCGCGTGTTTTTTGTCAAAACTGTGCCAGTCCACTTTATTCTTATCGTACGGATTTGCCTGATATCATTCGTTTACGTCTGGGGAGTGTGACTGAGGGCGATATACCCGCCCCGAAAGAAGAATTTTTTCTGGAGCATAAACCAAATTTTATTGAATTAAGATAAGATGGCGTGCGTAAGCAATCGCTGAGAAGTTAAAAGATTTATGAACAAAATTTTAGTTTTTATTTTTGCGATAAGCAGTGTGGGAATCAGCTCGGCAGCATCTGTTGAGCAGTATGCAAATTCGGTTGAGAAAATTCGTGGTGCGTATGCGCAGGATATTCGTGGTTTTTTGCGCAGTTTAAATCCTCAAACTTCGCAATTTACGCCTGAGCAGCAAGCAAAATATTGTCAGATTAATCAGCGCTATATTCAGGATATGTCAGATGCGATTGAGCAAAACCGCTCATCATTACCGCAACAGTATGCAAGTATGACCAAGCAAGATTTGATTAAACAGGTGGCAGAATCGAAAGAGATGCAAATGCTTGCGAAATATAATGTTCAGTGTGATTTTAAATAACACAATACTTTGGGTTCATTGTTGAAATGAATCCAATTCTTTAATAAAGAGAAATATAGAAAGGAGAGTTAAGCGGATTAGCTTAATTTTGCTTTGATTTTAGCAGATACTTGTGCAGGATCGGCACGCCCGGCTATGATCGGACGTAGAGAATTCATCACCTTACCCATATCTTTCATGCTAGTAGCTTCTTGAGCAGCAATCGTTTGCTCAATGATGGAATCAAGTTCTTCCTCAGTCATAGCGGCTGGTAGAAATTGAGAAATAACCTCAACTTCGGCTTGTTCCTTACTAGCTAAATCATCTCGACCAGCGCCAGAAAAGGCCTTGATCGATTCTTTACGTTGTTTAATTTGCTTTTCAATGACCGCAAGAACCTGAGCATCGTCAAGCTCAATGCGCTCATCGACTTCGATTTGCTTAATTGCTGCCTGTACACCACGAAGAACCGTTACTGTTGCCATATCTTTGGCACGCATTGAGTTTTTTAATACGTCAGTAATCTGGTTTTTTAAAGTATTCATAGTATTTTCAGCAGTCAATCACAAATTAATTAGTAAAGGCGAGTAGTACGTACAGATTCGCGAGTCAATTTCTTTTGATAACGCTTAACTGCAGCAGCTTTTTTACGCTTACGTTCTTGAGTTGGTTTCTCATAGAATTCGCGCTTACGAACGTCAGCTAAAACACCCGCTTTTTCGCATGAACGTTTGAAACGACGGATAGCTACGTCTACTGGTTCGCCTTCTTTCAACTTAACTTGTGGCATGTAAAATCCTCTAAGATGATGGATATGATCTAACGCACTATTACACTAGATCGCAAGTGAAGGTCAGTATTTTACTCATTTACAACTCAGATCACAAGTCTATAATAGCTCCGATATTATTTTTGATCGTTGTAAAGGCAGTTTAATGATTGTTTTGGGCTTAGAAACTTCGTGTGATGAAACTGGGTTAGCACTCTATGATAGCGAGCTCGGCTTACGTGGACAGGTTCTATACAGCCAAATCAAACTGCATGCTGAATATGGTGGTGTGGTACCAGAGCTGGCTTCACGTGACCATGTTCGAAAAATGATTCCCTTGATGAATCAACTACTTGAGCAAAGTGGTGTAACAAAACAAGAGATTGATGCAGTTGCTTATACCCGGGGTCCAGGCTTAATGGGGGCATTGATGACAGGTGCATTATTTGGTCGTACCTTGGCATTTGCATTGAATAAACCTGCAATTGGTGTGCATCATATGGAAGGTCATATGCTTGCACCATTACTTTCGGAAACTCCACCGGAATTTCCGTTTGTGGCTTTACTGGTTTCTGGGGGGCATAGCCAATTGATGGCAGCTTACGGTATTGGTCAATATGAATTACTGGGTGAATCGATTGATGATGCTGCGGGTGAGGCCTTTGATAAAGTCGCAAAAATGATGAAATTACCTTATCCAGGTGGTCCAAATATTGCGAAGTTGGCCTTACAGGGTGATGCACAAGCTTTTGAATTTCCACGTCCAATGTTGCATCAAGGTTTAAACTTTTCATTTAGTGGTTTAAAAACCGCAGTTTCAGTACAGTTGAAAAAGTTGGGTGAAGAAAATCGAGATGCAGATATAGCCGCGTCTTTCCAAGAAGCGATCGTGGATACCTTAGTTAAAAAATCCGTGAAAGCTTTAAAGCAAACAGGTTTAAAACGTTTAGTGATTGCCGGTGGGGTGAGTGCCAATTTGCGATTACGTGAACAATTAGAAACCTCATTGGCAAAGATTAAGGCGCAAGTTTATTACGCTGAACCTGCTTTATGTACTGATAATGGCGCCATGATTGCTTTTGCTGGATATCAGCGTTTAAAAGCAGGGCAACAGGATGGTTTGGCTGTGACGACTACACCGAGATGGCCGATGACAGAGTTAAAGCCAACCTAAGATGTACCCGTAATTTTGTTTGGATGCTGTGTGTAAACTTATCGCAAATCCTCATTATTATTTTATTTAAAAATCAGATTATTCATTTTTATGCAGGGTGGTGGCGACGGTTTTTAGTCAGCGCTATCTTGTTAAATTATCAGATAAATTATTTATTTTGATGAGCTAAAACTCATCGTGGAGTATAGACGTTGAAAATTTCTTATATTTTTACATGTGGCCGATTAGAGTCTTTATTTAAGATTCTCTGCCTCACTCAACAAGGTGAGAAAAAGGTCGAGTCAAAAGAAAAAGTAGTTGAACAATATAGAAAAGATATCGCTTTAGGGCGCCCATTTGAAGAAACTGAACTTTATCAAGTGATTGAACAAAGTGAAGAAAAAATAGTGGTTAATCGTTTGAGTAATATTCTTCGAGACAAACCAACTCAGCAGAATAAATTTGATTTAGACGAATATAAGACAGGTGCATGGTCTGAGTTTAATGATTATAAGCTGGCAGTTCGATTCTCAAATGCGAAAACCGAGTTAAGTGAAAAGCACTTTGCGAAAACTGGTGAATACATGACCAGTCGTGGTATCGCAAAATTGACTGGTTTTAATCCAAGCAATATTAAGAATATGTTGCAGCATAAAAGAAGTGTAGTGAAAAAAATGCTCGCGACATTAGAGAAGTTAGCAAAAGAGTATTGATATTTAAGCTCTAGAAGCGATGCAGAGAAAATTTTTCTGCGTCGCTAATTATCAATTGTTATTCATTACTAATAAAACTTTAATTTATATTTTCTGCAATAACTCAATATAAAAAGGAAAAATAATGTGGTCTGTTAAAGCTGCGACGATAGCTGCGTGGTTAAGTATCATTATTATTGCTGCGGCAGTGATTTTTTCAATTTATGTTTTAAGTATCCCATGCACCAATGATCGAATTTGTGAGATGCCACCCATCCATTTATTCTTTTTCTTGGCATTGATCATCTCGGTCATCTGTAATCTTATTGGGATCATTTTGTCGATCATTGGATTGAGAAAAGATGAACCCATTAAAAAATCAGCAAAATTGGCGTTGTTTTTTAATGGGAAAATTATCGCTTTTAGCGTTGTCTCTGCGATATTACTACTTTTGATTTTAATGACTTAGAAACTTTTCTAAGTCATTTGCTGTGAACGATCTGCTTTAGATAGCACCGCCAGACAAACAAAAATCAACCCCATACCAACCCAACCAATCGGGGCCAATTGTTCTCCAACCAACAAGACGGCAAACAATGCTGCAACCAGTGGTTCAAATAACGTGAGTGTCGTCGCGGTACTGGCTGAAATGGTCTTTAACGCATAACCAAATAATAGATAACCCAGAAACATCGGGATCAGCATCATATAGCCAACCACATACAAATTCACAGGTTCATCAAACAGATTCGCACCCGTAAAAAATAGGGTGGGCAATAAAATTAAAGCACCGAAGCCAAAAATTAAACCCATGGAGGCTTTTGAGTCGACCCCACGATCAATCATCTTTTTGGCAGCCCAAGAGTATAAAGAATAGGTGAGTGCAGCGATCAATCCGAGAATAATCCCTATGCTTTTCTGGTCAGTTGCAATGTTCTGGCTAGCGCTTTCAGAATGTGATTCACCAATCGATAACAGCAAGACCCCGGCTACGCCAAAAACGAAACTGATAAACCATTTTCCAGAGAGTGCTTTTTTATCAAAGAACTTTTCAAGTAATGCGGTAAATAAAGGGGCTGAACCAATTGAAACAACGGTGCCAATAGTGATTCCTGCCATACGCATCGACGAGTAAAAGGCCAGTGGATAAATAGCAACAGAGACCATCCCAATCAACAGTAAAGGATAGTAAGTGCGAATTTGAGGTAAATGACTGCGGATATTTTTATAGGCCAATAAGGCTTGTAATAATCCGCCACCACCCATGGCGATTGCGCCAATGGCTAAAGGGCTAAGATTGGGTGCATAAGAGGCGGCAGTACCTGTAGTTCCCCATAAAATAGAGGCGACTAAAACAGCGATAAAACCGGAATGTGAACTCAGGTTGAAGGACGTAGTGCTCACTTTGCAACCTCTTGTTCTAATAAGCTTTGAACCATGTGCTTTGCAGCAAAGACTTTGTCACTAGAGCTTTCTAAACCTGCACGGGCAATAGATCCTTCCAAAATAAAAGAAAGCAGCAGTGCCAGTTCTTTTGCTCGCTCGGGATCGTGAGTTAATTGAATCAAATGCTCAGCTAGAATGGCTTCAATTTCATCTTTATGTTTTTTGACAGCTAAACGCTCAGGACTGTGTGCAGGAAATTCTGCTGCGGCATTGAGTAGACCACAGCCACGGAAACCTTTTTCATAAGCGAATTCAGCATGATCTTGGTAGGCATCGAAAACAGCCAAAATACCGTCAATGGGTGTTTGGATTTGAGCTTTTCTCTTGTGATATAAATCCAGCCATTCTTGATGGCGTGCTTCGATATAACAGGTAATCAGATCTGATTTGGTAGCAAAGTTATTGTAGAGAGACATTTTTGCCACGTTGGCTTTCTCTGTAATCGTATTGATTCCTGTATTGCTGATGCCATCGTTATAAAACAAGGTTGATGCTGCATCTAGGATTTTTTGTTTTGCTGATTTAGTACTCATAGTAAAACTATATTATGTATACCGACCTACCTATTTTTATTGAAAAGTAAATTATTTGCAAGAGAAAGTTGGGAACTTTACTGAATTTTGATTAGAAAGATGGCATCGCTTAAAGTGCTGAAATTGCATTTTAAGCGATAGATGGATTATTCGATATTTTTCTTACTGTGGATAAAAGCCAATCCATACACAGGCCATTTCTTTTCTGATTTTAGATTATTGACCAACCATGCAACTAGCACCAAAGCAACTGAACCTAATAGCACAGGGAAGAATAAGAAACTCCAGTGGTATTGAATGGTATTGGCCGTCAATAAGATGACCAATGGGTTTGCACCAGCAGGTGGGTGGACACAACGCAAAAGTTGCATGGCTGCAATTGCGCAGCCGACAGAGAGTGCAATACTGAGTGCCGATGTACCAAAAAGTTTAAGAAACAATAAACCGATAAATGCCGAGACAAAATGCCCCAGAATTACATTGCGAGGTTGCGCTAGAGGCGATTGCGATACCGCATATAAGATGACACAGGTCGCACCGAAAGGAGCCATAATGAATAGATTGTTGGTGAGCTTACTGAGCAGGATTAAGATCAATATACTTAATGTACCGCCAATTAAACTTCTTATAATATCAATGGATTGAGGTAAGGGGGTAAGATGTTCTCTACCGTTGAATAAAGATAACATGGTGATCTCACTACAAGGTTGCTTTATCGCGATAATAGAACTAAAATTATAAATAGTACAGATCTGTACTATTTTAAATGAGTAAATTTTTATGTCAAAGTCAGCCAATAAAATTTTGCATACAGCAGAAAAATTATTTTATGAAAATAGTTTTGTTGGCGTGGGTGTTGATCTCATTCGGGATGAATCAGGTTGCTCAAAAACCACCATGTACACCTATTTTAAAAATAAAAATCAATTGGTGAAGTCAGTTTTGGAAGCGCGGGATGAAAAGTTTAGAAATAGCTTGCTGGATTATGTCGCTGATGAAACGGGAAGGGCTGCACTGAATCGGTTGATCGATTGGCATTTACTGTGGTTTCAAGAGGATAATTTTAAGGGATGTTTATTTGTCAGAGCAGTGGCAGAGTCACATTTAGGTGATCAAGAGATCATCGCGGTATCAAAAGAGCATAAAGTCTGGATTAGAAATTTGATCACAGAATATCTACAATCTTATCCCAATGCAGAGATGTTGGTTGAAGTGACTTATACGCTGATAGAAGGGCTGATCAGTCGCTTTCTGGTCGAAGGTTATGATGTAAAAGTGGCAGCCGAGATTAAAGATTCAATTAATCAAATCATTGATCATTTAAATCCTCTCAAGAAGTAGAGGGCATAAGTATTTTTAGATAGATTAGCCTTTGATATTTCAGCAAAGGCCAATCACGTTGCTGATTTAATCTTTAAAGGCGTTTTGATTTTCGACGTCTACATATTCGATATAGCCACGACCTTGGGTTGGCTGATTTAGATATTCACCTGTAAAGGTATAGGCACTGGCATAGCCAATTCCGTGTCCATAACGAAATGGACTGTCGATTTCCGCAGTGATATCTAAAATTTTCTGATCCGCATCATCTTTGACCGACCAAGAGAACAACTGGGGTAAGCGCATTTTCTTGCCGCTTGGTGAAACATAATCCTCAACTTGATGCGCAATCACTTTGAACTCAACATTGGTATAGACCTCTGCTGGTTTGTCAGTATGGCGAACATGTAAGGTATAAGCTGCTGCTTGACCCAAAATATCAGCTTTGGTGAGCAATAATTGGGTGCTCTCGGTCAAGTTGATAATTTGGTAAGTAAAGAAATCGAGCGGTAATTTATAAGGCTCAGGGAGTAGTTTTTTAACGACACCATGTGCACCAGTTGCTCGGGCATATTCGTAAGTACATAAACCTTCGGCTGGGGTAATTTGACCTTGATATTCAAGCTGACCTTTGAAGTTTGCCAATAAACTAAAATGATCATAAATCGGTGTTTTAATAAACCATGAAATTTGGTCTGTGACATCCAAATCAAACTCAAAGCTAAGTCCATGATAAGCACCTTTGAGGTGAATATTTGGTAGAGTTCCTTGAATTGAGACTTCTTCACCTAGCTCAATGATTGTTCCATTGTCTTGAATATTGGTCTGTTCTGGAATGAGATACGCTTTTAATAGATGCTCATCTACCGCCGCAGTACTGGAGAAAAAAGTTGCAGTCTTTCTTGGGTCGCCTAAGGTAATATCATCATGATCAAATGCAAGTGCTCCTGGGGTACCCAGTAAAATCATAATATTTAAATAGCGATGTGGCTCGGGAAGCAGCGGAAAGAAAATTCCATAATGCGTCCAGGTATAAAAATTCCCATCCGTGCGTGGGCGAATGATGTCTGGATCTGAAAATGGTGTTGTTGAATATTGTACTGCTTTATCGAGCGTACCTTGTGCCAATAACAGGCTTTTACCCAAGATTTTGCTGGTCAAGGAAGTAGGTGGCAATTGTTTCTTCATTTTGTTTCCTAAACTCAATCCATGTTGAAAAGTAGATTATGAGAAACAATTGCCTGTGCTAAGCGGAAATAAGGACAAAGCTACAGCTTTTCAGGACATTTATACGTGAGCTTTGTTCGACAATTTTTCTAAGGTCTGTGAGCCGATCCAGTGTTTTGAAAACTGGTAGGCAGCCCGTCCAGAACGTTGACCACGTGCTTGGCACCACTTTAAACTTTCACCACGAACCAGATCGTTATATTCCAAGTCCGCTTTTACAATGTAATGCTCTACGATTTGTAAATACAACTGTTGATCCATTGGATAGAAGGATAGCCACATCCCAAAACGGTCGGAAAGTGAAATTTTTTCCTCGATCGCTTCCTGTGGATGCAGTTCCGTATATTGCGGAACATCCACCTTTCGCACAGGTGTATTTTCGTGCATAAACTCAGGCAGTAAATGGCGACGGTTACTGGTGGCATAAATAATGAAATTACTTGAGCCAGATTGCAGTGAACCATCCAGCACACTTTTCAGACTACGATAATTTTCATCTTCAGCATTGAAGGCCAGATCATCACAATAAACAATGAATTTTTCAGGACGATTTTCAATCAGTTTTTGAATTTTAGGTAAATCAGATAGATCATCGCGCTCAATTTCAATCAAGCGTAAGCCTTGAGCTGAATATTCAGTGAGTAGGGCACGGACAATCGACGATTTTCCAGTACCGCGAGAGCCTGTGAGCAGAACGTCATTGGCTGGTAAGCCATTCAGAAATTGTAAAGTGTTTTGGATAATTTTGTCTTTTTGGCGTTCGATGCCTTTTAAATCTTCCAGATACATTTTCTTGGGTTGTTGTATCGCGACCAGTTGTTGGTTTTCCCAACGAAAGGCGATTGCTGAAAAATCAGTCGGTTGTTTCGGTGCAGGGAGAACTTGCTGGAGCTGTGTTAAAACACTGGATAACGATTGGATAATAGATTCGGGTAAATCAAGGATAGCCATAAATACAAACCAAACTCAATGATGAATAGGGATACTATCACTGCTATTACGGAAATAAAGAAAATATCATCAGAAATATCGAAATATATCGATTTACCCCTTGATTGTTGTGGCTGCTTTTTGCATTGTATAGGTGCAAGAATATAAAAAATATGCTGAAAATCGGGATTGCGAATGTTCACTAGAGTTCAAGAGAAAAAGAATACATATCAGACACATAGGGTTGATGTGTTACAAGAACACTTACGACATGCGAACTCTTATGATGAATGGAAAGAAATCGCACTAAAACTGGACGAAGAATCTGGTCATGAAGCATGGAAATATGACAATGAATCGTCTTATTATGATGCAGAAATTTTATCTAAACGTTATAACTTATTAAAAAAATATCGAATGCAGCATCGAACACTAGATCTGATCTATGTGTTAAGAGAAGGTCTGTCTTATGACTTTGCCAATATTGGGCATCCGATGTTATTTGCACAGACCTATATTGGAACTAAAAAAATTATCGAAAACTATGTTGAGGAAATGAGCGACTGTCTACGTTATTTAGCCTCAAGTGAATGTATTACATTTCAGCTTAAAGAAAAAATCCAATTTTTTGAAGAATGCCAAAAAGCTTATGGGCAACCCGCACTGATGTTTTCGGGTGGAGCGACTTTAGGCCTATTTCATACGGGAGTCTGCAAGGCACTGATAGAACAGGATTTAATGCCGCAAGTGTTATCAGGCTCCAGTGCAGGGGCAATTATGACAGGGATGCTCGGCGTTTCACCGCCAGAGAAAGTACCTGAATTGCTTAAAGGGGAATACTTTTTTAGTGATGCATTTAAATTTAGGAAGGTTACAGAACTGATTCGGGGACGTGGTGGTGTTGCTGATGTGATGTATTTGAAAAAATTCCTGATGCAGAATCTTGGAGACGTCACATTTGCAGAAGCCTATAAGCAATCCAAACGTCATATTAATATTGTTGTGGCACCTTATAACACTGCACAAAATCCAAGGATTATGAATGCACTAACTGCACCAAATGTTCTGGTGTGGAGTGCAGTATTAGCATCGTGTGCAGTACCTGTGTTATTTCCGCCTGTGCATTTGACCAGTAAGCGCTATGATGGTCAGCATACGCCATATCTCGCCAATACCAAATGGGTGGATGGCAGTATGCGTAGTGACTTTCCACAGGAGAAAATGGCGCGCTTATATAATATTAATTACACCATTGCCAGTCAGGTCAATCCGCATATCGTGCCGTTTATGCAGAGTGATAGTAATCGCTTCCGACGTGATGTACTGAGTTGGCCTGAACGTATTATTCGTCATCAAGGTAAAACTATTGCCATGGATGTGATGGATTTAACACGCAATTATATGGGCAGTTTTTTCCCGATTCGCCGTATGCTCGATCATGGTTATGGTATTTTGGGGCAACGCTACTACGGTGATGTGAATATCATTGCCAAATACGGTCTCCGACACTATAGTTACATGCTAAAAAATCCACGACCAAAACTGTTCAAAATTCTGCAACAAGAAGGCGAGCGGGCAACATGGCCTAAAATCGCCTCGATTGAAATCCATGCACGGATTGGTAAAACCATTGAGCATTGTTTAACATCATTGCGAAAGCAGGAAGAAAAGCAGCAGAATGAGTTTTACTACGTGGATCTTTGATCCCAAAATTCCATTTGAAAATTTAAGTCTCGCCACCAAAACGCAGAGTTATACATTTGGGCGACGTATATATACCTTCCAAGCCAATCAGCAAGCTTATTGGCTGAAATTCCATCAGGCAAACAGTCAGCATATTTTGGCGAAGGCTTTTCAGCGTGAGCTCAACTTTTACCAGTTGCATCAACATACACAGCAACCCTTTCTGTTGCCGTATCAAATTATTCAATTTAGTGATGTTGTGAATCAGTTGGATGCAATGGAGGGCGGTGGAGGGCTGTTAACCGCCAATTCAGATGCTTTTTTTACGGCTTTGACAGACGATAGCGAGATTGAAAGCATTCAGCAGAAAATTCTTGCTGCTTTAGACACACTTGATGCTTTACACCAACTGGGGTGGATTCACGGTGATTTGAAGACAGAACATTTCCGTTTCTATGAAAACTCATGTCGGCTGATTGATTTTGAGCAATGTTTTAGGATTGGGTTTCCTATTCAGACTTTGGATGCAACACCACATTACATGGCACCAGAGCTTTTTCAGGGGACAGGAAAAACGATTCAAAGTGATTTATATGCTTTAGGTATTATTTTGTATGAATGGTTGACTCAATTAACCTTAAAGGCAGGCAGTTATCATGATTGGGCTGTCTTGCATTGCCAACAATTGCAAATTCAGCTTCCATCGACACTGCAATGCTTTTTTCCTGTGCTTAAAGGCTTGTTGGAAAAGCATATTGAACAGCGTTTTAGCTCAGTTTCAGCTGCAAAAGCAGCTCTAAATGCCAAAGATTTGCTTGAAAATAAAAATAAATAGTTGATTTGAATATTATATGTTCATTTGATTGGTTTTTTTAGCAGAAACACTTGTCAGAATGAATGTTTCTCACTAATATGCATACCCATCGGGGGCGTGGCGAAATTGGTAGACGCACTGGATTTAGGTTCCAGCGCCGCAAGGTGTAAGAGTTCGAGTCTCTTCGCCCCCACCATATTT
>NZ_KB850224.1:1668261-2610906 GCF_000369805.1 Acinetobacter sp. NIPH 2100 | reverse complement strand
ATCGGGGGCGTGGCGAAATTGGTAGACGCACTGGATTTAGGTTCCAGCGCCGCAAGGTGTAAGAGTTCGAGTCTCTTCGCCCCCACCATATTTAAGAAAGTAAGTATTTCTTATTTTCTTATGATTGAGTCAGATATGATTTAATCATGCAGTTTAGAGGATTGGTGTAATGGTAGCATGACGGTCTCCAAAACCGTTCGTCAAGGTTCGAGTCCTTGATCCTCTGCCAAATCAATAAAAAAGCCCTTGTGAAAACAAGGGCTTTTTTATTGTCTAAATATTTCTAAATTATGATTATAAAACTTAAAAATTGATGAAGATGAATAAAAAAAGCATTTAAAGTCAAAACATGAGGATTAGAGTCAATATTAATATCAGACAGTCGGACTATTTTGATGAGAGATTCTTAAGTAAATCAAAGTTTTCTCTCAGTTGAAAATTAGCCCGTAGGTTTAAATATGTCAGACTCCAATATACATTTCCAATTAGATGTAGAGCCAAACTCAACAAAAGATTTTGGTTTATTCGGCCCTGATTCAATCACATGGAAGGTCTGGTCTCATCCTGCAGCTTTTGTTGGACTTACTCGATCTTTTTATATTGAAGTCTTGGGGAGTATGGATGCAGCGGCTGCTTTAGCCGATCGAGCAACTTATAAGTCTGATCCTGTTGGACGATTAAGCCGTACAATGTCGTATTTTCTTACGGTCATTTTTGGGGATACGGAGACTGTAAAGAAAGCCAATAATAGGTTGTTCAAACTACATTCTCATATCAAAGGTAATGTGCCATTAACAGGGAAACACTATAGTGCACATGACCCGCTTCTCGTTGTCGGGACGCATCTTATAACTTGGCATTCAGTCTACTATGCTTATGAGAAATTAGTTGGGAAACTGCCGATTGAAGAAGAGCAGCAGTACTTTAAAGAAAGTATTCGATATCTTGAATGTCTAAAAGAGGTCTATCCAGATCTAAGTATCGCGTCTGTAAAAGAAAGTGCGTTGCAGCATGGTTACGATATTAAAAGTCTTAAAGAGATAGAAAAGCTTCCTGATACGCGTGAAGAGTTTAGACGCTATATAAGATTAACCAATTCTAAAGCTGTAATTACGCAACAGACCCGTGACATCATCAATACTTTATTAGATCCTTCTTCTGTAGAGACGGATGATCAGCTTATGAACTTAATACTAAAGTTTTATCCTGTATTGAAGGTTATCGTGGTGACTTTAACCCCCAAAGAAATCTGCAATTTAGCAGGTTTACCTCGATCTCAGAGAAAAGATAAATTTGCAATATTATTGGGTAAGCTATTTGTGAGAGCTGTCTCGATAGAGATGATTAAGGAGCTGTTTGAAAGCAGAATTGGAACGAACGGATATGCGCTAATGAATAATGCAATGATTGCAAAATCATGAGGCTAAGCGTGGTCTGATAGTGACTATTATGAAGGGTGGTCAGCCAGCAACTTGTGCTATAGTTTTAAGAAAATATTCTGCCTAAGTTATGTATAAAAATCCGACTGTAAATGGTTCTATTGCTGGGATGTTTCTTGAATTTATCTCAGAAAATCATCTCGATATACCTTTGGGAAAAACGTATCTTGAGAATTGGAAAATTGACGGCAGAGTCTCAGTTCTAGAGCTTGGGTTATGTTTGCGATTGGTACAGGAAAAATGTCCTGAATCTGGGCTTGGAATGAAAATCGCTCAATATTTTCAACCTGTATATTCAGGCTTATTGGGTTATTTGATATTACCATGTCAGAACTTTAATGATGCAATCATGCAATTTAAAAAATACTATGCATTGATGTGGGATGGTTTTTCAGTTGATATTACAGAGGAGGATGAATCGGTTACTGTAAGTTGGAATGTACCTTCATTAGAAATATATAAAAATCATACTGGGCTTTTAGAAATTATCAGAATAGGTTATGAGCTAGGAATAAGTTGTTTTATTAAGATGTTACAGCAGCTCACGAATGAATATAGCCTTTTACAACCTACCTTAATTAAACTGCCAGGAAATCACCCTCAAAATACAAGCATTTATCATGATTTTTTTCAGTGCCCAATTCTTTTTAATGCTAATTGTGGTGCTGTGAGTTTTAATGCGGCCATACTAAAATTTCCCATAAATTTAAATAATACTTACTTTTTGGAGCTGCTCGATAGACAAGCAGAAGCATATCTAAAATCAATAAATCTTGAACAGAAAAATATTCATACAGATTTTGTTCTTAAATTTCAGAAGGTCCTCGGTCATGGGATTGAGGCAGGCAATCCGACGCTTGAATATGTGGCAAAAGAGTTAGCAATGTCTAAATCAACCTTGCATAAAAGGCTATTAGATCAAGATTTAAATTTTCAAACTCTTTTGGATAAGGTGCGATTAGAGCTGGCTAAAATGTATATGGCTGATCAATTACTTTCTTTGGCGGAAATTTCAAATTTATTAGCTTTTTCTGAACAAAGTGCTTTTAACCGTTTCTTTAAAAGAGTCACTGGACTGAGTCCTAACAAATATAGAAAGTCTTTTCTTTAGCTGATGGAGCGAAAGTTAATCACTAACAGAACTTTAATGACCCATAGCAGTTTTGTGCAGGCTTCTGACCTAAATCCAATGGGTTAATATAAATAGGTTGATTAAACAATATACCTCCAATCACATCTGATGCCGCAACTTCAACTTGTTGTTTAATATCTAAATTACTTATTTGAAGATTAGGGAGGGAGATCCACCAACCAGACTGCGCTTGTGGATTATCAAAGCTTTGAGAACTCAATTTCTGCCAAGTGATTGGCATCGATTGTAAGGATAAATAGAAGTCACTGGTTGGAATATTTCCATCCTTATCTTTTGCAAGCAATAATCTATGAACCGTACTCAATGGCTGGTTTAAGACATTAATATTATTTAAGGTTAACCCAATTGGAAAACCTACTACAGATGTTGTGGTGGCTTGTAATCCAGTCAGATCTATGGTCTTTGCCCGATTCACGCTTATAGACGTGTTATAGGGTGCTAGAGTTCCTGTGAAAGGTAAACAGACTAGAAGTCTGACACATCCATTACTAAGCTTTGAGTCGGTCACGCTTATATTTAAATCCCCAGTGATTGTTCCTATCCCGGTATCATCCAAGATATTTTCAGAATCAGGATTTGAACCAAGAGAAAGCAACCCTAATACCGATTCTGCACCAAAGCGTAGGCCGACTATTTCTCTTAATGCAGCAGAGTTAGGATGCTTTATGGCGAACTCAAAAAAAGGATTTTTAATTTTAGCGTCTGTACTGGCAAAGTTATTGTCAATTGGATTTGCACCCGTCAGACTTACATTGGAGAGATCTATATCACATCCAGCTCCCTTTACTCCGCCACAACCAAGTTGCAAACTTTTTATGTTTAGATTGCTTTCCATTTCGACTTGCATTGCTAATCGATAAAAACCAATATTTTGATTTGGGTTCCCATTGGAGTCAGGGGCAATATTTTGAATACTAAAAAGTGCCTGACCTGTTTCTTCGGACAGCTCTTTATCCGTCATTGAATCCATTGCATTGGTGTGGTTTAAGCTGACTGTAAAGAAAAAAGCCAAAATGGTCTTCTGACGTATTTTAGTAAACATAAGGTTGTTCTTTATGGAAAATAATATCTTTCTAAAATATGGAGTTATTTATAAGAATGATTGATTTAAAACTTTGTTTTTTGATAATTTATGCATTTTTTGGCACAAGAGCTGAAGACTTTAAATCTAGCTAAATAAGGCTAAATCGTGAAATAGGGCTATTTTGTCCGCAGTTTTAATTATTGATCTAATAACAAGAATTATGAATTTTTCTGATTTTATAAATTTGGAGATAGGAAAATGTGCTTACCAAGCTCAAAAAATTCGCTCAATAGTTCTCATATTGTCACTGTCAATCAATAAAATGCTAAAAAACAGTGCATTTTTTGCATAATTTTAAATTTTTTGTGCCAATTAGTTTTTGAATAATAGAGTAATCAACATTGTTGTTGATCATTTTAGCTTACCCAAATTGGGTTTCAGCTTGATGAAAGAAATTACAAAAGACTTAAATAAAGCCAGCTCAGCCATAAATGGATTGTCGCTAGGGAAAATGAATAATTAAGGAATAACAAATGTTTGTAGTGTGTATGGTTCAACATAGAAAAAGTGAGTTAGACAGTCTTACCCAGCAAAGCAATACACGGATTCGATGCCTCATTGATTGTGATTCAAAATAAGGGAGAAGCCATATGATGATCATCCGTTATATTGAACAAAAAGATATCCATGATTTGTACCAACTGGCGCAAAAAGCGGGTTTTGGCTTAACGTCTTTACAGCCAGATATGGAAATATTGGCTGCGCGTATTGATCGTGCTGTGAAGACCGTTGAAGGTCAATTGGACAAAGCGGAGCAGGGCTATTTATTTGCGTTGGAAGACACTGAAATCAATAAAGTTGTTGGCGTTTGTGGAATTGAAGTCGCACTGGGACTAAAAGAACCTTGGTATAACTTTCATGTGGGCACACAAGTGCATTCCTCGGAACCTTTGAATGTTTATAAGTCTTTGCCAACCCTGTATCTGAGTAATAATCATACCAATTGCAGTGAACTTTGTACTTTATTTTTAGATCCAGATTATCGTTTAAATAAGAATGGAAAGTTTCTCTCCAAAGTTCGGCTACTGTTTCTATCCGCATTTCGTCAATATTTTGAAGAAACCATTGTGGCAGAAATGCGGGGTTTCTCAGACGAGAATGGACATTCACCATTTTGGGATGCAGTTGGACATAAATTTTTTGATATGGAGTTTAGTAAAGCGGATTATTTAAGTGGTACTGGCAAGAAAGCCTTTATTGCAGAACTGATGCCCCGACATCCACTTTATGTCGATATGTTGCCAGACGATGCCAAAGCCGTAATTGGTGTTGTACATCCGAATACGGTGCCTGCCTACAATCTTTTAATTGAAGAGGGGCTGCGCTATAAGAATTATGTCGATATCTTTGATGGCGGAGCTACCTTGCAGGCTGATATCGAAAACCTGCGAGCAATCAAGGACAGTCATGTTGTCAGTGTAAAAGTTGAGTCGGCTGAACAGATCACTTTAGATGATGAGCCTTATATTGTTGCCAATGATGACTATGCAAATTATCGAGCCATCTTGGTTTACAGCCAGCCCGATCAGCATGTGGTGAAGTTGACTCAAGCACAAGCTCATCGATTACACCTGAAGGATGGTGAATCAGCCCGAATACTGAATATCAATATTCAAGGCAATAAAAAGAATAAATAAATGCTTTATAGCTATTTAAGCAATATTCGGTAAATCAAGCTTATGGGGTTCATATGGTATTTTAATCGAAGTATGAACCCGCTTGGAGTTAAAAATACGGATGCCGTTACAATATAAAATAATGATTGCTTAAAATATAAACTTATTTGAGGGTGCTATTAGATCACTCACTGGCGATTAATTGTACGTATATATCGAGTATTATACTCAACAGAGAAAAGAATAGGATATGATTCCTACGCCTAAAATAATGTTAATGAATAGTTAGGGAAAAATAATGTGTCTTAGGAGGGCTTAGATAAAAAGTGGATTGAGTATATTGATGAACGAGATAGTTTGGATAACAAATTAATTTGATAATAATTTTATGTAACAAATGGATTTCTATATTAAAGGCAGTTTGAAAATATTTATTTTTATTAAGCATTGATAACGGTTGTTGTAAACTGGAGTAAGGATTACATGAGTCAGAATAAAGGAACGCAAACTCTGGATGAAGATTTGCAGGAAAGTCCTCAAGATGAAGAAAAATTACAACGCTCTTTGACCAATCGTCATATCCAAATGATTGCGATTGGTGGTGCAATTGGTACAGGGCTCTTTATGGGTTCTGGTAAAACCTTAAGTATTTCAGGTACCTCAATTGTTTTAACTTATTTAATTATTGGTTTTTTCTTTTTCTTTGTCATGCGAGCAATGGGCGAGTTGCTGCTGGCGAATACCAATTTTAAAACCTTTGCCGATTTTGCAACAGCTTATATTGGCCCTTGGGCTGGTTTTTTTCTCGGCTGGTCATATTGGTGTAACTGGATTATTACCGCAATTGCAGATGTGATTGTCATTGGGGGCTATATGCAATTTTGGTATCCCGATATTCCAGTCTGGATCCCAGCATTTACGTCTCTTGCTATTTTGACCATCCTGAATTTTGTTGCGGTTCGAATGTTTGGAGAGCTCGAATTCTGGTTTTCTTTGATTAAAATTTCTGCCATTATTTTATTTATTCTGGCTGGGATTTATTTAATTAGTACAGGCTTTACCTCTCCTAGTGGCGTCAAAGCATCTATGAGCCATGTATTTGAAACGCAGTCTATGTTTCCATATGGTATTACAGGATTTTTGGCGGGTTTCCAGATCGCTATTTTTGCTTTTGTTGGGATAGAGTTAGTGGGAACAACAGCAGCTGAAACCAAAGATCCACATAAATCACTGCCTAAAGCCATTAATTCAATTCCATTGCGGATTCTACTGTTTTATGTGGGCGCATTGATTTGCATCATTGCAGTAACCTCTTGGGCAAAAATTTCGCCAGAAAAAAGCCCCTTTGTTGAGATGTTTACTTTAATTGGTTTACCGATTGCTGCTGGACTGGTGAATTTTGTTGTCGCAACGTCTGCATTATCTTCTGCAAATAGTGGCATCTTCGCGACTAGTCGTATGCTATACGGTTTGGCATTGGATAATGATGCACCCAAAAGCTTTAGTAAATTATCGAAAAAGAAAGTGCCAATTCGAGGTCTGATTTTCTCCATGACCTGCGTCACCATCGGAACCTCTATTTTATTTATTGTGCCGAATGTAATGACGGCTTTTACAATTATTTCAGCACTGACATCTATTTTATGTGTTTTTACTTTTATGCTGATTATTCTTTCCTATATTGGCTATCGTAAAAAATTTCCAGAGTTGCATCAACAGTCTAAGTTTAAAATGCCAGGTGGATTATTTATGGCTTGGTCAACCATGTTATTCCTAATTTTTACCATCGTTATTTTGGCTTTAGATCATGATACCTTGATTGCATTAGGACTTTCACCAGTTTGGTTCATTGGTTTATTGATTGCGTATCGCTATAAAAAGAAAAAAATGCTGCAACTTGATCTGTTAAAAACCAGTAGGGTGGATTATGTTTAAGCTGAATTGATCAACTGCTACATCCGAACGTATTTTTAAATAAAGCAAAGCTTCGGCTTTGCTTTTTTAGATTATTTTTAGAGTTGGATGATTTGAGTACTGTTTTATATCTATGAATATAACAGTATTATTTAACGCCAAGAAATTTAGGTGACGAAAAATGTCATAAACAGACCATACTGTATAGACAGAAGCGTATTGCTATCGGTAAAATGCCCTAAATTTAAGCAAAAAAATTTATAAAAATGTTGAACAACATCTATCAAGCGTTAGAGAGTCTCTGCCTTACAGCACAAAAACGTGCCATTCATATTCAATTTTCGAATCAAAATTTAAATACCCAAGTTTTCCTGCAACGCATTGATGGTCAGCATCAATTGAATGCAGGTGTTAAAGCAGAACTGATCTGCCTATCAACCAATGCCACCATTCCCTTAAAACAATTCATTGGCAGTCAAGTTGCAATTGATACAGTGACCGATCAAGGTCAATTGACCCGTGTCACAGGCATCATTACTCAAGCCCTACAAGGACAATCCGACGGCAGCTTAACTTTATATAAACTCACGCTCGAAGATCCAACTGCACTGTGGAAACAACGCCGTAACAGCCGCGTGTTTATGAACAAGAGCGTGCGTGATGTAGTGGAAATCATCTTCAAGGAATGGCAGAGCAAAAGTCCCTTATTTGCTTCCAGTCTCACTTTAGATTTAAGTGGTCTTAGTCAAGACTACGATGTCCGTCCCTTTATCATGCAATCCAATGAAAGCGATTATGACTTTCTCACCCGCTTGATGAGAAGTGAAGGGATTAACTGGCTGATTGATGAAGCTGAACGAACCGTTGCTCTTAGTAGTGCAGCCATCCAAGCACAAAAACTACGGTTGATTGATGACAATAGCCAATACCAAGCCTTAGACCGTCGACAGATTCGTTACCACCGCAGCAGTGCCACTGAACAATACGACAGCATGACCAGCTTGATTGGACAACGTTCATTGCAACCCAGCAGTGTCCATGTACAACGCTGGCAAGCCGAGGCACTGGAACAAGAAGAAGGTGCAGGTAGTGTGCAAAGTACGCATCAACACAGTGAACAACACGACAATGCCAGCCTGGGCTTGGAACAGGCATGGCATTTTTCACCCGCTTGGATGCAAGACCTGAATGGAGAAGATGGGGCGACCCAGTCAGGCAATGCCCAGATTGAAAAGCTCAATCAAAACCTAGGACAATACTACGACCTACAATCGAAACAGTTTATTGCCCATACCACATACGAGATACCCATGTCGGTTACTGGTTCGAATTGGCAGAGCACCCTGAAATCGATCAGCACGATGGGGCAGACAAAGAATTCCTGATCACAGGTAAAAACTTCTATAACCAAAACAACTTGCCCAAAGATCTGAACCAGCAGATTAATCAACTCTTGGCACAAAGCAATTGGCAGCCCACCCAATACAACAACGCAGAAGAACGCCAAGCCAATCAGTTGACGCTACAACGTCGTAATATCAAAACTGTCCCTGAATATCACCCATTACAACACCGACCTGCAGCATCCCCACAACGTGCCAAAGTGGTTGGCCCAAGTGGCGAAGAAATCCATGTGGATGAATGGGGCCGTATCAAAGTCCGTTTCCTGTTTACTCGCAATGATGATCATAGCCATGATGGTGGTGCAGGCACCAATGACAATGACACTGATTCAGCATGGGTTGATTTGCTCACGCCTTGGGCTGGTGAAGGCTATGGTGCACGCTTCTTACCGCGTATCGATGAAATCGTGGTGATCGACTTCTTTGATGGCAATATTGACCGACCATTTGTGGTGGGACGCATCCATGAAGCCCATCGTAGCCCGACCAAATTCGACAACTCAGGCAAATTACCTGATACCAAGAAATTAGCAGGAATCAAATCTAAAGAGTACCAAGGCGAAGGCTATAACCAACTGCGCTTTGATGACACCACGGGACAGATCAGTGCTCAGTTACAAAGCAGCCACGCTGCCAGCCAACTTAACTTAGGTAAACTCAGCCATCCGAAAGACAAAGCGGAAAGTGAAGATCGTGGTGAAGGGTTTGAGTTGAGGACAGACCAATGGGGTGCAGTTCGTGCAGGCGAAGGATTACTACTTTCCACGCACAAACAAGATCAGGCCCAAGGCGAACACCTCGATGCACAAGTTGCCAAGCAACAGCTTGAGAGTAACCAAAGCAATGCCAAAGCTTTAAGTGAAGTTGCCAAGAATCAGCAAACAGATGAAGTTGAATCTTTAGCACAGTTAAAGGCATTTTTTGAGTCCATCGAATCTGATATTGCCAAATTCAATAAAGCTGTACTTCTACTCAATTCTCCAGAGGGTATTGGTCTGAGTACTAATGAAGATATTCATTTATCTGCGGATGGACAGATCAATCAGTTTGCAGGTGACAGTATTAATCTGAGTACGCAAAAGAATCTGATTACACATGCTCAAAACCGAATCAGTGTGTTTGCTGCACAGAATGGCATTAAGCAAGTGGCTGCCAAAGGTAAGTTTGAAATGCATGCTCAGGGGGGATGGAATGGATTTACTTGCCAAGCAAGGGATTCAGATTATCTCAACTGAAGATCGTATTGAGATTACCAGTCCGAAAGAGATTGTGATTATCGCAGGCGGTTCTCAAATCAAGCTGAATGGTTCAGGTATTTTCCCTGTGACAGGGGGCAAGTTTGAGGTGAAGGCAGGGCAGCATTTTCTTACCTCTGGAATGAAAGTCAGCCCAGTCCTGCCTTTGTTGCCAATTATAAGCTTGCCTGAAAAAGAACCACTACCGACTTTAAAAAGTACTTATGCGCACGAGCAGCTCGTTTTTATTGCAAGAACATTTTCTGATGAGAGTTTTGTCAGTTTAGTGGCTCCAATTTTTGGCTTTGATATACCTGACAGCATCTACCTAAAATTAAAAG
Source organism: Acinetobacter sp. NIPH 2100 (assembly GCF_000369805.1). Classification (GTDB taxonomy): domain Bacteria; phylum Pseudomonadota; class Gammaproteobacteria; order Pseudomonadales; family Moraxellaceae; genus Acinetobacter. The sequence goes on along the minus strand of NZ_KB850224.1, from coordinate 2,600,721 downwards.
AAGATATAGAAAAAGGTAGTATTGTCCCACCAGAGCATATTGTTGCTGCAAAGAATATCAATGGACGTGCAGCTGGATTTAATCATGTTGATAAGAAAATATATTTAGCAGCAGATACAGTTACATCGGCAATTGAAAATGATAGTAATTTAGATAGGCTATATATTGTACTTTTACATGAATATGGTCATTTTATTGATGATTTAATCAGAAAATGTGGCAAATATTCAACAGAAAATAGTTATAACCTCTATGTAATTAATAAAGGGAATACATTAGATGGTATTGCTGAGGCATTTGGGACTACAGTAGATGAGCTTTGTTCTCTGAATGAAATTGCTGATCCTAATGTGATCTATATCGGTGATGTTTTAAAGATTCCAACTAAAATTGAATCATTATCTTTGGATGCGCCAAATGACGAAGGTGCTGTCTATGCATACAATTTCGGGCAACTAAGTGAGGGTAAAAATTTAGGTGCTAATATAGAGTTTATTTTTGCCCAAATTACATCTAAAAAATATTCAGGAGATTTAAAGATAACATTCATCTCAGGTAAAAATGCTGCAAAAATGCATGCAGATTTCCAAGCGCAGTTGGATGAAACCGTAGACGCTCAATATGAGTATTTTGGTGCAGGAGAAGGTAAATTTGCCAATGAAACTAGAATGATTTCAAATAGAGGTACATTAGACCCTAAAACTGGTAAATATATAAAGAAAGATGACAATAAAGGCGTACGTGTAGAGCATGGACACCAGTCTATTGAGAAAGAAGCAATTGGTGAAGATAATCCGAGAGGAGCAATTTTTACACCCAATACTGTTAATGGAATCTATGTGGGTAACTGGTTGCGAGATCACTCACAGTTAGTGTGTGGTGCTATTTTAAATATGAAAATTGATGTAGCTGTTGACCGTCGTGGGAAAGTGACATCGATTAAACCAACTCGAAAGTTAATTACAAATATTTTAGCAGTATTGGCTTATGATCATTTTTTTGATGAAAATGTTGCTGAAGATCTTATCAGAACTAATAAAAATGAAAAGAACGATAATATTTCTTCAAAGCTTCGCTCTGCTATGAAGAATATATTAAAAAAAGCTAGTTATGATAAATTAAGTGAAAAGAATCAAAGACGTTATAAAGCATTAGCACTTAAAGCATATTTACCAGAAAGCTCTTTACCCCACCGTTTATATCGTGATTTAGTGGGGAGCAATGGGGTCAATATTTTAGGGGTTTATCGATTTGAAGAGCATATTGATAATCCTTTTGGGGCAGATGTCTATATCGCTACAGATAGAGAACTCAATCCAAAATCAAATGATAAAACCTTTCAAACGAATAGTGATACAAAATCTGCACAATATAATTTAAAAAACTATATTGCGGATAATACGCCAAACAATAAAACTGATTCTGCATTTCCAACGGCTTTAGAGTATATGTTAGAGCAATTAAGCAAAAGCATGGAAAAAAGTAGTAATGCTGATATTCCTTTAAGGCATTTAGGAAATGCTTTTCATGTTTTGGAAGATTTTTTCTCACATAGTAATTTTGTCGAAATTGCATTGATTAAAAATGGTCATGCGAATGTTAGACATTGGGTGCTCAGGAAAAATGACTTTAGTGATTATACAAAGATTCCTTTAGTTACAGGTACTTTTGATTCTTGGGATACTTTTGCGAGTGTTGGTGGGCATATTGGCGAGTTGATAGATCCTGTCAAGAAATGGAGTGAATACGAAGGGATGGTTTCTGGAGAGCGGACACTCGCAGATCTCATTATCCAGGAATTTATATTTGCAATTGATGCACCTTCGAAAGATAAATATTTTACTAATATCTGGTTCAGATATTTAGAGTTGAGAGATGAAGTTAGTAGCTTGTATGAATCTGGTTATGCAGATCTTGCAGTAAAAGCAACAAAAACATTTTTGGACTTTAGGAAACAAACCAACTTAGTACAAGCAGTGATTAAGCCATTATTAAGCTTTTTATTAAAATGGGGTGCAAGTTCAGTCTTTAATCATGCTCATGAGATTGTTTCTGTAAAACAGGGCGTTAATCCAGTTATTCATGGTGATAATCCGAGCCATACTCAGGTTGGAAAAGATGAAAGAGGTAGTTCTTTGCATATGTTAGCGGCTAATTTGGCGATTATCGCGGTAAGAGATGTCGGGATTAAATGGCGCGATTGGTTTAAGCATCCAACAGCAGTCAATCGTCAGGCTGTTCTAGATACAGCTAAAAGTTATTTTAGACACCCTAGTCGATGTAGTTGGATGGATGAAACCGTGAAACAATGGGCTAGAAAAAATAATGATAAAATTAACCAAGCAAGTGATGGCATTGGGCAAAAAGCTTGGGACGGAACTAAACAAGGAATATATAGGGGTGGGAAAGCAGCACAAGGTGCGTATGATGATGCAAGTAAATCAGTGCAACAAGGTTTGGACAAAGTATTCGGCGGTAAGAAATGATGAGTTACTCTAAAAAGATTCTATTAAGTTTTTTACCCATTATTTTATGTATCAGTTGTAGTAATGGCCAGTCAGCAGGGCAGCCAAGCGCTGATACAGAAGGGTTTATCAAGAAATTAAACCAGCAGCATCGGTTTAAGGTTCATGGCTGTGCAATTAATTATAACGGTACAGACCTCTATATGAATTCTACCGTTGAACCTTGGATCAAAGCTCTAGGGAAAAACTATAGAAAAGTGGATAGTACGGATGGAATTAATTTAACCAATTTATATATCTATGATGATATAGGAGTGCGATTGGTTGAGAGAAAAAATGATAAGCAAATTGATAGTTTTCGATTTCGTTTAGAAAGACCAGAGCACGATATAAAGAAAGAAACAGATGCAGAAATAGAAGAAGAGCTGAAGAAACCTGATACAGAACAAGTGAGAAGTATATTTAAAGATGCTATCGATATAGATGGGATACTTGTTGGCGCTTATCCAATGCATGATGAGGTTAGAAATAAATTTCATTCAAAAACACGCGTTAGTTATAACTTAACTATTAGCTGTGAAAATGATCAAAAGGGTAGGCCATTTGGAATTGAGTTAAGTACCAGTTTTAATGATCCCGAAGTGATTGATCATATGTATTTTTATAATTACTTTGATTCTATCAGTGATGAGGAAAAAGCGAGACAGCGTAAAGAGTTCTGTGAAGGCCCTGATCGCGATCATCCTATTTTAGGAGGAGGCTGTGAAGACTATCCTGTGAAAAAGTAAATGTAATATATTGAATATGAATAAATTTAATACTTTTGGAATTCTGTTTATTAGCTTCTTATGTACCAGTTGTAGTAATGGCCAGTCAGCAGGGCAGCCAAGCGCTGATACAGAAGGATTTATCAAGAAACTAAACCAGCAGCATCGGTTTAAGGTTCATGGCTGTGCAATTAATTATAACGGTACAGATCTCTATATGAATTCTACGGTTGAACCTTGGATCAAAGCTCTAGGGAAAAACTATAGAAAAGTGGATAGTACGGATGGAGCTAATTTAACCAATTTATATATCTATGATGATATAGGAGTACGATTGGTTGAGAGAAAAATGATAAGCAAATTGATAGTTTTCGATTTCGTTTAGAAAGACCAGAGCACGATATAAAGAAAGAAACAGATGCAGAAATAGAAGAAGAGCTAAAGAAACCTGATACGGAACAAGTGAGAAGTATATTTAAAGATGCTATCGATATAGATGGCGTACTTGTCGGTGCTTATCCAATGCATGATGAAATTAGAAGTAAATTCCATTCAAAAACACGGGTTAGTTATAATCTTACGGTGGATTGTAATGAAAATCAAAAAGGTGAGTCATTTGGAATCGAGTTAAGTACGAGTTTTAATGATCCTGAAGTAATTGATCATATGTTTTTTAATAATTATTTGGATTCAATGACCGAAGAGCAAAAAAAGGCATTAGGACGTAGAGCTGATGAAAATGGTAGAGAAATTTGTGGTGATTATTTTGATGTAAAAACTATGAAGGTTGTTCCAAGCTATTGTTCAGTAGAAGAATTGGAAGAGGAAAAGAGAACAATTCAACGGAAGTAATATAGGGATCAAAATTACAAATAAAAAGCAGAGCCGAAGCTCTGCTTTTTTGAGTCAATCAGTTTTAGATTTTGCTGATCAAATCATTGATTTGTTTTGCTTGTTCAGCTGCATTACCAGTATAGGTTGCTGGTGTTAACTCAGCTAGACGAGCACGTTCATCAGCTGGAACTTGAGCAAGTTCATCACCATTGACAAAGTTCACCATCATGTCACGGGTCATTGCCTGACCACGAGTAAGTGCTTTTAATTTTTCGTATGGTTTTTCAACATTATAGCGACGCATAACCGTTTGGATTGGCTCTGCAAGAACTTCCTGTGCTTGGTTTAAATCTTCATTTAAACGAGCAGCATTCAATTCAAGTTTACCAACACCTTTTAAGCATGCATCAAATGCAATTAAGCTTTGTGCAAAACCAACACCCATATTACGTAATACAGTTGAGTCAGTGAGGTCACGCTGCCAACGAGAAACTGGAAGTTTTTCACCGAGGTGACCCAATACTGCATTGGCAATACCCAAGTTACCTTCAGAGTTTTCAAAGTCAATCGGGTTTACTTTGTGCGGCATAGTTGAAGAACCAACTTCACCATCTTTTAACTTTTGTTTGAAATAACCCAGCGAGATATAACCCCAAACGTCACGGTTAAAGTCGATCAAAATGGTGTTGTAACGACGCAATGCATCAAACAATTCAGCCATATAGTCATGTGGCTCGATTTGCGTGGTGTATGGGTTGAAACTTAAACCTAAAGACTCAACGAAAGCCTGTGCATGTGCAGCCCAGTCAATTTCAGGGTAAGCAGAAAGATGCGCATTGTAGTTACCTACAGCACCATTGATCTTGCCGAGTAATTCTACATTTTCAAATTGCTTGATTTGGCGTGCTAAACGATAAGCAACGTTTGCCATCTCTTTACCCAATGTAGTCGGGCTTGCAGTTTGACCATGTGTACGAGACAACATCGGTTGTTCAGCATGAGTCGTTGCCAAAGCTGAAATCGCATTGAGAAGTTGTTTCATAGTTGAAACTAAAACTTCACGGCCATTTTTCAGCATCAGTGCATGAGACAAGTTATTAATGTCTTCAGAGGTACATGCAAAGTGAATAAATTCGCCCGCATTTTGTAATTCATCAATGTTGGCAATTTTTTCTTTAAGGAAATATTCAACCGCTTTTACATCATGGTTCGTTGTGCGTTCGATCTCTTTAATGCGATTCGCATCTTCTTCTGAGAAATTCGCAACAATCGCATCCAAAGCTGCATTGGTCTCATTTGAAAATGGCGCAACTTCGATGATTTCTGCACGATTTGCAAGTGCTTGTAACCAACGCACTTCAACCGTGACACGAGCGTGGATTAAACCAAACTCAGACAAAAAAGGGCGTAGGGCATCGCATTTGCTAGCGTAACGTCCATCAAGTGGCGAGAGTGCGGTTAAAGCATTCATACAGATTCCTTAATTTTGGAATAAACATAAAAATAAATTCGTTGTAGCATCGGTCTATACCACCTGATACTGCAAACGAGCGAGAGCTTGAATATCTTGCAATAACTTGCGTTTACTAAAGATCATACTCCAAGAGCTGCCACCGAGCTGCTTCCATAAATGTGCCAGCTGTAAGCCTGTAAATAAGCATGCACGAATACGGTTGGTATGATTGATGTCTTTAAAAGCTTCGGCATTGCCACGGACTAAAATACGTGGATTGATCTGTCCTGCGGTTTCAACATAGGTTTGAGCTAAATTGGCAATGATGCTTGGGTGCAAATAATTATTATCGAAAAATGAGAGTTGCTTTAAGATTTTCTGTTGTGCGGTTTCTATAATTTTGACGTATTCAGGATTGCTATAAACTTTCTTTTCTAGTTGCAACAAGGCCATTGCATAGGACATCGGCAGTTTTGCCGTCGACATTTTGGGAACACGGGATTTGGGTGCAGTATTAAAAGGTTGTGTAATACAACCTTCTAAGGTTTTTAATCCCAGTGAAATGTCAGCAAGCTGATTAAAAAAATCTAAGGTCTGAGAGGCATTATTCGCTGTAGGACGAATATTCAGGCTGGCTTTAATCAACAGTTCAAAATAGAAGTTACCACTATCACCAATGCTTTGCTGGCCAGCCATTGCAGTCATATGTGTTAACTGAGTTGCCTGAAAGACCGCAGCCAATGCCAGGGCACGGTTCTGTCTAACATTCAACGCTTGAGTGTGCTGAAAGGGTAACTCGACCATGCTTCGCTTCCAATTTCCTTAAATAAAATCTGGTTCAGGTGCATTGGTATGGTGAATCACACCACCACCTAAGCAGACCTCTCCGGAGTAGAACACCACGCTTTGTCCAGGAGTCACAGCGCGTTGTGGCTCGTCAAACTCAACACGAATTCCATTTTCAGTTTGTTCATCGCGATAGATTGTACACGCTTGATCGGGCTGGCGATAACGGGTTTTTGCTGTGCATCGGAATCCAGTCGATGGAATGTCCTGTTCACCTGCAACCCAATCAACTGATTCGCTCCAAAGCTGCGTACTTTGCATCAATGGATGTTCATGCCCTTGACCAATCACCAAGCGATTATTGGCAATATCTTTATGTAATACGAACCATGCACCTTCTTGTACACCTTTCATACCACCGATACCAATACCGCCGCGTTGACCCAGCGTATAGTACATCAAGCCATGATGTTCACCAACTTCTTTACCTGATTCCAAAACAATTTTTCCAGCTTGTGCAGGTAAATATTGTTTCAGGAAGTCTGTAAAGCGGCGTTCACCAATAAAGCAAATACCAGTGGAGTCTTTTTTCTTGGCAGTTGCCAGATCTAATTCTTCTGCAATGCGACGAACTTCGGGTTTTTCGATTTCACCAACAGGGAACAAGGTCTTGTTGATTTCACGACCATGTACCGCATGTAAGAAATAAGTCTGGTCTTTATTATTATCAACACCACGGAGTAATGGTGCATAGGTTTCGCCACGTGAATTTTGCATGCTTGCACCACGACGGGCATAGTGACCTGTTGCAATAAAGTCTGCACCTAAAGTCATGGCATGGTCGAGAAACGCACGGAATTTAATTTCTTTATTACAGAGAATATCTGGGTTTGGTGTACGACCCGCAGCATATTCAGCTAAGAAATGCTCAAATACGCGATCCCAATATTCCATGGCAAAGTTGGCGGTATGTAGTTTGATGCCAATTTTATCTGCAACGGCCTGAGCATCTGCCAAGTCTTCCAATGCTGTGCAGTAATCCGTACCATCATCTTCTTCCCAATTTTTCATGAAAAGGCCTTCAACTTGATATCCTTGTTGAAGTAACAGTGCGGCAGAAACAGAAGAATCTACACCACCAGACATACCGACGATGACACGTTGTTGCATCTAATTAAGCATCCAAATGAGAAGTAAGTGAGGGAGAGAAAGGGTGCTCATAAATAAGCGATAAAGGATATTTTTTGCCAGCATGGGCATCTTCAACAGCTTTTAAAACCAATGGACTACGCGCTCGTGCGGATTGTTGCAATTCATCCAGATTCATCCAAACTGCAGCCACGATACCTGTATCCAATTGCGCATTTTCCTCAACGGCTGTGACATGTGCAAGAAAGCAAAAACGGTAATAAGTGCGGTCAGGAAACATCGGTGGTGTATAGGTGTAGATACCGAGTAGATGATCAATTTCGATGTGATGACCTGTTTCTTCTAAAGTCTCACGGATGGCTGCTTGAATAATGGTTTCACCACATTCTACATGTCCCGCAGGTTGATTAAACACGGTATGTACAAAGCCTTCGCTGTGTTCTTCAACAAACAGAAAACGTCCGTCTTTTTCGACAACAGTGGCGACTGTGACATGAGGTGTCCAAGCGGTCATAGAAAGCACCATGGTTTTAAAAAACGTATTCTACAAAATTTGAGAGTTTTTGGCTATGGTCAGATTTCTAGACAAAATAATTGCCTTATATATCTTTATAATCTTCAAGATTTGATATTTTCCATTTACCACCCTTAACGTCTCTTTCTGCTGCTTGATTGTATTCCAGATCGAATACCTCATTCAGAGTTGGATCTCTTAATACCATTTGTTCCAAAGCAACGAGACGAATATCATCAGGTTCTTGATCACCAGTTAAAAACTGCCAATCTCCATCGGTATCATGAACAACACGTAAGATTTTGATTATGCTCTAACCATTGCCGAGTGGTAAAAATACCAAGGTTTTTCGCCTCTCTGAACTTAAAATCAGCATTTCGATCTAAGAGTGGTTGATCATAAATGAGTTTTTCCTCAAATCCATCTTCCCAAGGCAATTTATTATTACGATCTGCCCAAACTAATTGCAAAGCGGAAAAATTGTCGTGTTGATAGTAATTTAAAGCAGCACCAAAATAATCTTCAATATTTTTAACATCTACATGCAAAAATTGAGCACGAGTTTCTTTAAAAATTTGATCGCCATACTCTTGATTGAGAGCAATTGTTTCTCCATTTTTGATCAGATTGGCGACATCATTGATGATGGTATGTGCCAAGTCCGTTGGTAACCCAAAGCATATAATTTCAGGATGCTGATAGCTTTCATATAAACCGATACTATAACTAAAAGAAGGTAAATAGTCTGTTGCACTAATTCCTATAATTTGCAGTCCGTGCTTTTCAATATTGAGCTTAGTTGTATTAATGAGTGCATCCTGAGTAGGGCAATCATGTGGATGATCAGTGTTCATTAGATATCTCTAAAAGTTTATTATTTTTTTTATGCATAAAGGATTGAAAAATAATAACGAAGCTAGGCTTCGCTATTCTTATAATTATCCTTCACTTTCACATAATGACGTGCCGAGTAAGGTAGAAACTCCATTTCTTTTTCAGTCAGCGCACGAACTTGTTGTACTGGACTACCGACATATAAATAACCACTTTTTAAAACTTTACGTGGTGGCACAAGACTACCTGCACCAATCATCACATCATCTTCAATGATCACGTCATCTAAAACAACGGTATTAATCCCAATCAAGACGCGGTTACCAATGGTACATCCGTGTAAAGTCACATGATGCCCAACCGTTACATCTTCACCAATCACCAGTGGGGAACCATTCGGTTTAGATTGATTCTTATGACTAACATGCAACATACAGTGATCTTGTACATTGCTATTTTTGCCAATGTGAATTGAATTTACATCACCACGAATGACGGCAAAAGGCCAGACTGAAACATTCTCTGCTAATTTGACATCACCAACCACAACTGACATTTCATCCACGTAGCAGCTTGAATCGACATCAGGTTTTTGGTCTAGATAGGGACGAATGTTCTTTGGCATAGTCGTTTTCGATTGGAAAATTTAGAGTAATTATAAAATAAAAAAGCATTCATACCCAAGAGCATGAATGCTTTATCTACCTATTCTAAAAAATTAGAATAAGTTGCTGAAGAACATTTTAATATGATCAATCATACGAGCAAAGAAACCAGCTTCTTCAACAGGCTTCAAGGCAACCAGTGGTTTTTCAGCAATCACTTTACCATCTAGGCTCGCAACGAGTTTACCCACAACTTGACCTTTTGCTAGAGGTGCATTGAGTTTAGGTTGAACCACTAGCTGAGTTTTGATTTTGTCTGCTTGGCCTTTAGGCATGGTGACATTGAAGTTCTCAGCTAAACCGATTTGAACTTCATCTTGTTTACCAAACCACACTTTTGCTTTGGCAAGAACTTGGTTTGCAGGTTGAACGTTTGCAGTTTCAAAGTTTGCAAAGCCCCAAGCCAATAATGTACGTGTTTGATTGGCACGTTCATTCATGCTTGGTGTACCAAAGATCACCGAGATCAAACGCATTGGCCCACGTTTACTTGATGTTGTGAGGCAAAAGCCTGCTTCATCGGTATGGCCAGTTTTTAAGCCATCTACGCTTGGATCAGTATAAAGCAGGGCATTACGGTTACCTTGCTTGATACCGTTAAAAGCAAACTCTTTTTCTGAATAAATTGGATAGTACTTAGAGCTATCTTTGATGATATGTTGTGCCAGTACAGCCATATCTTTTGCAGTTGAGTAATGACCTTCAGCTGGCATACCTGTTGAGTTGATGAAATGTGTATTCACCATACCAACACGTTTTGCTTCTTGGTTCATCATATGGGCAAAAGTACCTTCATTGCCCGCAATATGCTCAGCCATTGCTTTAGATGCATCGTTACCTGATTGAATAATAATACCGCGTAACATTTCTAGAACAGTTGCAGTGCCATTTAATGGAACATACATACATGATTCTGAACTGGTACCACGACACCACGCAGATTCATTCATGCGTACTTGTTCGTTTTCAGTCAATTCACCCTTTAAAAGTTTCTGTTCAATGATGTAGCTTGTCATCATTTTTGTCATTGAAGCAGGTGCCAGTTTTTCATTTTCATTTTTGGCAGCGAGGATCTGTCCTGTCTCATAATCCATCAACACATAGGATTTATTATTTAGTTCTGGTGGGGCAGATAGGACAGTTGCTGCATATGAAAAGCTTGGCAAAAGGAGTAATGCAGCAAGAGCGCTTTTTTGAGTCATTCTAGGTGGTTCCAATATCTTGTATGAAGCAGACGAGCCTAGCATTTTAGGATAAAGCAAAGCCGACTTCTACGGGGGAAATCGGCTTTTTCATACAGTATTGTAACCTGAAGCTTAATTGGTCGGATTATTTCGAATAATAATTACGAACATCATCGCAAATTTGACGGTTGTCGCTATCAGAAGCTGCTTTTGCATCAGCTCGTGCTTCTTTTAAAGCTTCCTGAAAATCTTTGCCTTTCACGCGTTTATTGAGTGTTTCGACAGCCTTGGTATCATTACTTAAATAGGCTTTGACCAGATTGTCATAGGCTTTGTTAAATTTTAAATCTTTTCCAATGAGACTTGGGCAGATTTCAGAAAGCACATAGATTGCAGCAAGTTCTTGCTTGGTTACGCTGTCAGACATTGGCGTGACTTCAATCTTTTCAGTTTCTGACTTTTTCTCAGCCGCAAATGCTGATGAAGTAAGTGCACTCGAGGCGATGAGCAATGATAAACCTAGTGTTTTAAAAACATTTTTCTTCATAAGAAATCAGACTCAAATAACAAGACTTAAAGAATTTGAATAACTTATAGCATAAAAGGATGTTAAAAAATGTATGTTTGCTGTAGGAACCGTGGAGAAAATGTGGTTTTTAATTTGAGTATTGAAAACCTAGCCATTGTTTAATGGACTTATCAGGCTTAAAAAATTGTATGTGTTTGAAGAGGTTGCTTGGTGCATTTTTGCTCTTCACTTGATCTTCGAAGTCACCACGAATATGATTAAAAAATAAACTAATTGGCTTCTTTATGAAAATGAAAATAGTGGTTAAATGTGTATTGTGAAATATAAAGGTTGAGTAAAAAATTAGGAAAATAACAAATATATTGAAAGAGGAAGCAAGAACATGGAGCCAAAATTCAAAGGCGGTGTTGATATTGCACTGAAACTACCGCCGCATCAATTCGAAGCTACAGTCGCATTCTATCGTGATGTGATTGGTCTTAAGCAAATCACAGAAAAAGGTTCAGAGATTGGTTTTGAGTTTGGACCAGTTAAATTATGGATTGATGTGGTTGACGGGATGAGTCAAGCAGAGCTTTGGCTTGAACTGTTTACAGATAATTTTCCCGAAGCAGCTCAATATCTGAATCAGGCAGGTGTGGTGCGTTGTGATGCTATTGAGCCTTTACCTGAGGGCTTCAAAGGTGGTTGGATCAGCAGTCCAGCCAATATTATTCATATGGTCCGCGAACCAGATGCCTGGTAATGCTTATATGTATAGAACTAAGGCCTTGGTAGATAATGAAAGAGTGGTTTCAAACAATTTGGGTTTAAAACCACATGATTATTCCAAAGCTTGATTAGCCTTCGAAATTTAAAACTTCTTCACATACAGACTTTTGTTCAGCTTTATCGACTTCTGATGCTGCTTCACGCGCATCTTTTAACAAAGTTTTGAATTCGCCATCTTTTTGTAGGCTATCTAGTGATGCTGTTTTATCTGAATAATTGCTGAGATATGAACCCACCATTTTCTTGATATTTTGATCAAACTTGGTGTTCTTTCCGATCAAGTTAGGACACATTTCGATAAGCACTTGTGCATTGGCGATGTCATCTTTAATTAATGCATCCGCTTCTTTGACTGAAACCGCTTCATCAGCAAAAACAGCTGGTGCTGTTAAAAGTGTGAAACTCACCCCGAAAACTCGGATAAATTTAGATAAATGTCTCATGGTTGTATAAATTTCTAATACTATGAAGTCATAACTATATATAATTCAAGGAATAATTCAATTGGGAAAACTGCTGAGTAATCTGGTGGTTGTTGACATCTCTCTATGATTTTTAACTGTGATTTATGTTGCTTATTGATTTGGTATGAAGATCGAAAGATATGTTGTTCAGATGAGGAAGGATGGTTGAATTTAGTCTAATTTCAGTGATGGAACTTGACAAGTGGATTACCATTGCCTAGGTTTCATGCCTTATTTGAGTTATTTTCAGCTGTTCATGCAAGGCAGAGCTGAAGATGCCAGCAGATACTGTATAGAGAATTAATTTTAGTGAATATCTTAATAGCAAATGATGATGGTGTGTTCGCACCAGGACTACAAGCTTTGGCCCAAGCGTTAAAGCCATTGGGTCGCGTGGTGGTGGTTGCACCTGAAAGTGAACGAAGTGGTTATTCGAGTGCTTTAACGCTAGATCGCCCATTGCGGCCTATACAAATTTCTGAAGATGTTTGGGCTGTGAATGGTACACCTGCGGACTGTGTCTATTTATCCATGAATGGACTATTTGATTTTGAGTTTGATCTGGTGGTCAGTGGAATCAATAGTGGTGCCAATCTGGGTGATGATGTTTTATATTCAGGTACTGTGGGCGCTGCTTTCGAAGGACGCTTGATGAAGCATCCAGCAATTGCTGTATCACTAGCTGGATCAAATGTACGCGCTTATGAGCATCCGCAATATTATGCAGTTGCCGCGCAATGGGTTCATGATTTTATTGCCAAAGGTTTACCTGTTTTGCCACCGCGTCATATCTTTAATATTAATATTCCAGATGTGGAACAGATCAAAGGGGCGCAGGTCACCTATCAGGGGCGTCGTGCGCAATCAAAGCCAATAAGTAGTCATGTTGATCCGCGTGGTCGTCAAGTGTATTGGATTGGATTGGCAGGTGAAGCGATTACCGATCCACAAGCCGTATCGAGTGATATCCAGTCTGATTTTTTTGCAGTTTCGAATGGTTATGTCAGTATTACGCCTATCCAAATGGATGCGACTAACTATGCAGTACTGGAAAATTTGCACGCTCATGTAAATGGTTAGGCGTTTGAATGTTATAACTTTGTGAATATCAGAGGTGAGAACTCGTTTTTTCTCACTTTTTTGATACTCTTAGGCGCAAATATATTAAGGTTTTTTCGATGAGGGCGAAGATGCACTTAAACCATGTCTCGGTTTTTCTATCACAGAAGATGATTAAAACAATCGTTTTGTCTATGGCGGTTGCAACAGTGACAGTGATGACAGGGTGTGCGTCTAAACCGCAAGTGAATGGTGGCACACGTTCTGTGCAAGCACCAAATTATTATACTGTTCGTTCAGGTGATACTTTAAGTGCGATTTCAAATCGCTATGGTTTGAACTATCTAGATGTAGCCGCACTTAATGATATCTCTGCGCCATATCGAATTTATGTGAATCAATCTTTGCGCTTAAAAGGTTCTGTTGCTCAACGCACAACCTCAACACAAGTGATGGCGCAAACCGCACCTATTCAGCGTCAAAGCATTAATTTACCAACGCAGCAACCTGTTCCACCAAAAACACAGCCTGTGATCCCACGTCCCGTCGTACCAACCGTGCCAGTGAACCCATCATCGACGCTAGCTTCAAGCTTGCGTTGGGTGAAACCATCGAATGGACCAATTATCCAAAGCTATAATATGGCGAGTAATGTGAAAGGAACGCGTTATGGTGGTAATGAGGGCGATCCAATTTTTGCTGCTGCAAATGGGCAAGTGGTCTATGCTGCGGATGGCTTAAAAGAGTATGGCAATTTGGTCTTGGTCAAACATATTGATGGCTATATCACGGCATATGCACATAACAGCAAAATGTTGGTGAAGAGCGGTGATAATGTGACTGCTGGTCAGAAAATTGCAGAAATGGGTTCTTCGGGTGCTTCACGCGTCATGATGGAGTTCCAAGTCCGCTTAGATGGAAAACCTGTGAACCCTGTCACGGTTTTACCAAATTAACTCTAGGATTATTAACAATATTTCAATTATTTATTAATAATCCTCTAGTGCATAAATAGACTTCCTTGTATACTCAAATTAGATTGCTTTCATTAGAACAATAAGCATATTAATAAATTAAGGGTAAGAGGGAAGTCTATGCTAGATCAATTGCGTGCAATGGGGGTTTTTGCCTGTGTTGTCGAAAAAAGCTCTTTTAGCGGTGCTGCAAGAGACTTAGGGATTACAACCAGTGCGGTCAGTCAACAAATCCGTTCTTTAGAACAAGAAATGGATGTTACTTTACTTCATCGTTCAACTCGCAAACTTAGCCTTACTGAGGCTGGACAAGCATTCTTCTTAAGTTGCCAAGAAATGTTAGCTGCGGCGGAACGTGGCAAAATCAGAATTAATGAATTACGTGATGATCTGGTCGGTGATTTGCGTATTGCAACCACGCCTGAATTGGGTGCTTTACACGTGATTCCTGCACTTTCTCATTGGATGTCAGCGCATAAAGGCTTGGCAATTCATTTTGAAGCCGATCACCGTTATATCGATTTAATTGAAGAACGCATTGATATTGCGATTCGCATGAGCTTAAAAGTAGATGATCATCAACTGGCTGCTGTGCCTTTAGCACGAGTCGATCAAGTATTGGTTGCTTCACCGAGTTATCTAAATCAAGCACAGCCGATTACACGTCCTGAAGACTTGCGCCATCATGAATTACTACCCATCACTTTAATGCAAGGCTATCAACATTTTGCATTCCGTCATGGCATCAGTGGTGAAGTGGTGAATCTCGACATGAAATCACGTTTAGGCACCAATAATGTCTTCGTGGCAAAATCGCTATGTCAGCAAGGTCATGGTATCGCACGTATTTTGTATATGGATATTCAGAAAGAATTGGTGAGTGGTTCATTGGTTGAAGTTTTACCTGATTGGCAACTTCCTGCATATACCTTGCATGCATTAACGTCTAAGCGTGAACAATACCCGATGAAAGTGCATCGCTGTATTGATGCGTTGAAACAATATTTTGCTCAGTTACCAGGTGGACGTTCCTTACAGGGCGTAGCCTAACAAAAAAGCCATGCTTCTAGGAGCATGGCTTTTTCTTTTATCTCTTTTTCTTGTGTTTAAGAGATTTTAAGCTTTTTGCTTCAACAGCATTTTCTTCTGAAACTTTCGCTTCAGCAGCTTCTTTTTTTGCTTTCTTACGCTTTTTCTTTTTCTTTGGTTCATCATCTTCAACTGCTTCACCGTCTTCGATGGCTTGCCAATACTCAAGTTGTTCCATGACGGCAGCGTAGATTGAGTTCTTGCTGTAGCGTCCTTTTTTGTCGAGAGTTCCGACTGGACGTGCCATGAGAATCTCTAAAGCTTGGTCGATGATGTCGATCGCGTGGACATGGAACTGGCCAGCTTGCACAGCGTCAATCACATCTTGACGTAACATCAAGTGTTGCATGTTTTGACGTGGAATAATCACCCCTTGTTTACCTGTTAAGCCTTGCAGCTTACATGCATCATAGAAGCCTTCAATCTTCGCATTGACGCCACCAATTGGTTGTACTTGACCTAACTGATTCATCGAACCAGTAATGGCCCAAGATTGATCAATCGGAATTTGGCAGATGGCAGATATTAAGGCGGAGAGTTCCGCAACCGTCGCGCTATCGCCATCGACCTGTCCGTAACTTTGCTCAAATGCTAAAGCCGCAGAGAAGTGCAGGATTTGTTCACGACCGAAGTGTGCTTTTAAAAAGCTGGACATCAGCAAGACACCTTTGGCATGCAATGATCCACCCAACTCAACGCTACGCTCAATGTCTAAGATATCGCCGCCACCTTGATATACAGACGCAGTCAGGCGGGAAGGTAGACCAAACTCTACATCGGCATAGTGGATCACAGAAAGGGCATTGATTTGACCTAGGCGATGTCCTGAAGTTTCAATCAACTGGGTACCACGAGACAGATCTTGCCAATATAGCTCACGTAAATAGCCTAGACGATATTGACGATGATGCAGTGCTTGATTCACATGCTGATCGATCACGATTTTATCATCCGCTTTAAAAGCATGATGATGGGCTTCACGAATTAAATCACCTAGTGTAGAAGCATGCAGTGACAATGAGCTTTGATCTTCAGCTTGGCGACTAGAGTCAGTGAGTAAAGCGGCAAGCGCTGAGCGATCGAAAGGAAGTAATTTGTCAGCTTGAACATAATCAGCGATCAACTGCATATAGGCTTGTTCATTACTGTCATTACGTTGTAATGTATCGGTAAAGTCGGCACGGATTTTAAAGACACTGCCTAACTCTGGCTCAATCTCTAAAATTTCATAATAAATCTCAGGTTCGGCCAGTAAGATCACTTTAATATCTAAAGGAACAGAAGCAGGTTCAATCGAGATGCTACCTGTTAAGGTCAACATATGTTCCAAAGAGGATAACTTAAGTTGTCCTGATTTTAATGCGCGTTTTAAACCTTGCCATGCATAAGGCTGCTCAAGTAGCTGTTCAGCTTCAAGCATTAAAAAGCCGCCGTTGGCTTGATGCAAAGAACCAGGACGAATCAGGGTGAAATCGGTGGTAATCGTACCGTTATGTGTTAACTGCTCAACATGACCTAATAAATTGTAATGGGTTGGAAAGTCTTCAAAAATAACCGGCGCACCGCTATTTGGTTTGTTGGCAATGATCACATTGGCTTGATAACGTGAAGGGACACGGTTAAATAAAGCTGGAGTAAAATCATCTTCTTCTTGCTCTAAGATTAGCTCAACATTGTCAATAATGTCTTCAGCATAATGCTTTAAGAACAGTTCTAGTCCATTTACCTCTTTGTTTTTATTGAGTATAGACTCAATACGGGGCATCACTACTTGTGTTGCAATGTCACGATTTAAGCTTGAAACTCGATCACGCGCATCATCTTCTAAATCACCTAGATGCAAACCTAAGCGTTCAAGCTTTTTCTCCATATAGCGAATATTGGAGTTGATTTCTGTGCGCTCTTTGCTTGGTAGAGCATTCAACTCATTTTGAGTTAATTCATGATATTCATTCTCTTTGAGTTGCATCGGAATAAACACATGTTTGTCATTACGAGAAATCAATTTTAAATTGATTTCCTCACCTTCTTTGGTGAGTTCAACCAAAGCTTGCTGTTGTACGTCCCCCGTATCTTGACGAATACGTTCGATACGATTGTGGTAGCTTTCTGCACTAAAACGACGTTCTAACTGTTTTAAAATGATTTGCCATGCTTGTTGCAGTGCATTTTGAAATTTAGTGCCTTGTCCAGCTGGAAAGCGGAGTGCAATGGGCTGTCTTGGGTTTTTGAAGTTATTAACATATACCCAATCATTTGGCGTCGGCATGGTTTTGGCGTGTTGCTGCAGCAAACGCTTAATCATGGTACGTTTACCGAGTCCAGCTGTACCAACAGCAAAAATGTTATAACCAGAATAAGGTAGGGATATCCCAGCTTCAACAGAGGCGCGGGCTCGATCTTGCCCTAAAAAATTATTGAGTGGTTTAATCCGTTTTGTTGAGCTTGGTATCTCAGCTAAATCTGGAATATGAGTCAGTTGATCTGCACGTAATGCTGTTTTAGTCAGTGTTGGTTGTATGTCCGTCTGCTCAAAAGCGCTAGGTAATGAATTAAGGTTTGCAGTAATAGTGTTTGTTGGTGTTAAAGATAAAGTTGTTGCCGTCATTTGATCGAGTTTTTGGGTCACTGTTGCTGTCCAACAAATTAAACTAAAGTTGAGTAATTAAAGGTATACAGTTTTAGGTCTAAAGATCAAGCGAACTTGTGTTTTTTATCGACAAAACAAAAGAATGGTTGCATAAAGCAACTTGCAAGCAAGGGCAAGAAACGATTGAATAAGCACATTCACGCATGTTCATGGAAAATAATAACCAATGACAACTCAAGCCTCTAGTTGGGCATCTGCATTTAAAGCATTTTTAGATCGCCGTGCTCTAATTATGTTATTTCTTGGATTCTCTGCGGGGATTCCAATTTTATTGATTTTTTCTAGCCTATCTTTATGGTTGGGCGAAGCTGGTATCGATAAAAGTGCGGTCACTTTTTTTAGTTGGGCTGCACTCGGTTATTCTTTTAAGTTTGTTTGGGCGCCATTAATTGACGAATTGCCGGTTCCGTTTTTAACCAAAAGTTTGGGTCGTCGTCGTGCTTGGTTGCTCATTGCACAATGCTTAATTATTTGTGCGATTTGTATCATGGCATTTTCTGATCCATCTTTGGGTCAAAGCTATTTAATCCAGATGGCGGTCGGGGCTGTACTGTTGGGCTTTTCAGCAGCGACACAAGATATTGTCATTGATGCTTACCGTATTGAACTGGCTGAAACTGAAATGCAAACGGTTTTGGCTTCAACCTACAATGCAGGTTATCGTATTGGGATGATTGTTGCTGGTGCTGGTGCATTGTTCTTGGCTGCCTATTTAGGCACAGCGAAAGGCAACTACATCTACGAAGCTTGGAAATACACCTATTTAACTATGGCAGCCGTGATGGTGGTTGGGATCATCACCACTTTGTGTGTTCGTGAACCACAGGTAAATCGTGTTTATAAACACTATAAAACCACTGACTATTACCGCTTGGTATTTGTATTCTTTATTGCAGTTGCAACCTTTGTTATTAGTTATATTTATTCTGGCAATGTCACAGATGCAATCTCAAAATCAGCAGGGATTAAGGATACAGCTGCTTTATTTGGTTTAGAAGCATTACGCTTTTTAACAGCTACCGCAACGGCGTTATTAGTCGGTTTTGGACTAGTGAAGACTGGTGTCGTGAATCAGCAAATGGCAAAAGAAACATGGGTCGCTCCGATTCTGGATTTCTTTAAGCGTTATGGGGTCAAACTGGCTTTAGTCCTGTTACTGCTGATAGGTTTCTTCCGTATCTCTGACATTATTGCAGGGGTAATTTCCAATGTGTTCTATCAAGATCTGAACTTTAGTAAGGAGCAGATTGCAGAAGCGGTTAAAATTTACGGTGTTTTATTTAGTTTGGTGGGCGGTTTCCTAGGTGGTTTGTTGGCACAACGCATGAACATTATGAAATTGATGTTTGTCGGTGCAGTCTTAGCCAGCTCAACCAATTTGATTTTTATCGGTTTGGTAAAATCGGGTAAGCCACTCGATCAAGTTGAAGTACAAGTTGGTGATCAGCATTATCAAGTTCAGACTGATGAGGTGGGGTATTGGAAGCTACAGGTACCGAATGAAGTGTTGTTAAAGGCAGATTCAGTTCAGGTCAGCACCCAATATCAAAATCAGGCTGATTCTAAAATTCAATTGGCAGTGCCGTATTTAATCAGCTCGCAACAGCCTCAAATTCAATTGTTGCCAATGAGTGGTGATGACCAACTCACAGCAAAAGAGTTAAAACAAAGTTTGGTGATTAAAGGACAGCTCGCGAATATTAAGTCTGAAGATTTAGATGTTGAACGTCCAGTGATTTTAAGCTTAGATGGCCAGGAGTTTGTGGCGAAGCTAGATCAACAGGGTTTATTTAGTGGCGTTATCGATGGCAAAATTTTACAGGCATCGCCAAGTAAAAGTATTACAGCTGTAGCAAACTTAAAAAGTAATCCTACGGATCAATTGTTAGCAACACGACAATATCGTATTGATACAGCATCCCATGCAGAAACAGCGCTCAATGTAGATATTCAACCGATTACTGTGATTGATCCTGCTCAACAAGGCACAGTTGAGCTTTCTGGCAAGGTGATTAAAAGCTATAGCTCTTTATGGTTATATTTAGCCATTATTGTGGATAATTTGGCTTCTGGTCTGGCAGGTGCGGCATTTATCGCATTCTTGTCCAGCTTAACCAGCGTATCATTTACAGCAGTTCAGTATGCGATTTTCAGTTCTCTCATGACGCTCACGCCTAAATTGTTGGGTGGGTATTCGGGAACAATCGTCAGCAATATTGGCTATCCGAATTTCTTTTTAATGACGACTTTAATTGGTATTCCAATTTTAGTTCTTGTGGTTTGGGTTGCGAAACTTTTACGTGACCATGAAAACCAGACAACACAGCAGAAAGGTGAATAACTATGCGCATGTTACATACGATGCTACGAGTAGGTAATTTAGAACAGTCTTTAACGTTCTACACTGAGGTACTTGGTATGAAATTGCTACGCCAACGTGACTATGAAGAAGGGCGTTTTACGTTAGCATTTGTTGGTTACGGTGATGAAAAAAACAACACAGTGCTTGAGCTTACTCATAACTGGGATACGACGAGCTATGAACTTGGCAATGCCTATGGTCACATTGCAATTGGTGTAGACGATGCTTATAAAGCATGTGAAGACATCAAGGCCCGTGGCGGTAAAGTCGTACGTGAAGCGGGCCCAATGAAAGGTGGTGTAACGGTCATTGCTTTTGTTGAAGATCCAGATGGTTATAAAGTTGAACTTATTCAACAAGATCAGGATGCCTATAATAATTAATCTTTGGTCACATAAGCCCAAGATTTCTTATCTAAAGCCCTAGCTTTATTTATACAGCCCAGTATGATGTTCGATCAAATGGTCAACAAGTCATACTGGGCTTTATAGTTCTTAGAGAATAGATAGGGATAAGTTATGTTGAAATTATTGGCATTGGATCGCTTTACCATATTATTGGTTGGGATGGTAATACTGGCGACGTTTTTTCCAGTTTCGGGGCAAATTGCACATTATTTTAATATTCTAACCACCGTCGCAATCGCAATACTTTTCTTCTTGCACGGCGCGAAACTCTCACGTGAGGCAGTGCTTGAGGGGATGATGCATTGGAAAATGCATGCTTTGGTGTTTGCTTTTACTTTTGCGATTTTTCCTGTCATTGGGCTACTCGCTAGACCTGTCTTGGAACCTTTGTTGGGTCAGCCTTTGTATTGGGGTTTCCTGTTTATGTGCTTCTTGCCATCCACAGTACAATCTTCAATTGCATTTACCTCTATGGCCAAGGGCAATGTCGCTGCTGCTGTTTGTAGCGCTTCTTTCTCCAATATCATTGGTATGTTTATTACCCCGATTTTGGTCAGTTATTTTATTTTAGGACAAAGTCAGCACGGTTTTGATCCAACCAAATCGATTATTCAAATCACCTTGTTACTGCTAGTTCCTTTTATTCTCGGTCAGTTACTTCGTCCTTATGTTTTTCCGTATATGGTTAAAGTGCCAAGCATCGTGAAGGCTTTTGATCAGGGATCAATCTTAATGGTGGTGTATGGTGCATTTAGCAGTGCCGTGGTTGCAGGCCTATGGCATCAGGTCAGTGGTTTAACCCTACTATATCTAGTCCTTGCATGTTCAGTGTTACTGACGATCGTTATGCTGCTTGCTTTATATTTACCGAAATGGTTGGGCTTTAATCAGGCTGATCAGGTGACGATCTTTTTTTGCAGCTCCAAGAAAACACTGGCGAGTGGAGTGCCAATGGCACAAATTCTATTTATCGGGCAACCTTTGGGTATGATTGTGCTGCCAATTATGATTTTTCATCAAATTCAGCTCATGGTCTGTGGCGTGATTGCGAATCATTGGGCAAAATCCAAGCAGGAATAGTTCGCAAAATTTAATTCTTTGGCGTATAATGCTTGCCACTTGTTGGCTTTGCTCTGACCGTAAGAGTCTCGGTGAGTCAAAAGAAATGGTCTGTTGTGGTGTTGATCTGCAAGTGTGCGAACACTTTGCTTTCCTCGTTTTGAGAGTGATCAATTGCGATAACAGCTTAAGCCTTTCTTACTAATAGGAGCATCGAGCATGCGCGCCGATATTCACCCTAAATACGAAAACTTAGTTGCTACTTGTTCATGTGGTAACGTAATCGAAACTAAATCTGCTCTTGGTAAAGAAACTATTTACCTTGACGTATGTTCAGCTTGCCACCCATTCTATACTGGTAAACAAAAGAATGTGGACACTGGCGGCCGTATCGACAAATTCAAACAACGTTTCTCTGGTATGTCACGTTCTATCAAACGTTAATATCGAGAAAGAAAAAACGGGCAATATGCCCGTTTTTTTGTGTCTTCTAATTCTCCCTCCTTTCAAAAAGGAGGGAGAGTTTTTTATTGATCCTGTACGTCAGTCAGACGATCAAGTTTTTTCTGGAAATAGTTACCTTGTAAGTAGCGAGCTTCTACATTCCATGCATTTGCAAACAGATTCATGTCATTGAGCTCCATCAAGAAAATTTCCACTGGCTTTTGAGCTATAAAGTGCAGGATTTTTTCTTGTAATGTTGCCATGTCTTTGTCTGAACTCAGCATCTTGGTCAGTTTGCTATGCAAGCTCAAATACTGAACATCAATTTGTTGCAGTAGAGTGTCGCTATATAAGGAATCACCAAAACCACGAATCGAGATTTCTGCACCGTGTTGGCGGAGTAAGGCAATTTGTGGCTGTGCTTGAGATAAGTTCTGTTGAAGTGCTTGTTCTGAGAATTGCAAAATCAATGGATGTGCTTGTTTGCTGCCAATAATGGTCAATAACTTGGCAACCAATTCAGGCAATTTCTTATCATTCAACAGCACATGGTGATTGAGATTTACAATCAATTTAGCTTTAGGATATTGAGTAATAAAATTGTGCAATTGCTTGCAAGCTTCTACCAGTATCCAACGATCAAGCTGAATGGATAATTCCGGGTCATCTTTCAGATCAGCAAGATCACTTAAATCCTGCCATTGATTGTCAAAAATAAATCCACCAGAAACTTCATAGGTATGCGTATGCTGATCTTGTTTATCATAGAGCTGTTGATATTTAAGATGAATATCACCTGCATCAAGTTTCTGTTTCAGCCCTTGTAATAAGGTTAATTGGACTGCTGTTGGAATATGTTCTGTGGTAATGCCAATATCCGCATCAATTTTTGGCGTATTAAAGACAGGTAAGCTTTGTGCAAATGCTTTGCTGAGAACTTGTTCAAAACGTGCCTCATCTGGAATTGCTTGTGCAAGTTCACAATAACCCAATTTCAGATGCAAAGGGAAAGTATGCTGTGCTGTCGCTAATAGTTGTGGCTTCTGCAAGCTGTTCAAGCCAATTAGAAGCGAATTCAAGACATTCTTTGATTCAGCTTGAAATAAAGAAACATATATCGCGCTATCAACCTGATAAACAGGGGCATTTACCTGTTCTTTGATAAAGTTCTGAATATTGGAAAAGTAAGCTTTGCTTCCGCGCCAGTCGGTTTGGAAAACTTCATTTGGGCAGCTACTCAGGCTAAACAGCACAACCGCATTGGCATTGGCTGGGTGATTGGTGAGTTGCCGATTAATCTGCTGTAAAGCCGTATTTAAATTTGATACTTTTTCAGCAGAAACGGCTACTGCTGGTGTCGCGGCTGTAGTTTGAGAGGGCGTACCACATTCAATATTAAGTTGTATTTCTTCTTCATTCCCAGAAGGTAAAAATTCAAGATGCAGTGGATTATTTTTTACAGTTGCATTCTGGGTACGCAGTTCAAAACTGCCATGCTCAAATTGCCCTTGAGAAATCTTTTTAAACCGAAGTTTAAATTGGCTTAGGTCCTCTGGTTGTAACACATCCAGAATAGGTAAACCAATCAGTTCATCTTCACTGGCGAAACCGAATAGATTGGCATATTCAGCATTCACATTGATATGGATGCCTTCTTGTAAAATAGCAACCGCTTTGTGGCTCTCAGCAACCAAAGACTGTGCTTGAGACTGTGCCGCTTCTAATTCATTTAATAAACGATGTTCTGCTTGTACTAGGCGACTATAAGACAGCGCACGGACGATGCTGATATAGAATTTTTCTGGAGACTTAAGATTTAATACATCATAGATGCCTTTATGAATATAGGTCTGATATTGATCAGCGTTATAGTCATCTGGTTCTAACAGCAGTACGGGTAAGCTCGGCTGCGATGATGCCTGAATTAAAGACAGCGTTTGTTCAATTTTTAAGTCATAAGCACGACCAAAAATAACAATATCCCAGGGTAAATTTAGCTGTTTCTCAAATGTTTTAAGATCATCTAGCAATGTCGCTTGAATTTGATGGTCTTGTGCCGTAAAAATCGCTGCAATTTGATTATAACGCAATTGGTTATCATCAATAATCAGTAAACGGGTTTCCGTCCGTTTGAGTTTCTTAGAGAGTAAAGAATTTCTCACTTTAATGCTTCCCATAAATCTTGATCAATTGTGTCCATATTTTTTTGTGCCATATATTTTTGAAGAAC
The DNA here is from genome assembly GCF_000369805.1 of Acinetobacter sp. NIPH 2100. Classification (GTDB taxonomy): domain Bacteria; phylum Pseudomonadota; class Gammaproteobacteria; order Pseudomonadales; family Moraxellaceae; genus Acinetobacter. The sequence goes on along the minus strand of NZ_KB850224.1, from coordinate 2,576,032 downwards.
AGGGAGTTCCTCATCATTTAGCAGTTCAAACTCAAATTGAACAAAACTCTGGGTAATTAATTGTGCGTTTAATAAATACACTTTGACTTCCTCTTTCCCCAATCTTAAATGAACAGCTTGGTGTTCTCTAAAAATTTGTGAACCTGGTAAAATTAAGGTTGTTTTTGTTTCATCCAAATTTTGGTTTTTTAATAAAAGTGTTGGATGATAGTTGCTGATATGCCGATCTGCTTGTAAGCGCACAGCACAAGGGAAAATCTCCTGCGCCAATACTTCTAAACCAAGTTCTAAACTTTTCTCGCTCGATTGTTTGAGCCAACGAATTACTCCTCCACGCCAGTGCCCATGTGATGTTTCTTTGACTAAAATATATTCGCCTGTTCTTAGGTTTTTCGGTGCTTCGCCTGACCATTTAATACGATAACCGTTCACACTGATATCGAGTATATCTGCTTGGTAAACAGCTTTGCTTTCACGGCTTAAACGCTGGATGGCTGATTCTTGATTATCTGTAGCGCTCTTTTTATCCCAAGCCGACATAAACTTGGATTCATTTTGCAGGCCATAACCGTGGTCTAACAATAACGTCTCGGAAAAGTTTTTCGCTTTAGATAAATAAAAGTGAGCCGTGAGCAGACCAAAGCAGATATGCAATTGTGCAGAATATTCATAACGCTCATGGCGACGTTCTGCGGTTGTACCTAAAATGGTTTGCACATGAAATTTCAGTGCTGGCGTTAAATAGATTTTTTCATTTTTAGAAATATATTCTGCATTTTTATGCAGCGTGGCTGTGACATGATCCAACAAACTATGTGTACTGATAAAAATGTTCGGGTTGAAGCCTGAACTTTGTTTTTTATTATAAATAGGTGGATGGTCTTTACTGGTATCTACCACATATTTGGTCAGATCAGTCTCCTTTGCCAAAATCTGAACCATTTTCGCCCAGTCAAAACTACACTGGAACAATGCCTGTATTTCAGATTGACGGATTTGATTGGTATTGAAAATATCCATCAAAATCAGTTGGGCGTAAGCCTGAGTAATATTGGTAATCGAACTAGGCTTACCTTGAGACTGGTCTAGGTTGGTATGCTGATATTTATGTGTCACTGCTGCATCATAAAGCTGATGGGCAATTAACCATTGTCCAGCAACTGGTTCGCTATACAACATATGCTGTTGATAAAGAAGTTGGGTCAGTTGCTGTAAAGATTGAAATGTTGCTAAGGTTCTTGCTGTTTGCAAGTTCTTTTTTTGATTCAGGGCGAAGATAGAGAACTTTTGCTGATCAAGTTGATCATTACTGCGACGCACAATATTGATATAAATTGCAGCGAAGTAGCAACGCAATAACATTGCCAGTTCAATAATGTGTTCATTACGATCAGAACTAATTACACCCTGATTAAAAAAGTTCTTTTCTAGGCTACCTAAAACATTTTCAATAGTCGGATGCAGAACCTGAACCAAGTCAAAACGTAAAGTTTCCGAACATTCTAATTCACTCAGCTCTAACAGAGCTGCAAACAGTGCTTTGGAGGTATCACCCAACTGCATAATGGACAAATTTGAAATCCATTCATTGAGACTTTTAGAATTGGTATCGCAAAAGCTAAGTTTGTCCCGTCTTAAGACTGTTGGAATTTGAAAAATATCCGAAAAAGCATTATTCATCATTGTGTTATCAATCTCAGAATGTTTGAACCCCAAAAAGCGGTGTTTTATTTTTTTCGCCCGCAATTTCCCTGACGAGTTTCGGGACGAGATATCCTGGTAAACTCGCTAATACATCACTGTATATCTGATCTATCTCTGAAGATCTTAAATCAAAATGCTGAGCACCTTTAACTTTATCCAAAACATGAAGGTAATAGGGCATTACTCGTGCTTCAAATAAACGGCTACTCAATGCATTTAAAGTTTCTGCAGAATCATTCACACCTTTGAGCAAAACTGCCTGATTGAGAACGGTTATATGCTGGAATGATAACTGTAGCAACTTCGAGCAAGTGAAATCATCGAGTTCAGCTGCGTGGTTTGAGTGTACCACTACTACAATACGTAGCCTACTGTTTTTTAATATAGAAATTAGCTCTTCATCAATACGATTCGGGATCACAATTGGAACCCGTGAATGAATTCTCAATATCTTAATCTGAGGGAGAGATGCGACTCGTTCTAGCCACAAAGAAATTTTTCGATTGTTTAAAGTGAGGGGGTCACCACCACTCAAAATCACTTCATTGATTTGTGGATTCTGCTCAATATACTGTTTAATGTTGAGCCAATCGTCATTTTTAGGAAGATTCTCCTGATATGGAAAATGACGGCGAAAACAGTAACGACAGTGAATCGCACATGCACCGGTTAAGGTCAGCAAAAAACGTGATTGATATTTGTGTAAAACCCCCGCCATCTGATTTGCGGCTTCTTCACCTAAAGGATCCGTCACAAATTCAGGATGCTCTTCCAGTTCTAGGTGATGGGGTAAGACCTGTAACAATAGCGGATCAAGTGGATCACCAATGGTCATTTTTCCGACGAATGCACGTGGAACGCGCAATTTAAACTGTTCAGAGGCAAGGATTGCCCCTGATAATAGCTGATCGGTAGATAACTCAAGCAGATTTAACAGCTCTAAGGGATCAGTAATTAGGTCACTGAGTTGTGATTGCCAGTTTTGCTCTTGATGTAAATAGTTTATCATGCCATACGTTAAAAATAGTGTTAGTGTCACACCTGTGCGTGTAGTCTAACATTAATAGATTTGAGTTTTAAGTTTGGAGTGCGCCTTTCATGGCCTATTATTCTACAAATGATTTTAAAGCAGGCCTTAAGGTTATGCTTGATGGCAACCCATGTTCAATCATGGAAAATGAATATGTAAAACCAGGTAAAGGTCAAGCGTTTAACCGTGTGAAATTACGTAACCTTCGTTCTGGTAAAGTATTAGAAAAAACATTTAAATCAGGTGACTCTTTAGAAGCAGCTGATATTGTAGAAGTTGAAATGGATTACCTCTACAACGATGGCGAAATGTGGAACTTCATGGATCCTGTATCTTTCGAGCAAATCGCTGCTGATAAAACAGCAATGGGCGATGCTGCGAAATGGTTAAAAGATGATTCAAATGAAAAATGTACGATCATGTTATTCAATGGCGTACCATTGAACGTAAATCCACCAAACTTCGTTGTGTTGAAAATTATTGAAACTGATCCAGGTGTACGTGGTGATACTTCTGGCGGTGGTGGTAAACCAGCGAAACTTGAAACAGGTGCGGTAGTACGTGTTCCATTATTCGTACAGCAAGAAGAAAGTGTTCGTGTAGACACGCGTACTGGTGACTACCTAGAACGTGCATAATTGTAAATGAGTGGCAGAGCTACTCAAGACATACAATTATCGAAGGGATGATTAAACAATCATCCCTTTTTTTATGCCAAAGTATTAGATAAATAATTGAAGCTAGAAGGTAAACTTACAAAGATATTTCTTCTACAGAAAATATAGAAAGGGAAATCTAAATAACCACGCGTTATGTAATTGAGAGGTTTTGAATGGAGACAACACAAGCAAAGTCAACACTTCCCTCAAAACTCCTATGGAGTTTGGTTGCCATCGTTGGGGCAATTTCATTTGGGATATTGGCGGTTAGTCGTGGTGAGCATGTTAATGCGGTCTGGTTAGTTCTTGCCGCGGTCTGTGTATATAGCATTGCATATCGGTTCTATAGTTTATTTATTGCAAACAAAGTTTTTGAATTAAATCCTAAACGGTTAACCCCAGCTCATCGTCTTGCCGATGGTCTGGATTATGTTCCTACTAATAAATTCGTTTTATTCGGTCATCACTTTGCCGCTATTGCAGGTGCAGGGCCCTTAGTCGGGCCTATCCTCGCAGCACAAATGGGTTATTTACCTGGTACCATCTGGCTCTTGGTCGGTGTGGTGATTGCCGGTGCGGTACAAGATTTCCTCGTTCTCTTTATCTCCACACGGCGAGATGGTCGCTCTTTGGGAGAAATGGCCAAACAGGAACTTGGTACCTTTGCGGGTGTCATTGTCATGCTCGGTACACTGGGCGTGATGATTATTATCCTTGCGGTATTAGCCTTGGTTGTGGTTAAAGCCTTGGCACATAGCCCGTGGGGGGTGTTCAGTATCGCTGCTACCATTCCAATCGCATTATTTATGGGCGTGTATATGCGCTATCTACGTCCAGGGAAAATTGCAGAAGTTTCTATCATTGGTTTTGTGCTGATGATGGCGGCAATTGTATATGGTGGGGATGTCGCCAAAGATCCATATTGGGGGCAATTATTTACCCTCAGTGGTACTCAATTGACATGGGCCCTGATCATTTATGGTTTTATTGCTTCAGTTTTACCTGTTTGGTTGTTGTTAGCACCGCGTGATTACTTATCGACTTTCCTTAAAATTGGTGTGATTGCAGGCTTGGCGATTGGGATTATCTTTGCGATGCCTGATTTGAAAATGCCAGCAGTCACGCATTTTGTTGATGGTACAGGTCCTGTATTTGCAGGTAGTTTATTTCCATTTCTATTTATTACCATTGCTTGTGGTGCGATTTCAGGTTTCCATGCCTTGGTTGCATCAGGCACAACCCCTAAACTGGTCGATAACGAAGTCAATATTCGTATGATCGGTTATGGCGGTATGTTGATGGAATCCTTCGTCGGCATCATGGCAATGATTTGTGCGACGGTACTTGATCCAGGCATTTATTTTGCGATCAATGCGCCAGCAGCAGTTTTAGGAACCTCGGTAGAGACCGCTGCGGAAGCAGTGCGTAATCTTGGCTTCGTGGTTAGCCCAGAAATGTTGACCTTATTGGCTCAGGAAGTTGGTGAGAGTTCAATCTTGTCTCGTACAGGTGGTGCACCGACATTTGCAATTGGTATGGCGCATATCATTTCAGAGATATTTAACAACCGCTCAATGATGGCGTTCTGGTATCACTTTGCGATTCTATTTGAAGCTTTATTCATTTTAACTGCGGTAGATGCGGGAACACGTGCATGTCGTTTCATGGTGCAGGATACTGTAGGAATCGTGGTTCCAGCGATTAAACAATCAAGTTCATTCTTTGGTAATTTGGTGGGGACCTTTGTCGCAGTCGCAGGTTGGGGTTTCTTCGTTTATCAAGGTGTGGTTGACCCACTCGGTGGAATTAACTCCTTGTGGCCGTTATTTGGTATTGGTAACCAAATCTTGGCATCGATGGCCTTAATCTTAGGTACGGTCATTCTATTCAAGATGAAAAAAGAGAAGTATGTTTGGGTCACTATTGTCCCGACGATTTTCTTGTTCATCACGTCAATGACTGCCGGCTGGCAAAAGATTTTCCATGAAAATCCGAAAATTGGTTTCCTTGCACAAGCGAATCGTTTCTCTGATGCAATTGCACGTGGTGAAATCCTTGCACCAGCTAAAACAGTTGCTGAAATGCAGACCATTGTCATGTCGAATCAGATCAATGCAGCCTTATGTGGCTTCTTTATGATTGTTGCGATTGTGATGATCATTGCTTCGATTGGTATTGTACGCAGAGCATTGGCGAGTCCAACACCAACAGTGAATGAAGCCCCTGCAGTTTATTCTGAAACCCCGATGACTGCGAATAGCATCAAAGGAGAGTAGTGATGGATTTTAAAGTTGCTCGACAAGGCAGTGCGGTGATTGTGAAGATTATTAAATTCACCATCATGTCGCAAAAACATTTGCTTTTATCACCCAAGAATTGGTCACGGATTGCCGTGTTATGGCAGCGTTTGCAGCAGAGCTTTCGGTTGATGGTGGGTGTGCCCGATTATGAAACTTATGTGCAGCATATGAAAGTGCACCATCCTGATTTAACGCCAATGGATGCAAAGACTTTTTATCGTCATTGTATTGATGCACGTTATCCTTCAGCTGGTGGTAATATGAAAAAATGCCCTTGCTAGAAATCAATTGATTTCGTTGAAAAAAAACCAAAACAGTGTATGTTGAAACATGCACTGTTTTATTTTGGGGATAAAATTATGTGGAGCACGGATCAGGCTTCAGTTCAAGACAAGAAAAGACAAAACCAAGCATTAGAACAAGATATCAAAAGCTTTGGTCAAAAGATTGAGCAATTTTTAATTGAAGTCAATCAGCTCATTTTAGATAAGCCGCAACAAACTAAACTGGCGCTGACCTGTTTGTTGGCAGGTGGTCATGTGTTGTTTGAAGACTTACCCGGATTAGGTAAAACCACCTTAGCCAGTGCTTTGGCTCGTTTGGCAGGACTCCATTTTCAGCGGATTCAATTTACCAACGATATGTTGGCCAGTGATGTGATTGGCATCAATATTTTTAATCAGAAAGAACATCTATTTGAGTTTAAGCAAGGGCCGATTTTTACCCAGATTTTGCTGGCAGATGAAATTAACCGTTGTAGTCCCAAAACCCAAAGTGCCTTGCTTGAAGCGATGGAAGAAGGCGCCGTGACTGTAGATGGCGTGCACTATGAATTGCCACAACCGTTCTGGGTATTGGCAACACAAAACCCACTCTTTCAAAGTGGCACCTATGCATTACCAGAGTCTCAGCTCGACCGTTTCTTGATGCGATTATCACTGGGTTATCCATCTCGTCAGGCAGAAAAATTACTGTTACAGCAAAGTTCACGGCAAGTGCTGATTCATCAGTTAGAGGCGGTATTTAATCAAGCTGATATTTTGCATTTACGTGAATTGGCAAAACAGATTTTTCTCAGCGACGCCGTGCTGAACTATATTTTAGATTTGGCTGCTGAAACGCGTAAACAACGCCACGGTCTATCTACACGTGGGGTATTGGCTCTCAAGGCTGCGGCACAAGCTTATGCTTTGGTTGAGGGACGCAGTTTTGTGACGACGGATGATGTACAAACCGTATTTGTGGCTGTGGTTGCACATCGCCTGAGTCTAGGTGAGACGGAGGTCAAACAGCTGTTGCAGTCAGTTGATGCATTGTAAGTGAGTGCAGGATATGCAAACTGGACTCAAACAACAGCTTAGTCAATGGATCGCGAAACGTTTCCAAGTGGATCACAGTAAAATACTGCGACAGAAGGATGTTTTGGTCTTTATCTATAAGCAAGGTTTTTTATATCTTATCCTGATACTAATCACTTTTATTGCTGGAATTAACTATGCAAATAATCTGATTTTAGGATTTTGCTTTTTAATCAGTGCCATTCTTTGTATTAGTTTTTATCTGACCTTTAAGCAATTACATGGTTTGTACATTGATGTTGTGATGCCTGAGGTCGGGCAAGTTGATCAGGCACTCATTTTAAAGCTGCTATTTAAACAGCCTGTCAGTGCCGCACGTTACCTAAGAATCCAATGGCAAAATCAAGAGCAGCTTATTTATCTAGACCAGACTCAACATAGCTTTGAATTGCCTTTTGTAGGAGAAAAACGAGGGTTATATGAATTTGGTGCTGTTAAAATTTATTCTACTTATCCATTGGGACTAGTACGTGCATGGACTTATTTATATCCAAAGCATAAAGTCTGGGTTGCGCCAAAGGCCTATGATTGGCAGAAAGAACATAAAAATAAACCTACTTCAGCTCAAGATAGCCTAGATGAATTTAAAGAGCTCCGAGGCTTTCAACAAGGTGATTCTTATCAGAATGTGGCATGGAAACAGGTTGCACGCGGGCAGGGATTCCTAATCAAAATGTTTGAAGCTCAAGCCAATCATCAACATTTAGAAATTGATTATCAGCAGATCCCAGCTCAAAGCCATGAAGAAAAATTAAGTTTTATGATGGGTTTGATCGAGCAATGTGAACAGTTAGGCGATGAGTATGCACTCATTTTGCCACATGCACGTTTGGAAAGTGGGCAGGGGCAAGCTCAGTTGATTAAGGCTAAACTTTTATTGGCGCAGGCATAATCATGACTAAACAAATCTATTTCTGTGTTTTGGCTACATTGGCCTTGGTTCTAATCGGGCAAGTTGCCTTCATTCCAGTGACCTTAACAGGTTTATGGGGTGTAGTGTGGTTGCTGTTGGTACGTCGATACAGCAAACAGAGCTGGGTAGCCTTTCCTAAATGGTTTTTGCTGGTCTTTATTTTATTGTCATTAGGATTGGTATATCTCAATTATCAGACTTTGTTGGGGGTAGAGGCGGGTGTTGCCTTTTTAAGTACCTGTTTATTTGCCAAATGTTTGGAAGCTAAAAATACCCGTGATTTATTGATTATCTTTAATTTTGCTCTATTTGTTAGTGCAAGCCTACTGTTACATAGCCAAGCTTTTTGGATGGCATTGATTGTATTTACAACTTTTGTGATGTGTTTAATTGGTTTGTATCGGATACAAACAGGATTGTTTAATCAGAAGAAATTGCCATCAAACCAACTTAAACAGGATGTGAAGCAAATTTTTAAATTTGTAGGCATTGCAATTCCTTTCTTCTTGATTTTATTTATCTTCTTTCCTCGATTACCACCACTTTGGGCAGTTCCAATTCAGAAGGATCAAGCGACAACAGGAATCAGTGATCGGATGTCACCTGGAGATATTGCGCAATTATCGCAATCTTCAGCGTTGGCTTTTCGGGTGGTGGCAGATATGTCGCAATTTCCAAGCAGACCAGAACTGTATTGGCGAGCTTTAGTTTTAGATGAATATGATGGAACTACATGGACCAGCAGTTTTTTTAATCAGCAAATCAAAAGAATACAGCCTACCCCTCGTAGCGTACCTTATCAGTATTTAGCAGCAGATGAACAAGCCAATTGGATCATGGGCTTGGAATACTCGATCCCACAGGAGCGTTATTTACAGCTTTATCAAGATCATAGTATTCGTCCATCAAGGCTCATCAAACGTAATGTACCGATACAAATGTTTTGGCTAGGAAGAAGGCCAGCAGAAGCAGTGTCTTTGTCACCGCGGCAACTAGATTTAAATCTTAAGTTTGATGAAGGTCGGGATATTAAAGCGCAGCAATTGGCACATACACTTTTTGAAAAAAGCCACAAGCAACCAGAACAATACCTACAATCTGTGCTGTCATGGTATCGAAAAAATGGATTTGTATACACTCTGACGCCAGGGACTTTAGGGGGGGATCGTATCGATCAATTCCTGTTCTCTAGCAGGAAAGGTTTTTGTGAACATTATGCCTCGAGTTTTGTCATGTTGATGCGTTATGCAGGGATTCCTGCACGTGTGGTGACAGGCTATCAAGGTGGACAATTGGCTCCAGATGGACAAAGTTGGGAGGTTCGACAGCTTGATGCGCACGCGTGGAGTGAGGTTTATCTTGATGGAAAATGGAAAAGAATTGACCCAACTGCCATGATTGCACCACAACGGATTGACACAGGCATGCAGGATTATCTGGCACAAGATCAAACTATATGGGGCGATGAGAGTAAGGCTTGGCGTTTACAACAGTTCAAATTTCTAAAAAATATGCGGATTTGGAGTGATTATTTAAGTTATCAATGGCAAAGCAAAGTAGTGGGCTATGATGCAGAAAAACAGAAAAATTGGTTATCTAAATTAGGTCTAGATTCAAGTTATGCTTACGCGCTGGTTTTGATTGTTTCTATCGGAATGATTCTGGTGGTCTATGTCGGTATTTATTGGTGGCGACAAACAAGGCAGCAAGAGGGCTATCAAAAAGCTGTACTTAAGTTTCAAAAGAAGTTGCCTAAAAATCTGCATAAACAACCAGCTGAAACCTTTCAGGTTTGGATGCAGCGTTTAGCCAGTCAGGTTGAGGATGATCATATATTTGAACAAACGATTGTGTTATATCAAAAAATTGTTTTTTTAGAGCAAAAGAATAGCGTGAATACTCAAGATTTTAAGCGCTTGCTTAAAGACTGCACAATTGCACTGAAACAATCTCAAAAAAACTTGTGAAGCTGATAAAAAATGAATATGATGCTTCTCATTCTAGGTGTATAGCTCAGTTGGTTAGAGCGCTACGTTGACATCGTAGAGGTCTCCAGTTCGAGTCTGGATATACCTACCAAGATATTAAAGTCATATAACTTTCTATAAAGTTACATGAACTCCAAAGCCCTGAATTGCATAGATTCAGGGCTTTTTTTTAATTCTTATAAGGTTTATTAAAACTAAAAAATTGAAAATTTTGAGGGTAACGAGAAATCGACCATACCTACATGTCGGATTATTTAGAATTTATTTATAGATATTATATCAAGATGATAAATCGCCCTAATCGAAGACCTGAAGTTTTTTAAATAAATACTAGAAATTAATATCCAATTTTTCTATTAGTTTTAATAACTTAATTTATAAACTTATAAAAAATAGATGTAAAGGGTAGCAGAGTTATTTTTTGATGATGAAGGGCAGGGATTACATAGGTGATTTGGGATAAATAAAACTCACTTAATATGATTTTTTTAATGACTTAAATTTAGCCTTTTGCTAAATTATCTCTAATATATAGGGGTATTTTATGACAAGAATTTTAATTGCTTCAATCCTATTGGCCTTGAGTTTAAATGTAACCGCTAATTCAGATTTTAATACTGATGATGAGTTGGCAAAATTAGGGATTGTTGGGCCAGATTTTAAATTTATAGATCTTGAACGAGCTACTGATTTTTTTAAAAAAACGACTGAGAAGCTATCAAGTTCACTGAATTATAAATCAAATGAATTAGTAAAAATAACATCAGCTTCGACGACACCACACTATTCTGCGGTAACGTTTAGCCCTACTGTAGATGTATCTGAAGCTGAAGAAAAAGATTTAGTTGATTTTATGAGTACGAGGGAAGCTGTTCAGGTATGGTGTAAAGAGCTTTTCAATTCTAAATATATGGGTGTAAATGATCATAAAGTTGAAGTGTTATATAAAAATAAAGTTGGAGCAACATTAGGTAATGTTGTTTTGAATAATCAAACATGTAGGTAGATTATTTTATAAAATTGAGTTAAATCAATATTTTCTCTTCAAAATTCAAAATCCCCACTTTTCCATTGGGGATTTTTATGCCATAAGAAAAAGATGGCCGCTCATGAGAGCAAAAATAAACAATTTGCTATGCTGTTGTTTTTCTGTTTCTTAATTGTTGATTTTAATCAAAAATTTACAAATTAGGAATTTTCAGCGTATTTCCCTTGTAGAATATTCACATCGTCGCTTAACTCTCCTGTTATAAGGATATCAACAGATTTGTACGATAACGTATTGGAATTATGATTTTTTATAAATGCCCAAGCGCTATAAGATGGCTTTGAGGATAGCGAAATTAATGAAACATTTTATCTTAACCAGTGTAACTGCAATAGCTGCAGTATTTTCTACACAGACCATGGCTTTAAACTTTGTTGCAGGTAAAGATTATACGGTTGTACAAAATCCAGAAAAGACGTCTGTGCCCGATAAAATCGAGGTACGTGAGTTCTTTTGGTATGGTTGCACATATTGTTTTAAATTAGAACCACATATGCAAACGTGGTTAAAGAAAATTCCAAATGACATCTATTTTCTTCGTACGCCAGCGGCCATGACCCCAATGTGGGAGCAAGGCGCACGCGCATATTATGTGAGTGAGGCCTTAGGTGTGCGTAAACGTACACATCTACCATTATTCCATGCCAATTTTTCTGGTAACCAAAGAATTTTGCAAAAGGATGCTTTCGCTAAATTCTTTACTCAATATGGTGTACCTGAGCAAAAATTTAATACAATGTTTGATTCTTTTGCAATCACTGCCAAAATTGCCGAATCCAATCAATTAGCTCGCAAGTATCAACTTACGGGTGTTCCTGCTGTGGTGGTAAATGGCAAATATATTGTGCAGGGCGGTGATGAAAAAGTCATTCAAGTGGTTGAATATCTTGTGGATAAAGAGCGGAAACAGAAATAATTTTTAGATCTTATAAATAGTATTATTTTTATTTGCATATATGGACCAAAATGCTTTATTCGCCGTGGTCATTATTTATTTTGTTTCGCTTTTTTCAGCCTCAAAAGGGTGCTTGACCCAAGTGGATAATGGTGCTAATTTAATCAATAAGGAAGTCATATACTATTTGGGATTTAAGAGAAATCTTGCCTAAATGAACAAAGATATGACAACCTGAACACACAGCTAACAACGAACGAAACGGTTCAGATCGTTTTTAAAAATGTTCAAGGTTGTAGAAAAGCCCGTTAATCGGGCTTTTTTAATGTCGATTATTTTTGAATAAAATTTAAGTTATAGTGAAATAAAGATTGGAGGAGCAATGGGGGATTGCGATGCTGATGTTTATTATTTTAGTCATTGTGATTGGCTTGGTTTTATTATTTTTGTTCGCAAACAAAACAGGTGCTACACAGGATACTACGGATTATAGTCATCCGTATTCTTCAACAACGTCTAGCTGCGATTCATTTCAGGACAATAACGATACGCATATGGATGATTGTAGTGCGAATGCTGATTCGAGTTCTGACTCAAGCAGTTGTGACAGTAGTAGTAATGATTAAAAAAGCTTGTACCCTTGAGGGTAAGAGGTACAAGCTAAACTGGGCTTAAGGTAAGTCAAACCAAATCATTTGGCTATCTTGTAATGCAGTAATGGTTGCTGTTTCATCAAACAGTAGCGCATCGCCTGCTTTGACTACGTGATCAGCAATCATGACTTCTCCTGAAATCACGTGCACATAGTTCACTTTTTTCTGTGCTGTAATTTCTAAATGTTGATCTTTCTCAATGACAGCAGTTTTCACTTCCGCATTTTGACGAATCGACATTGGCGCAGATGTATCACCAGCAATCAAGTGCCATTGGTTTGGATGATCTTTCGGGTTGAGTTGAATTTGCTGATAGGTTGGCTCAGCATCTTGCACATTTGGTTGAATCCAAATCTGTAACAGATGCACCGCTTTATCATGCTTGTTCATTTCACTATGGGTGACCCCAGTTCCAGCACTCATCAATTGCCATTCACCTGCATTGATTTGGCCTTCATTGCCCATACTATCTTTGTGGGAAATGGTGCCATCAAGTACACAGGTTAAGATTTCCATGTTGTCATGGGGATGGGTACCGAAACCATTATGTGCAGCAACCGTATCATCATTGATCACGCGAAGGGCACTGACACCCATATATTTAGGGTTGTACCAGCTACCAAATGAAAAGCTATGGTAGGTGTCTAACCAACCTGCTTTGACATGACCACGATTTTCACTACGATGTAGATAAGCATTCATCTTTCATCTCCCAATTATTATGTTTTGCTTGATGTTTATAGTATCGATTCATAATGATGATAAATAGTCTTTTATTGCGACATATTGTCCTAAAAATGAAATGATTGAGTATTTAACTTTTTATTTCAAATAATAAAAAAGGCTGAATCAAATATTCAGCCTTTTCAAGTTGGTAAACGAATTTACCAATCTTTTATTTTGATTTATTTTCCAACTGTGGAATTGCAGAACCTTGGCCAACAGCAAGTAAACCTGTTTCAGTATAGATACCGAGTTTTGCACGGGTATCAGTAATGTCGAGGTTACGCATGGTTAACTGACCGATACGATCCATTGGGGTAAACATCGAATCACCTTTCTCCATGGTCAAACGCTCAGCTTCATAGGTGAGGTTCGGAGATTCAGTGTTCATGATGGTATAGTCATTACCACGACGCAATTCCAAAGTTACGGTACCAGTAATGGCTTTAGCAACCCAACGCTGTGAAGTTTCACGTAGCATTAATGCTTGTGAATCGAACCAACGGCCTTGGTAAAGTAAACGACCTAAACGTAAACCGTTAATGCGGTATTGTTCGATTGTATCTTCGTTATGGATACCTGTTACCAAGCGCTCATAAGCAATGTGTAACAACGCCATACCTGGTGCTTCATAGATACCACGAGATTTCGCTTCGATGATACGGTTTTCGATTTGGTCAGACATACCTAGACCATGACGACCACCGATGCGGTTTGCTTCGAGAATGAATTCAACTGGATCTTCGATACGTTGACCATTCAATGCAACTGGCATACCTTCTTCAAAAGTAATGCTCACTTCTTCTGGTTGGATTTCAACGTCATCTTTCCAGAACGCAACACCCATAATTGGGTCTACGATTTTAATACCCGCATTGAGGTATTCTAAATCTTTTGCTTCATGCGTTGCGCCTAACATATTTGAGTCAGTTGAGTACGCTTTTTCTTTTGACATTTTATAGTCAAAGCCGTTGTCGATTAAGAATTGCGACATTTCGGCACGACCGCCTAACTCATCAATAAAGGTTTGGTCTAACCAAGGCTTATAGATTTTGAGGGCAGGGTTGGTCAATAAACCATAACGATAGAAACGTTCAATATCGTTACCTTTATAAGTAGAACCATCACCCCAGATGTTGACGTCATCTTCTTTCATTGCCGTTACAAGCATGGTACCTGTGACTGCACGACCTAAAGGTGTGGTATTGAAATAAGGAACGCCACCCGTGCTGATATGGAATGCGCCACACTGAATTGCAGCAATACCTTCCAGTGCAAGTTGTAAACGACAATCGATTAATCGAGCTTTGACTGCGCCGTACTGTTCAGCTTTCTTTGGAATAGCATCATAGTCATCTTCATCAGGTTGACCCAGATTTGCAGTGTATGCATAAGGCTCTGCGCCTTTCTGTTTCATCCATAATAAAGCTGCTGAAGTGTCTAAACCACCAGAGAAGGCAATCCCAACTTTTTTTCCTACTGGTACATGCTGCAAGATCGTTGCATTATCAGTCATTGCTAGTCCTAACTATTTCGAAATAGGCACCCTAATACATCGGTGACCAAAGAGAATTTATACGCTCAGTACTATATCACTTTTCAAATCGATTTTTTTTGTGTTAGGAAAGGAATTCTTTTTTTTTCATTTGAAAAATAGATTAACATCGGAAAAATATAAAGTTTTACGATAAGTATTCATCAGAAGGCATTCTCTTTTTATGGGCTTTCTAAGCCCAGAGGGAAGTGAGAGAAACGCTGTAAAACTTATCGCTAACAGTAGATCTTAAAGTGAATCATTTAAGCCAATAAATTGCTTCTCAATCGGGGTAAATACATGGTCCTGACGTGCAATCAGATATAAGCCGATATCTCGATACTGCTCAGGTGTTTCTCGATAATATTGGATCTTGTATTTTTCGATCAATGATTTGGCAATCATCGAAATACCCATGCCTAACTGGGTAAAGTGAATTAAAGCTTCATGATCATAAATATGGGTGAGTTCACCTTTTGTAAGATTATAGTCCACATAGATACTGTCTAAAGTTGTGGCATAGCAGCATTGTTCAGAAGCCAGCAAGATATTTTGATGATTCAGGCAATCTTCAAGACTCTCGTGGTTAATCATGTTTTTACCAATAATAACCAGTTGATCATCAGCCTTTTGAATGTATTGCAGATTTTTGTGTTTAGGGTATCCCAGAGCATAAGCTATATCCAGATTACCCGCTAAAATTTCCTCCTCAATATAACCTGTTGGGCCTGTTTTCATGGTCATAGAGAGGTCAGGGTAAGCTTCATAGAGTTTACTAAAAGAGGGATAAAAACGCATGCCGCCTAGGCTGGTATTGGTTCCAAAACGCAATACACTTTCTTGTTGATAGATCTTATTCTCTGTTTCTTCCCAAGTAAAAATCATCTTTTTGTATTGGGCGTATAAGTTCATCCCAGACTCAGTGAGTTCAACCCCTTTGGGTTTACGGATAAATAGTTGGCGTTTGTAGTGATTTTCAATTTTTTTGATTTTCGCCGTCATATTGGACTGCAAATAATTCAGCTTATTTGCCGCTGCTGTAATGCTTTTAAGCTCAGCAACAGTAACAAATGATCGGATATCGCTAATATCAATATTCACTTTAAGTCCTCAATATTTCAGCCTAAACAATTTAAAATCGCATTGTAGCATTGAGATTGAATTAGACATCAAAAAAAATGATGTATCTATTAAAACACAGCATTATTCATGATGTTATTTATTTTATACACTAGAATGACTTTCTAAGGGTTGAGTACAACACGTGAATATTCGAGTCGTTAGTGCAATCGCGTTGCTATGCTTGGTGTGGGGATCTTTATGGGGACTGGTCAAACATAGTCTGCAAGTGTTTCCGCCATTCCTCTTTATCTCTACACGGTTGATTTTAGCGGCATTGACATTGATGGTCGTACAACGAATTCTAAAAAAATCTATTTTGCCAAAACATGCTGAATGGAGGTCATTGATCATTTTAAGTATGTTGATCTGCTTTGGTTTCTATGCCACACAGACTTTTGCCATGCAATTTGTAGACTCAGGCCTATCTGCAGTGCTTGTGTTTACCATGCCAATTTTTATTGGCGTACTAGCGCATTATTTCTTAAATGAAAAGTTAAATCGCCAGAAGGTGATTGGACTTATTTTAGGGACTTTGGGACTGATGGCAATCTTATGGCCTCAACTACACCATTTACATCTAAATGTGTCTTTATTGGGGCAAGTTCTGTTAATTGGTTCGGGCCTCTTTTGGGCAATGTCTACGATTTATATTAAAAAGAATTTTGCTGCATACGACAAAATTAAATTGACGATCTGGCAGCTTTTGCTTGGTGGAAGTTTAATGTTCGTCATGGCTTTGTTATTTGAACCTGTCGATGCTCAGGTTTGGCTCAATCCTTTAAATGAATCTGCATTATTTTATATTGCAGTGGTCGGGACTGGTTTTGCCTTTGTACTTTGGAACTGGATTGTAAGTCAGGTCGATACCTTTATTGCTTCGATTTCGATCATGTGTATTCCAATTTTAAGCTTATTGTTGGGCTATCTGATTTGGCATGAACCTTTAACGCTGAATATTTTAATTGGCGCAGCATTTATTTGCTTGGGCATTATGATGAGTTCTTTAAAAATGAAATCAGCACGTGTCGATGTGGCGTATTCAGCGAATCAACAACGCTAAGCTATTGTTTAGCAAGAAATGTGAGTCTATATAAACATTCAATCTGCGTTTGAATTAAATTAATTTTATTGAACAAGATCAGCCATGTTTTCATTGCTGATCTTTTCGTTTTTGTCATTTGAATAATTAAGACCGAGCGAGCTTGGATAACTCATTATTATTACAAAATATTTATTCAGAAAATATGGACTGAGCTAGGTGGAATTGACTTTTTCAACGCTGAAAATTTTATAAATAGTCATCCCAAATAAACAAAAAAGTATTAAAGTACTATGCAACAAGTTGCAAAGCCAAAATTATAGAAGGAATACCATGACTAGCTATGCAAATATCTTAAAACCATTACATTTGGGTTTTACTACCATTAAAAACCGTGTCGTAATGGGCTCGATGCATTCAGGTTTAGAAGATCGTTTTTTCAATTATCCTAAACTTGCGGCTTATTTTGGTGAGCGAGCAAAGGGTGGGGTTGGCTTGATCATCACTGGAGGGATTTCTCCAAACCGCCAGGGTTGGTTGCTCCCTGCGGGTGGAACGATGAATAGTTTGGCGGATATTCCTCATCATCGTCTGGTCACACATGCTGTGCATAAGCATGGCGCAAAAATTTTGATGCAAATTCTGCATTCAGGCCGCTATGGTTATCATCCATTTTCGGTCTCATCGTCTGCAATTCAGGCACCCATTAATCCATTTAAACCGCGTCAAATGTCGGATGCTCAGATTCTTGCAACCATTGACGATTATGCGCGTTGTGCCAGTTTGGCTAAAAAAGCAGGTTATGATGGCGTAGAAATCATGGGTTCAGAAGGTTATTTAATTAACCAGTTCTTAAGTAGCCATGTGAATAAGCGTACTGACCGTTGGGGCGGTGATATCGATAATCGTATGCGTTTCCCTGTGGAAATTGTAAAAGCGATTCGCGCTAAAGTCGGTGAAAAATTCATTATTGCATTCCGCTTGTCTTTGCTTGATTTGGTACATGATGGCAATACCATGCCCGAAGTGATTGTAGTGGCCAAAGCATTGGAAAAAGCTGGAATTACGCTGTTAAATACAGGGATTGGCTGGCATGAAGCACGTGTCCCAACTATTGTGACTTCAGTCCCTCGTGCCGCATTCGTGGATTATACCGCTGCGGTAAAACAACATGTTTCTGTACCTGTGATTGCATCGAATCGTATCAATATGCCTGATGTGGCCGAAGAGATTATTGCTTCTGGCAAGGCTGATATGGTGCAAATGGCTCGTCCATTCTTGGCTGATGCATACTGGGTAAATAAAACCGCGACCAACCGTGTGGATGAAATTAATACTTGTATTGCATGTAACCAAGCGTGTTTAGATCATGCATTTAAGAATGAGCGTGTAAGCTGTTTGGTCAATCCACAGGCGTGTCATGAAACAGAATTGGTTTATATCAAAACCAAAAAACCAAAGCGTATTGCTGTTGTCGGCGGTGGTGTGGCGGGGATGTCGGCTGCAACAGTTGCAGCAAGTCGTGGTCATGCAGTGACATTGTTTGAAGCCAACAATGATGTCGGTGGTCAGTTTAATTTGGCCAAGGTTGTACCTGGTAAAGAAGAGTTTCATGAAACGATTCGTTATTTCAAAGTACAACTGAAACAGACAGGTGTTGATGTACGATTAAATACGCGTGCTAGCCGTGAGCAGTTAGAGCGTGAAGGTTTTGATGAAGTTATTGTGGCAACGGGTGTTGTACCGCGTGCATTAAAAATTCAAGGCAGCACAGCACCACAGGTGTTGTCATATGCAGAAGTATTGCGTGGTGCCGAAGTTGGACATAAAGTTGCGGTGATTGGTGCGGGTGGTATTGGTTTTGATGTTTCAGAGTTTTTATTAAAGCCACCACATCAACCTCAGCCACAGCCTTTGGCTGATTGGCAGCGTGAATGGGGTGTTGATCCAAATCCGAATTATATGTCTGAGGGGGGTACACAACGTCCAGAGGTGGAAATTCCAATTCGCCAAATTTATTTATTGCAACGTAAAACAACACCGCTGGGTATCGGTCTGGGTAAAACTTCAGGTTGGGTGCATCGCGCACAATTGAAAAAGCATGCGGTACGTATGCTTCGTGGTGTGCAATATAAAGCAGTCACCGATGAAGGTTTGTGGGTCGAGCATAATGGACATGACCAATTATTGCGTGTCGATACGATTGTGGTCTGTGCAGGGCAGGAATCGGTTAAAGATTTAATGCCAAAAGACGGTGAAAATACCTCAGCGAACTATCATATTATTGGTGGTGCGAAGCTGGCTGCCGAGCTTGATGCGAAGCGCGCGATCCGTGATGGTGCTGAATTAGCCGCTAAACTCTAAAATTGATGAAACATTATGCATTTGAATACATTGCAGTTAAATTTCTCTTGTATAAAGAGGGCAAGCTTTGTATTCTTACGCACATGGAAGCGTGGCAGAGCGGTTTAATGCACCGGTCTTGAAAACCGACGAGGGTGTGAGTCCTCCGTGAGTTCGAATCTCACCGCTTCCGCCAAATTCAAAAAGCCCTTGTAAATAAATACAAGGGCTTTTTTCTTATCTATATTTTTATCTTACATTGTTGGTGAATAATCAGAGTTTGATTTAGATACTTACCTGTCTTTTATATAACAGGAACCATCGAGCGTTTGGATCAAGCTAGATTCAGCCTTTCCACAATTGATCAATGCATGATTATAAGAATGCTAGTTGGCCGCACGATAGATTTTGGGTGCAGAGCCATTTCTGTAGAGAGTTATATAAGCCTTCAACGATAGGTTCAGCCTCTAGAAAATTCAAAAAAGCTCAAAACAGTATCAAAATGGGTTGTAGTCTAACTTTATCTATAGCAGCTCCTTAAAATTTAAGATCAACATATTTTTAAATGAGCTGTATAAAACATTCAAAAAAGGGGTTAGGTCTAAAGTTTCAATAGATAAATTTTTCTTGAAAAATAACAGGGATCTACACTTTTTTTTACCGTTCGGTATGTTTTGTGAAAAAATCACGCTTTTGTTAATTTATGTGTTCAATTTTGTATTTTTGTAGTATTCTTTTGTGAAAATTGTCAACAAATTCGTACAATTTGTCAATAAGAAATCTATCTTTACATTTTTGTGGGTTCTGAAACATGATAAGCCGATTCAAGAAAAGCGTTGTCTCAAAAACTTCATTTATCGCTTTAGTTGGCTTATTTATTGGGTTTCATAGTTCTATTGCTTTTGCTCAACCTAAAGCAGGAAGTAGTATCACGAATATTGCAAGTGGTGACTTCTATGATGAGCAAGGTAATCTGCAAGTCATTAATTCAAATGCAGTTATTTTAACTGTTCAACCGATCTATTCTTTAACTTTACAAAGTAATCAACAGAACATCGGCACTATTGGCAGTAAAGTTAATTTTCCGCATGTTTTAACAAATACAGGTAACATCGTAGATGACTATAAATTAAGCCTTATTCAGTTAACCAATGATCAATTTAATTTAGATAATGTCGCTGTTTATATCGATCGGGACCAGAACGGGGAGCCTGAT
Source organism: Acinetobacter sp. NIPH 2100 (assembly GCF_000369805.1). Classification (GTDB taxonomy): domain Bacteria; phylum Pseudomonadota; class Gammaproteobacteria; order Pseudomonadales; family Moraxellaceae; genus Acinetobacter. The sequence goes on along the minus strand of NZ_KB850224.1, from coordinate 2,555,507 downwards.
GACAATAATAATTTATTGAATTCAAGCATGAGCTTTCGTTTGGAAGCAGGAGAGTTTGCTTCCTTGGTTGTAGTTGGCAGTATCCCAACCAACGTAAGTGCAAATAACGTTGCTAACTTTACTTTAACCGCAACAAGTCAACACGATAACACGATCGTTATGACGGTAAATGATACTGCGAAAGTGGTTGATGATGCTGTTATTCAAGTCACGAAATCACAAAATATTAGCACTGGTAAGACTGGCACAGAAATTACCTATACCTTGAGCTATTCAAACACAGGTACTGCCGCAGCAAGATTGGTATTACGAGATATTTTGACCACAGATGTGACATATAAGTCTGGGAGTGGTAGTTGGGGGAATGGTGCAGGATCTTTAACCGATGCGGATGATACGGAGACAGGCGCAAATGCACCAATAAAATATAAAGCGAGTAATGGACAAATTGATGTAGAACTTGCAAGTGTGGCTGCTTTGAGTAAGGGCACAGTAAGTTTTAAAGTAACCGTGAATCCAAATGCCGCTGAAAAAATTCCCAACACCGCAGATTACCAGCAATACAATACATCAAATGCTATTTTGAAAAATACATTAACCAATACGGTAATTTTTAATGTTCAACAAACTTTAGGTGTAGTACTTAACTATAGTCCGAGCAGCGCAAGTGATGACGGCGAACCAAATGGTGGGTTAAATAACTTACAAATCCAAAATAATACCTTTGGAGGCGTAGCAAAAGAAATCCAATTTGATAACTATGTTTGGAATACAGGCCAAGCGACTGATACTTATAATTTAAGTTTTGTTAAAAGTAACGTACCAAGCTGTGCTGTCGTTCGTTTATATCATGCTGATGGTCGTACTTTACTTACAGATACAAATGGTGATGGCATCATTGATACTGGTGGATTGGCTTATGGCACTTCCAAAAGAATTAAATTAGGGGTTTATTTCCCATCTAATTGTACTTCAACAAGTACAATGGATTTCGATATTACAGCGACCTCAACTACGGATACCAGTGTAAAAAATAGTACCCGTGACAGGTTGGTCAATACGTTAGCTGTTGGAGAAAGTGACTTATATAACAGCAACAATTCTGGTGTAGGTGTTGGAAATGTCACTGGTTCTGGTGGACAGGCATTATTGGTGAAAAATGCTATTAAGGGTGCAAATGCTGTTTTCCCACTTGTTATTCGAAACAACAGCACAGCCTCAAATAATTATAATCTGTACGCTTCGAGCACAGCGATTGACATCAATAGTATCAATACGACTTTACCAACAGATTGGGTGGTGAAGTTTTATAATGGTGATGCAACTTGTCAAAATTTACAGGGTGAGATTACAAGCACTGGAAACTTAGCTGCTGGAACAACTAAACAATATTGTGCTGTTGTAACAGTTCCCGCGAATACGACTTTGACAAGCTTGCCAATTTGGTTTGCGATGAAATCACCTATGAATGCTCAGGGTGACAGCATTAAAGATCAGGTTGATGTGGCAATACGTAAATTAACTTTAGCGAATGACCAGCAAGGCCGAGTTAATGTTGGGGGTACGGTTGTTTACCTACATACCTTGAAAAACATGGGTACCTTCGTTGAAGGTGATGCAAGTGGAAAGGTGAGCCTGAATGTAGTGCCTCAAAATATCAATGATGGGTTTATCTATACCCTATATTTTGATGCAAATAATAATGGTGTATTAGACTCTACGGATCCTATTGCTACAGATTTATTTATAACGGGCGGCTTAAATCCACAAAGTTCTGTTCAATTGCTATTAAAAGCTCAAGCACCTCTCACAGCGACAAATGGTATTTCTAGTGCTGCGAACATCGTGGTGTCGGCAACAAATATAATTCAAGGTTTAAACCTAGCAACCATTCAGAATACAGATTTAACAACAGTTGATCCGACGCAGCTTCGTTTAACGAAAGAACAGGCTAAAGATGAAGCGTGTGTACTTCTGAATGTGACTACAGCCACATATGCCAGTAACCCCTTGACGATTAAGCCAAATCAATGTGTAACTTATCGACTCACTATTAAAAATGATGGTTCAACACCCGCAGCAAATGTTGTGATTAATGATGTCGTGCCTGCTTATAGTATTTTACGAAATGCCTTGCCACCTTCAATTAGTAAAGGCTCTGTAACCGTGAGTGGGGATCAAATATCAGGAAATATTGGAGCACTTGCACCACAGGAGCAGGCTGCATTGTATTTTTCTATTCGGGTTGCACCTTAAGTTAGGCGGATGATATAAGATGAATATAATCAATACATTAAAAAATATCCGCACTAACATAATCGTTTTAGTGATTCTGTTTATTACTTTCTTGGGGATTCAGCAGTCAAGTTTTGCTGCGGTTCCGACACGTCAAATCATCAGTAATATGGCCATTGGTGAATATACAGAAGAGGGGTCAACTGTTGTCCAAGTCAGCCGTTCCAACTTAGTCCAAACGACTGTTCTTCCTGTTTATTCTGTTAATTTAACTGCAAACAACAGCAAAAATGTTGTTGCTGGCCAAACCGTATATTTCAACCATGTTTTGACCAATACGGGTAATGAGGCAGATCAATACACATTTGCAGTGACAAATAATACGGGGGATAGCTATGACTTTAGTAATCTATCCGTATATTTAGATAAAGATAATGATGGGGTGCCTGATGGTGCTGTAATTACGTCTTACTCTTTAAGTGCGGGTGAGTCTGTTGGTTTGATTGTGGCGGCAAATGTGCCGAGTGGAGCGACGGTTAGTCAGAATGGATTGTTAACATTCACTGTAAATTCTTCGAACAATGCTACTGGGATTAAGATCAATACAGATACAGCAACCGTTACGAACCAGTCTGCTTTGGTGGTCCGTAAAAAGTTTTCTCAAACTACTGTAGCAAATGGTGATGTCGTTACCGTTCGTTTGGATTATCAAAATTTGGGTAATACGGCTACAGGTTCTGTAACGTTAACAGATGCACTTGATTCCAGTTTGGTATATCAACTAAATAGTGGTGAAAACTGGAATGGCACAACGGTCAATCCAAGCACGGGTAGTAATGATCCAGCAGGGATTAATTACAGTGTGACATCGAATACTGTAACTGCGATCATCAGTTCAATTGCAGCAAATGCGACGGGTTATATTGAGTTTAAAGTCAAAGTAAATAAAACAACTGCTGGTGCAGTCAACAATACCGTTAATTTTCAATATGATCACGATAATAATGCAGCAACAGCAACTATTTCTGATCTAAGTAATGTCGCTGTACTCAATATCGCTCCAATTTATGCCGTCAAAATTAATGGTAGTGTGAGTGATGTAAATAACAGTACTACAGTTGTGGCTACTCCCTCAGCGCAGGGTGGGCAACTCACTTTTAATAACTATGTTTGGAATACAGGTAATAGTAATGATCGATTTAACTTAATCTTGACAGCAAGTACCTTCCCGACAGGGAGTCAAATTGAATTTTATCGTGCAGATGGGGTAACACCATTATTAGATAGTAATGGCGATGGTATCCCTGATACGGGATTATTATCAGCAGGTACTAATTTACCGATTATTGTTAAAGTGCGTTTACCGAGTAGTTATGCTGTAACTGCTGATACCGCATTCGAAGTTTCACCTCAGGCACAGTCTTTAGGTGATATGACTAAAACAAGTTTGATCAAGGATCAGGGTAATTTACTTGCCACAACCGTAGCGCGTTTAGTTGATTTAACCAATAGTCCAGAAAACAACGGATTAGGGAATGGGAATGTTGATAATGCAGGCAATCCATGGAAAACCATCCCTGTGTCAACAAGTGTCAATCCTGTCGCGGGCGGGCAAGCTATATTTCCATTAAAAGTGAGTCATACGGGTATTGGGGCCGAATATTTGCTGAGTGCGAATGCAAGCAGTGATTTTACCAACTTAACTCTACCAAATGGCGTAAATCGTGTTCGTTTCTATGTTTCTGGAAATGGCTTAAATTGTAGTGTTTTAGGCAGTGAGACAGGTAAAACGATCTATCTCAATAATGCTGAAAGTCAGTTAATTTGTGCCGTTGTTGAAGTGGATCAGTTAAATAGTAGTTCAACTACACTGATCTATTTCCGTGTGCTTTCTACAAGTTTTGTGAGTGGAAATAATAGTAGTAATCCAAGCCAAGATATTATTAAAAATGCGATTACGATTCAGAGTGTCAATTCTGTAGCTCAAGTAGAATTTACACCAAATTCACGTGGACAAATTTCACCGCTAGGTACCGTTATTTATAGTCATCTTTTAACCAATAATACCGACGTTGACTACACGGGTAACTATAGTTTTCTTAGCAATAATGACCAGATTGAGTTTAATAGTACGCTTTTCTATGACGTAAATGGAAATGGCGTTTTTGATGCTGGGGATTTGGTGATGAGAAGCTTAGCTGATTTACCAGGGGGGAAGTTGGCGGCGCATACTCAAGTGAAGTTATTGCTTCAAGTTAAAAATCTAGTAGCGAATAATCTTGCCCAAGCGAATAACACCACGATTAATTTAACGAATAACAGTAATGGTCAGGTATTAGCATCTATTACGGATGTAACGACCGTACGTCAAACGCAGCTGAAGCTCAGTAAATTACAAGCACGTGATTTTGACTGTAATGGCACAGCTGATGAGTCTTTTACAACAAATAGTTTAAATATTGGTAAACAAACAAATGGCCAAGGTCAGTGTGTGTTGTACAAGGTGATTTTAACAAATACCAGTGCAACAAGTTTGAGTACCACATTTACTTTTAGAGATATGACACCTGCTTATACGGTTTTATCTCACTCACCTATTTGTACGGCATGTAGTGGTATGACAGCTCCAACAGTAGGTAATGCTGGAGCGGTTTCAGGAACATTAAATAGTGTAGCTGCAAATCAAAGTTACGAATTTAATTTTGGGGTGCGCTATGTTGGTCAGTAAACAAAAAATGAAAAAAAATATTTCTAAGAGTCGTTTGGTAAGCCAGATAGTTGGGCATATAAATACATGGATAGTGCTCATTATAAGCTATTTGCTGTGCAGTCAAGTCGTCTTTGCTGCACCGCCAACCATTGAGATTTTTTCAGGCTCGGGGTCTGGACAAGGTCCAACAGCATCTTCAGGTACACACACATTCTTGCTCAACAGAAATAACCCATCAGATAATACGGGTGAGACATATGCACCGACTACAACGGTAAGTTATTCAATTACTAATTCAGTATTTAATACAGCTGTTTATTCTGGTCAAGGTGCGGCAGCTAACAAGGCTGAGTTAACATTTGGTGGTGATGGAGATGCTTCTAGCGTTACTGGCATTAATATTTTGAGATCATTAAATGCAATTGGTGGTGCTCAGGATCAAATGTTTGCAGCGAGTTTGCAAAATGCACCAACTGGTTGTGTAAATGGTTCTGCGTGTTCAAGTACTAATGGTGGAATTAGCTCATCAAGTAATTATGGCGTATCAATGTTTTTGATGACTAAAGGACTCAATAATACAAATGCGTCTACAAGTAATAGAGTAAAAATGGGGACAGTGCAGATCACTTTTAATAGACCTGTTACAAATCCAATTTTACAAGCCGCTGGTATGGGAGCAACAACTGGAACAGGCTTGGGTTTCGGCGGAGAGTTTACATTAACGGGAAGTAACCTTTCTACTTTACCAGTACTTAGTCGCATTGCTGGGAGTAAAGAGTTCTCAGTTAGTGGCAATAATATTACAAATAATGCCTCTACGATTACATCTACGAGTGGAAGTGGTGGAGCTAGCGGTAGTGTCTATATTAAAGGTAAGGGAATTACCTCATTAACTTTTGATGTGTATGTTCGTGGCGATGGTAAAGGGTCATGGGCAAATAATGCAGCTGATGCCTTTTTCTTCGGTATATCCAGTATGGATGCTGATAGCGATATTTCCATTGTGAAAAGCCAACGTGTCGGGACTTCTGGAGCTTTTGTACAAACTCAATTAAATAATGTTCCTGTAAACTCGATTATGCAATATCAGCTGTTGATTAGTAATACGAAACCAGCAACTGCAACGGTGGGTGGCTCAGCCTATTTAGCTCCTTTCTCTGATGTGATTCCTTCTAATTTAAAGGCAGTCAGTATTGTTGGAACTGCAAGCACGACAGGTACTGGTACGACATGTTCACCAACATTGTCTGGTAATGATACGAGTGGTTATACCTTAACAGGAACTTTTAGTGGTGCAAGCTCAGCCACATGTACCATTGTGATTCAAGCAACGGCTAAAGTAGCAGGGACAATTACCAATACAGCAACGATTGAAGCAACTTCAACCGATTCAGCGACTACAAATGATAGCAGCTCTGTAAATGCGATTATTGTCGATCCAACACCAGTAACGGCTGATACAGCTATTTTGGAAGCTCGCTTCAGTGTTACACCTAATTTACCCACCATTGTTCGGGGACGAGTTGGTTCTCAGCTTATTGATATTAAAAATGAAGGACCTAACAATGCAACCAATGCAATTGCTACTTATGTTGCTGCGCCACAAACTGGTGTAACAGTCACAGGTGTCAATGTGGTTGGTGGAGCTGCGTGTACTCAAAGTGGGAATAACTGGACCTGTCCTTTAGGAAGTGTTGCAAATGGAGCTACGAAACAATTATCTGTGAGCTACAGTACAGCAGCAGCTTCATCATTAGGCACTGCGCAGCAAGCTACCGTTAAGGTTTCCAGTGATGAGTTCAACCCTGGCAGTGGTGTTGGTGAAACACTCTATAAAGTTTGGGGAACAAATCAACAGAATGAATATCGTAGAAATGGTGCATTCTGGGTCGGTTATGAGGGTGCCGGTGGTACGGCTAAGGTGGGTGCTTACGCTGATGAGAGTTCATCAATTGTGAGTGCATGGCCTGCTAACCAAGCCAGCCCAACGGGTGGATATTTAATTTCTGGTAATAATGGGACGAGTGATTCAACGTATGGAGCATCAAGTACAAATGCCTCTGCAATGATTCAAAGAATTATTACCAATATGAGTTCAGATGCAAATGCAACGGTACAGCTCAATTTAATCGATACCCCAGATATTGGAGATAACCGTCGAGCATGGGAATTTACCACAGGAGTCTACATTGCCAACTCACAAGCGATAACGTTGTGTATGGGCAATACCAGTATTGGTATAGATGATAGTGGCTATATCATGGTGGATGGTGTTGTTGTCAACAGCTCAAATAACTATTTGAGTGGGGGCGTTTCAGCATCAACATCTTCTGCTTTAACACCAGGTTATCACCGAATAACGTACCGTATTACCAACCGAAATACTTATGCTGGTGCGAGCGAACGAGCTGCAGGTGGGTATGGAGCGATTGGACTGTCACTGAGCGGAAGTTGTACGACGGCAAACTATGATACGGCAACCAGTACTGGTATTCCTGTAAGTATTAATATTATAGATGGTGCAAGAATTAAGATTGCTAAAAATTCAGTAAATGGCACAGGTACATTTAACTATATTAATCTTTCCAATCTCGTAAACAGTACAACTACAGTTACAACAGATGCTGTAACTACGGTTACAGCAGGAACAACAGCAATTTCTGCACAACAGTTATGGGCTCAAACCCTAAATACGGATGTGTCGATCACTGAAAGTGCTTTAGCTGGGTATGTTTTGTCAGGCGTAAGCTGTACAGATGCGAACAGTGCTACAACAGGTAATACAGGCACTTTTTGGACGCTTGTCAATAATATTGTGACGATCCCTGCTGCACGTATTAAAGAAGGCGCCAACATCACTTGTACGTTTACAAATACCAAGCTTATTTATGTAGATATTACCGGGCGGGTATTTGTTGATAATAGTGGTACAACACTGGATGCAAGTAAGGCATATAACGCTATTCAGGATGCTGGTGAAGTTGGAATTGCCAATAGCACGATTCGTTTGAATAACTGCAGTACAACACAACTGGCATCAACTGTAACAAGTGCCAATGGTGATTATGCTTTCTCGATTGAGCAAAGCCTATTGCCATCATCTTTCTGTATTGTTCAGCAGAATTTGCCTGAATATATTTCTGTGAGTGGTAGCAATGGATACACTCGTGCAACAGATACGATTACGCTAACAAAGACCAGCGCAACTAGTTATTCGGCAAATAACTTTGGAGACGTGATTGTTAATGTTGTGTTGAATGAGGATGGGCAACATACAGCGATTGCGGGGGATGTGACTGATTATCCTCACCGTTTAACCACGCAAATTCCTGTGCAACTGACTCAACTTTTGCAGACCCAAACCCAGCAGCCAAACTCTAGTGCTGATCAGCCATGGCAAGCATTAATTTATCGGGACACTAATTGTAATGGTCAGGTAGATATGGGAGAGGGTGTATTTAATCCAACCGTAGCAAGTTCTGTTTTATTACAACCAAGTGTTGATATCTGTTTAGTGCAGCGAGTCCATGTGCCAAGCAATGTTGCTGCTGGAGCTCAACATATTGGAACTCTGCAAGCGGGTTATCAATTTACGCTAACAAATCCAGCGCAGACCATTTCGGGGCAAACTGTCAAACGTCAGGATATGACACTTATTGGCAGTGCTGGTTTGACGTTGACAAAAAAAGTCCGTGCTGTAGCTAGCTGTCCATCTACTTCGGCGGACCAAAATGTCTTTGTTACAAATAATCTGGCAAATAAACAAGATAATTTAGAGTATGAAATCACATATAAGAACAATAGTGTGAAGAAATTACAGAATGTCAAAATCAAGGATAGTTTACCAACTGGTACTAATTTTGGCAGTGTCAGTTGTGTCATTACACCGAGTGGAAATAGCTGTAATTCAAGCCGTTCTGGCGACAATCTTGAATGGACGCTAACAGGACTTTTAAATCCATCTGCTTCAGGAACTTTAAGATTTTGTGTGGCGCAGTAGTCAGTCGTTAGGCAAATGTGTCGAAAATAATATTGGTTCAGCATACTTAAATTAAAAAGTTGGTACAGAAGTTGCTAATGCTTGAACTGGTAGATATTTTTTTTACAAAAATGTGATTTTTTTCAACAAAAGTACACAGAAATGATGTATTTTTGTAACCGTTGTTAGTTTCTTTGAAAAGCGCCCTAAGCAAAGTTCAAAGAACTCTGGAAATTAGTTTAGGAGCCAAAGAGATGTACTTAACAAGTAAATGGAAAAAATACTTACTAGGGACGGCAACTTTATTTTTAGCTGTGAATGTTTTTGCTGAAACCAAAGCAGTTAAAGATCCTGTTTCAGTGGAGCTGAAGACTTACCTGATCAGTGTTAATGCTGAAGGTAAATCAAATGCGAAGTTGGTGACTAAGGTAAAGCCAAACGATGTGATCGAGTATCGTGCAACGTATACAAATAATACATCGGGAAAAATTAAAAACTTGGCTGCTACGCTGCCAATACCAGTAGAAACGCTATTTTTGGCTAAGTCTGAGCCAGAAAATGCGCAAGCAAGTACAGACGGTACAAATTTTGCCCCGATGCCTTTAAAACGCAAAGAGGGTAATCAAATGGTGAACGTTCCACTGAAAGATTATCGTGCATTACGTTGGACGATTGCAGAACTTCCTGCTGGAAAATCTGTAACGGTTTCAGCCCAAACGCGTATTAACAGTGACAAAACCAAAAATTAAACAAACTGACATTGAATATCAACAGGGGTAAGTTCCGAATGTCAAATCAAACTCAACGTTTAAAACTAACGCAATTGGCAGCTTCAGTTGCATTAGTTGCGGGTGGTGCAGCTTTTCTTCCAACTGCACATGCTGCGGCTCCTAGCGCAGGTACAAACATTAGTAACATTGCATCTGCAAGCTATACGGATAGCAATGGTTCTAATAAAACTGTGACATCAAACGTCGTTACTACGACTGTATTGCAAGTTGCTAGTTTTACTTTGATCTCAGATCAAACCAAAACGGCAAATGCGAATGGCCAAGTGTCTTTATCTCATACATTAACCAACACGGGTAATGGTAGCGATACATTTAACGTCGCTGTTGCGAATAACGATACACGTGATAACACCACAGATAACTACGATTTCAGCGGTCTGAAAGTCTATCTTGACGCGAATAAAGATGGTGTTCCAGACAGTCAAACTCCTGTTACCAGTATTACTCTAGCTGCAGGCGAATCTGTTAATTTAATCGTACAAGCAACAACAGCAAGCAACAACGTGACTGCTGGTGATCTTGGTAAGTTAACTGTTTCGGCAATTAGTGGTTTCGATACAAGCGTAACTGCTAAAAACGTTGATACCGTTAAAATCACCAATGGTGCTGTAATTAGCTTAGTAAAATCTGCAAGTGTTAGTAATGTAGATGCAACTTTATCAAACCCAACAGCACGTGAAGTTGAATATAGCTTAGTTTACCAAAACACAGGTAATACGACGGCAACTAACGTTACGATCACTGACGTACTTCCAGCAGGTTTAACTTATGTTGCTAATTCTGCAACAGTAAATGGTACTGCCGTTAATGATGGTACTGCTGATTCAGACGGCTATAGCTTTGCATCTGGAACAGCTACATTAGTTATTCCGACCGTTGTTGCGAACAGCAGTGGTGTGTTGAAATTTAAAGTTCGAGTCAATCAAAATACTCCAGCTGGTACAATTACAAACATCGCTGAAGTAGATCCAGATGGTCCAGGTACAGAAGGTAAAACACCATCTAACCCGAACGATGTAACCGTATTAGGTGTTAAAAAAGGTACGATTAACGATAGTACGACCGATGCCTTTGCTGATGGACAAGCGTCTACCGCTCCAGCTGATGATGTAATTACCAAGTCAACAACTCAAGGTACGCCAGTTACCTTTGGTGTTACAGCGGGTGGCGGTGAGCCAATCGTCGTACATAACACAGGTAATGTGACAGAAGCCTTTAACATTACAGTGAATAAAAACTCTTTACCAGCTGGTAGCATCGTTGAATTATTCAAAGCGGATGGTGTAACACCATTAACCGATACCAATGGTGATGGCGTTGTAGACACTGGCCCAGTTGCAAGTGGTGCTGCATACCAAGTTGTTGCTAAGGTGACTCTGCCTTCTGGTTATTCTTCAACGACACCAATTAGCACGATCTTAACATCAACACCTGTTACGAATTCTACGGGTACGGATACCATCACTTTAGTGATTGATAAAGTTGTTGCGTCTACAGTTGACTTACACAATGGTGATGCAACAAACAGTACGGGTACCGTTGCTGGTGCAACTGGTAAAGATACTGGTCAATATATCGATACTAAATCAACCAAGCCTGGTCAAGCGGCTAGTTTCCCATTAACTGTTGATAATAAAGGTGCAACTGGAGATAACTATAATTTATCTACATCTCCTGTATTACCAACGGGTTGGACAGTTCAGTATTACTTAGCTGATGGTGCTGGTAATCCAACAGGTGCTCCAATTACCAACACAGGTAATATCCCAAGTGGTGGCAGTGTTCAACTGGTTGCAGTTGTAACTCCTCCTGCAAATGCGCCAGCTGGTGATCAAGAAGTTATCTTCAAAATTGTGTCTCCTGCTACAGGCTTAACAGATGTCATGTCTGATCGCGTAACTGTAGAAACTAATCGTGTGCTTAGCTTGCAAAATGACCGTACTGGTCAAGTTGCACCAGGTGGTACGGTTGTTTACAAGCATACCTTAACCAACAACGGTAACATCGTTGAAGGAGCTACAGCAGGTAGCTTGCCATTCACATTGACCAATGATCAAGCTGCAAATGGTTGGGTAACTAGCTTGTTTGTTGATTTGAACAATGATGGTGTGGCTGATGCCAATGAATTGGTTACAGGTAATGATCTTGCAGCGGTATCTGGCAGTATTGCTCGTGGTGCATCTGTAAACTTACTCATCAAAGTTCAAGCGCCAACAAATGCAACTGCGGGCACACCAAGTGCAGTCGTATTAACGATTAAACCAACAGTTGTTGGTGGTCAGTCTGTTGCTGACTTAGTGAACACAGACTTAACGACTGTTACAAGTGGTCAAGTACGTTTAGTGAAAGAGCAATCTTTAGCGAACTGTTCAACGGGTGCAGCGACAGGTGCTTATACTCAAAATACCGTTTCTGCGAAGCCAGGCGAGTGTGTGAAGTATAAGATCACTGCGACTAACGAAGGTAATGCAGACGTAACCAATGTTGTGATTAGCGATGCTACACCTGCTTATACAACCTTGAAAGTGGTTGCAAGTGCCTCTCCAGTTGCAACAAATGCGACTTTAAGTACTTCAACTGCAGCTTTAACTGATGGTTCAACAGGAACTATTGCAGCTGAGAAAACACCTCTTGTGCCAAACACAAGTGCAGTGTTGGAGTTTGTAATCAAAGTAAATAATTAATATTCATTCAAAAATTTAGATTATTAGGAATGAATAATTAAATGTGAGGACATTTGTGCTTTGCAGGTGTCCTCATACCATAATTTTTTAATTTTGTTTATTTAGACTATTTAGTTGAAGGGTAGAGCGCTGTGCTACAACAGAAGCAAATTCGAGCATGTCAAAACATGTCTTTCATGTTATCAACGCTGACAATATCTATATTTTCTGCGCAGTATAGTCATGCCGCGAATATTCCTGAAGTTGGTAGTACAATTCAAAACGTTGCTTATGCAACTTTTATCGCTGCAAATGGTAAAGAACAACAATCAGTTTCAAATACTGTAGAAGTCAACGTTTCAGCATTATATGCCATTACTCTAACTACACCACCTGTGCTTGATACTGAGCCTAATGTAAGAGTGATATGGGCAAATACCTTATCGAATAATAGTAATGCACCGGTTAATGTTCAGCTAGAGACATTAACAATTAATGAATTAAACAATATAAAAATTTACATAGACACAAATAAAGATGGTCAGTTTGATACAACTGATCAGCAAGTCATTCAATCTGTACCTCTGCAAGTAGGTCAGAGTGTTAATTTATGGGTTGTTGCAACCACAAATTCGAATTTAAGCGAAGGTCAGCAATTTAACTTGCCGATTAAAGCAACTGTTGTTGAAGATACCAACGCAACAGCAACTGCGATCGATAGCGCGATTAGCTATGGTGCTAAATTAGTTGCAACCAAAGAAGTTCAGCAAAAAACCTTTGAGCCTTCTGCAACTGCAAATTATGATTTAAATTATACATTAAATATCAGTAATCAAGGCAAAAAACCAGCTCGACCTATTGATGTGCTGGTGGATGGTCAAACACAGAAGATGGTGCTGTTGGTTGATGATTTACCACCGAATACCACATTCAAATCTGCTTTAGCAAAAAATGTCCAAGCTAAAATTTTATACAAGCTTTCAAATAATAGTTATAGCACGATCGCCCCAAGTGACGTTACACAGATCAACCAACTTGTTGTTGGTTTCCCACAAATTGCGGCGAATACATCTGAGCAAGTTGATCTTGTCGTCAGTATGAATCGTAATATTGCAAAAACCACTGTAAAAAATACTTATAAAGTTTCGTATGCGGTTACGGATAGCCAAAAAGATATTTTATCAAATGTAGCAACTACATTGGTGAGTGGTTCTGCCGATATTACCAACAACTCAAGTGATTTTAAGAGCATTTTAGCTACAGGTAGCGTGAATAAACCGCTGAATATCGAGGCTAAAAATGCAAGTTGTAATGCTGATCGTTACACGGCTGATCGTGTAAAAATTAGAATTAAATCAACAAAGACAGGTGATGTAGAAGAAGTTATTGGTATTGAAACGGGTGTGAATACGGGTGTATTTCATTATACATTACCAACAACGTTATCAGACAAAGGTATTTCATTTGATGCGGTTTTACAAACGCTCAAACGCGATAAAGTTGATATTAGTTTAACGGATTGTTTGGATGCACAAGGTCAATCTACAGCAACAATCACGGACATTAATACAAATGTCTTGATGGATCCGTATGGGACTGTTTTTGATGCTAAAACTGGCTTACCTGTGGCTGGCGCTACAGTGACTTTATTAGATCAAAATGGTCAGCCAATTGGCAGTAATGTTGCATTTACAATTGATGCTCAAACGGGTGCGATGACCTCTATACCAGCGACACAAGTGACCAATAGTGCTGGTGAGTTTATTTATCCACTTGTGAAAGCGGGTACATATAGTTTTGTTGTAGATACAAAGACAATTTCGGGTAATACACGTTATACGTTCGTTAGTGATCGTTCTGTATACCCTAGCTTTCCAGCAGATAAAGCAATTGATTTAAAATGGTCATACGCGGGGCAGTTTACATTAAACAATGGTGATCCAGCACTTAATATTGATATTCCAATTGACCCAGAAGTCGCAAACACCAGTTCATCTTTATTTGTTAAAAAAGCTGCTTCTAATAAGACTGCTGAGATTGGTGAATTTGAAGAATATACAGTCACTGTTGCAAACCGCGGGACTGCAGATTCAGCGAATGTTTCAATCACCGATACACTTCCTCGCGGCTTTATTTATGTACAAGGTTCAATGCGGGTTGATGGTACTAAAGTTGAAGATCCGTTAGGTGGCAAAGGCCCTTATTTAAAGCTTGGCTTAGGCACGCTCACACCAAATAAAGAAGTCAAAGTCCAATATCGTGTTTATATAGGACCTAATGCATTGAATGGCGATGGTATTAACCGTGTTCGCGCCAAAGATGCAAAAGGCATTGAGTCTAATGAAGCATCGGCAAAAGTAGAAGTAACCCCCGGTGCGATGATTTCCGATGGGTTTATTGTTGGTAAAGTCTTCACCGATTGTAATCGAAATGGTATCCAAGATGCAGGGGAAATAGGTGTTCCAGGGGTACGTATTTATTTGGAAGACGGAAGTTATGTTATTACCGATAGTGAAGGTAAATATGACTTCTATGGAATTAGTGCCAAAACACATGTTTTAAAAGTAGATCGTACAAGTTTACCTACTGGTTCTGAATTGGTCTTAATTAGTAATCGCCAAGCAGGTGATCCGAATAGCCGTTTTGTTGATTTAAAACGTGGTGAATTGCATCGTGCTGATTTTGCGATTGCTGAAGGTGAAGGTCAATGTTCAGAGTCTTTAATTGAACGTGTGCTAGAGCGTAAAAAACGCATTGAGCAAGACAATACCAATTTAGAGCAAGTATTACGTTCAGATTTAACAGCTGATCCAATTTTTTCCAAAGTTACAGATGTTCGAGGACAGCCTTCGAGTGGTTGTATTTCTGCCGTTGGTGTTCAGGCGAACTGTAATCTTGATTTTTCTAAAGAACAAATCAAAGAAATTAAGCAAATACAGTTTGAGCCTGAAAAAACTGGTGCACAACCTTCTGTGGCTTTACCAAGTTCTTCAACCTTGGTATTGCCAAATGAAACTCCAGTAGATTCAGCTAGCGCTGTAAAAATGATTAATCTTGAAACAGCTTTAGAAACAGCTGTGAATAATCAATTAGAAATTTTGAATCTCAAAGACGGGCAGATATTGCCTTATCCTCAAACATCTATTCAGGTTAAAGGTGCGGCAGGTACTCAGCTTGAACTTTGGGTAAATGGAACACGTGTTCCTGAAAAGCGTATTGGTAAACGTGCTGTATTACCGAATATGCAGGTTTCAGGTTTAGACTTTATTGGTGTTGACCTAAATGCTGGTCATAACACGATTGAAGTACGTCAAGTGGACATGATGGGGAACACTCGTGACATTAAACGTATTGATGTGATCGCCCCAGACCAATTAGATAAACTGCAACTTGAGCCAAGTAAAACGATTCCGCAAGCGAATGGCCGTGACCATTTTAATGTGAATTTAAAAATCGTTGACCGACATGGCACATTGGTATCAAGCCGTACACCTATTACCTTAGACAGTTCAATTGGTAAAATTGATTTAGTTGACTTAGATCCAAAACAACCAGGTATTCAAGTATTTGTTGAAGGTGGTAGTTTACTTGTTCCAATTCAAGCACCGATTGAAGCAGGTGAAGGCACTCTATCTGTTGAAAGTGGTATTTTCCACTCAAGCACACCAATTCGTTTCTTACCTGATTTAAGACCAATCATTGCTGTTGGTATGGTTGAAGGTTCGCTTAATTTTAAAAAGTTTGATCCTAAAGAACTAAGTGGTGTCAATTCAAACGACGGTTTTGAAGAAGAATTAAATGAAATTTCAGCTTCAAAAGATGGTAAGCGTAATTTAACTGGTCGAGCAGCATTATTTTTGAAAGGTAAGGTCAAAGGGGAATATCTTCTTACACTTGCATATGATTCTGACAAAGATAAAAAGCAAAGATTATTCCGTGATATTCGTCCTGATGAATATTACCCAGTCTATGGTGATTCTGCTGCCAAAGGCTTTGATGCCCAGTCAACCAGCAAATTATATATTCGTGTAGATAAAGGCCGTTCATATGCCATGTACGGTGATTACGTAACTCGGACTGAAAATGATGAAGGCCTATCTTTAGGTCAATATAACCGTTCATTAACAGGTGTTCGTAGTACTGTCGAAATTGATAAATATAAAGTTACAGCCTTTGCTGCACAGACAAATACCCAACAAGTTGTGAATGAACAACGTGCTATGGGAATTTCAGGTCCATATAGTTTAGGTGGTGTGAATGCCCAAGATGTACGTGATAATAGTGAAAAAGTAGAAGTCATTACGCGTGACCGTAACAATTCAGGTTTAATTATTGCACGCACAACTTTGACACGTTTTACTGATTATGAGGTTGATACTTTCAGTAATAGTATTTATCTCAAAGATCCAGTTCCAAGTGTTGATGCTGATTTAAATCCAGTATTTTTACGCATCACCGTTGAATCTGATCAAGGTGGTGAAGAATATACGGTTGGTGGTGTATCTGGTTCTGTAAAAGTCACAGACAAAGTGAAAGTGGGGGCTTCTTACGTTAAGAGCAATAATCCACTGACTCAAGATCAGTTGGCGAGTGTGAATACGGTTGTTAAATTTGCCAATGATAAAGGTAAGTTTGTTGCTGAATTTGCTCGATCAGAAAATATTAATGATGGCTTGAACTCTAATGTAGCACCTGATGCGACCGGTAAATTATCAGGTGATGCTGCACGAGTTGAATTAAACTACGCTTATAAAGACTTGGAAATGAAGGTTTATCATAACCAAGCAGATACTGGTTTTTATAATACTGCTGCACCGATTACGGCTGGTCGTAAAGAGAGTGGAATTAAAGGACGCGTACAACTCAATAAAGTTGGTTTGGCGAAGCTAGAAGCGATTCGTACCGAAGATCAGTTGAGTGGTGTAAATCAAGGTGTTTCAGCCAGTATTGAGCGTGCAATAAATCGCATTTTAGCTGTAGAGCTCGGTCTAAAATATTATGATGAATCATCAAACCCAGCAACGCTGAATACCACACAAACTGCGCCATACCATGGTGTGACCGTTCGATCTAAGTTAACCAGTCAACTTCCTTGGCAAGGTTCGAATGTTTTCGCTGAATATGAACAAGACATTTCTGAAGCCGATCGCCGTGTTTTTGCATTGGGGGCAAATTATCAAATTAATTCAAAACTTCGTGCTTATGGCCGCCATGAATTAGTTTCTAGTCTTAGTGGTCTTTATGATCTGAATAGTAATCAGCGCCGCAATGTAACCGTATTTGGTCTGGATAGTAAGTATAACAATAACGGTACCGCCTTTAGTGAATATCGTATTCGCGATGGTATTAGTGCGCGAGAGGCTGAGGCAGCAATCGGTTTACGTAATCGTTGGGAACTTGAAAAAGGTTTCTATGCAAATACGAGTTTTGAACAAACCAAATCGTTATCAAGTACGAATAATTTAAGTTCTGATAGCACAGCGGCATCTTTAGGGGTTGAATATTTAAAGAATCCAAACTGGAAAGCAGTTGCGCGTATTGAAGCACGTTGGTCAGATCAGTCGGATACGATTTTGAATAATTTAGGCGCTGCTTATAAATATTCAGATGATGTGACATTATTAGCAAAAAATGTAGTGAGCCTTACAGATAGCAAGAATGACAGTAGCGGTGACCGTTTAATAGATCGCTTCCAGTTAGGATTAGCTTATCGAGATACGGAGCACAATCGTTTTGATGCTTTGGCCAAAGTCGAATATCGTTATGACGATAATAAAACAGATTTAAGTAATCCTTATCTTAAACATGTTTATATTTTCTCTAATCATTTAAATTACCATCCAACACGTGATCTTACGCTGTCTGGTCAATATGCTGTGAAAAATGTGGAAACGACATTCTCTGGTTTAGAGTCTACTGGGATGACACATATGTTCAGTGCAAGAGCAATGTATGACATCAGTGAAAGATGGGATGCTGGTGTACATACTGGCGTATTATGGTCTGATATGAGTTCAGGGCGTAGAGTTCTGGTTGGTGCTGAGCTTGGATATCTCGTTGCAGCAAACTTATGGTTGTCTGGTGGCTATAATTTCTCAGGTTATAAGGATGATGATCTGGTAGATAGTGACACCACAATTCAAGGTGCTTATGTTCGTTTTAGATTCAAATTTGATGAGAATCTGTTCGCGAGTAATACAGGGCCAAAATAAGCCCAACGTGATATTGAATTTGATTGCCGCCGCTTCCATAGAATTTAAAAAATCCCTTGTTTTTACAAGGGATTTTTTATTTACGCTATTCATCAGACAAAGAATAGTTATTGCAACTTATCCTGCGTGTTGGTTTCAAAGTCACTGGCATCATGTCGTTCATGCAGTTGGCTAGCTAAGTCGCCAAAAGTACGATTCACCATACGCCCACGCTGTACCGCAGGACGCGCCTGAATGGCATCGGCCCAACGTTGAACATGTTTATACTGATCTACACTTAAGAATTCATCCGCATTATAAACCCAGCCTTTTACAACGCTGCCATACCATGGGAAAGCAGCAATATCAGCAATGCTATATTCATGACCCGCCAAGTATTCGTGCTTTGCTAAATGCTGGTCTAATACATCCAATAAGCGTTTGGTTTCAAGGGCAAAGCGGTTAATCGCATATTCAATTTTTACTGGTGCATAGGCATAAAAATGCCCTAAACCACCCCCAATATAAGGTGCGCTGCCCATTTGCCAAAATAACCAGTTCAAACATTCGGTACGTGCCGCAAGCTCAGTGGGAATAAAGGCTTTAAATTTTTCAGCTAAGTAAAGCAAGATTGAACCTGACTCAAACACTCTGAGTGGTGGATTTTGACTGTGATCCACCAAGGCGGGAATTTTTGAGTTTGGGTTAATTTCAACAAAGCCACTACCAAATTGTTGGCCTTCACCGATTTTAATTAACCAAGCATCATACTCAGCATCGGTATGTCCTAATGTGAGCAACTCCTCAAGCAGAATCGTCACTTTTTGTCCATTAGGTGTGGCAAGTGAATATAACTGGAGTGGATGTTGTCCAACAGGTAATTTCTGCTCATAGCGACTCCCTGAGGTTGGCTGATTTAAATCTGTTTTTTCTCCAGTCCATTGCCAGACTTTGGGTGGAATGTAGTTTGAATCATTCATTATGACTTGCCATTTTATCAATTGATTCATCCAGTTTAGGCGAGCTCATCTAGGATTGGGTAGCTTTTTTGTGGCAAAGCTTTATCAGTTTTTCTGCGAATTTTAGTTGAATATTTCATTCATCAATTTTTGACTTAATCAATTGAAAATGTTCACGAATCACATTAAGCCAAGCCTGTACCGCGGGAGAGACAGGCAGATTCTTTTTCCATGCCATAGCGAGATGCCACTGAATGTTTGGCTTTTCGAGGGGAATGGCTGCAAATAATTCAGGATCGAGCATGTCGGTATAATACTGTGGTAATAGGGCAATCCCCATCCGTTGTAGCACCATATCTGCCAGCAAATTCCATTGACTGGTACGGCAGGCAATGCTTGGATAGAAACCATGCTGCTGACACGCATCCAGAATAATGCGATTGAGCGAGAAATTTTCGGGAAACATTAAAAAGGATTGGTTTTGTAATTCTTCTAGATATATTTTTTTGCGGGTTGCCCAAGTCGCATCTCGGCGTAATAGCACCATCAACGGATAATCACACAATTCGATGCTATTAAAGATTTGCTGATCGAAAGGATGTAACAACACCCCCACATCCAGTTCATTATTTAGTAAAGCCTGTTCAATTCCTTTGGAACCGACTTCTAGAAAAGAAAGTTCGATCTCAGGCCATTGTTGATGGTAATCAAACAGGGCAGTGGTGAGCAGTTGAGAACCTAAAGGTGGAACGCCTAATTTTAAAGTGCCTGTTTTTAATTGCTGATAGTTTTCGATCTCCAGAAAAATATTTTGTTCTGCCTGCAAAAGCTCAAGCGCATGCTGATAGATACGCTGGCCAATTTCCGTGAGTTCAACCTGTCTCTTGCGGCCATGTTCTGGCTTTACCAACAACTGTACTTGAAGTTGTTGTTCAAGCTGCTGCAAGATTTTACTAATGGTCGGTTGCGTCAGATAGAGCTGTTCCGCAGTACGGGTAAAGCTTTGGGTTTTGACCAAAGTGACAAAGCATTGTAGCGATTTGAATGAAAGCATAATGGGTAAAATATTATTCCATTTTTGAATAATTTTAACATGAATAATTCATATTATGCCAATAGCACTGGGTTAGCATAATAATGTAGTTCACCATTTTATTTCGTTGTCATGAGCACTGATTCCGTTTCTGAAACTTCTTCCACAAACAGCTTTTTCATATTGGTCAAACAGATTTTAATTCTGGCGGCTTTTTGGGGTGTCGGTTATGTCTTGCATCAATATTTAGGTGTCCCAATCTCCGCAGGGATTTTAGGCATGTTGTTATTGCTGATCTGTCTATTTCTCAAGGTGATTAAAATGGATCAGGTGGCAATCGGCGCTACGGTCGTTCTCGGCGAATTATTGCTGTTTTTTGTGCCTGTGGTTGTCGCCGTGGTTCAGTACAAAACGCTGTTTATGACTGAAGGCTGGCAAATTGTACTGAGTATTGTGCTGGGGACGATCTTGGTGATGTTGAGCACCTGTCTGACCATTCATTATTACAACCGTCTCAAAAGCTATTTGCAAACACGTAAACCTTTCCAGCATAAGCATATCTAAAGGCATTTCACATGAATATCTGGTCAATCCTGTGTCTGATCTGGACTTTGGTCGCCTATGTGGTTGCAAAACGTCTCTATCAGAAACATCCTAAATTATGGCTTTCACCCGCGATTAGCGTGCCAGTGCTCACGATTATATTAATGACGATTTTTGGCATTTCCTATCAGACCTACGCCCAAGATACGAAATGGATCGTCAACTTACTTGGACCTGCAACGGTTGCCTTTGCTGTGCCTATTTATCGTTATCGCGCTACCATCCGTAAAAATCTCGGTGTTCTATCCATCGCGATTGTTGTGGGTATGAGTGTCGGGGTGATGTCGGCTTATGAGATGGCACAGCTTTTTCATTTTAGTCCAGAAGTCACCAACAGTTTGATGGCTCGTTCTATTTCAACACCTTTTGCGATGATTCTAGCCGAAGATATTCATGGTTCAGCAGCATTGGTGTCGCTATTTACCGTGATTACGGGTTTGGTTGGGATGATTTGTGGAGATGCAATTTTAGCATTCACCAAAATCCGTTCCGCTGTGGCAAATGGTGCTGCATTTGGTAATGCCGCTCACGGCTTTGGTACCGCAAGAGCCCAACAACGGAATAATGAAGAAGGCGTGATTGCCAGCTTAACCATGGTGATTGCAGGTATCTTGATGGTGCTGGTTGGGCCATTTGCCATTCATTTGTGGTTATTACTCTAAGCCTTGTATTTATGTTGCATAAGCAAATATTGAGCGAGTCAAAGCTGCGTGCTGTTCAAAGCGAGTGGCTTTTAGATCCGCTGTTATTCACTGTCTTTAAAAGTTTCATTTAAGGCTTGTTGCACTGCATCGACTCTGGATTTACAGGCTTTGTAAGCGGCCATTGACTCTTCGACGATTTTCATCAAATTATCAATATCAGGTTGTTCTTGTGCTTCGAGCAGTTCAGCATTCTTTTTTAATAATGCATAACCATCTTTAAAACTTAATTCTTTCTTAGTCATGATCAATCACCTCGGTGAGCTTGGCATGGATATAACCATCTTGCATTTCAATCGATAGGGATGAACTTGCTTGATGGATCGAGCGAATCGCTTTATTTTCACTGCGGACAATGCCATAACCTTTAGCGAGTACATTTCTCGGGTTTTGCAACAAGGTTTCCCGCATTAATGCTTCGATTTGAGTCGAAGCTGTTTTTAGTTGTTGCTTGGCAAAATATTGCAGCGTTGATCTGGCAACTTGAAGTTGCAAATAGCTGGTACTGATTTGATTTTCAGACTGCGACTTGATTCGACTGATGAATTGATCATTCTGACTTTGATAAGCCGTAATCTGATGTTGAGAAAGCAATTTAATGGTTTGAAAATGTTCCATCACTTCTACAGAACGTTCCGAAATCAGATTGCGAATACCTGCAATCACCTTACTTGGCGTATCGAAGGAACGATGGGCAATTTCATCTAAAATAGTCCGATCTTTTTCATGTCCAATTCCTACCCAAATCGGTACTTTACGCTTACACAGCAGGGCAGCAAGATCATAGTCATTTAAATACGCCAAATCGTTAACAGCACCGCCACCTCGAATGATCACGATCAGGTCGGGCGGAATAGTATAGTCTGCTGCCCATTGACGTAGCCCAGTGCCTAGCGATTCCATAATGCTGTGCGCAGCGGTATTTCCCTGGAAAGTCGCGTTGTGGTAGACAAAATGACAGACACCTGCTTGATGTAATGCATCGGCATCTTTCTTAAAGTCACCTAATCCAGCCGCATTTTCAGGCGCAATCACCAACACATGCTCAATATCAAAAGGTGTGGGCAGGGCTTTGTTCAGTGGAAGCAAACCCTCACTGCTGAGTCGTGCAAGGATCTGCTGATAGCGTTTAGCAATATCACCGAGGGTAAAACTAGAATCGATATCTTCAATATTGACAGAGAAGCCATATTGAGGATCGAAGCGGGCCTTAATTTTAATCAGTACATTTAAGTCTTTGGACAGTTCAATTCCACTTTCACGTTCAAATTTGAACACGATTTTTGCGGCAGAGAATTTCCAGATCGTGGCTTTACAGCTCGCAATAACTTTGTCTGTGTCTTGTTCTTTTTCAGCCAGTTCAAGGTAGTAATGCCCACCTTTGATACTCAGATTCCGAATCTCGGCTTTCACCCAAACAGGTTCGTCAAAGCTCAGGCGAATAATTTCCTGTACCGTTGCTAGATAATCGCTGAGAGAGAGTTGCGGTTCAGACATTGGATCAGACGATGAATAGGATAGGGCTATAGTAGCAAATGGATTAACCTGATAACAAATAAGGCCTATATTATTTTTATTTATTTTTGTTGAGCGATAACGCATCTACAGTTTATTTTTACAGATTGCTGTAGATGCGTGTTGTAGGCAGATATTAGAGAGATTTATTCCATTTCAAAAATTTAAATAATCCGAACATAAACATGATCCAGACCGGAATTAAAATCACGGATTCCCTAAAGCCTTGCGTCCACATGATGTATAAAATCATCACGATAAACGCCAAAACCAGATAATTACTAAATGGTGAAAATAAGGCAGGGAATTTGACTGTTTTACCTTGTTGTTGAACGGCACGTTTAAATTTTAAATGGGTAAAGCTAATAATCGCCCAGTTTAAAACCAAAGCTGCAACTGCCATATACATCAAATGACTTAAGGCTTGTTCTGGCACAAAATAATTCAGTAACACACAGCCAAAAATTAAAATCGAAGAAAAGATCACCGCAGGCATGGGTACGCCTTGCTGACTAACTTTTGCAAAAACTTTTGGGGCATTGCCTTGTACTGCCAACCCATAGAGCATACGGCTATTGGCATACATACCGCTGTTATACACAGACAGTGCCGCCGTCAAAATAATAAAATTGAGTAAATGTGCTGCCCAATCAATCCCGAGTTGACTAAAAATCATCACAAATGGGCTTTTATCCAGACCGCCCAAATCCAGTTGATTCCATGGAATCAGTGACATGATGATGGCAAGCGAAGCCACGTAGAAAATCAGAATCCGAAAGATCACCTGATTGATAGCTTGCGGAATGCTTTTCTCCGGATTTTCAGCTTCAGCAGCAGTCATACCGATTAATTCAATTCCACCAAAAGCAAACATTAAAAAGGCCAGCATATAAAACAGACCAGAGAAACCATGCGGAAAAAATCCGCCGTGTTGCCAAAGGTTTGCGAAGCTAGCCGTTGATTCTGTACCTGCTGTGAGCAAAAGAAACAAACCAAATAAAATCATTGAAATGACAGCAACGACTTTAATGATGGCCAACCAGAATTCTGATTCACCATAAAACTTCACATTGCCTAGATTTAAGCAGGTCACAACAATGAAGAAAAATAAAGTCGAGATCCATGCAGGTATATGTGGCCACCAATAATGGATATATTTGGCAATGGCTGTCAGCTCAGTCATTGCCACCAAAATATAAACCACCCAATAATTCCAGCCCGATAAAAAGCCAGCAAATCTTCCCCAATATTTTTGTGAAAAATAACTAAAAGAGCCTGCAACAGGTTCTTCTACAATCATTTCACCCATTTGTCGCATGATCAGAAATGCGATCAGACCAACGATGGCATAGCCCAAAATAATCGAAGGGCCAGCAGACTGGATCACTTGAGCAGAACCTAGAAATAGTCCAGTACCCACTGCACCACCCATGGCGATCAAGTGGATATGTCGATTTTTAAGCCCACGTTTTAATTGGGGAGAGGAATTACTCAAAATAAGATGCGCTGAACAAAAAAGAAGTGATTGTAATGGATTGTGAAGGGGGCGACTAGTTTGAAACTAACATTAAAATTGCATTTGTATGCATTCTAAAAATTAAAATCTCTGATGATTAAATATCGATCATAAATAGCTGGCTTTAGGATAAGAAGGTACTGAAAAAAATGATAAAGAAAGGCGCAAGCACCGTTAAAATAAAACCACTAAAAATAGCAACTTGTGTATCCAAAGGAGAGCAATTATTTTTGATAAAAGGAAGTGTTGAATCCATGGCCGTTGCACCACAAATCCCGATGACAGGGTTTGGATAGTTTCTACCTAAAAGATATAACAACGCGATTGCATAAAACTCCCTGATAAGATCGGTAAGTAAGGCAAAAGTACCTTGTTCCGCACCTAAGGTTTTACCAATCAATGGACCTGAGAGAGAAAACCAGCCAAAACCACTACCGAGTACAATGAGTTCAAAGAATGATCGATCTAAAATAAAAGTCGTCAAATAAGCTGCAATGAACAGTGCAATGATTGTGAGTAATGGAACCTTGACATGGTTAAGGGTTAAAGATTGTATTTTAATCGTGGCTAGATCGACCCCAACTAAAAAGATGAGAAGATAAAGTAATATATTGCTAATCGTTTCACTTCCCAATGTATCTGGGAGGATGAGATAGAGAACCATCCCGATAAGAACCATTGAGATCGCAATCAGGCATTCTAGAACGGGTTTTAAAATTTCAGATAGCGATTTTCGATTTTCGCTGATGTTATGTGCTTTCTTAAAAAGAAAAACAAAGGTAATCGCACTAATCACCGTCGCATAGATAAAAGACTCAACAATGATGGTAGAGCCGAGTTCTTTATCAAATAGAACAACACCGAATTGAAAACCGATCGAAATAAGCAGTAGCCATACTAAAATAGTGATATAGCCAACCAATTTATTTCTAATGGTTGGTTTGGTGACTCTCCCAATCCCCCAGCCGAAGAGCAGGGAGAGAAGGATAGGAGATAGGGAAAATAGAAGATTATTGATCATATTTTTTGCTTCGTTAATGAATAATCAATCAGGATGACCCATCTTTCACCTAAGAAGTTGAGTTGATCATTCGATATTTTTTTAATGGGTGAGACATAATGACAGACAGAATGATCATGTACCGCAAAACTATCTAAAATATTTTTTAATGTGAATTGACTATAAATTTTTTCGACATTGACCTCTTCTAAGCGTTTATTTCTTTCACTCGGATGAGCAATATAGTTTTCGCCGCCAGTAATATTATTACTGCGATAGAACAGATGGGCAAAGGTAAAAGGTTCACCATCTTGATGGAAACAGTCTGGAGAACTAATCCCTTGGCTCTGATCGTTTGAGGTGAGTTTAACAAAATGTATGCCGACATAGATGGGCAGATAATATTCGCTCAATCCGAATGTAAGTTTATAATCTTCAATAATTAATTTATTCAAATAATGTGAGAGCTTTACATTTCTGCTCAGTGCATTGAAATATCGAATAGAGCCATGTTCCGGATTGTTATTTCCCTGATCATATCCAGAGAGTTCTTGGCCATCGTCTCCCAACGTTGTCGGTAACCAAATTGGTTCGATATGCTTTTCCCATGGAAGAATTAAAGCATTTCCATAGCGTCTAAAGCGTTGTGTATTGGGTGGTGCAAAAGGATCTCTTTCTAATGCTTTAAATTCTCTTGAAATTGATATTTTTGATTCAATATCGATTTCTGAGGTTTTGTATTGTATGAATCCATTTTGCTTAAATTTTTCTTTTAACGGTGACGTCTCGAAGTCGTGGATGAGTGGAGATTGATAATTTTGAAGAATTTCTTTTTTTGCTAAATTTTCTTCTAACATGGGATAGCCCTCTATCAGTGATGAAACTTAATCATGTAAATAAAATATTTCATATTTGTTAAATTTAAATATAATTATTATTAATAATCATATGCTTTAATTTATTTAATGGTAAAATTTTTATATAAAAACAGTCGCTTGTTCTTTTGAGAATATGGTTTTTAAAATGATAGCAAGATAAATGATTTAGTTAGCTACAAATAATGTGGATAGGTATGCCTTTACCTTATCTGCCTCAGATAGGGTTGGGAGTCATTGTTTAAGTCATACGATTTTTTTATAAAAAATGAGCTAAACAGTGCAGCTCTGAGCGTTATTCAGCGGAGGGAGAATAAAAAGAATTACCTCAAGCCAAGGCTGATAATTAAAAATTTCAGCAAAGCTTAGCAAATAATAATATTTCATGTGATTTTTCAATCAGATTAGACTCATCCAAAGATAAATAACAACAACGTATTTATCAAAAGAATCAATTTTTCATTCGGATGTTGTCTTTGGATTGGCTGTATATACAGAGTGTACTGCCGCAGTTCTATGCGGCAACCCTCATGACCTTAAAAATCTCCTTTATTGGTATTGTGTTATCTATTTTATTGGGGCTGATCTGTAGTGTGATTAGTACCTATAACGTTCGAATACTCAACAAAATTGTCAAAGTCTATATTGAGGTTTCCCGCAATACGCCCTTGCTCATTCAGCTATTTTTTCTCTATTACGGTTTACCTAAGATCGGGATCAAACTAGATGGTTTTACCTGTGGTGTGATTGGTCTAACTTTTTTGGGCGGCAGTTATATGGCAGAAGCCTTCCGTGCAGGCTTACAGTCAGTTGCACAAGGACAGATTGATTCTGCCCGAAGTGTGGGACTCAATGCCGTCCAAGTCTTTCAATATGTGGTGTTTCCACAGGCGCTGTCGCTTTCTATTCCAGCCATTGGTGCGAACTGCTTATTTCTGATTAAAGAAAGCTCAGTTTTGAGTGCGATTGCAGTGGTGGAGCTCTTGTTTGTGACCAAAGATTTGATTGGGATGGACTATAAAACCACAGAAGCTTTATTTCTATTAATCATGGCCTATCTGATTATCTTGTTACCTGTTTCAGCACTCACCAGTTATTTGGAATATCGCAGTCGGAAGGTGAGCCATGGAACTTGAGTATTTATTTCAACCGAGCCATCTCGAACGGTTGCTGTATGGCCTGCTACAAACCATTGAAATTGCTTTTCTTTCTGTGTTTTTATCTGCGATTTTCGGGACGGTTTTTGGGGTGATCATGACCTCCAAAAACATACTGATTAAAATTATTTGCCGTTTTTATTTAGAAACCATTCGGGTTGTGCCGATCCTCGTCCTATTGTTTGTTTTCTATTTTGGTTTAGCGACGTGGTTTAACTGGCAGCTCTCATCATTTTGGGTGTGTATTTTTGTATTTACCTTATGGGGAACTGCGGAAATGGGCGATTTAGTTCGGGCCTCGATTACTTCGATTGATCAGCATCAACGTGATTCTGCTTATGCTGTAGGTTTAAATCATGTGCAGGCATTGATTTACGTGATTTTCCCACAAAGCCTAAAAAGAGTGACACCTGGGGCATTGAATCTGTTTACCCGCATGATTAAAACCAGTTCATTGGCGGTACTGATCGGGATGGTGGAAGTTCTGAAAGTCGGGCAGCAGATTATTGAAAACTCATTATTGACGGTACCCAGTGCCTCGCTATGGATTTACGGTTTCATCTTTATTCTTTATTTCCTGATTTGTTATCCATTATCGCTTTTAGCAGCGCATTTAGAAAAAGTGTGGGAGAACGCATGACTTTGTTATCGATACAACATGTGCAGAAATTTTATAAACAAAGTCATATCTTGCATGGCATTGATCTGGATGTGCAACAAGGGGAAGTGGTGGTGATTTTGGGGCCATCGGGTTGTGGCAAAAGTACCTTGTTGCGCTGTATCAATGGGTTGGAACCGATCCAAGAGGGGGAGATTCATCTCAAAGATATTGGAAGATTAGGGCAGGATTTGCCATGGGATAGCGTACGTCAGCAGATCGGCATGGTGTTCCAGAACTATGAGTTATTCAAGCATATGAATGTGATTGATAACATTCTGCTTGGCCCCTTAAAAGCACAAAAACGGCAACGTGTAGAAGTGGAACAACTGGCAGATCACTTATTGCAGCGGGTGGGATTGCTTGATCGTAAATATGATTATCCTGCCAATTTATCGGGTGGGCAAAAACAGCGAATTGCGATTGTCCGTGCATTGGTCATGAAACCGAAAGTGATTTTATTGGATGAGATAACCGCAGCCTTAGATCCTGAAATGGTACGGGAAGTGCTGGATGTGGTGCTGAAACTGGCACAGGAAGGCATGACCATGCTCATCGTCACCCATGAAATGGGTTTTGCACGCAAAGTGGCAGACCGCATTATTTTTATGGATAAGGGCAAAATCATTGAGCAAAGCTCACCTGAAGCATTTTTTCAGCATCCACAAACAGAACGGGCGAAGACCTTTCTAAATATTTTAAATTATTAAAAGCAATAAGAGGACTTTATGCGATTAAATTTAGCAGCTGGGCAACATCACTCTCCTTCAAAGACAAAAATGTTTGGTTTGGGCATCACTTGTGTACTGATGGCAGGTGTATTGACGGGTTGTAATCAGCCAACTTCGTCAGAGGCCAAAAGTGTAGGACAGGATACATCGTTGGAACAGATTCGGAAAAATGGTGTCCTACGCGTAGGTGTATTTGCGGACAATCCACCGTTTGGCTATGTCGATAGTGCGGGCAAAAATCAGGGCTTTGATGTGGCACTGGCAAAGCGTGTGACCAAAGATTTACTCGGTGATGAAAATAAAATTCAGTTTGTGATTGCGGAAGCTGCCAATCGGGTTGAATTTTTAAAGTCAGATAAAGTTGATGTGGTCTTTGCCAGTTTTTCTGTAACACCTGAACGTCAACAGGTCGTAGATTTTTCCCAACCTTATTTAAAAGCATCACTGGGAATTGTTTCACCTAAGGATAAAGCTATTACCGATGTGAAAAGTCTGGAAGGCAAAACCTTGATTGTAAATAAGGGTTCGAGCTCAGAGATCTATTTTAGTAAAAATTATCCAAAAGTTAAGTTGTTGAAATTTGGACAAAATACCGATGCTTTCAATGCGCTGATTGACGGTCGAGGGGATGCCATTTCTCAAGACAGTACTTATGCACTGGCATGGGCAGCCAAGAACCCGAATTATGTGGCGGGTATTCCTCAGATTGGCAATCAAGACTTTATTGCAGCAGGTGTGAAAAAGGGCAACACCCAATTGTTGAACTGGTTGAATGATGAAATCAAGCAGCTCAGGACGACAGGTGAGGTTCAGAACATTTATGACCAAACCTTGAAACCGATCTACGGTGAAAAAGTGAATCCCAATATCTTTTTAGATGTTGATACCACCAAGCAATAACAGATTTTAAAACACAAAAAAGGTGAAATTATGCAAACAATAACATTTTCAAATATTCAAAAATTATTGCTGGCTTCTGTATTTAGTTTAGGAATGACAGCATGTAATAAAAATCCTCAGTCGACTGAAAAGCCCGCAGATACTTCAGCGCAGCTTTCCAGTATTGAACAGATCAAGAAAAACGGTGTGGTTCGTATTGGTGTATTTAGCGACAAGCCGCCGTTTGGTTATCTGGATGCACAAGGTAAAAATCAGGGCTTTGATGTGGAAATTGCTAAACATGTCGCCAAAGATTTATTGGGCGATGAAAATAAAGTGCAGTTTGTACTGACTGAGGCGGCCAACCGTGTCGAATATCTTAAAGCCAATAAAGTCGATATTATTTTTGCCAATTTCACGGTGACACCTGAACGTGAACAGGTGGTGGATTTTGCTCAGCCTTATTTGAAGGTTGCTTTAGGTGTGGTGTCTCCTAAAAATAAACCGATTACTGATATTGCTCAGCTCAAGGATCAAATCTTGCTGGTCAATAAAGGCACGACAGCGGATTCATTTTTTAGCAAGCAACATCCTGAAATTAAGTTGCAAAAATATGAGCAAAACACGGAAACTTTTGATGCTTTAAAAGATGGTCGAGGTGCTGCTTTGGCACATGATAATTTATTGGTGTTGGCATGGGCAAAAGAAAATCCAAATTACACTGTCGGCATTACTAATTTGGGTGAGCAAGATTTAATTGCACCTGCCGTGCAAAAGGGCAATAAAGAATTGCTGGATTGGTTAAATCAAGATTTAGAAAAATTAGCCAAAGAAGGGGTTATCCATCAAGCCTATGAAAAAACCTTAAAACCTGTTTATGGTGATGGTATTCCTGCCAAAGACTTAATTATTGAATAAGTACTTCGACTGAAGAAAAAGCGAAGCAAAGTTAAATCTTGCTTTGCTTTTTTATTTATCTGATGGTTGTTTTTCCTCAGTGATGTCCGTTACAAAGAGCTGATAGTGGTGCTAAAGCGACCTCTTTAGAATGATAAAAAATAAAAGGACGCATTACATGCAAAATACTGAAATTGATTTTATTGTTAAAGACACACTGACTGCATTGGCATTTTATGAGCAGGTTTTTGAAGTCGAAAGAATAGAAGTAGGTGATTTTGTGGTTGGGCAGAATAGTGTAATTATGAGTATTCACGGCGTTCATTTTCATATGCTAGATGAAAACCCAGATTTCCAATTGCTTGCGCCTACCCAAGACAGCTATATCCCGATTTGGTTTAATATTACGGTCACTGATATCGAGAAAACATTGCAGCAAGCAGTTGATGCAGGTGCAGTGCTGATTCAAGCTGTGCAGCATATGCCAGCAATGGGCATTAAGAATGCCATGTTCAAAGATCCTTTTGGCTATATGTGGTTATTGCATCAGGTGATTGAGGTGGTTGATTATGAAACACGGGCTCAATTATTAGAACAACAAGGTTTTCAACGTAAGCCCACTCAGAATAAATAAGTTAAATCATAAAATGAGGATCTTATCAGGCAAGTATTCATACTTTTCGATGCTTGCCTGATACAGCTTATCTAAACAATTGTTATTTTAAAAAGACTTGCTCAGTGTAAAGACCGCAGCGGTTTTCAGCCCTTTCTTGGATGTATCAGTAAACCCATCAGTATTAAGATCCGTTCCAATTGCTGCCAGTTCCGCACTCAAGTTCATGGGTGGATAGCTATAATTGGCTCCTATTTTCCAGTCGATAAAGTGATCTTCTGCATCTCCTCCATAAATTGCTTGGCTTGCTTTGGAATAGCCTAAGCTTGCAATAGCGCCAAAGTGGGTATGGGCTATTGGCGTGCTATATAAAAGATTAAAATACCAATTTTTGACGTCTTCGCCGAAGTTTTGGCGCGTTGCTTTGCCGCCGTATTGAGGGGTATAGCTGATACTTGGGCTAAAGCTATCATTATCGCTCAAAGCATTGTTTATGATCATTTTTAGATAGTATTCATTGTAATTTAAATCGCTTTTACCTACATAATGATAACGAAGCATGCCAAGGTCAATTGTAGGTTGGAATTTCCCTAAAAGAATTGGAGTTGCGTAGCCAAAAGAAGGATCGAGTTCCAAGTGTGCGTCATCACCGAAATCAACATTTGAGGTAAATGCCGCTAGATAAAATCCAGAGGAATGGTTTAAAAGAAAGTTTCCTTGAAAAGCAGCATCATTCTTGCTCTGAGTTTGTCCACGCCAACGATATTCGCTGCCGAGTGATACATTTCCAGAAAGATTGAAATTCGAAGCAGATGGTTGATCTGATGCAAAAGCATAATTGGAAGATAAAACTGTCGCTAAAACTAATACCCGATATAAACCTTTCATAACATCCTCAACATATGAGTTAAATTTGATGAGATGTATATTAGGTTTTAATCTTTTGATAAATAATAAAATTAACGTAAATTATGCGTAAAGAAAGCATAAATTTTTAACGTCTATTTTATGGGTTCTGCGGGCACACTTTTAAGACCCCTGTGGTCGTGCTATTTAAGACTTTTCCATTATCTGACATTGCTGTCATCATCGGCACAGGCTGTTTTGTGGCTTTTTCAATCAAAATTGAATGCGGTTCATTTTTTTCAAATAGAAACTGTTCGCCCCATTGGCGTAGTGCAACCACAATCGGGAATAGTTTTTCTCCTTGATCTGTCAAAATGTACTCTTGATAGGCTGTGCCATCAGACGCGGCCTGTGTTTGCAGAATTTCGGCAGCAATTAATTTATGCAGTCTGTCCGAAAGAATGTTACGGGCGACATTCAAGTTTCGTTGTAGGTCACCAAAACGATGAATGCCATCCATGACATCTCGCACAATCAGCAGTGACCAACGATCTCCAATCACATCGACACAACGTGCAACAGGGCAAAACTCTGTAGTTGAACTTTTATTGTTTGACATCGCATTCTCAATAGATTTGGATTGATCTGGTTGCATTTTAAAACTAGATGGTTTAGGGTTCAACTAGTTTTATTTTGAAACTAGTTTGGGTGCGCGATGAATCATCCCTGTACATCAGCTTTATCTAAAAAAGAAAATCATCTTTTCACTCAGCCAAGAAAATTGCCCACTGGCTTGGTCTGGCTGTTTGCAATCGCGAGTGGTTTAAGTGTTGCCAATGTTTATTATGCGCAACCTTTACTGGATGCTATTGCTCAGGACTTGGCAATTCGCTATGCCACGGTTGGGAGTGTGATTTTGGTGACCCAAATCGGGTGCGCTGTGGCTTTATTATTGTTGGTGCCATTGGGCGATCGGATGGATCGCCGTCGGCTCATGCGATTGCAGCTCTTGGCGCTTGTTGCTGCGTTGATTGCCGTCAGTATCACAAAAACTGTACTTGGCTTATTTGCAGCGATGTTTGCGGTGGGTATGTTAGGCACAGCCATGACACAAGGACTGATTACCTATGCTGCAAGTATCGCTGAACCTCATGAACGGGGCTATGTGGTGGGTACAGCACAAAGTGGTGTGTTTATTGGATTATTATTGGCTCGCGTTTTTGCTGGCGCAATCAGCGATCTTGCGGGCTGGCGCAGCGTCTATTTTTGTGCAGCACTGCTGATGTTGATGATTGCTTTGCCACTGTGGAAATCTCTGCCGATGGTCGCCAATTCAAATCATCAACTGAGCTATCCACGTTTGATTTTGTCCATGCTGACCTTAGTTTCCAAAAATAAATTATTACAGATACGGGGAATATTGGCATTGTTGATGTTTGCGGTATTCAATATTTTTTGGAGTGCGTTGGCGCTATTGCTCAGTGCGCCTCCATATCACTATTCACATACTGCAATTGGTGCATTGGGTTTGGTTGGAGTATTGGGTGCATTGATGGCAAGCAAAGTAGGGCAATGGGCAGATCAAGGTTTTGCGCAAAGAACCAGTGGCTTTGCATTGTTGCTGATATTGTTGTCTTGGATCGCTTTCGCTCAAATTGAGTATTCAATTGCGGCATTGATCTTGGGGATATTATTACTCGATTTAGGAGGTCAAGCCTTACACGTCACCAATCAAAGTATGATTTTGCAAATACAACAGGATAATCAAGGCCGTTTAGTCGGGCTGTATATGCTGTTTTATGCCGCAGGCAGCGGTCTAGGTGCAATCAGCACAACCATGACCTATGCCAAAGCAGGATGGCTAGGTGTCTGTTTGCTAGGCGGCTGCATCAGTGTGATTGCCTTATCCTTTTGGTGGATTACACGAAATGCTCAACATGACATAGAGCTGCTTGAGGGCAATTGAGTGAATTTGTGCTTAGACTCAATTGCCATGAGATCTATAAAATGATCTATCGATATAATTTTATTCAATCCCGATGACGGTGGTGATGTAGGCTGTTGTGAGCAAGATCATCAAACCCAGAGACATTTCAAATAAAATGGCATAGCTTAATTGCTGTGAAAATTTAGGCTCTTGAAGGCGAGGGGTAAAATACCATTTGTTAAATGCAGCCAACAGTAAAATACTCACCACAAATAAAAGCTTAATACTAAAACCAGATCCATAAGGTGTATTGATTAAAGCATTAAAATCTTTAAATAAAAGTACAGCAACACTGGCACCACATAGGATTAAAATCGTAACCACAAACACTGCGATACGCCCAAATAAATGCATGCGCTCTTTTAACGCCAAGCCATTTATTGCACGACTGGTTTTCCAGAGTGGGTATAAGGCGCCCATCCATAAAGACATGACCAGTACATGGATGGATAATAAAAATTGGGCAAACAAGGATAAATTAGTGACATGACCCAGCTGAGAAAAGCTATAGACAATCAGCAGTATGGGGAGTGTAAAGATTATCTTTTCAAATGCATTGGTTGCAGTATTTTTTTGATTCAGTTTGAAGATCAGCAATGCGAGTATCATTGCAAAACTAAGGATGCGAATGAGATGTGCATGTCCAGTCGCAGTGTTGATCAGAATGTTGATGTAGTTCCAATCAAACATACCAAGCAAGCCTGTATTGGCAAAACTTCCAATTAAAAACAAGAAACTTAGAGTACTTGAGATCAAACCCAGAGCTGCACCAAGGGTCATATAATTGACAATATTTGCTTTGATTTCAGCATAGCGTCCGAGTAGGAAATAGCTAAATGCTCCTCCAACCACAAAAGCAATACTCAAATAGAGGCCAATTTTTGTTATCCAGGTTGCGAATATCCAATATTCAGACATCATTATTTATTCCTAGGAATGAATAAGTTACCAATGTGGTATTGGTAACTTATTCAGGCGGTTGCAATTTTATCTGGATTATTTGAGGGTGAAGCTATATTCACCATTCATGTTGTGCCCATCTTTGCCCATCGTGCCCCAAAGCACGGTATATTTGCCTTTTTTTAGGCTTGGCAGCGCAACATCAAATGATTTCTTCAAATCATGGCTGACTTTATAATTAAGCGGCAGTTCTTTGCGTTGTTCATCAACAACTTTAATATTCATCAACATCACTTCCTCACCAAAATTAAGGGTTAAGTTTTTAGGTTGCGTTGAGACAATGGTATTTGCAGCGGGTGTTGCACTGAGCAGGGTGACATGGGCAAATGCACTATTGGTGGCAGCAGCCAATGTCGCACCCAACAAAATATTTCGTAGTGCAGTTGTTTTATTTGAAAATAAACGCATTTTTTATCCTCTTCTGATGCATGAATATGAGGTGATGACCCATTGAGAGCCATCACTTTTCATCTTGGATTATGAAATATGCAGAGGTACATCTACGCGACGTGAAAATTACTTTTCTGTCATTTTGATGTTGCAAGACTCGGTTTGATGCTACGAAGAACGATTGGTAGCGACAGGATATAAATGAGGACCACACTCAGCCAAATCGCACCGGGCCATGCAGATTGAAACTGAAAATACAGGCTTGAGAACAATAAGGGTGCAAACATCGAAGCCAGACTGATGGTTGAAGCAATGATGCCTTGAAACTGGCCTTGCTGTTCAGGTGAAACTTTTTGTGAGGCCAAGGCCTGTAAAGATGGCGTTCCAATACTGCCTAAGGCAAAAATTGGCATTATTGCAAAAATAACCCAGCCCTGTTGGGCAACAGCCATGATGGATAAGGCAATACAAGAGCAAGCGATTCCGATCAAAACCGTATTTCGATCTCCAAATCGTTTGGATGCATGTTGAGGGATAAAGGCTTGTACCAACATTTGGCATAAACCAAAAGTAGCTAAAGATAGTCCCACCCCAAAACCATTCCATTGAAAAGTAGCATGTCCCCACAGAGCCCAACACACCGCATAAGCTTCACCAGTCGCACTAAAAATAAAGAAAGTAGCGATAAGCGGAAATACGCTAGATATGGATCGAAGCGAGCTAAATACTTTGAATGGATTGAGTGAAGTCGCTGAATCTTTTGGAGGAATCGAGGTTTTTGACTCTGGTAATGCCAAATAGGCAACAACAAAGTTCAGTCCTGCAAGTAGTGCTGCAATGATAAATGGCAATCTCAGCCAATATTCACCTAATATACCTCCAAGTATCGGGCCAATGATAAAGCCTGCGCCAAACACGGCACTCATCAAACCGAAGTATTTTGCTCGTTGATCTGGTTTTGAAATATCCACCAGATAAGCAGAAGCAACTGACATATTGGCACTGGTCATTCCAGCTATGACACGCCCAATCAATAACAGGAGCAGATTGTGTGAATAGGCCAAAAATACATAATTAAATGCTGAACCCGCTAAAGAGAGTAGCAGGATGGGGCGTCGGCCAAATTTGTCACTTAAGACCCCAAGGACAGGTGAAAAGATAAATTGCATGGCCGCATAAAGACTGCTCAATATCCCAATGTACATGGCGATATGAGTACTATGGGTAATGTCTCGCAGCAGTGAAGGTAAGATTGGAAAAATAAGACCAATGCCGATTGCATCCAAAGCAATGGTAGAGAAAATAATAAATAAAGGTCGATTCATAAAGCGTCCTATCGAAATAGCAGGCACAGAAATACTGTGAAAACCTGTTAACGATGCCTGATAACAACTCAAGCCCTGATGAACGCTGACCGAACCTTTTAAAAGATAAGGATATGTGTTGATGCGATATTTTTCTTTCACATAGAAAATGTATCTACAACAATTTTTCGCGGTTTTTTTATCGTAACAATGAAAACGAATGAACTTATTAGGTTCTATCGTCTGTTGAAAATTTTAGCATTAAAAATAAGCAAGAAACAATATAGTCTCAAGTGAAAGCAGATGTGTCATGTCATTCAACATCACACATCTGAGGAGAGCATCATTATTTTTTGGTATTCGGCAACAACGCGGTCATAAAACCTAACAAAGGTAAGAATGAACAGAGTTTATAAACCCAGACAATGCCGTGTGTATCCGCCAAATGGCCTAGACCTGCTGCTCCAATACCACCAATACCGAACATCAATCCAAACATTAAGCCTGCAACCATGCCAACTCGCCCTGGAACAGCTTCTTGTGCATAAACTACAAGTGCAGAGAAGGCAGAAGACATCACTAAACCGATAATAATCACAAGAATGCCTGTACCCATTAATCCCACATAAGGCAGCATCAGGGCAAATGGAGCAATACCCAAAAAGGATACCCAAACCACCGCTTTACGTCCGATACGATCACCGACTGGGCCTCCTGCAAAAGTACCCAACGCCACAGCGCCTAAAAACATGAATAGATATAACTGCGATGTCTGGATTGAAACATCAAATCTTTCAATGAGATAGAAGGTAAAATAATTGGTAATGGCAGCGATATAGATAAATTTAGCAAATAGCAAAATACAGATGACAGCCATGGCCTGAATCACCTGTTTACGTGTCAAGGTTGAAATGGCGTGTTGACTAGCGAGGCGATGTGCAGGTGCTTGTTTGACCAGCCATTTGGTCACGCGTAATAAAACGAAAATAGCCAAAGCAGCAACTAGAACAAATAAGCCAATTGCACCTTGTCCGTTGGGGATAATCACGGCTGCGGCAACTAAGGGACCTAGTGCTGAACCGGTATTTCCGCCAACCTGAAACATGGATTGAGCCGTACCAAAACGTCCACCCGATGCAGTACGAGCAATACGAGATGCTTCAGGATGAAATGTGGATGAACCTATACCAATCAGTGCAGCTGCAAAGAGTAAGCTGTGATAACTTCCTGCAATCGCCATTAAACCAATGCCAATCAGCGTGGCGAGCATGCCCGCAGGCAATAAATATGGTTTTGGATGTTTGTCGGTATAGAGTCCAATCCACGGTTGTAATAATGACGCGGTAATTTGATACACCAACGCAATCCAGCCAATCTGGGCAAAGCTTAGAGAAAACTCTGCCTTGAGCATGGGATAACTTGCAGTCACCACCGCCTGAATGGAGTCATTTAATAGATGAGCAAAGGCGACTGCACCGACAACACGCAACACGAATTTTTGCGGTTGATCTTGAGGTGGAAATTGCTCTTGTGGAAAAGTGTTCTCAAGAGTCCCTGTATTCGTTGCCATACGTGCTCCAACAGGTTGTATCAGCTTAAATCGTGATATTGAAGAAGGTTTGTTTTTCAGCGTTTTTATCCTAAACTGAACTGAAAGCGGCCCACAATCATATTTGGGACATATAGTATCGATTTCAGGCCATATTGAGAGACGAAGCTAATGCGTAATATTCAGGTCAATGATTATCAAGATGTGGCTCGCAATGTCATGGCAACGGGCAATGATTACGAGGATGGACACATCCTCGCAAGTCATCGCCATAACAGAGGGCAATGCCTGTATGCAATAACAGGTGTATTGACTGTAACAACCAATAAAGGCAGTTGGGTGGTGCCGCCGAAACGTGCGCTTTGGATTCCAGCAGGGATTGATCATGAAGTGCATATGGGTGGTATCACCAAAACACGTAGTGCCTATATTCTTCCAGAAGTCGCGCGCAAAGCAGGTTTACCCATTTATTGTGCCGTAATTAATGTGTCGCCGTTATTGCATGAATTACTCTCGACAGCGGTTGATCTACCTGCCGAATATGAATTGGGTGGACGCGATGATTATTTAATGCAATTGATCATCGCCGAAATCGCGTTGATGCCTGAATTGCCATTGAATGCGCCTTTACCACAAGAGCCACGCTTGGCTGCATTATGTTTGCAATTATTAAAAGCACCGACTTTAGATCATGATCTGGATCAGATTGCTGAACAGGTTGGGATGAGTCGTCGCAATTTCACCCGAATTTTTCGGCTACAGACAGGCATGAGTTTTAGCCATTGGCGGCAACAGGCTTGTCTACTGAATGCGTTGACTAGAATGGAATTAGGACAGCCGATTACCCGTGTGGCGATGGAGCTTGGTTATAGCAGCAGTAGTGCATTTACTGCGGCCTTTAAACGTTCTTTAGGCGTAGCTCCGCGCTTTTATTTACAAGGAAAATGATTTGGCGAATGTGATAATGTGAGATGAAATCAATTCACTCATTTCACGATCATTTTTATGGTTTGAGAACATAAGATCAACGATAAATTTATGCTGTCATTATTAAAAGGTTTGGCCTTGTCCCATCAAGGTCTGGAAAAAAATAACACATTTGGCGAAGGACGATCTGGAACCCTAAATGCGATTGAGCATCTGGGTTATGTGCAAATAGATACCATTTCCGTAGTTGAACGTGCGCATCATCATGTTTTATGGAGTCGCGTACCAAATTATCAGCTGGATCACTTAAATCAGTTGGTGAAAGCGCAGAAAGTTTTTGAACATTGGGCTCATGCGGCCTCTTATCTTCCAATGCGGGATTATCGTTATGCCATGCCATTGATGCATGCAATACGAAATGGTGAACGTCGCTATTTCAAAAGTGATCCGCATTTGATGAAGGAGATTCTGGCTCGGGTTAAGGCAGAAGGTAAAATCCAACTGCGAAATATGCAGAAGGAGAAGCGGGAAGGCCCAGCAGGTTGGTGGAATTCCGGTCCAAATCGTAAGGCGCTTGAGCAGTTATTTATGCAAGGTGACTTGATGATTTGTGAACGTAACGGGATGGAGAAAATTTTTGACCTGACTGAACGCTGTTTGCCAGAAGGGATTGATCTCAGTACACCCACGTTGCATGAATATGCACATTATTTATTGAACATGAACATACGCGCACACGGTGTATTTACATGGAAGCAGTTATTGCATTTAAAAGGGAAAGAGTTGCGTGAGGTGATGCGTACCGTATTGGATGAAAATATCGATGCAGGTTTAGTAAAGGTTATTAAACTGGAAAATGGACAAATGATTTATGCAGCCACTGCCGTCTTGGAACATGAACCCGCTATTCAAGCACAACTCAAAATATTGTCTCCTTTTGATAATCTGGTGATTCATCGTGAGCGCTTGAGTAGCTTATTTGACTTTGATTACCGTATTGAATGTTATGTGCCAGCTGCGAAAAGACAATATGGTTATTTTTGTTTGCCCTTGTTGTATGCAGATCGGTTTGTTGGCCGTATTGATTGTAAAGTGCATCGCCGTGAAAAGAGATTAGAGGTGATTCGTCTGCATTTAGAAGATCCGAATATGCAGGACCGAGAGGCTTTTATTAAAGCTTTAGAGCTGGAATTACAACGTTTTGCTGTGTTTAATCAGTGTACTGAAGTGGATCAGTATCGGATTTAGTAAATAGAAGTAACCAATCATGATCTGTCATCGTTCAGATCATGATTGGTTGTTGAGTTTATATTAGTCTTTATTACTCAGTTCTTTTGATAGCTCATCCCAACGTTGATTTGCGCTTTGCATCGCTTGCATTTTGATATGACCAAAGCCACGTACTTCCGCAGGAAGCTCGGCAATTTGTGCAGCCACTGTCAAATTGTACTGTTGTGGTGCTGCAATAAGTTCTTTTACAAATCCAATGTAGCGATCACGCCATGCGTGCTCTTGTTGACGTTCTTGTTGATGTGCAAATGGATCAAGGAAGCTTTCGCGAAGCCATTGTAACCGAGCAAGCAACATCATTGGGAAGCGCATCCAGTAACCAAAGACACGTTTGCGGACATTGGTACCCAGTGTCGGTGGTGCAAGGTGATAGGAAAGGCGTATCCCACGACCAAATTGCGACTCGATTGATTTCTTAAAGTTTGCACCTGTCAGTAAACGTGCCACTTCATACTCATCTTTATATGCCATCACACGATAGAGTTGCATCGCTATCGTGATTGCCAATGCTTCAGGTAGTAATTTCGATACCTGTTCTAACAGCATACGATATTGATTTGCATAGCTTTCATTCCAATAGTCTTGCAGGCGTGAAGTCCGATCATTGATGAGTTCAGGCAATGTCTGTGGTGCATTCTGTTTTGGCAAACTGTCGAGTAGGCACTTCGCCAGATCTGGATCGTTTGCAAGATGGCAGCCTACGCGGAAAGCTTCCAGATTCTTTTCAACCGCCGTACCATTTAGTTGAATGGCTTTTTCAATACTCTCGCGCAGTAATGGAATTTGACCTGATTGCCATGCCATCCCTAGCAAGAGCTGATTGGCAAAAATGGCATCGCCTAAGACTTGTGTGGCAATCTGTGCGGCAGGTAAGGACACCAGTTTTCCTTGCTCGACACGACCACGAAGACGATTGATCAAGTCCGTAACTGGGGCAAACCAGTCACGCTTATTGATAAAGTCAGATGTAGGTGCACTATCTTCATTAACGAGCACCATCGCATCTTGTTTTAAGCGTGATAGCGCTGCATGACTGCCTGCCACAATTGCATCTGCACCAATCAATAGGTCACATTGATGTTCAGGAATTTTGGTGGAGGAAATTTGGCTATCGTCAGTCGCAACTTGAATATAGGAATAAACCGTACCACCTTTTTGTGCTAGTCCTGCCATATCCATGACACGGGTCGCTTTTCCTTCTAGATGAGCTGCCATACCCAATAAAGCCCCGACAGTGACCACACCCGTTCCACCCACACCGCCGACCATAATACGACTTGGCGTATCGCCAAGTTGAGGGATTATTGGTCGTTCAGGCCAACCTGTAGCAAAACCTTCAAACTTGGCTGGACGTTTCATATCCCGTGTATGCACAGTGACAAAACTTGGGCAGAAACCTTCTACACAGGTGAAATCTTTATTACAACTGCTTTGGTTAATTTGACGCTTGGTGCCCAATGTCGTTTCTACTGGTTCAATCGACAGACAATTTGATTTTTTTGAACAATCGCCACAACCTTCACAGATATCGCTATTGATGTAGAGGCGTTCAGCTGGGTCTGGATACATATCGCGTTTACGACGGCGACGCTTTTCGCTGGCACAGGTCTGCACATAGATTAAAGCGGTGACGCCTGAAATATCACGCAATTCACGTTGCACGGTGTCTAAATCATTTCTATGTCGGATTTCTACATTGGGTGCAAGATGTTCTTCAGCATGAATTAATTCAGGTTCATCAGTCACAATGACCTGTTTTTTAATCCCTTCTGCATCAAGCTGACGGGTCAGTTGCGCCACACTCAAATGTCCATCCACATGCTGACCACCGGTCATGGCAACGGCATCGTTATACAGAATTTTATAAGTGATATTGATATTGGCTGCGATGGCTTGTCGAATTGCCAAATAGCCTGAATGAAAGTAGGTCCCATCACCGAGATTGGCAAAAATATGCTTTTCATTGGTAAAGTGTGATGCACCCGCCCAACTGACACCTTCGCCACCCATTTGCGAGAAAGTTTCAGTGCCACGATCCAGTGATACCGCAATATAGTGGCAACCGATGCCACCTAAGGCGCGGCTGCCTTCAGGCACGACTGTGGAGGTATTATGCGGACAACCACTACAGAAATAAGGTTTACGGTCTGCCAGATCCAGCACGCGTCGTGACTCTTGTTCTGCTTTTTGCAATAAATCGATGCGATTTTGAATTTGTTGTCTTAAATTCTCAGGTAAATCGAGTTGTAGAAAACGTGCCGCCAGCATTTTGGCAATCGGTTCGGGCTGAAATTCATAGTGTCCAATGAGAGGTGCTTCCTCGATTGACGTACTCCATTCACCTTTCCCATGCGGTGCTTTGCCGATCACATGTGGACGTTGATCATCGGGCAGGGAATACAGTTCATCCTTGATTTGTGATTCAAGAATAGGGCGTTTCTCTTCAACCACGATCAGCTCTTGCAAACCCTCAGCAAATTCGCGAATACCTTGAGGTTCTAAAGGCCAGATCAAGCCAACTTGGTAAACACGTAGCCCAAGCTGTTGTGCTGTTTCATTCTCAATGCCTAAAATGCGTAAGGCTTCAATGGTATCGAGATAGCCTTTGCCACTGGCAACAATCCCAATCTGGGCATTTTCACATGGCCAAGTGGTTTGATTGAGTTGATTGGCGCGTGCATAGGCCAATACTGCAGGTAAACGGTATTGATACAGGCGTTGTTCTTGTTGGATACCATGATCAGGCCAACGGATGTGTAAACCATCGGCAGGCAAATCAACTTCTGGCAAAACAGGCGTGACACGATCTAGATCAACATTGACTGAAGCAGAGGTTTCAACAATTTCACTGACCAGTTTCATCGAGGTCCAAACACCAGCAAAGCGTGACATGGCAACTGCATGTACACCTAAATCGAGAATGTGTTGCACCGAAGTTGGATAGAAAATTGGAATACCGCAACCCATCATCACATGTTCGGATTGATGTGGAA
Source organism: Acinetobacter sp. NIPH 2100 (assembly GCF_000369805.1). Classification (GTDB taxonomy): domain Bacteria; phylum Pseudomonadota; class Gammaproteobacteria; order Pseudomonadales; family Moraxellaceae; genus Acinetobacter. The sequence continues at coordinate 2,511,555 of NZ_KB850224.1, read as the reverse complement.
CTGTCGAAGATTTACAGGAATGATCGTCACCAAATAAAGCAACTACGCCACTATGTTCGGCGGTTCCTGCGAGGTTGGCATGACGCAATACATCGCCTGAACGATCTACACCAGGGCCTTTACCATACCACCATGCAGTGACACCATCATATTTTCCTTGACCGGCAAGGTTCACTTGCTGCGTGCCCCAAATGGCCGTTGCCGCGAGATCTTCATTAATACCGGGTTGAAACACGACATTGTGATCTTTAAGTATGCCTCCAATTTGCCAAAGAAAATTATCATAGTTACCGACCGGGGAACCACGATAGCCTGAAATAAAACCAGCGGTATGATACCCATTCAGTTCATCACGGCGTGTTTGTGCTAGAGGTAACCGAACCAGTGCCTGAATACCGCTCATATAGGCCGAACCGTCATCACTGATATATTTGTCGTCCAGTGATACATCCATAGTAGCGATCATTTTTGGAGTAACTTTTGTCGCTATATTCATTTATGTCTCCTTAGAATTGTATGTAGTTTTGACTACTTTCTTTTTTCAACATCCGGTTGAATATTTGGAGTAAGTACATCTAAAGAAAAAGATTGAGTGGCTGTATAACTTAAAAAAGCTGCTCAATGTATGTACATATTTGTCATTGTGGTTGATCCAGACTGGTGCAACAATGCGTAATTTAGAAAAAGATATTTACGTTATGCGCAAAAATCTTGATGGTGGATTGCTACATGCGATGCATGCCTTCCTGAAAGTCATTGATAGCGGCAGTTTTACGGCTGCTGCGGAGCAGATGGAATTGACAACTGCGCAAGTTTCGCGATTAATTAGCGAATTAGAAGGGCGGTTAGGTACAAAACTACTACAACGATCAACCCGACAGCATGCCTTGACTGAAATTGGTGCAAACTATGCAGAGCAGTGCCGTCAGGTGCTGGCGATGGTGGAAGAATCCGAAGCACAGGCTATGGGGATGGCAACCAGACCACAAGGGCGGTTACGTGTACTGAGTATGGCCAGTTTCGGGCATCATTATTTAGCACCGATGATGGCGGAATTTTGTCAAACTTATCCTGAGCTTACGGTTGAATACCGAACCTCGCAAAACGTACCTGATCTTTTAGGCAAAGGTATTGATGTCAGCTTGTATCTGACTGAGTCCTTGGCAGATTCAAGATTTGTCGCGCGCCGAATTGGGACGATTTTTTCGGTGTTATGCGCTTCGCCTGCCTATCTGGAAAAACATGGTGAACCTCAATCACTGGATGATTTACAAACGCATGCCTGCTTACGCTTAGTCAATCCATCGATTACCCCACAATGGCATCTGGTCAGTGAAAACAGCTGTTCTTATCAGATTGATATTAATGGTCCGTTGATTGCAGATACACCTGAATTGCTGCTAGATGTGGTACAGCAGGATATGGGCATTGCTTTATTGCCAACATTCTCATCGATTGATGCGATTCGGGCAGGGCGATTACGCCGTATTTTACCTGCTTGGCGGTCACCTGATATTGGGGTTTATACTTTATTGCCATCACGTCATTTTGTTGATGCAAAAACACGGGCATGGCTGGAGTGGGTTGAGCAGCATATTTCTCCAAAAATACAGCAAGATACGGATTATTTTTTATAAGTAATTTGAGAGAGCGTTAGAAAAAGAATAATAAGGATTAAAATTAAAAAAATGCTTCTTTATAAAGAGGCATTTTCTACAGAGATGAATAATATATTTTTAAATAAATTACATGAGGAATTTAATCTCAGCTCCTAAATAGAATGAGATAAAGATGAGACCTGATGAACTGGGCAAGTTTCATTGATTAAGCCTGTTGCTAGAGGATGAGAAAATACGATCTATATATTGCTAAGCACATTTTGTTTGCCAATACGCATTGGCATAATTCGATAAGCTTTTTCGGTTGAGTACATGACTAATATTTTGGCTGGCTTGCATCAGTTTTTCTAAATTGATTCCTGTTTCAAAGCCCATATGCGAGAGCAAATAGAACAGATCTTCGGTGGCGACATTACCTGAAGCCCCTTTGGCGTAAGGGCATCCACCCAAACCAGCCAGCGAAGAATCAAATACACGAATGCCTTGCTGTAAAGATTGATGAATATTGGCAATCGCCATGCCATAAGTATTATGAAAATGTCCTGCCAAAACCTTACTGTCGAGTTCAGCCAGACAAGCTTGCCAGACTTTTGCGACACGATCTGGTGTGGCTGTACCAATGGTTTCACCCAAAGATACTTCATAACAACCCATGTCATAGAGCCGTTTAACCACTTTCAGCACTTGCTCAGGTGCAATCGCACCTTCATAAGGGCAATCGACAATACAAGAAACATAACCACGGACACGGATGTTCTGCGCTTTGGCTGCGGTCATCACATCGCTAAATTTTTCAAAACTTTCATCAATCGAGCAATTAATATTTTTACGGGTAAAGCTTTCAGAAGCTGCAGTAAATACCGCAACCTCTTTGCATCCTACAGCTTGAGCAGTTTCAAAACCTTTGATATTGGGGGTAAGCAGACTAAATTGCACATCGGTCGTTTGGGGTAATTGTTTAAATAGCTCATCACTCTGCGCCATTTGCGGTACCCATTTTGCAGATACACAGGAGCCGACTTCAATCGATTTCAAGCCAGCATTAACCAAATCGTGAATAAAGTTTAAACGTTGTTGGACGGTCAAAGCCTGTTTTTCATTTTGCAGGCCATCACGCGGACCGACCTCCACGATTTTGACAAATTCACTCATGCAACTTCCTCCTGCGCAGGTTGAAATTCCACCAGTTCATCGCCAGCTTTGACCTGATCACCTACTTGGAAATAGGAATCCACAATCACACCATCTTGTGGTGCGCGAATGGTGTATTCCATTTTCATGGCTTCAAGCGTCATTAAGATATCGTCTTTCTTGACGTTATGATTTGCACTGACCAGCACTTGAGTCACGACACCTGGCATCGGTGCTTTAAGATGACCTTGATCCGCTTGGCTATCGGCTTGATTATAATCTTGGCGAATATAAGCAAATTTATGACTTTGTCCGCTATGGAACAGCGTGATGCCTTGCGTGCTTTGGTTGAAAGCTAGTTTTTGCTGTGTGCCATTGAGATGAATCTCAGCTGTATGCGCATCTAGCAATTGTCCTGAAATAGGGTAGCTCTTCCCATTATATTCAGCATTAAAGCCTTGTTCAGCCGAGCTAATTTTGATTTGAATGCTCTGATCTAAATAGTTCAGTTTAATGATTTGTTGGAAAGCAATATTTAAACGCCATAACGGTTGTGCTTGCCATAATTGTTTTTGGCTAGAACGATTGTTGTTAAGTTTGCTCAGGAATTCGATAAAGGCTGTGCTAACCACCAATTCAGGCTTAATCTGTTCTGGATGGAACAAGAAATCTTGTTCACGTTGGATTAGGTTGGTATCCAATTTGGCTTGTTTGAATGAGTCGCTACGAACAATTTTTTCTAAAAAGGCAATGTTATTACCTAGACCATCGACGTGGAATTGACTGAGTGCATGTTGCATTTGAATCAAAGCCGCTTCACGGTTTTTACCCCAAACGATCAGTTTGGCAATCATCGGATCGTAGTAGGTGGTGATTTCATCACCTTCAACGATACCACTGTCGACACGGACGAATTGGTTTTGCGTTGGGTAATGTAAATAGTCAATTTTGCCGATGGCAGGTAAAAAGCCCTTTTCGGGTTCTTCTGCATAAATACGTGCTTCGAGCGCATGACCATGAATCTGTAATTGATGTTGCAGTTTCGGTAAAGGTTCACCATCTGCGACGCGTAGTTGCCATTCTACAAGGTCCTCACCTGTAATCATTTCAGTAACAGGATGTTCGACTTGCAGACGGGTATTCATTTCCATGAAATACGCGGTTCCATCTTGCTCCACAATAAACTCAACCGTACCCGCGCCGACATAGTTCACCGCACGGGCAGCATCGATTGCAGCTTGGCGCATGGCATCCAGTTTTTCGCTTGGCATTTGTGGTGCAGGAGCTTCTTCGAGTACTTTTTGGTGGCGGCGTTGTACCGAACAATCACGTTCAAATAAATGCACATAGTTACCATGTGTATCGCCAAACACTTGTACTTCAATATGTCGCGGTTGAATTACATAGCGTTCAATCAACACATCATCATTACCAAAGCTCGATTTGGCTTCACGTTTACATGAGGCTAAGGCATGCAGGAAATCTTCACTACGCTCAACCAGACTCATGCCTTTACCACCACCACCAGCACTGGCTTTAATTAAAACAGGGTAGCCAATTTGGTCTGCCTGTTGCTTTAAAAAGTCGGCCTCTTGATTGGTCCCGTGATAGCCAGGGGTTAATGGCACACCTGCTTTTTCCATCAAGGCTTTAGAGGTGGCTTTTAAGCCCATCGCTAAAATCGCATCGACGGGTGGGCCAATAAAGCAAATGTTGTGTTGTTGGCAAGCGAGTGCAAACTGATCATTTTCTGAAAGAAAACCGTAGCCCGGGTGAATCGCTTGACTGCCTGTATCAATCGCCGCCTGAATAATACGCTCTACCTGTAAATAACTTTGAGTCGCAGGGGACTGACCAATATAAATGGCTTCATCGGCAAGTTTGACGTGTTGTGCATTGGCGTCTGCATCAGAATATACCGCAACCGTTGCAATACCGAGTTTTTTTGCGGTACGAATCACGCGGCAGGCAATCTCGCCACGGTTCGCAATTAAAATCTTTTCAAACATGATGATCGTCCTTAATTGTTGTTATTCGAGTGAGAAACCCATGCAGGCTGTTGTTTATTTAAAAAGGCATTCAGTCCTTCTTTGGCTTCGCTGCCCTGACGAACTTGAGCAATATGTTGTGCCGTCTGTTGCAGCAAGTCATTGCTCATGGTCTGGTTGCTCACCATTTGAATCAGTTGTTTTGATGCCGCCTGAGCCTGCGGGCCACCAAGTAACAGGGCATCAATAATTTCTTGAACTTTCTGGTCTAAGTCTTCTGCATCTGCCACTTCATGTGCCAAGCCAATAGATTTGGCTTCACGCGCAGAAATCCGTTCTGCGGTTAAGAAGTAGCGCGAAGCCTGTCGTGCTCCAATCGCACCAATTACATAGGGACTGATAGTCGAAGGGGCAAGACCTAAACGGACCTCAGACGTTGCAAATTTAGCATCGGTACTGGCAATACAAATATCACAGGCCGATGCCAAACCCATGCCACCGCCAAAGGCAATGCCATGCACACGAGCAAGCGTCGGTTGCTTTAAGGTCGCAAGTGCATTTAGCATCTGTGCAAGTTTTAAAGCATCGGCTTCATTTTCTGCTGACGAAGCTTGACCTGCCTGTTTCATCCAGTTCAGATCAGCACCTGCCGAGAAGCTTTTACCTCGTCCAGCCAAGATCACCACACGGATATCATCACGCCTATTTAGGCTGTTAAAGCAAGTATGTAATTCTTCAATCACTGTGGTATTAAAGGCATTGTGCAGTTCTGGGCGATTAAGCCAAACATAGGCAACTTGACCTTGTTGTTCCAGTTGTAAAAATTGATAGCTCATAGACACCTCTTACATGCGGAACACGCCAAATTTGGTTGGCTGAATGGGTGCATTGAGCGCCGCAGCAAGGCTCAGACCAAGCACATGACGGGTTTGAGCAGGGTCAATGACACCGTCATCCCAAAGACGGGAAGAGGCATAATACGGATGGCCTTGATGCTCATATTGTTCACGAATCGGTTGTTTAAATTGATCTTCTTCCTGTGCTGACCACTGTGCACCTTTTTGCTCAATCTGATCACGTTTTAAAGTTGAAAGTACACTGGCAGCCTGTTCACCACCCATCACCGAAATACGAGAGTTTGGCCATGTCCATAAAAAGCGTGGCGAGTAAGCGCGGCCACACATGCCATAGTTACCTGCACCAAACGAACCGCCAATAATCAGGGTCAGTTTAGGTACATTGGCTGTCGCAACCGCCATCACCAATTTGGCACCATTTTTTGCAATGCCTTCATTTTCGTATTGACGACCCACCATAAAGCCAGTGATGTTTTGGATAAATAACAATGGAATATTGCGTTGGGTACACAGCTCAATAAAATGTGCACCTTTTTGTGCAGATTCGGAAAAGAGAATGCCGTTATTGGCAATGATGCCGACGGGCATACCGTAAAGCGAAGCAAAACCAGTAATGAGGGTTGAGCCAAAACGGGCTTTAAACTCATCAAAGCGTGAACCGTCGACAATACGTGCAATCACTTCACGTACATCGAAAGGTTTACGTGCATCACTTGGAACAACACCATAAAGTTCCGATGCATCAAATAGCGGCTCATCTATTTGTTTATTTAATTCGGTTGGTTTTTTATTCAGATTGGCAACGATGTTACGTGCAATCGCTAGCGCATGTTCATCATTTTCAGCCAAATGATCCGCAACCCCTGAAAGACGGGTATGGACATCACCACCCCCTAAATCTTCACTGGTGACCACTTCACCTGTTGCGGCTTTTACCAAGGGAGGGCCACCCAGAAAAATCGTACCTTGATTACGCACAATGATGGTTTCATCTGACATGGCAGGGACATAAGCACCGCCAGCGGTACAACTACCCATCACCACCGCAATTTGGGCAATCCCTTGGCTCGACATCCGCGCCTGATTATAGAAAATACGTCCAAAATGATCACGATCAGGGAAGACTTCATCTTGCATTGGTAAAAAAGCACCCCCTGAATCCACCAGATAAATACACGGCAAGTGATTTTGCTCGGCAATTTCCTGTGCACGCAAATGCTTTTTCACTGTGAGCGGATAATAGGTGCCACCTTTGACGGTTGCATCATTGGCGACGATCATGCAGGTCACACCATTGACTTGGCCGATGCCTGCAATCACACCCGCAGCAGGAATGTCATCTTCATAAACCTTATAAGCAGCTAATTGTCCAATTTCTAAAAAAGCCGTGCCGACATCAATCAGTTGATCAATACGATCACGTGGCAATAATTTGCCTCGGGCTAAATGTTTTTGACGGGCATTTTCTCCACCACCTAAAGCTACTTTTTGAGCCACTTGTTTTAGATCGCTGACCAATGTTTGCATGGCGTGTTGATTGGTTTTGAAGTCTTCACTTCGCACATTAATTTTGCTGTGTAATTGGTTCATAAGCTGCATCCTGATTTATGGTTATTATTTGGTTTCATTAAACAGTTCGCGGCCAATCAGCATGCGGCGAATTTCTGAAGTTCCTGCACCAATTTCATAAAGTTTGGCATCACGCCATAAGCGACCTGCCGAGAATTCATTGATATAACCATTACCACCGAGGGTTTGAATGGTTTCACCTGCCATCCATGTGGCTTTTTCTGCTGCATATAAAATGGCACTGGCTGCATCTTTACGTAAACTGCGGTCATGGTCGGCTTTGTCACAGGCTGCGCCAACCGCGTAGACCAATGCTTTACAAGCGAGCCAAGTGGAATACATATCTGCCAGTTTGCCTTGCATCAATTGGAATTCACCCAAGGCTTGGCCGAATTGTTCACGTTCATGTAAGTAGGGAATCACCACATCCAAACAGGCATCCATAATGCCTAAAGGACCTGCACTTAGGACCGCGCGTTCATAATCCAGACCACTCATCAGTACTTTGGCGCCGTTGCCTACACCACCGAGTACGTTCTCAGCAGGGACTTCAACATTGTCAAAAAATAGCGGATAAGTGTTGGAACCACGCATACCGAGCTTGTCTAAATGCTTGCCATGACTAAAGCCTGGCATATCTTTTTCGATCAGGAAGGCCGTCATGCCTTTGGCACCTGCATGTGGATCGGTTTTGGCATAAACCACCAATACATCAGCATCGCCACCATTGGTAATCCACATTTTTGAACCATTTAAAACAAAGTGATCGCCTTTTTGTTCAGCACGCAGCTTCATACTCACGACATCAGAACCTGCATTCGGTTCAGACATTGCCAAAGCACCAACAAAGTCGCCTGAAATCAGCTTGGGTAAATATTTCTGTTTTTGTTGCTCACTGCCATTGCGGTTAATCTGGTTAATACACAAGTTAGAATGTGCACCGTAAGAAAGACCAATAGAGGCGGATGCGCGTGAAATTTCTTGTAGCACAATGATATGCGCCAAATAGCCAAGATTGGTGCCGCCATATTCTTCAGAAACAGTTAAGCCCATGAGTCCCATGTCACCAAATTTCTTCCAGAGATGGGCTGGGAATTTATTATCTTGATCAACTTGCTGAGCAATTGGTGCAATTTCTTTGGCACAAAATGCAGCAACTGAATCTTGTAGAGCAATTAACGTTTCATCCAGACCAAAATTCAAGCTACGTAGGTTCATTGTGTTGTCATCCCATTGGTTATATTTGTTGTTCCATTAAGCGTTGTTGTATGTGCTTATGAACTACCTTACAATGAATTTTTAAAAAAGTGAATAGTGATTCATAAAATGATTTACAATTCACTTTATTTGTTAGAGAATAAAATTTATGAGCTATAAACGATCAACTTTAATGCAGGAGCGGATGGAGCAAAATCGTAAATCGATTTTGAGTTCAGCCAGAAAATTAATTTCAGAGGGAGGATTCAAAGACGCGCAGATTCAAACCATTGCCGAGCAAGCAGGGGTCTCAAGTGGTCTGGTTTATCGCTACTTTGACAATAAAAGTCAGGTACTGATTGAAGTTTTGTCTGAAGCCATCAATACCGAGTTGTTGGTGATCGATGCCATCACAGAAAGTGATCTGACCGCACAACAGAAATTGCATAAAGCAGTTGCGACCTTTGTCAAACGGGCACTCAACAGCCCTCAGCTGGCATATTCACTCATGTTTGAGCCAGTGGATTCAACCGTTGAACATGAGCGTTTTCGGGTAAAGCAGTTGATTAAACAAAGTATTAAAAAAATCCTTGCAGATGGAAATGCAAGTGGTGAGTTTGTTCTGGATGACTTAAATACAACAGCCATGTGTGTGGTCGGTGCGATGACCTATGTGGTGGTTGAACCTTTAGATCCAGCTCAAAATACCAAGTTTGATCAGACGCATAAAGACTATTTTTCCAAACAGATTGCTGACTTTTGTGTGGATGCAGTACAGAAAAAGTAGGGCAGACAGAACGGTTTAAAATCACAACAATAGGCAGTTTGAAGAGTAGTTGCAGTAACAACAATTAGATCAGGTAAGAACAGAATTAAAAAGAATCAAGGAGAATGATTCAATGCAACACGTACGGTTAAGCTATGCCTCTGGAACCAGCTCGCAGCCCCTGTTGGGGATGACGATTGGAGATAAATTTGATCAGGCCTGCCAACTCTATGCAGAGCAAGAGGCCATTGTCAGTTCGCATCAGAACAGACGCCTCAGTTATAAACAACTACAGCATGAGGTGAATGCTTTTGCTTGTAGTTTGCTCAAGCTCGGTTTGAAAAAGGGGGATCGATTGGCGATCTGGTCGCCCAACTGTGTGGAATGGACAGTGACCCAATTTGCCGCGTTCAAAGCGGGTATTATTTTGGTGAATCTGAATACCGCCTATAAAAGTCATGAACTGGAATATGTGCTCAATAAAGTCTCCTGTAAAGGCTTGATCATCGCCTCACAATTTAAGACCACAGATTATCAAGAATTACTCACCAAGATTGCACCTGAGCTGACATCTAGCTCCGATAAAGTGCTTCATTCAGCCCGTTTACCGCATTTAAAATATGTGATCAAAATTGACGAGCAGCAACATACAGGCATACATCGTTTTGGTGATTTGCTAGAAATTCCAAAACAATCTCAGCTCGATGAGTTGCAGTGCTTAACTAAGCAGTTGCAGTTTGATGAGACCATCAATATTCAATTTACCTCAGGAACAACAGGCAATCCGAAAGGGACCATGTTGACCCATCATAATATCCTGAATAATGGTTATTTTGTTGGGGAAGGCATTGGTTTAACCCCACAGGATCGAGTCTGTATCTCGGTGCCTTTATTCCATTGTTTTGGCATGGTGATGGGCAATCTGGCTTGTATCACACACGGTGCAACCATGGTTTATCCTGCTTCGGTGTTTAATCCATTAGAAAGCTTAAAAACCATTGAACAGGAAAAATGTACTGCTGCTTATGGCGTGCCAACCATGTTTATTGCCATTTTGGAGCATGAGCAATTCGCTGAATTTGATTTGAGCAGTTTGCGTACAGGCATTATGGCAGGCAGTCCATGCCCAAGAGAAATTATGCAGCGTGTGATTGACCGTATGCATATGTCAGAAATTACCATCTGTTATGGTATGACTGAAACTTCCCCAGTCAGTGTGCAAAGCTATATCGATGATTCAATTGATAAACGGGTCAGTACTGTGGGCCATGTACATCCACATTTGGAAGTTAAAATTGTCGATTTAGAAGGTGAAATCGTTCCGCTAGGGACACTCGGTGAACTTTGTGTACGTGGTTATTCAGTCATGGCTGGGTATTGGGATGAGCCTGAAAAAACCAAAGAAGTCATCGATGCAGCGGGCTGGATGCACACGGGTGATATTGCTGAAATGAACAGCGAAGGCTTTGTCAAAATCAAAGGCCGGATTAAAGATGTGGTTATTCGTGGGGGAGAAAACCTGTTTCCAAAGGAAATAGAAGACTTTTTATATACCCATCCAGATGTATGTGATGTGCAAGTCATAGGTTTGCCCGACATGCGTTATGGTGAAGAGCTCTGTGCCTGCATCATTTTACACGAGCATCATCAAAGCAATGAAGACAGTATCCGTCGTTTCTGCAAAGAGCATATTTCACATAATAAAGTGCCACGTTACGTTAAATTTTTTGATGAGTTTCCGATGACCGCATCAGGTAAAGCACAGAAATTTAAATTACAGGAAATCATGCGGGTAGAACTGAATTTGACTGCTGAAATTTTTGATTAAAATGGTGTTCCTCCTTTGTGTACGCAGGCAAGGGAGGAAAATTTGATGTTGCGGTTTTATCTAAACATAGGATGTCAGGATCAAAAAATGAAGATCAGAAATGATTGGTCACGTGCTGAAATACAGGCTTTATATGAGCAGCCTTTGTTGGATTTAGTCTTTCAGGCACAACAGTTACATCGACAATTTTTTACTGCGAATACGATTCAGGTCAGTACTTTACTCTCTATTAAGACTGGAAAATGTCCAGAAGATTGCAAGTATTGTTCGCAATCGGTCCACTATGATTCGAAACTGGAAGCAGAAAAACGTATTGCAGTCGAGAAAGTCATTCAAGAAGCACAAAAATCCAAAGCCTCAGGCGCATCACGATTTTGTATGGGGGCTGCATGGCGCAATCCGCATGAACGCGATATGCCTTATGTATTGGACATGGTCCGCGAAGTGAAAGCTTTGGGACTGGAAACCTGTATGACTTTGGGTATGCTGAATGCTTCACAAGCAGAACGTTTAAAAGATGCGGGACTGGATTATTACAACCATAATCTGGACACCTCGCGTGAATATTATTCACACATTATCAGTACCCGAACTTTTGATGACCGTTTGGATACCCTAGACCATGTTCGTCAGGCAGGGTTGAAAGTCTGTAGTGGCGGTATTGTGGGTTTAGGTGAAAGCCGAGAGGATCGGATTGGCCTTTTACATGAACTTGCAACTTTGCCGTTACATCCAGAATCCGTGCCTATTAACATGCTGGTTCCGATAGAAGGGACACCATTGGCTCAGGTGGAAAAACTGGATGTGATTGAATGGATTCGAACCATTGCTGTGGCGCGTTTGATTATGCCGAAAAGTTACATTCGACTCTCGGCTGGGCGTGAAGCATTAACCGATTCCGATCAAGCCTTGGCGTTTATGGCAGGTGCCAACTCTATTTTTTCTGGCGAAAAGTTATTAACCACTGCCAATGCGGGTGAAAGTCGTGACCAAGCCTTATTTCAAAAACTAGGCTTAAAAATAGAAGCGAGCAAACCTTCTGTGAGTCAGTTATCAGTCGATGCGATGCTGACCATTTAAGACTTTTAAAAAGTAGAGGATCAAATGGCGAAAGATTTTAATAGTCAGAAAGTGGTGGAACGCTATGATGATCATATCCGCCGACTGATTCCAGGTTATGCGCTGATGCATCAACAAGTCGATGCTCTTTTACAGTCGGCTCTAAGTTCTGATGCACAGATTTTAATTGTCGGTTGTGGCACAGGCTATGAACTTGAATATTTATTGAATAGGCATCCGACTTGGACTTTTACGGCAGTTGATCCTTCTTTGGGCATGCTGCAGAAAGCACAAGCACTGATTCAGCAGCTTGGACAGTCAGAGCGTGTGCAATTCATTCATGGAGAAACAGCAGCATTGCCGACACAGCCAAAATTTGATGCGGCACTGTCGATCTTGGTTACACATTTTGTGCCGCATGAGTTGAAATCAGATTTTTTTGCAGAGATTTCAAAGCGCTTAAGAGCCAAAGGACTTCTAATTACTTACGACCTCATGGCTTGTGAAAATCCTCAACAATTTAAAGCCTTGCCTTTGTTATGTCAGGCTAATGGTCTGAGTATTGAGCAGAGTGATGCAATGATGGAACGTTTAGCACAAGACTTTTTTACGCTCGCTTTTGACGATTATCAGCAACTGCTTCAGCGGACAGGTTTTGCACAGGTGCATTGTTTTAGCCAAGTTTTAACGTATCAGGGACTGATTGCCCAGAAAAAGCAGGACGATATCTTGACCTCGGAACATTCTGGCAAGGTCGTTTTCGCTCAACAAGGAATCCAACATTAAAACAGCAACTTAATTTTTTAGCTTTTAACGGAAGTTTTGAGCAGTGGCTCATATCGCTGCTGCTAGGTTTTGCTGTCTTTAAAAAAGTCAAAGTGAATGAAAGTAGATTGAAAATAGGAGGTGAAGATTAAATAAATCAATGATTTGAAATTTTTAGAATAAAAAATGTGATGTGGTACTTCTGTACGACAAAGGATAAAACACAAACAAAGAATGATCTTAAAACGGGTTTTAAGATCAATTGAAAAGGAAATTGATTTCAATGAAAAATTTTATTTTAACGGTACAAAAAAGCATGTTGGCTGTGGGTGTTTTAACGGCCATGTCCTCTGCTTATTCGGGAACTGAAAGTGCTGAAATTGCCCAGCTCCGACAGGAGGTTCAAGAGTTGCGAGCGATGCTGCAACAGTATGTAAAGCAGCCTGTTCCAGCCCAGTCGACGGCTCCAGTCACCGTAGCTGCTACACCGCAAGTGGCTGAAACACAGGCGCCTAAACTGAATATCAGTAAAGCGGGAGCAGAAGTTAGTTTATATGGTTATATCCGGGCCGATGCCTCTTATCAGGCCAAAGGTGCATCGACAATGTATAACAATATCAGTGGCGTACCACTGGAACATACTGCCGAGGAAGCTCAACAAAAAGATCGTTTGCATTCAACGGTCAACGTCACCCGTTTAGGTTTGAATTTTAAAACGCCGACAGCCGCTGGCGATGTCGGTGGCAAGTTGGAAATGGATTTCTTTGGTGGCAGCACACGCGATCAATTCCGTATTCGCCATGCCTATTTAACCTTTGATAAATGGTTGATTGGTCAGACTTGGTCAACTTTTATTGCCCCTGAATATTATCCAGAAACGATCGATGCTGGGACTTATGTCGGTGGCGCATTACAACGCTCACCATTGGTTCGTTATAGCGACAATCTATCAGCCAATACCAGTTTTGCTGTGGCGATTGAGGATCCAAAATATACCGCAACTTCTGACCCGGATAATGAAATGCGTTTGCCTGCTTTGGTGGGACGATTGAATCATAAATTTGAGAATGGTTCCTTGTTGTCTGGCCGAACCTTTATGGCTGAGAAAAAAACCAGTAATGACGAAGAATGGGCATGGGGTGTGGGGCTAGGGGGTAAATATCAGTTAACGCCACAAACCTTCTTAAAAGCGGACTATTACCATGTCAAAGGCGATGGTCGTTTTCTATTATGGACCAATAACAGTTATGTGATTGATGATAAGAATAATATTCAGAGCAATGAATTCGACACCATTTCAGCAGGTCTGACTCATCAATTTAATTCACAGCTTCGTTCAACCTTGGGTTATGGCTATATGAAAGCTAAAGATGACAATACTTTTGCCCAAATCCAAAAAACTAACCTGACTCAAAATAAAGAGCTTTGGCAAGGTTGGATCAATGCCATGTACAACCCGTATAAACCCATTACTTTGGGCGTGGAATACGTCTATGGCGAGCGTGAAACTTTTGAGGGGCGTAAAGGAATTGATAACCGCTTCAATATGATGGCGAGTTACGACTTTTAATCAAGACCTTGAATAATCTGTTTTTTCTTTAGGGTGCAGTATGTCGTTTTAAACAAGAATTTATCTCATAGAGGAGATGATTAAATGGCAACATCGACGTTGAATGTCAATGCAATTATTGACCAAGCAAAATTTACCCCTTTTCATTGGAGCATTCTGCTTTGGTGCTTACTCATTATTATTTTTGACGGTTATGATCTAGTCATTTACGGTGTGGTTTTACCCGTATTAATGCAGGAGTGGTCACTCACAGCAGTACAGGCGGGTATGTTGGCCAGTACGGCCTTATGTGGAATGATGTTTGGTGCCATGCTATTCGGGGCTTTGGCAGATAAAATTGGTCGCAAAAATGTGATCTTGATTTGTGTGACTTTCTTTAGTGGTTTTACCTTTTGGGGTGCATTTGCATCGACGCCTTTTGAGTTTGGTCTGTTACGCTTTTTAGCAGGTTTGGGGATTGGTGGCGTCATGCCAAATCTGGTGGCGTTAACCTCTGAATATGCCCCAAAGCGGATGCGCAGTACTTTGGTGGGCAGTATGTTTAGCGGTTATGCCATTGGTGGGATTATTTCAGCGCTGTTAGGAAGCTATCTGGTGGAAAGCCAAGGCTGGCAAATCATGTTTTTGATTGCAGGTATTCCATTATTACTACTACCGATTTTATGGAAGTTTTTGCCTGAGTCACTGACCTTTTTAGTAAAAAGTGGCAAGACCGAGCAAGCCTATGCCATTATCCAAAAAATTGCACCAGATCAGGCATTAAGTACTGATACACGCTTATGTTTGAATGAGGATAATCTGGGCACAGGCAGTTCAGCAAAAGCCTTATTTCAGCATGGCCGTGCTTTGAGTACCTTGATGTTTTGGCTATTATTCTTTATGTGTTTGCTGATGGTTTATGCATTGAGCAGTTGGTTGCCTAAACTGATGCTGGCAGCAGGTTACTCATTGGGTAAAAGTATTTTATTCCTGCTAGCACTGAATGTGGGTGCCATGATCGGAGCAATCCTAGGAGGAGTACTCTCCGATAAATTCCATTTAAAACCAGTCATTTTAACCATGTTTGTTGCAGGTGTATTTGCACTGGTTGGACTCGGCTATAACTCACCAGCCTACATTTTATATGGTTTGGTGACGATTGCAGGTGCTGCAACCATCGGGACTTCAATTCTGCTATACAGTTATGTCGCACAGTACTATCCCTTAAGTGTACGCTCGACAGGGATCGGCTGTGCTTCTGCGGTTGGGCGGATTGGCGCAATTGTCGGGCCGATCTTAACTGGCATGCTACTGACTTTAGGCTTACCACATAAGCTGAACTTTGTAATGATCGCCATACCCGCCATCATTGCAATTTTTGCAGTGTTGGTGCTGAAACGGCATGAATCCGATAGCGGCAGTAAAAGCGCGGTGAATGCAGCATCGAACATTGCTGAGACTGGTGAAGCATAGTCATCATCATTATTTATACAAGAAAGTCGATGGGCTCAGTTCATCGACTTTGTATTCCTTAGCTTGACGAAGTCAACGGCATGATTCTGGTTTTTAAAATGTTCATAAAGGTTTTTAAAATCATATTGTAGTTTTTGCCTTTGTGAGTGATTAGGCAGATCGGGGTACTGTAATGCATCACATCCTGTAAAATAGGCTGCATCAAACCATCTTCCACCCATTTCTTGGCATAATGATCGGGTAAAAAACCCAGAAATTTCCCTGTTAAGATCAGAAAGGCAATGCCTTCACGGTCAGTTGCGGTGGCTGAACAGTCTAGTAACTGGTGTAATTGGGTTGCTTCAGCAGTAATCGCATAGTTAGGCAAAACAGCCTGCCAGTTTTTTAAATCCACCGTATTGATTTCACCTAAATGTTGAAATAGTGGATGGTTTTTGCCGCAATACAGAAAAGATTTTTCACGATATAAATCAAAATAATCCAGCCCAGATAGAGGTGTAACCAAAGGAATCGCACCTGCATGTAAGCGATTGTCTAAAACACGACATTCAATATCAGACAAGGTGCTCATGCTGATATTGATCACCACTTCTTTGTTTTCTTCCGCCAATACCGCAAGGGTATTGGTAATATAGGCGCTGGGCATAGTCACCAAATTGTTGATAATTCCAATATTAAACTCACCTTTGAGCTGATTGTGCATTTGATTGATTTTGGCTCGAAAGTCTTCAATCGAAGCACTAAGCACTTCGATATATTCCAGAATTTCCCGCCCCTCATCTGTCAAAGCAAAGCCTGCTCGGCCTCGTTGACACAGTCGGATACCAAGCCGATTTTCCAGATCACTCATATGCAGACTAATCGCAGAGCGACTAATGCCAAGGATGCTTTCAGCAGAGCTAAAGCTGTGGCAATCACACACCGTTTTAAATATTTTGAGAAGTTTTATATCAAAATCAGTCACTTGATTTAATTTTTTCGGTTTCATTTAGTTTTGCTTTTTTATATCTAAACTCAAGACAATTTGAATTTATCAAAACTATATCGCTCTGTACACTCCAAGCATAACCCCAAAACAAGAAGAGTGATTATGTTTGATATCGATACCTCAAATGACCGAGATAAGGCAATGGAAGTGAGTCCGTCAGATATTCAAATGAGCTTAAATTTTCAAGCGCATTGGATGCCATTTTCTGCCAATCGTAATTTTCACAAAGATCCACGCATCATCGTAGCTGCAAAAGGAGCGCACTTGGTTGATAGTACTGGACGTGAGATTTATGACTCTTTGTCAGGTTTATGGACCTGTGGAGCAGGGCATACCTTGCCTGAAATTCAAACAGCGGTCAGTACGCAACTGGCAAAACTGGATTATTCACCTGCATTCCAGTTTGGACATCCTTTAGCTTTTCAGTTGGCTGAAAAAATTGTGCAACACATGCCAGAAAAACTACAGCATGTTTTCTTTACCGATTCGGGTTCTGAGTCTGCAGATACTGCCGTCAAAATGGCACGGGCTTATTGGCGTATCAAAGGTCAACCGAGCAAAACCAAGCTGATTGGGCGCGCTCGCGGTTATCATGGCGTTAACGTGGCAGGCACAAGCCTAGGCGGGATTGGTGGCAACCGTAAAATGTTCGGTCAATTGATGGATGTTGATCATTTGCCGCATACCTTGCAACCGCATCTAAGCTTTACCAAAGGCTGTGCCGAAACGGGAGGCATTGAACTGGCCGATGAGATGCTTAAACTGATTGAACTACATGATGCATCAAATATTGCCGCTGTGATTGTTGAACCAGTTTCAGGCTCAGCAGGCTGTATTGTGCCACCAACAGGCTATTTAAAACGCCTGAGAGAAATTTGCGATCAACATAATATCCTGCTGATTTTTGACGAAGTGATTACTGGCTTTGGCCGTATGGGCACATGGACTGCGGCTGAATATTTTGATGTTACCCCTGATCTACTTACTTTCGCCAAACAAATTACCAATGGTGCCATTCCATTGGGTGGCGTGGTGGCAAGTGGTGAAATTTACAACACTTTTATGCAACAAGACTTGCCTGAACATGCAGTTGAATTTACCCACGGTTATACCTATTCAGGGCATCCAGTCGCTTGCGCTGCTGCTTTAGCCACATTAGACGTATTGGAAAAACAGAACTTAATTACTCAATCTGCGGCCTTAGCGCCAAGTTTTGAAAAGTTGCTGCATGAATTAAAAGGCGCACCGAATGTGATTGATATTCGCAACTGTGGCTTGATCGGTGCCTTACAACTGGCACCACGAGATGGCGATGCCACCATTCGTGGATTTGAAATTGGTATGAAACTGTGGAAAGCAGGTTTCTATGTACGTTTTGGTGGAGACACCATTCAATTTGGCCCAATGTTTAACAGTACTGAAGCTCAATTATCACGGTTAATGAATGCCGTGGGTGAAACCCTATATCAAGTGAAATAAGGCTGAGCTGTAACACAGTTTGAAGTACATGGAAAATAATACAGAGAGCA
Organism: Acinetobacter sp. NIPH 2100; assembly: GCF_000369805.1. Lineage (GTDB taxonomy): Bacteria > Pseudomonadota > Gammaproteobacteria > Pseudomonadales > Moraxellaceae > Acinetobacter. The sequence goes on along the minus strand of NZ_KB850224.1, from coordinate 2,493,237 downwards.
GGAATACAAATGAATAATTTAGAACATTTTGATGCTGATCAGTTCAGCAATGCAGATTCAACTCAAGCATCATCAGCAACTCAAATGCTTGGGCATTTCATTCAAGGTGGTCTGGTCACGGAGTCCGACAGAAAACAAGCGGTCTATAATCCTGCAACAGGTGAAATCAGCAAAGAGGTTGCCTTGGCAGATACGCAATTGGTCAATCAGGTGGTACAGATTGCAGAGCAGGCGTTCCCTGCATGGCGTGATACGCCTGTGATTAAACGTGCACGGGTAATGTTTAAGTTTAAACAATTATTGGAAGAAAATGCTGAGAAGCTGTGTGAGCTGATCGGACAGGAACACGGCAAGATTTGTCATGATGCCCAAGGTGAATTACAGCGTGGCATTGAAAATGTGGAATATGCCTGTGCTGCACCTGAGTTTTTAAAAGGTGAATATTCAAAAAATGTTGGCCCAGATATTGATTCTTGGAGTGAATTTCAGCCTTTAGGAGTAGTTGCAGGAATTACACCTTTTAATTTCCCTGCGATGGTGCCGTTGTGGATGTTCCCGATGGCCATTGTTTGTGGCAATTGCTTTATTTTAAAACCCTCTGAAAAGGCCCCTTCAGCCGCATTATATCTGGCTGAATTGCTTAAGCAGGCAGGATTACCTGATGGTGTATTCAACGTGGTGAACGGTGACAAAGAAGCGGTAGATGCTTTACTCCATCATCCAAAGATTCAAGCAATTAGTTTTGTCGGTTCAACGCCGATTGCCGAATATATCTATCGTACCGCGACTTCGACCGGGAAACGCTGTCAGGCACTGGGGGGTGCAAAAAATCACGCCATTATCATGCCTGATGCTGATATTGATAATGTCGTGACCTCATTACTAGGTGCCGCCTTTGGTTCATCGGGGGAACGTTGTATGGCGTTATCGGTTGCCGTCGCTATCGGTGATGAAGTTGCGGATGTGGTGATCGCAAAGCTCAAGCAAGAAATGCAGCAATTGAAGTTTGGACATTATGCCGATGCCAGTAATGACTTTGGCCCGCTCATTACGCAAGCACATAAAGATAAGGTACAAGCGTATATTCAAAGTGCAGAGCAACAAGGTGCTAAAATTGTGGTCGATGGCCGTGATGCTAAACCTATTGGTTATGAAAACGGTTTTTTTGTTGGACCGACTTTGATTGATCAAATTTCTCCAGAAATGACCAGTTATCAGCAAGAAATTTTTGGACCTGTATTACAAGTGATTCGTGTTGAAACCATGCAACAAGCCATGCAACTGATCAATGATCATGAATATGGTAATGGCACCTGTATTTATACCCGTGATGGTGAAGCAGCACGTTATTTTAGCAACAATATTCAAGTGGGAATGGTCGGTATAAATGTGCCGCTACCAGTTCCTGTTGCTTATCATAGTTTCGGGGGCTGGAAACGTTCATTATTCGGTGATTTATATGCCTATGGTCCAGATGGTGTACGTTTTTATACGCGCCGTAAAACGATTACACAACGTTGGCCATCGGCACAAATTCGTGAGGCAAAACAATTTGCCATGCCAACTTTAAATTAATTTGCACTTAGGGAAAACAACCAGTTTTCCTTTTTTATTTTTTGTAGGAATTGAAAAATGTGATTAACGACTTGATACGTATTTTTAAGGAATAAAATATGAATAGTACGAAAACAACAAAATTAGGTGAAGGACTCTCCAACCGCCATGTCACGATGATCAGTATTGGTGGAGTGATTGGTGCAGGCTTATTTGTCGGTTCATCCGCTGCAATTGCCAAAGCAGGGCCCGCTGCGGTATTGGCTTATATCATTACCAGTATTCTGGTTTTTCTGGTCATGCGTATGCTCGGTGAAATGGCCGTTGCACAACCAGATACAGGTTCATTTTCCACCTATGCACGTAAAGCAATTGGCCCTTGGGCTGGTTTTACTATTGGATGGTTATATTGGTGGTTTTGGGGTTTAGTGATTCCAATCGAAGCGATTGCGGGTGCTGAAATTTTACATGCTTGGTTTCCACAGATTTCCAGTGCAATTTATGCTTTCGCGTTTATTATTCTGCTGAGTTTGGCGAATTTCTTTAGCACCAAAAGTTTTGGTGAGTTTGAATTCTGGTTTGCTTTAATCAAAGTGATTGCAATTATTGTATTTATTTTGATTGGTGTCACGGCAGTCTTTGGATTTTGGCCTCTAGCTAAAGATGTTAGTGGTGTTGGTCATCTATTTTCAAATGGCGGCTTTATGCCACATGGGATGGGTGGGGTTTTATCAGCCATCTTAATTTCGGCATTTTCATTTTTTGGTATTGAAATTTTGTCGATCGCGGCAGCAGAATCTAAAAATCCAGAAGAAAAGATTAAACGAGCCACCAATTTGGTGCTTTATCGCATTATTTTATTCTTTGTGGTGTCTATTTTTCTTGCCGTTGCCTTGGTCGATTGGCGTTCGCCAGACTTACAGAAATTAGGGACATTTCAGTATGTGTTGGTCAGTCTCAATGTTCCACAAACCAAGCTGATTATGGACACCGTGGTATTTATTGCTGTTGCAAGTTGTATGAATGCAGCTGTATATACCTCTTCCCGAATGTTGTTTGCATTGGGTGCACGTCATGAAGCACCCAAACTTGTCACTAAAATCAATGGAGCAGGTGTACCCACTATTGCTGTATTTGCATCGACTTTTGTTGGTGTCATCTGTTGCGCTGTCAATTATCTGTTTCCAGGTCAAGTCTTTGGTTTCTTGCTCTCAACCACGGGTTCAATTGCACTATTGGTTTATCTGGTGATCGCATTTTCTCAGTTACGCTTAAGAAGCAAATTAGAAAAAGAGGGGGCAACTGTTCCTTTTAAAATGTGGCTATTTCCTTGGCTGACATGGTTTGTGATTATCGTGATTACGAGCGTGTTGGGATATATGTTCTTATCACCGCAATATAGTCATGAAACAACATTATCCTTGAGTGTAACCATAGGTGTCGTGATCTGCGGTTTGATTGTGACGCGTAAGCAGAAAAGTAATAGGCCAGTCGCGGTACGTGTAGATTAGTTCAAATTTTAAAAAGCATCAGGTCTCTGTTTGAATGCTGAGGCCTGATTTTTTATAGGAGAAATATGAGCAACCTGCACAAGCAGTCATAATAATCGCAATACCAAGAATCTGATAAAGATTGAGCTGCTCTCCCAGAATTAACCAAGCCGCAATGGCACTAACCGCAGGCGAAGCACTCAATAATATTCCAAAGACTTTGGGCTCTAGCTTTTTCATTGCAAAAATATCCAGTAAGAATGGAATCGTGCTGGAAAGTAGCGAAACTAAAATGCAGAGCAATAATATCCAGTATGAATGCAGAATATTACCTATGTCGGTAATGCCAAAAGGGAGTGCAAATAAGCAGGCGACCAGCATTCCAATTGCGACGGTATTTCCGCCACCTTTTGCAACTTTGGTGCCATAGATAATATAAAGCCCCCAACAGCATGCTGCCGCGAGTGCGTACCCCATGCCTAGATAGCTAAAATTTTGATGACTCCCCCCTAAAGGCAAAAGTATTAAGCCGATCAATGATAGACCACCCCAAATTAAATCCTGTTTCTGCTTTGACATGAACATCGCGACAGTTAAAGGGCCTAAAACTTCAATTGAAATGGCAATACCAATAGATAAATGGGCAAATGCTTTATAAATTAAAAGATTCATACAGCTGAGCACGAGTCCATAAATAAAAAGGTTTTTCCAAGGCAGGTCGGCATGAAAAGTACGCCATGGTTTAAATATAATCCATAACAAAATAGCGGAGAAACTTAAGCGAATGAGCGCAACGCCTTCTGCTCCGAAGATTGGAAACAATGTTTTTGCAATCGCAGCACCAATTTGAACAGAGATCAGAGATAAGCAGGCTGCGGCCAAAGCCAGTTCTTGTTTAGGGTGGGCAGAAGAAATCATGTCGATGACCAAGAGATGGATCATGAGATTTTAGTTCTAGAACTGTGATTAAAATCTGCTTATTCATTGAAGTGAATGAGTTATTCACTCTATTATTAGCAAAAGATGAGGAATTAATTCATGGCTGAGATTTCACTTGATCATTTCGATTATGCAATTTTGAGAATATTACAGCAGGATAATAAAACCTCACATCGACAGATTTCAGATCAAATCGGTCTTTCCCAAGCATCGGTACAACGACGTATTGTCCGAATGGAACAAGAATCCATTATCGAAAAAAATTGTGCGGTATTGAGTCCTAAAAAGTTTGGAGAGAAGGTCACTTCTATTATTGAAGTCCGTCTCGCCGAAGATCGTTCAGTGGTTATGGATCGGGCAAAGCAGTACTTTGCGGCAGTCGATGAAATTCAACAATGCTATTTCGTTAATGGCGGTGTTTCTTTTATCATCATTATGATCTCCAATAATTTATCGCATTTTGAAACTTTGGTTAGAAAGCATTTTGCAGACAATAATGACGTCAAGACCTATCGAACCTTAATTGTTTTAGATCGGGTCAAAGTCAGTTTGGATTTATGCTTTTAAATTGAATTGATGGGTAGGCTTCACTTGGTTGAGTTGTCATCGTTCCTCAACCCAGCATGATTTTGTGTGATCAGCGGTTCTGTGGAAAAAGTTCAATGCCATTTTCGATCAAACATTGACGCAAGATACTAAAAGCAAACGTCATATCTTGTTCTTGAACACAGGCAAATCCAAGCAATAAACCGGGTTGAACTGGCGTATCTGTACCAGAGTAATATTGAGAGAGTGGACGAACATTGACGCCACGAGAAAGTGCCAGTGCTGAGACTTCAATATCATTGGCATGTTCTGGTAACTTCAGCACTAAATGCAAGCCAGCATCATGATTAAATTCATGTAAAAATACATCACCCAGATAGCGGTGAATCAATTCAATCAAGAATTTACGTCTTTTACTGTAGAGCAAACGCATCCTTCTAATATGTGCTGCATAGTGTCCTTCACGGATGAATTCGGCCAAGGCTCGTTGAGTCAATAGATGGCCGCCACGATAAAGCTCAACCGAAATGGTACGTAGAGGCTGCACCAATTGTTTGGGCACAACCATATAACCAATACGTAAGGCGGGATAAATCGTTTTACTAAAAGTACCAATATAGATTACGGGTGGATTATCTTCCAAACCCTGTAAAGATGGATAGGGCTGACCCGAAAAACGGAATTCACTATCATAATCATCTTCAATGATCCAACTGTTATGCTGTTTAGCCAGATCAAGCAATTTCCTACGTCTAGGCAAACTAAGGTGTGAACCCAAAGGATACTGATGTGAGGGCGTGACAAAAATCAGACGAGGCGGGGGTGACGGTTGCTCTTCAGGTATAATTCCTTCCGCATCAACTGGCATAGGAATAATATTTAAGCCATTGATACGCAGAATATTCTTGGCACCCCAATAGCCAGGGTTTTCAATCCAGACATGATCATCCAAGTCACACAAAGCACGTGATACCAGATCAACCGCCTGATGGATGCCTTCAGTAATAATGATCTGGTCGGTTTCACAATTGACTGAGCGGGCAATCCGCAGATAGTCCGCCAGTGCCTGACGTAATTCAGTACATCCTCCAGCATTACTATAAATCAAATTGGCAATTTCAGGCTGACGGCTTAGACGGGACTTAATTCGATTAAATTCGGCATGTGGAAATTCTGTGACATCAGGTGCGCCAGGCACAAAAGCTCCCCATTGATAAGGGGAGGCTGCTGCATGTTGAAGTAAACTTGCGCCACGTTTGGAGAGTGTGCCATTTGGATCGATTTTAGTTGTTGTAGGATGAATGGTTGCTGTACCTACTTGAGTATAGCTTTCAGGCAGGTTTTCTGAAACCCAAGTGCCTCGACCTGTATGTGCCTGAATATAACCTTCAGCCCGTAACTGTTCATAGGCATTGAGTACGGTATTACGTGAAACATTTAGTTCATTGGCCAAATCACGGGAAGCGGGCAGACGAGTATTAGGTGCAAGAACCCCTTCTAAAATGGCCTCTCTTAGACAATGAAAAACCCGAGCAGGTAAGGTCCCTTCACTGATTTGTTGTAAGTGCTGTAACAGGTAGTCGCCTAACAAGGTACGCAATTGGCTCTCTCCTTTAGTCCAAAAATGGCTCTCGTCTATTCCCTATAAAAGGTACACATTAGGTACCTATAGCGCATTTTAACGTTGTTTCAGCAAGTTTTTTTTCGATGAAGCCGTTTAAATGCTCCAAAAGATTATTGTTTAGTCGTGTAGAGGTAAAAAATGGATGCAAAGCATATTGCAATAAATGCTCGTAAACAGCAAGCAACACCACGTGGTGTTGGCGTCATGTGCCAATGGTATGCTGAACGTGCGAGCAATGCGACTTTATGGGACATGGAAGGCAATGAATATATTGATTTTGCAGGTGGAATTGCAGTTTTAAATACAGGACATTGTCATCCGAAAGTGATTGCAGCTGTGGCTGAGCAATTGAATAAATTTACGCATACGGCTTACCAGATTGTACCGTATGAAAGTTATGTCGCACTGGCTGAGCGTATCAATGCACGTGCGCCTATTGAGGGGCCTGCAAAAACAGCATTTTTTACCACAGGTGCAGAAGCGGTTGAAAATGCAGTGAAAATTGCACGTGCTGCGACAGGTCGTCACGGTATTATTACATTTGGCGGTGGTTTTCATGGCCGTACTTTTATGACCATGGCCATGACGGGAAAAACAGCACCCTATAAACGTGACTTTGGCGTGATGACGGCTGGGGTATTTCACGCACGTTATCCTGTTGCTTCAAAAGGCATTACGGTTAAAGATGCCTTGATTAGTTTAGAAGAAATTTTTAGTGAGGATATTGCAGCACACGATGTGGCAGCCATTGTGCTCGAACCTGTACAAGGTGAAGGTGGTTTTAATGTCGCACCTGTAGAATTCATGCAGCAATTACGCAAGATTTGTGATGAACACGGTATTCTTTTAATTGCTGATGAGGTCCAAACGGGTTTTGCACGTACAGGTCAATTGTTTGCTATGCAGCATTATCCAGTCAAAGCTGATTTGATTACGATGGCAAAAAGTTTGGGTGGTGGTTTTCCATTGTCTGGTGTTGTTGGTCGTGCCGAAGTGATGGATGCACCAAACCCAGGTGGTTTAGGCGGTACTTATGCAGGTAATCCACTGGCGATTGCAGCAGCCAATGCGGTGATTGACGTGATTGAAGATGAACAACTATGTCAGCGTGCCAATACATTAGGCGCAGAATTAGTGGCGATGCTCACAGCAGCACAGAAACATGCCAAAGATATCATTGATATTCGCGCTTTGGGTTCGATGGTTGCGGTTGAGTTTGGTGATCATGCAACGGGCCAACCGAAACCAGAAGTGGCTAAAGCCATTCAGCAATATGCAATGGAGCAGGGCTTATTGCTTTTAACCTGTGGTAAGCATGGCAATGTGATTCGTTTTTTGTATCCATTGACCATTCCTGAAATTCAGTTCAATCAAGCATTGGTGATTATTCAAGATGCCATTGCTGCACAACAACCTGCATCGCAAAAGCCTGTTGGAGCTTAAGCATGATTGATTTTGGCTTACAGGCTTTATTAAAGCATCCAGATATTCGCTTTGATTCAGCTTCGACAGAAAAATACTTTGTAGTGGATGATGCTGCAACAGGGCAGGCTTTGGCTTGGGTGAAGAGATCTGATCAAGCTGATGTGGAAGCCGCTATTGCGCGTTCAGCCATCGCTCAAGCACAATGGCAGCAGCAAACTGCTTTGGTCCGCGCCGACATTCTATTGGCTTGGTATCAGTTGATTTTGCAACATCGCGAAGCTTTGGCGCAGATTTTGACAGCAGAGCAAGGCAAATCGTTAGCCGAGGCACGTGGCGAAATTGGTTATGCCGCTTCATTTATTCGCTGGTTTGCAGAACAGGCACGCCGTGTTGATGGTTCTGTGTTAACCCCAGTTCAATCTCAACAGCGTTTGATTGTACTTAAGCAAGCGATTGGGGTGACTGCAGCAATTACCCCGTGGAATTTTCCAGCAGCCATGATCACCCGAAAAATTGCACCAGCTTTGGCTGCTGGATGTTCGATGTTGGTTAAACCCGCAGAACAAACGCCATTAACTGCCTATGCTTTAGCTGTTCTTGCTGAACAGGCAGGTTTACCTGCGGATTTATTTATCCTGATTAGTGGCGATGCGGTAGCAGTCGGACAAACCCTATGCACAAGCGATACGGTACGTAAACTCAGTTTTACAGGCTCTACCGATGTTGGTCGTATCTTAATGAAACAATGTGCGCCAACCATTAAAAAACTTTCACTAGAACTGGGTGGCAATGCCCCTGTGATTATTTTTGATGATGCGGATGTCGAGCGTGCAGTGCAAGGCATTATGGTCAGCAAATTCCGTAACAGTGGACAGACTTGCATTTGTGCCAACCGTATTTATGTTCAAGATGGAATTTATGAGGCGATTTGTGAGCGCTTGAAAGTTGCGGTTGAACAGCAACTTCGTGTTGGTGACGGGCGTGAAGATGGTACGACCCAAGGCCCGTTGATTGATCAAGATGCAGTCGAAAAAGTGCAATCACATATTGCCGATGCATGCAGTAAAGGAGCTTCAATTGTTGTCGGTGGTCAACCATATGCATTGGGTAAAACTTTCTTTGAACCGACCATCTTAAGAGACGTAACACAGGAGATGAAGGTTGCCAAGGAAGAAACCTTTGGCCCATTGGCTCCTTTATTCCGTTTCAATGAAGAAGCTGAAGCCATCGCGATGGCCAATGATACCGAGTTCGGCTTGGCCAGTTATATCTTCACCAAAGATGTGGCACGTCAATGGCGTGTCGGTGAAGCCTTGCAATATGGGATGGTAGGTGTGAACACGGGATTGATTTCAAATGAAGTTGCGCCTTTTGGTGGAATCAAGCAATCAGGTCTAGGGCGTGAAGGCTCTCAATTCGGCATTGAGGAATATTTAGAGCTCAAATATATGTGCGTTGATATTTCATAAATGACAAAAGTTAAAGACCTAAATGCGTAGGACCCACGCTTTAGGTCTTTTTTATTATTTAAGCTATTGATTAAGAAAAGGGTAAATAGAATTTTCTTGATATAAATTTAACTAAAATTTTTTAAGACTGAGTAAACTGGAGAGCTTTGCTCATTATTAAATTCAATTGCATCTGAGATAAGATATCGATTCTCAATTCTTTTTATGATTAAAGTCGACACGCCGTGAATAAGAATAGTGTTGTGGTAAATTTTTTCTATTCTATTATTAATGCAATTTAAGTGAATTAAATAAATGTTTTTTGATAATATTTTAATTTTCTGGACTTCATATCTACATTCATTACTATTTAAGTTTTCCAAAAAATGATAGATCGTATTTGAGCTAATGTTTTGATCTTTACTTATGTAATGAAAGTCATGGGTAAAGTATTGCTCTGCTTCATGATAGTTTATCCTTTTTTGCTGAGAGAGATATTTTAATCGTTTTACGATAACTATAGATATGTTCTCAATTTCAGACATAAAATTAATCTCTATATTTTTTATTATTTGATTATAGTTTTATTTGTGGGTGAGTTGTTGTTTATTTAAAAATTTGTCCCAATCTGTTTTTATTTTATGATTCATGTGTGTTTATATTTTTTAGTGCTTTTTTGAGTGCAGAAAAAAGATCTTGATGTTAATTTTTAGTGTTTTTAATGTTTATTTATCTTTCTTTATTTTTAATATGATGACTCTTTTGTTTTTTGAGATTTGATAGTGAAGAAATGGATTTGTAAAAGTTGTGGTTTGTACAAAAAGATTATTCCAGGTCATATTAAATCAGGTCGAAAAGTTTTTTTTATACATAATGCCGATAATATGAATAAAACAATTAAGAAAGGAGTGGTTGTCAGTCGAAACAAAGATATTTTGATTATCCTCAGTGAGGGACTTTTATGTATGGTCAAAGACATTGATGTTTACCCCGAAGATGCTCCTGTGTATTTTGTATACAACATGTTTGGTGCGTGTGAGTGCCCAACCAAGTAACACGATACTTTTTATATTTTATATATTGAAAATGGCACGCAAAGTCAAAGAATTAAGCAAAGTGTCAAGTTATATCAGGCAAGGGCTTTATACTTAAAATCTAAATAGTTCCAAAATGTAGATGTAAAAATCCATGGTCAAACTTGAATCGATAAGTTTTATCCAATACTAAGGAGCATTACATCAATTTCATGGTTAAAGAAACCGTGTATGGAGCATGTTTTGAAAAGGAATAGATCCGATGCCTAAATGTGTAGTCATGAAGCAAACTTTTAATGCACCTATCGACTTTATTTTTCTACTTTTTTCTAAACACCGAACATTCAATACCGTGTTGTGGCCGCTGCAATCCGTAGTGATAAAAACTTCTAATGATGCTCATAATACTGATGGGATCGGTTCAATTCGAAAAATGGGAATCGGCCCGTTAAAACCAATCCAAGAAGAAATTACCCAAAGCATATCCAACCAGCTGATTGAATATAAAATGTTAAAAAATAGTCTGTTTTCTTATCATTTAGGCCGATTGGAATTTGAACAGGTTGGTGAATGCACAAATTTAACCTATAGCATTTGGTTGGATAGCAAGATTCCTTTGGTGACAAACATTGCGCTTATGCAGCTTAAGTCTTTGGCTACATATGGTTTGAAAAAAATTGCAATTCAAATGAATCAATTTAAGATTAAAGCGCTGTAACTTTTTACTACATGGCATTTTAATAAAAAAATGGACACAAAAATTGATCTGCAGCCACTGCTGTTAGATGTTCTACATCAAAATTTCAGCAATATTGTATTTAAGGAAGCATAATGAATTTAAGCAAAAAGACGATCATTATTACAGGTGCTTCAAGTGGAATTGGCGCAGAGGCAGCGATTCAACTTGCTCAAGCCGGAGCAACGGTTTGTCTGATTGCACGTCGTGCTGATGAATTACAGAAGATTCAGGCTACGATTCAAGCTCAAGCGGGGCAAGTCTTTATTTATCCAGCAGATATCACTGATGCTGAGCAGCTCAAAGCGTGTTTAGATAAAATATTGTCTGAACATCAAAAGATTGATGTGTTAGTGAATAATGCAGCGCGTTCTATCAGGCGTCCGATTTTGGAATCACTTGATCGCTTACATGATTATGAACGTACCATGCAGATCAATTATTTTGCGGCAGTGAATATGACACTGCATTTATTACCTCATTTTCTAGCCAATGCTTCGGGTCATATCGTCAATATTTCAACCATGTCAACGCAGGTTCCAATTCCTTTATTTTCAGCCTATCTGGCCAGTAAATCGGCACTTGAGTCTTTTTCTCGTTCACTTTCGATGGAGTTAAAAGGAAAAGGAATTGATGTCAGTATTGTTTATTTTCCAATGGTCAGAACACCAATGTCTTCTAAAACAGCAATATATAAACATATGAAGATGTTGGATACACCTGCAGCAGCGGGATGGATTGTGAAAGCCATTGAGAAAAAATCTTATCGTGTCAGTAGTAAAACGGGCCTTGTTGCAAATGCCTTACTAAATACTGCACCGACTTGGGCAATGAATCTTTCACGGCCACTGTTCCAATTAATGGATCAACGCTTAAAGAAGAAACTAAAGACTGATGAAGCATGATTGATTAGTTTGTCGATAAAAAAAGCAGCTGAAGCTGCTTTTTTTATAGATTAATAGATGAATTTAGAGATTTTATCTGCCGTTTGGATCACCGTCTCAGCAATTTCATTTCTAAAATGATGCTCATCATAACTGCCTAATGGACAGCTCACAGAGAGAACAGCAGCCATTTTATTGGTTGATTGTTTATAAATCGGTGCAGCACAGGCTGCCATATCATGGTTGTAATGACCCCAACTCACCATGGAGTGCTGTGTTTTTACATAGCTAAGACGCTGTAGTAATTCTTTGAGGTTTTTAGGTGTTAGCTCAGAAAAGGTGTCCCACTGACTAAAACCTTTATAACGATCCCTGATCTCAGTTTCTGGCAAATCGGCCAACAGCATTTGCCCAATGACAGTTGCATGGGCAGGCCAACGTGTACCTAACCCAATATTACTGGTAAATGTGCCATTGGATTGAATGTTGTTAATAAAGACGATATGTGTCCCTTCCAATATAGAAAGGTGGACAGCAAGCTGGGTTTGATCGCGAAGCTCTTTCATGAGCGGTGTCGCTAAATCTAATAGGGACTGTCTAGATAGACTATTAAAGCCAAGCTCCATGACTTTTGAATCTAGTGCATAGGTTTTTTGCGATGCCTTTCTCAGAAAACCACAAGATTCCAAGGTATAGATCAGTCGAAATGCACTGGAACGGTTTACATCTAAAATCTCGGCAATTTCTGTGATGGTCATTTCTTGGGTTTGTTGATTAAAGGCTTGCAGGATTGCCAAGCCACGAACTAAGCCAGGGACTAAATAACGCTCATCATTTTTTATTGCATCAGATTCTTGGGAGTCTGTTTCAACTTTCGAATTCATTGAGTTAATTTTCCTATCAAAAAAGCACAAATTTGTACATTTCGTTTTCTTCGGTTTGTATTGTAACTGCAAATAGATTTATAAAATATATTTTTATATATAAAACAAAATTTTTTCAGTAAAACGTAAAATAATGTGTAATAAAAATCAAGATACTGAATTTAAAGAATATATTTAATTTGACAGGAAAAACCGCATAGGAGTATTCTTTACTAAAGTTTGTTATATCAAATATTGTTTTATATATAAAACAAATGAGGATGCAAGGATGAGTTGGATCTCAGTTTGTCAGCAAGACGACATCACCGAAGACGAGCCGAAAGCCATTGAAGTCGACGGTAAGAAAATAGGCGTTTTTTTCATCGATGATCATTATTTTGCCATCGAGAATGTTTGCCCACATGCTTTTGCCTTATTAACAGAAGGTTTTATTGAAGATCAAACAGTGGAATGCCCATTACATGAGGCAATTTTTGATATTCAAACAGGTGAGCTAAAAAGTGGTCCGGGATGCCGTGATTTATGCACTTATCCCGTACGTGTTGAAGGGCAGGACGTTCAAATTCAACTATAAGTCTTATTTATAAGGATGGAATCTCATGAAAACTTTTAATGAGAAGCTAGCGAATTGGATTCATGCCACGCCAGCGACCGAAGCAGGGATTAACAATATTCAAATACCAGGACAGTCAGAACTTCTGGTTTGGCAGACGCGTTATAAAGAGCCAACAGTCTACGAACAGGATTTTGTTCAGCACTTAATTAAGGCCTTTTCGACAGGCGTAACAGAGCTTGGTGATTTAGTTCAATCTTTAAATCAGCAGGGCTTCCGTTGCGAGTCTGGTGAGCTATGGACTTCTGAAGCATTTTCAGAAGAAATGCAACGTTTGGGTTATTGATTCAAGGAAGAACAGTTATGAACGCAGCAGTATCAGTTACGCCAACTGTAGAAGAGTATTTGGATCTGGGTTTACGTGATCAGTGGCACCCCGTTTTAGCAAGCTGGGAAGTTGCAGCCAATCCTGTCGGCATCACTCGTTTGGGCGAAAATATCGTAGTATGGCGTGATGCCGAAGGTCAAATTCATGCTTTGGAAGATCGCTGTCCGCATCGTGGCGCACGTCTTTCTCTAGGTTGGAATCTGGGTAATCGAGTTGCTTGCTGGTATCACGGTGTCGAAGTTCGCCATGATGGTGTGGTGGAGGATGTGCCTGCGGTACATGATTGCCCAATGAAAGGTACGACCTGTGTAAAAAGCTATCCTGTGATTGAACAACATGGTGCAATTTTCATGTGGTTTGGCATCGATGCCAAAGAAGCGCCGAAGCCACTGGATTTTCCAGAGCAGTTGGCGAGTGAGGAGTGGAGTTCATTCCTATGTCAGGCAGATTGGGAAGTGAATCATCAATATGCAATTGATAATGTGATGGACCCAATGCATGGCAGCTATTTGCATTGCACTTCACATTCAATGGCAGAGGGTGATCGTACTGCGGAAATGAAACATCGTTCGACTGAACATGGTTTTATTTTTGAAAAAGAAGGTCAAGTCGGAGTGAATTTTGACTGGGTTGAATATGCCAATACAGGCGCAAGCTGGTTACGTCTTTCGATTCCATATCGTAAAGATTTTGGACCAGGTGGTGAGTTTTGGATTGTTGGCTATGCAACACCAATTGATGAAAAAAATACCCGTGTGTTCTTCTGGCGCTGTCGTAAAGTCGGTGGTTGGCAACGTAATGTTTGGCGTTTCCTTTACCGTAATCATTTAGAAAAATTGCACTGGGATGTATTGGAGCAGGATCGCATTATTTTAGAAAATCTTGCACCCAATGCACGTCGCCATGAATTTCTCTATCAACATGATGTTGGTTTATCTCGTTTACGCCGCCTCATGAAAAAAGAAGCGGAAAAGCAGTTAAAGAAAATTGCTGCATTAAATACGTCAAACCGTATTGAAATGCAGGAAGAAGTTCATGGTTAACGTCGCATTGTTGCAGGACAAGAAAGTCTTTGTCACAGGTGCAGCGAGAGGCTTGGGACGGGACTTTGCTCAGGCCATTGCTGAAGCAGGTGCTCATGTGGTCATGGCCGATATCCTAACCGATCTTGTGCAAAGCGAAGCAACAGCTTTGCGAACACAGGGTTTAAAGGTTGATGCTGTGAGCATTGATTTGGCAAATGCAGACTCGATCCAGCAAGCAGTACAGCAAGCAGCTGAAAGCATGGGCGGTATAGATGGATTGGTCAATTGTGCTGCGCTTGCAACCAATGTGGGTGGTAAGAGCATGATGGACTATGATGCGGATCTTTGGGATCGTGTCATGAATATTAATGTGAAAGGTACTTGGCTAGTGACTAAGACTGCGGTGCCTTATCTCAAGCAGTCTAGTGCAGGCAAAATCATTAATGTGGCATCAGATACTGCTTTATGGGGTGCACCGAATTTGATGGCCTATGTGGCAAGCAAAGGTGCCTTGACTGCAATGACGCGTTCGATGGCAAGAGAACTTGGACCATTCAATATCTGTATCAATACGCTTTCACCTGGGTTGACTCTGGTTGAAGCAACAGCCTATGTGCCGCAAGAACGTCACGATTTATATGTCAATGGTCGTGCGATTCAACGTCAGCAATTACCACAGGATTTGAACGGAACAGCCCTTTATTTATTGTCAGATTTGTCCTCGTTTGTGACTGGGCAAAACATTCCGGTAAATGGCGGTTTTGTCTTTAATTAAGGAGTAATCTCATGATTACAGGGATTGAGATTTTAAAATTTGGCGTTGAGGACAGAGCTGCTTCGAATAAGTTTTTGGCAGATTTCGGTCTAAAGCAAAGCCAGTCGGATATTGAAGGGGCAGATCTTTACCAAACCCAAAATGGTAGCAAGATCTATTTATTTGATTGTGATGATATTCGCTTACCTAAAGCAATTGAATCAGGTTCAACCCTACGTGAAGTGACTTGGGGTTTGGATGATGCAGCCCATGATTTGGCTCAGCTTGCACTTCGCTTAAATGATGTAGAAGGTTATCAAGCCAGTGCTGATATGGTGCAATGCATAGATCCGAATGGCATGACCATTCGCTTCCAGAAAAGCTTTACACAAGAGTTGCCTGCATTAAAAACAGAAGGCATTAACCAGTATGGCAATGTGCAACGGGTCAATGCAGCAAGTCCTGTATATGAAAAAGGACAACCTGTTGCGATTGGTCATGTGGTGTTTTTTACCCCAGATTTAGAAACAACTGAAAATTTCTATCGTGAGAAGCTCAGTTTTCATCTGTCAGACGCTTATCGTAACCGTGGTGCATTCTTACGCTGTCGAGGCCAAGGTTTTCACCATGATTTATTCTTACTTTCTGTTCCGAATAAACCAGCAGGTCTCAATCACGTGGCATTCGTGGTTCGTGATATTCATGAAGTGATTGGCGGTGGATTGCACATGAACCGTTCTGATTGGTCAACCTTTATTGGTCCAGGACGTCATCCAATTTCTTCAGCTTATTTTTGGTATGTCAACTCACCACTTGGTGGCGCATTTGAATACTATACCAATGATGACTTTTTGACAGAAGAATGGCAGCCACGTATCGAAGAACATCGTCTAGAACTCTTTACGGAGTGGGCGATTGAAGGCGGTTTGGATGATCATACTCGTCGTCAAGTCAAACCTGCATAAGTACTGATTTAGCAGGGAGATTAAGCTATGGAAAGAATCGTAATCGTGGGTGCAGGACAAGCCGCAGGTTGGGCAGTTAGTACTTTGCGTCAAAATGGATATTCAGGTGAAATTCATGTGGTCTCAAATGAAGACCGTGTGTTTTACGAACGCCCACCATTGTCAAAACAGGTGCTTTCAAAAGAAGCAACTTATGAAAGCTTGCATCTGTTTTCTCCAGAGCAGGTACAGGACTTTAACATTCAGTGGCATAAGCCAGCGGTTGCCACTCAGGTTGATCGCCAGCAGAAGCAAGTGGTTCTGGAAAGCGGTCAGGTTTTACCTTACGACAAATTGTTGATCGCAACAGGTAGTCGTGCCCGTGTTCCTGTGAATACCTGGCAGTTTATTCCCAATGTCATGACTTTACGTAATGTTCAAGATTGTGAGCGTTTAACCGAGATATTGCAGCATTCGCAAAAGTTAGCAGTGATTGGTGGTGGCTGGATCGGTCTTGAAATTGCAGCGACAGCGCGTAAACAAGGCAAAGAAGTTCATATTTTTGAATATGGCGATCGTCTTTGTGCACGTAGTGTTAGCCCTGATGTATCTGCTTTTCTAAAAAGCATGCATGAGCAACAAGGGACACAGATTCATTTAGATAGTAAAAATTTGCATTTGATTGAAGCGGGTCAGCAAAAAGTTGAAGTGGTGAATCATCCAAATGCGAGTGAGCTGTTTGATTGTGTGGTTGTGGGTGCAGGTGCGGATATTGCCAAAGAGCTTGGTGCCAATGCTGGCCTAGATGTAAAAGATGGCATTGTGGTGAATGGCTTTGGTCAAACCTCTGACCAAGATATTTATGCCGCAGGTGATGTTGCCATTCATCCAGGTTTGGGGTATTGCATCCAGTCATGGGCCAATGCACAGAATCAGGCGATTGCCGCAGCAAAATCGATGTTGGGAATAGAGACTGAATATACCGATATTCCATGGTTATGGTCAGATCAGTATCACTTCAATATTCAGATATTAGGCACTTATCAACCGGAAAAAACCGAGCAGATTGTGGTTCGCAAAAGCGCAGATGATCAATCCAGTTATTTGTATTTAGATGATCAAAACCATTTGCTGAACATGATTGCGATTAATGATTCTAAACTGGTCAAGCTGGCAAAGCGTTGGATGCAGTCCAATACCGAGTTAGACCCAAAATTATTAGCAGACCCTGAATTTAATGTCATGAAATTAAAACCATAAACATTAGATCCGGTTCATGACTCAATCGAAGGAATGAAGTATGAGTAATGAAGAGAAAAGTGGATTAAAGCATTGGGTTCCTGCTTTTGTCCTGATGGTATGTGTCGTTCTGGCATTTTTCGACAAAATTAGTATCGCGGTTTTATTTGCTGACCCGCACTTTCAAGGTGCGATGGGAATTGCAGAAGACAAGGCAAAACTCGGATGGCTCATGACCAGCTTCTTGTTGGCTTATGGATTCTCCTCGGTGTTTTTAAGCTTTTTGGGCGATATTTTTAATCCGAAGAAAATGCTGTTTTGGAGCGTCGCGTCATGGGGGTTGCTCATGTTCTGTATGGGATTTACCACAAATTATACAGGTATGTTGATCTTGCGGGTTTTGCTTGGCTTGGCTGAGGGACCATTGTTTGCATTGGCTTATGCCATCGTGAAACAAACTTATACTGATCATCAGCAAGCACGTGCTTCGACCATGTTTTTATTAGGAACACCGATTGGTGCATTCTTGGGTTTTCCAATTACTGCTGCGGTCTTAGCAAAGCATGATTGGCACACCACATTCTTTGTAATGGCTGGTTTGACCGTAATTGCATTGCTTGCGATTGCTTTTGGCTTGCGTAATTTACAACTCAAGAAAACCATTGAACTGGAATCGACCAGCAAACGTGTCAATTTCAAAGGTCATATTCATAACACCAAAGTGCTATTACAGAACCGTGCTTTCTGGCTGGTCTGTATCTTCAATATTGCATTGATGACCTATCTATGGGGCTTAAACAGTTGGGTACCGTCTTATCTGATTCAGGATAAAGGTTTTAACCTGAAAGAGTTTGGCGTTTATTCAAGCTTTCCATTTATTGCCATGTTGATTGGTGAAGTGATTGGCGCATTCCTTTCGGACAAGTTAGGTCGCCGTGCCATTCAAGTCTTTAGCGGTTTATTGGTGGCAGGCATCTTTATGTATGTCATGGTCATTATGACTGATCCGATTTTAGTGATCGCAGCGATGTCTTTAAGTGCAATGGCTTGGGGCTTCGGTGTCGCAGCAGTATTCGCGTTACTTGCCCGTGTAACAACTGCCGATGTTGGTGCAACTGCGGGTGGAATTTTCAATGGGATGGGGAATTTTGCCAGTGCAATTGCACCTGTTCTGATCGGTTATATCGTGATGCAAACACACAGTTTTAATTTAGGAATTACCTTCTTGGCAGCCGTCGCTGTGATCGGATCATTCTTCTTGCTTCCTTTATTGAAACGTTATTAATCAAACTATTTATCAAAAACCTAGGAGTTAAAACATGACTACTCAACAATTCGAATCATGGACACAACCTGAAGGTACAAATTTACAAGATTGGTTGAATACACGTATCGCACGCTTTGAAACACGTAAATATGATTTTGATGCTTTGAAGTTCCAAGCGGACTACGACCCGAAATATCGTCGTGCACAAATGCGCTATATGGGCACTGGCGCAACAGGTGTGGTCAATGATGGCAATACGGTTCCAGCTGAAAACTTTACCTTCTCAACCATGGTTTTACCTGCGCAATGTGAAGGGCCTTTGCATATTCATCACGATGTTGAAGAAGTATTTTTCATGTTACGTGGCGAGATTGACCTGTTCATTGAACATAACGGTGAAAAATTCGAGACCAGACTGAAAGAACGTGACCTGATTTCAATTCCACCGGGTATTTATCGTGGTCTGTTCAATCCTGGTCAGGAAGATGCCTTGATGTGTGTGATGTTGGGCGCTGGTAAACCAACCATTCCGAATTATCCACCTGAGCATCCGTTGTCTCAAATCAAACGTTAATCCGATTGATCTTATAAACGTTGAAGGAATGACATGATGACACTGATTGAGACCTTAGCCCAATATCCAGTCAAAACTGTTGCTGTAAATGGTTACCTGCAAGCCTATCGTGAGGCAGGCCAAGGTCAGCCCTTGATTTTGCTACATGGAATTAGTTCAGGTTCAGCTTCTTGGATCAATCAGCTAGAGACACTCAGTCAACATTTTCATGTTATTGCCTGGGATGCACCAGGTTATGGCTTATCGGATGGCTTAACCACAGATCAACCTAATGCAACCGATTATGCGGAACGTGTATTGGGCTTGATGGATGCGTTGAACATTTCAAAAGCTATTTTAATTGGTCATTCATTGGGCGCATTACAGGCCAGTGCCTTTGCCCACCTTCATCCTGAACGGGTACAGACTTTAGTGATTGCCAATGCGGCACAAGGCTATCAACGTTCCGACGAAGAAACCAAAGCACAGGTCTATCAAAAACGCCCGAATATGTTGAAAAGCTTGGGCAATGCAGGCATGGCTGCCAGTCGTGGACCGCATTTGATCTATAAACAGGAACCTCAGGCACTGGCTTTGGTCAGTGAAGTGATGGGGCAACTGACATTAGATGGTTTTACCCGAGCATCCTATTTGTTGGCCTATGACGAAATTCGAAATTATTTAACAGGACTTAGCGTTCCTTGTGTGGTGATTGCGGGCGACAAGGATGGAATTACGTCTGCACAAGCAATCAAGGAACTTGCTGTAGAAATGCAATTGAGCCGATGTCATCTCATTACAGATGCAGGTCATCTGAGTTATGTCGATCAACCTGAACAGTTTAACGACATTGTTCTATCGGCACATTAAGACTTAAACGAGAGATATGGATATGAGCTTCCAAGTTGAAGGAAAAGTAGCAGTTGTAACAGGTGGCTCGTCAGGCATTGGTTTGGCTGCAGTCGAAATTTTAGTTGCTGAAGGTGCCAAGGTGGCATGGTGTGGTCGAGATGAGCAGCGTTTGGCAGCATCAAAACTGTATATTTTAGAAAAATATCCGCATGCTCACATTTTCACCAGTATCTGTAATGTCTTAGACAAAGAAGATGTAAAACGCTTTGCACAACAGGTCAATCAAAATCTAGGCAATGTTGACATGCTGATCAATAACGCAGGTCAAGGACGTGTATCTAATTTTGAAAATACCCAAGACGAAGACTGGATGAAAGAAATTGAACTGAAGTATTTCAGTGTATTACATCCAGTACGTGCTTTCTTAAATGATTTAAAACATTCGGCATGCGGGTCGATTACCAATGTGAATTCTTTGTTAGCACTTCAACCTGAACCGCACATGATTGCAACGTCATCTGCGCGTGCGGCATTGCTGAATCTGACGCATTCTCTGGCGCATGAATTTACCCAGTACGGTGTTCGTGTCAATTCAATTCTTTTGGGCATGGTGGAATCCGCACAGTGGAAACGCCGTTTTGAAACCCGTTCTGATCCAAATGCAACATGGGAACAGTGGACAGGCAACATTGCCAAAAACCGTGGCATTCCAATGCAACGTTTAGGCAAGCCAGAAGAGCCAGCGCGTGCCTTGGTGTTTTTAGCATCGCCTTTGGCATCCTATACCACAGGTTCGACACTCGATGTCTCTGGTGGATTTAACAAACATTTATAAGGTGTTCACATGAAACAGTTGATGATGATTGGTTTTGGAGCGATGGCGGCAGAAGTGTATGCCCACATGCCACAAGACCTGCAACTTAAATGGATTGTGGTCCCTGCACGCAGTGTAGAAAAAGTACAGGCGCAGGTTGCGGCTGATGTGCAAGTGATTAGTTCAATCGAACAATGTCAGGGGACACCTGATTATGTGATTGAAGTGGCAGGACAGGCTGCGGTGAAAGAGCACGCGCAAAAAGTCTTGGAAAAAGGCTGGACCATTGGCCTGATTTCAGTGGGCACTTTGGCGGATAACGAATTTTTAATTCAACTGAAAACAACCGCAGAACAACATGATGCGCACCTACATTTATTGGCAGGTGCCATTGCTGGGATCGATGGGATCTCAGCGGCCAAAGAAGGTGGTTTGGAAAAAGTCACCTATAAGGGCTGTAAAAGTCCAAAAAGTTGGCGTGGTAGCTATGCGGAACAATTGGTTGACCTCGATCAGGTCAGCGAAGCAACAGTTTTTTTCCGTGGTACAGCCAGAGAAGCAGCCTTGAAGTTTCCAGCCAATGCCAATGTGGCAGCCACGATTGCACTGGCAGGACTAGGCATGGATGACACTATGGTTGAGCTGACGGTTGATCCGAGTATCAACAAAAACAAGCACACCATCGTGGCAGAAGGTGTATTTGGTGAAATGACCATTGAACTGGTGGGTGTGCCATTGGCGAGTAATCCAAAAACCTCAACCTTGGCTGCATTAAGTGTGATTCGCGCTTGCCGCAATAGTGTTGAAGCAATTCAGATTTAAAAGGATTTGATCATGGTAAAGGAAATTTATATCGCAGGTGAATGGCGATTAGGTAAAGGCGCTACGATTCAAAGTTTATTTCCAGCAGATCAATCGGTGAATGCTGAAATCTCAACGGCGAGTTTGGATGATGTCAATGAAGCCATTGAAAAGGCAGATGCGGCTTGGCGTAAAGCCGAGTGGCGTAACAGCATGCCGCATGAACGTGCCCGTATTTTATATAAAGTGGCCGACATTATTGAAGCGCGTGTGGATGAGCTTTCAAAGTTGCAAACCCGTGATAATGGCAAGCCCTTGGCTGAAACCCGTGCCTTGACGATGAGTGCGGCAGCAACTGCGCGTTATGTGGCAGCAGCCTGCGAAACCTTGAACGATGAGTTGACCACGCAACGTGCCGCAGATTTCATGACCATGAGCGTGCATGAACCAGTGGGCGTAGTCGCTGCAATTACCCCGTGGAACTCACCGATTGCCAGTGAGGTACAGAAATTGGCACCAGCGCTTGCTGGCGGTAATGCAGTGATTCTAAAACCAGCAGAAGTAACTTCTTTGATTGCGTTGGAACTCGCAAAAATCTTTGAAGAAGCGGGTTTACCGAAAGGTTTGCTCAGTGTATTGGTCGGACGCGGTTCAGTGATTGGTGATGCAATCGTAAAGCATCCTTTGGTGCGTAAGATTTCATTTACGGGTGGAACCACGACTGGTCGTCATTTGGCACATTTAGCTGCCGATAAACTGATCACAACCTCTTTGGAGCTTGGTGGAAAATCACCAACGATTGTATTGCCAGATGCAGATATTGAATTGGCTGCAAAAGGTGTGGCTTACGGTATTTTCAGTTCGGCTGGACAAGCCTGTATTGCAGGTTCGCGTCTGTTTGTACACAGCAGTATCTATGATCAATTTCTCAGTCGTCTGGTTGAAATTACCAAAGGCTTGCGTGTTGGACATCCTGAAACTGCAGGCGTACATCTCGGGTCTTTGATTAATCCGAAACATTTGGCTTCTGTCGATGACTATGTACAGCTCGCGAAACAAGAAGGTGGGCAAGTCCTTGTGGGTGGTCATGCCTTAACCGAAGGTGAGTTTGCCAAAGGTAGCTATTACTTACCAACGATTATTACAGGCTTAAGTAATTCAGCACAAACCTGTCAGGAAGAGATTTTTGGCCCTGTATTAGTGGTGATGAAATATGACGATGAACAAGATTTACTTGCACAAGCCAATGACAGTTGTTTTGGCCTTGCCGCAGGCATCTGGACTGAAAACTATCGTAAGGCATGGCAAATTGCCCGTGCTTTGGAAGTCGGTACAGTTTGGATCAATACCTATAAGAAATTCTCGATTTCTGCACCATTTGGTGGCTTTAAAGAAAGCGGTATCGGGCGTGAAAAAGGTCGTTTAGGCATTTTGTCTTACATGCAACAAAAAAGCATCTATATGGGATTAAGCGAGCAGCCAAATCCTTGGGCGAATTAATACATTCATGGAATGAACAGTTTTTGAGGAATATACCAATGACAGAACGTGTAAATGTTGGCGAAGCCATTGCCCGTGTTTTAGAAGCACATCAAGTAGACAGTATTTATGGCGTGATCTCGATCCATAACTTGCCGATTGCCGATGCAGTTGGTCGCCGTGAAAAAATCCGGTTTGTAGCGGCTCGCGGTGAAGCAGGTGCGGTCACTATGGCAGATGGTCACTCACGCTTTAAAGGACTGGGTGTGGCGCTCACCAGTACGGGCGCGGGTGCAGGTAATGCAGTCGGTTCACTAATTGAAGCAATGAATGCAGGCAGTCCCGTATTGCATTTAACCGGGCAAGTTGAACGTGAATATTTGGATCGTGATGCCAGCTTTATTCATGAAACCAAAGATCAGCTGACTTTCTTACGTGCATCGAGCAAAGCTGCATTTCGTATTACCAGCCCTGACAATGCAGTGGGTGTGATCCGTGAAGCAATTCGTGTAGCCACTACAGTACCGATGGGGCCAGTGAGTGTTGAGTTACCGATTGATGTACAAGCAGCAGAAATCGATTTGCCGCTGAACTTAGGGCCAGTAAAAGCACTTGAACTTCCTCAGGCTGAACAGATCGAAGTCGACTTAATCGTTGAAGAACTGAAAAAAGCCAAACGCCCAGTGTTCTGGATCGGTGGTGGTACGTTGAATAGTGTCGCGGAAGTCAAAGCCATCGCTGATCTCGGCATTCCTGTGGTGTCCTCAACACATGCGCGTGGCGTATTGGCCGATGATCATCCACGTAGTTTAGGCGCATTCCATAACTCGGCTGGCGTTGAGCAGTTGCTTAAAGATGCTGATCTATTGGTGGTGGTGGGTTCACGTTTACGTAGTAATGAAACCAAGACCTATTCAGTGCAATTCTCTGACAATATTATTCAAATCGATGCCAATCCTGTCGCGCAACAGCGTAATTACAAAGTTCGTAACTTCATCTGTGGCGATGCCAAAGATGTGTTGCAACGCGTATTGACGGGCTTGCAAGGTATCTCCAAAGTCGATGCGGAATATGATGCAGCTGTGGTGAAGGCAAAACAGGCCGCAATCGAGGCATTACGTACGCAGTTGGATCAATATGCCTTGATCTGTGATCACTTACGTGCTGCATTACCGCAAGATGGCATTTTTGTACGAGACATTACGATGTCAGGTAGTACCTGGGGCAGTCGTTTATTCCCAGTGCAAGCACCGAATCAGAACATTCACTCTTTAGCAGGGGCTATTGGTCTTGGTCTAGCAACTGCGATTGGTGCTTCGATTGCCAATCCTGACAAGAAAGTCATTGGTTTAGTCGGTGATGGCGGTTTGATGTTAGGTATTGGTGAAATTGCAACCATGGCGCAAGAAAATACCAATATGGTGCTGATGATCATGAATGATGGTGGTTATGGCGTGATGCGTGGTATCCAGAAGAATTACTTCGGTGGTCGCCAGTATTTCAATGAATTGCATACCCCAGACTATAAAGTACTCGGTGAAGCAATGGGCGTGAAAAGCTGGAAAGTGGGCAGTGCTGATGAATTCAAGACGGTGATTCAGGAAGCGGTTGATTTTCAGGGACCAAGCGTGATTGAACTGGATATGAATTCAATTGGTCCACTGAACTTCGCGGGTCCACCACAGAAGAAATTGTACTAATCCCACTGAGCATTGGCAGTCCGTGCTGATGTGAAGAACGCTTTGCAGGTAAATTTTTTTGCCTGCAAAGCGATAAAAACTATGTTTTATAGGTAAAACAAAAACAAGACCAACAGGATCGTTGGGACGAAAGCAAAGGAAGTAGATATGAAAAAGACATCAATGGTCGCGATGCTTGCCGCATTTTATTTGGGTATGACATCCCATGCTTTTGCGCAAAGCTCAGCCCTCGAATGGAAAAGTGAAGATGGAACGGATTCGGTAAAATTGGGTGGCGTGGTGCGCTTGAACCAGCGCTATGAAAATTGGGAGGGGCCAAATGGAGGTTTTGGTAAACTTTATTTTGATATTTTTAGGGTCGATCTGAAAGGCAAATTTGATGATGCTTATTTCAATGCCAGTTATTTATTTCAAGATCAAGAGAAACGTTCGATTGAGAAAGCTTATGTTGGCTATAATCTCAATGAAAATAATAGTATAGAAGCGGGTTTTGTCTATAAACCATTCACCATTTATCCTTATCCGCAAAATGGCTGGACTTATCATATTCCTTTTTTCTTGGGCTATGGCAATAACATTGCACCCGGTTTGAACTGGAATTTTCACAACAAGGATTGGGATGTGAAACTCGGCTATTATCCACAAATGTTGGATACCAGCCTACGTTACTCGCCTGAAAGTGCCACTTATGATGATCTGACGGACAATGCATTTCCGACCCAGAAAGCCTATCAAAATGAAAAGCGCCATCAATTTAACACCCGTATTGTCCGTAAGTTAGAAACTGAGTTTGGCAAGCAAGAATTTGGTGTATCAGGTGCAATCGCGCAATTGCATAATACAACCACTGATAAAAATGGTCAGTATTATGCGGTTGGTTTACATACCGATAATAATTACAAACGCTTTAATTTACAAAGCTCTGTGATTCATTATCAATATGATGCCAAAAATCCAGATGGGGTGAATAATGACATGACCTTGATGGGGAATAATGGCTTTACCCCTGCATATTTCATTGCTTCCGAAGCAACAGTGGCCAGTTTAAACTTGGCTTATACCTTACCTGTACAGGATATGGGCAAACTCAAAGCCATTCGTTTCTATAATGATTATAGTTATATGGACAAGAAACGTGATGATTGGTCAGATTCACAAATGAATACCACAGGGATGATGTTTATTGCTTCGCCATTTATGGTCTGGGCAGATTATACCTGGGGCAAAAACGCCAACATTATTGGTGGCGCATCGAATGCAACGGGGTTCACCTCAACGGTGTCCCCATATAGTGATCAATGGTTATACCGCATTAATTTAAATATTGGATTTAGTTTTTAAATTTCCAATCAGTATTTTTCTAAAAGGAGCGAGTCGTGTTGATGATTCGCTCTTTTTATTTTGAGAGATTTTTAGCTGAGATGACTTTTCCGATATTCTGATGGTGTCAGCTTTTCCCATTGTTTAAAGGCTCGGCTAAATGCACTTTGTTCAGCATAACCCAGTAACAGCGCAATTTCAGTGAGTGACAGCTCTGATTTGATCAAATAGCTTTTCGCCAATTCTAAACGAATACTTTTTACGAGATCACTATACTGCAGGTTATAACCACTTAGCTTGCGATAAAAACTTCTTAAAGACAGATTCATCTGTTTGGCAATATTCTCCGCAGAGGGTTCACCAATTTTGAGCATATTGACGATCAATAATTGTAAATCTTTTAAGAACGTATCAGGATTTGGAATGCTCTTGAGTAATGCTTCTGCTTGTTGATCCAACAGTTTTTTTAGATGTGGATCACTGCTTGGGATGGGCAAATGCAGGATTTCCAGCGGAAGCCATAATTTTAAAACATCAGCATCAAAACTCACGGGACAGCCATAGATCTGTGGGTAGGGTGTGGTATCGGCCGGGGCAACAGCAGAGAACTCAATCTTTAAAGGACGAATATCTGGCTGGTGTAAAATCTTTCGGATGGTACGCAATACGCCGGAAAGCAGTACTTCATTTGAAAGCTGAGAATTTTTATGCACGACAGGCGTCCAGCACATACAAAAACGATCTTCTTTCTGCACGATGGAAAATGAAGCAGAGTTTTGTAAAAGTGGTTGGAAATTCTTAAAACAATTCAAAAAGCTGAGCAGATTGGGGCTGGATAATGCCAAGTAACCTAAAATATGAATATGGTGAGGTTCCGACAGTTCACCAATATAATGTCCCAAAACAGGTGTCGGGTGTTGCTGGTAGATTTCTTCGAGCAGATTCCACCATTTGTGTAAGGGCATTCTCGGTTGATTGGCATACAGTTGCATAAGTTCATTGAGCTGACTATTCGAAATATTTTGTTGCTGTAGATACTTGTCGATGAGTTCTAACAGCACCGATGGAATACTTGGAATTTCAGTCATAATTACTCTACTAGTTTTGAAGTCAAATCCTTTAACCCAATTATAGATAAATCATCGCAGCTATAACGTTGTTGATTTACCTCTTTATCTTAGCCGATCCATTTCAAAGTTTTTGTATCATCAAGGGACAGAATCATGAGCTTTGATCTCAAAATCTCTCATTAATAATCAATAAAATAAGATATGATTTAAGCGTAGTTCATTCATTTGACTTTGGTTATTTCACGGTGGCATTCAAGGTCAAGCCTTTAGCGCTGAATCTTATTATTTTCCACAGATATGTTTTTCAATTCATTAAAAAAGGATTGAGAGATTCTACTGACAAGGTTTTATCAGTTTGGAGTGGGAAATGTCAGATTTAGATCGAGATACAGTTGTGGATGATTATTCACTAGATGTTGTGATTATTGGTGCTGGATTTTCAGGTATTGCAGCAGGAGTTAAACTTCAGCAAGAAAAAATCAATAATTTTATTATTATTGAAAAATCACATGAGGTCGGTGGTGTTTGGCGAGAGAATACCTACCCAGGTTGTGAGTGCGATGTACCTTCTTCTATTTATTCCTATTCATTTGCACCTAATCCTAATTGGAGTCATGTTTTCGCAAAACAGAAAGAGATACAACAATATATTAAAGATGTCGCAAGACGTTTTAAAATGGATCAGCATATTCTATTCAATACAGAGCTGCATCAAGCTGCTTGGTCACAGGAACAACAGGCTTGGCTGATTGAAACCAGTCATGGAAGATATAAGGCGAAATTTATTTTTTTTGCCACAGGTCCTTTAAGTGAACCGACCACACCTGATGTCATTGGCTTAGATCGTTTTCAAGGACATATTTTTCATTCTGCACAGTGGGATCATTCAGTTGATCTGAGCAACAAACGTGTTGCTGTGATTGGTACAGGCGCATCTGCGATTCAAATTATTCCTGCGATTCAGCCGATCGTGAAGCAGCTCTATGTTTTTCAGCGAACCGCACCGTGGGTAATTCCGAAGCCGAATATGGTGATGAACAACACCTCTAAAAATCTACAGCAAAAAGTACCATTTACCCTGAATTCCATTCGTAAATTAACCCATATTTCGATGGATATGTTTAGTTCAAGTGTCAATCAACCAAAGACTTTAGACGCATTGGGCAAAGGTTTGATTCATTGGATGCATTATCAGATTCAGGATCCTGTATTGCGTAACAAAGTGACGCCTACATTTACATTGGGCTGCAAACGGATTTTATTTTCAAATACCTATTATCCAGCACTGGCAGCAAATAATGTGGAATTGATCAATCAAGGGGTAAAGGAAATTACACCGAATGGAATTTTGGTTGATGGTCAAGAAGTTCAAGTCGATATCATCGTTTGGGGAACAGGGTTTGAAGTGGCAAAACCACCGATTGCCAAACGGATTGTGACTAAAAAGGGAGTTTTGTTAGATGAGGCGTGGCAAAAAAATACGGTACAAGCCTACAAGGGCTGTGTTGTGAAAGATTTACCGAATGCATTTATGTTACTTGGACCCAATAGTATTAGTTATAATTCATTAATTACTGCAGCTGAAAATCAAATTGACTATGCACTTAAAGCAATTCGATTTGTGTTGGATAATCAATTAAGTAGTTTTGAAATCAGTGCATTTGCAGATGGTCAATTTAACCAGAAACTGCAAAATAAACTGAATGGCACCGTATTTAATCAAGGCGGATGTGCAAGTTATTATCTGGATAGCCATCAAGTGAACGTTGCCAATTATCCATGGACCATGCAGTACATGAAAAATGATATGGCTGAATTTGATAGTTATTGTTATACCTTTCTCAAATAATTGATATTGAAAAGACTTTATATTGATATAAGGTCTTTTTTTTATATTTTTCTAGTCGAAAAAATAGGCACTAAATCAGTGCCTAAAAAGAGGAAAGTTTCTAATTTAAGGGATTAGCTAGCACGAAGTTTGGTCAGGGCTTTCACAGCAGGAGAATGATTTAATACCTGTAGTGCTTTGTTGGTATCTCCCTCATGATAAGGGTGATAGCTCGGTTTAACCCAATGTCTTAAGCTAGAAATCATCGCGAAAAAACTCGGCACTTGTTTGCTGCGAGAATTTTCAATCACTGTGTGCCTTAATGCCCGAATCAGTCCGTAGTTTTTATAAGGTTCTGCACGCTGGTCTTGTTGCGCCAGTTTCTTAAAGCAATGATAAATGGCGAAGGTGAATAGAGGAGCAACAGCCAGCATAATCGTTTGGCGTTGCAGGTAAGCAAAGGCTTTGTTATTTTCGCCACATAAATGCATATATAAATCGAAAGCCACGCTGCGGTGTTCAACCTCTTCAGCCAAATGCCATGTCATTAAGTCAGACATCATTTCATCAGCAGTTTTATTTTGCCATGGTTGATCATCGAGACACCATGTTCCTAGCATCGTCGTGAAATGTTCAACTGCAGCAGCTATACCTACGCGAATTGTGAGCCAACGATACTCTAGGGGACTGGATAGGGTTAAGCCAAAAGGCGCTGTATTGATTTGCTTAAAAATGTTGTCTAAAGATGCAAGAAATCCATCGATATCATAGTCATAATGACGTAAATATTCTTGGGCAACTTTGTGTGCAGAGGCATGATGTGCTTCCTGATGCACAAAACCTTTCACATCGGCACGAAGCTTTTCATCTTTGACGTAGGGAAGTGCTTCATTAAAGGAGCGACACATCCATAATTCACCTACGGGCAAAATTAAATGAACAGCATTAATTAAATGAGTGGCAAAAGGGTTGTCATAGATCCAATGTTCAGGCGTATTGCTAAAATCAAATTGAACGCGACGTTGGTGCAAATAATGATTTTCTAGTCGTTGTTGGGGATGCATAACACTTCTCCTTAGTTCACGGCATTCATAAAATAGTGGCTGAGTTGTTCGGCATTTTGGGCAGGAATCCAATGCGTTGCATTCATATGCACTTCTTGATATTGGCCCGTAAAAAACTGTTTATTCAGTTCTACACTTTTCTTACCAATGGCGATATCTTTATTTCCCCAAATAAATAGGGTGGGTACTTTTACTTTTTTAAAGCTGGAGCCAATAGGTGCCAAAGGCATGCTTCGATACCAGTTAATGGCTGTGCCAATCCGGTTTTCCTGAATGAAATGTTGGTTGAAGTCCCTGATTTGCTCTGCACTCATACCTGAATTTTTTAACAACACATGACTGAGCGATTTCGCTCGTTTAAAGAGCAGTTCAGGAATAAAAGGCAGTTGGAAAAAGCCGATATAGTAAGAGCTAAATATTTGTGTGCTGCTGAGCATCGACTTTAAAAATGCACCTGTATGCGGAACAGAAACGAGAGTGAGGTGCTTCACTAATTCTGGATACTGTAGTGATAATTCACAGGCAACAATCGACCCCCAGTCATGACCAATGACATACACGGGCTGTTCTAACAAATCAATGAAGGCTTTGACATCTGCAACCAGCTCATCAATCGAATATTGAAAACGTCCTTTTGGAGAAGCAGTCAAGCTATAGCCACGTTGTTCAATTGCAAAGGTGCGAAAGCTGTGCTGATTAAGAATTTTACTGGTAGCTTGCCAGCTTTGTGCTGTTTCAGGAAAACCATGTAAAAGAATAACGGGTTTTCCATCAATTGGACCCGAATCAATCACGTTGAATAACAAATCATTGCGACGATATTCGGTATATCTCATCTGGGTATCATGTGTCATGTTTATCTACTTATGAAATAAGCCTATTTCATTGAATCTTAGTAAGCAGATACAGGGATGTCTTGACAGTGGATAAGGGGATTTAACTTCTTGTGCCATGC
Organism: Acinetobacter sp. NIPH 2100; assembly: GCF_000369805.1. Classification (GTDB taxonomy): domain Bacteria; phylum Pseudomonadota; class Gammaproteobacteria; order Pseudomonadales; family Moraxellaceae; genus Acinetobacter. The sequence continues at coordinate 2,462,067 of NZ_KB850224.1, read as the reverse complement.
GAGATGCTTTTGGCACATCCAGCATGTTGCTTGGCATGTAAAGACAGTTATGCACTGTTTAATTTGCATGTATTTGATCGTTTACCCGTTTTAGTCAGTCAACTTTTGATCGATCAAAACGCTGTTGAAGTACTTCAGTCATACGTTGCAGTAATTTTGAGATAAGGCCATCTTTGTCCCATGCGTAGATTGAAACAGTCATGTGATGTGCCTTACCTAAAGTACGGTATTCACGAACCCGATGACCTTTTGTTGTTGCGACAGGCAATAGGGATAAACCTAAACCCGTTTCTACACCAACCAGTACACTAGCCAAGCTATTGCTGGTAAATGCGATATACCAATGTTTGCGTTCGCGCTCAATACGTTCAAACATTTCCTCACGGTAGAGTCCGCCTTGAGGAAAGGTCACCAATGGGATGGGATCAGTCCATTCTTTGCTGTGATCAATACTTTCAAACCATGCGATTTGTTCTGGAAATGTTGCATGATGATCGGAACTTGCCGCTATTTCTTTAACCACAACAATATCAAACTGCCCACTGCGATAGCGCTCCATCAGATCACGGCTTAGTCCTGCTGTCACATCCAGTCGAATTGTACGATGTTCCTTGCTAAATGCACTCAATGCCAAAGCCATATCCGTATTCATAATATCTTCTGGCAAGCCGATTCGAATTGGGATGGTACCTGCAGGATCACCAAGAATATTTTGGGCCTCTTGTTGTAAGGCTAAAATCCGCCGTGCGTAACTAATTAAATATTCACCTGAGCTTGTCAGTTGTAAGGGCCGTGCATTTCGATCAATCAAATGTTTACCCACAGATTCTTCCAATCTGGCGAGTTGTTGGCTGACTGTAGATTGCGTCATGTGCAAACGTTCAGCAGCTAGGGTAAAGCTGCCTGCTTCAAAAATAGTGACGAAGGCTCGGAGTAAGCGCGGATCAAGCATAAAAAGCAGCCATTGAATACAATTGTGTTAAGTGGTTTGAGTCATCCAGCTATTCATTATCTTAATACATTTGATTAAATAATTTAATTTTTAAATATCAATAAATCTGATTATCCTAGGCACAATTATTCATTTATTCAGGTAAATCCTTGGAGGGTCTTGATGTACAAACCATTGATGTCCGCGGTATTTACGCTTGCAGTGACGGCATGTAGTCACGCAACTTCAGGAGATCCTATGCAAGAAGATGCGTTACATACTGCGGCTGCCCGAAATGACGTGGCGCAAATTGAACGGCTACTCTCTCATCAGATTCAAATTGATGCCCGTGATACATCGGGTGCGACAGCCTTAATGGTCGCAACGCGTGCAAACAATGTCTATGCTGCGCAATTTTTGATAGATGCGGGTGCAGATGTAAATGCCAAAGATCGGATTCAAGATAGCCCTTATCTTTATGCTGGAGCACGTGGCTATTTAAAAATATTGAATATGACCCTGACGCATGGTGCAGATCTGAAAAGTACCAATCGTTATGGAGGAACGGCACTGATTCCTGCGGCTGAACGTGGGCATGTAGAAACTGTACGTACGCTAATCGCTGCTGGTGTAGATGTGGATCACATCAATAATTTAGGTTGGACTGCGTTATTGGAAACCATCATTTTAGGGAATGGCAGCAAACCTTATCAGCAAATTGTTGATTTACTGATCAGAGCAGGTGCCAATGTCAATATTGCAGATGCTGATGGCATAACGCCACTTGAGCATGCACATGCCCGTGGCTATACATCTATTGAGAAAGCATTGTTGGCCGCAGGTGCGAAAACAAAATTTAAGGAGCATTAATGTGGCAGACACAACAGATTTTCTACGCCAAGCAATTGAATTGGCTTATCAAAATTGCGAACAAGGCGGCCGTCCTTTTGCTGCTGTGGTGGTGAAAGAGGAAAAAGTGATTGCCACAGGCGTCAATGAAATTTTAAAAAGCAATGACCCAACAGCACATGCCGAGTTATTGGCAATACGTGCTGCAAGTCAATATTTGGGTACAGCTAATCTTGAAGGTTGTGCTGTGTTTGCAAGTGGACATCCTTGTCCAATGTGTATGGCAGCGATGCGTTTAGCTGGAATTCAGGCTGTGAGCTATGCGCATTCCAATGAAGATGGTGCGCCATTCGGTTTATCAACAGCAGCGATCTATGCTGACCTTGCTCAACCCTTTGCAGAACAGTCGATGGATATTCGTTATGTTCCAGTTCGGATAGAAGAAAAACCAGATTTATATGCTTATTGGAAATCGATGACCTGAACAGTGTGATGGGAAAAGATGAACATGCAAAATAACCGAATGTTTTTGGTGGCAACAGTGGCATTGGTCGGCTTGAACCTTCGGCCATTTATGACCAGCATTGGCCCTGTGGCAAATCAGATTCGAACAACAACTGGACTGAGTTTACAAGGCATAGCACTTTTAACGCTTGTGCCGATGTTGCTGATGGGACTGATCGCTTTTGTGGGTCCTGCCATACTTAATGCGATTGGTGAGCGTCGAGCTATTCTTGGTGCTTTGGGAATGATTTTCTTAGGCTGTGGATTGCGTTTCATTGTACCCAATGGGTGGACTTTAATATTCACCGCCGCCATCATTGGTTTTGGTGTGGCAGTTGTGCAAGCGACTTTTCCAAGTTTGATCAAAAGAGAGTTTAGGGATCATCTCAGTCCAATGATGGGGCTTTACTCAGCGATGTTGATGGGTGGTGGGGCGCTTGGTGCTGTGATTGCACCTGTTGTTTCAAATAACAGTGGTAGCTGGAAAATAGGCCTATCTATTTTTGCTGTTCCAGCACTGTTTGCCATCGTCTTTGCATCTTGTTTTTTGACGAGAATACCGCATCAATCAAGAAAAATCCCTGCTGTAATGATGCTGTTAAAACAACCGCGAACATGGCTGCTCATTTTTTGTTTTGGCTTAATTAATGGAGGCTATAGCTCGATTGTTGCGTGGCTTGCACCTGCATTTCAAGCACAGGATTGGACTGCAACGGCCAGTGGAAATTTGATGGCTGTGTTGACGCTGAGTCAAGCGGGGGCAGCATTACTGTTACCTTATTTATCGCGTAAAAACAAAGATCGTCGAGTGTGGGTTGGATTAACACTTATCTTGCAACTGATTGGCTTTGCAGGATTGGCTTTCATGCCTGATACTTTGCCATATTTATGGGCAATAACCGTAGGTATGGGTTTGGGTGGCTGTTTTGCTTTGTTGATGATTGTGGTGTTAGATCATTTATCCGATCCAGCACATGCAGGACAGCTTTCTGCCTTAATGCAAGGTGGCGGTTTTTTGCTTGCAGCCATGGCGCCTTGGTTAGTGGCTGTATTGCATGATTTGACTGGAACGTATGCAGCCGGCTGGATTTGGCACTTGAGTATGGTACTGGTCGTGGCAATACTCATGACTCGGCTTGACCCAATCCATTATGCAAACGTGATACGGATCTCCAAGCATTGAGACATGTTCCTCAGTTCCACAGTGGCTTTGGAAACAAATAGACAGGGCTTGATTGTTATTTATCGGATTGCTGAATATCTATAGCTGTTTTTATCGTTCTTATTCTTTTTAACTTTAATTTAGAATTTCATCTATCTCGATGTTATTTCACAAGTTAAAAAAAGGTAGATAGATATTACTTATTTATTAAGCTTTAATCGATCAGTATTAAACACATTCCGTAAAGACCGACTTTATAGTTTAGCCGTTGTTTGTCACCTTGAATTTCTTCATTTTCTTATGAGGTTAAACAAGGACGTACAACAATGAAAAAAGTACTATTTCTCTTAGGTTCAATCGGTATCTTGGCAAATACGCCAATCTTAGCTGCTGATTTAAGTATTGGTGACCCGAAAACACAATCGGGTGAACTCAAACTTACAGGGGCAATCCGTACCCGCTATATTCATAAAGATTATATCGTTGAGGCCAATGAAGGCTCCAAGAACGATGACTGGCGATTGGCGGATATCAAAGCAGTATTGAGTTATGAAAATCCGAATTGGATTGCCTCAATGGATGTGCGTTGCTACCAATATGACCGCTTATGTGATGCCTTATTTTTAAAAGATGCTTGGGCTGGTTATAAATTTTCAGATCAGCAACGGGTTACGGTTGGTTTTCAATCGGTCGATTTTGGCTTTGGGCGACTGTGGGGTAATAGTTATTATGAAACTTTACTCAACACGGTTGGACTGGAAGACATTCAAAATTTGGGGGTGAAGTATCAGTTTAAGGACAATCTATACAATTTCATTCTCGGTTTTTATCCAACCGATGGCGGTAATTATAAAGGCACATCCAAAGATTCAAGTCGTTATAGCGGTAACTTTGTCCGGGCAGATGATGTGATCCAAGGTACCGATATTGATGAAAAGAATATGTGGGTGACGCGTTTATCCAGAAAGTTTGATATCGATCAATCGCAGAATTTATCGACGGAAATTGGTGGCTCTTACTGGTATTCAGAACTGGAAAATAACCGTACTCATCAAGATGGGCATCGCAGTACTTGGAGCATCTTTAGCACCACCAACTATCAGGCATGGCAATGGCTATTTTTGGCAGGTGAGCAGAATATTAAAAATGCAGACGATGTTTTGCCGAAAAGCTCGACCATTGGTGCATTTGATTATCCCTACCAGGTGGCCAACAAAGGCAAATATATGGTCAATGAAATTAACTACACCTTTGCCAAGCCTTTTCATCAGTTAGAAAATATTAAACCTTATGTGTCTTATAGTCTTTTTTATAAAGATGAATCAGGCTATCGAGATTCAGATCGCTTAATCGCAGGTCTATATTTTAACTATAAAAAAGTCGGCATACAGGGTGAATATATCTGGAGTCGTAATGACCCGATGACGGGCAGTGGCGCAGATGGACTGGCGCAAGGTGACAGCAATCAATGGAATAAATTGTTCTATTTATCGCTGGGTTATTATTTCTAAATTCAATATCGAAAATGAGCCAGTCTGTTCGTCATGGACTGGCTTTTTCGTTTAGGCAATTCTTAAAATCAAAGCACCCATTAAAATGAGACATGAAGAGATAATCCGTATTGCATTGATGCGTTCTTTTAGAATAAAGATTGAGATCAGTGTGGCAAATAGAATTGAGGTTTCACGTAGTGCCGCTACAACGGCAACAGGCGCAAATGTCATCGCCCAAAGTGCCAAACCATAAGAGAAGAATGAACCAAGGCCACCGATTAAGCCCAGATGCCAATTCATGCGGAAATATGTACCCATCTGGCGATATTGCATTCTCAAGGCAAACATAAAAAAGATCAGACCTGAAAGTACGAAGCTCCATAAGATATAAGCAATGGGTGAGCCAGACAGACGAATCCCATGACCATCCAGCAACGTATAACCTGCAATCAGCACTGCATTCAGTAGGGCCAGACCAATGCCTTTACGTCCAGTTTTTGGGGCTGCCAAGATCATGGATAAGATACCGACGGAAATAGTGATGATGCCAAGCCATGCGTTGAATTGTAATTTCTCATGCAGCAAAAAGGTGCCTAGAATCGCCACAATCAGTGGTGCAGTACCACGCATCAGTGGATAGGTCAGTCCCATGTCGGCAATGCGATAAATTCTGGCAACCATGCCAAAATAGAGAATTTGTATTCCCGTTGATGTCAAAATATAAGGCCAGCTATCACTGTGCGGCATTGGAAAGAAGGGCAATAATAGCACTGCTAAAACTGCTGCTGAGGCCGTGACCAGCACAGTGGTTAAAAACTTATTTGTCCCTGCTTTTACAATGGCATTCCAAGTGGCATGACATGCCGCTGCGATTAAAATAAGGACAAATATTGCCGTACTCATAGGCTGCCTGTCGATTCATGATCTCGTTAATGTGCATGATGTTGTTGAAAAAAGAAAGCAGACAGCTTATCGCGATTATAGAAATACTTTTTCAGTATTTGGATTGATTGGCTCAATCGGTTGAATCAGCGTCCCACGTGTCAAATTCTGAACATGCTGTAAACGGTTGATCAGTTCATTCTGAATAAACAGGATACAGGTCTGTAATTTTGATGAACTTTTCAAACGCGAAGGATACACCGCCCAGACATCGGCATCTTGCCAGTATTCAGGCAAGATATGCTGCAACTCACCGCTAATCAGTTCATCGGCGACGTCCCAGATGGAACGTAAGATAATGCCATGTCCTTCAATTGCCAGTTGATGAATAATCTCGCCATTATTGGAAATGAAACGCGGTGTCACATGTACAGACATATCTTCTGAAATATGACGTAATTTCCACAACACTGAGGATTGATCGCGTTCACTGATGGTCAGGCAATCGTGGTTACGTAAATCCTCAAGGTTTTCAGGCATGCCATGTTTCAACAAATAACTGGGTGCTGCACAAAAAATCCGAAAATTTGAAACCAGTTTTTTGGCAATCATATTCGGTGCAATGTCATTACCAATCCGAATATCCAAATCAATGCTGTGCTGAATCAGGTCTTTGGTGTTGTCGATGGTATCGAATTGGATCTCAAGTTTTGGATACATGGTCAACAGTTTAGACAGAATAGGCGCGACATGTTTACGGCCGAAACCAAAGCTGCTGACGATGTCGAGATGACCAGTTGGCGTGCTTAAGGGGTTATTGACCAGTTCACTAATTTCATCGAATTCATCCAGAATATTCGAGACTCGATCCAGAATCAGTTTGCCATCTTCAGTCAAACTGACATGACGAGTGCTGCGATGGAACAGCTTGCAATTGAGATTGGTTTCCAAAATGTTGATGCGTTTACTGATAAATGCAGGTGAAGCACCCAGCTCCTCAGCTGAATCGACAAAACTCTTGCGTTTGGCGACTGTGCAAAAAACCTTTAAATCCGATAGGTTAGGTAGATTATTCACGATCCGTGTCCATTGGGGTGATAGTTTTCTTATTGATCATTGTTGCTGAAAACAGCATGTTTACAGCTAAGGATATTAACCAAAGGTGTAAGGGAGCGTTATGGCAAAAAAGTATAAAGTTGCCACGATTGCGGGTGATGGGATTGGTTTAGAAGTTCTACCAGAAGGAATCAAGGTTGTAAAGGCTGCAGCAGACAAATATGGCATTCAACTTCAAATGGATAGCTTCGATTGGGCCAGCTGTGATTACTATCTTGAACACGGCAAAATGATGCCAGATAACTGGTTTGAAGTCTTGCAGGAATATGATGCAATCTTCTTTGGTGCTGTGGGCTGGCCTGAAAAGGTGCCTGATCACATTTCACTTTGGGGATCATTGCTTCAGTTCCGCCGTCGTTTTGATCAGTATGTGAATTTACGCCCTGTTCGGTTAATGCCTGGGGTGAAATGTCCACTGGCTGGCAAGCAACCTGGTGATATCGATTTTTATGTGGTTCGTGAAAACAGTGAAGGTGAGTACTCTGCGATTGGTGGAAAAGCATTCGAAGGCACAGATCGTGAGTTTGTCTTGCAAGAAGCGGTTTTTACCCGTCATGGTGTCGATCGCATTTTGAAATATGCGTTTGAATTTGCTGATCAGCGTGAAGCTAAAAAAATCACAGCTGCAACCAAATCTAACGGCATTGCGGTGAGTATGCCGTACTGGGACGAACGTGTGGATGAAATGGCAAAACATTATCCACAAATCAAGGCAGATAAACAGCATGTCGATATTTTAGCGGCACGTTTTGTATTACAACCTGAGCGTTTTGATGTGGTGGTGGCATCGAATTTATTTGGTGACATTTTGTCGGATTTAGGACCTGCATGTACGGGCACGATTGGTTTGGCGGCTTCGGCAAACTTAAACCCCGAGCGTAAGTTTCCATCATTGTTTGAACCTGTACATGGTTCAGCACCAGATATTTACGGACAACAAATTGCCAATCCGATTGCTGCAATTTGGTCGGGTGCGATGATGCTGGATTTCTTGGCAGATGGTGATGAACAGGTCATTCAGGCAGGACAGGAAATTATGCAGGCGATTGAGCATGTTTTGGTGCATGGCCCAAAAACACCTGATGTCGGTGGAACTGCAAAAACCTACGAGGTGGGTGATGCAATTGCATCCTGTGTGACTGAGCAGAAAATGGATTTATTCGCGATGGAATAATCACTATCCAAGATGGATTGAATAGATATGGATAATCAAATTACAAAACCTTATACAGATAAGACGCTTGCGATCACCAGTCTTGCCGTTGTATTTACATCGGTGGCTGGTTTGGCAATCTACTCCTCTGAATCAATACAACTGGCTGCAAAATGGATGCAGTGGACCACTTCGGTGTTTACCACGCCAGTACTTTTATTTGCTTTTTTATCAATTATTTTCACCTTTGGTTTGGCTTTCAGTAAATACGGCAAAATCAAGCTCGGTGAAGGTAAACCTCAATACAGCACGATGTCATGGATTTTCATGTTCATTTTATCGGGAATTGGGTCTTCCACCTTGTACTGGGGTTTTTTGGACTGGGCTTATTATTACCAAACCCCAGGTTTAAATTTAGCACCGGAATCGGCAGAAGCCCTGAAATACAGTGTGGCTTACTCATTCTTTCACTCGGGTTTGAGTGCATGGTCGATCTATGCCTTAGCGTCGATTTCACTGTGCTACAGCTATCATGTCAGAAAAAATAAAGGCTTGAGCTTGGCATCCGTGATCGAAGCGGTCACAGGTTTTAAAGCAACGGGTCCAGTTGGGCGTGTGGTCGATCTGATGTTTTTGTTGTGTATGTTTGGTGCCTTGACCATTTCACTGGTTTTGACTGCGGTCACCTTTACCAACATTTTGTCGCAGCTCACAGGTATTCCAAATACCTTTATGACCAAAGTCATCATCATTTTAGCGGTATCCATCTTATTCGCGCTGAGCTCTTATGTCGGTATGGATAAAGGCATGCAACGCTTGAGTCATATGGTGTGTTTGGGTGTGGTGCTGTTCGCCATCTATGTGCTGTGCTTTGGCCCAACCCAATTCATTATGAATAATTCATTGATGAGTTTTGGCCTCATGGCGACCAACTTTGTGGATATGAGTCTGTTTACTGACCCGATGGGGGATGGAAAATTCACCCGTGAATGGACCGTATTCTATTGGCTATGGTGGATTTCATATGCACCAGGTGTCGCGCTATTCGTAACACGTGTCTCAAAAGGCCGTACCATTAAAGAAGTGATTCTTGCCATGGTCATCGGTGGTAGCGTTGGTTTATGGTTCATCTTCGGTGTGTTTGAGAATTACAGTGTTTATAGCTTTATTCACGGTATGGTCAATGTCCCGCAAATCTTGAGTCAGCAAGGCGGTGAAGTGGCGATTGGTCAACTGTTGGGCTTATTGCCTGCAGGCAAGCTGATGATGTGGTTATTCCTTGGCATTATGGTGATTTTCCTTGCAGCACATATGGATGCGGTTGGCTATGCCGTCTCTGCAACCTGTACCCGCGGTTTGCGTGAAGGGCAGGATCCGTCTCCAAATGCGCGTTTATTCTGGTGTGTGATGTTAACACTGGTGCCGATTGCGATGATTTTCTCTAAGGCGCCGTTAGACACCATGAAAACTGCGACGATTGTGACTGCCTTGCCGTTTATTGTGATTATTCTGGTGCAGACTTATGGTTTGGTGAAGTGGCTGATTGAGGATTATTCCAAGGTGCCATCGCATTTGATCGAACAGAGTAGCTTTAGTGAGCTGGAAGCCCTTGAGCATACTGATTCAAATCAACAGATGCAGATTGATATTGCGGCAACACCACTTGCACATAAAAGCAGTCAAAAGGAATTGTTATGACACAGCAACCGAACACGCGCTATGAGTTAAGCGAAGAAATGCAAAGTCTGGTGTATTGGAGCAGCATTTATTCAGCAGCGGATAACGATATTGATTCAATTCGTGCAGCCTACGATGCAATGTGCCTGCATTACACCTTGCCACGTGATGGTACGGTCAATATTGAAGATAAAACCGTTGCGCATGCCACTCATCCCGTCAATGTTCGGTTGTATTCACCACAGGGTGAGGCACCTGAAGCGGGTTGGCCTTGTATTCTGTTTATACATGGTGGTGGCTGGATGCTGGGTAATCTGGATTCACATGAATTTATTACCCGTTATTTATGTCGTGATCTGAATGTTGCGGTACTGAGTGTCGATTATCGTTTAGTGCCAGAGTATCACTTTCCAGCCGCTTATGAAGATTGTGAAACGGTCTATCAGTGGCTACGCGGGCATGGCGCAGACTGGAACATTAACCCAGCACAGATTGCGTTAGCAGGCGACAGTGCAGGAGGCAATTTAGCCGCGGCACTGGCGGTTCAGCTACAGCATACAGGTAATCAGGCTTGTGGTTTGGCCTTGATCTACCCATGTTTGGGCAGCAGTTTTGATACAGCGTCTTGCCAGCAGCATGCACATGCGCCGTTACTCACGCTAGAGGAAATGCATTATTACCTAAAACAATATGCAACGAATGAAAGTGACTGGAAAGATACACGTTTAGCGCCACTGAATGCACAGGATTTTTCCGACATGCCACGTAGCTTTGTTGCGGTTGCTGAATACGATCCACTGAGTGACGACGGGCGTATTTTTGTGGATAAGTTAAAACAAGCCAATATTGCTGCCGAGTTTTATCTCGGCAAAGGATTACTGCATGGCAGTTTACGTTTAGTACGTGATTGTCCTGTGGTGCAGGATTTATATCAGCACATGCTGAGTTCGTTAAAGCAAATGTTCAAGTGATTTGAACATCAGCCAATTTTGATAAAACGGTCGTTAGGACAAAAGAGTTTAATGGAGTAAAACCATGAATGCAGTTGAAAAATTACCAGAAGATTTCTGTTCAAACCCAAATGTGGCGTGGACATTTCCAAAAGTGTTCTATACCTCATCTCAGGTATTTGATCGCGAAAAAGAAGAAATTTTTGCGAAAAGCTGGATTTGCGTGGCACATGGCAGTGAAGTTGCCCAAGCCAATGACTATATTACCCGTAAGGTAATTGGTGAAAATATTATCGTGATTCGAGGCAAAGACAGCGTATTACGTGCCTTTTATAATGTCTGCCCGCATCGTGGTCATGAGTTGTTAAGTGGCAGTGGTAAAGCGAAAAATGTCATTACCTGTCCGTATCATGCATGGACGTTTAAGCTGGATGGTAGTTTGGCATTGGCACGTAACTGTGATCATGTTGAGTCTTTCGACAAGCAAAACTCAAGCATGGTGCCGTTAAAAGTTGAGGAATATGGTGGTTTTGTTTTTATCAATATGGATGAAAATGCCACTTGTGTTGAAGATCAATTGCCTGAATTTGCACAGAAACTGAATGAAGCCTGTGCTGTGATCAAAGACTTGAAACTGGCTGCGCGTTTTGTCACGGAAACGCCTGCGAACTGGAAAGTGATCGTGGATAACTATTTAGAATGTTATCACTGTGGCCCAGCGCATCCGGGTTTTGCAGACTCGGTACAGGTGGATAAATACTGGCACACCACCCATCAAAATTGGACGCTGCAATATGGTTATGCACGTTCTTCAGAGAAATCTTTCAAGCTTGATCCATCAGTCAAAGATCCGACTTTTAGTGGTTTCTGGACGTGGCCTTGCACCATGTTTAACGTGCCGCCAGGTGCAAATTTCATGACCGTGATCTATGAGTTTCCGATGGATGCGGAAACCACTTTGCAGCACTACGATATTTTCTTTACCAATGAAGAGTTGACCCAAGATCAGAAAGATTTGATTGAATGGTATCGCAATGTCTTCCGTCCTGAAGACCTTGAACTGGTTGAAAGTGTACAACGTGGCTTGAAATCACGGGGTTATCGAGGTCAGGGCCGCATCATGACCGATAAGCAACGTTCAGGAATCAGTGAGCATGGTATTGCTTATTTTCAGAATCTTGTTGCGCAGTATCACAAATAATTTTGTATCAGGCTCATTAAGGGTACGGTGGAAGATAAAGCCGTACCTTGCTTTCAATTGATAGGATGATGACATGTCAAGTTTGCAAGGAAGTCAATTATTTCAACAACGCGGATTGATTAATGGCCAATGGGTCAATGCGCAATCTAGCGCCACCATTCCTGTGATCAATCCTGCAACAGGAGAAGAAATTGGCTTGATTCCGAATATGGGTGCTGCGGAAGCCACTGAAGCGGTTGAAGTGGCGTATCAGGCTTTAGCGGCATGGAAAGGATTAACGGCACAAAAGCGTGCAGACCTGTTATTGGCTTGGTATCAACTGGTTCTGGCCCATGGCGATGAACTGGCACGCATTATGACCATTGAGCAGGGTAAACCTTTAGCCGAAGCATTGGGTGAAGTGAAATATGCTGCTTCATTTATTCAATGGTTTGCGGAAGAAGGCAAACGCGTTTATGGCGATGTGATTCCGACCACCAATAGCCAGCAGCGTTTTATTGTGACCAAAGAACCTGTCGGAGTAGTGGCTGCGATTACGCCGTGGAATTTCCCGATTGCTATGATTACCCGTAAAGCGGCACCTGCTTTGGCGGCGGGTTGTACCATCGTGATTAAGCCTGCCAATGAAACCCCATATTGTGCGCTTGCAATTGCTAAACTGGCTGAAATGGCAGGCATTCCAGCAGGTGTCATCAATGTGGTTACAGGCAAATCGCAAGAAATTGGTTCGGTATTTACTAGCCATGAAAAAGTCAAAAAACTGACTTTTACAGGTTCTACGCCTGTCGGACGTTTATTGATGCAGCAATGTTCAGATACCATCAAAAAACTGGCTCTGGAATTGGGTGGCAACGCACCACTCATCATATTTGATGATGCTGATTTGGATAAAGCGGTTCAAGGCGCGATCTTTGCCAAGTTCCGTAATGCAGGGCAAACCTGTGTCTGTGCCAATCGAATTTATGTACATGACAATATTTATCAGGCATTTACCGAGAAATTTGTACAAGAAGTACAGAAATTAAAAATTGGTAATGGTTTGGAAAAGAATGTACAGATTGGCCCGTTAATTAATGAAAAGGCCGTGCTTAAAGCCCAACAGTTAATTGATGATGCCTGTGGCAAAGGTGCTCAAGTGGCGTGCGGTGGTAAACAACATGCACTTGGACAAACCTTCTTTGAACCGACCGTGTTAACCGATGTTTCGCGTGATATGGAACTTGTTCAGGAAGAAATTTTTGGCCCTGTAGCGCCTTTAATTCGCTTCACCGATGAGGCGGATGTGGTTGCGCAAGCCAATGATACGATTTTTGGTTTAGCGGCCTATGTCTATAGCGAAAACATTTCACGGCTCTGGCGTGTTGCTGAACAGCTGGAATATGGCATGGTTGGGATGAATTCAACCGCTATTTCTAATGAAGTCGTGCCATTTGGTGGCGTTAAGCAATCTGGTGTTGGCCGTGAAGGTTCAAAATACGGTTTAGAAGAGTTTATGACCATTAAATACATGTGTTTGGGGTTATAGCAACAATGCCTGTGAGGACGATCTAAATTGACGGTCCAGCAGGCAAGCAATATGCGCTTAAAATTAGAAAATGCTTAGATGAGCAGCATGCGGTAAAGAGGATTTAGACATGGCTAGTCATTATGAAATGTTCCCATCAGTGGTCACTCGTGTAGAACAACTGACCCCACTGATTAAACGGTTCACATTTAAACGTCAGGACGGACAAAATTTCCCTCAATTTAATGGTGGCAGCCATATCATTGTAAAAATGAATGATCAGCTGTCCAATGCCTATTCACTGATGAGCTGTGCTCAAGATCTTTCGACTTACCAAGTCTGTGTTCGTAAAGATATTGAAGGTAAAGGCGGCTCAGTTTATATGCATGATCAGTGCAACGAAGGCTGTGAAATTCAGATTTCTGAACCCAAGAACCTATTTCCATTGGCGGAAGCAGGTGAGAAGCATATTTTAATTGCTGGTGGCATAGGGATTACCCCGTTTGTACCACAAATGGAGGAGTTGGCTGCACGTGGTGCAGACTATGAATTGCATTATGCTTATCGTTCGCCAGAACATGCGGCGTTGTTAGAAGAACTCAAGCAAAATCATGCTGAACATATTTTTAGCTATGTTGACTCAGATGGAAAATGTCTGGACCTCGATCAACTGATCGGTGCTCAACCGAAAGGTACGCATGTATATGTCTGTGGACCAAAACCGATGATTGATGCAGTAATTGATCGTTGTAATTACCATCGTTATCGCGATGAATATATCCATTGGGAACAATTTGCTTCTACCGTGCCAGAGGAGGGTGAAGCATTTACCGTGGTGTTGGCAAAATCCAATCAAGAAATTGAAGTGCAAGGCAACCAAACTATTTTACAAGCGATTGAACTCCTCAATCTTGACGTGGAATGCTTATGTCGTGAAGGAGTCTGTGGCACGTGTGAAACCATTATTCTTGAAGGTGAAGCTGAGCATTTTGATCAATATCTAAGTGATGATGAAAAAGCATCACAACAGTCCATGATGATCTGCGTGTCACGTGCTAAAGGTAAAAAGCTGGTACTTGATCTTTAAATGTTCAGTTATGATTTTAAAACCATAAAAAAGCAGCCTAAGCTGCTTTTTTATTTACTGAAAACTTAATTAGGATTTATTTTTTAGCTTTCTTGGTTTTTAAATACTCTTGATAGGCTTCTTCGGCAAAGCGTCTTAATGAATCTCCAATGGCAGCATATTGGTATTCATTCAGATTGGCTAATGATGCGCGGGCAGAAGGATGTTGTACACCAAAACCAGAACCGGGTAAGAGCACTACACCTGTTTCATCTGCTACACGGAATAGAAGTTCGGTTGGGTTCTTGTTTTTCATCACCCAATTGGCAAAATCATCTCCGTACAATGTTCGAGAGGTATTTTCCAAATTTACCAAGGTATAGTAATCGACAGAGTTCGGATCAGAAGGGACTTCAACCCCTAATTGTCGGTACAGCGCTGCATCACGCTCGCGCACCACAGATTTGACCGCTTTCTTATAGTTCTGTTGAGAATCCATCATATTAAACAGCGCAAACAGTACCATTTGCACTTGTTGCGGTGTAGAAAGGCCTGCGGTATGGTTCAGTGCAACATTACGACTATCCGCGACCAGACGGTCAATGAATTTAATGTTGGCTGGGTCGGTGGTTAAAGAAGAATAACGTTCTTCCAGTTCTTTCTTGTCTTTTTTAGAGAGTGCGGCGAGTTTTTTATCCAGAATATTATTATTTGAAAGAGCGATAACACCTAGTCTCCAACCCGTTGCTCCAAAATATTTCGAGAATGAATACACCAAAATGGTATTGTCTGGACAGATCGCAAACAGTGATTTGAAATTGTCTGCGAAAGTACCGTAAACATCATCGGTCAAAATAATCAGGTCAGGTCGTTTTTTAACGATATCTGCCAATATTGCCAAGCCTTCATCACTCAGTTTTACTGAGGGCGGGTTACTTGGATTGACGAGGAAGAAGGCTTTAATCGATGGATCTTCAAGTTTCCGCAATTCAGATTCTGGATATTGCCAGTCTAATTTCGGGTCCGCTTCGATCAATACTTCTTCAAGTTGATAGTCATTCAGTTTCGGGATTTCTAAATAAGGTGTGAAAATTGGAGTACCAATTGCAATACGATCGCCATTGGCAATAATTTTATTCTCTTTTAATGAATTAAAAATATAAGCCATTGCTGCCGTTCCGCCTTCGACAGCAAACAAGTCCAAGCCTTCCTTAGGCATGCCTTGGACGCCCATTTCACGTAGTATATATTCTTTGATAATCGATTCGCTAATGCGTAGCATTCGATCAGGAACTGGATAATTACAGCCTAAAATACCCTCAACCATTTCCAGTAAAAAAGCATCGGGATCTAAGCCCAATTGATCTCTGACGTAGGAAATGGCTTTACCGAGAAAGACGACACCGGGTTTATCCCGATTGTGCATAATGAAATTATCGAAGCGGGATTGCAAACCGACAGGGCGAGGAAAACCACCTAAACCTTCAGGCATATACGAAAAAGAAAACTCTGATTCTGTAGTAGAAAACAGCCCCAATTGGAAAAATGCTCGACGTGGAACCGTAGCTAAAAAGTTCGGATTTCCACGTCCTGCATTGAGCATCAGCCTGTCTGTTCTGCTTTGGGCAAGCTCGATTAATTTGTCTTTTAGTTCGAATGGGCTAAGTTTTGAGTATTTTGAATAATCAACGTTCCCCATGGGAAGTCTCCTTAATTATAGTTGAAGCAATAAGTGATTGAATACAAATTATATTTAAGCAAGGCCAACGATCAGTGGGCCAAGCAAGGTCAAGAATACGTTTGCCAGTGCATAGGTAATGGCGAAAGGAACCGTGGGAATGGAATTTCCTGCTTTATCTAAAATGGCACCGAAAGCAGGGTTGGCACTGCGTGAACCTGATAGCGCACCAGCCATCACTGCAACGTTGTCATAGCGGAGCACATAACGTGCAAAAAGCATGGAAAGAATCAGTGGGACCAAGGTGACTACGACACCAATCATAAATAATGAAAGTCCACTGTCTTTAATGGTTTGAATGGCTTGTAATCCTGATTGCAAACCTACAGCAGCGACAAACCCTGCAAGACCTAAATCTTTAAGCAATTGCGAGGCAGCTAAAGGCATGTTGCCATGAACCTGATTACGACTACGCAACCAACCAAATAAAAGACCAGAGAGCAGGGCACCACCGCCAGCACCCAGAGTCAATGGAACATCGCCTAAACGGATGACAAAAAGACCAATCAGCAAACCGACCACAAGGCCTGCACCGTGGAAAATCCAGTCAGTTTTTAAGCTTTCTGGTAGTGCTTTACCTGCTTCTTTAACTAAACGATCTAGATCGCTTTTAGTGCCATAAACAGTAATCACATCTCCTTGATGTAAAATTGTCTCATCACTCAAGCTTTGAGTTTCATCGCTACGTTTAATCGCGAGAACGTAAATCCCATGTTTCAAATAAGCAGGGGTATTGGCTTTAATATCACCCAAACTACGATTGATATATTTGGAATTTCTCAGGATCACATCCGTGGTATCCATAATCATTTCCATACCTTGAGATGACTGTAATTCAGAGCCAATTTGTTCTGAAACAGCCACTACACTGGCACGACGTCCGACCAGTAACAGTACGTCATCGGTTTGTAAAATAACCTCAGGCGCAACATCCACAAACTGATCTTTACGTTTTAGTCTTTCTATGGTGATGCTGGGTTCTCGAGCTTCTAATTCTGCAACCGTTTGCCCATTCGCTTGTTTAACTTTATAAATTCGACCAACAATTTCGGGCATGGCCAGTTCTTGCCCAGGTGCTAACTCGAAAGCACCTTTAAGGCGTTCTGATTGAGCCTTTAAAGCATCATCATGAATTTCTTTGCCCATAAATTTAGGCAAAATATTCACACAGACAATGATGGCACCCAATGAACCGAAAATATAAGTCACGGCATAACCGATTGCGACATTGGCTTGAAGCTTTTGAATCTCAGCCAAAGGGAGGTCGAGTCGTGAAATCGCATCACCAGCTGTACCAATAATTGCAGATTGGGTCATACCACCGGCAGCCAATCCAGCTGCTAAGCCTTTATCGAGGTGGAAAAGTTTAGCCATGACTAAAACGGTAATTAAACCACTAACTGCCATAAATACGGCTAACAGGATTTCTTTTATCGATTGGGGACCAAGTGATTTAAAGAATTGGGGACCACTTTCAAAACCAACTGCATAAATGAATAATGCGAACAGAATGGCTTTGACGCCATTATCGACTGGGACACCGATTAGACTTAACACTACTGCAACAAGGAGAGAGCCTGCTACACCACCGAACTGAAATTTTCCGAATTGAAATTGACCGATCCAAAAACCTATTGCCAAGGAGAGGAACAATAAAATTTCTGGGCTATGTTTTAATTCACCTTGTAACCATTCAATCATTTTTCGATCTCACTTTTATTATTCGATCTATCTTTAGGTTTGAATTTATTTATTTTTTCATGTGTTTTTTAAAATACTATGCTTCTGTAATGAATACAAATGGACTGGATTTCAAGGGTTTGTTTTTTATAAAATATTTATATATCAATAAGTTGTTTTTTTATGCACTTATGTGAGCAATGGGAAAACTTAAAAATCAAAGTGTTTGTTACACGTTGTTGTTTTTCTATACAAAAAATAACACTTTAGGCCAAGACTTATGTTTTGTGAATCAATGGTCATAATGGATATAAAAGTGCAAAATCTATGCGATATCCCAACAATTTTTATCAGTCAGGCATTTAATTTTAAGCTGCTACAAGTTTAGTTTTGAATTTAACATTTTGATTAAATAATATTTTTATTACATGTCCGCGTACTGAAAATTGAAAGCTCTATTGGGGAATAAAGAAATATAATGAACGTTTAACAAATTAATGTTCATTTAAGCTAGCACGATTAATTTATAAAGACGGACATAACCGTAGCAGCAGTACACCTTTCGCCACATTTCCAGATGTGGCTTTTTTTTGCATTCAATATTGTTTGGAATTCCAGCCATCTGGAATTAAATCACTTGCCTTAAATCACGGGCAGTTTCTTGTAGTAATGGCAAAATATGGGTAATTAAATAGTCCTGAGTTGTGCGCATGGTCGGCGATACAATGTTGAGGGCTGCAACCACTGTGGCATTGGAATCGTAAATGGGTACGGCCACCGCATGCACACCCAGCTCATGTTCTTCGCACGAATAGCACCAGTCTTGTTCTTTAATTTCATGCAGTAATTGTAAAAATGCCTCACTCTCGGTATGGGTATATTTGGTGAGACGTTTTAGAGGATATTTCTCTAACCAGCGTTTTTGTTCATCAGGTGTTAAATGTGCCAGTAAAATTTTGCCCGCAGAGGTTGCATGAGCGGGGAGTCGATTACCTAAATGTAGACCATAAGGATTGACTCGATCGGTTTGTTGATGGGCTGCGCTACGGGCGATGGTAATTGCTTCGTATCCATCCAAAACCATGACTGAATAAATCAGAGAGGTTTGATTGGTCAAAAGGTTTAATAAAGGCTGACAAATTTTAGGAAGTGGAGAACCATCCAAATAAGCACCTGAGAATTTCAGAATTTTTGGAGATAAATAATAATAATGCCCATCAAAATCTAAATAGCCTAAGTATTCTAGCGTCAGTAAATGCCGTCGTGCAGCCGCACGTGTCATTCCTGTTTTTTCAGCAGCCGTACTCATGTTGAGACGATGGCGGTCGGGACCAAAACATTCCAAAATGCTGAGACCCTTTGCGATACCTGCAATATAGTCTTCATGCCGGATCATTTTTTTGTTTTCGCTATGATGAATTAAGCGAGGATTTTGATTTTGATCATGTTCCATTATTTAGACATCCTTTCTAAAACGGTTTCCATATAAAAACATTCTAAGCGAAAGATGACTATTTTACTTGGATAATGTTCGATCATCGAACATAAAAATCAATCATCGAACAAAATGCACTTTTAAACCTAGAACTGACGGCAGAATTTATCAAGAATAAATAGAAGAAACCCGAACAAAACACTCAACTTCGTTTCATTGGTTTTCAGGATGAAAAATTGGGTGATGCAGAGTACAGGAAGTAGTCAGATGATTGATAAAAGCACGCTCTCATTAACCGAGGCGCTATCACAAATCAAAGATGGAGCAACCATCATGATTGGTGGTTTCGGCACCGCAGGACAACCCGCAGAACTTATTGATGGATTGATTGAACTCGGTATCAAAGATTTGGTCATCGTTAATAATAATGCTGGCAATGGTGATTATGGCTTGGCCAAACTGCTTAAAACAGGTGCGGTACGTAAAATCATTTGTTCCTTCCCACGTCAATCAGACTCTTGGGTCTTCGATGAACTCTACCATGCTGGCAAGATTGAACTGGAACTAGTGCCACAAGGCAATCTTGCTTGCCGTATTCAAGCCGCAGGCATGGGCTTAGGTGCAGTCTTTACCCCAACAGGTTTCGGTACACTTTTGGCAGAAGGCAAGGAAACCCGCCAGATTGATGGGAAAGACTATGTGCTTGAATATCCGATCAAAGCTGACTTTGCTTTAATCAAAGCACACAAAGGCGATCGTTGGGGTAATCTGGTCTATAACAAATCTGCTCGTAACTTTGGCCCCATCATGGCGATGGCAGCGGATGTCACCATTGCCCAAGTCTCTGAACTGGCTGAACTCGGTCAGCTTGATCCTGAACACATCATTACCCCAGGGATTTTTGTCCAGCAAGTGGTCGCTGTTGATGCTGCCAATGGCATAGGAGAATAAGCATGAGCTATCAAAAATTAAGCCGTGACCAGATTGCTGAGCGTGTCGCACAAGATATTCCCGATGGCGCCTATGTCAATCTCGGCATTGGCTTGCCAACCAAGATTTCCAATTATCTTCCTGCTGATAAAGATGTATTCCTGCATTCGGAGAATGGCTTACTGGCATTTGGCCCACCACCTACCAAAGGTGAAGAGGATCCTGAACTGATTAATGCAGGCAAAGAATACGTCACCATGCTGACGGGTGGTAGTTTTTTTCATCATGGTGATTCCTTTGCCATGATGCGCGGTGGGCATTTGGATATTGCAGTACTCGGTGCTTTCCAAGTGGCAGCCAATGGTGATCTAGCCAACTGGCATACTGGTGCAGCAGATGCGATTCCTGCGGTAGGCGGTGCCATGGATCTGGCTGTGGGTGCCAAGAAAGTATTTATCACCACAGATCACACCACCAAGCAAGGTGAACCGAAGATTGTTGAAACGCTTTCATATCCAGCAACAGGCTTGAAATGTGTTGATCGGATTTATACCGACCTGTGTGTGATTGATGTGACTCAAGACGGTTTAAAAGTGATTGAGAAAGTGGATGGTCTGAGCTTTGAGGAGTTGCAGGCGTTGACGGGTGCTCAATTGATTGATGCGACGCAAGCTTAAGGATTGAAATCCCCCTAAATCCCCCTTTGTTAAGGGGGACTTCATCTAAACAATAGAGTGAGGTCTCCCTCCTTTTTAAAGGAGGGATTAAGGGAGGATTAAAAGGAAAAAACACATGAAAAACGCTTATATCATCGATGCCATCCGTACCCCATTTGGTCGCTATGCCGGCGGTCTTGCGCCAGCACGTGCTGATGACCTCGGAGCCATTCCCATTCAGGCCTTAATGCAACGTAACCCAAGTATTGATTGGCAGCAAGTCGATGATGTGATCTATGGCTGTGCCAATCAGGCAGGTGAAGACAACCGTAATGTCGGACGTATGTCAGCGTTATTGGCAGGCTTACCTTATCAAGTGCCTGCCACCACAGTAAACCGTTTGTGTGGTTCATCACTGGATGCTATTGCCATGGCTGCGCGTGCCATTAAAGCCAATGAAGCTGACCTGATTATTGCAGGCGGTGTCGAAAGCATGAGCCGTGCTCCTTATGTAATGGGCAAATCGGACAGTGCCTTTGGACGTAGTCAAAAGATTGAAGACACCACCATGGGCTGGCGTTTTATCAATCCAAAATTGAAAGAGCTGTATGGCGTGGATAGCATGCCACAAACCGCGGAAAACGTGGCGGAACAATTCAACATTAACCGTGCCGATCAAGATCAATTTGCTTTAACCAGCCAACAACGTACTGCCACTGCACAAGCCAAGGGCTTCTTCTCGAACGAAATCGTGTCTGTGACGATTCCACAGCGTAAGGGCGATGCCATTGTGGTGGAGAGTGATGAGCATCCACGTGCATCAACTACCTTAGAAGGTTTAAGCAAACTCAAAGGTGTGGTGAAAGCAGAAGGCACTGTGACAGCAGGTAATGCCTCTGGAATTAATGATGGTGCAGCAGCTGTGTTGATTGCATCAGACGAAGCGGTGGAAAAATATCAACTCAAGCCACGTGCCAAGATTATTGCAGCCACCACAGTGGGTGTTGAACCCCGCATTATGGGTTTTGCACCTGCGCCTGCCATCAAGAAACTCCTTAAACAGGCCAATCTTTCTTTAGCGCAGATGGATGTGATTGAGTTAAATGAAGCCTTTGCAGCACAAGCCCTAGCTGTGACCCGTGATTTAGGTTTGAGCGACGACGATGCACGAATTAACCCGAATGGTGGTGCAATTGCCTTGGGTCATCCACTCGGTGCTTCAGGTGCACGTTTAGTGACCACAGCTCTAAACCAGCTTGAACAGATCAAAGGTGAATATGCCTTGTGTTCGATGTGTATTGGTGTCGGTCAGGGGATTGCACTGATTATTCAACGTGTTGAGTGAGGTTTGCCATGAGCCAGTTATACGCCAGTTTGTTTTATCAGCCTGATGTCACTGCCATTTTTAGTGATCAAGCTTTATTGAAATATATGATCCAGACCGAAGTGGCTTTAGCCAAAGCTCAAGCACAGGTCAATGTGATTCCTAGCTCTGCCGCAAATATCATTGAACAGGTTGGACACAATGCTGTAGCACAAATCGATATAGATGCGTTAGCTACAGCAGCAGGACTGGCAGGTAATGTTGCGATTCCATTGGTAAAGCAATTTACCGCTTTGGTGAAACAGCAGGATGAAGATGCTTCACGTTATGTGCATTGGGGCGCGACTAGTCAGGATATCATTGATACAGCAATGATTTTGCAGTGTCGCGACGCCTTGACGCTGATCGAACAGCAGGTGCAACAGGCCTATCAAATTTCCTTAAAGCAAGCTCAGCAATATCGCCATCAGGTCATGATTGGACGCACTTGGTTACAGCAAGCCTTGCCGATTACTTTGGGACATAAATTTGCCCGTTGGGCAGCAGCTTTGAAACGTGATCTTGATCGCTTACAGGCAATGAAAATTCACGTATTTACTGCACAACTCGGTGGGGCAGTCGGTTCATTGGCGTCTTTACAAGATCAAGGCTCTGCGGTGGTTCAAGCTTTTGCCGCACAACTCGATTTAACCGTTCCTGAATGCACATGGCATGGTGAGCGCGACCGTATGGTTGAGATTGCCAGTACGCTTGCTTTGATTGTTGGAAATGTTGGCAAGATGGCGAAAGACTGGTCATTGTTGATGCAAACTGAAATCGCAGAAGTTTTTGAACCCGCAGCAAAAGGGCGAGGTGGTTCATCGACTATGCCACATAAGCGGAATCCTGTGGCAGCAGCTTCAATTCTTGCAGCAGCCAATCGCGTGCCCGCCTTAATGGCCAGTGTCTATCAAAGCATGGTGCAAGAGCATGAACGTGCGTTAGGGGCTTGGCACGCAGAATGGCTGGCAATCCCAGAAATTTTCCAGTTATGTGCAGGTGCTTTAGAACGTAGTTGCGATGTGCTCGAACATATGCAAGTTAATGCAGAGGCGATGCGATGCAATCTTGAATGTACACAAGGTTTAATCATGGCCGAAGCAGTGATGATGGCACTTGCACCCAAGCTTGGCCGTATGGACGCACACCATCTGGTTGAGCAGGCATGTCAGCAAGCAGTTGCTCAACAACAGCATTTAAAAATCATCTTGTCAGCCATGGATGAAATCAACACACATTTTAATGATCAGGCGTTAGATGACCTGTTCAATCCTGCATCTTACCTCGGCAATATTCAGGCGCAAATTGATGCCGTGCTACACACAGCAAAAGGAGAGTAAGCACATGATCACGCATATCAATAATCGTCAAGGACATCCACTTGCAGTTCAAGTGCAAGGTCTAAAAGATGCGCCAGTTATCATGTTCTCCAACTCTTTGGGAACTGACCACGGTATGTGGCAGGCACAAGTTACAGCTTTGGCTGATCATTATCAAATTATTAGCTATGACACACGTGGGCATGGTGCAAGCGCAATCATTGCCAATAGTACATTGCAAAATCTGGCTGAAGATGTGGTCGATATCCTAGATGCCTTAGCCATTGAAAAAGTTCATTTCTGTGGCATTTCAATGGGTGGGATTACTGCATTGGCTTTGGCGATTGACCACGCAGAACGCTTTCATAGCATCACCGTGGCAAACTCGTCAGCAAAAATTGGCACTGCCGAAGCTTGGAATACTCGTGCGGATAGCGTGGCGCAAAATGGTTTGGCTGAAATTGTGAAAACCACGCATACACGTTGGTTCAGCGAACATTTTGATTATCGGCATGATGTTTTGGCACAGAAAACCATTCAAAGTCTCGCGGTAACACCTGCGCAAGGCTATGCCAATGCATGTCGTGCTTTGGCCGATGCCGATGTTCGAGATCAGCTACACCAAATTCAAATTCCCACTTTAATTATCGCGGGGCAGTACGACCCTGTCACAACGGTTCAAGATGCAGAGTTTATGCATCAACTCATTCCAACCAGTCAGCTTGAAATCTTGGCAGCGTCTCATTTGTCCAATATTGAACAACCACAAGTGTTCAATCAGGCATTGTCCAAGTTCATTCAAAACATATAACCATAAGGGTTAGAAAGGAATTCGCCGACAAGGAGGCAACTATGGCACAGGAATTTGCTGCCCCAAAAAATAGTATGGATGCGCAGGCACTCATCAATAATGCACCGATTAGCAAGTATCAATGGATGATCGCAATTATTTGTTTTCTCATTGTATTTGTAGATGGTATCGATACTGCGGCAATGGGATTTATTGCGCCGGCATTGGCTCAGGATTGGGGGGTTGATCGTTCTCAACTTGGCCCCGTCATGAGTGCAGCACTGGGTGGCATGATCATTGGTGCATTGGTATCAGGACCGACAGCAGACCGTTTTGGACGAAAAATTGTTTTAACCATTTCAATGCTGATTTTCGGTGGTTTCACTTTGGCATCCGCTTTTGCCACCAATCTCGATAGCTTAGTGGTATTGCGCTTTTTAACTGGTATTGGTCTTGGTGCTGCGATGCCGAATGCAACAACACTATTTTCAGAGTACTGCCCGCAACGGAGTCGTTCACTGCTCATCACATGTATGTTTTGTGGTTATAACTTGGGCATGGCAACGGGTGGTTTTATCAGTAGTTGGCTGATTCCTGCATTTGGATGGCATAGCTTGTTTTTATTGGGAGGCTGGTCACCACTTATTTTAATGCTATTGGTCATTTTCTTGTTACCTGAGTCTTATCGCTTTTTGATTGTTAAAGGCCGTCACCCTGAAAAAGTACGCAAAATTTTAGCTCATATCGCGCCTAAGGAAATTCAAGGAATCACCGAATTCCATATTCCAGAAGAACAGTCTGCTGTTGCAGAAAAGAAAAGTGTGTTTGGCATGCTGTTTTCCAAACAATATGCCAAAGGTACGGTTTTATTGTGGTCGACCTATTTCATGGGCTTGGTGGTGATTTATTTACTGACCAGCTGGTTACCAACCTTGATGCGTGAGACAGGGGCAACCATGGAGCGTGCTGCTTTCATTGGCGGGTTATTCCAGTTTGGTGGCGTTCTTAGTGCCTTGTTCATTGGTTGGGCAATGGATCGGTTCAATCCAAACCGCATTATTTCAGGTTTCTATTTTGTCGCAGGTCTATTTGCCGTTGCAGTTGGGCAAAGCCTTAGCAATCCAACTTTATTGGCGATCCTTGTGCTCTGTGCAGGCGTTGCCATTAACGGGGCACAATCGTCGATGCCTGCGTTAAGTGCTCGTTTCTATCCAACCCAATGTCGTGCAACAGGTGTGGCGTGGATGACAGGTATTGGCCGTTTTGGTGCCGTGTTTGGTGCATGGATTGGCGCAGTCTTGTTGGGCAATGACTGGTCATTTACCGCCATTCTTAGTTTGTTGATGATTCCTGCTACGGCAGCAGCCATCGCAATTTTTGTTAAATCTCTAGTTGCTCACACCGATGCAACCTAAGGCTCATATTTTCAAGATGAGGAGCAACATTCATGAATGATGAACAACGTTATCAACAAGGACTGAAAGTCCGTACCGAAGTACTGGGTGAAAAACATGTCGGCCGCTCTTTGGCGAACCTGAATGATTTCAATCAGGATTTCCAGAACTTTATTAGTCGTTTTGCTTGGGGCGAAGTGTGGTCACGTGAAGGTTTGCCACGTCATACCCGTAGTTTAGTCACCATTGCTATTCTATTGGCTTTGGGGCGAGAGGATGAACTTAGAATGCATTTACGTGCTTGCTTCAACAACGGTGTGACGAAAGACGAATTAAAAGAGCTGATTTTACATAGTTCTTTATATGCAGGATTACCCGCAGCAAATGCGGCGATGCATATGGCCGAAGAAGTCTTTAAAGAGCTTGGCATTGACTTGCAACCCGTTGCGGCACAACCACAGGATTAAGGAGACAGGCATGTTAAAGCATACATTGGGTGCATATCCACAACGCAATACCGATGATCATCCGCCAGCATATACACCCGGTTATAAGACCAGTGTATTACGCTCGCCAAAGAATGCATTGATTTCAATTAATGAAACTTTGACTGAAGTGACTTCACCGCATTTTTCACCGAGTATTTTTGGCCCGAAAGACAATGACCTGATTCTGAACTATGCCAAAGAAGGTCTACCTGTCGGGGAACGTATCATTGTGCATGGTTATGTACGTGATCAGTTTGGTCGTCCTGTGAAAAATGCTTTATTGGAAGTATGGCAGGCCAATGCATCAGGCCGTTATCGTCATCCAAATGACAAATTTATTGGTGCGATGGACCCGAACTTTGGTGGTTGTGGTCGTACTTTAACCGATGAAAATGGTTTCTATATTTTCCGTACCATTAAACCAGGTCCATATCCATGGCGTAACCGTATCAATGAATGGCGACCAGCGCATATTCACTTTTCCTTGATCGCAGATGGTTGGGCACAGCGCCTGATTTCACAGTTCTATTTTGAAGGCGATACGCTGATTGATACTTGCCCGATTTTGAAAACCATTCCATCTGAAGATCAGCGTCGTGCCTTGATCGCATTGGAAGATAAAAATAATTTCATTGAAGCAGACAGTCGTTGTTACCGCTTTGATATTCATCTTCGTGGTCGTCGTGCGACTTATTTTGAAAATGATTTGACTTAAGGGAGACAAACGATGAATGCATGGAATTTTCAGGAATTGAAGGAAACCCCATCACAAACAGGTGGTCCTTATGTTCATATTGGCTTATTACCCCAACAAGCCAATATTGAAGTGTTTGAGCATAACTTCAATCATCAGTTAGTGAATGAGCAAACCCAAGGTCAACATATTCGTCTCGAAGGTCAGGTGTTTGACGGCCTTGGTTTGCCATTAAGAGATGTATTACTGGAAATCTGGCAGGCGGATGCCAATGGTGTTTATCCAAGTCAGGCTGATACGCAAGGTAAAACGGCCGATCCACATTTTCAGGGCTGGGGCCGTACGGGTGCCAATTTTGAGACAGGTTTCTGGAGCTTTAATACGGTAAAACCGGGAGCGGTTGCTGGGCGTAAAGGCTCAATTCAGGCACCGCATATTGCTGTGGCAGTGTTTGCCCGCGGCATCAATATTGGTTTGCATACTCGTATTTATTTTGAAGATGAAGTGGATGCCAATGCCAACGATCCAGTTCTAAATAGCATTGAATGGGCAGTACGTCGGCAAACGCTAATTGCCAAACGCAGTGAAGTGGATGGGGAAGTGGTTTATCGCTTTGATATTCGTATTCAGGGTGATGATGAAACGGTGTTCTTTGATATTTAAGGGTTAAGGCTCGCAGCGGAGTCTAATTGAGTTTTCATCTTATTTTTAGGGTAAGCCGTCGGCTCGACCTACTTTTCTTTCGGGAAAAGTAGGCAAAACTATTGTCATCCGCAAAACTCGTTCAAGACCAGCACGTCTCAAAACTATCGCAGAAAATGCATTTTATTGGTGTGGTCCTGTCTCGGACAGTTGCGGATGACGTCTCCGAGTATCAAATATTGTACAAGTGTTTATGTGAAAAAACGATTAAAGAGTTTGAAACTCCATACTCTTTGGTTTCCATGTCTAAAAAGGGACATATTAAAAAGGAAAATATTCATGGATATGAAAACATTGGCAGCGTTAATGCTGCTGGTTAGCCCTCTATTGATGGTTCAAAGCGTACAAGCACAGGACAGTGTCCAAAAACAGGTTGAGTTAGCTGAATTGGCAAAGCTGCCTGTCAAAACCATTGTGCCAATTACAGCCAAAACCAAAGAGCAGGCAATAGCTCAGGCAAAAGTGATTGCAGTCAATGCCGATGCTGATCTTGCTGAATTTCGGATTGATTTACTGAACTTTGCCAGTGATAGCAAGCAAGTGATTGCCTTGGGGCATGAGTTAAAACAGATTCTAGGCGCTAAGCCGATGATTGCGACCATTCGTACTCATAATGAAGGTGGGCAACTGACCATTAGTGATGCAGATTATGGCAAGACCTATCAGGCTTATTTACAGCAGCCATTTATGGATCTACTGGATGTGGAAATGTTCCGTGATCAGCAAATTGTAAAAAATACCGTCAAATTGGCGCATGCGAAAAAAGTGCTGATTGTGATGTCCAATCATGATTTTCAAAAAACACCATCTGAGGCCGAAATCATCAAGCGCTTACTCAAGCAGGATGAGTTAGGGGCCGATATTCTTAAAATTGCAGTGATGCCGCAAAGCAAACAGGATGTATTCACCTTAATGAATGCCACCTTAAACGTCAGTCAGCAATCTAAAAAGCCATTACTCACCATGTCGATGGGCAAACTCGGCACCATTTCTCGAATTGCGACAGCCAACATGGGCGGCAGTTTTAGTTTTGGCATGATTGGTGAAGCTTCTGCACCGGGGCAGATTGATGTGACTCAACTAAAACAGTTTTTAAAAACAGTTCAACCAACACAATAATATAAAAGGATTTTTAACACATGAAATCAATCTATGTACGTTTAAGTACTTTAGCCATCGCTATGGCAGTTTCGGGATTAGCAACAGCAGAAACCTATATCGTTGACCGCTATCAGGATGATGTCGAAAAAGGTTCATTGCGCTGGGCAATTCAACAAGCCAACAGCAAGCCAACTGAGGCCAGCGAAATTTTGATTCAGGCAGTGGGAAACGCGCCTTATGCGATTCAGGTCAACAGTCCATTACCTGAAATTAAAGCCCCAGTAAAAATTATTGGTACGCAATGGTCTAAAACAGGTGAGTTTATTGCCGTCGATGGATCAAATTATATTAAAGGCACAGGCGTTGAAGCCTGCCCAGGTGCAGTTGAGGGACAATTCGGCACCAATGTTCGGACCACAACTTTGCCTGGCATCGTATTACGTGACATCAATGACGTCACCATCCAAGGCTTAGAAATTCGTCATTTCTGTATTGGGATTTTGATGAATCGTGCCAGCAATAACCTGATTCAAAATAACCGTATCATGCATAACTATGGTGGCGCAGGGGTAATGCTGACAGGTGATGATGGTAAAGGCAATCCAACAGCGACCACGACCAATAACAATAAAGTTCTGAATAATTATTTTCAGGACAATGGCGATGGACTTGAACTGACCCGTGGCGCAGCATTTAACTTGGTCGCCAATAACCATTTTATTTCTACTGTTGCCAATCCTGAACCATCACAAGGCATTGAGATATTATGGGGTAATGACAATGCGGTGGTGGGCAATAAATTTGAAAATTACTCAGATGGTTTACAGATCAACTGGGGTAAGCGCAATTATATTGCCTATAACGAGCTGACCAATAACTCCAATGGCTTTAACCTGACGGGTGACGGCAATATTTTTGACAGTAATAAAGTACATGGCAATCGGGTAGGGATTGCGATTCGCTCTGAAAAAGATGCCAATGCACATATTACCCTGACTAAGAATTTAATCTGGAATAACGGCAAAAACATTAAACGTTGTGAAGCGGGTGGAAGTTGCGTGCCGAATCAACGCGTCGGTGCGATCATCTTTGATATTCCAGGATTGGAACATGCACATTTTGTGGGTTCACGTGGTCATGGTGTCAAGATTGATCCTACCAATCTACAGAAAACTTGCCAACAAGCAAATGAACAGGGCTGTAATGCACAGCCCAATCAGAATATTCAGGCACCAAAATTAACCATGTCTAAAGGACAAATTGCAGTCGAAGTAAAAGGGCAGCCGAATCAGCGCTATCAGGTGGAGTTCTTTGGAAACTCATCGGCAGACTCGAATGAAGCAGAGTTTTATCTAGGTTCAGCGGTTGCTGCAACCAATGCACAAGGAACTGCAAGGCTTGCTTGGAAACCAACAGTGCAAGTGGCTTCAGTGACAGCAAATATCACTGACCGCGTTGGTGCAACATCTGAACTTAGTTCAGCTGTGAAACTGAAATAAATGGCAAGGAGGCTGAAGATGAAGTTGAATGCATTATTGCTCAAAATGAGCTGTCTGGCAGTTGCTGTATGTGCTGCTCAATCTAGTTTTGCGGATCAGCCGTGGTCACAGGATCGTCAATGGTTACTGGGTGATTGGAATGGACAGCGTCAGCAACTGGAAAAAGAAGGCTATAAATTTACTGCCTCGATCATGAGTCAAAGTGCGACCAATTTGGATGGTGGCTATAACGATGACAATGCCTTTAAAAATGCCGCGCAATTGTCGCTAGGGGCCAATTTTGATTTAGAAAAAATTGTGGGCTGGAAAGATACCAGCGCGAGTCTTTTAGTGACCAAACGCGATGGCAATGCTTTGTCGTTGGATCGGATTAAAGATCCTCGTTCCAGTGCGCTAGGTAATTCACAGGAAATTTATGGTCGCGGCAAAATCTGGCGTTTGAGTCAGGCGTGGGTGAAAAAGGGCTTCGTTGATAATACTGTGCAGTTCAAGATCGGTCGTATGGGCATGTCAGAAGATTTTAATGGCTCGCAATGTGAGTTTCAGAACTTATTACTGTGTGGCGGTCAGCTTGGAAAGTCGATTGGTTCAATCTGGTACAACTTACCTGTTGGATTATGGGGCGCCAATGTTAAATATCAATTCGCACCTGAATGGACACTCGGCGTAGGTGTCTATGAGGTCAATCCAGATAATATCAAAACTGATCGAAATCGGGATGGTTTTAATCTGGATATGGACCATGTCAAAGGTGCGACCATTCCTGTAGAACTGGCATGGCGACCGAAACTTGCTGCCTTCAATGGTTTGCCAGGTGAATATAAAGTCGGGGCACTATATTCGACGGCTGAAGCCAATGATATTGCCACGGTTGGCAAGGTACATGATGGAAAACATAGCTT
The DNA here is from genome assembly GCF_000369805.1 of Acinetobacter sp. NIPH 2100. Taxonomy (GTDB): domain Bacteria; phylum Pseudomonadota; class Gammaproteobacteria; order Pseudomonadales; family Moraxellaceae; genus Acinetobacter. Next base: position 2,430,888 of record NZ_KB850224.1, on the reverse strand, counting down.
CTGGCTCAATGCACAACAACAACTCAGCCAAACTGGTAATGATCCAAAGCGTGGCTTATACGTCAGTTTCAATGCGGTGGTCAACGATAAAGCCACCACAGCGGTAACCAGTACCCAGCAACTGGCACTTTGGTACAAAGGGCCTTTCGATCGTCGTCCAAATGACTCAATTGGTTTTGGTATTGCCAATTACTTCGTCAATGATCGTTATAAAGATCGTCAGATTGAAATCAACCAAAGTCGTGGTTATGACCAATATGATGCGCTTGCGGCGGATTATGTACCTGTTCAGCGTGATGAGCTCAATGTTGAGCTGAACTATACCTATCAGTGGTCACCTGCGGTCATGTTAAGACCGAACCTGCAATATATTCATCAACCTGCTGGTGTTAAAGAAGTCGATGATGCGTGGGTTGCAGGTTTGAGCATGCGTGTGAATTTCTAATACAGGAGGATGAGCGATGTCTGAATCTTCTAGCTCACATACCATACTAAAAATATGGTGCTTTATTTTGGCGTTAGTTTTGTTGCTCACAGGCCTGTTTTTTACAGTGGGTGGGTTCAAATTAGCAACGCTTGGTGGTACTTGGTATTTCTTGATTTCAGGTGTATTAACGCTGATCGCTGCGCTTTTTATTTTTAAGAAAAAAGCGTTGGGTGTTTGGTTATTTACATTGGTGTTTGCAGGAACGATTGTTTGGTCATTGTTTGATGCAGGCTGGGAGTTTTGGCCTCTATTTTCAAGACTGATGTTCCCCGCAGGTTTATTTGCAGCCCTGATGTTTACTTTACCTGCCATTCGTCGTTATCAATATCAACCGAGTGCGGATTTACCTGCTTATGGTCTCGGAATATTAACGGTTATTGGCATGGTGATTGGCCTTTATCAGATGTTCCAGCCACATCCAACCGTGACGGCTTCTGGTGAGGCATTACCACTGATTCCTGTAAAAACGGATATGAAGCAGATCAACTGGGCGCATTATGGTCAGGATTCAGGGGGTAGCCGTTTTGCTGCACTGGATCAGATCACACGCGATAATGTGCATCAGTTGAAAGAAGTCTGGCGTTTCCGTACGGGTGATTTCACCACAGGTTCGGGAAATGGTGCAGAAGATCAGATGACGCCGCTACAAGTGGGCAATAAGATTTTCCTATGTACCCCGCATAACGACATTTTTGCGTTAGAAGCTGATTCAGGTAAACAACTCTGGAAAGCGGAAGTCAATTCCAAATCGGACGCATGGGAGCGTTGCCGTGGTGTTGCTTATTTTGACTCAACGCAAGCACTGGTTCAGCCGACTCTAGCGGGAGCAACCCCAGTAAAAGCGGCAGCAAACAATACCTCATGCCTACGTCGTGTTTATACCAATACACCAGATGGTCGCTTAATCGCAGTCAATGCAGATACGGGTGAACGTTGTAAAGACTTTGGTGTAGAAGGCACCGTTGACTTGCTCAAAGGCTTGGGTGAGGGAACCACAGCACCACGTTTTGAAGTCACTTCAGCGCCAACCATTGCGGGTACAGTGATTGTGGTGGGTAGTCGTATTGCCGATAACTTTGCTGCCGATATGCCGGGTGGTGTGATTCGTGCATACGATGTCATTACAGGTGAATTACGTTGGGCTTTTGATCCACGTAATCCTGATCCAAACCATGTGTTAAAGGATGGAGAAACCTATAAACGTAGTTCAGCAAATTCTTGGGCAGCGATGTCTTATGATCCGCAAATGAACACGGTATTCTTGCCAATGGGAAGCTCATCTGTCGATGTCTGGGGCGGTAATCGTCAACCATTGGACCATAAATACAACTCCTCTGTTCTTGCTTTAGATGCAACTACAGGTAAGGAAAAGTGGGTCTATCAAACGGTGCATAATGACCTCTGGGATTTTGATTTGCCAATGCAGCCAAGCTTGGTGGATTTCCCAATGAAGGATGGTCGCAATAAACCTGCTGTGGTGATTGGCACCAAATCAGGCCAGTTCTTTGTCTTGGATCGCGTAACAGGGCAACCGCTCACCAAAGTGATTGAGCAGCCTGTAAAACCTGCCGATATCAAAGGAGAGCAATACAGCCCAACTCAACCACGTTCGGTAGAAATGCCACAAATTGGTAACCAGACAATCACTGAATCGGATATGTGGGGTGCAACACCATTTGACCAGCTGATGTGCCGTATTAACTTCAAATCAATGCGTTATGAAGGCTTATTTACTGCACCAGGTACCGATAAGTCATTGAGCTTCCCAGGTTCTTTGGGCGGGATGAACTGGGGCAGTATCGCCTTCGATCCAAGCCATCAATATATGTTCGTCAATGACATGCGCTTAGGTCTATGGATTCAGTTGATTGAACAAACCCCAGAAGATCTGGCTGTTCAGGCCAATGGTGGTGAAAAAGTCAATACAGGTATGGGCGCGGTACCAATGAAAGGAACCCCATACAAAGTCAATAAAGATCGTTTCTGGTCGAAATTAATGATCCCTTGCCAAAAACCGCCATATGGCACCATGACGGCAGTAGATATGAAAACTCGTCAGGTGGCGTGGCAAGTACCCATGGGAACAGTACAGGATACAGGCCCGATGGGAATCAAAATGGGCTTGCCTGTTCCAATTGGCATGCCGACGATTGGTGGTCCAATGGCAACTCAAGGTGGTTTAGTCTTCTTTGCTGCGACTCAAGATTATTACTTGCGTGCATTGGATGCATCTTCCGGTAAAGAGCTTTGGAAATCACGTTTACCTGTGGGTAGCCAAGCTACACCAATCAGCTATGTGTCACCTAAATCAGGTAAGCAGTATGTACTAATTACCGCGGGTGGTGCACGTCAATCACCTGATCATGGTGACTATGTGATTGCGTATAGCTTGAACTAAATCTTTCATTCTTAAAAAATGGCAATCCTTGGGGATTGCCATTTTTTTTTGATTTATTTTAAGCCGTTGCAGTTAAAACCGGCATTTGAGTTGCATCTGAAATGACAGCAAACTGTGGTTGGGCATTTTGACCCAGTTGGTAATCTGAAAAGTTAACTTGCCAGAACCCTAAGCTTGCAGTTGTTGAAATATAGAAAACCAGATTGCTATGATCACGGACAATTTCCCATTGGGTATAGTCACCTTTAATATTGCCACTTTGGTCAATGCATTGCTCGCGAGTGACATAAATACCTTTAATCACATTCATTACATGGGCGACAGCAGCGGTATTACTTGGGCGTTGTGCTTGGTTTAACCAAGGAATTGAATAATTTAGCGTGAATGCTGTACGTAGGAACCGATCGGAGGGCAATGCAGATGAAGAAAGTCCAATCGAACCACCACCATTGCCTGCTTTATTCACATTTAAACCGATGATGGTTTGGCTGTCAGTTTCAACATTGGTGACGCCCAGATAGTTTTCTAAATTGGTACGATGCCATTCAATAAACGGAGTATTGGTCATAACACCAATATCGGTATTGTCTGTAATCGACAGTTGGCCATCACGAAACTCAAGTACCAAGCTTGCGCCAGTTTTATCATGAAATTGGAAATGAATCGGGATAAGATTTTTCAGTTCATCGCTTTGATTCAATTCACTGTGTTCAGAGAACTGTAGTGGATCCCAAAAATACAAAACTTCTCCGAGTGAAGTGGATTGACCTTGCTGGATAGCGTATAAATCCTTTTTCAACATTTCGACTGAGTTGTAATTCGAGGCAGCCCAACCACAAATATCCAATGCAGAAATAAGTTTGGCATTTTGCGGTGCATCTGCCTTTTTCGGATAACGGGAAGGGGGCAACCAGAGGGCCGCTGCTGAAAAGCCTTCTGTGTTCATGGCATCACATAGTTTTGTATCAAACAGATTTAAAGGGAGTTTAATCCCAATCCCCATAAACCCATATTTAGCTGTCCAATGATAGGCAGGTGAATGTGAGCTTAGCGTGTCGATTGCTTTTAAAGATGTTGCCAAAGGAATTGCTGCCAACTGCCATGTAAACGTAGCAGCGAAATCCATTGTACGTCCAGAAATACGGTAGTTTGTTGCTTGAGGTAGAATAAACTCGGTACACATATTATTTTCTCTTTTGATTATTAAAATAAAGCATGGTTTTTGGTTTTTATTTGATCTTAATTTATTATGTATATGCTCTAAATATATAAGATCGTGCGAGCAAATAAAAACTAGCAGATGATTTTTTTATAGTCAATTTTTCTATATTGGAAGATGATATTTTATTTATTAATACAACTTATAAATAAAAATAGATTATTCAATTTTAAATAAATGCATTTAGATTGGTTAAATAAATTAAAAGAACAATAAAGAATCCTGCATGTTCCGGAACAGTTGGCATAGTCATTGCTTAATTTAATACATCTGGTCTGACCAGTCAGACAATGCGTTAAATTGGAGCAGCTATGCAGCTAGAAACATTCAATCAACTGGATTCAGGGGAAGCTGGGCTTGTTTTACAAGCTTGCGTACATATCCCGACTTGGACTTCTAAACTGGTAGGTCAACGCCCTTATTTGTCTAAAGACCAACTTTATCAAGCTGCATTTGCACAAGCTCAAGCATGGTCATGGTCAGATATTTCCGAGGCTTTAGCGCAACATCCACGTATTGGCGAGAAAAAAGCAGCAGCAGTTTTGTCTGAAAAAGAACAGCAATTTTCTCAACATGAACAAAGCCAAGTTGAAACCGATGCTGTCGTGCAACTGGCGCTATATCAGGGCAATTTAGATTATGAGCGCAAATTTGGACATATCTACCTGATTCGTGCTGCGGGTCGCTCAGGCCAACAAATTTTGTCAGAGTTGCAACGTCGATTATTGAATACGGTTGAACAAGAGCAAGCTGAAGTAAAACAACAATTGGCGGAGATTGCCTTGATGCGTTTAAAACAGGAGATTCAATAATGGCGGGTATCAGCACACATATTTTAAATGCGTCTTTGGGGCAACCCGCAGCAAAAGTCTTGGTCAAGCTACGACAAGAAATTGACCATGAATATATTTTACTAGATCAACAATTCACTGACGCAGATGGTCGTATTCCAGTATTCAAGATCGATGCATTTATTCAAAGTAATTATCAGTTAATTTTCGAAGTGGCAGATTATTTTGAATCTTTAAATACTGATAGTTTTTATCCACGGGTTTCTATTGATTTTAAGGTCGTGGATATTCAGCAGCATTATCACGTCCCTTTATTAATTAGCCCTTTTTCATACTCAACTTATCGTGGCAGCTAAACCAGTACAAGCAATGTGGACATTATGATTTAATTAGAGGAATAAGCGATGCATCAAGATAACTTAAATTTAGAGCAAGATGCCAATAGAACCGCTGAACATCAATATTTAGGAATGAATAAGAATATCCTATATGGCTTGCAACATGTATTGACGATGTATGGTGGCATTATTGCTCCGCCTTTAATTATTGGCGCGGCGGCTGGGTTAGATGCTTCTGAGATAGGATTGCTGGTCGCAGCTGCCTTATTTGTTGGCGGAATTGCAACGGTTTTGCAAACCATTGGGTTTAAGCATTTCGGCGCAAAATTACCAATTGTACAAGGTGTTTCTTTTGCTGGTGTTGCAACCATTTTGGCAATTGTGAGTACAGGTGGAGGTTTGGCATCTGCTTTTGGTGCAGTGATTGTTGCTTCTTTAATTGGCTTATTACTTACGCCATTTTTTGCAAAGATTATTCGTTTTTTCCCGCCTGTAGTGACGGGCTGCGTGATTACCATGATTGGTATTTCGCTGATGCCTGTTGCGATTCGCTGGATGATGGGAGGCAATCCCAAAGTTGAAAACTGGGGTGATCCTGCCAATGTCGGTTTGGCGGTTGTGACACTGGCAATTGTGATTGTTTTTAATATGTTGCGTAGTCAGGTTCTCCGTCGACTTGCGATTCTTGCTGCAATCGTCTTGGGTACAGTGTTTGCCTATGTTGCAGGATTTACTGATTTTTCCAAAGTAAGTACAGGACCCATTTTTGCGTTTCCAAGTTTTTTCCATTTTGGTTCGCCTGTATTTGAATTTTCAGCTATTCTTTCCATGGTGATTGTGACTTTAGTGATTATGACTGAAACCACAGCTGATATTATTGCGATTGGTGAAATTGTGGGAAGCAAGGTTGATTCAAAACGCATTGGTGATGGTTTACGGGCCGATATGCTATCTAGTGCAATTTCTCCGATCTTTGGTTCATTTATGCAAACTGCGTTTGCTCAGAATGTAGGTCTGGTCGCAATTACAGGAATTAAAAGCCGTTTTGTGGTGGCAACTGCAGGCGGGATTTTAATTATTCTGGGTTTATTGCCGATCGTAGGCCGTTTGGTTGCATCAATTCCGATGCCTGTTTTGGGTGGAGCAGGGATTGTGTTATTTGGTACAGTTGCTGCCAGTGGAATCAGAACGCTCGCCAAAGTCGATTATAACGACCACAAAAACCTGATTATTGTCGCAACCTCGCTGGCCATTGGTATGATCCCGATTGTGAATCAGGAATTCTATGCTCAATTCCCGACATGGGTAAAAACGCTATTGCATTCAGGTATCAGTTCTGCCTGTATCACCGCGATTTTACTGAATATTATTTTTAACCATTTGCCATTTCATAAGAAATCCGTTGAGGTTACGACTTTGCCATTAAATTCAGGGCATTGATCAATTTCAATATGGAGACGGACGCCTAACTTAAACTTTTTTAATCAACAAAAATTTAAAAATCGCTTATTCATTTTTGAATAGGCCTAGGGGAGTTTTTGACTTTTAAAAATGCCAAAAACAGATTTTTTAAAGGCTTAAAGCGATTTTTATATGAAACATTCGGGGAAATACTCATGAAAAATCTTAAATTAAATGCAGCAATTTTGACTATGTCCTTAACGACTGCAATACAAGCTTCGGCAGCAGATACTAGCTTAAATGGGCTGTTTAATTTGGACCAGAACTGTCAACGTAGCAGTTACTCGGTTACGAATTTGACTGATGCATTCAGCTGTGGTGGTGTACATGGTGCTGTGAAATCGACCTATTATTCGCTGAATAATGGTTATTTTGTGAATAATTTAAATCAAGATACTGCAGTGATTGGAGGCTATATTAAATATGAGACAGCGCCTTTTTACGGAGTACAGGCCGCAATTGGTTACGACATTCAGCGTCGCCTGGATGAGAAAAATAAAAATGATGAAGTCTCAGAGCTAAAAGAAGATCGTGATGGTTTGGCAGAAGCATATCTCACGTGGAGAAATGATGTGGCTCGAGTGACTGTGGGTAATCAGCGTTTAAATTTACCTTTTATGGGAGACTACGCAGACCGCCGTGTATTGATGTTTTTATTTCAAGCCGCAGATGTGCAGATTGGCAACAATCATGATTTCCTGCGTTTGACCAAGGTGAATAAATATAAAAGCTATGCAGAAGATGAGTTCAGCAAAAGCACGCGTCAAAATTCAAAAGTCGAAACCGATGGGGTATGGTCAATTGGGGCTGGAAAGCGCTATGAGCTGGCGGATGACAAAACTTTAAAAACACAGCTTTGGTATCAGGATTATGATGACTATCTACGCCTACTGTATACCCAAGCTGATCTTGGGTTTACTCAACTTAAATATGCACCTGAATTTTCGCTGCAATATCTGTCTGGTCATGAGCAAGGTAAGGCGCTTGCAGGAGAGATCAATAGTCAGATTTGGGGTGTACAGGCTGCCTTAAAAGTATTGCCAACTGCCAGTTTGAAAGTGGCTTATAACTATATCAAACCAGATCGAAACAGTTATTTAAATGGCGCGTTATTAATGCCATATGCCAGCCAGACTTCTTCAGGTGAAATCTTTGCACAACCTTTCTTTACCAGTACCCAAGATCTCGGGGCCGGTAATGCACTGATGCTGTCCTTAGAGGGCAAAGTATCGGATCAAGTGATTGCAGGGGCGCGTTATTCTTTTATGGATTTGAAGGAATCAGAAAATGTGGCTAGCCGAAATCAATCTGAATACATGCTCTTTGGTATTTATAAATTCACGGGTGCCTTGAAAGGTTTTAGTGTCAGTAATTTTGCTGGGATTCAAACTTCGCCACGTTATGACAAGAATTTTTTACAAAACCGTTTTACTTTGAGCTATAAATTCTGATTGACTGAGTAATCAGCACTAATGCATATCTCAAAAGAGGTGTGCATTTTTTATCGTCTTAACATTAAGCTAAAAAAAGCCCCCTATACAGGGGGGAGTTAAACTTTCAGTGATTAATCTAAAGGATTACCGATAATATTGCTAATGATTCCTTGCATAATATGCGAGCCTTGTTCCTGATAAAGTGATTGATACCATTCTTGGGTCACTTCAGGATCTTTCATATGGGTAACATCACAACGTTTACGCGCTCTTAAGACCATTTCTCTGGTACGATCATTACGTTTGTTTTGATAACGTGCTAAAGCATCTTCTAAACCAAAGGTATTGATCTGCAATGCACGGGCAAGATAAATCGCATCCTCCATGGCTTGGCAGCCACCTTGTCCAATATCTGGTGTAGTACTATGTGCTGCATCGCCTAATAAAACGACACGTCCTTTATAAAAATCCATAAAAGGTTCGATATCATGAATTTCTACGCGGTTGGTTTTTTGTTCATCTAAACGATCAATGAGTTTCTGTACGGGTTCACACCAACCATTAAAATGAGCTTTGAGCTCCTGTTTATAATAACTACGATCATTTGGCAGCCCAGCATCTAATGGCACATCGAAAAAGAAATAGAAGCGATTTTGAGCGACTGGCATCAGAGATACACGTTTTCCTTCACCGATATATGTCGTCCATTGTAGAGCGGGGGCAATACTTTCATCCACTTCGACTAATCCATTCCAGTTGACATAACCTGCATAACGACGTTCAACTTGGTAGCCAAGTACAAATTTTCGGGTAAGTGAATGTGTACCATCTGCACCAATGAGTAAATCAGCTGTCACTTGAGAATCATCTTGGAAATGAATCGTGACCTCATCCTGATGTGTTTCCAGTACTGTCATTTTCATACCTAAATGAATATCGTTGAGTCCAAATTGATGCATTAATAGTTGTTGCAGGTCGGCTCTGGCAACAGGGTAGGCACGTTGGCCAACTTCCTTGTATAAAGGGGATAAACTAAATTGGGTCATGGTTTGTTGGCGAAGGCCATCAACATAGGCCAAAGACTCCATTTGTCCGCCTAGGGCCTGAATTTGATCCGTTAAGCCCAAATAATTGAGGCATTTCACGCCATTGGACCAAAGTGAAATCGCTGCACCTACAGGTAAGATTTCAGCAGCTTGCTCATATATTGTGACTTGATGGCCAAATTTTTTTAAAGCGATACCAGCAGTCAAACCACCCATACCTGCACCTATAATTGCAATATTCATCGTTCAGACCCTAGATATTTACAAAAGTTTCTAAGCTGTTCTAAGCGAGAAGTGTGCCAATTTTAATGAACTGGTTTTACTGGTCATACCAGATATTGTGCTTTAATAAAAAGCATAGTGAGAAAGGGTGTACGGATGTGGGTCAAAGTATGCTGCAAAAATGTGCAAGTGCAAGTTTTGGGCAATTGGATTTGAGATTAATGAGGATATTTAGTTGTTGTGTCTTGAAAAATAAACACCAGCCCGTTGCGCAGCACCAATAATATGCGTTTGCATGGCTTTTTCAGCTGCAGTTCCATCCTGTTTAAATAAGGCTTGTAGAATTAATTCATGTTCTTGAATGGTTTTAAATGCCAGATTAGGTTGAACAAAAGGAAGAATTTGGCTCTTTTTAATCCATTCTGTATGCATTTTAAGTGTTTGAATAATCGATTGATTATGGCTTAACAGAATAATGTGCTGATGAAAAGCGTAATCAGATTCAGATGCCACTTGCCAGTTTTGCTCTTGAATTGCTGTCGCAAGTGCTTGATAGTGCTGCTGCAAGGTTGATTTGTCTTGTTCAGTTAAATATTCACACGCCAGCAGCGCACAAAAACCTTCCAGTACGTAACGCAATTGATAGAAATCTTTAAGTGAAACTCGATGCTCGCCATCCCATTGCTCTGCTGCTTGGCTGTGCTGAGAAATCACGTAAACGCCTTTACCTGCCTTGATTTCCAATAAACCTAAAGCGGCAAGACGGGTCAATGCTTCACGTAAAGAGGCACGGCTGATTCCCAATTGAATAGCAAGATCCCGTTGTGAGGGTAAGGCAGAGCCGACCGCATAAGTATTTTGTTGAATGCGTTGATGAATGATTTCCACCGCTTGCTCAGTCACCTGAGATGATTTTCCATTGAGCATCGCTTGTGGGCTCATAGACAACGCAGCCTAAATATAAAAATAAACAGTTTGATTCTACACAAAATTTATCTTTTTGTTGGCGCTCTTGATTAAATATAGCTATATTTTTCACAACAGGTCAGACCAGTTGGACTGGATCTTGCATAATAGAATAGAAATGAAATCTTCAGGAATGATCAATGACAGTGCATATTGCCAAAGCCGTATCCTTACCGAGCCATTTGCAAACATTAACCAATCTCGCTGATGCCAGAATCGGTGCAAGTATTGTGAGCTGTTCTGATGAGTTTTTTGCAGAAGCTGCACGAATGTTACAAAGCACGCCAGCTCAATTTATCGAAGGGAAATATGATGATCACGGTAAATGGATGGATGGTTGGGAAACGCGGCGTAAGCGTGAAGCTGGCTATGACTGGTGTATTGTTCATTTAGGTGTCACTGGAATGATATCTGGTTTTGACATTGATACTTCATTCTTTACAGGGAACTATCCAGCATCTGCATCGATTGAAGGTTGTTATGCACCAGATAATGAACTGGATGATGTGGAATGGACACCTTTATTAGAAAATTCGGTGTTATCACCAGATCAGCATCATTTTTTTGATTGTGCCGCACAGACGGTGACTCATATTCGCATTAATATTTTTCCTGATGGTGGGATTGCACGTTTAAGAGTTTATGGTCGAGTCGTGGTTGACCATGTGGATACCACTCAGCAGATTGATCTGATTGGGTTAAAAAATGGTGGTCGTATTGTGGCATTTAGTGATGCGCATTTTGGGCATCCCAATAATCTACTGAGCCCAGACCGTGGCTTAAATATGGGCGATGGTTGGGAGACCAAACGTCGTCGTGCACCAGGGTTTGATTGGTGCATTATTGCCTTAGGGCAAACTGGGCAGATTGAAAAAATTGAAGTGGATACTGCCTATTTTAAAGGCAATTTTCCTGCATTTTGTTCGATTCAGGCTGCTTATGTTGAAAATGCAACAGATGCACAGCTGATTCCACAGAGTATGTTTTGGCCTTTTTTATTGGAACAGCAGCCTTTGACGATGGATAATATTCATGAATACGTTGCGGAAGTGCTTGGGCAGCAAAAAGTGAATTATATCCGCCTCAATATGATTCCAGATGGCGGCATTAGCAGGATTCGTTTATGGGGGAAAGTAGTTGAATAAGTTAAATTATATTATTTAGTACGCTTGTATGATCTCATAAACTGGCTGTTTATAAGCTGATTTTTATATAGGTGTTATTTTACTTTTCAAGGATGATGAGCTGTGAAACAGCGCAAGGCAAAAATTTTTCGCAGCTTTAGCCGCTGCTCGTTGGCTGATAGTACGTCCTTGATACCACAGTCAAACAGGCAGCATCTATGCCGCCAACCACGATAGTGAAATATTACTATAATTTTCATTTGGATAAGTGAGATTTGAGCTGATATTTCTTTGTATTAAAGAGAATGTCTATGTATGAAAATAATATTGAAATTCGACCTTTAACCAAAGAGAGTTTTGTGCCCTTTGGTGATGTGATTGAGAAGAATCGTGATGATATGATTTCAATCAATCAAGGGCTTACCGAACGTTACCATGCGTTATCACTGGCACAAGTTTCAGGAGAGAATGTAGCAGTAGGGATGAGTATTTTTCATAATTTATTTGCAACACAGATTCCATTTCAGATTGAGATGTTAGAACGACATCCTTATGGTTCTCAGTCTTTTATTCCATTGCAGCAACAAAAATTCCTTATTGTTGTGGCATTGCCTTTGGATCAGAGACAACCAGATGAACAACAGATCTATGCTTTTATCAGCAATGGACAGCAGGGAATTACCTATCATCAAGGGGTATGGCACCACCCATTAATTACTTTAGAAGCAGATAGTGATTTTTTAGTCGTAGATCGGATTGGTAGCGGTAGTAATTGTGATATCCATCATTTATCTCAACCGTGCTGGATCACTGAGGTTTTAGTACAGTCAGAGATTGTGAATCTATGACTGTACTAAGTAGTTTTAGTATTTTCCTTTAAAGTTCGCACTAATTCTTTGTTTTAAATATTCTTTGGCTGTGATTGCTGGATATTTCTGTTGTGGGCTTTCAATTACCACATCTTCATTGGCTTGGCAAAAGAAGGCCAAACTATAACGTGCCCCTTGATATTCATCTGCTTCTGGATTTTTGACACGATGGAAGTTAGAAGGCAATTGATCATCACTCCAACGCATCAACATATCGCCGATATTGCAGGTAATCACATCATCCCGTGGTTCGATACTGGTCCATTGTTGTTGCTCCATATCTTTACCTGGGCACACTTGCAGGCCACCTTGTCCTTTACGTTGGAACAGAAGTGTTAAACAATCAAAATCGGTATGCGCACCTGCACGCCATAACCCCAATTGATCTTTTAAAACAGGATCAATGGCATAGTAGTGCAGCATTCTTAAGGTACTTTGATAGCTGTCTTGCTCTGGGTCATGAGCAAGGTTAAAGAAGTTATCGGCAAAGCCTAGTTTATAAGCAAAGCAGGACAGTATTTTCATACCGACTTGCCAACATGCTTGTTCAAACTCCAACATGGTATTTTTGAAGTCAGGCAGCTCTTGTTCGGTTGGATAAAGCCCGTCCATACGTGGGCGGGTGATTTGATAGGATTCTTTCTGGTCTGGTGTGCTTGTTGATGGACGAACCTGAGCCTTACTTTCCCAACCTGCATTTCGGTTCAGCGGGTAGTGTGCTTTGACAGGTTCAGGTAGAGCAAAAAACTGTTGTGTCATGTCAAATGCAGTTTGGATCTGCTCAAGTGGAATACCATGATGCGAGACCTGAAAAAAACCAATATCTGTAGCAGCGGCCCAAAGCTGCTCTGCTATTTCATACTTACGTTGTTCAAAGTCAGATAAATCAATCACCCGAACTTCGCGTTCAAAGGTTTCTTGACCCAAAGCTCCCATACGGGCTTCTTTTTGCAGTTCTTCTAAGCTGTAGTCATTTTCCGCTAATGCAGTCATGTTGGCGCTATTCATATTTTCAACCTCATCTTTTGGATAAACCGTGACCCAATCAAATAGATTGAAAGAGACGGGCCACATTCAAAAAAGAGCTACACTTTTTCCATAAGAGAAAGCTTGGTAGAAAAAAGTGAGCTGATTTCTGAGCAATGACCCACATAACAGTCGATGTGACTAACTATGCTGAACGCTTCTACTCTGACATAAAGTTATAAGCATTTTTTATACCAGTTTATAAATGAATAAAAATGAAAGAGTACACAGATAAGTTCTAAGGTTCATAAATGGTTTTCTTTCCATCAACGTACAAATGATTCATTGCTGGGCATAAGTTTGTTTTAAAACAGTGCATTTAATATTCAATTTCATTTTTGATTGCGCACAAAATTGAAAAATCAATCCAGATGCTTTAGCTAAGAACCAATAAAAATAAATCCAATCTAGATTATGACAATGAAAAATATGATGAAATCAATCTTGGCACAGAGCTTGCTAAATCATTACTGAGTATAAGCGGTCAGTGTGTTGTGAACACACGGGACATTGCTCTACAGCGTTTGCTGTTCCTCTTTTGGGGACAAAGCCAATTGATTTGGTTTTGAGAGAAATGTGTAGCTTATACATTGATTGACCCCCTAAAAAGAATAGCAAGATGAATCCATACAGATTTAGGGGTCTTACTTATGAATATTCAGCACTATGTAGGCAAAGGGCGACGTACTATTATCGCAAGCACGTTATTGGGTTTAGGAATAGTTCTTAGTTCAACCAGTGATGCAGCTGATAAACTTGTTTTACAAACCACATGGTTTGCACAAGCTGAGCAAGGGGGATATTACCAAGCACTGGCACAAGGAATTTATAAAAAATACGGGCTAGATGTTGATATTAAAATCGGTGGGCCACAGGTCAATAACATGACCTTATTATTATCAAAGCGTGCCGACATTATTATTAATTATGACCTACAGGTCTTAAAAGGCATCGAAAGCAACTTTCCCATCAAAGCGGTGGCAGCACCATTTCAATTTGATCCACAAGGCGTGCTCACTCACAGCGATGTAAAGTCTTTGGCCGATCTCAAAGGCAAAACCATTCTTGTTTCGACCAGTGGGCAAGCAAGCTGGTGGCCTTGGTTAAAGGGAAAATATAAATTAGATGCTGCACAGGCACGTCCATATACCTTCAATATGCAGCCTTTTTTAGCAGGCAAAAATGTCGTGCAACAAGCCTATGCGACCTCTGAAGTCTTTCAGGCCAAAAAAGCAGAACCATCAAGTAATTTCTTTTTATTTGCTGATGCAGGTTATCCAGCTTATGGCGGAATTTTAGTGACCCGCAATGATGTCATTCAAAACAAACCAGAGGTGCTGCGCCGTTTTGTCCAAGCTTCGATGGAGGGGTGGAAAAACTATTTGGCTGATCCACGCTTGGGCAATAGCATCATTAAAAAAGAAAATCCGAATATGAATGATGAACTGCTGACTTTTGCGGTCGGGCAAATGCGCAAATTGAAATTGATTGATGGTGGAGATGCCAAGGCCCAAGGCATTGGTGTTATGACGGATACACGTTGGAAAGCAACGCGAGATTTTATGGTGAACGCAGGCTTAATCAAAGCTCAAACCAATTGGAAAACTGCTTATACCACGCAATTTATTAAAGCTAGCAAATAATCTTAGCTCTAAATCATGGTTGAAGGGTTAACAAAATAGCGCATCCGCATCAAGGGGAAACCACATGAATTCTGCTTTATCAATTGAGATACCAATACAAGAATCTTCGAACTTTATTACGCCAATGATCATGGCTAGAGGGGTTGAAAAAACCTATCCCAATGGTACCAATGCCTTACAACGACTGGATTTAAATATTGCACGCGGCGAGATTATTTCATTATTGGGACCATCGGGTTGCGGTAAAAGCACCTTGCTGAAAATGTTTGCCGATCTGGAACAACCTTCTGCTGGGTTAGTGCGTTGGAATGGTAAAGTTGATATTCAATCGCAATGCAAAATGGCCATGGTGTTTCAGGAAGCTACGCTCATGCCGTGGGCCAATATTGAGGACAATGTGCGTTTACCTTTGGATTTACAGCATATTGCCAAATCAACCAGTACGCCCAAAGTCCAAGCTGCTTTAAAAGCCGTTGGTTTAGAAAAATTCAGCACGGCTTATTCGCGTGAACTTTCAGGTGGCATGCAAATGCGTGCCTCTTTGGCCAGAGCCTTAGTGACAGAACCTGATTTATTGTTGATGGATGAACCCTTTGGCGCATTGGATGAGTTTACCCGCCATAAACTGGATAGTGATATTCGTCAATTATGGTCAGAACGAGATCTTACAGTGGTGTTTGTGACCCATAGTATTTATGAAGCGGTATATCTGTCTTCACGGGTCATTGTGATGGGCGCACGACCTGGGCGTGTGGTGGCTGATCTGAAGATTAAAGGACCCTATCAACGTGACGAGTCTTTCCGAAGCTCAGACATCTTTATTCAACAATGTTCGCATCTATCGCAATTATTGGCTGAAGCAAGTGGAGGGCATGCTCATGATTAAACCATTGCTACAACATCCAACTGTACAACGTATTGCCGCGCCATTGGGACTCGGTTTGATCTTCCTACTGTTTTGGCAACTGAGTTTTCAACAACTTGAAGTGCCGGTGTATGTCATACCTAAACCCAGTGATATTGTCATGGCACTGATTAATCAGTCCAGTGTGCTATTTAGTAGTTTATGGGTGACTTTAAAAATCACCTTATTGGCTTTTGCTTGCGCTGTGATGATTGGCACATTGATCGCTTTTGTATTTGTACAAAGTCGCGTGGTTGAAGCTTGTTTTATGCCGTATGCCATTTTATTTCAGGTGACACCGATTGTCGCGATTGCACCCTTGGTCATTATCTGGATTCAAAATACAACTTTGGCGTTGGTGGTGTGTGCCATGTTAGTCGCAGTTTTTCCGATACTGACCAATACCACTTTGGGCTTGCGTAGTGTCAATAAAGGCTTGCTCAATCTTTTCCAAATCAATAAAGCCAGTCGTTGGCAGATTTTGATGCGCTTACGTGTACCGAATGCTTTGCCTTATTTCTTTGGTGGTTTGCGTATTTCCTGTGGTTTGGCGCTGATAGGTGCTGTGGTTTCTGAGTTTGTTGCAGGTGCGGGTGGGACCAGTGCAGGTTTGGCTTATCAAATCTTACAAGCAGGTTTCCAGTTAGATTTACCACTAATGTTTGCCGCACTATTCCTAATTACTTGCACGGGTCTGGGCTTATTTGTGTTGATGTCCTTATTAAGTCGTTTCTTTTTAAGCAAATGGCATGAGAGTGAACAAGTATGAGTTCAAAGCAATTAAATCAAAGCTATTTAATTCAAAATGCTCATGCCATTTTGACTGGGTTAACTGGTGATGCAGCGCGTTGTTCATCCACGGATATCCGCATCCAATCAGGTAATATTACTGAAGTAGGGCGGTTAATCGCTCAGCCGGATGAGCAGATTATCGATGCCAAAGATTGTGTGATTTACCCAGCATGGGTGAATACCCATCATCATTTATTTCAGTCTTTATTAAAGGGTGAGCCACAAGGTTTAAATCAAAACCTGACCTCATGGCTTGCTAGTACACCATATCGGTTTCGTGGCGCATTTGATGAAACGACTTTTCGGATTGCTGTGCGTATTGGCTTGATTGAATTATTACGTTCAGGTTGTGCAACGGTAGCGGATCATCATTATTTGTATTGGCCAAAGATGCCATTCGATGGTGCAGCAATTTTATTTGATGAAGCCGAAAAATTGGGCATGCGCTTTGTGCTGTGTCGTGGAGGCGCAACACTCATACGCGGTTTAGAAAGTGAGCTACCGCAAGCATTACGTCCGGAAAAGTTTGATGACTATATGATGGATATTGAGCGTTTGGTGCAGCAATATCATCAACCAAGTTCAGATGCATTTCGAAAAATTGTGATGGCACCGACTTCAACCTTGCATTCAACCACAGCACCGCAATTACTCGAAAGTGCCAAAATCGCCAGACAATTGGGGATTCGGATGCATAGCCATTTATCAGAAACTGTCGATTATCTGGATGCTGCCAAAGCTAAGTTTGGCATGACCCCAGTGCAGTTTTGTGCGGAACAGGACTGGATCGGAAGTGATGTGTGGTTTGCGCATCTAGTGAAATTATTACCCGAAGAAATTCAGTTGTTGGGTCAAACGCAAACAGGCATTGCGCATTGTCCTCAGAGTAATGCTCGTTTGGGCAGTGGCATAGCTGATCTTGTTGCTCTGGAACAGGCTGGCATGACCATTTCGATTGGCGTTGATGGGGCGGGTTCCAACGAGGCTGCAGATATGTTGTCTGAAACCCATGCGGCATGGTTATTACAACGGGCCAGAAAGGGCATGTTGGCTACACCACTATATGAAGGTGGAAAATTTGAAGGGGGGGCAGATGCCGCCAGTATTGAGGATATCATTCGTTGGGGAACTGTTGGCGGTGCTAAGATTTTAGGGCTTGATAAAGTCGGTACAATTGAGGTTGGGCAACAGGCAGATTTGGTTGTGTATCAATTGGATGATCCACGTTATTTTGGCTTGCATGATATGGCGATTGGACCTGTAGCGAGTGGTGGACGGGCGCATATTAAATTCATGTTTATAGCAGGGGAAATGGTGATGGAAAATGATCAGATTCCTGATCTGGATATGATGGAGTTGGCTTGGCAAGCCAAGCAATCGGTGAAGCTGTTACAACAGCGAAGTATGGATATGGCGAAAATAGCCTAGCCATATATGATTAATTTTTTAGCATATCCCTGTAAATATTTCTTGTGCAGGCTGTTTAAATGAGAGTATTTAAACTCGCTCTACAGATATTTTCAGGGTAAGCAAAATAGGTGGTTTAAAGTGCCAAAATTCTGTGCATCAAACTCCTATTTTACGATCAACGCTATAATGTAATTCAACCATACCTTCACCCATTTGATGAACAGAGATTAGTTTTAGTGTTGGTGCTAATACTCTTCGGGGGAAAAGCGCTTTTCCTTTTGCAAGCGTAACCGAACCAATTTGTATAATAAGTTCATCAAGCAAATTTGCATCATAGAACTGACCAGCCAATTCTCCACCGCCGACAATCCAGATATTCTTGTCCCCAATGATGGATTCTATTTCAAAATAAACAGGAGGGATTTCTCCTTGCACAAAATGGATATTTGCACCTTCAATTAAAGGGAGTTTACGACTAGAAAATACCCATGTTGGCTGGGTGTAAGGCCAAGGTGAACCTGTTTCGATAGCTACTTGTTCAGCATTATTCAATATCCATTCATAAGTTGCTGAGCCCATGATCAAAGCACCAACATTTGCAATAAACGTGGGATAACTTGAGTTATTCAGTTCGACTAATCCAAATAACCATTCTAAAGAATCATCTTCGGTCGCAATAAATCCGTCTAGACTACTCGCTGCAAAATATTGTACTTTCATCCTTATCATCTCCTTCATATAAAGGAGTATCTTAAAACTTATTTTTGATCGATAAATTTTTCAAATCGAATAAGCGACATATTATGACGCTTTAATAAGCCTAAGCTTGATAAGGATGATGCGTATACCAATGCTCAGCAATTTGCTGACGGGTGCAAATCCAGACTCGATCATGATTCTGTACGTAGTCCAAGAACCGTTGCAGTGCCTTAAAGCGAGCAGGACGTCCTAAAATTCGGCAATGCATACCGATAGAAAGCATTTTGGGGTTCATTGCTCCCTCTGCATAGAGGACATCGAAAGCATCTTTTAAATATTCAAAAAAATCCTCACTGCGATTAAAGCCAGTCGGTGAAGCAAATTTCATATCATTGGTATCGAGTGTATAGGGAATAATTAAATGAGGTCGTGTTTCACCTGTTTCATTATTAAGTGTTGTCCAAAAGGGTAAGTCATCGCCATAATAATCACTGTCATATTGCACATGATCATATTCAGCCAATAATTGACGGGTATTCGGACTATCACGACCTGTGTACCAACCCGTTGGCATTTCACCAAATAGGTCTTTGAAGATTTGCATGGCTTCAGCCATATGTCGCTTCTCAGTTTCAATATCAATATTTTGATAATGAATCCAGCGTAAGCCATGTGAGACCACATCATAGTTATTTTGTTTGATCGCTTCGACCACCAGTGGATTTCGTTGCAACGCCATCGCCACAGCAAAAATGGTCATAGGTAATTGGCGTTTGGCAAATTCTTGTTGAATACGCCAGAAACCCACCCGTGAACCATATTCATAAATTGAATCCATCGAAAGGTGCCGTGCAGGATAACTCTCAGCACCACTGATTTCAGATAAAAACTGTTCTGAGCCTTCATCACCATGCAGGATATGTTTTTCCCCACCTTCTTCATAGTTCAGCACAAACTGGACAGCGATCTTTGCTTGATTTGGCCATTGAGCATGTGGAGGCTGGTCTGCATAACCGACCATGTCTCGCGGGTAATCTGCTGTTAAATCAAAGTCTGTATTGGACCGAACCATAGCAATGCCTGAATTGTGAAATCATTGAATCTTCACATCAAATTACTCGATACAATAATCGAGTGTCAAATATTATATTTATTAAAATCAACATCTTGAGTGGTTTAATTTGGTGCAAAAATACAATTTATTTATCAAGTATGCTTTAACATGCGTGATTTTAGTGCTTCCATTTCTGCAATAATTTGATTCATCATGATTTGAGCAATCCGAGAAAGTTGCCGTTTTGGTGCAACACATAACGCAACGGTAATTGGATGCAGTCCATGGTCGTCAATTGCCCTAAATACAAACTCTCCACTTTCAATATATGGTGCGGCATCCAGATAGCTCATGAGGCCAATACCTAAATTTTGTCTGAGTAAGGAAATCATCATACGAATATCATTACATGCGATTTTATGCCGTGGATGAAAGTCCTGTTTTTTATACAAGGCCGTGACATGGTCATGAATAATCAAAGGTTCAGCGGGCAGAATATGATTGAACTCCAAGGTATCCGAGAAATAGATTTTTTCCTTATGCGCTAAATGATGCTGCTTTGGAATCACAAAGCCTAAGGGCATTTCAATAAATGCACTGATCTGTAACTGATGCTGATGCTTGGGATTCAGAATTAAGCCAAAGTCGAGGTCGGCAGCCATCACCAGATCAGCGACACTGTCACTGTCCAATACACGAATCTGAAAATTAATCCATGGATATTGCTGGTGAATCGATTGAATTACTGTACTGACAAAGCTTTCGCTCAATGCTGAAATCATTCCAAAATCAATCGAGCCTCGTTGCAACCCTTGGATTTCATGCAAACGTTTTTGTGTGATTTGAAAGTCTTTTTGCCAAGTGCGTAAATCGGCATAGAGCAATTCACCAGCCAAAGTCAGTTTTAACCCATTCGGAAGTCGTTCGAATAAGCTCACCCCAAGTTCTTCTTCCGCCAGAACAATTTGCCGATGGACTGCGGATACAGAAATGAAAAGTTGATCGGCTGCCTTTCTCAAGCTTCCTGTTTTTGCAACGGCCATAAAATAATCGGCAAAACGTGAAAATGGCAGGGCCATTATGTGCTCTCAATATAAAAACTGGTGCAAATGCAAAAGCAATTTTAATGCCGATACTGTTCTAATTTTTAGAATGATGCATGTAATTCATTCTAATAGACGAAAATAATGATCTATTCCACACTGCAAACAACAGAGAAAACATTAAAAATGAGCACAGGATATGAACGCAATTCCATTCATCAATCTTCCAAATAAGCCATGTCACAGCCAATTTGATGATCAGGATTGGCAAATTCTTGCACAGCATTGGTATCCAGTCGCACGCATTCAAGACGTAACTCACAAACCACAGCAAGTCACTTTATTGGATATGAATTTGGCCTTGTATAAAACCGAAACAGGACAGATTCACTTAGCGCGAGATATTTGCCCGCACCGTGGTGTGCCTTTGAGTAAGGGTTGGGTGGAGGGTGAAACCATTATCTGTCCTTATCATGGACTGCATTTCAATGAAGACGGAAAATGTACCAAAATCCCAGCTCAACCTGATTTAACTAAAATCTCAGATCGGTTTTCTCTGACCAAGTTTCCTGTAGTTTTAAAATATGGATTGGTCTGGACCAGTATTCTTGGCAGAGAAGAAAGTTTGGCGAATTTTCCTGTGTTGGACACATGGGAACAGGAGGAGCATCAAGCCATTTTACCGCCATCCGTGGATATTGCTGGCTCAAGTGGTCGTCAATTAGAAGGTTTTATTGATGTGGCACACTTTGCATGGGTACATCATCAGGCCTTTGCAGATCGAGATAATCCAGTCGTACCCAAATACTCGACTGAACGTACCGATTATGGCTTGCATACCAACTACACCAGCAATGTCAGCAATTATCCGCATGGGATGCAGCATCTCGCGCCAGATGATTTTGTGTGGGAGCGGATTTTTGATGTTTATCCACCATTTTCAGCGCTACTGACGATCCATTTTCCAAATGATGGCGTGCTCAAGATTTTAAATGCCTGCTGCCCAATCTCACATAACAAGACCCGTTTGTTTGTACCATTAACCCGTAATTTCGATACTACGGGAGATTTACAAGCCGTTTATGATTTTAATGCGCAGATTTTTGCAGAAGATCAAGAGATGGTAGAGGCACAGAAACCCGAAGAATTGCCTTTAGATATTGGTATGGAGGCACATTTTGAAGCAGATCGCTCATCGACCATGTACCGTCGTATTTTGGCGGAATGGGGTTTAAGTAAACGCTATACAGTATAAGTGGAAGAGGGATTTTTTAAATATAAATTTGGAGGATCAGAAGAGGGTTTAAGCTAAAATGTTTATTTGTATAGGCTTGTATATACAATTTGCATTAATTCAATATACAATGACTTAGAATATTTAGTATGAGTTTTAGCCAATGTCAAGAGTGACAAAGCAAAATGATTTGGATTTGTCTCTAGAAGAAGATAGTCCAGTTCCTTTGTACTTACGTGTGAAACAAATGATTTCGCAAAAGATTTATGAAGGAACATGGACGGTTAATAAAAAGATTCCTTCTGAAAGTGAACTGGTCAATTTACTCGGTTGTAGTCGCATGACCGTGAACCGTGCTTTACGTGAACTCACCAGCGAAGGTTTGTTGGTGCGTATCCAAGGTGTCGGTTCTTTTGTGGCCGAAGGACAAGGTCGAACGGCTTTATTCCATGTCAATAATATTGCCGAAGAAATCATTGCCCGAAATCATAAACACCATGCCGAAGTATTGGTACTTGAACAGATTCAGGCCAATGCTGAACAGAGCATGTTGATGCAGATTCGTGAAGGGCAAAAGTTATTTCATTCGATCATTGTGCATTATGAAAATGATGTGCCTGTACAGATTGAGGACCGTTTGGTCGACCCTGTTTTAATTCCTGATTATTTGTCGCAAGACTTTAAATCAATTACGCCAAATGCTTATTTAATGTCTAAAGCACCTGTGACGGAAGGTGAGCATGTGGTGACAGCGATTTTAGCCTCAGCGCAAGAATGTAAATGGCTGAAAATTAATAAGACCGAACCGTGTCTATTGATTCGTCGCAGAACATGGTCAAATAAACAACTGATTTCCAGTGCACGATTGATCTATCCAGGTAGCCGTTATTATCTGGAAGGTAAATTTACCCAATGATCAAGCAGTTAAGCAGCACCGATTATCAACAGATGCTGTGGAAAAATGGTGCAGGTTATACCGTTGAACTGGCGCGTAGTACTGGTGAAAATCTGGATACCTTTGCTTGGCGTATTTCCATGGCAGATGTCAAAAACGCAGGTGGTTTTTCCAGATTTAACGGAATGCAGCGTATCTTAACCGTGCTGGAAGGTTATGGCATCGAGCTTAGTATTGATGACAAGCATGAATCTCTAACGACTTTACAATCCGTGCAGTTTAGCGGTGAAAGTGCGACCCGTTGTGAATTGATTGATGGGCCGATTCGGGATTTTAATCTGATTTATGATCCCAAGCAGTTTCATGCACGTTTGCAGTGGTATTTTGAGCCGACAAAGACCGAGATTTTTAGCTCAGCCGATCTAATTTTTATATTTAATCAGAGTGCTGAGCTGTTAGATATTGAAATTGATGGGCAGGTTTTTCAATTACAGCATCATGAAAGTCTTCACATTGAGCAGGAAAAATCACTCAAAAAGGTGGTTCTGAATCCACAGATTTTAAAGCAAACTTGTCTAATTGAACTGATAAAAATCTAGTTTTCTTGTATTTTTGAGAACACATACAGTCTCAGGTTGTATGTGTTTTTTTATTGTATATAAAAAATAAATCTATTTATTTCATTGGTTTGTAATTTATTTTCATAAAAGATTTGAAAAGCATCTTTTCAATAGGAAAGTTTTGTGTAGTATATGGATGTATATACAAGTTAATACATTGCTATACAGTAAAAGCAGATTAATTTGCAGATTCAAACTCAATGGAAGGAGTCCGATTGTGACAACAACGACAACAAAATTTCGTGATGTAGAAATTCGCGCACCGCGTGGTACACAGCTCAATGCCAAAAGCTGGTTAACAGAAGCACCACTGCGTATGTTGATGAATAATCTAGATCCTGATGTCGCAGAAAATCCAAAAGAACTCGTCGTTTACGGTGGTATCGGTCGTGCTGCACGTAACTGGGAATGTTTCGACAAGATCGTTGAAACCCTAAAGAATTTAGAAACAGATGAAACCTTGTTGGTTCAATCGGGTAAGCCAGTTGGCGTATTTAAAACCCATAAAGATGCACCGCGTGTTTTGATTGCAAACTCGAATCTTGTTCCTCATTGGGGAACTTGGGAGCATTTCAATGAATTGGATGCGAAAGGTTTGGCAATGTATGGTCAGATGACGGCTGGTTCTTGGATTTATATTGGTAGCCAAGGGATCGTACAAGGCACCTACGAAACGTTTGTAGAAGCAGGTCGCCAACACTATAACGGTGATTTAAAAGGTCGTTGGGTGTTGACTGCAGGTTTAGGCGGTATGGGCGGCGCACAACCTTTAGCTGCAACACTGGCAGGCGCATGTTCACTCAATATCGAATGTCAACAAACCAGTATCGATTTCCGCTTACGTACCCGTTACGTCGACGAGCAAGCAACTGATTTGGATGATGCGTTAGCGCGTATTGAAAAATATACCAAAGAAGGCAAGGCTGTTTCGATTGCACTGCATGGCAATGCTGCTGAGATTTTACCTGAGTTGGTTCGCCGTGGTGTACATCCAGATATGGTGACTGACCAAACCAGCGCACATGATCCGTTGAATGGTTATTTACCCATTGGCTGGACATGGGAAGAATACCGTCAACGTGCGAAAACTGAACCAGAAGTTGTGGTGAAAGCAGCGAAGCAATCGATGGCGCAGCATGTTCAAGCGATGTTGGATTTCCAAAAAATGGGTGTTCCAACCTTTGACTATGGCAACAACATTCGCCAAATGGCACAAGACGAAGGTGTAGCAAATGCCTTCGATTTCCCAGGTTTCGTTCCTGCCTATATCCGTCCATTGTTCTGTCGTGGTGTTGGTCCATTCCGTTGGGCTGCACTTTCAGGCGATCCAGAAGATATCTATAAGACAGATGCCAAAGTAAAAGAGTTAATCCCAGATGATGAACATTTACATCGCTGGTTGGATATGGCGCGTGAACGCATCAGCTTCCAAGGTTTACCAGCACGTATTTGCTGGGTCGGCTTAGGTTTACGTGCAAAACTTGGTTTGGCATTTAATGAAATGGTTCGTAGTGGTGAACTTTCAGCACCTATCGTGATTGGTCGTGATCACTTGGATTCAGGTTCAGTCTCTAGTCCTAACCGTGAAACCGAGTCAATGAAAGATGGTTCAGATGCTGTATCAGACTGGCCGTTATTAAATGCTTTGCTCAATACTGCAGGTGGTGCGACTTGGGTGTCATTGCATCACGGCGGTGGTGTAGGTATGGGCTTCTCGCAACATTCAGGCGTGGTAATCGTGTGTGATGGTACCGATGAAGCAGCAGCACGTATCGCACGTGTATTGACCAATGACCCTGCAACAGGGGTAATGCGTCATGCCGATGCGGGTTATGCCATCGCAATTGATTGTGCCAAAGAGCAAGGCTTGAACTTGCCAATGATCACACAATAAACAGACAAGGACATTACGATGCTTTTTGCAATTGTGTAAGCAGCATCGTAAGCGAACAATAGAGTGCAAAACAGGACGCCAATAATGGAACTTCTAATTCAACCCGGCAAACTTAGCTTAGCAGATCTCCGCCACGCTTATTTAAATCCAATCAAAGTGAAACTCGATGACAGCGCTTCTGCTGGCATCAATGCGAGTGTTGCATGTGTCGAACAAATCGTCAATGAAGGCCGTACGGCTTACGGTATCAATACGGGTTTTGGTTTACTTGCATCAACTAAAATTGCACCAGAAGACTTAGAACAATTACAGCGTTCTTTAGTGCTTTCACACGCCGCTGGCGTAGGCGAACCATTAGATGATGCAATGGTACGTCTAATTATGTTGCTCAAAGCAAATAGTTTGGCACGTGGCTTTTCGGGTATTCGCCGTAAAGTGATCGATGCTATTTTGGCGTTGATTAACGCAGAAGTTTATCCGCATATTCCATTGAAAGGTTCTGTGGGTGCTTCGGGTGACTTGGCACCGCTCGCACATATGTCTTTGGTGTTATTAGGCGAAAGTAAAGCACGTTATAAAGGTGAATGGTTGCCAGCAGTTGAAGCACTTAAAATTGCAGGTTTAGAACCTATTTCTTTAGCGGCGAAAGAAGGCTTGGCACTGTTAAATGGTACTCAAGTTTCAACAGCCTATGCTTTACGTGGTTTGTTTGAAGCAGAAGATTTATTTGCTGCTGCAACAGTATGCGGTGGTTTAAGCGTTGAAGCCATGTTGGGTTCACGTGCACCATTTGATGCTCGTATTCATGAGGTTCGTGGTCAGCGTGGTCAAATTGATGTGGCTGCTGCTTATCGTGATTTACTGACTGAATCGAGTGAAATTTCGCATTCGCATGAAGATTGCAGCAAAGTTCAAGATCCGTACTCACTGCGTTGCCAACCACAGGTCATGGGCGCTTGCTTGACTCAAATTCGTCAAGCCGCAGAAGTACTAGCGATTGAATCAAATGCCGTGTCGGATAACCCATTGGTGTTTGCAGCAGAAGGTGATGTGATTTCTGGGGGGAATTTCCATGCTGAACCTGTTGCGATGGCAGCGGATAACTTGGCATTGGCCATTGCAGAAATTGGTTCACTGTCTGAACGTCGTATTTCGATGATGATGGACCGTCATATGTCACAGTTGCCGCCATTCTTGGTTGCCAATGGTGGGGTCAACTCAGGCTTCATGATTGCTCAAGTAACGGCCGCTGCGTTAGCAAGTGACAATAAAGCACTTGCACATCCTGCCAGTGTTGATAGTTTACCGACCTCTGCAAATCAGGAAGACCATGTTTCTATGGCACCGAATGCGGGCAAACGTTTGTGGTATATGGCTGACAACGTTCGCGGCATTCTTGCAGTTGAGTGGTTAGGTGCATGTCAGGGTCTTGATTTCCGTGAAGGTTTGAAGAGTTCTCCAAAACTTGAACGTGCGCGTAAAGTGCTGCGTGACCAAGTGCCTTATTACAGTGAAGATCGTTTCTTTGCGCCAGATATCGAGCAGGCGAGTGAACTGCTTGCAAGTGGCTGCCTGAACGAATTACTCATTCCACAGCTATTGCCGAGTTTGTCTGAAGTGTGATCAATAAAACGGTCACATGGAGTGGCCGAATCTAACTAAATTTCCTCAAGGATTGGAGATTATAATGTCACAACACTCCACATTACAGCGGGGGTTAAACACCCGCCATATTCGTTTTTTGGCATTGGGTTCAGCCATTGGGACAGGACTCTTTTACGGTTCGGCAACAGCCATCAAAATGGCAGGTCCGTCCGTATTACTCGCATATATCGTTGCAGGGATTGCAATTTATATCGTGATGCGTGCGCTTGGTGAAATGGCTGTACATAATCCAGTGTCGGGTTCATTCAGCCATTATGCCTCGCAATATATTGGTCCACTCGCAGGATTTACGACGGGTTGGACTTATGTGTTTGAGATGATCATTGTTGCGCTGGCAGATGTGACAGCTTTTGGGATTTATATGGGATTCTGGTATCCCGATGTGCCTCGCTGGATTTGGATTTTATCACTGATCATGTTCTTGGGTGCAATCAACCTGATTCACGTCAAAGTCTTCGGGGAACTGGAATTCTGGCTTTCAATTGTCAAAGTCACTGCGATTGTGGCAATGATTGTCGGTGGTTTGGGACTGATGTTCTATGGTTTCCATGCTGACCACAGTGGTTTTACCACAGGCATTCAAAACTTATGGATTCATGATGGCTTTATGCCAAATGGGATTGCAGGTTTAGTTGCATGTTTATCTGTGGTGGTATTCGCTTTTGGTGGTATTGAGATTATTGGGATCACTGCGGGTGAGTCTAAAGACCCGAAAACGTCGATTCCTAAAGCGATTAATGCAGTGCCCGTACGTATCTTGTTGTTCTATGTCATGACGATTTTTGTACTGATGTCGATTTTCCCATGGAATCAAATTGGTAGCCAAGGTAGCCCATTTGTACAAATCTTTGAAAACCTAGGCATTAAGTCTGCCGCTACTGTTTTAAATATCGTGGTAATTACTGCGGCCATTTCTGCAATCAATAGTGATGTATTTGGTGCGGGTCGTATGCTTTACGGCATGTCGAGTCGTGGACAAGCACCGCAAGTGTTCCAAAAAATCTCTAAAAATGGTGTGCCTTGGATGACTGTGGTGGTGATGGCAGGTGTATTGATGATTGGTGTGGTGTTGAACTACATGATCCCAGAAAATGTGTTCATCATCATTGCTTCAATCGCAACATTCGCAACAGTTTGGGTGTGGCTGATGATTTTGCTTTCTCAAGTTGCGATGCGTCGTAAATTGTCTAAAGCGGAGATCAAGGCACTCGACTTCCCAGTGATTGGCTGGCCGTATGCACCTGCATTTGCAATCGCATTCATGCTGTTTATTTTGGCCATGATGGGATATTTCCCTGACTCACGTCCTGCGATTTATGTCGGTGTAACTTGGTTAATTTTACTTTGGATTGCCTATACCATTTGGGTCAAACCGAAGCAAAACACAGTCAAAGAAAATCAAACTATGCAGCATCAAAATATCGAAATGGAAAGCTAATGATCAAACTGCTCAGGTGTAAACCATGCCTGAGCAGTGAGAGGAACTTTGAATGAAAAAGCTTTGGAAAAACTGTCATATCTCCACCATGCAAGATGGACAGTACTCCAGTATTGAGAATGCTGGAATCGTTACTTTGGGACAGCATATTCACTGGATTGGCGCATTTAAAGACCTTCCTGCCGATGCTTATGCTGAAACCATTGATCTGAATGGAGCATGGGTCACACCTGGCTTGATTGATTGTCATACCCACAGCGTATTTGGTGGCAACCGAAGTGTTGAGTTTGAAAAACGCTTGCAAGGTGTTAGCTATGCTGAAATTGCAGCGAGTGGTGGTGGTATTGCCAGTACTGTTCGTGCCACCCGCGAAGCCAGTGAAGAACAGTTATTGGCTTCGGCACTGAAACGCGTTCGATGTTTGCTTCAAGATGGTGTCACCACCATTGAAATTAAGTCAGGTTATGGCTTGGACTATGTCAATGAACGCAAAATGTTACGTGTGATTCGTCAAATTGCAGATACTTTGCCAATGACAGTACGTAGTACCTGCTTGGCTGCCCATGCTTTACCGCCTGAGTATAAGGATCAAAGCGATGCTTATATCGAGCATATCTGCAATGACATGCTGCCAAAACTACACCAAGAAGGTCTGGTCGATGCTGTCGATGCATTTTGTGAATATTTGGCTTTTTCTCCAGCTCAGGTTGAACGTCTATTTAAAACTGCCCAGTCTTTAAATCTACCTATTAAACTGCATGCTGAACAATTGTCTTCGCTCGGTGGCTCAAGTTTGGCTGCGCGTTATCAAGCCTTATCGGCAGATCATTTAGAGTTTATGACTGAAGATGATGTGAAGGCGATGGCTGCTGCGGGTACAGTTGCAGTGTTATTGCCTGGCGCATTTTATTTCCTGAGAGAAACCAAATACCCACCGTTAGAAAGTTTGCAGCAACATGGGGTGCGGATTGCCTTATCCAGTGATTTAAATCCAGGAACCTCACCAGCTTTATCTTTACGGTTAATGATGAATATGGGCAGTACCTTATTCCGTTTAACCCCTGAGCAAACCTTAGCAGGTGTGACGACTCATGCAGCGCATGCACTGGGCTTACAAGATACTCACGGGACCTTGGAGACAGCTAAAGTTGCTGACTTTATTGCGTGGGATATCGAGCATCCTTCTGAGATTGTCTATTGGTTGGGTGGAGATTTGTCAAAGCGAATTATTCGGCATGGCAATGAAATATCAATCTAGTTTTAGACTTATTTAAAAAAGAGTTTGCAGGATGAATCATTCATTTACATGGCAGGGACGTAAAGATGGCGAGGGTGCTGCACATCTGCGCATTCATCAAGTCATTAATACCAGTCCACGTGCGGATTACGCCTTAATTGGTTTTAGTTCCGATGAAGGTGTAAAGCGCAATAAAGGACGCTTGGGTGCGGCAGATGCTCCCGACAGCATTCGCGCGCAATTGGCCAATTTACCTGTACATCAACCCATCACGATCGCAGACATTGGTACCGTGGTCTGTGACGGTTCAAAACTGGAACAGGCACAGGCTGAGTTGGCAGAACAAGTGGAAAGAAGCTTAAAACAGGGGATGAAACCCATTGTTTTAGGTGGTGGCCATGAAGTGGCGTTTGGTAGCTTCTCTGGCATGTTCCAATATCTACAAAATAATGAACCGAATAAGAAGATCGGTATCATCAATTTTGATGCGCATTTCGACCTGCGTGAAGCGGAACAGGTGACATCAGGGACACCATTTTTAAATGCTGCAAAATTGTCTGAACAGCATCAGCAAGCATTTCATTATTTGTGTATTGGTGTAGCGAAACATTCAAATACTAAGGTTTTATTTGAAACCGCAGATCGACTGAACTGTACTTATATTTTTGACCATGAATTACAGCAACAAAATGTTGAAAATTTAATCGAAAAAATCACAGCTTTTATCGGAAAAGTTGACTATTTGTATATTACAGTTGATCTTGATGTATTTAGTGCTAGCATTGCGCCAGGTGTAAGCGCACCTGCGGTAAAAGGAATTGATTTATCAGTCTTTGACCCATTACTAGAGGCCATTAAGGAAACCGGAAAGATTAAAGTTTTTGATGTGGCGGAATGTAATCCACGGTTTGATTTGGATAGTAGAACTGCCAAATTGGCCGCTTATATAATTTTTAACTACATATTTGATTGATGGATCATGTGAATTCATCAAAAGGTTAAAACATGTCTAATTTATCTTATGTCTCTCAAAATGACGGTCCATGGGCAACTTACCTTGAACAGATCGAGCGTGTTGCTCCATATCTAGAAGGTTTAGAAGATTATGTGGACACATTGAAGCGCCCAAAACGTGCTTTGATCGTTGACGTGCCAATTGTTATGGACGATGGCACAATTCGTCATTTTGAAGGTTATCGTGTGCAACACAACTTGTCACGTGGTCCGGGTAAAGGCGGTATTCGCTATCACCCAGATGTAGATTTAAATGAAGTAATGGCACTTTCAGCATGGATGACAATTAAGACTGCGGTGGTAAATCTACCATTCGGCGGTGCAAAAGGTGGTATCCGTGTTGACCCGCGTCAACTTTCTCCACGTGAATTAGAACGCTTAACACGTCGCTATACCAGTGAAATCAGCCATATTATTGGCCCACAAAAAGATATCCCTGCACCAGACGTGGGTACCAATCCAAACGTTATGGGCTGGATCATGGATACTTATTCATCTGGTCAAGGTCATACTGTTACAGGTGTGGTGACTGGTAAGCCAGTCCACTTAGGCGGGTCTTTAGGTCGTATTAAAGCAACAGGTCGTGGTGTATTTATCACGGGTCAACAAGTTGCTGAAAAAATCAAATTACCTTTAGACGGTGCTAAAGTTGCGGTTCAAGGTTTTGGTAACGTAGGTAGCGAAGCTGCTTATTTATTTGTTGAGTCAAAAGCTAAAATCGTAACCATCCAAGATCACACAGGGACAATTTACAACCCTGAAGGGATCGATGTTGCTGCATTAAAAACACATATGCAAACTCACCAAGGTGTAGGTGGTTTTGCTGGTGCACAAGTGATCAGTGATGAAGAGTTTTGGAATGTAGAGATGGATATTCTGATCCCTGCTGCATTGGAAAGCCAAATCACTGTTGAACGTGCGCAAAAGTTAACTGCCAAGCTAGTGCTTGAAGGTGCCAACGGTCCAACTTTCCCAGAAGCGGATGATGTACTGGTTCAACGTGGTATTACTGTTGTACCTGACGTCATCTGTAATGCGGGTGGTGTAACTGTATCTTACTTCGAATGGGTTCAAGATATGTCGAGCTACTTCTGGTCTGAAGAAGAAATTAACGAAAGACTGGATAAGTTAATGATTCAAGCCATTAATGATGTATGGCATAAATCAAGCGAAAAAGAATGTACCTTACGTACTGCTGCCTTCATTTTAGGCTGTGAGCGTATCTTAAAAGCACGTAAAGAGCGCGGTATTTTCCCAGGTTAATTTTCTTTGCTTTTGAAACGACCTTAAGACTGATGTTTTAAGGTCGTTTTTTTATGCATTCTTTAATCTAAGAAGAAATCTTTTTGCAGTTGGCGATTACCTGCAATACAAGCATATTGAGCAAAATCAGTGATACCCATACGCGCCAAAGCTTGTTCATCAGTCAGGCTTTGTCCAGTGAGTTCACCTTTGGCTGTGTTATAAATGGCAAAAGCTGCATCTGCCATGATTTCCGGTTTTCGGCTGAGCTGTAGTGTATTTTCTTCACCTAAATTTTTTGAAACCGCAGCTGTTGCGATGTAAGTTTCAGGCCAGAGGGTATTACAGGAAATACCATATTGACGGAATTCTTCCGCCATGCCTAAAGTCAAAATCGTCATCCCGTATTTAGACAGGGCATAAGGCGAGAGCATGCCTAACCATTTTGGCGACATATTCACAGGAGGTGATAAGCTCAAGATGTGTGGATGTTCCGCCTGTTTCAAAAAAGGAAGAGCAGCTTGTGCGCAGATAAAAGTGGAACGATGGTTAATACTTTGAATTAGATCATATTGTTTTAAGGAGGTTGCTTCTACACCTGTTAGGGCAATGGCACCTGCATTATTAATCAGCACATCAATACCACCAAAGTGCTGAGCTGCTTGTTGCATGGCAGCATGAATCTGTTGCTCATCTCGCACATCAAGCAATAACGGTAATGCTTTACCACCTGCGGCTTCAATCTCTTCCGCGACGCTATAAATCGTGCCTGTTAATTTAGCCGTTTCGACTTCGGTTTTAGCTGCAATGACAACGTTGGCACCCGCATGCGCTGCTTTAATTGCAATTGCTCTGCCGATTCCTCGACTGCCACCTGT
Organism: Acinetobacter sp. NIPH 2100; assembly: GCF_000369805.1. Classification (GTDB taxonomy): domain Bacteria; phylum Pseudomonadota; class Gammaproteobacteria; order Pseudomonadales; family Moraxellaceae; genus Acinetobacter. Next base: position 2,397,846 of record NZ_KB850224.1, on the reverse strand, counting down.
AATAAAAATAGTTTTTCCTTGCATATTGTTCATGAAGACGTCCTATATTTAATTTTTATAAAAGTTGATTTAAACCATAAAGGGATGTGCAAATTTTTCAGGATTGTACAGTTGACGCTGTTTCGCAATGTCGACGATACGATGGCGTAACTGACGTTTGATCACGGCATAGGTTAAGCGATGCTTTTGTGACATGTCTTCTGCAAATTTAAAGACTTCGGCGTTTAATGACTCTACTGGATAAATTTTATTGACCACTTGCGTCTCTAAACATTCAACCCCTGTCATAGATTTGCCCGTCAATGACATTTCCCAGATCGTATGCTGATTGGGAAGTAATTGCACAATTTCTGCAATCGTATCGGTAAAGGGAATGGTTAGTTTAACTTCGGGAAAGCAAAAGCGTCCTTTGTCTGCACGCATAAATCGGAAATCGCAAGCCGATGCTAAAATTGCACCACCAGCATAGGCATTGCCATTAATTTCAGCGATGACAGGTAAGTTGAGCAGGGCCAAACGCAACAGCATATTTTCCAGTTGCAGGGTAAAGGCTTTTTTATCCTCTATGGATTGCTGCATCAGCCATGCTAAATCCAAGCCATTGCAAAACGTTTTTGGATGGTCACTTTGAATGACCAAACATGCATTGTATTGATGACTTTCAATTTCATTAAATATTTCAATATACTCATTCAGTACATCTTGATTTAAGACATTTTCCTGATCGCCATTGGTTAATGTAAGAACATAAATGGACTGCTGTTGATCAAGCTTCATGGTTGCCATTTAAGTACATCCTCATTGTGCCATTGTTTATTATTGAAGCTATTATTTCGAATAAAACACTCGCACAATAGGTGTGGCTATGCCATATTGATGATCATTTTAGGACAGGATGCCTGTGATGCGAGATCCATTTGGGTTGTTTCAGGAAACCATCTCCGTATCTTATGCACATATTTTATTAGAAATTGTGTATAAATATGGTGTTGATACTCAAAGTATTTTCAATGGTACTGGTCTTGACTCGGTTGAAATAAAAAAGACTGATGCCAAAATGAGTGCGCATCAATGGTCGAAACTGGTCGTCAATGCCTTACGCTTGACAGGCAATCCACGGCTTGGGATTGAATATGGTTTTAAATTACGTCCAACTTCGCATGGTCCTTTAGGATTTGCATTTCTCAGCTGTACAGATGTAGAAACTGCTTTAAGCCTTTGCCAGCAGTATTTTTGTACGCGGATACAGAATTTCACGCCAGAATGGTACATCGATGACGACTTCGTCTATGTTTATCTGGATGATGTACATCCAGTGAAATTGGGTGATGCAGAACAATCAGATCAATTAAGGCATTTCCTAATAGAAAGCCTGTTGTTTGGTGCGATTCACTTTTTGACTTTGTTTTCTGGGCGTATTGCTGAAAACTGTGAGGTATTTGTGGATTGGGCGGGCGCCCCAAATTATAAAAAAATTGATTTATCCCAGATCAAGATTCAATTTAATCAAGCACGCAATGGCTTACGTTTTCCAAAGCAATATCTGCATTGTAAAAATCCAAACGCAGATCAAGTCGCTTTTCAGCAAGCAGTACTTTATTGTGAAAATGACAAGCTCAAATTAGTGAAAGAGGGTGCTCGTGATTTGCAAAAAAGTATTCGATCTGAATTGTTATATCACTCAAGCAATGCTTATCCAACGTTGTCTGTGATTGCCCAACGCTTGAATATGTCGGAGCGAACCATCAAACGGCATTTACAGGCGCAAGGAACGACCTTTTTACAGATTTTGGCGGAGGTTCGGTTTAACCAAGCGAAGAAATTACTGCAACAGCAGCAATACAGCATCCAAGATATTGCTGGTTTGGTCGGTTACGAAGAAGCCACCAATTTTATTCGCGCTTTTAAAAAGACTTTTGGGGAAACACCAAGTCAGTATCAGAAAAGGTGTTTAACCCAAGTCGATTAATCCGACACAGCATTTTGAACCGTTTGAATAAATAATTCCAGTGAATGCTGAATTTGATCGGTCCATTCAAAAGAACAATTCATACGAATAAAATGCTGATGTGAAGGCAGCACATTAAATAACGGGCTTGGTGCAACACCTACCTGTTGCTGAATCAGTTGTTCATAAACCTGCATGCTGCTGACTTTGTCAGGGAGCTGAATCCATAGAAAATAACCACTTGGGTAATTATACACTTTGCAGTCTTGGGATAGATGCTGCTTGAGATAGTGGAAAAACTGTTTCTTATTCTTTTCCAAAGCACGTCTGAGCGTTCTCAAGTGTTTTTCATAATGATGATGCGAGAGAAACTCAACCAGCGCATTTTGGATCAAGGCATTGGCTGAAATGGTACTCATCAATTGTAGATGTTGAATATGTTCTGAAAATTTACCTGCATACACCCAACCCATACGGAAACCCGAGCCCAGGGTTTTGGAAAAAGAAGAGCAGTGCAGTACCAGATTTTGTTGATCGAAATACTTCATTGGCAGCGGTTTTTGATTGCCATAAAACAATTCTTCATAGACATCATCTTCGATTAAATGAATCTGATGCTCATGTAACAGCTTGGCAATTTTATATTTGATCTCATCACTGACAGTAAAGCCAATCGGGTTATGCGCATTCAGCATAAACCAACACACTTTGATCGGATAGTTTTTGATGACTTGCTCAAAGGCTTCGATATCGAAACCATGTTGCGGGTGCTCAGGAATCGTAATCACCTTTAAGCCCAAACGCTCAGCAGCCTGCCAAGCACCATAGAAAATGGTTTGCTGCAATAAAATATAATCGCCTGGTTGGGTAATTGCTTGCAGTGAAAGGTTGAGTGCTTCCAAACCACCTGATGTAATGACAATGTCATCTGCATCTGTTGGAATCCCTTGCATACAATAGCGTTGCGCAATTAAATTTCTAAGTGCCAAATTACCTGGTGGTAGATTAGAGGTTTGGTCATAGCTATGTCGATTACGGGAAAATTGCCCCATGATCTGAATCAGCTTGGGTGGATAGAGCAATTGGCTATCAGGAAAAGCAGAGCCTAGTGGACTGACTTGTTTGGATTGAATTGATTTAAGATATTTAAAAACCAACGAGTTGATTTCAATTTTAGGATTTAAAGAGACCACCGAATAGGCTTGTGGAATCTGGATGTTATTTTGCTCAGCCACAAAATAACCTGACTTTTCTTTAGAATAAATCAAACCCTGCGCTTCCAGTTCTTGGTAAGCGTTCATCACGGTAATTAAGCTAAAACCTGATCTTTGTACCTGCTCACGTAAAGAGGGAAGCTTGGTATGTGGTTTCCATGACCCATTTTCAATGAGAAGTTTCAGGTTATGTGCTAATTGTTCTGATTTATACATAAGGTAAAGTGAATCCGTTTAGATGGAATAACTTAAGCCAAGCTATTCCATCTATCATTTAATAAGCAAACATCAATAACAGCCTAAATAGGCCAGCAATGATAGCGAGTGCAAAAAAACCAACTAACCATAAGATTATAAACCATTGAGTTTGGCTTAAATGCTGAGATTTTATTTTCATGCAAAGCTCCTAGTGATAGCCTTCATCACCGACACGGACCTTATCTCGAAATACCCAGTAGGAAACAATGGTATAGGCAATGATAATCGGGATTAGAATCACAGCACCCACAAGCGCGAATTTCTGACTGGAATACGGTGCTGCTGCTTCCCAAATCGTGACTGAGGGTGGAATGATATTTGGCCATAAGCTAATCACAAAACCTGTGAAAGCCAAGAATACCAAGGCCAAGGTATAGATAAAGGGTTTAAAGTCTTGACGTGTTTTGCAGGCTTGAAGAATCAACGCCGTAAATAACAACACCAAAATAGGCACAGGACTAAAATACAGCAGATTCGGTAGAGCAAACCAACGAGCTGCAATTTCAGGATGTGTCAGTGGGGTATACAGACTGACACCTGCAAATACCACAAACAGAAGTATGATCAGCTTCGGCATCAAACGGTACATTTTGTCTTGAAGCTCATGGTCGGTTTTCATAATCAGCCAACCACAACCCAATGCTGCATACATGGCAACTACACCAAGCCCTGTAAACAGCGCGAAAGGTGTTAACCAATCTAAACCTGAGCCTGAGAAGATACCATTGGTGGTTTGAATGCCCTGAATATAAGCACCTAGAATCACACCCTGCAAGAAACTGGAGAGAATTGAACCCCAAATAAAGGCTTGATCCCATAAATGTTTGGTTCGATTGGCTTTAAAGCGAAACTCAAAGGCAACGCCACGGAAAATCAGTGCAATCACCATCAAGGTAATGGGCATGTACAGAGCTGAAAGGACGGTTGAATAGACCAACGGAAAAGCTGCGAACAAGCCAGCACCACCGAGGACCATCCAAGTTTCATTGCCATCCCAGACAGGCGCGACGGTGTTCATCATCACATCGCGTTCTTCACTGTTTTTAATGAAGGGAAACAGTATTCCAATACCGAGATCAAAACCATCTAGAATGACATAGATCAATACGCCAAGTCCGATAATGCCAACCCAAATCAGAGAAAGATCAATCATGGTGTTTCTCCTTATTTGGGTCTTGTGTATCAATGGTTTCATCAACCGCGCTTAATGGACGCATCGGTGTTTTAAAGTGTCCATGACCTGCGGGTTCAAGATCAATCGCTTCGATAAACTCAGGGCCTTTTTTCAGTAGCTTTAACATGTAATAAATACCGCTACCGAATACGATGGTATATACCACTACAAAGATAATTAAGCTGATACCCACTTGGTCGGCTGTGACGGTCTGTGATAAACCATCTTTGGTCCGCATCACGCCATAAATCACCCATGGTTGGCGACCGACTTCGGTTGTGACCCAACCTGCAAGTAGCGCGATATAGCCTGTTGGTCCCATCACAAAAGCGAATTTATGGAACCAAGATGAGCCATAAAGCTTGCCTTTTTTACGTAACCATAATGCGATGAAAGAGAGTAATACCATTAACATGCCCAGACCCACCATGACACGGAAGCTCCAAAACACAATGGTGGCATTCGGGCGGTCTTCAGGTGCAAAGTCCTTTAAGCCTGTGACTTTGCCTTCCATAGAATGGGTGAGAATCAGACTGCCGAGATGAGGAATTCCGACTTCATAGAGATTTTCTTCTTTGTCCATGTTCGGAATGGCGAATAGCAGAAGTGGCATGCCTTCATTGTGGTTGGTTTCCCAATGACCTTCAATGGCTGCCAGTTTTGCGGGCTGATGTTGTAAGGTATTTAAACCATGATTATCGCCGATCACCACTTGCAGACATGAGGTGACTAATACCATCCAAAGTCCCATCGAAAATGATTTTTTGACCAGTTCATCACGACGGCCTTTAATCAGGTGCCATGCGGCAGTCCCGACGACAAGTAGAGAAGACACTAAAAAAGCAGCGGCTGCCATATGTGCAAAACGATAAGGGAAGGACGGGTTAAAGACGATGGCCCACCAATCTGTTGGAATAATAATGCCATTTTCAATCGTAAAGCCTTGTGGTGTCTGCATCCAGCTGTTTGAGGATAGAATCCAGAACATGGAAATACAGGTGCCGATGGCAACCATCAACGTGGCAAAGAAGTGCGCTTTGGGACTGACACGTCCCCAACCAAACAACATGATGCCGAGGAATCCAGCTTCTAAGAAGAAGGCACTTAAGACCTCATAAGTAAGTAAGGGACCTGTAATGCTTCCTGCAATACGGGAAAATTCACTCCAGTTGGTTCCAAACTGATAGCTCATCACCACGCCTGAAACTACGCCCATTCCAAAGGCAACAGCAAAGATCTTGATCCAGAACTTAAATAGATCTTTATAAATCGGGTTTTGAGTACGCAGCCATTTCCATTCCAGCATGGCAAGAAAACAGGCCAAGCCGATAGAAGTGGCTGGAAAGATAATGTGAAATGAAACAGTAAAGGCAAACTGTATTCGAGCTAATTCTAAAGCAGTGAGACCGAGATCCATATATCCTCTCCTATAACAGACCAGAGCAGTCGCTAGGAAAATGTGAAAGAATGGACTTAAACGATTGAAAATAAGCAGAACCTGAGAAAACCGTTACTTGAATATTTAAAAGCGCTTTAAGTTTTATTTATCATCCATTCTTCTGCTGTATATGAGTAGATACAATTTCTTCTTGTTTTTTTATAACAGATACGAGGTGGATAAATGATCTGTTATATTTTTTTAGCGAAACTCTGTAGCTATTCAGTTGTTTGTACCTCATTCAAAATAACATACGTAACGATGCAGTGTGTTAAATCTTGATCAAGCATTGTAAGTCGTTTGAATGACAATAATTCTGATTGAATGGCGTATGACTATGTTTGTAACCAAAGAACTTAATGCGATGACTCAGCTTTTTCAAAGCAGAGAACCTTCGCAATCAGTACAAGAACAGTTACGTCTTGAATATGTGAATCTTGAAGCAACGTTATTGCGCGGTAAAGTTTTAAGGGACTTTTCAAAAGAAAAAGTTGCCTATATTGCACAAGTACCAATTGCTGAAAATGATAATAATTTGGGCTATTTATTTGCACCATTTATTATCGCCAATTTGAATCAGCCTGTGATTTATACAACACCAATTACTGCACCAGTATTATCGATTTTGAATACATATTTTCAGGCCGAGAAAAGTGTCAATCTAAAAATTGAAGATGTGATTCATAGTTTAAAACTATATATCGATTTGGTGGATGGTCCAAAAAGCGAGGAAGATTTCCTCTTTCGAAGCTTGGTCAAAGCCTTATGTCGGACTGATGTTTCACATCTTTTCTTGATTACCCATTTGGCTGTCAATCATGAGCAACGGCAAACACTTGAAGATTATTTTGCTGTGAAAATTATTGTTATTGAGGCAGATCAATCTCCAAGTAAGATCACTGCTGACAATATAAATACCCGCAAATTGTTATTTAAAAACAAAGATGAATGGCACAAAAATGTGTGTACTTTATTTTGCAGTCTCAATGCAAACCTTATTGCGAATATTGGGCACTTTAGCCAAGCACAAGCGGCTCATTTAATTGAAGATATGTTCTATTCAGAGCATATTTTTGAAAAGTTATCGGTTTATGCCGAATACATGCAAACCCGCATCCAGAATGGCGCGAGTTTTAAGGCTTTATCTATGATGTAGATCATATTGAATTGAATTTTAGTATTTGAATAGGAGTAGAGCTTATGTCTCAAGAGCAATCAAAATTTCCTTATCTTGCTGTTGGAATCAGTATTTTACTAGGGTGTTTGTTTTTGGTATTTTTCTTTTTGGCGGTGAGTAATCAGCCAGATTATATGCCATCACAACAAAAGCAGAATGCAGCGCAAGTACAGGCAGCTGCTCAGCCAACTAAATAAGTTTTCAGTCAAATGCAGTACATTTTTTCTCTCTTACTGGTGATCGAGCACTCACCAGTAAGTTTTTTTAATATTTAGATCACATTATACAATTAATAACGCCGTGGTGAGGTTCCCGTCCAGCGTTTAAAAGCGCGCGAGAAGTTTTTGGTATTGGTATAGCCCAAATGGCTTGCAATATTTTCAAGTGATAAATTGGGATTTTTAAGGAGTTGAATGGCTTTTTCACATCTGACTTTATCAACCAGTTCTCGAAAATTTGTTCCTTCACTTTCCAGTTTTCGCTGTAGGGCGCGTTCAGACATTTGAACTTTCTTTAAGATTTCTGTTAATGGGCTTATTCCCATGGCTTCATCATAGATCAGGTCTTGTAGCGTGCTATTAAAGCTATTTTGTTTTAATAATTTACGCAACTGAGACTTGCATTCTTCACGTGCCAGACGTTCAGCAATGGCATCAGAATGCAGTAACGGTAGATCCAATATTTCTTTTTTGAATTCTAAACGAGTTGCAGCACGATTAAATCGGACTTTACCCGGAATTAAGGGTAGAAATTGATCAAAATAATCAGGTTTACTAAATTGAACATCAGCGAAACCTGTTAGTGCTTGCCCTGAAATGTTTTTACCCATCTGTGCAAATCCGAGGAGTAGCGCAATTTGAATGACTTCATCCAGATAATAGGCTTCGGTCTGTTCAAATAAGATAATCGCATGCTCATCCACAACATCGAGCTTGATGGTGTGGATACTGGATTGGAGTGAAATAAACTCCTGCGCAATATTGAGTGCTTGCTTTACATCTTTTGCGAGCATAGCTGCCATCCCCATCAAGCCATGACAGGTAATGGTCATTTGCATGCCCAGATAAAAACCGAATTCGAGTGCAGGGACTTGGGTCAGCTCCAGTGCACGCCTCAGAATGCCCATCACAATTTTGGCATCGGCCCGCCATAAAGGTTGTACCAATTGTTCTTGGGTCAAGCCTGAGTCGCTGAGTAGCTCATCCGCTGAAATATCCCAACGCGATACCACATCAACCATGAGCGCAATATAAGTGCCAGGAACTGTTCTTTCTAATTCTTTGTTTAAGGGCATAACCGTGATCGTCGGAAAATGATACCAAAATGGCGTGCTAGGAACTATTACAACATTTTTTTTTATTTAAAAATAGGCGCATCCGCACTTTGGCAGGTGATTGATGTTTCAGCATTCACTGCGAATGGAAGTGTTCAGATCGTTTAAAAATAGTACTAGGATCCGTAATGAAAAAAGGAATTTTGATTACAGCCTTTCTCACTGCATTTTCAACTACAACACGAGCAGAAGTTGATATCTGCGTGTTTGATTTGCTTGGTAAGGCCGGAGAGTCTTACAAAATCGTAGAAGAATGGGCTTTGGCTGCAAAAGCTTGGAATGCAGATTTAAATCTTATTCCGTATCAAGACGAAGCCAAAGCACAAAATGACTTTGAAGCTGGTAAATGTGATGGGGTATCCATGACATCAATGCGAGCACGTAAATACAATAAATTTGCTGGATCGATTGATGCATTAGGTGCAATCACCAGTAATTCGATTGCCCAAAAGGCCATTACCTATGTATTGGATCCGCGTAATAAACACCGTCTGGTAACACGTATTAATGACGATGAGTTTGAAGTGGCGGCTATCGCTCAGATTGGTTTGGCTTATGTCTTTGTGAGAGACAAAACCATCAATACCATTGAGAAGGGTAAAGGTAAGAAGTTTGCCTATTTACATTATGACCAAGCCCAAAAAATGATTGTCGATCGACTGGAATTGGTCGGTGTCCCTTCTGAAATTTCCGATTTTGCGAAGAAATTTAATAACAAGCAAGTCGATGTGATTGCAGCGCCTGCCTACGCTTATAGACCATTAGAAATTGCGAAGGGTTTAGGGAGTAATGGGGCGATGTTTAATTTTCCAGTGATTAATTTAACTGGCGATATCATTATCCGTCCTGACAAATTTCCAGCGGGCTTTGGTTTGAAATCACGTGCTTGGGCGACCAAGCAACTACCCAAAAACTTTGCCACGATTGCACGTTTGGAAGCTGAAATCCCTGCGAAATATAAACAAAGTCTGTCCAATGAAGATAAGCGTCGTTACCAACAAATGCTACGCGATGGACGAATTGAGTTAACTAAATTGGGTGTTTATGACCCTGTCATGATGGGCGTGCTCAAGCGAGCACGATGTACGGTAGAACGCACCAATTTTGAGTGTTCATTGAGTGGTGAATAGCACAGTAATGCACTGAGCTTATTCAAAGATTAAAGATGTGATAAATGAAGGTTGTAAAGTTGAGGTCAATATGAATGCGATTACTCATCATCATAAACTGGTTGCACGATCTGTAAAGTTTGATTTTTCTAACTCTCCTGTGCAATGGATTCCAAATGATCCAGTGTGTTCTCATCTGATCAATGGGATTAATTTAATCTTACCAGCAGGTGAGTTTTGGTTCTGTCGTGTCTATAACAAGGCTTTACCTTATGTAAAAGATCCGATTCTCATGGATGACGTCAAAGGTTTCATTCGCCAAGAAGCAACCCATGCACGAGCACATCAAGGGGCACAGGAATTTCTGAAACAGCATGATTATGATTTGGACCCCGCGTTTAAAAAAATTAACTGGATCTTCGGTATTTTGTTAGGTGAAAGCCCTTTAGGCATTAAACAATTAGAGGTCAAGCCATTAGAACATTTCTGGTTAATTACACGAGTCGGAGTGGTTGCTGCTATTGAGCATTTTACTGGCGTGCTCGGACAATGGTGCATGGACAATAAATCATGGGACAAAGCTGATCCTGTCATTGCCGACATGTTCCGTTGGCATTTGGCAGAAGAAGTCGAGCATCGTTGTGTTGCATTTGATTTATTTAAAGAAATGCTACCTAACCCGATTCTTTTTTATCTTTATCGTCAGTTCTTGATGGCCTTGGTTTTCCCGATTTTTATTTATGTATTGGCAGACGTTGGTCGACACTTAGGTAAGCAAGATCCAGATCCAGCTGTAAAAAAGATCGCGAATAAGAGTTTATTTGGCATTTTGTTTACCTATCACAAACAAGCCAAAGCGACAGACAATGGACCGACATTAACGTTTTTAACTCAAGCAACGATCCGTTGGATTTCTCCGAAGTTCCATCCAGAAACGGAAGGAAACACGCAACAAGCTTTGGATTATTTGGCACGTTCACCAGCTGTTCAAGCCTTAAAATAGGGACTGTAATTATAATTTTTTATAATTCAGTATAAAAATAACGATGATATGGATTCGTTATACATAAAAGACACATTGAGTGTCTTATGAGGAAAACAAACATCAAGTTTGTAGAAGGAAGGAAATATGAAAAAAATCGCACTTGCTATCGCAACAACTTCAATTTTGAGTGTCTCTGCTTCGACCCAAGCAGCAATTGACGTTTGTGTTTTTGATATTTTAGGTAAGTCTGGTGAGGCTTATAAAATGATGCAAGACTGGGCGCTGGCAGCCAAAGGCTGGGGCGCAGATATTAACCTTTTGGCGATCACCGATGAACAGGTGGCAGATAATAATTTTAAAGCAGGGAAATGTGCTGGCGTAGCAATGACGTCAATGCGTGCCCGTCCATATAATAAATTTGTAGGTTCAATTGATTCTTTAGGTGGTGTACCGAGTGATGAGATCGCGAAACGTGCCATTACTTTCGTATCTGACCCTCGTAATGCAGCGAAAATGACCACCAATTTGGGTGGTAATAAATATGAAGTGGTCGGCATTTCTCCACTTGGCTCAGCTTATATTTTTGTCCGTGATAAAAGCATTAATTCAATAGAAAAAGCGGCAGGTAAAAAGTTTGCAGTATTGGGATATGACGATGCACAAAAACTGATTGTACAACGCGTTGGTGCACAAGCTGTGCTTTCTGATATTTCCAACTTTGCTGCTAAGTTTAACAATGGTCAGGTGGATATGATTGGCGCGCCAGCTTATGCATATAAACCTTTGGAGTTAAGCAAAGGTTTAGGCGCCAATGGCGTCATGTATAATTTTCCTGTATTACAAGTGACTGCAAATCTAGTGATCCGTCCTGAAAAATTTCCCGCAGGTTTTGGACAGAAATCTCGTGATTGGTCAGTAAAACAACTGCCAAAAATATTTGCAACGATTAAGCGTTTAGAAGCTGAAATCCCTGCAAAATACAAAATGAATCTAAGCCCTGAAGATAAATTGAAATATCAAAAAATGATGCGTGATGGTCGTATTGAACTGACTCAACGTGGTATTTACGATGCGGGCATGATGTCTGTATTAAAGAAAGCACGTTGTTCAGTGGATAAAGCCAACTTTGAATGTGCTTTAGCTGGCGAGTAAGGGTCGCTATTTTTACCAAATGATGAATAAAGCCTAGTTCAACTGGGCTTTATTTTTTACTGAACATTTAATGCCATGAGACAAATCAGGAATAGAAAAGAAGCAAAAATCATGTTAATCCTAGCTGAGTGATAAATGAAAAAATAGCTCAGACGAGGGCAGTCTAATGGATAACTCAGAACAAACCATTCATAAGCAAGAGAATAATGGCTACGCGAGAATTGAGCCATATACTCAGCCCGCAGGTGGCTGGGGAGCATTACTGAGTGTTGCACGCAATCTCAAACGTCAAGATATCCTCAAAAAAGGTTCAATCACATTACTCAATATCAATCAGCCAACAGGTTTTGATTGTCCTGGTTGTGCATGGCCAGAAAAAAAGGATGCCCATGCCTTTAACTTTTGTGAGAACGGTGCCAAAGCCGTTGCTTTTGAAGCCACCAGTAAGACCGTTACGCCAGAGTTTTTTGCCCAGCATACAGTGAGCTGGTTGGCAGAGCAGAGTGACTTCTATCTGGAAGATTTGGGGCGTTTAACCGACCCAATGCGTTATGATCCTGTTACCGATAAATATGTGCCGATTTCTTGGGACGATGCATTTCAACTGATTGCCAAACATTTACAAGCCTTAGACCATCCTGACCAAGCGGCTTTCTATACTTCTGGTCGTGCCAGCAATGAAGCAGCATTTTTATATCAACTCTTTGTCAGAAGCTTTGGAACCAATAATTTCCCAGACTGTTCTAATATGTGTCATGAAACCACCAGTGTCGGTTTAAAAGATGCGATTGGTTTAGGTAAAGGGACGGTTATTCTGGATGATTTTGATCAGGCCGATGCGATCTTTAGTTTCGGGCATAACCCGGGGACCAATCATCCACGTATGTTAGCTACCTTGAGAGAGGTCTCAAGACGTGGGGGTAACATTGTTGCGATTAACCCGATCAAAGAACGTGGTCTAGAGCGCTTTCAAGATCCGCAAGCACCTCTGGAAATGATGACCAATGGCAGTACACCAATTAGTCGCTATTACTTCCAGCCAAAAATTGGCGGTGACTACGCGCTGATGTTCGGGGTAATGAAGCATTTACTGGAGTGGGACAAAAAAGCCCTTGCCAAAGGCGAGCATAGCGTTTTCGACCGCAGTTTTATTGAAATGAATACCATCGGTTTTGATGAAATGCTGGCGGAGATTGACCGTACCGAATGGTCTGAAATCCACAAGCATACTGGACTTTCAGCCGAGCATTTAGAGTCGATTGCCAAAATGTATCTGGATGCGAAAACGGCTATTTTCTGTTGGGGAATGGGGATTACCCAGCATCGTCATGGTACTGCCAATATTCATATGCTGGCGAATCTGATGCTGGCGCGTGGACATATCGGACGACCAGGTTCGGGGCTATGTCCAGTGCGTGGGCATAGTAATGTGCAGGGCGACCGTACAATGGGTATTAATGAAAACCCAAGTGATAAGCTACTCGATAGTATTGATCGCGTATTTGGCATCAAGTCGCCGCGTAAACATGGTTTTGGCGTGGTCGATACCATCAAGGCAATGTACGAAGGTGATGTAAAAGTCTTTATTGGTCTAGGCGGTAACTTTGCCGTCGCAACGCCTGATACACCTTATACTCAAGAAGCTTTACGCCGTTGTAATTTAACCGTCAATATTACTACCAAGCTGAATCGTAGCCATCTGGTGTGTGGTCAGGATGCATTGATGTTGCCTTGTCTTGGACGTACCGAAGTGGATATGCAGGTGCATGGACCTCAAGCGATTTCTGTAGAAGATTCGATGAGTAATGTGCATCTTTCAGCGGGACGTAATCCACCGATCTCTGAAAATATCTTGTCTGAACCCGATATTGTGGCACGTATGGCGGAAGCCGCGTTGCCTGAGAGTCATGTGAAATGGCGCTGGTATATTGAAAGTTATGATCGTATTCGTGACTCGATTGCCGATGTTTTTGATGAGTTTCATGACTTCAATCAACGGGTTTATCAACCGAGTGGTTTTCATTTAGAACATCCTGCCAATCAGCATGTTTGGAATACGCCAAGCGGTAAGGCACAATTTTTGATTACGCCATTGGCCGAAGTATATGAGGATGAAGAAAACCAGTATGCCGCAGCTTATAGTGAGCAACAGGTGTATACCTTGATGACAACACGTTCGCATGACCAGTACAACACGACGTTATATGGTCTGGATGACCGTTATCGCGGGGTATTCGGGCAGCGCCGTGTACTGTTTATGAATCAGGCGGATATTGATGCAGCAGGCTTTGAGGCTGATCAATGGGTCGATATCGAAAGTGTGTTCTCGGATGGGGTTAAACGGATTGTCCATAGTTTCCGTATCGTGCCTTATAACATTCCTCAAGGCAGTCTCGCAGCCTATTATCCTGAAACCAATCCATTGGTGGCTTTAGGCAGTCATGATAAATATGCCAAAATTCCAGCATCAAAAAGTATCCCTGTGATCTTGCATGCAGGTCAGGCGCCTGAGCATTTTAACTTAGCGGTTGCAGTCGATCCTGAACATGCCAATGAACGTGTGGGTGGCGTATAGTTGCGCGTCTAAGTAAAGAGGTCAATTGTGGATACCAAAACACGCGGCTATGAAACGGTGCAAGTGCATCGTTTTCATCAGGATAGTTCTGAAAATGAAATGGATTATATCGTTCAGGAGTATCCTGTTGCACTGATTTATAATGGAATTTCTCATGCTGTGATGATGGCAACACCGTCAGACCTTGAGGTATTTGCCAAAGGTTTTAGCCTGTCGGAAGGGATATTACATAGTCTAAGCGAGCTATATTCACTTGAGATTCGTCACAATGCATTAGGGGTTGAAGTCGATATGAAGATTTCCTCTCGTGCATTTATGGCGCTCAAAGAGTATCGCCGAATGATGGTGGGACGTACAGGCTGTGGTTTATGTGGGATTGAGAGTTTAAAACAACTCTATTCCGAGCTGCCGTTGGTCAGTATCAAAGTTCCATCTGTGTGGCTTAATCAAATTCCAAGTGCCATTGCTCAACTGAAAGCTAGACAAAAAATTAGTGAACTCACTGGTGGTGCACATGCTGCGGCTTGGGTGGTGAAAGGACAAATTGTGGCGCTATTTGAGGATGTCGGGCGACACAATGCCTTAGATAAATTACTCGGCCATCTGGCAGAGCAAAAGTTGAATGTTGCGGAGGGTTTTGTGGTGATGACCAGTCGTGCCAGTTATGAGCTGATTCGCAAATGCGCACAATACAATATTGGACTATTGGCGACAATTTCTGCACCGACCAGTATGGCGATTGAGATGGCAAAACAATTAAATCTGACCTTGGCCAGTTTTTGCCGTGGAGATAGCTTTGTTTTATACACGCAATAATAGTAAAAATTTGTGATTTGCTTGATCTCTAATGCATTGATTTGTGTAGGATATGAGCATTAAGTTTTTTTATTCCCAAATATTATGAATACACCTTTAAGACCTCAACCTGTGATCAATAATCTTTCAGGTGAAAATGCTTTATTTATCGTACTTGGAATCAATACCAATCCTGATCATTCAGGGGTGATAGATTTTCTCGCTAATTTCTCAGCGTTGGTCCGCAGTCTAACCAATCGTTTTCCAAACAGTAATTTCAGTGCTTCGGTAGGGATTGGCTCAAATGCTTGGGATTTGCTGTTTCCAGATTTAAATAAGCCGAAAGAACTCGCGCCATTTCAAGAGATCAAAGGACCAAGACATACTGCGGTCGCAACAACAGGCGATTTATTCTTTCACATTCGTGCCAATCAAATGGCAATTTGCTATGAACTTGCCTCAATTTTGCATGAGCAATTAAAAGAGGATACCTATCCAATTAGTGAGACCAAAGGTTTTAGATACTTTGATGGTCGCGCGATTATTGGCTTTGTGGATGGGACAGAGAACCCTGAGCATGAAATTGCCAAAGAGATTGCTTATGTCGGTCAAGAAGATGTCGAGTTTCTGGGCGGTAGTTATGTGTTTATTCAAAAGTACCTACATAACATGGAAATGTGGAAGGGATTAAGTACTGAAGAACAAGAAAAGGTGATTGGTCGAAAGAAATATGATGACGTCGAGCTTGGTGATGATGTCAAACCACAAAGCGCACATAATGTCGCAAGCAAAGCGCATGATGCGGATGGGAACGAGCTTAAAATCTTAAGAGCCAATATGCCATTTTCCAATCCAACAGAAGGAGAATATGGCACGTTCTTTATCGGATATTCACGTTCTTTTAATATCACCAAAACCATGCTGGAGAATATGTTCTTAGGCAAGGAAACGGGGCATATTGATCGTTTACTCGATTTTAGTACCGCAGTTTCAGGCAGCTTATTCTTCGTTCCAACCTTTGATTTTCTCGAAGATTTAGGCGAGTAAGCTTGATCCGCTGAAATGAATACGTTTATTTCAGCAGAAAATATTTATTGGTTAATTAGATATTGTTGTAGCTGAGCACGGAATGGATCTGGGATACGACCTGATTTTTGCGTGCTGAAATCAAAATACACCTGAACCGCTTTGCCACGCGCTACACAATGATCATTTTGCCAAGCTTCATGTGCAACGATGAATGAAGAATTGCCGATATGCTCAATCCAAGTTTTGATTTCGATATCAGCGCCGTAATAGATTTGGGCAACAAAATCGACTTCAACCCGAGCTAGAATCAAAGGCAGATTTTTGATTTCCATGCTTGGGTTAAATAGACGGAAAACTGGTTCACGTGCAGTTTCAAACCAGCCTGTGATCACAGTATTGTTGATATGTCCGAAAGCATCGGTTTCATAGAATCTAGGTGTAATCGAAAGTGTAAACATAGATCAATGGTTATTTCCTCATTTAAACTCAAATACTATAAGGGCTGAGTGAGTAAAAATCAGCCCTGAAGTTGAGACTTAGGCGCTTACTTTAATTACTTTACTTTCGATAATGTAATCTTTCAGATTGACATGATGTAGTTTGTGTTTAATCACAAAACCAAACTCTGGCCAGATGATATGATTTCGTCCTGCATCATCCAAATAGTAGCTTTTACAAATATCAGCTCTGACAGGCATCTTCGCCAAACGTTTATCGATGCTTGCATTAAATTGTTTTTGTATAGCTTCTTTCACTTCAATGCGGTCGAGACGTCGCTCTTGCATTAACTTAATGGTTTTGGAGATATAGACGGATTGTTGTTCTGCCGTCCACATCACTGAACCAACTGTATTCTGCGAGTTGGGTCCTAACATCATGAACATATTTGGGAAGCCATGAATTGAAACGCCCATATATGCACGGGGTTGACGCTGCCATACTTCACTTAAACTACGACCATTGGTACCTTTAATAATCTTATAAATGGCAGGTTCAGCCACTGCATAGCCCGTACCAAAAATAATGGCATCGACGGCAATTTCTTTACCATCTTCACCCACTACACCATTTTCAGTGATATGTGATAAGCCCTGAAAGAGCACTGATACATTGGGTTTAACCAGTGCATCGTACCAGTTGTTCGAAAACATCGGACGCTTACAACCCAAGGTATGCTTAGGCGTAACGGCCTTACGCATTTCAGGGTCTTTGATACTCAGGTTGATATTGAGTTTACCAAGTGCTTGTAGCTTTTCCATGATCTTTACATTCATGAATACAGGTAACGATGGCTCCAAACTCCACAATGCACTTTCACGAATGGCTTTCTCTAGCAAAGGGGCTTTTTTGAAAATCGTTTTTACAATGTTTGGAACAGCAAAGTCAGGCTTTGGCAATACCCAAGATGGGGTACGCTGGAAGCTGTATAAATGACCGACTTTTGGCTGAATCGCAGGTAAGAATTGAATTGCCGATGCACCACTGCCGATCACGGCAACACGTTTACCTGTTAAATCATATTCATGATTCCATTTACCTGAATGGAACATGGTACCTTTGAATTGATCTTGCCCTTGAAAGCTTGGCATTTTGGCTTCACCAATGAAACCTGTTGCTGGAACAAAGATTTTTGCGCTGTAGGTTTTGCCATCACGTGTTGTAATCATCCAGCGATTAAGGGCTTTGTCCCATCGTGCTTCAGTGACTTCAGTATTGAGCTGGATATGAGGAACGATATTAAACTTATGGGCAACATCCTCTAGATATTGGCGAATCTCCGCTTGAGGGGCATAGGTACGAGACCAGTTTGGATTAGGTGCAAAGCCTAAAGAATACATTTCACTTGGGACATCACAGAATAGACCAGGATAATCATTCAGAGCCCAAGTACCGCCAATACGGTTTGCCATATCCAGAATCACGACATTTTTAATGCCTTGTTGCTTTAATTTAATACAGGTACTCAGTCCAGATGGACCTGCGCCAATAATCAATACATCAACTAATTGAGTTGGTTTGGACTGTTTAACTGCTTTATTCATAGAAAAATCCTAGAACGAAATATGGATAACTCACCTAAAACAAATGGTTTAAGTCAGTACTTAAACTGTAGTCTGTTGAAAATGTTCAAGTAACAGCTCAGCAACACGTTGGGGTTGTTCTGCTTGTAAGAAATGCCCACAGTTGGATAAATGAATACTGCGTAAGCCTTGAGGAAAATGGTCGGGTTGAGCCAATGCCTGATGCAATTGAATATTCATACAACCATCATCCAACCCAGCTAAAGCCAGTGTTGGAACCTTGATTTGACTGAGCAAATGCTGATTGGCTTTAAAGTTGATGGAGTGGTGAATTGCAAATAGGTTGCGATAGTAGCGTGTGGCAGCCCAAGCGATTTGGGGCTGGCTAAATACCTGACCTGTGGCTGCAAAATCTGCTTCAGTAAACACCCAGGTTGGTGACCATTTTTTCCAGATTTTTGTGACAAAATCGGCTTCATTTTGAGACAGTAATTTCTTGGCAAAATTCGATTGCATCAGCAACATATATGAAGACATATACAGTTGCTTCGGAAAATATTTTAAGTTAACTAAAATATTTTTCAGGGCAGGAATGGGTGGAACTGCCAGTAGACTCACACTGTAGAGTGAGGCTGTGTACTGGCTAGAATAGGTCATGGCAATCGCTGCGCCCCAATCATGCCCGACCAAATGAAACTTCTGAACGCCTAGCTTTTCTAACCATGCGTGCAAGTCAGCAGTTGCTGATGCTAAGCCATAATGGGCGTCGGCATGAACTGAGTCCGATGTATAGCCACGTAGCCACGGGACCAGAACTTGATAACCTGCATTCACAAGAATGGGATAAACCTTGTCCCAGCAATGAGGTGTATCTGGAAAACCATGTAACAGCACCACCAAAGGATGTGTAGGATCACCATATACATTGGCATGCAAGGTTAATCCATCACGTTGTAGGACCAATTGATCGACTTTCATGATAAAACTCAGCTCGTCATTTTGGCAGCAAGTGCTTGGGCATAGGCTTGAGCAACTTGTTGTGCAGCTGGGGAAGTAGCGATATAAGCCATTGCTTTTTCGACATCACCATCATGTTCGGGATGATAGTTAAATTTACTCCAGCCTTTTAAAGCGGTCATTATCATCAATAGATCAGGCAAACTTTTTTTCTTCTTGGCAGTTTGCTGAAAGGCCCAAATCAGTGCCAATGGATTCTTTTTCGCAATTTTTTTAGCCTCAGGCGTGCCATCTAATTTGCATAAATAGAGAGATGCTCCTAACCAAAAACCAACCATTGCAGCGAATGCGAATACCATGCTGAGTTGACGACCCAAATAGCCTTTAACTCCATCACCAGCCAAAGCACGGTAAGCATCATAGCCGACAGTTCGATGTTCAACTTCCTCTGCGCCGTGCCAGCGGACGATATCTAGCATTGCTGGGTCTGCGTGTTCAAGCCCTTCAGCATCTAAAACCCATGTTCCAAAGAAACAGAAATAGTGTTCTAGCCCCGCAATGATCCCCATACGGAATGCTAACCATTGTTTGGAATAGCGTTTAAATGGTCCATAAATCCCAAAAGGGGTGTCACCCATAAAACCATCTTTAAACATCCAGTCTAGAAAGTTTTTAAATGGTGTTGGATCAATACCATGAGTCTGGAAATAGATTTCTGCGCCTTTGTGTGCATTGGCATGTGCAGCTTCCTGAGCTATGAACCCGCGGATATCCGCTTTTAGGTTTTTGTCATTCACATACGGTATGGTTTTATTGGCAAGACGGCAAAACCAATGTTCAACGGCGGGTAACAATACATGCATGCTGTTGAGTACATGGGTAGTCAATACATCGTTAGGAACCCAGTGACGTGGCGTTTGGGAAAAGTCAAAGTGTACTTTGCGGGCAATAATATGATGATCAATAAACTTGCTCATGTCGTTACTCCTGTAAACCTTACAGAGAAATATTTTCAATCTTTTTGATCAAGCTACGGGAATGTATGTAGCCATTGGCAGCAAACCATTGCAGGGAATCACGGATTGCAATTTCAACTGGTGTTTGTGGTAAACCGAGTTCTTGTACAGCTTTTGCACAATTAAATGAGGTTCCTAATTGTCCGATTTTTGCTGCTGATGGGGTAACCAATGGCGCTTTATGAGTAATATGCTCAGTCACCCATAAAGCAGCATGTCCAGCCAATTGAGATGAAACACCTTCGATTAGGCTTGGAATGGTCATGACAGGTCGCCAAATACCCAATAAATGATGAACAGTTTTAGCCATAGCTATACCATCTAGATCTTTATTACCAAGGATATAAGTCTCACCTGATTTCCCTTTTTGAGCTGCTAAAACATGTCCTTTAGCCACATCTCGAACGTCAATCATATTATTAATCGCAGCTGGAACAGCGAGGGCTGGCATCTGGGCGATAGTCAGTAATAATTTCCCAGTTGGGGTAGGGGTAATGTCTTGAGGACCAATTGGACCTGTCGGGCAGACAATCACGACATCCAAACCACTTGCGGCAAACTGTAAGGCAACTTGGTGAGCTTCAAATTTGGTTAATACATAGGCATCACCCGTTGCGCCCAACGCAAAAGGACTATTTTCTGTGGCTTGAATACCTTTGGGTTGTCCAGCAAAACATGCGCCAGTACTGGTATAAACCACACGTTTTACCCCTGCTTTTTTTGCAGCATTGAGGACCGTACGGGTTCCTTCGACATTGACCTTGCGCATCAGTTCAGGTTTAGGCAGCCATAATGCATAGATCGCTGCGGTATGAAACACTACGTCACAGCCTGTAACAGCCTGATCCATTTTGGTTGGATCAGTAATATCACCTGCAATCAGTTCAACATTTAAACCATCTAAATTGGTGAGTTTTTCTTGCGGTAAATGTAAAACTCGGACCTCATAATTTTCATTCAGCAATGTACGTACAATATGCGAACCAATAAAACCAGCACCACCAGTCACTAGAGCTTTCATAATTTACCAACCTTTATTAGATTTTTATCCAAGGGAGTAATGGATAAAAATGCGACAACTTGAGTGTTGGTACTATGCCGAATCCCAGTTATGTGTCATAGTTCTTGAAATGACAGTTTTGACCATTTTACGACATTTTATATAACATATTGATGAGATAATAAGTGTGAATCCGTCTTTACCAGGAACCTATGTCAGCTTAATGGCTGATGTCGTACAAAAATTAAATGTCCCTACAGAGAAATTATTGGAAGGAAGCGGGATTCATATTGAGCAACTTTCACAGCCGTTTTGGTATTTAGATTTTGATATTTTTAATGACCTACTTAATCGAGCTGTTGAACTGACTCATGAGCCCGCATTAGGGGTATATTTAGGGCTGCAAATGACGGTTTCCTGTCATGGTTCAGTTGGATTAGCTGCAATGGTTTCCCAAAATCTTGGTGAAGCACTCAACGTTATGGAGCAGTTTATCGGTTTGCGCTGTCCTGCATTAAAGCCTCGTCTTGAAGTTGAAGATGGTCTAGCTTCACTGTATTTAGATCAGCCTATGACAAATTTTAAGATGGGAATTGTTGGAATGACCTTCCTTATGGTTGGCTTTGCTCAGATGTCAAATGCAATTACTGGAAAAAAGTTAGATATCAAGGCTGAGTTAAATTATTTTGAGCCTTCTTTCATACAGCAAGTACAAGAGTTATTACCCTGCGAAGTGAGCTTTAATCAAGAGAAGAACCGTCTAACTTTTTCTGAAAACTATTTAGCACTCCCACTCATTATGGCTGATCCATTAGCCGCCCGATTAGCCCGCGAACAATGCAAACATGATTTAAATAAGCTCGTTGCTAAACGTGGTGAGAAGTATCCTCTAACTGCTTTAGTTCGTGAATTACTTTTTGATGAAGTCGATGGCTTTTTCAAAATGAGAGAAGTGGCAGATAAGCTTTATTTAACAGAACGAACTCTGCAACGTCAATTGGCCAAGGAGGGGATCACCTTTCAAATATTGATGGATCAGGTGAGAGAGCGTTACGCAAAAAGACTATTAAATCATCATGAATATAGTATTTCTTATATTTCAGAGAAATTAGGCTATTCTGATGTCACACACTTTACGCGTGCTTTTAAACGCTGGACAAGTCAGACGCCTAAACAATATCGTAGTTTAAGAGAGTCGTTCTAGTTAAAGCTTTTTTCTCATTTCAAATGAAAAAGAGGAGGATACTTTAACTAGAAACTAGGCTTCCAAAACTGATATCTAAGGGACTCGCCTAGATAATCCACCACCTAACGCTTTATAGAGTTCGATCTGGTTATTCAACTTGGTTTGTTCCAACATCAATAGACCTTGTTGCGCTGCATAAGCAGAACGTTGCGCATCCAACACGGTCAGATAACTGTCAATGCCTGCTCTAAAGCGAGCCGTAGATAATTTATAGGTGGTATCGGTTGCTGAAACCAAACGGCGTTGAGCACTCAAGCGATCTTCAATATGGGCACGAGCAGCAAGGGCATCATTGACTTCACGAAAAGCAGATTGAATGGCTTTTTCAAAGTCGGCAACAGCAATTTTTTGCTCTGTTTCAGAAATTTTAATATTGGCTTTACGCGTTCCCCAATCAAAAATCGGAAGATCAATACTTGGCCCAACTGACCAAGAGAATCCTCCTGATTTAAATAAATCTTTGAGATCTGTCGACGCATATCCTGCTGAACCTGTCAGACTAATGGTCGGGAACATGCGTGCTTTCGCTGCACCAATATTTGCTCCAGCAGCAAGCAGCTGATATTCAGCAGCTTTCAGGTCTGGACGATTATTGAGTAAATCACTGCTTAAGCCTGTTGTAAAAGTACTTTCAGCACTGATATTTTTCACGGCATGATTCGGCAGGAGATTTTGAGGGACAGCTTGGCCAGCCAATAGATCCAGTAGGTTTTGTGCTTGTGACACTTGGATCTTATAGGTCGCCACATCATTTCGGGCTGTTTCAACCGAAATCTGCGCCTGACGTAAAGGAACTTCACTATCAATCCCGACATCAAAGCGTTTTTTGTTGAGGTTATAGGAATCGAGTTGTGCTTTTAAGGTCTGCTCAGCCAGATTTAAATTGGCCTTTGCATAGGCATAATTCAACCATGCTTGGCTGACCTGACTCACTAAACTAATTTGAGTGGCATCTCTGGCACTTTGGGTGGCGAGGTAATTATTCAGCGCCGTATCTTTTAAACTTTGTACGCGGCCCCAAAAGTCTAACTCATAAGCAGTTACGCCAAGTCCCACCTGAAAGGTGGAATAAGGATTATTTGGATTCACAGTAGGGTTGACTTGTCGTATAGCACTGCCAGTTGCTCCGATGGTTGGTAACTGGTCATTCTTGCTGATTTGGTATTGTTGTTGTGCACGTTGAATATTCAGTGTTGCAGTACGTAAATCACGATTATGATTTAAACTGATGTCGATCACTTTTAATAAACGTGAGTCAGAAAAAAATTGTTGATAACCCTGATTGGCAATCGAAGTCCCAACTGTGGTTTGAGAAAAATTTTGTGGAATATCGGATTTAATCACAGGTTTTGGTGCCTGCATATTCATACACGCTGTCAAGGCAATTGAAAGCGTAGAGACAAGCAGGCCACGAGATAAGACAGTCACATTAGACATGGTCTTCTCCAAATAATATAAGGATAAATACAGAGGAGGAGTCAGAGGAAATCCGTTGATTCCCTCTGCTCAATGTCAGTTAAGATGGATTTTTTTGCTTCGAAGAAAACAGCTTTTCAACTGCACCCAGAATGAAAATGAAGAACACGGGGACGAAGAAGATCGCTAAAATTGTCGCTGAAATCATGCCACCAAATACACCTGTACCTAAGGCATGCTGTGTTTCCGAACTGGCACCAGAAGCGATGACCAATGGAATCACACCACAGGTAAAGGCCAGTGAAGTCATCAAAATCGGGCGTAAACGCAGTTTAGCTGCGGCAACGGTGGCTTCGACTAAACTCATGCCTTCTTCTTTCAGCATCTTGGCAAATTCGACAATCAGAATCGCGTTCTTGGCGGATAAACCAATAATGGTAATCAGGCCAATTTTAAAGAACACATCATTCATCAAGCCTCGAGACATAATCGCAACCACCGCACCAAAGATACCCAAAGGCACGACCAGCATTACTGAAAGCGGAATTGCCCAACTTTCATAAAGCGCAGCCAAAACAAGGAATACCACCAGCATAGAGAGTGCAAGTAAGAACGCCATTTGTGACTCAGACTGTTTTTCCTGTAAGGAAATACCTGTCCATTCATAGCCGATGCCTTTTGGTAATTTGGCAATCAGGTTCTCCATTTCACGCATGGCATCGCCGGATGAGGTATCAAAGTTTGGGATACCTGCAATACTCAACGATGGGCGACCGTTATAGCGGTTATATTGCTGTGGCGCTTTATTCCATTGCGGTGTGACCACTTCAGATAAAGAGACTAATTGCCCATTTGAACCCATGACTTTCAGATTCAAAATATCCTTTAATTGCATCCGTGACTTGGCATCAACCTGTACAATGACTTGTTGCATACGTCCCTGATTTGGGAAGTCATTGATATACATTGAACCCATTGACGTTGAAATGATGTCAGAAACATCTGCGAACTTCACACCAAGAACATTCAATTTTGCACGGTCAATTTTTAAAGAAATATTGTCGCCTTGCGGTAGACCCTCATTCCAGACCATATAGAACTTCTTATTCTTGGCTGCCATTTCCATTAACTGGTCTTGTGCAGCTAAAAGTGCAGGCATCCCTAAGTTGGCACGGTCTTGTAAGCGTAAGCTGAAACCTGAAAAAGTCCCAAGTTCATCAATGGCAGGCGGAAGTACAGCCATGGTTGCGCCTTCTTTACTATGTGCCATCGTTTCATTGACAGCATTGGTCATTTCGCTTGCACTTGAGGTACGCTCTTTAAAATCTTTGAGCGTGGTAAAGGCAATACCTACGTTTTGACCTGCACCACTGAAACCCCAGCCCATAATGGTGGTGTTACTTTTGACATCCGGATTGTCTTTTAGACTGTTTTCAAACTCATTGACCACGCCTCGCGTTCTTTCGGCAGTGGCATCAGAAGGTAACTGGAACGAAGTCAGGAACCAGCCTTGGTCTTCTTCTGGCATAAAGGCTGTAGGCCAATACTTCATGCCTGCAAAGGTAAGGCCTGTAATGACCACAAAAATCGCCATCATTGGAATACTATGCTTGATCACTTTCAGCAGGATCAATTCATACTTTTTGGTGACTTTATCGAAGCTACGGTCAAACCATGCAAAGAAACCTTTCTTTTGATGATGTCCATCAATCGGTTTGAGGATGGTGGCACATAGTGCAGGGGTCAAAATCAACGCCAATAATGCCGAGAACAGAATCGACACTGACATGGTTAAGGTAAATTGTTGATAGATAATGCCGACCGAACCACTGGCAAATGCCATTGGTAAGAATACCGCTGCCAAGACTAAGGTAATACCAATAATCGGGCTGGTGATTTCCTTCATCGCTTTGGAGGTCGCTTCTTTTGGCGGCAGGCCTTCAGTTGCCATAATCCGTTCGACATTTTCCACCACCACAATCGCATCATCGACGATAATCCCGATCGCGAGCACCATACCAAACATGGTCAGTACATTAATCGAAAACCCTGCAAGCAACATCACCGCAAAAGTACCCAATAGCGCAATCGGTGCAACAATGGCTGGAATTAAGGTATATCGAACATTATGCAAGAATAAATACATCACAATGAACACCAGAACCATGGCTTCAAGTAAGGTATGAATTACTTTTTCGATTGAAATTTTAACGAAAGGTGCAGTGTCATAAGGAATACTAAATTGCATGCCTTCAGGTAAATTGAGTTTTAATTCTTCAATTTTTGCTCTGACACCTTCAGCGGTTTTCACTGCATTGGCACCCGGACTGAGCTGAATCGCGGCAGCCGTTGCAGGTTTGCCATCTTCTAAAATCGCAAAGTTATAGGCCTGTGAACCCATTTCCACATTGGCAACGTCAGATAGTTTAATGACACTACCACTGGTCTTACTTTTGAGACTGATATTTTTAAATTGTTCAACATTGCCCAACTGACCTTCAGCAGACAGGGGGATTGTGATTAATTGACCTTTGGCAGCAGGCAGATCACCGAGTCGGCCGGGTGCGATCTCGACGTTATTTTCGCGGATCGCATTATTGACATCACTAATCGACAGACCGTAAGACACCAGTTTGTTTGGGTCAACCCAGATACGCATGGCTTTTTCTGCACCGAAGGATTGAACTTTACCTACGCCTTCAACACGTTTTAGTTCTTCGACCACGTTACGGACCAGATAATCACTCAAGTCAACTTCAGAATATTGTCCATTTGGTGAGTTGATTCCAACCAGCATCAGGAAGCCTGATGAGGAGGCTTCAACCTGTAAGCCTTGCTGGCGAACCACTTGAGGTAGACGTGCTTCAACAGCCTTGATCTTGTTTTGTACATCAACCTGAGCCATTTCAACATCTGTACCGGGTTTAAAGGTCGCAGAAATCTGGGCTGTACCTGAGGTATCTGTAGTTGCGCTATAGTAAAGCAGGTTTTTAACTCCAGATAATTCTCGTTCGATCAGTGTCACAACGCTATCATTGATCGTCTTTGGAGTCGCTCCTGGATATACCGCGCTAATGTTGACTTGAGGTGGCGCCACACTTGGGAAGCGGGCAATCGGTAATTTGGGAATACTCAGTAGCCCAAATAAAATAATGAAAATCGCAATCACCCAGGCAAACACAGGGCGGCGAATGAAGAATTGTGACATCATCATTGAGCTCCTTGTATTGCAGGGACTTTCCAGTTGCTGATTTCAAGTTTTTGATTCGGCTGAATACGATCAACACCTTCTACAACCACTTTATCGCCTGTTTTAAGGCCTTTATTGGCGATATAGAACTGATCATACTGTTGCCCCAACTCAATTGGGCGAATCTCTGCTGCACCTTTGCTATTGATCACATACACTTGTGGCTCGCCATTGATGTTGCGTTGTACCGCTTGTGCTGGAATCAATAGAGCTTGTGGAACAGAAGCACGGTCAATATTCACACGTACGTACATACCTGGAAGTAACTTTCTTTCAGGGTTTTGAACTTCGATCCGAATGGTGACATCGCCAGTTTCTGGATCGACATTAATGTCTTCAAATAGCATTTTGGCGGTGACGTTATACGCTTGACCATGGCTATTTGAAATACGTACCGTTTTTTCATTATTGGCAGATAGTTCACCACTTTGTAGCGCAGCCTGTAATCGTTCATATTCACCAATCGACTGTTTTACATCAACATAAACCTTGTCGATCTGTTGAACAGTTGCCATGGTATTGGCATCACCTTGGCTAACCAATGCACCTTCGGTCACGAAAGACTGTCCAATACGACCCGAGATCGGGGCACGTACCGTGGCGTATTGCAGATTCAAGTTTTGACGGGTAAGTAGCGCTTTCATTTGAGCAACATCGGCTAAGGCCTGACGATATTCGGCTTGTGCATTACTGACTTCTTGCTTACTGATCGCATTGCTTGGCAATAATTGTTCATAACGTTCTAACTGAACCTTTAAACGTACCACTTCAGCTTCAGCCTTATTCAGAGAGGCACGATTACTGTTCACATCCGCTTGGAAGGTTTCAGCGTTAATTTTATATAGCGCTTGGCCAGCTTTGACTTCACTGCCTTGTCGGAATAATACTTTTTCAATAATACCGCCGACCTGTGGGCGAATCTCGGCAGTTCTGAAAGCCTGTACACGGGCTGGCAAGTTTTCACTAAAGTTGACCGCTTGCGGTTGAAGATTTAAAACACTCACTTTTGCAGGGGGCGTTTCAGCTGGCTTTGCCTCATCAGAACCACAGCCTTGTAATACAAGCCCGATGGATAAAAATAATGGAAGTAATAGATGCTTTTGCATTCTGTCCAAACCTTGGGAGTTTTTGATGCTGACATTATTTTCCAGCTTTGTGTAACCAACATCGGGGAAGTGTGGAAAAAGTGTGGAGATAAACAGATAAATCAGCGTATGATGAATCGATTGTTTTATTGATTTAGATCGTTATGTTTGAGCATTCCTTTTCTTTCGATTGTCACGACAAACTTATTCTTGTGGTAGAGGATGAGTATGATATTGGCGATATTATTGAGCACTATCTCAAGCGTGAAGGGATGCGTGTCATTCGGGCAATGAATGGCAAACAGGCGATTGAAATCCATGCCGCACAAACAATCGATCTCATTGTGTTGGATATAAAATTGCCTGAACTGAATGGCTGGGACGTACTCAGCAAAATTCGTCAAAAGGCGCAAACCCCCGTCATTATGCTTACGGCATTGGATCAGGAAATTGATAAGGTCATGGCATTAAGAATTGGTGCGGATGATTTTGTAGTCAAGCCCTTTAATCCGAATGAGGTTGTGGCTCGCGTTCAAGCAGTGCTGCGACGAACACAGCAGAGTCAGCAGGTGCTTAATAGAAATCTAAGTTATAAAAATATTGAAATTAATACCGATATTCATAGTGTTTATATTCATCAGCAGCATAAAAAAGTGATGCTAAATTTAACCTTAACTGAATATAAAATCTTACTGCAAATGATTGATCATCCTCATAAAGTATTTACTCGTAGTGAATTGCTAAATCACTGCTTACCCGATAGTGACGCTTTGGAGCGTACTGTAGATAGTCATGTCAGTAAATTAAGAAAAAAATTAGAGGAGCATGGATTACAGCAGATGTTGATCAATGTTCGAGGTGTCGGTTACCGACTAGATCACCCACAAGAAATATAGTGTAGTCAAAAGATCAGCAGGTAAGTTATTTGGAAAAATGTTATGAAAAGTCGCTCAGGAATCAGTAAACAGCTCTTTATTGCCTTAAGTATTGTCAACTTAAGCGTGACACTTTTTTCAGTTTTTCTAGGCTATTTCATTTATAACTATGCCATTGATGCGGGATGGATTACGTTAAGTTCTTTACAAGAAGATTGGACGGAATTCCATTTTGTTGATTGGATTTGGCTTGCTACAGTGGTGTTTTGTGGTTCAGTGATTTCATTGATTATTGGTATGCATCTCGCACAACGCTTTATCGTACCGATTAATTATTTGGCCGAAGCTGCAAAGAAAATTAGCCACGGTGATCTTTCCGCACGGGCAGATGACAGCAAGATTCACTCTACTGAAATTGCTGAACTGATGAATAATTTCAATGATATGGCAAAAAAACTAGAAAGCTCGGTTGAAAATGCGCAGGTCTGGAATGCTGCAATTGCACATGAGTTGAGAACACCCATCACTATTTTACAGGGGCGTTTACAAGGGGTGCTTGATGGTGTTTTTAAACCCGATGAGGCTTTATTTAAAAGCTTATTAAGTCAGGTAGAAGGTTTGTCACATTTGGTTGAAGACCTGCGGACACTGAGTTTAGTGGAAAATCAGCAACTCAGATTAAATTATGAAAAGATTGATTTTAAACTGCATGCAGAAAAAGTTTTAAAACTGTTCGAAGATCGCATGGCAAAAGCTCAAATTATCCCAGTACTGGATGTCAGGGCCGAATTTATACATTGTGATAGTCGGCGTATCGAGCAGATACTTATTGCCTTGATTGAAAATGCAATTCGCTATGCAAATGCAGGAACACTTAAAATTTCTACGCAGTGGGTGGCAGATGATTGGGTGCTGAAAATTGAGGATCAAGGTCCAGGGATTGCCCCCGAATATCAACAAGACTTATTTGATCCATTTTTTAGACTGGAACAGTCACGAAATAAAGAATTTGGTGGCACGGGTTTAGGTCTAGCCGTTGTCCATGCGATTGTGATTGCGCATAAAGGTTCAATTGAATATAGCAATCCGAATCATAATAGTGTGTTTAGCATCAAGTTACCAATAACGACATCCTCAGAATAAATCCAAAACTTGGATGACAGTAAATTTACTTCAATGAAGTTTTATCGACGAGCATTGTTGATTTTCCACCACCCCCTCAACAGAATCATGCTGTTGCTGAAGCATAGCTAAAACGATTTTTTTCTAATGTTTTGATATTTATAAATAAAAAATATGGCACCTAATTTGTATTCATCACAGTGAAAGATGAATTGTGTTGAACAACAAATTTGGAGCAGAACATGAGTAGAAAAATTCGATTGGGTGCATTTATTCCAGCAACTGGACAACATGTCGCTGCATGGCGACATCCAGAATCGCAACCGACAAAAGCTGTTGATTTTGATTTTATTAAAGAACAGGTACAGTTAGCTGAAAAAGGCTTATTTGATGCTTATTTCTTGGCTGATGGTTTGGCTGTGAATTTCGGTCAAGCTGAGAAAACAGGCTACAGCGATAAAGTGGCTGGCTTTGAGCCCGTCACACTATTTGCGGCTTTATCGACGGTGACCAAACATATCGGGTTTATTGCAACGGCGTCGACTACGTATGAAGAACCGTACTTATTGGCACGTAAATTTGCTTCACTCGATCACCTCAGTCATGGTCGAGCTGGATGGAATGTGGTGACTTCTGCTTCGGAAGCCGCTGCTGCAAACTTTGGCTATGAACAGCAAATTCCACATGCAGAGCGTTACGAGCGTGCACAGGAATATGTTGATCTGATTAAAAAACTTTGGGATAGCTGGGAAGATGATGCCTTTATTCATGATAAGGCATCCGGTGTCTTCTATAATCCCGAAAAAGTTCATAACCCGAATCATCAAGGCAAATACTATGCCGTAAAAGGTGCTTTGAATGTGCCGCGTACGCCTCAAGGTTACCCCGTCATTGTGCAGGCGGGACAGTCAGGGCCTGGGCGTGATTTGGCTGCGCGTTATGCAGAAGTCATTTTTACCGCCAATCAAAAACTGGAAGATGCGCAAGAGTTCTATCGTGATGTAAAAAGCCGTTTAGCAAAATATGGACGCTCAGCGGATGAACTTTTAATTTTACCGGGGGTTTCTGCATTTGTGGGGCGTACCGAAGAAGAAGCGCGCGCTAAATATCAACAGCTTACGGACTTGATTCATCCAGAAGCAGGGCTTGCTTTACTGAGTGGTTTAAGTGGCGGCTTTGATTTTTCAGGCTATGATCTGGATGGTCCATTCCCTGAGTTGGGTGAAGGGCAAGGCATGGTGAGTCGTCCTGCTCTAATTGCAGATATTGCCAAGAAAAACAATTTCAGTATCCGTCAGCTCTATGAATGGGTTGCTGGTGCACGTGGACATTGGCAACTGATTGGCACACCTGAACAGATTGTCGATCAATTACAACAATGGTTTGAAAATGAAGCAGCCGATGGCTTCAATATTTTGCCACCAAGCACGCCAGCAGGCTTAAATGATTTTGTTGAGTTGATTGTGCCAGAGTTACAGCGTCGTGGTTTATTTCGTACCGAATATGAAGGAACGACGTTGCGCGAAAACTTGGGACTGGCACGTCCAGAAAATCAATATGTCCTTGCTCGACAGGCTGAAAAAAACAAAGCCAGTTAAATTCATGTTAAAACTGAAGCATAAGTTAAAGAAACAAGGGCGACCATTAACAGTCGCTCTTGTGTCATCACAATTGAATTGAGTGAAAAATGCAATATAGAAAATTAGGTCAAACTGATATTGATGTAAGTGTGATTGCGCTAGGCACGATGACTTGGGGCGAACAGAATTCTGAATCCGAGGCACATGAGCAGTTGGATTATGCCGTGGAGCAAGGCGTAAATTTGATTGATACCGCTGAAATGTATCCAGTACCACCGAAACCAGAGACACAGGGCTTAACTGAAAAATATATCGGGACATGGTTAAAGCAGTCACAGAAACGAGACCAAGTCCTGATTGCCAGCAAAGTGGTAGGCCGTTCAGGAAAACTCACCCAAGCTTCGCATTTTCGTTCAGGTCAAACCAAGCTAGATCGCGCTAATATTGAAACTGCACTGCATGATAGCCTGCAACGTTTGCAGACGGACTATATTGATATTTATCAACTTCATTGGCCAGACCGAAGTACCAATCATTTCGGTGAATTGGGCTATAACCATGTTGAAGATGAAGATACCGTTCCAATTTTAGAAACGCTGACAGTTTTGTCTGATCTCATTCAGGCCGGCAAGATCCGACACATTGGTTTATCCAATGAAACCCCATGGGGCGTGAGTCAGTTTTTGAAGTATTCCGAAACATTGGGCTTAGCACGGGTTGTGTCTATCCAAAATCCCTATAATTTATTGAACCGTAGTTTTGAAATCGGCAATGCTGAAATTGCAATTCGAGAACAGGTGGGTTTGCTAGCATATTCACCCTTGGCATTTGGTGCATTGACGGGTAAATACTTAGATGGGGCACAGCCAGCAGGAGCACGTTTAACCTTATGGGAACGTTTTGCACGTTATAAAGGTCAAGCATCTGAAGATGCAATCCGTCGTTATGTTGCGTTGGCGCAGCAATATGATTTAGATCCTGCTCAGTTGGCTTTAGCCTATGTGAACAGTCGCCGTTTTGTGACCAGTAATATTATTGGGGCGACCAACTTACAGCAACTCAAAACCAATATTGAGAGTATTCACTTACAGTTAACCGATGAGGTCATTCAGGGGATTGAGCAAATTCATCAAGCACATCCTAATCCTGCGCCTTAAAACATAAAGCATATTGTTTAATTTAATCTCCTCTTTTATTTAGGACAGCTCGGTCATTCCAGCTGTCCTTTTTTATTTTCAGATAAGCATATCGCTGTACTATTCCTATATCTAAAAATAAGAAATAAAAACCTGAAAATATGCTGTTTTGGTATAAGCAGAGTGTTGGAAAATCAACATGGCTTCAACAGAAAAATAGAGATGATGATTTATAATTTATATAAAAAACAAATGCTTAATAATTGGCATGCTGCTTGCAAATATTTCGGTATATGAATCAAAGATTGATTTTATGCAGGCTGAGGAGCACAGGATGAAGATGTTGCGTTGTTGTATGGAAAGTTAATTTCTCTCTCATTTTTTAATTCATTTCGTTGGGATCTTTTTTCGGTGTGATTGCTTATTCAGTCACACATCGGATTTTTTTACTCAAATTTTATTGTTTTAGTTTTAGGGGCTTTATTGGTGAAAAAACATTATCTCTCTTTATCGATTGCTTTGAGCATTGCAACACTTTTGGGAAGCGGTACAGCTCAGGCAGCAGAAGATATTGATACTACATTAGCGCAATTACAGGCGCAATTGACGGCATTACAGCAACAGGTCAATGCGTTAAAGCAAAAAAAACAAGCTTCAACTGAGGTCGTTGAGACAGCGCAGCTTGCAGCCCAAGATGAAACATCAACTGATGCTCAGGAAGAAAATACTGAACATAGTTTTGCAACTCAAAGCGAATTGGCTGGTTTCCGGAGTGATTTAGAAAACTATAAGTATGATCAATCACGCCAATATGAGCGTACTTCGGTGAAATCAACTCGAGATACGACTTTGTATGGAACAGTACAAGTACGTGCACAAACACAAAGTCGGGATACCTCAGCTGGAAATCCTGCACCCGTTACACCACGTCGTAATACCTTTGATATCCCAACAGCGTTATTTGGTGTACGAGGAAATTTATATCGAGATTATAAAGAAGGCAAAAACTTAGATTACCAATTGTCTTTTAGCTACGGCAAACGTACGGGTACAGCGGGTAGTGCTAGTGATTTGAATTTGGCTGATGCATTTTTACGCTATAACTTTACTTCAACTAATGGTGGTCCCGAAGTCCCTCGTTTAAACGTGACGCTTGGACAACAACTGATTCCATTTGGCTTAGACCCGCAATCTCCAGAGGATTTACGGCCGACCATCAACGTTGCAACAGGACTGGCACAATTGGGTCTATTCAATCGTCAGACAGGTCTGATTGTGCGTGGCGATGTAAAACCATTTGTTGATTATTCATCAAACTACCGAGCGCCATTATTTGAATATGCTTTGGGTGTGGTTAACGGAAATGGGATCAATAAAGTCGATGACAATGACAAGAAAGATTATATCGGACGGGTCGCTTTCACTTTACCTGTTGATTATGCCAGTTGGTTCCGTGAGCTGAAATTTGGTGCTTCGTATCTCAAAGGTAGTAAGAACGTTATCGCAGGCAGTAATGTTCTCGATGGTAATGGTCGCAATGATCGTTTGGGTTTCGATATTTACTACAACCATGCACCGTTTGGCGTGACTTATGAATATGTCAAAGGACTCAGTGACTATGCAACGGCCACAGGCTCTACCTCAGAAGTAAAGTCTGAAGGGCATACCGCAACCCTGTTTTATACCTTTGGCGATCAATTTTATAACAGTGTGAAATCTGTAGCGAAGTTTGATGACTTCTGGCCGAAATCAATCCAGACCTTCTATCGCTATGACAGTTACAACCCAAATAAAGGTGCAGATGTCATCGGCATTGCTGGGCAAGGACTTGGCAAAGTCGATATTCATACTTTGGGCCTAAATTTCTTCTTTGCACAAACCACAAAATTCCAATTAGGGCTGAATCGCTGGAGCTATGACCACGAGACAGCTGCGCAAAAAGACTTCTCAGAAGTACAAGCGCAATTCCAATACACCTTTTAATTTTCCAATATGAGTAATGACACAATGAAATTTTTGACAAAACATTTATTTATTGGTGCAACGGCAGGTTTGCTGGTTGCAACCAGTTTCTCAGTTTTTGCTGAAAGCAATCCCACAGAAATTCGACTGGGGGTTCCCGGTGCAGGTGTAGGTGGAAAACCCAAAGTTGGGGGGAGTGCTTATGCAAGTGCGAACTTACGCGGCATTTTGGAAAAAGAGTTTGCCAAAGACGGCA
The DNA here is from genome assembly GCF_000369805.1 of Acinetobacter sp. NIPH 2100. Taxonomy (GTDB): domain Bacteria; phylum Pseudomonadota; class Gammaproteobacteria; order Pseudomonadales; family Moraxellaceae; genus Acinetobacter. The sequence goes on along the minus strand of NZ_KB850224.1, from coordinate 2,362,737 downwards.
TCAAGGTGAAATGGAGCTTTTTCCCAGGTGCAGGTCCAGCATTAAATGAGGCATTAGCCAACAAAAAAGTTGATTTTGGTATCGGGCATGGTGATTTACCTTCGATTGTCGGACGTTCAACGGGTTTGAAATCCAAACTGTTATTTGTGACGGGACGTTTTGGACCTGTTTATTTTGCAGTGCCATCGGATTCAGGCGCGAAAAGTCTGGCGGATTTAAAAGGCAAAACCATTTCTGTATTTAAAGGCACCAACCAACAGCTGATTTTGGGACGTTTATTCCGTAAATACGGATTCACTGAAAAAGATTTCCGTGTAATTAGTCAGGACTTTTATTCAGCTCAAACCTCACTATCAACAGGTGATATTGATGGTCTGATTACCAGTCCGTGGACGTTGGAAGCACGGGGTGTGGCAAAGCGTATTTTAGAAGTGCGTAAAGATCCAAACCTGAATGGTCCATTGGTGGCATGGGTCAGCGAAGATTTTGAGAAGAAATATCCACAAATTGTACAGCGTGTGGTGACCACTTTTATCAAGGATAACGTGTGGAGCTCAGATGAAAAGAATCGTGATACGCAGTACAAGCTATGGGCTCAAAGCGGTGTGCCTTATCTTGACTATAAAAAAGACTGGGATGATTACTCGCTGAAAGATCGTAACTCACCATACTTTGATGATTATGCAGTCAACTCTTTAAAGAAATCAGTCCAGCAGTCGATTGATTACAAACTGATTCGCCGTCCAGTGGATGTGGATTCTTGGATTGAACCGAAGTATCTCAACACGGCGATTCAAGAACTGAAACTGGAAAACTTCTGGCCAAAATTTGATGTGAATGGCAACCGTAAAAAGTAATTGTGATCTGGGGTGGGCCAAGGGCCTGTATGCCTTTGGCAAGCCAGTTTATTTGTTCACCATTTTAGGAATGACCTATGCGTCAGGAATCGGTTGCTCAGGCTGAATTGGGTCAGTGGCACTTTGTATTGGGCTTTATCGGCTTGGCATTGTGTGCAGGCTTGGGCATTGGTATTGCGAAAATCGTGACCTCGTTATATGCGGTGCAGTTAGCTGCGAATGAGTTTGAAATGGGATTGATTGCCGCAGTGCAGAGTTTAGGTATTTTGCTGATCGGATTACCCATTGGTTTGTTAGTACAGCGACACGGGCCTAAGACAATGTTTGTATTAGGAAGTTTTCTCGCAGCAGTGGTCTATGTCACGGTGCCATTTTATCCATCGGTTTGGTATCTGATCTTATGTACTTTCTTTGTTGGGCTATGTATGCCAATGCGGTTCGTTTCGCTTAATACAGTGTATATGCAGCATTTAAAAAGTATAGGTGCTGCTAGGGCGGGATGGTTTAGAGGCACGCATATGATGGGCTTCTTTCTGGTTGGTCCGTTATTGGCCGTGAGTTTAGTAAGTGGGGCTGGATTCTCAGGCGCATTTTGGTGGATTGCGGTACTTTTTTTGCTACCGATAGTGTTTGCACCATTGGCCTTTGGATCAAATTCAACAGAGATCAGTCAAGCGCAACAGAACGAAGCCTTTAGCTTTGCCGTAATTGCCAAGCAATTGGTTTTATTAAAACAAGATCAGGCTTTACGACGTACCAGTTTGATTGAAATGGCGAGCAATGCCGTGATGGCGTACTACGGTTTTTTCATCATTGTTATTGCAATCAAAGACTTTGGCTTGAGTGAAACGATTGCTGCCAGTTTGGTGACACTACAGGGTGCGGTGTTTGTTGTGGCCTTATTTACGACAGGTACTTTACTCGCACGCTGGGGGATAAAACGCTTTTATCAAACGGGTTTTGCCTGTGTTGCAGTGGCATCTGTGGCCTTGGGTATTCCCAAAGTTCCAGCGCTGTTGTGGATGGGTGCTGTGATTTTGGGTTTGGGGCTTGCGATGTTGCATATTGTCAATTTCACCATGTTTGCCAATGTGGGTGAACGCTTGGGAATGGCAAAGGTTTCTGGATTAACAGCAATGGCAGGACCTGCGGGGGCTTTGCTGGGGAGCATGGTAGGAGGCTGGCTAGGTCACTACTGGGGCTTACAGTCGATGTTTCTTATTTCAGCAGTTTTATTTGGCGGGCTGATCGGTTTTGCCCAGCAACTTACACAAGTTTTTACAGCACAGCCCGTAGAGATTGAAATGTATTCAGAAATAGAGGGTCAATAAAATGAATAGCATCGAAACTCAATTAGAAAATGAACACACTTGGCAACGAATTAATTTAGCCCCTTATTTCAAGCAAATCGGCATATGGGCAGTTCGTATTTTATTGGCTTTGGTTTTACCTGCGATCGCTTTAGCGGTTTGGCATTATGCTTTTCAGAAGCAATGGTTACCTGAACAAATTTTGCCAAGTCCTGCCTTGGTTTGGCAAACCACCTTAGAACTGATCGATACGCATGAGTTACAGGATAATTTATGGATTAGCTTAAAACGGGTGGCTTGGAGTGTTCTGGTGGGCGGCAGCATCGGGTTGTTATTGGGTTTTCTCATCGGATTATCACGTATCGCACACAAGTTCATTTACCCAACTTTTAATCTGATTGCGCAATTTCCAGTGATTGGCTGGATTCCATTACTGATGATCTTTTTGGGTATTGATGAAAGCTTAAAAATTGCAGCGATTTCACTTGCGGTATTTGTACCTGTGTTGGTTGCGACTTATCGCAGTGTTTTGAATGTGCCTCCGCATTTATTAGAAGTTTCGCAGGTGTATCGCTTTAGTGCGTGGCAGCGATTTCGTCGTGTCATTTTGCCATCTGCTTTGCCCAATATAGTCAGTGGTTTACGTCAAGGGATTATGCAGGCGTGGCTATCACTGGTTTTTGTCGAACTATTAGCCAGTAGTGAAGGGATTGGTTACCTGATTGTGTGGGGACGGCAATTGATCCAACCCGACATTATTTTTATGGCTGTCATTGTGATAGGGATCGTGGGTTTTGTTCTAGATCATATTTTGGGCTGGGTTGAACGTTGGTTTAGCCATTGGCAACGCAGTGCATTTTAAGGGGATTGAATATGTCTATTACGTCTACATCCAAAACAAAATTTAATTTCAATTATTTAAACGTTTATGGTTTGGTCATCCCAATTGTTTTCATTGTGTTGTGGGCGATCGCATCCAAGTTGAATTGGATCAATCCTAAACTCATTCCAGCACCATTTGAGGTGGTGCAGATTGCAATTCATCAATTTCAGCAGCAAGAGTTTTGGACAGGTTTAGGCGCGAGCCTGTTCCGTGATCTGACTGGTTTTGTCATAGGTAGCATTCTGGCCGTTATTTTTGGCATTGTCGTTGGCGTTTCACGTTGGGCCAATTATTTATTTTTGCCTAGCTTTAATGTATTGCGACAGATTTCTTTGTTTGCATGGTTACCGTTAATCACCACCTTTTTGGATTATGGCAATAGCGCGAAAATTTTATTCATTGTGTTCTCAGTTTTTTATCCCGTGGCCTTACATACCATAGATGGGGTCAGACAAATTCCACTGCATCAATACGAAGTTGCCAAAGTCTATCAATTCAATGCTTGGCAGACCTTGAGCAAACTGATTTTACCTGCGGCAGCCAGCCAAATCTTTTTGGGCTTACAACTCGGTTTGATTTTCGCTTGGGTAGCGACCATCGGGGCAGAGTTTTTGTTGGCAAATTATGGTGTCGGGCTGGGCAATATCGTGATTCGTGGACGGGCCACTTTAGATGTTGGTCTGATTGTATTTGGTTTAATCGTGATTGGTTTTATCGGTGTGGCGTGGAATAGCTTAGCCAACTTAACTGAGCGTCGTATTTTGGTTTGGCGACGTTAGGAGAATAATAAAATGAAACAACAGAATTTTCGGCAGTTTTTCAAACGGCATTTTAAATCGCTTGGGCAGATTAGCGTATTGAGTTTAATGGCAATCAGTCTCATTGCATGTAGTAAACAATCAGATATTCCACCCAATCAGGTACATGAGCTTCGTTATCAATCTTTAACCAGTGTGGTTTCATTACCAGAACTGGCTGAAGACTTGGGTTATTTAGGTGACTTAAAGCTGAAATATGTTGGCAGTGTGCAAGGTGGCCCTCAGGACTTACAAGCACTCACGACGGGCGATGTGGATGTTGCAACGGCTTTTGATGGCGCAATCATCAAGCTTGCAGCAGCAGGGATTAAGATCAAGGCCGTGGTTGCCTCTTATGGCAGTGATGATAAAAGTTGGGTCGGTTATTACGTTCCGAATAATAGTCAGATTCATTCAGCACGTGATTTGATCGGCAAAAAAGTGGCTGTAAACACATTGGGTGCACATTACGAATTTGTCTTGAAAGACTATTTGGCACGTCAAGGTTTAAGCAATGACGAAATCAATCAAGTGGAATTTGTGGTATTGCCGCCCACCAACACAGAACAAGCCTTACGTGCAGGACAAGTGGATGCCGCAGCGTTGGTTTCTATTTTTCAAGATAAGGCCTTGGAACGTGGCGGTTTAAGAAAATTGGTCTCAGACACGGATCTGTATGGCAGTTTTACCGCGGGTAGTTATGTCTTTACTGAAAAATTCATCCAACAGCATCCGGAAGTGGTCAAGCAATATGTCACAGGTGTTGCCAAAGCCGTGGAATGGACCAAGCAAACGCCACGAGAACAAGTGCTAGTCCGTTTTAAAAGCATCATTGAAAAGAGAAAACGTAATGAAAGCGATGTGCTGATGCAGTACTGGCGCAGCTATGGGGTAGTCAGCCAAGGTGGGTTGTTAAATGCAGCACAATATCAACGCTGGATTGACCTATTTGAAAAACGTGGTGAGTTCAAACCCAATCAGGTTAAGGCAGATGCTTTATTTACCAATCAATTTAATCCCTACGTAAGTGAAAATAAAAATGTAGCTGACGAACAGCACAGTAAGGAGCAGAAGCAATGAGCACAAAATTAAAAATTGAAAATGTTTATAAGTCTTTTGCTGCCAAAAAAGTCAAAGGTGCAAAAGTTCAGGCCGAAGATTTTGTGGCAGTCGAAAATTTATCTTTAGATGTTAAGGCAGGTGAATTTGTTGCCATTGTTGGTCCCAGTGGCTGTGGAAAATCAACCTTGCTCGATCTTTTGGCTGGTTTAACGACACCAAGTTCAGGTCAAATCACCATTGATGGGCAGGCCATTAAGAAACCTGGTTTAGATCGCGGTATCGTCTTTCAGCAATACGCTTTATTTCCGTGGTTAACGGCTCTAGAAAATATTGAGTTTGGCTTGGATGCAAAAGGCGTTGATAAACAACAGCGTTATCAAACGGCAAAGTATTTCCTAAATTTAGTGGGGCTTGCGGAGTTTGAACATCATTATCCCAATGAACTTTCAGGTGGCATGAAGCAGCGGGTCGCAATTGCACGGAGTCTAGCTTATGACCCAGACATTCTATTGATGGATGAACCTTTTGCCGCACTCGATGCGCAGACCCGTGAAACCTTACAGGCTGAATTGGTCAAAATCTGGCAACAGACTCAGAAGACCATCATTTTTATCACGCATAGTATTGATGAAGCCATTTATTTGGGGCAGCGCATTGCCATCATGACCTCACGTCCTGGGCGAATCAAGCAGGTGATTGAAGTCCCTGTTGAGCTACGAAGCGATCAGAAGGATGTACGTTCCAGCCCAGAGTTCAGCCAACTGCGCCATCAGATCTGGAGCTTATTACGTGAAGAAGTATTAAAAGCCCAAGAGCAGGAAAAACAGAAGCAGTTGGTTGCTTAAGCACAATGTATTTTAAAGATTAACAAGAAGTAGAGGTGATTATGTCGAGTACAAAAGAGACATTAACGTTTCCAAAAACAATTCAGTCCAGTTCAATTTCTTCTCCGCCAAAGGTGAGTTCCTTTAGGTCCGATCTCAATCTAAGCTGGCTTTCCACAAGTTTTAAACGATCAGCCGCGATTTTACTCTTTTTAGCCATCTGGGAAATCGTACCGCGGATTGGTTTGGTCGATTCCGCTTTCTTGCCAGCATTTTCTACCGTTTTAGTGAGTGGTTGGGGCTTGATTCAAAATGGTCAATTATTAACACATTTGCAAGCCAGTTTGATTCGTTCACTCAGTGGCTTTATTTTTGCGATCATTATTGCCATTCCTTTAGGTTTGGCGATTGGTTGGTACACACGCTTTTCCGAATTTCTGAGTCCTTTATTAGAAGTGTTCCGCAACACGGCTGCATTAGCTTTATTGCCCGTGTTTATTCTTTTTCTTGGGATTGGTGAAAGTTCGAAAATTGCATTGGTCACTTATGCCTGCACTTGGCCCATCTTGCTGAATACCATCAGCGGTGTCCGTAATGTTGATCCATTGTTGATCAAGTCAGCAAGAACCATGGGACTGAGCTCTATTCAGTTGTTCCGGAAAGTGATTTTACCTGCGGCGATTCCAACGATTTTCGTGGGTGTACGCTTGGCGGGTTCATTCTCAGTGTTAATGTTGATTGCCGCAGAAATGGTTGGGGCGAAAGCCGGTTTGGGGTATCTGATTAATTATGCGCAATATAACTTTCAGATTCCCGAAATGTTCTTTGGCATCATTAGTATTACCACGATTGGTCTATTGTTTAATTACAGTCTGCTTGCGATCGAAAAGCGTTTGACCGCGTGGAAAATTGAAAGGTAGTTAGGAGCACATCGACATGTTTAAGCAAGGCTGGGGAAAGCATCTATTTGATTTCAGTTGTATGCTGACATTATCGCTTATTTTGTTGGGATGTACAAAACCAGCATCGAAATTGACCACAGTCGATGGACTCGAATCTTTAGAATTTAAATATTTAGGTTCACCAGGCGTGGTTACACCATTGGAATTGGCTGAGGATTTAGGTTATCTCGCACCAATCAAATTAAGCTATCAGGGTGTTTCTACAGGAGGACCTCAGGGCATTCAATCGGCTTTGTCAGGTGATAGTGATATAAGCAGTCCAAGTTTTGCGGGCTCAGCCGTTAAAATGGTGGCCAGTGGTGTACCGGGAACCGTCGTTATTGCTGCCTATGGTACTTTTGATGATCCTTTTGCTGGTTATTATGTACTGGAAAATAGCCCAATTCATTCAGCCAGAGACTTAATCGGTAAAAAAGTCGGAACCAATATTCTGGGCGCACAAGTGGAATATATGCTCAAAACCTATTTAAAAAAAGGAGGACTTAGCCCTGAAGAAATCAATCAGGTAACGCTTGTGGTCTTGCCACCAGGTTCTTCAGAGCAAGCCCTAAGAAATGGTCATGTGGATTTAGCGCCTTTGACAGGACCATCAATTGAGCGGGGCGGTGTACGTCGTCTTTATCGGGATTATGATCTGGTCGGCGATCTGACGACTGGAACTTATGTTATGGCAAATCGCTATATTGCTGAACATCCAAATACTACCCGTAAAGTGGTAACGGGCATTGCCAAAGCAATTGAATGGTCTAGACAACAACCGAGAGATCAGGCGATTGCGCGTTTTGAACACATTTTGGAGAAACGTAAACGACCTGAAAATAGTGCTATGTTAAAATATTGGACACAGTGGGGAATTGCTAGTAACGCAGGGAAATTTAAAAATGATGATTTTACTATATGGGTCGATAATTTAATCTCTGAAGGACAGTTAAAACAAAATCAGATTGATTATAAAAAGATATATAGCAATCAATATAATGCATATAGCCCAAATTAAATCATCCTTGTAGTTTAATTGGAGTCTATTTCTATTTTAATAAATGGAAATAACAAAGGTGAATTATTGATTTCTATTTAAACAAATAGTCATGCAAGATAACTTCTCTTTTAGAACAATAGGGAAGTAAATGCATGTCATTCATTACTTATCCACAAAATCAGACTTTAACGCGAACTGAGCGGGCGACAGCTATGGTTTTTGAAGATCAAAAATCAAGAGATTTGCTGGATCGCATCGAACAGATTGCACCCAGTGAGGCGAGTGTCCTGATTATTGGCAATACTGGGACGGGTAAAGAACTGGTTGCACGTCAGGTACATATGATGAGCCAGCGTAGTCGTGGTCCTTTTGTGGCAGTAAATTGTGGCGCCTTTACAGAATCATTGGCTGAAAGTGAGTTATTTGGACATGAAAAAGGCGCATTTACAGGCGCAATCAATAGCAAGGCGGGTTGGTTTGAAGCGGCCAATCATGGCACGTTGTTCTTAGATGAAGTCGGTGATTTATCTCCAGCGATGCAGGTGAAATTATTACGGGTTCTGCAAGAGCGTGAAATTGTTCGAGTCGGATCACTCAAGCCAATTAAGTTGAATGTCCGTGTGATTGCGGCTACCAATGTCCATTTAGATGAGGCCGTTCAAGCAGGTAAGTTTAGAGAAGATTTATTTTATCGGCTGAATGTGGCACTGCTTAAAGTTTCACCTTTGGCAGAACGGCCTGGCGATATTTTGCCATTGGCTCATTTTTTTATTGCCCAATATTGCAAACGTTTGGGCTATCCAATAGCGACACTGAGTCCAAGTGCTGTCCAGAAACTCTTGACCTATGGCTATCCCGGTAATATTCGTGAACTGGAAAATGCCATTCACCATGCCTTACTGGTCTGCAAGAATCATCAAATTCAGCCGACTGACTTTTGCTTTGCATCTTTATCCAGTAGCTTGAATTTGCGACAGATTTCTGATTTGGAGAAGAGCACACACACCATTCCAAGAACAGATTTATTGCCTAAACAAATGTTGCAGCATGCGCTTCTGAATTTATTTGAATCATCGCATGCCTTGAAAAATGAAAATCTAGATCGCTTGATTGAAGAAGCAACGGTTCGGATCGCTTATGAATATTGCCATCGCAATCAGGTCCAAACAGCTAAGCTGTTAGGAATTAGTCGGAACATCGTGCGTGCAAGATTGGTCAAATATGGCTTAGTGGGAAACGATAAAGTGGTCAATATTATGTTGGAAGAATTATTGGGTTAATTGAAATCAATAATCAGGTGACAGTGTTTACCTTTTTATTGGTTGAAAATCACTTTGCTGAAAAAATAATAATCAATGATTTAAAATAAATATAACTTTTTAATCAAAAAATATTCAAAAATAATAGTTCTAAATATTTGTACATTTTCTAATATAGCTAAACATAACTTAATAAACAGATCTAAAGTGGTGAAAGATGAGTATTCCTCAAATTAATGTGCGTAACCAGTTTCGTGGTGTCGTTAAAGAAATTATTGAAGGTAGTGTTGTTTCTGAGGTAGATGTAGAAACACCTGCGGGAGTTTTTACTTCGGTGATTACCACACGATCAGTGAAAAACCTAAATTTAGAATTAGGTAGTGAAGTCATTGTTTTAATTAAATCTACAGAAGTTGCTTTGGCAAAACTATAGAGCGTCATATCAAAAATATAGTAAAGATTGATTTTATTATATTTTTGATTTCTGTTTTAGGGGGGCTAAAATGACATCATTAAATGTGGGTTCAGTAAAAATTAATCATCTCAATAAATCATATGGGCAGTATCAAGAACATGCCTTAACTGTATTGGATGATATTTCTTTAGAGATTAAAGCAGGGGAATTTGTCAGTATTGTCGGTAGTAGTGGTTGTGGAAAATCAACTTTATTACGTTTACTGGTCGGTTTGGATGATGAATTTGAAGGTAAGATTCTGGTCGATGGACAACCGATTCAAGGCACCAGTCTGGAGCGCGGTATTGTCTTTCAAGATCATCGATTATTTCCTTGGCTGAATGTGCAAGATAACATTCGGGTTGCATTATTAAATAGTAAATTAGCGCGTGCTGAACAGGATCAATTGATTGATGAACACATTGAATTGGTCGGCTTGAGCAAGTTTAAAGATGCTTACCCAGCACAGCTTTCAGGGGGGATGAGTCAACGTGTTGCGATTGCAAGAAGTCTGATTAATCGACCTAAAATCTTGTTGTTGGATGAACCTTTTGGGGCATTGGATGCACTCACACGTGCCAATCTACAAAAGGAGTTACAACGGATCTGGCAAACTGAAAAAATTACCATGATTATCGTGACCCATGATGTCGAGGAAGCCGTTTTTCTGGGTGATCGTGTTGTGGTAATGCAACCTAATCCTGGTCGAATTAAACGAATTGTTCCTGTTCATTTACCGCATCCACGTGTCCGAGAAGACGTTCGACTTGCTGCGATTAGAAATGATATTTTGACAGATTTTAGTCATGCAACTGAAGATCATTTAATTATCCCGCCAGTTAAAGATTTTAATCAATTTCAGTTTGCTTGGTAAGACCAAGTGAACTGAATTTTATAATCATAAAAATAAATAAATTAATATAAAAATATTGGTTCTTATATTTCACGGTTTGCATATATTTAAATAGATCACTAATTTTGTGATTGGGGAATCGTGAATAAAGCTAAATGCTTTAAAAAATATAATGAATGATTTAAAGGAAAGAAAATGACCGTACTCACACAACTTTCAGCCGCGATCGAGAGTGCACCGCGTTGGCATGAATACAAGAAGCATAGTTTAGATACCGTGCACATCACACCCATCGAAGGCGCATTGGGGGCGATTGTGACAGGTTTGGATGCCAGTAAACCTCAAAGCGGGGAAGTGATCCTCAAGCTGAAAAAGGCATTGCATGAACATCTAATTCTGGTTTTCAAGTCACAAGACTTGGAAGACAATGACTTACTAGCCTTTGCGAGTTATTTTGGTGGGATTTTCCGTCCGCCAACAGATATTCCTGTATTGGCAACGCGTAATGATACCAACGCACCGCCTGATATTGTACCCGTATCTAATGCAGTTGGAGAGGGGGATTATACTGGTCATGGCGAACTTACCCCGCATAGTGACCATCACTGGACCCCCCAGCCTTCTAGTGGATCTTTGCTTTATGCAATTGAACTTCCAAAAGATGGCGGTGCAACCAGTTGGTATAACACTGTTCAGGCGTATGAAGACCTAGATCAGGAAACCAAAGACGAAATCGAAGGGTTGCAGTTGATTACGTATAATCCATTTTTGCGCTTGAAGGATAAAACCTCGATTCCAAAGTATCGCTTTTCTGATCAACCGATATTAGGTGCTGCATTTCCACATCCATTGGTTCGTACACATTCTGAGAGTGGTCGACGTGGTATTTATCTGGACGCACAGACCGAAGTTGAAGTTGTAGGCTATGATGACCAAAAGGGTGCCGCGTTGATCGAACGCTTAAGAGCGCATATCGTCAAGCCTGAATATCGTTATGAACACCAGTGGGAAATTGGAGATATCGTCTATTGGGATAATCAATTGACCTTGCATTCACGTACAGCTTTTCCTGCCGAGCAACGTCGTTTGCTGAAACGTGTCAGCTTGGCAGGTGCAAGACCATTCTAGAGTTAAACTGAGCCAGTGGAAGCTGGCTTTTAATTTCCTGCTTTTGCCAATTCTGCTTCGATATAGCTAATAATCATGGTGCTTAAACCTTTGACCATTTCATCAAAGCTGATTTGCGGATTGGGTAAAATCAAATGACGTGCCACATTGAAGATACTGCTATTAATACTGATATAAGCAGTCACGCTGAGATTATTGACCTTTAGGTAACGAGGATGGCGAATCATATATTTCATCAAAACTTCCATCAGTGCCATTTCGATCTGACCAATATATTTTTCATATTTAAGTTCAGTCGCATATCTTAGGCAGATGAGATAGCGGTCATCATCGCGGGTCAGTAGATCTCTAAAGGTATAGAAAATCATTTCAAATAAAGGTTCTAACTCCTGTTCAATGATGATTGGCGTGAGTTCCTTGACCATATCCAATACTTCTTTGACAAAAGTTCTGGCCATTGCATCATAAATTTCTTCTTTATTTTTAAAATACTCATATAAAGAGCCAACACTGACACCCGCAATATCTGCAATATGTCGTGTGGTTGTGCCACTGGTGCCGTTACTGGCAACTGCAATGAAACCAGCTTCGATAATGGTATCTACGGTTACTTTTGAGCGTGATTGACGTGGTTTACGAGTCGCCATAAGCTTTTATTGTTAAAATCCGAACATAATGTCAGATTAACATGTGCTGGAATCCTATGAAAGGGTCGCTTAATTAATCCGAACAAATAAAATTACATGCATTTTAATATTTATATTTTTTCTGTAATAAAAATGAGTTCATGAAGATTAATCTTGATTTTGGCTTATGAGATTAGTCTTTTAATTTTAAATATATGCATGATAATAAAAGTAAAAAATATAATTAAGTTGTTCTTATTTGTGTTTTAAAAAATTGATAAGAACCACTTTTTATGAAGAATTTATCTATTCAAACTTTGGAAATTACCCGAATTGAATCCGAACATAAGATCGGTTTAAAGTAATTTCATATCAGGATCAGGTTCAAAAAAATCTCCCGAATATTTTTTCAGACTTCTCAAATGACTAAGAAAGATGAAAAGAGATGAACCCGATGCAACGCATGTCAAAGGGCAAATGACGCTCAAGTGAAGTAGGTAGGTGTAGCCATGATTAGCAGCACATTAAAGAAAGGTTTAAGTTTATTTAAATCTAACCCAATAACTGAGCAAATCGATTTTGCGAGTAAAAAAAGTATTCCAATTCGTCACTTGGCCATCGGGTTTGAAGGGAAAGAAGTTGATCTCTCATTTTATATGAACAATCAATTCGCTACGATTTTCTTCGCTACGCTTTCAGTATTTTTAACCTATGGCGAAGACTTGGTGATTGAAACAGCACGTCATCATCGCGATCAATTGAAAGATCCGATCTTGAGACAGCGTGTGACTTCATTGATTGGTCAGGAAGCGATCCATTCAAAATTACATAATGAATTTAACGATGCAATTGTTGATCTTGATTATCCAGTGCGACTCTATCGTTTCCTAGGTGAACAGTTCTTCGATCATATTTTCTTGAAATTCCCGCAACCGCTGAAACTGTCATTGATGGCTGGGATTGAACATTTTACCGCAGTATTGGCGGAATACATGATGGCGCATGAGCAGAACTTCTATTTCTCTGATGATGCAAAAACCCGCGCCTTGTGGATGTGGCATATGCTTGAAGAATCAGAGCATAAAGATGTTGCCTATGATGTTTATCAAACACTGAATGGTAATTATGCCTTACGCATCTCAGGCTTCTTGCTGGCTTATTTCACCATTCTTGGGTTGATTCCGTTCTCGGCAACCATGGTGCCGATCTTACGTAAGCCACAAGAAATGTTGACTTCGAAATTCTGGAAAGATGCACGACGTGGCGTCAAGCTGATCTTTAGTCCGAAGGATGGAGTTTTTGGAAGTACCCAAGGTCGTATTTTTGATTATTTACGTACGGATTTCCATCCAAATGATCATGATGCAACCGCTTATTTTGAATACTACGAAAAGAAACTTTTATCAGAAGGTGGTGCATTGCATCCATTCTTTGTAAAAGAGTTCACGCCTAAGGTACAAGCGGCTTAATTTTTGAATCAGATAGCTAAGTAGAGTGCGGTGAAATAAAGGGAATAGGTTGGCAAAAAAGCTCAATGTCTTATGAGCAGTTTGGTTCTTGTTGCCGTTATTTCGCTCATGCACTATGCAAATAACCATTCTCAGCTGACCCGTGTATGGGGTGATGCGTCCCAACTTAAAGTTTAAGAATCGAAGTCGTTAAAGTTGCAGAAATAATCTTATAGACAACTTTACGATTTTTGATGGATGTATTGCGGTTTGATTTTATTTTTACTCTCTCTATGGGAATTAAGACATGGTCGCTCAAGTTCTTCGAAATGTCTTCTCAGACAAACTCAGTACCAAATATCAGGGCATTATTCAAAATCTGGCGAATAAATCACCTATTCCAATTCGTCATTTTGATTTCAAGTTCAATCCAAATGAATTGGATGAAAAGTTTTTTTTAAATAAAGAGTTAGCAACCTCTTATTTTCATGCTTTATCCATCTTCCTAACTTTTGGTGAAGATGTGGTCATCGATACTGCACGTCATCATCGTGATTTTATTGAAGACCCGATTTTAAAACAAAGACTAACGTCTTTGATTGGGCAAGAAGCGATTCATTCAAAAATCCACAATCAGTTTAATGATGAAGTGTTGAAAGAAAATGGTTATCCAGTTGAATTGCTTCGCGCAATTGCAGGCAAAGTTTTCGAATATGGCATCTATAAACTTCCACAGTCTTTACAGCTTTCATTGATGGCAGGCATTGAACATTACACTGCTGTGCTTGCTGAATTCATGATGCAGCATGAAGAATATCTATTGGGTTCTCAAGATGAAAGACAGCGTGCCATGTGGATGTGGCATATGTTGGAAGAGTCTGAGCATAAAGATATTGCATACGATGTTTTTTTAGAATTATCAGGTAATTATTGGCTCAGAGTGACAGGTTTCTTGCTGGCAAGTTTAACTATTTTAGGTGGCGTTTCGTTGGGTGGCTATTTGATGCCATTTGTACGCAAGCCAAGCAACCTGATTAATCCTCGTTATATGAAAGATATTGTGGAAAGTACAGCTTTACTGTTCGGTAGCGAGCGTGGGGTATTCGGAAGTAGCTTTATGCACATTCTTGAATATCTACGTCCAAGTTTTCATCCAAATGACCACGATACCACAGCGTATATGGCGTATTACAAAGAACGTTTATTAAATCCTGAAACAGGTTTATTAAGCCCTTATTTCCTGAAAGAGTTTGTACCACCTGTACGTGCAGCGACTGCATAACTTGGTCCAGATCAATACGAGATTATTGGAAAGCAAAGATGAAATTATTTGGGAAAAAAACCAAACCTAGCCAAAAAGCATTCGCTGTGGTGACAGGTGCAGGAAGTGGGATTGGTCGTAGTTTTGCACTTGAACTGGCAAAACGTGGCGGCACAGTGGTGTGTTCGGACATTAACCTTGATGCAGCCAAAGAAACGGTCAGCTTAATGGAGGCACTTGGAGCAAAAGCCTTTGCTGTGCAATGTGATGTTGCCAAAGAAGAGCAAGTCAACCAATTGGCTGAACAGGCTCAACAATTGATGCAGAACCCAGTCACATTGGTGATTAATAATGCAGGGATCGGTTTAGGGGGCAAGTTTGATGAAATGTCTTCTGAAGACTGGCATTGGTGCATGAATATTAATTTGTGGGGGGTGATCCACGGCTGCCGTGCTTTTGTACCGAAGTTTAAACAACTTGGTCATGGCGCAATTATCAATGTGGCATCAGCAGCATCTTATACGGCAGCACCAGAAATGACTGTGTATAACGTGTCTAAAGCAGGTGTTCGTGCTCTGTCAGAAACACTTTCGGCTGAACTGCGAAAATCCAATATTAAGGTCAATGTACTTTGTCCAACCTTGGTACCGACCAATATCATTAAAAATGGCAAAGTCCCACATAAAGGGCTGTTGGATTATGCGTTGACTAATTTGGCTTTTACCACCAGCGACAAGGTAGCCAAATTGACCTTAGATCGTTTGGACAAAGGTGAGCTTTATACCATCCCACAAATCGACGCCAAGTTATTTTGGTTGATGAAACGTACCGCACCGAACTTATATGCAAAATTCTTAGGCACATCATATCGATTTATGAAGTAATCACTTCGGATAAAAGATTTTAAACACTGAAATAAGACCAAACTCAATTGGCGATAGGCGTATTTCAGTTGAATGAATAAAGGATATTTTAAATGACAGCTCAAGCAAAAAAATTAAACTCAGCTGAAGGAAAGGCTTTACCACCACATATCTATGATAGTTTTATCGTGGGTGCTGGAATTTCTGGTATCGCAACGGCGATTCGTCTTGATCAGGTCGGTTATAGCAACTACAAGATCATTGAGAAGGCGACACGTGTGGGTGGCACCTGGCGTGAAAATACTTACCCAGGTTGTGGCTGTGATGTACCATCGGCGTTGTATTCATATTCATTTGCACCCAGTGCCAAATGGAGTCATCTGTTTGCTCGCCAACCTGAGATTCTAAGCTATCTAGAAGAAGTCAGCGAAAACTTCAATGTCAGCTCAAAAATTGAATTTGGTACAGAGTTGCTCAATGCGGCATGGGATAAAGAGCGCAATCTGTGGGTGATTGACACCAATAAAGGTCAAAACCTATCCAGAACTGTGGTTTTTGCAACAGGTCCAATTACCGAAGCGCAAATTCCAAAACTTGAAGGTCTAGAAACCTTTAAAGGCGAAATGTTCCATTCAGCGAAATGGAATCATGATTATGATCTGACAGGCAAGCGTATCGCTGTGATTGGGACAGGTGCATCAGCGATTCAGTTTGTTCCTCAGATTCAGCCATTAGCAAAAGAATTGTACGTGTATCAACGTACAGCGCCGTGGGTGGTACCAAAGCCAGATACAGATCTAGGTGATATTAGTAAATCATTGATTGAGAAGTTTCCACTGATTCAAAAAACATGGCGTCAAGCGGTTGCACAATCGTTGAATGCAATTAATTTCGGCTTACGTAATCCAGCCGTGTTAAAACCTGTTGGCGAATTGGCAAAATTGATTTTACGTTTCCAGATTGAAGATCCTGAATTACGTAAAAATGTAACACCGAACTTTACGATTGGCTGTAAGCGTTTGCTGTTCGCTAATAATTATTATCCTGCATTACAACAACCGAATACTAAACTGATTCCACATGGATTGGTGAAAGTAGAAGGCAATACGGTTGTGTCTGCAAATGGTGAACGTCATGAAGTCGATGTGATCATTTGGGGAACAGGTTTTGAGGTTTCTCATCCACCGATTGGCAAGCGTGTGTCAAATGAGAAAGGCGAGTGCCTGAATGATTTGTGGAAGAGCACTTCACCAGAAGCATATTTAGGCACCAGTATTGAGAATGTCCCGAATGCTTTCCTTGTCCTAGGGCCAAATGTCTTGGTGTATGATTCATTCATTGGTTTGGCTGAAGCACAACTTGATTATATCGTTGATGGTTTACTGAAAATCAAAGAAAAGGGCATCAGTAAGTTGAATATTAAGCCTGAAGTGATTAAGCATCATAATGAGCTGGTGCAAAAACACCTGAAAACAACAGTATTTAACGCGGGCGGATGTAAGAGCTACTATTTAGATGCGAATGGCCGTAACTTTGCTGCATGGCCGTGGTCATTGAAAAAGTTAAAGCAACGTTTGAAACGTATGGACTTGAATGATTATCAAGTGACTTATCAGACTGAAAAAACCAACTGATTTTAGATTAATCATCAAACAGCAGTAAATTTTATCTCAGGGTAGAATTTGCTGCTTATTTTTTGCAAAACAGCAATAAAAATGGGGAATAAAAATGAAAGAAGGACGATCGAGTCGCACCGCTGAAGCTGCCGCAGCATTACGTGCCAATCATTTTCAAAATGCTGAAAATCCAGTATTTTCTGATCCTTTTGCATTTGAGTTAACCAGTAAGGGTTGGAAGAAATTATTAACCACTTCGTTGACCGTCAAAGTCATGAACTCCGCTGTGTTCAATCGCACTTTTGGCTTATTAACCGGGCAAGTGGTCGGACGTTCAAGATATGCAGAAGATTTGCTTGAGCACGCAATCGCGAAGGGAATTCAACAATATGTGCTCGTAGGAGCAGGCTTAGATTCTTTTACCTTACGACAGGCCCAGAAATACCCACAGTTAAAAATCTTTGAAGTCGACCACCCAGATACCCAAGCAGCAAAACAAAGCAAATTACGCCAATTTGGAGTGCTTCCAGCAAATGTTGAGTTTGTTGCAATCGATTTTGAAAAAGAATCAATTGCAGATGCTTTAGCCCGGAGTACGTTCAAGCTGGATCAAGCTGCTTTTTTCTCATGGTTGGGGACGACACACTATCTAGAACCAGGAACGACCCTAAGTACATTGGTAAGTATTTCTCAGATAGCAGCACAGGGAAGCGAAGTGGTCTTGGACTATTCGGTTGACTATCGTGAGCTAGAGGGTATAGAGCGTTTAGGAGCGTTGTTTGTGTCGCAATTTACTCGTTTTTTAAAAGAACCATTAAAAGGGCAATTTAGACCCAAAGCATTGCATCAGGCAGTAGAACAAATGGGATATATCGTCACCGAGGATTTATCAGGGGATGGATTAACTGAGCGTTATTTTTATGCACGACCAGATCATATCCGTCATACAGTTGCGACGCATATGCTACATCTGCGTATGCTCAAAGCTTAATTTTTTATTCTATTGTTGTTTTAAAAAGGCCCTTCAATTCTACGCTGAGAATTGAAGGGCTTCTTGCTTAGCGACGTTTATTATAAAGCGCTAAAGCGGCAGGTAAGTTTTTACGCATATCACTAATACGTTGTGTATTTGATGGGTGAGTTGACAAGAATGAACTGCCACCAGCGCCATCGAGACGATTCATTTTTTCCCAAAGACTAATCGCAGCATTTGGGTTATAGCCTGCTTTTGCCATCAACATTAAACCACCGTAATCGGCACGGCTTTCCAAATTACGTGAGTAAGGTAGACCCACACCTACTTGGCTGCCTAAATCGATTGCAGCACTACCAAGATCACCGATACTGCTACCTGCGTATGATTTACCAATACCAATCGCAAGATTTGTTAAAGCTTGAGCACCAATTTTACTTTTTGCATGTTCTTCCAAAGCATGTGTCATTTCATGACCCATAATTGCCGCAATTTCGTCATTGGTCAGATTAAGCTTGTTGACAATGCCTGTATAGAAAACCACTTTACCACCTGGCGCAACATAAGCATTAACGGTATCAGATTTTAATACAGCCAGCTGCCAGTCAAAGCGTTGGCCAGTCTGGTTCATTTGGTCTGCATAAGGCTTTAAGCGCTGGAAGACAGTATTGATACGTTGATAAGTACTTGAGCTGCTATCCAGTTGATTTTTAGCACGCGCTTCTTGCGTCATTTTAGAGAAGCCTTGTGCTGATTGAGCATTCAAGGTTGCGCTGTCGGCACCTGCCATATCTGCGAAAGATGCGCAGCCAGAAATTGTCATTACAGTAACAGCACAAAGGCTTAAAGCTAACTTCTTCATACTTATTCTCTCCAAATCAGTATCTTATGAATATAGTCGTGATTAGGGAGGATTATAAAAAATGTTGACAGCAGTTAACATTCTGAATACCTCTATAATCATTGTAATTATGTAATCAGCGGCTGTTGTAGATTTGATTGAAAAAATTAAAGCCAGTGACGGGCACTGGCTTTAATTCGAACGCATTTGATCTCAGATCAAATTAATCCTCTTCATCATACTCTTCTTCAGCAAAAGTATTTTCTTCTAAAGAAGCGTCAAAAATTAAGATGGCTTTACCGTCAGTTTGAATCATGCCTTGATCTTCAAGCGTCTTGAGTACGCGTCCAACCATTTCACGAGAACAACCCACGATACGACCAATTTCTTGACGTGTGATACGAATCTGGCGACCATTTGGCAAAATCATTGCTTCAGGTTGCGCAGATAAGTCAATTAAACAGCGAGCAATACGACCAGACACATCGATGAAGGCAAGATCTGTTACTTTACGCGTTGTATTTTTAAGACGACGTACCAGTTGAGCAAACACAGCGTAACTTAGATCTGGGTATTGTTTACTTAACTCGTGGAAGTTGTCATAAGAAATTTCTGCAATTTCGCATACATCTCGAGTACGTACTTCTGCGGTACGCTGAGGGTTCTTTTCAAAAAGCCCCATTTCACCAAAGAAGTCACCAGGGTTTAAGTAGGCAACGACGATTTCACGTTCATCATCTTCACGTAAAATAATTGACACTGAACCTTTTAATATTAAATACAGTGATTTTGATTCAGTTCCAGCGTCAACAATCGCGGTGCGTTTAGGGTATCTGTTAATATGAGCACGTTTTAGCAATGCTTTAACTGATTCAGGTAGTTGACCTGGAGACAAAGCATCAGTGCTAAGTTGTGAAAAATTTGAAGTCATGCTTAAAATTTCCGAATTTGGATAAAACCGATCGCACAGGCCCTTGCTAGAGCCTTTTCTACACAGAAGAGATGAAATTCCTTATCAACTCATTTTATGTTAGTGTACAAGAACACAGTAAATTTATAACGTTTTTCGGGTAGTTGCAATGCAAACAAGTGTACATTGGTTAGAGAATGTTGCTTTTGAGGCAAAATCAGAAAGTGGCCACACTGTGGTGATGGACGGTTCTGCTGAATATGGGGGTGAAAACCGTGGTCCACGTCCTATGGAATTGATTTTAATGGGACTTGGTGGGTGTGCTTCGTTTGATATTGTGACCATTTTAAAGAAATCTCGCCAAGATGTGACGGGTGTCGTATGTCAGCTTAAGGCGGAAAGAGCAGATTCGATTCCAGCCGTGTTCACTAAAATCCATTTACATTTCGTGGTGACAGGTAAAGCAGTAAAAACCAAGCAAGTTGAAAAAGCGGTTGAACTTTCAGCGGAGAAATATTGTTCAGCAAGTAAAATGCTTGCGGATGGTGGTGTTGAAATTACCCATGATTTTGAAATTGTTGAAGCCGCATAAAGCTTAAATTATTAAGTTTTGCTAAAAAGTGATCTATTTTTATAGATCACTTTTTTATAAGCTTTTCTTTTTATTTTAGAAATAATTGTGGGTCTACCCGAGCATTATTCAAGCTCATGCCCCAATGTAAATGAGGACCTGTAACTCGTCCCGTATTTCCCACTAGTCCAAGTATTTCGCCCTGACGGATTTGCTGTCCCTTTTCTACGCTAATTTTACTCAGATGGCAGAACATACTGATTAAGCCCTGACCGTGGTCAATCAGCACCGTATTACCATTAAAGAAATAATTTCCAGTTTGCACCACCACACCATCAGCAGGGGCAACGACTTTTTGTCCAACTGGCGCAGGAATATCTAGGCCAGAATGTGGCGCACGTTCTTCACCATTAAAAAAGCGTTTACGTCCGAAAGAGTTGCTGAATTTACCAGCAGTTGGTCGAATAAAATTTGGGAATTTTGTCCATGTGCTTTGACTAAACGAGCTATAAATATCATTTTGCTCTTTGGCTTCACGTGCATAACGATCCAATTGCTCTTGCTTTGGATTGACGTAATCCTGATTTTTGACGTTGAGGCGCTGCTCAGCATAGGGATATGGCTTAAGCTCAATTTGAATCGGACTGTTATTGGTTTTTAAGGTGAGTGGACCGAGAGGCGCAGATAAAGGGATACCAAACACAGCATAACGTTGTGAGCCTTCCTGCGTAATCAGTACAGGATTTTGTTCATAAAACACTTGAGTGGTGTTTGCTTCTAGAGGAATAACCGCAATCCCACCAGCTCGTCTTGAGTCTTGTGGCAGTTGGGCAAAAGCAATATGAAGTGGAAGAAGGCAAGCGGCTGCCAGATAGATTCGTTTTAAATACATGATCATCATTATGTGTAAAGTAAAGCTGTAAGCTAAAAGGTTCTGCTTAAAAGTACAATATCGGTGGTGTGCAAAACAGAATAGGTAGCAAAATTATACAAAATATACTTGAAATAGATTGTTTTTGTACCCATATTAAAGCTGAGTCTTATATTTTTTATTTTATATAAAATATTGAAAAATATATAAATTTTATTTGAAATTTTAAAAAGTGTTCCCATCTAAGTGATAAGTTAAAAATTTGTTGTGAGGAATAACAAGAATGCGATTTGAAAAATTTACAAACCGCTTACAGCAAGCACTCTCAGATGCACAATCATTGGCTATGGGTAAGGATCATACTGCAATTGCAGGGATTCATATCTTAACATCTTTATTAGAAGAGCCGGCCAATCTGAGTCTATTGCAACAAGCGGGTGCGCGTTTACCAGAGTTAAAACAGAAACTTGAACAAGCGGTGCAAAATGCACCTACTTTGGCCAATCCGACAGGTGATATTAATCTGAATCCTGAAGCGGTCAAGGCACTCAATTTAGCTGACCGTTATGCACAGAAAGCAGGTGATGAGTTTTTATCCACGGATTGGGTATTGCTGAGCTTGGCAGAAACGGGCGAAACCAAAACTATTTTAAATAGTGTGGGTGTGACACCAGAAAATTTACGCAAGGTAATTGAAAATATTCGAGGAAATGACAAAGTCATGAGTAACAATCACGAAGATCAACGTGACTCACTAAATAAATATACCATCGATTTGACTGAGCGTGCCTTGGCAGGGAAGTTAGACCCTGTGATTGGTCGAGATGATGAGATTCGTCGTACCATTCAGGTGCTCTCTCGTCGTACCAAAAACAACCCTGTACTGATTGGTGAACCAGGGGTCGGTAAAACTGCGATTGTAGAAGGGTTGGCGCAGCGTATTATCAATGGTGAAGTACCAGAAAGCTTAAAGAACAAGCGTGTACTTTCACTTGACTTGGGTTCATTACTTGCGGGTGCAAAATATCGTGGTGAATTTGAGGAACGTTTAAAAGCAGTTCTTAAAGACCTAGCAAAACATGAAGGCGAAATCATCCTGTTTATCGACGAGCTTCATACCCTCGTGGGCGCAGGTAAAGGCGATGGCGCGATGGATGCAGGGAATATGCTCAAACCTGCCTTAGCGCGTGGTGAACTCCGTTGCGTGGGTGCAACGACTTTAGATGAGTATCGTCAATACATCGAGAAAGATGCTGCGCTTGAGCGTCGTTTCCAAAAAGTGTTGGTGGATGAGCCAAGTGTTGAAGACACCATTGCGATTCTACGTGGTCTAAAAGAGAAATATGCGACCCATCATGGTGTACAAATTTTAGACTCAGCGATTATTGCTGCGGCGAAAATGTCTCATCGCTATATCACTGATCGTCAGTTACCCGATAAGGCAATTGATTTGATTGATGAAGCGGCATCACGTATCAAGATGGAAATCGACTCTAAGCCAGAAGCTTTGGATAAATTAGATCGCCGTTTAATTCAGTTGAAAATGCAATTGGAAGCGGTGAAAAAAGATGAAGATGTTGGCAGTAAAGCTGAAGTTAATCATCTTGAACAGCAAATTGCTGAAAAGCAAAAAGAGTACAATGACTTAGAAGAGATTTGGAAAGCTGAAAAAACACTGGTTGAAGGTGATAAAAAAGCACAAGTCGAACTGGATCAAGCGCGTAGTGCTTTGGAAAAAGCAAAACGTGAAGGTGATTTGGCCGAAGCTGCGCGCTTGCAATATGGTGTAATTCCTGAATTGCAGAAACGCTTAGAGCAAGCTGAAGTTGCAGAGGAAAACGAAGAACCGAAGTTGATTCGTACCAAAGTGACTGAGAATGAAATTGCTGAAGTCGTTAGTGCGGCAACAGGTATTCCTGTGACCAAAATGCTGCAAGGTGAGCGTGAAAAACTGCTGAAGATGGAAGAGTTTTTACATAATCGTGTGGTGGGACAAGATGAAGCCGTGGTTGCGGTGTCTAATGCGGTACGTCGTTCACGCGCTGGCTTATCTGACCCGAATCGTCCAAGTGGATCATTCTTGTTCCTTGGTCCGACAGGTGTCGGTAAAACAGAGTTAACCAAAGCATTGGCCAACTTCTTGTTCGACAGCGATGATGCCATGATCCGGATTGATATGTCAGAGTTTATGGAAAAACATTCGGTCAGTCGTTTGGTTGGTGCACCTCCGGGCTATGTGGGCTATGAAGAAGGTGGTGTTTTAACTGAGGCCGTACGCCGTAAGCCATATAGTGTGGTGCTATTTGACGAGGTGGAAAAAGCGCATCCGGATGTATTCAATATTTTATTGCAAGTCTTGGATGATGGTCGCTTAACTGACTCACAAGGTCGTGTGGTTGACTTTAAAAATACGGTCATCGTAATGACCTCTAACTTGGGCTCACAAGATGTACGGGAGCTGGGTGAAGGGGCGATAGATGATGAAGTACGAACTGTGGTCATGAATGCCGTAACACAGCATTTCCGTCCAGAGTTTATTAATCGTATTGATGAGTTGGTGATTTTCCATTCACTGCAAAAAGCACAGATTCGTGGTATTGCAGATATTCAGTTGGATCGTTTACGTTCACGTTTGAGTGACCGTGATATGGGCTTAACAGTAGATGACACTGCATTCGATCTGTTAATCGATGCTGGTTTCGATCCGATATACGGAGCACGTCCATTGAAACGCGCTATTCAGCAACAAGTGGAGAATAGTTTGGCTCAAAAAATCCTATCTGGTGAATTTCAGGCTGGCGATAACATTTTAATCAAAGGTGAAAATGGTCATCTTGTATTTGATAAAATGAAATTGAGCTAAGTTTAAGTTTTAATGTTTGACCAAAAAGATGGTGATGTAAGTCACCATCTTTTTTTGTATTGGTGCAACTGGTCTGATTTATTCAGGAATATTACCAAAGACATTGCGACTTGATGAAAAACTTGCTAGTTTCTTGAACAAATAAGAAAAAAATTCAGGATGAATTGCAATGGAAAATATCAGACATCATTGCACATATCGTTGTGTAGTTTTGTTGATTACCGCTTTCTCTTCAATGGTGCATGCTGCACAGCCATTGAATGAAGGGACACTCGCCTTACAAACGGGGATGCTGAATAATGCGCTCCCCAGTATTATCATTAAAGCTCAACAAGATGCCTTGAAGCCTGAAGAAGAACGTTGGCGTTCACAGCGTATTCTTAGCGATAAATTTTTGGGCGAGATTCGTGTTAGTACTGTCTTGGATGGCGTACTTTCATCTCATGAAGAGCAAAAGAAAATACTCGCTGTTGATACGAGAGACAAGGATAAGCGTGAGGCTACGATTAAGCCACATGCACAGCCACCTGATCGTTACATGATTTATGAATTCGAATCAGGTAACGTTCACGTGACTTACAATGATGACACTAAAGCTGAACTGGTAATTAAATAGCTGGGTGTTGAATTTTCCAAGCACGATGAATTTTTTGGTTGCGTTTAAAATCTAAACCAATGGTTTCAGAGGTGATTTCTTCAACTTGATACATCGCCTCAATTTCTTCATCTAGCTCAAAGCCACGATAGTTATTGGAGAAATACAAGGTACCATCACTGGTTAAACGATTCATTGCACGTTTAAGCAGTGAAATATGGTCACGTTGAACATCAAAAGTTCCATAAAACTTTTTCGAGTTCGAGAAGGTTGGTGGGTCAATAAAGATTAGGTCATATTGTTCATGACCTTCTTTTAACCACTCAAAGCAATCACTTGCAAAGAACATATGCTGTTCATCTGCGTGGTCTACCGTTAAACCATTCAGTACAAAGTTCTCTTTCGACCAACCTAAATAAGTATTGGATAAATCGACACTGGTGGTACTTGCTGCACCACCTAAAGCGGCATGCAGACTTGCAGTTGAGGTATAGCTATAAAGATTTAGGAAGTGCTTACCACGCGCTTCTTTGGCAATTCTCAGACGAATTTGACGGTGATCCAAGAACAAGCCAGTATCTAAGTAGTCGGTCAAATTCACTAAAATTCGTGCATCACCTTCTTGTACGATAAAACGTTTAGAGGCGGTACTCTGTTTGGTATATTGCGTGGTACCTGCTTGTCTTGCACGTGTTTTAATGAAAATAGCATCACGGTTTAAGCCTGTCACAGCGCGTATTGCAGCAAGCCCCAGGTTAAAACGCTTTTTAGCCTTTTCAGGATCAATGGTTTTTGGTGGTGCGTACTCTTGTACATGCAATCGATCACCATATAAGTCGACTGCAATATTGAAATCAGGTAAATCTGCATCATAAAGACGTAAACAGTAGACGTTCTCTTTCACAGCCCACTTTTTCAATGCTTGCATGTTTTTCTGCAAACGATTGGTAAAGTCTTCAGCGCCTTCAATTTTCTCAAATTGTTGGGGTTGCCAAGTTGCTAAAAATGGTTGTGTAACGGTTGCAGGTTTGACTGTACCAAAACGAACATAAATCGGTAATTTACCATTCATCAAACGTAAAATTTGTGGATCGTTAAAGGCAAGTACATCGGCCTGTTCAACTTGTGCAGCAATAATGGCAGCACGTTGATTTGGAAAATTCTTCTGCAATAGTGCAGATAAGCCTAAGTAGAGCGAACGGTTAGACGCTTTATCACCTAAACGCTCACCATACGGTGGGTTGGTCACAATAAAGGCTTTTTTTCCTTCAGCATGGAAATCATCCCAGTCTGCTAAAGTACGTTCTTCAATTTGAATCTTATCCAGTAAATTCTCAAAACCAGCGGCAATGATGTTTTGACGTGTTGCTTTTACTGCTTCCCAGTCTGCATCATATGCATAGAACTGTGGTAAGGGTTGCTGCAATGCTTTTTCATGGCGTTCAGCTGCTTCAGCTTTGAGCGTCATCCACAATTCATGGTCATGACCGTGCCAGCCATTAAAACCAAAACGGCGAACTAAACCAGGTGCGCGATCAGTTAAAATTAATAAGGATTCAATAATAAATGTACCTGAACCGCACATTGGGTCGAGGATAATGTCAGGCTGATATTGCGCGAGTTGTGCTTTTTGTAGAATCGCTGCCGCCAAGTTTTCTTTGATTGGCGCTTCGGTCATAAAACGACGATAGCCACGCTTATGTAAAGAATCACCAGAAAGATCTAAACAGTAGGTGTGTTCGGTTTTACCCGCTAAAGCATACAAGGTAATTTCTGGTTGTTTAATATCAATACTTGGGCGCTTGCCAACCGCTTCCATAAAGGAATCTACAACACCGTCTTTTACGCGCAAGGTCGCAAATTGAGAGTTTACTTTAATGTCACGTTCGATATGCAAACGAACGGCAAAGGTACTTTGTGGTGCAAAAATGAGAGACCAGTCAAAGCTGATTGCACCTTCATAGAGTTCTTCAGCAACATCACGCGCATCATGCGTATGTTCAAGCTCATGGGTATGAATAGGTAAAAGCACGCGAGAGGCCAAACGAGACCACATACAAATGCGGTAAGCGTTCTCCAATGTACCTTTAAATATTAAACGCCCTGCAAAACGTTGGATATTTTGAATGCCTAAATCTTCAAGCTCTTGTTGTAATAAGGTTTCAAGCCCGTCCGCACAGGTGACCCAATAGTCTGTTAGACGTGGTTTAGCGTTCATTCAAATTTCCAAAACATTTTTAGCAATCGGCTATTTTAACTGATTTTTATGGGTTCTGTCGGTGCATATTTGTTTGATTGTCAGCTTTATCATCTAATTATTACATTTTTTCTTCATTGAGCTGGGTTGATGTGGCATGAGGACCGTGATGTATTTCATTTTTATTGACTATTTTATTGCATAGTTGGTACAGCTTTTGCTTTTAGATTTGCAATACATCAGTAAACGATTTTACTTAAAGCTGATGAAATTTAAGAATTTTAATTTGATGGCTGTGAGGATATTATGAAAGAAAGCATGAATAGTGAAGTATCGGTCAATGCTGAAGCTTTTACGATTGCAACTCAAATGTATGTCCGTTTAAGACGTGTTTGTGGTCGTGTGATCGATGTAATGTATTTAGTCAATAATCAAGACTATGCCAAACATGTGCTTGAGGTTGCCCTAGCAACTCAGGATCAAGAACTCGCACGATTTGTTGCTCGTTTAAGTCCATTGATTGATCTATATGCTGAGCCAAGTGTAGCTGTGACAGAAGTGAAAGCCGAAGCTAAAAATGTAAAAGCTGAGGTTTTAGAAACCTATTCTGTGGAAGTCACTGAAGAGGAAATATATCAGGCACAAGTGCATCATCATTATATTGGTGCGTTACGCTAAGCGATAAGTCATTTAAAAAGATAAAATAAAAGGATGTCAGTGGGGAATTGCATCCTTTTTACTTAAGTGCTGAAAACTTCAACTACGAATGAAATCTAAAGTCTGTATAATGCGTTAACTTAACGTGTTAGGAATCTCTTATGCACTTGGCGGCATTGCATACTTTGAGTCAGATCCAGCTCAATCAACAAGGAAATCTAAAGCACTTTTTAACAATTGAAGGTCTTTCCAAAGAAACCTTAACCAAGATCTTAGATACAGCGCAAAGCTTTTTAGATGAAAATAATAATTTGATCAACCGTCCGTTACTTGAAGGACTGACGGTCATGAATCTGTTCTTTGAAAACTCTACTCGTACCCGTACCACCTTTGAGGCGGCAGCAAAACGATTGTCTGCCAATGTCCTGAATATTGATATTGCGCGTTCAAGTACATCTAAGGGTGAAACTTTGCGTGACACGCTGTGGAACTTGGAAGCGATGGCAGCGGATATTTTCGTTGTTCGCCATTCATCATCTGGTGCAGCGCATTTCATTGCTAAAGATGTGTGTCCTAAAGTTGCAATTATTAACGCAGGTGATGGTCGTCACGCGCATCCAACCCAAGCGATGTTGGATATGTTGACCATTCGCCGCGAAACCAAAAAGCCTTTTGAAGAATTAACTGTGGCCATTATCGGGGATATTAAGCATTCACGTGTGGCACGTTCAAATGTAGCTGCATTGCAAACATTGGGCTGTAAAGATATTCGTGTGATTGCACCGAATACGCTGTTGCCAGTCGGCTTTAATGAATATGGTGAGCATGTCCGTCTGTTTAATAAAATGGATGATGGCGTTAAAGATTGTGACGTGATTATCGCCTTGCGTATCCAAAATGAACGTATTGATTCGCCAGCTTTATCCTCACAGGCTGAGTTCTACAAAATGTATGGTCTGAATAAAGAGCGCCTTGCAATGGCGAAGCCTGATTGTATCGTGATGCATCCCGGGCCGATGAACCGTGGGGTTGAGATTGATTCAAGTGTTGCGGATGGCGATCAATCGGTGATTTTAAAGCAAGTCACCAATGGTATTGCAGTTCGTATGGCTGTACTCGCACTTGCGATGCAAGGCCAGTTACAAGAACAAGGTTTAATTGAAGCGATTGCACTGTAAGGGATAGATCACATGAGTATTGTAAAAATTGAAAATGTCCGTGTGCTCGATCCAATTCAAAATACTGATCAAGTCAAAACGGTTTATATTGAAAACGGTAAATTGATTGATGCAGTAGGTCAAGTCGATGAAAACATTGATGGGCAAGGCAAATGGCTCATGCCGACCATGGTTGACTTGTGCGCACGAATGCGTGAACCGGGTCAGCAACAGCATGGAACCTTAAAGTCGGAAGGTAAAGCGGCGCGTGCCAACGGTATTTTGCATGTAATTACGCCTCCCGATTCAAAGCCAATTGTTCAGGACAATGGTGCTCTGATTCATGGCTTGATTGAAAAAGCGCAATTAGATGGTGGAATCTATCTGCAAATTATTGGCGCGCAGACCCAAGGTTTGAATGGTAAACAGCCTGCCAATATGGCGGGATTAAAGAAGGGTGGCTGTACCTCAGTTTCCAATGCCAATGCTGCTTTTGATAATGATGATGTGGTGATCCGTACGCTTGAATATGCTGCTGGTTTGGGCTTGACCGTTGTGTTCTATGCGGAAGAACCACAAATTGCCAAAGATGGCTGTGCTCACGAAGGTTTCATTGCTTCTCGTCAAGGCTTGCCAATGATTCCTGCGATCGCAGAGACGGTCGCTATCGCAAAATATCTATTGATGATTGAAGTGACGGGTGTAAAAGCACACTTTGGTCTCTTGTCTTGTGGTGCATCGGTAGAACTGATTCGTATTGCTAAAGCCAAAGGTTTGCCTGTGACTGCGGACGTTGCCATGCATCAACTGCACTTAACCGAACAATTGACAGATGGTTTTAACTCTTTGGCTCATGTACGCCCACCGTTGCGTTCTGAACAAGATAAAACCTTATTACGTCAAGGTGTTAAAGAGGGTGTGATTGATGCAATTTGTACCCATCATGAACCATTGAGCAGTTCTGCCAAAATGGCACCGTTTGCAGAAACGCAACCTGGTATTACAGCATTTGATACCTATGTGGGCCTTGGTGTGCAACTGATTCAGGAAGGCGTATTCGGACCTTTAGAATGGGTGGCAAAAGTGACGTCGATTCCTGCACAAGTGGCTAATATGACGGAACGCTGGCAGCAAGAAGCAGGTTGGGTGCTGGTAGATCCAGAACTGAAATGGACTGTTTCTAAAGAAACCATTGTTTCGCAAGGCAAAAATACGCCATTACTCGGTCAGCAATTGACGGGTAAAGTACTGGCGACTTTTGCATAAACTAATGTGAAATAAGCAGAATAAGATGAAAAAGTCTTATTCTGCTTTGTAAAGTGTGATGTAGATATTGTATTTAAATTTTACAAATGTAGATAAAAATAAAAGAATTAGATTAAAGTAATAAAATAAATGAGATATACCTTACATAAAATTATAAAAACGAGAAATAAACTATTTAAATAATTGGAGCTTAATAACATGTCTATAAATCCAATGGAGTTACTTAAACAAAAAGTTTCATCTGTGATTGTGAATGACCAAACCTGTTTGGTAAATGAAAAAAATGATGTTCTATCAAGGTTTTATCCTGTTTTCTTGCATCGTTTTTTAGAGAAACCTGAATTGGTTGATCAATTAAAAGAAAAGCTTACGCCGTCTGTTTTTGATTTGTTGGAAGAAAATGAACGAGTAAAAAATGCATTGCTATTGCGGTTGGCCGCAGGCAAAGTTTCGGTTGCAGAGGCTGAACTGACGCTTAATCGAGCGATTCCAAAAAGTTTGGCTGTGCTGTCGAATGAAGTTGGAAATGATGCCATTAGCATTATTCATTACCTGAGAGAACATAAACAATCGATCAATGCACTGTTACCAAATTGGTCTGATGAGGTACTTTCACCTTTAAATGAAGTTCATGTTCCTGTACAGCCTATTGAAGAAGAGCCAGTAGAGCTTGATCTACCACCTGCGAAGAAACCTTATCGATTTTTTCCGTTTTTAACCCTGATTTTTGCAAGTTTTTCATTAGTTTGTTTATATCAACTCATCAAGTGAACGTTTGGCTGATTGAGGGTTAATACGCGCTATCTTGTACTTCACTTTGTAAAGTGTGATGTAAGTATTGTATTTAAATTATATAAAAACGAATAAAAAACACACAAGTGATTAGAATGAAAAAGCATCAGTTTGCTTGCGCTTCGCATTTTTCTTAAGCGATCTGAATATTATAAATTTAATGAGTTGGAGTGAATAACAATGTCAATAAACCCAATGGAATTGTTAAAGCAAAAAGTGACCTCGACGGTTGTGAGTGGTCAAGACAGTTTGGCGAACGAAAAAAGTGCGCTGTTATCTAGGTTCTATCCGATTTTTCTTTCCGTATTAGCCGCAAAACCTGAACTTATTCAGAAACTCAAAGAATCAATCTCACCCTCTTTACTTGATTTATTTGGACACAATGATCAAGTTAAAAATGCACTGTTGTCTAATCTTGCGGGTGGTCAGGTTCCACCTGCTGAGGTGGAGCATACTTTAAATCAAGCGATTCCAAAGAGTCTGGTTGCTTTGACCAATGAAGCAGGAAATGACACGTCAAGTATCGTGAATTATTTAAAACAACATGCCGATTCAATTCGCTCGCTTTTACCTGCATGGGCAGTCGGCTTGCTTGCGCCATTAGGGCTGGTCGCAAGTAGCTCAACCTCAGCTTCAAATTTGGCAAACACTGCCGCTGCAACTGGGACTAAATCACGTGCTTGGTTACCGATTGTGGCTGTCATTATTTTAGCATTATTGGTCGCATGGTTATGGAAGTCATGTCAGCATAAACAAGTGGCTGTTCCAGTCAATAATGAAGGTACTTCAGCATCACAAGTAACTAGCGATACGTCGCCTGCAAGCTTGTCTTTAACTACGGATGCCAGTGGCAATGTTGCACAATGTCAGGTCGGTGTGGGTGATCAAGGATTTTTGGCAAGCATTCAAGCGAAGGTCAAAGAAGTTTTCTCTTCCAGTCAGGACTGTACAGTAGATACTGCAACAACACATGCAGCAACATTTACTGATCAAGCAGGACTTGCTGGCGTGTTGGGATTGCTTAAAGGTGTCCCTAATCTCTCTTTGGATTGGGTGGGGGACAAAATTACGTTGAAAGGTGCTGATGCAGCCAAACTGAATGAGTTATTAGGCAAGATTAAAGGTTTGGTTCCAAATACAGAAGTTGTGATTGAAGCGCCTGTGAGTGCAGCCGATTCGGTAAGCAATAGTTTAAATGCCGCTCAGGATGCACTGACCAATATTGATAGCAATAAAGTTGACATCAATGAGGTGATTAAAGCACTTAATCTACAAATTATTAATTTCGCCACAGGATCGAATCAGATTCCAGATGAAAATAAAGCAATTTTAGATAAAGCCGCGACTTTACTGAAAACCGCTAAAGATGCAAAACTAACGGTTGCAGGTTATACCGACTCGACAGGTAATGCTGATAGCAATAAAGCCTTATCGCAGAAACGTGCGCAAGCCGTGGTCGATTATATTGTGAGCCAAGGCGTTGATGCGGCTCAATTGACTGCTGTAGGTCATGGTGCAGATAACCCCGTAGCAGATAATGCGACCGAAGAAGGCCGTTTCAAAAACCGCCGTATTGAGTTTTCTGTGACACCTTAATTTATCCTTCAAGTACTCTTTAAACAGGAGTTATTATTGTAATAACTCCTTTTATTTTAATTATTTAATTGCATGAATATGATTCTAGATCTGGTTGTTTGCATAAAATTCAAGAAAAGACTCGAAAGTCTAGATTTAAATTGAGTAGAATACGCCCGAAAAAAACAAGATAACAGGGTATTAATATGAATAAGCTTTTTATATTCACAACATTAACGGCAGCAGTTTTATTCACAGGTTGTGATAAGTTAAAGCCGAAAGATAAAGTTGAAAATACGGATAGTACAGCTGTTGCTGAGTGGAGCTGTACCAATCAAGACAACCTCAATAATATTCAGGCTGCATTAAAAAAAGCGTATTTAAAGCAAATAGAGCGCAGTTTACGTGACAGTGAATATCAAGCGGACTATACGATTTTAGATACCATCAATAAAGGTTTAAAGTTTGAAATTAAAAATGTGCGCACATTAGATGCCAGTGAAACTGAACAGACCTCAAAGACCTTATTGAGTTGTGAGAGCCAGCTTGTGGTTTCTTTTCCGAAAGGGTTGCAGAAACGTGCGGAAAATGCCTATCTTGAACAGCAAAAATATCAACACGATGGTGAGGATGAAGATCCAAGAACCTATACGTTGAGTGATTATTTCTCGGATAGTGATTATCCATTAACACTCGAAAATGACCACTTAAGCGGTGAGTTTTCCTATAATCTGACCAAAACAGATAAGGATGGTTTAGTTTTCAATATCCCTGATGAAAATGGCGTGATAGATGGTGTAGTGTTCATGGCAACCAAGGCGGTGCAATATGTTGCTTACTTAAAAGAAAATCGCTTGATGGAACAAAGTAGCGAACAGGCACAACAAGAGTATGATGCAGAATCTTCTGCCCAAATGGACTTGGCGCAAAAAGCGATGGATATTCGCAAGAAAGAGCTTGATGCTGAGAAATCCAAACAGGTCGAGCGTTTAAACCAAACATGGGATAAATTCAGCCCTGAACAAAAGTCACAATTACAGCAAGATCAAGCAGATTGGTTTGAAAAGCGTGATGTCGATTGTAAGGTGTTATCACAAAAAAGTGTGTATGACATTGCTGAAAAAGATCGTGAGACCTATCAGAAACAATCAGGTTATTGGAATGATGCAATGCGTCAACAAGATCGAGATATGCAATACACCAAATGTTTTACTCAACGTACGATTGAGCGTATTGTTTATCTCAACAATGTCAATTAAGTAAGCAAGCAGAACAAGGACGAATTGATTCGTCCTTTTTTTATTGGCATGCTTAAGCAATCACGATGAATAGATAGAGATTATGCGAATTACATTGATTGGCGCAGGGCGTGTGGCAACACATTTCGCAAAAGTATTGCAGTTACAGCATCAAATCGTTCAAATCTATAGTCGCGATTTACAGCACGCACAGACATTGGCAGATCAGGTCCATGCTCAGGCAATTGATCAGGTTCAACAACTTGAGCCAAAAACAGATCTGGTCATTATTGCTGTAAGTGATCAAGCAATTTCAAGTGTGATTCAAGCAATTACTCGATATTTACCAGACAATCTTATTGTCCATACTTCAGGCAGTACGGATTTATCGATACTTCAGCAGAAGCATCCGCGCGCTGGGGTTTTATATCCATTGCAAACCTTTAGTTTTGAAAGAGCAGTGAACTGGTCTGAAACGCCTTTGTTTGTCGAAGCAGTTCAAACACAGGACTTAACATTATTAACGGATTTGGCAAACAGTTTAAGCCAACGTGTTTATCAATATAGTTCTACGCAGCGTTTAACCTTACATTTAGCTGCTGTATTTGCTTGTAATTTTAGTAATTATTGTTATGACATGGCGAAGCAAGTGGTCGATGCTGAGCAGGTTGATTTTAGTTTGTTATACCCTTTAATGAGGGAAACTGCGAATAAGGCAACACTCAATGATCCTCGCCAAATGCAGACAGGGCCTGCAATGCGTGGTGATCAGAATATATTAAATATGCACACTCAGCTATTGGCAAATATGCATCGAAAAGACTTGCAAAATATCTATGCATTAATGAGTGAAGGGATCTATAAACGGCAAAGCAATTAGAATTAACGATAATTATACAAAATAGACAAATTAGTCTATTTTGTATAATATGTCTAAAATTTTATTTAATATTTTATAAAAAAGATGTTGGCTAATATATTTCAAGCGTTAGAGAGTCTCGGCCTTACAGCACAAAAACGTGCCATTCATATTCAATTTTCGAATCAAAATTTAAATACCCAAGTTTTCCTGCAGCGTATTGATGGGCAGCATCAACTCAATGCAGGCCTTAAAGCAGAATTAATTTGCTTGTCGACTAATGCTACCATTCCATTAAAACAATTCATTGGTAGTCAAGTTGCAATTGATAGTGTGACCGATCAAGGTCAATTGACCCGTGTCACAGGGATCATTACTCAAGCCTTACAAGGACAATCCGACGGCAGTTTAACTTTATATAAACTCACCCTCGAAGATCCAACTGCACTGTGGAAACAACGTCGTAACAGCCGCGTGTTTATGAACAAGAGCGTGCGTGATGTGGTGGAAATCATCTTTAAAGAATGGCAACAAAAAAGTCCCTTATTTGCATCCAGCCTCACTTTAGACCTAAGCGGACTCAGCCAAGACTACGATATCCGTCCCTTTATCATGCAATCCAATGAAAGCGATTATGACTTTCTCACCCGCTTGATGAGAAGTGAAGGGATTAACTGGCTGATTGATGAAGCAGCACACACAGTTCCACTCAGCAGTGCAGCCATCCAAGCACAAAAACTACGTCTAATTGATGACAATAGCCAATACCAAGCTTTAAACCGTCGACAGATTCGCTACCATCGCAGCAGTGCCACTGAACAATACGACAGTATGACCAGCTTGATCGGACAACGCACACTACAACCAAGCAGTGTCCATGTACAACGCTGGCAAGCCGATGCATTGGAACAAGAAGAAGGTGCAGGTAGTGTGCAAAGCACGCATCAACACAGTGAGCAACATGACAATGCCAGTCTGGGCTTAGAACAAGCATGGCATTTTTCACCCGCTTGGATGCAAGACCTAAATGGAGAAGACGGTGCAACTCAGTCTGGCAATGCCCAGATTGAAAAGCTCAATCAAAACCTAGGACAATACTACGACCTGCAATCGAAACAGTTTATTGCCCATACCACTGTCCGAGATACCCATGTCGGTTACTGGTTTGAATTGGCGGAACACCCTGAAATCGATCAACACAGTGGCGCAGACAAAGAATTCCTGATCACAGGAAAAAACTTCTATAACCAAAACAATTTGCCTAAAGATCTGAACCAACAGATTAATCGACTCTTGGCACAAAGCAATTGGCAACCCACCCAATACAACAACGCAGAAGAACGCCAAGCCAACCAATTGACACTGCAACGCCGCAATATCAAAACTGTCCCTGAATATCACCCACTACAACACCGACCTGCTGCATCCCCACAACGCGCCAAAGTGGTTGGACCAAGTGGTGAAGAAATTCATGTGGATGAATGGGGACGCATCAAAGTCCGTTTCCTGTTTACCCGCAATGACGACCATAGCCATGATGGTGGTGCAGGTAGCAATGACAATGACACCGATTCAGCTTGGGTGGATGTACTCACACCATGGGCTGGTGAAGGCTATGGTGCACGCTTCTTGCCGCGTATTAATGAAATCGTGGTGATCGACTTCTTTGATGGCAACATTGACCGACCATTTGTGGTGGGACGCATTCATGAAGCACAACGCAGCCCAAGCAAGTTTGATAATGCAGGCAAGTTACCTGATACCAAGAAATTGGCAGGGATCAAATCTAAAGAGTACCAAGGCGAAGGCTATAACCAACTGCGCTTTGATGACACCACGGGACAGATCAGTGCCCAGCTACAAAGCAGCCACGCTGCCAGCCAACTGAATCTGGGTAAACTGAGCCACCCCAAAGACAAAGCGGAAAGTGAAGATCGTGGTGAAGGGTTTGAGTTGAGGACAGACCAATGGGGGGCAGTGAGAGCTGGCGAAGGGTTACTGCTTTCCACGCACAAACAAGATCAGGCCCAAGGTGAACACCTCGATGCACAAGTTGCCAAGCAACAGCTTGAAGGCAATCAAAGCAATGCCAAGGCACTGAGTGAAGTTGCCAAGAATCAGCAGACTGATGAGATCGAGTCTCTAGAGCAACTGAAAGCCTTTGCCGAAGAAATTGAGTCTGATATTGCCAAGTTTAACAAGGCAATGTTGTTACTCAGCTCACCCGCTGGCATTGGCCTGAGTAGCAATGAAGATATTCATCTTTCAGCGGACGGACAGATTAACCAGTTTGCTGGAGACAGCATCAATCTGAGTACGCAAAAGAATCTGATTGCACATGTGAGTGGTAAAGCCAGTCTATTTGCGGCGCAAAATGGCATTAAGCAAGTGGCTGCAAATGGTAAGTTTGAAATGCATGCTCAAGGGGATGGCATGGATTTACTTGCCAAGCAAGGCATCCAGATTATATCAACTGAAGATCGGATTGAAATTACCAGCCCAAAAGAAATTGTGATTACCGCAGGTGGCTCTCAAATTAAGCTGGATGGTTCGGGTATTCTCCCAACGACGGGTGGCAAGTTTGAGGTAAAAGCAGGGCAGCATTTGTTTATGGGTGGGGGATCTGTGAATGTCCCTGCAATTGATTTACCTGACTGTTCTGCGAAGCAGACCGATGCAGCAAAAAATGGCTCGGCAAAAGTGATATTAGACTAGAATGAAGTTTTTACTGCCAAAAGAAGAGATAGCTTCTGAAAATTTAAGTGAATTAATCATTAACTTATTTGAACGAAATGGTTATGTCACTTTTTTGTGTGACGAAACTTTATTAAGTGGTTTTTTTGATGAGTTTATTGACAAATTAACCGATTATGAATTAGAGCAAATAGAGATTGCAGCCTCTAAAAAGAATAGCCGTCCAGCTCTTTTCTTTATAAAGATAAAAGTAAAAGAAGACTTGGAAGATTCATTAGATTTTATCATTCAAACTTTATTTATGAATTTGGATCAAAATGAAGATGGCTATTTTATTCATGGCTTTGGAATAGTAGATGATCTAAAAAAGACAGTTCAAATTTTTAAAAAGCTTGTTATTGCGAAAGATACAAAGAATAAATTTATTTTTCGATGGTATGACCCTCGTGTATTGGTTTATTTACCTGCAATCATTGATAAAAAAAGTGAACAAATTGAGTCATTTTTAGCAGATTGGCATTTTGTTTTCTTTAATGGTTTGTATGAAGTGAAAACTCAGGAAAAAAGGGCACTTTTCTCTCTTACTTTTACAAATGACGAGTCAGCAAAACTAGATTTAATTGAGTTGTCGAATACAGTTATCAAGCAATCTCTTATATATGACGAGCAGTTGTCGATTCGTCAGGATGAGGTATTAGAGTCACTTCATCATGCGATAAGGCAATATGGAATTTTACATGTAACAGATTTGATCGCTTATGGGATGTATTCCGTTATTTTGCATAAAGATTTTATGAGAAGTTCGCAAGTATCTTCAATAATTAGTCATTACTGGGTTGAGAGATTGGAAGCGAACTCTTTTACTACGGCGATGGACTATTTAGAAGAAAATCAATATTCACAAGTTAAACAAGAATGTGAAGAGGGCTACCATGGCTAATGACAAACCAACTTTTGCAAATAACATGACAAAGTTTGGGACAGTTGATCAACAACAGAAAAAATTAACCAAGACTTTAGGTGTCAGTCCCAATCCGAGTAAAATTAGCCAACAAGCTGCTGCATCCACAACTCAGAATAATAAAATACCAGTGACTCAGGTCGCTAAAAAAGAATGTACTAACTTTTGTCGACCTACAGGCATTAATATTTTACCACTTAAATATTCGGTAGCTCGTTTAGGAATAAAGCCATTACCAGCACAATTAGGGTCAAATGTAACCAATGTTCCGCTTAAGGAATACAAATATACAGTTCGAATGATTGACTCTGGGTATATTTATTTATTGATCAAAAGAAAATCTGGAAAGAAAGAATGGGTTGCGTACATTACCAATAAAAAAGGATTTCATCAGGAATTTCCTGTCGGTAGCAAAGCCCCTCTTGTGGCTCAGGATTTCGCCTGTAATAAAGCAGGCCATAGTGCCAATGCTTCTTTAATTACGATTCCTTCAGTCAATAATGATGATGCACAGACAGTTTATTTATTACATGCGCATGCACCACTCACTCAAAAAATGAGAGCGCAGTTTGAAAAAAATGCTGATCAGTACGCAACTTCAGGCTATTGGCAAAAAATAGATGTATCAAAAGGAGCTACTCAGCAACATTGTCTTTCTGGTGCTCAATTAACTACGATAGCGATGGCACTGGAAAGCTATGGTTCTGCTCGATGGGGGGCAATAAATAAGAAGTTTAGTGAGAAGCCGAAAGAGCATATTGGTGTTGCGCTATATGATCCGATTGGAATCACATCTAAGTTAAATGAAGATCGTAATATATTAAGTTTTCAAGGAATTGATAGTTTTTTAAAAGAAGATAAAGATGGTTTTAGCAATGAACATAAGCTTCAGACCATAACCTTAATCGATAATATGAAGCAAAACTTAGTTGCAAATTCCATTCAAGCAAAGTTCAAAATTATTGATTCAAATGAAGAGCAAAGGAAGAAAATTACAGATCCTTATCTGCAAGCAGCGATTCAAAGAGCTGAACGTATGGGCGATAAAAAAGGACTCGAGAATCTAAAGAATTTCGAAAAAAATGCGCCTGCAAAAGCTGCAGCTGAACTTGAGAAACAGAGAGCAGAGGCTGTTAAAAAAGCAACTGTAGATGGTAATAATGCATGGAAAAAATACCAAGCACAGTTAGATATGAATGGCTTGGAGAAGTTCCGCAAGGATGTCGATAAAAAATCTGAAGAGAGTTATGCTGCTGCAGCTCGGTATGTAGATGATCATTATAACTGGTTGGTTTCTTCTAATCTTTTAAAAGGTCTATTCTATTTTGACCAAAGTGAGGAGTTGAAACAGGGGAAAACACCGAAAGAAAGTAATGGTTTTATTTTCCATGCAGTCATTATGGACTTAATGTATGGCATGAATTTATTACAAAAAGGGAAAGATTTACTGAATAAATGGATATGTGAAAAAAAGGTTTCAGATAAAAACTTATTCCTGAGAGCATATTGTTTTAACAATAAACGGTTAATAGATGAATATGCCAAGATTTTTGAAAGTCCAAGTTCAACAAAAGATTTGCTGGATTATAGTAAACAGAGTTTTGGTGTGTTTACCGCAGCCGATGCAGCCTTTGATAGTTGGCTAGGCAGTATTGAAGGGAAAAAGTTTATTTCAGCACAAAACTTTAAGTTACCAGAGAAGCTACTCTACTGGATGTCTTTGATGTTGAATACAGCTCTAAAAGAGTTTGGCGATATCCGCTTAAAAACTTTACATATTAGTCAAATTACGGTTATGGCGACGCAAGGTGCACAACGTCATACGGCTCAATTGCTTTATTTAAGATCAGGGAACTTAGCTCAACAGGTTCCGTTGATGCGCTTGATGTATAACCTGGAGTTTAGAGCCGCTGCAATTGCAGCTTTACCGCAAACTGGTACGACGTATACCTACCGTAATACCAGAGCAGTGGAAATTAAAAACTCGGTATCCCTTGCAGTTAAAGGACAACCTGATATTACCAAAAACCGAATACTTGCTATCGTAGGTATTTTTGAGTTACTAAATTTTTACTTCCAATATGATGCGTGGAAGTCTGATATTAAAGATAAGCCAGAGCTATCCGTACAATTAGTGGGTTCGATGTTCTCAGTATCTGCTGTTGCATTTGATATGTTAGGTGAGAGTTGGGGACGTAAGACTGCGGCAGGTGCAGCGGCCTCTGCAGCAGCATTTAGATTGACTGCTGGAAGTCTTGGAACTTTAGGAGGTTTAACAGGTTTATATGTTGACTATAAAAATATTAAAGAAGCATCTTCTGATATTTTGGCCACAATATTAATATTTAGGCTCACTATTAATGTTTCTTTGACAATTGGGCAAGCCGGTGTGTTGGCAAGTGCAGTTGTTCAGTATACAAAGAATACAGTGATTAAAAGAATTTTGACCAAATTTACAA
Organism: Acinetobacter sp. NIPH 2100; assembly: GCF_000369805.1. GTDB lineage: Bacteria > Pseudomonadota > Gammaproteobacteria > Pseudomonadales > Moraxellaceae > Acinetobacter. The sequence continues at coordinate 2,322,076 of NZ_KB850224.1, read as the reverse complement.
CAAATGCTTTAGTTGCATTTTTAATGGGTGCCCGAGTAATTGCTGGGTTGAATCTTATAACATTAGGTTTAATTAGTGCAGAAATTTTACTTAAAAAATATGTTTTGGATGATGCAATGGAAGATTGGTGTCAGAAAACCGCATTTAAGTTAGCATCTGATCCTAAAAAAGAGTCTATATTTAAATCTACATCTAGGAATGAGAAGAAATTCAAAACTGCAGATGAAGAATATGAAGAGTTTATGAAAGCGATAGTGAGTGTTTAAAATGTTTGAGATGTTGAAATTTGAAGGTCGCATTCAAAGGTTAGAGATTTATGATGACTCTTTAAGTGCATTTGGAAAGTCTGGTGATACTCAAATTGCAGCTTCAGCAATTCTAAGCGGTGTAGCAGAAAGTGTTTCATTGTCTGCACAAACTGTATTTCTCGCTTCACGTAGCCGTTTGCATGTTAAGTCAGTTGTTTTGGAAATAGGCGGTAAAGTTTGTGTGGGTCAATTTCATCGTGCTCTATTCGAACAGGAAGAGTATGTTATTTGCATTGTAAGACGACTAGAAAACAACTTATATGAGCTTTATTCAGTATTGAGCCCTAAAACAGGCTTGCTTCATATGCAGGTTGGGATGGGGGCTTCACCCAAAACCCATAACACTTCAGTTATGAAAGGTAGATTAGTTTGGTATTCTATAACAGTCATTATAACAAGTTTGATTGTTTTTTTTGCACGTGGGATAAACTTAAGTACTTTATTAATTTTAGTTTTTGTTTTTATTTTATTTTATTTTATTTTATTTTTTATTATTAAAAATGCTTCAAATTCATTAAAACATTTTTCAGAAAAGTCAGAACAGATTTTTGCTTTATATGGATTTAAAGATCCTCAAGAAGTTTTCTTATTACCAAGTCGCTATCTAAGTGAAAAAGATCACTTATTGCTTGAGTCTGTATATGAATATAGAAAAATTATTGAAAGTGATCCATACCCAGAAAGCTATATAGAGCAAAAAGAACGGAATGTATGATTTACTAAAAATCGAAGGTCGCATTCAAAGATTAGAGATTTATGATGACTCTTTAAGTGCATTTGGAAAATCAGGTGATGCCCAAATTGCAGCTTCAGCAATTCTAAGTGGTGTAGCAGAAAGTGTTTCATTGTCTGCACAGACGGTATTTCTCGCTTCACGTAGTCGTTTACATGTTAAGACAGTGGTTATGGAAATAGCTGGTAAAGTTTGTATTGGCCAATTTCATAGTGGGTTGTTTGAACAGAATGAATATGTCATTTGTGTCGTAAGACGGCTTGAAAACAATTTCTATGAGCTTTATTCGGTATTGAGCCCTAAAACAGGCTTACTTCATATGCAGGTTGGGATGGGAGCTTCTGTTAAAGCTCATCAGACTTCTATAGCTAAAGGTAGAAATGTCTGGTACGCGATAACAATTTTTTTGGGATCTTTAATTTATTTTTGGGCAAGAGGTTTTAATCAGGTTGATATATTAATTTTTTTAGGAGTGGCTATTTTATTTTATTTTATTTTATTTTTTATTATTAAAAGTGCTTCAAAGTCATTAAAACATTTTTCAGAAAAGTCAGAACAGATTTTTGTTTTGTATGGATTTAAAGACCCTCAAGAAGTTTTCTTATTACCAAGTCGCTATCTAAGTGAAAAAGATCACTTGTTGCTTGAGTCTGTATATGAATATAGAAAAATTATTGAAAGTGATCCATACCCAGAAAGCTATATAGAGCAAAAAGAACGGAATGTATGATTTACTAAAAATCGAAGGTCGCATTCAAAGATTAGAGATTTATGATGACTCTTTAAGTGCATTTGAAAAATCAGGTGATGCACAAATTGTATCTTCAGCAATTTTGAGTGGTGTAGCAGAAAGTGTTTCACTCTCAGCACAAACTGTTTTTTTAGCTTCAAAAAGCCGTTTACATGTGCAATCTATTGTTATGGAAATAGATGAGAAGGTTTGTATAGGTCAATTCCATCGTGCTTTATTAAAAGAAAATGAGTATGTAATTTGTATAGCAAAAAAACTTGAAAATAATTTGTATGAACTGTATTCAGTATTAAGCCCGAAGACAGGCTTGCTTCATATGCAGGTTGGAATGGGGGAGTCAGTAGAAAAAAATAAAAAGGGTCTCAAAAAGGAAGGGTTAATATATTATGGAGTGGTATTTTTTTTATTTTCCATAATTTTTTTATGGGCAACTGGTATTAATATTGAAAATTTATTTTTTGGTTAATTATATCAGTTTTTGGATATATTGTTATAAATTATGTTGTTAAGAAAGCTGGAGACTCGTTAATATATTTGTGTGAAAACTCTGAAAAGGTTTTTAATATTTATGGTTTTTATAATGCTGATGATTTATCTTTGTTGAAATCTCGTTATATCAGTGATGAGTATAAGTTGTTATTGGAGTCAGTTTATGAATACCGTAAGGTCATTGAACAAGATCCATACCCAGAAAGCTATATAGAGCAAAAAGAACGGAATGTATAACTAACTAGAAATTAAAAGGTTGTATAAGGTAAATCATTTGAAACTAAACTTAAAGCTTGTTCAAGGTCCAATCCACTCTCTAGAGAAAGCTAAGTCCAAAATTCCTGTAAATCAGAATATTGGTGGGATTGCAGCAGGTACCGCTTTTGCTGGTGTACTTGCGGGAAGTAGCTCATTGCTCACAAGCTCGCCGATTCTATTAATGGCTGGAAAAGCAAAAGATGGAATAACTTTTATTGGTGAAATAGAGGAGTGTCCTTTACTAGGGCAATTTACCACTGTACGTTTTGACGAAAATGATGAATTGATTGCTGTAATTAATGAAAAGCCTGTAAAGGGACGACATCAAGTTTATGCAGTTGTCGATCCTAAATCAGGTTTGCTTTATATGATCTATGAAATGGGCCGTTCGGTAAAAATGGGTTATAAAGCGATTATGATGCAGACCTATTATTTTAGTATTGCATCGTTTGGCTTGCTCCTAATTATACTGATATTCAGTTTTATTTCTTCTTCTGATTATTCTGTTGAGGGAGTATTATTTTTCTTTCAGGCAGTGCTTATTGCCTTTCTTATTTCAGTTTCATTTTCTGCATTCATAAATTATTTTAGTTTTCAGAAATCTTATGAAGTTTTTGGTGAATTATCCGAACAAATATTTGAAAAACTAGGTTTTGATGATCCTAAAGAGCAGGGTTTTTACAATGATTATTTAATTAATGATGGAATCAACATCAGTGTGATGGATTATAGAAAAAATTTAAAAGGTCAAGATCCTTATCCAGAAGATTATTTTGATAAGAAAAAAGTTAGTGAATGATGACTAACTTCAAATTGAACCTAAAGATTGTTCAGGGCCCAATCCATTCTTTAGAAAAAGCCAAGTCCAAAATACCCGTAAATCAAAATTTAGGTGGAATTGCCGCTGGAACTGCTTTTGCTGGTGTGCTGGCTGAAAGTAGTTCTTTGCTTACCAGTGCTCCTATACTAGTGTTGGCAGGTAAAGCTAAAGATGGCATTACATTTACAGGGGAAATAGAAGGATATTCTTTACTAGGGCAATTTACCACGGCTCGTTTTAAAGAAAATGATGAACTGATCGCTGTAATTAATGACAAGCCTGTGGATGGACGTTATCAGGTCTATGCCATTATTGATCCTAAATCTGGCTTATTGTATATGATCTATGAAATGGGTCGTTCAATAAAAATGGGTTATAAAGCCATTATCAAGCAGATATTCTATTTTTCTTTAATTTCATGGGTTTTTATTTATTTTATATTTTTACTTTTCTTTATATTTGATTTTTCTTACAGTTTAGAAACTTTCTTTAAGTTAATTTCTTTCATTTTAATTATGTTAGTTATATCAATTTTTTCTACTTTTGTTAATTATTTTGCGTTTCGTAAATCCTATGAAAATTTTGGAACATTATCAGAGCAAATATTTGAAAAAATTGGTTTTGAATGTCCAGAGGAACAGGATTTTTATAATGAATTTTTAACGGATGACGGTGTTCAGATTAGTGTAATGAAATATCGTAATAAGTTAAAAGGTCAATATCCTTATCCAGAGGATTATTTTGATAAGAAAAATTTTTAAAGTAAAAGGTTACTTAATGAAGCTTAGATTTTTGTTTATTGTCTTAATATCGCTCACATCAGCATGTAGTCAAGACAAAGAAGCAAACACTCACGGAACTTTAACTAAAGACTATAAAGATGTGTCTGAATATAAGTCTAAACATGATCTGGAAAAGGCTGCAAAAGCAAATGATTCAGAGGCTATTTTTGTATTGGCATCTATGTACGCCACAGGTGAAGGTGAAAAATTTGATCAAAAGAAAGCATTGGAATTATTTGAGAAATCTGCACAACTAGGTTCTTCAAATGCCATGTTACAGTTAGGTTTGATTTATAGGAATGGCAATGAAGCTGTAGAAAAAGATGATCAAAAAGCTTTGATGTGGTTTAAAGAGGGAGCTAAAAGTGGAAATCCTTCTGCAATTCATAATGTGGGTTTGGCTTATTATAAAGGTTTAAGTGTTAAAGAAGATAAAGCTACAGCATTTAAATATTTTATTCGATCTGCCGAATCTGGGCTTATACAGTCCCAGACAGTTGTTGCTGCTCAACTATATGGTGGGGATGGCGTTGAAAAGGACATCAAAGCATCTTTTAAATGGATATTAAAGGCAGCTGAGCAAGGTGATCTCGAGTCACAAAACAATGTGGGCTTAGCGTATGAACGAGGAGAGGGTGTAGAACAAGATCCACTTCAAGCCCTTGTCTGGTTTAAGCGGGCAGCAGATCATGGTCATCCGTTAGCGCAATATAATACTGCACTTAAATATTATAATAGTACCGGTATGAAACAGAATTTAGATGAGTCAATACGATATGCAGAAATGGCTGTACGTAATGGAAATTCATCAGCTAAAGCATTGTTATATGATATTTACGCAGAAAGTAGTAGCTTTAAATATAGTCCTGAAAAAGCAAACTACTGGAAAGCAAAGTTGTAATCGTACATTCAATCTTTCTATGGATATGAAAATCTGACTTTAAACTCATCTGATTTATACAAGGTGTATATCTTAAAATGAAAGAAAAATTTATTTTTATTTTGGTACTTTTTAATTTCGCTCAATTGAGTGGCTGTTCTGATGTCACACAAAAACATAATGATCAGGCGATTCAGGCGGATGCGTTATATCAAGAAGCTGAAAAGTACTATTTGGGACAAGGGATTTCACAAGATTATAATAAGGCATTCACTTTATTTGAAAAAGCTGCGAAACAAGGTTCAGCGGCTGCTCAAAATAATTTGGCGAGTATGTATTTTCAAGGGTTAAGTACTCAACAAGACTATGAAAAAGCTTTTTTCTGGTTCAGCAAATCAGCACAACAAAACTTTGCAGAGGCCCAATATAACTTAGGTCTTATGTATGCTCACGGAAATTTTGTAGCAGAAGATAGAGCTAAGGCATTAGATCTATTCGTTCAAGCAGCAGCGCAGAATTTTGCGCCAGCTCAGTTTAATGTAGCTAATGCTTATCTAAAAGGTGATGGTTTAGCTAGAGATGAGAAAAAGGCCTTAGAACTCTATGCCAAAGCAGCAGAACAAAATTTCCCTCAAGCCCAGTTCAATCTGGCTAATGTTTATTTTAACGGTAATGGACTGCCTAAAGATGAAAAAAAGGCTTTAGAGCTATTTACCAAAGCAGCAGAGCAAGAGCTTCCTCAAGCTCAATATAACTTGGCATATTTATATCAACATTATTTTAATAACAAGGAAAAAGCTAAATATTGGTTTAAAAAAGCCAATGATAATGGAGTACAAGAGTCTGTAGATGCTTTAAAGCAGTTAGAGAACCACTCATAGTAACTATTTTTAAATCTTAGAAATAAAAAAGCCACTAAACAATTAGTGGCTTTTGTGAAACTCAATCAGCTTATTTAATTTTCTTAAAGATAAAGTCATTAATTCTATGACCTGATTCCAGACCACGACGCTCAAATTTAGTCACTGGACGCCATTCTGGACGAGGGTAGCTATTGCCTTTACCTGCCAAGTTTTCCATATCAGGACGATTGTCTAGGATATCAAGCATCCATTCTGCATACGGTTCCCAGTCTGTCGCTGAGTGGAAAGTACCACCCAACTCAAGCTTTTGTTCAACCAGTTGCATACGCTCATGAATCACAAAGCGGCGTTTAAAGTGACGTTTCTTTTGCCACGGATCTGGGAAGTAAAGCTGTACACAGTTAATGCTGTTGTCTGGCATTTCACGTAGCACTTGGATTGCATCGGCATCCAGTACAAACAGGTTCTTTAAGCCAGCCATACCTGCTTCATACACACACTGTGCGATACCCGGCACATGCACTTCGATTCCGACAAAGTTACGTTCAGGATTGGCTTTTGCCATTAACACCAAAGAACGACCCATACCAAAACCGATTTCAACCGTTAATGGGCGTTCAGGATGTTCAAAGTGTTGACGTAAATCACCAACAGGGTATTCCAAAATTAAATCACGATAATCTTCTAAAGCAGTACGTTGTGAAGTATTGAGCGGAGCTGAACGACGCATAAACGTCACAATTTCACGGTGCTCAGGCAAATTGTCGAGTTCCGTAATTTGCGTTTCTAACTGATCGTTTGACATGATTCTGGAGATATAAATATAGAAATGCCGTATTTTAAGTGTTCAGGTGGTCAAGTCAAACTTTAAGTGATTTTATTTAGCCGATCATTTCTAAAATTGCTTAAAATTTGTCAAAAAATCTTCATGTAGCTGTCACAGAAATTGCATAGCCTAATTACAATTTTAACACTAAGTAAAAAACCATGAACAATTTTAAATACCATTCGATCGCCATTTGTTTAGGCCTGTTAGGTGCTTCTTCAATTTTTTCTGCCGCACATGCACAACTCATGTTTAGCCAATATGTGGATGGCAGCAGCAATAAAAAAGGGTTGGAAATCTATAACCCAGATGCTACGACTGTCAATTTGGCAGATTATGAAATCCAGCAGTTTAATAATGGCGGCACGGTCAAAACCGTAGCTTTTCCATTACAAGGCAGTTTAGCCAGTAAACAAAAATTCCTGATAGGTCGTTCTGAATTACAGACACAACTAGGTGGGAAGGTCAATCAAGTCGCTGGACTCTCCTTTAATGGCGATGATGCGGTTGTGTTGCTCTATCGTGGGACACCTGTAGACCGTTTTGGTCGCATTGGTGAACGCCCAACAAATGGTTGGGGCACTACAGTGCAGAGTATGGGCAATAGCTTTAAGCGCGTTCAAACAGACAATCCTGTGGTCAGTGTTGATCCGACCAGTCCATTTGATCTCGACTCATCTTGGCAGGCATGGACAGATCGTAATGATTTTTCGAATTTGACTGGCTCAACCACGACACCGCCTGTAGACGCAGTCAGCTGTAGCAGCAGCGATACACCGATTGCTAGTTTGGCTGAATCGACTCAGAATCAAAACTATACCATTCGTGGTGTAATCACCGCGGACTATCGTTATAGCAACGGTTTCTCAGGTTTCTATGTGCAAACCCCAGATAGTAAAGCCACACCTAATGTCAGTAATGCCATCTTCGTTTATATTCCTGCAAGCAGTGTAGTAAAAGGTGGGCAAGTGGGTGATGAAGTAATCCTGCGTGGCCGTCTCACCAACTACCAAAACCAACTTCAAATTGATCAGTTACAGCAAGACGTTCAAAGCTGTAATCAAAATATGGCTTCTCTCATTCAACCACTGGATTTGAACCTACCCTTTAGCAGTTTAACTGACACAGCAGGTAATTCACCGAAACGATATCAAGGGATGTTGGTGAAGTTACCGCAAACTTTGACGGTTAGCGAAAACTATAATTTTGGTCGTTATGGAGAGCTGTCACTGAGTCTTGGTCGCTTATTTATTCCAACCAATCTTTATCCTGCATTGTCGAATGAAGCGAAAGCCTTAGCGCAGAAAAATCTACTTTCAAAAATTATTTTTGATGATGGCTATAACAATCAAAACCGTGCACCGTGGTTGCCACAAAATTTTAGTGCCTTAAATACACTACGTTCTGGCTATCAGCTAAAGAATACACAAGGTATTTTAGAATATCGTTTTAATGCGTGGCGTGTACAGCCGATTGTAGGCGCGAACTTACCAGAAGTGGTCACGACGACCAATCCGCGTCCAACCATTGCAGCTAAGCAAAGCAAACATATTCGTGCTGCGGCATTTAACGTGCTGAACTATGACAATGGCAAAAACGGCTTCCCAACCGAACGTGGTGCCAATAGTCAGGCTGAATTTGACAAGCAACATGCCAAAATCGTAAATGCATTAAAATCGATTGATGCCGACGTTTATGGTCTGATGGAGATTGCCAATAATGGTTATGGCAGTGATAGTGCGGTTGCTAACTTGACTAAGGCTTTGGGGCCAGACTGGAAATATGTGATTCCTGAAGGATTAAATCAGCTCGGTACCGATGTGATTGCAGTTGCGATTATTTATAACAGTAAACGTGTTCAACCTGTCAATAAACCTGCGGTATTGGACTTAGGCGATAAAAGCCGCTCCACCATTGCTCAATCATTCAAACCTGTACAGGGCGGACAGATTTTTACTGTGATCCCAAATCATCTTAAATCGAAGAGTTGTAAAGGTGTTGATGAAAACTCGCTTGATGCAGATCAACGTGATGGACAAGGTTGTTGGAATCCAACTCGCGTTAAAGCAGTTGAGCAACTCACCCAATGGATTGCCAAAAATCCAACCCAAGTGAAAAATCCGAATATCTTGCTCTTAGGCGATATGAACAGTTATGCCAAAGAAGATCCAATCCTCAGTTTTGAAAAAGCCAACTATAAAGTCCTGCTGAATGACAGCAAAGTTGGTGAGGGTAGTCAGGGGTATAGTTATGTCTATGGTGTCGCAAGCGATGCAGATGGTTATGGCGGTGCAGGTAACCTTGATCATGCGATTGCCGATGCCAATCTGTATAAGCGTGTGATCAAAACCTTTGCATGGCATATCAATGCCGATGAGCCGACGGTGCTGGATTATAATGAAGAATATAAAACTGATGAGCAAAAGGCCTTGTTCTTCGCTGCGGATGCTTATCGTTCTTCAGACCATGACCCAGTTATTGTGGATTTGGATATGAAAAGCTCGGATTCTCAGCTTGAGCCAAACAATCCAAAGAATATCATCGTTGAATTTTTAAACTCATTATTTGAATGGTTAGGCAAACTTTTTGGCAGAGCGTAATCCGCTTTCCGTGACGTTGTTTAGTTTGTTTTTTCATAAATTAATCAATCGTCACGGAATATAACTTGCAAGGCAGAAAAAAATTCATTAATAGTAGTGGTGTAGATGTTCTTAGCATGAAAGCTATTATAAATTTTAGTTATTTCTGTTCTCGAGTTTCGTAGGAATGTTCTAGGGCATAAGTTGTTAGATAACAAGGATCAATTATGAAGTTGTATTATTCACCTGGCGCATGCTCATTGGCAGCCCATATTATTTTAAATGAAATAAACGTCGATTTTGATTTAGAACGAGTTGATCTAAAAACACATAAAACCTCTAAAGGTGCAGATTATTACGAGATTAATCCAAAGGGCTATGTGCCTGCATTGGAAATTAATCCAGGTTTGATTTTAACTGAGAATGTGGCGATTTTACCGTTTTTGGCACAGCATGATCCTAAGCAGGATTTGATTCCACCGTCAGGGATGGGACGTGCCAAAGTGCTGGAATGGTTAGGATATTTGAATTCAGAGCTGCATGATGCTTATTCGGTATTCTTTGGCGGCAAACTCACTGATGATGAAAAAACCAAAGCCTATGCAGAAGTTGATCGTTTGCTTAAATATATCGACAACTACTTAGCTGAATCAGATTGTGATTATCTAGTCGATGACAACTTTGGTCCTGCGGATGCGTATTTATTTGTTCTTACCAATTGGTCAAATCATATCGAACATGACTTGACGCCATACATCAACATTATTGCATTGCGTAATAAAGTCGCTGAACGTCAGTCAGTGCAAATTGCAATGCGTGATGAAGGTCTATTAAGTTAAATAAGACATATAAAAAAGCCTCTGTTTACAGAGGCTTTTTTATTTCAACTCAATTATTGTTGAGCTTTTTCTTTCACATCAGCAGCAGTTGATTCTACAGCACCAGCAACTTTAGCGGTTGCATCACGTGCAGCAGCTTCAGTTTTTGCAGCAGCTTCAGCAGTTGCAGTCGCAGTGTGATCAGCAGCAGCATCAATTTGATCACCCGCTGTATCTACAGCAGTTGCAACATTATTAGCAGCAGAATCAGCAGCATTTTGAACATCAGCACCAGCTTGGCTAGCAGCGTGTTCTAAATGTTCACCCGTGGTTGCACCTGTTTCAGGCGCTTTATCTTTATTACAGCCTACAAGCGCAACAGTAGCAGCAAGACCTAATGCAACAAGTAATTTATTCATTGTCTATTTCCTTTTCTTTGTGGCATCCAATAGGATATGGATACCGAAAATATAAACATAAACTTGATGAATAATAAAGTTGAAAATTTGTTGATAACTTGTAAAAACACGCACTTACATCGGAAAATGTAAGTGCGTGCACATGTTTGAGATCAGCTTATACGCCAGAACGGATCATATAATCAAAGGCAGACAGTGAGGCTTTGGCACCTTCACCTGTGGCAATGATGATTTGCTTGTAGGGTACGGTAGTACAGTCACCTGCAGCAAATACACCTTTGACATTGGTCTCGTTACGATCATTGATCACGATCTCACCACGATTACTCAGTTCAACTGCACTGTTCTTCAAGAAATCTGTGTTTGGCAATAAACCAATTTGCACAAAGATCCCTGCAAGTTCAACACTGTGTTCAACATCAGTGGCACGATCTTTATATTTCAATGCCGTCACTTGGGCACCATCACCGACCACTTCAGTACTGAGTGCATTCAAGATCACCGTAGTGTTCGGTAAGCTGTTTAGTTTGTCTTGCAATACTTGGTCAGCACGTAGTTTGGTATCAAACTCAACTAAAGTCACATGCTCTACAATCCCTGCAAGGTCAATCGCTGCTTCTACACCTGAGTTACCACCACCAATCACCGCAACACGTTTACCTTTAAATAATGGACCATCACAGTGTGGGCAGTACGCAACACCACGGGTACGGTATTCTGCTTCACCCGGAACATTCATTTCTCTCCAACGTGCACCTGTTGAAAGAATGATGGTTTTTGATTCAAGCTTAGCACCATTTTCCAGTTCCACTTCAACCAGACCATTGGCGGTTTGATCTGCACCTGTGATCTTGCTGACACGTTGCAAGTTCATGATATCGACACCGTATTCACGTACATGTGCTTCCATGTCTTGGGCAAACTGAGGACCTACCGTTTTTTGAACCGTGGTAAAGTTTTCAATATCCATGGTATCCATCACCTGACCGCCAAAGCGTTCAGCCACGATCCCCGTTTTGATGCCTTTACGTGCCGCGTAGATCGCTGCGGTACCACCAGCAGGACCACCACCAATCACCAACACATCAAATGCATCTTTGGCATTGATTGCCGCTGCATCTTTCTCAGCCGAGTTGCTATCTAACTTGGCAACGATTTCCTCCAAAGTCATACGACCTTGACCGATATGTTGATTGTCTTGGAACACCATTGGTACCGCCAAGATTTTACGTTCTTCAACTTCGTCTTGGAAGAAAGCACCATCAATCATGGTCGCAGTGGTATTTGGGTTGTTAATCGCAATCAAGTTAAGCGCTTGCACCACATCAGGACAGTTATGGCAGCTGAGCGAGACAAACACATCAAAGTTTGCGCTTAAGTTTAAGCCTTTGATCTGGGTTAAGACTTCATCAGAGACTTTTGGTGCATAACCCGATACTTGTAATAATGCCAAGATCAAAGAGGTAAACTCATGTCCCATTGGTAAGCCAGCAAAGAACACACGCGGTTGTTCACCTGCTTTGGCCACACCAAAACTAGGACGGCGAGCGTTTGAACCGTCAAAACGCGCCGTAACTTGGTCAGAAAGTTCAGCAATTTCCGTTACGAGTTCTTTGATTTTTGCAGCTTTGTCCGAGTCATCTAAAGCAGCAACCAACTCGATTGGACTTTCTAAACGTTCTAAGTAAGCTTTTAATTGAGTTTTAATATTTTGATCTAACATGTATGACTCCAAATTCTAAGACGTGCAAATCGGCTAAATTCATTCAATGAAGTTATAGTACGCAAAAGTACTAAATAGGTAAAACAGTATGTTTTTATTGGTTTGATCGGTTTTTTGAATTTTAAGTGTGTTGGCCGTTATATGTGCAGATAGTTTCATAAAAATTTGAGTACAATCAAAGTTGTTATATAACTGCAATCATTTCGTGGCATAAATAAAGGGTAAGTAACATGGCGTTACAACGTGGCATCTATCAGCATTACAAAGGTCAGCTATATCAAGTATTTAATGTTGCACGACATAGCGAAACCGAAGAAGAGTTGGTCGTCTATCAATGCTTATATGGTGATTATTCGATGTGGGTACGCCCATTGACGATGTTTACCGAAACCGTTCAGCTTGACGATGGTCAAATTTTACCGCGCTTTAAACTGGTACAAACGACTTAAATTTAATGCGCTTTTGATTGAAGCATTTGAGGGATCAGACATGACCAGCACTGTATTTTTACAACGTATCTCTGATTTATATGATGAGTTTAAACAACATGATGCTCGACAGTCTGATCGTTTAAGACGGTACCGAAATATTGAAGCTGAGTCTGCCAAGTTACTTGCGATGTTGGTTCGGACTCAACGATCAAAACGAATTTTAGAAATTGGTACTTCTACTGGTTATTCCACACTTTGGCTGGCGGAAGCTGCGAAAGTGATGGGAGGCAAGGTACAGACACTAGAAATCAATGCATTTCGTAGTGCTCAAGCAAAAAAATATGCGGAAGAGTTTGGCTTGGAATCTTGGATTGATTTTTGGGTCGGGGATGCGGCTGATTATTTGGCTGATGGGATTGAGCCTTTCGACTTAATTTTACTTGATGCCGAGCGTGGTAGTTATGCGGGGTATTGGGAAGACTTAAAGCGTTTATTGCAATCTTCAGGCAGCACTTTAATTGTTGATAATGTCATTTCTCACGCGGCAGAAGTAAAGACATTTCTTGAACTGATTAAGGATGATGAAGATTATATGAGCACCATCCTGCCGATCGGTGCGGGTTTATGTATGGTGGTGTTGAAGTGAATCGGTTTTGCCTTGATGTTGTAATCGATACGCTTGAGGGCTACAACCAATGACCTTATTAAAAGCACGGGTAAAATTAGCAGGATTAGAATAACCCAATTCATAGGCAATATGGGTAATGGTAAAGCTAGAATTTTCTAATAAATCAATGGCACGCTCTGTACTGATTTGCTGTTTTAAAGCTTGAAATTCAACGCCTTGTTGCTGTAAATAACGCTGCAAAGTTTTAGTCGAAATGTTTAATACTTTGGCACATTCCATGAGGGTAGGAACCTGATTGGCTTGTCGTAACATCATGCTGACCCATTCAACAATTTCACCTTGATGATAAATCTTCTGGATTTGTTCCTGACAGCGTTGCTCGACTATTTTTAAACTATGTGCATCTGCCAAAGGCAAGGGTAGTGCCAATTGTTGCTGATCAATCACCACACGGATACCTGAAAGCCAAGTATAGTTAAAGTGAAAATTGGCTTTCACTAAAGCTAAGTAACGTTCTTGATAACTTGGCTCTGGAACACTCAAATATACTTGGTAGCGTTGTAATTGCTGACCTGCCAACTCTAAAAGGCTGTAGTAAAACGCCACCGCAATTGCTTCAATATGAAAGGCCAAACACTGCTTATTCATCTGTAAAATTGGTTCAAATAAGAGTTCAACCTTATGTTGATGGGGCGGAAACTGAATACTCAGCTTAAAACTCGGCATAATCAGTCTAAAATATTGTGCAATCAGCCTAAGTGCATGTTCCAAATTAGGACTGGTCATGAGCGCATAGCCCACCAAGCTATGCGAGCTGAGCTTGATATTTTTACCCAGTTCAAAGGCCAGATCTTGGGTGTTGGGTAGACTTAAACCAATTTCAATGAATTGTTCAATCTGTTGAATCGACAATAATTCTGTTTTTGCCAGCTCTTGCTGCACTGCCATCAATAACTCATTATCGTATTGATGGGTACCCATCAATATTTCAATCAGTCGTAAATAATAACGTGATGGAATAACCGGGATCTGTTGCTTCTGCACAATAAAAACTCAGTAAAGTCTTAAAATGATAATAGCAAGTCTTAAAATGATAATATATAGCGGCGGTGAAGGAACACAATCAATTCAAGCAAAACATTTTGTGTTTGATTGAGGAGTTTCTAATGAATATGCATACTCAACTGGATGTCGAGCAAGCGACAACAAAATTTAAGGATAAAAAACGTCATTTATGGCTTTTAGGTTTGGCTGTACCAACCATTGCTATGGGGGGCTTGGCGGGCTATCAATTTGGTCCTAAAAAAACGAAAAAGTTCTTTGCTTCATTTGGGCCATTATTTATTCATGGCGTTATTCCGACATTGGATAAATTGATTGGTGAAGACACCGAAAACCCACCCTTAGATGCAATCGCGGATTTAGAAGCTGATCCGTATTACGCTCGAATTGTTAAACTTTTTATTCCATTACAATATGCAACCAATATTTATGGGGCTTATTTAGCCAGTCGTAAAGACACACCAGTAGCAGATCAAGTCTTATTGGGAACCTTAGTAGGAATGGTCAATGGAATTGCGATTAATACTGCACATGAACTGAGCCATAAGAGTGGACGTTTAGAGCATTATCTTTCGCATTTGGCTTTAGCACCATCTGGTTATAATCATTTCCGAATTGAACACCCGTATGGACACCACCGTCGCGTTGCAACACCTGAAGATCCAGCATCGTCACAATTTGGCGAAAGCTTTTGGAAATTTTTACCGCGTACTGTGATTGGCAGTTTTAAATCGGCGATCGAAATTGAGAAAAACCGTTTAGAACGTAAAAAACTGCCTTTTTTCTGTAAGGAAAATGAGTTAATTCATGGTTGGGCAATGTCAGCTGTATATCATGCCGCGATGTTTAGCAAGTTTGGTCTGCGTTCAGTACCGTTCCAACTCACACAAGCGGCTTATGCGATTACCTTGTTTGAATCGGTAAATTACATCGAACATTATGGTTTAAAGCGTGCAAAGAAAGAAAATGGCCAATATGAGCGTACTTTGCCAGAGCATAGCTGGAACAATAATAATGTCGTGACCAATTTGTTCTTGTATCAATTACAACGTCATTCAGATCATCATGCCAATCCGACCCGAAGCTTTCAAACCTTACGTCACTTTGAAGATGCGCCTCAGCTACCAGCAGGGTATGGTGCGATGATTTTGCCTGCATTTATTCCATCTTGGTGGTCAAAAATTATGGATGATCGCGTTGTAGCGCACTATAAAGGAGACCTCAACAGAATCAATATGCATGAGGATGTGAAGGAAAAAATGCGAGAGAAATATATAGAGCAAAATGAAGCAGCTTAAATAATCGAAAGACACAAAACAGATCAGCCCAAGCGGGCTGATTTTTTTATGATTAAGCAGAAATACAGAGCCTTTTAAAGTGCAGATCAAACTCAAGATATTTGTGGACAAACGCAGTTTTATCAGTAGTACGTAACAAATTATTGTAAATAAACTCTGGAACGGGATGATAGAGCTCACCTGAGCCATTGCTATAGAAGATTTTTAAATAGCGTGAAGAAACATCGTATTTCCAAGAGGTTACAACAACAGATTTTTCCATATAACGACTCCTACTTTTGTTTGATCTTTTAGTACATATCTAAAAACTCTTTTGTTTCATAATTTGACAGTACTCCAACTTGAGCAGGCTGACAATTCATAAATGAATGTTGCTATAAATTTATAAGTATAAGAATTGTAAAAAATTAGCTATAAATTTTCGCTGTGGGATAGGGCTTGGATTGATAAAAATAATCAATAAAAAAACCACCCTAAAAAGGGTGGTTTCAAACCTATTGGTCTAATCTAAAAAAATTAGATTTTACCAACTAAGTCGATAGATGGAGCAAGAGTTGCTTCGCCTTCTTTCCATTTAGCTGGGCAAACTTCACCTGGGTGAGCGTGAACATATTGAGCAGCTTTAACTTTACGAAGAAGTTCAGATGCATCACGGCCAATACCACCAGCGTTGATTTCAACGATTTGGATTTTGCCTTCTGGATCGATTACGAAAGTACCACGGTCAGCAAGACCAGCAGCTTCGATTAATACGTCGAAGTTTTTAGAAAGTGTCCAAGTTGGGTCACCGATCAATGGGTATTGGATTTTACCAATAACTTCTGAAGTGTCGTGCCAAGCTTTGTGCGTGAAGTGAGTGTCAGTAGACACGCCATAGATTTCAACGCCTAATTTTTGGAATTCAGCATAGTTGTCAGCAAGGTCGCCTAACTCAGTTGGACATACGAAAGTGAAGTCAGCTGGGTAGAAGAATACAACAGACCATTTGCCTTTAAGATCTGCTTCAGATACGTCAACAAATTGACCGTTGTGGTATGCAGTTGCTTTAAATGGTTTAACTTCAGTATTAATTAAGCTCATCATTGTCTCCATGATTGAGGTTTTATTGAGAGGCTAACGCCTTACTTGTTTACGAGGTCAAGAATAAATAATTTTTAGTTATTGGGGAAATAGTATTTTTACATTACTAAAATCGGAAAATTGAATAACTCAATCAAAAACGACTTTCACCCAAAGATATTTCTTCTATTTGACTCCATGCAGATGAAGCAAAAATGACAAAATATCTGAAAACTAACGTGCATAACAACATGAAGTCTACGCCATCAAAATTCAAGGGTAAAATTGAAAAAAGATAAAAATATATAAAAAACCAAGATATACGATTAAATTTTCTACATCACATGAATGTATAAAATGTTCGGGGAGTAAAAAGTGCAATGGGGTAAATAAGTTAAGTTTTGCATTCTGTCGCCAAGAGAATGAAAAGGTTTCTTTGCATAGCAAGGGCTTAAAGCGTAAAATAGCCGATTATTTTATTTTTCAGGAAAGCTGTTCAGTGCAGAGTCATTTAAATGTAGATCAATTGGTTATGGCACGTGACCGTCACCGTTTAAATCGACTGCGCAAAGATAAAAAAACAGAAACAGCAGAAATCGAAAAACTCATTGAACAATCGAATCATAAGGTAAAACAACGCTTAGCACGTGTTCCCAAAATTAAGCTGAACCAAGATTTACCTGTTACCCAATATGCAGACCGTTTAATTGAGGCGATTCAAAAGCATCAGGTCATCATTGTTGCAGGTGAAACAGGTTCGGGTAAAACCACACAGCTTCCACAAATTGCCATGTTGGCAGGTCGTGGGCTCACAGGGATGATTGGTCATACTCAGCCACGCCGTCTGGCTGCGCGTAGTGTCTCGCAACGTATTGCAGAAGAAGTCGGTGAGAAACTTGGTGAATCGATTGGCTTTAAAATCCGTTTTAATGAGCAAGGTTCGCAAGACTCAATCGTTCGCTTGATGACCGATGGTATTTTGCTGGCTGAACTGACCAATGACCGTTTTTTATCAAAATACGATACGATCATTATTGATGAAGCGCATGAACGCTCACTCAATATCGATTTTATCATGGGTTATCTCAAGCAACTTTTGCCAAAACGCCCTGATTTAAAAGTGATCGTGACGTCGGCGACGCTAGATGTAAATCGTTTTAGCCAATATTTCTATGACGCACCGATTTTTGAAGTAGAAGGTCGTAGTTTTCCTGTCGAGCTGCGTTATCGTCCAATTTCTGAACTGAGTATCGTGGGCAGTGATGACGACGAATTTGATGATTTTGAAGAAAACTTACCGCGTGCTGTGGTACAAGCGGTAGAAGAGTGTTTTGCCGATGCCGAAGCAAAAGGCCATCCTGAATATGCAGATATTTTAATTTTTGCCAGTACTGAACAAGAGATTCGTGAATTACAGGAAACACTGCAAAAATATGGTCCTCGCCATACTGAGGTATTGCCTTTATATGCGCGTTTGGCGCTCGCAGAACAACAAAAAATCTTTAGTCCGAGCGGTAAAGGTCGGCGCATTATTATTGCCACTAACGTTGCTGAAACTGCCTTAACAGTTCCAAACATTCGTTATGTGATTGATAGTGGCTTTGCTCGTATTTCACGTTATAACTATCGTTCGCGTGTACAGCGTTTACCGATTGAAGCAATTTCTCAGGCTGCAGCCAATCAGCGTAAAGGGCGTTGTGGTCGTATTGCTGCGGGTGTGTGTATTCGTCTATATAGCGAAGATGATTTTTTAAGCCGTCCTGAATTTACTGAACCTGAAATTAAGCGGACCAACTTGGCCTCTGTTATTTTGCAAATGCAAAGCTTAGGCCTAGGTAATTTAGAAGACTTTGATTTTATTGAGCCGCCTGATTTCCGCTTGGTGAATGATGGACGTAAGCTCTTGGTAGAGTTAGGCGCATTAACAGATAAAAAAGCCCCTCTTTCTCAAAGAGGGGTTGGGGGAGATTCATCTAGAGATAATCCCCCTCAATCCCCCTTTACCAAAGGGGGAAGCCCAGATCGCTTAACCAAAGTCGGTCAAATGATGGCGCGTATACCGATTGATCCGCGTTTAGCACGTATGTTGGTTGGCGGGGCACATTTTGGTGTACTCAAAGAAACCTTGATTATTGTCAGTGCCTTAGCCATTCAAGATCCTCGAGAACGTCCTGCCGATAAGCAAATGCAGGCTGATCAAAAGCATGCGTTATTTAAAGAAGCGGACTCCGACTTTTTATTCTATTTAAAACTCTGGAATACGCTGCAAACCAGTCCTGAAACACAAACTGAGAATAAGCGTCGTCAATTTGCACGTCAGCACTTTTTAAGTTGGTTACGTCTGCGTGAATGGAAGCAAACTCATCAGCAATTGGTTGAATTGGCAGAAGGTTTAAAGCTGAGTTTTAATGAAAAATCAGCCAATTATGAAAATCTGCATCGTGCCTTACTCACGGGCTTACTTTCATTTATCGCCAATAAGACCGATGAACGTAATACTTTTATGGCGGTGCGCCAACAGAAAGCTAAAGTTTTTCCTGCAAGTACTTTGCACAAAACCAATACGGCTTGGGTCATGGCATTTGAGATGGTGGAAACCTCTCAAGTATATTTACGGACCTTGGCAAAAATTGATCCTGAATGGATTTTATTGGCTGCGCGTGATTTATTGAAGTACCACTATTTCGAACCACATTGGTCGAAAAAAGCAGGTATCGTCAATGCTTATGCTCAAATCTCTTTATTTGGTTTGATTATTGAGCCAAAAAGATTAATCAATTTTGAGAAAGTAGACCAAGCTGCGGCACATGAAATCTTTTTACGTGATGCATTAACGACCGGTCATTTAGGCATTACTCCGCCATTTTTAAAGCATAACTTACTCAAACTTGAAGAAGTTGAACGGGTCGAAGATAAGCTGCGTCGTCGTGATTTGGTGGTGGACGAAGAAACCATTTATCAGTTCTATGCAGCGAAAGTGCCTGAAGAAATCGCCAGTCGCAGTAGTTTTGAAGATTGGCGTGCAACCATTGAGTCAGAGCAGCCACGTTATTTATTTGTAGAAGATGATGCGTTGTGGATGAATGATCGCCCAACCACGCAGCAATTCCCAGATTATTTACATAATGGACAACTGCGACTTGCTGCTAGCTATCGTTTTGACCCAAGTCATGATGAAGATGGTGCAACAGTTAAGATTCCTGTGCAGGCTTTACCGCAAGTGGATGAAAAACAGTGGTCATGGGGGATTCCAGGGTGGCGTCAGGATTTAATCGAAGCGTTATTAAAAGCCTTGCCAAAAGATAAGCGTCGCAATCTGGTCCCGATTCCCGATACTGCAAAAAAGCTGATGCAGGGAATTGATGCTGTTCATTTGCGCGAACATTTATTTAGCTACTTGGCATTTGCTTTACGTGGTGAGCAGATTACGGAAAAAGATTTTTCTTTTGAGCGAATTGATCAGTATCTGATCCCGTTTATTAAAGTCGTTGATGAAAAAGGCAAACTAATCGCGCAAGGGCGTGATCTGGATGAGTTGAAAGCGCGTTGTCGTGTCGAAACCCACCGTCCAGTGAAACAGCAACAAGGTGAGTTCCAGACCTTCCCTGAAAATTTTGTATTTGAAGCATCGCAAAAAGTAACAGGTGTTGTGATCAAGCAATATCAGGCTTTGGTACCAACAAAAGTATTTGCAGAGCTTGAAGCAAAAGATGAATCGGGTGTGGTGATTCAAACCTTTAATGATCAAGATGAAGCCATTAAGCAACATCGCGAAGGGGTGATTCGCCTGGTGCATATGCAGTTGGGGGATTTAATCCGTCAATTGAAAAAACAAATTTCCAAGCCTTTGGCTTTGGCCTATTCACCACTGGGTGATCGAGCGAAACTGGAACAAATGCTAGTCTATGCAACTTTGCAGGTGTCGATTCAAGAATTACCTAAAAATGCGGATGAGTTTCAACAGCTGTTGAATGAAACGAAAAAGCAGTTTTTAGCAAATGGTCAACAGACATTAAATGATTTAACTGAAATATTTACCCAATGGCAGCAGATCCGCCGTGAGTTATTGATGTTGGATCAGACGATTTTTGGTCGAAGTGTGGATGATATTGAAGATCAACTCGATTTAATGTCACTGGCAAACTTTGTGTATAGCCGTCCTGCTGAAATTTGGCAGGAATACCCGCGTTATTTAAAAGCACTGCTATTGCGTTTAGACCGTTTGCCAAATAATCTACAACGAGACCTTGCTGCGATTGATGATGTCGATCCATGGATGGACAAAGTATTTAAATTTAAAAATGATCCTAAAATCAAAGAATTGTATTTGATGTTGGAAGAGTTCAGGATTTCTTTGTTTTCTCAGCCGATGAAAACAAAGCTGCCTATTTCACCAACTAGATTACAAAAACTATGGGATCGATTAGCAATCGGTTAAACTGAGAAATATGAAAGCTAGAACCATTCTTTACAGGAGTTTTACATGGGCATCCGTATAACAGGTACAGGTTTATTCCATCCAACTGAATCTATTTCCAATGAAGAGTTGGTTGAAAGTTTAAATGCTTATGTAGAACAGTATAACCAAGATAATGCGGCGCAGATCGAAGCAGGCGAAATTGAAGCTCTTCGTGGCTCAAGTCCTGAATTCATTGAAAAAGCATCAGGTATTCAACGCCGTTATGTGGTCGAAAAATCAGGTATTCTTGATCCGACACGTTTGCGTCCACGTTTGCAAGAACGCAGCAATGATGAACTTTCACTTCAAGCGGAGTGGGGTGTGATTGCTGCAAAACAAGCGATGGAAAATGCAGGTGTAACAGCTGAAGACATCGATGTTGTGATTTTGGCATGTTCAAATATGCAACGTGCATATCCTGCTGTTGCCATTGAAATCCAGTCTGCATTGGGTATTCAAGGCTATGCCTATGATATGAATGTGGCATGTTCTGCTGCGACATTTGGTTTGAAGCAAGCTTACGATGCAGTGAAATGTGGTGCGCGTCGTGTGTTATTGCTCAATGTTGAGATTACCTCAGGTCATTTAGATTATCGCACCCGTGATGCACACTTTATCTTTGGTGATGTTGCAACGGCATCGATTATTGAAGAGACAGAAACTAAATCTGGTTATGAGATCTTAGACATTCATTTGTTTACTCAGTTCTCAAATAATATCCGTAATAACTTCGGTTTCTTAAACCGTAGTGAAGATGCAGTTGTGGATGATAAATTATTCCGTCAAGACGGTCGTAAAGTCTTTAAGGAAGTATGTCCGTTAGTCGCTAAAATCATTACCGCTCAATTGGAAAAATTGGAATTAACCGCTGAACAAATTAAACGTTTCTGGTTACACCAAGCCAATGCCAATATGAATGAACTAATTTTGAAATTGGTTGTCGGCAAAGAGGCTGATTTGGAACGTGCACCAATCATTCTTGATGAGTTTGCCAATACTTCTTCTGCTGGTGTGATTATTGCGATGCATCGTACAGGTGAACAAGTGAATGATGGTGAGTATGCGGTGATTTCTTCATTCGGTGCTGGCTATTCAGTTGGTTCGATTGTAGTGCAAAAACATATTGCTTAAGCATTTAGCATCATTAAAAAAAGGGGCATTGATTTGCTCCTTTTTTATATAAGCAATACATATAAATTAACGCATTGGAAATGTTTTTTTCACTTTCTAGCCAGATTGATGAAGGTTCAAATGATTTTTATTGAAGTTTTTTTTAAACAGTTGAGGATGATTTTTCTGTAGAGTATGAAGAAAATCCTTTTAACTCTTTAAGTCCATATTTACATTTTTCTTGAAAAGGTTGTTAGATGCTCATTTAGTAATAAGGTTGTTAAAGCCTAGAATATTCGAAGGAAGGTTTGATATGGGGCAGACGAAGAAAATTACTATTTTTGTTATGGACATGGATTCATCCGAAGATTTTGACCGAGTTGAAGCTTGGCTGGAAAAATGGAAAAGCTTGGTTATTATTGATGACTATAGTAGTGGCGGGTGGGAGCATTACTGGGATGTTGAAGCTCCTGTTGAGGCGATAATTGAGATTCCTAAACAATGGTTATGCTCTAGTGTGTGGGCAACACCTGAAATTTTTATCAAACCATAATCCATAAATTAAAAATGGACGTACCGAAGTACGTCCATAACACAAATATTAAGCTTCAATCGCTTGAACGGCAATTTTCTTGGCAGGATCGACTTTACGACGTACAGCTGGTACTGGTTCACCATGGTATTGGCGATCAGCAAAGTAGCTTGAGCGAACCATTGGGGCAGACCAGATATTTCTAAAACCAAGTTTACGACCATGTTCCGCATAACGCTCAAATTCTTCTGGCGTGACAAAACGGTCAATTGGTGCATGTTGTTTAGACGGCTGTAAATACTGACCAATCGTGATGTAATCAACATCATGAGCTCTAAGGTCATCGAGTAGGGCAATCACTTCTTCTTCAGTTTCACCGATACCCACCATCAAACCACATTTAGTCGGTACATCTGGGCAGTATTCTTTAAACATTTTTAACAGAGTTAAAGAATGCTGATAGTCTGAACCTGGGCGCATCGCTTTATATAAACGCGGTACGGTTTCAATGTTGTGGTTGAACACATCTGGTGGACATTCAGTCATGATGCGTAAGGCAATATCCATACGACCACGGAAGTCGGGTACTAGAATTTCCAACAATGTTTTTGGACTTAGTGCACGGGCTTCTTTGATACAATCAACAAAGTGTTGCGCACCACCATCTAACAAATCATCACGGTCAACCGAGGTAATGACGGCGTATTTTAAACCAAGATTTGAAATGGTTTCTGCCATGTGACGTGGTTCGTCTGGGTCCAATGCATTTGGGCGGCCATGTGCGACGTCACAGAATGGACAGCGACGTGTACAGATATCGCCCATGATCATAAAGGTTGCTGTACCACCACCGAAACATTCAGGTAGGTTAGGACAAGCGGCTTCTTCACATACGGTGTGTAGTTTTTGCGAGCGCAAGGTTGTTTTGATACGCTGAACTTCTTCTGGAGCGGTCATCTTGACTCGAATCCAGTCGGGTTTGCGAGGTACTTCAACCGTAGGGATAACTTTTACAGGAATTCTCGCGACTTTTTCCGCGCCACGAAGTTTTATACCCTGTTCAGGTTTACGGTGTTCAGACATATAAGTTCTACAGCCTTTGACTTGAGATATCCCGTTATTATAGTCAAATTTAGCGCTTGAAAGCATGAAAAGTGGTATTCATTTTGAAAATGTAAATATATAAAAATATATAGTTGTGAAATACATCATCTGGCTGCATATTGGTTATCATAGATAAAGCAAAACGGTTAAGAGACAAAGGAGCTTTGAATGCCACGTAAGAAAGAGGTCGTTGGTGGGAATATTGTTAAATATGATGCAGTAATTCTCGGTTCTGGCCCAGCTGGCGAAGGCGCGGCAATGAAGCTTGCAAAAGCAGGTAAACGTGTTGCAATCGTTGATGTTCGTGATCAACTCGGTGGTAACTGCGCGCACGTAGGAACAATTCCAAGTAAAGCTTTACGTCAAACAGTTTCAAGTATTATTCGTTATCAACGTGACCCAATGTTTCAAAAAGTAGGTGAGTGGAAACAATTCACCATGAAACAGGTACTACGTAATGCGCATAAAGTCATTCAACAGCAAGTTGATACGCATACACGTTTTTACGATCGCAATAAGATCGAAGTTTTTCACGGTCGCGCATATATCCAAGATAAAAACACTGTACTGATTTTCGGTCAGGATGGTATTAAAGACACCATTATTTGTAAGCAAATCGTGATTGCAACGGGTAGTCGTCCATATCAACCCAAAGGTTTAGATTTCAATCATCCACGTGTGTTCGATTCAGACAAGATTCTTGACCTTGATTATTCAATCCAGAAAATCATCATTTATGGTGCAGGTGTCATTGGTTGTGAATATGCTTCTATTTTCATCGGTCTGGATCATAAAGTTGATTTGATCAACACCCAGCAAAAGCTTTTAAGCTATCTTGATGATGAAATTGCCGATGCCTTGTCATATCACTTACGCGAGCAAGGTGTATTGATTCGTCACAATGAGCAAATTGATCGTTTAGAGACCTTTGATGATCATGTGGTTTTACATTTGCTTAGTGGTAAGAAGATTAAGGCAGATGCGATCTTGTGGTGTAATGGTCGTTCAGGGAATACTGATGGACTTGGTTTGGAAAATGTGGGCTTAGTACCGAATGGTCGTGGTCAATTGATGGTGAATGATCAATATCAAACTGAAGCAGAAAATATTTTTGCTGCTGGCGATGTGATTGGTTGGCCTTCACTTGCTTCGGCTGCGTATGACCAAGGTCGTTGCGCGGGTGCAAATATGGTTGGTGAGAAAAATGTGAAGCCAATCCGTGATGTACCAACAGGGATTTATACCATTCCAGAGATTTCTTCGATTGGTAAGACTGAGCAAGAGTTAACGGAAGAAAAAGTACCATACGAAGTGGGACAAGCATCTTTCCGTCATTTGGCTCGTGCACAGATTACGGGTGATACCGTCGGTGAATTAAAGATCCTGTTCCATCGTGATACTTTAGAAGTATTGGGGATTCACTGCTTTGGTAATAATGCAGCAGAGATTATTCATATTGGGCAAGTGGTGATGCACAGTCCGAACAATACCTTGAAGTATTTTGTTGAAACCACATTCAACTATCCAACGATGGCTGAAGCGTATCGTGTTGCGGCTTTAAATGGTATGAATCGTTTGTTCTAAGCTACATAGACATTGTATGATCAAAATGCCAATCAACTCGATTGGCATTTTGCTATCTTGGACTAAATCATAGGTAAGTATGAAAAATCAAAAAAATAATCTGATGATTGTTGCTATCGTCTTGCTGGTTGCTGCGTATTTAGGTTTTGATTTTAAGCAAAAACAAAATACAAGCAGTGATTCTCAAGCGTCGAATACGAGTCGCGCCGTTGCAGTTGATGATCAACATAAAATCATGCAGGCTTATCAGCAGCAGCGAAGTAATGTGCAAGTCCAAGCGCAAGGTGTTGTGAAAGCAATTTTGCCAGATGACAATGAGGGTTCAAGACATCAGAAAATGATTCTTAAACTAGAGAATGGTTTAACCGTTCTGATTGCGCACAATATCGATTTGGCGCCAAGAGTAGAAGGGTTGAAAAAAGGCGAGACCGTTGAGTTTTTTGGTGAATATGAATACAGCCAAAAGGGCGGCGTCATTCATTGGACCCACCATGATCCGCGTGGAAAACACATCGATGGTTGGCTTAAATATCAAGGGAAAATGTATCAATAACATTTCCCCTTGGTCAGTTACTTGCATGATATACGCTAAATTAGCCTGTAATCGCCAATTTTTGACGAATTTTCCATTTAGGTAGGACTTTAGCTAAATAAGCGTCCATGCACCATACAGGGCCAATAAGGAGGAATTGTA
Source organism: Acinetobacter sp. NIPH 2100 (assembly GCF_000369805.1). Lineage (GTDB taxonomy): Bacteria > Pseudomonadota > Gammaproteobacteria > Pseudomonadales > Moraxellaceae > Acinetobacter. The sequence continues at coordinate 2,295,866 of NZ_KB850224.1, read as the reverse complement.
AATCTTTAAAGAATGAAGGTTTCTTGCCTTCAACTTTATGCCCATAAAATTGCCCAATCCACGCAATCACAAAAACACCGATATAAAATCCAACCCCTACTGGCAAGATCACAATTAACCACGCCATGACTGCTAATAACGCTGCCATCGCCACAGCTAAAACAATATCTAAACGGGCATAAAAGACAAGGGTTAATACTAGAAGCAATGCAGTCAGCAAGGTACTAAAGTGAGCCAGAATACCGATAATTGAAAAAAGGATAGCTGGGACGCAGACCCAATGGATTTTTTTATTGGTTTGGTTCTGGTGACTGTCACTGTATTCATCAAACCATTCATCAATTGATTTCACATTGCTCTCCTTGCGATACTCATTTTTCTTGCTTCAATATACCGAAGAAAAGAATAGGGCGTAAAGGATTAAAAATGGGAACCGACAAAAATAAAAAAAGCCGCACTAGACGACTTTTTTGAGTGTGATGTCTTAACGATTAAGAGTTAGGACCATCGACACGTTCAATGCTCACATTACCTGTACCTGAGTTAGACATACCCAGTTGCTTTGCAGCACCATAAGATAAGTCTAGAACACGGTTACCATGGAATGGACCACGATCATTAACTTTTACAACAACACTTTTACCATTGTCTTTGTTTGTCACACGGATATAACAGTTTAAAGGAAGGCTACGGTGTGCAGCAGTCATAGCATTCATATCGAATGTTTCACCGCTTGCTGTTTTGCGACCATGGAATTGACGACCATACCACGATGCAACGCCATTTTGGCTGAATTTACGAACGGTGTTCGAAGCAACAGTATTCAGTTTTTCAATCACTGAAGGCTCTTCTGCTGGGATATCGATCTTAGCAGCGATCGTTTGGCGACGTACTTTGTCACCAGAACTCTCAGTGATTGAAAGACTATTAACGTTTGAAAAACGAGAATTAAAATTTTGAGAATCTTTGCTTAGTACGCGGGCAGCCAAATTAGAACCTTCCACATCATTGGTTAATGATGAAGACTGTACCATTTCAGCATGTAACGGGCTTAAACTTAAGCCTGCCGTCAGCGCTAGAATATATTTTAGCGAAAACTGCATTGTATAAACTCCTAGAGAACATGCTTTTCTATTTCAATAAAAACCTTGAAATATAGTGCACATGTCTAATTATTCACTTTTGCAATTACTTTTAACTTGGGGCGATAATATTCATCGCTTACGAAGTGTGTCTAGTCTTTAACGATAAATAGTTACAAAAAGGGCAAAAACTTACAGTTTCTGATTATAAAATAATCAATATTGTAACAATTTATGAATTTTGCTGAATATATGTACTTTTTAAATAAAAAAATTATTGACTTTTCATAATGTTTAAAAAAAAGCTAGCCTATCGGCTAGCCACTTCTGTGCCCAATAACCATACAGCTGTCGCATACATGCGGCTTTTGTTGTAGGTCGTAATGACTTGGAAATTTGGATAAGTAATATAGTAAATTGGACCAAATTGATCTTGTAATTGAATGACATTGACTAAATCTAGGTCATCAATTTTTACCAATGGGTCAATTGGTGCCACTCCCAATTTTTTCAATTCACCATAAGGAACTGGCTGGGTCAAATCTTTCGCAATGATACTATCTGGATTGTTCCCCAAGTAGCGAGCAGGGAAGCCAATTGGACGATCACGTTCCCAACCATGTTGAGCTAAATAGTTAGCAATTGAACCAATGGCATCAGCTGCAGAGTTTCTTAAATCGATATGACCATTGCCATCATAGTCCACACCCAGTTTTTGAATATTACTTGGCATAAATTGAGGGTAGCCAATGGCACCCGCATATGAACCGACAATACTGTTGGTTGGATAACCTTCTTTGTACGTCCACGAAATCAAAGCTGCTAATTCGTCACTAAAATAGTCAGCACGACGTGGGTAACCGAATGCAAGCGTTGCTAAGGCGTCTCTAGTAATGAAAGAGCCTTTATTGGCGCCATAGCCAGTCTCTACGCCTAAAATACCGAGAATCACGGATTTAGGGACACCATATTGCTGCTCAGCGCGATTCAGTACATCTTCATACTGGCTTTTAAAACGTGCACCACGTTGAATGGTGCCTTCGACTAAAAACATCGAGCGATATTGATACCAAGGCTTGCTTTCACCAGGACGTGTCATGATGTTCAAGATATTGGGTAAATTGCGTGCACCGCTCATGGCTGCATCAATTTGCTCGCTGCTTAAGCCATAGGTCGTCATTGCTTTTTGTTTAAACGCAAAGTAATTAGGATGGTTATAAAATTCATTTGCTTGTGCCCAATTGCTGCTCAAGAATAAACCAGCGCTTAAAGTTAAAAATTTAAAAGTTTTATTTAAAGTAGGAAGAAACATAAGTTTATAAAATTCCTCATTATCGATGTGTATGAATAGACATAACCAGTCCAAAAGTTGACATAAGAGTAATAATTGCAGTTCCACCATAACTCATGAACGGCAAAGGCACACCTACCACAGGTAAAATACCACTGACCATGCCTGCATTTACAAATACATAAACAAAAAATGACAAACCAAAGGCACCTGCAACCAAACGACCATAGTTATGGAAGCTTTGTAGGCCAATCTGGAATGTTCTGAAAATAATTGCACAATAAAGTAAGATCAGCAGGGTGACGCCAATCAAGCCAAATTCTTCTGAGTAGGCGGCAATAATAAAGTCAGTATGACCTTCGGGTAAAAAGTGTAGATGGGATTGGGTTCCCTCTAAAAAGCCTTTACCTGAAAAACCACCAGAACCAATAGCAGTTTTAGACTGAATAATATTCCAACCTGTTCCTAGCGCATCCGCTTCTGGGTTAAATAAAGTCAAAACACGTTGACGTTGATAGTCGTGTAGTAAGAACTCCCATGCAATTGGAATAATAATACCCGCGACACCTGCTGCACCTGCGATCAATTTCCAAGAAAGGCCACTCAGGAAAAGTACAAAAATACCACTCGCAAGTACCAGTAAGGATGTGCCTAAGTCGGGTTGTTCTGCAATAAGTAGAAAAGGCACCACAATCAGCATTAAGGATAGAATGACTTGAGAGAAGCTTGGTGGTAATGCTTTGCGTGACAGGAACCAAGCCACCATCATCGGCATGCCGATTTTCATAAACTCACTGGGCTGCACACTACCAAAGCCTGGAATATCGATCCAACGCTGTGCACCCATACGGACTTCACCAAAAACCACAACAGCAAGCAGTGATAACACGCCAAACACATAAAAGTAGGGTGAAAATGCCTGATAAACTTTGGGTGGAATCTGAGCCAAACTGAACATCACCACAAAACCAATTCCAAAGCTGATGGCTTGTTTGGTCACGAGTCCTACATCTTGTGCTGAAGCACTGTATAAAACAGTCAAACCAAGTGTGGCATTGAGCACTAAAAATAGGCACAGCCAAGGATCAAGGTGCAGTTGTTGCCAACGAGAAGGGTGATTGGCTGTGCTTAAGCCATCCCGAGGTGCTTGGCGTAAAAATTTGTATTGTGGGCTTGGAGACATGCGATTCTAAATCAGGTAAATCAACGCTTCGCGAATGCTAACATAAACGCTGATTTAGACAATGCAAATTTAGAAATTGTGACATTTATAAGGGATTAATTTGGCATAAAAAAAGCGACGATTTTGCAATCGTCGCTTTCGCATAAGATAAAACTTATTTTTGTACCAATAACTGATCGAAGTGCTTAGTAAATACTTCGAGTTCAACTTGGCTCAAGCTTGGAATCAATTTCTTAATGACGATATGAACTGCTGTTTCAACACCACTGGTTGCAACACTGGCAACACCGCGTTTGACCATACCTAGACCAAGGGTCTTGTTGTATTCAGTCATAAAGTGGTGAGTCAATGCATCCGCAAATGATTTGAACTGTTTTGTCAAAGCATCACGTTGTTCTTTACCATTTCCAGCTGCAACTTCAGCAAAGCTCTTTTTCATATCGCTTACTAGGCTGTCGGGTAACGCTGTACCAATACGCTGTTTACCTTCATTATCGATAAACAGGCTTTTTTCCATGAATGCTAATGATTCAAGTACTTGTTCGTTTGAAGCCTTGCCCAATAGTTGCTTCATTAAAGTTTCAACAATGCTGCGAATTTTAATCGCAAGTCCTTCGGTGGTATCTCGTTTGTCACTTGGTGGAAATTGTTGAACCAAGTGAACCAACATGGTGTCAATTAACTCATCAGTAAGCTGTAGAGAAATTTTGTCACGTAAAGGGTATTGTGGCTCTTTACTGTCACGATTGGCTTGTGCAAGTTGAATGTCCTGACTCAAACTTGCTGACGGAAGAATCCCGAAATAACTGGTCATTGAAGAACGTCCTCTATATCAAATTTATTCGTTTTATTGTCGTGCCAAGCGAATTGGCTCGGGCATCCATGACAAATCGGATACTCGGCACGGGTTAATATCCAAGCCCCCACGACGAGTATAAGTTGCATAGACCATCAGTTTTTCTGGTTTCAGCAGTTGCCAAATATCTGCAAATATTTGCTCAACACATTGTTCATGGAAACCATTATGCTGACGGTACGAGATAATATAAGCTAAAACGCTGCGATAACAAGGTTTTTTACCTTGTAAACGAATAAAAACCGTGCCCCAATCGGGTTGCCCAGTCACAGGGCAATTACTTCTCAATAAATGCGAGTACAGCTCGATTTCAGCCTCATCTTCGACTGTTGCATCTAATTGCAACAAAGTTGAGTCAGGGTGCTCTGATAAACGCTCAGGGATTAGATCATCGATACAAATCCCTTTGGGTTTAGAAATCGCTAAATCATCGACTTGAAACAGTTGTAATTCAACTTTTGCACCCGCAACATTCGATAAATCACGTTCAACGGTTTCAACAAAGCTTTGCTGAGACTCAAATTGGGTAAAATTCATACCATTGAAATAGAGTTTAAGTGACTTCGATTCAATTAAGTTTGGGGAACTGGCTGGCAGCGTTAAACGGCCAATCGCAACTTGCGGTAAACCAATCGAATTCAACCATGAAATTTCAAAAACATGCCACCAGTCTTTACCCTGAGTAATCCCTTCAATATGTGCATATTGTTGACGAGATTCAGCACGGGCAATTGGAAATAAAACTTCTGGCTGATATTGGGTAGGGTATTGGGTATCTTTACCCAATAAAGAATGTTCAACACTCATTCACGCATTCCTGAACCACGAGCTAATAAATGATATGCAATTGCATAGAGGACAACACAGCACATCGTCACAATGCCAAGTGACAAAGAAACATTGACATCGCTATGACCTAAAATACCAAAACGGAAGGCATTGACCATATATACAATTGGATTAACTAAAGAGACGTTTTGCCAAAAAGGGCTGAGTGCACTAATGGCATAGAACACACCACCTAAATAGGTGAGTGGGGTCAATACGAAGGTCGGGATAATTGAAATATCATCGAATGACTTCGCATACACGGCATTAATAAAGCCACCCAGAGAAAATAATAATGATGTAATAATGACGGTATATATTGTCACAAATAAATTATAAATTTCTAAATGGGTGAAGAATAAGCTCATTATGGTCACAATCAAGCCAACCAGAACACCACGGCTCACACCACCAATCACGTAACCCCACAGGATTAAGTGTAATGGCACGGGACTCATAATCAATTCTTCAATACTTTTTTGGAATTTTGCACTGAAGAAACTTGAAGAAACGTTGGCATAACTGTTGGTAATGACTGCCATCATGATCAAGCCTGGCACAATGAATTGCATATAGCTAAAGCCACCCATTTCGCCAATGCGTGAACCCACCAGATTCCCGAAGATCACAAAGTACAAACTCATGGTGATGGCAGGTGGAAGCAGGGTTTGTGGCCAGATTCGCATAAAACGACGAATTTCTTTAACAACTAAAGTCCAAAGCGCAGTTTTTAATTGACTGAAATTCATTCATTCGCTCCTGCAAGGTTTTTTTCGACCATTTTCACGAATAATTCTTCTAAGCGATTGGATTTATTACGCATACTGCTGACTTGGATATTCTGCGACTGTAATAACAAGAATAGGTCATTCATGCTATGCGCTTTATCCATCGTGACTTCCAATGTCACTGGATCAATCAAATTAAATTTGAAACCAATGATATTCAGGTCAAATGAGTCGATTGGTTCAGCTAAATCACAAATAAATGATTCTTCATTCAGCTGATTGAGGAAACCTTTCATGGAGGTATCTTCTTTAATTACGCCACGATCAATAATCGCAATACGACGACACAGCATTTCTGCTTCTTCTAGATAGTGTGTAGTCAAAATAATGGACGTACCGTTCTCATTCATTTCTGTCAGGAAGTCCCACATCGAACGACGCAGTTCGATATCTACGCCCGCAGTCGGTTCATCCAGAATCAGCAATTTTGGTTCATGCATCATGGCACGTGCAATCATTAAACGGCGTTTCATACCACCAGAAAGCATACGTGATTGAATATTACGTTTTTCCCATAAACCTAATTTTTCTAGATAATGCTCAGCACGTTGCTCAGCCAGTTTCTTGGGAATGCCGTAGTAACCCGCTTGAGTTACTAGAATATCGAAAGTTTTTTCGAATTGACCAAAGTTAAATTCTTGAGGAACAACGCCAAGACATTGTTTTGCATGTGAAGGATGGGTATCTAAGTTATGCCCAAAAATTTCAACTGAACCAGATGTTTTTTTGGTTAAAGAGCTAATGATACTGATCGTGGTTGATTTGCCTGCACCATTAGGTCCTAACAATGCATAGAATTCGCCTTCAGGAACGGTAAGGTCAATTCCTTTTAACGCCTGAAAACCATTACGATAGGTTTTGGACAAATCGCTCAACACCAAAGCATCAGTCATAAACGTCTCACGTTGTTAAATAGAACGCGTATTTTGAGCGATATGAAAAAATAAACCAAGTAGAAAAATAGGTTTATGGCGTGTTAAAAACAGAACGCTTATAAAAAGAGAGAATATATAGAAGAGGAGGAAGGTGCAATGGTGCGCTCAGCGGGACTCGAACCCACGCCACAGGCTTCGGAGACCTGTACTCTATCCAGTTGAGCTATGAGCGCATGTATGCGTGCCACATCATAGGCAAAAAACACAGGTAGGTAAATATCTACCTTTCAATAAAGCTACTTCTTGTTTATTAAAACATCAATTTTATTCTCGACTTATCGATATTCAGTACATCTGGCTATAAATGCTGTACCGAGTAGTTAATTAGTTTTAGTGTTTGGTTCAATTGGCTTGGCGGAATTCGTGATTCTTGTAATGAAGTAATCCATTGCATTTGACAGGCTTTGAGTTGTTGTAGTGAGCTAATCGATTGAATCTTTTGTACCAAGGGGCGAGCCATCAGACCACAATATGTGGTGAGTGTCTGAATCATCACTTGCTGAATTTCTACAAAAGGAAGTTTCTCTAGCTCAATGATTTCGGGCTCGACTTGCGCTTCAAGTTGAATAGATGTTGGTGCAAAGGCTAGAGTTTCATGTGCAGCAACAGCTGTTGGTACAGACTCGAGATGATTATTTTTTTGTTCTGGCTCTATACTTTCTTTGCTAGAGATAGGCGTTACTTGTTCTGCTAACAGTCCCATATCAATCAGTTGCTGAACCAACTCCGTGGGTGCAATCCTTTCCTTATAGTCTTGATCCAGTTCTTTGAAGTCTTCATGATCAATTAAAAGCAATAAACGACGTTGACGCGCAGTCAGTGCAATACTACGTTCTTGTAAGGCGGTTTGCCCAAGCTCTGTTTTAAAAAAATGTGACATCTCTTAATCTCCCCCAATCAAGATCTAGACGGAGATTAAGATAAGGTTAAAAAATGACAATAATGTTAACAAATTATTAAATATCATTGCCTTGTTTAAAGTAACTGGCAAATAACTTACAAACTGAGAACTTTATCTTTTATTTGACTAGTTTTGCTTCTAAGGCTTTGCGTAAATATGGGTCAAGATCATCCTGACGCATCAGCCATTGAATATAGTCAGCAGGGAGATCTTGAATGGCTGAACCTTTGTGTTTGCCAAAAGTAATTGTTTTGGGAATACGCGCTTCTTCTGAGGCAATATAAAGTTGTTCAATATCTTGAATGTTAAGTTGATGGATGATGTGCATCAAGATATTCGCAGTCAGGATAATATCGGCATCTGCACGATGTGCACCTTTAAGCATTTCACGTGCTTTGTCACTGCCTTTTGAAATCAAGTAAATCAAAGCTGAAATGTTATGCGCTTCGGCATCTTCCCAAACACGACGTGCTAAAGCCAAGGTACAAATTGGTTTTAATTTTGAGGTGTCAACACCACAACGCGCAATAGCTGCAATATCGTAGTCAACATTATGTCCAATGATATAAGTGGTTTCAGAAGGAAGCTGAAACTCATTATAAAAAGGTTGGTCAATCAGATCTGACTCTAAAATGTGATGTACCGCCATTGCAGCGAATGAGATAGGTTGACCCACTTGATAAAGCTGATCAAAAATTTGTTTTTTATCGAGACTTAATTTTCCGTTTTCAATTTCAATTGGGGCATAAGCAATTTCAATTGGCAAACCATTTAGCGTATGTGTTTCAGTATCTAAGATGATTGCTTGCATAAAGTTGACCTAGCTTGAGTTGAGAGTTTGACTATCTTACAAGAAATCCACAGCAAGCTGTGTTGAATGCGATCGCATCAATTTCAATTTTTGAAATTTTCTAAGGGGTTTGAATAAATAAGCAGCAAAATAAAAAAATACTTGAACAATTTGTTATTAAGCGCATTCTAATGGAAGCATTTGCCTTAGTAAAAGAAATGCTAAGCATTAAAATGACAAGAAATATAGTTAAGGAAAAACTACATGAATATGAAATTACTAACAATTGCAATGTTAGGCTCTAGCCTGTTATTAACTGCCTGTGGTGGCAGTGATGGTGATACAATTTATACCTTTAAACCAGAGGTTCCAGAGAACAATATCAAAGATCCTGTGGTTGGTATTCCAGTTAATTATACATTAGACGGGATGGCTGCTGTATCAGCAGATAGTGTTGTCATGACGTATAAAATGCTCGGGGTGAATGATAAGGAAGTACAGGCCACAGCTCTTGTCTTTACACCACAATCACCAGCACCCGCGAATGGTTGGCCAATCGTTGTTTGGGCCCATGGTACAACAGGGGTAGCAGATCAATGTGCACCAAGTAAACAGGGTTTAAAAGGCAATGAATACCTTCTAAAAGCACTTTTGGCTTCGGGCTATGTCGTTGTAGCACCTGATTATGAAGGATTAGGTGAGCCAAGTGGACAAGAAGCTCATCCATTTTTAAATGTTAGAAGTGAAGCATATTCAATTACCGATGCTGTGGTAGCAGCCCGTGCTTATTTAACTGGTTTAGGTAAAAAGACCAATGGACAATGGCTTGCAGTCGGTCATTCACAAGGCGGACAAGCTGTTCTTGGTGCTGCACAATATCAAAGCCGAGCAAAGTTGGATTATAAAGGTACTATTGCAGTTGCACCCGCATCGAATCTGGGATTAATTCTAGCTGGCGGCGAACAAGCAGCAATTGGAAAGCCTGATCAGGTTCAAATTGATCTTTTAGCTCCATTGGATACCTTTACAGCCTTAATCACAGCTGGACTTAAAAACCAGAATCCAAGTTTAAGATTTAGTGATGTATTTAATACGCCGACTGATCTGATTGCAGCCAGTGCCGAAACCTCAGCTGAGAATTCAGCATGTTATGATGTTTTAGAAGATAGATTTAAACAGGCAATGAAAACGTATGTAGTAAAGAACCAGACTCTTCAAGGCTATCCAAGAACAAAAACAAATTTTATGGCGATACCTAGCATCAGTACTTTCTTAACTACAGATTCACAGCCATTGCAGAAAAAAGTAACAACACCTGTGATTATTTATCAAGGTGTAGCCGATGCCACAGTACCTAAACAAGTCACTGATTTATTGGTTGCTTCAGCCAAGACGGTTGGAACATCAATTCCTGATGCAAATTATCGGGTTGGTGCATGGGACCATACAACGGTTTATACGACAAATCTTGCAAAAATTGTGCAAGATGTGAATATTTTAATGCCAGTGAAATAGTAAAATTTTATGGAGTCTAACGCTCTTATTAATAGAGTATTAGACTCCAAAGGTAGTAGAGTAAAATTAAAATGTATAAAAAATAGCTGATTGATTTTAGTCCATTAAAGCCAATGCTAGTCATGAATAAATTTCACGAAGAATTAAATAAATATCAATCTCTGAAACCATAAACTTCATGCTACAATATGTGCCAATCTTTAGCACGGCTTAAAAGCCCTAATTTATAGGACCCTCCGCTAATGTTTGCCAATATTTCTATTGCTGAATTTGATCCAGAATTAGCTCAAGCGATTGCTTCTGAAGGCGTACGCCAAGAAGCACACATCGAGTTAATCGCATCTGAAAACTATTGCTCACCAGCTGTTATGGAAGCACAAGGATCAAAACTTACTAACAAATACGCAGAAGGCTATCCTGGCAAACGCTACTATGGCGGTTGTGAATATGTTGACGTGATTGAACAGCTTGCGATTGACCGCGCGAAAGCGTTGTTTGGTGCTGACTATGCAAACGTTCAACCACATGCAGGTTCACAAGCAAACTCTGCGGTTTACTTAGCGCTTCTTAACCCAGGTGATACTGTTTTAGGTATGAGCTTGGCTCACGGTGGTCACTTGACTCACGGTGCTAAAGTAAGTTTCTCTGGTAAAACATATAACGCAATTCAGTATGGTTTGAATACTGAAACTGGCGAAATTGATTATGAAGAAGTAGAACGTTTAGCGTTGGAACACAAGCCACGTATGATCGTTGCTGGTTTCTCTGCATATAGCCAAATCGTTGATTGGCAGCGTTTCCGTGACATCGCTGACAAAGTAGGTGCATACCTTTTTGTTGATATGGCGCATGTTGCTGGTTTGGTTGCTGCGGGTGTTTATCCTAACCCAGTTCAAATTGCAGACGTAACAACGACAACAACGCACAAAACACTTCGTGGTCCACGTTCAGGTTTAATCCTTGCTAAAGCAAATGAAGAAATCGAGAAGAAACTTCAATCTGCTGTATTCCCAGGCAACCAAGGTGGTCCTTTGATGCATGCAATTGCTGCTAAAGCAATCTGTTTCAAAGAAGCAATGTCTGATGAGTTCAAAACTTACCAACAGCAAGTGGTGAAAAATGCTCAAGCTATGGCTGAAGTATTAATTTCACGTGGTTTTGATGTTGTTTCCGGTGGTACAGAAAACCATTTATTCTTATTGTCTTTGATTAAACAAGACGTAACGGGTAAAGAAGTTGATGCTTGGTTAGGCTCAGCACATATCACAGTAAACAAAAATGCGGTTCCAAATGACCCACGTTCTCCGTTTGTGACTTCTGGTATCCGTATTGGTACACCAGCAGTGACGACTCGCGGTTTCGGTGAGGCTGAAGTACGTGAACTTGCAGGTTGGATCGCTGATGTGATCGACAGCAAAGGTGACGAGAAAGTTATCGCTGACGTGAAAGCAAAAGTTGAAGCTGTTTGTGCAAAATTCCCAGTATATGCAAACTAATTTGTATATCTAAAAAAAGCGCCGTAAGGCGCTTTTTTTATTTTTGTGGATTTAAAATCTTTAAATTAAATGAGGGATTTAATAACTGAAAAGTTGTCATAACGTGAAGATAATAAAAAAGCACCCGAAGGTGCTTTTTTGAATTAGTGATGACGATGCTTTCTTTTTTTCTTGTATTTTTTAGACTGGTAGTTGTCATAGTCACGGTCTTGACCTACTTTACGACCTAAAGCTGAACCACCTGCGGCACCAGCAGCAGCACCGATGTAGCCACCTGTTGTACCACCAAGGTTTTTACCCACTGTATAGCCACCAACACCACCTAAACCACCACCAATAGCAGCTTCAGTACGGGTACGTTTACTGCTTGCAGCAGCTGCACCACCAGCGCCACCTAGGGCAGAGCCAATCATTGCGCCGTTATTACCACCGATCTCTTTACCCAGTGCAGTACCAACTACACTACCAAGCGCAGAAGTTGCAGCAACACGGGTTGCATTATCAGCATGAGCGGCAGTAATGAGTGACGAACTTGCAAAGATTGCAGCACATAACCAAGCATTTAATTTCATTTTTGACTCCGTGTCCGAAATAAAGCGGACCTCTTTCTAATGGCAGCAAATGTAACAAAGTTTGAGTATGAAAATATGGAGAAGCTTTCCTGAATTATTATTCTTTGGTGTCTGGATTGTAGTGTTTTGTTGCTGGTAAGAATGAACAACGAGAGATAAGTTAGATTAAACAATAAGATAGTTAATCGACGCACAAAAAAAATGAAACCTTATTTTAAGGTTCCATTCATTTTTTAATTAATCTAATTGATCATCTTTTATCGATTGATCTTCGAGTTTTAGTTGTCGAGGATTCAGTTCAGTTTGCAGACGTAAATAATTTAAGTCACGAATATTCTTTTGCGTTGCGACTACACCAAATAGGCTTAATAGAAATGACATGATATAAAAGCCTTTCTCACTCATGGTCAGATCGGCATTCCATAAGCTAATCAATAAAAGAACGATACACACGGCCATCGAAGCCCAACATAAACCGTAATAAATAGCAGTGACTGGTATTTCTTCAAGTTGATCACGGACGGTTTTCTGTAAAGAGGCTGCTGAGAAAAGTCCATAGAGCATGATCACAAAATAATAGCCTTTTTCATGCAGCGGCATATTGGCATTCCACAAACCAATCATAAAGCCTATAGCGCCAGCGAGTAAGGCGACCCAACTTGCTGCAATAAAGGCCGAGGTTGGGCGATTTATAAAATTATTCATAGATTATCCTATTGTTTTATCTTTCTATTTATCCTCCATTATTTATATATAAGCCGACCTAAGAGAACAAGTCGTAAAAACTAAAACTGAACAATTTGTGATGAAATGAGTATGGATGAGTAAGTTGGCTGGATTGTCTATGTCTTTTAAGCGGTAGAGTCTGTAAACTATGCGCAATTTTTTGATTTTACTCGTGCTTCATTATTTTTTTGATCGCACTGAGTCTTTAGTTTTGAGATATTCCGCCCATGAAAGCATCACTCCGTTTAAGACTCGATCAACTTTGTGATCGTCACGAAGAGCTGACTGCATTACTCGCTGATGTAGAAGTGATTTCAGACAATAAACGTTTCCGTAAATTGTCTCGTGAACATAATGACCTAACTGAGATCACCGAGGTTTGGGGCAAATATCGTCAAGCTGAAGCAGATATCGAAACTGCTGAAATGATGAAGTCAGATCCTGATTTCAAAGATATGGCAGAAGAAGAAATCAAAGAAAACAAAGCGCTTTTGGTTGCACTGGAAGAGCAATTGAATGTGTTGATGATTCCAAAAGATCCCAATGATGCCAATTCAGCTTATCTTGAAGTCCGTGCTGGAACGGGTGGTGATGAAGCTGCGATCTTCTCGGGTGATTTATTCCGTATGTATAGTAAATATGCCGAAACACAAGGCTGGCGTATTGAAGTTCTTTCTGAAAATGAAGGTGAGCATGGCGGCTATAAAGAGATCATTTGCCGTATTGATGGTGAAGGTGTCTATGGTCGTCTGAAATTTGAGAGTGGCGCGCACCGTGTACAACGTGTTCCTGCGACTGAATCACAAGGTCGTGTACACACTTCAGCATGTACCGTTGCAATTCTTCCAGAAGTCGATGTTGATACCACAGTCGAAATTAACCCTGCCGATTTGCGTATTGATACGTATCGTGCATCAGGTGCAGGTGGTCAGCACATTAACAAAACTGACTCTGCGGTACGTATCACCCATATTCCATCTGGTGTTGTAGTGGAATGTCAGGAAGAACGTTCACAACATAAGAACAAAGCCAAAGCGATGGCTTTGCTAGTCTCTCGTTTAGAGAGTGCGAAACGTGCGGCAGCTGATGCGGCAACCTCGGAAATGCGCCGTGATTTGGTCGGTTCAGGTGACCGTTCCGAGCGTATCCGCACTTATAACTATCCGCAAGGTCGTATGACTGATCATCGTATCAACCTGACTTTGTATAAGTTAGATGCAGTTATGGAAGGTGATTTAACAGAATTACTGGATAGCTTACATCGTGAATATCAGGCGGATCAGTTGGCGATGCTTGCACAGGAAAATGGCGGCTAATGAATATTGCTCAAGCTTTAGAAATTAAAGGCGAAATTGATAGCTATGAACGTCAAGAGGCGGCATGGCTACTCGAGCATCTTTTAGGTGTGAATGCCTTGGAACTTAAATTGCGGCTTGAGCAAGAATTGACAGAAATGCAGGAGCAGGCCTATTTAGATGGGCTGGCTCGTATTGAACATGGCGAACCTTTGGCCTATATCACGGGTTCACAACCTTTTTGGACGCTCGATTTAAAAGTCACACATGACACTTTAGTACCACGCCCCGATACCGAAATACTGGTGGAAACGGTGCTGAAACTGCCGTTAAATCCTCAAGCCAATATTGTGGATTTAGGGACAGGAACGGGTGCAATTGCCTTGGCGCTTGCAAGTGAACGTCCACAGTGGCAAGTCACGGCAACGGATATTTATGCCCCAACTTTAGAAGTGGCTCAGGACAATGCTGTTCGACATGGTCTCATGCAGGTCAAGTTTGCCTGTGGCGCTTGGTTTGAAGCTCTAGAGCGTCAACAGTTTGATTTGATTGTTTCTAATCCGCCATATATTGATCCTGACGATGTGCATATGCAAAAGCTCAAGTCGGAACCTGAGCGCGCATTGATTGCCGACAAGCAGGGCATGGCGGATATTGAAACCATTATCATCCAAGGGAAAGACTGGCTCAATTCACAGGGTTGGATTGTGCTTGAGCATGGTTATGACCAAGGTCAAGCAGTACGAGATATGTTTGAGCAACAAGGTTTTGGGCAAATTCAGACCATCAAGGATTATGGTGGTAATGATCGTGTGACTTTGGCTTGTTGGGATTAAGTTTGTTTGTGAATGGTATCACGCCAGCGTAATAATCGATTTTCCAGCAATTTCATTAAACTGTCAGATACTTTGCCAAGCAAAGCCAATAGAATAATCGCAATGATGACAATATCTGGGCGTGAAGTTTCTCTGCCATCACTGAGTAAATAGCCAATCCCTTGTGTGGCCGCAATGAGTTCAGCCGCAATCATAAACATCCAAGAGAGACTTAAGCTATTACGTAAACCTGTCAGGATGCCTGAAGATGCAGCAGGTAATACTATGGATATCACCCGTTGAGATGCATTGAGGCGATAGACCTTTCCAACCTCAATCAGTTTGCGATCTACATTGTGTATCGCAGCAACTGTATTGGTATAGGTCGGAAAAAATGCACCAATTGCAATGAGCGTAATTTTAGACGATTCATCAATTCCTAGCCAAAGTAACAATAACGGAATCCAAGCAAGGCTTGGAATTGATTTGAGCGCCGAAAATGTTGGTTCTAAATAAGCTTCTACTTCTTTGCTTAAACCGACCCAAATTGCAAAAATTAAGCCCAAACCACTTCCCAGCGCAAAACCGACGAGAACCCGCCAAGTACTGATATAAATATGCTGCAGTAAATCACCTTGAGCCAACTCCCAAAAGGATTGCCACAAGCTACTCGGTGCTGGCAGTAAATAGGCTTCGATATAGCCATTTCTGACTAAAAACTCACAAAGTATTAACAACAGGATTGGCAGCAGCAGGGCTTTGAACCAAAGGTCGAGGTTTGGGTGAAAACGTTTTTTATTAGGCTGTGCATTTTGCTGAGTTAGAAAACCTGTTAACTCAGCTTTGTTGCTTGAGTTGCTCATGGGTTATTTCACAGCTTTTTGAGCAAAACGTGGGTCTAGCAGTTGATCCACCACTTGATTGACATCGGTGCCTTTTCTAACCAAGTCTTCTTCGGTCAAGATTTTTCCTGAGCGTTTCAATGCCTTGGCATGCGTAGCCGAAGGAATGTTTTGTTCAAAGTTGGTACGGCTCAACTGTAATTGGGCAACTGGTAAAGGAAGTTTAGATTCACGCGCTAACAGCGCTGCGACTTTATCAGGATTGGCTTTGGCCCATTTTCGTGCTTGCTCATATGCTTTAATCACGGCGTCAACAGCTTCAGGACTTTGCTTGCCAAATTCTTCTTTGATACTCAAGACACAATAGCTATTAAATCCCACATTACGATAAAGCAGTTTAGCACCAGATTGAATTTGGGCTGATGCCATTAGCGGATCAAGCCCCGCCCAAGCATCAACTTGACCACGTTCCAAGGCAGTTTTTCCATCTGGGTGTTGTAAGTGTACTAATTGTACGTCGCGTTTACTGAGTCCGACCGTATCCAGTGCTTGTAAAGTAAAAAGAAAAGGATCTGTTCCTTTGGTCGCAGCAATTTTTTTTCCTTTGAGGTCTTTTAATGTCTTAATACTTGAGTTTTGAGAAACCACCAAGGCCGTCCATTCGGGTTGGCTTTGCACATAGACCGTTTTAATCGGGCTGCCATTGGCACGACTGAGTACAGCAGCCAGTCCAGCAGTCGAGGCAAAATCAATACTGTTACTATTCAGATATTCAAGCGAACGATTACTACCTTGGCTAAACACCCATTTGATTTGTGTGTTTGGCAGTGCTTTTTCTAAAAGTTTTTGATCTTTAACCACCAAACTTGTGGGGGCATAGTAAGCATAGTCAAGTTTAAGTGTTGTAGGAACAGCCGCAAAGGTTGATGAGACAAATACAAACCCCCAACGCAGAAATCAGAGCGATTTTAGATAAAGCAAGTTTTGATGTGAATGACATGATGTAAATAGAGCCGCATAAATAAAAACAATAGGCAATCTTTACATGGGCGATCTAGGTTCCAAACCGAGTTATTTCGATTTATAAATCAGGATACAAGATAAACACCAAACTAAATATAAGTCCTAATTTTATATGTGAAAAATATGGTGCTTATCTAGTGAATCAAAAATGACACATATCACAAGCCTAATCTTCAATATATTGCTGCACCGCTTTTGCCAAATTCTGATTTCCTTGTTTTTCAAGTCCATCGACAACGCCCAATGCATCCGCTTTTTCCCGATTTTGACTAAGTTTAAATTTGCCGATGATCTGGGTGATTGGAATTTCTATCCCAACAATACCTTGCAGTTCCCGTGCAATATATTCACTCGGTGCATCTGATATTTTCCATGGACTGGCTTGTTTTGCTTCATGGGTACGTGTGAGTCTGGCCAAGATGCCACGTAAAGATTTTTCATCATGCAGAAAATTAATTTTACCTTTGACATGAATCACTTGATAGTTCCATGTTGGCACGTGTTGATGGTGTTGTTGCTTGCTTGGATACCAGTTGGGTGAAATATAACCTTGCTCACCCTGAAAAATAATCAACACTTCCGCGCCATTTTCTATTTGTGTATGTAGCGCATTATTTTTAGCAATATGTGCGATCAGCGTTGCTGTTTGATTTTCCTCATCACGTAATAATTGAAAAGGCAGATGATTTGCATCTAAACCCGCATTATTCTGAGTGATCAAGCTTGCAAAAGGGAAATCTTGAATGAGCTGATATAGTTTTTCAAGATCTGTTTCTTCAAATATTTCAGGTAGGTACATGGTGAAGCTCTCTGATATTTAATCTAGGTTGCTGAGTCGATTTTTCTTATTCGGCATAGACTTTCTATAGCTACCTGGACTCACGCCTGTCCATTTTTTAAAAGCACGATGGAACGCGCTCGGATCATGGAAATGCAGATCGTCACTAATCGTTTGAATCGAATCATTGCTTTTACTCAGTCGTTCGATGGCAATATCACAGCGAATATCATTCTTCAGTTGCTGATAACTGACACCTTCTTGTTTCAAACGCCGTTGAATGGTTGCAGTCGACATATTCAATTGTAGGGCTATCTCTTTCAGTTCATCCCAGTGTGAGGGTGGTTGTAAAAGTAATTGCCGACGAATTTGCAAGCTCAAAGAGTTTTCATTTTTAAAACGCACAATGAGGTTATAGGGCGTGTGCTTTAGAAAATCATTGAGGGCATGCTTATCTTTCTTGATTTTATGTTTGAGATAATGGGCATCAAATTCGATTCGATTTTGTTCGGCATTGAAGTGAATATTTTCACAAAAACGCACCCGATAATCCTGTATCTCTACAGGTGAATGACATCTGAAGGTCATTTTATGAAAACTAATGCGTTGATCACTCAACCAGCACATTAAACTATGCACTAACATTAAATAGGTTGAATAGATAAACATCCGCTTTGGTTGTTCACGATCATGCAAGATCAGATAAGCTTTGGAACCTTGTTGCACCAGTTCACCGCGGATGTCATCGAGAACCAAACTCAAAAATTTTAAAATCTCTTGAATCGCTTGCTCTAAAGTTTCGGTACCAAATGCAAGTTTTGCTAATAATTTATAACTTCCCCGACGCATTGGATGACTATCCATACCCAAGAATTCATCATTCATGCTTTCTGCAAGTTCAACCCATAACTGCGCACATTGCGTAACAGGAACGCGCGCCTTGGTCGAAGTGAGCAGCTCTGCGGAAATGCCTGCTCGATTTGCAATATTGACAATATTTAAACCGCGACTCGCCGCTACACTCAATGCTTCGCGGATTAAAGCATTTGAAATTGTATCTTTTGCCGAAGTAAGATCGAGGTTAAAGTTTTTGTTCATATACCAATGAAATACAGGAGAATAAATAGGTCGAATGCTCAAAAGCTGCATCAAATTTGCTACTTTTTGAAATTGTATCGGAAAAAAGTTGCCATTACGCTTAGTTATAAAAATTTATATCTTTAATTTGATAGGAAACGTAAATGAAAATTCAGGGAAAACATTTTGTTATTACAGGCGGTGGTTCTGGTTTGGGAGCTGCAACAGCTGAATGCTTAGTTGCAAAGGGTGCTTCCGTCACTTTAGTGGATATGAATGTTGAAGCTGGAGAACAACAGGCCCAAGCATTGGGTACTCAAGCTGAGTTTGTAAAACTTGATGTGACTGATGAACAAGCCGCAGAACAATTTTTTAAAGATGTTGTTGCTCAACATGGTGGTTTATACGGTTTAGTCAATTGTGCAGGCATTGGCCCATCGGCAAAAGTGGTTGGAAAAGATGCTGTACATGATTTGGCAATGTTTTCTAAAACCTTGCATATCAATGTGACAGGTACATTTAATATGCTGCGTTTTGCAGCAGATGCCATGAGTAAAAATACCGTAGTTGAAAGTGATGAAGATCGTGGTGTGATTGTGAATACCGCTTCAGTTGCAGCTTTTGATGGCCAGATTGGGCAGGCTGCTTATTCTGCATCAAAAGGTGCTGTTGTCGCGATGACATTGCCAATTGCACGAGAACTGGCTCGCCATGATATCCGTGTCATGACCATTGCTCCTGGGATTATGGAAACACCTATGCTGAAAGGTTTGCCTCAAAACGTACAAGATGCATTGGGACAAATGGTACCTTATCCATCACGTTTAGGTCGCCCAGAAGAATTTGGTCGTTTGGTCGTTCATATTGCTGAAAACTCATATTTGAATGGTGAAGTAATCCGTTTGGATGGTGCAATTCGTATGGCAGCGAAATAAGTTCATTAGAATGCTCAGAACTGTATTTTAGTTAAACCGTTGTGGAGAAAGCTCCTCAACGGTTTTTTAAATTTTGACTTTGGCGTAGTTTGCTATTTGATATTGTTTCTAGATCAATTTCGTTTTAAGGTCGAGCAAGAACCTTGAAATTGATAATAAAAATGATTGAACGAAAAGGAATTGATCAATGAAATTTATCACTTGTTTATCTGTTGTTTCACTCTTGTTTTTATCGGGTTGTGTTGGGAGTATGAATCCAACAGGGGGAAACTCAAGACCCAACTATCCGTATTACATCACGCAACAACCGATGTTGGTTAAAAAAATCCATGTCCCAACTGGAACGACCTTGGTGTATGAAAAGCACCATTTCAAACAAGGTGAGCAAGCACAGATCATGTCTGAAAATAAATTGACAGATATTCGATTGCCGATTGGGCAAACCATCAATTGGGGTGGTGTGCCTGTCACCATGATTTCTCAGTTTTTTAATTCATCTATGCGTGGCTATTCTGTATATGCCGACTTTAAAAAATTGGATGTAAATAAACGAACCAGATTTTCTCAGCTATGGCAGAGTTGTGATGATGATCTAGGGATTAGCATTAAAGATAGAAAGGATTGGTCATTTAATAAAGCCAATATTGCTGATGTTCAAAGCTGTAGTGGTCTTTATCAACGTTACTTTAAAAATGACGAAGAGCAGCAGCGGTTTTTAGACAGCATCTACAGTGAGCTGATGAAGATTAATGATCAATAGAAAGGCAAAGCTTATTTGGCCTTGCCTTATATCCAAGCCTATTTTGCTCTGACTTCTTCACCAATTAAATAGAATGTACCACCTGCAATGTAATGAAGACTGCGCAACGCTTTACTGGCTTCTTGGAAGTGCCAGTGCCCATCGCGGAATACACGTGAATCGGCCCAAGCGCCTACCACCGAACCGATAAATAAATCATGGGTCTGTTGATTATGTGGCTCAGGAATCACCTTACAGATCAGCCAAGCCAGACTGCCTGCAACCAGTGGAATAGGAAAATCATCTTGATAAAATAGTTCAGTTTTACAATCTTGCAATTTGTTCGGCTGATCAAACTGACTGATCGTTCCCAATTGATGCACCATGTCAATCTGCGCATAGCAGGGTACTTGCAAAGCAAAATAGCCACTTTGTTCAACCAGTTGTCGGGTCTTTGTGCTTTTATCCAACACCACAGTGACTTTAGCGGGTGTTAACTCTAAAGCACATGCCCAAGCCGCTGCCATGACATTGGTTTCTTGCTCATGCTGTGCAGAGACTAAAACGGTTGGACCATGGTTGAGTAGACGATAAGCTTTAGAGAGTTCAACAGCGGTAATATCTTGTGTGTGCATACAACATCCGAAAGATTGATATATCAGATTATTGTTGCATAAACTTGTGCAAAGTTTTATTCAATTTCCCAGCGCTTAAAAGCACGATTAAAACTTGAAAGGGATGAATACCCCAGTTTTTTTGCAACTTCATCTTTGGTCATAAACGGGTTAAGTAGTAATTTTTTAGCTTTTTCTCTGCGAACTTCATCATACAGGGTTTGAAAGCTGATATTTTTTTCCTGCAGCATTCGCTGCAACGTTCTTTTAGTCAGATTGAGTCTTTGTGCGACTTGATCAATACTGAGTAAACCTTCTGTTTTATCGTCAATCAAATATTTAATACGTTGCAAAATATCTTGTGTAGCAACCAATTCATCCAGTTCTTTTTGGCACAGTAATTTAAACTTTTCTGCTGTGAGGGGATCGGCCATGCTGAGTGGTGCATCTAAGAAAGTTGCAGCAGCAATCAAGCGAGTATAGGGCTGTTGATATCGTATTTCTGTAAAAGTTGAAGACAAAATGTCATTAAAGCGGACAAAATAATCTGGACATTGGCATTGTAGATCCACATTTGGCTTAAAATCTGGAATAAAAAATCTGACCAAATGGACAAAGCCTGTTAAAAAGAAAATACAGCTAAACTCATAGGCTTGCGTATCTAAATCATCGTTAAAATTAAGCAGCGAACTGTCGTAGGCAATACTGTAATAGGCGAGATCCGCTTCTACTTTAAAATTTAATTCGACAAACGAGCATTGCAAGCTTACAAATTGATTGATTGTTTCTATCGCTTCCAATGCGTTTTTTGAAATGGCAACGGTAAAACCCAGCAGGCCATGAGAGCTAATTTTTAATTGTGTCCCTGCATAAAAACCAACACCTTGTTCCTGTGTCAGTTCAATGGTTCGGGCAATGACTTTTTTAAAGGAGTTGAGACTAATTTTATAATTCAAATCATGTAGTTGATCGATCTCAACGCCTGTACCCCAAAATAATGTTTCAACAGAGACATTCCATTGTGAAACCACTTCACTAAGTAAGTGAGCATACGAGCTGCTAATAAAATGCTGATTATGAAGACGGGGAATACTCATAGTGTGAAGCAAATTCCATTTTAAAGCTGAACCAATTCATTCCGAAATTAAAGCAGTGGGAAGGATTTGAAAATGTGCATTCATCGGAATTTTTTGAATCAATCGTAATTTTGGCATGTATTGTTATGATTTTGGCACAGTTTGTTTTAGTCTAAAAATCACGCAATATTTCGAAGGAGTATAATTCTGCCAGTCGTTTGTATATTTGGAATGACTCCATATACAAATATAAAAGACTAAATCATTGTAATAAAAATGAAAAATGCTAGGAGCAACAACGTGAAGAAAAAATATTTAAATGTCATGGCGCTGATGGCAGGCATGGTGGTGAGTAGCGGATCTGTGGTACATGCAGGTTTGTTTGATTTTTTTGCACCCAAAGCATCATGGCAAAACTGTAATGTGAACTCTTGTTCAGTCGGCGGTAGCACCAGCGTTACATCGAGCTATGCAAAAACCAAGTATCCAATTCTTTTAGCGCATGGGATGGCAGGTTTCTCTGCTGTTGGTCCTTTGCAATACTGGAATGGTATTACGGAAGACTTGGTAGGTAATGGTGCAAATGTCTTTGTCGCACAGCAAGCTTCGTTTAATTCATCAGAAGTACGTGGTGAGCAACTATTGCTGCAAGCGAAACAAGTTTTAGCAATTACAGGTGCAGAAAAAATTAATTTAATTGGCCATAGTCATGGCTCTCAATCGGTTCGTTATGTAGCAAGTTTGTTGCCTAATAAAATTGCATCGGTTACAGCAGTCGGTGGTCCAACTAAAGGTTCAGATGTGGCAGACGTGGTTGACTCAGTGGTGAAATCACCTGTTGGCCCAGCACTTGCACCTATTATTGCAGCGGGTGTAAATGCCTTCTTCTCACTCGTGGGTATTGGTTCTGGACACTATTATGATCAAGATGCAATTGCGGGTTTAAACTCACTCACGACCAAAGGGTCTGCAAATTTTAACCAACGTTTTCCAGCTGGTGTACCAACGACGGCTTGTGGTTCAGGAGCAGAGCTGGTGAATGGCGTACGTTACTATTCTTGGAGTGGAACCAGCCCATTTACCAATGCTTTAGATCCGATGGATTATGCATTAACAGCAACATCACTGCTGATTTCTGGGGAAAATGATGGCTTAGTGCCACGTTGTTCGAGCCACTTGGGAACAGTGATTCGTGACAATTATGCATTTAACCATCTGGATGAGGTGAATCAAATTCTTGGTTTGGTTGGATTCTTACAGAACCCTGTGACACCGTATCGTACTCAAGCAAATCGTCTAAAAAATCAAGGTCTATAATTCTTTTGCTGAAGGGGCAATACGTTGCTCCTTTGGCTTTTAACGGTTCAAAGAAAGAATGATAAATAGAGCAAGGGATTATGAACGGTAAATTTTTGAATAATAAAACTATCAGTTTAGTTTTAATCGTGTGTTTATTGCTCTTGTTGGCTTTAATCTATTGGATATTTAAACCAGATGCTCAAAATACACAGCATCCACTTAATCAACAAACGCAATCTCAGATTATGGGCAACACATCAGAGGCTAGTCAGCAGAATAATCAGAAAGGGAAAATGCCTGTATTGGCGGCTTCATTACAAGGTACAGAGATTGACTGCCCAATTCAGGTCGACTCCAATGGCAAATTAATTTTAACGGTTGGTATTCGAAGTTGTTTTGATTATTTCTTTTCCAGTTTAGGTGAAAAAACCGAAACTGAATTGGTTGCTGATATTCGCCAGTATCTCACTGCGACTTTACCTGACACCGCATCTAGTTATGCGATTTATCTGCTAGATCAATATGTGGCTTATACCCATGCTTTAAAAAATATTAAACCGAGTGGTAATTTCAAAACAGGTGATATTGACGGTTTTCAGAAAGTGATTGATCAAATGTATAAAGTACAGCAGCAGTTTTTTAATGCAGCAGAGATCAATGCTTTATTTGGCAATGAACGTAACCTGAACCAGTTTAATATTGATCAAATGCGTATTCATGCCAATAAAACTTTGACTGCTCAGCAAAAGGCAGCTGAATTGGCGAAATTAATAGATCAATTGCCTTCGACCTTGGCCGATGGTGTTCGGGTCTCGATGCAATTTGCCGAATTGCAGCAGTTAACGCAAGAGGTTAGAGAAAAAGGTGGTTCTGCTCAAGAGCTACGGAATATGCGAGAAAGTTTATTAGGACCTGAAGCAGCAGATCGTTTAGAAAAAGTTGATCAAGAAGAAGCTGGATGGCAAACACAGGTCAATGGTTACTTGGCCGCACGTGATCAGATCTTAAAAAGTGATGCGAGTAATGAAAGTAAACAGCAGTCAATCAATCAGCTACGCAATCAGTCTTTTGGCAGTAAAGAAGATTTATTAAGAGCACAGTCGTATGAAATGATATATGATCGGAAGTAGGGAAATCGTGAGATCAGTCAGGCCTGTCGTTAAGTCTTTACGACAGGTCGTAAGTCATTAAAGAAAATACAAGACAAGGTATTGATTGAAAGGAGAAGGTTTTTAAAACAAAGGCGATTATAGTGGAATTTCTCTTTCCTCCAATCCCACATCGACTTAAAATCAGCAATACCCTTGAAGATAAAGAAGCAATTCACGTGTCAGACCATTTTGAAAACGAATTTGAGCTAAGTAATGAGGAAATGCATCTCTATAGTCGTCAGATTTTATTAGATGGTTGGGATATCGAAGCACAAGAAAAATTAAAACTCGCCAATGTACTGATTATTGGAGCAGGTGGAATAGGCTGTGCCAGTGCAGAACTACTGGCTCGTGCTGGTGTGGGTAAAATTACCATTGTCGATGCCGATACCATTGAAATAAGCAACCTGCAAAGACAGATTGCTTTTACTGCAAATGATCTTGGGCGCTATAAAGCTGAAATATTGGCAAAACGTTTGCGAGAGATTAATCCGCATATACAAGTCAGCTATCAAAATATACGATTTGATGAAACGAATGCTGATGACTTAATACAGCATCAAGATGTAGTGTTAGATGGTTGTGATAACTTTAGCACCCGTTATTTAGTCAATGCAGTATCTAGAAAACATCAGGTGCCACTCATCAGTGCTTCAGCCATCGGTTTTGAAGGGCAGATGTTTATGGTGGATGCAGACTCAGCTTGTTATGAATGCTTGTTTCCGAAAGAAGATCATGTCAATGAAGGGCTACGTTGTGCTGAGTCAGGCGTATTGGCGACCACGCCTGTAATGATGGCGTCATTACAAGCACATCACACCTTACTGTTTTTAGGGCTTGGTTTGACGCCACTAAAGCAAAAACTACTGCTTTGGAATGGCTTAAATTTATCACAACGTATTCTTAAATTTGAAAAAGATGTAAATTGTCCGATTTGTCAGGCAACTTGATCGGTAAATTGAGCAAAATTTGCTAAACTAATGCTATCTGTGAGGCAAGAAAGATTATGAAAAGAAATATTTTATTCGATGGATTACGTTCTGTTGCACGTATTGGCGAAACAGTGGTGGTTGCAGCACAAGCAGGTGTGAAATATGCAACGGAAAAACCGAGCAACGCCAAGCTTATGCGTGAGACATTTGAGTCGCTTGGTTCGACTTATATCAAATTGGGGCAATTCATTGCGAGTACGCCGTCTTTATTCCCACGTGAATATGTTCAAGAATTCCAAGGCTGTTTAGATCAAACTCCTAGCCTACCATTTAGCTATATCCAACAAGTTTTGGCTGATGAATTTGAAGGTAAAAATCTCAATGAAATTTTTAGCTTTATTGATGAAAAACCATTAGGTTCTGCTTCAATCGCCCAAGTCCATGCTGCAAGATTGGTGACTGGCGAAGATGTCGTATTGAAGGTACAAAAACCAGGCGTTGAAACCATTTTATATACCGACTTAAACGTGGTGCATTGGGCAACCAAGCTTTTAGAAAAAGCAGTACCGAAAATCAAATTTGCATCTTTGTCTGATATTGTAGATGAGATCAAAACACGTATGGTGCGTGAAGTCGATTTCATTGAAGAAGCACAGAATCTTGATGACTTTATTCAATATCTGAATATTTCGGGAAATCAAGCGGCAACTGCACCGAAGGTGTATCACCAGTTTTCGACCCGTCGCGTCTTGACCATGCAGCGTTTGTATGGGGTATCATTGACTGACTTTGATGTGGTTAAACAATATGCTAAAGACCCAACACAGGTATTGATTACAGCCATGAATACTTGGTTTGGTAGTTTAATGCTGTGCAAGAGTTTCCATGCAGATTTACATGCGGGCAATCTGATGTTGCTGGAAGATGGTCGTATTGGCTTTATTGATTTTGGTATCGTTGGTCAGTTAAAACCTGAGGTTTGGACTGCGTGTATGGCATTTATGGATGCATTACAGCACACCAATTATATCGCGATGGCTGAGAACATGCTGAAAATGGGGATGACCCATCAGAAAATTGATACTCAGGTTTTGGCTGATGATTTAGAGCGTTTGTTTAGTGGTGTGTTATTGGCAGATCCGCAAGAAATTCTGAGCTCGAATCCAGCAGATTTGAATGACATCATGATGGATATGGTGGCTGTAGGTGAGCGTCATGGGATCAAATTCCCACGTGACTTCGCGTTATTATTCAAGCAAATGTTATATTTTGATCGTTTCATGCGTGTTCTTGCACCATATACTGATATTTATGCTGACCAACGTTTAAAAATGGTTCACAATATTGAACCTGCTTCGTTTTTAAAGCATTAATTTATTTATCGGTTCATTAGGTCATTATGGATGCCATTATTATTGAAGGGCTAAAGGTTGATACTGTGGTTGGTTGTTTCAACTGGGAACGCCAAATTATTCAACCTTTAATGCTAGATCTCACCATTCATAATGACCTTTCTCAAGCGGCTGGCTCAGATGAGCTGGCAGATACGCTTAATTATGCACAAATCTGCGAGCTGGCAGCTCAAGTCATTCAAGCAGCAAAACCAAAATTGATTGAGCATGCAGCTCAGCTGGTTTTAGAGTGTCTATTTACGACATTTCCTTCAGTAGAATCGATCAGTATTACAATCCGCAAACCCGCCATCATTGCACAAGCCAATGCAGTAGGAATTCGCCTTGAACGCAACAGAAACAATTTTTGCGCTCGCACTGGCGAGTAATGTCCAGCAGCAACAAAATTTCACTTTCGCTTATCAACAAATCGCACGTTTGGGCGCAGTGGAATTTTCTCCAATTTATGAAATTCCGTGTCGAGATGGAATCGGTGCAGACTACTGGAATTCGGCTTGCTTATTAAAAAGCCGACTTAGTGTTGATGAAATATCAGATATTCTCAAAAAATTAGAAGCACAATCTGGTCGTGTTCGTCCTTCGCATCATATCAGTTTGGATATAGATGTGATTGCTTGGGGAACAACTTTGACGCATATGCAATTTAATCCAAAAAAGTTACCATTGGCCTTGGATGTTAAAATTCCGTTATACGATTTATGGCAGCACACAGATTTAGTACATCAAAGTACGCATTATCCTGTCATTACAATGTAATTCTTTAATCGCGTAACACGATAATAATAGGAAGAATTTTTCATGAAAATGATTTTAATTTTATCAACTTTAACGGTTTTACTTTCGGGCTGTGCGGCCATGAGTGTCGAGCAATGTAAAACTGCAAATTGGTTCAGTGTGGGCGAGAAAGATGGTTCTGCTGGACATGATTCACGTTTAGATAAGTACTATTCCTCATGTCAAAAAGCCAACATCGTGCCAAATCAAAAGCTGTACGAACAAGGCTATCAAAAAGGTTTGAGCTATTATTGTCGCCCTGAAACTATTTTTAATGAAGCCTTGGACGGACGTGGGGATTTCCGTGTTTGCCCGATTGAAAAGCGTGAATCTTTACGTAGCTATTATCAAGTTGCCAATGACTATTACCAAGCAGATTCAGAGTTTAATCGTTCGCAAACTGATATGAATCATTATTTAAAAGAATTAGAGCGCAAAGACCTGTCGATTAAAGATCGTGATGATTATAAAAAGCGCCTATACGATTTGCGCATTAATAGTAGTCGAGTGCAGTCTCATTATCAGGATGCAGTACGAAACTTAGAGCGTTTTAAAGCAGAACATGGCCTGAATTAATTTTTAAAAATCTCTAGATGCCAAAAACCTATGATCTCGATCATGGGTTTTTTTATTAAAACATTTGAATTACATACTCAAACATAGCGGGATGTTTAAATACTTCATCAAGGAAGCGTGAAGGAAGGATTAATGCAGACTAAATTACTTATTATTTTAGGTTTTATTGCTTATGGCAGCATGAATACGGCTTATGCTATTGACGCTAAATATAGACAGCAATTAGAACAATCGGGTTGTACCCAAGTCAGTGAAATGCAAGGCTGCGATATCAATAAGACTAAACAGGAAAATAGCAACGCAGGTTTAGCTGAGCAAGAGATTGAAACACCCAGTCCAACTGCATCGACACCAGCGCCTCAATGGATTGCAGAGAGGTCTGACGGAACTCCACTTGCATTGATCAAGATTGATCAACAGCAGCGGGTTTGGGTGAATGATACGCGTGTTATTGCTGTAAAAAAGAAAGATCAACTGACCTTCAGACAAGGGAAAATTGACTACACCATTTTTACTGATTTAGATAAACAAGCACAAAGTTTTTGGAGTGATCGTTATTCAACAGATAAAGGCAAAATCATTTTTCGATAAATCACATCATCTGCTTTAAAAAGAAAAGGGAATTACTTTGCTGCAATTCCCTTGTGTCGCTTATAGATAATAGCTGGTCTTGGTCATTAATTTTGATATGGCCGTCATGGTGATACGTACAGGTGCTGGTAAATCAACGCCTCCTGCTTCTAGGGCAGTATCGCGATGATGTAATTCATCTTCATTCATTTGTACCAAAATTTTACGTGAGCGGTCATCATGTGCTGGAAGTTGCTGAATATGCTCTTGTAAGTGTTGGCTGACTTGGCGTTCAGTTTCAGCCACAAAGCCTAAACTATATTTGTCACCTGCAATACCTGCAATTGCACCCATGCCATACGATAAACCGTACCAAATTGGGTTTAATACACTGGTATGGCTGTCTAATTCTTTTAAGCGATCTTCACACCAAGCCAAATGGTCTTGTTCTTCGATCGCAGCTTGTTGCATTTCTTCACGTACATGTGGCAGTTTTGCAGTCAATGCTTGACCATGATAGAGCGCTTGAGCGCAGACTTCACCGCTATGATTCACGCGCATTAAACCAGCAACATGACGGGCATCACTCACGCAGAGTTGTGATGGTTCATCACTGGCAGGGTTGCTGCGTTGTGCACTGGTTGCACCGGGCACCAAACTACGTAAGGCTTGATCAAACGAATGAATAACTTTATCGAGACCTGTGTAATGACGCATATATCAATCCTCTAACGTATTGGGCGCATTTTCCAATAAAGGTTTTAAGCGTTTTAATAACCAAAATGAAAAAATTGCACTTAAAACAGCGGTAATCGTAAATAAGATTTTAATATCAATTTTCAAAATGCTTAAGATTAAAATTGAGAAAATTGCGGAAGAGACCATAAAGACAGCATTTAAAATGTTATTTGCAGCCACTACACGTGCACGATGTGAACGTGGCGAATAAGCTTGCATCATGGCATAGAGTGGCACGATATAAAAACCACCGCTAATCCCCAGTAACGTCACCGCAAGCATGACATGGTAGTAGACTGCACCGAGCGTGAACATATCTTTTAAGCTGAGTAATTCACCCGTACGTTCAGGTACAAAGGCCAGACTAGCTGCCAAATATAGGGCAAACACAGTTAAGCCAATTGCGCCATATGGCACCATTTTGATATTGATGTCTGAACCGCCAATTCGTCGGCAAAGCAAAGAACCGACACCAATTCCGACCGAAAAGAAGGTGAGTAGAAGACTCACCACATTTTCAGAAGCATGTAAATTTTGCTGGGTCAGTTGTGGAATTTGGGTTAAATAGGTTGCACCATAAAACCAATACCAAGAGTTACCCAACAAAATAACGAACACGATTGGAATACTTTTCGCGTATTTAATGGTTTGATGACTGGTACGCAGGAAGTTCCAATCAATCTTTAAATCAGGTGCTGCAACTTTCTGAGGAAGGATAAAACGGCTGCATAAATAGCCTAAGCATGCAATAGTGACAACAGTCACACTAATCCAGAGCAGGTTGCCTTCTGAGGTGGCAATCACCGCGCCACCCAAAATCATCCCCAATAAAATTGCGATCGATGTTCCAGACTGGAATAAAGCATTGCCTGA
Source organism: Acinetobacter sp. NIPH 2100 (assembly GCF_000369805.1). Classification (GTDB taxonomy): domain Bacteria; phylum Pseudomonadota; class Gammaproteobacteria; order Pseudomonadales; family Moraxellaceae; genus Acinetobacter. The sequence continues at coordinate 2,265,384 of NZ_KB850224.1, read as the reverse complement.
CATGAGTTCTTGTGGCTTGAGGATCTCAGGTAAAATGGCGTATTTGATTGGACCAAAACAGGTCGAATGGGTGCCCATTAAAAATAAGGCGAACAGCAGTAACCACAAATTTCCAAGTAGAAAGCCTGCAGTACCAATCAACATGATCACGATTTCTAATATTTTAATGAAGCGAATCAGCTGAGAACGTTCATATTTATCTGCAATTTGACCTGCAGTTGCAGAAAAGAAAAAGTAAGGCAAAATAAACAATAATGCAGCTAAATTATTTAACGTGCTGACAGGCGCAGTTTGTTGTTGAATCCACCCATAAGTGATAACCAAAAGCAGCGCTTGCTTATAAACATTATCATTAAGTGCGCCAAAGAACTGAGTGAAAAACATCGGGGCAAACCGACGTGATGTCATTAAGTGCTCGTCTTGTTTCATCGTGTGTTCACTTCATTGTGATTTATAAAAAAATGTGACGAACTGTAAAAATGTGATGAAATGCATGTATGATAGCTCTGTCTGATTGGATGAAAAATCAAAGATTTGAAGTTATTTCACCCATCAAAAACGATAAATTAAAAAACAAATTTAGAGTTTTACATGCCATCTAAAACGAAGTTTAAACAGTCGACACTGGTTCATTCTATGCATTTAATTTTTAAAATGCAGGGTTTTCCTAAACTTATTTGTAGTGGTTTCTTAATTAGTTCTTGCATATCAGTTGCTTATGCTCAGGAACAAAATCCAGTCGTGCCTGAAAATCAAGCAATTGAACAGACTGAGCAGCCTACGGAACTCGCTGTTGCTGCCGCTGCACCAACTCAGCAAGCGCAGAATACCGCAGTTGATGGAATCTTGCCGGGACAGGACAGTTTGGCTGCCTTAAAAGAGCAAGAACAATCAACGCATCAGATTAATGAATTAAAACCGATTCAGCTTGACGACAATTTAGAAAATTTGCCTGTGATTCCAGTGGATCAAAGCATGGCAAATGAAATCTTCCGTGAGGCTGAAGATGCGAAAAATGAAGCACAAGCTTATCGGGATAATACCGCAAAGAATCCTGAGCCGATCATCACTGATGCGTCACAGACTGAACTGACTGAAATTAAGCAGGCGCCGCTGAATATTGACCAGTTGATGGGGGAAATCCAAGCAGACAGTAAGATCGTGGTTGAGGCCAATGAAACAGGTAAAACATTAGCCGATTTGCAGCCTAAGTCTGATCAACCGCAGGAAAAAGTTGGATTCTTTAAGCGGATTGTAAATCGCTTCCGCCCAGAAAACTTATTAAATACGGATAAAATTCCGCGTATTACTGCCGATGTAAGCGGTGCGCCACCTATTCTTGCATTAAATATCAAGGCCAAACTATCAAGTTTCACTCAAGAATCGTTTGAAGAGTTTAATGTCGCTTTACCTCAACTTCGTGCATTGACCAATCAGGCCGCACAGGCGGTAGGTTATTACAATGCAACCTATACCTTTGTAAAAGAGAGTGATAGCAAGGTTAAGGTCATTGTGGTTCCAAATGAACCTGTCAAAATCAAAGAACAAAATATTGAATTTACAGGTGCAGGTGCAAATACACCGCAATTCCAAGTCATTCGCTTAATTCCAGAACAAGATGTGGGCGATATTTTTAATCATGGCTTATATGAAGCAACCAAAACTAAAATTACCACGGTTGCCTCTGATAATGGTTATTTTGATGCATTTTGGCGTTTACATGATGTCAAAATTAGCCAGCCTGAAAAAATAGCTGAGATTAATTTAAATTATGAAACAGGCGAGCGTTATAAGTTAAAACAAGTGGAATATCGGATGAGTGATCCGAGTAAGCCGTTGCCACTCACCCAGAAGGTTTTAGATAGCTTGGCACCATGGAAAGAAGGCGATGATTATGCGTTCTGGCGTGTCAATGCTTTGGCGAATAACTTAACCAACTCGCGTTATTTTAACTACACCTTGGTTGATACCATTAAACCGGATGCAATTCAGCCGCCTTTAGATTTACCACCTGATTTGCAAGCTTTGGTTGATCAGCAGCGAGTACAAGAATCTCAATTGATGAGTAGTCAACAGAAAGCTGATCTTGCACGCGCAAAAATTACCTCTGCTCAGGAAGTCACGCAGAATGTGGTGGATGAATCACAATTCTCGGGCGCTGAATCTGCACAGCCTGCTTTGGCGCGTTCCATGCCGATGCCGCCAGCACATGACGATGATGATGAAGAGCGTCAAAAACTGGAAGAACAAGCACGTACAGAACGAAAAATTCCTGTAGTGGTGACACTCAATGCGGATCGTCTCAATAGTCTAGAGACGGGTATTGGTTATGGAACGGATACAGGGGCACGTATTCGTACCCAGTATCGTCGTGCCATTGTGAATAAATATGGTCATTCTTTCGATGCCAACGTTGAGGTTTCAGAGATTCGTCAATCGATTGATGGTCGCTATAGTATTCCTTATAAACACCCATTAAATGACTACTTTAACCTTGTGGGTGGTTATGAACGTGAAACACGGGATGATATTGGCCCAGATGTAAATTTGTTGGTTGAGTCTGCGGTCATTGGTGGTGAGCGTGTGATTAAAAATCCACTCGGTGATTGGCAACATACTTTTGGTTTGCGTTATCGTTTAGATCGTTTAACCAAAAAAGGTGATGTTGATATCAATGAACTTCCAGATGCCTTTAAAGTCTCTGGAATTGATTCTGAGCAGGAATCATTGCTGTTAGGTTATGAAGCATCGAAGACCAATGCCAATACTCGCTTGAACCCAACCCGAGGTTTTAAACAGACCTATAAAGTTGAATTGGGGACTGAGTCTTTACTTTCAGATGCCAATATGGCAATTGTCAGTGCAGGTTGGCGCTTCATTTATTCATTGGGTGAAAACGATAACCATCAATTTGTTGGTCGTGGTGATGCAAGCTATATCTTTACCGATGACTTTAATAAAGTACCTTATAACTTACGCTTCTTTACGGGTGGTGATCAGTCTTTACGTGGATTCGACTATAAAAGTTTATCACCTGAAGAAAATGGCTATAAATTAGGTGGTCAAGCTTTAGGGGTTGGCTCATTAGAATATAACTATCAATTTAAAGATGGCTGGCGTGCTGCTGTGTTTTCGGACTTCGGGAATGCCTATGACAAACAATTTAGTAACCCAACAGAATATAGCGTGGGGGTTGGTATCCGCTGGAAATCACCAATTGGACCAATTCGATTAGATATCGCATCAGGTATTTCTAATGACAATAATCCAATTCGCTTACATTTCTTTATTGGTCCACAGCTTTAAAAACTTTATTGAGCCCTTTACGTTATAAGGGCAAAACTATCTCGGGTTGATTATGACGGAAGTAGAACAGCAACTTACCCCTCCAACTGGACCAAGACAACAGCGGCGTATCCTACGGAATACTCTGTTGATCGTGCTGATCATTGTTTTATTATTGGTTAGTTCTCTCGCTGTGATGATGTCAACTGACAAGGGTAGCCGTTTTCTATTAGATCGTGTACTTCAAAGCCAAAAAACCATTAAATATGAATATGAAAGTGGTAACCTGATCTCAGGCATTATCCTCAAAAATGTTTTGGTCAGATTAACTGGGGTTGATGTTTCTTTAGACCGTGCTGACGTGTCACTGGGTTGGAGAGCGATCCTTAAAAAAGAAGTGCATCTGAGTCATGCCGATGTACGTAATCTAAAAATTATTGATAAGAAACCACCATCTGGCAAGCCGTTTGGTTTTGACCCGATCAAATTGCCTTTTGTACTGCGTGTGGATGAAGCAAGTCTAGATCATCTAGAACTTCAAACCACAACATCAAAAGTCAATTTTAGTGATATCTATCTGAAAGATGCGCTGTGGTCAGAAACCAAATTAAAGTTTGAAGACTCTCGCATGAAGATGGAATTTCTATCGGTGCAAAATGCAACGGGAGAGATGGACTTCAATGGTAAATATCCCTTAAATGCCAATGCAGACTTAATCATTCCATCATTAAAAAGTTTAGACATTGAGACTATCAAAGTTGCAGCGAGAGGTAGTTTAGATACCTTGAGAGTCGGTGTGGCAACACAGACGCCAGACTTACTGACAGGTTGGGCAATTGTCCATCCAGTACGTGAACACGTGCCAATGAATGGTGAGCTGTATTTAAAAAACTATCATTTACCGTTATTAAAAGAACAAAAACTTTTTGCTAAAAATGGTATCGCAAAGTTCAACGGTGATATTCAAAAACTGGTCTTGAGTTTAGATACAGATTTGAAAGGTGAACAAGTTCCAGAAGGCAAATATACGGCGCTAATGGATACCGATTTAACGCATCAATTGAATATTCGCGAATTGAATGGTCAGTTGATGGGCGGAGTAGTGAGCCTGCTGGGTTTTGTAAATTGGCAGGATCATGTGTCTTGGGATGTAAAAGGTCGTTTAGATCGTTTAGATCCAAAAGATAAGACTGTACCGCAAATCGCGCAAGATTTCTTACCACCAAACCTTGATGCCAATTTAAGCAGTACAGGCTCAATGGAAAAAGGTATGGTACTCAATGCTCAACTGGCATTTGATAAATATGAAACATGGGCTGTGAAGCTGAATCAAGCTGAAGAAAAAAATAATAAAGCACAACCGATGTTATTAGATGTCTCTTGGAAAGGCATTGATCGTGCCATGCCTTATATTGGCTGGTTAAGCAGTGAGGAAGGTCATACCAATCTGACTTTAAAAGAAGGTCAGCAAGATATTTATTTGACCACCACGATACGTCCGCATGAACAGGCGCTGTTACCAACGGGTAAGTATGATGCGCGTTTGGATGTCAAAGGCAATCTCTTAAATGTCGAGAACTTCCGTTATGAAGCAGAAAAAGGTAGTTTGTCGGGACAAGCCAAAGTTAAATTACCAACTGAAAAACAACAACTTTCATGGCAAGCACAGCTTAAAGCGCAGGATTTTAATCCGCAAACTGTAGCTGCTGCAGCACCTGTAAATTTATTGAATGGGGAAATCAAGGCCACTGGTTTTGCTAAGCCAAACCAACAAATTATTCAGCTCGAACAGATTGATTTATTAGGTCAATTGGCGCAAGCGAATCAAAAAGAAACCATTGCTTTAAAAGGAAAAAGTACTGCTGCGTTGATGTTTAATGACGAAAAAGCAGGTGGTGGATTTAAAAGTTTTGCAGTCAATTACGATGGCTCTTTAAATGCATTGAACCAAGGCAATGGTGTATTAAAAATCAAGGTTGCAGGCACACCTGATTACATCAAGATCAATGAGTTAAATCATGATGGTGTTGCTGGGAAAATTTATGCAACGGGCGCTGTCAATCTCAAAGATAAATTGGGTTGGGATATTGATGCTTCGTTGGTGCGTTTTAAGCCACACTATTTTGTTTCGAGTGTAAAAGGTGAGGTTTCTGGTCGAGTTAAATCGCAAGGTGTTTGGTCAGATAAGCTGAAACGTATTGATATTCGTGAACTCAATGCAGCAGGCTTTATCAATAACAAGCCAATTCGTGGTCGTGGAAATCTGAGTTTGCTGCTGGACTCAAATCAAGAAGGGTTCTTACCACAACAATTTGAAGCCAATGACTTATTTTTCTCATACGCTCAGAATCAGCTTCAAGCAACAGGTAATGCGCAAAACTTACGTATTAAGCTCAATGCACCTGCATTATATGAACTTTATCCAGGTTTGCGAGGTCGTGCTTACGGAAGCCTAAATGTACAGTCACAACCACGCATAAAAGCAACGGCGAATATGATTGTTGATGGTTTTGCATTCAATGATCTTGTCAGTATCCGTTCATTGCGCGTACAGGGGGAATTACCAACCTCTGAAACCATGCCAACACAATTAACTGCAACTTTGGATCAACTTCGTAATGGCAACCGTGAAATTGAACATGCTACGGTGAATTTGGCAGGTACACGTAAAGCACATGTATTAAAGGTGGAAAGTAAAAACCGTCAATCTAACTTTTATGTGCAACTTGCAGGTGGTTTCAATCCAAAAAATGATTGGTTAGGGCAAGTTCAAAAGGGCAACTTTAAATCTCGCAATATCAATTTGGTACAGAACCAAAATGCACCAATTATTTATTCGACTGCGCAGACGGAGTTATATGTAGGCCAACATTGCTGGCAAAGTGCAAATAGCCAATTATGTTTGGATCAACCTGCACGTATCAGCAAAGCAAAAGGTAGTTTCTCATTTATTACCAAAAATCTGGATTTGAAAGACTTTACTGCGTTTATGCCAGAAGGCTTGGCTGTGACAGGTCAACTGAATGGCTATGCCAAAGCGTCATGGGCGCAAGGTAGCCATCCAAAACTGGATGCACGTTTAGTGACGCGCAAAGGTGAGATTGGCCTAGCTGCAGATGATCCACAAGATCCTGCTACGACGGTAACTTATGACGAATTAAGCTTGATCGCGAAGAGTATCAGTGAAGGTTTACTGTTCCGTGTGGATATGAAAACGCCTGATATTGGAACAGGCTATGCCAATGTCATCATCAATCCGTTCCAAGCCAATATGCCGATGCGTGGCGAAGTGGCCTTTGATGACGTGCAGTTAAAAGTCTTTAAGCCATTTATTAAAGATGTACGCTCTATGTCGGGTACGCTTGCACTGGCAGGTAAAATGAATGGTACTTTGACGCAACCTGAGTTCGTGGGTGAGATGCGCTTGAAAAATGGTGCGATTTCAATGATCTCATTGCCTGTCAACCTCAGTAATATTCAGCTCTATTCATCTATACGCCAACAATCTGCGAGTATTGATGGTGCGTTCAACAGTGGACAAGGTGTTGCTCGTTTAAAAGGTAATTTTGACTGGAAGAATGATCCACATTTAAATCTGACGTTAAAAGGTGACAATTTATTGGTTCGTCAAGCACCGATGATTACTGCGATTGTGGAGCCTGACCTGACACTCGATGTCTATCCGTTTAATCAACGTCTAAGTTTAAAAGGTTCGATTGATGTGCCTCGGGCCCGTATTTCGATGCCAGAAAGTTCTGCAACGGTTGTAAATCTATCGCCAGATGTCCGTGTGGTTCAACAAGGACAAGATTTGCTTGCAACACTTAAAGCAGCAAAACCTTGGGATATTCGCGCAGATATGACGGTAACCTTAGGCAATCAAGTCATCTTCCAAGGCTTTGAAAGTACCATTCCGCTGGTTGGGCGTTTACACCTGTCACAACGTGGTTTAGAAACGGCAATGCGTGCCAATGGTGCGATTGGTGTCAGCCAAAAAGTGAAGATTGAGGCCTATGGTCAAAGTCTTGATCTGAACCGTGCTATTGCGCGTTTTAATGGACCGTTGGCAAACCCGACACTGGATATCGATGCCAATAAACCAGTTCAAGGCAGCATGGTCGGGGTACGTGTCACAGGGACAGCAACAGTACCGAATATTCAAATTTACAATGATGCGGGTTTATCTGAGCAAGAAGCGCTGAATGCTTTACTCACAGGACGTATCAATGAAGGTAGCAGTGGTTTAAGTAATACAGAAGGCTTTAAGTCAGATGTAAACAATACCATTGCTGCTGCGGGTATTAGTATGGGTCTAGGCGGTACACGTGCCTTAACCAATCAGATCGGTCGAACTTTTGGTTTGAGTGGTTTAGCACTTGACGCACAGGGTACAGGAGATGATACGCAAGTCAGCCTGACGGGTTATATCACACCAGATCTGTTTATCCGTTATGGTATCGGTGTATTTACCCCAGTGAATAAATTGACCTTACGTTATCAAATGAACCGTCGTTTATATCTGGAGGCGAGTCAGTCTTTAGAACGTGCAATTGACGTTTTCTATAACTGGCGATTCTGATCACAGAAAAACAAGAACCTGCTTTAAACACTTAAAGCAGGTTTTTTTATTGCTGCTTATTTTTGGAAATGAAAATGTGATAGAATTAATATAAATTATTGAAAATAAAAGATTTTATGACATTTTTTGGAGGAAATAAATGAAATCTGTCACTTTTAGTCAGCTTTGGGCAGTACTTGGCTTTGTGCTGCTCAGTTCTACACTCCAAGTCCATGCAAAGGAATACTATAAGTGGGTCGATGCCAAAGGGATCACCACTTATTCAGCAACGCCACCGCCTGCACAAAAACAAGAGCCTCAACTCGATCCTGTAAAAAAGAATAGCAATACCGCAGCAGTCCAACCAGCAAGCACACAAACAGTGACTGCACCGAAAGATGCAAAAATCACAACAGTGACTACATCTGCCACAACAGCCAAACCTATTACATCAACGACCACGAATAATCTTACGGTAACAAGTGAAGTGCTTATCCCTGTCAAAAATTGCAATGGTGTCAGATGTTGGGACAGTAAGGGCAAACATTATAATCTGGTCGCAGGGACAACCTATCTCTCTGGCAATGGTGGAAAATGTCAAAAGTTAGGCAATAACATGCGTTGTAGCAAATGATTTGTATGTTTTTATTACGGAAAGCACAGTTTTAAAGGCTTCCTTTTGCAAAATCAACAAGTTTCAGTATGATGTGTGCATCAAATTAGCCGCAGTATGATGATGAAAAAAGTTTTGTTTATTGCAGTAGGTTTAGTTTTGGCTGGTTGTGCTGAGAAAAAGCCGTTAACCCCTGAAGAACAATGGCATGGCTATTGCGTCAGTGTGGGTAACGCTGCGCGTTCGATCACCTTGGATCGTCAAAATGGAATTGAGCAAAAACAAGCAACGGAATATGCGGCTAAGATTGAAGATGAAATGACACGCAAATTTATCTTTAAAATTTTGGACACGGTTTATGCGCTTCCTGCCGATCAACTGAAAAAAGATCCAGAAGCATTACGTGAAAATTTAAAGAAACAGTTTATGCAAGAATGCTTGGTTACTCCACACGACAAGCTGCCAAACTATAAACTTTTTTAATGTGTATATAAAAAAGACAACACCGTTTGTCTTTTTTTATGGATGTAATTTATTGTTTTATTAGACTTTAACCTAAGACCAAAGCGGTATTTCAAAGGGATGAACATTTCGCTATAAAATAATGGGCATCACGTAGAAATACGGTAGTTGCATTAACATTTAACGCGAAGTCTAGTAAAATTTTGCTTGTCCACATTACTTGTAAAGCTTGTAGCAAGCTGGAACTTACAAGTAATTTTTTAAAAAAGAGGAATAACACTGTGCTAGAAGCTTACCGCCAACACGTTGAAGAACGTGCCGCACTCGGAGTCCCACCGAAGCCGCTTGATGATGCTCAAACTGCTGAACTCGTAGCCTTATTAAAAAATCCACCAGCAGGTGAAGAAGCTTATTTAGTCGATTTACTAGAAAATCGTGTTCCAGCAGGTGTTGACCAAGCTGCATATGTAAAAGCTGCTTTCTTAGCTGCTGTTGCAAAAGGCGAAGCAACCTCTCCACTCGTATCTAAAGAACGTGCAGTTTACTTACTAGGTACAATGCTTGGTGGTTATAACGTAGCACCACTTGTTGAACTTCTAGACAATGCTGAGCTTGCAGAATTAGCGGCTGAAGCATTGAAGAAAACACTTCTTGTATTTGATGCGTTCCATGACGTAGCTGACAAAGCAAAAGCAGGCAATGCTGCTGCTAAAGCAGTATTACAATCTTGGGCTGATGCAGAATGGTTCACAAGCCGTGCTGATGTTCCAGAAGAAATCAAAATCACTGTGTTCAAAGTAACCGGTGAGACCAACACTGATGACTTGTCTCCTGCACAAGACGCTTGGAGCCGTCCAGACATCCCATTACACGCAAACGCAATGTTGAAAAACGAGCGTGATGGTATTAACCCTGAAAAACCAGGTGAAGTTGGTCCATTAAACCAAATCAAAGAATTGATCGCGAAAGGCAACCAAGTTGCTTACGTGGGTGACGTTGTTGGTACAGGTTCTTCTCGTAAGTCTGCAACGAACTCTGTACTTTGGTTCTTCGGTGACGAACTTCCACACATTCCAAACAAAAAAGATGGTGGTGTGTGTTTAGGTTCTAAGATCGCGCCAATTTTCTTCAACACAATGGAAGATGCAGGTGCATTACCTGTAGAAATCGACGTTGCCAACATGAACATGGGTGACGAAGTTGTATTGAAAATTGATCACGCTGCTGCAAAAGTAACTGCATTCAAAGATGGTGCACAAATTGCAGAAGCTGAGCTTAAAACCCCTGTGCTTTTAGACGAAGTACGTGCTGGTGGTCGTATTAACTTGATCATCGGTCGTGGTTTGACTACTAAAGCACGTGAAGAATTAGGTCTTGCACCATCTACATTGTTCCGTACTCCAGTACAACCTGCTGACACTGGCAAAGGCTTCACGCAAGCTCAGAAGATGGTTGGTCGTGCATGTGGTTTAGCAGAAGGCCAAGGTATCCGTCCGGGTACTTACTGTGAACCTAAAATGACCACTGTTGGTTCTCAAGATACTACTGGTCCTATGACGCGTGACGAGTTAAAAGACTTGGCGTGCTTGGGCTTCTCAGCTGACTTAGTGATGCAGTCTTTCTGTCACACTGCTGCGTATCCAAAACCAGTTGACGTAACAACTCACCATACATTACCTGACTTCATCATGAACCGTGGTGGTGTGTCTCTACGTCCAGGTGACGGTATTATCCACTCTTGGTTAAACCGTATGTTACTTCCAGATACCGTTGGTACTGGTGGTGACTCACATACACGTTTCCCAATTGGTATTTCTTTCCCAGCGGGTTCTGGTCTTGTTGCGTTCGCAGCAGCAACTGGCGTTATGCCACTTGATATGCCTGAGTCTGTACTGGTTAAGTTCAAAGGAAAAATGCAGCCTGGTATCACTTTACGTGACCTTGTACATGCAATTCCTTACTACGCGATTCAAGCGGGTGACTTAACTGTAGAGAAGAAAGGTAAGAAAAACATCTTCTCTGGTAACATTCTTGAGATTGATTTATCAGAAATGGAAAATGACTTGACTGTTGAGCAAGCGTTTGAACTTTCTGATGCATCTGCTGAGCGTTCTGCTGCTGGCTGTTCAATCACACTTTCTGAAGAGAAAGTTGCTGAATACTTACGTTCTAACATCACCATGTTGAAGTGGATGATCGCAGAAGGTTATGGCGATGCTCGTACAATGGCGCGCCGTGCTGAAAACATGCAGAAGTGGTTAGACAACCCAAGCTTGTTAAAAGCTGATGCTGATGCCGAATACTTAAAAGTTTACGAAATCGATCTTGCTGACATCAAAGAACCAATTCTTTGCTGCCCGAACGATCCAGATGACGCGAAACTTCTTTCTGACGTTCAAGGCGACAAGATTGATGAAGTATTCATCGGTTCTTGTATGACGAACATTGGTCACTTCCGTGCTGCTGGTCAGTTACTTGACAAAGTACCAAGTGGTTCATTGTCTACTCGCTTATGGTTGGCTCCACCAACTCGTATGGACGAGCATCAATTGATGGAAGAAGGCTTGTATAACATCTATGGTCGTGCTGGTGCGCGTACAGAGATGCCAGGCTGTTCATTGTGTATGGGTAACCAAGCACGTGTAGCACCGAACACAACGTGTGTATCGACATCTACTCGTAACTTCCCGAACCGTTTAGGTCAAGGTGCAAACGTTTACTTAGCTTCTGCTGAGCTTGCATCTGTAGCTGCGGTTCTTGGTAAATTACCAAGCCCAGAAGAATATCAACAGTACGCGTCGCAAATCGACAGCGCTTCTGCTGACATCTACAAATACTTAAACTTCGACAAGATGAGCGAATATACAAAAGAAGCTGATCAAGTTGATACCAAGAAAATCCAAGCAGCTCAATTAACGTAATCTGTTAATTAGCTAAAAATAAGGGCTGATTCATCAGCCCTTATTTTTTAATGCTATACATAAGAAAAATGCCAGATAAGACTTAACAATTTAGGCAAAGTAAATGTATTAAAAATGAAGAGTTACTTTTCGGAATAACTTTAATCTGTATTTTTTCTTGGGTAATCTCAAGTTTGCTTCTTTTTTATGCTAATTAAATCACCTATAAATTTTAATTATTTATGAACAATATATTCCTATTTATGCTCAAGACTGGTGTTGCTGCGCTGTAGCTTAAACATAAAGGGTTTTATTTAATTATATAAAAGGAGCGAAATGATGGAGATTTTACCCAAAGCTTATGTGAAAGTAGCAGGCATTGTTCTTGCAGGATGCTTATTGGCAGCCTGTAATGATGATAGCAAAAAAGTAAATTCAGAAATAAAGCTGCAAACCACAACCATGGCCTTAACCGCCTTAAGTCAGAGCCTCGTTTGGAAAAATGATCAGTGTGATACTGTATATCGAACTGCGATAGAACAAAATAATAAAGCATTAACAGCCTTACAAGAATTGAAAGCAGCGCTCACTACACAGGAAAATAATTTAGCTGCTTTTATTGATCAGCGCATGTTACCTAAATTGACCCAGCTGCAATCAGAGGCCACTTTTATCCGTGAACGTTGTAATGCGCCAGATTATGATGGCACGGGTGTGAGTATCGAGCGTCCTGCAATGTTGCGTGAAATGTTGAATGAATGGCAGGGAACCATTGATTTACTCACGCGGCAGCTAAACAAACCACCTTTAATGAATGCCTCAATTCAACCTGCAAGATTGACCAATGTAGAGATCAATACGGGAACAGCAGCAGCTTTCAAATTTAAAGATTGTTCAGATGGCTTTTGTCCTGAATTGACTGTGATTCCCGCGGGAAGCTATCAAATGGGAGGAACATTGGAAGAACAGGACAGAGAAGGAGTACCCGCACAGGCAAGACCTTATGAATTGCCTCAGCATCGTGTCAATATCACTCAGCCATTTGCGATGGCATCTTATGAAACCACTGTCGCTCAGTTCCAGCAGTTCCAAAAGGAAACAGGCTGGGAGGTGCAAGGCTGTCGAAGTTGGGAGGTACGAGATGGTGAGTTTAATATGTGGTATCGAAAGGATTTAAACCCAAGCAATCCTGGATTTACTCAAACTGCTCAGAATCCAGTAGTATGCGTACGCCGTGAAGATGGTCAGGCTTTTGCTGAGTGGTTATCTCAAAAAACAGGAAAAACCTATCGGTTACCGACTGAAGCTGAGTGGGAGTATGCGGCTAGAGCAGGCTCATCAACGACTTTTTTCTGGGGCAATGATCCTGAACGCGACCAAGCCTGCAAATATGCCAACGTTTTGGATGTATCTACAACCACAACAGAAACCAATACTGCGGCATGGCGAGCATTTAACTGTAATGATGGCTATGCTTATACCGCACCTGTGGGCTCATTTTTACCAAATGGCTTTGGATTGTACGACGTACTTGCAAATGCGCGTGAATGGGTAGATGACTGTTGGCATGCCAATTATCAAGGTGCACCTACGACACAAATACGTTGGGGGGCAGAAAATAATGGTCTGTGTAGTTTCCCTGTATTGCGTGGCGGTGCATGGATTTATAACGTACATAATGTTCGTACTGCTTATCGCAATGCTTATTATTCGTCTCAGGCGCGTTCAACCATGTGGGGATTCCGTGTTGTGAGGGAAATATAGAATTATAGAGAGATTTGATGTTTAGAAAATCTATTAAGTTAAAAGGTTGACCTAATTAATTGTTTTTGCTAAAAATAGGGCTGAGAAATCAGCCTTTGTTGTTTGAGATTTACATGCCAGAAGAGTTTTTTTATCACTCATTTCCACGTATTAATACTAAGATAAATGAAACATTAGAACAGAATAATTTACGAGGTATTGCTATACTGAATAATATTATTAAAAATGGTTTGCTCTTAGCTCCTGAAGTTATGCATTTACCGTTTGAGCTTGAAAAATGGCAGAATCCAGTTGTTCAACATCGTTGCTGTTTTACATTAATAAAGAGAGAAATGTTAGAAGAACATTGTCAAGTATTTGGTAGATTTTCTATAGAGTGGAATACATCTATATTAAAAGAAATTGGTATTATGCCCGTTATGTATTTACCATTATTTGATCATAATGGTGATGATGATATGAAATATGTAGGTTCTAAGTTTTTATACCGAATGATTAATTTTCATGAATATTCTCGCCAGTATTTAAAAGAAGCTGAAGAAGGAAGAGAAGAAGTTTTTTAAAGAGGTAATAATGAAGAAATAAAAGATTTTGAAAATAATAAATTGTTTTTTGAAGACATGAGAGCATTCTTTGAGGGATTGAAGAATATGGTGTATCCTGTTGATAATAAAAAGTATACGGAGGAGAATGGTTATTATCGTCAGAGAGAATGGAAATTACCTGGCAATCTAAAACTTAATGGAATTGATATAACTGAAATAGCTACGATTGAAGACCAAAGAGAACTTTTATCAATTAATTTAGATTTTTTTAGTAAGGAAATAAATTATTTTGGGAGGGATTATACTAGAGCACAGATCTCTTTTTTCTTAAAAAATATATATGATAGTCATATATTGAATTATGCTAATAAAATTATAGTTCCAGCAGAGAGGGTCGAAGATGTGAAAAGGTTACTAGCTAAGTATAAATTAAATGTAGCTGTTGAGTCATTATAGATTTTTAATAACCTAATTGAATATTTAATTCAGTTTATAAAAATTATTTGGATCATTATTTTAAATGTTTTAATTGAATTTTAAGCAATAACCAGCCCTACTTATGTGGGGCGGGTTATAAAAGAACTCATATATTCAAATTATTTCCTTAAAATTAATAAATCACCAATAACCCAACACTTTCCACCAAAGTCCGCCAATCAACACAAAGATGATGATATTGACTACACTCATGACAAAGCCAGCTTTCCACCATTCACCCAGTGTTGTGTAACCTGAACCAAATACCACAGGCGATGTACCCGTTGCATAATGGGTTAAGGTCATCATGATGCTGGACGCTGCTGCCATCATTAAGGCAAACAACATCGGTGGTGCACCCAACGCCAGTCCCGCCGTATAGAAGGCTGCAAACATGGCAGTGATATGTGCCGTGGTACTGGCAAACATATAATGTGCATACAGATAGGCGAGCATGAGCAATAAACAGGCAGGCATCCAACTCAAGCCTAAATGACCAATACCAGTTTCAAGCACACCTGAGAACCACGTGATTAAACCCAGTTTATTTAAATAAGTCGCCATCATCACCAAAGCTGCGAACCAAGTAATAGTATCCCACGCGCTTTTTTGTGTCAGGATATCTTCCCAAGTCAGTACACCCGTAATCAGCAGCAAGCCTAAACCAATAAATGCAGTTGTGGTTGGATCAACCGCCCAAGCTGAGCCAAAAATCATGGCAGGGATACCAGCCCATAGTAGCAGTAGAATACCAAACACACCGAGCATGATGATTTCATTTTTACTGACAGGACCCATTTCCTGCAATTTGGTTTTGGCAAATTGAGCAGCATTCGGGGTTTCTTTCACTTCAGGTGGATACATCCAATACATGATCAATGGCATGATGATCAAGGCAATCAAACCTGGTAATAACATCGCCAGTGCCCAAGTACTCCAACTCAATGAAATTTCACTATTGGTTGCTTTTGCCACCAGATCGACCACCAATGGATTGGGGGCAGTTGCGGTAATAAACATGGCAGAGCTAATTGGGTTAGCTTGATAGTTCACCAAAGCTAAATATTTCCCCATACGACCTTCAGTACCTTTAGCAGGGTCAGAGTCATAACTGGTGGAAATTGCACGGACAATCGGGTGAATAATTCCACCACCACGTGCGGTATTACTTGGAGTCACAGGTGCAAGAATCAGCTCGGAAAGCACCATGCTATAACCAATACCAATGGTTTTCTTGCCCCACACCGCGATGAATAAATAGCCTAAGCGTGCACCCAATCCAGTTTTTTGCAAACCTTTGGAAATCATAATTGAAATACCAATCAACCAGATTAGTGGATTGGCAAAACTACTGAGCGCATCTTGAATAGCGCCACTTGGGCTGTCATTGGTGACACCTGTTACGGCGACTAAGGTAATCGCAATAATGGCAATTGCCCCAATCGGCATGGCTTTACCAATAATGGCCGCAATCACACCGACAAACATGGCCAATAAATGCCATGCGTCAGGATCCACTCCAGCAGGTACAGGAATTACGAACCAAATCAGCAATGCAATAAATAAAGAGATAAGCGTAGGGAGAGCTTTGAATCCCATGTAAATTCCCCTTGTTGTCACGGGTTTAATAAAATTTATAGTTCTTTATGAATGAATCGTTAAAGAAATAACCACTAAGCTTTTATTATCGGTGAATGAGGCATCAAAATTCAAAGAGAGTTTTGTTGAAACAGCGTGATATAGAGCAATGAATTGACAAATGATTTTGTTTTTCAGCAAAAAACTGGCTTTGGTGAAAATCTCTTATCAAACAGCAGAGTAACGTGCTACATTTTTAACTTGCTGAATCGAACAATAAGTACGGTATGACTCAACTTTCATGGCAACAATTAAGACGCTTTGTTTATAACAACTTACATAATGATGATTATAAAAGCCTTATTAGTCGCTGCGTCAACTATGTCTTGATTGCCCTGATTATTGGCAACGTGGCTGCGGTATTACTTGAGTCCGTCAATGAGTTCTATAAGCTGTATCAGCCTTATTTTGATGTGTTTGAAAATCTATCGATCATTATTTTTAGTGGGGAATATCTGCTCAGGCTCTGGAGTATTGTTGAGCAAAACCCACAACAACCTGCATGGAAGCAGCGTATTCGTTGGATGAAAAGCGGTGGAGCGATTATCGATTTAATGGCAATTTTACCTGCTTATTTGAATTTCTTTGTCCATATCGATTTACGTTTCCTGCGTGTTCTACGGTTGGTAAGATTGCTCAAATTGACGCGCTATTTTGTGTCATTACAAATTCTTTTACGGGTGATTCAGCGAGAAAAAGGCTCGTTCCAAGCGGTTATTTTTATCTTGGTCATTATGATTGTAATGACTGCTTCTGCGATTTATGTCGTTGAAAATAAAGCGCAACCTGAAGCCTTTAGTTCGATTCCGCAAGCGATGTGGTGGGCCGTAGTGACCTTAACCACGGTGGGTTATGGCGATGTCACACCTGTGACCAACCTAGGACGAATATTAGGTGCATTTATTACTATTCTCGGTGTGGGGATTGCTGCTTTACCAGCAGGTATCTTGGCTTCAGGTTTAGCCAATGAGCTGAATATGCGGAATCAGCGACTGGAACAGGAGTTTCGTGAAGTCTTACAGGCCAAAGGCTTGGACTTGCTGCATGATCAAATGGAAATTGAGCGCATTCGGAAAAAGGTCGGTTTACCCAAAGAGCAGACGCATGAAATTATCATTCAGCTCGTGCGAGAAAAACTACTTGAAGATCAGGAGCAGGAAAAAAAGCAGTACCGTTTTTGCCCGCATTGTGGTGAAAAACTTTCAGAATAATTTGAAATTTATTATAAAAATGTAGACCGAGCTTTAAGCACAGGTTAGCAATCCTAGGTTATTTATATTTTCAGATATGGACCAAATCATGCTCTGGCACTTAGCACTTAGCACTGCTAAGGCTTAGGTGTTTTTATACCAATATAAAAGATTCAATAAATTAAGTTTTACTTCAGAGCCAGTCAGTCTTGTTTAAAAAAGTTAACAATAATCTTTATCATTTGTGATAGTTTCTTATTATATATTTTGTGTTTTTTAAGCTTATTTTAAGTTTACGCATCCTATGAAGTTCTCCCAACATGATTAAGCGGCGTTACCTGATTTTATTATTAATTCCCTTGGCATTTATTTCCCTATTTGTCGGTGTGGGAGAGATGAGTATTGCTGGCTTATGGGCTGGCAATCCTCAAGACTGGCAACTGTTCTGGACCAGTCGCTTACCCCGTTTAATGGCAATTATTGTGGCGGGCGCAGGGCTAAGTGTCTGTGGTTTGATTATGCAGTCACTGAGTCGAAACCGTTTTGTATCCCCAACCACAGCAGGCCTATATGACTGCGCACGTTTGGGTGTACTGGTTTCGATTATTTTACTGCCCAGTGCTTCAATTTTTACGAAAACAGGCTTTGCGATTGCTGTGACACTTATGGGTGCAATGACATTCATGAGTATTTTGGCAACCTTAAAGCATCTTGACACGGTTTTTGTTCCGCTGGTGGGTATGATTTTTGGCAGTATTATTTCTGCATTTACCACCTTTATTGCACTACAACTGGACTTATTGCAGAACTTGGCAGGCTGGTTACAAGGGGATTTTTCAACCATTTTAAATGGTCAATATGAATTGATCTATCTCAGTGTGCCCGTTCTGATTCTGATTTATATCTTTGCCAATCGGTTTGTTTTGGCTGGATTAGGGCAGGATTTTGCCACCAATCTGGGGCTGAACTATAAACAGACTCTTTTTATTGGTTTGTTATTGATCTCCGTAATTACAGGTGTGGTGATTGTCACTGTGGGTGCGATTCCATTTCTTGGTTTGATTGTACCGAATTTGGTAAGTCTGTATTTGGGTGACAATATTCGTAGAACACTTTCGCACACTGCATTATTGGGTGCTTTGCTGGTTCTGCTCTGTGATGTATTTGGCAGGGTGGTGATTTTCCCTTATGAGGTGTCTGTCAGTCTGATTATGGGGGTGGTGGGGAGTGTGATTTTCCTGTGGTTACTACTCAGGAGATATCGCTATGCCTCATAAAACCAAGCTAATTATTTTAGCGCTCTTCATGCTTCTCAGCATTGCCTTATACCTGAGCTGGAATTTGGGTGTGGCGTGGCAATATGCCTTGAATCTGCGCTTAAAAACAGTTGCTGCCATTATCGTGGCGGGTGTTGCGGTCGGTGTTTCGACTTTGGTTTTTCATACCATTGTGAACAATCGGGTGGTAACACCACAAGCGCTAGGATTAGATAAATTATATGAACTCTCAAAGACAGCGATTATCTATTTCTTTGGTGCCAGTACTTTGTTGTCACTTAACTTTGTCACTGATTATCTGATCAGTTTGCTGTTAATGGTGACCTTTGCCTTGTTGCTGTATCGGTTTATTTTCCAGAAAGTCGCACAGCAAAATATCTATTTCCTATTGCTCGTTGGTCTGATCTGCTCAACTTTATTCGACAACATAACAACGTTCTTTCAGGTTTTGCTAGATCCAGATGAATTTCAGATCGCTGCTTATGCGGGTTTTGCCAGTTTTAATGTCGTGAAAATGGAAACCGTGGTTTTGTCATTACTGACCATAGTACCGATTCTATTTTACAGCCTGAAGCATTATCACACACTCGATGTGATGGCTTTGGGACGAGATCATGCGCTGAACTTGGGACTGGATTATGACAAGACTAGTCGTTTGCTTTTGATCCTAGTGGTATTGGCACTGGCTTCTGCTACAGCTTTAGCTGGCCCAATGATGTTCCTCGGTTTGTTGGTCCTCAACATTACCTTAGAACTGTTCAAGACCCATCAACATCACATCTTATTGCTTGGCATTATCTTGGTCAGCATTCTTTGTCTAATGCTTGGGCAATTCATGGTTCTGCATGTACTGAATTTAAAAACAACACTCAGTGTGATTATTAATTTCGTCGGTGGAATTTATTTCTTCTGGATTTTATTGAAGGAAAATAAAAAGTGGCAATAGAGCTCAAGAATTTAAGCAAAAGCTATCAACAGCAACGTGTGGTAAATGCGCTTTCGCTGACGATTGCCAAAGGACAGTTTACGGCATTTATTGGCCCAAACGGCGCAGGTAAAAGTACTGTACTTTCGATGATGAGCCGCTTAATTGAAGCAGATCAAGGTCAAGTTTTGCTAGATGGGCAAGATCTGCAACAGATGAAAAGTGCTGACATTGCCAAAAAATTGGCGATTTTAAAGCAATCTAACCATACCGAGCTGCGCCTAAGTATTGAAGATCTGGTTGCTTTCGGACGTTTCCCATATTCACAAGGTCGCCTAACTCAGGAAGACCGTGAGGTGATTGATCGCTCAATTGCCTATATGGATCTGGAAGCCTTAAGACACCGACAAATCAGTGAATTGTCGGGTGGGCAGCGACAACGTGCTTATATCGCCATGATTCTGGCTCAGGACACCGAATATATCTTGCTTGATGAACCTTTAAACAATCTGGATATGAAGCATTCTTCACAGATTATGCGGGTTTTAAAAGATTTGGCCGAGAATCATGGAAAATCGATCATTGTGGTGATTCATGACATTAACTTTGCTTCTGTCTATGCCGATCACATCATTGCCATGAAAGAAGGTGAATTGGTGTATCAAGGGCATCCACAACAGTTGATGGATGAACATATTCTGCAAGATATTTTTGATTTCCATATTCCGATCCAGCAGGTTCAGCAACATAAATTAGGTTTGTATTTTATTAGTTAGGAGTTCGTTATGCGTTTCAAAAAAACATTGCCAGTCATGATGCTAAGTGTGGCATTGGCTGCATGTGGCAATTCCAACACACCTTCGGCAAATCAGGACAGTAATACTACTGCTACACATGAAACCTTAAGTTTTAACAGCAAGGCAGGGCAGATTACTATTCCAGCGAATTTATCGCGTATTGCGGTACTGGATACCAGTGCTTTAAATACCATTCATGCTTTGGGCGCGGACGATAAAGTGGTTGCCTTGCCAAAAGGAACGCCGTTGCCGAAAGTCTTGCAAAATTTCAGTGAAGGTAAATATCTGGATGTAGGGACAGTGAAAGAACCGAATCTGGAAAAAATTGCAGCCAGTCAGCCTGAACTGATCTTGATGAGTGGCCGTATGGAAAATATGGTGGGTCAAATCAAGCAGATCGCGCCGACTTACTTTGTTGATGTGGATTACAACGATCAGTTCAATTCTTTTAAACAGCAAACATTGAATATTGCTGAAATGGTGGGCAAGAAGCCTGAGGCAGAACAGCAATTACAGACTTTGGAAAAAGATATCGCTGCATTAAAAGCCAAGACCAAAGGCAAAACGGCTTTGGTGATTTTGGTGAATAACAGCAAGATTGCAGCGTATGGCCCGGGTTCGCGCTTTGGTAATATTCATGACCTATATGGATTTACCCCAGCGGACCCTTCAATCAAGGTGGGATTGCATGGTATGGCGGTATCGCATGAATTTATTGCACAGAAAAACCCAGATTATCTGTTTGTCATTGATCGCGGTGCAGCAATTACTGAAAATCAGCAAGGTGCAAAGCAGGTGTTAAATAATAAGATTATTAATGAGTCCAAAGCGGCGAAAAACGGCAATATTGTCTACTTAGACTCGAGTAATTGGTATTTGATGAATAATGGGCTGGATGGTATGAAGACGATGCTGAAAGAAGTTGCAGATGCAGTGAAATAACATTCAATTTATCGATTTATAACCAAAAACCGAAGGACGCACTTCGGTTTTTTAGATTATGGTATGAATAAATAAATCAGTGATTCTATAAAATGATGCGTATTTCTTTGTTGTGCTTGGGGACGATGATTTTGGCCATTTTATTGGTCGTTTCAGGAATTCAACCTTTTGATCGGACCACGTGGTGGCTTGAAGTTACGCCCGTGCTGATTGTCGTACCATTATTGTTTGCCACCTATAAAACGTTTCCGCTTACCCATTTATTGTATGTACTTATTTTCTGTCATGCGATTGTGCTAATTGTTGGTGGAGCGTATAGCTATGCGCGTGTCCCTTTTGGTTTTGAAATTGCAGAATGGTTGGGTTTGGATCGTAATCCTTACGACAAGATTGGGCATTTTATGCAGGGTTTTGTACCCGCAATGGTGGCTCGTGAAATCCTGATTCGAAACCATATTTTAGGCAAAGGCAAAATGCTGAGCTTTATTGTGATTTGTATTGTGTTGGCAATCAGTGCGACTTATGAATTGGTTGAATGGGCAGCAGCATTGTTATTGGGGCAAGGGGCTGAAGAATTCCTCGGAACTCAAGGGGATGAGTGGGATACACAATCAGATATGTTTTTTGCCCTGATTGGGGCGATCATGGCCTTATTATTGTTATCAAAATGGCATGATCGACAGATTGCAAAATTAATGGATTAAAACCCGTAGGTGAAACTGCCGTTAAGATGCAGCAGTTTCATTTTTCTGTGAATATCTGGCATAAGCCAGTGCAATTAATAAAATCGCCAAACCACCTAAGCTTAAAACAAAACCAACCCAGATCGGTGCTAACCAACCCATATTATGACTCAGTACCCATCCGCCCAAGAACGCGCCAAGTGCATTGGCTAAGTTAAATGCCGAATGATTGAGAGACGCTGCCAGAGTTTGTGCATCGCCTGCAATGTCCATGAGATGTGTCTGTAAGGCACCGCCTAAACCAATCACAGTAAAACCAATCAGGAATAAAGCTGCAATCGCTGTATAAAGATTGGACATCATAAAACTGGCCGCGACAAAGGCAAGCGCAGAGCTGATCAGAATCCCGATAATGGTTTTAAACAGGTTTTTATCAGCGAGCCAACCCGCAACCAAACCACCGATGACCATCCCTGTACCCCAAATTGCTAAAGCAATCGGCACGACACTGATATTGGCGTGGGTATATTCCGTCAGAATTGGAGACACATAGCTATACACCGAGAACATGCCACCAAAACCAATTGCACCTACTGCAAGTGTCAGCC
The DNA here is from genome assembly GCF_000369805.1 of Acinetobacter sp. NIPH 2100. Lineage (GTDB taxonomy): Bacteria > Pseudomonadota > Gammaproteobacteria > Pseudomonadales > Moraxellaceae > Acinetobacter. The sequence continues at coordinate 2,242,720 of NZ_KB850224.1, read as the reverse complement.
ACATATTGATATTTTTTAGACCCGCCAATTCAGCTTGAATACTTGCACTCTTTTGCAGAGGGATATTGGGCACAAACAAACTGACCCCAATCAACGTAATGAAGGCGATCACAGCAGAAAATTCAAACCCTGCTTTCCAGCCGAACTGCTGTCCAAGCCATGTGGCAATGGGCACACCAATCACATTGGCAATGGTTAAACCCATCATGACTTGTGCAATCGCGGTAGCGCGACGTTGTTTACCTGCCAGTTCAGCTGCAACCAAAGCCGCAACCCCAAAGTAAGCACCATGCGGAAAACCTGCTATAAAGCGAGAAATGAGCATCGCTTCTGGCGTTGTAGCAAAAGCTGTGGCGGCATTGGCCAAACCATAAAAAAGCATCAGGCCAAGTAATAAAGTCTTGCGCGGAACTTTTGCGCCGAGGATGGCAATAATCGGTGCACCAACCATGACTCCAAGCGCATAAGCACTAATGAAATAGCCAGCATGGGGCACACTGACATTTAAGTCAGTAGCGATTTCCTGAATCAGTCCCATAGCCACAAATTCAGTTGTTCCAATACAGAAACTACCGACAGCCAACGAGAAAATAACCAGAAATAAGGAATAGTTGTGTGAGGGAGATGAATGCAAGGGAGAGCTTGGCGAGGACATAATATCTCAAGTCTAAAAGTACCGCCGTATTATATTCGAGTCGCTTTCAGAAAAGTGAAACAGAACACAATTTTTATCTCAATTAAAAATAATTTCAGTCTAAGAAAACAGTATAATTTTGAATGATAATTATTTTCATTTATGTATAATGCAAGCAGATATTTTCTTAACTGAATTTTTAAAAAGGGTGGGATGAGAGTGAAAAAATTATTAATCAGTTCATTGGTAGTGGTTTCAGGTTATAGCTTTGCCCATGAACCTTATATTGCACCGATTGCTTATACGACTGAGCAAACGCAAGTGACTGTTATATCTGGCTATGCAGAAGAAGCATTAAATAGCGAATATGCATTAAAAAATGCAAAATTTGAAATTACAGCACCAAACAACACCAAAACCACGATTGAGCCAGATTCTAAGCTCGGTTCGGCAACAGTATTTGATTTAAAATTACCAGAAGCAGGTACTTATACCGTCAAGACCAGCACAAGCTATCCTTTGAAATATGTGCAAGATCAAAAAGAATGGAAAATGTTTTTTGATATGCCTGCAGACAAAGCACCTGCAAAAGCTGAGCGTGATTTTGCAATTCCAGCAGATCTAAAAACGAAAAAAATTACCCCAGTCGAAATTACGCGTGAATGGACATTTTTGACGTATTTAAGTAAAGAAAAAAAGACGCCAATTCAAGCAAGCACTGCACCGATTCAAGTTGAGTTTTTAACGCACCCAAATGAGTTAAAAGCCAATCAAGCGGTAAAAATTAAAGTGTCGAAAGCAAATCAGGCACTTGCCAATGCCAATGTGGTAATTCGTGCCAAAGGTGCGACGGATAAGCAAGGGGTTAGCTTAAAAACAGCGGCTGATGGCAGTGCTGATTTAGTATTTCCAAAAGCAGCGGAATACTTGATTGAAGTGAGTGAAACAGTTGATGTGAAGCAAAAGCCAAGCAATCAGTTCTATAGCATTATCAGTGTTTCTGTAAATTAAGATGATAAAAGGCTAATTCATCAGAATTAGCCTTTTTGTTTCGACTTTATTTTTATTGATTAGACTCATCATCCATCGCATTACTATAGAACTTAACACCCAGTTTAATTCGATCGCGACCATTACTCATACGCCAGCGATTGCTATCTCTAAGTGAATAAACACAACCACAATACTCTTGTTGATAAAACTCTTCACGTTTGCTGATTTCCAGCATACGGACGGCGCCACCGTGTTTACGCCAGTTATAATCCCAATATTGAATATCTGGATAATGTGCCGCCGCACGTAGACCACAGTCATTGATTTGCTGCATATTTTTCCAGCGGGAAATGCCGAGCGAACTGCTGATCAAGCTAAAACCGTGTTCATAGGCATAAAGTGCTGTTCTTTCAAAACGCATATCAAAACACATGGTGCAACGAATGCCTTTCTCAGGTTCATCCTCCATCCCCTTGGCACGTGCAAACCAATTATCAGTATCGTAGTCACAGTCGATAAAAGGAATATTATGCTTCTCGGCAAAACGGATATTTTCTTCTTTACGAATCAGATATTCTTTGACTGGATGAATATTGGGATTATAGAAAAAGATTGAATAATCGATGCCAGATTCAATCAAGGTTTCCATGACTTCACCAGAACACGGCGCGCAGCATGAATGCAGCAATAGTTTGTCGTGTCCTTCGGGCAGGCTGAGTTTTTGGCGTTCAAGCGTCTTTTGACTTTGTTGGGTCATCGTAGGCATGGTCTGCAACAGGTAATCTTACATTGTAAAAGTTTTAAAAGCCTATGGCGGTCGAATTCAATGAAATGTTCTCAGCTCATGCTGAATTTTTTTAATAATGATGACTTCCAAATTCAGAAAGGTTTTACTTTTTCTACCCCTTTCTTGGCTCAAGTGCTGTTTTCGATCTAGAGTAGAATGTTATCGTTGGCTAAGATGGGTAAATTTCATGTGATATAAAAATAATGAAAGAAAATAAATAGTGAGATAAGCTAATTAATTTAATGCTAAGATGAATTAAATTCAATAAAAATCCTTTCTGAACTTTTAACAAGGATGGGCAACCTCGGATCAAAATCTGATTATGGGGTGGTAAATTTCTCTTAAAAAGGGGGATTTAAAGGGTTTAAGCGCAAGGCCATTGCTATGTTAGAACTTCGTCATTTAAAAACTTTAATTGCTTTAAGAGAGCACGGTTCATTGGTGTCTGCCGCAACAGATTTATGTCTTACGCCATCTGCAATTTCACATCAATTAAAAGAACTTGATCATTGGTATGGGGTCGAAGTTGTAAATCGTCGTAGTCGTCCAGTCAGCTTTTCTAATGTGGGCGAACGCTTGCTTAAACTGGCAGATGATGTGTTACCTCAAGTTCAGATCGCGCAAACCGATATTACACGTATCGTGCATGGGCAAACGGGACGCATTATTTTCTCATCTGAATGTCATAGCTGCTTTGACTGGTTGATGCCGTTGTTAAATCAATATCGCCTGCAATATCCTGATGTAGATCTGGATTTCGCAGCAGGATTTGAATCCAATCCGCATGAACTTTTGCAAAATGCGGAATTTGATTTATTGATTACGGCTGATCCCATCGCATTAAAGGGGATTGAATACTTTCCAATCTTTGAATACGAATCTCGTTTAGTATTATCAAATACGCATCCTTTGGTTCGTGCGGAACAGGTTTCGGTACAAGATTTAGCTGAAGAAACGCTGATCACTTATCCTGTTGATAAACATCGCCTAGATATCATGGCGCATTTATTTATCCCTGAAAATATTCAACCTAAGCATATTCGTACCACTGATCTGACCCAGATGTTAATTCAATTGGTTGCCAGTGGACGTGGTATTGCGGCTTTACCTGATTGGGTAGTGAATGAATATGAACAAAAAGGCTGGGTGGTGAGTCGCCGTTTAGCCTGTGTTTCGCCACAAGGCTTGAGACGTACCCTATACGCAGGCTATCGAACAGAGGATAAGGAGAAGAATTATTTTGAAGGGTTTATTAAGCAACTTGAAAAGTTCTCCAAGATGCGAACTGTTTATTATGAGCAATAATAAATGGTTAAAGCTTAAAAGGTAGGGGAAATGAACTTCTACCTTTTTGCTCTAAAATAATGTAATCATCAGGATCTGGGCATCCATTTTATCGTTAAGACTTGCCAATCAGCAGGGATAAGATTCCTGCGGCAATGAGTGGTCCCACGGGTACGCCACGCAACAGCGCAACACCTGCCACCGTACCAATCAATAATCCTGCAACTACATCAGGTTGGTTACTCATCAGCTTCACACCGCGTCCACCCAGCCATGCGACCAATAAACCCACAGCAATTGCAGCGAGGGACTTGATACTGATGAATGATTTTAGGATGCTTTCACCACTGATTTTGCCACTCGCAATCGGTGCAAGTACGCCAATGGTTAAAATAATAATGCCGATATTCAAACCATGATTTTGAATATAAGGGAAAAATTGATTTAAAGGTGTAAGCTTTACCAAAATCAGACAAGCTGCCGCCACAGTCACCGCTGTATTTTGACTAAAGACACCACAGCCTAATAAAACAAGAAGAACCAATAAGTTGAAATCAAATTGTGAAAACATGCGCTGGATATTTGCGGGAAAGAAAGTTGAATTATATCGTAAATTACCAGCTGACTTTGATTAAATTAGCATCTGAACGATTAGAGATTCTTTTTCTCAGCCCATAAAAAAGCCATCTTTCAACAGAAACGTTGAAGATGGCTCCTTGTGATAAGGAAATTAAGCCAGTTTTTTGAATGTTCCGTAATATGCAATTTGTTCATCCCAGAATTGTTCCCACAAATCACAATATTCAAGACAAATTTGGCGAATAGACGCATATTCAGATTCGACACATGCTTGCGCTAATACGAACCATAAATCATCTTCATGATCATCATCGGCCGCTTCAGCAGATGCATCATGTGACACGCCATGTACATAGTAATAACCGCTATCCACATCAAAACCGACAGCCTTAGTTGCTTGACGTAATGCCGGGCTAAATAAAATGACTTCTTCTTCTGCGACGGCTAGCAGAGCAGAAACGGCTTGATAGCTATGAAATGAGTTTTCCAGATAATTACGAACACGTTGCGAGATGAGTGACGGTTGATAGTCATTTCGTTCTGATTGACTCAATTCAAAGTCATTTAGCACATCTTCAAACAGCGGGTAGTGCGCATATTCAGGGTTGCCAGAATAATATCCTTCATCATCAAGACCAGGGCGGAATCCGAACTCATCCAAAATATTAAGATTAAGTAAAAAGCGAGGGAACATTTTAGAACCAGAAAGTAAGCGTGGTTCTAACTGTTTGGTTTGAAATTGCGCCATTAACAATGCATCGGTAAATACCTGTACAATGGCATGACGATATTCTAAGTGAATGTGTTTTAAAGTTTCTTTGTCAATTACGCCGTCATTTAAAAGTTGAATGGCTGGATGGCGTGAAACAGGATGATGTGAAATCTCTGTACGTAATTGGTTCAGAAAGTTCAGGTTCTTGTTCCATAGCTCAACAGAAATACTATTCTTCATTCCTTCAATAGCGTTCTGTCTTGGGTTGTTAAAGTTTTCAAATTTTTTTGGCATAGTTTTATACTCGATGGATTAATAATATTATTGCTTTTCCAATTATTTAGTTAGATTTTTTTTGGTTGCTTATGAATATAACTATTGGTTCAACCAAACATCTTTTTATTGGATGATTTAAATATAAAATGATTTTTTTGTGAAATCAATTTATTAAGACGGCTAAAAAATAATAAGAAAGTTTATCAATTAACTTAACTCTAAATAAAATGAGAATTGATTCACGTTATATTTTTTTATTTTAAAAATAGAAAGATTTTTTTACAAATGATCTTGTGTATAGACAGATTTTTACATACCCTATAAGAGGGACAATAAAGAAAATACGACTTTTCGATAATGCTCTTAAAATAACATAAACATACATAGTGGCCAGAACTTTCCAGCATGTAAACTATGTCTAAATAATGCATTAAGTTTTTTGATAGAATTCTAAAAGGATAATAAAATGTCAAAAAAAGAAGATATTATTGCAACGGCTCTAGACCTTTTTAACCGCCATAACTACAGCTCTGTAGGAGTGGACCGAATTATTAGTGAGTCAGGTGTTGCGAAGATGACTTTCTATAAATACTTTCCTTCCAAAGAGAACCTGATTGAAGAGTGTCTGTCTCGAAGGAATAAAAGTATTCAAGAGGCAATTGAACACGAAGTTAATTCGAAGCAAGAAGATGATTATTTGGGGAAAATTAAGGCAGTCTATTTTTGGCACTTGGGCTGGTTTAACTCAGATGATTTTCATGGTTGTATGTTTCAAAAAGCTTCTTTAGAAATATTACAACAATATCCCTCTATTATTAAACCGATCGTAGAATATCGCGAATGGTTAATGGGACTGGTTGAAGCGCTATTTGAAAAAGCCAAGGTATATCAACCTCACGTACTTACAGCAATGTATATCAATATATTAGATGGTATGACTGCTTATGCAAAAGTAAATAAAGATCATGCTCAAATCGAAGAGTGTTGGTATTATATTGAGCGATTAATTCATCTGGAAGCGGCTTAAGAGATAATGTATTTAGTTTTATTAAATAGTAGCTTTATTAAAATTAATATAAATAAAATCTTAAATCTCTTTTAAAAGTATTGAAATAAAAAACCGAGGATAATACCTCGGTTTTTTATTTCTTATTTATTCAGCATTATTTTTCAACGAATGCACGTTCGATGACATAATCACCCATAACGCCCATACGCGGTGATTCGACTAAACCATGTTCATCAAGCAATGCAGCAACGTCTTTTAAGAACGCAGGACTGCCACACAGCATGGCACGGTCAGTTTCACGGTTGAAACGAGGCAAACCAATCTTTTCAAAGAGTTCGCCAGTTTCAATTGCCGTTGTTACACGACCTTGCGTGTGGAACGGCTCACGTGTCACTGTCGGGTAGTAAACCAGTTTGTCTTTGATGCCCAATTCTTCAAAGAACTCATGGCTTGGAAGCTCATTTAAGATTAAATCTTGGTAAGCAAGTTCAGATACATAACGTGTACCGTGAACCATAATCACTTTTTCAAATTTTTCGTAAGTTTCTGGGTCACGAAGAAGTGAAAGGAAAGGAGCAAGGCCAGTACCCGAAGATAAAAGATATAAATTTTTACCTGGTAATAAGTCGTCGTGTACTAAAGTGCCTGTAGGCTTTTTAGAAATCAGGATTTCGTCGCCCACTTGTACTTTTTGTAAAATAGAAGTTAATGGACCGTCTTGTACTTTAATAGAGAAGAATTCGAGTTCTTCTTCATAATTCGCACTCGCGATCGAATAAGCACGCATTAAAGGCTTACCATTCACTTCAAGGCCGATCATCACAAACTGACCATTTTTAAAACGTAAGCTGGTGTCGCGTGTCGTTTTAAAACTGAAAAGCGTGTCATTCCAGTGGTGAACATGAGTAATGCGTTCAACGTTAAAAGCAGCCATTAAAGGTCTCGATCACAGTTAAAAGAAACAGATGGCTATTCTAATCTAAAATCATTCTCGATAAACTGAATATATTTAATTGTGTTTATAAGAAAAAGTGATGAGCAACTCTGTAGTCATGCCGATCATTGGCCATATGCATTCACCTTATCGTGAGAAATTTGGCATTCCACGGCAGCCAAATCTCGTTCAAGTCGAGTCATTTATAGAGATGACGGAACCCTATAACGATATTTTGGCATTTGAGGGGATCGAAGATTTTAGTCATTTGTGGTTGCTTTGGCAGTTCCATGAAAATAAAAATCAAGATAACTCTTTGAATCAAATGTCTAAATTTCGTCCACAAGTGCGTCCGCCACGCTTGGGTGGGAATCAAAAAATCGGTGTTTTTGCAACGCGAAGCATGTATCGACCGTCTCCAATCGGGTTATCGGTGGTTCGCTTTCTACGGGTTGAGAAACATGGAAAATCTATTCGCTTGTATGTGACAGGCAGCGATTTATTGCATGGCACACCGATTTTAGACATCAAACCGTATATTCAATATTCAGATGCGATTGCGGATTCACAGAGTGGTTATGCACATGAACAACCCATTCGTAAAATAGTACGTTGGACAGAAACTGCACAGTCACAGCAGCAACAGCTATTAAAGCAAATGATTTTGGACAAAAAGATATTCGATGAACTGGAACAAGTGTTATCTTTAGATCCAAGACCTGCATATCAACAGGATGCTGGACGGGTCTATGGAATGTGTTTTGCTGAATTGAATATTCGTTTTACAGTGGATGATAGGAACGTCACTGTGGTGGCTGTAGAACAAAGCTAAAACTTTAAAAAATATAATTGAGTTTAAAATTTGGGGAACTGACGGTCATGCAAGCGCAGGCAAAATTTGCAAATTTTTCTTTTACCATTGATGTGACGTGGTGCTTAGAGCAACTACTGAAAGATGGTCGTATGACTGAACGAGACAAATTACTTGTTCAAACCACTCATCGTCAAAAAGAACAGTTGAAATGGCATCCTTTGCAATGGATTGCCAATTTTAATTTAAAAGATCAACTCAATGCCAGTTCAACATTGACGCTTAACCGTTTGTGTCAGTGGCTGGCTGAAAAAGCAGAAATGCCGTTGTTTGTGATTGACCCACTCAAAGCGGATGTGGCTGCGCTCACCAGTGTCATGTCACAAGAATTTGCGGTGCGCAACCACATTTTAGCGGTCGATGTACAAGCGGATCGAATTTTGATTGGGACCGATCAGCCATTTACGACAGAATGGTTGAATAACCTAGAGCGTAGCTTAGCGCCGAAGAAGATTGAGAAAGTTCTGTTAAATCCAGAACAATTGCAACGTTATCTTGTTGAATATTATCAAGTCAGCCGTGCGGTCAGCTCGTCGCAGAATACGAGTATTTATGACCGTGAAAATAAGGGTGTTGAAGCTTTATTGCAGTTGGGCGATGCGCAAAATCCGGATGCCAATGATCAGCATATTGTCAAACTGGTGGATTGGGTACTGCAATTTGCTTTCGAGCAAGGCGCCAGTGATATTCACTTGGAACCGCGTAAAGATAAAGGGAAGGTGCGCTTCCGTATCGATGGTGTCTTACATACCATCTATAACATGCCCGCAAATACACTCACTGCTGTGATTTCGCGGATTAAGATTCTAGGTCGTATGAATGTGGCAGAAAAGCGCAAACCGCAGGATGGCCGCTTAAAAACGCGTACACCGAAAGGTCAGGAAACTGAACTCCGTCTTTCGACTTTGCCGACAGCCTTTGGTGAAAAACTGGTGATGCGTATTTTTGATCCAGAAGTGTTGGTACGTAGTTTTCAGCAACTGGGTTTTGAAGGGCATTTGTTGCAGAGTTGGCAGCAGCTGACGCAGCATAGTCACGGCATTATTTTGGTTACAGGCCCAACGGGTTCAGGTAAAACCACCACGCTGTATTCATCGTTAAAACAATTGGCAACAGAACAAGTCAATGTGTGTACCATTGAAGACCCGATTGAGATGTTAGAGCCAAGCTTTAACCAAATGCAGGTCAATCCAAATATTGAATTAGGTTTTGCTGATGGTGTACGCGCGTTAATGCGTCAAGACCCCGATATTATTATGGTGGGGGAGATTCGTGACCACGATACTGCAAATATGGCGATTCAAGCGGCATTAACGGGGCATTTGGTACTTTCTACACTTCATACCAATGATGCACCATCGAGCTTAACGCGTTTACATGATTTGGGTATACAGCCATTCCTTACAGCAGCAACCATTCTCGGTGTTTTGGCACAACGTTTGGTGCGTAGACTTTGCCCGCATTGCAAACAAGAAACACAGATGAATGAACATGAGTGGGAGCATTTGACCTTTGACTATATGATGGATATGCCAACCACTATGTACAAAGCAGTTGGTTGTGAAGCCTGCCGTCATACTGGCTACAAAGGTCGTGTCGGTATTTATGAGTTTATGCCGGTCAGTTTAGAATCAAAGTCGTTAATCAGCGCACATGGCACATTGAATGATTTAAGAGCACAAGCCAAGAAAGAAGGGATTGAGCCATTGCGTATTGCAGGTGCACGTAAAGTGATCGAAGGTGTGACCACATTAGAGGAAGTATTACGCGTGGTTCCTTTGAGTTAAACAGAAAATTTTAATCTTCAGATTCACCTCATCTTCATTTGTTTTAATGACTACATCGAAATGATGAACCACGATGAGGGTATAAAGATGAACGTATTTTCTAAAGTTGCAGTGATTGCTGGTTTGGTTGGTGTAACAACATTTGCCGTAGCGAATACAGGTGCTGTCAATCAGCAAGCTTTAGCTCCGACACAAACCACGACGGTGAAACAAGCATTAACCTTGAAAGATGATACGCCGGTACAATTAAAAGGCTATGTCGTGAAAGCAACTGGTGATGAGAAATATCAGTTTAGCGATCAAACAGGCAGCATTACAGTTGATATTGATGATGACTTATGGATGGGCAAGCCGGTCTCAGCAAAAACACCTGTGACGATTATTGGTGAAATTGACATCGACTATAAACCAGCCAAGCGTGTTGAAGTTGATGTAAACCAAGTTAAATTCTAAGCTGAATGACTTGAAAAAACCACATGATCAATCATGTGGTTTTTTTGCTTGTTGCATCGTTTAAAGGCATGATAAATCTTAATAGTTTGATGGATGTAGGGTTCTATGCGAATTTTATTGGCTGAAGATGATGCATCTCAGGCAGAAAGTATTAAAGACTGGCTCGAGATGGATGGCTATAGCGTTGATTGGGTGGAGCGCGGTGATCATGCAATTCTAGCAGTCGAACAGCATCAATATGATTGTATCTTGCTTGATCGTGGACTGCCGCAAGCTTCTGGCGATGAGATTCTGAAGACCATTCGTCGTCAGAATTCGAAAACGCCCGTGATTTTTATTACCGCTAAAGATCATATTCATGACCGAGTTGAAGGTTTAGATCTTGGTGCTAATGATTATTTGGTCAAGCCATTTAATTTGGAGGAATTATCGGCACGGGTTCGTTCACAGTTACGTCAGCATCAGGCTCAAGCAGGTCAGTATCTCAGTTTTCTGGATTTACAACTGGACCCACAGGCAAAAACATTAAGCAAGGCAGGACAAACCATTAATCTGACTGCAAAAGAATTTCAAATTTTATATAAATTGATGCAAAAGCCAAATCATATTCTGACACGGGAGCAACTCGAAGAGTCTTTGTATGCATGGGGCGATGAAATCGAAAGTAATGCCATTGAAGTATTTATTTATCAAATTCGGAAGAAAATTGGCGGGCAATATATCAAAACTATTCGTGGTTTAGGCTACCGCATGCATCAGGAATAACAGAATGAAAGTGGTGTCGTTGCAAACCAAGTTGGTGAAAACCTCTTTGATCAGTTCAATTGTCGCTGGTTGTGTGGCATTACTTTTGTTCGCCGTGATTTCTGTGTATCAAACCATGCAAGTACAAGATGAAATCATGGATGAAATTTCAGACATGCTGTTGATTACGGATTTGACCACAACATCAGGGCAGCAGATCGATGAATTAAGTGAACAGTTTGATATTCAATATCGATTGAGCAATCAACAGCAAACCTTAACTCAGTCAGAAGATTTCCATCTTGATCCGCAGTATTACACTTTGATTAATGCAACACAGGGTGACTTTGGCCTGATTTGGCAGCAAGGTCAGCTATGGCGGAGCTATGCAGGTGAAGGTGAGCATGCACCGATGCAGGTGTTGATTTTACAGCCTCTAGGTGAACGCTTTAAAGACTTGCTGAATAGTTTTGCGGGCTATGCACTGATTTTAATCTTGGTGTGGTTGATGCAATGGATCATGTTACATTTTTTGATTAAACGCCAATTTAAAGTCATTCATCAACTATCTACTGAAATTTCTGCAAAGAATGCTGATGATCTATCACCGATTCAAGCGGCTGAGGTTGAGCTAAAGGAATTACAACCGATGCTGGGTCAGTTAAATCGACTATTACAGCGACTTGATCATGCGTTGCAGGCTGAACAGCGTTTTACTGCAGATGCATCACATGAGCTGCGCTCGCCATTGTCCGCAATTCAGATGCGTTTACAATTGTTGCAGCGTAAATATCCAGAACGTGCGACCGATTTTTCTCAAATGCAGCAAGACGTAAGTCATGGAATTCAGACTTTAGAAAATCTGTTGCTATTGGCACGATTGGATCCTGAGCATTCAGACAATCTTCCCAAAACTCATTTTGCATTGCAATTGGTGGTCGATGAGGCAACCCAAGCACTGGGTTTATTTGCACATGAGAAGGCAATTCAAATCCAGCAAACGTCAAGTCTGCCTGACAGTACGATTTTAGCGAATCAACAGCTGATTTTTACCTGTATACGCAATATTTTAGACAATGCAATTCGATATACGCCAGAAAATGGAACGGTCTATATTGCATTCAATCAGCGAGCTCATGAGCTAGAGCTGAGTATTGAAAATGATGGGAATGGTCTTAGTGCAGAAATTTTAGAACGGCTGGGCGAACGTTTCTATCGTGCTTTGGGAACTAAAACACAAGGTTCTGGCTTAGGGCTCTCGATTTGTAAAAAAATCATTGAATTGCATCATGGTAAAATGAGGTTTGCACAGTCTGAATATGGCGGACTGAAAGTCACGATCAGCTTCGAGATGTGAGCCTATTTTTAAATAAACAAGCAAATTAAAAAAGCAGTATGCGCTGACATACTGCTATTCCCACGTTTTTTATTGTTGTCCGATTATTATTATATTACTTCGTTAAAATAAGGCGATTATTGCGGGTTAAACGTAAACGATACTCCTCACCAGCATGCATGATGCGGATTTCACGACCTAAGGCAAAAAGGTTATTTGAATGCAACATTGGCAATGATTGAGCTGCATCTGTACTACGAGTGAAAAGGCTGAATGGTGCGTTCATTTGTTATGCTCCGTGGTGTGTTTTTTAATGTTTTAAATGATAATCATTATCGAATAGACCTGTCAACGGAAATTTTAAGAATTTACAAAATCATTCATTAATTTTGTTTTTTGACATGGGAATACGGCAACGTTTTCCTTAAAATGATTATAGAAAAATGAGGGAATTTAGACTGTTATGGCAAAAGCTACAGTTGACGTTGCGATCGCAATTTTATTACATAAAGCAAAAGTTTTAGTCGGTTGGAGACAGGCAAACCAACACCAAGGCAACAAACATGAATTTCCAGGTGGCAAAGTTGAACAAGGTGAAACACCTGAACAGGCTTGTCGTCGGGAAATTTATGAGGAAGTTGGCATTGGCTTGAAAGATTGGCATGTTTTTGATGTGATTCGACATGAATATGAAGACATCATTGTCAATTTACATTTATTCCATGCTTATGTCCCCGATGAGTTGCTCAATCTTATTCATCAACCGTGGGCTTGGTATAGCCGTGATCAATTGATGGGTTTAAATTTCCCAAAAGCCAATGCCGCAATTCTGCAACGTTTAAGCTGGCCGCACTTGATTAAGATCAGTGATCAGATCGATACTTTGCCTCAGCAACAGACACTCTTGTATTGGCGTATACACACTGATGATCTTGAGAAGGTTGAGCAGCAACTTGGTCGTTTAAATGATGAGCAATTGCAAAAATTGATTGTCAATATCGATCTCTGGCAGAAACTAACTGTAGAGCTGCAAAACAAGATACAGACGATCCATTTAAAGCAATCACAGCTGATGAATCTGAGTAAAGGTGGCTTGATTGTGGGCAAGCGTTTTATCGCCGCATGTCATGACGCAGTTTCTTTGCAACACGCCCAGCAGATTGGCTGTGATGCGGCATTTCTCAGCCCAGTATCTGCGACAGAAACACACCCAGATAGCAAAGTGTTGGGGTGGAATCGTTTTCAGGAATTGGCACAGAACAGTGATATTCCAGTATTTGCTTTAGGTGGAGTTGCACCTGCAGATGTAGAACAAGCCCAAAAACATCATGCTTATGGGCTTGCTGGGATTCGTCAATTTAGTTCAATCGACTAAGCTTAAAGGGCCTGAATAGTTCTTCGTGCTTCTTGGGCCTTAATCGTATGACCTCGTGCTTCGCTGGCTTTAAGAATAATCATCCAGAGTTGCTTCTTCATGGCATTGCTTTGCGCATAACTTAAGCCTCGACGTGCCAGCGCTTCAGCATTGGCATATTCTTTGCGCTGATCTGCGATCATTGCCAAATATAAATAAGTTTCTGTGGCTTGTGGTGCAATACGTTGTGCTTGAAGTGCATAACGTTCTGCTTCTGCAAGTTGCTGTTGTTTATAAGCCACTTGAGTTTTTTGCATTAAGGTTTTGAATGCAGGTAACTGGCTGCCATCATTAAATTTTTGCTGAACCTTTTGTTGCGGCACAACCACTGGAACGCTCTGACGCTTAATTTCTTTTTGGTCATAAGGCGTGATTTTCACACCAGAAGAAGGCTGGGTTACCTTCTTTTTTGGTGGAACGGTAGTGGTCGGTTTAGTGACCACTTTTTCGGGCGCTGCTGTACAACCTGCAAGCAGCAACACGCCAAGCATAACCGTGATTTTTTTCATCATGTCCAATCATCCTTATTAAAGTTAATTCTCACCGCTGTAACTGCCGCTAGAGATAACGCGCGTTGGGGTGTGATTGGATAAATCTGTATCCATTTGATTTTCACTTTCGCGAATATAGTTGCTGATCCCATCATTATGATCATCAGCAGGTGTTTCATCGGATTGAGGAATGTAGGTTGGCTCAACTTCATAGTGAGATTGACCACACAGCGTTGCACGACGAGGTACTGTTTGACGGAGGAGTGGAATATACATCGCACCATCACAGCCTTGAGCAGATAAGTCACCGCTGGCACTATCAATCCATTGCCATTGAACATTATCAGTTTGACGTAAATTGACTGGTTCTTGGCGGAGTTGCTTCATCACATTGGTCCACACAGGCAATGCACCTGACGAACCCGTTAAGCCTGTCACTTTATTGTCATCCAGACCTAACCACACCACTGCAACATGATTACCCGAATAACCTGCAAACCATGAGTCTCTCGTGTCATTCGTTGTTCCAGATTTACCAGCTAAATTCAGTGACTCAGGTAAACTGTTATAAGCAGAGCGGCCTGTACCAGTGCGCATCACTTGCTGTAAACCATAATTAATAATGTATGCCGCAGCAGGGTCAATGGTTTGTTGAACATTCAAGCCATAACGCTCAAGTAAATGTCCTTTGGCATCGACCACGGTACGAATCGAACGTGGTGGGTATTTAAAGCCACCCGTCGCAAAGTTGCCGTAAATGCTCAATACTTCCATTGGTGACATATTTACAGCACCAAGGTAAATCGATGGATAGGCAGGAATATCTGAACTCACGCCAAACTGTTTGAGTTTATTGCTAAATGCAGATAAACCAAACTCATTTGCCAAGCGAACAGTAGAGAGGTTATACGAGTTGGCTAATGCTTGTTGCATTGGCACGACACCATGTTCGCCACCACTATAGTTCTTCGGTGTCCAGCTCTTGTCACCATCAATTGGAATATTGACGGCACTGTCTTCAATTGGGCTTGCCCAAGTATAACGCCCAGACTCGATTGCATTTAAGTAGATGATTGGTTTTAACAGAGAACCGACTTGACGTTTTGCGTCTAAGGCACGGTTAAAGCCAGTAAAGTCTTGAGTTGAGCCAACAGCTGCGACCAGTTCACCATTTTCAGGATGAGCAACCAATACTGCACCTTGTAAGTTTTTCAGACGGGCAGGGTTGGCTTTGGCCAAACGATCAACAGTACTCTTAAACGCATTCTGCACTTGTGTTTGTGCAATTGGATCAAGTGTGGTGAAAATTCTTAGACCTTGATTGGTAATGTCGCTTTCTTGATATTCGGTACGCAGTTGACGACGTACGATATCCAAGAAATCTGGGAATTTTGCAGGGCCCAAGGTTGGTTTACTGACCACATTTAAAGGGCGGGCAATTTCATCTTGATATTCAGCTTCAGATAAATAGCCCATGACTTTCATGTTATTTAACACAACATCACGACGCTTTTTCGCAGATTCTGGATTACGCCAAGGGTTATACAGTGATGGACCTTGCACTAAACCAACGAGGAAGGCCTGCTGTGAGATATTCAGTTCACGTAAAGGCAAGCCAAAATAAAATTGTGATGCTAGACCATAGCCATTGATTGAGTAGCTACCATTTTGGCCTAAGTTCACTTCATTTAGATAAGCTTCAAGAATTTCATCTTTGCTGTAATGCAGTTCAATCAACACCGCCATCAGGGCTTCATTGACCTTACGTTTCAAGGTTTTTTCAGGTGAAAGATAGAAGTTTTTCACCAACTGTTGCGTTAAAGTCGAACCACCTTGACGACGGCCACCCGTGGCATTACTGACCAAGGCACGTGCGGTACCACGGATCGAAATACCATGATGATGATAGAAGTTACGATCTTCTGTTGAAATCAATGCTTCAATCAGCGTTTTTGGTACTTTATTTAATTTGATCAGAACGCGATCTTCATTGTGTTGTGGATAAATACCACCAATCAATAAAGGTTCTAAACGTGCGACTCCTGTGCTCGAAGGCTTGGTGGAACGGATTTCACTCACCTGACCATCAGCAAAAGCAAGTTCCAGCACTTGCTCAGGTTCATTACTATCGCCATAGTCAAAACCACGGGTATGGACATACATCTGATTGCCTTGTACTACATAGCTACCAGACTTGTCGTAATTCGCCGTGTTTTTATAGCCGAGTAATTTTAACTCTTGGGTAAAATTCTCTTGAGTAATCGGTGCACTAGAATAAATTTCTAATGGGCGAGCAAACACCTTGGCAGGGATGTCCCAACGCTGACCTTCAAATTTGTCACGAATAATATTATCCAAGCGGATCAGATAGATACTAAAAGCAACAAAGACACCTATCACTAACATTGAGAAAATGAGTGCTAGAAAACCAATACCACGTTCAAACTTCATAGATTTGCGTTAAAACCAAAACAATGTCGGTAATGATGCGATAGCTTATTGTCATTTTGCAATCATAAAACTGTGAATAAATAGCAACATGCAATAAAAACTTTAAGGATGTGTTGACATTAATCGTATAAAAAAACAACGGATAGACATTTTTATACTTTTTAATCAATCATCAACGCAACATTGGTTGTTAATGATATGATAGTCAGTAATCGCGACGGAGCTGAATTATTCGTGCAAATTTCACATAAATCCTTTCGAAATATTGGTCTAATTGGACGACCAGACAAGTATTCTGTAGTAGAAACGTTATGTTTAATTCATGATCATTTGATCACTTTAGGCCTAAACCCCGTTTTTGATCAGGAAACAGCTAAACTGGTTCCATATGGTCATGGGCAGACGGTGAGCCGAAATTTATTGGGTGAAGTTGTCGATTTAGTGATAGTGGTTGGCGGTGATGGTTCATTGCTTCATGCTGCGCGTGCTTTGGTACGACATAATACGCCTGTGATCGGCATTAACCGTGGTCGACTGGGTTTTCTGACGGATATCAAACCTGCCGAAGCTATTTTTAAACTTGATCAGGTATTACAAGGTCAATTCCAGCTGGATCGCCGTTTCTTATTGGAAATGGAAGTTCGAACCAATGGTGAAACGATTTACGATGCGATTGCATTGAATGATGTGGTTTTACACTCAGGTAAATCGGTTCATATGATCGATTTTGAGTTGAATATTGATGGGCAATACGTTTATCGTCAGCATAGTGATGGTTTAATTGTTTCGACACCAACTGGCTCGACTGCGTATTCTTTGTCGGGTGGTGGGCCAATCCTGCATCCGAGTATGGATGCTATTGCACTGGTTCCGATGCATCCGCACACGTTATCATCACGACCAATCGTGGTGGGTGGGCAAAGTGAGATTAAGATTACCATCCGTGAAAATCGTGTTTTGCCCATGGTCAGTGCTGATGGACAACATAGTGTTGCATTAAATGTCGGTGATACTGTGCATATTCGCAAACATCCGTTTAAACTAAGCTTATTACATCCACCTGGCTATGATTTTTATATGGCTTGCCGTACTAAACTGGGTTGGAATCAAGATTTTGAATCTTTTCAACAGGATGACTCATGAATATTGAACAAATGCTCGCTATTTTAAATCCTGAAATTGTTGAGCGTCTTCGGACTGCCGTTGAAATTGGCAAATGGCCAAATGGTATTGTTTTAACCAAAGAGCAACGTGAAATTTGCATGCAAGCTGTTTATGCGTGGGAAATGGAAAATTTGCCGAAAGAACAGCGCAGTGGATATATTGATCGTGCTACCAAAGAAGAAGGTGAGGAATGTGATGATGATCATCACAAACACGAACCTGAATTTAAGCCGATTCGGTTTGTTTAAAATGAATTGAAATATTTAAAATGCTCTCAATTTTGAGGGCATTTTTATTGAGCAGTTGCTTAAAAGTAATGGTATGAAACGGCCCTAATCAAAATGAATTAAGTTGAGCTGTAATAAAAATGAGACAAAAAACGTCACAAATGGACAGAACAGTCTAGTCATGACAATGTTTTTTTGAGTAGAATAAAGAAAATTTAATGAAATGTTCTAAAAAAAATGTTGAGTAATATTTTTCAGGCTTTGGAAAGTTTAGGCCTTACAGCACAAAAACGTGCCATTCATATTCAATTTTCGAATCAAAATTTAAATACCCAAGTTTTCCTGCAACGCATTGATGGTCAGCAACAATTGAATGCAGGTGTTAAAGCAGAACTGATCTGCCTATCCACCAATGCTGCCATTCCCTTAAAACAATTCATTGGTAGTCAAGTTGCAATTGATACGGTGACAGATCAAGGTCAATTGACCCGTGTCACAGGGATCATTACTCAAGCCCTACAAGGACAATCCGACGGCAGCTTAACGCTCTATAAACTCACGCTCGAAGATCCAACTGCACTGTGGAAACAACGTCGTAACAGCCGCGTGTTTATGAACAAGAGCGTGCGTGATGTGGTGGAAATCATCTTCAAAGAATGGCAGCAAAAAAGCCCCTTATTTGCATCCAGTCTTACTTTAGATTTAAGCGGACTCAGCCAAGACTACGATATCCGTCCGTTTATTATGCAGTCCAATGAAAGTGACTATGACTTTCTAACTCGTTTACTACGCAGCGAAGGCATCAACTGGCTGATTGATGAAGCAGCACACACAGTTCCACTCAGCAGTGCAGCCATCCAAGCACAAAAACTACGGTTGATTGATGACAATAGCCAATACCAAGCCTTAGACCGTCGACAGATTCGCTACCACCGCAGCAGTGCCACTGAACAATACGACAGCATGACCAGCTTGATTGGACAACGTACACTACAGCCGAGTTCAGTTCATGTACAACGCTGGCAAGCCGATGCATTGGAACAAGAAGAAGGTGCAGGCAGTGTGCAAAGCACACACAAACACAGTGAACAACATGACAATGCCAGCTTGGGTTTAGAGCAAGCATGGCACTTTTCACCTGCTTGGATGCAAGACTTAAATGGAGAAGATGGGGCGACCCAGTCAGGTAATGCCCAGATTGAAAAACTCAATCAAAACCTAGGACAATACTACGACCTACAATCCAAACAGTTTATTGCCCATACCACAGTCCGAGATACCCATGTCGGTTACTGGTTCGAACTGGCAGAGCACCCTGAAATCGATCAACACAGTGGAGCAGACAAAGAGTTTCTGATCACAGGCAAAAACTTCTACAACCAAAACAACTTGCCCAAAGATATGAACCAGCAGATTAATCAGCTCTTGGCACAAAGCAATTGGCAGCCCACCCAATACAACAACGCAGAAGAACGCCAAGCCAACCATTTGACACTGCAACGCCGCAATATCAAAACTGTCCCTGAATATCATCCATTACAACACCGACCTGCTGCATCCCCACAACGCGCCAAAGTGGTTGGACCCAGTGGTGAAGAAATCCATGTGGATGAATGGGGCCGTATCAAAGTCCGTTTCCTGTTTACTCGCAATGATGATCATAGCCATGATGGTGGTGCAGGCACCAATGACAATGACACTGACTCAGCTTGGGTCGATGTCCTGACACCTTGGGCAGGTGAAGGCTATGGTGCACGCTTCTTGCCGCGTATCGATGAAATCGTGGTCATCGACTTCTTTGATGGCAACATTGACCGACCATTTGTGGTGGGGCGCATTCACGAAGCGCAACGTAGCCCAACCAAGTTCGATAACTCAGGCAAGCTGCCTGATACCAAAAAATTGGCAGGAATCAAGTCCAAGGAATACCAAGGCGAAGGATATAACCAACTGCGCTTTGATGACACCACAGGACAGATCAGCGCACAGCTACAAAGCAGCCACGCTGCCAGCCAACTGAATCTGGGTAAACTGAGTCATCCCAAAGCCACAGCCGAAAGTGAAGACCGAGGTGAAGGTTTTGAGCTTCGTACTGACCAATGGGGCGCAGTGCGAACTGGCGAAGGATTACTGCTTTCTACACACAAACAAGATCAGGCTAAAGGCGAGCATCTTGATGCACAACCTGCCAAGCAACAGCTTGAAGGCAGCCAGAGCAATGCCAAGGCACTGAGTGAAGTTGCCAAGAATCAGCAGACTGATGAGATTGAATCGTTGGATCAACTCAAAGAGTTTGCAGAACAGATCCAAGAAAAAATTGCACAATTTAAAAAATCACTATTATTACTCAACTCACCCGCTGGTATTGGCGTGAGTACAAATGAAGATATTCATTTATCTGCGGATAGACAGATCAATCAGTTTGCTGGCGACAGTATTAATCTGAGTACGCAGAAAAACCTGATTACACATGCGCAAAACCGAATCAGTGTGTTTGCTGCACAGAATGGCATTAAGCAAGTGGCTGCAAAAGGGAAGTTTGAGGTTCAAGCTCAAGGGGATGGCATGGATTTACTTGCCAAGCAAGGGATTCAAATCATCTCAACTGAAGGTCGTATTGAGATTACCAGTCCGAAAGAGATTGTGATTACTGCGGGTGGTTCTCAGATCAAACTAGATGGTTCGGGTATTTTTCCGACCACAGGTGGTAAGTTTGAGGTGAAGGCAGGGCAGCATATGTTTGTGGGGGGGCAATCTGTATCTGCTAAACTTCCATATCTTCCTAAGTCTGATGTGAAGTCAACAGAAAATAAAAGCTACTTAATTGATA
This sequence comes from Acinetobacter sp. NIPH 2100, assembly GCF_000369805.1. Classification (GTDB taxonomy): domain Bacteria; phylum Pseudomonadota; class Gammaproteobacteria; order Pseudomonadales; family Moraxellaceae; genus Acinetobacter. The sequence goes on along the minus strand of NZ_KB850224.1, from coordinate 2,221,744 downwards.
GTTCAACAGGAAGAATCTTGGCTAATCGGAAATATAGATTAATTGATCCCTTTTTAGGTACTGAAATTCAAGGTCAGTCTGATTCAGAGGGGCTAATTGACTCCCTAAAACCTGAAATGTTACTTGAGATTCTACCTATTTCAGGCAAAAAATATCAAGATAGTTTAAAAAGTTTACCCAAGACGATTATTGAGCCACAAGCTGCAGGCAAAGAAGAGAAGGGTAAGGTATTAAAAGCAAAGGATTTAGCGAGTTCTGAGCAGGTAATTGCTGCTGCTATAAAAAAACACCCTGAGTTAAAAGATTATATTAACAAAATGAAAGCAGATGGATACCAACTTGATTCACTGCCCATTGTACCAACAGGCAGTCGATTGATTGAACCGAAGCGATTATTGGTCATGGCCCCAAATACAGGAAGATCGAGTTATAAATATTTAAACTTGTTTGCACCTTCTGAAACTACATTCCATACAACGATTAAGATGATGATCGATGGAAAATATTTACCTAGTCAATATTTCTATGTTTTTGCGCATGGTAATACGAGTTTAATGCTGGGAACAAACGGAAGAAGTTTTGTTGATAAGAACAAAAATGTAACCATAATGCAGTTTATTGAAAGACTCAAATCTGAAGGTTATAGTGAAGAACAGACCTTAGTATTGGTTTCGTGTAATACCGGAAATGGTTTAGCACCAATAGCTGAAATATTATCTAAACAGGAAGGCATTGGTACTGTTTATGCACCAACATCTTTAGGTTGGTATTATTCTACATTACCTGATGTGAGGGTATATGCGAGATTTAAGAAATCCGCTACTGAACGCAAGGCAGAACCTAGGTTGTCTGGTCATATGAGAATATTTAACGGTGCAGAAACAATAAAAACTTGAGGATAAAGATGTTATATAAAAACTTATTGTTATGTGTATTCATAACGTCTCTAGTAGCTTGTAATTCTTCTTCAAGTGATCAAGAAAATGATGAAAAAACACAACTAAATGTCGAGCATAAAATCAATATGGAAAGAATAAGCTATTTATCTGCTATGAATCTGTTGCAAGGCGCGCTATCACCTGAATTGACGCCTGAGACAGTTAAAAATCTAGAGTTTTTGGACAAGTTACAGCAAGATGAGCGGCAAGTTCATGCACAATATGCACAAGCACAACTATTTATATGGAGTGAAGATGAAGAAAAGCAAATAATGGGGAAAAGAAAATTATATAAATTAGCTGAAAGTGGACATCCATATGCTGCACTCAATATTGCTGATGAGTTATATAGTTCACAACAGTCGTTTAATGATTGGAAAAAAATAACAGGTTTAGACACCGTAAAGCTAAAAACAAAAGAGTTTAAGTATCTTGAACTTGCTTTAAAGAGTAATATAAATAGTGCAAAATTAAGCTATTTATATGCTTTAGGAATAAATCCAGAATTTAAAGAGGTTTCCTATAAAGTATTGTGGAATGATAAAAATGAGAATAAATATATTATCGCTACCCCAATTGCTAAGGAGCTCGTTTTAAAAACAGAAGGTTATATTAAAGGCGTGCCTTATTTATATGCTTTTACAAGGTATGCTGAGCTTCTAGCCTATAAAGTGAGTTGGAATGACGAAGACGAGAATGAGGCTTGTGCAATAAAAAAATATTATGATGAAGTGAATGAGACGTATAGTAAAGAGTATCAAAGTCAATACTATAAATGGTTAAGTCAGGCCATGTTGGTTATTGGAAGTCGTCAGAAAAAAACAGTGATTAATCAGGAAGAGTGTTTGGATCATTATCAATTATTGAAAAATAGCAAAAGAGAGCTAGTTACAAACTGGACAGAGATTGAAGTAGATTTACCATAATAAATTCAGTTGAAACCCCAGAAAGTATTAAGTTCTTTTATAACTCGGGTCGTGAAGTTGAACTTTTTATTTAAAATTTAGGGTCATTTTGTTCGGTCATTATTATGGTAAAAGTATGGAATGAATCTAAAAATTGTATTGCTGATATCTTTGTGTTTATTAGGCTGTTCTAACGTAGGAAATGATATCTCTTTGACAAAAGAAATTCCAGTAGGAAAAGTTGGAACACCTTATTTTGCAGAAATAAAAATGAAAGAGTACCGTGTGATTGAAGATACTTTTCTTCTAGAGTCTAATGTAGATCAAAATAGTGGTTTAGTTGTTTCACCTGATCAAGGGAAAAGGAATATGCTGCCCATGCTTTGACTGTTATTGAAGGTACACCAAAAAGGTCTGGTATTTATAAAATAAATATTTCTGGAACTGTTAGGGATGGATTGAAAGATTTTAATAAGGATTTTGTTTTGAAAATTGAGGAATAGAAAAATCATGTATAAGAAGGGTGAAATGGTTGGAATTATTATTAAATAAATGATGAATAAAAATATTAGTATTATACTTTCTTGTATTGCACTTATGATGGGTTGTAGTAAAGGGTATAAAATAGAGCCTAACGAGTTGCCTAATGCTAGAGTAGGGCAACCATATCATCAGAGTTTAATAATTACAGGAGGTAAAGTTGTGGATAAATATTTTCATCTAAAAACAGACCTTCCAAATGATGTTGGTGTTGTGATTGAACCTAGTAATGAGCTAGATGGGTATAATAATATCAATATAAAAGGTACTCCGAAATATTCTGGAAATTTTTCTATTGAAATTTCTACAGGTTTTTATGGTAAAGGTGATGATGAGTTAAGTAAAACTTATGATTTTATAATAAGTGAATAAACCCTAATTTTATCAATTTTTATATTCAGAAAATAACCCAAGGTTCTATAAATAATCTTGGGTTATTTTTGATCAGAAACGACTATCCCATAACTCTTGTGCTTTCTTCATTGCATCATCGTAATTACTAACCACACCCATGGTATATAGCGCAATACCCATCGTCTCAGTAATCGCCATTTCACCATATTCATGTGTTTGCTCACCCAACCAAACCGCTTTAAACACAGCTAGATCAAGCTCCTCTTCAATCGGGCTACGGTCAGGTGTCAGTTTAGGTAGTTCATGTTCGTACAATTCCCCATTTTGAATCCCACAAATTAAGGTTTTGGCATCAGGATTACGTTCAAACTCGCCACCTTCACCTTTAATCACTGCACTATTTTGATAACCCAAACGGGATGCCGTTTGTTGATGTGAGCTTCGATAAGCAGGGTGGAAAATCGCTTGTAAAGTTGCTTTAGCATTAAACGGATTAATCAAGCGTGCCAAGGTGTGAATTGGAGAGCGTAACCCCATCACATTTCTCAGTGAGATTAATTCGCTTAAAATTGGTGAGATGGCTTCAAGAGGAAGATAGGCAAAATTATGCTGTTCAAGCTGCTCACGAACCTCTTGCTCATTTTGGCAAATCGAATAACCTAAATATTGGAGAACTTGTTCCGTATAAACACGGTTAACGGTATGGCCAGATGCACCATGCATCACAATCTTGTAACCATGATGCGCTAAAGTCAGTGCAGCCAATAAAAACCAAGGGTAGTGTTTACGTTTGCCAGCGTAAGAAGACCAGTCAAGATCAACTTCAAGTGGCTGGAAATTGAGTTGGTCACGGGTGGCTTGTACAAAACCTGCAAGTTCATCGACAGATTCTTCTTTCACACGAAGTAGCATTAAGAATGCACCCAACTGCACATCCAGTACTTCACCTTTTAAAATCATACTAAATGCTTGATAGGCTTCTTCATAACTAAGCGAACGAGAACCTGTTTTGCCCTTACCTAAAATACGAACATACTGAGCAAACGGATGTTCTACGGTCTTATAAATATTACGTTTTGTGTTCATGGTCGTATTTGAGGTAGTCGCAAAGAATAAAATTAATATGACATAAAATTGACGTATTTAGCGTAAAAAATAAGAGAGGCTGATTAATGAGTAAGCGATTGTGGTTTAAAGATGGACGATGCAAACAAAATTATTGACCGAATCAGTCTAGTGATTTGATGTAAACGGGACATGACATCCGATCTAAAAGTTATTAGCATGACTGCGAACAAATTTTTAAGAACAATGAAAGCGAAAGGAAATAATGATGTTAGCTTATGATTCAGATTTAGAACTCTTCCGTGATAACTTTAAACGCTTTATGAGCGAGCAGATCGCACCGCATTACGATCAATGGGAACGTGAAGGCATCATGCCACGTTCAGTTTGGAGCGCATTGGGCGAAAATGGATTCTTGTGTGTTGATGTACCAGAAGAATACGGTGGTTATGGCGTGCCAACCCATTATTCATTGATGTTGGTTGAAGAGTCTGCACGTGCAGGCTACTGTGCATTATCAACAGCAATTTCATGTCACTCTGAAATCGCGGCTCCTTATATCCAGCACATTGCCACAGAAGAACAAAAACAGCACTGGTTGCCAAAAATGGTGTCTGGTGAAGTGGTTGGTGCAATTGGTATGACTGAACCGGGTGCAGGCTCAGATTTACAAGCAATGCGTACCAGTGCCATCTTGCAAGATGATCATTATCTGTTAAATGGTTCAAAGACCTTTATTTCAAATGGTCAGCATGCTGATCTCGTGGTTCTTGCCGTTAAAACAGATCCACAAGCACGTGCTAAAGGTGTGTCACTCATGTTGGTGGATACGCACTTAGAAGGCTTTAAAAAGGGCACCAACCTCGACAAAATTGGCTTACATTCACAAGATACCTCAGAATTGTTCTTTGATAACGTTAAAGTGCCAAAGGATCAGTTGCTAGGTCAAGCAGGGCAAGGTTTTGCTTATTTGATGCAAGAACTTCCACGTGAACGTACGGCGATTGCATCTACTGCATTAGGTGCGATTCGTGGTGCGATTGATATCACGACGCAATATGTAAAAGAGCGTCAAGCCTTTGGTCAGGCAATTTCTCAATTCCAAAATACACGTTTTGTATTGGCACAAGCGAAGATTGATGAATTAGCAACAGCGGCTTTCTATAATCAAAACGTAGCTTTATACAATGAAGGCAAATTGGATGTTGAAACTGCCGCTGCATTGAAGAGCTTTAGTAGCGATATGCAAATGAAAGTTGCAGATAACTTGCTGCAATTATTTGGTGGCTACGGTTATATGACTGAATATCCAATTTCACGTTTCTTTGTTGATGCACGTATTCAGCGTATTTACGGCGGAACCAACGAAATTATGAAAGAAATTGTGGCACGCGGAATTATCGGTAAAGCTTAATTGGTATTATCTAACAAAACAGCCTGCTTTTGAGCAGGCTGTTTTGTTTTCACTATTTACTCGGTTGATGAATGACAGGATAGCTATGTTGTTTAGGCAATTTCTGTAAGGCTTGATTGATCTTGCTTAGAAACTCATCGGCTTCATTTTGCCGAAAGTTATCTTCCATATATTCACTGCGTTGTTGATAGCGACCACAGCCTCGTATTTCCATATTGGAGGGATTAAATGACCAATCATTTGGGTTCTTTAAGTAAATACTTAAATCATCGTCACAGCTTTTCCATAAATTTAGAAACGTATTCGATTGTTCTGATTTAAACCCTGTAGCAGGGTAGACAGAAAATCCTTTCATTTCAGGATTGGAAAATTGAATAAACCGCTCAACGGGCATGCCACCCCAAAGGATGGCGGTATTTTCAGGAAAGGCGATGCCTGTTAAGTTTTGTTCTTTTAAAGCATGAGTTTGCTGATGGGTCTGTCTAAAGTGTTGTGATTGATAGGTCAGTCTGGTTTGAGGTGGCACAGGAATTCCCCGAGCCTGACTACTCACAGGGCTGATAAAATAAGGTGAGCGATCGGTACCATTGCAACCTGCAATCAATGGGCAACCATCACATGCGGTTAAACCGATACTGATCAAGCTCAGTAAGCAAAAGCTGAAAATCTTATGCATTGTATTTTACTGTTGTTATGACATCTTCTTGCAGTATAACCAATCTATTCTATTGAAAGGTCTAAATTTAAGCGGAGCAAATAGTCCGCCTAAATTTAACTGTGTTTATTCAGCACTTTGTTGAGCGGGTTCATCAAATAGATTTGAACAGCTTTGAGGCTGACAACCTGCCAACATAATGGCCTTTGGTAAACTTGCATACATATTGGTTAGGTGCTGCTCAGCAGGATGTCGATAATTCCAAAATAAGAACTGTTTTGAACGTTGCTGATTAAAATTTTGATAGAAGTCATTCTGCTTTTGTAAGGATTCAGCGTCTGGTGTTGGGCTTCGACCATGCTCATGCGTACCCACTGTGGTCATCAGCATGATATTTTGAGTTTTATTTTGATTCTTTAACCAATCTGCCTGCCGGTTTAATAGGGCATAGTTGTCAAACCACAGTGAAGGGCTGGCAGCGATATAACGTTGAAACATGTGTGGTTGGCTAAAAAAGGTATGTAGAACAAACAACCCACCGAAGGAATGTCCAAACAGGCTTTGTTGCTGTGGATTGACCTTGATTTTTGCATGAATGGCTGGCTTGAGTTCTTTTTCAATAAATTGAATGAATTGATCTGCACCGCCATAGGTGTATTTGGCTTGTTTTTGAAACTCAGCCGATGCTTTAGGCGTATAGTCTAAAGCACGCTTTTCTACATCAAAGGTGCTTTGTTTTGGATATCCAATCGCTACAATTGCGACAGGACTCAACCCCAAACGATTTGCACCACCACCAACCGATTTGGCGATATTGGCCGCGCTATCAAAAGCAGCATTGCCATCGAGTACATACAGTACTGGAAAACCTTCACTCGGTGCTTCACCCGCAGGAACGGAAATCTGAATCAAATAATCATGTTTGGTATATTTTGACTTTATTTCAAAGCTTTGCTGAATATTTGTTTGTGCTTTTAACGGCGGCTTGTTTGTACTGGAAGTGTTTGGCTGAGCAAAGACCAATGGTGTAGTCATGAACAGAGAAAAAGTCAAAATACCAAATTGTTTAAGCATGGGTTTATTCGCAAGCATTGAAATTTTGTTAGAAATATATAATGAAAATCATTATCAATAAAGTTTGTTAATAAAAAGAGTTAAAACTCAGCGTGTTTAATAGCTTAAAGTGTTGTTATACTAGCTCGGATAATCAATTCACAGACGAATTGTAATCGATTCTTATAGATGATTTTGCTGAGGCTGCATTCAATGGTAAACGATGGACAAAACACATCGAATTCACTTAATTTAGACCAAATTCGTAACGATATTGATAGTGTTGATCAACAAATCCAAGAGTTACTCAACCGTCGCGCGACGCTGGCAGAGGCTGTAGCCAAAGCGAAATTTGCATCTGAAGAGAATCCACTGTTTTATCGCCCAGAACGTGAAGCGCAAGTGCTACGTAAAGTCATGGAGCGTAATCAGGGGCCGTTGTCTGATGCAACTATGGCGCGTTTATTCCGTGAAATCATGTCAGCATGTTTGGCACTAGAAGCTCCACAAAGCATTGCATTCTTAGGGCCAGAAGGCACTTATACGCATTCGGCTGTGTTAAAGCATTTTGGTAAAGATGCGGTGGTACGTCCATTACCAACCATTGATGAAGTGTTCCGTGAAGTTGAAGCGGGCAGTGCACATTATGGTGTTGTTCCAGTGGAAAACTCATCAGAAGGGATTGTCAACCATACACTGGACTGCTTTAAATCATCGACAGTCAATGTAATTGGTGAAGTCGAACTGCGTATCCACCATCAGTTCCTTGTATCTGAAAATACCCGTAAAGACAGCATTAAGCAGATTTATGCACATCAGCAAACCTTGGCACAATGCCGTAAATGGTTAGATGCACACTATCCAGGGGTTGAGCGTGTTGCACTGAACTCAAATGCAGAAGCGGCACGTCGTATTCGTAACGAATGGCATTCTGCTGCGATTGCATCTGATATTGCTGCAAGCATGTATAACCTTGAAATTTTACATAGCAATATCGAAGATAACCCTGAAAATACCACACGTTTCCTTGTAATTGGTCGTGAGAAGATTCCTCAAAGCGGGAATGATAAAACTTCGTTATTGATCTCTGCACATGATCGTGCAGGTGCTTTACTGGAAATCCTAGCACCATTTGCCAAGCATAAGATCAGTTTGACCAGTATTGAAACGCGTCCAGCATTGCCTGAAAAATGGGCTTATGTGTTCTTTATCGATTTAGAAGGACATATCGGTCAGGAAAATGTTGCGGCGGCATTGGAAGAAATTCGTCCAATGGTGAAGGAATTACGTGTACTCGGTTCATATCCAATCGCAGTTTTATAGGTCTATTTATTGTATTTTGAATCCCTCCCAGCCTCCCTTTTTAAAGGGAGGAGTTCCCCCTCTTTATAAAGACCTTACGAAGCGGGGTGCTTCTCAGGGGAGATTTTTACATAGGCAAATATGTTTTATGTCTCAACCATTATTTAAGAAAGTTGCATTTATTGGGCTTGGACTGATTGGATCGAGTCTCGCTCGTGTGATTGTGGCAGAACAACTTGCATTTCAAATTGTGGCTTCAACACGCTCAAAAAAAACATTAGAAGATGCCAAGGCACTCGGTCTTATCCAACACGGTTACGCAACGCCTGAAGAAGCGGTTCAGGATGCAGATTTAATTGTTTTAGCATTGCCAGTTCGTGCGACACAAAAAGTGCTGGAACAGATCAAGCCTTATCTTGCAGACAATGTCATCATTACCGATGTCGGTAGTACCAAAGGCAATGTTGTTGATGCGGCTAAAGCAGTATTTGGTGAAAATCTACCAGTAGGCTTTGTGCCAGGCCATCCGATTGCAGGTGCAGAACATACTGGGGTACATGCAGGTAAAGTTGATTTATTCGTTAATCATAAAGTGATTTTGACTCCTCTTCCGACCAGTGCGGAGTGGGCGGTTAAAAAATTGATTCAACTTTGGTCTGCGGCAAAAGCCGAAGTGATTTGTATGGATGTTACCAAACACGATGAAGTGTTGGCTCATACCAGTCATTTACCGCATTTGATGGCATTCAATCTGGTCGAACAACTGGCTAATCGTGAAGATAATTTAGATATTTTCCGCTATGCTGCAGGTGGTTTTCGAGACTTCTCTCGGATTGCAGCCAGCGATCCGCAGATGTGGCATGATATTTTCTTTGCCAATAAAACTGCAATTTTAAATGCTGTTGATGGCTTTGAGCAGCAATTGTCAGTTTTGAAAAAATTGATTGAACAGGAAGATTCGCAAGCGTTGATGGGCCTACTCGGACACGCGCAAGCAGCACGCCAACATTTTAATCATATGTTAGCCAAAAAACCTTTGATGGAGAAAAACAAGGTGACACAGCAATTTACCATTTTACCGGGAAAGAAAACATTTACAGGTAAATTCACCGTACCCGGTGACAAATCTGTGTCACATCGCTCAATCATGTTTGGTGCGATTGCAGAAGGTACCACCCATGTGACAGGCTTTTTGGAAGGTGAAGATGCGCTCGCAACTTTGCAAGCTTTTCGTGACATGGGTGTGAGCATCGAAGGACCGAAGAATGGCGAAGTGACGATTCACGGTGTCGGTATGCAAGGCTTAAAAGCGCCAGCAAGTGCTTTGTATATGGGTAACTCAGGCACCAGTATGCGCTTGCTATCAGGCATGTTGTCTGCACAAAAATTTGATTCTGTAATGACTGGCGATGCATCATTGTCTAAACGCCCAATGGAGCGTATTGCCAAACCACTTCGTGAAATGGGTGCACTCATCCAAACCACGGGTGAAAAAGGTACGCCACCAGTGAGTATCACAGGTAGTCAAGCACTCAAAGGGATTCAATACGATTTGCCGATGGCATCTGCTCAGGTTAAATCAGGTATTTTATTGGCAGGATTATGGGCAGCTGGTGAAACTTCAGTAACCGAGCCAGAACCGACTCGTGATCATACTGAACGTATGTTGCGTGCCTTTGGTTATGATGTGAAAACTGAAGGAAATAAAATCTCGCTTGTGGGTGGTGGCAAGTTGGTTGGTACCGATATTCAAGTGCCTTCTGATATTTCATCTGCTGCATTCTTTATGGTGGGTGCTGCAATCACTGAAGGTGCCGATGTGGTTCTTGAAGCGGTGGGGATCAACCCAACTCGTACAGGCGTGATCGAAATTCTTAAGCAAATGGGCGCTGATCTGACGGTTGAAAATGAACGTATTGCAGGCGGTGAGCCGATTGCAGATATTCATATCAAAGGTTCAAGAACATTGAAAGGCATTCATATGCCTGAAGATCAAGTGCCTTTAGCAATTGATGAATTCCCGGCATTATTTATTGCTGCTGCATGTGCAGAAGGTCAAACAGTGTTGACGGGTGCTGCTGAGTTGCGTGTCAAAGAATCTGACCGTATTCAAGTGATGGCTGATGGTTTGAAGATCATGGGCATCGACTGTACGCCAACCGAAGATGGCATCATTATCGAAGGTAAAGGTAAGTCAGGTGACTGGTCTGCGATCTTCGCAGGTGGTGAAATTGAATCACACCACGACCATCGTATTGCGATGAGTTTTAGTATGGCGGGTTTGCGTACTTCGGGTGAGATTACCATTCATGGTACGGAAACTGTGGCGACCAGTTTCCCGACCTTTACAGAGCTTGCAAATTCAGCTGGATTGGATTTACAGGTCTTGAATCCATAAGTTGATCTGAAAAAGCAGCATTGAGCTTGAGAAAGTTAAATGCTGCTTTTTTTATAAGCATATCCAGAAAAATAATTGGCTAAAGATAAAGCTAAAACGCTTAAATAATAAAAATGATGGGTTTGAAGATGTACATATCTAATCGGGTCTAAATTTATCAATTTAGCTATAGAACTAAGACAATCAGCTAATCTATTAAAGACAATTGTATATATAATAATTCTTACCGTTCGCGTCGGATTTACTCTGCGATCCAGAGTTAAAAACATAAAAATAGAGGGAATAGCATGAAAACGTTGCAATTTATAGCAGATTGCCCAAAACATGGGATGGTCGAGCATCCACCCAACGAATGCTATATCACGCAAGAGTATGTGGCTGCATTATTGTATAAACAATTAGAACAATACGGCTTTGATGCCCAGCATATTCGTCATGAGCATGAAAAAATTGAAGTGCGTATCGATAATCATCAACTTCCACTGTCTATTCTCTGCTCTCAGCAGGATACGGAAGGTCATATTCTATGTGAAATCTCTGCCAATCCGCAGCAAGAACAAGCTTGGTTTGAAAAGATAGAGACGCAGAGCATTATTCGCCAGTTGGCTCAGGCAGTAGAAAATAGCTTAAAAGCAGAACATAGTTTTTCTCAATTTGTGTGGAAAAGCTAAGTTCATTTTGCGAATACCATCTTAAATGAAGTGATTTACCATCATCGCTGTTTGGGTGTATGGTGTATGTTCTTTTACACGCTTTATTTGAGAGTATAGGTGCATGATACAGGTCGATTTTTCTAAATTATCACCACAAGCGGTTTGGCAACATTTTGAGACCTTATGTACGATTCCTCGACCATCTAAACATGAACAACAGTTAAGACAACATTTAAAAGACTGGGCAGAACAGCGCAATTTGGAAACCTATGTTGATGACATTGGTAACCTAATTATTCGAAAAGCGGCAACTACGGGTAAAGAACAAGCAGCTGGTGTGATTTTGCAAGGCCACTTGGATATGGTGACTCAGGCAAATCGCGGAACCCAGCATGACTTTTTTAAAGATCCAATTCAACCTGTATTAAAAGATGGCTGGCTGATTGCTGAAAATACTACTTTGGGTGCCGATAATGGGATTGGTGTTGCACTTGCACTGGCTGTATTAGAATCAAATGATATTGCACATGGGCCGATTGAAGTCCTGTTGACCATTGATGAAGAAGCAGGAATGAGCGGTGCTCGTTTGCTTGAGTCTGGCATTTTAACTGGGCAATGGCTTTTCAATATTGATACCGAAGAATGGGGTGAGCTGTATCTTGGCTGTGCAGGCAGTATTGACCTAGAAGTGGAACAGCCACTTGAATATGACGCAGCATCAAGTGATTTAATCTTTATAGATTTACTGGTATCAGGCTTGAAAGGTGGTCACTCTGGGGTTGATATTCATTTAGGTCGTGGCAATGCCAATGTCATTCTAGCCAATTTTCTTAATGATTATTTGGCACAATCCAATGGTCGACTGGTAGAGTTTGTGGGTGGAACAGCACGCAATGCCATCCCGCGTGAAGCTGTGGCAACCATTGCGATCAAAGCAGAGCAATTTCCTGAGTTGAAAAATGCCGTTGCTGTGACACAAACTGAATGGCAACAAAAGCTACAGGGCATTGATGACCAGCTGCAAATCACTGCACAGCAAAATACCAATCAAATAAATGACGTTATTACCTTGCATCAGCAGCAAGCGTGGTTAAAAGCATTGGCAACTTGTCCATATGGCATTGCTCAATGGAGTAGTGCTTTAGCTGATGTGGTCGAAACCTCGAATAATATAGGTGTGGTTAAACTCACTAAAGACGAAGCAAAAACATTGATTATGGTTCGTTCGATGGTGAATCAAGAGGCAGTGATATTTGCACAAAACATTCAACAACACTTTGCTAGTTTCCAGATTCAATCTGAATTAACGCCGTTAGTGTCGGGCTGGACACCAAATCCCGATTCGGCTGCATTGAAATGCCTACAACAAGCTTATCAATCTGCATTTAAGATTGAGCCAAATTTGAAAGTGATTCATGCAGGTTTGGAGTGCGGCATTATTGCGGAACATTATCCAGATTTGCAGATGGTGTCTTTTGGTCCTGACATTCAAGGGGCGCATGCACCAGGGGAGCGGGTTAAAGTGGATACCGTAGAGAAATGCTGGAAGTTGTTGGTCACAGCTTTGGAATCGATTAAATAAGCTCCCAATAAAAGAAGCTCATGAATGAGCTTCTTTTACCTTAACAGTGACCTGAAACAATGTTTTATCTAACTCGATAAATTCAATTTCACAATCAATAAATTTTTCAATCATGGTGGCCTGAGTACGGGTGTGTTCGCTAATACATTGCGCCGTAAACTCCCCGCCTTGACCTAGTGCTAAAGGTAATAGCAATTGATCTGCTAAATATTCATCCACAGCAGCTTGAGAAGCAATATATTGTTTCACTTGTTCAGCCACGTGATTGGCAATCTGTTCTGCACTTTTTCGCATTTCACCTAAAGCCGTAAATAGCTGAATATGCAGTTGATACTCAACTTTGACATATACCGTATTGCCTTGGCTAATCCCATTTAAACGGAACTGTTGTTGTATATTCAGCTTTAGTCTTTTATTCAAAGTCGCTAATTCTCGTTGTGCAATTTGCGCTTCCTCTGAAAGATTTAATACTGCTGCAAAAGCCCCAATACTTTGCAAAGCACCATGATCTAATAAACTTAGCCTGTTTCGATGTTGCCATGGCTGAATTTTGATGTGAATTTCACCTGCGCCAATCGGAAAGAAACCTGCTTTGTTTAATTTAAATTCAGCTTCTATTCCCAGTTTTTTTAATACGGGTAAAAAACATTGTTCAATAAAATCCGCTGTTGGTGCAAGCGGATTATGAGTGCCGCCTGATATGGTGAGTTCACTGGCTTGATTTTGTAATAGCAAAGCAGGTAATAGGGTCTGTAAAACCAGTGTTGTGCTGCCAGCAGAACCAATTTGGAATTGGTATTTTCCGCTTTGCACTTGCTGTGGCGCGAAGTACAAACGTTGGCTATGTAGTTCAGCCCCTTCCACATAAGCTTGGCTGATATTTTGGGATGCCTGTACACAGACTAAGTGCTGACGCATTAAGCCTGGTTTTTTACGGCCAGCACGAATGTTGATTAATTCAAATGGTTGACCTGTAATCATTGAAAGGGCAAGGGCTGTTCTTAAAATTTGCCCACCGCCTTCACCTTGTGAACCATCAATCTGGATGGTTGCTGGCATATTTGCCAAAGCCTTATTCACGTCTATTTTCCTTATTTTCTAATTAAATGAACATACTGTCAGTACATGGTAATGCGAAGTAACGCGTGACTTTGCTGTTGGCAAAGGTTTGCTAGGTACATGGTGCTGAGCCTAATCAGTGAAGATTGATGCATGGCTCACATGCTGCCATAGCCGCCTGAATTATTTTCAATCCCTCAGATCGGAGTAAAGCGGGATCTTGTACTCGCCCAGGATGCCCAAACTGCGATTGTGAACTAAATTCACAAAATCTGTTGTCTATTCGACTAAATCAATTTGCCAGTTTGCAGCCTGAATCTTGATATTTAAATCGCGTAGTTTCGCGCTGATATCATCGGCTTGTTTTTGCAAGCTAGAAACAGGAATAACCTTCTTCCATTTAATCTCACGCGAGCTATAACGATCTGGTTCACGATGAGTATTGGCAATTGCATCAATGAGAATCTTATGCTGTTCAGCGTAACTGTCGCGTAAGCTTAATAGTGACAGCAGTATTTTGCCGTCTTCTAACTTTGCTTGTGCATTGGTCAAATGAATACGACAAATCAATTGATTGCTTTCTTGGGTTAAAGCAAATACTTGTTTGATGAGTTCATTTGGATCTTCACTCGGTTCATCACCATCTTGTACCAAAACATTGGCATTGATCCGTTGTTTTAATGAAGCGAGCTTTTTTTGTTGATCGCTTCGCAGTAAAAGTGCTTCTGCGAGTTTCATTTTATTTACCTTTTATTCAATATGTACAATGACTAAGTTTGAAACATTTTCCAATTCCATACTAAATTTTGCGAATTCAGTAATATCTTCTAAAGTTTCATTTTCATGCCAAGTTGTCATGAAGCAATGATCGACTGGTGGTTGATCGTTATAAAAACCGAGATACGTTTCATCTAGGACATCATCCCAAATAGAGCACTCATGTCCTGCCACCATTGCTTGAATGCATAGTCTTGAATAGACAATCTGCTCACAAATCCAATTACGCCATTCAGGCAGAATTTGATCAGTATTTACAGCCAAGATGATGTAATAGGATTGTTCAGGTAGAGAGAGATGAACTGCTTCATTTGCTCTGATTCTATAGCTTCGAATATCTAAACAATCCTTTTCCATAATTACCCCTTAACACAAACCACTTGTCTTAATGTATAAACCACTTCAACCAAATCCTGTTGCGCTTTCATGACGTCTTCAATTGGTTTATAAGCCGATGGAATTTCATCAATCACAGCAGCATCTTTACGGCATTCCACACCTTCAGTCTGGGCAATCTGATCTTCCACTGTGAATCGACGTTTTGCTTCAGCACGGCTCATTACACGACCTGCACCATGCGAACATGAGCAAAATGATTCCTGATTTCCAAGACCGCGAACAATAAAGGACTTGGCACCCATTGAACCTGGGATAATTCCATACTCTCCCAAACGTGCACGAACAGCGCCTTTACGGGTCACCATCACTTCTTCGCCGTAATGTTCTTCCTTTTCCACGTAATTATGGTGGCAATTCACGGCTTCCAATCGTGCTTGAAAAGGCTTGGGAATAATCGTTGCTAAAGCTTTAATCGCAGACTGCATCATGATTTCACGGTTTTTCATGGCAAAGCGTTGTGCCCAACCCACAGCAAACCAGTAATCATCAAAATGTTCTGTTCCTTCAACTAAATAAGCTAAATCTTTATTAGGCAAATTAATAAAATGCTTTTGCATATCTTTGCGTGCCAGTTCGATAAAATGATTACCGATGGCATTACCGACACCGCGTGAACCTGAGTGCAACATAATCCAAACGTGATCGTGTTCATCCAAACAGATTTCTACAAAGTGATTTCCTGTCCCTAAAGTTCCCAATTGTTTACGGTTATTGGTATTTTTTAGGCGAGGGTGCTTCATACAGATTAACTCAAAATCTGCAACTAAATCTGCCCAAGCTTGATCTACCATTTCAGGTGGTGTTTCCCAAGAACCTTTATCTCGTCCACGTTTGGTCATTCCGTGTGGGATCAAACGTTCAAGTTCAGTACGTAAGCCATGTAAATTATCAGGTAAATCAGAAGCGGTTAAGTTGGTACGGCTGGCCATCATCCCGCACCCAATATCCACACCGACCGCAGCTGGGATAATTGCACCTTTGGTTGGAATTACACTTCCAATCGTTGCACCTAAACCAAAGTGAACGTCTGGCATCACTGCCATCCATTTATAAATAAAGGGCATTTGTGCTGTTTGTAGTAATTGTTGTTTTGAGTTGTCATCAACAAGCACACCATTGGTCCACATTTTTACTGGCATACTCGTTTCATTTTTTAAAACCTGATAAGCACGTTGTTGCTGTTCTTGTTCAAATTGAGCTTGTTGGTTGATTTGTTCAACGACAGACATTTTCATTTTCCTTTCAAAGCCTGCCTGCCAAGCGTTTGCAGGCAGGTGATATTCACAAGATCCCAATGATGTTGTGTGCTTATACTATTGCAGCGAGTGTGCCAACTTTTTAAAAAACGAATTTAAAATTTTCAAGATATTGATAATTAAATAAAATAAAATTTTAAATATTTTTATGAGGCTTTAGTAGAACTAAATAAAATATATCTAATTAGATATTAAAATATCTTAGAAGATATTAAATTTATCCTTAAATGGTGTTGAAAGGCCACATAGCAAAGTTTCTATAAAGATTTATTGATTTTTGAAAGTTGACCTGTCTCATCTAAGTTAAATTGATCGAAATCATGGGCTAAATAGAAATTGCCTTGATAGAAAGCTTGTACTTCTTCTGTGATGGCTTGCTGTCCAGCACTATCTTGATGTCTTGGACTAAAGTGCGTCAGGATCAGATTGCTTAGACCCTGTTGTTGAGCAAATTCAGCAACCATTTTTGCTGAACTATGCATTGGGCTTGGGCCCACTTTATCTAAAATAGCTTGCGTGTAGGTGCTTTCATGAATCAACAGTTGAGCATCTTCGCAAGCCCGTGCCAATAATTCAGGACGGTCATTATCGCCCCCGACAATAGCATGTGCGCGTTGGATCTGTAACTGGGTAAAATCGACTGCTTTTAACGTTTGCCTATTGAATTGGATGTCCAGACCTTGTTGTAAATCACCCCAAGCTTTGCCTTTTGGGACACCGAGTTGAATCAAAGCCTGTGTATCTAATCGCTTTTGAGTGTATTGCGAGATAATACTAAATGCAAAGCTAGCTACACGATGACTCAGTGGATGAGCTTGAATCGAAAGTTCATCTGTTATTTGCTGTATTTGATTGGCTTTATTTACATCGATAAAGTGGAGTGGGTAAGGTAAATGTAGATCAGTGAGCTGTGCTGTAACTTCAATCCATTGTTGAATTTTTTTAGGCGCGATAATGGTTAAAGGTGCTGTTCTGGCATTCATACCTGCACTTGCGAGTAAGCCGACTAGACCATAGCAATGATCGCCGTGAACATGGGTAATGCAGATCGCAATTAAGCTTTGTAATGAAAGCTTGGCCTGCTGAATTCGATGCTGAGTGCCTTCACCTGCATCAACCAATATCCAATCTTTATTCTTGCTGTTACGGATGGCTAAACCAGAAACGTTACGTGTCAGTGTGGGTACACCAGAAGATGTACCTAAGAAAGTAAAATGAAGCATATTGTTGGAATTTTTCACTGAAATGCGTATTGTATATGATAGACATGTATAAAATATTATAGAAATTATGGTGAATGCAAAGAAAACCGTCGTAATTGGCTTTGTTGGTTCTACTTTAGATCAGGGAAAGCGTCCAGATCGATGGCAACGTTGGCGTCCAACGTTAAGTCTTCTGATGCATGAAGATTTGATTATTGATGAACTGGTGCTACTACACGATCGTCAACATCATAATTTAGTCAAGTTTATTGCTGAAGATGCACAGAATGTATCTCCATCAACCACAGTGTCAGGTCATCGAGTAAGTATTCGTGATCCTTGGGATTTTGCCGAGGTTTATGGTGCGCTGTATGACTTTGTAAAAACGTATCCATTTGATACTGAAAAAAATAACTATCTTTTGCATATCACTACAGGTACACACGTTGGTCAAATCTGCTGGTATCTTCTAGTTGATGCCAATTATTTACCTGCCAAGCTGATTCAAAGTGCGCCAAATCAACAGAAAACACCAGAAGGTGAATATCGCATCATTGATCTGGATTTGTCTCGCTATGATGTTCTAAAGCAGCGTTTTGAAGACGAGCAGCAACAAAACTGGCAACAGCTGAAAGCCAATATCTCAACTTATAACCATGAATTCAATCAACTCATTACCGAGGTTGAATTGGTGGCAACACGCTCGAGTGCTCCGATTTTGATTATGGGAGCAACAGGGGTTGGAAAATCACACTTAGCTAAACAAATCTTTCTATTAAAAAAGGATAAGTTTCATTTAAGTGGGCGCTTTATTGACGTGAATTGTGCAACGCTACGTGGTGATAGTGCCATGTCCAGTTTGTTTGGTCATATCAAAGGTGCATTTACTGGCGCAGCTGCTTCGCGAACAGGATTATTGAAAAGTGCCGATCAGGGTATTCTGTTTTTGGATGAGATTGGTGAACTTGGATTGGATGAACAAGCGATGCTACTCAAGGCACTTGAGGACAAATCCTTTTTTCCTGTAGGAAGTGATAAAGAAGTTCAGGCAGATTTTCAATTGATTGCAGGGACAAATAAAGACCTAAGAGCCGAAGTGCAAGCAGGGCGCTTTCGTGAAGATTTATGGGCGCGACTCAATACATGGACTTTCTTTTTGCCCAATCTTAAAGATCGAATCGAAGATATTGCACCGAATATTGAGTTTGAATTGCAACGCTTTGCGGTAAATCATCAACGACAGTTACGGTTTCAACGAGATGCACTCGATGTGTATTTGAAATTTGCCAAGTCTAGAGAAGCATCGTGGCAGGGCAATTTCCGTGATTTGACCGCCAGCGTGACACGATTAGCGACTTTATCTAGTGGTGAGTTAATCCGTTTAGAGACGGTGCAAAAAGAGATTCAGCGTTTAAAGCAATTGTGGTCGATTCAAACAGCACAAGAACACTCTGCTGAAGCGGATATTTTACTCAAATATTTAGATCAAATGCAGTTGAGCGAGATCGATGAGTTTGATCAGATTCAACTGCGTGGCGTACTTCATGTCTGTGAAAATGCCAAGTCCATGGCTGATGCTGGACGTCAACTGTTTGCAGCTTCATGCCAGCAACGTAATAGCACCAATGACAGTGACCGAGTCAAAAAGTATTTGGCTCGGTTTGGTTTGAGTTGGAGTGACTTCCAGTAATCATTTACCTAGATGATCTTTCTTGCTTTGTGATTGGTTGGTTAGAAACTCTAAATTCCAGAGCTTTTCGGCATGCCTGCCAATCCACCAGAAGGATATCGCCAGTAAGATGAAGAAAATGGCTTTATGCATACCATTCCAGAAAAACTCAAAGTACTTGGTATACAGATTGATAAATAAGAAGGTGATACCAAAACCACGTGAAGTGGCATCATCATGTTTTAAGCCATAAACAATTGCAATGATGGCAATAAAGGCAAACAAGAAACCCCAGTGCAACAGCTCATATTGTTTAACGCTATACCAACTACTCAAGTCCCCATAGTTGCCAAAGATTGAGAGAATCCACAAGGCAATAAACAGATACAGCAGACCCATGACATAAGTTGAATGTGCAAAATCCCTAAAATACGCATGGCGTTTAAATAACAGGCTCAACCCAATCAATGCACCACCAAAGAATACAAAGCGTAAAGGAAAGTTCATCCCTAAATAATACGCACCCCAGCCAGACATATAACCTGTTTCAGTCCCGAACCATGAACCCAGTGAGAGCAAGGAAAACACCCAAATTAATTTGGATGGGAACCAGAAGGCAAGTGCTGCATAAATGATGGTTGAGAGCAGGAATAATAAAGAGAAATGTCCGCTGCCTGTATCAATGGCTTGTCCGAAATAAGCCACAGAGGCTGCTGTGGAAAGAACACCAGCAAAAATAATGGCTTCATTGCTAAATTGATGCAGCGGTTTAGTTTTGCGTCGTCTATAAGCAAAGCCATAAAAGGCCGCAGCAACTACTGCAAAAATCAGACAAGGAATGATTTTGGAATCAACAAAGATTTTTTCAATCAGTTCCATTAAAAACTGATCCGCTGTAATTGCTGCGATGGCAATTACTGCACAAATCATTGAAATCCAGAATGAGTATTTTGCCAAACGTTCCCAGTCAAAAGGTCGAATCGAAAAACTCTGATTTAAATCATTGGCAACATCGGGCGTAATCGTGCCTTGTTGTTGCCATTGTTCAATGGTTTGCTTTAAAAAAAGTCCTTGTTTTTTATTTAATTTCATTTAAGAACCCGAATGTCTGTACATCTATACTGATATAACAGACATTGGATTGAAAAGACGTATAGTTTTCTTAGTAATTTGTTGTTAAGTCTACAGTTTTAAAAAGCGAGCAATGACTTGTCTGAGCTGTTTTAAATAACCTGTGAAGAAATGATTGGCACCTGGCAAAATCGTGATTGGATGTTTTTGTGGTTTTGCCCATGCAACCATATCTGAAAGCAAAGTAATATCATCTTGCTCGCCATGAACAAATAAGATATCGCCGTCAATTGCAGGGGTTTTATAATGGCGTAAGTCAACCACTGAACCTGTTGGCAAGCCACATAACACCAATTGCTTCGGACGTAACTCATTGCTGAGTTGTGCTTGGCATTTTGCGAGTACATGTGAACCAAAGCTAAAACCACCTGCATAGAAGGTTAAACCTGCATGCTTCTCACGTGCATATTCAATCACAGTCATAATGTCATCGGTTTCGCCATGGCCTTGGTCATGTGTACCTTCACTGCCTGCCAAACCGCGAAAACTTGGACGATAGACGATACAGCCCATCTCATTGAAAATCTGAGCCAATAAAACAGGGACTTTGTGGTGTGGTGTACCGCCTTGTAAAGGATGAGGATGGCAAACAACAGCAAAACCTGTGATTTCACCTTGGGGTTGATCGACAAACATTTCGATTTGACCAACAGGACCTTGGATGAATAATTGCTCAGACATAAGATACGCAATGGATAATGGAAGAATCCACTATTTTACCGATAAAACTGAACGAGAACACGAATTGGCATTAAAAATTATCAACTGTTATAGTTTCACCAAGATAAATTTATGTTTGATTGATTATGCTTGCTTTAATTTCTCCTGCCAAAACACTTGATTACACAACAGCACTTCCTACAGATACACATACTCAACCACGTTTGTTGGCACAATCACAGCAGTTGATTGATGTATGTCGTAAGCTTTCGGCAACTGAAATCGCATCGTTGATGACGGTAAGCGAGAAAATTGCCAATTTAAATGTAGAGCGTTTCCGTGATTGGAATGCTGATTTTGATTTTTCCAATGCACGCCAAGCGATGTTTGCTTTTAAAGGGGATGTGTATACAGGTCTGGATGCCTATCACTTAAAAGATCAAGATATTGATTTTGCCCAACAGCATTTGCGGATGTTGTCTGGACTTTATGGTTTATTGCGTCCGTTGGATTTGATGATGCCATATCGCTTGGAGATGGGGACAAAATTAAAAAACAAGCGTGGTCATAATCTATATGAGTTCTGGGGCAGTATCATTACCAATCAAATTAACCAAGATTTAGCTGAAATTGATTCGAAAGTATTGGTAAATTTAGCCTCTGACGAATATTATAAATCTGTGAATGAAAAGAACATTCAGGCGGAAATTATTAAGCCTGTATTCTTGGATCAGAAGAACGGAAAATATAAAGTCATTAGTTTTTATGCGAAAAAAGCGCGTGGTCTCATGGCAAGATACTTGATTGAAAATAAATTAAGCCAAGTAGAACAATTAAAAGCATTTAATAGTGAAGGGTATTATTTTGATGCTGAAAGTTCATCGAATAAAGAATTGGTCTTTAAGCGAGATGAACAGCACGCATCTTAAATATGCCTTAGGCAGGGTGGGATGTTAACCAAAGAATATTTATTAAAACATGCAATTTCGTCTGACCAAGTCAGTATTAAAGGGCATTTGACTGAGCCTCGCAGTTATGGGGTCTATGCACTGCCTTTAGATCGGGATGGCTCTCGGCGATTTAGATTTGGTAATCATCCTATACGTCAACAGGAACTGAAACATGAGTTTGGTTCCTGTACCTTATATCAACTTTTTTTAGAGCGTAAAGACGCAGAATCTTTGGCAAAGTGGCTTAATAAAGAGATTCAGTGAGGATTGGCAATGCAGCAATATTTAACCGTATTAGAAAAATCATGGTTTGAGCTGCATCAGCATTATCGTTTTTCTGAACCGCAGAAAATTTTTAATAAGTTGATTGTTGCCTATAGTGAAAAGCAGCGAGCATATCATACAGTTCAGCATTTATATGAATGTTTGGTTTTACTTGAATCCATTCGAGCTGATTTGAATGATTCACCTGCAGTCGCATTGGCACTCTGGTTCCATGATGCGGTTTATGATCCGCAAGCAAAAGATAATGAGTTAAAAAGTGCTGAATTATTTGAGCACTATTTGGTTCAACATTTACCCGTAGATATCGTTGGAAAAATAAAACGATGGATTGTTGCGACGCAAAAGCACGCATCGACTGATGAGCTAGATTTGCAATTTTTGTTGGATATTGATTTAGCGATCTTGGCTGCATCTCCAGCGCGTTTTGCAGAATATGAACAACAGATTCAAAAAGAGTATGCTTGGGTTGATCCTGATGTTTATTCTATTAAAAGAAAAGAGGTTTTAGCGCACTTTTATCAAGCAGAACCGTTGTATCAAACAGAATATTTTCAAAAGAATTTTGAGCAAAGGGCGAAAGGGAATTTGAGAGAGGTTGTTGGAAATTAGATCGCCATTTAATAAGGATATTCTGAATAAATAATTAAAGTTAAGGATATATCTAATCTGAGATTTTATTGAATATATTTTATTGCATATTTTTCTTGGTTTTCATAAATTTTTAATTCAATCACTCCATCTTTCAGATTTCCTTTTATATAGAAATGATAGTAATAATATGGGGTATGTTCTTGACTATCTCCAGAATACCAGCTAGATTTTCTTAGTCTATAATTTTCTATCGTTCCATATTTTTCATGTAATTCAGTGTCTTGTTGGAATATTTGGACAATATTTTTCTCATTTTTCTTGAAATCCCTATTGGTCATATAATTAGAAAAATATGCTAAGCAAATTGCTAGCACTAAAAAAGTTAGAATTTTTTTTATATTGAACTTCATTTAATACTCTTAAAAGATGAATATCGAAGGGACAGAGTTTATCCCTTCGTTGAACAAATTACTTAAAGAAATACCCAGTCTCAGGTGAACTCGCATTCGCCATACGCTTACGTGGCATACGACCTGCTAAAAATGCTTCACGACCTGCTTCAACCGCTTTTTTCATTGCAGAAGCCATCAAAATTGGATTTTGAGCAGCAGCAATCGCGGTATTCATCAATACACCATCGCAACCCAATTCCATTGCAATTGCCGCATCACTGGCTGTACCGACCCCAGCATCCACCAAGACAGGCACTTTGGCATTTTCCTTAATGATGGAAATGGTATGTGGATTGAGAATGCCCAAGCCTGAACCAATCAAGCTACCCAAAGGCATAATCGCAACACAGCCCATGCTTTCAAGTTCTTGCGCAACAATCGGGTCATCCGATGTGTAGACCATGATTTCAAAACCATCATCAATCAATGTTTGCGCTGCTTTAAGCGTTGCGGTCACATTTGGATATAAGGTTTTTTCGTCACCAAGAACTTCTA
The DNA here is from genome assembly GCF_000369805.1 of Acinetobacter sp. NIPH 2100. Classification (GTDB taxonomy): domain Bacteria; phylum Pseudomonadota; class Gammaproteobacteria; order Pseudomonadales; family Moraxellaceae; genus Acinetobacter. Next base: position 2,197,959 of record NZ_KB850224.1, on the reverse strand, counting down.
ATTTCACCAGATTGTGACCATCAAGCAGTTCACGTGCGAGCATACAGGTGCGAATCGCACTATCTGCATCGAAGCAGCCTGCGGTATTTGGCAGAATTGTGTATTTTTCAGGTGGGATCACTGACAGTAAGTTTGGTTGGTCTGCATGTTGACCAATGTTTACACGGCGAATCGCAACGGTAACAATCTCTGCACCACTGGCTTGAATAGCTAAATCGGTTTCATTGAGATCTTTGTATTTACCAGTTCCGACTAATAAACGTGATTGAAACGTCCGTGAACCAATAATTAAAGGGGAATCTTGCATGGGCTTACTCCATTTTTAGCCAATCAGCCGCCACCAACAGCTTGAATAATTTCAATATGATCTTCAGGAGCAATGACAGTTTGCTCAAGTCTACTTTTCGGAATAATCTGTTGGTTTTTCTCTACAGCGAAGCGCTTGCCTTCAAGTGCTAAGCTTTGAATCAATTGCTGTAGATTTTCACAAGACGTGTCTGTTGACTCGCCGTTTAAATAGATGTGCATGATCAATCCTTATTTCGCATGCTTAATCGCTTGCCATGCGAGTAGCACCCAACCTGCAATCATAAATGCACCACCAATCGGAGTGATTGCACCTAAGATTCGAGGTAAACCAAGCGCCATAATGTACAACGAACCACAGAAAAAGATGATACCAATTTGCATCAAAATAAAAGGAATTTTTATTGGAAAAGTTGGTGTGGTTTTATACAGAACACCCAATATCAGCATGCCAAGTGCATGATAGAAGAAATATTGAGTTGCTGTACTCCACCAAGCCAGTTGCTCAGGTGTTGCAAAAGATTTGAGACCATGTGCACCGAAAGCACCTAACATGACTGCAAGCGCAAGATTAAGCGCAGAGATTGCTATCCACATAATGAGAATGGAACTAGAAATTTGATGAACAAACTTAACATATTCGGGTGTTTAAACAAAGCCAGATAAAACAAAAGGGCATGAAAGCCCTTGTGTTTGATTTAATCTTAACTCGCAGACATGGCGGTTTTGATTTTTTCCATTGCATTCTTTTCTAGCTGGCGGATACGCTCAGCAGAAACGTTATATTCAGCGGCCAACTCATGTAAAGTTGATTTGTCATCATCTAACCAGCGACGTTGCAAAATATTACGTGAACGGTCATCAAGCTGATCCATTGCCTCATGCAGGGCAGAAGTACTTTGCTGTTCGTAATCTTCTTCTTCAACAAGACGTGCTGGATCGTAACGATTATCTTCAAGAAAAAGTGCAGGTGCCGTATGAGGCGTGTCATCATCGTCATCGCCCTGTGCTTCAAAAGCAGCATCATAAGCGGTTAAACGACCTTCCATCTCTAACACTTGTTCAGGTGTCACATTCAAATCATTGGCAATTGATTTTGCTTCTTCTAGCGTTAATCGTTTGCTTGATTTTTTAAGACTCCGCAAATTGAAGAATAATTTACGTTGTGCCTTGGTGGTCGCAATTTTGACAATACGCCAGTTACGAATCACGTATTCATGAATTTCAGCTTTGATCCAGTGCACGGCAAAAGAAACTAAACGAACACCCATATTTGGGTCGAAGCGTTTAACCGCTTTCATTAATCCAAGGTTACCTTCTTGAATGAGATCACCTTGTGGTAATCCGTAACCTGCATAACTACGTGCAATATGGACAACAAAGCGTAGATGCGACATTACCAATAGTTTGGCAGCATCGAGGTCTTGATCATAATAATAACGCTCAGCAAGTTCTTTTTCCTGCTCGGCCGTTAAAATTGGAATTTGATTGACAGTGCTGATATATGCACCAAGATTTACACCTGGCGCAGACAGTGACAGGGGCATCAATTGATTGCTGCTGTCAGTAGTCATGGAGTCTCCTTATAGGATGGTATTTAAGTCAACAATTTCATCTTAATGCGAATGTTCTTCATCACTAAGGAAATTTGAGTATAAAAATGTAAAGTTATCTAGTTTATCTTTAGCTAGAGTTTAGCAAAGAATCACGTAGTTTCAATTAAATAGTGAAATTCATTGTCTGAAATTTTTTGAGTTAAACATTGAAGTTGCTGAATTTGGCAATATCGTGTTACATCAATTTCACTGTGTGGATCAGAAGATTTCAATAGATATTGCTGTATGCCATAGGCTTTCTTTAACGCACGCTTCAACATCAAGAGTGGCATTGGACAGGGTTGCCCTAAAGCATCAATAATGACGGGCGAGTTGTGTGGGTTGCTCATATTCATCTAAATCGATTTTTTCATCATCATATTAACAAATTTTCGCGTAATTTTTGAGAGAAAAATTCCATTAAAAAAACAGCTAAATTATTGACAAAAACAGATAGAAATATCGGAAATAACTAAAAAAACTTCTATTAATTGTAATAAACCCATGGTAAGCTCGATGCGTTTTAGAAAGTGTTTAATTAAATTTTATTATATTAAACTCTATAACAAATGGATGTAACCGGAAATTGTTGATAGTTTTACAGAATGATTACAAGCTTTAAAATTATAAATATTTTAAAACCTTGTTGGCTCTGCTGTTTGCAACACCGGAAGGTCCTTATCTTTCAATATCTGAGGATTGACTTATGACAGCTCGTGAACAAGGCGTAGTAAAGTGGTTTAACGACACTAAAGGCTTTGGTTTTATTCAGCGTAATGGTGGTGATGACGTATTTGTTCATTTCCGCGCAATTATGGGTGATGGCCACCGTTCTTTACGTGACGGCCAACGCGTAGAATTCAGTGTTGTTCAAGGACAAAAAGGTTTCCAGGCTGAAAACGTTCAGCCTTTAGACTAATTTGTTGCCTTAACGCAATAAAAAACGCCCCAATAAGATTGGGGCGTTTTTGTTTTTTATAGTTTATAATAGCGACTTTATTTTGCTCATTGATGGTTCGAGTGCATATATGACATCTGGTTTTGAAACCTTAAATTTACATCCGCAGCTGAAAAAAGCGATTGATGCTTTGGGTTTTACACAAATGACCCCAATTCAGCAAAAGGTTTTAAAATATACATTAGCAGGGCATGATGCCATTGGTCGAGCGCAAACAGGTACTGGGAAAACAGCTGCCTTTTTGATTAGTGTGATCAATGATCTATTAAATAATCCAGTTCAAGAGCAACGTTTCCGTGGTGAGCCACGCGCGTTAATTTTAGCACCAACACGTGAGTTGGCGTTACAGATTGAAAGTGATGCACAAGCACTCACGAAATTTTCAAATTTGCACCTTGTGACCTTGTTGGGTGGTGTGGATTTTGACAAACAAAAGAAAATGTTGGATCGCAACTTCGTTGATATCATTGTTGCAACGCCTGGGCGTTTGATTGATTTTGTTGAGCAGAAAGAAGTTTGGTTGGATAAAATCGAATTTTTAGTGATTGATGAAGCCGATCGTTTACTTGATATGGGCTTTATTCCATCGGTTAAACGAATCGTTCGCTATTCACCATTTAAAGAACAGCGCCAAACTTTAATGTTCTCTGCAACATTTAGCTATGATGTTCTGAACTTAGCACGTCAGTGGTTATTTGAACCGGTTACAGTAGAAATTGAACCTGAGCAAAAAACCAATAGCGATGTAGAGCAACGTGTCTATGTAGTTGCGAAAGAAGACAAGTATAAGCTTTTACAAGAAATTTTAAGAGAAGAGCCAATCGATAAAGTGATGATCTTTGCGAATCGCCGAGATCAAGTTCGACGCTTGTACGATCATTTGAAACGCGATGGCTATAAAGTTGGTATGTTATCTGGTGAAATTGCCCAAGATAAGCGTTTAAAGATGCTTGATCAATTTAAGCAAGGTAAGAATAATATTATGATTGCAACAGATGTTGCAGGTCGTGGTATTCATGTGGATGGCGTTTCTCATGTGATTAACTATACCTTACCTGAACAGTCTGATGATTATGTGCATCGTATTGGTCGTACAGGTCGTGCGGGTGCGCAAGGTGTGAGTATTAGTTTCTTGTCGGAAGATGATGCATTCTATTTGCCAGAAATCGAAAAAGCGATTGGTAAGAAATTGCCGTTGACTCGTTTAGAAGGTTATTGCTAGGTCTTGATTAGCCTTATTTAGGTGTTTTAGGACCAAGAAACTTTCTCTAAAAAAAGCCGAATCATTCTGTGATTTGGCTTTTTTGATTATTTAGTAAGAATTACTACTCAAATTACACAAAAGATTAAAGATTTTTTTAGAATTACTGTGATTAGTTGCTGAATTGAAATAGATCAACATGTAGAATATGCCGCATTACCTGGGAGGATATTATGGCTCTAATCTCAATGCGCCAGCTCTTGGATCACGCTGCAGAACATAACTACGGCGTACCAGCGTTTAACGTAAACAACTTAGAACAAATGCGTGCAATCATGCTCGCTGCGGATGCAACCAATTCACCTGTAATCGTGCAAGCTTCGGCTGGTGCGCGTAAATATGCAGGTGCACCTTTCTTACGTCATCTTATTTTAGCTGCGATTGAAGAATGGCCGCATATCCCAGTGGTAATGCATCAAGATCATGGTACTAGCCCTGATATTTGTCAGCGTTCAATCCAGTTAGGTTTTAGCTCAGTCATGATGGATGGTTCATTGGGCGAAGATGGCAAAACACCAACATCATATGATTACAATGTGGATGTAACGCGTCGAGTTGTATCTATTGCGCATGCATGTGGTGTTTCAGTTGAAGGTGAAATCGGTTGCTTAGGTAGCCTTGAAACTGGTATGGCTGGTGAAGAAGATGGTGTGGGTGCAGAAGGTGTGCTTGATCATTCTCAATTGTTAACATCTGTTGAAGAAGCAACTCAGTTTGTTGCTGATACCAATGTAGATGCTTTGGCGATTGCTGTCGGTACTTCACACGGTGCATACAAGTTTACGCGTCCACCTACAGGCGATATCTTGGCAATTGACCGTATTAAAGAAATTCATGCTGCATTGCCAAATACGCATCTTGTTATGCATGGTTCTAGCTCTGTACCACAAGAGTGGTTGGCTGTGATTAACCAGTATGGCGGTGATATTAAAGAAACTTATGGTGTGCCTGTTGATCAGCTTGTAGAAGCGATTAAGCACGGTGTACGTAAGATTAACATCGATACCGATTTGCGTTTGGCTTCTACTGGCGCAATGCGTCGTATGATGGCTGAGAAACCAAGTGAATTTGACCCACGTAAATTCTTTGGTGAAACAGTTGTAGCAATGAAAGAGATTTGTGTTGCGCGTTACGAAGCATTCGGTACAGCGGGTAATGCAGACAAAATTCGTCCAATTTCTTTAGAGAAAATGGTTGATCGTTACAAATAATGAATTTGTAATGCAGAAAAATAGCGGCATTTGCCGCTATTTTTTTATTTCTATTTTAGGGAATAAAAATGCCAGCAATTGCTGGCATTCTTTTAACTGATTTATTTCTGTTGTGCTTTTGAGTCTAGGCTTGCATCTTTAATTTCAACATAAGCATTGGCGCGAAGCTCACGCATCCAGCTATCTACTTCAGTATCAAACTGGCGTTCACCTAAGATTTGACGTGCCATACGTTCTTGAACTTCTTTGGTCATATCCTGTTCACGCGTACCTAGAACTTGTAGGATATGCCAACCAAATTGGCTTTGGAACGGTTTGCTGATTTCCCCAACAGGTGTTTCTTTCATTACTTTTTCAAATTCAGGAACCATAACCCCTGGGCTAACCCAACCTAGGCTACCGCCATCGCGTGCTGAACCTGTGTCATTTGAATAAGTTGCAGCTAAAGTGGCAAAATCATCACCCGCTTTGGCACGATTGTAGAGACTATCAATCATTTGTTTTGCACGATCCAAGCTAACCACTTCTGATGATTGAATTAGAATGTGACGAGTTTGATATTGTGGAACTAAGGCTTTTTGCTCGTTTTGTTTACGTTCAAGTAATTTTAATACATGTACGCCATCACGAACATTGATGAGTTCAGTGGTCTGTCCCACTTGCAGCGGTGCAATACGTGCTGAAAGTTCGGTAGGAATTTCTGATAATGAGCGGAATCCCATATCTAGGCCATCAACTTTTACAGCAGCGGTGGAGAGCTTAGAGCTAATGCCTTTAGGGTCATCACTAGTTGCCAAAGCTTGCTTCACTTGCTGCGCAATTTGCTGTACGTCATTTGTATTTTCACCTGCGATACGCATGTGAATGACATGAACCTGTGTACCGAGCGCAGCTTGACCTTCTGGTGACTTCAAGAAGTTTTCAACATCATGATCACTGATTTTGATGCGTGACATCACTTGTTGTTGGCGTAAGCGGCCAATGGCTAAATCTTCTGCAACACGGTTACGCAAATTTTCGTAAGTACCTGGCGCAATCGCATCTAATTTTTGTTGAAATGCTTCTAGGCTGTTGGCACCTGATTGATTTGCCACTTTTAACACAGCCGCATTTAAACTTTTTTCATCTGGTTTAATGCCGTAACGTTTGACCTGTTCCAACTGAGCTTGGCGGATGATCAGTTGATCAAGCACCTGCATTTGTAAGTACTGCTGTGGCGGTACAGTTTTATTTTGTGCTTTTAACTGGTGTTCTGTCTCTGCAATCCCTTGTTCCAAATCACTTTTTAGAATAACACTACTATCCACAACTGCAACAACCTCATCCGTAGGTTGTGCAAAGCTTTGCATTGATGAAGAAATTAGGGTAGCGAGAACAGTCGCTTTAAAGATATGTTGAAAAGGTTTTATCTTCATTAACGTTGTGTCCAAGATTGATTAATTTTGTTGAAACCTAAAACTCTGTTTTCGAGAAGAGAAGCAAGCTTATTGTTTAAAGCACCAAGGCCTTTTAGGGTGAACTCAGCCATCACTGCATTCTTTTTACGAACGTCTGGAGAGTTTGGATCATCCAGATCGTTATAGTAAGAACGACCGTATACTGAAACAGCCCAACAACACGACTCATAATTTACACCAAGTAAATATTCACGCATCACGTTGTTGTCTATGTCGTATTGAGCATGGCCCATGATACGCCAATTGTCTTTTACAGGTTGTATAAAGGATGCAACAACTTGATCATAGGCATCTTGACGATCAGGAATGTGCTTACGATAAAAATAGCCTAAGTTGTAAAGATTGCCTTTATCGCCAGTATAGTAGGCTTGGAAATCTCGTTGCGCATTGTCGCCATTAGACATCCAAGCTGAGTTTGACGAAATGGTGACGTTTTGATTGAGCTGACTTGATAAGCTAACAATAGGACCTGTACGGTTTTGAGTGTCAAAATCGTCAAGCTTTTCATTTAAGCTTACGCGGCGATCACTAAAATAATAACTTTGACCTACGCTTGCTTTAATTCGCTCTAAACCTTCAGTATCTAATAAGCTATAAGTGACGCCGAGTGATAAGAAGTTGTTATCATCTAAACGGTCATGCCCATAAAAACGATATGGATTGAAGAGTTGATCATAGTTGATTGACGCAGTGGTTGAGTCAAAGTTTGGATGATCGTCTTGGTTTTTATAAGGTGAGTAAGCATAAAAAGCACGAGGTGAAATACTTTGTAAGTATTTACCATCTTTTTCGAAAGTGACGCCTGTTGCAAAGGTGAACTGAGGAACAACGACTGATTTTTCTAGATCATCAGACGCTGAAAGTCCTCGTCCTTCTTTGGAGTCTTGATCAAAAAAGGTATTGATACTACGAACAGAAACTTCTGGAATCGCATAGAACCAAGACGGAGTTAAATAGTTGTAGCGAACCGCAAACTGGTTGTAAATACGGGTACCACTTGATTCAAGTGCCGAGCCATCATTGACAGATTTTTTAAAGTAGGCTGTATCGTTATTAAACTCGTACTGTAGACCTTGTGGGTCGCCTGTAACGTAGTTTAATAAAAATTGTGGAAGACGGGCGTAGGGTTTGTCTATGTCTTTGACGGTTTTATCCAGTGTTTGGAAGTCTTCGACTTTTAGCTGAGCTCTTAACCCTGGAATTCCATTTTGATAATTAAGTTCCCAAGCACGACGTAAATTCAGATCCGTTCTTGTGTTTGGATTATTGTTAAAGTCGGCAAAGTAGTCTTTATCAGAGGCATAGTTATATTCTAAATTGGTTGACCACTGATCGTCGATTCTCCAATTATGAATAAAATGAAGATCATCACGTGCTTCATTGCCATACTGGTTGTCACTTGCAATATAACCACCCCAAATACGACCTGCACCAAAGTTTTCAGTCATATAGCGGAAATCTGCATCTAATTTTGGACCACGTTTACTCATATAGCTTGGTGTAAGCGTGAGATCATAATTGGGTGCAAGGTTGAGGTAGACTGGGGTGATGAGTTGCGCACCACCATCATTGCTATAACCAAAATTCGGACTGAGAAGACCTGTGGTACGACGGTCATCAATTGGGAAATTAAAATAAGGTACAGCCAGTACAGGAACATCTTTAATATAGAGTTTTGTATTGCGGGTGACACCGCGACCTGTATCTTGGTTGAGTTCAATTTCTTTGGCCTGAATTTTCCATGCTGGTTTTTGTTCAGGCGGGCAGGCTGTATAGCTTGCATCTTTAAAAATAACTAAATTTTCATTGGCGCGTTTAATTTGGTTTGCATGACCATGCGCGTGTTGTTGCTCTGAGATATAGAAACTATTGTTTAAATCACCTGTTTGGGTCTTCAAATTATAGTTAATCGCATCACTTTGGGTGAGTAAGCCTGATTGAGCAATCTGAACACGACCTTCAGCATTGGCATATGTTTGTGTCGAGTCGATCGTGACTTGGTCGGCACGGATGGTGCGACCTTCTTGGTCGATTACCACATTGCCTTGCAGAACTGAATCGCCAGTTGGGTTGTAATGCCCATAATCAGCAGTGAGTACAGAAGTCGTTGTGCTCGCATCGCCCGCTTTTACTTCAGGATTAATCGGGGTGACCCAAGTTCCTTGGCAAAACGAAGAGCTTAAATAACGATTATCACGTAACTGCGCTTCTGGTGCTGATTTGTCTACATAATATTGCTGGAAAAAACTTTCCCCAGGATAACTTTCCTGATCTTGCTGTCCCTGATTTGGAATCGCTGCTTTAAGCTGTTTGTTGTCAAGCGTAGAGACAGCATCAGCTGGTGCCGCGAAACCTGATTGGATCGAGCCGCCACACAAGAGTGTCAAAATAGCTGTTGCTAAAGGATTAAATTTAAACTGATGTTTCATTGTCTCATTAACCAATACGCTAATTCACAATTAATTATTGTCGCATCATAGAGAAAAAGTTGATAAGTGGCTACACTTAAGCTTTCAAAATCTCAGCTAGTTTTAGATTTTATTGCAAATGAATACACAACGTGAACAATTGATACAAACTTGGCTTCAAGCCACCCTCCAATCTGATCAATTTGAGATCAATTTTTTGGCAGGAGACGCAAGCTTTCGCCGCTACGCGCGAATTAAGTTACAAAACAAAACATATATGCTCATGGATGCACCGCCTGAAAAAGAAGATTGTATTCCATTTGTTAGCATCGATGAGTTCTTTGACAAAAATGGTGTGCGTGTACCGCATATCGTTGCGAAAGACTTAACGTTAGGATTGTTGCTGTTAGAAGATTTTGGTGATGTTGTTTTATCAACTTTACTGAATGATGAGACAGTCGATCAATACTATGCACAAAGTTTCAAGCAACTGATTGAGTTACAGCAGATCGATGCGGATACGCAATTGCCAGCTTATTCTTATGAAAAGTTGATGACAGAAATGCGTTTGTTGACCGACTGGATGTTGCCATCATTGCAAATTCAGCCGACAGAGCAGCAACTTGAAACAATCGAGCAAGCTTTTGACTTTCTTGCGATTGAAGCGACTCAACAGCCACAAGTGATCGTTCATCGTGATTTTCACAGCCGTAATCTGATGAAAATCGAAAATGAGCAAGAGCTGGGAGTGATTGATTTTCAGGATGCGGTGATTGGTGCGGATACATATGACCTCATCTCGATTACACGTGATGCCTATGTGCAGTGGAATGCTAAACGTGTTTATGAGTGGTTTGGGGTATTTTATAAACTCTTACCTGCAACTGCGAAAGAAAACCGTAGTTTTGAACAGTTCAAGCGTGATGCAGATCTGATGGCGATTCAACGTCACCTGAAAATTCTTGGTATTTTTGTGCGTTTATTTGAACGTGATGGCAAGTCAGGCTATTTAAAAGATTTACCGCGCGTGATGTGGTATTTACTGGAAGAAAGCCAAGGGTATGATGAACTGAATGACTTTATGCAATTCATTCGTGACGTCGTGATGCCGAAGTTTATTGAAAAATACGGCAATTATGAGGTTGCAGCCTAATGAAAGCGATGATTCTTGCTGCGGGTATGGGCAATCGTATGCGTCCCTTGACCTTGCACACACCAAAGCCTTTACTGGAAGTTGGTGGCAAGCCACTGATTGTTTGGCATATCGAAAAGCTGCAAAAAATAGGCATTACCGAGATTGTGATTAATACAGCTTGGTTAGGTGAAAAACTTGCTGCTGCTTTAGGTGATGGTTCTCAGTTCGGTGTCACTATTTTGTGGTCACACGAAGGTGAAGGTCTAGAAACCGCAGGAGGTATCATCAATGCATTGCCATTGCTGGGTGATGAGCCTTTTATTCTAGTTAATGGTGATGTTTGGACCACAATGGATTTTACCTCATTGTTAAATGTTCAGTTGGAAGATAAACAAGCGCATTTGGTGCTGGTTGAAAATCCGCCTCAGCATTTGAAGGGTGACTTTATCCTTGCGAATGATTTGGCTTACACTTTTGAGCAGGAGCAGTTGGGTGAGGCTTTAACGTATAGTGGTGTTGCGGTATTGGCACCACACATGTTTGTTGGTTTGGAAAATGGCAAACGACCTTTAGCGCCATTATTGAAACAAGCCATGCAGCAACAACAAGTTTCAGCTGAAAAGTTGCAAGGAATCTGGGTGGATGTTGGTACACCTGAGCGTTTGGAGCAGCTTGATCAACAAATCAAGCAGGGCGCATTCGCATAATAAAAAATGCTTTGTCTATCTGTGATTTGCATAAGAAAAGACAAAAACTTAAAGGATTATGCAGTTTATCATGCTTGTAAATGTTTAACTGCATAATCGTTCAACAAGTCCTGCTGTGCCTTGTATCAGAAATCGGTATACTGCACAGCAAGTTTATCGAGATGTCGCACTGTTATGCATCCTTTTTTTCAAGAATTAAAGCAAGGTAGTCAAGCTCTAGGTCTCAACCTGAGTGAAGAAGCCCTAACACTCTTATTGAAATATCAAGATGCGCTGGTGCTATGGAATAAGGCATACAATTTAACGGCCATTCGTGAGCCGAAAGAAATGTTGGTTAAACATTTATTAGATAGTTTAAGTATTTTAAATGATTTGCCACAAGGCCGTTTATTAGATGTTGGTACGGGCGGTGGTATGCCGGGCATGATCATTGCATTATGTCAACCAGAACGTTCTTGTGTACTATTAGATTCGAATGGGAAAAAGATTCGTTTCTTGAAGCAATTTATTGCTGACTTAAAACTGAAAAATGTAATTGCAGTTCAAACACGTGTTGAAAATGAAGACAGCATTGGCGAACTTGGTCAGTTCGATGTCATTACAAGTCGAGCATTTGCTTCTTTGACTGATTTTGTTGATGCAGCACAACCTTATATGCATGAGCAAAGTATCATTGCTGCAATGAAAGGCTTGATTCCAGAGGATGAAGTTGAGCAGATGAAAGATCAGTATTCATGTAAGATCATTGAACTGCGTGTGCCGAGATTGGATGAACAGCGTCACTTACTTTTACTTCAACTTATTCAATAAAAAATATTAAGGGTAGTCATGGCTCAAATTATTGCGATTGCAAACCAAAAAGGTGGTGTGGGAAAAACCACGACAGCAGTCAATCTTGCTGCCTCTTTGGCGATCTTGAAAAAACGTGTCTTGTTAGTCGATATGGACTCACAAGGGAATGCCACCATGGGGTCAGGTATTCAAAAGAATGATTTACTTTACTCAGTCACAGATGTGTTGTTGGGTGAAGTGCCAATTGAAACTGCGATTCAAAAAGCAGAAGTAGGTTATAAAGTTTTAGGTGCAAACCGTGAGCTAGCAGGTGTAGAACTTGCTATTGCCGAGCAAGAAGGCCGAGAGTTTATTCTGAAGAATGCTTTGCAGGAAGTAGATGCTGCATTTGACTATATCATTGTCGATTGTGCGCCAAGCCTCAGCTTAATTACCGTCAATGCCTTGGCTGCCGTGAATGGTGTGATTATTCCAATGCAATGTGAATATTATGCTTTGGAAGGATTAGCGGATCTCACCCAGACCATTGATCGTATACAAAAAGCCCTTAATCCAAACTTGGAAATTGTTGGGGTATTACGTACCATGTATGACGCTCGTAATGCGTTGACACGTGATGTGTCGGCAGAGTTGGAGCAATATTTTGGTAAAAAACTCTATGAAACGGTGATTCCTCGAAATATTCGTTTGGCAGAAGCACCAGCTCATGGTTTACCTGTAATTTATTTTGAAAAGAGTTCAAAAGGTGCAATTGCATATTTGAATTTAGCCGCAGAAATGTTGAAGAAAAGTAAAGTGAAAAAAGGAAGTGCTGTATGAGCATCAAAAAACGCGGATTGGCTAAAGGTCGTGGTTTAGATGCGCTATTAGGTTCAATTCAAAAAGAGAAATTGCAACTTGAAGCACAAGCCTTGGATCATGGTCAACTCAAGCAAATTGATGTCAATTTATTGAAACGTGGTGAATATCAACCACGTAGCTTTATCCAAGAACAAGATTTACAAGAGCTCGCAGCATCGATTGAAAAACATGGTGTGATGCAGCCAATTGTGATTCGTCCTGTGGATGATGAACAACATCCTTATGAAATTATTGCGGGTGAACGTCGTTGGCGTGCTGCCCAATTAGCAGGTTTGGCAGAAATTCCGGCAATTGTGCGTGACTTGAATGATCAAGTCGCAATTGCTTTGGCGTTGATTGAAAATATTCAACGTCAAGATCTCAATCCGATTGATCAAGCAGTTGCTTTACAACGCTTCCACGATGAATTTGGTTTAAGCCATCAAGAAATTGCAGATACGGTAGGCAAGGCACGTACCACGGTGAGTAACCTGTTACGCTTACTGAGCTTGGCTGATCCAATTAAAGAGTTAATCCAACAAGGTCAGATTGACATGGGGCATGCCCGTGCCATCCTGACGCTGAAGGCAAAAGATCAAATTGCGGTTGCACAAATCGTGATTGAAAAAGGTTTGTCGGTACGTCAAACTGAACAGTTAGTTCGTGAGTGGAGTGAACCAAAACCTGAAAAGGAAAAGGCTCAAATTTCTCCAGATATTGAACAATTGACTCAGAAGCTTTCCGAGCGTTTCGGAGCGAATGTGAAAATTGACCATAACCAGAAAGGTAAAGGGAAAATGGTCATTCATTACCACTCATTGGATGAGTTGGATGGAATCCTCAATATTTGCTTACCTAACTAATCTTGAGGGCGCATCCTTTTATATTTTAGATATTATTGGGGAATAATATGTGGGAACTTGTGAAAGCGGGTGGCTGGTTAATGCTGCCCCTTATTCTTTCATCAATTTTTACGGTTGCCATTACAATTGAACGATACATTCGTTTAAAACGGTCACAAGTTTTACCGCAAGCATTGCTTGTAAATGGTTCTGATGTTGATGCAGTTATTGTGCAATTAGAACAAGAAGATGCTCAAAAAAGTCCATTAGGTCGTATTCTTAAATCTGGCTACGATCAGCGCGATCAAGGTGAGCAATTTGCCCGTGCGCAAATGGAAGCAACAGCATCTCAAGAAATCAGTTATCTCGAAAAAAATATTAACTTTCTTGGAACCTTAAGTGCAATTGCACCTTTGTTGGGTTTACTCGGCACAGTTCTGGGCATCATTGAGTCTTTTTTGGTGATTGATATCGGTTCTGCGGGTAATGCCAGTATGATGATGCCAGGTATCTCTAAGGCCTTGATTACCACAGCTGTCGGAATGCTGATTGCGATTCCTGCAATGATTGCATATCGTTATTTTCAGCGTGTAGTACATGAATATATTGCTGAATTAGAACAGCAATCAACCTTGTTTCATGCAGCACTTTTCTATAAAAAAGCTGCTCATGTACAAGAACACCGTCGTGCAAGCTAAGCCGAGGTGGCATCATGAAGTTTAAACGTTCTCAAGTTGAAGATATTCATATCAATTTGACACCAATGATTGACTGTATGTTATTTATTTTGGTGTTTTTATTATTATCAACGACTTTTAGTCAGCAAAGCCGTATAAATCTGACATTGCCCGATGCGCAAGGTGTTCCACCTAAACAATTCGATCACAAAATTGAAATCATGGTAGACTCCACAGGGCATTATTCTGTGAACGGTCAGGCATTATCAAGTAAAGATATCGCTGATTTAAGCACAGCCATTAAGCAAGTTGCACAAGATCGTCGTGATTTTATGTTTATTATTGCGGCTGATGCCAAAGCAGCGCATCAAGATGTGATTCGAGTGATGGATGTCGCCGGTCAACTCGGTTTTGTTAACGTCAATATCAGCACCAAAGTTCCAACGAGAGGTTTTACTGAGTGAATCAGGATTTTAAGGTTTATGTCCGTTTAATATCGTATTTAAAATCTTATTGGGGCGTTGCCTTACTCGTCTTGCTTGGTTTTGGTATCAACGCGGCGACGGAGGTCTCTGTCGCAAAGCTATTGAAATACATCATTGATGCGATCCAAGAGGGTAGTCGTAGCAATCTGGATTGGTTTCCAGCACTCATTGTTTTATTGATGTTTTTCCGTGGCGTTGGTCTATTCCTCGGTGGTTACTTTTCCGCTGTGATTTCACGTAGTTTAGTGTTTAGCATCCGTCAGGAAGTGTATGCAAAACTGTTAAGATTACCAGCGCAATATTATCTTGATAACAGTGCTGGTCACATCAGTGCAAAGCTGATGTATAACGTGGAGCAGTTAACAGCTGCGTCTTCTGAGTCTTTGCAGACCTTAATTAAAGATGGTTTGATTGTTCTTGGTTTATTGAGTTATCTACTCTACACCAACTGGCGATTAACCTTATGTATTGTGGTCTTCATGCCTTTTATTGGCATATTGGTCAGAATCGCATCGAAGAAGATGCGTAAATTGTCAATCCAAGTACAAAATACCATGGGTGATGTAAACCACGTGGTACAAGAAACCATTACTGCAAATTCGGTGGTAAAAAGCTTTACTGGCGAAGAGTTTGAACAGAAACGTTTTTATAAATCGTCTGAAGAAAACTTGCGTCGTGGTTTGAAAATGGTTGTGGTGCAAAATATTAACAGCCCAATCATTCAGCTTTTATTATCAATGGCGATGGCAATCATTCTTTGGCTGGCTTTACGTCCACAGGTTTTTGGTGATACTTCTGCGGGTGAATTCATTTCATTCATTACCGCTGCGGGCCTTATTTCTAAGCCTGTTAAGAATTTGACCGATATCAATGAAAAGTTACAACGTGGTTTAGCTGCAGCACATTCCGTGTTTGAGCTATTGGATACGCCTGAAGAAATCAATAATGGTCAATTGAAACCTGCTTTAAAAGGGAATATTCAATTTGATCATGCCAACTTGCGCTATGAAGATGGTACGCATGCGATCAAGGATTTTTCTTTAGATATCAAGGCAGGACAAACCGTTGCTTTAGTTGGGCGTTCAGGTGCAGGTAAGACCTCATTAGTAAATATGCTGCCGCGTTTCCAAGAGTTGAGTGAAGGGCAAATCTATTTTGATGGTATTCCCGTTCAGGATATTGAGTTGGCTTATTTACGTTCTCAAATTGCGACAGTGAATCAGCAAGTTGTGCTATTCAATCGCTCAGTTCGCGATAATATTGCCTATGGGCAGTTACAAGACTCAAGCGATGAGCAAGTCATTGCGGCAGCGAAAGCAGCGTATGCACATGACTTTATTATGAACCTGCCGCAAGGTTATGACACCATTTTGGGTGCGCAAGGTTTGAACCTCTCAGGTGGTCAGCGTCAACGTATTGCCATTGCTAGAGCAATCTTAAAAGATTCTCCAATTCTGATTTTAGATGAAGCAACCAGTGCGCTTGATAATGAATCAGAATACTTCATTCAACAGGCATTTGATAAAGCGATGCAAGACCGTACCACGATTGTAATTGCTCATCGTTTGTCTACTGTTGAAAATGCAGATCTGATCGTGGTCATGGATAAAGGCCAGATTATTGAGCAAGGCACACATGCTGAGCTTTTAGCAAAACATGGTATGTATTATCAATTACATCAACGTAATTTCGAGGAAAACTAAGCATGTCGATGGCGCAACGTATTCAGGATGCTTGGAATCAACAAGCGTCATGGTTGATGGTGTTGCGTCCCTTGTCATGGCTATATCGATTGGGTTTTTGTACGAATAAAGCGCTTTATCAACATGGAATTAAACCCGTATATACAGCGCCCGTACCTGTTATGGTGATTGGGAACATTACCGTGGGCGGCAGTGGTAAAACACCATTGCTGATCCAACTGGTCAAATATTTGCAACAACACAATGTGCGGGTCGGTGTAATCAGCCGTGGTTATGGTGGTGCAGGTCCTTTTCCTGTTTTGGTTACTTCGCGTTCTGAGCCTGATATTGTAGGTGATGAACCTTGTCTGATTGTTCAATCTACCCATGTGCCCATGGCTGTCGGTCCTAATCGTCAAGCTTCAATCGAGTTGTTATTGGAAAATGAGCAGCTTGACCTGATTATTAGTGATGATGGTTTGCAGCATTGGGCTTTGGCGCGTCAGATTGAATGGATTGTGTTAGATCAAAATCGTGGTCTAGGCAATGAGAAGTTATTGCCAGAAGGTTATTTACGTGAACCTAAGTCACGCTTGAATGAAAGTACGGTCATTGAGCATACTAAAATTGCACAGGCTCAAAAAAATATGCATTTAGCGGTGGGTCAGCCTTATCTTTTAAATGCAAATACAGATACACATTGGTTTGATCCCAATCAATATTTCAATGCGGTTGTTGGAATTGGTTTTCCGCAGCGTTTTTATCAAACCTTGGCATCTTTGGGTGTACAGCAATATCAGGCACATGAATTCCCAGATCACCATGATTATGAAATTGATGATTTAATATTTGAAAATCATGATGCCATTATCACCACTGAAAAAGATGCCGTAAAGTTCAAGACTTTATTAAAGCAACATTCTGAATTCACGACCCCTATTTGGGTAGTACCCGTAGAAGCTGTTTTGTCAGCAGATTGTTATGATGTATTGAAACAACAATTACAGCACCTCGGTATTCAATTTTCTTAGAGAGCGACCATGAAACATATCGTCATCCCAGCTCGTTTTGCGAGTTCTCGTCTTCCAGCAAAACCGTTACTCCTGATTCATGGCCGTCCAATGATTCTCCGTGTGGTCGATCAAGCGAAAAAAGTTGCTGGTTTTGATGATTTGTGCGTTGCGACCGATGATGAGCGCATTGCTGAAGTATGTCGTGCTGAAGGTGTTGATGTGGTTTTGACAAACCCAGATCATCCATCGGGTACAGATCGGCTGAGTGAGGTTGCTCGTATTAAAGGATGGTCAGCAGACGATATTATTGTGAATGTTCAGGGGGATGAACCCTTACTTCCTGCGCAACTTGTGCAACAGGTGAGTCAACTGTTGATTGATCATCCACATTGTGCCATGTCTACTTTATGTGAACCGATTCATCAGTTAGAGGAATTTCAACGCGATAGTATTGTCAAAGTGGTGATGAGTAATCGCAATGAGGCGTTATATTTTAGTCGTGCAACCATTCCTTATGATCGTGATGGAGCAAAACAGGCTGAACAGCAAGTGCATAATCAAGCTTTTCGTCATTTAGGCTTATATGCCTATCGCGTCAAATTGCTACAAGAGTATGTCACTTGGGAACAGGGACAGCTTGAGAAATTGGAAAGCTTAGAGCAACTTCGCGTGCTAGAAAATGGCCATCGTATTGCCATTGCTGTGGCGGAAGCAAATTTACCCCCTGGTGTGGATACCCAAGCGGATCTGGATCGATTAAATGCAATGCCTGTGAGTTTATTTGAATAATATTATGGTCGATACTCAATCTACAGTGATTTACCCATGGCATGAGCAGACCTGGGAATTGCTCAGTACACGATTCCCAGAACTTGGACATGGTCTATTGTTTTATGGAAAGAAGGGCTGTGCCAAGAAAGAGTTTGCGGAGCGTTTCGTTGCTTGGGTATTGTGTTTGAATAAACAGCCGCAACATGCTTGTGGTGAATGTTCAAGTTGTCAGTGGTTACGCTCAGATACGCATCCAAATTATGTGCATATCACGACGGATGAAGATAATAAAAAACAAAATGCCAAAATTAAGATTGAGAAAATCCGAGAACTTCTGCCTTTTGTTCAGCAAACTGGTGAAGGTTGGCGTGTTGTAATGATTGAACCTGCTGAAGCATTAAATACCGCATCAGCAAACGCATTGTTAAAAACCTTAGAAGAACCTGGTGAAAAAGTTGTTCTGATTTTACTTGCTGATCATTACTTAAAACTTCCAGCCACGATCCGTAGTCGTTTACAGCATTTTGCGCTAGACCGAATGTCGATTCAGGATGCACAAGCATTTGTACAACAACAAATTCCAGAGACTACAACCGAACAAGTTAAACTGTTATTGAATCTTGCCAATGATATGCCACTGACGGCGATTGAGATTGAAAAGAGTGTTTGGCTACAAAAGCGGGCTTTATTCTTGAATGATTGGTTTAAATTGGTAGCTGAAAAAAATATGCCTTTAAACTATTCAAATAAATGGTCTAAAGAATTAAATTTTTCTGAATTTATCACGATGTTTGAATATCTTTTAGCTGATATCGTGAGTTTAAAACTGAACCAATCGTTAAAAAATGATGATTTAGATTTTAACCCATTGGCAGAATTTTATAGCTTAGAGGCTTTGTTTACAATCTATTCGGATTTGCAGCAAAAGAAATTAATGGTTGAGCAAAATGTACAAACACAATTGGTTCTCGATGAGTTATTTATTCAGTTAATGAATGTGAGTTAAGTAAGATTTAATACAGAATGAAGTTTTATTTTATCAAATAAGCTTTATTTTTGATTTTGATAGATCTTTGTTTTTATAGCATTTAATTGAGTTTTGTATATAAATTGTTCGTCTCTCTTTAATCCTGATTGAAAGTATATAAAATGTGAGTTACTTCACAATAATATTAAAAAATAAGGAATATGGAGATGAAAACAACATTTATAGCGATTGCTTTATCACTTACCATGATACCAAGCATTACAAAAGCTGAACCAAAGTTTGTATCGAATATTAATGGCTCATCTTTTGAGATTAATGCTTCGAATTTGGGTACACAGGCATACGAGTGTGTTTATAGCTACTCTTTTAATCATGCTCAAAGTTCTGCTGGAAATCAGTTTAGTGGTAAGTTTTATATTGAAGCTGGGGTAAACAATATTTCGGTACTTACGCGAAATACCGATCAAATGATCAGTAAGTTAAACTTTGATTATAAATGTACCGAAAAATAGAAAAGCATAAACCTAAGCTAGACAGGAAAAAAACCGCTCTTAAGAGCGGTTTTTTTATGGCAAAAAATTTTCATTATACAGAATGTTAAAAATTCACATCTTTTATTAAATATGTTATTTTTTCACATAGCGCTTTGCTATGTAAGTTAGGGAATTTTGAGATGCATATAAAAACACTTTTAGTTACTTTAAGCCTTCTTTCATTGAGTGGTTGCCAGACTTTGGATTCGGCCATGTCTGCAACGGATGGGATACTCAATAAAACTGGAGATATTTTGAGTGGTGACTTTCGCGGTTTAGGGCCTGCAAAGAAAGCAACTTTGTCTGAAATATGGAAAGACTGGCAGCAAAATGAAATCACCGCGAAACGGAAGTGGGATTCACAACGCCTTGAGGTACCTGGAATTATTACTCGTATTACTAAAACGGGTGAAATCGTTTCTCAAAATCAGATTGCGATTATTTTTAAAGATCCAAGCAATGGGAAGTGTAAAGGGCAAGGACTTACTCGTGATGATTTAAAAGTAAATACAGACAAAATCAGCAATTTAAAAGTTGGTGATCGAATTGTAGTCACTGGCGTATTAGGCACAACAGAATCAAAGTGGGCGACTCAAGGCGAATGTTGGTTCTCCTTTGACAAGGCAGAAATTGTCAAGGCTGCAAAATAATTGATAATGGAGATATAGCAAGCAGGTCTTGCTATATCACTTTCATTTATTGGCATCAGCATCGCTATCTAGATGCACTAAATAATTATGTTTCAGAGTATTCATCTTCATTCAGATCATATTGCTTTTAGGCTGATGTATCTCCTTGTTGGTTTGTCTCAATTGTACTGAGTCGCTAACCAATCCCTTCCAATGGTCTTATCCATCCATAAGTAACTGTCATAAGATTTTAAATAACGCTTTATACAATGCATTATTTGCTCTAATCATGGTAATTTTAGTTGTTTTACAAGGCTTTTGCTGAAACAGTATTTGTTGTTTGCTTGATTGTTTTCTATAATCAGGTCATAAATCACATATAGATCTTTATTTAACGGTCACCAATGGAAACTCTATAAAACTTATCAAAAGGAATGATATTTTTTTAGATTTATCAATGGTATAAAATTATTAATGTTTTAATCGATTCAGTATTTAACAGGGGAATGTTATGCAACCACAAATGATGGGCGGAATTATACAGGTTAATATTCCAGATAAAGCGACATTGCAATCTAGTTTTATGCCTTTTGTTGTCGGTGGTGGTTTGTTCGTACCGACCAAGCAAGCCGTTAAAATGGGACAGGAAGTTTTTGTGTTGGCGACCTTACCAGAGCAATCACAGAAGATTCCTTTAACGGGTAAAGTGATCTGGATTTCGCATAAGCAAACACATTTTAAGCCTCAAGGATTTGCAATCCAGTTGGTTGGTGAAAAAGGTGTGTATTATAAAAATGAAGCTGAAAAGTTATTAGCGGGTATGAAAGGCTTGGATCGTCCAAGTTATACGATGTAGTTGTAAAGAGAATAGGAAGACAGAGTGTTTGTTGATACGCATTGCCATTTAACCATGTTAGATCTAAATCCTTATCAAGGAGATTTAGATCAAGCACTTGAACAAGCTCGACTTGCAGGTGTTTCGAAATTCATGGGGATTTCAGTTGATCTGGAAGATCATATTAAATTGGCAGAAATTGCAGCCCGACATGACGATGTTGGGTATTCTGTAGGTGTGCATCCTTGTGAAGATGAGCAGATCATGGCACGTGCAACAACGGAGTATCTGGTCAATCTTGCTCAGTCAGACAAGGTATGGGCTTTGGGTGAAACAGGTCTGGATTATTATCACAGTACCGACTTCGTGGCTGAGCAAAAGCGTTGTTTCGCACGTCACATTGAAGCCTCTAAAATTGTTAAAAAGCCTGTTGTAGTTCATACGCGAGCGGCAAAACACGATACTGTGGATATCATTCGTGCAGAACAATCCACGCATGGTATTTTGCATTGTTTTACCGAAGATTGGGAAACTGCAAAAGCTGTTTTGGATTGCGGATATTATATTTCTTTCTCAGGTATTGTCTCTTTCAAAAATGCGCAGGACTTGCGTGATGTTGCCAAGCAGGTGCCACTGGATCGTTTACTGATTGAAACGGATAGCCCTTATTTAGCACCAGTCCCGTATCGTGGTAAAACCAATGAACCTAAATACGTTCCTTTTGTAGCAAAAGCGCTAAGTGATGTATATGATAAATCGGTTGAAGAGATTGGCATGATTACAACGCAAAATTTTGAGAATCTCTTAAATTTGAAATAAACGGTTTTGTTGTACTAGGAAAGAGAGTTATTACGTGAAAATGGATCGTCAAGCTCAGTTTAGAGCACGAGAAGTATTAATTTTTCAAATCGCGGAGCAACTCCTATTAGAAAATGGTGAAGCTGGCATGACGCTCGATGCTCTGGCAGCAGAGCTAGATCTTGCCAAGGGTACTTTATATAAGCATTTTCAGAGTAAGGATGAGCTGTATATGTTGCTCATTATTCGTAATGAGCGAATGTTGCTTGAAATGATTCAAGACACCGAAAAGGCATTTCCAGAACATTTAGCTTTCTTCATGTTGCATCATTTACATCATCCTGAGCGTACAGCGTTATTTCACCAAATTGAGGAACGTCTCTCAACCACTGGACAGGGTATTCAATTACTGTTCAGTGAGTTGTATAAAGTGAGAAGACAGCGGTTGCGTATTATTATCCGTATGACAGAAAGTTATTTACTGGACATCAATAGTACGATGACAACACGCGATTATCTCGCTTCAGTTTGGTCGTTGACCTATGGTGCGGCGGTTATCCTGAATTCAAGTTTTTATCAGCGTTATTTGGGATCGAGAGATACATTGCGTGTCGCTTATATAGAGCAAGCTTTAGCATTGCCAAAGCTACTTGAACAATCTGTTCCATAGTCGAAAATAGAATGAAATCACCACAGAGATTACAAACAGGTTTTACGCTTATTGAGGTCATGGTGGTGATTGTCATTATGACCATCATGGCATCTTTGGTGGTCTTAAATATTGGTGGGGTCGATCAACGCCGAGCGATGCAAGCCAGAGAGATGTTTATTCTAGATCTCAAAAAAATTAATAAAGAAGCGACTGATCAAGCCAAGGTCTTTGCTTTAAATACTCAAAATGCCACTGATGTTGCACCATTTAGTTATAATTTATTTGAATATCATGACCAAAGCCGTGAACAAATTCAGCAGGCTGATCGCACTTGGCAACTGTATAAAGAATTTAAAACACGTCAATTACCAGATCGTGTTTCTTTTAGTATTCAAAGCTTAGATGCTGAAAACTATAACAAAGCAAAAAATGAAGACTTATTGGGCGGCAGAGCTCCTCAGTTGATTTGGTTTGGGAATGGCGAGGTAAAACCTGTTCGGATCCAGTTCTATTATGAGCAACAACCCATTGGCCATGAGTTTGCATTAGATCACTTGGGTAAAATAGATGAAAATTAAATACTCAGAAGATCGTGCTTTGCCGTCTTATAAGGTGAACCTTTGCACTCGAAGCAGAGCTTTCGGTCTTGCAGCAGGGAGACCTGCTCACTTTGAGTATAGCCCTCCGTCATCTTGCGAAGCTGAGCTTCTCAGGGAGAAACGTTGTTTCTCTAATCCAGTTGTAACTCAAAGCATAGCTTCTCGCCTTGCGACACGATCGAGCGTTGCTCGATTTAATCGTGTCTCAGGATTTACATTGCTTGAAGTGATGGTTGCACTGGCGATCTTTGCAGTTGCAGCGATTGCTCTGACCAAAGTCGCTATGCAATACACACAATCAACGTCCAATGCGATCTTGCGGACCAAAGCGCAATTTGTGGGTATGAATGAAGTCGCTATGATGGAAATCAATCAGGAATGGCTGGAAGGAACACAGTCAAAACAAGTCACCTCTCAAGGTGAAACCTGGCAAATTGACAAAAAAGCCCAATCCACGATTAGTCCCAAGATACAGCGTATCGAATTGCAAGTCAGCTTGTTTAATAATGAGCAAGGTAAGGTTGAAGCAGGTATTACCAATCTTGTGTTCTTTAACTATCCGGCACAGGCTAGAACACAATGAAGTATAATTACAAGCATGGTGTTTCACCTCGCTCAGGCTTTACTCTGGTTGAGTTACTAGTTGCAATTGCAATCTTTGCAGTACTTTCTATGTTGGGCTGGAAGGTTTTTGATTATTTATTAAAAGTAAAAGATCGTAATGCTGAGCATGAGTTACACCTATTTGCATTGCAAGATGCCTATCAGCAGGTTTTAAGAGATAGCCTGCAAATCATTCCATTGACCGCCAATGATGGCAGGCAACTGCAAGCAGCTTTGGTTTTAAATAATGGAAGTTTTATATTTAGTAAGGCTGGTGTTTCAGATCCATTGAAGCAAGGGCTGTCACCTTATGAACGTATTGAATATCGCTATGATTCAGCACAGAAGAAAGTATATCGGTTGAAATATTCAAATCTCAATATTCCGAATCGTGTACAGCCTGTATCAAGTACATTATTGGAAAATGTAGATCAATTTAAAGTGATGGTTTTGAATCCACAAGAATTGACGCAGTGGCCCGAAAATAGTGATCCAAGCAATATTGCTGAATTGAAAAAATTACCGCTGGGTATAAAGATACAGTTAACTTTTGCGGGTACAGATTATGAATGGATTTATAGCTTGTTGAATACACAGGTGTATTTGCAGGCGATAGGAAATTCAAATGGCACGGGTGGAAGCACAAATCCACCAAATAATAAAGATAGATCAAATTCTCCAAGTCCCACTGAGCTTCCTACACAATGAGCAAGAGGCAATATCCCGTGATTAAAAAGGCTCAAAGTTATGGAACATCTCAGCGTGGCATTGCATTATTGACCATTCTTGTCATGGTGGCTTTGGCAACCATTCTTGCAGCGACCATTGCTAAACGACAAACCAATACCTCTGAAAATACAGGGTATCTGATGCGTCAAGATCAATCTTTATTGTATGCAAAAAGTGCTGAAGCCTTTTTTTCTGAACTCTTGATTCAAGATAGTGATAATGGAAGCAGTATTGATCACCTGCAAGAGAATTGGGCCAAGCCTATGCCTCCATTTCCGGTTGAGGATGGCTCTGTTTCTGGACGTTTAATGGATGAATCAGGCAAATTCAATCTTAATAATTTGGTGAAAGCAGATGGCAGTCAAGTGGATGATTCTGCTCGACGTTGGTTTGAAAAGTTACTGCAACGTGTTGGCTTGCCAGCAGAGTTGAGTCAAGCCGTGATTGATTGGCAAGATGTCGATGATGAAACTACAGGTGCAATGGGGGCTGAGAGTAATTATTATCAAGGTTTAGATCCTGCATATTTGGCCCCAAACACCAAGTTTCACAGTGTTGAAGAATTAAAACTGGTGAGGGGATTTGAGGGTAAAAATTACGACTTAATTAAGCCCTATGTCACTGCATTGCCTGAACAAACGAAAGTGAATATGAATACCGCACCAGCATTATTGCTTGCCAGTATTGATCCAAAAGTTGATATCAAAGCAGTGGAGCAAGAGCTTAAAACCAAGCAAGCGAATTTGACCTATTTTAATAATGTTGATGATTTGTGGAAATTAAATGCTTTTTCTGGGATAGAAGAGCAAAATAAAACTGATGCCGTTGCTTTGTTGGATAGCAAGTCCAATTATTTTACTGCACAAATTGAGGTTGTTTTAAGCGAACGAAAAAGGCAATTTACAAGTTCTTTGATCCGAAAAGATAAGCAAGTCTTTGTATATTCAAGAAGTCTTTCACCATTTCAGTAGCTTTTAATATTGGTTTATCAAATGGTGACAAGATTTAAAATCAATCCCAATGCACGTTTTTTTGCTTTATAATAAAATCCGTTTGCAGATAAAGATTAGCTTGGTGCATGTTAATTCGAAAATTGTTTAAGTTTGAAAATGCTCATATTGTGCGTAACTGTACATCGGATCGCTGTAAGCGTTCGATTCATGGGCATAGTTATAAAGTTGAATTATTATTAAAAGCGTCAAAGCTCGATCACGGACAAATGGTTTATGATTTCGGCTTACTCAAAGGCGTGATCAAAGAATTGTATGATAGTTTTGATCATGCAATTTGTTTTTGGCAGAAAGATGATCCTGCTTATATCGATGCATGTAAAACATTTAGTGCACGTTGGATTGCTTTACCCGTTTCGCCTTCGGCAGAACAGTTTTCGCGTATTTTCTTTTATCTTGCTCAGCAGGTATTAAACTCAACAACGACTCAAAATGGTGAGGGTGATGTTGAAGTTTATTCGGTGATTGTACACGAGACCGATACGGGCTACGCTCAAAGCTTTCAAGAAGATATTGATAATGCGCAAATGGGTACTTTAAGTCTGGATCAAATCGTATTTTCAGAACAAGTACAGGCTGAATGGAGTGATGTTCAGATGTATGAAAACCTGAAAAAAGGAATCAAGTTCCAAAATCCAAACGTAGAATTACAAGTCAATATTTGAGTGCTTTTTCACTCAGGTGAGTGAACTTATTTTCAAGGAATATGGATGCAATTTACTGAACAGCAACAGGACAAATTAAGTAAAGTTCAGTTGGACGAGTCTTGGAAAATTTCATTGTCAGAGTTCTTGCTCAGTCAAAAAATGGATAATTTGCGTGAGTTTTTACAGCAAGAAAAACTTGCACAGAAAACGATTTATCCACCAAGTAAACAGATTTTTAACGCGATGAATACCACGCCACAAACGGGTGTTAAAGTCGTGATTTTAGGACAAGACCCTTATCATGGTCCGAATCAAGCCAATGGTTTGAGCTTTTCGGTACAAAGAGGGGTTGCATTACCGCCATCTTTACGTAATATTTTCCATGAGTTGCATACAGATTTAGCTGTGCCTGTTTCACGTCATGGTGACTTGAGCAAATGGGCTGAACAAGGTGTACTGTTACTGAACAGTGTACTAACGGTAGAAGCAGGACAACCAACCTCACATCAGAAACAGGGATGGGAAGATTTCACTGATGCAGTGATTGATGTATTAAATGAACAGCGTGAACATATCGTGTTTATTTTGTGGGGCGCTTATGCTCAACGTAAAGGGCAACGTATTGACCGTAATAAACACCTTGTTCTAACAGCAGCGCATCCATCACCACTTGCTGCGAACCGTGGTGGTTTCTTTGGCTGTAAAGTATTTTCTAAAACCAATCAATATTTGAAACAACATGGCATTGAGCCTATAGACTGGCAATTGGACGCATAATGACTTCTCCTGATTTAAATAGCTATCATCCAGATTTAGTTATTGAACATGCAAAAAACGGTTGGCGAATCATTCGTCTTAATCGACCTAAATCTTTGCATGCTTTAGATGAGCCAATCGTAAGTGCTCTACTTCAAGTTTTCGAAGATTTTCATGTAGATGATACCGTTAAAGCGATTTGGTTTGATTCAACAACACCAAAAGCATTTTGTGCGGGCGGTGATGTTCGCAAATTACGCCAGTTGGTGATTAATCAGGAAGTTGATGCTGCGAACCTATTCTTCCAGCAAGAATATGCGCTTGATTTACTGTTGCATAATTACGCCAAACCGATTGTCGTCTGGGGTGAAGGTTATGTGATGGGTGGTGGGTTAGGCTTGTTCATGGCTGCACCATTCCGTTTGGTTACGCCGTATTCACGTTTGGCGATGCCTGAAATCAATATTGGTTTATACCCAGATGTCGGTGCGAGTCGCTTCTTGGCTGATCGTGGTCAGATCGGCTTGTTCACTGGCTTAACAGGTTCAATCATGACTGCCGCTGGCGCATTTAGTATTGGTTGGGCAACACACATCTGTGAAGCGCAACGTGACAATGTGCTTCAGAAAGTTTTGAATGTAGATTGGAATCATTATCCAGCGGGTGCATTCAGAGCCATTGATGACACTTTAAATAGTTTGCATCGCCCAGTTGCCTCTGGACCATTACAGAACTCAATTGATGTGATTCATAGCGTCTGTCGTGGACAAAGCTTTGAATATGACTATCAATCTATTATTGGTTTAAGTGATGCGAGTAGTGATTGGTTGCGCCAAGCCAGCGAGAACTTGCAGAAAGGCTCTCCAAGCACAGCTGCGATCACATGGCTGTTATGGCAATGGGGCAAACAAGGTCATGCATGGGATGAAGTGTTTGCATTAGAAGCACAAATTTCTGATTGGAAGATCCGTCATCCAGACTTTGTCGAAGGTGTGCGTGCTCGTTTGGTTGATAAAGATTTGTCACCAGAGTGGAAAGCAACCGAGCAATTGAGCTTAAAAGGTATTTTGGGTGACTGTGCTCCAGTGACCAATATTGAGAGCTGGAATGCGTTATTAAAGCAATACGGTGTCATTGCCTGATTGTGATGAGTTCAGAAAATCGTAATGATGAATATTGGATGCAGCTTGCCTATGAGCAGGCTGCATTAGCTGCAGCACAGGGTGAAATACCCGTCGGGGCAATTTTGGTGAGTAATGGACAGGTACTTGGTGCTGGCTACAATGCGCCCATTAAATTGTCAGATCCAACGGCACATGCTGAAATACAGGCTATACGTGCTGCTTGCCAGTCTTTGGATAACTACCGGTTGCCTGAAGATACTACGCTCTATGTGACACTCGAACCTTGTACCATGTGTGTGGGGGCATTAATTCATGCACGAATTCAGCGTGTGGTTTTTGCGACGACCGAACCTAAAGCAGGTTCATTGGTGAGTGCTAGACAATTGCTCGACAGTGGTTATTACAATCATAAATTTGTTTTTGAACAAGGTTGCTTGCAAGAACAATGCTCATTGCAATTGAGTGCTTTTTTTAAGCAAAGAAGACATGAAAAGAAGAAAATCCGTTCGTCAAAAACGTCCTTAAATGATTAAAAATGTCTCATGAGTTGTGGCAAACTAAGCCTCCGATGATTTTGGGTCACATCAAAAGGCGAACTTATGCGTAATGCAATCACCATACAAAAAGAATTTAATGCACCGATTTCTGAAGTGTTTGACTTGCTGTCAAAACATGCCACTTATAACAAGGCATTTGCACCTTTACAGGTTGTACGTGTCAAAGACTCTGCTGATCCTAAACGTCCTGATGGTATTGGCTCGGTTCGTCGTATGGGCTTTGGTCCAATCAAACCACTCCAAGAAGAAATTACTTTATTGGAAGAAAATAAACGTATTGAGTATAAATTAATCAACAACCCTTTGGTGAAGCATCATTTGGGGCAAATTGATTTTAAAGAAATCACTCCTTTTATTACTTTAGTCACTTATAAGATTGAATTTACGGCAAAAGCGCCCTTAGTAAGCAAATTAGTTCTTGCACAACTCAAAGCAGCGATTACACTAGGTTTTTCAAAATTAGCCAAATCAGTTGCTTCATAAGAGATGGGAATGACAGTTCATATAATTACGATTGATGGTCCAAGTGGTTCAGGCAAAGGAACATTGGCTGCAAAAATTGCCGCACATTATGGTTTTAATTTATTAGATTCTGGTGCGTTATATCGTTTACTTGGATTGTCATTGTTCCAGCGCGGTTTGCTGGAGCAAATTGATGCACATTTAGATGAATGTGTTGAATATGCTACACATTTGGATATCGAGTTTAAATCTTCAGACGCTGCGACAAAGATTCTTCTGGAAGGTGTTGATGTCACCCAGACCATTCGTACTGAACAAGTGGGAGAGTATGCGTCTAAAGTTGCAACCGTTCCTGAATTAAGAAAAGCATTATTTGCACGCCAGCGTGCATTTATTCAAGCACCAGGATTGGTTGCGGACGGTCGTGACATGGCAACATCGATCTTTCCAGAAGCTCAAGCCAAGATTTATTTAACAGCATCGGCAGAGTCTCGAGCAGAGCGACGCGTAAAACAGTTGCAGGGTATGGGTCTTGATGCTAAAATAAGCGACATTTTATCTAACATACAGGCTAGAGATAAAAGAGATATGGAGCGTACAGTTGCTCCACTCAAGCCCGCTGATGATGCGTATGTCATTGATAGTTCTACAATAGGCATCAATGAAGTGTTTCAGTTGATGGTTGACTATATCAATAGCCGTATAAAATAGATACACAATTTTTTTATCAGTTGAAGCATTGCTTGATCAGATTTTTTGGACAATGTAACAACTTAACTAAACCGGCCTTGTCTGATCCAAGACCGCGGACTTTATCAGGTATATCATGACCGAATCTTTTGCAGCCCTCTTTGAAGAAAGTGAATTAAACCTCAACGTTGAAAAGGGTGCAGTCATCCAAGGTACTGTTGTTAGTATCGATTCTGACTGGGTTACTGTTGACACTGGCCTTAAATCTGAAGGCGTAGTTGACCGTGCTGAATTTTTAAATGAACAACGTGAACTTGAAGTTCAAGTTGGCGATACTGTTGACGTAGTTGTTGAAGCACTTGACAACGGTATGGGTCAAACTGTTTTATCACGTGAAAAAGCGAAACGTGCTGAAACTTGGACTAAACTTGAGAAAATCTTTGAAGACGGCGAAATCGTTACTGGTGTTATCTCTGGTAAGGTTAAAGGCGGTTTCACTGTTGACATCGGTCCTGTACGTGCATTCTTACCAGGTTCTTTAGTTGACACTCGTCCTATCCGTGACACAACTCACCTTGAAGGTAAAGAGTTAGAGTTCAAAGTAATCAAACTTGATGCTAAACGTAACAACGTTGTTGTATCTCGTCGTGCAGTTATGGAAGCTGAATCTTCAGCTGACCGTGAAGCATTGCTTGCTCAACTTGAAGAAGGTCAAACAGTTACAGGTACTATCAAGAACCTTACTGATTACGGCGCGTTCGTTGATCTTGGCGGTATTGATGGTCTTCTACATATCACAGATATGGCTTGGAAGCGCATCAAACACCCTTCAGAAGTTGTTGAAGTTGGTCAAGAAGTTACAGTTAAAGTACTTAAGTTTGACCGTGAGCGTAACCGCGTATCTTTAGGTCTTAAGCAATTAGGCGAAGATCCATGGTTAGCGATCATGAACCGTTATCCTAAAGGTTCTATCGTTAAAGCGCGTGTAACTAACTTAACTGATTACGGTTGTTTTGCTGAAATCGCTGAAGGCGTTGAAGGCTTAGTACACGTTTCAGAAATGGACCACACAAACAAAAACATCCACCCATCTAAAGTTGTTCAGATTGGTGATGAAGTTGATGTTATGGTTCTTGAAGTTGATGAAGAACGTCGTCGTATTTCATTGGGTATCAAACAAACTCGTGCTAACCCATGGGAAGAGTTTGCTAAAGCAAATGAAAAAGGCGAAAAAGTTTCTGGTACGATCAAATCAATCACTGATTTCGGTATCTTCATCGGTTTATCTGGTGGAATCGACGGTTTAGTACATTTGTCTGACATTTCTTGGAACGAACAGGGCGAAGAAGCTATCCGTCGTTACAAGAAAGGTGACACAGTTGAAGCAGTTATCTTATCTGTAGACGCTGAAGGTAACCGTATCAGCCTTGGTATCAAGCAATTAAACAGCGATCCATTCAATGACTTCTTAGCTGCGAACGAACGTGGTGCTTTAGTTAAAGGTACTGTGACTGCTGTTGATGCTAAAGGTGCTACAGTTAAATTAGCTGATGACATCGAAGCGACTCTTAAAGCTTCTGAAATCAACCGTGATCGCGTTGAAGATGCAACTAAATTCTTAGAAGTTGGTCAAGAAGTTGAAGCGAAGATCATCAATGTTGATCGTAAATCTCGCTCTATCAACTTGTCTATCAAAGCGAAAGACGAAGCTGAAGAGAAAGAAGCAGTGAACACTGTTCGTCAAGCTGCTGCAACTCAACCAGCAGACAGCAATGGTCCTAAGACTATTGGTGACTTAATTAAAGCTCAAATGAAGTAATTTGTTAAAAGGTACGTTTCTTGTAACAGAGACGTACTTTTTATACAAAAATACTGCAAACGGTAGCGTAGTAATTATATACTGCGCTACCGTTTTGTATTTAAACAGGTTATTATTAAAAACATTGAAAAGTAGCAATAATTAAAGAGGTCATCGATGACTACTGAAGCACTTAATAAATCTGATTTAATTGAACGGATTGCACTAAAAAACCCACACTTAGCTGAGCCTTTAGTTGAAGATGCAGTTAAGATTATGATTGATCAAATGATCGAAGCACTTTCAAGTGGCGATCGTATTGAGATCCGTGGTTTTGGTAGTTTTGCTTTGCATCACCGTGAGCCACGTTTAGGACGTAACCCTAAAACTGGTCGATCTGTTGATGTTGCAGCGAAAGCAGTTCCACACTTTAAACCTGGTAAAGCACTTCGTGATGCAGTAAACGAATCTGGTGAATAAGAATTGAGGTGTTTATGCGTTATGTATTAATTGCATTACTTGTTGCCATTTTTGGCTATTCACTCGCTTTGGTTCTTCAAAATCCAGCTGAATTACAAGTAGATTTATTATTTACCCAAGTCCCAGCAATGCGTTTAGGTCTTCTCCTGTTATTGACTTTAGCATTAGGTATTGTGGTTGGTTTATTACTTGGTGTTCAAGTTTTCCGAGTTTTCCAAACCAGTTGGGAAATTAAACGACTTCGTAAAGATATTGATCATCTTCGCAAAGAGCAAATTCAGCTCGCACAACAAGCTGCCGCAGAAGCTGCTGCAAGTGTGAGACATGAAAAAACAGTATTGGATATTAATCCTGAGAGTCAAACTCGTACTCCACTGTAATTGAGAATATTTTGAGGGTTGTAAAGTCTGAAGATTTTATAATCCAAAGAAATAGCCCTTTATTTGATTTAAAGGGCTATTTTTTATGGGAAACCGAGATATCTTAAACTTGCAGTCATTAACATCGCCACTAGAATAACAACAATCAGTGAATATTTTTTCCATGCGAAAATGATTGCGACACAAACACCAATGATTTTACTGATGCCACTAAAATGGGTTTCTGTAAAAAGAGTATTAAAGATAGCCAAGGTAAAGAGCAGTACGCAAGCGGAGTCAGCAAGAAGTTGTTTATGCTGTTCTTTGAAGGTCATGCGATTGGCGAGATAAAAACCTGAGTAGCGAATCAAATACGTACCAAGGGCAAGTACAATAATTCCAATAAAGATATAACTTTCACTATATTTCATTTTGACTTGCCTTTTAACAGTAGACCTAACATGGAAACGAGTACAGGTAAGCCTGTTGGTAGTAAGGGGATAGATGCCAAGGACAGTATGCTGCCTAAAAGCACACGATGACGAGTGGTTTTATTTCTAAGCATTGGGAGAATTAAGGCGAACAGAATGGCTGGGAATGCGGCATCAATACCAAATGCATAAATATCTGGAATGTTTTTACTCAATAGATAGCCAATAAGCACACCAATCGGCCAAAGAATAGCAATCCCTATTCCACACATCCAATACGCTTTTTGCTTGGCTTGATCATCTTGCTGGCTCAATCCAAACATGACACTTTCATCATTCATGATATGGCAGGCAACAAATCGATAAGCATTTTTTTCAATAAATGTTGCAACAGATAACCCAAATGGTAGGTGGCGTAAATTGATTAATATGCCAGTCAAAGCTGCGAAAATCGGATTTGCGCCCGTTGCAATCATACCAATAAACGTAAATTCTGCGGCACCTGCGAGTACAGTAAGTGATAACAGCAAAGGAATCCACAAGGGTACATCAAAGCTCGCAGCAACAGAGCCTAAGGAAATACCGACAATTCCAGTTGCAATCGAAATTAGTATGATGGCTTTGATTAGATTAAATCGTTCTTTATCTTGCATCTTTGTTTTCTATATCAAACGAACGTACGATATAATAGATTAATTTTATATCGTTCGTCAAAACGAACATTCGTTTTTTATGGTGTTATATGACTTTGCCAATTGAAATTGTTGCGAAAGGCTTACAAAGAGAAAGACAGAAGTCTGGACTATCATTAGCCGAAGTGGCTCGCCGAGCGGGAATCGCGAAATCGACGCTTTCCCAATTGGAAGCAGCTCAAGGGAATCCAAGTCTGGAAACTTTATGGGCTTTATGTGTTGCTTTAGATATTCCATTTGCGAAATTAATGGAATCGAATATTACACAAACACAAGTGATTCGTTTTGGTGATGGCCCATCGGTAAGTTCTGAAATTGCTCACTATCAAGCAATCTTATTGGCCAATTGCCCAACGGGTGCTAGACGTGATGTATATATGTTAACAACACAACCTGGTGAGCCGCGTTGTAGTCAGCCACATCCGATTGGTAGTATTGAACATATTATTCTGATGAAAGGGCGAGCAAAAGTGGGTTTGATTGCAGAACCTATTGTCCTGAATGAAGGGGATTATATTTGTTATCCCGCAGATCAAGCGCATATCTTTGAAGCCTTAGAAGTAGATACCAGAGCGATTTTGATATCAGAGCAAAGATAGAGATCATTTTATCATTTTGGAAAAGCTTTTTTTCATAATGATGACTTTCTTGCTTTGTTCATTTTATTAATCACTTTATAATTAGCCGATTTTTATGTGATGGAACTAGATTCGTGAGTATTATTGTTGCCCTAGACGCAAAAAGCCAATATGACGCCTTAACTATTGTAGATCAGCTTGATCCGTCACTTTGTCGTGTCAAAGTAGGCAAGGAGCTTTTTACTCATGAAGGTCCATCAATCGTTAAGAACTTGCAAGATAAAGGTTTTGAAGTTTTTCTTGATTTAAAATTCCATGATATTCCAAACACCACTGCTCAAGCGGTATGTGCTGCCGCGGATCTAGGTGTATGGATGGTGAATGTACATGCCTCAGGTGGTCGCAGGATGATGGAAACCTGTGTTGAGCGACTCAAAGCAGGTAACTATCAAACGCAACTGATCGCAGTCACTGTCTTGACTTCAATGGGTCGTGAAGACCTTCGTGATCTAGGTTTAGATATCGAACCTGTTGAACATGTAAAGCGTTTAGCAAAACTGACTCAAGACAGTGGATTGGATGGTGTGGTGTGTTCAGCACAAGAAGCCAAAATACTTCGT
Organism: Acinetobacter sp. NIPH 2100; assembly: GCF_000369805.1. Classification (GTDB taxonomy): domain Bacteria; phylum Pseudomonadota; class Gammaproteobacteria; order Pseudomonadales; family Moraxellaceae; genus Acinetobacter. The sequence continues at coordinate 2,163,249 of NZ_KB850224.1, read as the reverse complement.
GAAATGTTAGGTCAAACGTTTGCATTGGTAACACCGGGTATTCGCCCAGAGGGTTCAAATGCAGATGACCAAAAACGTATCGTAACGCCAAAACAAGCAATCCAAGACGGCTCAACGCATTTGGTTATCGGTCGTCCAATTACCAAAGCTGAAAATCCAACTGAGATGTTGAAATCAATTTTGGCTTCCATCTAATGCAGTCAAATTTTTAAAATTTCATACTCAGAAATAAGCTGATTAAGAGTGGTGCGATGAGCGATAAGATCAATCCACTCATCATGGCATGTGGGACATAATGTGTGCCACATGATTGCTTTACCATTGCAAGGGTAACATCCATTGAGGTTGCCCCAGCACTTGAGATTGCAGAACGTGGAAAGCGCCAGCCAAGACAATACATCAATAAAATTGCAAAGATTTCTCTAAACAAGTCGGTTAATAAGGCTATTCCACCCAATTTGGCTGAATGCAATTCCGTAAATAAAATCCCCGACATCGAATACCAGCCATAGCCTTGAGCTAAGGCCATCACTTCATTGAGACCATAGTCATTGGATAAAATGAAATAATTTAACAGCGCTGCCAAGCATGAACCAACAAATGCTGCCACGGGAACCAATAGAATTTTCCAGCTTAACCAGCTACGATCAAATTGGGTGAAAGCCAACTCAACACCAATTAAAAAGATAAAAACCAGTAACAAGTACCAACTATTAAAGGTCATTTGAAGTTCTGAGGCATTCACAAGCATGCCTAAAACAATCCCGACTGCTAACGCTAAAAAGGCTTTGCCGATATTCTTCAATGCATTTAGAAAAAGGTGTAAAGAAATTTTCCCTTGTACACTTTGACGATCAATCAGCTTATAAGTCATTAAACAAATGAAAAAAGAACCAATTGACGTGGTAAAGGCAATCAGTAGGGCTGGCGGGAGAATGGCAGCAGGATGGTCAATATGGTTGAGCGCTTGAGTGAGTTCAAAAGCCACACTAATCAGCAAAATATAGGAAAAATAAGGAAGAATTTTAAATACGAATTGTTTAAGTGTTTGTGAAAGATGTGGGGCTAAAAAATAGCCTAAGCTTAGGCAGATAAAAATTTGTAAGATTAAAACAAGAGAGGTCATACAATCTGAGTGTTAAAAGTGCTGATTTATTATGCAGGGAAATCTGATACTTGAATAGATTTATATATCATTTGATATAGAAAGTTTTGAAGCAGAACCGATATCCATAAACGAAGGTCATTTTGCTTGGTAAAGGATTGATTGATGTATTGTCACTTGAAAAGATAGTTATAAATACAAGGGCTTATTCTGCTATGAATATGAGGTGAGCTGAAATATACTTTTAGCAGTAACAGAGGTAGATGATTTGTGACAGCAGCTAAGATTCAAAAAGTGGCATTAGAACGTTTTGCAAAACAGGGCTTTGCAGCAACATCTCTAAATGAAATTGCGACGGATGTGGGGATTAAAAAGCCTTCGATCTATGCACATTTTAAGAACAAGGATGAACTCTATCTCAGTCTCATTCCAATCATGATTGATGAAGAATTGGGGCATGCCAAGACTGTTCTGCAAGGCGGAGAAAAAATCCAGCAGCAATTACGTCATTACTTTGAAAGTATCGAGCAGCGCTTTGATGCATCTTACGGGGTTCAGTTTTGGATGAATGCATTAATTAGCCCGCCTGTACATTTATATGATCAGGTAATTGGGCCGATGCATGTTTTTATGGCAGAGCTAGAACAGGTATTTTCTCAAGCAATTCAACACTCAAGTTTAGTAGAGCACAAGTATCAACTGGATAGTTTGGCTTTGGCTCGTGTTTGCATGAGTTTTGTTGATGCCTTACAAAGTGAGTTGATCTATGGTGGGCGAGAGAAGTTTCAACTGAGATTGGACGCAATTTTAAAAGCATTAAATATTCTGATCAGCGCCTAAGTCCAGACACTGATCAGATCTAGAGCATTCTTTATTCTGTTTCTGCTATAGCAAATGATTCACGCTGTTCTAGTGCTGCATAAAGACATAAGCCCAGAGCCATAGCACCACAAATAAACAGGCAGGTCGGAAGTAGGCTAATATTGATTTCTATTAAGCTCACAACAAAACCGATCAGTGCCGCGAAAGCATACTGTAGTAAGCCCATTAATGAGGAGGCAGCCCCCGTTAAATGTTGTGGACTTTGCTGCATGGTCAATGCTGTTAAATTGCCAAAAATGAACCCAGTTGACCAGATGCTTAATCCTAAAAGCGAAATGTATTGCCATAAATTTAAATCATAAAAATATAGGCTGAGCATCAAAATAAAACTAGAACCGCTGAATAAACACATACCGATGACGAGCAATTGTTGAGCCGACCATCGTTTGAGTAACAGGATTGAGGTTTGCCCCAGAATAATTAGACCAATGGCATTGGCTGCAAACAAGGTACTAAAACTTTCGTTATGAATATGATAATGCTGAATAAAAATAAATGGTGATTGGCTGAGGTATACAAAGAAAGCACCTAAGATAAATCCACCAGCAAGCGTATAACTGATAAAGCTTTTATTCAGGCAAAGTGTTCGATAGCTATTTTTGATTGCAGTGAATTGCAATGCTTGTCGATATTGTGGTTTTAAGGTCTCTGTAATGAGTTGATTTCCCCATAGCCATAGGATCGAACCAAGCACTGCCAATGTATAGAAAATTAAATGCCATGAGCCGATGCGTAGAATCAAGCTACCCAACAAGGGTGCCAGAATCGGAACAATCATCATCACTTGCATCAAGATAGAAAAATTCTTGGCACTGGTTTTAGCATCACACACATCAGAAATAATGGCTCTTGGAACCACTAGACCTGCTGATGCACCAATCGCTTGTAAGAAGCGTGCTGCCAGCAACCATTCAATGGTGGGTGCAACAGCAGCCAAGATTGACCCCAAGATAAAAATAGCAATTCCGATCAATAATGGATTACGGCGACCAAAGCGGTCAAGTAAAGGGCCGTAGATACCTTGACCAATGGCCAGTCCAATCAGAAATACTGACAGGGTGAGCTGTATATGGCCTGGCGTTGTGGCAAAACTTTCTGCAAGCAGTGGAAAAGCAGGCAGATAGATATCAATTGCCAGAGCATCTAAGGCTGTAAATAGGGAGAGCAGTAATAATAAAGACCAACTGATCGTTGAGATGGGAGTAACAGCTTTCATGTTTTATGTACTCTTGCGAGGGAAACAATATTTATTTTAACTACCTAACGGTAGGTAGTTAAAATGTTAGCATGATTATTTGTGGTTTGCATAGATAAAACAGGGGATTAAAGACTCACCAATAAATTGGAGAAAAAAAAGCACCTTTGAGTGTTCAAAGGTGCTTCTTATGTTTGAAAGGATGAGGTTATTTCATCTTAAGCGGCATTGTTTTTTACATTCGTCGCTGTATGGATAAAATTATAATCAGCTACATTTACTTTGCGTGTTTCAAGCCAATATCGCCATGTATAGGTTGGCCATAACGAGAAATTCTTACCATCCGCTGCCTGATACCAACTGCTACAACCGCCAGCTTGCCATACGGTACCTTTCAGTTGCTCTTGTACACGTTGATTGAACTGGTCTTGTATTTGATGCTTGATCTCAACCGCTTGGCTGCCTGTTTTATCAACGGTTTGGATCAATTGTAGAATATAGTTGACCTGAGACTCGATCATGAAAATCACAGAGTTATGGCCAAGAATCGTATTTGGTCCAAGTAACTGGAACAAATTCGGGAAGTTCTTGGTGCTTACACCATAATAGCTTTCTGCACCATCTTTCCACGCTTGTTTAAGTTCAATTCCGTTACGACCAACACAATTGAAATGCTTTAAGTAAATGCGTGGGTCTGTAATAAAGCCTGTCCCATAAATTAAGCAATCAATTTGGCGTTCTTTGCCATCTTTAGTGATAATGCCATTGGCTGTAATTTCTTGAATGCCTTCCGTCACCAATTCAACATTTTTACGGTTGAAGGTTGGGAAATACTTATTTGAAATAAGGATGCGTTTACAGCCCATGACAAAATCTGGTGTCAATTTTTTCGCAAGCTCTTTGTCTTTCACTTGATAGCGGATAAACGCTTCAGCAAGTTTTTGACCATATTTCATAATCTGTGGTTGCACGATGGGTACAACACGTGACTCATTGGTCCAATAGAGGCGGGTACGGTGAATTTGGCGATAAATATTCGATGCTTTAAATAAGCTTTTACTGAGCTGAGAATATTTACGCTCATCTCGTGGAATGACCCAAGCAGCGGTGCGCTGGAACACATAAAGCTGTTTTACTTCTGCTGCAATTTCAGGAATATATTGAATCGCGCTACCACCAGTACCGATTGAAACGACTGCTTTGCCGTTTAGATCGTAATTGTGATCCCATTGAGAAGAATGGAACACTTTACCTTTAAATTTCTCAATGCCTTTGATATGTGGAATTTGTGGCACATGCAATGGGCCTGATGCAAAGATCACAAATTGAGCTTCAAGTGTTGCATGATCTTTAAATTCTACCGTCCAAAGGTTGCGGTTTTCGTCAAATTCGGCATTGGTGACTTCATGGTTGAATTTGCAATAATCTTTAAGTTTGTATTGTTCAGTAATGTCTTGAATATAATTAAAGATTTCATCTGCTTCTGCATAGCGTTTCGACCAGTCGGTTTTGGGGGCAAATGAAAGGGAATACATATGTGATTGAACGTCACACGCTGCGCCAGGATATTGGTTTTCTCGCCATGTACCACCAACATCGTTGGTTTTTTCTAAAATTACAAAATCATTGATTTGACTTTGTAATAGTCGAATAGCCATTGCTAAGCCACCAAAGCCTGCACCAATAATTGCAACTTTTGTTTTTTGAATCGCTTTTTTGGTTACATCACGCATAGTCTACGTCCTACACAGCTAAATTTTGTGCAAGTTTAACGATTTTGGCGAGATTAAATATGATTGTATAGACGCAAAACTTGATCATTTCGGCAATTCATTTGCACAACGTTTTATAGTAAAACATTAAAGTTTTGAGAACTGCATTCGGAACTATGAAGAGATCTATCCTCGGATTGATGTATTTGATTCAAGGCATGCGTCATGTCGGGATCGACGTGGATGCACGTTTAGCAAATATGGGAATACAAGCCGATGCTTTAGATCCAAGCTCAATTATTCCAGATGAGATTGAATGGGATATTTTGCAGCATATTAGTCAGGATATTTCGCCTGAACAAGGTCTATTTATCGGACAGCATTATGCATTAGCAGGATATGGACCCTTCCTGATGTTACTGGTCACCAGTGATACTTTGCATAAAGCTCTATTAAATGGGGTTCAGTTTCAGCAACTCACTCATCTCTTTGGTTCTTTACAGTTAAGGATTGAAGATGACTTGATCCATTTGCTATATCGACCGATTGATTTAAGTATGCATTTAGGCCAATTGAGAGCGCAATGTGAAATCTCAGGTACCTATAAGTTTTTACAAGATATCTTTAAAATGATGGGGCTTGATGTCCCTCACATTCAGATTGAACTGCCATTTCATCGACCAAAAGACTTAACATTGCTTGCTGCTTATCAAGATTATTATGGACATGATGTCAAATTTGGGTGCGCGCAAGCCGCTTTTATTTTAGAAAATACACAAATTTTAAACACTAAAATTCCGTCTGCCGACATTTTGACGTATCGCATTTATGAAGAAAAATGCCTACAGGATATTCAACTTTTAGAAAAAACGGCCAGTCTCAAATTGACTGTTGTTGAATATGTCGAGGATTATCTTGAAATGCAAAATGGGGTCATTCCAAGTATGGCAGAAACGGCTTGTGCCCTGGATATTCCGGAACGTACTTTGCGGCATCAATTGCAGCAAATGCAGACCAGCTATAAAGAAATCCGCGAAAGATTAATCAAACAGAAGGCAATAAAGTTTATTGAAAATAGCTCATATTCCATCGAACAGGTTGCCGAAATGTTAGGTTATTCTGAGCCTGCTGCATTTAATCATGCCTTTAAAAGATGGTTTGGATTGAGTCCTCGGCAATATCATCGAAATCATTAAATGATTAAAAATGGTACATTATGATGTTTAAACTCTATGATAATTAAGCCTAAAATCTAATGTCATTGAACGGAATGTTCGATATAATTTTCACCAATTAAAATTGCAATAACACCTTATGTCAAATTCTAAACCAGACTCACATAGCACTGCATATATCCCAACATCACCTGCTGAGCGTTATGCTCAAGCACTTGAGTCAGGACAATTCATGCCAGATGAGGCTCAAGCACAAGCAGTGCAAGAGTTGGATCGAGTATGGAAAGAGTTACTCACTCGCTATAAAGCGTCTAAGAAAGCGTTTCGACGTTTCCGTCGTCAGACCTATCCGAAAGGCGTTTATATGTGGGGTGGTGTAGGTCGTGGAAAAACGTGGTTAATGGATCAGTTCTATGAATCTGTACCATTCCGCCGTAAAACACGTATGCATTTCCATCATTTTATGCAACATGTACATAAAGAGTTGAATAAACTTTCTGGTCAACGCAATCCTCTAGATTTGGTCGCTGATCAAATTTATAAGAATGCCGTTGTCATTTGTTTTGACGAATTTTTCGTATCGAATGTAACTGATGCGATGATCCTAAGTGATCTGTTCCAAAAGCTGTTTGAGCGTGGAATAACATTGATTGCAACGTCAAACATTGCGCCAGATGGTCTATACAAAAATGGAATTCATCGTGATCGTTTTATTCCGACGATCGAGCTGGTCAAGAAGAACTGTAGTGTTTTAAATGTAGACGCTGGTGTGGATTATCGTTTGCGTGTATTGAAGCAAGCACAATTGTTCAAATATCCATTAACCGATGATGCTCAAGCGTGGTTAGCTGGTCGTTTTAAAGCTTTGACACAAACCCAGACACAGTCAAATTCACCAATCATGATTAATAATCGTGTGGTTGAAACGTTGGGGCATACTGAAGATGTATTGTGGTGTGAGTTTTCCGAGTTGTGCTTCAAGCCACGTAGCCCGGCTGACTTTATTGAAATTGCCAATATTTACAATACGGTATTGGTCAGCAATGTTCCGCATTTGACCGACTTCTTGTCTGAAGGCACCCGTCGATTCATTTACTTGGTCGATGAATTCTATGATCGTGGTGTCAAACTGATTTTAACCTCAGAAGATTCGATCATTGATCTTTATGAAGGTGAGAAATTGGCATTTGAGATTGAACGGACGCGTTCACGTTTATTAGAAATGCAATCGGATGATTATTTACATTCGGAGCATCGACAAATTCAGGTCGCACAGACTTCATAAATCAAAAAGGCATTCTTCGGAATGCCTTTTTTTATAAACTTACATGGATAAAGCTTTATTCTTGGTGGTTTTTTGCTATAACTAGATGAGTTTGAAAAAGGGAGTATGTCGCATAACTAAAAGTACAGCACTCATTATCTGATAATTTGATAAGTATAAAAAACTATGTTTGTCAATACTTCCAATGGGGAAAATGCTTACTATTTAGGAATGTGATATTACTATTCAGGCTAGTATAAATCAGTATACTAGAATTCTTGTTATAAAAAGTTAGCACCATCAGGAAAGACAATGACTGCACGTATTCAAAAAGGCAAGCTAGCGATTGCTAAAGAACTTTACGATTTCATCGAAAATGAAGCTTTACCAGGCACTGGTTTAGATAGTGAAACTTACTGGAAAAACTTCGAGCAAGTCGTTGTAGACCTTAGCCCAAAGAACAAAGCATTATTGGCTAAGCGTGATGATCTTCAAGCAAAGATTGATGAATGGCATCGCAATAACAAATTTGAATTAAATGCTTATAAAGCATTCTTAACTGAAATTGGCTACTTGGTTCCAGAAGTTGCTGACTTCCAAGTAACCACTGAAAATGTGGATGAAGAAATCGCTTTATTGGCAGGCCCACAATTGGTTGTACCTGTACGTAATGCACGTTATAGCCTAAATGCTGCAAATGCACGTTGGGGCTCTTTATACGATGCGCTTTATGGTACAGATGTTATTTCTGAAGAAGGCGGTGCGGAAAAAGGCAAAGGGTATAACCCAGTCCGTGGCGATAAAGTTATTGCTTTCGCAAAAGATTTCTTAAACCAAACTTTCCCATTGGCTCAAGGTTCGCATGCAGATGCAACCCAATATGCAATTGCAAACAATGGTTTAGTGGTGACCTTAAAAAATGGCTCTACCACAGCTTTGGCACATGAATCGCAGTTTGTTGGTTTTAATGGTGAAGCTGCAAGCCCAACTGAAATTGTTTTACTAAATAATGGCTTGCATGTCATTATTGAAATTGATGCAAATAGCCCAGTGGGTAAGACCGATGCTGCTGGTGTGAAAGATTTAACACTTGAAGCTGCGGTAACAACTATTCAGGATCTGGAAGATTCAGTTGCTGCGGTTGATGCAGAAGAGAAAGTTGAAGGCTACCGTAACTGGTTAGGCTTAATGAAGGGCGACTTACAAGAGTCAATCGAGAAAAATGGCAAGACAATTACTCGTACCCTGAACAAAGACCGTACGGTTCAAAACCTCATTGGTGGCACGACAAAATTACATGGTCGTTCATTGATGTTACTTCGTAACGTCGGTCACTTGATGACAAACCCTGCCATCCTTGTGGATGGTCAAGAAGTGTTCGAAGGCATCATGGATGCTTTGGTAACACCATTACTTACCGTTGCTGATATTCGTGGTCAAAACGAAAATCAAAACTCTCGTAAAGGTTCAATGTATATCGTTAAACCAAAAATGCATGGTCCAGAAGAAGTTGCATTTGCGGTTGAATTATTTGAGCGTGCTGAACAAGCGATTGGCTTGCCTGCAAAATCACTCAAAATCGGTATCATGGATGAAGAACGCCGTACTTCTGTAAACTTGAAGAACTGTATTGCTGCGGCGAAAGACCGTACCATCTTCATTAACACTGGCTTCATGGACCGTACAGGTGATGAAATCCATACTTCTATGGAAGCAGCACCAGTTGTACGTAAAGAAGCAGTAAAAACGCAAAAGTGGATTGCAGCATACGAAAACCGTAACGTTGCAATTGGTTTAGCATGTGGTTTACAAGGTAAGGCGCAAATTGGTAAAGGCATGTGGCCAAAACCAGACAGCATGAAAGATATGTTGGCGACTAAGACTGCACATCCAAATGCGGGTGCATCTTGTGCTTGGGTTCCATCTCCTACAGGTGCGGTACTTCATGCATTGCATTATCATCAGATCAATGTAAAAGCACGTCAAGATGAATTGGCTGCTGAAAACATGTTGTCATTAGATGACTTGTTAACACCACCGTTTGCACCAGAAACCAATTGGACTGCGGAAGAGTTAAACAACGAACTTGAAAATAACTGTCAAGGGATCTTGGGTTATGTGGTTCGTTGGGTTGACCTTGGTGTTGGTTGTTCTAAAGTACCAGACATCAACAACGTTGGTTTGATGGAAGACCGTGCTACTTTACGTATTTCATCTCAACACGTTGCAAACTGGTTACGTCACGGTATCGTAACGCATGCACAAGTTGAAGAAGTGCTTAAACGTATGGCTGTGATTGTTGATCAGCAAAATGCGAATGATGCACTTTATACACCAATGGCGCCAAACTTTGATGGTATTGCGTTCCAAGCTGCTTCTGACTTGATCTTCAAGGGTGCAGAACAGCCATCTGGTTATACAGAGCCATTGTTGCATGCTGCTCGTCTAAAATTAAAAGGTTATACAGGTGATTAAGTTTACTTGCTAGACTGATAAGAGGTACCTATTCGATAGGTACCTCTTTTTTTATAAGTAGAGGGAAAAATGTATTTTTGGAACACAAAAAAATTAATTGAAGATTTAAGAAATGGCCGTTTAAGTGAACAGAATTATAAAAACTATTACTTAATCAGTAGCGTATTTATGTTCATCATTATGTTTGCTATGCGTTTGAGCCCTATTGTTGATATTGTTCCAAACCTGATCGATGCACTGATAAGTATCATAATACTCATTATAGGTGTCAATTTTTGTTTCAATGCGAATGGTGGGAATCAAGGGAAACAATTTCTTAATCGTTTAATTTGCATATGTTTGCCTATAGGCGTGCGATTTCTTTTAGCCTATATACTCATTATGGTTTTTATCATCATCGCTTTTGTTGTTACTGCAAGATTTATTGAGCCCACACAAATTCCAGCGTTGATTGCGCCGTATAAACATTGGGTTATGTTTTTCATTTCAATTTTAATGCAGGTGATGATGTATTGGCGTTTTTGTGTCGCACTTAAAGCAATTAGCCGTATAGACAATTAGGTCTTCGAAACAGGATAAAACATCCTATTGATGAAATTTTTGCTATAATTCTCGTAGTTTGATCATTTAGCCGAATCATAACGATGTCACAAATTTTAAAATTAGATGCTTTAAAACAAGCGCAAGTTTCGACTTCGCCATATCCTTACTTTGTTGTGGAAAATTCAATTGTAGACAGTGAAGTCAAAGCTGTTATTCAGGATTTCCCAAAGATTGAACAGGGTGGCAGTTACAATATTGAAGATGTTGAAATTAAGCCTAATTTTGATCGTTTTCTAAAGTCATTAGATACCAAAGAATTTCGTCAGATTTTAACTGAAAAATTTGATGTGGATGTGATGGAGCATCCGATGATGATCACCTTGCGTGGTTATTCACGTCAAAAAGATGGTCGTATTCATTCTGACTCAAAAACCAAACTTTTGACCATCCTGATTTACTTAAACGAGTCTTGGGAAGCGCCTACAGGTCGTCTACGCATCTTGAATGATGAAAAGAACATGGATGACTATGTTGAAGAGATTGATGCGGGCCCAGGTACTTTGGTTGCGTTTAAAGTGACTGATAATGGTTGGCATGGTTATGTACCCTATGAAGGGCAACGCCAGTCGATTCAAATTAACTTTTTAACCAGTGATAAAGCCAATGCCAAGCACCGTTTTATCCATGGTTTAAGTGCAAAAATGAAAAAATTATTTGGCTAATTTTTGCAATTAAAAAGAGGAGGGTTGATACCTCCTTTTTTTAACTTTGTTTTTAAGGATAAATACTCAACGAACTATGTGTGCCAACTATAAACCATTGACAGTCGAGCAAGCTCAACAGCTTGGTTTGCCTCCGATTCCATTTGAATATGGGGAAGAAGTTTACCCAAGTTATACAACGCCGTTGCTATTTAAATCGGAGCAAGGGCTGGAGTGGCGGGAAGTATTGTTTGGTTTGGTACCCAAGTGGTCAGAAGATACCAATATTTCCAAGCATACTTACAATGCCCGACATGAAACCATTTTTCAGAAACCTAGTTTCTTGGAGGCGGCTTCAAAGTGCAAATTTGGTGTCATTCCTGTTTATGAGTTCTATGAAAGTAAATACATTGATCATAAGCCTCAAAGATGGGGTGTTCGCCGTAAAGATGGAAAGGCTTTCTTTATCGCGGCTTTATATGAGATCAGAAAGTTGAATGATCAAATCATTCGCTCGGCCACCATGCTGACCATGGATGCCATAGACCATCCGATGATGAAAGATTTTCATGAGCCAGGAGATGTAAAGCGATCAGTGGTGGTTATTCCGCATGAGCGTTTAGATGAATGGCTAAGTTTAAAACAGCCACATCAGCTTTATGAGTTTATGCAGGGTTTTCCTGTTGAGGAATTTGAGTGTTCCCATATTCCTAAAGCAAAAATTGCGAAAATAACCCCGCAACTGAATATGTTTGATTGAACTGGACATTTGCATCAATGAGATCAAAAAAGGCTTCCTATGGGAAGCCTTTTTATGTTGAATTCGTTGCTTAGCGTGCAAGATTTTTAAACATATGGCGTAGAATTTCCATGGTTTTTTCAATTTGCAATGGTGTTAAGCCATCAAATGATTGCTCCAGGATAACTGAAGTGAGATCATTGATTTTAGTAATCATTTCTTGGCCTTTGTCTGTTAGGTAGACGCGAGTAATACGCCCATCTTCCTTACAAGAGTAAGTATCGATATAGCCTTCATCTTTGAGGCGATAAACGATCTTGGTTGTGGTCGACATCTTGGAAATGACCATGTCTGAAAGCTCAGACACACTTGCATGAGGTTTGACATGCAATGCAATGAGAATACGGCGGCGAGAATTGTCTAAGCCATATTTTTTGAGCACGTTATCGATGTTTTGAACGTACTGAGCATTTACTTGAGAAATCCAGTAAAAAGGAAAGTCTTCCAGGTTAAATGAATCGGCTGTAGGTAAAAAACGCGCATATTTTTTTGGCATCACTTATTTCCTATACTTGCACAAGGAGCCACTCCTAGTCGCTCCTAGATTCCATGAAATGTCTATAACTTGCCTGTTAAAAAAATCGATTTCCTGATTTTTTTAGCATTCCATTTTTTAACAAATCTGTTCAAAGATAACGGTGAAATTATCTTTATTCTCAATGAATAAGTCATCATAAAATTCACATAAATCAGCTATTAATGATGTACTATCCAGTCGTCTTTCCCTCAAGGTTGTCCTACAGCCTTGCATTGCTGCTGATTTGTAGAATAATCGTATTGTAGAAAAAAAATACGATTTTTGACGTGACATTTTTATAATATTTTCTGTCTAAAATGTCATAAATATACGAAATCAATATATTTATAAAATAAATAACGCTTAAAAAAATAGCTAATACAAATATTTGAATTAATCAATTGGTTAAAATATAGCACATAAAAAAATTTAAAAAAGTTGAATAAATACATTCTTTATCACATTTTTTCGATGAAATTTTAAAATTTGCAGCTTTTAACAACTTTGGAGCGAGTTTAATTTAGAGATGAATTGGGAGTAGAGGTGGAGTAAGAGGAAATCGAGATAAGATTTTTTATAGGATAGGAGATTCGAAGACAAAATCTATAAAAAGACGCATCTAAACAGGATTACAGGTTTAGATGCGTAAAGTGCAAAATTGTCGTGTGGAAATGGTTTTAAATGTTAAGTTCACGCTCCATTAAGGGCCATAGTTTCTGATGTGATTTCTTGAACATCGACATGTGTCCAATTTGTTTATAGCCATGTTGCTGCGGATTGAGTTCAATTAATTTGGTTGGTGCGTTGGGATATAAGCGCAGTAGATCTTTAACATTGGCTTGCGTGGCAATCTCATCATCCGTTGCCCAAAAAGAAGTAATCGGGCACTGAATCTCTTGATGATAATCTTCGAAGATACTTTTACCAATCGCATTCATGACATAGCCAGGTTTACTACAAAACTCGGCCCATTGTTTTGCAACATTTTTAGGGAGATTTTCTCCCATCCCAATAAATTGAGTTGCACCATAGCCTTTTAAAAAGCTTGAAACAGGGAAAATAACATTAAACATAACGGGCGCAAGGATTTTAGTTTTACCTTTCAGGCCCTTAACATGTCCAGTTGAACCTGCAATTGCTAATACCTTTGCAACTTTATGGTAATTTGAGGTGATACCAAGTAGCTGTCCGCCTGCACTGTGACCAACAATAATCACTTTTTCAGCTTGTGTTTTGTTTAATAGGGTTTCGATTGCTGCTGGGATGTCATAGATTCCCCAGTCATTGATGCTTGCAGTGGAGTCTTTCAGTGGACCATGTAAAGACTCCCCAATGCCTCGGAAATCAAAGCTTAAAACAGGATACCCTTGCTGATTCAACCAATTTGCAAAAGCATGATAGAAATTTTTGGTAATTCCTGTCGCTGGACAAATCAAGACTGGATAAGGTTTAGTATGATCTTGTGCAGGATAAAATTGAGCTGCAAGTTGATAGTCATCTTTGCAACTAATCCAAAAAGATTCATAGCTATTCATTTGAAAGATACTCTTATAGATGCATATTTCTACTTTACACAAGTTCCAAAAAGAAACTCGTTTAAAAAATGACTTAAAAGTCAAATTTTATGTAATATACGCACACAAAAGGAATAATTTAATTTCGGGGATGATATGTACGCTTTAAACACTGCAACACAGCTTGCAATTGTATTTAGTGGGATTTTTCTGTGGGTGGGGATGCTGACTGGGGTTTGGAAATACTATCAAATCAGACAAACAGCGCAGGCAAGAGCACATTATTATGTGGATATTGCTCATCGGAGCAGTCTGCTTTATGCGGCAGCCAGCCTAATTTTAGCAGCATTGAGTTTTTTTACAGTTCTATCTGATTCAATCGCATTATTTTGTGTTGTTGCAAACTTATTCTTCTTTGCGATGTCGATTTTAATTTATATTTTGCATGGACTATTAAAAGATACCACCAATCAATTCAAACAGCCGCATCAAATGGGGAAATGGACATTACCAGCATGGTGTATGACATTGATGATGTTGAGTTTAATTATCGTAGAGTTGGGGGCAACAGGGATTTTAGTATTGGGAACGATTGGTCAATTTTTACATTAAAAAAATGGATGATCACTCATCCATTTTTCCTAAAGAATTTTTTTGGCGCACTGCGCTTAACTGTCGAAACTTTCGATCGACGATCGCCCACATACAAAAGGCCAGAGATACAATCAATGCATATGCAAAATATTCGGGTTTTAAATTGCCTTTAATGGTGCCTTGAAATAGCAACGTGACCATTAAGGCAAGCGTTGTAGTTGCATATACGATTGAATCATTTGCCTTCAGAGTGTTAATGAAGACTTGCTTGCTGAAATGTATTGATAACATCTCCATCCCTCCTTGTTGTGACGACAAAACCATGTGTTTTTGTCTGAATTGTTTTTTAAGTTGTACTGCTATTTTCTGAGCATTTCAATAGGGATAATGACTATTTTGAAAATAAATTTATGAATGTATTGATTTATATAACTTTTAGGTATTTTTTATATTAATTTGTACTATTTTTTAGTTAAATATTGACCATTATTTTTACATTTTGAAAAATTTGCTAATGAACTTATCTGAATGAAATAGTCGTTTTAAATCAGAAATCGCATATGTGAGCCACATTTAATGCATTGTCTTTGAATCAAGAAAAGAAAGATTTGTCGTAAACAAAAAATGAGCGTTGGATAAAAGAACATTTTTTGTATAGCTAAAATCATGTTTGGGTAAAACATCATTTTAACGACAAATCATTTTAATCTTTAGATGACAATACGCGATCGACCACAATTGCAAAGACAAGAACGATCAGCGAAGGAAGTAACCATGCAAGATTTTGTTCATTCAATGGCAAATGTTGAATAAAAGTCGGTAATTGCGTTGTAAATCCAGCAGCTTTAATCGCTTCAAAAATACCAAACAGGAAAGCAACAGCGGTTACAGATCCAACCACGATAGATGGATTATTCCAACGTTTCCAGAAGAAGCTCAGCATGATCACGACAATTGCTGGTGGATAAATTGCACTGAGTACTGGAACAGAAATCGCAATCAGCTTTGTTAGACCTAAATTAGAAATTAACAAAGAAAAGCCAGTCAGGATAAACACGAGCAACTTATAAGATAAGCCAGTTAATTCGGTAAAATATTCAGCGCAAGCACAGGTAAGGCCAATTGCAGTAACCATACATGCCAGGAAGATTAAGATCGTTAGGAAATATGATCCGTAATCACCAAATGCATGTTGTACATAAGCATGCAAAATGATTGCACCATTGGCTGCATTAGGTGCAACTTCATGACTGCCTAAGCCCAGTTTAAACAAGCTGAGATAAACAAGCGTGAGTCCTACACCCGCAATCAAACTTGCGATAATGGCATATTTAGTAATCAGCTTTGTGTCAGTTACACCACGAGATTGGATCGCTTGAATAATCACGATACCAAATACCAGTGCTCCCAAGGTATCCATGGTCAAATAACCACTCACGAATCCTTCAGAAACAGGACTGGTTATATAGTTGTTAACTGGTGCAGAAATGAGACCTGTAGGGATCGCAAATGCCGCAATACCCAATATTGCAAGTGCAATAATCTTCAAAGGTGCAAGTACATGGCCGACAGTATCGAGTAGCTTATTTGGATACAGTGAAACTGCAGTCACAAATGCAAAATACACAATGCTATAAATAAGAAGGCTGCTACCGGATGTACCAAAATAAGGTGCAAAACCAATTTCATAAGAAACGGTTGCGGTACGTGGTGTTGCAAATAATGGACCTACGGATAAATAGCAAACAATGGTGAGGAGTAAGCTAAAGAACCGTCCAAGTGGAGAACTGATGATTTCGATTGAGCCTTTCATGCGAGACAAGGCCATAATCGTAATAACAGGCAAACCAACTGCGGTGATTAAGAAACCGAACGCAGCGAGCCAAACATGTTCACCAGCCTGCTGAGCAACGATTGGAGGAAAGATAATATTGCCCGCGCCAATAAATAACGCGAAGGTCATAAAACCTAAAGCAATGATATCTCCTGTACGAAGTTGATTCATAAAGAGGGAGGCATAAAATAAAAGTGCGAATTTTAGAACAAAAATGCGTTCTTTTGAAACTAATTTATGTGAAATTTGGTTGATTTTTGACTAAAAAGAAATGATTAAAATCATATAATTAGTCATGGTAAAGCTAATGTGTTGAAAAACTTTCCAAAACTCAAAAAATGCAGAAAGATATATTTTTTCCCTTATTCGGCCCCTCAAAATTAAATGTAAAATAAAAATGGTCTTTTAGTCTTAAATAGATTGAAGATTTCAATGGGAAGGCGTACAAATATTGAAATACTTTATGCAGTCCCCATATTATTTTTTCTGCATGTGATTTTAATCTGATTGATGAATAAGGAAAATCTCGAATGAGAGCTTCTACTGTGACCATTAAAACTGAACAAGATCTAGAGAAATTACGTATCTCTGGTCGTTTAGCGGCACAAGTGTTAGAAATGATCGGGCCTTATATCAAGCCTGGTGTTTCAACTGAATATTTAGATGATATCTGCAATGATTATATTGTGAATACGTTGCAGGTAATTCCAGCCAATGTGGGCTATCACGGTTTTACCAAGACGACCTGTATTTCTGTTAATGAAGAGGTTTGTCACGCGATTCCTTCTGCGAAAAAGATTTTGCAAGAAGGAGATATTTTAAATATCGATGTAGCTGTGATTAAAGATGGTTATTTTGGTGATACCAGTCGAATGTACTTTGTTGGTGAGCCAAGTGCAGCAGCGAAAAAACTGGTTGAAACGACCTATGAAGCGATGTTGGCAGGTATTCATACAGTGAAGCCTGGTGCGACATTGGGAGATATTGGTTATGCAATCCAGTCCGTTGCGCAGCTTGAAGGCTATAGCATTGTGCGTGAATACTGTGGGCATGGTATTGGCCGTATTTACCATGAACAGCCGAACATCTTGCATTATGGTCAGAAAGGCCAAGGGATGGTGTTGAAGAAAGGGATGGTGTTTACCATAGAACCGATGGTCAATGCGGGCAAACGACATGTAAAAGAGCTGAATGATGGTTGGACTGTGGTGACACAAGATAAATCATTGTCTGCTCAGTGGGAGCATATGGTTGCTGTTACTGATGATGGTTTTGAATTATTGACGCCATGGCCGAATGGTACAGGACACTATCCAGCTGTTTAAGCTGGCATGATCCGTGAAAGCGCGATTTCTAATCGCGCTTTTTTTTCGTTGAACATTGGGTGAGTTGTTCGACCAAATAATCGATAAAAACTCGAACAGCAGGCAATAGACCGCGTCTAGATGGATAAACTGCATGGAAAATACCATGTGGTGCAGTCCATTCGGGTAACACTGTCACCAGTTGTCCTGTTTTCACAAAGTCTTGAGCAATACTGTCGGGTAGCAATGCAATTCCGCAGTTTTGAGTGGCTAACTCAGCCAGCATCAATAAGTTTGAACCCATAATCACAGGGTTTACTTTAATCTTCTTCTGTTGATGATCTGGGCCAGTCAACAAGAACTGTTGGTCAAGATGATCTTCTGCCATGCTGATAATACGATGTTCAGCCAGTTGTTCTGGAGTGGTGAGATGACCAAACTCATTTAAATAGGCTTGGCTGGCAAACAGACGTTGTTCGATTGCTTCAAATTGACGCAGTACAAGGTTCGGATCATCATCTAATTTAGAGCGAACACGCAACGCAAGATCAATCCCTTCATTAATCACATCAATACGACGATTGCTGATCATCATCTGCACCCGAACTTCAGGATATTTCTTCAAAAAGGCAGGTAGGATTTTTGCCATCTGGTTTTGAGCAATATCGACAGGCACACTCACTTTGATGACACCACGTGGCTGGCTGCTTAAATGATTGACGACATCATGCGCGGCTTGGGCTGCATTCATCATTACTTGGGCATGGCGATACACATCCATCCCAATATCAGTCACTGCAAAATGGCGTGAACTACGTTGAATCAGACGTACACCAAGTTGTTCTTCAAGATTGTAAACCCTACGGCTGAGTTTGGATTTAGGAATGTCGGTTGCGCGTTCTGCAGCACTAAAGCCACCATGTTCCACAACCAGTGCAAAGCAATAAAAATCATCTAAATCCGTTAGCATTACGCTATAAACTCCAGCTTATTGTGATCAAGTTAAATGAGTATAAACGTGATTATTAAACATTATGGGCTAATAATATATCTCGAACCTGTTGATATTGTTTCATTCGCTCAAAATCTTTGATTGTTGGCGATGGAATTCGAGATAAGTCCATATTGTCAGTGATATCTGCCAATTTCACAACACGCGCTAATGGATTTTGTACAGTTCGTTGGGCTGCTTCGATTCGAGATTCACCTTTTTGTTTGGTCAGTGCAATAATCGCTTCGATAATCTGTGGCTCAAAGGCTAAACGATATAGGTCATCGATGCTTGTCTCAGTATCCTCCAAGACATCATGTAATACAGCCACAATTTTATGTTCAATGCTGGGTACATTCAGCATGACCCTAAGTGGATGCAAAATATAGGGTACATTGGCCTTGTCGACTTGACCTGAATGTTGTTGTGCGGCAAATGCAATCGCCTGTTCTAGTGTCGCCATCAGCTAAATCCTCCGCTTCAAGATAGATTAGCGCGTCATATTCTTTTAAACTGGCTGAAATTTTTTGCGCTTAAGTATTATGTCATACCAACTCATCAATATTGTCGATGCGACTCAAAACATTCAATGTCCATTTTGCCAGCATGCAGTTTTAGACTGGCAACAAGAGCAATATATTCAACCGTGTGAGCATACGCTATTTATGGCAATGGATTTAGGTTTTGAATTTATTGCTGATCGTTTTGAAGAGGTTCTATCACAGTCGGTTGATGAAATTCATGAAGATCCAAATATGAATATTTTTGCCAGCGTCTCTCAAGCACACTATGCCGATATGCACATATATAAAGCAGATTTAGGCGTGGAAGGGTTGTTTCGTTACGTTGGGTTTAGCAAGAACTAAATCTAAGCCAATAAAAAAGCCAATCATTTGATTGGCTTTTACTTTGACAGCTTATGCTTCAGGAGCAGGGCTGTACTGTTCAACTAATGGTTTTAACTCACCATTTTGGAACATTTCAAGCATAATATCGCTACCACCAATGAGCTCGCCATTGATCCATAATTGTGGAAAAGTAGGCCAGTTCGCAATTTGAGGTAAAGTTGCACGAATATCTTGATTTTCCAAGATATTTACATAGGCAAATGGACGACCAATTTGGCTAAGTGCTTCTACTGCACGAGCAGAAAAACCACATTGCGGGAATTGTGGAGTGCCTTTCATGTAAAGTAAAACAGGGTGTTTCGCAATTTGATCACGAAT
The DNA here is from genome assembly GCF_000369805.1 of Acinetobacter sp. NIPH 2100. Taxonomy (GTDB): domain Bacteria; phylum Pseudomonadota; class Gammaproteobacteria; order Pseudomonadales; family Moraxellaceae; genus Acinetobacter. The sequence continues at coordinate 2,143,418 of NZ_KB850224.1, read as the reverse complement.
TAACGCTACTGTATCACGCGCTTGTTCCGTCATAGATAGATCCTCAACTAATCTCCACGCATTATATACCTAAAAAAATAGCTTGGCGGAGGATTGATAAAGATTTTTCTTATATAAATGTGACTTTACGCTTTCAATCTACGCAAGTTTTTGCTTATATAACTTTTTTGACCACAACTACTGATAGATTGAGTTTGTTATGACTAATATCACTCTTGCTCCTGTGCAACCTGATCAACCATCACACCTTATGGCAACCTATGGTCGCCAAGCGATCAGCTTTGTACGAGGACGAGGGGCGTATCTATATACGGCAGATGGTACAGAATATTTAGATGCTTTAACGGGGATTGCTGTTTGTGGTTTAGGACATGCACACCCTGTGATTGCAGAAGCGATTGCTGAACAAGCTGCGACTTTGGTACATACCAGCAACCTCTATGAAATTCCTTGGCAAACCGCTGCGGCACAGAAACTGGCTGAAGTTTCAGGCATGGAAGAAATCTTCTTTGCCAACAGTGGTGCAGAATCAAACGAAGGTGCGATCAAAATTGCACGTAAGTTTGGTGCACAACAAGGCATTGCATACCCTAAAATTCTAGTCGCAGAACAATCTTTCCACGGTCGTACCTTGGCAACCTTATCTGCAACAGGCAATAAAAAAGTTCAAGAAGGTTTTGCACCATTGGTGGAAGGTTTTATTCGTGTACCGTTTGGAGATGTCGAAGCGATTCAAGAAGCAGCAATCAATCATCCAGATATCGTTGCCGTCCTGATTGAACCCATTCAAGGTGAAGGTGGCGTGAATACTGCACCACAAGGATTTAGTTACTTAGAAGATATACGTGCGCTGTGTAATCAACATAATTGGTTGATGATGCTGGATGAGATCCAAACAGGTAATGGCCGTACAGGTAAATACTTTGCCTATCAACACACCAACATTATTCCTGATGTCATGACTACAGCCAAAGGTTTAGGGAATGGCTTTCCAATTGGTGCAGTCATGACACAAGGTAAAGCAGTCGGTTTGCTGGGTGCAGGTAGTCATGGTTCAACTTATGGTGGAACAGTGTTAGGTTCACGTGTGGTATATACCGTGCTTGATACCCTGGAAAAGGAAAATGCTGTTGAGAACGCTGCTACAGTCGGTGCTTATATTGTCGATCAGCTCAGAGCACAATTGGCTGATTACAATGTTCAAGTGCGTGGCTTTGGCATGATGATTGGTGTTCAACTACCAAAAGACTGTGCTGAACTGGTTGCGATCGCACGTGATGAATATAAGTTGATTATCAATGTAACGGCAGGTTCAGTGGTACGTTTATTACCACCGCTAAACATGACACAAGCGCAAGCGGATGAGTTACTACAACGCCTTGTTCCAGTTATTGAGAACTTTCTAAAAGCATAATTGATAGAGATGAGATCATAAAAAAGGGCAATTGATTTGCCCTTTTTTAATTTGTTTCTTAAATCAACCAGAAATGTATTGTTGAAGCTGTTCAATCAGAATACGTTGATCATCCATCGCAGCCTTGACTAGGTCTCCGATAGAGATAAATCCAACTAACTTTTCTTGGTCTAAAACAGGTAAATGACGCAAATGACGATCAGTCATGAGGTTTAAGCATTCTTCTACAGTATGGTTTAGACCTACAGAAATAACTTTTGACGTCATAATGTCTGATACAGGGGTGTTGTTTGATGAACGCTCCATCAAGGCAATTTTACGGGTATAGTCACGCTCAGAAAAAATACCTACGACGGTTTCATTTTCCGCGACAACTAAAGCACCTACACCTTTTTCAGCCATAATTTTAATTGCTTCAAGTACCGTCGCATTCGGTGAAATGGTAAAAATTGATTGTACTGCTTTATTCTTTATGACTTGAGCAACGATTGTCATTGTTTATCCACCTGTGTTGTATTGTCATTTTCATTTAACTTAACGGTATTTTTTTTAAATGCAAAGCCCTAATTTCAATCCAATGATAACTTTTCTTCATGAATGTCTAAAAAGTCATCATTGTCATAGAGAGAAAGGTTAAACCGTCACTGCTGCTTGATGTGGCATAAAGAAGAAATGCTGCATTTGCTGAGTTGAAAGTTTAAATTTACGATGTGAAGAGTTAAATAAAGCAGGTTCAACTTGTAAGCGCGTTAAGGTTGGCAGTAATGATTCGTGGAAATCTTTCGGCGTAATCTTACGTGGTGTGTAGTTTTTCCAATGCGCTTTAGCATAGCGATGTGCTTGTACGCCGTTTAGCCAAAAGGGGAATACATGACCGTCTTGATCAGATTTGATTGCCCAACCTTGATGGTATAAACCCCAAAGAACGCCACAATACATCATTGTTTTTAGAATTGAAATTTTGAACATCAACTCACGTGAGACCGGTTGGAAATGGCTAAAACGATACATGTTATTAAACTAATATTCTTAAACTTATGTTTTATTATAAGAAAGATAGATGGCAGTTATGTTTAAACAATTGATCTAAATCGTAAGCAAATATTGTAAGTATCAAATCAAAGCAACTAAAGCTTTGACGCAGCTTAAGTTAAACAAAGTGAAGATAATTATCTTCATAAGTTTTATAGAGGGATTAAAAAACGCTACTTGAGCAAGACAAAGAGATTATAGCTTTGGTGTGGCGCAAGTCAGGAATGTGAAAGAATCATGTTAATAGGTTTTAAGTAGGTATTAAAAAACGCCACCTGAGCAAGACAAAGCGACTAAAGCTTTGGTGTGGCGCAAGTCAGGAATGTGAAAGAATCATGTTAATAGGTTTTAAGTAGGTATTAAAAAACGCCACCTAAGTGACGTTTCGTTATGCTTGTAGGGTTGCCATCTTCTGCCAATACTGTGCTTTCAAGGAATCACGTTCTACTCGGAAGCCTTGATAATACAACTCTGCTAAAAATAATGCCGCTTTACCGTGACCTGCTTTAGCAACTTCTTCAAGCTCTTTCACTGCATCTTGGAAGTTTTTTTGCGATTGAATTGTATTTACCGCATTTGCATATACATGCTCTAGTTCATGGTGTGTAAATTGTTGAATCATATATAACTCCTTATTTTAATTATGATTACCGCAAATTCTATTCAAAGTTACTCTACTTTGAATTTAAGCTACTTTAACTTAGATTTGTTAAATTATTATGACAAAATTGATTGAATTGTCAAATATATTCGGTGTCATTACGTAAATAAAATCTTACACGATTAAACATTTGTCGCAAATAATTTTAAGTAAAATCAAAGTGAGAATAATAGAAAAGGAGAATAACATGTCCAATGTCATTGATGGCGTAACTGTGGATGTCCCACCATTAGAAAGTCAAATTATTGCTTTAGCTCATCATCATCGTCAATTACTTGATGAAGCCATTTTCCATCAGGAAATTCACTTGGGTGATTACTGCTTGGCACAACGTAAACGAGTGTATGACTTTGCCAGTCATTTAAGTCCTGAACAAAAGGATCAGTTTTATCGGATCTATGATGGAGAGTTGAAAAATATTGCCGATGATGATGATTTACATCCAGCAGATGCAGAAAGTGGCGTAGGGATGTTTGCGATTTTTATTACCTTGGTCATCATTGCATTTATTTTGTACTTTTCCTTTGTTCGTACATTAGTCAGTTAATTATTGCTAAAGTGGTGTGCGTTCAATAAGTTGTGGAATTGTGACTTATTGAACGTTGTACTTGTCCTTAGCGAATCAGAGACTTACACTACCTCTAATTCGAGGTAGATTATGTTGTCTATAATTTTTAAACATAAGGTTATGCAATCCAAATTAGGATTTAAGTTGGACCAAACTTATAATGTTTTGGTCGGTATTATTATTTTGTCTATTTTTATACTTGCGTATAACGCTTTACAACGCCCAATTAATCCAGTGCAGTATCAAACAGTTGTTCAGTACGCACACCAAGCGAGCCATCCTAGAACACAGCATTTGGCTGAAGATATTTTAGAACAAGCTAAAATTCGACGTGTAGATTATCTAAAGCTTTTAAATGCTTACCAATTTGAATCGAATCGTATTAAACAATATCCGGCGATGGCAAAAGAAGATGAGTGAGTTTTAAACGATTCATTTCTATTTATAAATGAATGGTTTGCCTCTGTCGGAAAAAAGAAATCAATTTATGCTAGACTAGCGGTCTTTTTTAAAAGCTGCTTTATTCTCAAGGAATCGACATGCAACAGCAATCGAATATGCAAAATAAATTCTTGATAGATGCTGACATTGGTGATGATGATGTCACATTACCGAATTTACCTGCTGTCGATGTTCCCATTATTGATGAGCCAGTTGTAAAAACTACAGTTGAAACTCCAGCACCTGTAACGATTGCAGCAACAGTACCTGCTGTTGAAGAAGAAACCCAGCCTACGGGATTCTTTGGCCGCATGAAAGATGGTTTGACTAAAACACGTCGTAGTTTCACCGATGGTATGGTCAATATTTTGATCGGTGGTAAAGAAATTGATGACGAGTTATTAGAAGAAGTCGAAGAGCAAATGTTGGTTGCTGATATTGGTGTAGATGCAACTAAAACCATTATTGCCAATTTGACCGAAAGAACAGCTCGTGGTGATTTGATCTATTCGCATGCTTTGTACAAAGCATTGCAAGAAGAGTTAGTTGCTTTACTGGCGCCACGCGTTAAGCCATTGCATATCGATCCGAATAAATCACCCTATGTGATCTTGATGGTCGGGGTAAATGGTGTAGGTAAAACCACAACCATTGGTAAATTGGCAAAGCGTTTACAAGGCGAAGGCAAAAAAGTGATGTTGGCAGCGGGCGATACTTTCCGTGCAGCTGCAACGGAGCAACTTCAAATTTGGGGTGAACGTAATGATATCCCAGTGGTTGCTCAAGGGCATGGTGCAGACAGTGCTTCTGTGATTTTTGATGCATTTGAAAGCGCACGTGCTAAAGGCATCGATGTATTGATCGCTGATACAGCTGGACGTTTGCAAAACAAAGCCAACTTGATGGAAGAGTTGAAAAAAGTTAAACGTGTCATGCAAAAAATTGATGCGACTGCGCCTCATGAGATTATGCTGATTGTTGATGCAGGCACAGGTCAAAATGCGATTAACCAAGTGCAGTTGTTTGATGAAGCTGTTGGTTTAACAGGGATTACCATTACCAAGCTTGATGGTACGGCAAAAGGTGGCGTGTTATTCAATATTGCAAGCCGAACGCATGTACCCATTCGCTATATCGGTGTGGGTGAGAAGATTGACGATTTACGTCCTTTCTCTGCCAAATCATTTGTGGCTGCATTATTTGAAACAGATAAGTAATTAAATTATGTTAAAAAAGACTCCACGGAATGTGGAGTTTTTTATTCAGAATAAAAAATTAGACTGTTTCAAAAAAAGAACGATCTGTCATATTTTTTGGTCTATTCCTAAAAAATGCGTCGTTATACACTACATTCAATCCAAGATAACGCCGAAATGGCACAAGGTAGGAATAACAACATGAGCAACTTCTTAAATAGCATTAAATCTCGTCGTACCATCTATGCGATTGGTAAAAACCTTACAGTTGATCAAACAACTGTTGAAGAAACAATTCGTGAAGCAGTAAAACAAAGTCCATCATCATTCAACTCGCAAACATCACGTGTTGTGACTTTGTATGGTGACTCCCATGTTAAATTCTGGGAAATCGTACGTGAAACTTTGCGTAAAATGATTCCTGCAGAAGCTTTTGCAAATACAAGTGCAAAAATTGATAGCTTTGCTGCTGGTTTTGGTACAGCGTTATTTTATGAAGACCAAGATGTTGTAAAAGGTCTACAAGAACAATTTGCATTGTATGCAGACAACTTCCCAGTATGGTCTGAACATTCAAGTGCAATCGCTCAGTTTGCAACGTGGACTGCATTATCAGAAATTGGTGTAGGTGCATCATTACAACACTACAACCCAATTATTGATGCAGAAGTTGCTGAAACTTTTGATATTCCAGCGAACTGGAAATTACGTGCTCAGCTTGTATTCGGTTCAATCGAAGCAGCAGCAGGTGATAAAACTTATATGGATGATTCTGCACGTTTCAAAACTTTTAACTAAGTTAAAACGACTAGCGAAAAAGAGCACGAAACAGTGCTCTTTTTTTATGTCTATTGGTTATTCGCCAAAAGAAGTATGGCACTTATAATCAAAAATGATGTATATATCTTAAATAAGCCGAATTGATGGAATAGACAGTTTTGTTTTCTGTCATAAAATAGTCACAATCGCATTGCATAGTGCATACGATTTCATAAATTGTTTATATCGAGAAGAGTCTAATGTCTTTAAGAGTTGGTGTTGCTGCTTTCGGGTTATTATTAAGTAGTTCAGTTTTTTCGGCAGTCACAATCACTGCACCTGAAGAAATCGTGATTCTTGCTGTAAATGGTCAAGAAGTAAATAATGGATTAATTCCATCAAAGAAGAATAACTATCAAGTAGATCCAGGCAATTTAACAGTTAATGTTCGTTATCGTGAATATTTTGAGCATTTAAACGGTGAGCATGACATCGTTAAATCAGGTGTAGTCACCATCCAAGCGCCAGACCTGCAAGACAATCAATCCTATACTTTGGGTTTGGTAAATGGGCCTAAAGACTTTGATGCAGCAAAGAAATATGCTGACCAACCAACAGTTGCATTGTATGATCAAAACAAAAAGTTGGTTGTACAGCAAACGGGTGCAAACAATGAGGCACAACCTTGGTTTACTGGCAGTAATTTATTAAGCCGTACTTTAGATTTAACACAAAAGAATAAAAACAATGCTGCGAATCAACCTGCACCTGTTTATGCAGGTGCGACCGCACAAGCAGTTGCTGCTGCACCCGTTGCAGTAACAACAGCAGCGACAGTGGGTACAGCAAAAACCACAGATCAACAATTGGCTGAATTGTGGCAGAAAGCATCTAAAGCTGAACGCCAAAAATTCATGGCTTGGCTAGCGGGTCAAACCAACTAATTCAGCAATAAAAAAAGCCGATGATTACATCGGCTTTTTTTATTGTTTAATGAACAGGTTACGCTTGGTTCTCAGTGAGAGGTGATACTTGCTCAGCTTTTTGTATAGACCAAATTGAACCTATCGGTGCAGCTTGTGCACGATCCTTAGCTTGTTGATAAAAACGTATAAATAGCAAAGCAAGAACAAAAGCAACGATATCGATCCAAATTAGAGAGCCAGTCGAATGCCAAAGTCCTTGAATTGGCAATAGATAGGCCAAGATTGAAGTGATCGGAATCAAAAATAGAATGATTGCAGTTGCTAGGAATAACTGAGGTAAAGCTTTTGCAGCATTGATAATAAATACATAGGCAATTGCTGCGATAAACACCAAATAGTAGCTATACATGAACACATGGTTATGACTTTGTAATTGCAATGGTATGACATAAGCCCATCGACCAATCAACATACTGGTAAATATAGCCAACATACAGCCCAAACAAGCACCGATGGTAAGATTGGCAATAAACATAACATCCTTGCGTTGTTGCGGTGCTGGTAAGTTCGGATTCTTTTGCTTACGCAAGCGAGTCTCTATCCACAAAATATTGCCAGAGTAGAATAAATAAGCACCACCCAGGCCAAAAATTAAATAAATCCAGCGAATCGGTTCGCCGCCATAATTGCCAAAATGCAAAGCAAACATCGAGCGAATCAGTGAGCCAGCGGAGCTTTCTTCAGTTGATAGTGTTTTGGTTGGATAAGGCGTAGTTTGATACGGATTAAATGACATATAGTCAAAGGTATCGCCACGAAGCATACGGTCTGGATGATACAACGCAACAAAAGCGGAGGCACGTTCTGGATTATCCAGCTGATTAAAACGGATGCCGTCAATCCGATAATCTGGCGCAGCCTTTTGAATATTCAAGAAAATGTTTTCTACATTTAATCGAGGTGTTGGATCAATAATCTTTACCGCAGCAGGTCGCTCGAATAAGGGTTTGTCCTTCGATACCAGTTGGGTCAATGCGCCATAGAAAATATCATGAAAGGCGAATACAACCACAGTCACACTAATGATGATATGAAAAGGTAAACTGGTAATGCCGATGACGTTATGGGTATCCAGCCAAAAACGCTTTTTATTTTTACCTTTGCGTACAGCAAAATAGTCACTGATTAAGGTTGGTAGTAATACGATTAAACCAGACATGATGGCAAGAAAGTATAAAACAGCAACAACGCCCATCACCATTACACCAGCTGTGTGATGTCCCATCATGCCTGGGATACCCGCTGTTTCATGCAGTTGTTCAATCAACCAACCCAATTTAGACACATTTTCTTCTTTAGCGAGTAGTTGACCATTAGCATCAAGTGTTGCCATCATGCTTGTTTGGGCAATATCAATGCCATGATGATCTTCAGCCTCTGCATGGGTAGCTTCCCATTGGATCGGTGCATTATGTCCTTCTGGCGAGCTAAAGCTTAAAGTAAATGCCTTTTGTGTTTCAGGGAATTTGGCCTGTACTTGCTCAACCAGTTGATTATATTGATTAGGCTGAATTGCAGCTAATTTTTGTTGGGGAGGCGTAGCCCATTGGCTGAGGTGATGCTGGAACATGGTTAAACCACCAGCAAAAAAACAGATAAATAATAAAATACCTGCACTTATGCCAACCCATGTATGTAGGTTTTTGCCAGTTTTAATGATATCTGCGCGAATTTTCATTTTAAGCTCTCAACCAAAATAACAGGGCATAGGCAAAAATGTTTGCAAGGCTAAAAATCACAATACTTTGCCAACCTTTAGGAATGAAATAAGCAATAAAGAATACACAGAGCCAAATCCATGGAATGGACCACATTCCTAACTGCGGTGCAATCGAAGAATCAGCATTGGATTTACTGAGTAAAAGAATGATTGCCCCCATAGCCATTGCAAAGCTTAGGCCAAGGACGCCTCCAGCGAATGTTTTGCTCCACCAATCGGGTTGTAGTTTTTGTTTGAGCATGTTCATTTAAGATGACCTTTTCATGAGCATAATGAAGGGTGCAAATGACCAAACAAGAGTAGCAATTGCAAGCCAAATCAAGATAGCAACCAAGATGGGTAATGCGTAAATGAGTAAACTTAGCCCAATGAATAATCCTAAAAGCCCTAAATATTTGAATGGAGCAGAAAGTGATTTTTCTAAGAAAATCTGATTCGGGTGGCTGAGATAAAGACTCAGACAAGACAGCAGTGAAACCATGATCCCTAATATTTTTAAAGTCATGTGTACGGCCCAAAAAGTATAATGATAATAATTATTATTTAAATTTATTAAAAATTAAAGTACAAATTCAAAAACTTAATCTATCCAGCTGAATTACGGAAAGATTAACGCTATTGATAATTGTTATCATTTGTGTATTATGTAAAAAAATATTACATACTCGGGGGAGTCATGAAGCACCACAATTTATATACAGCGATTATGTTAAGCTTGCTAGGCAGTTCTACAAGCATGGTTTGGGCCGAAGATACATCAGAAAATTCAAATAAATCAGATGTGTTACCTGTTATTCATCTTAAAGCTGATCATGAAACTTCTGCATATACCGTTAAAAAATCAAAATCGGCGACTAAACTGGATTTATCTTTAAAAGAAACGCCACAGTCTGTCAGTGTGATTACAGAACAACAAATCAAAGATCAGAATTTAACAAGTGTATCGGCAGTGCTTGATCAGATTCCTGGGGTTTATCGTCAAAGTTATGGGGCAACGTCAGCTTGGGGAACAGGTGGTGAATATACCTCTTATTATTCACGTGGTTCTAAAATCCTAAACTTTCAAATCGATGGTTTATTATCGAGTCCTGCAATTGAAGGTCGTAACAATACTGCACTAAGTAATATTGATACGGCTATTTTTGAAAATGTGACTGTAGTAAAAGGTGCAACAGGCTTATTAAATGGCAGTGGCTTACCCAGTGCCAGTGTGAACTTCAATCGCAAACATGCCACACCCAATGCACAATCCATGGCTAAAGTAAGTTATGGCTCGTGGAATACATGGCGAAGTGAAATTGATGCATCTCAAGCATTGAATGAATCTGGAACTGTGCGTGGGCGCGTGGTTGCAGCACACCAACAAGGAGATAGTTGGCAAAAATGGGGTGATGCTGAATCGACCATTTTATATGGTGTGGTAGATGCAGACTTGAGTGATAAAACGGTTTTAAGTGTCGGAACATCCTTAAGTCGGAATCAAAGTAATGGTCAAAGTATCCATGCTTATGCAAATTTCGATGCGAAGAATATTCTTTCGCCAATGGGACGCAAAGATAATTCTGCACCACGTTGGGCTTATACCCATACGGATAGTTTGAATGCATTTGCCCAGTTGCAACATGAATTTGAAAATCGTTGGAAATTGAATGCAAACTATAATTTTGCCACAACCGATACAGAAAGCATTTATGGTGTGATTGGTTCCAACACGTCTGGTGTTTATAAAATGCAAGACGGAAAGCGCGTACCTGTCATTGGTGCAGATGGAAAACCCGTTTATTACACGGATTATGAAAATAATACATCAACAATAACAGCGGGTTATCAACATACAAAACCTGTTGAGCATTCGATTGATTTAGGCCTAACGGGTCCATATCAATTATTTGGCCGTGAACATGAATTGATTCTTGGCGCTAATTTTCAAGATGTAGATCAAAATGATCCTTATTACAATCGTGTGATGGGTGAACCAGGTTCGATCAATATCAAAACATGGAATGGTTATACAGCACAGCCTGCAGGTTTATATACCCCTGTAAGTACAGGAAATTCTGTACTGCAATTTAGACAATATGGCGGCTATTTAGCAACTCGCTTAAATCTTCTGGATAGTCTCAAAGTAATTTTAGGTGGCCGTATTTCAAACTTTGATTATTATGCAGAATCTGGTAATAAAAATAACGGAACAAAAATTAAAGTTGACGATCAGTTTACGCCTTATGCCGGTATCGTTTTTGATGTGACACCTGAATGGGCTGTTTATGGGAGTTATACCAGTATTTTCTCTCCTCAATCGAATAAAGACTATCAAATGAAGCTACTTGATCCTAAAGAAGGTGATAGCTATGAGTTTGGCGTAAAAGGTGAACTATTTTCTGGTCGCCTAAATACGAGTTTGGCTTTATTTCAATCTAATCTAGATAATGTTGCTGTTGAAGCTGGTAAATATGCAAATAGTGAAGAAGTTCCAGGGGCGGTTGCTGGAACATCTTATTACCGTTCTGCAAAAGGCGCGAAGACAAAAGGCTTTGATGTGGCGGTGTCTGGAGAAGTACTGCCTAATTTAAATCTGAACGGTGGATATACTTATTCTGAGACCAAGGAAAAAGGCGATTGTATTAACACCGATATTCCAAAAGATCAGTTTAAGCTCTTTGGCACCTATAAGTTTTCTGGCAATTTAGAAAAGCTTACAGTTGGGGCTGGAGTGACGTGGCAGAATAAGATTTATAGTAGCTATGACATGGATGGCTTTGCGCGTGATACCAATGGTCAAAAAGCTTTTACATTGGTTGATGCAATGGCGAAGTATGAGCTTAGTCCAGCGTTAACCGTGGGTTTAAATCTCAATAATGTTACGGATAAAACCTATCGTTTAAATACATCGAATCAAACTTATGGCGCACCGCGTAGTGTGACTGGTTCTGTATCCTTCAAGTTTTAATAACGTATCGATAAAAAAGAGGAAGCAAGTTTGCTTCCTCTTTTGGTTGGTTGATTCGAAATTAATTTCCAATCCAAATAAAGTAACCCAAAACCATTAATGGCCAAGCGATATAAGGACTGAATAACCACTTCCATAACCAGAATCTTGGTATAAACCCAACGCCATGAATAAAGCCGCCAGAGATCCCAATCATCACAAGCATCAGCAGGCTATGATTATAGTGCCCGTTAGCATCCAGCATCAGTGATGGGTGTACCAATAAAATAGCAGCAAGGGGCAATGCCAACAAAAACGAAATGGTCATTGCAAGTACTTGCGCTTTACTATTCTTCGGTGTTGTCATTGCTTCAGCCATTTTGTTATTCCTCATCTAAATCTTGATGATGTTCGATATAAAGTGCACTCAGTACACCTGCGAAACATGCCATCAAAACACCTAGAATCCATGCAAAATACCACATGTCATATCTCCTCATTAATACAAACTATGTGAATTTTCTTCGATATGTTTGTTGGTGATGACACCCCACATTTTGTAATACGACCAAGAGGTATAGATCAAAATGAGCGGAACAAAGATACATGCAGCAACGGTCATTACACCTAGGGTTTTATGACTAGAAACAGCATCCCACATGGTCAAGCTTGACGTTGGATCAATGCTTGAAGGTAACAAGAATGGGAACAAGGCAAAACCGGCAGTCAAGATTGCACCGACAATCATTAAACTTGTACCTGTGAAGCTTGCTGCAGATTTATGTTTTGCGGCACTGACAATCACCAATAATGCACCGAGGATCGCAACAATAGGCGCAGCCATGGTGATTGGATAGGTTGCATAGTTATTTAACCAGCCATGATTGGCATTGGTTACCACATCTTTTGCCAGTGGATTCAATGCAGCATTGGTATTTACGGCAGTGGCATAACTATAACCAGAGATATTGCCAAAGACTAACCATGCACCTGCTGCCAAGAAGCAGACAAGAAATACAATAGCCATGATTTGTGTTGCTTTGGCTGAACGGTTATGCAAATTACCATCTGTACGTAGCATCAACCAAGCACCGCCGTGTGCACATAACATTGATAGGCTGACAATACCGCAAATTAATGCAAATGGATTTAAGAGTGCAAAGAAACTACCCGTATATTGTGAGCGCAAAGTGTCATCCAAGCTAAACGGTACGCCTAGGAACAAGTTGCCGAATGCTACACCAAACACCAGTGCAGGTACAGCACCACCGATGCATAGGCCCCAGTCCCAAGACGTACGCCATTGGGTATTTTCTAATTTAGAGCGATAGTCGAATCCGACGGGCCGCAGGAACAGGGCAAATAGAACAAGGAGTAAGGCCCAGTACATTCCGGAGAACGCAACCGCATAGACCATTGGCCATGCAGCAAATAGTGCACCACCTGCTGTAATGAACCAGACTTGGTTACCATCCCAATGTGGTGCAATGGTGTTGATTGCAGCACGGCGCTCAGAGTCAGTTTTTCCCACAAATGGCATCAGTGCCATTGAGCCCATATCGAAACCATCGGTGAGGGCAAAGCCAATCAGTAGTACACCGACCAATACCCACCAAATAATTTTTAGGAGTTCATATTCGATCATGATTGAGCCTCCCCAGTTTTTGCTTCTAGTTTTTCAAAGTGATATTTACCCGTATGCAAAGAACTTGGACCTAAACGAGCAAATTTGATCATTAAGTACATTTCAATAATGAGCAGCACGGTATAGAACGCTGCCAATGCAATAATTGAGCCCCACACATCACCAGCGCTGACGCTTGATGCAGAAAGATGTGTCGGTAAGATTTCACCGATTGACCATGGTTGACGACCACCTTCAGCTACATACCAACCTGTTTGAGCTGCAATCCATGGGAGTGGGAGCGCAAACAAAGCAAATTTAAGTAACCACGGTTTACCTTCGGCATTACGTTTTGCGACTGCCCAAGTTGCGAAAAGGAACAGCAATAGCATCAGGAAGCCAGAAGCCACCATTGCACGGAAAGAGAAGAACAATGCAGCTACGTTTGGAATGGTATCTTTAGTTGCCGCTTGAATATGTGCTTCAGTGGCATCGACTACATTTGGAGAGTATTTTTTCAAGAGTAGACCATAACCTAAGTCTTTTTGATTTTTCTCAAATGAAGCCAACAGTTCTGGCGAACGATCACCAGCACGAAGTTTTTCGAGCTCGCTATAGGCCACCATACCATTACGGATTCGCACTTCATGTTCTTTCATCAAGTCACGTAAACCAGTCACTTCTTTGTCTGTAGAACGTGTTGCAATAATCCCCATCACATAAGGAATCTTAATCGCATAATCGGTACGCATTTCCTGCTGATTTGGGAGACCAAACAAGGTGAATGCAGCAGGTGCAGGTTCGGTATGCCATTCAGCTTCAATCGCAGCAAGTTTGGTTTTCTGAACATCACCTAACTCGTAGCCTGATTCATCACCGAGTAGAATGACAGATAAAGTTGACGCTAAACCAAAAATTGCAGCGATGGCGAATGAGCGACGTGCAAATGGTAAATCACGTTTCTTTAATAAATAGTAGCTTGAAATGGCAAGGACGAAGATCGCACCTGTGACATAACCTGCAGAAACGGTATGTACAAATTTAACCTGAGCAACAGGGTTAAAGATCAAGGCACCGAAATCTACCAATTCCATACGCATGGTTTCGTAGTTAAATGCAGCACCGACAGGGTTTTGCATCCAACCATTGGCAATCAAAATCCACAAGGCAGACATATTCGAGCCAATCGCGACTAACCAAGTCACACCTAAGTGTTGGACTTTAGATAAACGATCCCACCCGAAAAAGAATAAACCAATAAAGGTTGATTCAAGGAAGAAAGCCATTAAGCCTTCAATTGCAAGTGGTGCTCCGAAGATGTCACCTACATAGTGAGAATAATAGGCCCAGTTGGTACCAAACTGGAATTCCATGGTTAAACCAGTGGTTACACCTAAAGCGAAGTTAATCCCGAAGAGTTTTCCCCAGAATTTGGTCATATCTTTATAAATTTCTTTACCTGAAATCACATACGTGGTTTCCATAATGGCAAGAATGAAAGCTAGACCTAAAGTTAAAGGGACGAAAAGAAAGTGATACATTGCGGTCATTGCAAATTGGAACCGCGAAAGATCGACCACGCTTTCAGAAATCATCAACGTGTCTCCTGAGTTTTGGACATGTCGCCAGCAATACGCTCGGCAACTTCATTGTTAAAATCTTTTGGAATCGTTGGGGCATCAAACCAGATATGTTTAATCACCAAGAGCAGTACAACTTTAATAATAAGAATAATTGTAATTTCTCGAATGAGTCGCCGATTTGGGTCTTGAGAACTTATGCTCATAGAACCTAGCCTCATATTTAAAGAAGATGTAAAACATTATTAAATAAAATTCATTAAAAATAAACCTTTAAAGTTTTTAAATAAATTAATTTAAAATTGTTTATGTAAATCAGTTATTTGTATTGATTTTATTAAATTATTTAAAATAATTATTTTAACCAACTAAAATAATATGGATTTATTTTTAAATCTGATTAAAACAGTTGTATTTATCATTTTAAATCTGATTAAAAAGCTATAGTTTAAAATGAATTAAATAAATATTAAACCAACTAAAATAGTATGAATATAAAATTTATAATATATACAGTGGCTTAACTATTTGATTACAAAATTACAGAGTTTTTATAGTGAAATAACCACAAAACCTAGTGTATGACTAGAGATTATTCTAAAAATTGTGATGGGCATCACTGTTGAGTTTTGGGCAATAGCACGATCATGAAAACAATAAGAAGGGAAGAGCTAAACTGAAAAAAATTGCAGCATATATTTGTAATAAAATGTAAAAACAACTCTTTTTTCTTTGAAAGCGCTTTTTAAAGCAGGAATCAGTCAGGAGTAAATAAATTATTTGAGAGCGATATTTTTTTCGCGAGATAGTGTGAATTCGATTTTTGGCTAATTAATAACACTTGTGATTGTAATTCGAGTTCGCCATATTCTGGTTCAACTTGCACATAATAGAGTTGACCAAACTCATCACGAACACGTGCCTGAGCAGAAAAACCTGGGCGGGCATTCCCAGTTGAGATTGTGGCTAAGCGTCCAACCAAATTGGTATGGGTATGTGTAACCTTCGGTTTAATCACTTGATCTAGGCAGTGAATCATAAACACGGTAAAGAAGATATCGATGATCAGTGCTGGAACAAATAAATAGTAAGGCGAGATAAAGTAATGCTGCAAAGCAAAGAACGATAGTTCCAAAAAATAGCCTGCAAAACTAAAATTGATCAGTAAGAAAACAAAGATCAAATACTTAGAAAATTTTACATCGAGTAGTGGAGAGTTCAGTAACCAATCTGGAGTGAGCTTTTGAACTAAATGGCTTGGCCGTAAACCAATTACGATGCCAATGGTTTCCGCAATGCTGAGCACAATTAAAGCGACTACGCTCATATGAAATGGCATAAGGTAGTAGTTTAGAAAAAACTCAGTCATCGCAGAATTCATGATTTAAAGCTTAGTCAATATAGATACCACCATCTGAGTGGACTTCCAAATTTACTTTTTCAAGGAAGTCACCCAAACATGGTCCAGAAATACATTCACCTGTTTCGACAGAAAATAAAGCACCATGCGTAGAACACTGAATATATTCTTTATCTTGGTCCAAGAATTGATTTTCTAAATACTCAAGTTCAGTTTGCAAATGTGGGCAAACATTCTGATAGGCATAAAAACTACCATCTTTTTGAGTAATAAAAATCGTGGTTCCTTTCATGGTGTCATAGGCACGAGATTCCCGTTCTGGGACTTCTTCGGTCATGCAAATCTTTTCCATGTTATGCACATTCCTGTTGAGCTTTTTGGAATTGTTCAAAGAGTTTAGCGTAATTTTCTACGCTTAAACGTGGTCCATATTGAGCAACCACTTCACTTGAGATCAAAATAGCAAGTTGTGCTGCTGCTTCCAAGCTTAAACCTGCATTGATTGCATATAAAAATGCACCAGAGAATGCATCGCCAGCACCATTGGT
This sequence comes from Acinetobacter sp. NIPH 2100, assembly GCF_000369805.1. Classification (GTDB taxonomy): domain Bacteria; phylum Pseudomonadota; class Gammaproteobacteria; order Pseudomonadales; family Moraxellaceae; genus Acinetobacter. The sequence goes on along the minus strand of NZ_KB850224.1, from coordinate 2,126,600 downwards.
ATCCACCGCTTCAACCGCACGACCATTGACATGGAAGTGATGTGCTTGATCTACAATGACAGCACCTTTGGCACCTTGAGTAATCACCACATGTTGATTTTTTAATTTTAAAATTTCAATTGCAGCATCAAGGTTTTCTGTTTCGGTAAACATGAGTGCTTCTTGCTCGTTACAGAACAATAAGTCAACGCCATCATCTAACAGTTCTTCTAGACCTTGACGTGCGTATTGCACCATCGCTGGGTCTGAAAGCGATAAAGCAATTTTAACACCATGCGCTTTAGCCAATTCACGCGCTTGTTTGACTGCAACACGAGCAGTATCACTGGTAGACAAGTAACCTTCGATATACAGCCATTTTGCAGTTTTAAGCGGCTCAAGGTCGATTTGTTCATCAGACAATTCAGCAGTAATCCCAAGGTAGGTTTGCATGGTGCGCTCTGAATCAGGGCTGATCAGAACCATACATGTACCTGTTACGCCTTCACTAATTGATTGTGTCGCGGTTTTAATGCCTGCTTCATTTAAGCCATCGAGATAGATATGACCGAGTTCATCATTACCGACACGGCAACCATAAAATGCAGTACCACCTAGTGCACTGAAAGCGACTGTGGTATTTGCTGCTGAACCACCACTGGCTTGGCCTTTGTAGCTTTGCGTCGCTTGTAATTGTTGATATAAATTTGCCTGAGTTTCACCATCGGCTAACTGCATTGTGCCTTTTTGCAACGCTTGTTGTGTCAAAAACTCATTTGAGACTTTAAATTCTTGGTCAATGAGTGCATTACCAATTGCAAAAAGATCAACAGTTGCCATGTTTGTCATCACAGTAAAAATCAAAAAGCAAAGTTTACACTAATGCTCAAGATTACAGTAGTTTGTTGAAAGAAATTCATCTTATTTATTCTAAAAACCAAAGATATACAACAAAAAAGGACAATAATCAGAATTGGAGAAGATGTGCTTGTATCGATAATAATTCTCAATTAAAAGTAATCGGAATGTATTGTGGTTACGTGGATCGTGAGAATAGATTCAAATATAAGAGTAGCACGCAGCTGAAATGACGCTTTTTTTAAACTTGTATGGTTTATGGGGATGTTGAATGAGAACAGAACGAATTGATTACTTACCGCCAGCATTGGATGGGTTAATCGAATGTTCAGAACGCGAAGGCTTTCAATTTTTAAACCGATTAAAGCAGGATTTTCAAACTGGTAAGAATTGTTTCGATCGATTTGGTGAAGCTTTATTTGTTGTTTATTCACAAAATCAATTGATTGCAGTCGGTGGGCTGAATCAAGATCCTTTTGATCATTTAAATAAAGTTGGTCGCTTGCGCCGTTTCTATATCCATCCTGATTATCGTCGGAAAAGAATAGGAACGTATTTATTGCTGCATGTGGAACGATATGCACAAGCTCATTTTGAAAGATTACATTTACTCACTGATACAGAAAACGCAGCTTACTTCTATCAAAGTATGGGATATGAGCCACTGGTTTCGCTCCATAGTAATTTTCAAAAAATTTTTGAATAAAGTGTGTTTTGATTAGCCGCTGCATTTTTCTACAAAAACATAGTAATTTACATGGATATCCATACGTATTCTTCGGTAGACTCTCTATAATCAATTGTAATGATTTAAATAGATAAATTGGAGATCACATGACTGTCGATGTTACTGAAAGCATTACTCAAACGACACATCCCGCGTTTCAGCTATTACGTCAACACCATGTAGAAGCACTCGATATTCAAGTTTCAGAATATAAGCACAAAGTGACTGGTGCAGTTCACTACCATTTGGCTACAACACACGATGAAAATGTGTTCTTGGTGGCATTTAGAACTCAGCCGATGGATTCCAAAGGCGCTGCACATATTTTAGAGCATACGGCACTTTGTGGTTCTGAAAAGTTCCCTGTACGTGACCCTTTCTTCTTGATGATCCGCCGCTCATTGAATACATTTATGAATGCATTCACAGCAGCGGATTGGACGGCTTATCCTTTTGCAACACAGAACAAAAAAGACTTTCAAAACTTATTATCTGTGTATTTAGATGCTGCCTTCGCGGCCAATTTGAATCCTTTAGACTTTGCGCAGGAAGGGATTCGGATTGAGTTGGAAAATGATCAAGCCGTTTATAAAGGTGTGGTGTTTAATGAGATGAAAGGGGCTATGAGTTCTCCTTCAGATCAGCTTTATCATCAACTTGCACATCATTTATTCCCAGAAACGACTTACCACTACAATTCTGGTGGCGATCCGAAGGATATTCCAGACTTAAGTTATGAGCAGTTGGTTGATTTCTATAAAACACACTATCATCCAAGTAATGCTGTATTTATGACCTTTGGTAATCAAAGTGCATATGACTTGCAAGAACAGTTCGAAAAACTCGCTTTACATAAGTTCTCTCAAGGGACCACGTTATATTCAAAACCAGAGAAGCGTTTAACGGCACCTGTAGAGGTGACTGAAAGTTATGCCGTCGATAGTGAAGATCTAAAAGACAAGACTTACCATGTAATGTCATGGTTATTGCCTGAAACTAGCGATACTAAATTACGTTTAGGGATGCGTTTGGTCGAGGGGATCTTATTAGAGAACTCGGCTTCACCATTACGTCATTATTTGGAAACCTGTGGTTACGCACAATCAACTGGTCCACTCATGGGCGTTGATGACAGCAACTTTGAAATGACCTTCTATTGTGGTGTTCAAGGTTCAAATGCTGAACATGCAGACACATTTAAAAATGGCATTCTCGATATTCTAAAAGATGTGGCTTCCAAGCCTGTAGATACTGATTTTGTCGATGCCATTCTTCATCAAATTGAATTACATCAGCGTGAGATCAATGGTGATGGTACTCCATATGGTTTAAGTCTGATTCTCAATGGATTAGGTAGTGCGATTCATCACAGTGATCCTGTTCATGTCTGGGATGTGGACTCTGCGATTGAACAAGTGAAAGAAGAGTTGAAAGACCCGATGTGGTTATCAAACTTGATTCAAACCCACTTGTTGGATAATCCGCATCGTGTACAAATGACCTTAGTCCCTGATGCAACCAAATCAGTGAAAGAACAACAGGCTGAACAAGCACGTTTGGCTGAGATTACCGCTCATCTGACTGATGCGCAGAAAGTTGAAATTCAGGAAAAAACCGCGGCATTGAAGCAGCGTCAAGACACACCTGATGATCTTGAACTATTGCCTAAAGTTGGTTTGGAAGATGTGCCTGCTGAACTGCAAATTGTGCAAGGTCAACTGCGTGAAATCATCTGTAATGGTTTAGATACACCGTTGAATCTATATCATGCTGGAACCAATGGGATTTACTACCAACAAGTGTTGATTCAGATCCCTGATGAAATCGTACAGTCTCCTTACTTCAATTTACTCTCAATTTTAATGGGTGAGGTTGGTGCAGGTGAGTATGATTACTTGGAGTTCCAGCAAATCCAAACAGCAGTCAGTGGTGGCTTGGGTATGGGTGCATCTTTGCGCAGTAAGGTCGATGATAAAGACCGTATCAGTGCATGGCTCACTTTGACCACAAAATCACTGACGCAAAAACTGGATGCAATTCAATTATTAAAATTGGCATTTGAGCAACTTCGTTTTGATGAGAAAGACCGCATTATCGAGTTATTACAACAGCGTAAAACGCGTTGGCAGTCACGTTTGTCTGGTTCAGGTCATAGTTATGCGATGCAAGCTGCTTCACGTCAAATGAGTGCTCTTGCACGCCGTGATTATCACAATACAGGTTTAGGCGCATTGAATTGGCTCAGTGACTTGGTTGCGAAAATTGATCAAGACGATAGCGCTTATCAAGCCTTGATTAGTGAGTTGCAATCAATTCATCGCAAATTGCTGCAAGCGCCTAAACAGTTCCTATTGGTCTGCGAAGAACACCAGTCTGATCGTTTGGTTGAAGAGGTTCAAAATGTCTGGGATAAGCTGACCGTTGATCAAGCACCTGTGACTTTAACCTCAGTTGAGCATATCAATACCACAGCAGATGAAGCATGGTTAATCCAAGCCAATGTTCAATTCTGTGCATCTGCTTATCAAGCTGTTGATGTTGCTCATCCTGATGCGGCGCCTTTAATGGTGTTGGCGGCTTATTTACGGAATGGTTTCTTGCATAGTGCCATTCGTGAAAAAGGTGGCGCATATGGTGGTGGAGCAAGCTATGATGGCAATGCGTGTTCGTTCCGTTTCTATAGCTATCGTGATCCACGCTTAGCTGAAACGTTTAATGATTTTGAAGCCAGTGTGCAATGGTTACTCAATACCGAACAACAACCACATCAGCTTGAAGAAGCGATTCTGGGGCTTGTGGCGGGTATGGATAAACCGGGTTCACCTGCAGGGGAAGCAATTACTGCATGTTATGCATTATTGCATGCACGTACGCCAAAATTCCGAAAAATCTTGCGAGAACGTCTGTTAAACGTGAATTTGGATGATTTACAGCGTGTTGCACAGCAATACTTATTGGCTCAAAAACCAGTGAAAGCTGTTGTTGCGCCATTTGCGAAACGCGAAGAATTGCAGAAACTTGGATTTAATATTCAGCAAGTCAATTAAAATAAAAAATCGGAGAAATCTATGGGGTTCAAATCTTTTGAACGTAGTCATTTGGAGCTCAGTATCATGGCGATACTTGGCTCTTTAACGACGTCGTTGGCGAATGCACAATCAACTGCACCGACTAGCCCTGCGAGTGTTGAAGCATGTGTGGCTCTGGCTGCAAATGCGGAACGTTTGGCTTGTTATGATAGCCTGTATAAAGCACCTACCATTATTCCAACACAAGCTCAGACAGATGCCGCGCCTGTGGTTGCTGCAGCGATGCCCGTGGTTGAGTCTAATGAAAAAGCCAAGCCTGAATCTTTAAAAGACAAAGTGGTTCAAAAAGTCAGTGACTTGCATCTGTTGGGTGCTGCACCGAAGTTTGATCCGAATGTTTCTTTGTTGGATCGTCGTTGGGAGTTGTCTGAGGAAAGTAAATTGGGGGTGTGGAATATCCGTGCCTATCAGCCTGTTTACTTATTGCCGATGTTTTGGACCAGTGACAAAAACGAATTTCCAAGTAGTCCAAATCCTGAAAATACAGTCAAAGATAAACAAGACTTAAAGTCGAGTGAAGCCAAGTTCCAGTTGTCGTTTAAGACCAAGGCTTGGGAAAATATTTTTGGTGATAATGGTGACCTTTGGGTTGGTTATACTCAATCATCTCGTTGGCAAGTGTATAACTCGGAAGAGTCTCGACCATTTCGCGAGACCAATTATGAGCCTGAAGCAAGTTTGATGTTTAGAACTAACTATGAAGTTTTGGGTCTCAATGCACGTTTGCTTGGTGTGACTTTGAATCACCAATCCAATGGTCGTTCTGATCCATTATCACGTAGCTGGAACCGTGTCATTTTCAATCTTGGGTTTGAAAAAGATAATTTCGCCTTGATGGTTCGTCCTTGGTATCGTGTCGAGGAAGAAGCGAAAGATGATAATAATCCAGACATTAAAGATTATATCGGTCGTGGCGATTTAACTGCATTTTACCGCAAGGGTGATAACGACTTTTCCTTGATGTTACGACATTCATTGAAAGGCGGAGACCGTTCACACGGTGCTGTTCAGTTCGACTGGGCTTTTCCAATCAAAGGCAAATTGCGTGGTCACCTGCAATTATTTGATGGTTATGGCGAAAGTCTGATTGATTATAACCACCGAGCAACATATGCGGGCTTGGGTGTGTCATTGATGAACTGGTATTAAATTGAGTTTAAATATTCCAGATACTTTGTTGCAGCTTGAAGCAAATTGCGGTGTGTTTGCAGTCTGGCTTATCTTAAAGCAATATCATCCGCATATTGATATTGCTGACCTGATTCAATTATGTGGTCATGATCAGAAAGATGGAACCTTTAGCATTGCTTTGGCTGTGGCACTGAAAAAATTAGGCTTTGAGGTGTCGTTCTATACGGCACCTGATCCTCATATGGATGAAAAAGAAAAGCAAAGTTATCTGGAGGCGCAAAGTCTCCAGATTTCGATTCAGGCTGCTTTAACTTATTCAGAGATCCAGAACACTTTTGAACAAGGTAACTTTGTGATCGTGTTTTATGACACATTACAAGGTGTGGGAAACCAATCCTTGATTTATTCAATTGATGAACAAGAGATTAGTTTCTGTGATCATTTTGACGTGATGCCTAAAGCAGTCTTTGAGCAGCAACGTCAAAGTGATGAAATTTGTCGACAAGTGATTGTGATCGAACAGCCTTTAGATCATCATCCAATCTGAATATTGGCATTGGCATGTTTTAAGCGGCTCTTCTTTGGAGTCGCAATTAAATAGGCAAGGGTTAATGGTCCCAGTCGTCCGGTAAACATCAGCAGACTGAGCACAAACAAACTCCCATCATGGAGTTCACTGGTTACACCACGTGATAGACCTACAGTACATGCCGCTGAGACCACTTCGAACATCAGGTCGAGCACATCGAGTTTTGGTTCAAGCAAGAAAATAATAAAGCAGCCAACAAACACCAGCATACCTGTAATTGAAGTCACGGCCAGTGCTTTATAGGTGGTTTCCTGTGAAACGGAATGATTGAAAATACGGATTTCTTCATTACGCCGTAGAAAGGAAATCACACAGAGCAACAAGATTACAAAAGTACCGACTTTAATACCACCTGCGGTACTGAGTGAACCCCCACCAATGAACATCAATAACATGGTCAATAAGGCCGTACTATGTTCCATAGAGCCTGTATCAATGGTATTAAATCCAGAAGAACGTGGCACAGTCGCTTGGAACCAAGCATTCATGGCTTGTTCGCCCAAACTCATTGAACCTAAGGTGAGCGGATTATTAGACTCTAATAGCCAAATCAAGACAAATGCAACGAGGTTTAAAATAGCAATGGTACTGAGAATGAGTTTACTGTTCGGTGTCAGCTTACTCCAACGTTTATTTTGTTTAACATCAATGAGTACCAAAAAGCCAATCCCACCTAGGGTATATAACATGCTGATGGTTAGACAAATCAGATAGTGGCTTTGAAAGTTAATCAAACTGTTATCAAATAACGAAAAACCTGCGTTATTAAAAGCAGAAACGCTATAAAAAACAGCATAATAAAGCCCACGTGCAAAACCATACATGGGGGCAAAAGAAGCGGTCAGGATAATCACGCCAATTAATTCAAACAACAGGGTATACAGCACCACACCTTTGGCGACAAAAGTAACTTTAGATAGACTGGTTTGACCCAAACTGTCCTGCGCCATCATTTGCTGTTTTAAGCCGAGTTTAGGAGCAAGACTTAATGCAGCCAATATGGCAAAGGTCATAAAACCTAAACCACCCGATTGAATCAACAACAGAATAATAAACTGCCCAAGATGATTAAAAGATTCGTTTAGATTAACGACAGATAAACCTGTAATAGTGACCGCTGAGGTTGCTGTAAACAAAGCGTCCATCCAGCTGACATTACCTTTATTGGCAATTGGCATTTTCAGTAATATCGTGCCAATGATAATAAAACTGAGAAATCCAATCGCCAGCAAAGACGGCGGGCTGAGATTGAAAATTTTCTGGGAGTTTATTTTGAATGCCATGTTATGCGAAACATCCTGAAAGTTTTCTAAGATGGCTGAGTGAACCTTCTAAAATCAGGACATCACCCGTTTGTAAGGTAAAATTTGCATCTGTTTCATAGAGAATCTGTTGATCGCGTTTCAGTAACAGCAGTTTAATGTTTGGTTCTTGTTTTAAGATGCCGGATAAATTCACATGGTTGAGCTTTTCATTGACTGGAACTTTAACGATGTAATGATCATCATCCAAAGCCATATAACGGCTTACCATTGGGTAATTTAGTGCTTGAGCAACGCGTACACCCATATCTTCTTCAGGATGGATAATCTTACTGACATTTAAATGGGAAAGGATCGTGTGATGTGCCTTGGTTTTGGCTTTCACCAGAATCTTCTCTACGCCTAAATTCTTGAGATTCAGCACACACAGGATACTCGCCTCAATATCTTCTCCAATTGCGACCACAACCGCATCACAATTTTGTATATTCAGCTCTTCTAGGACATGTTCATCAGTGGCGTCGGCAATCACTGCATGGGTAATACGATCAGCCAAGCTTTCGACATTGCGTTTGATGGTATCAATACCAATAACATCATGATTCAGTTTAGTTAGCTCTAATGCAACAGTTGCCCCAAAACTACCTAAACCAATGACTGCAAACTGTGCCATAACTGTCCTTAACTAAATGATAAAAATGTCTTTTTATTCATTTTAAGATGGATCAATTTATTAGTTTGTAATGATTTTGTTGGCTTGGCAAAGATACATCAGTTGTTGTTTTGATAAAAATAAAAAAGCGGTTTCAAAGCAACATGCTTTGTAAATTTTGTTTACAATGTTAATTGTATTCAGCAACTCTTTTTAAGGGTAAACATCAATTTTAGATCAAGTTAGTGGATAAAAATGAGTTTCTTAGTAAAAACACAACTCCTTAATAATATATTAAAAGAAATTGTATATGTAGCTCCTAAAAATTGGAGGGAAATTATTTATTATGTTGAAAGGATTAAAGATAAGAGTCTAGATCTGAGGCGTGGATCTACTGCCAAATGTTGGCTATCACCAAGTATGAATGAATATAATGAATCTCAAAGACCTGCTATACCCGTTTCTTTCGAGCTGATAGAGGCTGAAGATAATTTATTTTGGAAGAGTGATATGGTTGGTGAGACTTGGTGTGGTCTTGTGATGAAAATTGATAATGCAGGTAAATATATAAGTAAATTTTATTACGAAGGTACCCCTTTGCTGGATGGAAATGATACTGAATTATCAAAAAGACTAGCAGAAATAAAACCTTAAAAAGATTATTGCCTTGTTTCACAGTACATGATGAAAACAAAGCCGACACGAGGTCGGCTTAAGGTACTAGAACGCTTATTTAAGAAAACGCTTATATCCAATATTATTGCTGATTTCAGCATATGGATAAGTGATTTTTTCCAATGTTTCGACTAAGCCATCTGGATTTTGCTTCGCATCGGTTGCTTGCAAGCCAACCAGAACACGACCTTCAGCTGCGCCGTGGTTGCGATAGTGGAACAAGGTAATGTTATGGGTTGGGCCTAAACGTTCTAGGAAGGTTAATAGGGCACCTGGACGTTCTGGAAATTCAACACGGAACAAACGCTCATGTTCGATATTGGCATGACCGCCGATCAAATAACGAATATGCAGTTTCGCAACTTCATCATCAGACAGATCATCTACTTCATATTGTTGTTTCAACATGTCGTGAATTTCATGACGTTCGGTTTCACCACCTTTAAGGCTGATCCCGACAAAGACTTGAGCAAGATTGCTATCACTGGCACGATAGTTAAACTCAGTAATGTTACGACCTTGCAGGGCACGGCAGAAATGCAGGAAGGCACCTTTTTGCTCAGGAATCGTTACGGCATAGATGGCTTCACGACGCTCACCAAGCTCAGTACGTTCTGCAATATAGCGCAAACGATCAAAGTTCATGTTGGCACCACAAACAATTGACACCATATTTTTGTCGGTCAATTGATGCTCTGCGACATATTTTTTGATGCCTGCTAAAGCCATGGCACCTGATGGCTCTACGATACTGCGATTCTCATCATAGGTATCTTTAATGGCCGCACAAATTTCATCTGTATCGACAGTGACAATAACAGGCTCTACGATTGGACCTGAATTATCCGACTTACGTAAACGGATCACATCAAATGGCAACTCGCCAATTTGCGCAACGGCTGTACCATCAGCAAATAGACCCACATGTGGTAACACCACGCGCTCATTTGATTCAAGTGCTGCTTTTAAACATGCAGATTCTTCGTATTCTACACCAATCACTTTGACGTGTGGTGCAACTTCACCTAAATACGCTGCAACACCTGCAATGAGTCCGCCACCGCCAACGGCAACAAAAACATATTCAACATCACGCCATTGACGCAATAATTCATTGGCAATCGTCCCTTGACCAGCAATCACCAGTTCATCGTCATAAGGCGGGATAAAAACTAATCCTTCATCTTCTGCACGTTGTTTTGCATATTTGTTGGCAACATCGAAACTATCGCCATGTAACACAACTTGACCACCTAGGCGTTTAACTGCCTGGACTTTAATATCAGGTGTCGTGCTTGGCATCACAATGATCGCGGGAATGCCTAATTTTTTGCCAGATAGTGCAACGCCTTGGGCATGGTTGCCTGCGGATGCACAAATCACACCACGATCGAGTTGATCTTTAGGAAGTTGGCTAATGCGGTTGTAAGCACCGCGTAGCTTGAAAGAGAATACGGGTTGTAAATCTTCACGTTTAAATCGAATGTTATTATTAATTTTTTGACTAATTCGTGGAGCTGCTTCAAGCGGTGTTTCAATCGCAACATCATAAACCGTTGCTTGTAAAATTTGTCGTACCACACGAGACAGCATGTTCATCTTCCCTATAACAGTTTAAAATAGGCAATCATTGTAGCAAACCCCCGTGCATTTGCGCTGTTTTCTTAGTGCAAATGTCAAAATAGTTGAGTGAAGTCATGAGTCTATATGCAACCCAAGATGAAAAAAAACAAGCTGCAGCTAAAGCAGCTTTGAAACATTTGCCTAAAGGCGGCATTTTGGGCGTAGGAACAGGAAGTACCGTTAATTTTTTAATTGATTTATTGCCTGAATTGCAATTAGAAGCGGCAGTGGCAAGTTCAACTGCGACAGCTGAACGTTTGAAAAAGTTGGGTATCGAAGTGGTCGATATGAACTCTGTCGGTGGTTTAGATGCCTATGTTGATGGTGCAGATGAAATTGACCGTCATATGCATATGATCAAAGGTGGTGGTGCAGCGTTAACGCGTGAAAAAATTGTTGCATCGATTGCGAAGAAATTTGTATGTATCGTGGATGATTCAAAATGGGTGGATCAATTAGGACGTGATTTCCCGCTTCCAGTTGAAGTCATTCCGATGGCGCGTTCTGCGGTGGCACGTAAGATCGTTGCTTTAGGCGGTGATCCAGTTTATCGCGAAGGTGTGGTGACTGATAATGGCAATGTGATTTTAGATGTATTCAATCTAAATATTCTAAATGCGATTGAGTTGGAAAAGACTATTAATGACATTCCAGGTGTTGTGACCAATGGTATCTTTGCATTAAATGCAGCAACAATTGCTGTTGTTGCAATGGACAATGGCATTGAAGAGCGTACAGCACAATAATGCAATCAGTTTCATTAGAAACGCTGTTACCTGAAATTAAAGTGGTTCGACACGCAAGGGCAAGAAATTTGCGCTTGCGTGTTGAGCCAACAGGTATTCGTCTCACAGTTCCATTGTTTTGTAGTAAAAGACAGATTCAGCAATTTCTGCATCAGTCTGAACAGTGGCTGATTGAAACATGGGGCAAACAACAACAGCAATTTAATCAAACTACAACATTTCCCAAATTTTTGACTTTATTTCGCCATAATCAGCCTTTTAAAATTATTCAACAACAGCAACGACATATTTTTAAGTTTGATTTCGAGCAGCAACAGTTATTGATTCGGGATGAACAGTCAGAGCAGGCTTTACAAGCTGCTGTCATGGCGTATGCAAAACAGTATTTACCCGAATATTTGGCGCAGATCAGTCAAGATATTGCTTTGCTATATCAACAATGTTCAATTCGAAGACCAAAAACACGTTGGGGCAGTTGTAGTTCCAAACATGACATCATGCTTCATGCCGCTTTGGTGCTTATGCCTGAACATATTGTGCGATCAGTCTGTGTGCATGAATTAGTACATACAAAACATTTTGATCATAGTGCCGCTTTTTGGAATGAAGTTGAAAAGCATGATACCAACTATCTTGAGCATCGGAAGCAATTGAAACAGACTCAATTGCCAAGTTGGTACTATAAAAAATAATCGAATATACGTTTTGCCTTAGCCATTAAACAGGCGATTGTTTTGAACGCTTAAACCTTTGCGAATACGTAAGGCTTGTTTTAGGGTGGGGACATCATTTTGCCACTGTTTGAGTACTAAGATAATTGCAATAATTTCAGCTCGTGTCAGGATGCCCAGCCAGAAAACTATAATAAATAAAATTTGCGAGTGTCCTGTGATTGTGACTTGTACCAATAAAGCAAATAGAAATAAGGTCCATATTTTGGCGCCTAGACTATGCGTGGCGACTTCTTTTCGAAATTTAATGAAACTTACGGTATAAATGGCAACTTCTGACAGGATTAAAATGACAATTGCCCAAAGGTGTTGATTAAAGAAATCCGGCTGCTGTAGGTAAATCGAAGCAATTGCAAAAATAAAAAAAACTTGGTCAACGTTAGAGTCGAGTCGACGTAATCTTTCAGTAGCAACACCCAAATGTCTTGCAATGATACCATCAAAGATATCACTGAGAAGTCCCAGTGTTAAAAATACCACGGTGTAAATCGGGAAGAATTGAGGTTGTAGCAGGGTAACTGCGACAATGAGAAAACCCAAGAGTAGTCTGGAATAAACAAGTAAAGTTGGAATTTGATATTTTAAAGACATTCAACATCAATAATAAAAACATTTATTTGAGTATAGCAGCCGACATTGAAAATCAAGAAGGCAAATACATATTTTATAAAAATGAGGCTACATGATACATATAAGCAATGGAATCATTGCTCCATTGCTTATATATGCGAATTAAGTCTTAAAAATTGCACTGTAACAACGTTGTTTGCAATTGATCAGGAGCTTTGCGGCTGTCTAGTCCAGCGCTGGCACTTAAGACCTGATTTGCTTTAAGCTTAAGTTGAACAAAATTATATTGCAAAGTGCTATTGTTTGGTTCTGCTGAGCTACTATTTAACAAATATTCAAAGTTGGCTTTATCGACTTGTAGTAAGTTATCTGTGGTATCACCATCCAGTTTAGAACTGTAGGTTTTTCCATCTTTGGTTAGCTCTAACCACCCATCTCCACGAATATTGAGTTGGCAGTTGCTGGTTGAATCTTTGTAATTCCCAATTAAATATTCAATCGAAGGTAAGTTTGCAGTTACAATGTTAATTCCTGTAATGCCTTGTTTACACGGGTAAATTGAGCCATTACATGTTTGAGTTGTATCTGAAAAACCCACAGCAGGACGATAATCACCTGCGCCAAAAATACGGAACGAGGTAGCCGCATTGCTAGTAGGAGCACTACCAGCATAAGCTTTTTGTTGTAATGAGGCATAACCTTTTGGATTTACTATAGCTTGTTGATGGATATCGGCTAGTTGCAATACCGCTTGTTTCAAAGATATTGCAAAATTTTCTCTTGCACTTTTTTGATTTGCGGCAATTGTTATCGCATTATTCTTGGTCGAATCAATATTATCAGGTGCTGTCGTCACTAATGATGTCAACGCACTTTGATCACCACGTATTTTTTTTGCATCAAGATAGCCATCTTTTAAATCAATGGCTAAGTTCTTGGTAAATTCGGCATAATTATTATTTGGATAGACATTTGCCCATTGTTGAATAAAACCAAAACTTAGATATGTATCGGTATATAAACTCAAATTAGTATTTGGTGGTGAAAATATATCTAAAAGATATGATGAGTTTAAATTGGGGATATCTAACTGATAAAAAGCATTTGTTAATGCTGAATTTACATCAGTTGTTGCAAGGTTTAGCTGTAATGCACTGATTTTTGTTGGAGTGCTATTTGTATCCGTTGGGAGTGTACCTGAACGCACTAAAGCACGTTGATAAACCGCTTCTGAGCTAGGGCTGATATAAATAGTCTGAGTCAGAGTATTGGTGTTTACCTCAACGAGACCGTGTAAAGTCATTGATATGCTTTGGTACTGGCGGCTTTGGGAGTCATAGATCAAAGAATTTGGAGTCGTTGAAATCTCAATCCGATACAAACGATCCCGATCTAAAATTCGTGGTAATACAATATCTATTTCTGAGGTTGTTGTTAAATTTCGTTCTAAGACCAAGCTATCATCAAAATTATCAAAAACTTTTAGAGTGACATTTCGCATCTCGACAGGGGTCTTGATATTGAAGTTTTTAGGTTTTGGGACAGAGACCGTTGGAGTGGTTTCTTTTGTTGCTTTACTTTCACCGCTACCACAACCAATCAATGCTGAGCTGAGTAAAAGGGTGCTTAGTCCTAAGCAAATATGATGATGTAATCTTTGTTTTGACATCAAAGAAGGCATTCCAGCTCTCCAGAAAAATTTTGCATCCATGAAATTTATTATTACCACAATTTTTTTATTCTATTCGAATAGTGAAAGGTTTCAATAGTATTTCTTGACCAATGGTAGAATCAATTTAAATATAATGAGTTTATTAGTCTTTATTTATAAATTTATGATCATTTTATGAGGATTCATTACACTTTTATTTTCTTAAAAGTTAGGTACTTGAAGATTGTGTAAAGCGGGTCAAACTGCCATACTATTTGCCTACATGAAAGCTTGAGGTGTTACACGTGATTTCTGTTGGTATTGTTGGTGGAACTGGATACACTGGGGTTGAGCTATTACGTCTTCTATTAAGACATTCACAAGTTCAAGTTCGTATTCTCACTTCTCGTACAGAAGCAGGAAAGCGCGTTGCAGATATGTTCCCAAGTTTACGAGGGCATACAGCACTTGAGTTTTCAGATTTTGATTTAAACCAATTAAAACAATGTGATGTTGTCTTCTTTGCCACGCCTCATGGTGTCGCAATGCAGCATGCAGAAGCGCTTATTGCTGCTGGTACAAAAGTCATTGATCTCGCTGCAGATTTTCGTTTGCAGAATCTAACTCAATTTGAAAAATGGTATGGCATGCAACATAGCTGCCCTACTGTATTAAAAGACTCAGTATATGGTTTAACTGAGTTAAATCGTGAAAAAATCAAACAAGCTGAAGTGATTGGTAATCCTGGATGTTATCCAACGACCGTACAATTAGGTTTAGCGCCACTACTTAAAAATTCAGATCAGTTGATTGATACACAAAGTATTATTATCGATGCTAAATCAGGTGTGTCTGGCGCTGGTCGTAAAGCAAGCCTTGGCATGATCTACAGTGAAAATGCCGATAATTTCAAGGCTTATGGTGTTGCAGGACATCGCCATCATCCTGAGATTGTAGAAGCACTGGAAAATATATCTGGGCAAAAAGGACAGTTTGATCAACTGATTTTTGTACCGCATTTAGTGCCAATGATTCGTGGCATGCTGAGCACAATTTATGTCGACCTGACTGAACAGGCACAACAGGTTGATCTTCAAGCGTTATATGAAGATTTCTATAAAAATGAACGTTTTGTAGATGTGATGCCTGCAAATAGTTCACCAGAAACACGAAGTGTTCGTGGTGCCAATGAGTTACGAATTGCACTATATCGTCCTCAACCCAATAAATTGATTATTTTGGTTGCACAAGACAATTTGGTGAAAGGTGCAGCAGGTCAAGCCATTCAGAATATGAACTTAATGTTCGGTTTTGATGAAGCAGCTGGCTTGGAAGGTATTGGTTTATTACCATAAAAAACGCTTTTTTACTTCACACACATTTAAATTTCGATTCTAATGTGTGCTTTGATGTAGATCATAAAGATAGAGATGATGATGGAAAACGTTGAACCGACTACTTCACCAGACAGTTCCGTTGAAAAAAATAAATTCTTAAAAACGAATTTACCTTTGATTGTTGGCGCCGTGATTCTGATCGGCGGCAGTTTTACGCTTGGTTATACGGTAGGTCATCGTCAGGGTTTAACTGTGGTTGGTTATGATGCAGATGCTGAGCAATTGGTAGATGTGGTTCAGAAACAAAAAACTGCATTGGATTCTGTGACTAAGAGCCTGAATGCTGCTGTTCAAGAGCGTGATATGGCGGTAGGTAATGCAGATGATTTATTTAAAGCGGTAAACCAAGCCAATGCAGATAAATCGCAGTTTGAAGGAATGAATGCGATTTATCGTGACATTTTGAAACAGCGCGGTGGTGTAAGTCTAACCATTCAAAATATGGCCATTAAGTCTTTACCTGAAAATGCTTATGAATATCAGATTGATCTTGTTCAAGTCAGCCCAACTAAGCGCCGTGCCACAGGTTCGGTTGAGTTGCGCTTGATTAAAGATACAGAAGTTCTGGTTGTACCTTTAGAAGACAAAAACTTTAACTTTGATGATTTTGAACGTTTAACGGGGCGTTGGACAATGCCTAAGGGCTTTATGCCTCAATTTATCGAAGTACGTTTAACAGGGGCTGGTACGCCAGTCATCAAACGTTTTAGTTGGCAACGTGGTAAGCCTGTCGATGTAGGCTCTGCTTTCGTGTCAGAAATACCACAAGCTGAAGCTAACGCTCAATAATTTTTTAGATTAAGAACTCAATATGCGAAGATATAAACGTCAAATGAATTTAAGTGAAGTGAAAAATTCTTTTCATCAATCAGGTTATGTCGATTGGCACTTAAGTCCACGTTTAAGTGATTCGCAAGAGGATCATGAAGGTGAGGTGGTTGTACAGACAGCCCCTCCAGAATTAAAACGACCGCCTTTATATGCGGTTGTTTTAATGAATGATGATTACACACCAATGGATTTTGTCATTGAAGTATTGCAAAGTTATTTTGGCATGGACCTTGATCAAGCAAGTCAGGTGATGCTGACGGTTCATTACGAAGGTAAAGGTACCGCGGGCATTTACCCACGTGATATTGCTGAGACAAAAGCAAATCAAGTGAATAACTATGCACGAGCTCAAGGTCATCCTTTGTTGTGCCAGATCGAACCTGAGCGAGGATAAAAACAAAGCGAAGCTTTGTTCCGAGCGCAAGACGAGCAACTATGTTGCAAGTAACAGCGTTAAGAAAAGTAACGCTCTTGCGGAATTTCATTCCTCATACGCGAGACCTTGCGCCATGGTATGGCTCATATGTTATGAGTAATAGCGTTAAGAAAGAAAAGCTATATTCGTCATGTGATTTAAGTGCTAAATCAACACATATATTGTTTTGTGCTAAAAATATGAATCAATATACTGACTATCTTTATATTCAACCTATAAATGATTAGTTAGGCTTTAAACAAGATCATGGTGTATTACAATTTTTCATAGGTTTAATGCTCTTTCATAAATGAAGAGTAGGTTTGCTGAGTTTTTGAACGATTAGATAAGTCTTATTCTCTTTGTAATTAAATTTTTACAACAATACTTTGTTTTGAATCTTGACCAAGATACTCAACTAATGCTAACAGTAAGATATGAAGCAAAGAGGCTTGTAAGACGTATCTTCAAAACGATTACAGACGCTCAGCGGATCAAGTCAATAATTAGCTTTTTCATGAAAAGATTTCTCTTTTTTGATTAAGCCCAAGAGATAAGGGGGTTACATGCTCAGTCGTCAATTAGAAGTATCGTTACGTTTGGCTGTTAGCATGGCTCGTCAAAAGAGACATGAGTTTCTGACAGTTGAACATTTGTTGCTTGCCTTGCTAGATAATGATTCTGCCGTAAATGCATTAAAAGCATGCGGTGCTGATATCGTTACTTTGCGTAAAGAATTAGAGGAATATGTAGAGCAACATACCCCAAAACTTGGTGATAATAGTGAACAGGCACCTCATCCAACCGAGAGCTTTGACCGAATTTTACAACGTGCAATTTTCCATGTTCAGTCAAGTGGTGGTGATCGTACTGTTGAAGGTGCGGATGTTTTAGTTGCGATGTATTCGGAACGGGATTCTTTTGCTGTTTATTTATTAAAGCGTCATCAAATCAACCGTTTAACTTTGACACAATACTTATCTCATGGCACACGTAAAGATGAGATTCAAGTTGAAGAAGAAGTTGAAGATATTGAAGGTGAAAGTGCAGCTTCAGCAAATGCTGGGCCACTTGAGCAATACACGCTTAACTTAAACATCGAAGCACAAAAGGGTAAAACTGATCCTTTAATTGGACGTGAAAAAGAAATTGAGCGTGCGGCTCAGATTTTATGTCGTCGTCGTAAAAACAATCCACTTTTAGTGGGTGACCCAGGTGTGGGTAAAACGTCGATTGCAGAAGGTTTGGCATGGTTAATCGTCAATGGTAAAGCGCCTAAACCACTTGCGAATGCTGAAGTCTATAGCTTAGACATTGGTGCTTTGGTTGCAGGGACTAAATATCGTGGTGACTTTGAGAAGCGTTTAAAACAATTGTTGAATGCTTTGAAAAAGAATCCAAATGCGATCTTATTCATTGATGAAATTCATATGATTATTGGTGCAGGCTCAAGTATGGGCAGTACCATGGATGCATCGAACTTGATTAAACCTGCTTTGGCAAATGGTAGCTTACGTTGTATTGGTTCAACGACCTTCCAAGAATATCGTCAAGTGTTTGAGAAAGACCATGCTTTATCACGTCGTTTCCAGAAAATTGATGTGAATGAACCAAGTATTGGTGAAACGATCGAAATTTTACGCGGCTTGAAAAGCAAGTTCGAAGATTTCCATCATGTTGAATACGATGATAAAGCTCTTGTCGCTGCTGTTGAGTTGTCAGCTAAATTTATCAATGATCGTTTTTTACCAGATAAAGCGATTGATGTGATTGATGAGGCTGGTGCACAACGCCGTTTGAAAGCTGAAGTTGATGGCACAACCATCTCGGTTGAAAATATCGAAGACATCGTTTCTAAGATTGCACGTATTCCACCGAAAACAGTGTCTAAAGATGACAAGTCTGTACTTGAGAATCTGGAGCGTGATCTTAAACGTGTTGTATTTGGTCAAGATGAAGCGATTACAGCACTTGCATCAGCGATCAAATTATCTCGTGCAGGCTTGAAAGCTCCAGATAAACCAGTGGGAAGTTTTGTCTTTGCAGGTCCAACAGGTGTGGGTAAAACCGAGGTTACGAAACAACTGGCGAAATTGCTTGGTGTCGAGTTGGTTCGTTTTGATATGTCTGAATATATGGAACGCCATGCGGTTTCTCGCTTGATCGGTGCACCTCCAGGCTATGTTGGATATGATCAAGGTGGTTTGCTGACAGATGCGATTCATAAAAATCCGCATTGTGTACTCTTGCTTGATGAGATTGAAAAAGCACATCCAGATGTATTCAATTTGTTGTTACAAGTCATGGATCATGGTGCTTTAACAGACAACAATGGCCGTAAGTCTGATTTTAGAAATGTGATCATTGTTCTTACGACCAATATCGGTGCAGAAAGTATTGTTCGTGCAAGTATTGGTTTCACTGAACAAGATCATAGTGCAGACAATCAGGATGCAATGAAACGTGCATTCTCGCCTGAATTCCGTAACCGTTTAGATGGCGTGATTCAATTTAAATCACTTCCAACCACAATTATCGATTCAGTAGTGGACAAATTCTTAACCGAGTTGCAAGCGCAGCTTGATGAGAAACAAGTGGTACTCGAAGTGGATCAAAGTGCTCGTGATTGGTTGTCAGCTAATGGTTATGATCGTCTGATGGGTGCTCGCCCAATGCAACGTCTGATTCAAGAGCATTTGAAAAAGCCGCTTGCTGAGATGATTTTATTTGGTGAGCTTGCTGAGCATGGTGGTAACGTTGCGGTTTCTGTGAAAACAGAAAATGGCAAAGACGTTGGTTTAAAATTGGAAGTATTTGAAGATCATATTAACCCGAGTGCTGAACCTGCTTAATGTTTGAACTTTCTTTCTCGATAACCCAAGTACTTAAAGTATTTGGGTTATTTTTCGTCACAGCAATTGCTGAAATCTTAGGTTGTTATTTTCCTTATTTAATTTTGAATCAAGGAAAATCGCATTGGTTATGGGTTCCTACGGCTTTAAGCTTAGCAGTCTTTGTTTGGTTACTGACTTTGCATCCTGCGGCATCAGGTCGTATTTATGCAGCCTATGGTGGGATTTATATTTTTACTGCCCTGATGTGGTTGCGTTATGTCGATCAAGTCATGCTAACGCGTTGGGATATTTTAGGTGGGATCGTTGTTCTTTGCGGCGCTTGCCTAATTATTTTGCAGCCGCAAGGTTTGGTTCGTTAAACGGAAATTAGCATGGTGCACATTGTTACCATGCTGATCTATATCAATGAAAGTTTAACCTAATAGATAACTTTCATTGATTCCGCATTCTTTAACAAAATTTTCATCATGCGACACCAATATCACTGCACCATTAAAAGAATCAATGGCTTGGGCGAGTAACTCACGCGATTCAATATCGAGGTGGTTTTCTGGTTCATCCAAAAGTAATAGCTCAACAGCTTGTTGTTTCAACCCAAGCAGAGCGACTTTTAAACGTTCGCCACCACTTAAATTGCTTAAAGAGCTCAGCGCCTTATCTCTACGGATTTTTAGGTTTCCTAAACGTGTACGTGCTTGTTGCTCAGTCAGATTTGGATCAATAGCACATAAATATTCAGCAGCAGATATATTTTCATCGAGTAATGAAAGATTCTGATCCAGATAAATAGAACTTACTTTGCAATAAATTTCTCCTGCACGCGGAGAAATTAAACCTTGAATGGTTTTGAGTAAAGTGGATTTACCCGTACCATTTGCACCGCTTAAATGTAATTTATCTCCCGCAGTTATCGCTAGATCAATAAGTTTAGTTTCGACATAAGCAAGTTTTAATTGTTGGCAACGTAAGATTTCTCCTGATTTACCAGTGGTATGAGTAAACTCAAAAGATTGGGTTTTAAGATGCTCCAGTTGGGTTTGCTTCTGCTGTAATTCATCTTTTGCATCTGAAAGCTGTTTACTCTGTTGTTTGCGTAGGTGAGAAAGAGATTGCTCGGACTGTTCTTTCTTGGCATCCAATAAGATGGGGGCTTGAGAGCCAGAAGCCCTTATTTTTTCACCTACTTTTTTGCGCTTTTGCGCTTTGATTTGGCTTTGATGTTGCTGCTCCTTGAGTTGTTTCAGCTCGCGTTTCTCTTGCGATACAACGTGTGATAATGCTGCGACTTGTGCTTGATACTGTTGTTGATACAGTGCGTAGTTACCACCGTAATAATGCATGCCAAATTGATTGAGCATAAAAATACCTTGTACATGCGCTAAAAGCTGTCGGTCATGGCTAATGATGAGCCCACCTGTAGGATGTTGAACCATTTGATCGATTAACCATTGTCGTCCTTGGGCATCCAGATGATTGCTTGGTTCATCCAAAAGCAGATAATGATCTTTCAATAGGAATAAACGACAAAGGGCAAGTTTGGTTTTTTGGCCCTCACTCAAATTTTGAGTCGGGGTATCTAGTGCTGTAGGTAAACCTGCACTTTCTAAAAGTTGCTGCCATTCTGTTGGTAAGTGCCAAAGATGTTCGACTAGATCGTAATCCGTAAATGATGCGGTCCCTTGCTGGATACGCTCAAAGCATAGATATAAATCTTCAATATCGAGGGCTTGAGCAATGGTATTGGCTTGGACTCGCTGGAGTTGAGCAAGATGTTGATGTGGGCATTGCCAAGAAATTTGGCCTGAATAGGGCAGTTCGGATGCTGTTTGTTCGTGCAAAAGAGACATCAATAGCGATTTCCCTTGACCATTACGTCCGATCAGTCCTGTAAACTGATGTAAAGGAAGTTGGAATGTAAGATGATCAAACAGTTTTTGCTGAGCTAGTTCAAGTGATAAATTCGAAACGATACATGCCTGTTGAGTCATAAGAAACCTCATAAACAGGATATGCAAAATAGCGAGATCGAGATAAATTTTAGAATGACAATCGCTAAACGATAGATAAGTCTATTTTGCACATCAAAAAGAAAAAAGAACTTTGATGATGGAAATAGAACTTACTTCATTGGCGTAATCTCGAATTGGTTTATTTTTCAACTATTCTATGGATGAAAACACGAAAGGTCAAATTTTACTATTTTGAAGTTTTGATTAAAAAAAGATAAAAAGTGCTTGTCAAATGCTGAAATAGTGCGTAATTTAAGGGTTAGGAACAGTTTTTTAGATATTTGAAATAAACATGTTAAAGCATACTGTAAACACAAACGCATACTTTTATTTTTGGCAATATATGTAGTTGCCTGATGCGTTTCGGGCAGCAAAAAAGGGTTGCCCAACCAGTTAATACCTGATCGGCAACACCGATCAGGTTTTTTTATGCTTTAACAATCATGATTTTAGGAGAAATACCATGTATACATTTAATTATTCATATTTTAGCAAGATTTCTTGGTTTTACTTTGCAAAAAAATCAACATCGCTTAGATCACACTTGCTCAAATAAATGATAGGACTGCGAAGAAGGTCAGTCCAAAGGAATTGAAAAATGAATGCTTTAAATACTGCTTTGACACAACCAACACATACAAAAGAATCAATGCTCAGCTTGCCATCACAACTCAAAGCGCAGTATCCCTTGTCTGCAACTTTAGCGCAGCAAATTTCAAAACATCGTCAAACGATTCAGAATATTTTATCAGGACATGATCATCGTTTAATGGTGATTACGGGTCCTTGTTCGATTCATGATCCTATCGCAGTACTCGAATATGCTGATCGCCTCCAACAACTACAAGAACAGGTAAAAGATCAAATATTCTTGGTGATGCGTGCATATATTGAAAAGCCACGTACGACCGTGGGCTGGAAAGGTTTCTTGTATGATCCCAATTTAGATGGATCATCAGATTTACAACTTGGTTTAGAAAAGTCTCGTGCGCTTTACTTGCAACTCGTCGAAAAAGGCTTGCCGATTGCCAGCGAAATTTTAAGCCCAATGGCAACAGGTTACTTTGATGATTTACTGGCGTGGGGTGCAATTGGTGCACGCACCAGCGAATCACAGATTCATCGTGAAATTGCCAGTCACATGCCGTACAGCATTGGCTTCAAAAATGGTACAGATGGTTCGATTCAAATTGCTTTGGATGCGATTCAGTCAGCACTGCATGGCCATCAATTCTTGGGGATGACCCAGCAAGGTTTACCTGCAATTTTGCATAGTCATGGTAATCCATTACCACACTTAATTTTACGTGGTTCAAATCATGGGACCAATTATGATTTGGCTTCGATCCAAGCCATGCACTTCAAACATAAGCATTTACCTGCATTAGTCATTGATTGTAGTCATGGCAATAGTGGTAAAGATCCTTTATTACAGCCACAGGTTTTACAGCAAATTATTGCAGAACGTGCGGAATCAAAAGTACGTGGTGTGATGATTGAAAGTCATTTGGTCGATGGTAATCAAAAGATTTCTTGTGATATGACCTATGGCCAATCCGTTACAGATGGTTGTTTGGGCTGGGACAAAACAGCACAAGTCTTGTTAGATGTTGCTGAACAAATGCGACATAAAAACTAAATTTGAATAAAAAAGCCAGTCTTCAAGACTGGCTTTTTTATTGGTTTAGAATCAAGCAGCGTGGATGGATTGAGCAGCAAGAAAGTGACCAATTTCTTGGCTGAATTTTTTGGGTTCCGTAATCAAGGGTGTATGACCAGAGCGTTCAAAATAAATCGCTTTTGCATTGCTTAAACTTTCTGCAATCAGTGTTTGTCCCGTTTCTGGATAAAGCGTAGATTCGCGGCCAATAAAGAATGTCGTTGGACAGTTGAGTTGGCTGATTGCTTCGCGGTAGTCTTCATCATGGTTTAGATAGTTTTCTACATACCAAAGTAAATAATCTAAACGTTGAATCGGAAGTAAATATTTTTGTAAGAACGGGCGGTGTAGCGCAAGTTTAACGATTTTAGGGGTATAGTTATTGCTGCCTTGCAGTTCAATAAAATCTCCCCATAAGCTCACAAGGTTGTAGCGAACATCATTGGGTAGATACTCTAATGTTTGTGCATTTTTATAATCGAGCAATAAGGTTTGGATATCAATTAACAGTTTTTTAAATTGAGGGTGTTTCTGTCCAAATAAGCCATATTGCCAAGAGTCATCAACAGAAATTTTCGGCGTTTGGTCAATATGCAGATAGGCTTTGAGTTTGGATGCTAATTCACCGTGTTTCATGCCATGCATTGCCGTGGTTGCACCCATGGAATAACCCATCAAAATAAATTGATCGAGTTTTAGTTGCTGGATCAATGAATCAACATCATTCCAGTGGCTTGATATGGCGTCTAAATCTGGAATGTTGCAGTTCTTAGACCCCCCAAAACCGCGCCAATCAGGAATGATAAATTCATATTGTTTACGATTGGCAAATAAGAACGGTAGCCATTGCCAGCTTTGCATACCCAGCCCAGATAAGACGAGTACAGGTTCGCCTTCACCGACACGTCGTACAAATAATTTTTCTTGATCGGGCATGGTATAAAACGGCATTATTTTTCTCCAATATCGTTTGCTTCCTCAAACTTCTTAAGTTGAGGAATCATTTGTTCCAACCATTTTATCCATTCATTTTCTTTAATGATACCGAGTTCCAGAATCATTTTATGGATAAACAAAACACGATTGGTTGGTTCGTTATCTTTAAAGTCTTTATCATGAATTGCTTGATAAAGGCTTAATTTTTCCTTATGCAATACCAAATGACGCTCTAATTCGGGCAAAATATTATTGCCGCCAAGTTGAGCTTCTGCTCTTAATCTGACCATGAGGTCATCACGCAGTTGAGCAGGTTCACTTTGTTGTTCAATCCATGAAGCCAGTTGTATTCTTCCAAGTTGTTCAACTTGATAAGTTTTTTTACGGCTATTGGCAGCTTGTTCTTCTAATGTCGAAATCCATCCTTTTTTCAGCATACCGTTGAGTTCACGATAGATCTGCTGATGAGTCGCATTCCAAAAGAAGCCCATTGAACGGTCAAAGCGACGAGCCAAATCAAAACCGGTACTTGGTTTCTCTAATAAGCTGGTCAATAAAACATGGGCGAGTGACATGATGTTCCATAATAAAAAATGACTCATCAGAATTATGCAATATGTTGCATAAAAATCAAATCTTGTTTATAACTTTATGCAACAAGTTGCATTAGCTAGCAGAGCGCGAGCCAAAGGAGAAACCATGTCAGCTTATCCACATTTATTAAAGCCGCTTGATTTAGGCTTTACCACCTTAAAAAATCGTGTCCTTATGGGGTCTATGCATGTTGGCTTAGAAGAAGCACCACAAGGTTATGAGCGTATGGCTGCATTTTACGCGGAACGTGCGAAAGGTGATGTGGGATTAATCGTAACAGGTGGTATTGCTCCAAATGATGCAGGTCTTACCTTTGCCCATGCGTCTAAGCTTGATAGCATTGCAGAAGCAGAAAAACATAAAGTGATCACCCAAGCTGTACACGATGCGGGTGGTAAAATTGCGATGCAAATCTTGCATACAGGTCGTTATTCTTATCAACCTGAGATCGTTGCGCCTTCAGCCATTCAAGCCCCAATTAACCCAATCAAACCTAAAGCATTGAGTTCTGCGGAAGTCCAGCAAACCATTGATGACTTTGCCAACTGTGCCAAGCTTGCACAATATGCGGGTTATGATGGCGTGGAAATTATGGGGTCAGAAGGTTATCTGATCAATGAATTCATTGCAGCACGGACCAACCATCGCGATGATGAATGGGGCGGCAGTTATGAAAAACGTATTCGTTTTCCGATTGAAATTGTAAAACGTACCCGCGATTTAGTCGGTGAAAATTTCATTCTTATTTATCGTTTGTCGATGCTCGATTTGGTGGAAGGCGGTTCTACGCTGGAAGAAGTTATCTATCTTGCAAAAGAAATTGAAAAAGCTGGTGCAACGATTATCAATACAGGCATTGGTTGGCATGAAGCACGTATTCCAACGATTGCGACCAAAGTACCGCGTGCAGCATTTACCTGGGTGACTGAGAAACTCAAAGGTGAAGTTTCAATTCCTTTAATTACCTCGAACCGTATCAATACACCAGAAATGGCGGAACATGTATTGGCATCTGGCCATGCGGATATGGTGTCGATGGCTCGTCCAATGTTGGCAGACCCAGAATTTGTATTGAAAGCCAGCGAAGGCCGTAGTGATGAGATCAATACTTGTATTGGTTGTAACCAAGCCTGTCTGGATCATATTTTCTCAATGAAAATTGCAACGTGCTTGGTCAATCCACGTGCTTGCTATGAAACAGAACTTATTTTCAAAGAAACCAATGCAGTTAAAAACATTGCCGTGATTGGTGCTGGCCCAGCAGGTTTAAGCTTTGCAGTTTATGCGGCGAGTCGTGGGCACAAAGTCACAGTCTTTGATGCAAGCAATCAGATCGGCGGCCAATTTAATATCGCGAAGACTATTCCAGGCAAAGAAGAGTTCTACGAAACTTTACGTTATTTCAAACGTCAAATTGAATTACAGCCCAATATTGAATTAGTGCTCAATCATACAGCAACCTATGAAGAACTGAGTCAAGAAAATTACGACGATATCGTGGTTGCAACTGGGGTTACGCCACGCCAATTACAGTTTGAAGGGATTGATCATCCAAAAGTGTTGAACTACATCCAAGTGTTGAAAGAGCGTGTGCCTGTCGGTAAACGCGTTGCCATTATTGGTGCGGGTGGTATTGGTTTTGATACTGCGGAATATTTAACTCATGAAGGTGATAGTGGCAGCTTAAATCCTGAAAAGTTTTATGCAGAATGGGGAATTGATACATCTTATGCACATGTGGGTGGCTTAAAAGCAGCCGAATTAGAAAAGTCAGAACGTGAAATTTATCTATTACAGCGTAAGAGCGCATCTGTGGGAGCTGGTCTTGGTAAAACCACAGGCTGGATTCATCGCACAGGCTTAAAACATCGTGACGTGAAAATGATTGCGGGTGCAAGCTACGACAAAGTGGATGATCAGGGTTTGCATATTACGGTGGATGGTCAAAGTCGTGTGCTTGATGTCGACAACGTGGTGATTTGTGCAGGTCAGGAATCATATACCGCGATGTTTGATCAACTTCAAGCAGATGGTAAGCGTGTTCACCTGATTGGTGGCGCTAAAGAAGCGGGCGAGCTGGATGCAAAACGTGCGATTCGCCAAGGTGCAGAATTAGCAGCAACGTTATAAGCAGACCGTGAGCATTTTCTATTGAGCAAATGCTCACGGATATTGCGATTAAATCTCAAGGGAGAATAACAATGACACTGGAAACAACAAAGCAATCACTTGAAAATTGGCATCAGATGATTAAAACAGGTGATTTATCAAATTTAAATGACTTACTGGCGGAAGATGTAGTGTTCCGTTCACCGGTTGCCTATAACCCTTATGAAGGCAAACATGTGGTTTTCTTTATTTTGACCAATGTGATTCAAGTTTTTGAGAACTTTACTTATCACCGTGAGTTTTATACTGAAGATGGTGCAAACGTGGTATTGGAATTCAGTGCCAATGTCAGCGGTAAATCTTTAAAAGGGATTGATATGATTCGCTTTAATGAACAAGGCAAAATCATTGATTTTGAAGTAATGATTCGTCCAATGAGCGGTTTGGCGGCATTGGCAGAAAAAATGGGTGCAAGATTCGCCAAGTATCAGCCTAATTAATGCCTGAAAAATAGCCTAAGTAATATTGAGAGAATGAGAATGTGGTTAAAGCTTTCAACTTTTGCATTATTACCTGTATTGCTGATACAAGGGATAAAGGTTCGTAAGAATACGCCACGTCTTTTAGAAGCCCGTGGGGATCGCCAAGGCATGATTGGTCAAGGAAAACCACTCTCTCTACTGATCTTAGGGGATTCTGCAGCAGCGGGTGTTGGCGTTGAAACCCAGCAAGATGCTTTATCTGGAGCAATCATTTCCGAGCTGCAAAATGAGTATCGTTTAGAATGGAAGCTACATGCCAAAACAGGTGATACAACTCAACAGGTTTTTCAGGCGGTACAACAGTTAGATCGGCAATGCTATGATGTGGTTATCACCTCAATGGGTGTCAATGACGTGACTAAACTGACTTCTGCAAAATCGTGGTTAAAACAGCAGAAGCGATTGTTTCAATACATCCAGAATCAGTTTCAGCCTCAGTTGATTGTGGTCTCGGGTGTGCCGCCAATGCAGCATTTTCCTGCTTTACCCAATCCTTTGGCTTGGTTGTTTGGACAATATGCTGAGCAAATGAATCAAGCATTACATCAATGGCTAGCGCCACAGTCACAATTTAGATTTATTCAATATGATATTGAAGCTTTTCAGGCAATGGACTTGCCTATGGCAAGCGATGGTTTTCATCCAAGCAAAGAAATTTATGCCATTTGGGGACAACAGGTTGCAGCTTTAGTGCGGCAAACATTCAACTCACAGTGAGAGGCGGTTATTGGATATGGGTATATCGGCTTTAGACAAAATTAAAGTGTTAGGTTCAACATTATTCGATTCGGTGCTCGGTGCTGAACAGCCCAAAATGTATTATGACCCAAAAGGGAAAATTAAAGATGTTTTGGAAAAATTACCGCAGCTCAAGCAAAAATATCGTCCGACGCCTTGGCTGAGTAATACCCATATTCATTTGCTCTACTTTGATATCATTCGCAAGAAAAGCATAAAACTTGAATATGATCGTATAGATCAACTGACCATGCAGGACAGTGGCGTGACTGCTATTGCATGGTATGGCTATGATCTTCCTGTTGAAACGCCGACAGTCGTCATTATGCATACCATTACGGGTACACCTGAAAGTATGCGTGAGTTGGTGAAAGATCTACATGAATACACAGGTTGGCGAATTGCACTTTGTTTGCGTCGAGGACATGCAGGCCTGCCGATGCCTGTGCCGCGTATTTCTCTTTTCGGTTCGACCAGTGATTTGAATGAGCAACTAGAGCATATTCAAAACTTGTTTCCAAAATCAGATTTATATGCAGTAGGATCTTCGGCTGGTACAGGACTACTGGTGCGTTACTTGGGAGAGCAGGGTTTAGATACTCCATTTAAAGCAGCTTTCGCAATGTGTCCAGGTTATAATACTGAGCTTGGTTTTAAAAATGTTCATCCTTTTTATAGCAAAATGATGACCAAGAAATTATTTAAATATTTTATTTATCCATATCAGAATACATGGGGACAGATTGCTTCTGTTGAAAAAGTACTGAGCACAACAAGCTTGGAAGAGTTTGAAAAAGAGTACTTTGAAATGGCGGGATTTCAGGATTATCAAAGTTATTGCCAAGCGATTAATCCGATTTATGTATTTGAAAATGTCAAAATTCCGCTGATGATTCTTAATTCAGAAGATGATCCTGTCTGTTCGATTAAGAATTTAGAACCGTATAAAGATGCAATTCAGCATATGGAAAATATTGCGGTTGTAACGACTAAGAAAGGCAGTCATTGTGGTTTTTATGAGAGTTTAAGTGTGAAGTCTTGGGCTTCACGTTTGATGGCCGATTTTTTTAAGAATTATTAATTAATGTCGTAGAAATAAAAAAGCCATGAGCTGCAATTAACAGAGTTCATGGCTTTTTACCGTAAGCAATTAAAACATTAGTTGTTTAATGCAGGTGTAGCAGCGGCAATTGCAGCAGCAACGGCATCATCTTCACTTTGAGCTGGTACAGATGATTTTGGTGCTTTGGCAGTTTGCTCCGCTTTAGGCTGTTCTGTTTTTGCTGGCTTTTGTTCAGCTTTTACAGGTTTTGGCTCTTCAGTTGCAGTTTGTGTTGCAGCAGGCTCTTCAGTTTGAGCAGGGCGAGTCTCACGACGGATTTCAGTCGTCGTGTTTGGTGTTTCTTCACGCGTTGTTTCAACAACAGGTGCTGGAGCTTCGTGTTTGTCAACGCTTTCCAAAGACTCGAACTCTTGAATTTTTTCAGGTTCAGGCTGTGGCTGAGTTTCAGTTGTTGCCTGTTCTGGCTGCTCTTCGTTTTTAGGTTCTTCTTTTTTCACACAAGCAGTTAATAAAAGGCCAGTCGCAAGTGCTGCACAAATTAAAAGTTTTTTATTTGCCATTGCTAAAACAACATATTAAATAAGGACAGCCGCAATTATAACAGTAAATGTAGGTGAAGAAATCCCTGTGCATTGTTGAGTTTGTTTATATTTTATAAATGCTTGCAATTAAACTGACGAGCAGCAAAGAATTTGAAAGTGAAGAATGCACAATTTTGAATGCAGATTTAAGTGGTTTTGAGCTACTCATCGTAATTTATGGATGAAAAATCCACAAATCCCGTAAATTTTTATCGAAAATGCTGATAGAATAGCCAGTTGTTTATAGTTCTTTGAATTGATGCGGTTTGACTTTGCTTTCTAGGGGCAGAGTACAGTAAAATTGCCCAACATTGTAGGCCGATTTCGGCTCGATTGTACGAGAAACTCAATGACCCATTTTATTTTTGTCACTGGTGGTGTGGTTTCATCACTAGGTAAAGGTATTTCTGCTGCTTCTGTTGCTGCACTTTTGGAAGCTCGTGGCTTAAAAGTCACTATGGTAAAAATGGATCCATACATTAATGTCGATCCAGGTACCATGAGCCCATTTCAGCACGGTGAAGTTTTCGTCACAGAGGATGGTGCTGAAACTGACTTAGATTTGGGATATTACGAACGTTTCTTACGTCGTGCGAAAATGACCAAACTGAATAACTTTACCAGTGGTCGTGTATATCAAGACGTTTTGAATAAAGAACGTCGTGGTGACTACTTAGGTGGTACGGTTCAAGTTATTCCACATATTACAGACAACATTAAAGAACGCGTACTTCGCGCTGGTGAAGGTTACGACGTTGCGATCGTTGAGATTGGCGGTACGGTTGGTGATATCGAATCACTTCCTTTTATGGAATCAGTACGTCAGTTAATGGTAGAACTTGGTCATAAACGTACCATGTTGATGCATTTGACCTTGTTGCCATACATCAAATCTGCGGCTGAGTTAAAAACCAAGCCAACGCAACACTCTGTGAAAGAGCTGCTTTCTATCGGTATTCAGCCAGATATCTTGATCTGCCGTACCGAATACGATGTCGATGTTGATACGAAACGTAAGATTGCATTGTTCACAAACGTTGAAGCTCGTGCCGTTGTGGTCTGTAAAGATGCAAAAACGATTTATCAAATTCCACGTACATTCTATGAACAAAATGTTGACGATTTAATTTGTGAACGTTTTGGTTACAACGATCTTCCAGAAGCAAATCTTGAAGATTGGGATAATGTAGTAGAAGCATTACTCAATCCAGAATACACAGTGCGTGTAGCGATGGTTGGTAAATATGTAGAATTGCCAGATGCTTATAAATCTGTCAATGAAGCGTTGTTACATGCAGGTATTCAAAACCGTGTCAAAGTTCAGATTGATTATGTCAATGCTGAAGAGCTTGAACAGCAAGACATTAGCGTTTTAAGTACTGCTGATGCGATTTTAGTTCCAGGTGGTTTTGGTGAGCGCGGTACTGAAGGCAAAATGAAAGCCATTCAATATGCACGTGAAAACAAGATTCCATTCCTTGGTATTTGTTTAGGCATGCAATTGGCTGTGATTGAATATGCACGTAATGTTGCAGCAATGCCTGAAGCAAGCTCAACAGAATTTAACCGCTCAACCAAATATCCACTCATTGGTTTAATCACTGAATGGTTAGATGAGCGTGGTGAATTACAGCAACGTAGCCTTGAGTCTGACCTGGGCGGCACGATGCGTTTGGGTGCTCAGAAATCTGAACTGGTTGAAGGCACTAAAACACGTGAAGTATATGGCAAAGCTGAAATTACTGAGCGTCACCGCCATCGTTATGAAATGAACGATCGTTTTATTCCAGCGCTTGAAGAAGCTGGCATGAAAATTTCAGGTTATTCATCAGTACAACATTTAGTTGAAACTGTGGAAATTCCTGAACATCCTTGGTTTATTGCTGTACAATTCCACCCAGAATTTACAAGTTCACCACGTGATGGACACCCATTATTTGCTAGTTTTATCGGGGCTGCTAAAAATCAGCACCAAAAGTAAGTACTGAGTTTTAAATAAACTGGGAAGTTTAAATGTCACAATTAAAACCACAAGAAGTTGTACGTTTAGGCGATATACAAATGGCAAATCATTTGCCATTTGTATTATTTGGCGGAATGAACGTATTAGAGTCAAAAGATTTGGCATTTGAAATTGCTGAAACTTATGTCGATATTTGCAAGCGCTTAGATATTCCTTATGTATTTAAGGCGAGCTTTGATAAAGCAAACCGTTCAAGCCTGAACTCATACCGTGGACCAGGTTTGGAAAAGGGTATTGAATGGCTTGCTGACATAAAAAAGCATTTTAATGTGCCCATTATCACTGACGTTCATGAGCCATACCAAGCAGCGTCAGTTGCTGAAGTTGCCGACATTATTCAACTTCCTGCCTTCTTAAGTCGTCAGACTGATCTCGTTGAGGCAATGGCAAAAACCCAAGCCATTATCAATATCAAAAAAGCACAGTTTCTTGCGCCACACGAAATGCGCCACATTTTGCATAAGTGTTTGGAAGCTGGAAACGATAAACTCATTCTTTGTGAACGTGGTTCAGCATTTGGCTATAACAACTTAGTTGTAGATATGCTTGGTTTTGACACCATGAAAGAAATGAATGTGCCTGTATTCTTTGATGTTACCCATGCATTACAAACACCTGGCGGACGTGCTGATTCTGCTGGTGGTCGCCGTGCTCAAATTACGACTTTAGCGCGTGCGGGCATGGCAACAGGTTTAGCAGGTCTGTTCTTAGAAGCACATCCTGAGCCAGAAATTGCAAAATGTGATGGACCATGTGCATTGCGTTTATCTCAGCTTGAGCCATTCTTGGCGCAATTAAAAGAATTGGATACTTTAGTTAAAGGATTCAAAAAGTTAGACACCCATTGATGCAATAACTTGCATCTTGTTTTTCATTCAACAGAGGAATTGTTCATGAGCCAAATCGTTGACATCCGCGCACGTGAAATTTTGGACTCTCGTGGTAACCCAACCATCGAAGCAGACGTTATTTTAGAATCTGGGGTTGTTGGTCGTGCATGTGCACCATCTGGTGCTTCAACTGGTTCTCGTGAAGCTTTAGAACTTCGTGATGGCGATAAAGCACGTTATTTGGGTAAAGGTGTTAAAACTGCGGTTAATAACGTAAATACGATTATCCGTGACGCTTTAGTGGGCAAATCAGTATTTGAACAAAAAGACATCGATAATACGATGATCGAACTTGATGGTACTGAAAACAAAGAAAAATTAGGTGCTAACGCAACTTTAGCTGTTTCATTGGCCGCTGCTCGCGCTGCTGCAGATGAAAAGAAAATTCCTCTTTTCCAATATATCGCAGATCTTCGTGGTCAAACGATTTTGACTATGCCTGTACCAATGATGAACATCATCAATGGTGGTTCGCATGCCGACAACAACGTTGATATTCAAGAGTTCATGATTGAGCCTGTAGGCTTCACATCATTTGCTGAGGCATTACGCGCAGGTGCTGAAATCTTCCATTCTCTAAAATCAGTTTTAAACAAAAAAGGTTTAAACACTGCTGTGGGTGATGAAGGTGGTTTTGCACCAAACTTGCGTTCAAACGAAGAAGCAATCACTGTTATTCTTGAAGCGATTGGTCAAACGGGTTACAAAGCTGGTTCTGATATCATGCTGGCACTTGACTGTGCTTCTTCAGAATTCTACAAAAATGGTCAATATGTTCTTGCTGGTGAAGGCAATAAAGCATTCACAAGCAACCAGTTCTCTGACTATTTAGCGGGTCTTGTAAATCAATACCCAATCATTTCGATTGAAGATGGTCTAGATGAATCTGACTGGGAAGGTTGGAGCTATTTAACATCAATCCTTGGTGACAAAATCCAATTGGTTGGCGACGATTTATTCGTAACTAATC
Source organism: Acinetobacter sp. NIPH 2100 (assembly GCF_000369805.1). Lineage (GTDB taxonomy): Bacteria > Pseudomonadota > Gammaproteobacteria > Pseudomonadales > Moraxellaceae > Acinetobacter. Next base: position 2,092,704 of record NZ_KB850224.1, on the reverse strand, counting down.
CTAAGATTTTACAACGTGGTATTAATGAGAAAGTCGGTAACTCGATTCTGATCAAATACAACCAGATCGGTACATTGACTGAAACTCTAGATGCAATCTACCTTGCGAAAGCAAACGGTTATAGCACTGTAATCTCACACCGTTCAGGTGAAACTGAAGATTCAACAATTGCTGACTTGGCAGTAGGTACAGCAGCTGGTCAAATCAAGACAGGTTCACTATGCCGTTCTGACCGCGTAGCGAAATATAACCAATTGCTTCGTATTGAAGAATTAACGAACGCAGCTTACCGCGGTAAAGCTGAATTCAAAGGTCTAAACTAAGGTCAATTTATCTATGTTGAATACGTCTGATCATCTTTCTTTACAAAAGACAGAAACTCTGCAAATTCATAATCCTATAGAATTTGCAGATGATCTTCCTTTGAGAAGGATGTAGGGATTTTTTCATGCTAGATATGTTTCGATCGACCTCGAGTAAATTGATTCTGTTGCTTGTCATCTTTTTGGTGGCAAGCTTGCAGTACCAATTTTGGCTAGGTGAGGGTGGTTATTTTCCTCACCAAGCTTTGACTCAACAAATTACCCAACAAGCAGAAATTAATACTGAGCTCAAAGAGCGAAACCGTATTTTAGCTGCTGAAGTTTTTGATTTAAAAAGTGGCAGTGAAGCAATTGAAGAGCATGCCCGTTTAGATTTAGGTTTGGTCAAACCGAATGAAACTTTTGTGCAAATGAGTACGATCAGTACCCATTACAAACCTATCTATATCGATCCAAACGCAAAAGAAGATACCGCAACAAATGAAAACCCAGACTAAGCTGTGGGCGGTTGTACCAGCAGCAGGTTCGGGCAGTCGTTTTTCAAAAACTGAATTAAAACAATATCAATATATTCAAAATCATACTGTACTTGAACATACGGTTAATCGCTTGAATAGCTTAGATTTAGCCGGCTGTGTACTTGCAATCGGTGAGCAGGATAGCTTTGCCAAAACGCTTTCTTTTCAGCATCAACACAAATTGCATTTTTGCACTGGCGGCGAAGAACGAGTGCATTCTGTTCTGAATGCCTTAATCTATTTATCTGAAATTGCTGATGAAGATGATTGGGTCTTGGTTCATGACGCAGCACGGCCATGTGTAGCTGAGGATTGCTTAAAACGGTTGGTTCAATCAGCTCAAGATTCTAACCAAAGCGCAATTTTAGCAATTCCTGTCCGTGATACGCTTAAATACGTCGCAAGCCAAAATCAAATTGAGAAAACAGTGAGTCGTGAATCTTTGTGGCAGGCGCAGACACCACAAATGGCCAAGCTTGGTGTTCTTAAACATGCGATCCAAACAGCATTGGCAGAACAAATAACAATTACTGATGAAGCAAGTGCTTTAGAACACGTGAACGAAGTGGTGCAAGTAGTGCAAGGACGTTCAGATAACATCAAAATCACTTATACAGACGATTTAGAACTGGCTCGATTAATCCTTCAAGCGCAAACTCATTCTTAATGCATCAAATAAATATTTTTGACCTGCTATTTAAAATAGCCTAAGTAAATTTAAATGAAATTTATTGATTTTTACATCAATCTAAATGACAAAATTTCTACTATTTGTTAAATTTGAACAACATACTTTATAACGGATCAACAAATGAAAAAATTATTACTTGCTGGCCTTTTCGCTTTTTCTCTCGTTGGCTGCGCTACAACATCTCAACAACCTCAAGACAATGTACAAGAAAGCATTCGTTATTCGACTAGTCCTTGTTTTGGTACATGTCCAATCTATTCTGTTGAGGTTACACCTGAAGGGGATGTTCACTTTGATGGAAAACAATACACTAAAGTAACAGGCACTCAGGATTTAAAAGTTGATCCTTCGGTCTATAAAAAGTTACAGCAAGAGTTGAAAACTTACCATCCAGCAACAGGTGCAAACGTAAAAACGACGGGTTGTGCAGAAACGGCTAGCGATCATCAAAGTGCTTATTTTTCTTGGAAGCGTCCAGATGGTACAGTTACTAAACTCAGCCATTACACGGGTTGTATCTCACCAGCAAATGCTGAGTTGAATAAAGTAATCGAAAAATTACCTAAATTGATTGGTATTGAAGATCTAGTACGTTAAGTTCACTTTAGAACTTAAAGAGAGGCTTAATTATCAAAGGTAATTAAGCCTTTTTAGTTGCAGAGATCAATTTACGCTTTAGTTAATATTTAAAATAACATATTATAAAAACATATATTGAAATGTGAGAGGACAATGACCAGCATTATCTTAGCGTTGATTGGTGGTGCACTGATTGGTTTCGCAGTCGTAGGCTACTTATATGTCCATGGACGAATTGCAGGTGTTAGTGGACTAATCGCACAACTATTAAAGCCAAAAACATTTTTTAGTAGTTCTGCATTCTGGTTTTTGTTGGGGCTCATTCTTACTCCATTTATTTATCAAATTTTTGTGCAGCCAGAAATCATCATGACTTCATCGCCATTGGCATTAATTATCGCAGGCTTACTTGTTGGTTTTGGAACCCGTCTGGGTTCGGGGTGTACCAGTGGGCATGGTATTTGTGGGATGAGTCGATTATCAATCCGTTCAGTTATTGCCACGATGACGTTTATGTTTGCGGGTTTTATAACAGTGTATGTAATACGTCATCTTGCAGGGGCTGTATTGTGAAAAATCTACTAGCTCTGTTGTTTGGCAGCATATTTGCATTAGGTTTACTTGTCTCAGGCATGTCAAATCCCGAAAAAGTGTTAAGTTTTCTAGATATTTCCGGGAATTGGGATATCAGTCTGATGTTTGTCATGATTGGTGCAATTGCAGTTGCATTTATCCCATTTCAGCTGGCATTGCGTCATCCAAAAACCTTATTTGGTGAAACAATCGCATTACCAACAAACACTCAAATTGATCGGAAGTTAATCATTGGTGCGGTATTATTTGGGATCGGTTGGGGGATTGCAGGAATTTGCCCAGCACCTGCGATTACATTAATTGGACTTGGTTATTTTGAGATTTGGTATTTTATTGGAGCAATGTTACTTGGCATGTTGATCCATCGCCTTTGGGCCAAGCAGTAGGAGCGAGTCAATGCAATATCCAGTAGTCAAAGCCTTCTTCGACGAAAATAGCAATACTTTTAGCTATGTTGTACATGATCCTGAAACAAAGCATTGCGCCATTATTGATAGTGTCCTAGATTATGATGCAGCTTCGGCTTCAACATCAACTCAGCAAGCAGATAAGATTATTACTTACATTGATTCCAAGGCATTGACTGTTGAATGGATTTTGGAGACACATGTTCACGCCGATCATTTAACGGCTTCACAATATTTAAAGTCGAAGCTTGGTGGAATAATTGCTATGAGTGAGAAGATCGCAATTGTTCAAGACACTTTTAGTGCGATTTATCATATTGATATTAAATATTTTAATACACATCAAGTGTTCGATTATCTATTTCAGGACAATGAAAATTTTAGCATTGGAAATTTGAAGGCATATAACATACCGACACCAGGTCATACGCCAGCGTGCTTAAGCTATGTCATCGGTGATGCAGTTTTTATTGGTGATACATTATTTATGCCAGACTATGGCACGGCGCGTTGTGATTTTCCTAAAGGGAGTGCTGACACTTTATTTGAGTCTGTGCAAAAGTTGTATCAATTACCTGAGCAAACCCGTGTTTTTTTATGCCATGACTACAAACCTGAAGGCAGAGATGAATATATTTATCAGACCGATATCGGTTCGCAGAAGCGAAGCAATATCCATTTAAATGCAAAGACACAGAAGCAAGACTTTGTTCAGATGCGTCAAGCGCGTGATAAAACTTTGTCTATGCCCAAACTGATACTTCCAGTAATCCAAATGAATATGAATGCTGGGCATTTCCCTGAACCAGAATCAAATGGAATCCGTTACTTAAAGTTGCCTCTAAATTACTTTAATCAATCATAAAAAACTGAATAGCTCAAAAGGATTTGAGCGATGACCTTTCCACATACATTAAGAATGAAAAATGGAGCTTAGGTTTTGTTTGAACACTTAATTGTTATGTTATAACATAACAATTGAAAATAAGGAGTTCAATGTGCGTTACAAAGCCTTGGCACTAGCCATTCTATTTATCAATCAACAAGCATCTGCAAATGAGCAGGATAGTCCTGTCATTTTGCCAAATATTAGTTTAAAAGCAGAAACTGATCTTTCAATTGGAAACAATATCGTTGTAAAGAATCGAAAGGCAGAAAATCAAACTTTGGGAGATGCGCTTAAGCATGTATCAGGGGTGCAAAGTAGTGCTTTTGGCCCAAACTCTGGTGCACCTGTCATCCGCAGTTTAAGTGGTAATCGCGTACAAATTCTTGAGGATGGACTTTCAGCTTATGGAATGAATGCGGTCAGTGGCAATATTAATATTCCTTTTGATCCATTATTTAACCAATCTATTCAGGTAAATAAATCTTCTGATAGTGTGCGATACGGCGGAAACGCAATTGGTGGCAGTGTAAATATTGAGAACGACCTGATTAGCAAAGAAATGCCAAAGAAAGATCATAGTTTAGAGTTGGCTGTACGAAAAGGTTGGAATAGTGCAGATGCTCATGGATTTAAACTGAATTTGAATAATCAAAGTAATTTTTCAACTAACTTCTTATTTTCTAAACAGGACATTTCGTCTTATAAGATTCCTGGGCAGAGTAAAGCCGAACTTTGTAATAGTGCTGTTTTTCCTGCCACAGGAGGCGTAAATTCAGCATTGGCGGATGCTTGTCAAAAGGATTCCCGTATCCAGCAGATCTACAACACAGCATCACAAAAATATATTGATCAATTCATGACTGAAAATCCGGATTGGGCGGATGGGAAGTTTTCATTTTATACAGATAAACCTACATCCGTTTGGAGTGGTAAAACATATACCAATCCTATTAATCCAGAGTATGTTCCTGATACGGCTAAGTTTAAAGAAAACAGAATTAATAATGATGTAACGCCAAACTATAATCGGAAATTGGGTAATAGCTATTTAGAAAATCAGCACTATGCGATCGGGACGACCTATTTTGTAGATAATGGCTATATTGGCCTGAGCGCAGATTCAAAGAAAAATGCCTATGGTGTCCCTGGTTTTTCTTTAGAAAATAAGTCATTTCAATCGTCCTATGATGATGGTCTGCCTGTTGGGATAAAGACGGATCAACGAAAATATACATTGGATAGTCAATTTAACTTCGATACACCATTCCTGAAGGGAATCGATTTCAAAGCGAATCAGGTGATCAATCGCTCTGGTGAATACTTAGGCACACAACTTGCAAATGATTACCGCTTTGATACCAAACAAGCCGAATTATTACTGAGACATCAAGCTCTGCCTTATTTAAGTGGATTAGTGGGCGCTAGTCTAAGTAATCGAACTGTCGAAGGTCAGGGCAAGTTACGTTACCTTCCTGATGTGAAAACAAAAACTCAGGCGTTCTTTATCCAAGAAAAAATTGATCTGGATCGCGTGTCTTTCGATGCGGGCTATCGCCAAGAACGTTTGGATCATGCAATCAAAGCCAGCGATTTTAAGAGTTCTCGTAATTCCGCCAATACAACACTACAAGATACCAGTTTCGATCTCGATAGCTACAGTGTGGGCTCTTATCTGAAAATGAATGACTATTTAGGCATGAAGCTTAGATATTCTGTATCGGAGCGCGCACCAGAGCTCAATGAACTTTATGCTAGTGGCAACCATTATTCGATTATGATTAATGAGCAAGGAAATCAAAAGCTAGAACCTGAAAAATCCAAGAATACAGAGCTTACAGGTTTATTTAGTTATAAAGATTTTAATCTTGAAGCCACTGTATATAAGATGAAATTTGAAAACTATCTGTACTTAACTCATTCTGGTAATCAAGTAGCAAATCGATTACCACTGAAATACTGGACACAAACAGATACTGAAATCACAGGGTTTGAGGTTGATTTAAAACAAAAAATTAATGCTCAACAGTTTGGTCTTTTTACGCTTGGTGCATTTGCTGATTTTGTAAAAAATAAAAACTTAAGTCCAAATCAATATAGCTTATTTAATGACGGCAATTATTTACCGAACATGCCAACAAGCCGTTATGGTGCAAGCGTAGAGTGGAGTAAAGGGGATTGGGCAGCACGCTTATCAAGCATTTATTATGATAAGCCAAAATATCTAGGGAAGAATGTTTCGGAGGAAGTACCATTACCTGCTTTTAATATGCTTGATATGCAAATCAGCAAGCATCTTAAGTTAAAGAATTCTGATATTGACGTATTCCTGAACGGCTCAAATCTACTGAATGAGGAAGCGAGACCGCATAATTCTCCATTGAAATATATAGCACCGTTACCAGGGCGTGGTTTTCAACTTGGAATTAATATGAAGATCTAGAGCTATCTGGTCTACAACTTCGAGTCTATTCACTAAAAGCGATATTGAATATCCGCTTTTAGTGATGATCCGCTCAACAGATTAATTCAAATTTTTTAATGAGTTTCTGACGATCAAGCCATGAACTAAAGAGACAGGCAGCATGTAAATCTTTCCAAAAAAATTATAAGTCACCACACTGGTTGTAACGGTGAGCTTATTTTGGGTGTCATCATGTTCATTAATCTGTAAGGCTACTAATACACGTAGATGCTTATCTGTTGATTGTAAAAATAATTCTGTCTCTCTGATTTTTACTACATCAAAAAAATCTAATTTTTCATTAACTTGAACAATTTGTGCTTTTAACGAGCCAAAACCCTGAATTGGTTGTACACCTGCCAATTTAAAGCTCCAAAAATCTCTGACTCTAAAGGCGACGCGTAGCCAAAATGGTGGATTGCCTGTCATCAGCTGATAGGCTTGAAGAGCATTGAGTTGTTTATTGATATATCGATAATCTTTATGCAGGAAATTTAATGCTTCAAGTGGGGCAACCAAAGGAGTGATGTCGTTTTGATTTTGCATCCCAATTCCTTTATTTTATATTTACATGAAAATTCCTTTAATTTATAGTTTGATTCTTGAAGTGATGTCAATCACTAATACTTATTAAATCTTTTTTATTTATAGAAAATTTAAACATATTTCATATAATTAAGTAGCTATGTATAGAAAATATCCTCTAATAAAATGGTGAAATGTGTAAATTTTATAAAGCTTAACTTTACTCAATAAATAAATTTTATTCCTACCTCTTAACTATTCATATGAAAAAGGAAAAATCATGCTTCAACATAACTTCAATTTATCTGATTCTTTTAAACTTGGTATTTTTGCTTCTAATTGTTCAGGAGGCCTAACACCATCAACATTGGATGATGGTTGGGATGCGAGTTGGGATAAAAACCTAGAACTAGCGCAAATGGCAGATGAAGCAGGAATTGATTTCATGCTATCTGCTGCACGCTTTATTGGTCATGGCGGTGAAAAAGATTTTCACGGTACTGTTTTGGAAACCGTAACGTGGACATCTGCACTATTAGCCAAAACTAAAAATATTCAGATTTTTGCGACCCTACATACTGTGCTGAATCATCCGATTGTAGTCGCAAAACAAATCGCAACCATGGCACAGGTGAGTGATAATCGTGTGGGGCTAAACATTGTCGCGGGATGGAATAAACCTGAATATGATGCAATGGGCCTGCAATTACCTGATGATCACGAAACAAGATATGGCTATGCGCAAGAGTGGTACGAATTAATCAAAAAAACCTGGCAGAGCACTGAGCCATTTAATTGGGAAGGTCAATTTTTTCAAACACAAGGTACTTACGGCAAACCGAATCCTAAAATATTTCCCCCGATTTTTAATGCGGCTGGTTCCAAAGAAGGTCGTGAGTTTGCTATTAAAAATTCAGATTTCTTATTTACGCCTGCTTCTGATCTAGCACGTTCTGTTGTGGAAATAAAAGAACTTAAAGCAGAGGCAGAAAATTTAGGTCGAAAAATTAAAGTCCTGACTTTTGCACACGTGATTTGTCGTCCTACAGAACAAGAAGCCAAAGCAGAGTGGAATAGACAACTGAATCATGCGGATCATGGTGCAGTGCAACGTTTAATGGATACTTTATTTGCATTTTGCAAATCGTTTCCTGCAGATTTGCGAGAAGATTTACGTCAACGGATTGCTATTGGTCATGGTGGTTTTCCCTTAGTTGGTACTCCTGAACAAGTTGCAGAAGGGCTAATACAGTTACATGAAACTGGTTTTTCAGGTAGTACCTTATCTTTTCTCAATTATACGAAAGAATTTCCATATTTTAGAGAGCATGTTTTACCAATTTTAAAACAAAAAGGGCTGTTGAAATCGGTTACATGACCTGAGGAATATACTTTATTTACATTTTGAGCGGCAATCCTTAACCTGTTAAGGATTGTCTTGATGTGCTATGAGTCCTTTATTTATATGAAAAATTTCTTCAACTCGATCGATTTCTAAGTAGTGCTGTCTATTTTTTATGATATAAAAATAGTTCAACAATTAAACTTGAGAATAACAAATGTCTGAACAAAAATATCATTGGTATTTAATTGGTTATACGTTTAATGATAAGAGCAATAACGGCAATACGAGAAATTTCAGTATCCAATTGCCCTTAGAAACGTTCTTGCCGCCCGTTTCCAAATCTAAATTAAATGAGCTAAGTATCATTGGGGCAGAGTGGATCCAAAAGAATGATCCAGCAACACAGCCTGAGAATTTATTTGCCATTTCGATTTGTTATTTAGGTGAAATGACACAATCACAATTTAATGCTTAAGAATGCATATTTTGTAAGCACTAATTTAATAAAATGACAGTTGTAGGGATTGGCATTTTATTAAATATGAAGCAAAAAAATAATGGAGATTTTCTTTAAGATAAACTTATAATTAATTTAACATTCATTAGGAATTATCTAAATCTTTAAGATTGAGTTGATATGAAAAATTCTGCACGAATACATTGTTTTGACGATCTAGATGGCTTGGAGCTACTTGTAGCAGATTTTTCCGACCATGAGTTTGAAAGACATTGGCATGATACTTGGTCAGTTGGTGTTGTATTGCGAGGGGCAAATAACAATAGTGCTAAACGAAAAATGGAGGGGATTGTTAAGTGTGGTGAAGTCAGCATCATTGCTCCTGGGGAAGTCCATGCCGGAACAGTCGTTGGGGAGCAAGGATGTAGATATTTTATGTTCTATCCTAAGGTGGAGAGTGTATTTAATACTGCTGAAAGTATGGAAATGCATTTACCTCCGAATATTGTAGCAGGTCTAAAGCAAAATATATTTGCGAAAAAGCTTTGTGAAGCTGCCACAGTTCTAACAACCATAGACACTGATAAATTTGAAAGAGACGTTGTTTGGAGTAATTGCATGGCTGAATTTCTTCACGTATTTTCTTCTGTTAGAGCACAAGAAATTGCAAGTCAAAAGAGTTTAGCGTCATTACATTTAATACGGGCAAAGGAATATCTTCATGATTATCAATTCGAAGGAATTAGCCTAGATAGATTAGCGCAAGCAGCAGGCATATCGAAGTTCCATTTATGTCGTCAATTTACAGCAAAGTTTGGTTTGTCCCCAAGTCGTTATCAACGGCAACTTAAGCTACAGCAAGTTAAAAGAATGCTTTCGACAGGTCGTGATATCGCAGAAATTGCAGCTAGTTGTGGCTTTTCTGATCAATCTCATTTAGGAAGAGCATTTAAATCTACTTATGGGATTACTCCTCGTAACTATCGTAACTTCAGTCACTGAGCAATATCATTCTATCTTGTTGGTTTAGAGATATTGAAAATATATCTATTTAACGTTTCAAATGATGTTTATGGATATTTCAACACTTTGGCTATTTGCTATTTCTGCTACGATCTTAACGCTCATTCCAGGTCCTGATATGTTACGTGCATTATCGAATACAATGAGTCTGGGGGCTAAGGCGGGATTGATCACTGTATTTGGTGCTGTGACTGGAGTGATGTTCCATATCCTATTTGCGATTGCTGGTGTAACGGCATTAATTTATTCTTCTACTGTATTGTATAAAAGTTTTATAATTATTGGTGCGTTATACATTTTGTGGGTTGGTGTTAGTATATTTATAAATAATAATCCACTCAGTATTGATAACATTAAGTCTAAGAAAAGCTGTAAAAAAATTTATTCAGAAGGATTACTCACTAATCTTTTAAACCCTAAAGCTATCATATTTACCCTGGCTTTTATTCCTCAGTTCATTCGTATCGAAGCTGGTCGTGTTACATTTCAAATGTTAATACTTGGTCTTGAGTTGATCATTGTAATGTTATTAATACAAGTTCCTCTCGTATTTTTAGCTGGAAAAATTGCTGTTAATGTCAAAGGAAGTTCTAAAATCGGTATTTATATCAACAGATTTTTTGGAGTTATTATTGTTTTTTTAGGTTTAACGATCTTATTCATTCGCTTATAAAAATATTAGTCTTATTTAAAACTGAATGGAAAAAGATATTTAGAATATTTTATTGAAGGTGAAATTTTCACCAACAAAAGACCCAAGCAAAAAACCGTAAAATTCTATAAAATAAACGAAACTTTTCGCTCAATTTAAAATTTGGCTCTTTATATAAATGACTGATATAGAAATAGAAACACATCCATTACAACCGTTTTTACCTGCGACTGCAAAGCTGTTAATGCTCGGCAGTTTTCCACCGCCGCAAACTCGTTGGAAGATGGATTTTTACTATCCGAATTATCAAAATGTAATGAAGTGAAATCAAATTAAGACATTGATTTATATTAATTATAGCTATAAAAATCAGTGTTTTTTAACGCAAAAATGGGACTTATAGAAATCATAGAAAACAATAACTTACAAACCCCATTTGTTAAAAGATTTTATGTCATTTAAGCAAATGGCAGGGCGATTCCCACATCTACATCATTCCAAACAATTTCATGTCCTGCCTCATAATGTTCTGTCATTTTTACTGAGCTGTGACCAGCCAAAGCCTGAGCACTACGACCAGCTTTTTTATGCAGAAAAATAGCCAATGCTCGTATTTCATGAAAAGTCGGAATTTGCCTACCTTTCAGATCTGGATATGCCTTAGCACGTTTAACAATCCTCAAAAACTCTTCGGATAAATATTGAGGGAGAATTTGAGTCCAATGCTCTTTATTTGCGTTCTTGGTTTTACGCTTAGGGATTTGATGAATTACAAATGGAGTAAGAACTTTATCTGGTTTGCATCGATCTAAAACTTTTTGGAGTTCTGCATCAATTTTAATTCGCACATACCCAGCACCTTCCATAACCTCAAATTCATCCATTGAATCGGTCGTGGTTTTCTGTTGTGCAATATGTATGTATCCATCGTAAATATCAGTCCAACGCAAGGCCACAATATCAGTACGTCTTTGTGTGGTTAAAAGAGATAAATCAATTGCGTTTTGGAGCCACAATGGGGAATGAGCCCTAATCTGTTGTAGACCTGCAAGAGTATGGCGTTTTCGCTGTCTCTGGACATGCTTTGTCAAAGTGATGCGTGCAGGATTATCAGGACAGATCCCTTTACTCATCGCTACATCAAAAATATTGCACAGTAAGCTTCTTATCGCCTTTCTGTTTGATGGTGTCAGTTCATCTAATTGATCATTTACCATTTTTAAAGTAATTGAGTCTAAAGATATCTTGCCCCAAACCCTGTAAATTCGGTTTAAATGGATCTTATAATTCTTCTTTGTGTTTTCAGATAAAGGCCGACCATCTTTACGTCTCTTTTCTTCTAAAAACTGTTCGCAAAAATCCTTAAATGAGATTGTCTTGCCTGTGACACTAGAAACATAATCTTCTTCCTGAATCAGTAATGAGTTAAGTTTGCGTGCAGCTTGGACTGCAATTGACTTGTTACTCCCCATGGAATGAAACTTACCCGTATCAGGATGGCGATATCGCCATGACTTTCCATTCGCTTTATAGAGATTCGCAGGCAAGTCTTTGTTGCCTGCATTTCTTGACCGTGACATTTTTAACCTTGCAATACTTTATTTACTAACTCATCGCCAGTTTGCTTTTCATAAGCTTCCCAGTTGATGTACCAGGTACCACGTTTGCCATCTTCTGCACCATGTAATTCAGCAGGCAATTTACCTATTCGGCATTTACGTGTGATGGTTTGAGGAGTAGGAGGCGTCGCACCATCGCTAGCTTCTCCATAGACTCTTTTAATAAATTCAGATACTCGAATTAAGCAAGACATAAATATTTCACCTTAATTTAGTTATTTATTTTTTTCAAAAGGCTGCATGCGCGCAGCCTTTTGATTGGTTAATAGCGATACTGAGACATCCTTAATCAATTCATTGTCTTGCAATATCTGCTGTTTCGCCTGGAGAGCTGTCGTAGCCTCTACACGTCCTCGTAAGCTGCCTTTGCCGTGAAGCTTGGCCACATACTTAAAGATGTAGGTTTTTACGCACTCCAACCCTCCATGTCCTTTTTTGCCTTGCAGGCCTGCACAATCTGAGCTTCATAGCGAGTGCCTTTAAACTGCTTATAGATCGCACCTAGATCTGCTTCTTTGTTGGTGTGATGAATTGCGTTTAAAGCCTGCTGAAAATCATTGGTCAGTTGTTGAGCCGCATTGGGTGGTGCAGTTTGGTTTTGCTGCTGACGTTGTTGCTGTGCAGGTGGTTGGTTTTGGTTGCGTTGCTGATTTTGAGCAGGTGCATTCTGTTGATTGTTGCGAGTCTGCGTATTGCTTTGTTGATGGTAGGCATCAGTATCGGCATCTTGGGTATCATCAATCAGGAACAGGCCATTCAATGCGTATTTACGGGCATATGAACTGGAAGAACCAAAAGTCTGAGCTACATCCATTCCTTTTTTATTGATCTCCACACCAGCATGTGCAGTAGTCATGGTTTGTTTACCATCGGCATCGGTAAAGACAGCTTTGGCCGTAATCACCACTACAGGGCCAATCTCTTGTACTTCATCACTGACCACAAGGGTCGCACCATACTTTTGCAATAGTGGTTTAACACCTTCAAGTATGTCTTCAAGGCTACGGTAATGGAATTTACCAAAGCTGTTGTATTTGCTCTTTGGTGCTTTTAACTCAAGCTGTATAAGTTGTAAGGCATCTAGTGTACTTGTTGATGCCATTTGTTGATTCACGGCTGCATTCATCATAAATCTCCTTAGGCACCGTTATATTGCGCGTTGCGGTAATTGATACGCTGTTCTTTGCTATAGCGTGGTGTTTGGCTTTTCGCTCTGCGTTCTATGGCACGTTGGTAATTTACGATTTTCTTGATATTACCTTTTAGCCAATACACGGATAATTCTTCATCTGTGATCGGGCGTGCTTCGTTTTCAAGTGATTCTTTAACCAGAATAGAATGCCATTGAAAACGTGGGGCTTGAGCGCCACCAAAGAATTCACCATCAAAATCAGGGGTGTAATTTAACGATACTTTGACCAGATAAATTTTTGGGCCAAGGCGTACGTTGTAGTAGCCATTCACGTCTTTACAGATGAATTGCGCGAAAGGTGTGGTGTAGCATTTCTTTTGCATGACAGGCTCCAAATTCTTGGTCTTACCCTGTGTATATGATGCTGAAACCCCAGTATTTACAGGGCTTACAAGTCGCTGTGCGTCATAGCTTGTCGGTTGTATTTTGTTCGATAATGAGCCGTTGAAAGGTTTGATTTTTGGGTTAGAAGCTGTATGTAATTGTCCCATGTGCTTATCCTCCAAAGATGCCGTAAATGACAAAGGTAAGGACAAGCCAGAGTAGGAAAACGACTAAAATAATAGGGAAGAGCTTAAGCGCATCTTTTAGGTTTGCTTTGATGAAGTCGAGTGTACTGACCTGATAATCAGTAGCAGAAGGATGTTGGTGTAAACGTTGGGACGTTTGACTCGGTATAGGCTTTTGTTTCATACTTATCTCGCAGGTTACTGTAAAGCACCCATGAGTTCGAAGGCAGGGGTGCTTTTTGTTGTCTGTAAGATAAATATTACCAAAAAGGTAATTTATTGCAAGTGATAAATTACCTTTTAATTTTTGGCTTGCAATATGTAATCATCAAAATAAATTATATTGGCCTTTTCAAAGTCACTACTTAACGATTCTAGATTCTCAAAACTTGTAGTGAATATTGCTTGACCTGAATTTTCAAATATTTGAGAAGAATATTTAATTAAATCGTCTAGGCTTTGAGTTCGAGCTTCATGTTGACGTGGTTCATCGAAGATTACAAAACCTCCGTGCTTAATATTTAATTTACTATTAGTAGCTAATTCTAATAGTGCTAACGTAAAGGCCCATATAGTCCTAATATAGTCACTTGCTGAAGTTTCAGCAATAATATCGTATCCATTTTGCTCTGGACGTAAAGTATTGCGAGAAATGGTGATTCTATCTATTTCGGAGGTTGAAAAACCAAATAGATCTAAGTTCTTTTGCATTAACTTTTCTAAAGTTATTATAGTTTTTGAGTCCGAAGTGTCGCTAAGTTTCTTTTTTAATAAAGAATAGCTCTCATAGGTTATTTGCCAATTTGATTGTAGTTTTACTAAGTTTTCTTCAAAATTACTTGTTTTTTCAATAAAGTTTTCGATATCTTCAATCTTTTTTTCAAGCTCAATTTTTTTTCTAATTTGAAAATGAACGTCACCAAAAACTTCAGAATAATCATTCTCAAGCTTTTTAAGTTTTGCCTCTTCTTCTTTTAAAATTAGAAGTTTTTGCTGAATCTTATGATTTAAGGTTGAAATTTCTTCAGAATGTTTTTTGCCTATATTATTCATAAAATCATACTGTTCCTTGATGAATAATATATTTTGTTCAAGTGTCATTGGAGTAATGTTTGATTTTTTATGTGAAATATGCAAGAAGTCCGATAATTCATTATGACAAATTGGACACTCTTCTAAATCTACAGTAAAGTTGTTTTCAGAACCTAATTTTGTTAATAAATCTAATTGCTTATAACGTTGTAGATCATTAAACAAAACTTTAACTTTTTTAACGGAATCAAATTGAATTGTCTGTAAGTTTTCCTTTAATTGTTCTAGATTTGACAGACTTTCATATAAGCTTCTAAGTTTATCTTTCTGATCTTCAATTTCTTCAATTAAATTATTATCACTAGGTACATTTTCATTTTCAGCTTTTAAAGCGTGTTGGAGGGAAACTTTAGCAGTATGTAAAGGAATATCAGCATTCACTCCACTAATAAAATATTCAATAGGAAAAGTTTGATTACCAATTGGTTTTATTTCTGAAAAATTGAAATTTGAAAGATCACAGAGGGCTTCTATGGAGTTAGATAAAAATTTCCATTGATCTTCGCAATGGTCTAACTTATTTCTTAGAGTATTTAACTTGTTTTCAATTTCAAAATTTGAAATATCCAAAACATACTCAATTGCCGTTTTTTTAACATTTTTTATTCCATAATTAACTGGCACATTAGCTTGTATTTCAGACCAACCTCTTTTTTGCTCTATAAAAAATAAAGGGAATATGGCCTCAAGATATAATTTTACTTTTTCACCATTCAGATGAGGGACCAAAGGAAGTTCCCAACCCATAAAGTTTTCTAACCAATTGTGGAAACCGTATTCTGACTTCGCAGATCCTAAGGTTCCATATGATTTTAAGAAATAATCTTGTGTGTTACCGTTCTCATTTACAGTGATAATATTATTTTGATCTTTAATAAGTCGTTTTACAGTTACCTCCTTGTGTTCATTATTTTGAATTTTTAGTTCAACATAAGAATGAGTAACATTGTAACTTATACCATCAGTTTTACTATCGTTAATAGTTTCATATAGTGATTTCGGGAATGGTTTACTCTTAAGAGGTCCTAAAATAGACTCTAAACCCAGTGCATAAGCAATGGCATTCACACAAGTAGATTTACCTGAAGTATTGTCAGCACGAATAACATTAAGACCTGTTTTAAATGGAATTTTTGTAGAAAATACTTTGTTTTGTATCGTGTTAACAGTTATATTTAATTCAATAAGTTGTAGTGCAAGCATTTTACTTTTTCCCCATCATTTTTTCTATTTTGTCATAAGTTATTTTTGATAGATGGTTTTCTAAAAATATAATCTCATCATTGAATAAGTTATGCTCTAATATGTTTTCATAGAAATTATTAGCTAATGGTGTGGTTTCAATTTTTTCGTTATTGAACTTAATTAAATCCTTTTTAAAAGTAAGTTCAATTGCAATATAATTTGCTTGATCAGAAGATATGAAAGGAGCAGGGTACTCTTTTTCTATTAAAAATTTCTTAAACTCACCCCATTTTTGATTCCTGATAAGCATCCATAGCATGACATTTAATTTTTTTAAATCAATGGTTTTGTTTTTAAGCAACATTGTTTTTACGATAATAATTACAAGACTAATACGCCACAAGGGGCGCATTTCTACAGGTACAGGATAAGGTTTATTATCAATTTTTAATTTTAATAATTTACTCATTGTTCAAAATCCATATTACATTCTGCAATCCATTTGGCTATATAGCCATATGATAATTCACTTCTGTTGAATTTTGAGATAATTGAATTAAAAATTTCAGTTATTTCTAATTCATTTTGATCTCGAACTGCTTTAATAAATTTAAGATCAGGGTCCATACCTTCTATTTCAATTAAATCTTGCATTTTCCCTAAAAGCATACGACCACACTCTTCTACTTCTTGAAAAGTATCCGGAAAATTATCTCTAAGATCCTCTAAATAATTGGTAATTTTCAAATATTTATTAGTCATGCTATTGGCGAAAACTTCAGGTTTGTTTGAAATGAAACTAGATTTCCTAGATATATTTTTTTCAAAATATGAATCTTTAAAGCTGCTTATCGCACTTTCATCAATATGTTTAAATGGAAGATTTATTAGTTCATCTCCATATTTTAATGCATATAATTTTGATGCAGGATAACTATCAGCGGTTTCAATTTTTACTGCAAAGTCTACAGGATGTAAGTAACTTACGTTTTCAGATAAAATTTTCCTTTTATAACTATTACAATAGGTAATAAGGTCTTTTGTTCTATTATCTGGTAATAATAAAACCCATTGTTTAATAACTATATCATCTAAAAAATTTTTTATATCTTTTTCATAAGTTTTTAATTTCATAATATCTGTTCGTATTTTTTTTTGAACATGCTTCTTATATTCGGCCATGGAGTATTGTGGGTCTGGAAAATAACATTGAAAAATACTACCATCTTTAGTAAAGAATTCTAATCCACAGTCGCCACGATCGTCTGCGGTCACAGAAGTAAAATATGGTTGTGTGTAATGATGACGAATCATTTTTTCACAAAACTTTTCCCACTTATCCCCATCAAAATTAAAAAAAATATCACTCATATTAATTTCCTTAATTATGTTTATACATCCCTATATAATCCAACAACTTTCCCAACAAGCTTACATCCTTCACGAAGCTCTATGATTTTTTCAAGCCATTTAGGGTTTAAAGGCTCCAAATACATACCGTTACTTTCTACGATCAATTTCTTGAACGTTGCCTCTGTTTCCCCTTCACATGCAACGATAACCAAATCACCAGTTTTTAAATCACTTATTTGAAAGTCAGGATTTACATATATTTTGTCACTAGGTCGGAAGTCTGGAAGCATTGATTCACCAACAACTTCTAAACCATAGCCATTTTTTCCACATTTAGGATTTGGAGGAAGCCATTCTTCAAACTGAGTATCAGAAGGTATAGCTTCCGTTGATGTCCAAGTACCAGCTTGTACCCAAGAAATTACTGGAATTAATTTACCAATTAAAGGAATAGGATCAGAAATATTTACATCTGTAGATGTGATTTCCTGTTCATGAGGTAAGTCTAACCACCCATGAGGTTTATCAAAAGCAATCTCTATTTCACGGGCAACTTTGTTACCAATTCCTTTAATCGGATTAGTTCCAGCGAATTGGCTTGCTTGCGATTGACCTTTCCCAATTTTGTCAGCAAAACTGGATACACCGCCAACTTGATCAACAAGTAAACGAGTATTTTTGTATCTAATTGATTTGCTGTCCATATTTATCCTGAATGCTCTGTGACTAGTCACATATGTCAATTGTAGTTTTATCACCAAAAAGGTAAACAAGAAAAAAGGTTGTATTTACATTACCTAAAAGGTAATATTTAGATTGGTTAGAGAGGATCAATCTATGCGATTTCGAGACTTCATTTTAAAAATGACTCCTGAACAATTAGAAAAGTATGCAAAAGCTGCAGGCACAACAAGTGGTTATCTAAAGACGCATCTTTTGTATGGGTATAAAGAACCACGTAGAAAGCTCCGTACAGCTTTAGTTCAAGCAAGTAATGGGCAAGTTTCTGAACAGGAAGTCTTACAACATTTTGGGTTGTATCCAGTTCAAACATTACCTAACCAAAATGGTAATGAAGTAGCCATCTAATAAACACGTTCAAAAGGACTCGCAATGAACATATTAGATGCGGCTTACCACACGGTTCACGACTTTAAGGGCGGGGCAAATGCGCTTGCGTCACGTATGGGTATCAAAAGCCCTGCGGTACTTAACAGCAAGGTCAACCCAAACACGGAAACGCATCACCTGACTTTGCTCGAAGCTTCAAAGTTGATGGGCATAACAGGGGATTCCCGAATACTACAGGCGATCTGTGCAGAACACGGTAAAGCTGCCATCGACTTACCAGATATACCAGAGAGCAAAAGAGACAGTTGCCTGATGGATACCTTTCTCAATATCAGTATCAAGAAGGGCAACGTAAGCAAGCAATTTAGAGAAATGCTTGCTGACGGACGAATAACAAAAGGTGAGGCAATCGACATGGCCAAGGTCATCCACGACATGCATGTACTGCTTGCCACGTTGGAACAACAAATTCATGCCTGTATTCAGGGCAAATAAAAAACCGCTTCCTGTTATTAGCAGCGGAAGCGGTTTTATGACCTTTTATTCATACTTGCTAAGCGAGACTAAAATATGAACGAACACAATCTAGCAAAACAGTCTGGCAAAGATAAACACAATTCCGATGATTCGACGCAAATCACATTGATCATGGGCGCAGATCGCCATATTGAAAACCATATTTCTAAAAACTGCCGTGTGATTAGCGATGACGTTTCTAAATTTCTAAGTAGAGCTTTGTATGCTCAAAAGGAGATGACATGAATCAACAGTTAAAACGACTTCCAGATTTTAAGCAGATCCAAGCCGTTCAATCTTGGTATGAACCTGCATTGGAGCTTCTTAATAAATTGCTCGAGAGAAACAAAGCGAATCTGCGTAGGCGTGGATACAGCGAAGAAAATGCGGCAATCACCCGTGAAGAGTTCAGACAACAACTTGCTCGCCGTGGCCGTATTACGTTGTATTTGGCTGGTGAGATTGAGACGAGTTTGTATAACGCTCAGATGGTTGAATTTATGGGTGGATATATTCGACCTAAGGTTGGTGAGTTATGAGTTTAGATGCAACCATTTGGGCATTTAAGGCAGCGGTCAAAACATCAAGCCAAAGACTAGTCTTACTTGCCTTAGCCGATCGTGCTGGTGATGAACACAAATGCTATCCAAGCTTAAAGCGCTTGGAGAAAGATACAGTACTTAACCGTAAAACAATCATTAAAGTTCTGGATGAACTTGAAGAAGCTGCATTCATAAAATTTACAGGTAAAACGACGGGTAACGGAGTGAAAATCTATCAACTGATTGGAGTTGTTGGCCGTGAAGATGAAGATCCAACCAGTACCAAAAACGGAACGGGTACCAATTTAGGTACTGGTTCCAAAAACGGTACTA
Organism: Acinetobacter sp. NIPH 2100; assembly: GCF_000369805.1. GTDB lineage: Bacteria > Pseudomonadota > Gammaproteobacteria > Pseudomonadales > Moraxellaceae > Acinetobacter. The sequence goes on along the minus strand of NZ_KB850224.1, from coordinate 2,072,828 downwards.
GTACCAATAACGGAACTGCCAGTAGTCCCAAAAACGGTACTGCAACCAGTACCAATATTGGGACACAGAACCTCCCAATGAATCTCTCATTAGAATCTAAAAATAAAAAACACTGGCTTTGTTCAAAAAAATTGAGTGAGGAAATTGCTCAAGCAAATCCTGAGATCGATCCAAACAAAATCATCTCTGCAAGTTGGTTCAATCGTGAATTTAGAGCATTCGAAAAATTCAATGCTGAAAAATCTATGTGTGATGAACTCATGATTTACCACTTTGCAAACTGGTTACTTGAGGCAAATGCAAAGCTTGACCGTATCAATCGTTCTGCTCAACCAAGCAAGAAACAGGAATCAAAATCTGAAAACAGCCTCACTGAAAAACAAATCAAATTTTTAGCAGGGAAGTTATCCCGTCTTCCTGATTTCGGAAAATACGCCGTAGGTAACGAATCTCATGAGCAACTAGCAGTTCGTTTAGAAACCATGCTGAAAGATCCCATGAATATCCAAAAGTGGGCTGAGTATTTGACTGCTGTGGGCTTTGAGCAAAAGAGGAATGCAGCATGAAGCTCACAGAGGTTCAACGTGCAGAATTAAAAATGAAGTTTGGTGGAAAGTGCGCTTACTGTGGCGAGGATTTAAATGGAAAGTGGCATCCAGACCATCTGCAAGCTGTGGTTAGAGATCTAGTCACAGGCAAGCCAACAAAGCCTGAAAATGATGTTTATGAGAATCTAATGCCTGCTTGCACGCCGTGTAACCACAACAAACGCTCTTTGTCTTTGGAGTCATGGCGAGAACTATTGACGCATTATCGAGATGTACAAGTTATTCGTGACTGTTCTCAAATTCGTCATTTAATGCGTTTCGGATTAGTTGAGTTTGTAGCAAAGCCAGTTGTTTTCTATTTTGAAAAGTTCAATGAGGTTAAACCTGAATGACCTCAATGAGCATCGATCAGTACCGCCGTGACATTTTGAAGCAATGCGATAAGTCTAAGGCTACTAAACGCAACAAGTTCAATGCTCAGAAAGTTGAGCTTGATGGCATGACGTTTGACAGCAAGAAGGAACATAAGCGGTACATTCAGCTCAAAGCCATGCAGCAACGTGGGGAGATAACTAGCCTAGACCATCACACCAAATTTGAACTTGCATCTAAAACCAAACTTGAAGGTGAGAAGCGGGCAAAGCCAGCAGTTAGATATTTTGCTGATTTCACATACTACATAGCGGATAAATACATAGTTGAAGATGTGAAGTCAGCAGCAACTAGAAAGTTACCAAGTTATCGCACTAAAAAACACTTAATGAAAACGGTTCACGGCATTGATATTAAAGAGGTATGAACAATGAATGCAATCAATACAAATAAAACCATGGACTGGTCTAAGTACACAATTGATGGATGGTTAGAGCAGTTCGGTGCTTGGTGTGAAACTTTGCGCATGAAGGGTGGTGATTTACCTGATGGTCTGCATATCAATCAGATTTACTGGTTGATGCGTGAAGCGGGTATGAAGATGCCTAAGGGCAAGTCTTATATTCGTTGTAATATAGATGATTATGAAGCGGATCAGGTGCAGGCATTACTACGTAGCTTAATGAACTCAGACAATACTGATTTCATAACAAAGTTTGCTTTGATTTGCTTAATTAAAAATAAGGTGGAGAATAAAGGATTAGGTATGGTTGCAAAAGAAACTAATCAGTCTAAAGCTCAAGCAGCAATTATGGTTAGTTGTGCTAGATTTTATATTGCTGGACATGATAAAAGATTAAAAAATTAATTGTGGGTTATCATATGGCTTGGAAATTTATAAAGTTAGATAAAAGTGTTTCCCAAAAACAGTGCAATAATTTTTTTGAAGAAGAAAATTGTGAAGAGCTTTTGAAAATATTCAGAGTACAAAAAACATCTGCTAATGGTGTTATAACTATAAAGTTATATCTTAATGAAGGGGTGGTCCTCGAGGATGCTTTGCGAGAAGCATATGCACTCATCATTCGAATGGCTTTTTATCGTTTGCAAATCGAATCCCATGATTTAATAATTTGACTGTCTAGACGGATTGTGGCATATTTCTGTTATACTGGATGAAATTATAGTAGTTCACAAAGTTTTTAAAAGCTCGCATTATAAATGCGAGCTTTTCTTTATCATCATATAATTTTAAGTTTAAATCAAAGCAAAGGAAGTAAAATGAAGCTTTGGAAATTTATGGATTTAATAAAATTTCTCAATTTAGTTTTAACAGAGCAGTTACATTTTCAAAGAATTAATTCTTTTAAAGATACATATGAGGGGTATGATCAATATTTTTATAAAAATGAATTAAGTAAAGTTTTCCCAGGAGAGCAGGATCAATTAAAGAAACTTTCTGAAGCTATTCGATTTAATAGTTATGTATCCTGTTGGCATTCAAATGAATATGAGTCTGCAGCAATGTGGGATTTATATGCAAGTAAAAATGGTTCTATTGCGATTGAATCAAATTTAGAAGCACTAAAGGAATCAATTTTAGAACATCCTGAAATGATGTTTGAATTTAATAATGTGACGTATATTGATTATAATAAACATGAAAAAACCAAAGCATCTCAACAAATTGATGAGATTTTTAGATGCCAATTCTATAAGAGGAAATCATTTAAACATGAAAATGAGTACAGAGTGATTTTACGACCATTTAATAATAAAAATAACAAAGGGATATTAAATATCGTAACTATAGCTCGCAATCAATCTCTTGAAGTAATTAGAAGTACTCCCGTTACAATGAAGGCACCTGTAGATATTAAAAAATTAATTAAAAAAATTTACATATCTCCAGATACTTCGGAATGGGAGACTAAAACAATTATAAGCCTGCTTGAAAGAATTAATTTAGATATTGAAATTGTGAAATCTGAACTTTACGAAATTATCTAAACCCTTAATCCCTACTTCAGTGGCTTTTTTATGGAAGAAATTTGTGGTCTGTAAATAATCTATCCAAGATTAAAGTTACAGAGAATAATGTACTGTGTGGTAATGGTGATATTTACAATCTAGATTTTTTATGCACATATTGTCGAAATGAGCAGATGTTGATAGAAGGTAAGGTATTTATCTATAAACAGTAAAAATTCTCGTAACAATTGTGTATGATTGAATGCTTTTAATATTCAGATGTTTACTTAATGAATCTAATGGTTGTTTTTTTTAAAAAAGCAAATTTACTGGAGATGCTTACAATCTTATTTTTTATAAGTGTTGGAATATCTTTAACTTATAAAATAGGTTTTTATAATACAATTGGTGCAGATTGGTACATCCAAAACCTATCACCTCAACAATTATTTATTTCATCTTTTAGAGTAAGCCTTGCTTCAATTGTAGGTGTTGCTATTGGATGTTACTTAGGATTTAAGCTAAAGTATAAAGCTGTTGAGATAATTACATACATAAGCTTTGTTGTGTACGTGGTTGGAAGATGGGTGATTGGCTATTTTTTTTCTGAACACCAGATTTCAATTAATTTGGAAATAATACTGTTTATTTTAAATACCTTAGCAGTCATGTTCATGATCACATTGGAACGTGATAAAAGAAATCTAAATAGCCATGGATTTGTAGGGCCAATTAAAGAGAAACAAAGTAAAGCTATATCAAATTTTGATGGTTTTTTAAAAATTTTATTTCTATTTTTAATAATATTTGCACCCTATACAATTGGTTGTGATAAAGGAAGATTGGTAAATAAAAATGCGTTCAATTCAAGTTTTGTCAAGATAAAGGATGACGTAAGTAATTGGCAATTGATTGATATGAATGGAGATAAAATATTGTTAAAAAAATGTATTGAAAATGAGAAAATATTTAAATTAGTAGAGTATAAAGAAATTATTCAAATTACTTCGCAAGTTGATAAGTAAAATAAAACCTTAAAAGGGGGTAAATTTTTCTATAAATGACTACAGATACCTCCTTAAACTTTACTTATGAAAAAATTTAATTTTTATAAATATGTTAAATTCGGATTTAGGGATTTAACAGAAAAATAATGCCCTCCTAATCAGTAGATATTTTTACTTTTGTTTAAATTTAAGTGGAAAAATTGAATTACAATGTTTACAAAGAGTTAAACAATTTTTACTTTAAGTTAATAATTTTATTAGAGATACTTTTTTCACTATAAAGCGGAGCTTGAGTAATGCCACAATATTTACGTATTGCAGACAATATCTATAAGCGTTTTGATCGTGAAAATAAATTTAGCACGCCACTTCAAGAATGCTTAAGTTCGATTGTTGAAGTACTGCGGGAAGAATTAAAAGATACTGATCTAAGGTTGATGTATAGCCGCATTAACTTTGTAAGAGGGTTGCAAGAAGAACCACCAAGCGATCATTTAAATGTTTTTTTGAGTCTTGTTCCCAACCCTGAAAAAAAAGATCAATTCGTAATGTGGTTGTCCAATCTCATTGAGAAAGTTACAGAAGGTGGGGTCAAGAGAATGCCCCCCAAACTTGAAGATATCCCACATGATATAAATTTTGATTCTGAAATATTGAAATCATTACAACATCGCTCTAAACCAAAGTCTTCTAGGGATATTGCAGCATATTTTAAAAGCCAGGAATACCAGAGTTATAGTTGAGAAATTGGGAGTTAAGTTTTGCAATGGGTATAGGAGCCTCCGAATCCTTCCTGTATCTAGCATTTGCTGAGATTAAGCAAACCGCCACTGCTGGCGGTTTTTTTTGAAGTGTGTTAAAAATCAGTCATAATCTAAATTTATAATAATTAGAGGATATTGATATGACTAAGGAAATTTCGATCAATCAAACACATTTGATCATCGCTTCGATCACTGCCAGTTTTGCAAAAGCGTTAGACAAAACGAATCCAGGATTCAAAGAAGAATTTTTAAAAGAACTTGGTGAACGTTACCATGAGATAAAAGATTACTCAGATCCTCAAACGGAGGTTCTAGAGACCTTAACTTGGACAAGAGACTTCTTAAATAAGGAATGAATAGAAGTCAGTATTTGAGTTTATCTTCATTTAATTATCTTAATAACTTAGCTCATCATACGATGGGCTTTTTACATATCTGTGATAGATTGTTTTCTTTTAGCGGATATTAACAATGAATAAATTTATTGGGGGTTCTCTGGATGAGACAGACTTCAATATTGAAAATTTTGAAGATGAAACATTTCTTTTGACGAATATCGATACATTGCAACAAGAAAAATATCAGAAAATCAAGATACACACCAATGGCTTAGCTTACACATTCTGGATTTTTGAGGGCCTTGATGAAACGCTTAAGGCTCAAAGGATTACTGAATATCTTTCTTAGTTTAAATTTTGAAGACTGAGCTCATCGAAAGGTGGGCTTTTTTAATGGGTGAAATATGGACCAAATAAGACCATTCCCACCGACTGAGCTTTTAGATCAAGCCGAGGAAGAAGAAGCAATTCGTTTAGCCCCAGCACCAGGTTTAAAAGAATGGGTAATTGCTAATTATCTCACTGCTGAAGCTGAACTTTACAATCCTGACCATGATCATATTGCTGAGTTACTTCACGACAATGAAGAGTTTTTAGCGTTTGCATGGGCATCACAGGCTTGTACCGTTAAAAAGCAAATGGTGTTAGGCCAGTGTGAAAAGGTGATGTTTAACGCTGGTGGATGGCGTAAAGCACGACAAGAACAACAGATGCAGGATTGGTTTGGTTATGTTCCTATTTACCTCATAACCATAGATGCCAGTTTTTGTGAGCAAGCCTCAGATCGAGACTTTTGTGCATTGATCGAACACGAGTTGTATCACATAGGCGTGGAACGTGATGCAGATGGTGAGCCACAGTACAGTGATAATACAGGCCTTCCGAAACACTATTTAGCTGGGCATGACGTGGAAGAATTTATAGGCGTAGTCAAGCGACATGGGGCAAGCGAGAACGTTAAGCGACTGGTGGAAGTCGCGAAGCAAGCGCCGTTTGTTTCGGATTTAGCTATTACAAAGTGCTGCGGGACATGCATTATCAGTTGAGCCAATCGGCTCATTTTTTTTGTCTATTTTGCTTTACGTAGCTTTACGAAGAGGTAGGTATGGCTGCACTTAAAGAGCCTGTTAAAATCTTTATAGTTCAGTCGCTTGCATGCATGGATACCCCTCAACAAGTAGCAGATGCTGTAAAGCAAGAATTTAACATAGAAATTGAGCGACAACAGGTAGCACTCTACGATCCAACAAAGACAACTGGGAAAAACCTAAGTAAGAAACTGAAAGCTTTGTTTGAAAAGACACGTGAAGATTTCAGAAATAATGTTTTTGATATTCCGTTGGCCAATAAGTCATTTCGTATTAATGAACTTCAAAAGATGTATGACACAAGTAAAAACAAGGTCATTAAGCAGAACATCATCAAACAAGTTAAAGACGAGATGCATGGACATTCAGCACAGTTATTAGATCTTGAATTGAAACAGCTTGAGATCGACAAAATCAGAAATGGGGACGGCGAAGGTGCTGACGATCCAACACCAGTAAAAGTAACCATTCAAGTTGTAGATGCGAGTAAGAAAGATGCCGAATATCAATCCGACACTGAATGTACCTCAGGCTAATTTTTTACAGATGGAGAAGAAATTCCGGGCTTTCGTGGCGGGGTTTGGATCTGGAAAGACATGGGTAGGGTGTTCAAGCCTATGCAATAAAGCTTGGGAGTTTCCTAAGGTTCCATTGGGTTACTTTGCACCGACATATCCTCAGATCCGAGATATCTTCTTTCCTACAATTGATGAGGTTGCATTTGATTGGGGCTTAAAGACTAAAGTTTATGAAACTAACAAAGAGGTGGATATTTACTATGGTCGACAATACCGGACCACGATTATTTGTCGATCTATGGAAAAACCTCAAACCATTGTGGGGTTCAAAATTGGCCATGCACTGATTGATGAGCTTGATGTCATGGCCAAAGTAAAGGCACAGCAAGCGTGGCGTAAAATCATTGCACGTATGCGATATAAACAAGCCGGTTTGCTAAATGGTATTGATGTAGCGACTACACCAGAAGGCTTTAAATTTACTTATGAGCAATTTGTAAAAGAAGCCAACTCAACGCCAGCTAAACGCGCATTGTATGGAATGATTCAAGCTTCAACTTATGACAATGAAGCAAATCTTCCTGATGACTATATTTCATCGTTATATGAGTCTTATCCACCCCAGTTGATTTCTGCTTATCTGAAAGGGCAATTCGTTAACTTAACTAGTGGTGCAGTTTATCCAGACTTTGATCGAGTACTGAATCATACGGATGAGGAAATTCATCAAGATGAGCCATTACTCATCGGGATGGACTTTAACGTACTGAAAATGGCCGCCGTAGTTTATGTAATTCGTGCAGGTCATCCACGTGCATTAGATGAATTGGTGGGAGTTAGAGATACACCAACAATGTGCTATTTGATTAAGGAACGTTTTCCAGAGCATGACATCACTGTAATTCCAGATGCCTCTGGTCAAGCAACTTCTTCAAAGGGTTTTAGTGAGTCTGATCATGCAATTCTAAAGAAGAACGGTTTTAAGGTTGAAGTGAACGGCGTTAATCCTGGCATTAAAGACCGTATTAATGCAGTGAATGCTCAGATTCTGAATGCAGATGGTGAGCGTACTTTAAAAGTGAATACCAATAAATGTCCTAACTTTACAGCAACTTTAGAACAGCAGATTTACGACTCGTTTGGGATGCCTGATAAAAGTGCTGGTCTTGATCACGTAGGGGATGCTGGTGGATATCCACTGGCCAAGCGATTCCCGATCATTATTCAGAAAGTATTTAAACGGCGTCGAATTGGCGGTATGTCTTATTAACCAACGCACCTTTACAGGTGCTTTTTTTATGGTGTTTTTATGGCAGTTACTGATAAACATCCGCAGTATATTGCTGCACAAAAAAGCTGGCAGATGATGCGTGATGCTGTTGCTGGCGAAGAAAAGATTAAGCAAGCTGCTGTACGTTATTTGCCAAAATCAGCAGGCATGATCGAAGCTGAGAAGCAGGGCGATACTGCAAGTGAGATCTATAAAGCCTATGTAAACCGTGCTCAGTATCCGTTATGGGTTCAAGACTCATTACGAACGATGATTGGTTTGGTATCAAAGCTTGAGCCGAATATTGTGATAGAAAGCAATCTTCTCACAGGGCTAATTAATAACGCCACTAATGACGGGTTTGGACTTAAACAGCTCTTTATCCGCATTTGTGTAGAACTGCTTGAATGCGGTCGTTGTGGCTTATTGGTGGACGTTGATGGTGACGGTGTACCTTACTTTGCTCTGTACGATGCACTATCAATCATCAACTGGAAGGAGAATAGCATCGGAGGTCGTAAGGATCTCAAACTTTTGGTGCTCGAGGAGCAGTTTGATAATAGCGAGGATGAGTTCGGACATGAAACGAAAACCGTGCACCGTGTTTTATCCATGCAAGATGGATCTTTAACGGTACGGCTTTTTGATGGGGCAATACCTGAAGATAAAACCCCTGATTTGGGTGGTAATCAACTGACCTTTACGCCGTTTGTATTCTGCGGTACCACAGATAATTCACCGCATGTGGGTACGGTACCGCTTTTAACCATGGCTAAAGCTGCATTAAAGTATTACCAGTTGAGTGCGGATTATTTCCAGTCATTACACCACACGGCGCATCCACAACCATGGATCAGCGGTCTGGATGATGAATCTGATATTAGTGTCACAGGTGTAATGGCCGTTTGGGATCTACCTAAGGATTCAACCTGCGGTTACTTGGAAATATCAGGTGATGGGATTGATATGACCAAAAAGGAAATGGATGCCCAGAAAAATTCAGCATTGGAAGCAGGAGCCAAGGTCATTGACACCAATGCTCAGGAATCAGGGGAAGCCCGCCGTGCGCGTCAAGATGATCAGCATGCAAGCTTACACAGCATTGTAATGTGTGCAGCTGAAGCCATTGAACAAGCCATTAAATATGCGGCTCAGTGGCTCAAGCTGGATCCAGCTAAATATGCATTTACGGTTGAGCCTGAATTTATTGTTCAGCAATACGATATCAACTTGGCCAAGCAACTTTATGAAGGCGCACTTGCAGGTAAAAACTCATTTAAAACCTATTGGGAATATATCGCTACAGGCAAGCTTCCGACGCTCGAATATGAAGAAGAACTTGACCGAGTTGAGGATGAGCGAAATAGTCTGCCTTTGTAGAGGTGTTAAATGGCTTCAAATGACCATAAAAATCTGATTGAGGTTCTCACCCAGCATCAAGCTTATTTGTATCGAGTCTCATCTCAATCAGTAAATGAATTAACCAGGTTATTTAACTCTGAAAGTCTCTTGATGCTTTCAAAGCTTCGAGATTTGCTAGATGAATTAAATGAGTCTGAGAAAATTGCACTTGCTGGTGGTCAGTACACTACAAAGAACCTTAAAGAGATCCGCGATCTTATTTCACAATGGTTCGCCAGTTTAAGCACATCATTGCCAGAGGCCTTCGCTGTTTCAGCAACTGCTCTGGCGGTATATGAAGCAAATTACACTGCCAAGCTTTACGGCGGCAAGATAAAGAAGCCTAACGGGAATAAGCTTTATTCTACAACGAAGAAAACGCCGTTAATTGGTGGGGCTTTGGTAGATGATCTACTCTTTAAGATTGCTGAAAGTGCTCGGCAAAAGGTCGAGTACGCGATTCGAGATGGGATCAGCAGCAGCAAGACCAATCAGGAAATCATACAGCGCATTCGTGGTACCAAACGTCAGAATTATGAGGATGGAATTCTAAATACCAATAAGTCTGACATCGAACGCACGGTGAGAACTGTACGTAGCCATGTCGCAAATCAAGCCTATCAAGATAGTTTTAATCAGCTTGGTTTTGAATACGTGAAACTGGTTGCTACCTTGGATGGGAGAACATCAAAACTTTGTGCATCTCTAGATGGCACAGTATGGGCGATAAACGATTCTGCTAAGCGTGTACCGCCACTTCATCCTAATTGCCGTAGTATTTTGGTGCCTGTCGACAAAGATGGTTTGTTGGCTGGCCAACGTCCATTCGTGATGGATGAACGTAAGGTTAAAGACATCCCTAAGGATGAACGTGAACAGCTCATTGGCCAGATGGATGCAAACACCACTTTCAAAGCGTTTTTTAAGAAAACAGATAACTTCTTCCAAAAAGAGTGGCTAGGGCCGAAACGGTACAAGCTCTATAAAGATGGGAAGTTTGATTTTGATAAGTTCTTTGATCCTGAGGGACAGCTTTACACACTGGAACATCTTAGGAAGCTAGATGGGCTAAAATTTAAAGAGCTTGGAATTTAACAAACGTAGAGGTACTTACAATGTTAAAGGTATCAATTTGCGAATGCAGGACGCGCAAGGAAGAGTTAGAAAAGGCTTTAACCAATCAGATTGCAGAGTTGGTCAATAAGTTTGAAATCGAAACAGGGGTAAATGTACGTGATATTTACCTGAACTTTACCGATGTGTCTGAGATAGATCGACCAGATAAGTACGTATTTACTAGTGTTACGGTTAGAACGCTGGAATCTGATTGAATATTTCAAATGTGATATATCTTATTGAAAGTATATAAGAGATAAGAAATGAAAAAAGCTTTTGTTCTAATCGGACTTTTTATATCAAGTCATTGTTTTGCAACTTACAACCAAGATTTTGAAAAGGAATATTTGAGGATTTTGGATGGAAGCACTGAAAAGCTTTTAAAAGAGCATGAGTTCAATGAGTCTTATAAAGGTCAGGAATTAAGTGAGGCAGAATGGAAAGAAGCAAAAAAGATTCAATGCGATGGGATGAAAGCAGAGTTTGCATTTTATCAACTCGTTACTAGTCGCTTTGACGAATTCGTGGCTTATCAGAAGCAGAATAATTTAGAGATGGTTTATGACGAAAGTAGATACATTCAGGAATTTACTAACTTAAAAAAGATGATGAGTGATCCTGAAAATGAATGTAATTAAGAAATTAATACTTCTGATCCAATTATAAATTTGAGATTTAACAATGTAAGCAGCCAAATGGCTGCTTTTTTTATGCCTTGAGATAAGGCTCAACTTAATCAAACGAGAGGTTTGAACATGTCATTGCCATTTATTGTGGATTCACTGGACCAGATTAAAGAAGAACATCGTGCTTTATATGTTGAGGAGAACGGGAAGTTTCGCCTTGACCTAGAAGGCTACGAAGATCCAAAAGGTCTAAAAACTGCACTTCAAAGCGAGCGTGATGCCGCTAAGACCGCACAACGCGAACTACAACGCCTGCAAAAACAATTTGAAGGTATTGACCCTGAAATTGTTAAAAAGGTTTTCGACCAACTTGATCATGACGAAGAAGCCAAACTAATTGCTGAAGGCAAGGTGAACGAAGTGATTCAGAAACGCACCGAGAAGATGCGTGAAGAGCATGCCCGTTTATTAAATGCAGAAATAACGCGAGCCAACAATGCAGAGGCTTATGCCAATAAGTTTAAGCAATCGGTCGTGCAAGGCCAGATTGTCCAGGCTGCAGTAGAGCTTGAAGCTTTACCCGAAGCGACTGCAGACATTGCATTCCTTGCTCAATCTAAATTCGCTTTAGATGAGGATGGCAAAGCGGTAGCTGTGGATGAATCAGGTGAAGTGGTCATTGGAAAAGATGGCAAAACGCCATTATCACCAAAAGAGTGGGTTGAATCCCTTCGCGAGCAAAAACCTTATTTCTGGCCAAAAGCGAATGGATCTGGTGCACCAGGTAGTAGCAATAACAAAGGTCAGGTCGACATCCTCAAAGCAGATGGTTCAGTGAATCTCACCAAACTTGCGCAATTACGAAATGAAAATCCGCAGCTGGCCAAAGAGCTTGCTGCAAAACACGGTATTAAACTTTAAGGAGAAGGCCACATGGCTGAAACAAAAATTGCTGATGTAATCGTTCCTGAACTATTTACACCATATGTTTTAAATAAGACTGCAGAGAAATCTGCATTATGGCAATCAGGTATTGTCGGTGAACCAGATGTAGAAATCGCTTTTGGTGCCAAAGGTGGCAGCACTGTGAATATTCCGTTCTGGAATGATCTAAGCGGTGAATCAGAAGTGCTATCAGATTCTAAAGCGCTTACAGTAAACAATATTACTTCTGGTCAGGATATTGCCATTCTGCATGCACGTGGTAAGGCGTGGGGAGCAAATGACCTTGCTAAAGCTTTATCGGGTGATGATCCTTTAGGTGCTGTGGGTGATCTGGTTGCTGATTACTGGTCGAGAGAGTTTCAAGGCTTCACCGTAAATACTCTTAAAGGTGTATTTGGTACGGCAAGCATGGAAGAAAATGTTCATGATATTTCGGCAGGTGCCGGAGCCGCTGCAGTCATTGATGGTCATTCATTTGTTGATGCGTCTTATAAGCTTGGTGATGCTGTAGACAAGTTGACGGCGATCTCAATGCATTCAGCAACGATGGCAGCCTTGTCTAAACAAGGTTTGATTGAAACCGTGCGCGATGCTGATGGTGTATTGCTCTATAAAACCTTTATGGATCGTCGTGTCATTGTCGATGATGGCATGCCAGTAGAAGGTGATGTATTCACCTCATTCCTGTTTGGTCAAGGTGCGATTGGCTTCCAGGATATCGGTGCACCAGTAGGCGTGGAAACAGATCGTGACAGTCTAGCTGGTACTGACATTCTAATTAACCGCCGTCATTTTGTATTACATCCCCGTGGGATTAAATGGGCTGGTGCTACAGGTATTGCTCCAAACAATGCTGGTCTTGCTCTCGGTGCTAACTGGGAGCGTGTTTATGATCCTAAACAGATTCGAATTGTGGCATTCAAGCACAAGATCAAATAACTATAGGCGGCTTATACCGCCTTTATCTTTTTGGAGATCCTCACATGGGACTTTCATCATTTAACCGAGCACGAGAACGACAGATGACACAAGAAAAAGTGAATGAACTTGAAGAGCAATTGGCTGGTGTTAAGGGCGAGTTTATTGCCTTCATGAATGATCCTGAAGCAATGACAGCACGAATTGCAGAACTTAATGAAGGTAAGGGAATACCTGATCCTTTAGATGGTCCTAAACCTGGTGATTATGAAAACTGGAAAGTAGATCAAATCAAGGCTCACTTAACCGATCTTGGTATTGAGTTTAAGAACTCAGCCTCTAAGCCTGAATTGATTGCGCTCATTCTTCAGCAACAACAAGGGGAATAAGCAATGAGCTTTATCACTGAACAAGAAGCAATTGATTATGTACAAAGCTTTGATGCTTTATCTGCCAGTGATAAGGCTGATTATTTGCAAAAGGCAGAAGCCTATCTGATCGCCCGAAACGTGAAACTTTATGATGATGTCTCAAAAGTGCCTAAGGCATTAAAGACAGCTTCATATGAGGTCATTAAGGGCATCATGAAAGGCGAGCTCTACCAAGGACAGGAACAGACCTTAAAACGTAAAAAGGTTAAAGCCGATACGGTAGAGTCTGAAAAAGAATATCAGGATGGATCTGTAATGCTGAATGCCACTGAGCAATATATTCTGGATCTGATTAAGCCATTCACCAAGCGTTCTTCAGTATTCTTTACGAGGAAGATCTAATGACACTACGTGATGAACTGCAGGCAGACATTGCCGAGGCATTTAATGAAGATCTGGCTGATGCTGTTCAATCTTTTACGTGTGAGCGGATCATCAGAACAGAATGGGATCCTCTGACTGAAACGCATAAGACGATTAAAGAGAAATATTCTGGCCGTGGGGTTTTGTTTGGCTCATACAATCAATATGAGATCCAGACGTTGGGAGTCTTGGCCACCGATAAAAAGGCGGTTGTTCTGCAGAATGAAGTAACCATGACACCGCAAATTGATGATGAGTGGTTTACACCCTTGGGCAAATTTAGAGTCAAGCATATTCAACAGGATCCAGCGGAAACGATCTGGAAATGTCAGTTGAGAAAGGTTTGAATAGTTGTTCTAATATCTTTTTAAATTAGGGGGGATATATGATAAAAAAATCTTTAGAAGATAAGATTAAGGATATTGCATTTTGGACCATTGTCTTTTTTATCCTTTACACAATCCTTGGATTTCTACTTGAAACAAAATGGTTGAGCGAAATAATAAGTTTGCCAAAAATAAATGAGATTTTAAAAGATAGTTTAACTATTACGGCAACCTTTTTAGCACCTGTAGCCGCTTTTGTTCTTTTTAGTGACTGGCGAGAACAACACAATAAACAAGTCCGAAATGAGTTTGGATTGAAGGTGTTCAGCCAATTCGAAAAGTTCTCAAAAGAAATTGATCATGCTGGTTTTATTTTTACGGAACTAGATTGTTTAATGCCAGATGAGCATCGAGATAAACTAGATCCTAATAGAATGCCACTGGGATTGGATCATCCAATTTTTGAAAAGAATCATAATTTAATTTTAAGTTATTTGAAGCAAATACATGTAATTCAGGAAGAATTTAATACTTTAGTTGATAAGTTTAGGTATTTTGGTGTGGTAACAAACCAGTTAAGACAAATGGAAGGCTGGCTTAAAAATATACTCGAGGAGTTTGGGAATATTTATGATGAGTTGAATGATACTTATAGTGAATACTTACAATTCCTTGAAATTATGGATGAAAAAAATAATCTTTATATAAAACTTAGAAGCCAAATAGAGCGGAAACTTACTTTAAATATACTCCAACAGCTTCAAGAAGGATAATTTTTAACGATTGAAAGTTAATACTGGTTTATAAAAGAAACTAGCTATAAGAAATATCCCACTCCGGTGGGTTTTTTATTGTCCAAAAATTAGGAGGAGTGATGGTAAACTCAAACTATGTACCTGAGTGGTATATGTCACCATTTCGGCATATTCAATATACGCTTGCCCGCAATCAGCTTCACATGGATCTGTTGTTTGATGACATGGAAGAAGCTGATCAGTTTCTTTCGATAGATGGTGCAGCAGCTCAAGTTGATTATTACCAGAAGGGGACCTATGCAGTCGTTCAACTGGGTGATACTTCGGAACGAGATCTAATCGAAGTATATGGACTGCTTTTGCATGAATCGGTGCACGTCTGGCAGCGAATCAGAAAGCTAATGGGAGAGCGTGAGCCGAGTAGTGAATTTGAAGCTTATTAAATTCAAGCGATCGCCCAAAACCTTTTTGAGATGTATCAAGCAAGTGAGGTGAAGTATGGGGTGGAAGGGCAAAAAGCCTACTGAATTCGCCGTACAGATTGTTAGCGACTCTGAAGTGCATGTAAAAAATATTGTTATGGATACTGTTCAGTCCTTGGTTGTATCTAGTCCAGTCGATACGGGTGCTTATCGTGCATCTCACATTGTCTCTATTGGATCTGGTGATTTTGGTGTACGAGGTCCAGAAACAAATGCCAATCAAGACGCAGCAATTCAGGCCGTCAAAATCAAGTTGGGGAATCTGGTCTATATCCAGAACAATCTGCCTTATGCTGAACGCTTAGAAAACGGTTGGTCAGATCAGGCACCGCAGGGCATTTATAGCACGACATTTAACTTCATCTCTCAAAAGTATGGTGGCTAATATGGCTATGACACTTGAACAAGTAAGACAAGTCATCATTACTCGTATGCTGAGCTTCACTGGCATCGATCAAGCGCGAATCCAATATCCCAATGCACCAAGTTTTAAAGTGCCAAAAGATGGCTTATGGTGTCGTTTAACGATAGCAGGCGGATCAAGCTTTATTTCAGGTATTACAGATTTGCCGTGCACGCGGCGTACAGGGAGTATCATGATTCAATGCTTTGCTCGACCACATACTGGAGAAAAAGATATAACTGTTCTAAGTGATGCTTTACTAGGCCACTTTGAGTATTTTTTTAAAGATCATTTGCAGTGCCTACAAGGTCAATCGATTTATGCAGGCAAGGTTAGTGATTTCATACAATACAACATATCAATTTTTTACTCAGTAAATTAAACACAACACAATAATTCTTATCCAATACCACCTCATTGGTGGTTTTTTTATGTCTATAGGAATCACTTATGAGCAATTTTGTTTTTAAGCGCGGTGACACCTTCAATTTAAATCTGCAGCTTGTCGACACAGATGAAGCATTGCAATTTCAACCTGATGACGTGCGCCGTGCAATTGATTTAACTGGATTTGTATTTTCATCTCAAATTAAAACTTTAGCGGATGGAACTGCTGTGGTCGCATTAACTTGCACGGCACTAAATCAGGGAACTCAAAAAGGCTGGCTTAATGTTAAATCGAGCGCCAGTACAGCTTTATGGCCACTTGGATTAGTCCAAATGGATATAAAAGCCGTTGTTGGTGGTGTTATCCAACATTCTGAAACGTTGATATTTCAGGTTATTGATGGAGTTACTGTGTAATGGCCAATCTTGTTTTTAAATTTAATTGGGATCATCGACCTTATCCCTTTAATTATGCACAAGGTAAGCGTCAATTTATGTTGCCTTTTGCATCAGGTATTCCAAACTTAACGCCTGATTGGACTCAAGTTCAGGGATTAAGAGATGCTGCTACTAAAGCTGTTGGTGAACAAGCTGGGAATGTAATGCAAGTTGGGGCATTTGGGTGGGGTGTTGCTTCTCTATTGGGAGCCGCCGGCTCAAGAGAAGCAAATGACAAAAAGGTGAATTGTATGTTTGCAACACCTTCAGAGTGGATCGACTCAGTCTCTCCAGGCGTAGTTGGGTCTAATCAGGGGGTAGGAATAAATTTGGCGGCAGTATCTGGAAATTATTGTGTTCAATTTTGGAATCCGATTCAGTCTTATAATCCTCAAATTAGAGTAAAAAACAACAACGTGTGGGACACTTGGTCAAAAATCTATTGTTCAAGGAATACCGTAGTTGATGCGAACGGTTTTATTAAGGCAGCATCGCCAGTAGTTAAATTATATAGAGACTTTATTGAGCTGAATGATGATGCTGAAGATCAGCCAATTGAGTTTCAGAAAATTGATGCAGGTGATTATCTGCTTAAAGGCTCACTAGGTTTTGCACAAGTGGGTTGGTATATCGAAGTACCAAAAGATGCGAATGGAAATACAGTTATTGCTGTTGTCTTTGACACACTGGAAAGCGGTGATATTTCTATTAAAACCTATAAGCGCAAGTTTGATTTTGAACTTGCTGCAGTTGTTGCTGATCTGGACAATCCGATTGACATTCCAGAAGGTCGCTGGATCGATATCCGCCTACATGAGGAGCCTATTCCAGAGCATTTAATCAATGAAATGGAAGAACATATTTCTGAAACACCTATTGATTTTCAACCGACAAATCTGGCACAGGCAGTAGCTGCAGCAGTGTCTGGTGTTGAACCGCCCGAAATCAATGAAGAATCAATTTAATGGCCCGCTTAATCAGCGGGTTTTTTAATGCCTAAATCTTGGAGAACAATAAATGAGTTCAGGCGCAAAAATCCGATTATATGCTTGTGAAGAAGCAGTACTTGGTACAACTCCAGCAAATCCAGTCTGGTACACCATTCGCCGTGTGTCGGATGGTTTGTCAGAAAACGTATCTACCGAACAAAGCAATGAGGTTGTAGATTCTCGCTTCCGTCAAGGTGCTTCGGTAACAGAAGCCGAGGTTACTGGACAATTAGAGTTTGAATTATCACTAGGTACCTTTGACTTATTCTTGAGTGTTTTGGCTTTCAATAACTGGGCTGCAAATGCAATTAGTTTCGGTGGTGGTGTTCGTAAATCTCTAACGTTAGTAAAAGTATTTGAGGATGTTGGTCAGGTCTTTATCTATCGCGGTGTACAGGTTAATACAGGCGAAATTACCATTCAGACCACAGGCAAGATCACCGGTAACTTTGGTCTGGTTGGTAGTTCATTTACCCGTCAGCAAGTAAATCCAGTGGTAAATCCAGTTGCAGCATCAAGCCGTCCAGTAGTCAGCATGCCAAATGTTGAAAAGTTACTGATTAATGGTCAGTCGATTCAAGGTAAAGCATGTCTACAATCACTCACGCTTTCATTCAACAATAATCTTGAAGCCATTCGCTGTATCGGTTCAGGTAAATACACGCCAGAGTTTTATTTAGAGAAAATGATGGATATTGAGGTAAATGCTTCATTCATGTTCTCGGCAACCTCTGCAGCATGGATTGATGCAATCAAAACCCGTGATGTGTTTACCTTGGGATTTGATATTACTGATAGCAAGGGCAGCAAATACTCACTGAATTTCCCACAATTGGAAGTCATGGAGGCAAATCATCCAGACGGCGGTGGTGATAACATCATCACCGTTGATATTAACTTTGCTCAGGTGCGCACAAGTCCAACCATTGTACGTGCGTTGGTGTAATTCAAAAAATCCAAATATAAAGCCTATGGCATGCCATAGGCTTTTTTATTGCTTAAATTATAGAGGTCGTCATGGCGTTAAAAGTCGGTATCGTAAAAAGTTCAGAAGTTTCTAAATGGTGTCAGTTCAAGAATGCTGCAGGTGAAGTTCAGGCAGAGTTTAAGATTCGTGGAATTGCTTATAAACCCTTTCAAGTAGCCATGGAGCGGGCTGGGAATCAGATCACATCAAAAGGCTATGACGTAATGGCTACAGATCCAACAGACAAGCTCTATCATGAGTTGTTAATGGATGCTTGCGCAGCACATCTGATTGAGGACTGGAAGGGCGTGGTATTTGCTGAGGTGGTTGACGGTAAAACCGCAGAGACTGATATGCCTTATACAGCCGGGAATGCATCAAAGCTATTTAATCTTGGTGACATCGGCATTTCCCTCTGGCTATTCATTAAAACTGAAGCTCAAAAGATCCAAGAAGATGCTGATATGGATAAGGCCGTAATTCTGGGAAAGTCATTGAGCTCTACAAATACCAAAAAACCTATGCGACAAAAACGCCGCACGAAATCGAACAGATCAAATTCTTAGGTGGTCATATTCCTAAACCACCAGAATCATCCTATGCTGCTGAATCAATATTGCTAGCATTCAGAACGATTGCCAGATCCAGACGTTATGAGCAGGGCTTGCCACTATCGATAGACCAGCAAGCGATTAACGTTTATGCCGAACATAATGATCTGCCTGTTGGTCCACATATCTTTAATGATTGCATCTTTGCTTTAGACGATTTGTTTCTTGCAGAAGCTTATAAAAGAGCAAGCCCAAGAATGAGTAAATAAATTTACCATTTGGTAAAAATGTGAAATTTTCATTATACTTTAAAGCAATTTTTCAAGGGGTTGGAAATGATGAATATGATAAAATTTTTGAAAAGCTTTAATACCGTGGGATTTTATTTAACGCTTGCGAGCCTTCTGCTAGCCACGCTTATTTTGTATTTCTATTTTATCAATCCTTAACTCTAATGATCAGTTCTTAATTGCCACCTTAGAGTGGCTTTTTAATGACTTCATTTCAACCATTTGCTAAATTATCACTAATTATCGGGGTAATTTTTATGAAGAAAATTCTATTAATTGGATTAGTTTTAGGTTTGGTTGGATGTGCAACTCCAAAATATAACTATCAAGCAGTACCACAGAATATAAGCAAACCACCTTTAGGTTCTGTCAATCAAGTATTTGTCGGAGACAAAATGCTTGAGCAAGGGATTTTCATAGATCGCGAGGCGTTATACGTACCAAAAGCAGTAAAACATAGTGGTTATACTTTTAATTCAGGATATTACTTAAAAACTGGTGATGATAAAAAAGGTCAGTATTTTCAAGCTATAAATATGATTCCTAATGGTGGGAATGTGCAAAAGAATTTTATAGTAGACCCATTTAGAGCTGTGATGTTGGATGATAAGAATGAAATATGTGTAATAACCGTTTTTAATGCTAAAGCTTGTACTGATGAACATGAAGCAAAGCTTTCTAAAATCGGTATAGCCGCTGACAACTCATTTCAACAAACATTAATCTATAGTGGAAAGGTTGGGAATAAAATAAATATTGGTTACAGAGAGTTTTCGAGCAATATGGCTCGTCCAGCTTTTAATAATGATGTCGAATATGATTTAAATGAATCAAAGCAAATAGGTTATAAAGGTGCATTGCTTGAAATAGTTGATGCAAACAACCAAAATATTACTTATAAAGTTTTGAAAAACTTTAATAAAGTTGATTAGTTTTTAGCTTTTTAAAGAGCTAAAAACTAACTTTAAAACCGCCGAAAGGCGGTTTTTTTATGTCTGAAGGAAAGTCGATATGACCCAAGAATCACGCTTAGTTATTGTGATTGACTCAAAAAATGCTGAACGTAATGCAAAAGCTCTGGCAGAAGAAATGTCGAAAATCACGGAAAGCGGTGATTCTGCATCACAATCTTCTAAGAATATGGGTAAACAGTTTTCTGTAACCAATAACATTGTTCAAAACTTTAATACCAATGTTAACAATGCAAATTCAACAGTCCAAAAATCGGTTGAAGTTACTAAACAAGCGACTCAACAAAATCAGAAATTCTCACAGGAAATTAAAAACACCTCACAAGAATTCGAAAAGCAGGAAAAAGCAATTGATTCCTATGGGAATTCGATCAAATCATTAGCCGTTTTTATGCTTGGGATGGTGGCTGTGAGTGATGCAGTTTCAAGAGCTGATGGCTTCACACAAATGGCGGCTCGTATTCGTAATGCAACCGATAGTGCTGAAGAATATGACCTTGTACAAGGGCGTTTATTCGAATCAACAAAAAGTACTTATCGCGCTTTGAATGAAGCACAAGAAGTTTATCTCGGGCTTGCTGGTGGTATGAAGGCCTTAGGTTATCAAACCAAAGATACACTTGATGTTTCAGATTCACTTTCTTTTTCATTCGTTGCCAATGCCGCACGTGCTGATCAAGCTCAATCAGCAATTGATGCATTTTCTAAATCTATGGCCAAAGGCAAAATTGATGCAGACGCATGGATTTCAATTGTATCTGCTGCGGATAATGTCATTGCGGATATGGCTAAAACTACAGGGAAGTCAGAAGTTGAAATTCGCCAACTTGGTGCAACAGGTAAGATTTCTTTAGAAGATCTCATCAAGACGCTAAAAGCGACCAGAGACTCAAATAAAGATCTTGCAGATGCAATGGAAAACAGCCTTGCTGATGGTCTCACCACACTCTCAAATGCCGTAACCAAGTATGTTGGTGAAATGAACATGGCAATGGGTGTAACGAATAATGCTGCAGGTGTGTTGGGTGTATTTGCCGAGAATATCGATATTGTTATGAATGCGGCAATGGCGGGTGGTCTTGCCTATTTAACCAAGACAATTATTGCAAAAACCATTGCGACTGATAGCGGTATGATATCTACACTCGCAAATCGACAAGCCTCAATAACCAATGCCCAAGCACAATTAGCCGAAGCTACTGCAACAGTAAATGCAGCTAAAGCACATTTAGCGAACGTACAAGCGACGAATGCAGCAACGCAAGCCAAGTATGGTGCAACAGCAGCTGCAACTCGATATGCCCAAGCACAAGCTGCTGTAACCGCGGCTACGAATGCACAAACAGCAGCACAAGGGAGACTTGCTGCGACATCGATGAGCGTTGGTAAGTTGGCAAGTGGTGCATTTGCTTTGATTGGTGGACCAATTGGTGCGATCACTTTAGGTGTTGCTGGATTAACAGCTGCTTATTCGTATTTCAAGAATAAAGCGGATGAGGCAAATAAAATACTTGCTGAGCAGGCTGAGGTTGCCAACAGAACTACCGAAGAACTCAAAAGCTTACAAGGTGCTGCAAAAACCAAAGCCATTGATGACTTAACAACCGCTTTTAAAGCACAGAGTGATGAGTTAAAGAAAACTGAACAAGGTGTTGGATCTGCTTTAATTGAGATACAGAATTACGCCCAAGGAAATGTAGAAGTTACTCGGATCTCTAATCAGGCACGTTTAGGTACCATCAGCTATAAAGAGGCTGTAGAGCAATTAGCAGCTGTGAAATTGCCGCCTACATTAAGAGATGCTCTTAAAGAGCAGATAGACAAATATAATGAGGCCTATGAGGTAGCCGACAAAACCAAAACGGCAGTCAAATTATTTGGTATAGAAGTCCAGTTGACAGGAAACAAGGCTCAAAATGCTGCAATTGAGCAGCAGAAACATACCAATGCGATCAATGAAACCAAGAAAGCTGCGGATGAAGCTGTTCAATCTCTTAGAAAAATGTATGACGATAAATTGTGGGATGTGCAATTTATCGAATCATTGATGAAGAAAGGTTTTAGTGAATCTAAAGCAAATGATTTACTGAAACTTTATAAAGAGTCAATTTCTAAAGGACTTAAGGAGATTGATAAAGAAGCCCTTAACACTCAAGTAAAGACGTGGAAAGCAGAGGATTCAATCAAGTCTATAACAGACAAAAGAACTGAATCATTACGCCAGCAAAATAAGGAGCTAAAACAACAGGAATCTCTTACCAAGCGATTAGTCGGTGTTTCTGGGAATTCAGGTATTGGAACAGGAGCACATCTTGATGTTCGGTATGGTGGTTCGATGTCAGGTCAAAAAGTCAGTAATGAACATCTAGCCCGATTAAAAGCAGCAGATAAACCACTATCTTCATATAAAGTCAGCTCAGATTATGGACCACGAAAAGCCCCAACTAAAGGGGCTTCTTCTTTTCATAAGGGAATTGATTTTGCAATGCCAGTTGGGACACCAATCACAACCAACGTGGCAGTGAAGGATGTCAAAACGGCTTATGATCCCAAAGGTGGAGGGTATTACAGCACGGTAACTTTTGAGGATGGTGTCGTTCTAAAACTTCTACATCAATCGCCAAGCATGCAAAGTAAGGTGAAAGGTGGCTCAAGTAATGGGAGTGATAAGGCAGGAGTTGATATTCAATCACAGCTTGACCGTCAACTAGATGCTCAACGCTCATTAGAAAATGAAGTGGCCAATGAAGTTCAGCGAATCAAGAATAACTTAACTGTTCGACTAGAGGATGTTGATAAAGCTGGGTTCACTCCAGAACGTTCAACTGAGATCAAAGCTGAATTACAACGTCGAGCGGACAATGATATAGCAATCGCTCAACAGGCTTTACGCACTAAACTTGATGATTATAAGGATTTTCAAAAAACTGAGGAGCAGCTATTAAACGAAAGCTTTGCCCGCAAAAAGTTCAATGCCACCCATGACATTGAATTAAGCAAAGCTGAGCTGAAACAGACTGTTGAATTACTGGAACAACAATATCAGCAAGAGTTGGGATTGTTGAAGTTGGCACAAGAGCAGCGCTTGTTCCAAGCTAAATTAGCCTTGTTGTCAGAAACTGAGGCTATGCAAGAACGATATCGGCTTGAACGAGAGGAGATCCAGAAGAATACCAAGCTCAGTAATGATGAGCGCAAAAAAATGATGATGTTCTCTAAAGCCGCTCAGGAACAGGAGATCCGCGACAAAATCATTGGTGTAGTTCAGAACTGGGGTGGTATTCAAGCTGATATGAATGGTACCAGCGATTTCTATCAACAATCTCAGGAGCGTTTCAGTCGTTTAGGTGCTGCTCAGGATCTATTTGATAGCAAATCAGCTGCAGTTGATTACAACGAGCAAGGCGGTTTGGATGCGATTAAAGCTCAGATGGATCAGCAGCTAATTAGTCAGCAAGCATTTGAGGATCAGAAAACGGCAATCATGCAGGCTGCACAGGAACAGCGGAAAATTATAGCTGATGAATATGCTCAAAATGCTAAGGCGATTGAGGACCAATATCAGCAAGATCGTTTAAATACTCAGATCCTGCTCGGTCAGCAGATGATGGGATCTGTAACATCGATGTTCGGCTCAATGTTTGGTGAGCAATCCAAAGCCTATAAAGTAATGTTTGCTGCTGACAAAGCTTATGCGATTGCCGCTTCGGGTATAGCGATTCAACAGGGTATATCGAAAGCGATGGCTTTGGGTTGGCCCGCTAACATTGGCGTCATGGCTCAGGTCATTGCTCAAGGTGCCAGCATTATCGGCAACATTCGTGCAATCAAAGATCAGGGCTTTGCTGACGGTGGTTATACAGGACCTGGGCGTAAATACGATGTCGCTGGATCTGTTCATAAAGGTGAGATCGTATGGTCACAGGAGGACATTAAACGTTGGGGCGGTGTAAATCTAGTTGAGCGTATGCGTAAGAGTGCGAACCCTGAAAACTTCCTCAAAGGCAGTAACAATGCTTCGGATGATGTCATGGGTCGTGCACTGATGAGCTCAAATGCATTTATGGAAAGCCAGAAGAAATCAAATATCTTCAATCAATCAGGAGATGACAAGATTTTGTATAAGGCTAATCAGACTGTAGATACTCCAAAGATCTCTATTGGTTCTGATCTATACCATGATGGAAAAGTGTATTTCTCTCCGAATGGGCTGGTTCAGGATAGATCAAATCTTGAGGATGTGTATGACTTCACTATGGGTAGATCTGCACGCCCTCAGGCTGAGGCGATAGCTTCAACTCAATCCTCAACACCTACGATTAATTTCAAGATTGAAGTTGTGAATCAGGTGAAAGGTGTAGCGGTTGAAGCAGAGCAATTAGATGAAAATACTGTCCGGCTTATTGTTAAGGATGAGTTAGACAGAACTCTTCCACGTGAGGTTCCGAAGATTGTGAGTGATCAAATCAAAGATCCAAGCACACCTATCAGTCGAGCCATTTCAACGAATACGACTGCACGACGTAATCGTTAATTAGATAAAGCCACCTTTCGGGGTGGTTTTTTATCGCCTTTCATTTGACTTGCTCTGTATATGATTGTTTATTAAAAGAACAATTATAAAAGGAGAGATTTATGAGAAGTTTTGTTTTATTGGTAATATCTGTTTTTGTATCTGTTTTTGTATCTGCTGGTGAAATTAATTTAATTAAGGTTTCTAAAAGTGAAAAAAAGCTTTATTTGATCAGTGATGGGAAAGTAGAAAAAGAATTTAATGTAGTTTTTGGAAAGAATCCCAAGGGGCATAAACAACAGGAAGGTGATTTTAAGACACCAGAAGGTAAATATACTATTGACTGGAAAAATCCTAATAGTAAGTATTATCTAGGGTTACACATATCATATCCTAACGAAGCTGATAAGCAATCTGCGGCGAAACGGAAAGTTAAGCCAGGTGGAGACATTATGATACATGGACAGAAAAATGGATTTGGCGGCTTATCATTTATATCTCAAAGATTTAATTGGACAGATGGATGTATTGCACTAACAAATAAAGATATGAAAACTGTCTATGATTCAGTTAAAAAAGATACACCAATTGAAATTAGTCCTTAAAAAAACAGATAAAAGAAAAGCCCTGAGGGGCTTCTTTGCTTGGACTCTAAGAAAGTCCTAGATATGTTGAAATCAAAATAAGCGCACTCGGAAGATTCTCAAGCCCTTCATCTAATAATTTTGTAGTAAGGTGCTTTATACCCTCGGCTGGTAACTCATCGAGTGCAAGGTTCATAGCTCTTTTTTGCTCTTGAGGTAAGTCTGATTGATTAATTCTATTTTCTAAAATTGCTTTTAAAGTGTCTGTTTCAAACTTAATGGTTACAACTCCGAGAATGGCAGAAAGTCCACCATCATCAGCTAGGAAATCCATACCAATATTTGTAATGGTCACACCGCCAAAACTATAAAAACCATCAAGTGAAATTTGTACTGAACCTTTCTCTATTAATCTATTTTGTTCTAAATATTTGAGGTTAGCGGCCAGTTCTTTTTCTTCTAAAGGTTCATAAATTTCATTTAATTCGTGATTTGCTGAGGTTGGGTAACAACTTGCAGCAATATGCAAAATGGAGTTTTGTAGTTTTCTATTTAGCAGCATAAAACATCCTTGGCTGTAAGGGGCTATTTTATATTGTGAGAATTATATTAAAGTCAGTCGGTTTTTTTTGATAAGTCATCATTAGACTCGTAGATCTCTTTTAGAGTTGGGTACTTACTAAATACAGTTTCCATGTATTCATCTTGCTTTCCATGAAGCATTGAATTGAAGTAACCATGAAGTATATCCATCATCTTCATTGATTCAGATAGCTGATTTTGAAGCATGGTAATTTTTATATCTTTAACCAAATCAGAATCAATGCTTGTGTCAAAACTTTTCTCTAGTCTTGCGACCATCTCTGCACTTTGAGAGCGATTATTATATTCAGCAGCTTCTTCTATTTGTTTTTTTAATTCTGGCGGAACACGCAATCTCACAATAGTGTGGTCAGTTTGGTTGCTCATATTTACCTCATGCCACAAAAAGTGGCAAATATATTAATCTATCTATTTACAATACCACAATGTGTGGCTATATTTATTATATGCCACAATTTGTGGCATATGGAGCAGAAATGAAATCTATAAAATTTGTATATATCAAAGGTCGGCTTGATGCTGACTTACACAAGAAGCTGAAAGCGAAAGCTCAGCAAGAAGAACGCTCAATGAATTATTTAATCAATAAAGCAGTTTAGTTAATGGTAAATCAAACTAAAGAGGTAAAAGCATGAATGCAATTATCCCAGTGTTAACTCAATCAATGACAAGTTTAGAAATTTCTGAACTTGTAGAAAAGCGCCATGATAATGTTAAGCGCACGATTGAAACTCTTGTAAACCAAGGTGTTATTACTTCTCCTCAAATTGAGGAAAAGCCTACAGCAGGTCGACCAAGTACATTTTTCGTATTCACAGGTGAACAAGGTAAACGGGACAGCATCATTGTCGTTGCTCAACTTTGCCCAGAGTTCACAGCTCGCTTAGTAGATCGTTGGCAGGAACTAGAAGCTCAAGTTGCTAAACCAATTGATCCAATGAAACTATTGGCAGATCCACATACTTTGCGAAATGCCTTACTGACATATTCAGAAAAAGTAATCGAGCTAGAACAGCAAGTAGAAGTTATGCAGCCAACAGTTGAAGCTTTTGATCGTATTGCGACAGCAGATGGTAGCTTATGCCTAACAGATACAGCGAAAGCATTACAAATGCGACCGAAAGATCTGATCTCATGGCTGAATCAAAAACAGTGGATTTATAAACGTACAGGCTCAGCACATTACTTGGGCTACCAAGAAAAAGTTCAGTCTGGGTACTTAGAACATAAGGTAACCGAAATCACCCGTGGAGATGGCTCAGCTAAAATCACGGAGCAGGTGAGAGTAACCTCAAAGGGGCTGACTAAGCTTTCAAAGCTATTAGGAAATCAAAATGCATAATTCAGGCAATAAAAAAGCCCTCACGAAACTTGCAGGAATCAAAGGGCTTAGCATTGTCATCACATGGAGTAATAAACAACATGAACAGTATGGTACAGATAGGAAGTAAAAATCAAGCCTATGATGCAAGTGATGTTGCAGAAGGCTTTGCATTAGCATACGAGCAAGTTTCCGATATTGCTGCAATGCTTGATGCAATCCAGCATAAGCAAGAGCGAACCATTGAATATGTGGGCAAGGTCTATAACGTTCCTGAATCCGTATTCAAAGAGCTCATTAGGCTTTTTCGAATCACTGAAAGCATGATTCAGGACTCACTTGAGTTTAGTAAAAAGCAGGAAGACCATTACCAAGCCGAAGTAGATAGCAAATCATAAATCATACTTAATCTAATCAAGCCACCTTTCGGGGTGGTTTTTTTATAGTCAAAATTTGTCAATTCGTACCATTTTTTTATCTTATATAACAGTTAAGTAGGTCTGTTTTTTATTTGTTGACGTAAGAGGTTAAACTATTGTTTATTAAAAGAACAATAATCAAAAAATGGTTTAAAAATGAAAAAATCTGTGAATAAAATGTTTGTTGGGGTCTTATTGTCGACTATTGCATTTGGTTGTTTTGGAGGCACAAATACCAACCCCATAGATGAAAAAAACAATCAAGAAGCTGGGAACAAGGTAGAGGAGAAACCTAAAGATCCTGAAAAAACAAATAATCCTTTTCCTGTTGTTGACGATAGCGATGGAAAATCATCATTTATGGGGCTTGGTCTAGGTATTGGGGTTGAACAATACAGACAGGGGAATTATATCGACACTGCTACAACAAATGGTACAGATCGTATCGTGAGTATTGATAAAGAATATAGAACTGTACCAAGTTTGTGGTTTACAGCAAACTGGTCTATGGCTTGGCGAAATTTTGTGAACAAAGAAAAAGACACAATTTGTGGACAGCCAGTAAATGATGGAAATGTAAAGGTTTGCTATGGGGGCTTTGTTGGAGCAAAACTATTCGATGCAAATGCGACTTCAAGTTTATTAAGAGGATTCGCTATAGGTCCACAAGTGACATTCAAAACAAAAAATAGAAGTTATAGTCTCGGCGTTGGCTGGGTTAATCACCAAACTAAAAAACTGGCTTCAGGAATTGAAGATGGCAAGCCATTACCAAGCCAATTTTCTGATATTAAATATCGAGAGCAATCAGAAAATAGTTATATGCTAATGTTTAGTACTAATCTAATTGAAAAATAAAAAAAGTTAGGGAATTAAAATGAAAAAATTTCTTGCATTTAGTGCACTTTTGATCACATCAATGAATGTATTTGCTGAATTTGAAGGTGAGGTTAAGCTCACACCAATTGATTGTGAAAAAGTTGAAAAATGCTTCACTATTGAGTCCATAAAATTTACGGATCCTAATGGTCTAGTTTGGTACGCTGAGGCGGGAACAGAAACTGATGGAGCAACAATACCCAAGGTAATTGAAAAACCAGTAAAAATTTTAGTTCAAAGATTTGAACCAGAGATTATGAAAGCTGTTGTATTACATGATCACTATTGCAGACAACATGTACGAAGTTGGTATCAAACGAATAGAATGTTTTATGATGCATTGCTAGCTTCGAAAGTAGATGTAGCAAAAGCTAAATTAATGTTTGGTGCTGTACTTGTTGGTAGTAATGTTTGGATAAAAAAAATTAAAGGTCAACCATGTAATGGCTACAAAGAGAGTGTATGCGTAAAGTCCTTTGGGGCAATATCTATTGAAACACTCCATGTTGCTAACAAATTAGAACCAGATTCAATTGAGTTCATAAATGATTATATTGAATTAGATCAGACTATTTCATCTAATCCAGACATATCTTTAGAGGAAATCGAAAAAAAAGCTGCGGAACTACGACCTGATATTCTGAATAGTACGCAAAATATAGAGGACTTTGTTGGAAATCAATCTATCTATGAATAATTGAATTAAAACATTTTTTTAATAAAGTTAAAAAATCCGCCGAGTGCGGATTTTTTATTTTATTACCTGAAGGAAAGTTATGTACAAGTTAAAACTTAATCCTCAAACCAATGGTTATGGCGTGACACCAGGTGATGATGTGAAGCGTCAGCAGTTTGATGGTGGTCGTGGCCGCTATTACATCGATGTAAAGCGTAATAGCCATATTGTTGATGTGAATTGGAACTTAAGCAAAGCCGACTTCAATAAGATGATGGCCTTTTGGCGGATCTACCAGACTATGCCAGCTTCATTCTATGCAGATCTGGTAATCGATCAGGGCACACGTCAGCAGTACCAGTGCAACTTTATCCCCAACTCATTCAAGACCAATGAGGTCAATGGTAACTTGTATCGGGTCAATGCCCAGTTGGAGGTAGTACAAAATCAGCGGGATCCGAATGCTGATCAGGCTTTAATTAAAGATTGGGTGGTGTAATGGATCAGGAATACGCAAAGTTTTTTCTCAATCGCACGGTTGATATTTACCAACTGGAGTGTATTGAACTGACACATCCATCTTTTATAAATACCTATCGGGTTGTCCGCAATGATGATCAAGGTGTATATGTGCGCCATCAATCTGATGGCAGTCAACTGTTCTATGAATATCTACCAGCAAAGATTCAGAGATCGGGCATGCTCGGCGATCTGGACCAGTCATTATCGATTTCAATCTCTGGGTTAGGTGATGTGTTGCCTGACGAATTTGAGCGGGTGATGGAGGGTCAATATCCCGACATTAAGCCAACGGTTAATTATCGACTCTACAGCTCAGACAATCTCAATTCACCGATGTATTACCTGCTTGGACTGCAACTCTCAGGTGTGGCCATGGATCACAAAGCGGTAACCTTTAAAGCTGAATCACCACGACTGAATACCGCCAAGACAGGTGATATCTTCTCACTAGATCGCTTCACTGGTCTCAAGGGAGCTTTATGAAAAGTCATGACCATTTACTCGATCGGCAATATGATCAGGAACGTTATAACTGCGTTCACTTTGCCCATGAGGCGGCAATGGATCTATATGAGATAGACCGTGGTGAAGCACTGGAGTTGTTTATGCAGCCTAAGGGCGAAATCACTTTTTTACCATCACGATTGAAATTGTTAAATCCGCTGCCCATGCCCAAGGAGGGCTGTATTGTTGCCTTCCACCCAAGACTAAGAAACAAGCCCCCGCATGTGGGGCTTTTTCGTGGGGGTAAGGTTCTGCATCTAATGGAAGGCGGAGTGTCTTATTTATCTGAACAAGTCGTAATGGCTATGGGGTTTAGTCGGGTCAGTTACTATGATTAAGATTATTTATAAACAAGATCCTTTATCTGAAAAGAAAGTGATTGAACGGGCTGCCACCTTAGGACAATGGTTGACTGCAAAGTATGAGCACATGCCTGAGCATCTGCGTATTTTCTACAATCCAAGCGATATGGAACATGCTGAAATTTCCGTGGCCAATGAAGTCACTCCGAAAAATGCATATGATCTGAAGCAACTGGATTTTCTACCTGGCACATTCATTGTGATTGAAAACCCCAAGGGCATCGCCGCAGTCATTGCAGCAGTGGTTTCTTTGGTGGTTGGGGTTGCTGTCGCTTTATTGATGCCAACGCCTTCGATTGTCCAGACCAACCAAAATAACAATCAATCCTCATCTGCCAATAACGAGCTCTCTAACCGTGAGAACAAGATGCGGGTAAATGGTCGGATTGCTGAGATATTTGGGGCAGTGAACGATACGCCAGACCTGATTGCTGTGCCTTACAAGGTGTATGAGAATAATGTAGAGGTCGAGCATATTGTGGGGTGTATTGGCCGTGGTCATTATCACATCAAAGGCGCGTATGACGGTGAGACCAATATTGTCGATATTGCTGGTGCGTCAATTGAGGTGTATAGCCCTGATATCGACATCGTTCATGGAAATCCGTACTTTTCGATTGGTAGTGAAATTACAACGCCACCTTTGTCCGTGCAACAGCAGAATTCAGTCAATGGTCAGATCCTACGGTCAGCAGATACACAAGTACTTGAAGGCACTAATCACCTGAGATTTGGTTATCCAAATGAGATTTTAAGATCTGCATCAAATTTCACGGATTTAACCACCAAGTTCGTGAGTAATGATCGGGTAGAAATCACTAATAGTGGTTTCTGGTTCAATAACCAGTTTTATCATCTGGATGGTGTCTACAGTGTTTTGTCGGTCGGGTATGACCGTATGACTTTATCTAATCCTGCTGCAGTCAATCTGGGTTGGTGGATACTGAAAGAACTTGCTACTCAGAAAACTGCTGAATTATCACCAAGGATTGTATCTATCGGCGAGAAATGGATTGGGCCATTTGTCCTGGACAATGTTGAGCGTAACCGTGTGCTCTGTAACTTTGTTGCGAGTAATGGTCTTTATGCAGTTTATGAGGGTAATAATCAGGGATATGTGGACGTTACGATTGAAGTTGAAGTTACACCTGTAAATGTAGCAGGCGAGCCATTAGGTAATCCAATGATTCAACGGATCAAAATGAATGGATCCTCTAAATCACGCCAGACTGTGGGTGTCACGCTGGATATGACCACCTTTCAGGGCCGTTGTAGTGTTCGTGCACGCCGTGTGACTGGAGTAATCAATGCGCCCAGTGTTGTGGATGAGGTGAAGTGGCAAGCTCTCTATGGTGCTTTCCCGTTGCAAAGTACACGTTATGAGTTTGAAACGGTTTTTCGCGCTAGAACCTATGCCACCACAGGTGCTTTATCGGTTAAGACGCGGAAGATTAATTTTGATCTGCAGCGAATGCTTCCTTTTTATCAAAATGGAGAAATGACGAAAGAGGTATTTCCAACATCAAGCTTTGCCGATGCTTTAGTCTCTATGGCATTGGATGACAAGATTGGTCGTCGTACCGTTGATGAGTTGGATTTAGAGAATATTTACCGTACTTACTTTGAGATAGTGGATTACTTCGGTACGCCACTTGCCGCTGAGTTCTGTGCAACCATTGATGATACAAACTTATCCTTTGAAGAACTGGTGACCAATCTCTGTGATGCTGTGGGTTGTACGGCTTACCGTCAGAACAACAAACTTAAATTGTATTTTGAACGGCCAACGAATAACTCTGTACTACTGTTCAATTTCAGAAATATTTATCCTGATACTTATCAGAAAGACTTAAGTTTTGGTCTAATGGATGACTATGACGGGCTGATCTACGAGTATACAGATCCTACAGATGACAGTCGTATCAATATCTATTTGCCTGACAAAAGTGCCAAGAATCCTAAAGAAGTGAAATCAGTTGGTGTACGCAATAAGTGGCAAGCCCATTTCAATGCATACCGGCTTTGGAACAAGATGCGCTTTCAACGTAAATCCATCACCTTCGATGCCGCTTCTGAATCAGAACTATTGGTTTTACGGGATCGTATTGCGGTAGCAGATTATCGTAACGGCATTCATCAGAGCGGGGATGTTCTTCAACAAGAGGGCTTAATTCTTACACTCAGTCATGATGTAGATTTTATTGCAGGCAAAAGTTATGTGATCTATCTGCAGATGAGTGATGGAAGTGTGGACCTGATTCCAGTGACCGCTGGTACTGCGAAGAATAAGGTCATTTTAGGTCGATTACCAAACGGCCCGCTTAAGCTAAATCCAGAGGATTACATCAATACCACTTATATCGTGGTCAACGATGATACCAAAGGCTCTTTACCTTATCTGGTGGCCAAGAGAGAGCCCGTGGATCAGATGACCAATAAAATTACAGCGATTAACTATGACGATCGCTATTATCTCAACGATAAAGACTTTACCGATACACCCGTTGACGATACTCCAATCTATATTCGTTACGACCAGTTAGATCTCAATTTGGCGCGGTTATATCAAATGCAAAGAGGTGAGTTGCCAACGGCAGGAGAAATCAATTTTGTGGTAGAGCCTGGTGTCTTGATTTTAAGTTCAAGTGCGTTCCGACCATTGACTGAATTGATCTATAAGCACTGGAATGATCGTCCTTCGATTAAATATATTGTGCCTGAAATGAGAGAGGTTCCTGCAATCGATACGGGTGAATTTCCTCCCAATTTGGTGGTAAATCTGACTGTTAAAGGGGCTGTTGTTGGTCGTGGTGGAGATGGTGGTATTGCACATGCGGCTTATGGTGGTTGGGAGAACGATTACGAAACCAACTTCACTAAAACACGTCGTGATGGTAGTCCGGGTGCACCAGGCTTATTGGTTCGCCATAGCAAGGTGAACTTGATCATTGATGGTGGAATTGTTGCACGTGGTGGCTCAGGTGGTGGGGCAACACCAAGTGGTATTAGTACGAAATATAACTATGCCATTCAAGGTGCTCCAGGTGGCGGTGGTGCACCATTTGGTAGAGTTTTAACTGATGTACCCATTAGCCAAGAAGTGCCTCAATTCAGAAGTTATTTCAATAATAACTATCAAACCGATAAGGTTTCTGATGCCCAAAGAGATATTTCAGGTCGTGGGTATCAAAGGAATAATGGCGATTCTGTAACACCACTTTCTGGTAATGGTGGCGGTTGGGGTCAGCGTGGTACCAAGTCGATTAATGCTGGGGAATGGAACTGGCGGTATCACGGGACACTTGAAGGCGAGCCAGGGCTTGGTGGACCTGCAATCATTGGCATACCACTACTGAACCTACAAATAATCAATGGAGGACAAATTTTACAAACGCTTTAACAGCCTTAATCTTTATATAAGCACCCAAACGGGTGCTTTTTTATTGTCTATCGGAGACAGGAAATGCAAGAACATGCAGCAAGCGCGGTTGAAGCTGCTACAAACACAATCGCAGCAACAGCACCAAAAGTTTCATATGTATCAGCGGGGGCATCAGTGGCAGCGTATGCAGCAAGTATCGATTGGGCAGTATGGTTTTCAGTCTTCATCGGTGTGATTTCATTTTTTACTACGTTGTACTTTAAGCGGCGTGATGATAAGCGAGCACAAGAGATCCATGAATTGCGTAAACAGCAATACGAGCAGACCAAAGATCGTTTAAAAGGGGATATTGATGACAAGTGAACAAACTCGGGCTTATTTGGCCTTTGCATTAGTTGGGCTGATGTTTGTACTGGTGATTGCTTTATTTTTTGTTGATATGCCACGGGAGAACAGCAACCTCATCAATACAGCCTTAGGTTTTATTGCTGGAGCAATGACAACGGCCTGTGGTTTCTACTTTGGTAGTTCGGAGCAGGAAAAGAAAAAAGATAAAGACAGTTAGATATCGCAATCTATAAATAGCCGCCTTAGGGCGGTTTTGTTCAGATCTAATTTTCTAAACATATTATTTTGATTTCAACTCTCTGTATTTCACAAAAATCCAGTGTTAAAAATAAAGAAGTTGTTCAAGTACTAAAGAATAGCTCTTAAGGGCAATTATTTGAATAAACTAAACTTTTAAAGCAACTAAAACATAATTTTAAAGGAGTTTGCTCATGGTAAACAACGCAGTAGAAATGCTATTTGAAAATTTAACAGATACTAATATTCCAGAAGGTCATGTCGCACTTGTACGTATTCAAAATGACGTATCTTATGATCAGGTTATGACTAATCTTGAACAGGTAGATGTGCTGCCTGGATTTAGTGTAATTGGGGTTACCAGTATTCCCAATCCTGATACATCTGACTGGACACTAACCAACTGTACTTATGAGAATGGGGTATTGAGTTGGACAGAGGGGCAGCTTGATTTGGGAACTGAAAATTCCCCAGATCTGGCATATGGTTATCATGCTGGCATTACAGCAAATATTGGTGACAAGCTTGAAATGATTGTTCCTAATGTGATGTCTTTAACATCAGGGGTATTGAGTGGAGCACGCCTAGCAGACGTAAATGGTGTCGCAGCAGGCCAAGCCAATATTGGATTTAACTGTATCAATGATGGTTCAGGGAATCCAGGTTTGGGGTTAACTCTTCTTGGCACTTCATATCAAACTACGGACTTGCCTGTAAAATACTCAATGATTTATGTATCAGCAACTGCTGTAGAGCATGTTATAACTTCAACTGATGGAACGATCGAGCTTTTCCGTGAAACACAAACTATTCCAGCATTTGTGGGAACTGCGTATTTTAACGTGATTGCTACTGTTAACGACGAAATTGAAATGTTTACGACAACTGTTTCGGTAAGCTAAAGCAGGATCAATACAAGAAATGACCTTAATTAAGGCCAATATATAAACAAGGGTGAGTAGAAATTAAAGCACCTTAGGGTGCTTTCGTTTATTTCCACTCATCTGATTTAGCAATATTTTATAGATGTTTATTTATACTGAACGTTCAATTATAAAAAAGGTGAAATAAGTGAAAAGACTAATAATTGGTACATTAATTAGTGTGAGCACCATAGGAAGTGCTTTTGCGGCCTGTACTTATAACTTTGATGCCACACCTGCAGAAATTTCTGCATTACCTAGTAATATTCCAACTGCAAAATTTCCAATTCTTATCAATCAGAAAAGTTCGTTTTTAATTCCTAGCTTTCAATCTACTTCAAATACAGTCCAAATGTATATGGGGACTAGTTCTGCTGTAGCACAAAGTACAACGACTAATAATCAGAATGTAATTTCTGATAAAAATATTGGTATAAGTGGTGAATATGCTTTTGAATTTTTGATTGATAACTTTATTAATACGCCTATTACGAATGATAGTTATGTTTCTATAGGGCAGAGTTTTATCCTTTCAGATACAAACAAAACTATAAAAGTGGGGGCTATCAACTTAATCAATGATCCAAGAAATGGAATCAATCTCATTGTTTCTTTTAGCAAAAATGATGGAAGTGGTGAGACTTCTCAATCATATCCAGTTTCGTCTATTCCCGCATTGGGATTAAGGGTTGGTGTTTTTATTAACCAAAATTCAAAACAAATTGGTTTAAATATCAATGGGGTGAATAAAGGTTATATTGATTCATTTAGTAGTACACCAAATAGAATCGGATTTATCACATATGGTATTGCAATGGGATTTAAAGGCAGTGATCCAAATATCGGCAAAACAATTTCTGGTGAGCTTATGACGGATAAAAGTAAAATCGCTCTAACTTATGCAGCTGGTACGAAAGATATCTGTGAAATACCGCTCTGATTTCGATCTCATTTATCGGCATTATTGTTTGAACAGTTAAAATTTATTGAATAACAAGTGGCCCACTCTTTGAGTGGGTTTTTTATTACCTAGAGGAAAGCAATATGGATCGTAAAGCCTTTTTTGATGCCGCCCGTGTGCTGCTTGGTGGCAAAATTACCCAAAAGCAAGTTGATCAATTTAATGATCTAATTGATGAGTTCCAATCAGGTGGAATGAAAACTAGCCAAGTGGGTATCAATTTAATCACCAGTTTCGAAGATCTTGTGCTTACTGCCTATGATGATGGTGTGGGTGTCTGGACGATCGGCTACGGCACCACTGTTTATCCAAATGGCATTAAAGTGAAAAGAGGTGATAGTTGTACCAAAGCGCAAGCAGTGTCCTTTTTTCAACATGATTTGAGGCGTTTTGAGGCGGCAGTAAATCAAGCTGTGAAAGTTGTAGTTAATCAAAATCAGTTTGATGCATTAGTGAGCCTTGCTTACAACATTGGTGAAGCCGCGTTTAAAGGATCTACATTGGTAAAACTACTGAATGCTGGCAATTATAAAGCTGCAGCTGATGAATTTCCGAAATGGAATAGAGGCGGTGGTAAAGTCATGAAAGGCTTGGTTCGTCGCCGTGCAGCAGAACGAGAGTTGTTCTTAAAAAAGTAATTTATCACTGCAGGCGCTCAGTGATTTCATTGATCATAAGCGCCTGTATCTTGTGTTTTTTATCTGGTTGCACAGCACATACGATCAATAACAATATTCATGTCGGCATATGTGTAAAGGCCCTCTGATGAGGGCTGGGGCATAATTTATTTAATTAATATATAGTTACTTAACGCAGTATTTATTTTAAACTGAAAATTAACTGCGTCACGCATAAAATCATAAGTTATATCGATAAATTTTTGATCAATCATGTCATAGGGTTGCTTGGAACTTGTTGATTCAAGAAAATCTAAGTATTTATTGAAAACTTCTGAATAATCAAATGTCAAACTAGTTATTTCTTCATTCTGTGCTAATGTCGAGAAATATTTCAAATCAATTATTCGATTACTTTTTGCATCCATACATTTTTTAAATTCATCTAAAATTTCTAAAGCTAAATCATCTTGAAAAGACTCTCCTCTTTTTGTTTTAACCGCGTAATTATAATCAACGCAAAGTTTAATATCTGAGTTGATATTTTTATAAATTTCAATGGCTTCTGGTGCAAGTATGGTCTTGTTATGTTGTTCTTTCCAGTCATTGAATAGTGCAATTGCTATTAATGCAGCAGCTAAAGTTGAGCCGATTGAGAAAATATCTTTAACAAAAGCTATATCTATTGCTTGAGCATAGAAAGTTTTTAAGATTATTGTGAGGATTACACAAATAGTTACTACTATTCCAAATATACATACTGCATTAACTACATTGTCTTTTGTTATACGCATAATAATTAATTTATAAATTAATTATTAATAATCAATAAATCATTCCAAGTAAAGAGATTTTTACTCAACTTATCTCTACTCATCGACCAGTTACGATTAGGAACAAAGCAGGGGCCAATTCCTATCTTTTTTCCAAATCTCTGATAAACACAATCTAACCCTTCGGAATCTCCTCATTCCTCGGCTTTCTCACATCCTTAACAAATCGTTTTTCCATGGCTCCATACTTTTTAAAGTTTTCACGGGCTTGGTTTAGTGAAGGTACGTTTGCACCACCACACCAATCATGGTCTTCTGCTTGTACAGGATCATCCTCCCAGAAGCATACAGGGCAAATGTCATAGTAGCCGTTAGATGGTTCGTCTCTGGTTAAGTAGCCACAGCATAAGCACGGGTAGAGCATTCTATTTTCCTATTTTGTTGACAAAGTTAAGAAAAACCAATAAATGGATAGCTTACAAACTTAATTATATA
The DNA here is from genome assembly GCF_000369805.1 of Acinetobacter sp. NIPH 2100. Classification (GTDB taxonomy): domain Bacteria; phylum Pseudomonadota; class Gammaproteobacteria; order Pseudomonadales; family Moraxellaceae; genus Acinetobacter. Next base: position 2,034,474 of record NZ_KB850224.1, on the reverse strand, counting down.
AAATAGCTTTTTGAAATATGGAAACTTTATTAAAAATCACTGGGGTGATTGCAGCATTAGTTATACCAATTGTACTTTGCATTTTGAATAACAGAATATCGAAATTTAAGCATAGTCGAGAGCATCAAGCCGAGCTTCTAAAGCTTGCTGCTGATTTTGAGAATGGAATAGAAAGTAAGTCTATTCTTTATCGAGATAGAATGGCAAAACATCTGTTTAATAATGAATATTTGACTTATGAAGAAGCAAAATTTTTCTCGGTCTATGAGAATGCAGATGCCTGGGTTCAGTTATATTCAAAGATAAGAGGATTATTAAAAAAAGAAAGAGATGAGAGTGGTAAAATAATTAAACTGAAGCCAAGGTACAATGCTTTAAAAATTATCCTTGCAGTTGTGGGGTATGCTATTTTTTGCTTTATTGGGTTGATGCCTTTCATTATTATCCATAAATACACATCTTGGATTCAATATTATTACGAAAAAGGTGTTTTGTTGAACTCCATAGGATTTGTTGTTCTTCCTGCACTTTTTCTTTATTTAGCCTATTTTTGTCTAAATTATGCTCAGAAATGTGCTGAATGTGGAATTTTCTTACATGATTTTGAAAATGAAGCCTTTAAGCAAGTTGAGTCTACCGTGGAAAATATGTAAAAAGAGAAGCACTACAGACTATTTTCTCCATCTAGTTTAAAAAAGCTGGCGGTAAGCCAGCTTTTTTCTAATCAACAATATAAAGTTTGGTTTTCTTCTTCGGGATATCCACTTTAGCAAGTGCATCAAAGGTTAATTGGTTAAAATCATCTTCAGAAATACCTATTTCATCCAACATCTTATTTTTGTCAAATGTTGGTTGGGAAACCAGTAATGAGACGATCTTTGGAAGCATCATACTTTCATCACGGTGGGTTTCTTCGGGTTCTTCAAGGTGATACCCAAGAGAATTAATTTTCATCAAATTGCTACGATTAATCCAGTCACTAATTAAACCTAGTTTATGAGCTTTGTAGTTCACAGCTTTTAATGAAGTTCTCCAAGTTTTCTTATAGTCAATCATATTGTCGATTGATAGATAGCGTGGAGTAGTTGCAAAAAAAGCTTCGCTAGGCATTAAGAACTCAGAGGCAAACTGATCCGCTTCAATCTCTAATAATTTATTATCCTTTTCTTCACGAACCTTGCGGTTATGAGTATGCATAATGATATGGCCAAGCTCATGTGCGCAATCAAAACGTGAACGTTCTGCTGACTTGAAGTTATTTAGAAACATGAATGGCGAACCACTTTCATCATCGAAATAGGAGAGTGCATCAATTTCTTTAACTTCATTTGGAAGTCTGAAAATGCGGATACCTTTTAGCTCACAGAGAGAGACAATATTGTTAATTGGCTGTACACCTAAGCCCCATAATGCCCTTAATTCAATTGCAAAATGATCAACATAACGATAGTGCTGATCCTGCACTTCTGTAATGTCCAAATCAGGACGTGAGAACTGAGGCAACTTAACTGTATTGAGCAAATAGGTATTAATATTCTTTGCTAGAAGGGTGTAAGCCTCATTGGCTTTACGATGCTGTGCCTTAATTCTAGCGACAGATCTATAAAATATCTGTTCAGTTTCATGTGGCTGCATATCATTTTCAATAAAAAATGACATCGGCAAATTTAAGACTCTACAGATCTCGGTTTGATCATTTTCACTGATTTCTTTATCTGCATCTAAAAGCTGCTTCACTTTGGATAGTGAACAGCTTAGTTTTTCTGCAAAATCAGTATTGCTAAGACCACGTAAGTCTTTAGCAATCCGTAAACGATCTTTACTAAACACGTTAACCTCAAATTAGACTACAAGCTGAATATCAAAATCATCTGGTTTAATTTCATTAGATGGTTCCAATATTGGCTTTTTAGGATCATTGTCGACAGGATGAGTATTATCTATCTCAAATGCAATTCTGCAAGTGTGATTACTAGGTAATATGTCAATTTTTGTCTTATCAGGTGTTTGTACGAAGCTTGTTGGATATGCAATTTCAAATGGAATAGTTGGGATATCTGTTGCTGTGTAAGCTGGATGAGATGTAGAAGGGAAATAAAGAATCCAGGTTCTTAACTTTGAAGCATCATCATAGCTAGATTGATTTTCTTTAATATTCTTCAAAGTCATGAAGCCTTTCTCACACAGGGCTGATAACATAAGCTCTGGATGACCAAGGGCCAAATTGCCGCTCATGAAAATAATCTGAATTTTCTTATCTGTGTTTTCTAGTCTTGGTTGGCTTTCATTATGGTAAACCCAAGCTGGATCGGATTTTTTAAGAAGCAAGGCAAGTTGCTCCCCAATTTTTCCCCATCGAGAAATAAATCTGGCTCTATTACAGTATGTATTGGTTCTAAACTCTGAGTCACCGACCATGATTGCTTGTGTGACTATGTAAGGATCTGGCAGACCCAATTCTCTAGCTTTTGCGATAGCTTCTTCTCCACTGAAGAAGTCGCAAGGTGTTGGTTCCGAATCCCGAAGGAATTCATTGTCAAACATATCCAAATTCATAAAAACAAAGTCCAATAAGATAGCGAATGTCTTTTTTATAACATCTTTTGATGTTTAAAAAAAGACATTTTGATAAAATTAAGCTACTTCTAAAAAACATATTTACATAGCAAAGGAATAAATGAGTGAAAATCTAATTAACTATAAACAATGTCCAAACTGCGGAGTTCTTATAAAGCACTATTAGTCTTATTGAGGTAAGTGTGAAAATAATGATGTTGTGAGCTGGAAGATTGCTGAATAATTTTGACTTATAGCTAGAGAAATTTTTCTAATTGTGGTGTACTTTGCAACTAAAAAATTTTGCAGTCATCCGTTTTTACGCAAGTTGAATTTTGCAAATATTTATAAAAGGAGAAAATTATGATAGTAGAAGTTTTTGAAGCTGAAAACGGATTAAAATTAAATTTATCAGATAAAGCAATGGATCATATTATTAAGGGGGATTTATCCTTAAGACCTGAGGTTAAAGATGGTTTTAAAGTTATTCAGCCAATACTTTCTGGTGGAATGCATACAATTAAAGGATGGTTAAATTTAAAAAGTAAAAATAATGGATTGGTAAATATCCTTAACTATGATCATCGGATTCATCAAGGATGGTATTATGCACGAGAATTACAAAATGGCACTATAGTTTTAAGGTTACCTAAAAGTTTTTACTCTGGGAAAGCTGCAAACATTACAAAATATCCAGATAATTATTATAAATCTGGTTATTTATGGAAAACATTATTTCCAGCTGATTTTGATGAAAAAAAGGTTAAAGAAACAATTTCAGAAGCATTAAACAATATTGACACAGAAGCATCTTCTGAAGGGCAGATAGTAGGCTATTCTAATTTTAGTGATCCATTGAAAACGTTAAGAGTAACTATTCAATATCATGGGAATGAAATAAAATCGGCTTTTCCATCGTGGGGTCAGCCTAATACAGGAAATAATGGTAAAGCATATTCCCATTTTGATAATATTGGATTTGCTATAACAGCATCGAGTTGTAATTTTGATGATGTACGGGATAATAAAGAATCTGAAATGAGTATTGTTTATAAAGATTTTAATAAAATTGTAGATATTACTCCAAATGTTTTTAAGGAAAGAGATATTGTAAAAATAAATGCTAAAAAATACAACTCAAATCGTTTGAAAAATTTGTTGAAATATGCTGAAAAAATTAATGAAAATGAATTGATTGAAATTAAATCCTATTTATCTATTTTGGAGATACATAAGGATTATTTGAATATTACAAAGAATGCTTATTATCATATGGCTAAAAAAATTCAAAGTGATAAATTTTTCTTTAATAGTATACATGTTTTAGAGAATGTAGTTGATGGGATGAGAATTCTGGCTTTTTATGATTTAAAAAACTCAACAAAATATTTTTACGAATATTTGGAAACTTTATTGCATAACCTTGTTATACATGATTTTACAGATAGTTTTTTAAAAAAAAGGCTATATAGCTGTATGTTGGATTTGGTTATGTTACTTAATAATAAAGAGCTAAATGAAATGTTTATTAATCTCTTTTGTGTTGCTCCTTCTAGAAGAGAATTTATGAGAGAAATATCGAGAGATACACTCTTAAGGAAGCGTATTAAATTACCTGCTCATAAGATAACGAGTGAGCTGATGATTATTATAAATCCTGATTTAAATTTTGATATAAAATTTATTGATTTTATTGAATTTGTTAAAGAAGCAATTGGTGAAACTTATTCTATTCATAAGCAATTCGATGATGAGTTTCGCAGTAAAATTATTTTTGAGCAATATTCAGGTGTTAACTATCCTTTAAAAAAAATGATGGATGATTCTCTAAAGTTCATGAGTTGTGATGATTTAAATTATTTTTCTATAAAATTTGTTAATTTTATTAAAAATGTAGACTTTGATTATTCTAATATTAAAGATTCAATAAAAATTTTAATTAGAGATTATTGTCGATTGCAGTTTTCTCATAGAATGCGATTAAATCTTGTTTATAAGGAGTTTTGGGGTTTTGAACCTGGAGAAATGTATTTACCAATAGATAGAAATTTATTGTATACACAAATCCTTAAGCATGAAAGAATTATTAATATTCAATTATTAGAAAACTTATTAGATGGGATTGCTGATTTAAATGATGATGAAGATGTAGAGGAGTTAATTAATAGTTTTCGAGAAAAAATTGGGAAAGAAATCCCTCCTATCATTGATGTTATACCTGAATATATCTTGAAAAGATATAGCAGAAAAATATGAAAAAAAGCACCTCACGGTGCTTTTTTAATCCCTAAAACTCTCACCTCTAGGAATAGAATACCAATAACGAATTTTCTTCCCATCGTTAAGGGTTTCAATATTGATAAGGTGGTACTCAGGATGATCATAAAAGATTTTTGAGATCATTACGGTAACTTGCTCTTGTTGTTCTCGAAGAGATATTTCTTTCAAATCTTCAACACAATTTAGATCATTAAAATAAATTGAACGACCAGTTTTTTGACCATCCTTTTTAGATAAGGAATGTATACCTCTATCCATTAATTCAAGCATGGCATAATTCAGCGAGATATTATGCTGTTCAGCATGTTGAACCACATCTTCATAAAGTGCAATTGGAATGCGAATTTGTGTACGCTTCCAATCGTCTTGATTTTGTATTCGAGCTTTCTCGTTCATTTTTAGCACCAAATCTCATATTGACACTAGATTAGTATTATAATAAATTAATGTCAATGTTACTAAATTAGTGACAAAAAGAAAGCCCCGGAACTTTGGACGGCTACGGGGCTTGTTATCAATTTTCAGAGAGAAAAAAGACATGAATAGTCTAACACAAATAAGTGTACCGTTTCACGGCGCAAATTTACTAATAGTCGAATACAACGGACAACCGTATACACCAATGAAACCCATTGTTGATGGCATGGGTTTAGATTGGAAAAGCCAGTTTGTGAAGTTAAAAGATCGTTTTGATTCAACTATGGTGGAAATCACCACAGTTGCCAATGATGGTAAAGAGCGACTTATGATTTGCTTGCCTGTTCGAAAACTGGCTGCATGGTTATATTCAATCCATGCAAATAAAGTCAAAGCTGAGCTAAGAGATAAAGTCATCACTTATCAAAATGAATGTGATGATGTGCTTTGGGATTACTGGACGAGAGGCCAAACATCAAATCAAAAATATTTAGACACACGTATCAAAATCAATAACCGCCAAATTGCTGAGCTTAAAGCAATTGTCGATCGGCGCTGTGAAGGCAGCGTCAAGAAACGTACAGAGATGTGGCATAGACACCATCAACACTTCAAAGTATCGAGTTATAAAGATTTACTTGCTATCCATTTCAATGACTCAGTAACGTTCCTTGAAACAATGAAACTACGCAGCCTCGAAGAAGAGGCGAATATCCGTAATCTTGCTTTACATATGGTATGGCTAAACCAATGGTGGAGTGAGTTCGGTATTGCAATGCAGCAATTAAATCCAAAAATGAGTTATGGCATCCATGATCATTTTAAAAGTGGTGCGTATGAAGCACGCTTATTGTTGGGTGAACGAAACTATTCATCTCTATTTCAAATTGCTCAAACACATGACTGGCAAAATGAGAATCTGGATCTGCAAGGCTTAATGAACAGATTGATGAACATGGATAGAAACTATTCGAATTTTCTTTCTTTAAATTACATAGATAAATAAAGGGGAATAAAAATGAAAACCCTGATTGAATCTTATGACGCAAGTGACGTAGCTGAAGGCTTTGCATTAGCATATGAGCAAGTTGCCGATATTGCAGCAATGCTGGATGCAATCCAGTACAAGCAAGAGCGAACCATTGAATATCTGGCCAAGGTCTACAACGTACCTGAATCCGTATTTAAAGAAATGATTAGGCTTTTTCGAATCACTGAAAGCATGATTCAAGATTCCATGGCATTCAGTAAAGAGCAGGAGGACTCCTATAAAAGCTTAGATGAAGAGATGGCTTCTTAATTTGTTGACTTCTACCGAAACCGCTTCTTTAAGCGGTTTTTTTTATATTTTGAGAGCAGGTTTTCACTCAATCTATTGCTGTCAGATCGGCAAACTCAAAGCTCAAAGAAAAAAATGATATTGCGAATATTTTGTTAAAATTTTGTTAAGGTGAAATTTTCACCAACAAAAGACCCAAGCAAAAAACCGTAAAATTCTATAAAATAAACGAAACTTTTCGCTCAATTTAAAATTTGGCTCTTTATATAAATGACTGATATAGAAATAGAAACACATCCATTACAACCGTTTTTACCTGCGACTGCAAAGCTGTTAATGCTCGGCAGTTTTCCACCGCCGCAAACTCGTTGGAAGATGGATTTTTACTATCCGAATTATCAAAATGATATGTGGCGAATTTTTGGTCTGATTTTCTTTAAAGATAAAGATCATTTTTTAGATTTGCCCAATAAAAACTTTAAAGAACAGCACATCCGTGAGTTTTTAACTCAAATAGGCATTGGTATCTTTGATACGGCCTATCAAGTGAAGCGCTTACAAGGCAATGCATCAGATAAATTTTTAGAGATTGTCACACCGACAGATTTATCAAAATTACTTGAGCAGATTCCGTTGTGCCACACCATTATGACCACAGGAGATAAAGCAACAGATACGCTGATGCAGCATTTCCCTGATCACATCGCCAAGCCAATGATTGGTCAATCTGTACAGGTCAATTATGCTGATCGAGCGTTGAATTTATATCGCTTACCATCATCATCCCGTGCCTATCCGTTAGCACTGGAAAAGAAAGCAGAAGTCTATCAACAATTTTTTGAGCAAATTGGCTTGGTATAGTTATATAAAACAATAAGAGGTGTAAAGATGATTCGAAGTAATATTTTTGAGAGTATAAAGGACGAAAGAGGCCTCAGAAGAATTGATAATATTTATTTATATAAAGATGAAAATAGCACAGAGAATTCATTTTCTATAGAACAATTAATGATTGAAATTGACTATAAGTTTTGGGTGTTTCAAGTAAATCGTGAATTTGATGAAGTTGAATTAATCCTTAAAACTCAATTAGAGATAAATTTTGATGAATATGAAGAGTTTAATAGCCTTTCTAATTTAAAAGGCTTAGAAATAGGAACATTATTTGCCATTATCAATGATAGGGGTTACACCGATGGAGTTAAATTAAAATTATTTAGTGGAAAACTGACAGATGAAAATCACTCGTTTCATGCAACACTAACTTTGATTGCTTTAGCTTCTGGTTTGCAGTATGAATTAAGTTCGACAGGAATTGATACCTATTTAATTTAATCTACATCATCCATTCAATAGGTAAGTAGGACACAAGTTTCATGGTGAATCGCTGAAATTTAGTGCTTTCAGGATCATGGTGATGCTCCACGATCTCACCGTTTTCTTTATGCTCATACCAGACAATATTACCTTTTTTATCAAGTTTGAGTTTATACGCAACTTGAAGTAAACGCTGATCCAGCATGGCCGTAATTTGATCCTGCAATTGATCCGATTCCACTACTAGACCGACTTCTGTATTTAAGTGTGCAGAGCGAGGGTCGAAATTGAATGAACCAATAAATACTTTGCCATCTATGTCGAAGAATTTAGCATGTAAGCTCGAACGGTTTTTACCTTTGGCGGGAATGACACTACCTGTTGCGATTTCATACCAAAAACGTTTTTTTCTTTCAATATTCGGTTTGAATTCATAAAGTTGTACGCCATTTTGCAAGAGTGGTTTACGGTATAGGCTATAAAATGAATGAACCACAGCGACATCATTGGCAACTAGGCTATTGGTCAGAACCCGAACTTTGACTCCATCTTTAGATAATTTACTGAGATAGTCCGTTCCTTGTTGCGTTGGTACAAAATAAGCAGAAACCAATTCCATATGCTTTTCAGGCTTGCCCTTGAGTTGCAGCACTTGCCAAAACAAAAGGTCTTCTTGTTTCGCTTGTCCCAATACTTTATTCGGTGGATCAGCGACAAAATGTGCTTTGGCCCATTGAATCGGGTAATTCTGTAAGCGTAATTTTAAATAATCCTGTGCTGTTTCTAGTTTTTCTTCTGTCGGCGTATCAATTTTGTCTATAGCTTTAAAGGTTTGTCTTAAGTTTTCAAGTTGTTGAGGTTGACCAGTTCCAATCAATTGCTCAGTTGGATAGCTCAGATCGCTGTCCCAAAACTCATTAAAGACGTGTTCCGCGTGATCAACTGCTTTGCCATAAAATACAATATCCATATCGCTAAACTGGAATTGATCACTGGCTTCAAAATATTCACTGCTAATGTTTCTGCCACCCGTGACAGCAATTGATGCATCTGCAATGGTCAGTTTATTGTGCATGCGATGATTAATTTGCTTTAGTCTAAACACATAGTCAATCACTCTTAAATGCCGAAATTTATAGGGATTAAAAATACGAATTTCAAAATTAGGATGCTGCGAGAGGGCTTTTAGAGTTTTATCGAGTTGTACGCCATTTTGATCGTCAATCAATAAACGGACCTTTACCCCACGATCAGCAGCTTTTAACAGCTCGTTCAGCATCATGTTGCCAATAGCATCGTCATTCCAAATATAATATTGCAAATCAAGCTGATGTTTGGCATTTCGAATTAAATGAGTACGCGATGCAATACTTAAAAAGGCATCATCTAAAGCTAAAAATGCAGTTAGACCATTTTCAATATTGAGATCGGCTTGTGGGTCGTTCATCCACTTTGTTTTAGTTTGCAAGGAATTACTCCGATCATGATTTTGATTGGGCGGCAAAGCGCAGCCACTTATTCCGAATATAATAACAACGGTCATTATCTTGAAATGGTATGAATTGTTTATCATTTTATTGATCAAGCGTGAATCCAATAATAATTTATAGGTGGTTGATTTTCTTATATATCCAAATGATTTTTCTTTCCAAGGGTTAAATGTAATTGTAAACGGAATCAACTGGTTATAACTTTTATTATTTTTTCTCGATATAAATCAGTTTGAATGAATGCGACATTATCATCTGTGGATCAATAAATATTGAGCTAAATTACTATACTGGTGTATAGTATATTTTTAGATTTAATGTGGTCGACATTATGCCTAAACAATTAGAGGATAAAAAAAAGATTCTCACGCGTGTAAGGCGAATTCAGGGTCAAGTCCAGAGTGTTGAACGTGCTTTGGAAAATGACACAGAATGCGCTGATATCTTGCAGCAAATCTGTGCAGTTCGCGGTGCATTAAATGGTTTGATGACTGAACTACTCGAAATTCATTTAAAAGATACTTTAGTTGTCGGTGAATCTTCTGAGTTGCAACGCAGTCAAGAGCTTATTCAAGTCAGTAAAATTCTTAAATCTTATTTAAAGTAAAATTCAGGAGTGTCATTGTGATTAAATCTCGTGCAGCCGTCGCTTTTGCCGCAGGTGAACCATTACAAATCGTAGAACTTGATGTTGAGCCACCTAAAGCAGGTGAAGTCCTCATTAAAATTACCCATACAGGGGTATGTCATACCGATGCTTTCACACTATCGGGTGATGATCCTGAAGGTGTTTTCCCAGCAGTACTTGGCCATGAAGGGGCTGGGGTTGTGGTTCAGGTGGGTGAAGGTGTCACCAGCGTTGCAGTGGGTGATCATGTGATTCCACTCTATACCGCTGAATGCAAAGAATGTCTATTCTGTAAATCAGGTAAGACCAATCTCTGTGTTGCCGTGCGTGCCACTCAAGGTAAAGGCGTGATGCCAGATGGCACCACTCGTTTTTCTTATAACGGCCAACCGATTTATCACTATATGGGATGTTCAACTTTTAGTGAATATACAGTGGTTGCTGAAGTGTCTTTGGCAAAAATCAATCCAGAAGCCAATCATGAACAAGTCTGTTTATTGGGTTGTGGTGTGACCACAGGCATTGGTGCTGTTCATAACACTGCTAAAGTGCAGGAAGGCGATAGTGTTGCTGTATTTGGCTTAGGCGGTATTGGTCTTGCTGTGGTACAAGGTGCGCGTCAGGCCAAAGCTGGGCGGGTTATCGTAGTTGATACCAATCCAGATAAATTTGAGTTGGCAAAACAGTTTGGGGCAACAGATTGCCTCAATCCAAAAGATTATGAACAGCCAATTCAACAAGTGATCGTGGAGATGACAGGTTGGGGGGTTGATCACTCTTTTGAATGTATTGGCAATACTAATGTCATGCGTTCTGCACTCGAATGTGCACACCGTGGTTGGGGACAATCGGTGATTATTGGCGTTGCAGGTGCAGGTCAGGAAATCTCAACGCGTCCATTCCAGTTGGTGACAGGGCGTAAATGGATGGGAACTGCTTTTGGTGGTGTAAAAGGCCGTTCACAACTGCCTAAAATGGTTGAAGATGCAATGAAAGGTGAGATTCAGCTTGAGCCATTCGTAACGCATACGATGCCTTTGGACGATATTAATGATGCCTTTGATTTAATGCATGAAGGTAAGTCAATTCGTACTGTGATTCATTTCTAAATTTCAATGATAAGATTTGATGATGTGATGCATCATCAAATCTTGGTAAGCCGAAATGTCAAAGCCGCGTTTAAAATTACATCTTCGTATCTTGTCTGATGAACAGATTGCCTTTGGCCCTGGCAAAGCAGAATTACTCGAAGCCATCCAGCGTACAGGCTCAATTTCTCAAGCAGCCAAATCCATGGATATGAGTTATCGACGTGCGTGGCAGCTGGTCGATACCATGAATCAATGCTTTCATTCTCACCTTGTTGAAACCCAAACTGGAGGAACGCATGGTGGTGGTGCAATCGTGACTGAATTGGGGCAAGTCATTTTAAGAAAGTTTAGAACCATGGAACAACAGGCGATTCAGTCCGTTGCTTCTGAATTTGAAGATATAGCGAATTACCTGAAAGTAAATAAATAATTTTATAAAAAGAAACAATTTACCAAGAACCGCCCCACATTTGCGCTGATCTTTTCTTGTTCCCTAAAAAACTGCTGATTTATAGCGCATATCAATTCGCACAAGATTTTTTTAGCACCACAACTAAACCATTCTCATGAGACTATATTTTATTAAATAGATTAAGTTGTTAATTTTTTTGATAAAAATTTTATTGGCACACTTTCTGCATTTACCTATTCAAACTTGTATACAAGATAGGATTCATAAAGTGAGCGAACTAAAAACTTTAGGCTGGACAATTTCTGAATGGCAAACGGCGTATTTAAAGCAAGAAATTCAACTCGATATTTTAAAAGAATTAGTTATCGCACTTGATCCTAAGGATGTTGCTTGGATATCTCTTGCTAGCATCGACTTGATTGAACAGCAAATTCAAGCGTTAAAGCAATTAACCCAAGATAGCGACAACCTGCAAAAGCAATTTCCGCTTTATGGTGTCCCGTTTGCAGTTAAAGACAATATAGATGTTGCGGGCTTTGCCACTACTGCGGGCTGTAAAGCTTTAACAACGATTGCAGAACAAGATGCCGAAACAGTACGTTTGCTTAAACAAGCAGGTGCAATTGTGATTGGCAAAACTAACCTTGACCAATTTGCAACTGGTTTGGTTGGGACACGTTCACCCTTTGGTGCAGTACCGAATAGCTTTAAACCTGAATATGTCAGTGGTGGTTCAAGTTCGGGTTCTGCCAGTGTCGTAGCAAGAGGCTTAGTTCCATTTTCTCTAGGTACAGATACAGCTGGATCGGGTCGTGTACCAGCGGCATTCAATAATATTGTGGGCTTAAAACCAACCAAAGGGCGCTTCTCAAATCGAGGATTGTTACCCGCAGTTAAAAGCATCGATTGTATTTCCATTTTTGCACTTACTGTTTCTGATGCGGAATTGGTTGCCCAGCAAGCTGAAGCCTATGATGCTTTAGACAGTTACTCTCGTCCACATCCTAAAAATGTACCTGCTCGATTCTCTAGCAAATTGAAATTTGCGATTCCAAAACAATTAAATTTTTTTGGCGATGAGCAGGCAGAAAAAGCCTTCCAGCAAACCATTCAATTACTTGAAAGTTTAAATGCAGAAATCACAGCGATTGATTTTTCTGCCTTTGAGCAACTTGCAGCGCAGTTATATCAAGGGTCTTGGGTTGCGGAGCGTACTGCGGCGGTTGCGAATCTACTGAAAAGCAATGCCGAGGATTTTGATCCAACGGTCTTGAAAATCGTTCAACAAGGCGAAAAATATTCTGCGGTAGATGCCTACAATGCTGAATATTTGAGACTGGATTTGGCCCGAAAAATCCAAGAAAGTCTGACTGAATTTGATGCATTGATTGTTCCAACTGCACCAACGATTTATACCATTGAGCAGATTCAACAACATCCGATTGAATATAACGCTCGCTTTGGCATTTATACCAACTTTACCAATCTTGCCGATTTAAGCGCACTGGCATTACCCGCAGGCTTTAGAGCAGACAATTTACCTTTCGGTATCAGCTTAATTGCACCCGCGTGGCACGACGCCGCTTTAGTCCATTTTGGTAAGGCTTGGCAAAACTATTTAGCACTCAAATTGGGTGCTTTAGACAAGACCTTAGCTTCAAACCCACCAACTTTGGTGTCTCCGCATCATATCCGTGTGGCTGTGGTGGGCGCACATTTGACAGGTATGCCACTCAATTTTCAGCTCACGACACGGGGTGCGGTACATGTTGAAACCACCAAAACTTCGAAAGATTACTCACTTTATGCCTTAAACGGCACTGTGCCACCTAAGCCAGGCTTGGCCCGCCAACAAGACGGTCAAAGCATCATTGTGGAGCTTTGGGATGTACCAACGGCGCGATTTGGAGAGTTTGTCGCAGAAATTCCAACACCATTAGGCATGGGCAATGTCGAACTTGAAGATGGTCGTTGGGTCAAAGGTTTTATTTGTGAACCCTATGGTTTAGGCGATGCAGAGAATATTAGCCATTTTGGCGGATGGAGAGCCTATATCCAGCATCGTAACAGTCAAGCAGCAAACACAGCGAATTAATTGGGGGAAATCATCATGTTTAAAACAGTTCTTATTGCAAACCGTGGTGAAATTGCTGTCCGAGCAATTCGAACACTAAAAAAATTAGGGATTACCAGCGTTGCTGTTTATTCCGATAGTGACCGTTACGCGCAACATGTACAGGATGCTGACGTCGCGATTGCGCTGGATGGAATCAAGCCTGCCGATACTTATTTGAGTATAGAGAAATTGATTAGTGCGGCTAAACAAACAGGCGCAGAGGCGATTTTTCCAGGCTATGGTTTTCTGTCTGAAAGTGCCGATTTCTCTCGTGCTTGTGAAGAAAATAATATTGCCTTTATGGGCCCAACAGCAGAGCAAATTTTGGAATTTGGTCTAAAACATCGAGCGCGTGAATTGGCCGCAGCTGCCAATGTGCCGATGACACCCGGTACCGGATTATTAGATAGCTTAGAAGAAGCGTTGACGGCTGCTGAACGGATTGGTTATCCAATTATGCTGAAAAGCACCGCAGGTGGCGGTGGGATTGGCTTAACCCGTTGTGATACTCCACAAGCTTTGACGGATGCTTATGAAAGCGTAAAACGCTTAGGTGAACAGTTCTTTAAAGATGCGGGTGTTTTTATTGAATGCTTTATTGATAAAGCACGTCATGTCGAAGTACAAATTTTTGGTGATGGCAAAGGCCAAGTGGTGGCGTTTGGTGAGCGTGATTGTTCATTACAACGTCGCAACCAGAAAGTGGTTGAAGAAACACCAGCAGCCAACTTACCTAAAGCAACTCGTCAGAAATTGCATCAAGCAGCGGTTGAATTGGGTCGTTCTGTCAATTATCGCAGTGCAGGTACGGTTGAGTTTATTTACGATGCGCAACGGGACGAATTTTATTTCCTTGAAGTGAATACCCGTTTACAAGTGGAACATCCTGTCACTGAAATGGTCACAGGTCTAGACTTGATTGAATGCATGCTCAAAGTTGCAGCTGGCGATGCATTGGACTGGGACTATTTAAGCAATATCCAACCCAAAGGTGCGGCTATTGAAGTCCGTGTCTATGCCGAAGATCCTGTGAAAAACTTTCAACCGAGTCCCGGTGTATTGACTGAAGTGTCTTTTCCAGAAGGCATTCGTGTGGATACTTGGGTCAAAACAGGGACTGAAATTTCTCAATACTTTGATCCGATGATTGCCAAAATCATTGTCCATGCTGAAGATCGAGCTACAGCAATTGAAAAATTAAAAGTGGTTTTGGCTGAAACCCGTTTAAATGGAATCAGTACCAATCTGGATTATGCACGTGCCATTGTTTCAGACCAGCGTTTTGAATCTATGCAAATCTGGACACGCATGCTCGATGATTTTAACTACTCACCTAAAGTCATTGAAGTGATCCAAGCAGGCACGCTCAGTTCAATTCAAGACTATCCAGGGCGCACAGGCTATTGGGATATCGGGGTACCACCATCTGGTCCAATGGATGATTACGCATTTCAACTGGCTAATCGTATTGTCGGCAATGATACCAAAGCCGCAGGTTTTGAGTTTACCTTAGTCGGGCCAACATTAAAGTTTCATATGGAAACGACCATTGCACTGACGGGTGCAAGCTGTACCGCGGTATTGGATGATCAGTTGATTGCATTTTGGCAGCCGATTAAAGTCAAAGCGGGCCAAACCTTAAAAATAGGGCAAGTAGCTTCAGGCTGCCGTACCTATTTGGCGGTACGTGATGGACTGGATGTACCCCTATATTTAGGTAGCCGCTCAACCTTTGCTTTAGGTAATTTTGGTGGTCATGCAGGACGTACTTTGCGTGTTGGCGATATGATCAAAATGGTTGATTCAAGCTTAGCAAACGCCGAATTACCATTGGCAACCGAGATACCGCAAGCCTTATCGAAGGATTTAATTCCTGAATACAGCAATGAATGGGAAATTGCTGTGCTGTATGGACCACATGGCGCGCCTGATTTCTTTAAACCCGAATATGTAGAAGAGTTCTTTGCGTCTGAATGGACCGTACATTTTAATTCAAATCGTTTAGGCGTCAGACTTTCAGGACCTACACCAAGCTGGGCACGTGAAAATGGCGGTGAAGCGGGTTTACATCCTTCCAATGTGCACGACTGTGAATATGCGATTGGTGCCATCAACTTTACTGGTGATTTCCCTGTGATTTTGGCAAAAGATGGTCCAAGTCTTGGCGGCTTCGTGTGTCCAGTCACCATTGCCAAAGCAGAACTGTGGAAAGTGGGACAACTCAAAGCCGATGACAAAATCCGTTTTTATCCAATTACAGTTGAACAAGCCAACGAATTAGAACGTAAGCAAATTGAGACTATTCACAATTTTAGCCAAAACTTTGTAGCTGCTTCCAAAGTCATTGAAACCATTGAGCCTGCTCAAGAGGTATTCACCACAATTCTGGCACAACGTGAAGAAACTGAATTATCACCCAAAACACTGTATCGCCAAGCAGGTGATAGCTATATCTTATTAGAGTACGGTGAAAACGTTTTGGATTTGGCACTACGTTTACGTGTGCATCAACTCATTCAGATGATTCGCAGTGCCAATCTTGCAGGCGTTTTGGAACTGTCACCAGGAGTGCGTTCACTACAAATTAAATATGATGGTCTGGTTATTCCTCAAGCTGAGCTGATCAAGCATTTGCTGAAACTTGAAGATCAGATGGGCGATTTAAGTCAGCTGAAAATTCCATCGCGTATCGTGCATTTACCAATGGCATTTGAAGACAGTGCCACTTTAGGAGCTGTGGAACGTTATCAGGAAAGTGTCTGTGCTAAAGCGCCGTGGT
Source organism: Acinetobacter sp. NIPH 2100 (assembly GCF_000369805.1). Lineage (GTDB taxonomy): Bacteria > Pseudomonadota > Gammaproteobacteria > Pseudomonadales > Moraxellaceae > Acinetobacter. Next base: position 2,018,109 of record NZ_KB850224.1, on the reverse strand, counting down.
TACCAAATAACGTCGATTTTATTCAACGGATTAATGGTCTAGCACATCGAGACGAAGTAAAAGACATTATTTTCGATGCCAATTATTTAGTATTAGGGCTAGGTGATGTGTATCTAACAGCACCATGTGCTGTGCCGATTGACCCACGTCATCGTTTACTCAGCTCTAAATATAACCCTGCACGTACTTTTACCGCCGAAGGAACGGTGGGGATTGGTGGTATGTACATGTGTATTTATGGCATGGATTCACCTGGTGGTTATCAGCTGGTTGGGCGGACGCTGCCGATTTGGAACAAGTTTAAAAAGAATAAGCAATTTGGTGATAAACAATGGTTCTTGCAATTCTTTGATCAAATTAAATATTTCTCTGTGACTGAAGCTGAACTGAATGAATGGCGTACAGATTTTGAAAATGGTCGTGCTCAGATCCAGATTGAAGAAACTGAGTTTGACTATGCAGACTATGTACAGTTCTTGGAAAATGAAGCGGAGAGCATCGCCGCATTTAAACAGAAACAGCAACAGGCTTTCAGTACGGAAGTGAGTCGCTGGAAAGAAGCGTTTGCAGTACAACCTGAACAGCATGTGGAGCAAGCCAGTCAGGTCGATTACAGCCATCTTTCTTCTTTAAATGCTTCAATGACAGGAAATATTTGGAAGATCTTTGTTGAACATGGACAAGAGATCAAAAAAGGTGAAACTGTTGCTATTATTGAAGCAATGAAAATGGAGTTACCTGTTTATGCAGAAGAAGATGGCATTGTCAAAGCCATTATTTGCAGAGCGGGGCAAACGGTACACAGTGGTGAGCCATTGGTATATATGGAATAGGGTTGAATGAAAGAAGCAAAAATAACAACAAAAAGCTCAGACAACTTGTCTGAGCTGGTTTACCAACGCATCAAGAATGACATCTTTGATTTCAAATTGATGCCTGGTGAACGCTTCACTGAGTCTGAAGTTGCCAAAGCCTATGAGGTGAGTCGTACCCCAATCCGACAAGCCTTGTATCGTTTGCAACAAGAGGGCTATGTCGATGTGAGCTTTCGGAGCGGTTGGCAGATTCGACCGCTTAATTTTCGTTATTATGAAGAGCTTTACGATGTGCGTATTGTTTTAGAAAAGGACTCAATTCGTAAACTCTGTCAGATTGATCATCACAACTCAGTTGAGCTGTCTGTATTAAAAGATCTTTGGCTGGTCGAGCCTGATGCATACTTAAAGGATATTAAACAACTTTCTCAGCAAGATGAGGATTTTCATTGTGCTTTGGTCCGTGCCTCGGGCAATAATGAAATGGCAAGGATTCATCGAGATTTGAGTGAGCGTATCCGTATTATTCGCCGTTTGGATTTTTCTAAAGATTATCGAGTGGAAGCGACTTATCAGGAACATCAAAAAATCTTAGGTTTTATTTTTGAGAGACAAACAGAGCAGGCGATCAATGCGATTGAAGCACATATCATGCAAAGTCGTGATGAAGTGAAAAAGATTACCTTACAGATGTTGGATTCGAGTCAGTTTTATTAGATTGATGGTTTTAGTATTTATATGATGAATCTAAACTAATATGATGAAAATAAAGATAAGAAGGCATAAGAGCTTAGAGAACTGGCATGGAAGAATTATCAAAAGAACGTTTAGAACAGATTTTAGATGATTGTTCGAAAACGACCGAAGGGCCTTGGCTTTCGTATGTAGAGGGCAGAGATCATGAATCTGGATCCAATTTTATTATGACAGGCGATGATGATATCGAGTTAACAGGAGCAACTATTGCTGATCAGGATTTTATAGCAAACGCGAAACAAGATATCCCAAAGTTAATTTCAGAAATTTTTAGACTTAGAGTGCTTTTAGAAATATATAGAAATAATAATTAGTATAGTAGTTTTTTTAAAGCCAATAACGGATAAATTTAATTGTTTTAAAAGGACTTTTATGAATAACTGGGATTATGCTTTTATAGCATCGATTGTAACGGTAGTTGGAATGAGTCTAATTTCTATACTTACTGGTTTTAGGCTCTGGAAGGTATCTATAAGTGTTTTCTTAGTCTCAAGTATAGGTTTCTGCATTCTTGTAGTGCTAGGACGCCGTTTGGATAATAGAGGTTTTGATGATGGTCCATGGGGAGCACATGGTGTATTGATGGAATTTATGAATCTAGAAATAATTATAATCAGCTTGGGAGTAGGTGCATTTATAACTTTAATCTTCTTCTTATCCATTCTTTTGTCTGATAATAAATAATAATTGAATTTAGTATCAGGATTAAGTTGTTAGTTTTTTACCAATCTACACATGATATAATAAAGCGGAATTCCATCCAAAACTCTCTTTTCCATGCCTAATTCTGCATAAAACTAACAGCTTTTATCTCTTTGCTATTTAATAATAAAAATCACATTTCCAATCATCAGATGACACATGATGAATGACCAGATACTCATCAACTTATTTCTAAAACTCATCTCCAAAGAAGGCTTTTTTGCTACAGCCATTGATGGCATTACTTTGATGCGCGTTGATCACAATACACCACCGATTGCGGTATTGCAGGAACCAACCCTAGTCTTTGTATTGCAAGGCCAAAAACGCGGTTATATCGGTACAGAAACCTATTCCTTTCAACAAGCTGAATGTCTGATCGTATCGGTTTCAATGCCATTTGATTGTGACACCATTGCCAGTCCAGAAGCACCGATGATTGCAATTAGCATGAAACTGGAAGCTGATACAGTGAATGAGTTACTGGCAAAAACCTATTTTGAGAATTACCAATTCAAGCCACTCACTACTGGTATGTGCGTGATTCAATATGATCAAACCATATCTAGTGTATTGATCCGTTTATTGAATACACTGACTTCTGAACAAGATGTACTGATTTTGGGTGATCAAATCAAACGAGAACTACTGTATCGGGTGATTCAACATTCAGGTGCAGATGCTTTAAAAGGCTTGGTTGCTCAAGGCAATCTCAGGCCTATTTATAAAATTTGTGAATATATTCAGCATCATTTTACTGAAAAACTCACAATTGAAATGCTGGCAGATCAAGCCAATATGAGTACATCTGCATTCCATAAAGCCTTTAAACAAGTCACACAACATTCTCCTTTGCAATATCTAAAGGTAGTTCGGTTGCATAAGGCAAAACAATTGTTGCAAAACGCAGACCAAAGTGTGGCTCAAGCAGCTTATGCTGTTGGATATCAGAGCTCTTCTCAATTTAGCCGAGAATTTAAAAAGCAATTTGGTTTTCCACCGAAACATGCTGAATTTAATACTGAAACGGAGTCATGATCAGATGAATCAAAATAGCGTAGAACAAATGAAATATATCGAAATTATACAAGCTGGCGGTCCCGAAGTTTTACGAGTAGCTCAAGGGCCTCGACCAGAGATAAAAGAAGACGAAGTACTCATTGAAGTCTATGCAACAGGGATCAATAGACCTGACATTTTACAACGCCAAGGACTATATCCCATGCCCAAAGGGGTCACATTGGTTCCTGGACTTGAGGTATCAGGTGTGGTCGTTCACGTGGGTGCTCAGGTCAGCAAATTTAAAGTCGGTGATAAAGTCTGTGCACTCACCAATGGTGGTGGGTACGCTGAATATTGTGCGGTTCCAGCAAACCAAGCGTTAAACATTCCGAAGAATCTGAGTTTTGTTGAAGCAGCGGCCATTCCTGAAACCTATTTTACTGTTTGGGCGAATCTGTTTCAGATTGGACAATTAAATAAGAATGAAACCGTGCTGATTCATGGCGGCGCAAGCGGCATTGGTTCAACCGCGATTAGTTTATGTCATGCGATGGGTATTAAAAACTTCTCTACGGTTGGGAGTGATGACAAAGTTGAAAAATTAGCTTCTGTGTCACAGGTGATTAACTACAAAACGCAGGATTTTGAAAAAGAAATTTTGGCCCAAACTGATGGTCAAGGTGTTGATGTGATCTTGGATATTATTGGTGCAGCCTACTTCAACCAAAACTTGAGGCTGTTAAAGCGCGATGGACGTTTGGTGATTATCGGTTTCATGGGCGGTCGGAAAGTCGATGGCTTTGATATACAAGAGTTGATGTTAAAACGTGCTGTGGTGACTGGCTCAACCATGCGAGCTAGAACCAATGATGAAAAAGCCAAAATTACCCAAGAGCTTGAACAGTTTGTCTGGCCGTTGATTGAAGCAGACCAATGTAAGCCGATGATCTATAAAACTTTCACTTTTGAAGATGTTGCTCAGGCACATCAATGTTTAGAAAGCAGCCAACACACGGGCAAAGTGGTACTCGAAATTAAATCTGAATTTGCCTAATTGTATTCATTGCATGCCTGTTCATACTCAATACTTGAGTGGGACAGGACAGTTAAGCAGTATGTATTAAATATAACAACACGATGAGGAATCTTGAAAATGACGACAAATCCTGATGATCGCAATCCAAGTCCAGACCTAGCAGAAGACAACGCTTTTTTTCCGTCACCCTATTCACTCAGCCAATATACCTCTGCAAAGACAGATTATGATGGTACAACTTATCCAACCCCCTACAAAGGCGATAAAAAGATTTTAATGATCGCGACTGACGAACGTTATATCTTGATGCAAAACGAAAAATTCTTTTCGACAGGAAATCATCCAGTGGAAATGTTATTGCCAATGTTTCATTTGGATAACGCAGGCTTTGCTTTTGATGTGGCAACACTTTCTGGAAATCCAGTCAAACTGGAAATGTGGGCAATGCCACATGAGGAACAGGTGGTCTTAGATACCTACAAAAAATACGAAAAACAGCTCAAAGCGCCGTTAAAGCTGGCTGATATTTTGGAACAAGCTTTAAGTGCAGATTCGCCTTATGCCGGTATTTTTATTCCAGGTGGACATGGCGTACTGGCTAAAATTCCAGAGAGTACAGAAGTAAAAGAGCTGTTAAAGTGGGCAGTTGAAAATGACAAATATGTGATCACGTTGTGTCATGGCCCAGCATCTTTACTCGCAGCTGCAGTTGATGAAAATCCACAAGATTATATTTTTAAAGATTATCAGATTTGTGTGTTCCCAGATACTTTAGACAAAGGTCCGAATATTGAGATAGGTTATATGCCAGGTCAATTGCCATGGTTAGTCGGTGAAAATCTTGAGAAGCTTGGCGTTAAAATCTTGAACAAGGGAATTACAGGTCAGGTACACCAAGATCGAAAATTATTAACAGGCGATAGCCCACTGGCATCTAATAACCTGGGTAAACTCGCCGCTACAACGTTATTGGCAGACCCAGAATTCCATTAAATGTTAATGAACAGAAAAAGCCTAACTGAACTGTTAGGCTTTTTTATATGAGAATTTAGTCATCTCATTGTGCAGTTTTCACTGTATTTTCCATGCTCAGTCTTCTACAAAGTAACATTTAACTGACAGCTAAATTACATTTATGTCATTTGAAACTATTTCAAGTTTCAGGAGGCTATTATCGTCTTAAGCAAAGCTTTAGTAGGTTTAAGATGAAGATATTACTAGTCGAAGATGATCATAAAACAGGGAGTTATCTTAAACAAACATTATCAGAAGCAGGTTACATGATCGATTGGGTCACCGATGAAATTACAGCAAAACATCTGACACTTATCTTGGGCGAATATGATTTGGTGGTATTGGATGTGATGTTTTCTGGTTTAAATGACTGGAACATCCTGAATGATGTTGGACGAAATGGCAGGAAAATGCCTATTTTATTTTTGATTGCCCGTGATCAAATTGGAGAGCGTATTAAAGGATTTGGTCTTTCTTTTACTTTTGCAGAAATACTCGCTCGGATAAGAAGTTTATTGGCCAGAGAGCCACGAAATAATGAAAGCAGTAAGATGAGTGTTGCAGATCTTGAACTCGATTTATGGAAACGTTGTGTGAGCCGTTCAGGGCAACGAATTAACCTCACTGCTCAAGAATACGCATTGATGGAGCTATTTATGAGTAGACGTGGAGAAATTTTGCCTAGAGCACTGATTGCATCCCAGATCTGTGATATGAATTATGAAAGAGATACTAAAGCGGTGGAAGTGGCAATTAGTCGCTTAAGAAATAAAATTGATCGTAACTTTCTTCCGAAGCTGATTCATAATATTTATGGAATGGGCTATGTGTTAGAAGAATGGAACAGAGGACGTGCCAGAAAACATTAACCATGAGTTTTCTTAATCTTTAGACAAAGTTTAAATGAGTTGTATCGACTAATTGTCAGCTATTTGACAATTCAGGACCTAGATTCTAATTAAAGTAATACAGCGATGTAAAGTAACGAATCTGGGATGAAGAATGAAAATATGTATTTATGGCGCGGGCAGTATTGGATGCTATTTAGGTGGACGATTAGCCGCAGCTGGGCATGATGTCGATTTCATTGTTCGGCCTAAAATACAACAACAACTTCAACAATATGGGCTCACGGTTTCTGACTATAAGGGAATGCGACAAACTGTTCCTGCGAATAAACTTCAACTGAGTCAGGATTTAAATACTGCGGCTAACGCAGACTTTATTTTTGTTTGTGTGAAATCAGCAGCAACTGAGCAAGTTGCTTATGAACTAAAAGATATTCTGAAGAAAGATAGCATAATCATCAGTTTCCAGAATGGCTTAGGTAATGTTGGAATCCTAAAACAGGTGTTATCTGGACATACAATTCTTGAAGGTATGGTACCGTTTAATGTGGCTGCTTTGGGAAATGGGGTATTTCATCAAGGCACAGAAGGGGCTTTATATGTCAAAAGTCATCCAGCCCTCGCTGAGCTAGAGACTACATTTCACACTGCAAAATTTGAGTTTAAACTTGAACAGAATATGCAAGAGATTCAATGGGCAAAGTTATTATTAAATCTCAATAATTCAGTCAATGCATTATCTCAGCTTCCACTCAAGCAACAACTTTCCATTCGAGCTTACCGTCAATGTTTGGCGATGGCACAGACGGAAGCTTTACAACTTTTGAAACTTGCTAAAATTCAACCTGCACAACTTACTGCGGTGCCTGCTCAGGTGCTGCCTAAGCTATTAAGTCTTCCAAATTTTATTTTTAATCTACTCAGCAAGAAAATGTTGGCGATTGATCCACTGGCACGGTCATCGATGGCTGATGATCTGATGGCAGGCAGGGCAACGGAAATTGACTGGATTAATGGCGAAATTGTGAATTTGGCTGCACAGCTCAATCGACAGGCGCCGATCAATACAAAGCTCATCCAGCTGATTAAGCAGGCAGAAAATACAGCTAAAGCTTGGTCTGCGGAAGAATTAAAAAAAGTATTGGAAACAGCTTAAACGACCAATAAAAATAATAGCCTTAGCATAAGGGAAACCATGCTAAGGCTGTTTTGATCGTGAATTTGAAAGGCTTTAAACTTTGGCTGTTTCTTGTGGCCCAAATCGGGTAATCAAAATACCAAAGATGGTTGCGAAGATATACATAAAGATTGAATAGACTGCGGCAGGCATTGCAATCGTGGTACTGGCCATGATGGTCAATGCAATGGTCATTGCCAATGTGCTGTTATGAATGCCGATTTCAAAAGCACATGCCCGTGCTTGATAAGAACTGATACCAAACAGTCGCGGTACAAAATAACCAATACAAAGACTAATTGCACAGAATAACGCTGTGGCTAATCCTATTTGACCAATATATTCAATGAGATTACTTCGCTCTTTGATAATTGCACCAAGGATGATAATCACCAGAAAAACCACCGCAAAGATGCGAACTGGACGATTTAGTTTTTCAGCTGTGCGCGGGGCATAATGACGAATCAACATCCCGATACCTACAGGAACAAGGATAATTGCAAATACTTGAAGCACTTTTGAAAATTGTAACCCAAGCTGCTGGCCTTCATTCATGAAATGAAGAATCGAGAAGTTCACAATAAACGGTAGAAAAATAGCGGCAATAATGGCATTGATTGCGGTTAAGGTAATATTGAGTGCGATATCACCTTTATATAGATAGCTAAATAGATTTGCTGTAGAGCCTCCAGGAGAAGCTGCGAGTAGCATCAAGCCTACGGCCAGCAATGGTGGTAAAGCCAGTATTTTACAAATTAAGAAGGCAATGCCGACCAATAAAATCAGCTGACAAAATAGAGCAACTAAAACAGCTTTGGGGTGTTTACTTACGCGAGCAAAATCTTTGAGAGTGAGTTCCAACCCCAAGCCCGCCATAACGATTGCTAAAGCAAGGGGCAGAAAAAGTGTAATTAGTCCAGAATCCATAACTATTTATTCCTTTTAGATCAATTTAATATTATTTCCTAAAATTTTTATACAATTTTGTCCGATCAAATCACAACTTGGCAGTATCTAAGTTGATATAGTTTTTACCCTTAAAAGCCATATAAACATCAGTTTTAACATAAAATTTAAGATTTTTACGACCTAGATAATCAATTAGCATATTTAGATTATTAATTCTAATGATTTCTTTAGCTTTTAAAAATTATTCACTTTTATTTGAAAGTGTGCTATTTATCACATTTTATTTAAGTGTAGTTTAGAAAATTTAATAAGAGAAAAAGAAAGTTTTTCTATTTTTACATTTTATAACTCTTTATTAGTTTTGTTACTCAGCTAATTGTTGTGTGCAAATTAATCAAAATGCAAAGTTTTTTTGACTAAATAGTAAAAACTAAATTTAAATTTGGAAAAATAATATTTATATATTTAACAATGGTGTATACTGCATTCACACATATGAAAATGCGAATCATTTAGGTTTCCTTCAAACTTTCATGATTCTTAAACAAAAACTTTATAATATGCGACCAATTGGCAGAAAAATAAAAATCAGATGTAAAAAAGGTCAATGACTCTTTGTTACTTTAAGAAAGATAATTTGCGCCGATTATTACATTGTAACTATTTATTTATATAAAAATAAGTGAATAGTTACGTGAAAAGATGACCATTTTAGTGTGGCTCAAAATAAAAACTGAATATTACAAATAGCGGATTAAATATGGATAACGTAGCTCAGCTCGAAACTGATACTAATTTCCAAAGTCGAAAAAAAATAACTTGGGCTGTTTTTAGCGTGCTCATCTTATTTCTGATCTTAGGTATTGCATATTATTTTTTGGTATATCGATTCTACCAATCTACCGATAATGCTTATGTGCAAGCCGATGTCACTTGGGTCATGCCAAAAATCTCTGGAGAAGTCGTCGAGCTGATAATCAATGACAATCAGTTTGTAAAAAAAGGAGAGGCATTAGCCATCTTAGATCATCGTGATTATCAAGCGCGTTATGATCAAGCAAAGTCCGTCGTGACTTTGAAAGAAGCTGCGCTTGCAGTACAACAACAAAACGAAAAATCTGCAAAATCATCAATTAGTGAGGCCAATAGTGGTGTTGTTGCCGCGCAAGCAGACTTATCTCGTTTGAAAAAAGATTTCACTCGTTATCAGGATTTATTAAAAGACGGTGTGATTACCCGACAGAATTTTGAAGGCATCCAATCTCAGTATTTAACCGCGCAAGCACAAGTCACTAAAGCACAGGCCTCGGTGAATGCTGCTGAAGCTCAATTGGGTAGTTTACAAGCCAGTCGTGCGCAGCTACTTGCCGATATCCAAAATGCAAATGCGACTTTGGATCTTTACCAAATCGATCTTTCATCCTCAAAAGTCATCAGCCCAGTCACAGGCAAAGTCGGTAGCCTTTCAATCCAAAAAGGTTCTCGTGTGTCTCCACAAACACGATTGATGGCGATCATCCCTGAAAAAAGTTTGTATGTGCAAGCTAACTTTAAAGAAACCCAAATTGAGAAAATGCACATTGGACAGCAAGTTAAATTAAAAATTGATGCGTATCCAAGCCTCACTTACACCGGAAAAATCGAAAGCTTTTCTCCAGCATCTGGCGCAACCTTTTCACTTATGCCACCAGATAATGCGACTGGGAACTTTAACAAAGTTGTACAGCGTATTCCTGTACGGATTGCACTCGATTCGAGTCCACATATTGATCTTATAAAACCTGGAATGTCAGTCAGTGCGACTGTTGATCTAAGAACTTAATCAGAAAGTTTTAGGTATAAGAAAATGAATAAACCGATCGAACATGAGTGGAAGTTTGCGCCAAAAACAGCATGGCTCATTTTTGCTGCCATGATCTTTGGTAACTTCATGGCAATTCTGGATATTCAGATTGTTGCAAGTTCTCTGAATGAAGTCCAAGCAGGCATGAGCGCCAGCCGTTATGAAGTGACATGGGTTCAAACGGTTTATTTAATTGCTGAAATTATTGCAATTCCAATGTCCAGTATTGTGTCTAGAGTACTTTCTACACGCATTTATTACACGATTTGTGCCATTGGGTTTACGATCAGTTCTTTACTGTGTGCTTTGGCTTGGAATCTGGAAAGCCTATTGGTATTCCGTGCGTTTCAAGGCTTTATGGGTGGAGGTATGATTCCAACGTCAATGACGGCGTTGTATTTACTTTTCCCAGAAGCAAAACGTGCATTGCCTTTGGTGATGTTTGGCATGATTAGTACGCTGGGTCCTGCGATTGGTCCAACCATTGGTGGATGGCTCACCAACAACTTCTCATGGCACTGGATGTTCCTAATTAACATCATCCCAGGTATTTTGATTGCGACAATTATTTACTCAGGCCCGAATATTGATCGCGCCAATTATTCACTGATTAAAACCATGGATTGGTTCAGTCTGATTGGTATGGCCATGTTCTTGGGTGGTTTGGAGTATTTTCTGGATGAAGGCGCACGCCATGACTGGTTAGCGGATACAGGCGTTCGTATTGCATTTATCATCTGCTTGATTGGCGGCATGATCTTTTTCTCGCGTAGTTTTACTCAGCCTAAACCGCTATTAGATCTCAGTGTATTTAAAAATAAGAACTTCGCTTTAAGTTGCATGATTACCTTTGTGATTGGTATGGCCTTGTATGGTTTGGGCTATATGATTCCTGTATTTCTTGGACAAGTTCGAGAAATGAACAGCAGTCAAATCGGTCATATCATGATGGTGACAGGTATTGTCATGTTCTGCTTTGCGCCATTTTTAGCTTGGCTTATTCCAAATTTTGATACGCGAAAAACCGTGTTTGTTGGCATGGTCTTGGCGGGTTTTGGTGTTTGGCTCAATTCACATCTCAGTATTCACAGCGATTATGACTTTATGTTTTGGCCACAGATCTATCGTGGGATTGGTCTGATGATTTGTTTGATTGTGGTTTCGCATTTGGCGATGAGTACCTTGCCACTCACGAAAGTTGCAGATGCCAGTGGTATTTATAATCTGATGCGCAATATTGGCGGTGCTGTTGGGCTGGCATTGATCAACTCATCACTGGATTGGCTCACGGCATTGCATGTCACCCAGATCAATCAATATATGACACCGCAAAATTGGATCTTTGTTGAAAGGCTAGACCAACTCACTGCCCAATACCAAGAAGTCGGTGCAAATGCACAGCAAATCGCGCTGAGTGTGATTTATCGCGATATTCACTATCAAGCGCTCACGTCTAGTTTTAATGATTTATTACGTATGTTAGCCATCATTATGTTTGTGGCGGCTTTCTTAACCATTTTTATGGATAGGGGGAAGAAAATGGACATATAGAGATTCAATGCTAGAGGGTTTCATATAACGAAAAAAAAATCGGGGCATCTATAACAACTTACCCCGTAATAAAAAGAATAGTGATACGCATTTTTATATTTCTTTATGAGATAGGGGAATTTGCATATCCAAATTTAGAGGTACAAGCTGATGATTAATACAACATATAAACTGATCTCGAGATTCAATAACAAAGAATCTACCTATGGCCAATATGTCGAGAAAGAACAAATCGATATTGACCGCCTAAAAGTGATGTATTCCATCTACGAGCAGTATTATGAAAACACCAAATTTTCCATCTTTGTAGATGATTTTAAAAAGAAAAGTGGTGCGATCTTAATTTTCAACTCGGAAACGGATGAAATTGTTGGGTTCTCTACAGTGGTGGTTCAGCATTTTTATTTAAATGGTAAAGACTATACGGTGTTATTCAGTGGCGATACGGTGATCTTAAGAGCGTATTGGGGCACACGTACATTGCAAAGTACGATGCTTAAGCTGATGATTAAGTTACGGGTGAAATATCCGTTTAATGAGCTGTATTGGTTACTGATTTCCAAAGGCTACAAAACCTATTTGTTGCTTGCCAACAACTATTATGTCTATTACCCAAATATCAAAGATGAAAATCAACATTTATCAACGGTGGTTGAGCATTACTGTGAGAATTTCTTTGGTGAGTATTATGACAAAGAAGCCGGTTTATTAAACTTTGGTAATGACTATCAGCCGCTGAAAGGTGAAGTCGCGCCTATTACCGAAGAAATGAGAGCAAAAAATCCAAATATTCATTTCTTTGAACAGATGAATCCAACATGGACGGTCGGCACAGAACTACCGTGTATTGGTCGTTTAGGTTGGAAAGATCTTGCGCGGTTCCCTGTCAAATTAATCACTAAGCCAGCCAGTAAAGGTCGATGCGAAGCATTGTTAAAGACACCAGCAAATCGCCAAGGAGTCCTGCAATGAAGCATTCAGAATGGCTTACCACAGGTTCACATCTTATTTTAAAACAATGGTGTGATGTCTCTGACCGAGACTTTAAAAAGCATGCCAATAGCCTAGAGCACACACAACTTCAAATCTTGAGTTCAATTTTGCAGACGTCATACTTTGCCAAAGAGCGCAAGGTGCAAGATTATGCACAGTTTGTACAGGCTTTTCCTGCTTCGCGTTATGGCGCGTGGCGGGAGGATATTCAGCGTTATCGAGATCAGCAGATACAGCTTTCAAACAGTAAATTGGTCCGTTTTCAACCGACCAGTGGATCTAGCGAACAAATCAAATTTATTCCTTATACCAAGCTGTTTTTAGACGAACTTGATCACGCAATTGCACCGTGGATGGCCAGTTTATACCGTAAATGTCCGCAGTTACGTTCTGGCACACACTATTGGTCAGTTTCATGGTTGCCAGAAAGCCAGCGTGAAGTATTAAAAGATAAAAATTTAAATGATGACAGTGCTTTACTCGGTATTGGTAAACGTATTTTATCTAAATTTACTCAAGCAGTTCCCAGCAATGTTGCTTTTGCAGCCAATGCTGATGATGCACTGTTTGCAACGATTTGCTATCTGGTCGCCAATCGTAATCTCGCCATGATTTCGGTGTGGAGTCCAACCTTTGCTTTGCAGCTCCTAGATCGTTTGGAGGTAATGCAACAAGACGTAATTGAAGTTTTAGAGACAGGTCGTTGGGGAGCGCGTCAAGTTTCATTAAAAGAAGTCAAAGCCCCATTCAGCCCAGAAAGTGCAAAATGTCTGATCGACAGTTCAAATGGCGAACAGATTGATTTTAACCAATTATGGCCGAGTTTGAGTTTGGTATCGAGCTGGGATACTGCTGGCTCCAAAGCGTGGGCTGAAAAATTGAAACAGCGTCTTCCTTCGGTGCAATTTGAAGGCAAAGGCTTATGGGCCACTGAAGGTGTGGTGACCATTCCTTACAATGATCATTATCCATTGGCTTATCAAAGCCATTTCTATGAATTTGAGTATTTGGAAGGCGAAAAACAGGGACAGATTATCCCGTCATGGGAACTTAAAGTCGGTGATGTGGTCAGCCCAATTATTACATCAGGGAATGGTCTATTGCGCTATTGTCTTGATGATTGTCTACGTGTGACCAGTTTCCTTGAACAAGTCCCATGCTTTGAATTCCAAGGACGTCGTTTCGGGGTCGATCTAGTAGGCGAGAAGCTTGCACCAGAAACGGCACAGCAACTGCTTTCACAACTCAATGAAACGGAATCTAAAGCAATCTCTTTGCTTGCCATAGATACTGAACAACAGGTTAAGCCGTTCTATTGTGTTTTGTTTGAAGGTGAAATTCATCACAGCATTAATGATGAATATATCGATAGTATCTTACGGCAGAACTTCCATTATGAACTTGCCCGCAATCTCGGTCAGTTAGATCAGCCTCAGATTCGTCAAGCCAACAATGGTTGGAATGCTTATAAAAAGCTGGTCATGTTTGATGGCATCATTGAAGGCAATATTAAGCCTGAGCCACTCAAGAAAGTTACCCTCAATAGTTTGGAACAACTATGAAGAAAGGGCTGATGCAATTTAACGATCGAGTTTTTAAGTCCTCACATATTGCAGTATGTATGGCAATGTTATTGGTTTCGAATACTGTTAGTGCCATGACTTTAGATGAGGCTTTGTCAGCAAGTTTAAGGCATGAAAGTCAATTGGAGGTGAGCCGTTTAAGTGTGAATCAATCCACGGCAATGCTTGAACAGGCAAAACAACGTGATGGCCTGAAAGTAAACTTGGTTGGACAACTCGATTATGAAAGAGTCGAAACTCCCACCAATGTCATGTTTCCAACGGAAGGAAACCGAAAAGGTCGTAGTTTGCAATTACAAATGGATTACCCTATCTACACATCAGGGCGACATCGCTTGGGGATTGATGTTGCCAAAAATCAACTTTCTGCATATTCGCAAGGCTTGTCGGATCAACGTTCAGAAACGATTTTGAATACCGTCATGGTCTATACCGACGTTTTGAAGAAGAAAGCGATTTTAGAACTCAGAAAGAAAACCATGTCTAACTTACAGCGTTCGTTGTATGAATCACAACGACGTTTTGATGTCGGTATGATCACACGCGCAGACTTAGCGCAAGTGTTGGCTCAAGTTGCTCAAGGGCAAGCTGATATTACACAGGCGCAATCCAATCTTACTATGAGTGAAGCGCAGTTCTATCAAATTACAGGCACGACACCAGATAACTTGGTGAAAATTAATCGTCTGCCAGAGATTTCCAGCAATCTGGATGAGATCTTGGCCAAAACTAAGAATCATCCGGCATTACTGCGTGCCAAATATGAGAAACAAGCCTCTGAGAAACAATACGCTTTAACCAAGCGAGAACTTTGGCCCACAGTCATGTTGACCAGCCGTGCGGGCAAGCAACATGAAGCCAGTTATATTGGCTCGGAAAGTAATAATTACATGGTGGGGGTGCAACTGAACGTACCGTTGTATGACGATGGTTTAAACCGCGCCAATATCCGAAAAGCACAGGCAGATGTTGATTTAGCTAATCAAAAGATTCGGAGCCTTGAGCTTGATTTGAATCAGCGCGCACGTACCACGTATGCGCAGTTACAAACCATTCGCCAAAACAAAGACGCATTACAGAATGCGATTGATGCAGCGTCAATTGCTTTTGTTTATACCCGCAAAGAATTTGAATTGGGGACCAAAACAACTTTTGATTTGTTGAATACTGAACAAAAGCTATTGGATGTACAAACTCAGAAAACGGTCAATGAGCAAGACGAAATCGTTTTTGTTTATCAGCTCTTAGATCAAATGGGGCACTTAAACGATCTGGTGTCCACACAAAATATTGAACAGGTGAATAATTAATGAAAACAAATCCACCACATGCTGAGGCAAATCCGCTAATTACACGAGAAGCAACATTGGCAGATGATCAAGCTTTGCGTGAACTGATTGCCGTGCCGATGACCACCAAGGGTGTGCAGATCAGCTTTCAGCGTGAACCCAGTTATTTTAAAGCGTCAGATATTCTGTATCGGCACAAACTGCATGTGGTGATTGAAGACACTGAAAATCAAAAGAATGTTGCGTGTTATAGCAACGGACATCGTCCATGTTATGTCGATAAAACTGTACAGAATGTGCGATATGCCAGTGATTTGCGTGTTGATCCAAACTATCGAGGTAAATCACTGGTCAAAGTTTTAGGTGCACATGTCAAACAAACGCTGCATGAACCCAATTTCAGCCAGATGATTATTTTTAATGATAATTATGCAGCACGAGCAGCCATACAAACTGGTAAAACAGGAATTCCTGATTATTACGATGAAGGTCTGATTGAAACTTTAACCTTGACGCATTTGGGGACCAAAAGAAAAATTAAGGCTTTTTTAAATCTAAATAATCAAGTTCAAACAGAGATGCGTGAGATTAAGTCCTGCGTTGCACGGCCTGAGCATATTGCTGCAATGAATCGCTTTATTGCAGCAATGGCGCAGCATTATAATTTTATTCCAGCTTATGATTTTGCAGAATTACACGCAGCACATCACTATTTTACAGGGCTACAGCTTTCTGACTTTCAGCTTTATTTTCAAGATGGAAAACTTGTTGGGATGTTTGGGTTATGGGATCAACATAGCCTAAAACAAACCAAAATTTTACATTACAGTCCCGTGATTGGTGTATTTCGTCCCGTTTATAATTTATTGACCAAAATTACCAAAGCGATGCCTTTGCCTAAGCTCGGTGATTCGCTGAAATATCATGTATTACACACCTTGTTATGCCACCCAAAACATTTGGCACTGCATCATCTGATGCTTGAAAATGCCTATCAACTCTCAAAGCAAAGAGGGGTTGGTATCATCAGTTTTACCCTATCTCATCAAGATCCACGTTATCAGTTGAATCAGTTTTATAAAGGTGAACGATTAACGGGAATGCATGGATTTATTAGCTTTGCAGGAGATCCACGTCCGAACTTCGATCAGAATTTAATTCCATATTTGGAAGTTGGTCGGATTTGATTTGATCTCTAAGAAATGCCTCAAAGTATTGGAAAGTCAACTTTGAGGCATTTATCGAGTAGATAGGGGGAATTATTTAGCTTTTAAGCTGTTTGCATATTCGACCAGTTGATCAACTACCGTACCCCAACCTTCAAAAAAGCCCATATCTTCATGCTGTTGACGAGTTTCCGCAGTATGATGTCTCGCAATCGCAGTATATTTAGTTGCGCCTTCACCTGCATCTTCAAGCAATAGAATTGCAGTCATAAATGGATTTTCAGCCGGTTTCCAATCCTCTGTGTAGGTATCAGTAAAAACCAGTTTTTCTCCTTCAACCACTTCTAAGAAAACACCTTGATTATTGATTTCATTGCCATCGACATCAAAGACCGTATTGAATTTTCCACCGACTTTTAAATCAATTTCACAGGCCTTGATGGAGTGAGGTCGAGGAATAAAGAAGTGTTTGATATGTTCTGGTGTGGTCCAACATTCCCAGACCAGCTTACGTGGTACATCAATCACTCTTTCTAGTTTTAAATCAGTTTTTGGATCCAGTTTCATTTTCTCTTTTCCTTTTTAATTCGAGTGCGTAACGATCAAATTGATTAAGTCTTTGTTCCCAGATGGCCCGTTGCTCACTTAACCAATTTTGCATAGGCGTAAATGCATCAGGGGCCAGAGCACAAGTTCTGATTCTTCCATTTTTTTCAGAATGAATGAGTCCTGCTTGTTCTAGTTTATTCAGATGTTTTAGAAAAGAAGGCAGGGCCATATCATGTTGTTCAGCCAGTTCAGTAATTGAAGCTGCTCCGAAGGACAGCCGAGTCAGTATTTCTCTGCGCGTTGGATCACTGAGAGCACTGAACAATAAATCGAGTTTAGAATCATACTTAGCCATAGAGCTAAGTATTGTGTGTTTATTGATCTGATGTCAACAAAAACTTAGCTAAAAAGCTAAGTTTTTTAAAGATGATCGCTATCACTTTGTTTTTAATATTTATTCACCAATAAGATACCGACGAAACTGAGGACTGCACCCACAGCCATTGATCCAGTAATCGGTTCTTTTAGTATAAAAAAGGCCAGTAATACAGCAAAGATCGGAACAAGATTGGTAAAAATAATGGTTTTGGATGCTCCAATGGCATGAATGGCTTGTGCATACCAGACGAAGGCCAATACGGTACCCAATGCACCCAAATAAAGAACAGCTAGCCAACTGTTCAATGAGATATTGATAAGCGTTTTATAACTTAACTCAGGCATTGAACTGATGAAAAGAAATGCGGTCCCCCAAAGGACGGCGTATGTGGTCATAGTCAAAGCTGATGTATTCGCTTGTTTCAAGCACAAGGTATAAATCACCCAACTGAATACCGCCCCACACATCATCATTTCACCAAGCCCAAAAGACGGTTGTAAAGCATTAAATACTTCACCCCGAGTCACCACCAGCAGTGTTCCAACTAGGGCAATGCAGACACCAAGATAGTTGATTTCCCTTAATCTTTCGTGAAAGAAAATTCGCAAGATCAACACAGTCAGAATAGGTGACAAACTAACAAATAAAGCCGTTCTACCTGCCTCAATTCGAGAAAGCGCAGCAAAGAAAAACAGGTTATAAGCGCATACTCCAGTTAAGCCCATCATAATTGCATAGATATGCTGTTGAGTGGAAAGACGGGGAAAACAGCCTGTTGCTTTGATCATTAAAATAAGCAGCAAGATGGCAGCAATTGTGAAGCGTAACAGTGCAGACAAGGCTGGAGAAACTTCTGCAACAAGAACACGTCCAGCAATAAAGGTGCCACCCCACATCAAAGCTACACAGATCAATTTAAAATAAACAGTACAACTTGGCAGAGAAATTGCGAAATGACGCATGAGGTTTTTTAATCGACACAGAATTAAATCAAATCGTAAAACTAATTTATCTTTATAGTAAAATGAGCTTTTACTCATGAATGCTCCATCATGACGCTGACTCAACTCGGAATCTTTTCAAAATTGGCAGAATTAAAAAACTTTACCCTAACGGCACAGCAACTGAATATTTCACAGTCCGCAATTTCACATGCACTTAAATCCTTGGAAAAGAAATGGGAAACTCAGCTGTTTTATCGCAATAACAATGAAGTGGAACTCACCGCAGCAGGGCAAGGTTTACTGCCTTATGTGAATGAAATGCTGAATGTTTCAACCATCATTCATCAACAAGTCATGGACCTGAAAGGTTTTAAAACAGGGAGTTTGCGTATCGGCTCCTTTGGCGCATCTTCTTCTAATGTACTGCTTCCATTGATTTTAGAAAATTTCAGTCGGAAATATCCTCAGGTCGACGTATTGATTTTTGAGGGAACAGATAAAGACGTGTTGCAATGGATAGATGAGCGCAAAGTTGACCTTGGTTTTGTGGTTTTACCTGAGACTCGCTTTGATACTTTTGCTGTATTGGAAGATATCTTTGTGGCTTTGATATCAAAGCATTTACCGATTGCCCAACAAGCTGCGGTCAAACTGGAAGAATTGATGGATTATCCTTTCATTTTGACCAGTGCTGGCAGTCAAAATCATGTGCTGGAATTGTTTCGTGCAGCTCAACTGACACCTCAAGTGAAGTACCATCTCTCTCAAATCCTGTCGATTTTAAATATGGTAAATAGCCATGCAGCGGTATCTATTGTGGCTGATTTATCCCTTGATCAGAACATTCTGCAACTGTATCCCAATATCATAAAACGACCATTATCACCAAATATCAAACGCTCAATTGGTTTGGCTGTGAAAAACAAGCAGCAAATGACACCAATTGCAAAAGCATTTATCGAGATTGCAACACAGCTGTAAATATCAGGTTAAATCATCAACAATTCAGCTGATTGCTCATAAAAAGGCTAGAAAAACAGACAAAAGTTATCAATTACACAAAATACTTCTATAATAGCGTCCATTATTACTAGGGTCAGCGTTAGATCAAGCGACAAGATGACCTTAGCCACACTTTTTTAAGCAATCTCTTATCTACGATTTGGCTTATATCAATATTTTCAATCTTATGTGCTTGCAACACATAAGAATATTTAGGTGCTCGCATGGAAATCAAGGTTAATTATCTCGACAATCTTCGACAAGAAGCGAAGTTTGATGATTTTACGGTAATCGCCGATCAGCCCATTCGCTATAAAGGCGATGGTTCTGCACCTGGCCCATTCGACTATTTCCTTGCTTCATCTGCATTGTGTGCTGCTTACTTTGTCAAAGTGTATTGTGCTGCGCGTGACATTCCAACCGACAATATCCGTTTATCACAAAACAATATTGTCGATCCTGAAAACCGCTATAAACAGATTTTTAAAATTCAGGTTGAACTTCCAGCAGATATTTCTGAAAAAGATCGTCAAGGGATTTTACGTTCGATTGATCGCTGTACGGTAAAAAAAGTGATTCAGACGGGTCCTGAATTTATCATCGAAGAAGTGGAAAGTATTGATGCAGATGCACAAGCGTTGCTCATGCCAAGCCTGACTACAGAAAACAATACTTATATTTTGGGCAAAGACCTGCCGCTAGAACAAACCATTGCCAATATGTCAGAGATTTTGGCTGGTTTAGGCATGAAGATTGAAATTGCGTCATGGCGTAATATCGTACCAAATGTATGGTCCTTACACATCCGTGATGCGCAGTCTCCAATGTGTTTTACCAATGGTAAAGGCTCAACGAAAGAAAGTGCGTTGGCATCAGCTTTAGGTGAATTCATTGAACGTTTAAACTGTAATTTCTTCTATAACGACCAGTTCTGGGGTGAGGAAATTGCCAATGCAGAATTTGTGCATTATCCGGATGAAAAATGGTTTAAGCCGGGTCCAAATGGTGAATTACCAAAAGAAATTTTGGATGAATACTGTTTAGAAATTTATAACCCTGATGATGAATTACTGGGCACACATCTATACGACACCAACTCAGGCAATACTGAACGTGGTATCTGTTCATTACCATTCGTACGTCAATCAGATGATGAAACAGTCTATTTCCCATCGAATTTGATTGAGAATTTATATCTCAGTAATGGCATGAGCGCAGGGAATACCTTGGTTGAAGCTCAGGTTCAATGCTTATCTGAAATTTTTGAACGCGCGGTTAAGCGTGAAATCTTAGAAGGTGAAATTGCCTTGCCAGACGTACCACAAGAGGTATTGGCAAAATACCCAAGTATCGTGGCAGGTATCCAAGGTTTAGAGGAACAAGGCTTTCCCGTGCTTGTGAAAGATGCTTCATTGGGTGGTCAATTCCCTGTAATGTGTGTGACGCTAATGAACCCACGTACAGGCGGTGTCTTTGCCTCATTTGGCGCGCACCCAAGTTTTGAAGTCGCTTTAGAACGTAGTTTGACTGAATTATTGCAAGGCCGTAGTTTCGAAGGTTTAAATGACTTACCGCAACCGACTTTCCAGAGCAATGCGGTGACCGAACCAAACAACTTTGTTGAGCACTTCATTGATTCAAGTGGTTTGGTCTCTTGGCGTTTCTTTAGTGCTAAATCTGATTATGACTTTGTAGAATGGGACTTCACCAATGATGGTGAAAACTCCAATGCTGAAGAAGCGGCTGAGTTGTTTGGCATCCTTGAAGAAATGGGCAAAGAAGTCTACATGGCGGTGTATGAACACTTAGGTGCAACGGCATGCCGCATCTTGGTACCTGATTATTCTGAAATTTATCTGGTTGAAGACCTGATTTGGGACAACACCAATAAAGCCTTGTTATTCCGTGAAGATATTCTCAATCTACACCGTTTAGATGAAGAACAGTTGGAGGCATTGGTCGAGCGTTTAGAAGAATGTGAACTGGACGATTACACTGAAATCACGACATTGATTGGTATTGAGTTTGATGACAATACTGTGTGGGGTCAGTTAACCTTGCTCGAATTGAAGCTATTGATCTATGTTGCATTGCAACAGTTTGAAGAAGCCAAAGAGCTGGTTGAAACCTTCTTGCAATACAACACCAACACAGTAGAACGTGGTTTGTTCTATCAATGTATGAATGTCGTGCTTGAAGTTTTGCTCGATGATGAAATGGAACTGGACGATTACGAGATTAATTTCCGTCGTATGTTTGGCAATGAACGTATGGATGCAGTGGTTGGTTCGGTTGAAGGTAGCGTTCGTTTCTATGGTTTAACCCCAACCAATATGCAACTGGAAGGACTTGATCGTCATTTACGTTTAATCGACAGCTATAAAAAATTGCATAAAGCGCGTGCGAAAGCCGTCGGCTTAAATGTCTAAAACACGTTAAATATTCATTTAAAAAGTGCATGTTGATCATGCACTTTTTTTATTTAGAGCCGATAAAACTGTGTTTTTTTATCACTCAAAATTTTAATAAATTGATTGCTTGACCTTGCAATTATTGGAAGGACTACAGTGTCTTTCATAAAGGTAAATATGCAGCATTAGATAGAAGCGCTCATCTATTGACCGCATCATTCCCTTTATTTTCATCAATACAGCATATCAATCACATCTTAAATGAATGTTGATACTGCTCAATAAAAGGAAACAATAATGAGTGAACAACAATCTGCAACAACGTCTAACTCAAATGATTCAAGTGAGTTCTATAGTCTCTCTACACGTGCTTATATGGAACTAACGAGCCGTATGCATGCGGATATGCAAATCAATTACACTGGCAATGCCGACATCGACTTTATGCGTGGAATGATTCCACATCATCAAGTCGTAGTCGATATGGCCAAGGTCGCCTTGAAATATGGTTATGATCCAGAAGTCCGAATGTTGGCAAAAAATATGATTTTGGCACAGGATATTGACATTAAAGTAATAAATGCTTGGTTAAAAAGGCATTTCTTATAAGTCGGTATTGTTGACTTATTTTAGATAAAAGGCTTTAGACAAAGCCTTTTATCATTTGTTATTTATCATATCAACAAATGCAATGGTACTGACTATGCCGAAAATAACGGTTCTCCCGAATGAAAAAATTTGCCCTGAAGGTCGGGAAATTGAAATAGAACGCGGAGAAAACCTCTGTAGACGCTTACTTGATCATGGTATCGAAATCGAACACGCCTGTGATTTTTCAGGGGCATGTACAACCTGTCACGTAATTGTGAAAAAAGGATTCGATAGCTTAACTGAAATGGACGATATTGAAGCTGATTTACTCGACCGTGCTTGGGGGCTAACCCCTTATTCACGTCTATCCTGTCAGGTGAATGTACAGGAGGAGGCCCTAGAAATAGAAATCCCGAAATATACAGTGAATTATGTGTCCGAAAAGAAAGGCTGAACAGCTAATTTTCTAATTTAATGACCAAAAGACTTGACCTTCCAATTATTGGAACGTTTATATTGAATCTATCTTATTGAATAACCAAGTGGAGAATTCGTATGGAATTTCATGTTGAAAATATGACTTGTGGTGGCTGTGCACGTGGTGTAACGCGTGCGATCCAAGCAGTGGATGCCAATGCAAAGGTAATCACTGATCCACCTCACCGCAGTGTAAAAGTAGAAACTACGGCATCACAACAGCAAATCGTTAATGCTTTGGCAGAAGCGGGTTTTCCGCCACGTTAATTTACAGTGAATGAAAAATGCGGCCATCTCGGCCGCTTTTTTTGATTTAAGAAAATGCTCAAAAATAAAAAAGGCCATATTTCTATAGCCTTTTAATTTGTGTCACTTACGACCCGTCAGTGGAGACAGAGAGAGCAGATCATTATGGTGATGGATATCCTTCATTTCATGACTCGGTTCTTTTAAACCTTCAAGAATCGGACAATCAGGTCGATTATCACCCGCACAGCAATCAACCAAGGTTTGTAAGGTTTGCGCCATTTGTTGTAGATCTTGGATACGTTGTTCTAACTTATGGATATGCGCCTGAGCCAAATGCTTTACATCTGCACTATGCCTATTGCGATTATTCCATAAATCCAGCAGATCAGTGATTTCTGCTACAGAGAAACCCAATTCACGACTACGCTTGATAAACTTCAAACGTTCAACATCATTATCAGAATAAGAGCGGTAACCTGCATTGCTGCGCCCAGCAGCTGGAATTAAGCCAATTTGTTCGTAATAACGAATCATTTTGGCTGTCACACCTGAAACTTGAGAGACTTTACCAATATTCATGAGAGATCCTCCATTAGCCTCTGTTCACAGATGGCGGTTGGAAACGACGCAAACGTAGCGCATTACTAAGGACAAACACACTTGAAAGTGCCATTGCACCTGCTGCAAAAATAGGTGACATCAAAATGCCATAAGCAGGATACAGTACGCCAGCTGCCACAGGAATCAACATAGTGTTATAGGCAAAGGCCCAGAATAGATTCTGATGAATATTACCAATCGTCGCTTTGGATAAGGCAATCGCATTGGCTACACCTTGCAGATTACCAGACATCAGCACCACATCTGCAGATTCAATCGCAACATCCGTACCTGTACCAATAGCAAGGCCGACATCAGCTTGAGCCAGAGCAGGGGCATCATTAATACCATCACCCACGAAGGCAATGTTGCCATATTTTGCTTTCAGTTCTTGCACGGCATTGACTTTACCCTCAGGTAAGACTTCTGCAATCACTTCATCAATACCAAGCTGTTTGGCAATTGCGTGTGCTGTGCGTGCATTGTCACCTGTAATCATGGCGACTTTTAAACCAAGCTGATGTAATGCTTGAATGGCGGCTGGTGTTGTTGGTTTGATTGGATCTGCAACAGCAATAATCCCCGCAAGTGCGCCATCAATTGCAACATAGAGTGGCGATTTGCCTTCATCACCTAAACGCTGTGCTGTTGCTGCAAATGGAGAAACCTCTATACCAAGTTGAGTCATATAACGATCTGCACCAATGTAAACAGTCTGGTTATGATTGACTGTTGCATTGACGCCCATACCTGTGACTGAATCAAAAGTATCGACTTTCGGTAGTACCAATCGCTCATCTTTGGCAGTATCCACAATGGCTTTTGCAATCGGGTGCTCAGATAGGGATTCAACCGCTGCCACGACACTAAGTACATAATCACGCTCAAATGCTGCCGTCACCTCAAAGTCAGTCAGTACTGGATGACCTTCAGTTAGAGTACCTGTCTTATCCACCGCAACCACTTGCGCATCTTTTAATAACTGTAAAGCTTCACCTTTACGGAACAGGATACCCAATTCAGCACCACGTCCAGTACCCACCATAATCGAGGTTGGGGTTGCCAAGCCCATGGCACACGGACATGCAATAATCAGTACCGCAACGGCATTGACCAATGCAAAAGTTAAAGCAGGAGAAGGACCGAAAATCAGCCAAACGAGGAAGGTGAGTAGAGCTGCAATCATCACGGCGGGCACGAACCATAACGTCACTTTATCGACCACGGCTTGAATCGGCATTTTAGAGCCTTGCGCTTGTTCAACTAGACGAATAATCTGCGCTAGCATGGTGTCGCCACCGACAGCAACCGCTTTAAAGCTCAAGGTGCCGTTTTGGTTAATGGTGCCGCCAACGACCTGACTGCCGAGATTTTTCTCAACAGGAATGGGTTCACCTGTAATCATCGATTCATCGACAAAACTTTGTCCTTCAATCACTTCACCATCGACTGGGATTCGCTCACCTGGTTTGACAATAACAAAATCACCAGAGATGACTTGATCAATTGGAATATCAATGACATGGTTATCACGCGAAACATGGGCTACTTTTGCCTGTAAGCTAACTAAACGCTGAATCGCCTCAGATGTCCGTCCTTTGGCTTTGGCTTCAAGAAAACGGCCTAATAAAATTAAAGCGACAATAACGGCAGCAGCTTCGTAATAGACATTTACTGTTCCCGCGGGAAGCACATTCGGGGTAAACGTCGCAACCAAAGAAAATAGGTAGGCAGCCAAGGTACCGACTGCAACCAAAGAGTTCATATCGGGTGCTAAACGGAACAATGCAGGTAAACCTTTGCTATAAAAGCGACGACCCGGAATCAGCAAAACCAAAGTCGTTAAAATGAATTGGAGATACCAACTATTTTGCATCCCTATAGTTTGCTCAATCAGTTGATGTACACCAGGGATCAAATGAGAACCCATTTCTAGAATAAATACAGGTAAAGCGAGAGTCGTGGCTAGTATCAAGTCACGTTTTAATTCAGCTCTTTCTTGATCTTTTTTCTCAAGATGTTCAGTTTGATCAGGAATGGAAGCTTGTATTTCCTTGGCATCGTAACCGGCTTTATCAATCGCTGCGATTAAACTTTCCACACTTGCATTACCTGTGACGGTTGCTCGTTCCGTCGCTAAATTGACAGACGCAGTTTTTACACCAGAAACAGCACTTAGAGCCTTTTCGACACGACTGACACAAGAAGCGCAAGTCATCCCTTCAATCGATAATTCGATATTGCTTGCAGGAACGTCATAACCCGTCTGCTCAATCGCATGGATAAGTACTTGTCGATCGACGGGTTTGGCAAGGGTAATATCTGCACGTTCTGTGGCTAAATTGACAGAAGCGGACTGTACTCCATCCACTTTCTTTAGTGCAGTTTCAACTCGACCCACACAACTGGCACAAGTCATGCCTTCAACTTGTAATGTGACATTTAGGTCTTTAGATGCTGTATTTATTTGAGTTCCCATAAGATATACCTATAGAGATGATCTGATTGCTTGCAGCATAGACCTTAACATTATGGGAAGGTCAAGCGGATTTATCAACTCTTAGAATTTTATTTATTCTGATCATAAAAATTGTATTTTGAGCTGAGTCAAAACTGCTTCAATTCATCTATATATTGTGCGTTATTATTTTTTTATTGCTGTTACAGGAAAGGTGAGGGTGAATGGATTGACCATTGCTTTTATTGAGCTAAGGTCAATCCATCGCAAAGCTTAAGTTATTGCAAAAATTTAGTTTGCAGCGCAGTCGCTTTGGCAAATATTTTTTGATATCCCTGTGGCAGTATCCGTTGTAATAGATCTACAGCTTTTGCGTCAGCACCAATCAATAGGCGACGTTTATTTTTGAGTACCGCTGTTAAAATTTGATTTGCCGCCTCATCGGCTGGTGTTCTCAAGATTTTGTCAAAAGCCTGCTGACTTTTTACAGGATCCATCCCTAAAATTTCGACACTGTTATTAATCCGCGCAGCTTTAGCAATATTGGTCCGAATTCCACCTGGATGTATACACGTCGCGCTTACGCCTGAATCTTGTATATCGAGTTCTTGCCGCAAAGACTCGGTAAAGCCTCGAACTGCAAATTTACTCGCATTATAAGCACTTTGAGTGGGCTGTGCGGTCAGTCCGAACATACTTGAGATATTAATGACATGTCCGTCACCACTCTGTTTCAGATAGGGCAAAAATTCTTTGGTCCCGTATACCACACCCCAGAAATTAATCCCAATCAACCATTCAAGATCTTCATAGCTGACACCTTCAGCAGTGCTGCCGATGGCAACGCCCGCATTATTAAAGATCAGATTGACTTGCTGATGCTGTTCAACCACGCTTTTAGCCCACTTTGCCATGTCTTGGCGATTGGCGACATCAAGCACTTGTACTGTAACTTTGACTGGATATGACTTTAATAAAGTTTGGGTTTTGGCCAGACCAAACTCATTGACATCCGATAAGGCCAAATGACAGCCTTGTTTTGCCAATGCAATTGCAAGTGCTTGACCAATCCCTGAACCTGCGCCTGTAATTGCTGCAACTTTGTTATTGAATGATTTCATTTAAACCGCCATTTGTTTTTCTAAGGGTTGTACCTGAACAACAGTAGATGACGACTTTGCGACTTGGGTATAATTTTCCAGATCAAAACGGCGAGTTCGCTGACGATATTCCAATGTGAAACCCGGCCAATTATTGGTATTTTTGCCTGTCGCGGTTTGATACCAACTGGTACAGCCTTGAGACCACATGGTTGATTTCATACGCTCCTGAATTTCTTGATTGAACAGTGTTTGGATTTCAGTTTTTAAGTCTGCAAAACATAAATTATTTTGAATATGCGCTTGAATTGCATCCAGAATATAGTTCACCTGACTTTCAATCATATACACGATTGAGTTATGCCCAAGATTGGTATTTGGACCATACAGCATGAAGAAATTAGGGAAACCGCTCACTGTTAAGCCTAAATAAGCTTCTGCGCCATCAACCCATTGTTGTTTAAGTGTCTTGCCATGGAGTCCAGTAATTTGCATAGGTGCCATAAACTCAGTTGCTGCAAAACCTGTTCCATAAATAATGGTATCTACTTCACGTATTTTGCCATCTTTATCGACAATACCAGTGGCGGTGACTTCCTGAATTGCGGTATTGATCACCTCGACATTGGGGCGAACCAGACTCCGATACCAATGATTAGAAATCAGGATACGTTTACAGCCAATCGGGTAGTCAGGCATCAGGCGATGACGGAAATGTGGATCTTTGATTTCTTCGCGGATATGGCGCTGAAAAATATATTCTGCCAAAGGAATTTCATTCAAGGTTGCAGTAAAACTCTTAAGGCGAATCTCGTTATAACTATATTGAAAGACGCGATCAAGACTTTGCAGGATCGGTAGTTTTTGGAAAACTTTTCGTTCTAATTTGGAATAAATACGGTCTGGTTTTGGAATGACATAAGGTGCAGAACGTTGATAAATATCTAAGTGGGCGGCTTGCTTAGCGATTTCAGGTACAAATTGAATCGCACTGGCACCTGTACCAATCACAGCCACACGTTTATTATTTAAATCATAGTCATGATCCCAGCGCGCTGAATGAAAGCTTTTGCCCTGAAAGGCGTCCAGTCCTTTAATTTTAGGATAGGCTGGACGATTGAGTTGGCCGACCGCTGCAATCAGAAATTCTGCCTCGAATTTTTCTCCTGTTTGCGTTTGGATATGCCAAACACCTTGTGCTGCATCAAAATCCGCACTGGCAATTTCAGTATTAAATTGGATATGCGGATAAAGCTGATATTTCTCAGTGCAATGTTTCAAATATTGGTGAATTTCCTGTGATGAACCATAGCGGTTTTTCCAGCCAAGTTCCTGTTCAAAAGAAAAGGAATACAGGTGAGAAGGGACATCACAAGCAGCGCCAGGATAAGTATTGTCACGCCAGACACCACCCACATCATTGGCTTTTTCAAATAAGGTAAATTGTTCAAATCCAGCAAGTTTCAGTTGAATCGCCAAGCCTAAACCGCCAAATCCTGTTCCAATAATGGCGATACGAATATTTTTATTTGAAGATAATTGTTGTTTGAACATAACTGACTCGAGTAAAAAATATCATCTATAGCTTGCAGAATAATCGTTTCATGCATTGATTTAGAGGATGGATGAGGACAGAATATTGTGATTAGCGGACATTGAGGAAATATACTTGAAGTATTTATGGACATATGAACGTAGTATCCATAGTGTTCGCCTCATGGCAGATTTTGCGGCTGAATTAGGTGTGAGTCATGCACAGATCCTCAAGAAAACAGGACTGGAGCAACAACAATTGCTTGATCCAAATAGGTTGGTGACTGGGCAGCAGGAATTACAGCTCATATCTAATCTAGTTGAAAAATTTAGCCAGAGACCTTTGCTTGGTTTGGAGGTTGGTCAGCGTTATCACTTTACCACCTTTGGTTCTTTAGGCTTGGGCTTGATGAGTAGTGCGAATATTCGTGAAGCTTTGAACTTTGCTTTGGCCTATTTTCCTTTATCTTTTGCCTTTAGCCAGTTTGTGGTATCTGAACAGCCTGAGGCCCGTAGTATCCAAATCGAAATTGTGGTTGATGATGGGATTCCGCCAGCTTTATGGCAATTCATTATTCTGCGAGACCTTGCTGCGCTGATTACAGTTCAACAAGATTTGATTCGGGAAAATCTCTGCCAAAGTGTGGTATTTGCTTTTCAGCCTCATGGAGAAATACAGTCTTATCGAGCGTTATTTGGGATTACACCCGAATTTGGTGGATCGAAAAGTTTTGTGGTATTAAATGCAGAAAAAATAGATCAGAAGCTCAGTATGGCAAATGAGTTGGCGTTACATTCAGCAGAACAGCAATGCCGAGAAATACTGGACAAGCGGCAATCTCAAAAAAAATATACCGACCAAGTTGAGCAAATCTTGATGAATAGTAGAGGGGAAATTCCTTCGATGGACGAGGTCGCGGATGGTTTATGTCTAAACTCTCGAACTTTACGCCGTTATTTAGCGCAAGAACAAACCACCTTTATTAAAATCAGGGAAGAGGTCAGAAAAATTCTGGCCGATTCATATCTGTCTTCAACTCAAACCTCAATTGAACAAATTTCTGAATGGTTAGGCTATGCTGAACCCGCCAGCTTTATACATGCCTATAAACGCTGGTATGGTAAAACACCACATGCCACCCGATTAAAAAATAAAGTGTAGAAAATAATGGCGCAGTGACATATAAAAGATAAAGGAAGCTGAAAATGAAAACAAGGAATCACTGTGCATCCTCATTCTAATTAGGAGAGGTGTCTTAAGATAAAAAGGTAACATTCTATGCTTTTGGAATATGATTTAAGCTCATCCGAGTTTAGTCTTCTCTCTGAAATACTTTGGAAATTAGGTTCAGAAAAAGGACAGCAAAGCTTACGCGAAACGGTCCTTGTTGATATCGCGACTTTATTAAGAGCAGATTTTGCCGCTTCTTATATTTGGGATGCAAAACAGCATGTGTCTAAACAGGGCATCATGTGGCAAATTGACCCTAAAGCAATTCTAGAATATGAGCGTATTTGGCAACATTATGACCCGATTACGTCTCAGTTGCGGGAACGGCAACAGGCTACTTTCGTTAATGAAATCATTTCGCTATCAGAACTAAAAAGAACGGATTATTACAATGAGTTTCTACGCCCTCATGGCTTGTATCATGGGCTAAATATTTACTTTGTTCGGGATGGGATAGATCTAGGTGATTTGCGTATCTGGCGTGCTCAAGATTCGCTGATGTTTAGTGAGCGTGAGAAAAGAATCTTAAATTTACTTGAACCTTATATGACTCAAGCCTTACCGATGGATTTATCGACTCAATACGATTTAACCCAACGGGAGCAAGAAGTGGTCATATTAGTCTGTAAAGGGTTGAGTGATAAACATGTTGCCAATTTACTCGATATTGGTTTCACCACGGTCAGGACACATCTTAAAAATGCCATGAAAAAAATAGGCTGTCATAATCGTACCGAAATGGCTTCACTGATTCATTCTTGATGATCTCCTCAATTTTGAGGATATCCAATGGACTTAAAACGGTACAAATTATAAAAATAATTACTTAAATGGATTTTAAGTCAAAATGTTAAATATGAATGAAAAATTAGATCAGGACCAAGAATTTCAACTTGATAGAGCCACAATCAGCGAGATTACAACTTTGGTTCGTGATCGAAAAGTTTCTTGTGAACAATTGGTATGCCACTATTTTGAAAAGATTGAAGCACAACAATCTTTAAATGCATTTATTAGCCTTGATAAAAAAGCAGCAATTCAACAAGCACAATTCTGGGATCAATCCATCCGTGCAGGAGCTGCTTGTCCAGACTTAATTGGTGTATTGATTGCCGTTAAAGATAATATTCATGTTGCAGGTTTCCCCAATAGTGCTGGCACACCTGCATTAGCGCAGTTCAGACCCAAAACAACAGCTCCTATCATTCAAGCATTAATTGATCAAGGAGCCATTATTGTTGGAAAAGCCAATATGCATGAATTGGCTTTTGGCGTCACAGGTTATAACACAGCCATGCATATTGACGGGGTTGTTGGTACACGCAATGCGGTGAATCCTTTGCATATTGCTGGTGGTTCTTCTTCTGGAAGTGCCGTTGCGGTTGCCGCAGGAATGGTTCCGATTGCAATCGGAACGGATACAGGAGCTTCGGTTAGATTACCGAGTGCCTTGAATGGTTGTATTGGTTTTCGTCCAACGCTAGGACGATATGCGCAAACAGGGATTACACCAATTTCTCACACCCGTGACACTGCTGGACCTATGGCGCATTGTATGGCTGATATTATTGTGATTGATCAGTTAATTGCACCGTCAACTCAACCATTTTCATTGCCAAAGCAGCCCATCAGACTTGGAATCAATGCTTATTTTTGGGAAAGTTTAGATGACGATGTTCATGAACAAGCGCATAAGGCACTGCAACTGTTAAAAACAGCAGGCATCGAAATTATTCCTGTCGATCTGCCTGATTTAGCACAGATAAATCAACGTATTTCATTTCCTGTGGTGATTTACGAAGGCAAATATGATTTGATCCAATATCTAGAAAATAATCAGATTGGAGTGAGTCTAGACGCTGTGGTTGATCAGATATCCAGTCCAGATGTGCAGCAGATTTTTAAGCAAAATATTTTGCCTGAATTGATTGCTGATTCGACTGGGCAATTGGTGTCCGTTGATGCTTTATATCAGGAAGCAATTACAGAAGCTCGACCACAATTACTTTCACTCTATGAAAAAGTCTTCAGAGAGCTTCAACTTAATGCATTAATATTTCCAACATCTCCAATCGTTGCGCCGTTGGTGAGTGAGCAGGTAAGCTCAATTGAAAACTTTCAAACCCTGATTCGTAATACTGATCCTGGGAGTAATATTGGGTTGCCAGGGCTGAGTTTACCGATTGGTCGTGGAGCGAAATCAAAACTACCAATTGGATTAGAGATCGATGGTTTGCCAAATACGGATCAGGAGATATTGGCGATTGGGCAAGTATTGGAACAGATTTTTAAGGGTTTGAATCATCACTAAGATAACTTTGATTACCACTTAAAGCCTGTCTCATTGAGGAAAGGCTTTAAATAAATAAATCTAAGCAGCCATCTGATTTTGATTAAACAATATGAAAAGATACAAATCGAAATGGCAAATACCGATTTGCAAATCTAGTATTAAGCTTACTTTATAAAAATCGGTTTAAGTTTATTTTATGTTTTTAAAGAAGTTTCTAGGAATTTGTGTTTTAAGTAGCATGTTTGCAATCAGTGGCTGTCAAAAAAACGATCAACAAGCCAAAGAAAACGTTGAAGATATAACTCAATCGGGTCTTAAGCTAGATGCGACACAGATGATGGCGCATTTACAAGCTTTTGAACAAATTGCCAAGCGTCATGGTGGTAATCGTGCTGTCGGTACGCAAGGTGGTTTGGCAAGTGCAGACTATATTTTTAAATCAAGCCAAGCAAGCAGGTTTTAGTACAGAGGTTCAAACTTTTGAAAATCGGGAAAAGACCAAAGGCCGAAATATTATCGTGAAGATTCCTGGGGAGTCAAAACAAAACGTGATTTTGTTAGGTGCACATTATGATTCAGTCAAAATGGGGCCTGGCATCAATGACAATGCTTCTGGTGTGGCCTTATTGCTTGATTTAATGACACAGCTATCGACCAAAAAAATACAGCCGAAAAACACCATTTATTTGGCATTCTGGGATTCAGAAGAGGTGGGGATTGCGGGTTCTCAAGCTTATGTGGAGAAGCTGACTGCTGAACAATTAAAGTCAATTAAAGCTTATATCAATCTTGATATGATCGGCACCAAAGAACCTGAAATCCTGATTGCAGATGGTGATAAATCATCTGTGGATGAGATGGAAAAAATGCTAAAAGAGCGTGGCATGCAGGAACAGGACTATAAGCCATTACTCGATGGTTTACGTAGTCTTCCGAGCCATGCCGGTGATTTAGCATTAGAAAAAACGCTCAAGGAATTTTTTAAAGCAAAAAATCTAAAAATTAAAGAAGATGTCTCGACCTTAACGGCCAGTGATACAGCTCCATTCTTAGGCAAAGTTCCAGTGACCGCTGTCATCTTGTTTAATGAGCAAATGAAAGGGGATGAACTTGAGTTCGCACCGTGCTATCACAAAGCGTGTGATACGATTGAGCAGGTTGATCCAAAGTCAATGCAATTGGCAGGTGATGCAGTCACTCATTTATTAACCGTTCTAGATAAACAATAAGATCGAATGGAGAGATCTTTTATATTTGATGAATCAATTGTACTGTTAAGCCTGTGTAGAAATAACAAAATTGTCATTTTCAGGTCATGCTACTGTTGGGAAGCCTGTTCTATCTTATAGGAAGTTAAGAGAGAAAAGGTAAGTCGACATGAAAGCATTAGTTAAACTCATCCTTATCGTATCATTTGCATCAACAGCGAGTCTGAGCTACGCAGATGGTGGATTAATGTTCCTTGAAAAAAACAAGGAGCGTAATACTGTTGTACAAGGTAATGATGGTCAGGCTCCATCAAAGTAATACAGGATTTCAAGAACGAGATCATAAAACTTAGGGCTGAGTTTTATGATCTTTTACTGTATGTTCGCCCATTAAATGAAAACTTTTTAAACCAATTATCCAATTTATTTGCTGAAAATAATCCGAAAGACGATGTTTTCACCGTCAATAAATACATCAATTTTAGCATTGTGAATTTCTACAATTGATTTGGTAATCGCCAGTCCTAAACCTGTGCCATCTTCTGCTTTATGCCTAGACGAATCCAAGCGATAGAAGCGATCAAAAAAACGCGATAGCTGCAAAGCTGTGAGGGTCTGCATTTCAGCGGGAACTTTATTTTTAATCAAGATCACTGAGTTTTGAGCATCTTCACTCAACTGAATTTGTAAAATAGAATCAGCTTCACCATATTTAATGGCATTAGAAATCAAATTATTAAAGGCCCTGCGAATCATGGCTGGTTCTGCTTCAATATATGCCTGACCTGTTTGCTCTAAAGCGATATTCTTATCGGCAGCGAATGCTTCAAAGTATTCAAACAGAACTTTCATTTCTTGTACTAGATCAATGCTCTTTTTATTTTTCAAGGCCAAATTGTGATCTGATTTTGCCAGAAACAGCATATCTGAAATCATTTTTGCTAAGTGTTCATATTCCTCCAGATTGGAGAAGAGTACATCTTGATATTGCTCAATTGTTCTTGGCTTGGTTAAGGAAACCTGCGTTTGCATCATCAGGTTATTGATCGGTGTTCTGATTTCATGTGCCAAGTCACTTGAAAAAGCAGAAAGTTTATCGACCGAGATTTCTAAGCGATCCAACATGTCGTTGAATGCTGTGGCCAATGGCGCAAGTTCAATCGGGATATTTTTTAGATCCAGACGATTTGATAAATTATTGGCAGATATATTTTCTGACAGTCTTGCCATGTTTCGAATAGGACCCAGACCTTGCCATGTTGCTAACCAGCCTAAAAACATTAACCCGATGACACCTAAAATACCAACCATGAAAAGCTGTTGTTTAAATGAATGTAAGAAGTAGAAATTATCTGTGACTTCAATCGCAGCGATAATTTGCATGTTTTGATTGGCATTATTGTAGTCAATATTCTTGTTAACAATGACGCCTTGATAGCTTTGATTGTTATTTTTCCAATTGACCCAACCTGCTTTTTTATTTTGAACAAATTGACTTAAATCAGTATCTACGTTTTTTTTATGATAGAGCATTTGACCGTTGGCAAGCATGATTTGAATCACCAGATTGTCATGGCCGATCAGTGCTTCATCAAGACTATTTTTAAAATTGGCTGGTTTTTGCAGCATCAGATTTTCAATCAGTTGAATTTTTCCCTCTAATTCTTTCTGATTTTGCTGATAAAAATAATTAACCACATGCTGATTAACGAAGATCCCCATAATAACCAAGATCAAAATGGTAAATAGGGTTGAAATAAAACTGATTCTAAAACCAATCGAACGAAATAATTTATTATTCATCTTCGATCTCTAAGACATAGCCCATACCGCGAATGTTCTTAATCAACTTGGGACTAAAATCGGTATCTATTTTATTTCTGAGTCTACGAATGGCCACTTCAACAACATTGGTATCGCTATCAAAGTTAATATCCCAAACCAAAGCCGCGATCAGCGATTTTGGCAAAACTTCACCTTGTCGACGCATAAACAGTTCAAGTAAAGAAAACTCTTTTGCTGTCAGGTCGATTCTTTGACCAGAACGCACCACACGGCGTTTGATCAGATCAAGATGCAAATCGGCGACAGAATAGAAAGTTTGTTCTTCTTTAATCTGGCCGCGTTTTAAAAGTGTTTTGATACGTGCCAATAATTCAGCAAATGCAAAGGGCTTGATCAGGAAATCATCTGCACCCAATTCCAATCCTTTGACCCGATCTTCAATTTGATCTCTGGCCGTCAGAAATAAAACGGGCAGGAAGGTATTCACTTTACGAATCTCGGTTAAAATTTTCCAGCCATCCAACTTGGGTAGCATGACATCTAAAATAATAAGATCATATTGTTCAGTCACAGCATGGTGCAAGCCTGAAATACCATCTTGACTCCAATCTGTAACATAGCCTGCTTCAGTTAAACCTTTTTGGAGATAGTCTCCCGTTTTCTGTTCATCTTCAACGAGAAGTATTCGCATTTTTCAATATCGCCCCAAGTCTTGTTCTGTCATTTTAGCCTCAAAGATTATGACTTTTTTATAAATGACAAAATTGTAATATTGCGGTCAGCTTAATGACTTTATTGGTGCTGAGCTAATTTTAAGAAAGCCACTTCGAAATTTTTTGCTTTATCCAATAGTCCAGACTGAAATATCGACCACCACCCAATACGATCAGAGCCAATAACATGATCATATAAGTAACAGCAAACTCGATTCCATTATTCAGAATCACAAAAGAGCCGCTGGAGGTCAGCCAATCATAATTGCCATAATTTTCTAACAGTTGTCGAGCTTGTTCTAATTTCTCCGCTGAGGCCAAGACTTGTGCATTCGCAAATGGAGCATTGGGATCAGCTATCGCTTGCCAGCCATTTGGCAGATGCACTGTGACAATGGCAACCAGCATGGTAACGATCAAGGGAATGCTCATCAAACGGGTGAATAAACCGAGTGCTAATAGCACAGCACCTGCGATCTCGGTCGATGTTGCCAATGCCGCCATAAGCTGAGGAAAGGGTAAACCTAACCCCCAATCTGCATTGCCAAACCATTCGACTGTATCTTGGAAGTGCATTAGCTTATTTGTACCTGCCATCCAAAAGATAGGAACTAAATAGCAACGCAGGGCGAGTACTGCGATCCCATCACTATGTTTAAGTACATTACAAAGCTTTTGATAGTGCTGTGCGAGGGAATAAATAAATTTCTTCATGATAATTTCACACCGAATACGCTTGAATAATAATTAGTCGGGTGAGTGTTGAGTTTCTTACATAAAAAAATTTTTATTTGCACTGTAATAAATCGAGATTTAGTCCGTCTAACTTTATGTACCTATGTACAAACCGAGCAATAACCTTAAAAGGAATAGAAAAATGAACAAACTTAACTCAATGACCTCTGTCGCTGCTTTGTTAGCACTTTCAATGGTTGGTGCAATACAAGTGGCTATCGCAGCAACCACGACAACAACAGAGGCACATGCAAGCAAAGCCGCTGATGGAAAATGTGGTGAAGCCAAGTGTGGTGCAAATAAAGCGAAACAGCAGCAAAAATCGGCTGAAGCGAAATGTGGCGCAGCAAAAAAAGCAGCGGATGCCAAGTGTGGTGCAAGCAAGAAAGCTGCTGATGCAAAATGCGGCGCAGACAAAAAAATGGCTGATGGCAAGTGTGGCGCTAAATAATCAATTAAGCCTTGGATGATGTCGGTCTAAATCTTAGATCGGCATCATTTCGATGACAGGAGCATAGATATGTTCGAATTGACTGGTATCGGACTGGGTTTAAGGCGTGAGTTTATCGATACTTTCTTAAGTGCTGATACACATCCCGATTTTATTGAAGTTGCACCTGAAAACTGGATGAGTCTTGGTGGTCGGCATGCCAAGTTATTGGCTCAATGTGTTGAGAAAGCACCATTGATTTGTCATGGCTTATCGTTATCGATTGGCGGACCGCATTCACTGAATCTCGAATTTATCCAACACGTTAAAAGTTTCATGCAACGCTATGAGGTTGCGATTTATTCTGAACATTTAAGCTATACCCACGATAGTGGCTATCTATATGATTTATTACCCATTCCAATGACCGAAGCGGCAGTGAAATATGTAGCTGAACGAATTTTACGTGTTCAAGATATTTTGGGGCAGAAACTGGTGATTGAAAATGTTTCGACTTATTTGATGCCTAATGCAGAGATGAGTGAAGCTGAGTTTGTGCGTGAGGTAATTGAACAGGCAGACTGTGAATTGCTGCTTGATGTCAATAATGTCTATGTGAATAGTATCAATCATGACAGCGATGCCTATGCTTTTATTCAATCGATGCCGAAAGAGCGCATTCGTTACTTGCATATCGCAGGCCATGAACAAGTTGAACCAAACCTATTGATTGATACACATGGAGCTGCAATCAATGATCCTGTTTGGCAGCTTTTACAATACACTTATCAAATTTGTGGTGTTAAACCAACCTTATTAGAACGGGACTTTAATATCCCATCATGGCAGCAGCTACAAGATGAGTTGAACAGAATCAAAATCATGCAACAACAGGAGAGTCGTGATGGAAGCAAAGCCAATGTCCTTTCACACCACGCAACGGCAGTTTTGTGATTGGGTTCGAGATCCTGAATTAGAGTTGCCGCAAAACTTTGCTATCGATCGAATGCAGATCTATCGAGATTTACTGTTTAATAATATCTGCTCATTTATAAATCTAGTATTTCCAGTTGCACGTTCTATGTTGCCTGAGCTGCAATGGCAGCAATTATTGGTAGAGTTTTTTCAGAAATCTCAGTGTCAGTCGCCTTTTTACAATGATATTTCTTTGCAATTTCGAGAATACCTGAATGAGCAACAGCATCCTGTATTAAAAGAATATCCTTGGCTGGCCGAATTATTGCAGTATGAGTGGTTAGAATTATATTTAGATACGGTTGAGATCGAATCTCCAATTTTGGCTCAAGACCAAGATTGGCAATTCACCACGCAAGTATGGGTCTTGGCTTATCAATATCCTGTCTATCATTGGACAACTACAATGACGCCAGCTTTAGTAGAAACGATGCCAACTGCGATTATGGTGTGGCGCGATGCTCTTGATCAGGTATGTGTTGAAGCGTTGTCACCTTTATTCGCTGTATTGATCGAACAACTGAGTCAAAATAGATTGGTACAACAAGATTTGCATGATGTCATCCAATCCTTTCTGCCAGATTTATCTGAGCAAGAGATTCAAATACAAATCTGTGCGTTAAAAGCATTATTAACTCGGTTAAGATTAATTTATGTTGCCCATAATAATGATGAGATACAGGGATGAATTCAGCTTCAGCGCATAATCATGAAGACTTTTTAGATCAGTTGCATAATCCCGCTTTTTTACAGGATTTAAGACAGCAGATGATTAAATTTGCCGTCTTACAACTTGCTTCATTGCCTCAGGCAGAAGATGTAGTGCAGGAAGCGCTGGCCAGTGCATTCCAACATTTAGACTCTTTTACAGGGCGCGCTGCGTTTAAAACCTGGGTGTTTGCAATTTTAAAAAATAAGATTATTGATTTGATCCGACAAAAATCTCGTTTAGTGAGTATGAGTGAACTTTTTAAAGATGAAGAGAGTGAACTCAGTATCGATGCTTTATTTGATGCTTCAGGACATTGGCACAAATATGAAGCACCACAAGCGTGGCTAAGCCCAGAAGAAATGATGGAGCAACAAGATTTCTGGATTATTTTTGATGCGTGCTTGAATCACTTACCCGCGAAATACGCTCAGGTGTTCATGCTACGAGAGATGATTGAGCTGAGTTCCAATGAAATTTGTGAAAAGCTTGAACTCACCGTCTCAAATTTTAATGTACTGATGTATCGAAGTCGGACGCGCCTGCGCGAATGTTTGGAAAATAAGTGGTTATTGAAGGAGGATTGCTCATGTTGACCTGTCGCCAAGCCACGCAACTATTATCCGAGAAGCAGGACAGAACACTCTTATTACGAGAACAGAGTAATCTACAACTGCATTTATTGGCTTGCCGTTCATGCCGCCGTTATGGAAAGCAGATTAGGACTTTATCTCAACTTTCAAAAGAATTTAAAACATTTGATCGTTGATTTATTTCATATGGCATCTTTAGTTTGCTCTTGATGTTTATAGATGTATTATCTTGTGTTGAAGAAAATTAATTTCAACATAAACCTATGTTTTTTTAATAATTTTGAATTAATATTAACAACTAAAAAACAGGCTTCACATAAACTTCATATCGAGTTTCCTAAAATGATAATTATAAAAAAGAGGTAGTCAGGAAGAATCAATGTTTAAATTTTTTCTGGGATGGATAGATAGTTGGTCAAATACAAATACGCTTGGATCAAATCCAGTTGATGGCCCTAAAAACATTAAAGATACTCAAGTCCAATGGTTGAGAATCGTTCCATTTATTTTACTGCACATTGCTTGTTTAGCTGTGTTCTGGGTAGGCGTTTCATGGTTTGCAATTATTTTTATGATCATATTTTATGTGATCAGAATGTTTGCAATTACCGCCTTTTTCCATCGTTATTTATCCCATAAAACATTTCAAACTTCACGGCCAGTACAATTTATTTTTCTGCTTATAGGAACAATGAGTGCACAACGTGGCCCGCTTTGGTGGGCTGCACATCATCGGTATCACCATCATTTTACCGATACAGAACAAGACCCTCATTCATCTACCCATGGTTTTTGGTACAGCCATATTGGGTGGTTTTTGAATGAACAGAACTTTTCGACGCGCAAACATGTCATTAAAGACTGGCTAAAATTTCCTGAAATCATCTGGTTAGATCGCTTTAGTTTACCCATTGTTCTAATGACCGCCTTTACTATCTATGTATTGGGCGAATGGCTCGCTGTTGCTCATCCGAATTTAGGCACTTCGGGACTGCAACTATTGGTGTGGGGCTTTGTTGTTTCGACCGTATTATTGATTCATGCGACTTTATGTATTAACTCACTGGCTCATTTATATGGCAGCAGAGATTTCGATACCACGGATAATAGTCGTAATAATCTTCTTCTCTCAATTATAACGTTAGGTGAGGGATGGCATAACAATCATCATTATTATGCAGGTAGTACGCGTCAAGGTTTTTTCTGGTGGCAAATTGATATCACTTATTATGTTTTAAAAGCAATGTCTTGGCTGGGGTTAATCTGGGGAATAAAACCTGTGCCACAACGTATTTATGCTGCTTATAACAGCCAAAAACAAAATCTGAAAATGAACCCAATCAAAACTCAAACGAAGGAGTCTTCATGAAAATTGCAATTGTTGGCTCTGGTATCTCTGGAATGTATGCTGCTTGGAAACTTTCAAAAAAGCATCATGTCACTATTTTTGAAAAAGAGAATTATTTTGGTGGGCATACCGATACCCATGAGTTTAGTATTGATCAAAAGAATGTAACCATAGACAGTGGTTTTATTGTCTTCAATGCGTATAACTATCCACTCTTTAGCGCCATGATTGCTGAATTAGGTGTCCAAGCACAAAGCAGTGACATGAGTTTTTCAGTGAATAACCAAGTGACAGGACTGCAATATAATCCTTCAAAAAAATGGTCATTATTGGTTAGACCACAAAACTTTTTAAATAAAAACTTTCGGGTGATGCTGTCGGATTTACTTCGCTTTTATAAAGAAAATAAAGATGTTTCAGTTGAAGAAAGTCATCCTGAATTAACCATTGACGAGTATTTAAATCATCATGGATATTCTCAGGTGTTTAGAGATGAACATCTGTATCCAATGTGTGGAGCGCTTTGGTCAAGCCCTGTCGATCAAGTGGGCAATATTCCCTACAAGTTCGTGGTAAGTTTTTTTCAGCACCACCGTATGCTGCAATTAAAAGATCGACCGCAGTGGCAAACTGTTAAAGGTGGCTCAACATCCTACATCTATGCAATTCAACATCATTGCCCAACGATTATCTGGAAAAAAAATCAAGTAAAGCAAGTGATCAGAAGCAAAGATCATATTTCCATTGTGACAGCACATGGGCAAGAGCAATTTGATTGGGTTATTTTTGCAAGTCATGCCGACGACACTTTAAAACTATTAGATGAGCCTTCAAACATAGAGCTTGAAGTCTTAAGCAGTTTTGATTACCAAGATAATCGTATGGTGGTACACCATGATACATCGATTATGCCGAAATCTAGATCACAGTGGGCAAGCTGGCATGTTCATGTGACTCCCCAAGCTCAAAATGAACAATCGACATTGACTGACAATGTTCACTTTGGATTTACCTACTGGATGAACAGTTTGCAAAATTTGAACTGTAAAACACAGGTTTTTTCTACACTCAATCCCAATACACCGATCGCCAAAGATAAGATTTATATTGAAAGACATTATCGGCATCCCGTATTTAATAAAACTGCACTTGAGGCCCAATCCCGTTGGTATGAATTAAATGGCCAAAATCGTAGTTCATTTTGTGGGGCGTATTGGGGTTGGGGATTTCATGAAGATGGGGCAAGAAGTGCTGAACGTGCTGTAGAACATTTAATGACTATGGCTGATGAATAGGGGGCTGAGTATGTTAGAAACTCCACTTGCTATCGCGAAAGCTAAAATTAGACATCGCCGATTTACACCCAAGGCACATCAATTTGAAGCTACATTAAGCTATTTATATTTTGATCCAGATCAGATAACAACGAAACTCAGTGATTCATGGTTATGTTCAACAGCACACTGGAATCTTCTAAAGGTAGATGA
Organism: Acinetobacter sp. NIPH 2100; assembly: GCF_000369805.1. Taxonomy (GTDB): domain Bacteria; phylum Pseudomonadota; class Gammaproteobacteria; order Pseudomonadales; family Moraxellaceae; genus Acinetobacter. The sequence goes on along the minus strand of NZ_KB850224.1, from coordinate 1,975,625 downwards.
AAATGATTTTTTGCAGGGTTATACAGGGAATTTAAGGCAAAGAATAAAAAAAATCTTATTGCAGCAAGTAGATGTGGTCTTGCCGATACAATCAGAAATTCGTGTATTGGCTTTACCACGAATGCTTGGTTTCAGTTTTAATTCGGTTGTGTTTTATTTTATTTTTAATAGTCAAAAACAGCTTATTTTTATCTTAACTGAGATCACCAATACGCCGTGGAAAGAACGCAAAGTTTATGTGCATGATTGTCGTGATAAGTTAGAACACCATTCTGAGTATCAGGGTGCAGCGTTCGAATTTCAAAAAAGTTTTCATGTTTCTCCATTTATGCCAATGGATATTCAGTACAAATGGCGCTTTAACTTTTCTGATGCTCAAAACGTCATTCATATGCAGCTTTATCAAACACAAAAATTAATTTTTGATGCAACAATGCTTTTCGAATTAGAAAATATCACAGTTCCTTCACAGCTCAATCGTTATGCTATTCATTATGTTTTTGAACCTTTCAAAATGCTCGCTTCGATTTATTTACAAGCATTTTATTTATGGCGAAAGAAAGTTCCATTTTATCGGCACCCTAAAAAAGATAAGGATTTAAAACAAAATGATCAAAACGCTTATTTTCGGTGAAAACGATTCACTGCCATTGGTTTTACGTAGCTTACTCAAACTTCGTCATGGTCAAATTCATTTCCGTGGTGAATGGAATGGCACAATAGGTGAAGTTTCTGATTTAGAAGCAACGGTAGATGTACATAATAAAGCCCTCATTGATCTAATTTTTAAAAATGGTGTGCTTGGGGCTGCTGAGGGCTATATTCAGGGGTATTGGAGCAGTGAAAATTTAGTTGAACTGATCCAAATTTTAGCGAGAAACCGTGATGTTCTCGATAAAATTAATCAAAATATGCTTTCACAAGCAAGCCAGTTGATTTTAAAAGCGTGGTACAAAACACGTAAAAATTCATTATCAGGCAGCCGTAAAAACATTGCAGAGCACTATGATCTCAGCAATGATTTTTTCAAGCTCTTTCTAGACTCTTCCATGATGTATTCTAGTGCCGTCTATAAACAAGCAAACATGACATTAGAGCAAGCATCTGATTATAAAAAAGAATTGATCTGTCAAAAATTGCAATTGAAACCGATGGATCACGTCGTTGAAATCGGAAGCGGTTGGGGCGGCTTTGCGATCTATGCGGCCCAGCATTATGGTTGTAAAGTGACCACAATTACGATTTCACAGGCTCAGTACGATGAGGCAAATAAACGTATTGCAGCGGCAGGGTTAAGCCATCGTGTACAGGTTGAACTCAAAGATTACCGTTTATTGGAAGGCAAGTTCGACAAATTGGTTTCCATCGAAATGATCGAAGCTGTGGGTGAGCAATATTTATCAACTTACTTTAATAAATGTAGATCCCTGCTTAAGCCAACTGGTTTGGGATTGATCCAAGCCATTACCATTGAAGATGCACGTTATAAAAAGGCCTTAAGCACTGTGGATTATATTAAGCGCTATATTTTTCCAGGTAGCTTTATTCCATGTATTAGTGTGCTGACCCAAGCCGCATCTGAACAGAAACTGCGTTTAAAACATCTTGAAGATATTGGGCTTAGCTATGCTGAAACGATTCATCAATGGCGTGAGCGTTTTTTAAATGCCAAACCACAAGTATTGGCACTGGGTTTTGATGAAAACTTTATTCGAATGTGGGATTTCTATCTTTGTTACTGCGAAGGTGGCTTTAAAGAAGGTGTAATTAGCAATGTACAGCTCTTATTCGAAGCAAATCCTTATTAATAATCAACTTATGTGATACGTCAGGGAGACAGTCATGTTGTGGCAATTGTTTGTACTTGATGTTGTCGTGATGACAATTTGTTGGTTATGGGCGACATACAACCATCGTGCAGGCATTGTTGATGTGGCATGGGGTTTTTGTATTGCCCTGAATATTGTGCTTACCGCAGGGTCTGTTGATACCGCTCCAATCGAGATTAGATGGTTTATTGGAATATTGAGTACTGTTTGGTTTTTACGCCTGAGTGCGCATTTGTTTCGTCGTTACCTTGCCGAACATGAAGAAGATCGCCGATATGCCAATATGCGTCTAGCGATGGGAAAATATCAACACCTTGGCTTTTTTGCTTTTTTTATGTTTCAGGCTGGTTTAGCAATTTTATTCAGTATTCCAATGTGGAGTTTACTGAATGTGCCAAGTACGGTTTGGAATAACCAAAGCAATGATCTTCTCATTATTGCAGGCATCATTATGGTGCTTGCATTTATGGGAGAAGTAATTGCAGACCAGCAATTGTACCGTTTCAAGCAAAATCCACAGAATCATGGAAAGACGATGGATCAGGGGCTATGGAAATATTCACGTCATCCAAATTACTTTTTTGAATGGATACATTGGTTTGCCTACCCAGTAATTGGGTTGGCGGCAGGGTTATATAGCCTGTGGATTTATCCTGTTTTGATATGGTTCTTTTTGTATTACATCACGGGGATTCCATTTAGTGAACAGCAGGCATTAAAAAATCGGGGTCAGAATTATCTCGATTATCAAAAACGAACTTCTATGTTTATTCCATGGAAACCCAAACAATAGGTGAGCGTATGGACTTTATTATTCAGCAATCATTGAAACTCGTTGAGAGCGGTCTAGTGCCCGATCAAGCGATTCGTGCAGCAATTCGTACATTAAGTAAAAAGCGTTTGATTCAAGAGGGTCGCTATGATCCAGAACAGGGTGCTCAACGCTATATGGATGTGTTGAACATGTTGAAGCAGAGTGAAATTGCGATTGAAACAGACAAAGCCAATGAACAACATTATGAGTTGCCAACTGCTTTCTTTCAGGCAGTTTTAGGCAAAAGATTAAAATACAGTGCCTGTTTTTTTGATGATGATACAACCCAATTAGATGAGGCAGAAGAGTTCGCGCTGCAAGTTTACAGTGAACGAGCGCAATTGCATGATGGTCAAAATATCTTGGAACTCGGCTGTGGTTGGGGTTCTTTTACCTTATGGATGGCGGAGCATTATCCGAACGCTAGAATTACTGCTGTATCTAATTCCGCAACGCAACGTCAACATATTTTAGCTGAAGCGGAAAAACGTGGTCTACAAAATATTAAAATCATCACCTGTGATGTCAACATACTCGAATTAAAAGAAAATTCGTTTGATCGTGTTGTGTCTGTAGAAATGTTTGAGCACGTTAGAAACTATCAAAAATTATTTCAGAAAATTCAATTATGGCTCAAACCTAATGGATTGTTATGGTGTCATATTTTTTGCCATCGCTTCTTACATTATCCATTTGAAATAAAAAGTGAATATGACTGGATGTCACGCTACTTCTTTACGGGTGGATTAATGCCAGCAACGTCTACATTTTTACATTTTCAAACGCATTTGGAGTTATCACAGCATTGGCAATGGTCAGGTACGCACTACGAAAAAACAGCAAATGCCTGGCTGGAGAACATGGATCGTAACGCTGCACAATTAAAACCACTTTTCGAGCAGGTATATGCACAGCATGCCGATGCTTGGTGGCAACGTTGGCGTATCTTTTTTATGGCTTGTGCGGAATTGTTTGGATTTGAACAAGGACAAGAATGGGTCATCGGTCACTTCCTGTTCAAAAAGAAAACCGTATAATTAAAATCAGAATCTACCAGTAGATAAGCTTATGTTTAGATCCAATAAAAGCGGTGAAAATATTCATCCATTAAGTGAGATGTTTAATCGTCATTATTGGTTGCAAATTGGGTTGATTGCGCTGTCGATTATTATCGGTATTGCATGTAGTGCTTGGGTCATTAAAGGCTCACTGCTCAAAACAGCACTTGAGCAAGAAATGGAACATTACTGGATGCGCATTGATCGTAATCCCAGTGCTGATCTACCTGATACAAAAAATCTATATGGCTATCGCTGGCTAACTAAAGATCCACCTTTAGCGTTTAAAAACCAAACTTTAAAACAAGGTGTTCACCGAGTCTTCGTCGATGGTAAAGATCGAATGACAGTTTATGGTGAAAGAAATGGACAACATGTACTGCTTGTTTTTGGTGAAAGTAACGTCAACAAAATTGTGTGGATGTTTGGTTTAGCGCCGTTAATGTTCAGCTTGATTGTACTGTATAGCATCTTATGGTTTTCAAATCGGCGAGCTAAACGTTATTTTTCACCGATTACACGTCTGGCAAATGCTTTAGATCATATTGATTGGGCGCATCAAAATAAAGAAGCTTCGCCCTTTCAAGGCATTAGTACCAACGGCAATCTGGAAGCTGAATATTTAAAACAGGCATTAGAAAAATATCATCAAGTTTTAAACGATTTCATCAACCGAGAACGTGAGTTTACAGGAGATGTAAGCCATGAATTGCGCACACCACTCACGATTTTAAAAGGCAATGTGCAGCTTTGTCAGGTTAAGTATGGGGAAGATAAAGCATTGCATCGTATTTCTAATACCATTGAGGATATGCAATTGCTTGTGGAAACCTTATTGGCGATCGCACGCAATACCACCAATACCTTAACTGCCGAACAAACCCGATTATCCAATATAATTAGTGATTTGCTAAAGGATCTAGAGTCTGTTAGCCAAAGCAAAGGCGTTCAAATTTTTGTTCACTATGACCCTCAAGTGTTACCTCGACTGATTTATCCCTCAATGACTAAAATGGTGCTGAGTAACATTCTTCGCAATGCATTGAATTATTCTCAAGGATCTAATATCCATATTATTCAACGCCAAAATAGTATTGTGATTGCTGATAATGGGATTGGCATTGAAATGCCCAATGATCGTAAAGTTCAGGAGTTAAGCTCACAATTTCAACTTACAGCCAAAGGGCATGGGATTGGTTTACAACTGGTTAGAAAGTTATGCACTCAGTTGGGATGGAGAGTTGAGCTATTTGACCGCCAATATTATTTAAGCACTCATCCACATTTACAATTAGAAAATACAACCGGTTTAATTGTTGTGGTGTATATGAATTAATGAGTACTCAAATCAAACGCAACTTTTAAGCCAACGCCTGAAATGGTATGGATCAGTTTCTCTTGAAATGGCTTATCAATCATTTTTCTTAAGTTATAGATATGACTACGTAATGCATCACTTTCAGGTTCTTCATCACCCCATAGTTCGATCACAATTTCTTGTTTAGTAATGACTTTGGGAGAGTTTCTCATCAAAATTTTAAGTAATTTGAACTGAATGCGGGGCAGCTCAATCGACTGACCTGCACGCGTTACGGTTTGAGTCGAACTATCTAAAATCAAGTCATGAATTTGGATTTTACTTGTTGATACTTCGCCAAGAGAACGCTTAATAAGTGCCCGAATACGCATCACCAACTCATTAAAATCAAAAGGCTTGATTAAATAATCATCTGTTCCTGCGGTGAAGCCCTTTAGTTTATCATCCAATGTGTCTCTGGCCGTTAACATGAGAATTGGAATATCTTTTCCTTGATCAGTCCTCAGCCATTCACATAAATCATAGCCTGAACCATCGGGTAAATTAATGTCGAGTAAAAGTAAATGGTAAGGGTTTGTTTTTAAAAAATTGCGTGCAGCATCTAAATTACGGGCATGATCAATGACAAAGCCATGTTGTTCTAGAAACTCACAGACTGTTGCAGCAAGCTCGAAGTGATCTTCGACCATAAGAATAAATTGATTGTTCATAATAATTTGATCAAGTTATAGATTTAGTAATTGTTGCTTTAATTTAGCATTAAATGGTGAGTCCCCAAACCATATTTTAAAGTATTGATTCGCTTGAGAATCAGTAATTGTACCTAAGCGTTTTTGGTTCAGAGACAAGCTTAACTGTTTGCTCATTTGGTCATAATTTAAAGTGTAGAGATCGCCCTTTTTTACGGGGTGATATAATGCAGTAATTTTGTTTAAAACAGATTGGTCTGAAAAATTACTAACATTCTTCTTAAGGTAGTAAGTGGCCGCTTTTTTAAATGCCCATTCTGGAATATTTTGGTTATAAGAAAAATCTAATCTAATATTTTGATTTTCCCAATTTTGACTGCAATTATTGGCATAATAGCTTACTGATCCCACATTTTTTGTCGTGACGACAAGGGGAGCTGTTTTACATAGTTGCGTATTTGCATGTACTAAGCTTAAAGGTGTGATAAGACATGTGACGCTCAGTCCAATTTTTCTTAAATAATTAAGCATTTCGCACCTCTACTTTTATATTTAATTCAACAATCTATAGCTGTTCATGAATCTTATTTACTAGGCTGAATTTAAACTATTTTTTAAATGGTAAAAGCAAGGAATAAGCATTTCCTACATAGGGTAGAGAACGATATAAACCATTAGCAGGGTCCCAATAATCTTGCTGAAAAATGATCAAACCCTTGTTGTTAATTTTGATTTGGCTAATTCCATATGAGGACATCGTTTTTATACGTCCAAACATTTTGAAGTCATACACCATATGCCAATGAATATAGGCAGAATCATCTGTGTGCGTTGCACTGATTAATTTTACTGAGACATTGCTGACATGTTCATTCATTCCTCCAAAATGTTTAATCAGCTCATTTTTTGTGGAAAATTGGGAAAGGGTATCATTGATGTATAAATGATCTGCGTAGAGTCTGCCTGTATTTTTGACAAAATCAACGGTTCCCATTGTATTAAAGGCGGAAACAAAACGCTGACCGATAAGTAAGGCTTGTTCATCATTCAATAGAATTCCTGAGATTTCCTTATTTGCCTTATCATAGTCAGCGCTATAGCTTGGTATACTTTTACAGGCAACCAAAGAAAGTAAGGTCAGTGCAGAGAGGGTCACAGTTCTTAGAAATGTCATATTGCTAAACTCACGCCATTTTAAAACTAGCTTAAAAGCAGAGGCGTGAATATGATGTGAAATAATAATGTACGGATAAAGAACCAGTTTTCTGATTTGCTAGACAATAATTTATATTTTTACTTTAATATTCATATAATTTTAAAAATAAAAAGGAAATCTAATGATTTCCTTTTTGCCTAAATCGACCAAAGTTATTTAAGGCTTGCTTGACGTTGCGCGATGTATTTTTCGTTAAAGAATCCACCCAATGGGATAAAGGCAAGAATAAATAATCTAAGCAACTCTATTCCTGACCAAACCGATGCGGTGCGAACCAAGTTCCAAAGATAGAATAAAAAAGCCAGACCATGAATTGGCCCCATAATTTTTGTCGCAATGGGTAAATCAAACGCGTACTTTAATGGAATCGCCACAACAAATAAAAGTAATAAAGTCACTGCTTCGAGTACAGAGGCAAACCGCATCTGTTGCAATTTTTTTGTCATCGCGCTCATAACATAGCTCCAGGAGATTGATAAAAGAATAAAAATTAACGAAGCATATCATCTTTAGGAACTATCGCATTGATATTGTTGGTAACGATTCTTATTTAATCAATTATATAAAAAAGTATAGATTATCTTGTCTATATAAATTTCTAATCTTGATCGTAAGCCTTTTGAACCAGTCTAAATCATCTTTTACTTATGAAAATAAAGCCAAAATCAGAATAAGTAGCAGATATTGCACGGAAAAATGACTGTTTTCAGGCAATAAGTAGGTTGTTTTTATCATGTCGAAAATTGTGAATAGAGAGTTTATGCAACTTGTTGCATAAAAACTTTTATCCCGATATGATGAAGCGAATTTAAAGAAAGCGAAATGCTTATTATTTCTAAAACTAATTTTATCTATTTGAAATAAAGGATATAATTGATGTCAAAACTTCCAGACATAATGAAAAATCTGAGACTCCCTGTTATTGCATCTCCTCTATTTATTATTAGTACACCCAAGCTCGTGCTGGCTCAATGTAAAGCAGGGGTGATTGGTTCAATGCCTGCATTGAATGCACGTCCAGCAGAGAAATTGGAGGAATGGCTTAAAGAGATCACGGAGGGAATCGCTGAACATAATGCTTTGCATCCAGACCGCCCAGCTGCACCATTTGCAATTAATCAGATTGTCCATAAAAGTAATAATCGTCTTGAACATGACATGGAACTGATCGTCAAATACAAAGTACCGATTGTGATTACATCTTTAGGTGCACGGACAGAAATCAATGATGCTACACATAGTTATGGCGGTGTGGTCTTACATGATGTCATCAATAATACCTTTGCCAAAAAAGCCATAGAAAAAGGGGCGGACGGCTTGATTGCAGTTGCAGCAGGTGCAGGTGGTCATGCAGGCGTGAAGAGTCCATTTCCGTTAATTCAAGAAATCCGTGAATGGTTCGATGGGCCTTTAGCTTTGTCAGGTGCAATTTCTACGGGTGATGCGATTCTAGCTGCCCAAGCGATGGGCGCAGATTTTGGTTATATTGGTTCGGCCTTTATCGCGACACATGAAGCCAATGCGACTGAGGCTTATAAGCAAGCTATTGTTGATCATAATTCAGATGAAATTGTCTATTCCAACTTGTTTACGGGCGTACATGGCAACTATCTGGCGCCAAGTATTCGTGCTGCGGGACTTGATCCAGCCCATTTACCAGAAGGTAATTTAAAAGATATGGATTTCAGTACACCAAATGATGATGGTTCACAGCATAAAGTTAAACCTTGGCGTGATATTTGGGGATGTGGTCAGGGCTTAAATGCAATTAAAGCCACTACGTCGGTTGAAGAATTAGTTGAGCGTCTTGAAAGAGAATATCTGGCTGCAAGAAAGCGCTTAATGCTTTAAGGTTTAATCTATAGGGAGTTATATTTTAACTCCCTATTTTTTCCTTTGTCCTAAATACGTTGAAACACCAACCCTGCATGATCTGATAAACGCTGAATGAATCGATCGTCAAACATCGTTGCAGGTGTCCAAAAACCGCCATCACGACTCATTTTTTCACCCGACTTGGCATGATCAATTGCGAGGCTCAATGCTGCTTGTCCCAGCATTTTTCCTGTAGAGCCATAACCTGGATCTCGATCACCTGTAACTTTAATTTTTAGGCTTTGTCCTGTGTCGGTTTTTCCAACAAAGCGCAAGTCAAACCGACCTGCCAATTGTTGCTCAGGCGTAGGGCCTTCTCCAGGTTTTGGTAAAAGGTAGCGTTCCATCACCTGACTTACAGGTTTACTGACAGCAGCAAGCATAAATGCAGCTAAGCCAGAAACGACGCCTAATGCTTTTAAGCGTCCTTTCAATCCTTCACCTGTCAAAATCGCTTCGTTATAACTAAAGTTGTTGCCATAAGCATTGCCAGACAATGCGTTGGAACGGTGTACCACACGTTCATTGACAGCGGCCATCACAAAAGGCGCAATCCATGCATTAAAATCAGGGTCTAATTTGGCACTTTTAATATAAATTTGTCTTTGTGTATTGCCATGATCTGCAGGGCAAAGGATGTAGGGATTAAGCAGATCTTTTCGAAGCGCAGGGTCAGCCGCAGCCTCTTGAATCACATTAATCAAACTAGCGACTGTACCACCAGATGCTCCACCTTTTAAGGTTTTAACTCGCATGCTAACTTGCGTTGCAGGTGTAGAAAACTGTTGCTGCGCTTGCTGTTGCAGATAATAAACACCCATATCAGATGGAACTGAATCAAAGCCACAACAATGCACAATACGCGCACCTGATTGTTGTGCCTGAGTTTCATATTTGGTGATCATTTGTTTAATCCACTGGGTTTCTCCAGTCAGATCACAATAATCGGTGCCATTGTTTACACAGGCTTGAATTAGCGGTTCACCATATAGAGCATATGGACCAACTGTCGAAACCACTACACGTGTTTGGGCACAAAGTGCATCGAGTTCGGTTTGATTATTGGCATCGGCCACCAAGATTGGGACAGATTGTCCAACTGAGCCAAGCGTATCTTTAACTTGTTGTAATTTCTGTTGAGAGCGTCCTGCAATCGCCCAATAAAGTGGTTCTTTGTGAGTGGCTAAGTATTCTGCGAGATATTTTGTGAGGATCTGCCCGACAAAACTAGTCGCTCCGAAGACAATAAGATCATAATTTGGCTGAGTCATTGTAAGTTTTTCCTTAACTGTTCTATAGATTGAATTTTTTAAAGTGCTTTAAGTAAATGTAGCACTACTTGTGCGGCTTAAATCAGATCTAAGCGAAGAATCTTGGATGCCCCAAGTTCATCTAATAATTAGCCGAGACAACCACCATGCCATACAAGTTTGATGTTTCGAGGCACAAGTTTCTGCATAAAAGAAACCAGATCGGCTTGAACCAAGGTATGCTGCCATTGGTCATCAACAACATGTAACATGGTCACTTAGACTCAGTCTAAATCTGGATTGATCCCGAAACGATCGTAATAGCCATCTTTGGGAACTTTAACTTTGTGTTGCCCAAACTCAACTTCAGTAAACTGTTTATTGCTCTTCATATGCATAAACCTTTGATTGACCCAATTAAGATCACTATAAGATTAAAGCCAACTTTAATGTCAAGCCACAAATTTTGATATTTGAAAGGTGAAAGGCGTATTCGTTGAAACAATGTAAAGAAAATCGGCGCTGAAAAAACTTTAGATCGTAGAAAAAATATTTGATCTCAATGAGTAAGCCTATTCACTTTAGCTTTATTTTTAAATCATAAAATTACATTTTTATTATCAGAATGGGACTAAAAGCATTGACCTTAAAGCCAACTTTAACCTTAGTATAGGGGGACTGTCCATATGGATGTTCGTTAAAAATATGAAATTCCAGCGCAATCCATTACAACATAGATCATGACTCGACAGTGTAATTCTTACACAGGAGAAATAAAGATGGCATTTGTTACAACAAAAGATGGTGTAGATATTTTTTATAAAGATTGGGGACCTCGAGATGCTCAGGTCTTATTTTTCCATCATGGCTGGCCACTCAGTTCAGATGATTGGGATGCCCAATTATTATTCTTTTTAAATGAAGGTTTTCGTGTAGTCGCCCATGATCGCCGTGGACATGGTCGTTCCAGCCAAGTTTGGGATGGTCACGATATGGATCATTATGCTGATGATGTTGCAGCTGTGGTGAAACATCTTGGGATTAAAAACGCGATTCATATTGGCCACTCAACGGGTGGTGGTGAGGTAGCTCACTATATTGCACGTCATGGTGAAGCACATGTTGCTAAAGCTGTACTGGTAAGTGCTGTACCGCCCATCATGGTAAAAACGCCAAATAACCCTGATGGTTTACCGAAAGAAGTCTTTGACGACTTGCAAAATCAGTTATTCAAAAATAGATCACAATTTTATTATGATTTACCTGCAGGCCCTTTTTATGGTTTTAATCGTCCAGATGCAAAACCATCTGAACCAGTCATTTGGAATTGGTGGCGTCAAGGTATGATGGGTGGTGCCAAGGCACATTATGATGGGATTGTGGCTTTTTCTCAGACCGACTTTACTGAAGATTTAAAAAAGATTTCAGTACCTGTACTGGTTATGCATGGTGATGATGATCAGGTTGTACCTTATGAAAATTCTGGGGCATTGTCCGCCAAACTGGTACAAAACGGAACCTTAAAAACCTATAAAGGGTTCTCGCATGGGATGCTTACAGTCAATGCAGATGTTATTAATCCAGACCTATTGGCATTCATACGGGCATAAGCTGTATTGATTGCAATACAATTAAAAAATAGAGGCCATATGCCTCTATTTTTTATTTTCAATATTTTTCGGAGATTGTAGCTGCTGCAAGTTTATAACCTAGTTCGATTTTTCAAATAAATTTATACAAAGCAATAAAACCTATTGACATTAAAGTTTACTTTAATCTTAAAGTAAGCACATACTCAAAGAGGTTTCAAAAATGAAAGTATTTGAAAAATTAGTTTTCCCGAATGGTTCGCAGATCCCCAACCGTATTGCAAAAGCTGCAATGGAAGAAAACATGGCCGATTTAAACCATGCACCATCTGAACAACTGATGCGTTTATACCAAGCGTGGGCAGAGGGTGGTGTCGGTCTGATCATCACGGGCAACGTGATGGTGGACCGTCGTGCCATGACTGGACCGGGTGGTGTTGTATTGGAAGATGAAAAGTATTTGGATACTTTCAAGCGCTGGGCACAAATTGCTCGTTCTAAAGGTGCACAAGCTTGGTTGCAAATCAATCATCCAGGGCGTCAAATGCAATCCAATTTAGGTCAAGAAACTTGGGCACCATCCGCCATTGCACTCGATCTAGGGAAAATGTCAAATCGTTTTAATACACCAATTGAAATGAACCAAGACATGATTGATGAAGTGATCCAACGTTTTGCCAATACTGCACGATTAGGAGAACAGGCTGGCTTCACTGGTGTAGAAATCCATGCAGCCCATGGTTATTTACTCAGTCAGTTTCTTTCACCACTGAGTAATAAACGCCAAGATCAGTGGGGTGGTACTTTAGAAAATCGGGCTCGTATTTTGATTGAGATTGTCAAAGCAGTACGAGCTGTAGTTTCAGACACATTCACCGTTGCGGTGAAACTCAATTCTGCTGATTTTCAACGTGGCGGTTTTAGTGCGGAAGATGCGCAACAAGTGGTCATGATGTTAAACGAACTGGCTGTTGATCTGGTTGAGTTATCTGGTGGGAGTTATGAAGCACCTGCAATGCAAGGGCAGGCACGTGATGGACGTACTTTGGCACGAGAAGCTTATTTCTTAGAGTTTGCCCAAGAGATTGGTAAAGTTGCCAAGATGCCTGTCATGGTAACTGGTGGTATCCGTCGTAAACAGGTGGCAGAGCAAGTGATTGAAAGTGGTGTTGATATGGTCGGGATTGCCACAGCACTTGCGATTGATCCCAATTTACCAAATGAATGGAAACAAGGGCAAAATAACGCACCTGAACTCCAACCGATCACATGGGAAAATAAAACTTTAGCATCGCTTGCCAACATGGCAACAGTGAAGTTCCAGTTAGGTAAACTCAGTTTGGGTAAAACGACCAATCCAAAGGTATCGCCATTATGGGCATTGGCTTTACAGCAAACAGCAATGACTTGCCGTACCCGCCAATATAAAAAACGGATGCGTAGCTATTCATTTGCTTCATAACATAAGCGAACAAGTCGCCAATGTTAAAATAGCTTGATTGATCAAAAGCCAATTATAGAAAAATCTGTAATTGGCTTTTTTATGGAAAAAATGATTAAAAAATTTTTGAAAGGGAAAAATAATTCCTGACAATACAAATATCCGCTTTCGGATTGAAGCGGATATTTTGTGCATAAATTTATTTTTTATTAACTTTAGCTTGATCCAGCGCAGGATAAGGAACTGGCATATTCAGTGCCAATTGAGCATCTTTCACAACATCAAGACGTAGAATTTTACCTGCTCCTAAATCATCAAGTAACTGACTCAGCGGACCACCGCTACGCACCAATTGTACATTTTTAGGAAATAAGCGCTGTCCAAATGCAAGTGTATTTGATTCAACAGAAGTGCTATGCCATTGACCATCGACGAGTTGATACATGGTTTTAGTTTCAATCCGTGATTGTGGTTTGACAGTCTTAATTTTAGGAACAGGAGCAGTCAGAGTTAAATCTGGCTTGCCATCCGTATTAAGAATATGTGCTTGCAGATTTTGAGTACCAATCTGCATATCAATCGGTGTTAACCATTTAGGCAATTGATAACCATATACACCACGCACACGGCCAATTTCAGTGTCTACAGGTAAGGCCAGTACATGCCCATAATACCTATGATGACGCATCGAACTGAGTAATTCGGTACTATTGAAGCGGTGTGCATTGGGTTGACGCACCACAATGGCAACAGAAACTTCATCATAGGGATCAACATCACCAACCGCATAAGAGAAGAAGGTGAGTGAAACTAAACCATAACCTGGAAATAGCTGTAGTGGCTCAAGCGGTACTGGCAGTTTGGCTTTTAGTTTTGCAATAGGTGCCAACATTAACACCTGCACATTGCTGGTACGGTAATAGAAATTTGGTGACCAGACTTTACCCACCCGTGTATCCACAAGCTTTTTAGGAATTGTACGGAAATAATCAATATTACCTGCTGCAGGGTCTTTGGCCACTTCGTCTAAATTTGGATTCATACGAAAGCGATCATAATAACCACCCTTGGGGACATTCACCTTATATGGTCCAAATTCAACGATTGTAGTCGGTGCTGTATTGGTACTGCCATTCATCTGGGGTGAGTTGAGTTCCGTTGCATAGGCTGCTGTAGCGAGTATTAAACCGATGGATATCGCAGATACTGAACGACGTAAATGAAGCTTGTTGAACATGATGTAGTTCCTCCTATAGATCTAACTAGAATGCTAAGATTAAAGTTGGCTTTAAGGTCAAGCGTTTTTGAATAATAAAATTGAATGGATCAATGCACCGAACGGATCGTGATAAAGTGTGAGGAGATAAAGCTAAATTTATATGAACATTAAAAAAACCAGATGATGAAATCTGGTTTTTTTAAAGAAAGCTCAATTTAAAGCATTTAAGCGTTTCACTACGGCTTGCGCAATTGCTTTACTGGATTGCGGATTTTGCCCCGTAATAATTCGATCATCAACGATGACGTAAGAAGTAAAGGGGAGAAAAGCACGTTTATAGTTTGCCCCACGTTGTATCAAACCATCTTGCAATGAAAATGGTACTTGAGATTTAATTCCGGACAGCGCTTCTTCAATATTGGCAAAACCTGTTACAGTCCGTCCTGCTATCAAAGCTTTACCGTTATTATCTTGGAGTGGCAATAACCCACCCACACCATGGCAGACTGCCGATAAGACACCACCTTGCTGGTAAATCTTTTCACTAATGTTCTTTAGACCTTGGTTCTGGGGGAAATCCCACATCGTACCGTGACCACCCGTATAATAAATTGCCTTGTACTGGGATGGATCAATTGCATTGGGTGCAAGTGTATGATTTAAACGTTGCATAAACTTAGGGTCTGCTAAATGAGCTTTGGCAGATTTGTCCATATAAATTGGCTTTAAGCTACGTTCATCCAAAGGAACAGCTCCACCTTGGGGACTGACAAAATCCATTTCATAACCAGCAGCTTCTGCAATGTCATAAAAATGAGTGAGCTCAGTCAACCATAAACCCGTGTGATCTGAACGAGTAGGGTAAGCAGAATGGTTGGTCATCACCACCAGAATTTTGCCTAGCGGTTTATGATGTAGATTTTGCACAGGTTCAACTGCAAAGGCTGAACTTAAACTCACAGAAAAGATCAGCATAAAAATATGGATAAACCTCTTTTGAAGATTCCAACGTTGCAACATGACAGGCTCCTTATTCATCACCTGTCAAATATCCTATGCTTAAAGTTGGGTTGAAGGTCAATCGTTTTTATGCGTTATTGATTCGTATCAAAGGTGCTTGATTTTAAGTTTCCAATAAAGCTTTAGGCCTTATCATTGTCGTAATAGAGATTGAGTAAACGCTGTGCATTTTCTTCACAGGTGATTTCGTCAGGTTTACTATTGATTGCAGTGATCATCATACGCAGGTTTTGTTTGCTGATGGCCAGTTTTTGTTCTAAATCTTCAATATCCTTGATTTTACTTTCCAACACACCAATCAAAATATCATGGTCCCAAGACGTCACATTTGAAGGCAAAAATGACTTAATTTCTGTCAAAGAAAAGCCAACTTGCTGTGCTTGTTGGATCAGGAATAACTGTTTCAGATCATTGTCACTATATTCCCGATAGCCATTTGATTTACGTTTAGCCTTGGGTAATAGTTTGATTTGCTCGTAATAACGAATTGTTGGGGTAGTTAAACCACTTTGTTTAGATAGTTCACTGATATTCATTGACTGATTTTTCTCTTGACATTAAAGCAAACTTTAAGCTTATAGTGATGCAAAAGCAAGATTAAAAATAAATCAAATAGCCGAGGTGAAAGATGTCAAAGCGTATTCTGCATGTTGTAACCAATGTCTCTGAATATAAAGGAATTCATCGACCAACAGGACTGTGGTTGGGTGAGTTGACTCATGCCTATGACGAGTTCGAAAAGCAAAATTATTTTCAGGATATTGTCAGTCCTTTGGGTGGCCATTCTCCGATTGAACCTAAATCATTAGAACGTTTCGTTGCTGATGCCTCTGTATTAAAACGTAAAAATGATCCTGCATTTATGCAATTACTCGAAACAACCAAAAAACCCTCTGAAATCAATTGGCAAGATTATGATGTCATTTATTACACAGGTGGCCATGGTGTGATGTGGGACTTTCTGGACAATGCTGAATTGCAGGACATCACCAAAAATATTTATGAGAAAGGTGGCATGGTGTGAAGAAGTGTTGGCTGGTGTAGCGAAGAAAGTTCCTTATAACGCTGAAGAGCTGGCGAAACAGCGTGGGGCGCATTATGAAAGAAAATTTATTCCTTTTGTACCGAATGTAGTTAGAGATCATAATTTGATTACTGGGCAAAATCCGTTTTCAGCACGTGTTACAGCAATTGCGATTATTGATGCTTTAAACAAAAAACAATAAACAATAAACAATAAATCCTATCGATGAATAAAAGACCGAATAAAGTGATTCAAAAATCACTTTATTCATCAAAGCAGCACATCGCTGCTGTACTCATTTTAGATGCCACTACGCGTCATATTCCGCATGCATTTGCGTATTTTGTCGCTGAGAACGTGCTAGCTCTAATGCAAGTGTTTCTGCTCGGTCAAATGCATTTTCTAAAGATTTTTGATGGCGAGTATCACCAAACTCTTGATACTCAGACACAATTTCATATATCTGCTCAACGCCTAGATATTTACTCAGTGTCCGTAAATGCGGTCGTAAATGTCCCATCTCAGCCCGAATACCGTCTTCTTCAAAACCAAACTCACCACTCGATGTAATCACGACGAGTGTTTTGCCTGAAAGTAATGGCTTTAAGGGAAAATCACCACGGGTGAGGTCAAAGTCAAACGTTTTATTAATACGGATAATTTGGTCAAACCATGCTTTTAAGTGAGCAGGCATACCATAGTTATACATCGGTGAGGCAATCACAATGGTATTTGCAGCAAACAGCTCGACAATCAATTGATCAGATAAGGATAAGATTTCTTTTTGCTCAGCTGTTCTTTTCTCCTCTGGTGTAAAAACAGCACCAATCCAGTCTTGGTTAATAAAAGCAGGTGGATTCATTCCGACATCCCGATAAATATATTCATCTATCATACCTTGGCTTTGCAATGCACTGATAAAACGATGTGCAATACTTTTTGAAATTGAATTATGAGCTGGATTGGGATTAAAAACCGCTCGGACACTGGCATCAATATGTAATACAGTTTTCATTTTGAGTACTCAACCTGTTCAAGATAAGGTCATCTTAAAAGCATCTTACTGACTGGACAAATGAGTAAATCAGGGTTATGAATGAGTTTAACTCAGCTATAAACTTAAACTCGGGGGGCCAAAACCTATGCAGGTTTCTTTACAAGCATTGAAAGCATTTGAATCTGCAGCCCGTTTAGGGAGTTTCAAATTGGCTGCTGAAGAACTATCACTTACACCAACTGCTATTTCTCATCACGTGAGTAATTTAGAAAGTCGCTTAAACGTTGATTTATTTTATCGGCAGGTTCGAAAAATCAGCTTAACTGAAACAGGTGAAAAATTAGCGATCGCCATTTCTAAGGGATTTCGAACGATTGAAGACGCATTAGAAGAGGTGAGTACAGCGGGAAGAGTGATTAAGATCACCACAACTTCATCCTTGGCTGCAATGATCTTGATTCCAGCCATGCAGACCTTTTCACAACTTTATCCAGAGATCGCGCTTGAAATTTCAACAGGGGAAAATCTGGAAAACCATTTGTCTGCACTTCCCATCCGCTATGGGGCTGTTGCATCCGTTTCCCCAACGGACATTATTAAATATGAGTCATTTAATGTATTTGCCGCCGTAGGGTTGCATAAAGAGAGTAGGTTGAAGCAGCCGATTACGCTGTTTAGCACTGAATGGAAAAATAAAACCTTGCCTAAGCCACCATTACAAACATGGCTTGACCACAATTCTTTGAATGGTAAAAAGATCAGCCTGCATCACTTTGACCAAGAAATTTTCGGTATTCAAGAAGCCTTAATGGCCAATGGCTGGGTATTTTGTTCTAGTACCTTGGTCAGTCGATTAATTCAGGCGAAATTGATCCAGCCACTGTCAACTAAATGCGTGCAATCAGAATTGTGTTATTACATACCAAACAAGGAACAATTAAAGCGTAGAAATCGGCATATGCATGAACTGATCGTGTGGATAGAAGCACTGTTAAATCAATAATTTATAATTTTCAGCATTACGCTTTTGAGCAATGGAATATAAAAAATGTGCTTATAAAAATAACAGTCAACAAAAGTTTGTACGATTCTTTCTTGATTTTATAAATGATAATTATTATCATTTGATTACACTTTGTTTTGAGTCAGATGATTGTGAACAAAACCCCTATGCTTGTAGATCAGTTATACAGAAACCATAGAGGCTGGCTTCATCAATGGTTGAGACAAAAAATAGGCAACACTGAGCAAGCCGCAGATCTGGTGCAGGACACCTTTATCAAATTACTGCAAACACGTGATGAGTTGTTGGGGATTAAAGAACCACGTGCTTATCTGACTTCTATTGCAAAAAACTTACTTATTGACCAAGTACGTCGCAAACGCATTGAACAAGCCTATTTAGATGGTTTGAGCCAGATGGAATACATGCTGGATGTGGTTGCTTCACCAGAAGATCAAATGCAAATCATTCAGGCACTTGACCAACTTTGTAAAGCTTTGGAAGATGTTTCTGCAAAAGCACAACAAGCATTTATCTTGCATTATCTAGAAGGCTATACCCATAAAGAAATCGCAGAGCAACTGGGCGTTTCGACCAAAATGATTCAAAAATATCTGGCAAGCTGTTTAATACGCTGTTATCAAACACGACTAGATATGGATGTCAGCATCTAAATGGCTATCGATAAACAAGATCACAATCAATTGGTCGAGGAGGCGGCATTATGGATTGTGCAATTAAGTTCAGATGATGAATCGACCCGCGAAAATGCACAATTAAAATTTAATCAGTGGAAGCAGAACAGTCAGCAGCATCAAAAAATTGCAGCGGATATTGAACAGTGTATTCGCTCGATTCAAAAGGTGTCTCAAACACCACAGCATAAAAAAGTTGTTAAATCAGCACTCAAAGCAGGTTTTGGATCTGCAAAAATATATAAACATGTTCGTGCAGGAAGTGCATTTGCCATTGCATTCGTTATCGTCAGCGGCAGTTCTCTGTATGTATCTGATACTTCTATTGCCTATCTAAGCGCTGATGTTCGCAGCGATTCAGCACAATGGACAACACAAACCTTACAAGATGGCTCTCGCTTAATTCTGCGGGGGAAAAGTGCAGTCAATATTGATTTTCAGGCAAAGCAAAGAGTGGTTGAATTGGTTCAAGGGCAAGTCTATGTTGATGTTGCCAAAGATCCGAATCGACCGTTTTTAGTCAAAACCAAACATGGGCAGATTCAAGCACTTGGAACAGCTTTTAGCGTGGCTTTTACGCCTTCAGCAACAGAGTTAAAAATGTTGCACTCGCGAGTACGTGTACAGTCTACAGCACATGGTTATACAACTCAGCAGGTGATAGTCAATGCAGGGCAAGCCGTCAGTATGAATCAAAATGGCGTGCAATCATTACCCGCACTGAATATTTATAATGAACAACAAAAATGGAATAAACATCAATTGATGGTAGAGGATTTACCGCTTGATCAGGTGTTAAAAGAATTAGATCAAAATTATAAAGGCAAAATCTTGTTTAATGCCGAAGTACTACACGACATCCAAGTGAATGCTGTGTTGCCATTAGATCAAACACAGGATGCACTTAAATTATTAGCAACTGTATTTCCCAACTTAAAGGTATATCAAGTTACAC
The DNA here is from genome assembly GCF_000369805.1 of Acinetobacter sp. NIPH 2100. Taxonomy (GTDB): domain Bacteria; phylum Pseudomonadota; class Gammaproteobacteria; order Pseudomonadales; family Moraxellaceae; genus Acinetobacter. The sequence continues at coordinate 1,955,633 of NZ_KB850224.1, read as the reverse complement.
CATATCTCATTGTTATTTCATTAAAAAAATAAAAAAATCCTGTATTTTCATATCCAAAATGAATAAATTTTAAAAAATTTTTTAATTTTTTTTAAATTTAGGTTCCACTTTTTTCAAAGCTGTTCGTCATAGTAAGTAGAAGCAATAAATTTGGATCATTTTATTCAAACATATTGAATGATTCTTATTTCTATTTACTGGGGCGGCAAAATGAAGAAAGTTGTAAAGGGTCAAATGCAAAATCGGAACTTATTTCGATTTTCGACACTCGCATTTGCGATACATACAGTTTGTATTGGTGGCTTAACTTTGCCTTTACAACAGGCTTATGCTGAAACAGTTGGGATAAAAACCTACGATATCTCAGCGGGAACCTTAGCCAATGTCTTGAATCAATTTGCTGAACAATCTGGTACCGCTATTGCAATTGATGCCCAGCAGCTAAAAGGGCAATACAGTTCTGGTTTAAAAGGAAACTATGCAATAGAACAAGGCTTCCAACATATTTTAGCATCTTCAACATTTTATGCAGTAAAAGTGGGACAAGGTTACACTCTGGCGAAAAAAACCACTCAACATGCCAATACCGCGTCCGTTGCTACAACTACAGTTCCAAACAAGACAGCGTCTGTACCGACTCAGGATGATGAGGTTTCAGTTCGTTTGACCCCACTTGTTGTTTATGGTCAAGAAGATCGTGATACTCAGGGCAGCAACAGAGTTTATGATGCCAATCGCTCTTCAGTCTATGCAGGAAAAGACTATATTGAACGCTTTAAAGGCACCAATCCTGCCGATGTTTTACAAGGTATGGTTGGCGTTTATAGCGGTGATGCCCGAAATAGTGGCGCATTGGATCCGAGTGTTCGTGGCGTACAGGGTGTAGGTCGCGTTCCATTGACCATCGATGGCACTGAGCAGTCGATTGCAGTATGGCGCGGCTATAATGGCGTGAATAACCGAAATTACATCGACCCTAATTTGATTGCTGGCATTGAAGTTATTAAAGGGCCATCGTTAGAACGAAATACCACAACTTCAGTGGGTGGTGGTGTTGTGGTCAAGACCTTGGAAGCGGATGATATCGTTCGCCCAGGTAAAACATTCGGTGCAGAGTTAAAAGTAGAAGGTTCAACCAACTCTATTGACCCATCGCTTCCTGACATGAGCAAGGTTGGCAAGAATTATAATGATACAACCCCTTGGAACAATGTGGATGGCAAACAGTATGACCCTGATATTTATAAGAAGAACCGAACTAAAAATGATAACTCCAACTTCTCGGGGGATGATCTAGCAGGTCGACTTGCCTTGGCAATGAAGCAGGATAAATTTGATTTATTGGCAGTTTATGCGGTTCGTGAACGTGGCAACTATTTTTCGGGTACGCATGGGTCGGGCTACTATAAACGGGCAGAACCAAGTAATAGTCTCGATTTTATTCCTTATTTTGCTCATTCCTATAAGCCAGGTGATGAAGTTCCGAATACCTCAAGTCAGATGGAGTCATGGTTATTCAAAGCAAACTATCGACCAACTGATGACCAAGCCCTAAAATTGACCTATCGAGACACCAAAAATAGATTTGGTGAAATCATGCCTTCACGAATTGAATGGGGGCTAACACCTGAAATTGGTGTACCACAGTGGCCTCTCAGTGACATTCGTTCCAAAGCCTATAGCTTGGAGTATAAGTTCAAACCCGAAACGAATCAGTGGGTCGACTTCTATGCCAATATTTGGCAAACCGATACAGAAAGCCAAACCTATACACGCGGTGGTTGGCCAACGACGATTGATTTTCGGGACAATCGCATTATCAATACGGCAATCAGCCATTCTGACAACCGCCGTCAGGGCATTAATATCAGCAATAAAGCCCTATTAACGGACCAACTTAATTTAACCTTAGGTGGCAGTTTCTTAAAAGAAAAACTGACTTCTGATGATGTCTATGGTGAATACGGTCCAATGTATAGTCTATTTCAGGCTTTACCACGAGCAGGACGACGTGAAGAAAAAACCTTTGATTTTAATTTTAACTATCGTCCTGCCTCTTGGTTAAGTTTTGATGCGGGTATGCGCTATCGCTCATACTGGGCCTTTGATGATTTCTTAAATAAATCCTTGAGAGATGGGGGCGATCCTGCATTAAACCCATTATTTACCAAGAAAAGTAAACTCAAAGAATATAGCTTTGAATATGTGACGATGCCTGAAAGTTACAATGCTCAGCAGCAACGTCTGCTGGACCGATTCTCACAACGTTATGCCACCAAAAATCCAGACTGGGATGGTAAGTTAGAGAGTGTACCTGCATCAGAAACACAGCTGTATAACCTGATTTGGACACTGAAAAATACACTCACGTGGAAGGCAGATGAAAACGGTCATTTGGCTTTGGCTGATAATGTATTAGATCGACTAAATGCTCTAGGTCAAAAATATGTGATTACTGGCAATGGCAATCTGAGTCCTGCAGTGATTGAACAGGTTCCAATTGAGTCTGCTCAGAAAGTAAGAGACAGTGGCTGGGCACCTCAGCTCGGTGCATCCATTCATTTGACTGATAATAATCGGCTCTATGTACGTTATGCAGAAGAGTATCGCTTACCCAGCTTATTTGAAAGTACAGTCGGTTTCTCTGCGATGATGCCATATCAAGCGATTAAACCCGAACACGCGTTTAATTATGAAGTGGGTTATGTCTATGACATGCGTGACTGGTTAAGCTCAGCACGAAATGCCGATATTAAACTGGCGTATTACTACAACAAAACCAAAAACGTGATTGAGCGAAATCAAAATCTGATTTTCACCAATATGGATGAGCAAAAACTTTCCGGCCTAGAACTGCAAAGCCGTTTTGATAATGGTGCTTTTTTTACCGATTTAAGTTTGGCTTATAACCTCAAAAATGAAGTCTGTGACACCAATAGCGCCATCGATAAAATGATTAACAGCGGTACTGTACAAACAGATCAGGGGATTCAATTCCGTGATGCTTACCAACGCTGTGTCGATGATGGCTTTCCAAATGGTTATCTCGTCACCATGTCGACACCAGAACTCAGTGCACATGCCTTGTTAGGCGCACGTTTTCTAGATGAAAGATTGGAACTGGGTGCCCGAGCAACCTTCTACAAAGGCTATGAAAGTCCGCTGCGTAAGAATAACGATGCGGGTATCAATAAAGGCTATTACCTCAACGTACCGCTGGCTTGGGATGATACTTGGATTTTTGATGCTTATGCACGCTACCAAGTCGATACCTATAACACGGTTGAATTTGTTGGAAATAACCTTTCAAACCAATTCTATATCGATCCTCTCACTCGGAGTGCAATGGCTGCACCAGGCCGCACGCTAAAAGTCAGCTGGACAACTAAGTTTTAACACAGAATTTAATTTCCTCTTTTAAAAAGTGGGAATTAGATGGATGTAAATAATAAGTTTGAATGATTATTATTTACAAAATCAAGGGTAGTAATAGATCCAACTGCTCATACAACTAAATAGATAACGATATCGTTATCTTCATTGAAACAATAACTTAGCTTTAGAAAAATGGAGTAACAATAAATGAAAATCTCTCAACTGTTCATCGGTCTTGTTGCATGTTCTGCTGTATTTGCTCATGCAGGTATTGAAGGTGCTTCTAGTAACGAAGCAAATATCAAAGTCGGTGCGGCAGCAAGTGCTAGTCATCCGGGTGGTGCAGCTGCAGTTTCTGTGCAGGCGGCAGGTGCACCATATAACGCTTTTACAGGCTTTAGTTCACTAAAAGGTTTAGCGCAAGCATTTTCTGCGCAAGGCACAAGTAATACGAATGTCACTGTAGGTACCAAGACATTTAATATCTCTCATATTCCTGTATCGGCAATGCCGCCTTCACATAGTGCTTTAGGTAACTTTAATTTTGGTCAAGTCGGCACGCAAGAAGTTTATTTCGGTGAATGGTGGAAAGCGGGTGATACACCTGCAAGCGCAAGCCATACGGTTTATTACGCAGGTGACAATACCAATACCACAGTACCAACTGCAGGTACTGCGACGTATACCGTTGCAGGGATTAACGGCTCGGCAGCCAATCTGTTAAGTGGTAATTTTACTGCAAACTTCGGTGCGGGTACTTTGGAAGGTTCATTAGCTGGAACAGGTACAACCGTTTCAAACGTAACGCTTGATGGTGTGACGTTTAATCCAGGTTCAGCTGCATTTAGCGGATTTGCAGTTGCAAATGGTACAGCTGGCTTAAATGACTCAGGTATTGTTCAAGGACATTTCTTTGGTGCAAATGCTGCTGCTTTAGCGGGTATCGCGAAATTTGACAATGTTTCTTATAACACTGCATTTGGCGGTGCGAAGAACTAATTATAGCGAAAGGAATCTACAACTGTAGATTCCTTTTTCTTGCTTAAGACTTAATGATTTTATTTTTTGTTTTACGGTTTTTATGAAAAGAACATTGCTGTGCTGTCTGACTCTATTGGCTACTTCATCACTCTATGCAGATGATGATACTCAACTTCGCCTGAATCAAAGCTTGGATCAAAATTTATTACAACAACAGCACCAACTACAACAACAAGGCACAATTCGTGATACCGAGAAACTACCTAGTATTCTTATCAATGGCCAAATTTTTGCGGTAGAGAAAAATCAAGATGATTTGGCAAAAGCCCTCTATTTGGCTGTCATGCAAAAACAATGGGGCAATGCTGCGGTTTATTTAAAGCATTATCAGCAATATCAAGACTATGATCAGGCTTTAACTGATTTTGCCGAAGGGGCATTGGCACGTGCTCAGGGTCAGCTCAAATTAGCCGAGCAAAAATTTCAAAGCAGTCTCAATAAACAACCGAATAATCTTATTTGTGAACTAGAGTTAGCGCGCGTGCTGTTTGAACAGCAGAAGAACAAAGAAGCAGCACGCCTTTTTACATCAATTCAAAACAAACTGGGACAGAGTGATCGTGCGGTGATACCGCCAGAAGTAGAACAAACGGTTAATCTGTTCGTCAAAGCACTCGATCAGCGGGATTCATGGCAAGGCAGTGTCGCGATTGGTCCATCCTATGCCACAAATCTGAATAGTTCTTCTGAACAAAGTAAAACATGGACGTTATATGGCATTGACGATAAGGGCAATGCGACTCCCATTCAAGAAATTACCCGTGGCAGCCCTAAAGCAGCATCAGCAACAGGTATGGACTATGAAGCCAGTTTAATGAAACGCTTTTCTCTCTACGGCAATCATGGGGTTTCCTTACGTGGGCTAGCTTATGGACAGTCCTATGATGATCATGCCGACTATAACGAATCCACACTAAATATTAATGCAGGCTATAGCTTTCTCGATTTAAAAAATCAGATCAGCATTGCACCATTGTTTGAACATAAACGTTATGCAAATGACGGTTTATACAATGCATGGGGTGCACGTGCTGAATGGATGCGATTTATTGCCGCAGACAAAGCATTCAAGCTCGAAGCTGAAATCAAAGATCTAGATTATCAAAAATATAAGACATTAGATGGTAAAGAAAGCTCAGCGATGTTCACGTTTTGGAAGATTCTACCTAAGCAATGGACATTATTTAGTGGACTGGATGTGCTTGATCATGACACTCAAGAAAAGTATATGGCAGCCTATCAGCAGCAAGGCATTCGTTTAGGCTTAAGTAAGTCTTGGAATGTCGGGTTGAATACCACCTTATTCAGTTCATATCGCTGGCGGCAGTTTGATCAATATGTCGAGACATTTGCGGCCCGCCGTCATGATTTTGAACAAAATTATACCTTTGTTGTGCAGATGCCCCGATTTAAATTTTACGGCATGACACCAAATCTGACTTATCGTTATAACCACAACAGTAGCAATGTGGATTGGTTATATTCCTACGATAAACACAATGTCAGCTTGAAGCTTGAGCATCGTTTTTAAGGGGGATGACGATGAAATCAAAGCTCCAATATCTAGCTTATGAGTTGACCTCAAAACCACCATCTATTTTGGTTTTGGCACATTCCAATCATAAGTCGATCATTGTATTGCTGGTCATTGCGCTGCATCTAATAGGATTATGGTTTCTGAGTCATTTTATTGAACCTTACACTTTGGCTACTTCACCGAAAGTAAATGCACTCAAGGTACGTTTTGTGTCCTTAGCACCATCAGAAAATCTATCTCCTCATACAACGGCTCAAAGTGCCATTGCTCAGCAACCCAAACAACAACACTTAAAAAAACAATCTGCACCTCGTGCTACGCAACAAAGTGCTGAGACCATCGAGCAAAAGAGATTCATTAGTCAAAATGCAACGAATACGGTGCAGAAGAAACAGCCGAATAAAAAAGATCACTCCGTCGCATCTCAATCAACACAAATTGTTGCCGTTCAGTCCGTAGAAAGCAAAGCGTTTAAACAACAGATACAGACTGGTCAACAATCTACTGCGGTGAATGAAAATCAGCAAATGCATAAAGCGCAATCTGAAGAAAATCAATCACGCCCGAGTGGTGTAAAAACACCCGCAGCGCAACAGGAGCTAAGTCGAGCACCTGAAAGCCAAGTTCAGAATGATGAACCTATCCAAGTCAGTAGTGTCGATGTGCTCAGTTTTGGAAAGTTTAGCTACGATGATCGCGAGCTCAGACAACAAACTCGTATGGTGGAGTTACGTTTACGCATCAATGAAAACGGACAGCCTATCGATATCCAATTAAAACAAAGTTCAGGTATTGCCAGTTTAGATGAGCGCGTTCTAAACGCAGCCCGTCAGTCCAAATTCAAACCCTACAAAGTCAATGGCCAAGCAGTGGTTATTGTCGTTGATTTCCCAGTGCAACTTAAACTCAGTCGGGACAACCGATGAGCAATATTCTTTCTTCAGGAGAATGATAATGAACGCAGCAACAGAACAAATGGTCGCCAATAGCCTTTCTCAACGTCTAAAGCAAGAAACGGCAGCAGAACATGAACGAATGCATCGCTTAATGGCTCAGGCAGATGTCTTTGCAAGCAAAGAAAAATATGCGCAATTCACGTTGTCTCAATATTATTTTCAGCAAGAAATTGAGCATCTTTTTGAACAAGAAGGTGTGGCTGGATTAATTCCAGATCTCGGTATCCGTGGTCGCTCTCAGCAAGCTTTTGAAGATTTACAAGATTTGGGTGTTCAACCCGCAGGGCAGCCATTGCAAAGTGCAGCGGTTAAATTACCTGAAGCTCTCGGCTGGATTTATGTCTCAGAAGGGTCAACCTTAGGCGCAGCTTTTTTATTTAAAGAAGCCCAAAAAAGTTTAGGTTTCTCTGAAACATTTGCGGCGCGTAATCTCGCGGCGTATCCAGAGGGACGTGCCAAGGTTTGGAAACGCTTTGTCCAAGCACTTGATGATGCTGACTTTGACTCAGTTTTACAGGATCGCGTGGTGCAAGGTGCTTTAGATGCTTTTGGCTATTTTGGAAATGCATTAATCCAGTTGGATGAGTTGAAATAAACAAGTGGATTGAGCATCGCTAGGGATGGAGAATATTGATCGCATGAATAATGATGTGAAAACAGATATTTTGTCACAACCGCCACAGCCAGCAAGCAAATTAGCACGCTCAGTTTGGTGGCGATTATTCTTTATCTGCCTCGCCTGGTTGTGCATTGGACTCGGTATTCTTGGAATTTTTATTCCGGGATTACCGACCGTTGACTTTATTTTATTGGCTGTTTTCTTTGCAGCTAGAGGGTCAGAAAAGCTGCATCAATGGTTTCTAAATCATCGTCTTATTGGTCCAATCATCAAAGAATGGCAAGAAAATAGACGTATTCCCAAAAAAGCCAAATATATTTCGACGATAAGTATGAGTGTAGCTGCTGGGATTATGATCTGGACCATTCCACATCCTTGGGTTGTTTATCCTCTTGTGGCGTGTATGGCAGCAGTATTAATCTGGATGTGGTTGAGAGATTAGACCACAAAGCCGATTTCTGGAATGAAGTGAACCTAAATCACTAAATTTGAAATAAATCACATCCATTATCCAGCCAAGACAGAACTCAATACCAATGAGCAAGCAGCCCTAGGCGGCTTGCTCTTTTATCTATCGGTATAATAAAATTATTTCACTATTTGCTTCGGTTGTAAGATTGCTGAGATGTATAAAGCTATATTCTTTGATATTGATGATACTTTGCTTGATTTTAGTGTAGCCAACCGTTCTGCATTTGTGAAATCGTTTGGAGAGTTTAATTTACAACATGATGATTTGACCTATTCTACTTATAAAAATATTAATCATCAGTTATGGGAAAAACAGAAGTTAGGTCAAATTACTGTACAGAATGTGATTGATTATCGATTTAAAGAATTATTTTTGGCTTTAAATATCGAATTAGATCATGATCATTTTCGAGATACTTTCCAAGGAAATTTAGCCAAAGAACATACACTTGAGGATGGGGCTGCTGACGTAATTCAGTACCTGAGCCAAAAATATAAGCTATTTGCAGCATCCAATAGTTTTCTGAATCAACAAAAGTCACGTTTGGGCCTTGCGGGGCTGTTATCACATTTTTCTGATTTGTTTATTTCAGATGACATCGGATATGAAAAACCAGATCAACGTTTTTTTGAAATCTGTCTGCGTCGAAGTAATATCGCGAAAGAAGAAGTTTTATTCATTGGCGATAGTTTAGAAGCTGATATGAAAGGGGCGGCATCCTGTGAGATCTCGACCTGTTGGTACAACCCTAAGAATTTACCCAATCGTTATGATTTAAATCTTACCCATACAATTCAACATCTATCTGATTTAGCAAAAATTTTATAAATCAAGATGATCTGGCTGATGAGATTTAAGATTAATCAAAATCAGCCAGTAACAGACCGCAGGAATAAGAGCGAACAATAAGGAAAAACCGTCTTGATAGATCAACCACCATCGTTGAGTGACTTGACCTGTATGAGCCCAGCTCAACAATATCAAAAACGGTGCTGCGATAAGTAGTGAGCTTAAACAGATAGAGAAAAAATTCAGATATTGGTAACGATTGAGAATGACAGAGAATAGAAAGGAAAATGGAACAGTTAAGATACAATAGGCAAGATAAACGAGCAGGTGTGCTGCAATCACCGTCAGTATCGAATAAAGTTTAAATTCGTTATTTATCACGATAAAGAGGAATGCAATGATAACGAGAAAGGGAAGAGGAGCAAGTAATAATGATTTTAGAATGATAATCTTTTTATATTTCACAAACACCCTCAATGCATTTTAATTACATATTGCATAAATTAATTTTGAATTTCGTAACTCAATCTGCTCTGCTAGTCTTTTACATGCGCTAAAAATAGGCCAAAAATGCGTACAGCGTATAAGGGATTATAAATTCGAATAATCAAAAAGGAAGATAGGAATGTTAAAAGATGCTGAAATCGCATCAAAGTCATCAAAAATTGGCATGATCATTACATTAGTCTTATGTTTCATTTTTGCCATTATTGAAGGTTTTGATTTACAGTCGATGGGCGTTGCTGCACCACGAATGAAAGCAGAGATGTTACTTGATAGTACCCAGATGGGATGGGTCTTTAGTGCTGCTGTTTTAGGAACATTACCTGGTGCATTGATTGCAGGGCGAATAGCCGATGCGATTGGACGCAAAAAAGTTTTTATCTTCTGCATTGCTATCTTTGGTTTTATGTCACTGTTAACGCCTTTTGCTAAAGATTTAAATACCTTACTTCTGGTTCGTTTTTTGACTGGCTTGGGCATGGGGGGTGCATTACCCATCGTGATCACCATGGTCTCTGAAGCAGTATCTGAAAAATACAAAGCAACCGCAGTGAGTATCATGTACTGTGGTATGCCAATAGGTGGCGTTTTAACCTCAGTTGTTGCTTTATCTTTAACAGCCGATCATGAATGGCGACATATTTTTTATATAGGTGGTATTGCACCTTTACTGCTGGTACCTATTCTTATTTTCTTGTTACCAGAATCCAAAGCCTACCTTGTTAGAAGCACACAACCGCAGAGTAAAAAGCAAAGTGTAATTGAAGTTTTATTCGCTAAACCACGTGTCTTGATCACGTCCAGCCTTTGGATCAGTTTCTTTGGTACGCTATTGGTACTTGCGTTATTTCAAAACTGGTTACCGACGCTTATTTCTGGTCTAGGCCTAAACAAAGAACAAGCCAGTTATATTCAAATTGGATTTAATCTAGGTGGATCAATCGGGGTACTCATCTTAGGTTTCATGCTGGATCGATTGAATAAGTTCGTTATTGTCGCAAGTGTATATAGTGGCATTCTGCTCTCGCTGATTGGACTTGCTTATTCCAATAGCGCATCTAGCTTTATCATATTTGCAACAGGGTGCGGGATGTTTGTGATTGGCTGTCAGTCCATTTTATACACGCTAGCAGCCAAGTATTATCCAACGGAAATGAGAGGAACCGGAGTCGGCGCAGCCGTTGCGATTGGAAGACTAGGTGCTTTTGCAGGTCCGTTAGTGGCAGGCTATTTACTAGGTACAGGACAAAGTGAGATTGTTGTCATCGCATCCAGTATTCCAATGATTTTATTGGCCGCAATATCTGCATTGATTTTGCTGCGTAAGCCAGAACATTCCGCTAATAGAAAAGAATCGCTTGAGACAGCAACATCTTAATTCATACATAGAACTACGACTTGACGGTTGATGTTGCGCATTTCACCGTCAAGTTTTACAGATTACAGAGCAGCTTAGAATTAAAACTTCAGTTTTTTAAGACCTCGATTGATACCATTTTGCAGCGCAGCTTTAATAATTGGACCAATAAAAGGCAGTCGTCCCTTAAAGCTGATGGTGTAATCTAAGCGAGTTCGACCATTGCCTAAATCGCTAAACTTCATCACGCCGCGATGCGCTTTAATCGGACTAATTCCGCTCGTAATCGCATATTCAATTAATTCATTTTCTTGGTAAACCAAGTTTGTTTCAACAAATGAAGGCGCTAAAGGAATTGAAAGTTTCCGCGCTGAACCCACACCATTACGTGCATCTTTACCATCATTTATTCGTGTGATTTTAGCAGGTGCAAATATTTTACTTAAATTTTCATGCTCACTGAGAACGGCAAAGACCTTATCTACGGGTGCATTGAATTCTTGTATTACCTTAACCTGTTGTGTTTTTAGCATATTGGAATCCCTCTAAATAAATTGACATGATGTATTGTCAGTTTTTGAATGTTAGCATGCTTTTAAAAATTGCGGCACTTTCCTTGGTCGGAAATTAGAGCTTTATCGTATGCTCAGTTTGCTGACTAAGTGCAATGTTGCGAAGCGCTAGAGCAACTGGTTTATTGCTGTATAAAAAAAAGCGATGTCTCGACATCGCCTTTTTATATAACAAGGAAATTCAACTTAGTAGGCGAGTTTTAATAAGACTCTAAAAAACATTGCGATCAATAACAAACCTAGAAACCCTGCCAACCAAAGAACAATAAACCATTGTGTTTTAGATAGTTTCATTTGATGACACTCCTAGTGATAGCCTTCATCACCGACACGGACCTTATCTCGAAATACCCAGTAGGAAACAATGGTATAGGCAATGATAACCGGGATCAGAATCACAGCACCCACAAGCGCGAACTTCTGACTGGAATGGGGTGCTGCCGCTTCCCAGATCGTAACTGAGGGTGGAATGATATTCGGCCACAGGCTGATCACAAAGCCAGTGAAAGCCAAGAACACCAAGGCCAAGGTGTAGATAAAAGGCTTAAAGTCTTGACGTGTTTTGCAGGCTTGAAGAATCAACGCCGTAAATAACAACACCAAAATGGGCACAGGACTAAAATACAGTAGATTCGGTAGAGCAAACCAACGAGCTGCAATTTCAGGATGTGTCAGTGGGGTATACAGACTGACACCTGCAAATACCACAAACAGAAGTATGATCAGCTTCGGCATTAAACGGTACATTTTGTCCTGTAATTCATGGTCAGTTTTCATAATCAGCCAGCCACAACCCAGTGCTGCATACATGGCCACTACACCAAGCCCTGTAAACAGCGCGAAAGGTGTTAACCAATCTAGACCTGAACCTGAGAAAATGCCATTGGTGGTTTGAATACCCTGAATATAAGCACCTAGAATCACGCCTTGCAGGAAGCTGGAGAGAATTGAACCCCAAATAAAGGCTTGATCCCATAAATGTTTGGTTCGATTGGCTTTAAAGCGAAACTCAAAGGCAACGCCACGGAAAATCAGTGCAATCACCATCAAGGTAATGGGCATGTACAACGCTGAAAGGACGGTTGAATAGACCAACGGAAAAGCTGCGAACAAGCCAGCACCACCGAGGACCATCCAAGTTTCATTGCCATCCCAGACAGGCGCGACGGTGTTCATCATCACATCACGTTCTTCGCTGTTTTTAATAAAGGGAAACAGTATTCCGATACCGAGGTCGAAACCATCCAGAATGACATAGATCAATACACCAAGTCCGATAATACCCACCCAAATCAGAGAAAGATCAATCATGGTGTTTCTCCTTATTTGGATCTTGTGTATCAATGGTTTCATCAACCGCGCTTAAAGGACGCATCGGTGTTTTGAAATGTCCATGACCTGCGGGTTCAAGATCAATCGCTTCGATAAATTCAGGACCTTTATGCATCAATTTCAGCATGTAATAGATCCCAATTCCAAAAACAACACAGTACACCACCACGAAAATGATCAAGGTGAGACCGACTTGTTCTGCTGAAACAGGAGAAAGTGCATCTTTGGTCCGCATTACCCCGTAGACCACCCAAGGTTGACGACCAACTTCAGTGGTAAACCAACCTGCGAGTACAGCAATAAATCCTGATGGCCCCATGACTAAAGCAAAGCGGTGAAACCATTTATTTTCAAAAAGTTTACCCGTTTTTCTGAGCCAAGCCCCAGTGAAGGCAAGCAAAAGCATGAGCATACCTAAGCCCACCATGACACGGAAACTCCAGAACACAATGGTTGAATTTGGTCGATCTTCAGGGGCGAAGTCTTTTAAGCCTTTGACCGTGCCATCCATAGAATGAGTCAAAATCAGACTACCAAGATTTGGAATTGCAATGGCATATTTAGTGCGTTCTTCTTGCATATCTGGAATACCAAACAGATAGAGCGGCATCCCTTCATCATAATTGGTCTCCCAATGACCTTCCATCGCTGCAAGTTTTGCAGGTTGATGTTCTAAAGTATTCAAACCATGTGCGTCCCCAACAAATACTTGTAAGGGGGCTAAGACCAGGATGAGCCACATTGCCATAGAGAATGAGGTCTTGACCAATGCATCACGGCGACCTTTGAGCAAATGCCAAGCGGCGGTTGCCGCGACCAATAAAGCTGCAACCATGAAGGCCGCAATCGCCATATGGACTAATCGATAAGGGAAAGATGGGTTAAACACAATTGCCCACCAATCTGTCGGCACAATAATGCCATTCTCAATGGTAAAGCCTTGCGGTGTCTGCATCCAGCTGTTCGAGGATAAAATCCAGAACATGGAAATACAGGTGCCGATGGCAACCATCAACGTGGCAAAGAAGTGCGCTTTGGGACTGACACGTCCCCAACCAAATAACATGATGCCAAGGAAACCCGCTTCCAAGAAGAAAGCACTTAAGACCTCATAGGTGAGCAAAGGCCCCGTAACACTACCAGCAATTCGTGAAAATTCACTCCAGTTGGTTCCAAACTGATAGCTCATCACCACGCCTGAAACCACGCCCATTCCAAAGGCGACAGCAAAGATTTTGACCCAATACTTAAACAGATCTTTATAAATTGGATCTTTGGTACGTAACCAACGCCATTCCAAAACAGCTAAGAAGCTGGCCAGCCCGATAGAGATTGCAGGGAAAATAATATGAAACGATACGGTAAAAGCGAATTGTATTCTCGCCAATTCGAGTGCAGTAAAACCTAAAGTCATGACAGCACCTCATCTTTTCCTTGATGGGATAAATTGCCAGCTGTATGAGGCTCTACCCAACGAAGAGTATGATTAGAAAAAGGAAACATTACTATAATCTCTTGAATATATAAGTTTTTTCAAAACTTAAACGTTTTGAGCTTCAAGTTAGAGTGATAGTAAAACTGGGGGCGCTCGACCTTGAGGGGTAAGAAAGAGTTGCTGTAGCTGAAAGAAAACATGGAAATAGTTTTCAATAAAGGCGAGAAAACGAACCTGAATCCTGACCAAAACGTGTCTTAGATCAATATCTGGTAACGGCAAAATATGGCTATACACCACACAATATTGACATTGATGATTTGCATCATGGTGGTGATGAGCAGATGACGTTTTCGCTTCAGCTAAAAGAGTTGGGTGTATATGTTCCATATCATGTTGTGGACTCAACACATGGTGATGCTGAGTCGTTACATGATGATCATGGGATGCAGAAGCGGAGTGCGGGGCTTGCAACAAAACTTGGGCAATAGTTTCACATACTGGAGAAACTTGATATTTCTCTGGCAGTAATGGCTGTAAGAACACAGCGAGTTGTAAAAAGATTGCATAGAAGGCTAGCAATCTTCCAATCATCAGCACCCGATTGATCTCTTTCTGGAAATCATTGGAGAAACACTATAACAAAGAAATCCTTTTTTTAAAGTAATAATTAACGTTTTAATAAAAATAGCTGTACTTGTATACATTTTAAATATTTATCAAGCATATGATGTTTAAATTATGGGCTTTAATTTCGGGAAGAAGACTAATTTTCTTGATGAGTGCTGAGCATATTTAAATCAATTTTTTGTTTTGATTCATCCTTTAAAATTGAACTCAAAATTAGACTTGAATATCTGAGATATAAATAACACAAATAATCTAGGTATGTTAGGCTGATGAGTTTTTCTTAAGAAACAGCCGCTATGACGTATGAACGGAAATCTAAGGCAGGGGAGTTTCAATGGTCATTTTTACGACCGAAATATTGGGGAATCTGGGTTGCTTTAATTATTTTAATGATATTTGCCATTCTTCCGTGGGCAATACAATGGCGGCTAGCTGACATTCTATCTAAGTTGGCTTGGAAAGCGCTCAAATCTAGACGTAAAACCACAATTAAAAATTTGGAAATCTGCTTTCCAGATAAAAGTGAAGCCCAAATACAGCAAGAAGCGAAGCAAGTATTCTTTAATATGATGTTAGGGCTATTTGAAGCATTAAATGCTTGGTACAGCCCGCATTGGTTTAAGAATCGAATGCACATCAGGGGCTTAGAGCATCTTAAAGCTTCGGAAGGAAAAGGGATATTACTCTTAGGAACACACACCACGCTCTTAGATGCAGGTGGTTATGTATGTGGCTGTTTTTTCAACTTAGATGTTGTTTACCGACCTCAAAATAATCCTCTGCTTGATATGTTAATTAGTCGATGTAGAGCTACAATTTATCAAAATCAGATTTCTAAAGATGACATGAAAGGATTGATTTCAAATCTGAAGAATGGACATGCGATTTGGTATAGTCCAGATCAAGATTTTGGCTTAAAGCAAGGGGTCATGGCGCCATTTTTTGGGATAGAAGCTGCAACGGTCACAGCACATAGACGGTTGATTAAAATTACAAAAGCTTCGGCAATTCCTTTATTTTTTTATCGTGATGGCGATATTAGAAATCCTCAATATCATGTTGTACTAGAACCTGCTTTAGAAAACTTCCCAAGTCTGGATGAGCTTGAAGATGCGACACGCGTCAATTTAGTGATTGAGAATCAGATAAAAATGTACCCTACACAATATATGTGGTTTCATCGTCGTTTTAAAACGAGACCTGCGGGGTATGAGAAAATTTATTAACTCAGTTTTTCATAGATAAGAGAAGCTCTATTTCAAAAATCTATATTGATCTGAATGCTTTGACAATGCATCATTCAATCGATAAAGAAATAGAGCTTATGCGCTGAAGTATTCAATCCCTGTATCTGTTTTGAAGACGTAAAAATCGTTTTAATTTTGACTATCTGTCTATTCTTTCACATTCAAACTTGAACAGCCCCAAACCTGTAAAGCATCATCAAACTAAACAGGCATGTCTAAGTCATCGAAGCTTTCTAAAGTCTTTCCTGCATCAATATGTTTTTGATAATACTCAAGTCGTACCTTATCTAGTATTGTACTGGAAAGACCAACATTCCAATAACCAGTGACCTGTACATCTTTTTTAGCGAGCGATTTTTCTTCTACGAAAAATTGACGGATTGCTCTAGCTTCATTACGTTCGCATGCAGCCCAGACTGTAATGTTATTCATTTGCTTAAATTGATAAGCCGCTTTAAGCAGCAGCCCCATTTTACCAGCTTGATCTTGACCTTCTCGAAGTAATAAATGCATTTGTACTTTTAAGCATTTAGGGAGATATGCAAGGATATGAGGTTCCGAACTCTCAACAAAGATATCTGCACTGGCATCAGTTGGCCAAGATTTTAGGATGGAATAAAGTGCTGGAAGGGCAGTTTCATCCGCAAACATGAGCACATGCTTTTTCTCATCAAAATTTGGAACAAAGTGCGGTCTTGGTCCGATTAATTGAGTTTTTGTACCTATTTTTGCAGTATGTACCCACTGCATCGCAGGACTTTCATCCTCATGTTCAATCAGATCAATTTCAACTTCATATTTGTCTCGATCAAATGAACGAATGGTATAAACACGTGTTAAAGAGGCATCCTCATCGTTTTGAGAAACCCCTAAACGAACAGCTAAATTCGGCTTATCCCATAAATCAGGCTGATGAGTATCAATTTTGCCATGTACGCGTAGGATACTTGGGAACGGTCTTGAAATGGCTGTAATGGTCATTTCAATATGTTCCAGATTTCTCATGTGATCATTTTGTTTAAGTATATTTTTATCATTTGAAATTTGATTTTGCGTAGTCATTATCAATTTACTCAACATTATTAAGTGAAATTTCACCCATTATGCATGATAATGATAATTATTTGCAATTAGATCGCTTAAAAAGATCTAAAAACTAGAGAACTTGTTTATTCTCTAGTTGTGGAATACAAGTGGGTACTGTTAAAACTTTTCTCGTATCCAGCCATACGCAGCAGCAAAGGGTAAAGCGGTTCTGGCTAAATATGGAACATGCCAAAGTCCACCATGGTTAGCATTCTCCATAATGAGTTCCAATGGGTGGTCCAATGATTTTTCAGGATTGGTTGCGCTATCAGGATTGTTTAAATCATGTACCCAAAGTGCGGCCATAATGGCATTGGTGGTTTCAGGGCTAAAGGTTTCAACCTTGAACAAGTCAGCTCCAGAGAATGCTGCTTTGAGGATTGGATTTTTCACAACAGAATGAGTTGTGGTCGAAGGTGCAATATTAATGACCGTCTTTTGGCCACGTGCACGTGTACTGATGGCAAACCACTGTTGCAGTCGTTTAGCCAATGCATAATTTGGCCCTTGTTCAATCACCATACAATCAGAAATACCGTACTGTTGACCATTATCTGATTCAATCAGCTGCTTGGTATTGGATTGGAAAAAGTTGGATAACGAAATATTATGAATAGACCGAGTCAGGATCTTTTCTAGAATAGGACGCTGTATAATTTTCTGTTGTATCGATTGCACCACAGCTTTAGGAATCGCATAGATATCGGTGGGGGTGAGCATGAACATGATGCTGCTGTCTGGTTTTTGGCGGCTGACCTGTTCCATGATGCTAATCATGGCGATCGAAACACGCACATGTTTTTCACCGTCTAAATAAGCAATACCAGCCAAATCTAAAGTTTCAGTAAAGGTATTGAGCCAATTGGCAATTTCGGGTGTTTGAGTCAATAAATTCGCACCAAGCTGTTTGTCACCATTTGCCAAAGTGATTTGTGGCGCGATTAATGTGGCATTACCTTGCTGAATAGTTTGGGTGATTTTTTCCCAGATTTTTGGGTGAGGTAAATCAATAGCAACGATATTGGCACGCCATTTTGCAAGCCAGCTGAGTGGTCCTGCTTCAGATGCGGCGCCAAATAACACCATAGTACGTGTAGATAAATCAAACCATTCAGGATGAGCTTGCAACAAACGTAATGCTTTAGCATGGCTAGGCTCAATAATTCGTTGTGTTTCCCAACGATCAATTTGCTCCGATAATGCTTGACCCTGTAGTTTTTTACCCGCGAAAGGAATAAACCAGGGTTCAACCTCGGAAGGACCAGAACCTTTTAAGACATAGCTTTCAAATGGCTGATCGGTAATATCGACCATGGCTTGTTGCAAAGAAGACTGTTGTGTCTCTCGATTAAATCTAAACAGTTCTTTGGCTGTATCCAGTCCATGTTGGGCAATGAGCAAAGGATGATTGACCGATGTGATGCCAGATTTAACCAACTCTTGAAAGTAAACCGGATATTTCTTTCTCCAATTTTTTTCAGCCGTGAGTTGCGATGCATAAGGAGAATCGACACTTTTCAGTGCGGCATATAAAATTTTCTTTGCTGTGTCGGTGGTACTAGGCGTCTTTTTGCCAGATTTAATGGGGAATTGTATTCCATCGATTTTAGACTGTAATGTATTGCTCAATTCATTGCTCCCATCTTCTGAATCAAAAATTCAAAAACTAGTGTGGCTCTATGCTTTATTCAGTGTAAATTTCAGAATAAAGCGAAACAATGAAATACAAAATAGCGAAAAAACTGCAATTTCAAGTGTTTTTAAAACATAAAAAGTCGTGTTGAAAAATCAAATAAGATTTAAAAATCGAACAAATACAATTGAGTATATTTCAATTATGGCATTTCTGTCATTTTTCTAGACAGGTAAAATATTACTTCATGCACACTTAAGTTAGGTTTAACAAGCTTGATCATTCGCAAAACAATATTTATAAAATTTCAATTTTCGGCACCTAAAAGCTCAGAATCAGCTTAAAGGGTGATCCTTAAATAATTGGACGATCCATTCAATAAAGACTTTTTGTCGAGGTGAAACCAATGTTTTTGAAGCATAGAGCAGAGAAACTGGAAGCGACGGAACAGGATAGTTTTCTAGAATTTGACATAGCTTTCCTTGCTCCAATTCGCATGTTTGGGCGTAGTGCGGGACTTGAATAATGCCAAAATGCTGTTTAGCTGCGGATGAATAAGTATGTGCTCCATTGACTTGAATCATATATGGCAAATCATGCAATTCCATTTGCTGCTGAACGATGAACTCAAGTGGTAGCGGTTTCTGTCGAGCTGTTGAATAAAACCCAACCATAAAATGATCATTAAGATCTGCCAACGTTTGAGGTGTTCCGTATTTTTCTAAGTATTGCGGACTCGCCAAGGTAATTTGTTGAATCTCGCCAAGATGCCTGACAATTAAATCACTGTTATTGAGTTGTCCAATCCGAATAACACAATCAATTCCTTCTTTAATGACATCAACATAACGATCGCTTTCAGTCAGTTGCAGTTGAATTTGAGGAAACTCGGATAGGAATTCATGCAATTTGGGCATAATAAAATAGCTGGCAAAAATACCATGTACTTCTATTTTTAGTGTTCCTTGAGGTTTTGCATGTAGAAAATCATGATCCGATTCATTGATATAAGCCAGAATGTACTTACAACGCTCGTAGTAAATTTTCCCTTCATCAGTGAGTCTAACCTGACGTGTGGTTCGAAATAACAAGCGTGTATTCAACTGTGTTTCTAATTGCTTAACTGCGTCAGTCAATGTAGAGCGAGGTAAATTCAGGATTTGTGCTGCCTTGGTAAAGCTCTGCTGTTCTACAACCTGTATAAAAGCAGACATCGCATTTAATTTATCCATCGCGCTTAAGCCCTTTGTTCGGTTTATTCGGATAAAGATGTCAGAATTAGCTAGATTATCCAAGTATATCTGAACAGTATCATAGAACTTATTAAATGGTAAATTTCATTCGATGAGGTCTTAAATGAACACAACTGTGCATGCAAACCAAAAGAAAATTATTTTAATTACAGGCGCTTCTCGAGGAATTGGTGCTTTTACAGCGAACTTATTGGCTCAACAAGGCCATACGATCATTGTTAATTATGCCAATAACGAACAAGAGGCCAATGCTGTGGTCACCAAGATCCAAGCCTCTGGTGGAACGGCATCTGCCTTTAAAGCAAATATCAGCCAATCAAATGAAGTGACTCAATTATTTGATTATGCGATCCAAACCTACGGCCGAGTGGATGTACTGATAAACAATGCTGGAATATTACGATTAAATAAGATTGAACAGCTCGATGATGAAAGTATTGATCAAATTTTGGCAATCAATATAAAGGGCCCTGTCTATACCATGCGTGAAGCTGCAAAACGAATGGCACACGGCGGTAAAATTATCAATTTATCCAGCAGTGTTGTAGGGCTGAAACTCGAAGGTTATGGTATTTATGCAGCATCAAAAGCAGCGATTGAATCCTTAACGGCGATTCTAGCCAAAGAACTAAGGGGTAAAAATATTACCGTAAATGCAATTGCACCAGGACCGACAGCAACCGAACTTTTCCTAGAAGGCAAAAGTGATGAGCTAATTGCACAACTCAGTAAAGCTGCACCTTTAGAGCGTTTAGGCACAGTAGAAGATATTGCTGCCGTTTTAGATTTTGCAGTTAGCGATGCAAGTAACTGGGTAAATGCCCAAGTACTTCGAGTGAATGGTGGAATTGTATAAACGGAGTTCGTTTAGCCGAAGCTCAATCATTTAATGCTTCGGCTAAACCATTCATTATACATATAAATCAATCGATAGATGGAATAAAAATACCGACTTATTAAAAATATGAAATTATTATCAGATAAGTTTTCTTAGATTCTTTAGTACAGTTATGAGATGAAAAATTTTATAAATTTTTATTATGATTATTACGCGCAATCATTCATAAGAAACCTAAAATAAAATCATAAAAATAAATTATAAATAAAGACAATATTTACAATAATGTAAATTCTATACCACCATGAATATTAATAGTTTCGTTCAAAATTAGCTTTAAATTTATCATTTCAGGAAATTAAATTTAATAAAAAATAGTTTTTTTAAATTTAAATCAAGTAATTTCAGATAATTATCTTTATTTAAAAGATCGGTTAAATAAAAAATTAAATAAATTAAACATTTGTTTTATATAAATTATTTATTTAAAATTTCTAACAAAAGGGGACATTTAATTATTAACAATAATTACATATATTAACTTTATTTTACAATACAAATTTAACCTTAAAATCTTATCTATTCTGAACCAAAATTTTTATTAACTATATAATTTGAAAAAAAATATCACTTTACCCAATTAAATATTATTAAATTTGATAATAAAAATCAGCAAAGAATAAAATAAAAATGGAGATTTTCGAAATTGACAACCCAAATGAGAGTAATTAGCATTCGCGAAATACTTTTATCCTTGAAAGCGCAAATTAAGTCTCATAAATAATCAGTTCATGGAAAGTAGACAGCCGTATTGAAAAAATCTGCTGATTATAAATTCATTGGCTTAAATTTAGAGCACTTGTAATCGTTTTAATTTTTTGGTGGTTATTATTGTGGAAAAACGCTTTTTTCGATCTTTAACTCTTCCGTTAAGAAAAAAACATTCTTTACTTCTACTGACTCCTTTAATTTTTAGTCATTATGCCTATGCTGAAAATCATGATGAAATGGAAAAAGACTCAGTTCAAAAGTTAAAACCGATTGTTATTTCGGCTTCCCGTTCTGAAGTAGAGCAAAACAAAGCACCTCAAACCATTGTTGTTCTAAAAAAAGAAGATATACAAAAACAGTTGGCGATTTCTTCTAACTCATCGGATGTCCTGAGTAATTTATTACCATCGTATACACCGAGTCGGGGCAAAATGAATGGCAGTGGTGAGACACTAAGGGGAAGAACCCCATTGATTATGACTGATGGCGTACCTCAATCAAATCCATTGCGCCCAACGGGCAGAGAAGTACATACACTTGATTTTTCCATGGTTGATCGAATTGAAGTCATTCAAGGGGCCAATGCAACCAATGGTATTGGTGCAACAGGCGGGGTAATTAATATTATTACCAAACGCCCAGAAGATGGCGAGATTAATCAATCATTGAATGTTCAGACAACGATGCCCACAGATCAGCTCAGCTCTGACACACTCAATTATAAAACTGACTATAGCGTGAATGGGCGCAATAACAATTTCGACTATTTACTGTCCATGAGTTACGAGGATCAAGGCTTATATATTGATGGAAAGGGACGTCCAATCGGTGTTGATAATACCCAGGGCGATTTAATGGATTCGCGCATGTATAACATACTCGCTAAATTGGGTTATCAAATAGATGATGATCAACGTGTTCAAGCGAGTGTAAATCGTTATCAAATCAAAGGGGAAAATAACTATACAGCGGTTACAGGAGATCGCAATGCAGGTCTACCAACGACGTCTATAGAACAGACGCCGCCTGGAATTGCTCCTCATAATGATGTTTGGACCTCAAGTATCAGTTATGAACATAATAATTTGGCTGGAATGAAGCTGAATGTCATGGCTTTTAATCAAGAGTTTGAAGGTCTATTTGGAGCCGACAACTCTCCTACATTTCAAGACCCACGTATTGCCCCCAATGGCACCTTGTATGATCAGTCCCGATCTGTTGGATCAAAATTTGGTAGTAAACTGAGTCTGATTAAAGACAATTTATTCCAAGACCATCTCAAGCTGACACTTGGCCTCGATACGCTTTACGACAAGGGTAAGCAGGATCTTTATAGCACCAATAGAACCTATGTTCCTGTTTCTCGATATAAAAGCTATTCACCATTTGTACAGGCAGAAGTAAAAGTATTAGATAACTTGTCGTTGCATGCAGGCGCACGTCGTGAGATTTCAACATTAGAAACAGATAGTTATACAACACTTGCTCGCTATAACAATACCTTTGTTCAAGGTGGGAAGTTAGATTTTGAGAAGAATTTGTTCAATGCTGGCATCGTATATTCACCACTCGATGAATTGACCTTTTTCGCAAATTATAGTGAAGGGTTTGGCATGCCAGATGTTGGTCGAGCATTGCGGGCCATTAATACGCCTGGGTTAAGTATTCAAAATTTAAGCAATCTTGAGCCTATACTTACCGAAAATATTGAGACGGGAACTCGGGTCAAGTTTGGGGATACCAGCTTTGATTTAAGTCTGTTTCAATCCAGTTCAGATTTTGGTGACCGTTCAAAATATGATCCTGAAACACGAGCATTCCTGATGGCTCGTGAAAAAACCAGAATCAGAGGGATCGATACCAGTGTGAGTCATCAACTCAAAAATCATAATTTGAAATTATCTTATTCATATACCCAAGGTAAATACGATAGTGATGAAAATGGTTCCTTAGATAGTCGTATGGATGGTCTAAGCATTGCACCAAATCGACTAGTTGCCAGTTGGGGAACCGATTGGACAGATAAATTAAGCTCATATCTTCAAATTAATCATGCATTTGAAAAGAACTTTGATGATCCAAATCTTAATTTTGGTGGTTATACCTTGGTTGATGGTGTGGTTGCATATCAATTACCGAAAGGGACTGCCAGTGTTTCTGTCTCAAATTTATTAGATAAAGACTACATTACATATTATTCCCAAAGCGCACTGAATGAGCCTAAACGTTATTTTGCAGGTCGAGGTAGAACCCTTACCTTAGGTTACTCCATTAAATTTTAATAAAGAATTCATTATATAAAATCTTTAAGAATAAGGAGTTAGTATGAAACAGTTGAGTAGTCCCTCAAGATCAAATTTGATTGGTGACTTAGCCGCCTCACACGCTTTATTAAACTGTCTAATTAAAGAGTTTGCTCTCCCAATGTCGCTGGTAAAGTACGAGTGGCCAGAAGACATGCGTGGAATCCCAATTGGTGTTTTCTTTAATGGCGAAATTGTGAAGGGAACTCCTCTTTATATTAAGATGCCCAATTTACAGGAGTTCTTTATTCTTGTTGATCGACAAGATTGTTTAGGAAGTCACTATTATTTATCAGATATTTATGGAAAGCAGAATCAGGATATTTGGCAATATTTAGATTTTGGACAATTTGTTATTGCCTTAGTCGAGAGTTGTAGTGATGCTACGGGACAAAAAAATAATGAGTTAATTGAGCAGATTTTTGAGAGCAGGGCACTCAAAGAGAAAATTTATAACTATGCAAGCAAAGAAAAGCAGAATTGCTTAGAGAACTATAGACGGAGTGAGCAAGCCTTATGGTTTGGACATCCGACCCATCCTGCACCTAAAGCTCGACTCTGGTCATTGGTTACAGATCAATTGCAATATTCACCTGAATTTGGCTGTTGTTCAGCTCTTCATCAATTTGAAGTGAATAAGTCCGACTTGTGGATTAAAGCAAATGGTCTAGATGATAACCAAGTCCTTTCGGGAGTCACAGATCAAAGCAATACAAAAACGGAGAAAGCGATTATTGCTCTTCATCCTGTACAAGCCAAATTATTTATTTCAGACGCTCGTACTCAGCATTTACTTAAACTTGGTGTGATTAAAGATCTGGGCTGTAAAGGTCATCCATTCTATCCAACGGCTTCTATACGAACATGGTTTTCACCACAGCATGATTATTTCATCAAAGGATCTTTGCATGTCCGTATCACAAACTGTGTAAGAAAAAATGCTTGGTATGAATTAGAAAGCACAATTTTAATTGATGCCATTTTTAAAGAATTAATGTCCAACCAAATGGACACATTAGGTGGCTTTGAACCCGTAGAAGAACCTGCTGTTTTATGTTGGTGTCCCTCAGACGCTCAAGCAGAAGATAGAAACTGGTTTAAAGAACAGACTGGAATCATTCTACGTCGAAACTTTTGTAAAAAAGAAGGGGAACAAAGTTGCCTACTTGCAGGTACAGTTTTTGGCCGCTCTACCAACTTAACGCCTAATATTCTAGGGTTCTTGGAAGAGGCTTCCACTAAAAATTTACAAGAACAGGACTTGCTGAACTGGTTTAGACAATATCAGACCTTACTTTTACGTCCAGTTTTATATTTATTCTATAACCATGGCATCGTTATGGAGCCTCATTTACAAAATACGGTTTTGGTGCATCAACAAGGCCAACCTAAAAAAATATTATTAAGAGATTTTGAAGGGGTTAAATTAACGTCAGATATTGGTATGAATCTAATCGCAAATAAGCAGATTCATCCTAGAGTTCAACAGTCAATGGAATATTCTAGACATAATGGGTGGCAACGTGTTTGTTACTGTTTATTCGTGAATAACATATCTGAAGCTATTCTTGCGTTGACCTGGAAGCGTCCAACTTTAGCAACAAAGATGTGGGATATCGTACAAGACGAACTCAAAACGATTCGAACAGAACTACGAAAACCAACACCTGAACTTGATGACTTATTAAGTGGTGGGCCAATTCATTGTAAGACTAATTTTAAGGTACGTCTCGCAGCCGAAGCTGATCGTAAAGCTGGCTATGTAGAATTAAAATCACCTTGGGAAAAGTCTTATGTTTGATATTTCTCAGCGTATTGTCGATAAAGCCTTAAAGGCTAAAGCAATTCATGACGATCCTATTGCATTATTTGCTTATGACTTGGATGCCTTAAAACAGCATGTCTATAAGTTGGTCACGGTTTTACCTGAAAGTGTCTCACTTTATTATGCAATTAAAGCCAATAGTGAAAAAGAAATTCTGGATACCTTAGCGCCTGTTATAGACGGGTTTGAAATTTCTTCTGGTGGAGAGATATCAAAAGTTCAGCAATGCGAATCGAATAAGCCTTTTATTTTTTCTGGGCCAGGCAAATTAGATTCAGATTTACGCTTGGCAATACAACATGGTGTGGAGTTTATTCATGTGGAAAGTCTGCATGAAATCCAACGGCTAAACCAGATTGCGGGAGAATCAGGAATTGTTCAAAACATATTGATCCGCATTAATCCATCATTGCCAGACAACTTATTCACGAAACTGTCGATGGCAGGTACCGCAACACCTTTTGGGATTGAAGAAGCTGATTTGGTTGAAGCGATTCAACTGACAGAAACAAGCCCTCATTTGAGTCTTTGCGGTTTCCATATACATGCAATGTCTCATCAAACTGATGTATCCAAACATTTACAGTTGATGGAGTGGTATCTGCATCAATGGAAGCTTTGGAAAAAAATATCTACTAAACCCCAAACCATTCAACATCTCAATGTAGGCGGTGGGATTGGGGTTAATTATTTGAATAACCAACAATTTGATTGGCCTTTATTTTGTGGAGAGTTGCAGCAATTACTTGCTCGTCAAGAGCAGGTTCCTTTCATCCGTTTTGAAATGGGTCGCTTTATTTCAGCATTTTGTGGTTATTACATTGTTCAGGTCTTAGATATAAAAAGTAGCCATGGACAAAATTTCCTTGTATGTCGAGGCGGGACTCACCAATTTCGGTTACCAGTCGCACAGGGACACGATCATCCTGTTTCTCATATTTCCTTGAATAATACTGTCAAGAACCAACCCGTCAAACTTTATAACATCGTCGGTCAATTATGCACTCCAAAGGACATTCTGAGTCGAAACCAAGCACTGAGTAACGTACACATTGGCGATTTATTGGTTCTCCCTTTAGCAGGAGCATATGGCTATAACATTTCGCACGCTGACTTTTTGTGTCATCCACGGCCCCAACAAATCTTTATTGGGGGCTAATGGTGCGTGTATTTCCACAACAACCTATTCCTCGATGGCTGGTCGTATTAAGCGTTTTATTAGGTACAACCACCGTAAGCTTGAATAATAGTGCGTTAAATCCAGCCGTTCCTGAATTTATGCATGTATTTGGTGTTGGCCCCATTTCTGCAAGCTGGATTGTGGCTGCTTTCATGATCAGCATGGGTATGACCATGCCGCTCACGGGTTATCTCAGCCGAAAATTTGGCAATAGATCCATGTATTTATTGGGCTTGATGGTCTTTATTGTGGGCTCTCTGCTTGGTGCCTGTGCAAATAGCATTTGGTGGGTGATTTTTGCCAGATGTATACAGGGCATTTCGAGTGGCCTCATGATTCCTTTATCACTTGCACTGATTTTCTCAGTTTATCCCAAAAATGAACGTGGCCGTGTCACAGGCTTATGGGGTGCAGCCGTTATGCTTGCGCCTGCAGTTGGGCCTTTAATCGGTGGGATTCTATTAGAACTTAGTTCATGGCGAATGTTATTCGTCATGAATATTCCAATCGGAATCATTGGCTTTATTTTCGGTTTAAAGTCTTTGCCAAAAGAACAGCTGGGGCAAGATGTAAGCTTTGATTGGTTAGGATTTATCTGCATTACCTTTGGCCTAGGCCTGTTGATGTTTACCTTAAGCCAGATTCGCACATTGGACGCCTTGATCGACCCACTGAATGCATTATTTTTGATGATTTCGGCTTTATTTTTATTGCTGTTTATTATCGTCGAGTTAAGCAAACAGCAGCCATTGCTTAATTTAAGAGTCTTCAAAATCAAAAGTTATTCTTTCAGCGTTGTGATTGCAGTGGCGCAAGCTGTTGGTATGTTCGAATGTTTGGTTCTATTACCTTTATTTGTACAAATGGTGTTGGGCTATAGTCCAATTTGGACTGGTTTAGCATTGTTATGTACTGCTGTTTCAGCAAGCTGGTTTGTTAATCTGGGTGGTAAAACACTGGATCGCTATGGGCCAAGAGGCATCGTTACGATTGGTGTATTTATCTCGGGTATCGCTACACTCAGTTTAGGCAGCTTAAATAGCCATGCATCGATTTGGCTCATCATGACCTTAATGATCGCGCGTGGGATTGGTATTGGGCTGTCATACATGCCTGTAACTACAGCGGGTTTAAATGCAATACCAGAACAATTCATTGCTCAAGGTGCTGCAATGAATAATATTTTACGTCGTGTTTTTTCTTCAGTGGCAATCATTATCGCCGCCGTATATCTAGAAGTTCGTAGTCATCAAATAACAACTCTAGGTACATCTCATAGTTTCGCAATGCATACCGCAATCAGTGAAGCTTTTTTGGCTACAGGCCTTTTTATTCTTTTGACATTACCATTTGCCTTTTTCTTTCCTCTAAACCGTGAAGAAGAGGGCTTTGCTTCAATGTCATCAGAACAAATGAATTAATTCGGATTTGATTAAGGATAAAATTATGAGTTCTTTAAACGAAATTAAAATATTAGACCAAATCACTCAAGGTCAAATGGCGCAAAGCTGGTTAAACCAACCTCAACAAGAGATCTTTAAACAAGTAGAACATCGCGTCATTCGACAGTTAATTCAAGCAATGCTGTATGAAAAAATAGTGTCTTACCAGACTAAAAAACAATCCAACGGAACCTTTATTTTCACTATTCAAGGAATCAGTACAGATCAGGAAGAAGTTGAATATCAATGTACTGGCAATATTTATCAAAGTTTCTCCTTAATTCGTTTAAGTAAAGAGATACCCGTTCTGCGTATATCAGGCCAAGATAAACGTGAAGCAACATTACAAGATATAATCAGTGAAATCCTTTTGCACTTGCCAGACACTGTCAATTTAACCAGTTTTATTCATGAACTAGAACAAACTTTAATCAAAGATACTCAAGCACGTAGTTTGTGTACACAAGGTATTTTGTCGAAGCAGGAACGTGAATTTGATGAGTTGGAAAGTAACCTATTAGATGCCCACACTTACCATCCATGCTATAAGTCACGCATTGGTTTTACATTAACAGACAATTATAACTATGGTGCTGAATTCAAACAGCCAATTCATTTAATCTGGGTGGCTGTACATAAAAATCATGCTTCAATTAATATGTCATGCCGTCTTGATCAAGAACTTTATATTGATCAACAGCTAGATCAGAAAAATCAACGAAAATTTAAAGATGTTTTAATCAATAAGGGCTTAAATCCGCGCGACTATGTATTTATGCCAGTCCATCCTTGGCAATGGGAAAATACATTAATTACGGCTTTTTATCTTGAAATAAAAGAACAAAAGATTATTTTGCTTGGCCAAACACAGGACAGCTACCGAGCACAGCAATCTTTACGCTCATTGACCAACTTCAGTGATCTGAAAAAGCCTTACATCAAACTGTCCATGAATATGACCAATACGTCCAGTACTCGTATTCTCGCGCGTCATACAGTGATGAATGGTCCCATTATCACAGACTGGTTGCAGCAACTGATTCAGTCCGATGAAACAGCAAAAAAATTAGATTTTGTAGTATTAGGCGAGTTTTTAGGCGTGAGTTTCAATCATGAAACATTAGTAGAAGAGAGAATGCCTAAAGCCTATGGAACAATGGGCGCAATTTGGAGGGAAAGTATCCACCAGTATCTAAGAGACGGGGAAGAAGCGATTCCATTCAATGGCTTAAGCTATATTCAATCCAATAAACAGCCTCTAATTGATATCTGGATTCAACACTATGGTGCAGATGCATGGACTCAACAATTACTTAAGGTCGCCGTTCTGCCTATCATTCACATGCTGTATGCAGAAGGGATTGGAATGGAATCTCATGGGCAAAATATTGTTCTTATTCATAAGGATGGATGGCCAACTCGTATTGCTCTTAAGGATTTCCACGATGGTGTCCGTTATTCTCCTGCTCATCTAGCTCGACAAAAGCTAACACCCAATTTGGTTCCTTTACCTGCAAGTCATGCAAAAATTAATAGAAACTCGTTTATTTTGACTGAAGATCTAAACGCTGTACGTGATTTTTCTTGTGATTGCTTCTTCTTTATTTGTTTAACAGATATCGCCATTTTCCTGCAAGAGAATTATCAGTTTGACGAAAATCACTTTTGGAAGATCACCGCAGATTTAATACATCAATATCAGGCTGAGCACCCACAACATCAACAACGGTTTGATTTATTCGATTTGTTCTCTGAACAATACCAAGTTGAAGAATTGACGAAACGACGTTTGTTAGGTGATTCCCAACCACGCTTCAAAACGGTACCGAATCCATTGCATCAATTTTCTAAAGTCTAAGGAATCAACATGCTTGGAGAAAATCAGCTTAGGAAAAAAATGCTAAGCGGGAAAAAGGTATTTGGTGTATTTAGTTCAATTCCTTCACCTACAGCAGTTGAATTGATAGGCGAATCGGGCTTTGATTTCGTCATTATTGACACTGAGCACGTCCTAACAAATCCTGAAACCTTAGAAAATATGATTCGGGCTGCCGAAGCTGTTCATTTAACTCCTTTGGTTCGGGTTGAAGATACTCACCCTAAGCGGATCTTAAAAATATTGGATGCAGGCGCTCAGGGCATTGTATTACCAATGATTGAACATGCAGAAGAAGTTCGACAAGTTATTCAAGCTTGTAAATACCATCCATTGGGTAAACGCAGTTTGAATGCAGGTAGACCAGGTGCTTTCGGAAGAAATAAAGCATTTGGCAATAACGGGCTCGTCGACTATATGGCCTTTGCCAACCAGCAGATCATGATCATTCCAATGATTGAAAGCATCACTGGCGTTAAAAATGCAAAGGAAATTGCAGCGGTTGACGGTGTCAGTTTTGTACTTGAAGGCGCCGCAGACCTATCCCAATCAATGGGTCGCCCTTGGGAAATAAACCACCCTGAAGTACAGCATGCATTAAAAGAAGTCTTGGATATATGTAAAGAAACAGGTACGCCATATTGTGCGATTCCTCGCCAAGACACTCAACTTCAACAGTGGTTTGATCTGGGCGTAAAAACTTTTGTTTTAGGTGATGAGCGCGGGATTGCCTTTAGAGCACTCTGTTCTCGCCTAGAACTGGCAAAACTAGAAATTAAATAGAATTTTGTGGAAATTAAAAATGAATGCAAATAATCTTTTTTTTAAACAAGCAACAAAAATAGTGATGCAGGATCTTGTTGATTGCTTATTGGTAGAAAAATTTTTTGATGATTTATCTCCTCGACGCTTTAACTTAAAGCAGTGGAATGAACAAAATTCTCATGTTTCAAACCTGAATAGTTCAACATTATTTCCAGTGCCATTACCAGAAAATACATCGATTTGGCAGCTACAATTACCAGCGAAAAATACCTATCTCATTATTGCTTTACAACCTGCTGTCACACAAACATGGCAAAAAATACTAAATACGGCTGTGTACGCTATTCGTCACGAACCTGACGGCCTAGAACCTTTGCACATTGTTGTTCTGGATCCAGTTACATTGATGGAATATATCTTTCAATTGATTGGTCATAAATATTCAGATAAAGATGAAGGTATTCAACGTTTTATGGATACCTTAAAACAAAATATACTACAAATGGAATGGTCTCTTGATCATTGTATTGAACATCAGGGCTTATTTGATAAATCTCCAGCCACTTTTTTCCAGACCATGGAGCAATGGGGATCTCTGCGTGATCGTCCATATCATCCATTAGCCAAGGCAAAAATGGGACTTAATGAAAAAGACTATAAACAATATTTAGCTGAGTTTTCTCATGGCATTCCGTTGTTTTGGGTCGCCATTGATAATGAAAAATTAATGTTGGGTGAGGGCATTACTGAATCTAAAAAACAGCAACCGATGCATTATTTTTTATCCGCAACTGAGCAAGATCACTTGATACAGGAATTGGAGAATTTAAATATTTTCAGTACACATACTGCAATTCCAGTTCATCCTTGGCAAGTTGAAAACATTCTAAAAGATATGTTGCTAGAGGCTTTCTCTTCTGGTGACTGCCATTTTTTACATTTTAAATCGGAACCTTATTTTGCTACCTCGTCATTGCGCTCAATGGCACCAGCATCCGAAAGCCCGTATTATTTAAAGCTCCCCATGTCAGTGTACTCGTTGGCATCTTCCCGCTATTTACCTGCGATTAAAATGATCAATGGCCAAAAAAGTGAACGCTTATTCCGTGCAGGAATACAGTTAGATGCTGTGCTCTTGGAAAAAGTATATATTTGTGATGAAACAAAATGGTGGGCCTATTTACCAGAACAAATCGCCGATTACACACCAGACAATCAAATATTGTTTTCTCAACCACCGCGGCATTTATCAGCCATGTTGCGACATTACCCAGATGAATTATTGAATGATCAATATCGTCTGATTCCAATGGCCGCTTTAGGGACTAAACTGCCAGATAGCCAGCATCATTTCTTCGATGATTGGATAACATACCGTCAATTAGAACGATCAGAAAATTCAGTCAAAATGCTGTTCAAAGAACTTTGTCATACCTTTTTCGAGATTAATCTTCGTATGTTTAAAATCGGTATGCTCGGTGAAGTACACGGCCAAAATGCTGTTTTCATTTGGAAAGCAGGTCAAGCACACGGCGTTTTATTCCGTGATCATGACTCTGTACGAATTCATGTGCCTTGGTTAGAAAAAAATAGTTTATACGATCCAAGTTACAGTATTAAAAAAGGTCATCCAAATACGTTATATCACCAACGGCCTGAAGATTTATTCTTTTATTTTCAAACCTTGGCAATACAAGTCAATATTCGGGCCATTATTGATGTACTAGCAGAAATTTACACAATCCCTGCACCAGCCCTGTGGAAAACGCTTGAAGATGTTTTAAAAGACCTTATCCATCAAATTGATTTTGATGAAGAAACCCAAACCATGCTACATCAGCTCTTGTTTGTAGAGCCAACATGGCCCTTTAAAATGTTACTCAAGCCGATGATTGATCGTGGTAACGATCCGGGTAGTATGCCATTTGGTGTAGGAAATATTCCTAATCCTTTCCAGCAGATAACAAAGATCTGAGTTTGTAATTTGCCAATGAACTTTTCCTTTTATTTTTTAAAAAACACACAGAAGGATAGACAAGTAAACATGTATGTTTACTTGTTCTCTATCTGTTTGCTGCTGCTATCTATTCCAGCAGTAGCCTCTGCTTCACAAACGGTCAAACATGCTTTGGGAGAAACAGTGATTAAAGGTCAACCTGTACGTGTCATCAGTTTGTTTCAAGGCGCTACAGATACTTTAGTGGCTTTAGGCATTAAGCCGATTGGAGTCGTTGAATCTTGGTCTGAAAAGCCGATGTATAAATATTTAAGACCCTCATTGACGGGAGTTCATTACCTTGGTTTAGAAACTCAACCGAGTTTAGAAGATATCGCATTGCTTAAACCCGATCTGATTATTGCATCAAGATTCCGTAATGAAAAAACCTATACTTTACTCTCTCAAATTGCTCCAACCATCGCGTTAGACGAAGTGTATGAGTTTCGCCAAACACTTAAGATTGTTGGTCAAGCCGTTGGAAGGCAAAAGAAGGCAGATCTGTTACTAAAACAATGGGACAACCGAATTATTGCTACACGTGCAAACTTAAAGCAGCAGTTTGGTGAGAAGTGGCCTGAAAGTGTTTCATTATTAGAGTTCAGAGAAGACCATGTCCGAGCATATTCACCGCATAGTTTTTCTGGCTCAATTTTATCTGAATTGGGCTTCAAATGGTCTAAAGGCACAGCAAATCAGCAATGGGCTTTACAAAAACTAGTTAATAAAGAAAGCATTCCGATTATTAATGCTGACAATTTCTTTATTTTTATGCGCGACAAGCCCGCTGTTCAAAAGAATTATCAGCAATGGACTTCACATCCGCTTTGGAAGCAAATGCGTGCCGCCCAAATGAAACAGATCTATCAAGTCGATAGTGTCAGTTGGAATTTATCAGGTGGGATTCTAGGCGCCAACAAGGTTTTAGATGAAGTCAACCATACAGTTAGACATGCTGATTAGGTCCATCTCTTATGAATAAAAATCAGCGTGTCACTCTTCCTAGCAATCCATTTATCTTGCAACCCATACATAAACTATGTGTAGCTCTCATTCTTTTAATCTTATGCGCGCTCTTTAGTCTTGCGATTGGACATGAATATATTCATCTCAACGTTGTCTTACAAGCGATGGGGCAATATGATCCATTGAATATTCAACATGTCTTAGTCCAAACCACTCGCTTGTCTAGACCAATCATTGCAATGGTCGTTGGCGCTTGTCTTGCAGTTGCAGGAACGCTGATGCAAGCACTGACTCGAAACCCGTTGGCTTCACCGGGTATTTTTGGCATCAATGCTGGGGCAATGTTTAGTATTGTTTTATTTTCTGGACTCTTTGCACTTGATTCACTTGGGCAATATCTATGGCTGGCATTTTTCGGTGCCGCAGTCGCAGGTATTTTGGTTTATTTTTTAGGAATGGTAGGGCAAAGACAACTCAATACGCTCAGAATTGTATTGGCAGGAGCTGCTGTTACTGCATTATTTAGCTCATTTACCCAAGCAATGCTGGTGATTGATCAAGAAGGATTGGATAGCATTTTATTCTGGTTGGCAGGTTCAGTTGCAAATCGGCAATTAAACATCGTTTGGCCTGTTTTGCCTTATATGATGAGTTGTCTGTTTCTCATTTATCTCTTGGCAAAGCCAATTAATATCTTAATGGCAGGTGAGGAGATCGCAAAAGGTTTGGGACAACGAACTATCCTGATTCAAGTCATGATGGGTATTGCCATTATTATTTTAGCAGGCGGCGCTGTAGCCATTGCAGGAAATATTGCCTTTATCGGTTTAATCGTACCGCATATTGTACGTCGACTTATCTCATCAGATCACCAATGGTTAATTCCAGGCTGCGCTATTTTGGGTGCATTATTATTGTTACTGGCAGATATTCTTGCTCGATTGGTGATTTTTCCTCAGGAAATACCCATTGGGGTTATGACTGCTTTATTGGGCGCACCATTCTTCATCTATTTAGTCCGTAAAGGTATGCGCCATGGATAAAACTTTTATCTTACGTTTCGGTCAATTTTCAAGAATTATCCATCTCCGTACAATGATTGTAGTGAGCTGCCTCACGCTTTTAACTTTTTTTCAGATTTTTCTCTCTTTATCTGTCGGTAAAATTCCCATTGCTCTAACTGAAGTCCTAAATGAATTCTTTTTTAAAGGAGATGGTGATTATCACTTTATTTTAGAGACTCTTCGATTACCAAGAATCTTAATGGCACTGATGATTGGGGCAGCCTTGGCTTTATCAGGGCTTATTTTGCAGAGCATTATTCGCAATCCTCTAGCTTCGCCAGATATCTTGGGTATTACGGCAGGAGCTTCAGCCTCTGCTGTCTTCTTCATGTCCTTCCTTGCAACCAGTTTATCAATTCAGTGGTTGCCTGTTTTTGCAACTTTTGGAGCATGGTTAACCGCATTGCTCATTTACCTATTGGCATGGCGAAATGGTGTAACGCCCATACGCCTGGTACTGATTGGTATTGGTCTTTCTTCGATTATGGGGGCAGTCACTACTTTAATTTTAGTATTGAGCCCTTTGACTACGACCTTATCGGCATATGTTTGGTTAACTGGCAGTATCTATGGGGCTTTATGGCAGGATGTAACGCAGCTTGCGATCTGGTTAGCAGTATTACTATTTTTAATGATCTGGGTTGCTCGTCATGTTAATCCACACGAGTTAGGTGATGACATATTGGTGGGTTTAGGCATCAAACCTGAACGACATCGCATGTGGTTATTATTTCTTGCCGTGGCATTAGCAGCGATATCTGTAGCATATGCAGGTGCTATTGCTTTTGTGGGCTTAATTGCCCCACACATTGCAAGATATTTGGTACCTCGTTCTTTTCCTGATTTAGCCGTCACATCCTGTTTAGTCGGCGCCAATTTATTAATGCTTGCTGATTTGGTCGGACGAACTCTGTTTTTACCCAAAGACTTGCCTGCAGGTATTTTTGTTTCTTTATTGGGAACACCATTCTTTCTTTATTTGTTGTTCAGACAACGCCGTTCTTTTTAGGGAGGAGAGTAGATGATATATCCTATCCAAAGTAAATCATTAACATTGGCTTATGAACAGCAAATTGTAATAGATCAACTCGATCTAAATATTCCAAGCGCTAAAATTACAGTTCTGGTTGGTAGTAATGGGTGTGGAAAAAGTACTTTACTTAAATCGTTTGCACGACTCATTCGACCTAAACATGGTTCTATTCTGTTGAATGGGGCAGATATCCATCATCAAATGACTGCAAAAGTTGCTCAAAACTTATCGATTCTTCCGCAATCACCTCAGGTGCCAGATGGACTTACTGTTTATCAACTTGTTCGAATGGGTCGATATCCTCATCAAAACTGGTTAAAACAATGGTCAGTTGAGGATGAAGATAAAGTAACTCAGGCTTTGAATCATACTCATTTGTCTGAACTTAGAAATCGTTTGGTCGATTCGCTATCTGGAGGACAGAGACAGCGTGCGTGGATTGCAATGACTTTAGCTCAAGACACCGATATTTTACTGTTAGATGAACCAACAACCTATTTGGATCTAGCGCACCAAATTGAAATTTTGGATTTGCTTTATGATTTAAATCAGCAGCATAAAAAAACCATTGTCATGGTGTTGCACGATCTCAATCTGGCCTGTCGCTATGCCCATCATATGATTGCTGTGGCAAATAAGAATGTTTATGCACAAGGCATTCCATCTGAAATACTCACTGCAAATACAGTAAAAAATGTTTTTGGTCTAGACAGTCTTATTGTATCGGATCCTCTTTTTGGAACACCCTTATGTATCCCTTATGGAAAAGGACAACACAGAGAACATCCCAATGAGGCAAAAGAACAGTATATTTCCCCAGGATCTGATCAATGTTGATATCGACCGATCTTTTTTTAGCAGAAGAATGGAAAATACTATCGGAATCTCTAGCACTGATTAGCGCTCAAGAACGGCGTATTGAAAACTGCATAGAAGTTTCCATGCTGCTGGATCACGAACGTTGTGAAAAGCTGCTATTTGAATTGACGCCAGTCATTCATTCGCCGTCTATAAAAATTACGGCGTCCTTATTAAGTAAACGTTATGCATTTCTTGCAACTGCTTCCAGCTTATATGCGATGACCGTATTCAACAAAGGGATCGATTTTTCAGCAGATAATTGTTTCTTAGATTTTAGCTTTGAACAACGGCTTTGGCGCTCAAAAATGCCAGTAAAAGATCTGTCTTATTCTCTACCTCATGATCATAGGGCACAGTGGCGTGAAGGCATTGTGAAAAAAATATTTGCAGATAATCTAGCGCAAGTTTGGCAAGTTTTTGTCGATGTATCAAAAGTAAACCCAAGAATTCTTTGGGAAAATACTGCAGTTAGAGTATTTTCACTTTATGAAAAACGAATTCAGAAAATCAATAATTGTGCGGTGCAGAGAAATCTGCAGGAAGATTTCCGTTATTTACTTGAACAAGCACCACCCGAAGTGTTTGGACTTAGTGATAATCCATTAAAACGCTTCAATTTCAAGAAAATAAGAGTAGTAGAAACTGGCGAAGAAGTCCGGTATCGGAAAAGTTGCTGCTTTTATTATAAAGCCTCAGACCCTGTTGAGTATTGTTCAACATGTCCTTTAGTGCATCCAGATATAAAAAAACGTAAGGTGAAAAATGTTTAAAATTAATCCCCGAATAGAAGGGAGTGATCATGTGTTAAGGAAGCTTTATCAAGATATAGATACTTCTGTAATTGGTCATTTTACTGATTTTGGACATGTCAGAAATGTTCATTACATGGGTAATCAAGCGCCACATATTGTTGGTAATGCGATTACAGTACGAATCCCGCATTGTGATGGAAGTATTCTCCGTGAAGCATTAATCCAAAGCCAACCTGACGATATACTGGTGATTGATACCTCGGGAGATTATCAACGTGCATGCTGGGGAGAGCTTAGGACTCTTGCCGCAATGATTAAAAATCTTGCAGGTGTTGTTATTGATGGTGCTGTGACAGATATCGACTCAATTAAAACATTAGGCTTTCCAGTCTTTGCCAGAACCATTAGTCCACTTACAACACGATCTTTAAAACTAGAAGGTGAAATCAACTCTGTCATCAGTGTAGGCGGTGTTTGTGTACAGGCAGGGGATTTGGTTATTGCTGACAGTAATGGAGTTTTTATCTTAGAACCCACGAGAGCCAACGAGCTAGCTGCGATATTTATAGAAAAAAAAGAACAAGATAAGATTCGATATAATGAGCTTTTGTCAAAATATAAAATGACGCGATAACACAAACTGATTTCTACACGCATAGAATCCACTAAAAATATCGAAGATATGTTGTAGAAATACTTGTTCAATCTGAGAAAATTGGGAATACTCAAGCCCGTAAAATTCGGGCTGTAAAATTATCTTTTGGGGTTAGGCAACTATTGTGAAAACGTATCCATTTTCTCGTTTACAAAAAGCATTATTGGCGGTTGGTTCATTTTCATATCTAGGACTAAGCCCTGTGGTTTTACATGCGGAAGAGCCACAAAGACTTGAAACAATCACTGTAACGGCTGAAAGCTTACCCACGATTTATTATCAACCCAAAGTAAATTTATCGGGTTTTACTCAGCAACAGCTTGCAGAAATTCCAGCCTCTATCAGCACCGTAACAGCAGAGCGTATTGCAGACCAACACGCTAAAACCTTAACCGATCTGATTAAGAATGATGCTGCAGCAGGCGATGGTTATGCGCCAATTGGTTATTATCCAAATATTGTTATGCGTGGCTTTGCTTTAAATTTGGGCTCAAGCTATTTGCTGAATGGTAACTTGCTACGGGGTGAACAAAATGTTGCGCTTGAAAACAAAGAACAAGTCGAAATTTTAAAAGGCATTAGTGCCATTCAAAGTGGCATGTCGACAACAGGTGGCGTCATTAACTATGTCACTAAGCGTCCTAAAGACATCCGTTCACTAACGCTTGAAGTGGACAGTCATGGTGGTCATCGTGTAGCAACCGATCTTGGCGGTTTACTCGGTGAAAAGCAGCAGTTTGGTTATCGTATCAATCTGGCCAATGAAGAAATTCATCCGCATGTTGAACATGCAGATGGAAAACGTTTGTTTGGTTCTTTAGCTTTAGATTGGAAAATTTCAGACCGCTCAAAACTAGAGTTTGATCTCGAGTCACAGCGCCAACGCCAACGATCAGTACCAGGTTACCAGTTACTGGATGGTAAAACAGTACCTACAGGTATTGATTGGGACCGATTACTTGGTTATCAAAGTTGGGGCAAACCCGTCACCAATGAAAGCCTAAATGCGGGCTTAAAATATAGCTACCAAATCAATAATAACTGGGCGACTAATCTCAGTGCTTCTCAAAGTCGGGTTGTAGTTGATGATTACTCATCATTTGCATACACCTTCGACCAAAACGGAAACTATGATATTTATGATTTCCGCAGTCCTGATGATAGCTATTTAACCAATCAGTTTAAAGCTGGGCTAAATGGCAAATTTAATACAGGAACTTGGCAACATAAGCTTAGCTTAGAACTATCGCAAAGCTATAAGCGTCATGCGCAATACGATGCGTTAAATGAATGGGTCGGTACAGGAAATATTTATCAGGACCCTGATCCATTTACGCCAAGTGGAAAAACCTTAGGCAATCATTACAAATCATTTAAGAGTCAACAAACAGCTCTAAATTTGCTCGACCAAATTGATTTGAATCAAGAATGGTCAGTTATCGCTGGTGGAAAACTACTTCATTTAAATGAAGATGCCTATGATGCAACAGGTAATAAAATTAGAGATACCAATTTCAATCGGTTCTTACCACAATTTGCCTTGATGTATCAGCCATGGCAGGACACTCATCTTTATGCTTCATATGCAAAAGGTTTAAGTGATGGTGGACAAGCACCGTGGTACGCCAATAATGCATTTGCAACATTGGCACCTAAACACTCAACCCAATATGAGATCGGTATTAAGCAACAGTGGCAAGCCTTACTATTGACTGCTTCTTTATTTGAGTTAAAGCAAGATAACCAATATACCAATACGGATAGTGACTATGTTACTGATGGCAAACAACAGAATCTTGGCTTGGAACTTGGTGTGCAAGGCCGTTTAGGACAAAATCTGGATATCACATCTTCTCTAGCACTTACACGTTCACGTTTAAAAGACATTCAGGCAAACGAATATCAAGGCCATCAAACGCAAAATGTCCCTAGCATACGCATCGCGAACTCTGTGTCTTATCAATTACCACAAGTAGATGGATTACGTTTACTGGCGGGCATGCAATACAGCAGCAGTAAATATGCCAATCGAACAGGGAGTGTGAAAGTATCAGGCTATACCTTGTTTAATGTAGGTACGGCTTATAATTTCCGAGCCTATGGCTATGACAATACCCTCCGATTTAACATTGACAATGTATTTAATAAGAAATATTGGCGCGATGTTGGAAGCTTCTTCGGGGATGATTATTTATTCCTTGGGACACCACGCACAGCTCAGTTGTCATGGAATGTAAGCTTCTAATTGAGCAAATTGATTTTTGCTTTCGCATCTAGTGTAAACCCCAAAAGCCCTAGAGATTTGTGTTGAGTTATTGATAGTAGCAATGTGTAGGGCTAAATTTCTGGATGGTGGATTGCGGGAAGATACTGATTCGGAGCAATTAGATCAATATCTTTTAAACCCGTAGAAGTAATGACATCGAATAGATCTTTAACAAATCAAGAGCAATCTGTACTCACCATCCTTCTCAGCAGGTGCTCGATGCACACATGGCGACACCTGTTGTGTAGGATGATCTACCGCCAGACGCCAAAGATGTCCCGAACCTAAATTCACAGGTTTCGCATCTGTTTTAGGCTGATAATGTAGATCAAAAAAATACTCCGCCAAGAAAGTTTCAAAGTCAGCCGCTGGGCCGTCATATAATTTCTTTAACTTTTCTCTAATTTCTGGAATCAAAATCTTTTGTTCAACTTGATCTTGAGCCAGAATATCGCTTGCAGGTCCATGATAGGTACATAAAAAAGTATCGGTTTCGATAGGTGATCGATCCACATGATATGAATATACATCGGTTGAAATGAAATCGAGCTCTTCGTCCCGTTCATAGCTCTTCAGCAAATTAAGGCAAGGGGATGCACCTAAATTAGTGAGTAACTGTATATCTGCTAAGATAATTTCCCTTGCCAGATGGCCTTTTTCTGAAAGTGGTAATGCCAAAAGATCTTCAATAGAAACTTCAGTAATATTCTCTTTTAATTCAAGTTTAGCCACAATTTCATTAAAATCACCCACCAAACTTCTATGCCAGCAAAGAGCATTGATATCACCGTGAAAATGGGTATTGATAAGTTCAGAAAATGTAGAAACTACACCCACTTGAGCATGTTCAGAATATGGATTCTTCATATGAGAATTAAAAAATAAACTTGGCTTAATTATACAAGTAACTTTATCGAAATGTTGTTCGCCCATCAATGATATTGATTTAAATACACTTTATTAATTCAACCTAAGCTATTGATTAATTTTACTATATGAGTAGAACCTACAAATCTGATGTCATTTAGATGATTGAATAGAAAAATATGATTTTCATTAATTTGCAATGTAATAGGCACAAAATAAACAATGAAAAATTTTACGCCTGTCTGTTCGCGTATTGGAAAAAGCACTTTTATATCATTTAGAGTAATCAATGACTTCTATGCATGCACTAACAAATGGTCAGGAACACTGTTTGGAAACTTATATAAATCGAGAGTTATCTTTATTAGAGTTTCATAAACGCGTGCTTGCACAGGCAAAAGATGATGGTCATCCACTGCTTGAACGCCTTAATTTTTTAATTATTTTTTCTCGCAATCTGGATGAGTTCTTCGAAATCCGTGTTGCTAGTTTACGACAGCAAATGAATTTGTCGACTCAAACGCTGGGACCAGAAGGGACGGCGCTCAATGAAGTATTACAGCAAATCTCGAAAGTTGTTCATGAAGCGGTAGAAGAACAATATAAAATATTAAACCATTCTATTCTTCCTCAATTGCAAGGTCATGGTGTTCATTACATCCAGTATGCGGACATACTCGAAAAGCATAAAGCTTGGATTAAAGATTATTTTTTTAATGAAGTGCAACCTGTTGTTACCCCGATTAGTTTAGATCCAGCACATCCATTTCCACGTTTGGTCAATAAAAGTCTGAATTTTATTGTGACCTTAGAAGGAAAAGATGCATTTGGACGAGAAATTGATTTAGCTATCGTACCAGCGCCGAGATCATTGCCTCGATTGGTTAAATTGCCAAATCAAATTTCAGGGAACTCAGAACATTACATTTTACTGTCTGCAATTATTCAGGAACATATTGCAGATTTGTTCCCAGGTATGAAAGCCACGGGATGCTATCAATTTCGTGTCACACGGAATGCCGATTTAACCGTTTCAGAAGATGTTGAAGACTTAGCCATTGCATTAAAAGGTGAATTATCCGCTAGACGTTTTGGGCGTGCCGTTCGATTAGAGGTGAATAAAAACTGTCCTGAGCATATTGCAGACTATTTGTTGGAACAATTTGAGTTAGAAAAACAGCATTTATATCATGTGGATGGCCCTGTCAATCTAGCTCGTTTTATTGCCAATTTTGATTTACCAGCATTACGCTTCCAGCCCTACCAACAAAAAATCCCAAAAGCACTCTATACCCAAAAACCAATTTTTGATGTGCTACAAGCAGGAGATGTATTGTTACATCATCCATTTGATAGCTTTGCTCCAGTGATCAAGCTCCTCAGAGATGCTGCTTATGATCCCAATGTACTTGCGATTAAACAAACGCTCTATCGGAGCGGCGCAGACTCAGAGATTGTCAAAATTCTTGCAGAAGCCGCTAGAAACGGCAAAGAAGTAACAGCGGTTATTGAATTAAGAGCTCGTTTTGATGAAGAATCAAATATTGAAGTGGCCAATGTACTTCAAGAGGCGGGTGCTGTTGTGGTGTATGGAATTGTTGGCTATAAAACCCATGCCAAAATGATTCTGGTAGTGCGCAGAGAACAAGATAGAATCAAACGATATGTGCATTTAGGTACAGGAAACTACCATGCGACCAATGCAAAAATTTATACAGATTATGGCTTGTTAACCAATGATGATGACATTTGTGAGGATGTACATAAAGTCTTTCAGGAGTTAACAGGTATGGGGAAGATGGCAAAATTGAAAAAACTCTTCCATGCTCCATTCACCTTACATTCGCAACTTATTGAATTAATACAACAAGAAATTGAAAATAGTAAAGCCGGTAAAAAAGCACAG
This sequence comes from Acinetobacter sp. NIPH 2100, assembly GCF_000369805.1. Lineage (GTDB taxonomy): Bacteria > Pseudomonadota > Gammaproteobacteria > Pseudomonadales > Moraxellaceae > Acinetobacter. The sequence goes on along the minus strand of NZ_KB850224.1, from coordinate 1,912,429 downwards.
ATCATGATCAAGGTAAATGCCTTGACTGAACCTCAATTGATTAATGCACTTTATAAAGCTTCGCAAGCCGGTGTTCAGATCGATTTGATTATCCGGTCAATTTGTTGTTTACGACCACAGGTCAAAGGGCTTTCAGAAAATATTAGAGTTCGTTCAATCGTGGGACGCTATTTAGAACATACGCGTGTTTATTATTTTTATAACGATGGTGAGATTAAACTGTATTGCGCCAGTGCGGACTGGATGGGCCGAAATCTATTCTCTCGTATCGAATGTTGTTTCCCGATAGAAGATAAGAAGCTAAAAAAACTCATTATTGAAGATGGCCTGAAGAATTATTTGAAAGATAATCGCAGAGCATGGGAGCTTCAAGCAGATGGGACATGGCTACAATGTCAACCGAAACCAGATCAAGTTGTCCATATCGCACAAAGATATTTAATGGATCGAGAGATCGGGTGACACTGAATTGTCATGAACAGCGATTAAGCTAATTTTAGAAGAACAAAAAAGAGCTCATAGGGACGTAACAATAATAATTTTATCTCTTATCACACAACATACCGTTCATTTTCCAACCCACTTCGCTGGGTTTTTTATTGCATCAGAAAAAGTGATGCGTCTAAACGTTTGTAGAAAAGCCGCAACTTTTTTGGCTTCATTCTGAGCCAACAAAACTTGTAAAATCTGGATAAATAATTTTAGGCTTCAACAAGGGTTTATTCCAATTTAAGCTGATAGTCATCCTTGGTAATTTTAATTTTGATTTTTTGAAATTTTCTTTTATTTGGATCTAGAGCAGAATTAGTAACCTCATTGGCAAAATCTTTGTTTCTCATCAAGTCATAATAGGCTTTATAACCGAGTAGCATCTTCTGAGGTTTCTCTCCATGTTGTTGGCTATAAGACTCAATCAATTGGCTAAGGGACTCGAAGATAGAGTTTACTGTCATATGAATTGCCTCTAAATACGTAGAAGAAGTACAGTTAAGTTAATCAATCTTTATTAAATATTTAAGACAATTTTATAAATAACAACATTCGACCCGATGTCCATTTCCGAGCCATGATTTTCATCTTATATGTGCTTAGCAACTACTTTAGTCCGGGTTGGTGATCATCTTTTACCTTTGAATATGAGTGGGCAAAGTATTAAAACCACTTATGTTTATTTTTAACTATTGAAAAAAGAGGCAATGCATCTTACAAACTCATTAACTTCAAGTTAATGGTATTGAATTTAGGTTGATTGATCAGACATAAGAAAAAGCTTTTCATAAGGTAAGTCATCGTTAGCAAGGAAAAGCACATGGAATGTTCTGTTCAAAATAAAGCAAATCTATGGACAAAACGTCGACATGCTAAACAATTGAAACTAGAACAAGTACGTCAATACACTGATGGTGTTGTGATTCCTAGACAAAATATTATTCAAGTCTTGGAAACTTTGATCAGTTCAGGCGATAAGGTTGTACTTGAAGGGAATAATCAAAAACAAGCTGACTTTTTATCGCGTGCTCTCGCTCAAGTTAATCCAAAGACAGTTCATCACTTACATATGATTATGCCTAGTGTCGGACGTCCAGAACATCTCGACATTTTTGAAAAAGGAATTGCACGCAAGCTCGATTTTTCATTCGCTGGAACGCAAAGTTTACGCATTAGTCAGTTGCTTGAAGATGGGCTGCTTGAGATAGGGGCTATTCATACATACATTGAACTGTATTCACGTTTACTGGTTGATTTAATCCCAAATGTTGTTTTATCGGCAGGATTCATGGCAGACCGTCATGGCAATATTTACACAGGTCCAAGTACAGAAGATTCACCCGCATTAATTGAACCCGCTGCCTTCAGTGACGGTATTGTGATTGTACAAGTGAATGAGCTTGTCGATGATGTGCAAGATCTTCCTCGTGTGGATATTCCAGCGTCTTGGGTTGATTTTGTCGTGGTTGCGGATAAACCTTTTTATATTGAACCGTTATTTACGCGAGATCCGAAGCACATTAAACCCGTTCACGTTTTAATGGCCATGATGGCAATACGTGGAATTTATGAACGTCATCAGGTGCAATCACTGAATCATGGCATTGGCTTTAATACGGCGGCAATAGAATTAATTTTGCCGACTTATGGCGAATCATTAGGTCTAAAAGGAAAAATTTGTCGTAACTGGACTTTAAATCCACATCCAACGCTTATTCCTGCAATTGAAACAGGTTGGGTTGAAAGCGTGCATTGCTTTGGTACAGAACTAGGGATGGAAAAATACATCGCGGCACGACCAGATATTTTCTTCACTGGCCGTGATGGATCTTTACGTTCTAATCGCATGATGTGTCAGTTAGCTGGACAATATGCAGTGGACCTTTTCATTGGTGCAACCTTACAAGTGGATGGGAGTGGTCATTCCTCAACCGTAACCAAAGGGCGTTTGGCTGGATTTGGTGGGGCTCCAAATATGGGACATGATCCACGTGGTAGACGACACTCAACACCTGCATGGCTCGATATGCGTATCCAAGGTGCAAATGAGACCGAAACATATCTAGCACGGGGTAAAAAATTAGTTGTACAAATGGTTGAAACATTCCAGGAAGGTGGAAAACCAACATTTGTGGATACGCTTGATGCAGTGGATGTCGCGAAAAAGGCAGGGATGCTTTTAGCACCAATCATGATCTATGGTGACGATGTGACCCATCTTTTAACCGAGGAAGGAATTGCATATCTCTATAAAGCACGAAGCTTGGAAGAGCGTCAGGCGATGATTGCAGCTGTGGCTGGTGTTACGGATATTGGCTTAAACCATGATCCGAAAAAAACCGAAAAATTACGACAAGAGGGCTTAGTGGTTTTCCCTGAAGATTTAGGCATCCGCCGTACCGATGCAACGCGTGAATTATTGGCGGCTAAAAATATTGCTGACCTTGTGACATGGTCGGATGGTCTGTATCAACCGCCTGCAAAATTTAGGAGCTGGTAATGAATGCACTCTTGAAAAAGACAGGTTTTAGCACGGCAGAATTCTTGGCAGATATGGCGGTACAGGCATTAATTGATGAAGTGAATTTAACCCCAAAACCTGCTTTGGTCGATCAGCGTGGTAGTGGCGCTCATGATGATTTAACGCTTGAGTTAATGGAACGTTCTGCTCAGTGCTTATTTCCAATGTTTAAGGCAATGGCAGAAGCTGCTGAGCTCTATGGCGAAGTTTGTACCGCTTTGCGAGAGGATATTGGACAGCTTGGTCGCTATGGTGAGCATCGTATGTTGCAAGTCACTCAGGGAGTAAATACACATCGTGGTGCAATTTGGTCAATTGGTCTGGTCGTGACATCTGCCGCATTAACGCTTTTAAATCAGCAAAGATGCACCGTTGAAGGGTTGTGCAAAACTGCCAGTGAACTGGCAAACATTGAAGATCAATTTGCCCCTAAACAACCAACCACGCATGGGCAGCAAGCCAGACAGAAATTTGGAATCAATGGAGCAAAACAACAAGCGCAACAGGGTTTTCCAGTGATTACCACATATGGACTCGCTCAACTACATCGTAGCCGTGTGCAAGGAATGCCTGAATCCGCAGCTCGATTGGATGCGCTACTGGCGATGATGGGGCAACTGACGGATACCTGCGTCATCCATCGAGCTGGGTTGGACGGACTTCATAAAATGCAGGTGGGTGCCCAACATGTATTGGCGCTAGGCGGTTGTTCAACAGTGCAAGGACAGCAACGCTTGTTACAACTTGAACAGGACTTATTGGCGATTCGAGCTTCTGCAGGCGGTGCAGCAGATTTACTGGCAACGCTCTTGTTCCTCGATGGCATAGAAAAATATCACTGGAAATAATCTTAGGGAAGATAACGATGGAAACATTAACTTTTGAATTTTCAGCAGGAGAGATTCCCAAAAAATCAGCACTCGTCGGCTGTGTGGGATCTGGTGATCTTGAAATTCTGATGGAACCAAATCGTTCAGGTCAAACCACGACAATCAAAGTGGTCACTTCTGTCGATGGTAGTCAACAACGCTGGAAAAATTTGTTTGAACGAATTTTTTCAATTCAACACCCTCCAGCAGTCAACATTGATATTCATGATTTTGGTGCAACCCCTGGCGTGGTTCGTTTAAGACTTGAACAGGCTTTTGAGGAGGTGAAAGGTGGCTGATCTTAATCACTTATTGAATAAACAAAGCTTTATTGAGCTTGGAGCGCGTGATCGAGCTAAATCTTTACTCGATGCTGGAAGTTTTCGTGAATTATTGGATCCATTTGCACGAATGATGTCTCCTTGGTTGCCGAAACAAAATATTGTTCCTCAAGCCGATGATGGCGTTGTTGTTGTTAAGGGAACAATTCAACAACACCCTGTTGTTGTCATCTCTATTGAAGGCATATTTCAAGGCGGTAGCTTGGGAGAAGTGGGTGGTGCCAAGATTGCAGGGGCTTTGGAACTGGCAATCGAAGATAATGTGAAAGGTATCCCGACAACGGCAATTTTATTGCTAGAAACAGGTGGAGTCCGCTTGCAAGAGGCAAATCTAGGATTGGCAGCAATTGCTGAAATTCAATCTGCGATTGTGGAACTGAGACAGTATCAACCCGTTATTGGTGTGATCGCTGGCAGCGTAGGCTGCTTTGGAGGAATGTCAATTGCGGCTGGATTGTGTAGTTATTTGATCATGACACAAGAAGGGCGATTAGGTTTAAACGGTCCTCAAGTAATTGAACAAGAGGCTGGTGTTCAGGAATACGACTCAAAAGATAGACCTTTTATCTGGAGTATTACGGGGGGAGTACAACGATTTGCCAGTGGTCTGGTTGACTTCTATGTTGAAGATGATCGCGTATCGATTCTAGAGCAAATTATCCATTGTATTTCACAAGGTAAACCTCGGATTCATAGAAGCAGTAATGCCACTTTTTACCTGTCAAAACTTCAACAGGTAGATACGACAGCACAGATATTGCCAACCGAAGTTCAAGCCTTATATCAAGGCAAAGAGGTCTAAAATGAATACACATATTACTCAAGCCTCCTCACGTGGACGAAACTGGTTTAATGCTTTAACCCAAAACTTTGATTTCATCAAAACCCAAATTGATTCATTGCTCATTGCTGATGGCCAATTGGATGGTCAAGACGTTCGTGTTTTTGCCATTGTCGCAGATGAACTGAATCGCTACCCACGTGCACGAAATGGTGAAGTTGGTTTATTGGAAGGTTGGTCATTGGCGCAAGCAATTGATGAAGTCATTCAAGCTGATCAAAGTAAATCTGTGAAGCGGAGTATTGTATGTATTGTCGATGTACCCAGTCAGGCTTATGGGCGTAGAGAGGAAGTGCTTGGCATCCATCAAGCGCTTGCGGGCGCCGTAGATGCGTATGCTACTGCTCGTTTGGCAGGGCATCCTGTGATTAGTTTACTTGTAGGTAAGTCGATGTCGGGTGCCTTTTTAGCACATGGTTATCAGGCTAATCGTATTTTGGCACTTAAGGACCCAGGAGTCATGGTACATGCGATGGGGAAAGAGTCTGCTGCTCGCGTCACTTTGAGAAGTGTAGAAGAGCTGGAAGTCTTGGCCGCCGCCATTCCACCAATGGCGTATGACATCGAAAGCTATAACACATTAGGATTGTTATCCAATGTCCTTGAGGTTGAAAATGCTGAGCAACCCACTCTAGCCGATGTCAGCGCTGTTAAAGCAGCATTGAATGAGGCGATTCAAGATATTCAGCAACAAGGCAAGGTTGATTTAAAACATCGCTTAAATGGGAAAAATCGTCAAGCATCAAAACAGGTTCGTGAATTATTACGTGAGCAATGGTCATGAACAGGTGTATTCAGGCACATGATTTATTGTGGGGAATGAGCCCACACATGTTACCTGATAACGTACCCGATTGGGCCATTCAAGTGCTATTAGAACAAAAGCCCGTTGTGGTTAGACGGGGAATGACTAAGATACATATGATCCCTGTGGGAATTCGAGGAGAACAAAGAAATCAACGCTTTGCAACCGAAATGCCGACTCAGGCGATCATCAAAACAGTGAGTCCAGAAAGTCTGCTTGCAAAGAATTTGGCCTTTTTCCCTCATTTACAGCACAAACTGCAGCAGATTTATACAACTATGCAAAGTTTTGCTTTGCCATGGGGATATACAGGAAGTGTAGGTTATGAATTGGCAACAGGACTTAAAACAGTCAATCAAAATAGTGATGTTGATTTATTGATTCGTACAGAACAATTTATCTCAAAATCAGAAGCGCAAATCATATTAACGGCTTTAGAAAATTTAGGTATCAACATTGATGTACAACTACAAACACCTTTAGGCGGCGTCGCACTCAAAGAATGGGCAAGGACAGCAGGAGAGGTTTTGCTAAAACAAAATGACAAAGCTGTTTTAGTCAAAAATCCTTGGCATTAAAAGGAAAAAGGCATGAGTTCAATGTGGGTATATCCAGGACAAGGTTCTCAGAAAGTGAATATGTTGCATGATTTACCTCAACATTCACTGGTGAAGACACATTTGGAACAGGCGTCAGATTTATTGCATCAAGATGTACTGTCGCTTGATCAAAAAGAAGCCTTGAAATCGACGTATTCCGTTCAGCTTTGTTTGTATATTGCTGGTGTAATTTGCTCTGCGCTGTTGAAAGAACAAGGTCTCAAACCAGATTATGTTGCAGGTTTATCGATTGGTGCATGGGCTGCGGCGACCGTCGCAGATGTCATCAGTTTCGAAGATGGTCTTGCATTGGTGGCCAAACGAGGAAAGTTGATGCAACAAGCCTATCCGAAAGGCTATGGCATGACAGCAATCCTCAGTTCGGACTCATCTAAAGTTCAGGAGTGGGTTTCAACGATCCATAAGCATCAATCTGATGTTTATATTGCAAATTTTAATGCACCGAATCAGATCGTGATTTCAGGTTCAGATCAAGCAATGCAACAGGTCGAAGCGCTTGCGATGCAATCTGGCGCAATAACTAAAAGATTAGAGGTCAGTGTGCCATCACACTGTTGTTTATTGGAAAAACAAGCCGAGCAATTGGCCTATTTGGCGGAGGGAGTTCAATTAAATCAACCAAATATTAAATATTTAAGCGGGACTTCTGCGCGTTTGCTTAGAACAGGTGAACAGATTCTTGATGATCTCGTTTTTAATATGAGCCGAACGATAGATTGGGAAAACACCGTTCAGGCTGCATGGGAGCGAGGTGTTCGATTACAGATCGAAGCTTTGCCAGGCACAACACTGACAGGTTTAGCACGGAAAGTATTTAAGGAAGGAACTGTTTTGTCTTTTCAAAATACAAGATTGGAAAATTTGATTATTGAAATGCAGAAATAAGGTAATTTTGCATAAACAAAATCAAAAATAAATGAAGTCACTCAATGGATAGAGGAAATTGAAAATGATTATTTATGGCGTTGGTTTACTCGCCTTATGTACGCTGGTAGGCGTCATAATTGGCGATGCTCTAGGTGTTCTGTTAGGCGTATCCTCAAATGTTGGCGGTGTCGGTATTGCGATGATCCTACTGATTTGTATTCGTTTATGGATGGACAAACGTGGTCTGATGAATGTCGATACAGAAAAAGGTGTGGTCTTTTGGGGCATGATGTATATCCCAGTTGTAGTTGCAATGGCAGCACAGCAAAATGTTGTTTCTGCGATTACAAGTGGACATATGGCCGTTTTAGCCGCAATTTTTTCTGTAGTACTATGCACTATCACAATTGCAGCCTTAAGTCGCTATAAAAAAGGCACGCCTTTACCAAAAGAAGAAATCAGCACATTAACAAGGGTAGGAGGCAAAGCTCATGGTTGAGATGCTATTAAAGGATTTAACGCATTTGGGCTTGATTACAGCATTTGCACTCATTGCCTTAATTATGTGGTTATCCACTAAATTATCAAAATATTTAACCAATGGTCGTGTGCATGCCTCTGCAATTGCAATCATTATTGGTTTGATATTGGCGTGGGTGGGTGGAACCGTTACAGGCGGTGAAAAAGGGATTACCGATATTGCCTTATTCTCTGGTATTGGCTTAATGGGCGGTGCGATGTTGCGAGATTTTACAATTGTCGCAACAGCATTTGAAGTACAAGCAACAGAAGCTAAAAAGGCAGGGTTTATTGGTGCATTCTCACTACTTTTAGGCACCATATTACCCTTCATAGTTGGATGTATCTTTGCATGGATTTTCGGTTATCGTGATGCTGTAAGTATTACCACGATTGGTGCAGGGGCTGTTACCTATATCGTTGGACCTGTTACTGGCGCAGCGATTGGAGCAAGTTCAGAAGTTATTGCGCTTTCAATTGCCACTGGTTTGGTAAAAGCAATTTGTGTCATGGTTTCGACACCGATGACTGCGAAATTTATGGGGCTCGATAATCCTCGTTCAGCAATGATTTTTGGTGGGCTGGCGGGCACAGTAAGTGGTGTGTCTGCTGGATTGGCAGCAACAGATCGCCGTTTAGTTCCTTATGGTGCATTAACTGCAACATTCCATACTGGTCTAGGCTGCTTAATGGGACCAACAATCTTGTTTTTTACCGTTAAAGCTTTGCTTGGCAGCTAAGCATTTATATTTGAAAAGCCCTTCATCAAATGTATGCAGGGCTTTTTTACATTTCTAAAAATCTTTTGGAAAACATACGGCATTCTGCAATTAATGCAAGTAGGTTTGGATCACGTTCTTTACTTTTTAGAAAAACCAAACCAATTTCTTGTTTAATTTGGAAGGGTGCTTTCAAAGGAATGAGCTTAACTGAACTTTCATAGATCGTTGAAATACGACCAGGTAACAAGGCAAGACCAACACCTGTACTCACCATGCTAACCAAAGTAAAAATGTCACTGACTTGTAAAAATACTTTTGGGTCAATTCCTGCTTTTTCGAACAAGATATCTGAATCATTACGGGTTGCAAAACCTTTGGAAAGCGTTAAAAACTTTTCATCCTTTAACGTCGTGAGATCCGCTTCATTCATTAAAGCCAATGGAGAATTTTTATTTACAGCCAAATAAATATCATCTTGAAACATCGGAAGTGTTTCAAAGTCAGCGTCATTGGTGGTGTCATTCAGAGCGACAATAATGGCATCTAATTCAGTGGATTTTAGTTTCTTTACCAAGTCCAAATTTGAACTCAGCAGGAGCTGAATATCCAACTCACCACGTCTTAACTTTAAGCCACTAATTACATTTGGAATCGTATTCACAGTAAGGGAATAGAGAGAGCCCAAATTCAATATTTTTGTAGCAAAGCCAGCTGCCTCACGGGTTTTATTTACCGTGACAATCATATCCTGAATAAGTTTCTGTGAATGCTCTTGCAAGACATAGGCACTTTTCAGTGGAATCAAGTTTCTTCCTTCATTCTTAAATAAAGGGCAGCGTAAAGCACTTTCTAAAGAATGGAGCGCCTTATGCACACTGACATTACTTATTTGCATCTCATCGGCCGCTTTGGATAAATTTCCATGACGCATAAAAGCCAAAAAAATTTGGATCTTTTTGAGGGTCAGTTCTTCTTCTATTTTCATAAAATTATCTAAATTAAAATAATAAAAACAATTATATAGATAAAGTCTCAGATATACTATTTTACTTATGTTCACCTAGAATCTAATTCACAATTAAATTTATGTTTAATAAACAATAAATTTAATTGCTTCGAGCATTAAAATTATAATTTATAAAATATTTGGTTCATGAACCTAGCTATGAATACAAATTTTCCTACTAAAAAGGCCTCAAGAATAGACTAAATTTATCTAGGAGAGTGGTGGCAGTCCACCACTAATTAAAATGCTGAGGCTACGATTTCTGTTTGGCTTTTTGGCGTAAAACATACAAATATAAGTTTTCTACTTTTTCACGTGCCCATGGTGTGGTGCGTAAGAATCGCAATGATGATTTAACACTTGGATCTATACAAAAACATCTAATTTCAATTTTACGACTTAAGCCTTTAAATCCACCGTAGTAATCCAATAACTCATCCAAAATGTCAGCAAGTTTTTTACCGTGTAAAGGGTCATTGGAAGTGTTCATAATAGATCAACAATATTTTTGGAGTCCATTATTATAACCTGAGGGAGTTAGAAAATGAGAGAGCTGGAATTTAAAAGTAATTAACATATAAAAAAGTACAGCTTATCTTCCTATACTGTGTAAAGCATAGGGTACAAACATGGACAAGACGAATCTAGATCAAATAACAGAATAATTTAATTTTGGTTTGAGACTTTCTTTTCTAAATGAATTGTCTTAAGGGCAAACATAGTAAAGTTTATGAAGTATTCCAAAGGTCAACTTATCATATTCTTTTAATAAAATAGAAATCACTTAAGTTATTGAATAGTGGTCAGGGAATGGACGTCATGCGACACATAAATTGCTATTCCTGTAACCTAATAATCAATAGCTTAAAGCTTTTAATGACAAAGAACGTTAGCAGTTTACGACACATAAGTTGTCATTTTTATAATCAATGTATTCAATTACCTGAAGCAAATGTTTCAAAAATAAATTAAGCTCTCATTTATTCTTTAAAACTACTTTTATCAATAAAGATTTTTCATTTAATTCACTATGTTTATAGGACATAATGATTCATGGATCTAAGCATTTTGTTAAAACTAATTGTACAAGGGCTTGTAAAACCATAAGTTCTTTCATTTGATTGAAGCCTATACTCCTATATTGAAGAAAAGGCATCAAAAGATGCCTTGTTTCTCTTTTTCCTGAATTTATTTAGCCATTTTTAAGACAACCTTACCTTTAGTTCGTCCAGTATTTACATATTGAAGAGCTTCATTCATTTGTGAGAATGGATATTCTTTATCAATGATAGGTTTAATTTTCCCAGCCTCAACAAGTTCGGCTATTTGAGATAGCTGAGATCCATTTGGTTGCATGAATAAAAATGAATAGGTAATGTCTCTTTTTTTCGCTTTATTACGAATGGACCAACTTAGAAGCGGAATGATAAATTTTAGTAACCAATTTGCTTTAATTGCTTCAGCAAAAGCACGGTCAGGTGGCCCTGAAATACTGATAATACGACCACCACGCTTTACAACATTTAATGATTTCTCTAAGGTTTTTCCACCTTGAGTATCTAAGACCACATCATAGTCTTTCAGTTCTTGCTCAAAATCCATTGTTTTGTAGTCAATAATAATATCAGCACCTAGTTCTCTAACCCAGCGAGTATTTTTACCACTTGTCGTTGTAGAAACAGTTGCACCTAGATGTTTAGCAAGCTGAATTGCAATCGATCCTACACCACCTGAGCCAGCATGAATCAATACTTTTTGGCCAGACCTAAGCTTTGCAATTTCTACTAATGCTTGCCATGCGGTCAAGGATACAAGCGGTAGTGATGCAGCATGCTCCATTGAAATATTTTGAGGTTTTAGTGCAAGTGACGATTGCTGAACGATGGTGTATTCGGCAAAAGCCCCATTCAAATCTGTCTTGGCATAGACTTCATCACCGACTTTAAACTGAGTAACATTTGAACCAACTTGAGCAACTACTCCTGCAAAGTCATTACCTAAAATAAATGGAAATTTAACAGGTAAAATCGCTTTGAATTCACCTTCTAGTACTCGTAAGTCAAGGGGATTAATGCTTGCTGCATGAACCTTAACAAGCACAGCATTTTCTGTAATGGATGGTTTAGGCTGTTCATCTAGCTGTATATCATCAATTTTGCCATAACGTTTAATATAGGCTGCTTTCATTTGGGACCTCTATATATTTCTTTTTTAATCGTTAGAAATGGATTTATTAAGTTGGGTTAAACTTTCAAACTGCGTTGAATCAATGTGTCAAAGATCTTTACTGGGGCAAATTTTCGTAAATTCTTTAAGTGTCTTGCTGTCTTGCCTGATGTATAACGAGGCAAAATGTTTTTACTGTTGATTACCGTTAAAATCGTCTTGGCAACAACACCCGGATCATCTGACTTATTAATTGCTTTTATCATGTGTTGATGGAGCTTCTCACGAATGTCGTCATATGCTGAGACTTTTGCATCTGCTTCTAGTAAATTTATGCCTAATGAAGTTTTGGTGTAAGCAGGTTCAATCAATGAAACACGAATGCCTTGTGTTCTCAATTCATGGTCTAAAGACTCTGAATAACCTTCAAGTGCATGTTTTGATGCGGAATAAAGCGCACCGAAGGGCATTGGCATAAGTCCTAAAACAGAGCTGATGTTCAGAATCAGTCCTGCTTTTTGCTCACGCATCACTGGAAGGACTGCTCGGGTCATTCGGACAACACCAAAGAAGTTGGTATCAAAAATAGCTTGAGCTTGTTGCATTGAACTTTCTTCCGCGCCAGCGGGTGCAATTGCGAATCCTGCATTATTGATCAAAACATCAATTCGACCTTCATTCTGAATCACTTTCTCAATTGCATGCTGAACCGAACTTTCATTATTTACATCTAGCTCAATCAGATGGAATTTATATTGGGATGAATCACTCGCACGTCGACTCGTACCATAAACAATAAAACCTGCTTCATGTAAAAGGTCTGCTGTTGCTAAACCAATACCAGAAGATGCACCCGTAATAAGAACTACTTTACTCGTCATACAATTTTCTCACTTGCAATAGGTCGGTGATGGAATGACCAATTTCACCTTGATGTTTTGATCATAATCTAAAAATAAAATAGTTACTACTAAAAAGATAGTGACAACGTGTTTTTGCTGATGTATGGTTAGTATTAAATTGATACTGATTTTATTTTTTATTTTCTTGATTTAAGAAAAAATTCATAAAACTCAGTGAAATCAGCTCAATGCATTAATCCTGAGGATGAAAAAATGAATTTTTTATTAAATACAATTGCGATGGGATTGACGGTGGTCTCTGTTTTTATTTCGCCATTAACTCAAGCCGAAACAGTGGCATCGATCTCTTTTAGTGACTCGGTGGCTAAAGGTGAAGACCTGTCAAAAAAAATTATTATCAATCAGCAAGCTGTTCAAAATCCTCTGTTAGCTACGAATTGGACGAATGTACCCACTCAATTTATAAATGCTGGTGGAGTTAATTTCGCCTACAGAGAATATGGTCAACAAAATGGTAGAACACCTATTATTTTTCTGAATCATTTAGCTGCTGTATTAGACAATTGGGATCCAAGAATTATTGATGGAATTGCCGCAAAACATCATGTGGTGGTTTTTGATAACCGAGGTGTTGGTGCTTCTACAGGTAAACCTACTCAGTCGATTGAGCAAATGGCAGATGATGCAATTACCTTTATTCAAGCAAAAGGTTTCAACAAAGTTGATTTATTTGGCTTTTCAATGGGAGGTATGATTTCACAGGAAATCGTTCTTAAACAACCAAAATTGATCCGTAAAATGATTTTATCGGGAACTGGCCCTGCAGGTGGAATTGGAATTAGTACAGTTGGACGAGTTTCTAATTGGGATTTAGTCCGAGGTCTAGCCACTTGGCAAGACCCTAAGGTCTATTTATTTTTTACGCGCACAGACAATGGCAAAGTAGCTGCGAAACAGTTTGTTGAACGGATTAATGAACGTACTGAAAATCGTGACAAAGAAATCACCATTTCGGCTTATCGTGCTCAACTAAAAGCATTAAAAAAATGGGGAAATAAGAAACCAGCTGATCTTTCTATCATTCAGCAACCTGTCTTAGTTGCTAATGGTGATCATGATCGAATGGTACCCACTGTAAATACTTATGATTTGGCAAAACGCCTTCCAAATAGCACGCTCATCATCTATCCAGATGCAGGACACGGTGGAGTTTTTCAGTTTCATCAAGATTTCGTAAAGCAATCTTTAGCTTTTTTGGCGAAGTAAATTTCAACTTAGTTATGTATAAAATGGGATAACGACAATGACCACAATTAATCATCAAACCACTGAAACACAATTTATAGAAGTTGATGGAGCCAAATTTGCTTACCGTAGATGGGGTAATGCAAATACACAGCAACCGCCTTTGTTTTTTCTACAACATTTTCGTGGTGGTTTAGACAACTGGGATCCATTTATTACAGATGGATTAGCAGCGGACCGAGAAGTTATTTTATTCAATGGACGGGGAATCGCTTCATCGACTGGACAACCTCGAACTCGGATTGAAGAAATGGCCGATGATGCAGCAGCGGTGATTCGAGCATTAGGTCTGAAACAAGTTGATTTACTCGGCTTCTCTTTAGGTGGCTTTCAAGCACAAGATTTGGTACGTCGTCACCCTGAATTAGTTAGAAAATTAATGCTCTTAGGGACAGCTCCTCGAGGTGGAAAAGCTAGAGGTGATGATCCTGATGTTGCTGCTTTAGTATTGAAGCATGCCACCAGTGCTGTACCGTCTGAAGATGACTTTCTATTTTTATTTTTTGGTCGATCAGCAACAGCAATTCAAGCAGGACGTGATTTCTGGCAACGTCGCCATCAACGTAAAGATCAAGATCCAGCAAGTTCAGTCGATGTGATGCAGGCTCAGATTGAAGCCAATATGCATTTTTTACCAAAGCTTGATGAACAAGATCCTTTTGCGCATTTACGCGAGATTAAGCAGCCTACTTTTATTCTTAATGGTGTAGATGATGTGATGATTCCTACCATCAATGCCTATCAGATGGCACTTAATATTCCAAATGCTCAGTTGTTTATTTATCCCGATGCTGGACATGGAGCACAGTTCCAGTACCCAGAACGTTTCCTCAAGCATGCAATACAGTTTCTAGATGAGTAGTGCATCAGGATTCCCTAAGTATCTTCATATATTGATGAACTGAGAACTAAAATGATGAAATTTAAGTTATTACTGTGGATGTTGACTAAGCTTTTACAACGGGCTGTGAAAACTAACCCAAAATGTGCTGCTTATGTGAAAGACAAAAATGTCACATTTCAAATTCAAACAGCAAGTGGTGAAGGGCGTTATTTTGAAGTCAAAAATGGCAAAATAAAGTCTCATGCTGGACGAAGTAAATCCCCAAGTTTTACATTCACTTTTAAAAATGGCAGCACAGGTTTTGCTGTGCTATCAGCTAAAGATAGTGTCAATACATTTTTAACAGCCCTTAGAACACAGTATCTGGTAATTACTGGAAACTTTGTCGATGTCATGTGGTTTCAAAGTCTAGTCGACTTTATTCAACCTCAGCCTAAATCATCTTCAACTGTGTGAGCGAAGCCCATGACTGACTTGCCATTAAAAACAAATCTACTGAATCAGCCTTTAACGTTACCGAATGGTTTCGTAATTCCAAATCGTTTGGCTAAAGCAGCAACTAGTGAAACGTTAGCGACCTATTCCAATAACCCAACTGAAAAGCATATACGACTATACCAGCGTTGGGCGGCGTCAGGGATTGGCATGATTATCACGGGCAACATTATGATCGACCGACGTGCTTTAGGGGAGCCTGGGAATGTTGTTATAGAAGATGAACGGGATTTTGCAATTTTACAGCAATGGGCGAAAACCGTGACTAAGCAAGGGTCTCAATTATGGGCACAGCTCAATCATCCTGGAAAACAATCACCAAAAGGATTAAATGTACGAAACATTTCTTCGTCAGCAGTGCCATTTGGGGCTGAAATACAATCTTTATTTGCAACGCCTGATGAAGCTACTCATCAGGAGATTATAGAGATTATTCAGCGCTTTGGTCGTAGTGCGTTGATATGTAAAAAGGCTGGATTTAGTGGTGTTGAGATACATGCTGCACATGGTTATTTGATTAATCAATTCTTATCACCATTACACAATTTAAGAAATGACGAGTGGGGTGGTACTCCAGAAAAACGTCGCAAGTTTTTAATGGAAGTCTATGCAGAGATTAGAAAACAAGTAGGTGCAGATTTTCCAATTGCAATAAAGCTTAACTCAGCAGATTTTCAAAAAGGTGGGGTTACAGAAGAAGATTCTTTAGCAACTATCAAAGCATTGTCGAAAGCAGGAATTGATTTAATTGAAATTTCAGGTGGTACTTATGAGTCAGGAGTAGCTAAAGCACCTCAAAAAGCATCGACTATTGCCCGTGAAGCATTCTTTATTGATTTTGCTGAAAAGGTTAGAGCACAAGTAAAAACACCTTTAATGGTGACAGGTGGTTTTAGAAGTGTCGAAGGAATGAATCAAGCTTTAGGATCAAATGCTTTTGATGTAGTCGGGATTGCTAGACTGATGGCAATTGATCCTGATGCTCCCGAATATCTATTAGCTGGAACCAATAGTAAGCAAACAGTTCAACAAATTAAGACAGGCATAAAAAAGATTGATCAACTTGGGATTATGGAAGTACTTTGGTATACCCAACAACTTAATCGCATTGCCAAGGGAAGTAATCCAAAACCTAATGAAAGTAGCTTATGGGCATTTATCAAATCAGTTTTAAGAAGTGGTTGGGGGACGTACAAGACACAGCGTATTCGAATGAAATAATAATTTAGCATTTAAATTTATAAAAAGCACTCTCACAGGAGTGCTTTTTATTATTCAGCTTTTTGGTGAATAGTTCGAGAGCCAATTTCAGCACCTGTCACTTGATCAATCACAATCGGTATAATCTCTGTACCTTGTTCAGCATCAAGAAATATAGGCATTTTTTCAGGATTTTCAAAAGGTTTATGCTTACGGCCCCATGCACCGATTACAAATAAAACAGGTAAAAAATCTTTACCAGCTTGAGTGAGTACATATTCTTCACGGGGAGGATGTTCAGAATATTGTCGTTTTTCAAGTAATCCTTCATCTACTAAAGCGGATAAGCGTTTAGTTAGCATCGTGGGAGCAATGCCTAAACTTTTACGAAATTGATCAAAGCGTGTAAATCCTGCATGTGCATCTCGTAATATCAACATACTCCAAGCATCACCAAGAACAGACAGACTTCTCGCAATTGGACAGATTTCAAGACTGATATTTTTACTCATAAAATGAACAAGCTCAACTGTTACTACTTAAATGATATTAACATAATTTGACATCCTAAACTACATTAAACACTGTCGAGTAAGTCGAGTAGCGATCTGATTTCTGCATAACTTATATTATGTTACTTAGGATACTCAGCAACGTGAATTATAATCGTAGATATTCACGTTGCTGAGCTGTGGCAACAAACAGTGTTGTGTGTAGGCCACAGTCTTTAGATATTCTATTTAACATAATATACATTATGCGAAATACTATTAAATTAATAACCTAATGCCTAGATACCTTTGCAATTACAGATTTTGCCCAATTCCTAGTATGTTGACATACATTGGAAAGTTACACACAATGCTAGTCACTATATAAATATGTTTATACCAATAACAATGCCTTCGATTTATCAGTTAAAACCTGCATTTCAAAATTTACTTCGTCCATTGGTCAAATGGCTTTATTCAAAAAAGATCACTGCAAACCAAGTGACGCTCTTAGCAATGTTTATCTCTGTTGGATTAGCTTTTGCTTTGTACAACTTACATGTTTACCAGCAACCATTCATTCTATTCTTATTATTTCCTGTATGGATGCTTGTTCGCATGGCGTTCAATGCAATTGATGGCATGCTCGCACGTGAGTTCAATCAACAATCAAAACTGGGCGCATATTTAAATGAGCTCTGTGATGTCATCTCTGATTCTGCACTTTACCTCTGCTTTTTAGGTTTAGCCTTTATTCAGCCATTTCTTCTAGGTTTAGTCGTATTTCTAGCGATTCTGAGTGAATATACAGGTGTTATGGCACCGTTAATTGGTCAGGAACGCCGTTATGATGGCCCTATGGGTAAAAGTGACCGTGCATTTTGGTTTAGTTTAATTGCAATATGTGCAAGTTTCAGTCCATATTTAATCGAAAATAATTATTTAAATTCATTAGCTTATATATGCAATGGGCTTCTCGCCATTATTGCTATCCTACTGATTTTGACAATTTATAACCGTATTAAAAATAGTATTCAGCTTTAAGGAAAATTAGATGCAAAGCTCAAAAAAACATATATTTACGACCCATGATGATACTGAGTTGGCTTACCAACACTGGCCAGCATTGGCGCCACAAGATGTAAAAAAAGCAATTATTTTATTTCATCGTGGCCATGAACATTCTGGCCGTATGGCTCATTTGGTCAGTGAACTCAATTTACCTGAGTTTGATTTCTTTGCATGGGATGCTCGTGGACATGGGCAATCCCCAGGTTTACGTGGCGATGCACCAAGTTTTTCTGCTTGCGTAAAAGATATTCAATATTTTGTTCAGCATATTGAAGCAAGTTACAGCATTGTATCAACCAATATCGCTGTTATTGGTCAAAGCGTTGGAGCAGTTTTGGCCGCTACATGGGTACATGATTATGCACCTAAAATCAGAGCTTTATGCCTTGCATCACCAGCATTTGACATTAAGCTTTATGTGCCATTTGCAAAAGCTGGTTTAACGGTTTTAAGCAAATTAAAGGGTAATTTCTTTATAACCAGTTATGTAAAAGCCAATATGCTGACGCATGATGATGAACGTGCAAAAACCTATGATACAGATCCTCAAATCGCCAAAGCTATTTCGGTCCGGATGCTTTTGGGTTTATATGCTGCATCTGAACGTATTGTAAATGATGCACAAAATATCTTTGTACCTACACAAGTTTTGTGCTCAGGCTCAGATTTTGTGGTATACCGCAAGCCACAACAACAATTTTATGAAAAGCTTCCTCATCCTAAAAAAGAATTTCATGTATTAGAAGGATTTTTTCACGATACTTTAGGTGAAAAAGATCGTCATATCGCAGTTGAAAAGATTCGTCGCTTTATTTTGCAAAACTTTGCCGAAGATTATCAGGCACCAGATGTACTGAATGCTGACAAAATTGGTCCAAGCTGCGCAACGGCAGAACAGCTAAGTAGCGCACTTCCCGCCTCTTCAATCAAAAACTTATTCTGGAATTTAACCAAACGTAATTTAAAGCTAGGTAGCAAGTTCTCTCATGGTTTAAAAATTGGTGAAGATACTGGTTATGATTCTGGCAGTACTTTAGATTTTGTTTATCGCAATCAAGGTGAAAGCAAAAATATTCTCGGCAATATTATCGATCAGCAGTATTTAAATGCAATTGGTTGGCGTGGAATTCGTGTCCGTAAACAACACATCGAACAGTTATTGGCAAAATACGCAAAAGCACTGATCAAGCAACGTAAAGATGTTCGAATCCTAGATATTGCTGCGGGTCATGGTCGCTATATTTTAGATGCTGTGAATGAGCTTCCGACACCACCTAAATCTGTGCTTTTAAGAGATTATAGTCAACTCAATGTTGATTCTGGAACAGCATTGATTCAACAAAGAAATCTCGAAAACATTGCTCAGTTTGAATTAGGTGATGCATTCGATACCACATCACTGGCTAAGGTTAAACCAAAACCAAACTTAGTCATTGTTTCAGGGCTTTATGAACTCTTTAGTGATAACGATTTATTAAGACAATCTCTCTCTGGTATTCATCAAGCTATGCTACAAGGCGGTTATCTGATTTATACGGGACAAATCTGGCATCCGCAGCAAGAGTTTATTGCACGTGCTTTAACTTCACATCGTCAGGGCGATGCGTGGGTAATGCGGTTACGCTCACAAGCAGAGATGGATGCATTGGTTGAACAAGCTGGCTTCAAAAAAGTTGATCAATGTATTGATGAATTTGGGATTTTCACAGTTTCTGTTGCTCAAAAAATTTAAATAAAGACGTCTTATGCAAAATAATATTTTAGACCGTCAAAATGGTACTTGGAAATGGGGACTACTCTGTCTGGTCTTTTTAGCCCCTTTTTTCTTTTTAACCTACGGATTTGCCAATCAATACGCCTCTGGCCTAAGTCATGTCCCAAGTATCGTTTTTTCTTGGGAACATCATATCCCATTGTGGGCATGGACTATTGTGCCCTATTGGTCAATTGATCTTTTTTACGGATTGTCTTTATTGTTATGTTGGAATAAATTTGAATTAAAACAACATTCACTTAGGCTATTTTCGGCTCAGTTGATCTCCATCAGTTGTTTTTTGATTTTTCCTTTAAAATTCAGTTTTGAACGCGCTGAATTACATGGTTTCTTTGGGATATGGTTTGATGTACTCATGGGTTTTGATAAGCCCTTTAATCAAGCGCCATCATTGCATATCGTTTTATTGGTGATTTTGTGGGATTTCTACCGTCGACATATTAAACCGAACTACCGTTGGTTGGTCCATGTTTGGTCTTTTCTAATTGGAGTGTCCGTCTTAACCACGTGGCAACATCACTTTATCGATATTCCTTTGGGGCTATTGGTTGGTGCACTATGTTTATGGCTATTTCCACTTACAGTTAAAGCACCTTATCAAAAGGATGGTTTGCAACGAATTACGGGCAAACATTTAAAATTAGCGTGTTTTTATTTGATTGGGGCCTTGCTTTGTATGACGCCTGCATTTTTACTCAAAGGTGCATGGTTATGGATGTTATATCCCGCGATCAGTCTATTCTTAGTCGCTTTAGCATACTTTTTTGTTAGACCACATTTTTTCCAAAAGCAAGAAGATGGTCAGATGACTGTCGCTGCATGGCTATTGTTTGCACCTTATTCTCTGGTTGCATGGATCAATAGCCGTGTTTGGACCTATCAACATCCTGAAGACTCGTTGATTCTGCAACTCAACGGCGTTGATCTGTATCTAGGCCGTATCCCAACAACTAAACATAGTAAGCAATATCATGCTGTATTTGATTGCTGCGCTGAATTACCTGCAAATAATGATCATCATTATGAGAAGTATAGTACGCTTGATTTAATTCCGATCCAAAGCGCACAACTATTAGAAGCAGCAAAAAAGTTTGATCACTTTATCCAGCCTTTAATACAAGCAAATGAGCCACAAAAATTACTGATATTCTGTGCACTTGGTTATTCACGGAGTTGTAGCATCTTAATTGCGTGGCTATTACAGCAAGGCTATGTGAAAACCACTACGGAAGCGATTAGCCTGATTCAAAAGTCACGTCCTTGGATTGTTTTGAGTGAGACTCATATTATTGAAATTAATCGTTTTCAAGCTCTTCTTGTAAAGGAGGAACATCAATGAAAATGGATTTTGTAATCATTGGCCAGCTACTAAAACAAAGCAATAGTCTTTTAAAATCAGGCTATTTAGCATTTATCTTGTCGATTATCATCTTATCTTTATTTTCAAAAATGCAGATATTGATTCCTCTTTTCCTTGTTACTGGACTACTGGCGATTCACCATTATCTATTTATTCGGATTGAGTTTGATCGTGGTCTATTACAGCATATGGTTGATCAACCAGAAAAGATCGAAAATCTTACTCAACAATTGGATCAATCATTGTTAAATTTAAAATTGATTCCATCCAATAAAACAGATCGTGATTGGTCGGAACGGTTTAAGGGCTGTTTAAGGCTATTCAAAATACAGATGACCATTGTGTTAGTACAATATACTGTATTCATTTTACTTTTTTATAAATTAGCGCAAAGATGAAGGTTGAATGAAAAAAAATATAATCACACAATCAGTTGCACGTTTTATTGCTTTTCTAACACGGCGCAGTGCTAGACTGCTTACGGGTGCAAGAAGTTTATGGGTCGGCTGTGAGCCTGAACTCAAACAAAGAATCTATTATGCCAACCATAATAGTCATATTGATTTCATTCTATTATGGTCTTCTTTGCCCATTCATATCCGTCGACAAACACGACCAATTGCCGCGTCTGATTATTGGCTTAAAGATGGATTCAGGCGTTTTCTGATTCAAAATACTTTTTCAGGCGTCACTATTCAGCGTAATCGCACAGATCAACAAGATCCTTTACAGCCTGTCAAAGATGTATTAGCTCAAGGTGATTCGATTATTTTCTTTCCCGAAGGAACAAGGAACTTGAATGATGATATCGAACTGCTTGAGTTTAAAAGTGGGCTGTATCATCTCAGCCAACAATTTCCAGAAGTTGAAGTTGTTCCTGTTTGGATTTCCAACTTAAAGCGGGTGATGCCAAAAGGTGCATTTATCCCCTTACCTCTGCTCTCGACAGTCATCTTTGGTGAACCCTTAGCACTTGATCAATTCACAGACAAAGACCAGTTCTTGCAACACGCTCAGCAGCAATTATTAAAATTAAAAGAGGCCGAGAATCAATGAGCTTAGACAACTTACAACAAACTTATCTATTGTTTGGCATCTTTGCAGTCATTTTGATTATCGCTTCAAGTATTGGCTTTATTCTGAAGCAAAAAGCAGGGTTAAAACCATCCCCCGTTATTGATAATTTAAATGCCCGTATCAATGCATGGTGGATCATGCTGATTGTCTTGGCTGCAGCAATCTTATTGGGTAAAACTGCTTTTATTGTGCTGTTTGGCCTCATTTCTTTTTTTGCATTAAGAGAATTTATTAGCCTATTGCCCACACGGCGCGGTGACTATCTTCCCTTACTGATTGCGTTCTACTTCGTTATTCCATATCAATATTATTTGGTCTACACCAACTGGTACGGATTATTTTCTATTTTTATTCCACTCTATGTGTTTCTTCTAATCCCCATTGCCAGCTTGAAACTTGAAGATACAACACATTTTTTAGAACGTAGTGCCAAAATCCAATGGGGTTTGATGGTCAGTGTCTTCTGTATTTCACACGTTCCCGCCCTGCTCAATTTGGATTTACCCAAATTTACAGGGGAAAAAATTTGGTTGGCGATTTGGCTGATTATGGTGGTGCAAGCATCTGATGTCCTGCAATATGTATGTGGCAAGCTATTCGGAAAACATAAAGTTGCTCCTACACTTTCCCCATCAAAAACAGTAGAAGGTTTGGTGGGCGGTATCATTCTTGCCACAGCACTCGGTGTGCTGATGTCAGCATTAACGCCATTTAATTATTGGCAAGCAGCATTGATTGGATTGATTGTTTGTATTTTCGGTTTCTTTGGCGGGCTGGTCATGTCAGCCATCAAGCGTGATCGTGGGGTGAAAGATTGGGGGCAACTCATTCAAGGTCATGGCGGTATGCTGGACCGTATCGACTCCATCTGCTTCTCTGCTCCAATATTTTTCCATATCCTTCGCTATTGGTGGAGCTAATCCTTAAAAGGAAGAATGACCAATGCTGACTTGCCGATAAAACTTCGGTGTAACATTGGTCCACTTTTTAAATGCACGAGAAA
Source organism: Acinetobacter sp. NIPH 2100 (assembly GCF_000369805.1). Lineage (GTDB taxonomy): Bacteria > Pseudomonadota > Gammaproteobacteria > Pseudomonadales > Moraxellaceae > Acinetobacter. Next base: position 1,889,180 of record NZ_KB850224.1, on the reverse strand, counting down.
AATGAGAAATATCAGCATAGCCTAAACGCTCTGCAATTTGCTCAATTGAAAGTTTGGGCTGTTTCAATAACCGCTCTGCTTGCTTCCTACGGACTTCGGCCACCAGAATCTGAAATGAAGTTTGCTGATTGCTTAATTGTCGTTGTAATGTTCGTTCTGAAAGATGTAATTTTTCAGCCACCTGTTTCAGCGATAGGAAGCCATCATCTTCATGATAAAGTAATGTTTTGACCTGAGCGTCCAGACTATCCTTCTGTCGTCTTTTTAATGACAGCTTAGAGGCATCTTGTTCACACTGTTGTTTGCTTAAGCGTGCCAGTAACACATCTGCTGTCTTTAACGGCTGCAGTAGCAACGCCTTATTGAAAGTTAAACAATCTTTTTCACACACGAAGCTAACATTTGAATCATTAAAAATCTTAGTATTTTTATAAAAACTGGGTTGCTGTTGCTGAAACTGAAAATGGACTGCAAGTTTATGCTGCACCAAATTTTCCAAAATTCGAGAAAAACCCAAGATTAAAAACATCATTCCCTGTTGATTCAACTTAAACTTCGGTGACGGTTGATGAAAATACAAATAAGCCATTTCTGCCTGTATTTTCAGTTTAGGTTGGAACACTGAACAATGTAAGCCAATAAATTGCTCTAGAATCTTGATTGCATCCCCTAATGTTTCAGAGGCAGTCGCGGCAATGCCAACATGACCATAACAAGAGATTCGCATTTGCTCTGCAAGATAGAGGCTAATCGCAGGTTCATGTGTCAGTAATGCTGCTTTTTCCAATAGATGATTGAAAATATCGAAATCTACATACCAAAACGGCGCACTTAAAGTTTGTGCTGAAATCCCTGTTCCAGACAAAAGCTGTTCAGAAGACACATTCCATTTTTGTATGATTTCAACCAATAAATTGACGTAAGTACCTGGTAATTCTGGATTCATGTGATCTCCATGAGACAGCGGAAATTTGGCGTAAAATGGTAAATATTGGCGGTTAATGAACTATGACAGCTTTCTTACTTTAAGCATAGTAGCCCTATCTAGAAACTCAGATTTTAAACTGGTGACATCATGCATATTTTGATCGTACATGCACATCCTGAAAAGCAGTCATTTACCGCAGCCCTCAAAGATACGGCGCAGCAGACTTTTGAACAGCAAGGTCATACTGTCGAAGTGTCTGATCTCTATGAAATGAACTTTAATCCTGTTGCTTCTAAAGATGATTTTGGCAGTCTGAATCAAGCGGATTATTTCAATTATACCTTGGAACAGCGTCATGCATTTAAACAACACCAATTTGCACCAGATATCCAAACGGAAATCGAAAAAGTTCAACGTGCTGATCTGGTTATATTTAGTTTTCCTTTGTATTGGACTTCTGTGCCTGCCATCTTGAAGGGGTGGATTGATCGTGTGTTTGTATCGGGTCTGTTTTACGGCGGTAAGCGTTTCTACAATCATGGTGGAATGACGGGCAAAAAAGCGATGCTGTGTTTAACACTTGGCGGCCGTGAACATATGTTTGGTCAAGGTTCGGTGCATGGGCCGATTGAACATTATCTATCATCACTACAACGTGGCACATTGGCTTATGTGGGCTTTGAAGTACTGCCACCATTTATTGCTTACCATGTACCCTACATCAGCCAAGAAGACAGACAAAAGATCGTGGTCGATTTTGAGCAATACCTACAAAACCTAGATGACTTACAGCCATTAGAGTTTATTTTATTGGAAAATTTCGATGAGAGAATGAATCCACTCGGATAAATCGGAATGTTGTTATGGTGATAAGGCTCTGTTTAAAGAACCTTATCACGTCAATTCTTAGAATTTTATCTCAACGCCAGCTTTGATGGTACGACCTGGAATAGGCATACCAATCACGGTACCTGGATCAAAGTTATAACGATTTGTTAAGTTATCGACATTAAATGACAACGCTAAATTTGGATTCCACTTATAACTCGAAAATACATCAATTAAAGTTTCAGAAGAAATTTCGGTCACTGCTCGTCCACTTACACCTGTACCTGCCAGCCAACCTTTAGGATTTGTCTTTTCCGAATGGTATTTAGCACGTGCACCAACAACCAATTTATTTTCAAACAGATTTTTACCGATCGTGATATTAAAAATCTTACGCGGTGGTAGACGAGTTGAGATCAAACTCCAAGAATCGCCCACCTCATTACATTCCTCTTTAGTTGCTGGACAGACTTTAGGTGCTTGATACAAGGTTCCATTCAAACTGACAAAGAAACTTGGATGATTATAAGAAAGATCTAACTCCAAACCTTTCAGCACAACTTGATTATAATTGACGAATGTATAAGAAGTTGTATAGGGAAGAATAAAGTCAGGGGTAATCTGGTTTGGAATATCTTTTCTTTGTACGCCCTGAGTCAGAAAGTCTTTGGTTTGGTTACGGAAATAATTCAGGTTAAATTTCAAATGATCATCTTGAGCGAATAGATTTTCTCGCTCTCCCATAAATCCTAACTCAATAAGACGCGAATTCTCTGGTTTAATCGGCAGGTCTGGATCATAACTAAAGGTTTGACCTGAAACAGTCGATTCAAAGAGGCTTGGGCTACGATGTGTATTGGACAGTTTTCCATAAAGATCGATACCGTCCCACAACTTATAGTTGAGTTGAGACATCCAATCGATGTTTCCTCCAAAGTCACGTACAGCATAACCCTTATTATTTAAGTCTGAATTCGCCACTGGTGTCATTGGTCGATACTGATCACCATAGTCTTTCACTTTGGCTTTATGCCATTTACTCCCTAAACTCAAAGTAAAATCATTAAAAAGATAATCGCCATTAAGGAAAACTGAGGACTCTTTACGCAATCCATCCCGTGCAATTTCATGATCAATCAAATTACGTGGCTTCATACGCTGTTCATCGTAGGTTAAGCCATAATTCAATGTGACCTGATCAAATTTACTGGTATTTTCTAGGTTTAGACCGCTACGATAATCTTGGAAACTGCCCCAATATTGATCACCATACCTCGAATTCTTCACACCGATCATGCCATTGTGCTGGCGATATTTGGCATTGGTATGCCACATCCCTAATTCGAGATCTACCCATGGATTATGTTTAGGCTTATACGTATAGCTCGCACTGAATGCATTAATTGCAGCTGAACCCAAAGACCATTGCGGCATGGTATAAGCATCTTCTATATATTTTGGCTCCACATACTCGTCATCGATATAGCCGTATGGCGGTGAGTTGGGATCAATCACTTTGGATCGACTCCAATAAAAGGCCATGACTTCACCCGCTTTTTGCACATGACGACGTAAATTTACTTCCACACGATGTTCATCAGTGATATTCATTCCAGCTTTAATGATACCCGAATCACTTTGATAACTGGTATTCACAACCTCTTGACCAGGTCCCACATCGACGATATCCCGTTTTTCGTAATACTCAATGCCATGTTTTCCAGCATAGTAATTGCCGACCTCTCGCTTACTATAAGCAGCAACCAAATCAAACATCTCGTTTCGATAAGCCAGTGCCAATGTGCCTGCGCCATTTTGAAAATTGTTTGAGGAAATTTTGTTATGAAGCCGATAAGACATCTGCTCCTTTTCATTGTCTGAGGTATGAGGTGTTCTGTTATTGTTGTAGAAGCTTCCTTTGAGCATTACACTCGCATTTTGATTGGGCAGTAGAATGTCATTGGCACTTAAGGTCCGCATTTTTACGATTCCTCCAATTCCTCCCACGCTAAATTTAGCCCGAGATGCACCTTTCTCAACCTCGATTTGGCTGATCAAATCCATATCGATGTAAGTACGGTCACTCTCTCCCTGATAACCTCTGAAAGTATGACTGGACTGTAAACTGCCATCAATGATGACTGGTACACGCCCTTCGCCCTGCATACCACGAATGCCGATATCAATCGCACCCGCTTCATTACGTAAACTGTTGACTTGTACTCCTGCAATATCGGAAAACACATCACCATTGCCTGTTCCTCTGAATCGACTAATCTGTTCTCGATCAAGATGAGTGGTATTCACCTTTTGTTGTTGTGGTTCGGCATTCACTTTAATTTCTGGCATTAGGACAAGAGCTTTAGCATTCTGCTCTGCTTGTGAACGAGTATTTGCATTGGAAGTCAGTTTCTCAGCATGCCCAAGCATGGAACTGGTTTTGGGCACTAAGAGATAGGTTTGCCCTTGTTTAATCACTTGATAAGGTTGATCAGCCAAGAGATAGTCAAAACCCTGCTTAACGGAGTACTTTCCGACGATCCCCTTACTTTTTAACCCTTTTAGATGACTAGAATCATAGCTCAATACAATGCCAGACTGTGCCGCAAAGCTTGACAGCACATATCCCAATTGGTTCTCTGCAATTCGATAATTTCTCTCCACTGCGGGCTTGTCTAATACCTGAATAGATGAGGTTATTTCTGCATAAGCTTCACTGATACAAAAACAGTGTATGAAGATTGCAAGAGTTTGCTTCTTAAATTTCATAGGAGGATCCACATTTGGTAATGATTTTCATTTTCAATAATCATTACCCAGTGATTTTGGAAAATATGACATTAAATTTCAACTTTTTCTGCTCTGCTCCATATCCACAGCATACAAACAAGCAAAATAAGCATGAACGTTAACTTGATGTGCAAATGTAGAGACGAAAGCATCAAGCTGATTGAAACTAAAACAATAGTTAATGTCATCATCCACTTACGTACACGGGAGATGGATTTAAACCCGCCTGTATATTGGGTAAGCAGCAGATGGATATAGCGATTCTGATGAATCCAGTGATGTAATCTCGTAGAACCTTTAGCAGCAAAAAAAGTGGCGAGGAATAAGAAATCAAAAGTAGGCACGCCGGGTAATACGATACCCAGCACTGCCAAAACCAGACAAACAATGGTTAGCGCGATATACACTCCACGCATGATAAGCGATGCATGGAGTTTTTCTTTTTGCGGTGCTGGTAAAGCATCTACATCACCACAATCTGTAATCTTCGCCTTATGCCTTAAAGAAGGATTTTTGGGCATAGGGTGGCTGCTCAATAAATATTTTTTAGCAAGCTGCCAAAGTAATCAAATGCCTGTTTAGCTCCTAAAATGACTTGATCTTGTTCACTCTCACTCAATTGAGCCGTATCAAGTTCAGCAATAAAGTGCTTCCACACCCTTGCTCTGCCTTCTGGATATGCAGCCAGATTACGTGCCCCAAACTCAGCAGTAAATCCTAAAAGCTGCTGTGCTTGTTTAAATAAAAACGCTGCACCCAGCGTCGAACCTTCCGAGACATAAATCCAGCCTAAGGCTTCCAGAAAGCCGACATGTTCAGTGACTAGTTCCTGTGCTTCAGGTTTGAGCTGCAAGTCATAAAGATCCAGTAACGCTGCCTGAGAACGACCACGAATATCCAAATCAGAAATAAGCGCGGAAACCTCAGGATGTCGAAATAAATATTCGACATTTTGCTGAAAATAATATTGAGCCAAGGTAAATTTTGCATAACGCTGTGTATCAGCAAATACTTGAGCTTTCTCCATCAAAAGATGCATCTGTTGGTGCTGGCTGGCGGTTTCATTTTTTAACCGTGATGCAAGCTGATTGAGGACGAATGAAGTTGCCATGAGATTTCTCCAGTTACTTTGGTTTAACTGTATTACCCGCCCAAAGTTAAAAAGCTGACAGCAATTTTCAATTATTTTTCACTTTTTTTCATTTTTAGCCCGAATGGTAATGACATGATCGCCTAAATGTCGCTGCATACGAATTGGATAGCTTAATTCCAAAGCCGACCGCAACTGAGTCAAGTTATTGACGGGATAAGAACCAGAGACTTTTAATAATTTCAATTCAGGATCAAGATCAACATATTGATGTTGATAACGCCCAATCTCTTGAAAGAGCTGCTCTAAAGGCATTTCAAATGCCATAATCATCTGATTTGTCCAAACCAATACATTCGGATCAAGCTGTCCCAAGGCTTTAAAGTCAGTATCATCAAAACATAATTGCTCACCAGCCCGTACAACTGTCATTTTTTTAGATTGATTCAAAGTCACTTTGACCGCACTTTCAATCACGCCTAAACAGGTTTGCTGTTGTTTATTTTTGAGATATTGCACATTAAAGACTGTGCCTAATGCTTGTAAATGAGCACTTTCAGTCTCGACAAAAAATGGACGATCACTTTGAGTCTCTTTTGCGGTATGAATCTGTATTTCACCGTAGTGTAATCGCAGCGTTCGTTGAATTGGTGTATAGCGAACATCAAGTGCTGTATTGGTATTTAATTGGAGTTGCGTTCCATCTTCAAGTGTCACATTCTTCTGCTGACCCGCAGCTGTGCTGTAATCTGAAAGCCAGAAATATTTATAATCAGAATTCCATGCAAGGATACTGCCCAGACATGCAATACAAGCCACAACAAGTTGTTTGGTCCACTGAAACTGCGCAGCTTGATTGCCTTTTTTAATGATTTCATGACCATTTTCAGGAAAATAATCAAAACTACTCAGCAGACGCTCTGCTTTCAGCCATGCAGTTTGATGCGCTTCGCTTTGACTTTTCCATTTTTCGAATTCAATCTGTTGAACTTCAGTTAATGCTGATGCCTGAATTCGTACAATCCATTCAGCGGCTTCTTTCAAAATTTTTGCCTGAGACATGTCAATCTCAATCCATGATCGCTAAACATTGAGTCAGTACAGCAACCAAATCTCGCATAACCGTTCGTGTAGAAATATTCAAACGATTCGCAATCTCTTGCTGTGTAAGCCCTTCAAGTTGTGACCAGATAAAGACCTGCTGTTGACGTTCAGGCATTTGATTTAACAATTGGTTAATCAAACATAGTGATTCAATTGCAGATATTTTTTGCTCAGGACTAATCTCATCATACTCGGGCCTACTACTCAGCGCTTCCAAATAGGCTTTTTCTATTGATTTACGTTGGTACCAATTGATTAATATCCCCTTTGCCACCGTTGTTAACAGTGCTCGAGGTTGATCAAAATACAATTGATCTTTACGTTTTAAAATACGAATAAAGGTATCGTGCGCTAAATCTGCTGCATCTTCACTGTGATTGAGGCGTCGTTTCAGCCATTGATACAACCACGAATGATGTTGACGATAGAGAGTATTGACTGGATCAGACATTTCAAAAGATAATGAGAATCATTAATAGTATCTTAACAAAAAATAAGAAAATGATCACCTCTGTTTTATATCTTAATCGCTATATCCATGATGATTAATTGAATTTTTTTAAAAGTAGTTTTTTTAATACTCAAAAGACAGTCACACTGCTTTTTCTTCAACCTTAAAACGAGTTTCGCTTATCCTTCAACAGTACTGAAGACTCCACAATTGCACTATTTCATCTAAGACTTTCAGGTCTCACCGAAACACTGCCTTGCACATGTTTCTTTATTGCTTTACCACTCACTTTCATATGAAACGTCAATGAATCGTCATAAAGGTGACACCGTGTTGTCACAAGGTCTGTCTAGTGTGTTGACATCTTTGTTATGGATGAAGCAGATGTTGAATAAAACCAAACGATGGCTGGCATGTCTTTATGTTTTCCCCATTCTATTCGCACTTACAGCGTGCAATGACTCCAGTGACGATCAGACAGCAGCGAAACCTGATGACACCAAGAAACCAGTCATGCGCTGTGCACCATAAACATAAGAACAACGAAGATAGGGAAAATATTGTGATTAATCGTCGTCAATTTTTAGCAAATACACTTAAAACCGGCTTTGGCGCTGCCGCGTTAACCACCTTTCCAGCCAGCATTCAAAAAGCCTTGGCGATTCCTGCCAACAATAAAACGGGCACGATTCAAGATGTTGAGCATGTCGTTATCCTGATGCAGGAAAACCGCTCCTTTGACCATTATTTTGGAACATTAAAAGGCGTTCGTGGTTTTGCCGATCGTTTCACCATTCCTTTGCAAAATGGCCGTACAGTTTGGCAACAACAACGCAGTAATGGGGCGTTATTAACTCCCTTTCATTTAGATGGCTCAAGTAATAATGCCCAACGTGCACCCGGAACCAACCATACTTGGGTGGATAGCCAACAAGCATGGGATAATGGCCGTATGTCAAACTGGCCAACCTATAAAACTGATTATGCCATGGGGTATTTCAAGGAACAGGAAATCCCCTATCAATTTGCATTAGCCAATGCTTTTACGATTTGTGATGCTTATCACTGCTCTATGCATACTGGTACAGATGCAAACCGATCCTTTCATCTCACAGGAACCAATGGTGCAGTGCCGACCAGTACAGCATTTGTCAATAATGAATGGGACTGGATTGATGGCGATCCTAAAACAGTTGATGTTGGTTATACATGGAAAACCTATGCTGAACGCCTAGAAGAAGCTGGGATCAATTGGATTTGTTATCAAAATATGCCCGATGAATGGGGCGATAATATGTTAGGCGCATTCCGCAGCTTTAGAAAAGCCAATATCGATTCAGGTTATCCAGTCTCAAGTGGTGGAGCACCCAATAGTCCTTATAACAAGGCTGCGCAAAAGTTACCTTATAAAGCCTATGATGCCACCACGGATAATGCCAAGAATCCACTTTATAAAGGCGTTGCCAATACTTTACCTGGCAATAAACCTGAAGAATTCCTAGATGCATTCAAAAATGATATTAAAACTGGAAAATTGCCACAGGTGTCTTGGATTAATGCACCTTCAATTTATTGTGAACATCCGGGACCATCAAGCCCAGTACAAGGCTCATGGTTTATTCAGGAAATACTTGATGCATTAACAGCTGTGCCAGAGGTTTGGAGCAAAACTGTATTCTTGATCAATTTTGATGAAAATGATGGTTATTTTGACCATGTTCCATCGCCATCAGCACCGACATTGCAAGCGGATAATACCTATGCAGGTAAATCAACGCTTAGCCAAGCAGATATGCGTCATGAATACTATGTACATGATGCACCTCTAGGTAGTACCAGCCAACCGAACAAAGACAATGGTGTTTATGGTCCTGGTCCCCGCGTTCCTTTATTTGTGATTTCACCTTGGAGTCGTGGGGGCATCGTCAACTCACAAGTCTTTGACCATACTTCGGTATTGATGTTCCTCGAACAACGTTTTGGCGTTAAAGAAAGTAATATCAGTCCTTATCGCCGTACTGTATGTGGAGACCTGACCTCTGCATTTAACTTTAAAACACCGAATGAAGATGTACTGCCAACACTAAACGGTAAACAAAGCCGTGAGCAAGCGGATCAATTGCGTAGCTCACAGCAGAAGTTACCCAATGTGCCCATTCCAACCAATTTACAATTGCCGATTCAAACCAGTGGTATTCGTCGTTCAAAAGCATTGCCTTATGAATTGCATACCAGTGCGCGCTGCCTCAATGATGGCACAATCAAGCTGTTGTTTTCGAATACAGGCACACAAGGTGCTGTATTTCATGTTTACGACAAATTAAACCTCAACCGAATACCGCGTCGTTACATTGTCGAAGCAGGCAAAAGCTTAGATGATGTGTGGAATGTGCAAAAGGATAATCAAGGTTTATATGATCTTTGGGTCATCGGTCCCAACGGCTTTCATCGTCATTTCAAAGGTGATCTAAACCGCAACCAAGATTTACAGATTAATCCTGAGATTCATGTTTGTTATGATATTGCCAATGGTAATGTTTATGTCGATCTGAACAATACTGGCACTAAAGATATTGAGTTGGTGATTAGTCCAGTGGTTTATCGTACTGATGCTCCGCTAAAAGTGATTGTGAAAGCTGGACAAAGCTCAACTCAGCATTGGGAATTGCAAGATGCTTGGCAATGGTATGATTTTGCTGTGACTTGCACTCAGGATGCAAAGTTTTATCGCCGTTTTGCAGGTCGTGTAGAAACAGGCGAAGACTCTGTGAGTGACCCGGCAATGGTTTAATATTGAATTCATCTCATAAACCTCCTCAATTGCAGATGCAGTTGAAGAGGTTTTTTAGATTAGATCATCTCTGATTGAATCGTTAGCCATATCTTCAATGGCTGTAGGCTCTTTATCTTTAATTTTTATGTTGAAGCTTATAACACTCATCTAAAGCAAGTTCATAATATTCAAGTCCTTCCTTCGCAGCCAAGAAGGCTCTTCTTTGCTGTACAGGGTCTTTATCACATAAGCGTTTGATCAACTCCATGGCCTCATATGGATGCAGATCATCATAATGCGCATGCGCTCTTAACCATGCCAACGAGCGTTTATTAATATTGACTTCGGGATGTTGTGTATAAGTCTGAATCCCTTTATACACCTGAATGGTCCAATCTCCTGTTGCCCATTCAATCGCTAGATTGGTTGCCGCAATACTTTCAGCCAAGCTGCCACGAAAATTAACATCCCATAAGAAGTGATTAACTGCATTCATCGCCACAGGTGGTTTAACATTATTCAACATATCAACTGTTAGACCAAAGCCCCCCGCCCAGTCCTGATACCAGTTTAAATGTCGTTCTTCCACTTTAATATTCTGAATCAACCAATCTCTGGTTTCGGTCACACCATCTAAAGAAAAAGCTGTTGCTTTTGCCAAAGATCCCGCCATATAAGATGGAAAATGTGCAACTAAGGGATAAAAATTTAATAAGGCTGAACGAAAGCATTCCAGACTTAAAGAACCTGTTGCCATATCTAAGAATAATGGGTGTTTACTCACCCGTTCTTTTGAGGGTAATAATTCATCCCAGAATCGTTGAGCCCAACCTGAATGAGGTGTAATTTCTAATTTTGTTCCATATTGATTCATAGCAGTCATTGCGATGCATCCTATTTCGTATGACTTAATCCAACCATGTTCCATGATTGCTGCTTTTTTATAAATTGTATCCTAATATCGTAAAGATACAATCGCTTGTGATTTAGTTTGTAACAGTTTTTATTTCTTGAATCTAATTTAAACTTGAATCATTATATTAGGCAATGACCATTATATAAAAATTAATATTTTTTTATAATCTAATACACATTCTATTTAAATCAGTGTAACGTAGTAAAAAAATAATCCCTATTTTGACATTTATAAGAACATTGGGAGTGGTGAGAGATAAGATGAAGTTGAAAGCTTCCAATATTTTGGGACAAGAACAAATCGACTTGTTAATTTCTCGCGGGCTAAATTTAGTTTGGTTTCCTAAAGAATTAGAAGCGATCTATCGAGATCAGTATAGAAATGAGGCTGCGCATGAGTTCCGCTATCGCGCCCCTATTATTTTAGGTTTATATCTATTTCTAAGCTTCGGTATCTATCAAGTTTTGCCTACAGACCTACGTATTACTTGGATGGCGACCTACGGCTGGGTAGGTATCATCATTACGCTGGCATGGTTACTGTCTTTCCTACCAATCATGAACAAATGGTTTGATCATTACGTTTGTATTGGCTCGACAGGTGCTGTGGCAATTTCCTTCACCATCATTAACGTGTTAGAACAAGGTCAGAATAACGTCTTGTTCCATGCTGCGATGATGTATGCCGTGGTCATCATCTATGCTTTTGTTGGGATGCGCTTCTACACCGCAATTATTGCTGGTTGGGTTGGTGGTTTGATTGGTATTGCGGCCAGTACATGGTTCAGTGGTGCAATTGACTGGACCTTCCTAAATCGTACCTATACGTTTAGCAGTTTCTTAGGTATGGCACTGGCTTATGCGACTGATCGGCAGCACCGTGAAAACTATTTACAAAACTGTATGCTTGAGCTGAACCGTTTGGAATTAATGCGACAAGCCCAGCAATTGTCTATTCTCTCTCAACAAGATGCATTGACAGGCCTGGCCAATCGACGCTATCTGGATGAAGTGCTTGAAAATGAATGGAAACGAGCGACCCGCCATGAAATGCCAATCACCATCATGATGATCGATATCGACTTTTTTAAGCTCTACAATGACACTTTAGGACATATTCAAGGTGATCAATGCTTAAGGCGAATCGCCATCATGTTAGGCTCTATCGCCTCGCGTAGCGGTGATCTTGCAGCACGTTATGGTGGAGAGGAATTCTTGTTGCTGTTTTCGATGACTGATCGCGATCAGGCCATCACTCAGGTACAGAGACTTATGGAATTGGTACGTAATATTGGAATTTTGCACCCACGTAGCAATGTTTCAAAACACGTGACCATTAGTGTAGGTGTTGCAACCATGGTTCCATGTGTTGGAGATAGCCTTTCTGAGTTTGTTGCACAAGCAGATCATGCATTATATATCGCAAAAAGTAATGGTCGGAATCAATATCATATTGCGACATCAGATAATATGATTTCTGAAGCTTTATAATTCATTCATCATTATTAAATGAATATTAGACTAATTTAATTTTATATTGTTAAAATGTGATGTAAGCCACACATATAATAAATTATTTGTGTGGCTTAATACTTTTATTATGGCTCGATCGGTTTAAATGGAGCAACAACATCTGCATTTTGTGCGCGATGTCTTAAAAAGTGATCCATTAACACAATCGCCAACATTGCTTCTGCAATGGGTGTGGCACGTACACCCACACAAGGGTCATGACGACCTTTGGTCAATACATCCGCATTTTCCCGCTCGATGGTAATGGTTTTCCCTGGCGTGGTAATACTTGCAGTTGGTTTCAACGCAATTGCAACACGAATGGTTTGACCGCTTGAGATTCCACCCAAGATACCACCAGCATGATTTGCAAGGAATCCATCTGTCGTCAGTTCATCACGAGTCTCATGACCAAACTGCCCAGCAACCGCAAAACCATCACCAATCTCAACGCCTTTGACCGCATTGATGCTCATCATGGCATGGGCAATATCTGCATCTAAACGATCAAATACAGGTTCACCCCAACCCACAGGTACTTTTTCAGCAACGATTTCAAGTTTTGCACCACAACTGGTTCCTTGCTCGCGTAAAGCAGTTACAAGTTGCTCAAAACGCGGAACTGCATCAACATCACCACAGAAAAAAGGATTATTCGGCACTTCAGCCCAATCCAGTTTTTCAGCAACTTCATTGCCAATTTGTGTGACATGTCCACGAATATCAATAGCAAATTTTTCAGCAAGATATTTCTTGGCAATCGCACCCGCAGCAACACGCATCGCCGTTTCACGCGCACTAGAGCGACCACCGCCACGATAGTCACGGAAGCCGTATTTCTGTGTATAGGTATAATCAGCATGGCCAGGACGGAAGGTTTGTGCGATATTGCCGTAGTCTTTTGATTTTTGATCAGTATTACGAATCAATAAACCAATCGATGTTCCAGTGGTTTTGCCTTCAAAAACACCAGAAATGATCTCGACTTGATCAGGCTCTTTACGCTGTGTGGCAAACTTTGATGTTCCCGGTTTACGGCGATCTAAATCTTTTTGCAGATCGGCTTCACAAAGCTCAAGACCAGGCGGCACGCCATCGACAATCGCCATCAAGCCTGCACCATGTGATTCGCCACAGGTCGTTACTCGAAAGAGTTGCCCAATACTATTCCCTGCCATGCTTTAACCCCTTAGTTTTGAACTGATTGCTGAAATACTTCTTTATAGCGACGGCATTGTTCAGCAGTTAAAGCAAAAATACCAGAACCGCCTTTTTGGAAGGTTAACCAATGGAAGTCAACCGTGTTGAAGTTCTGACGCATTGCCCACTCAGAATTACCCACTTCAATCACAATCAAACCATCTTCAGTTAAATAATCAGCAGCTTGAGCTAACATTTTACGGACCAGATCCAAACCATCTTGACCCGCTGCCAAAGCAAGCTCAGGCTCATGCAGGAATTCTTCTGGTAAATCTGCCATATCTTCAGCATCCACATAAGGTGGATTACTTACGATCAAATCATATTGATTTTCAGCAGGAATTTTTGAGAATAGATCAGATTCAAGCAATGCCACTTGATACTGCTTATCATGATGTTCTGTATTAATTGAAGCCACTTCCAATGCTTCTTTCGAAATATCAGTCGCATCGACTTCTGAATCAGGGTACGCATAAGCTAAAGCAATCGCAATACAGCCTGAACCCGTACACATATCCAAGATACGTTGCGGTGTTTTCGGATTTTTGCTTTCTGGTAAGTTGTTTAATGCTTCCAACATCTGACCATTTTCATTTAAGCAGTATGGTGCAAAGCGTTGTTCAATCAACTCAGCAATCGGTGAACGCGGAATCAAGACACGCTCATCGACATAAAATGGTTTATTGAAGAAATATGCAAGATTCAACAAGTATGACGTTGGAATTCGATCATTGATACGACGTTCCAAAAGACTTAAAAATTCAGCTTTTTCACTTGGTAATAGCTTCGAATCTAAGATTTCTGCATCAGCTTTCCATTCAAGTGAAAGTGTTTGCAAAACAAGTGCAGAGCTTTCTGCAAAATAATCTTGAGTACCTTGACCTAAGTGCGCGTCGTATTGACGGAGTGCGGTTACACCAAAACGGATAAAATCTCGAATGGTTACTAAATTTTCAGCCGCTTCTTGTATATGTTCAGGGCTGATTGTAGGTCGCTCCACTTAGGCGTCTCCAAAAGTGCTAATTGCAAAACGCTTTATTCTAACGGGATTAAGGTCGATTTAACAATAAAAAAACCGCCTCTCTAGCAGAAGCGGTCTTTTAATTTCAAATATCAGGTAAAAAACTTATAAGCCTAATTTTTCAGCCACATAATCCGAGTCTTTATCACCACGACCAGAGAGATTAACCACAATCTTGATGTTCTTATCCATTTTAGGCGCTTCACGCAAAGCCCAAGCAACCGCATGTGAACTTTCTAGCGCAGGTACAATGCCTTCTACACGTGAAAGTGTCATAAAGGCATCCAAGCATTCTTGATCAGTTGCTGTTTCATACTGCACGCGACCCAACTCTTTAAGGAAGCTATGCTGTGGTCCGACACCCGGATAATCCAACCCAGAAGCAATAGAATGCACTGGTAAAGGTTCACCTTTGTCATCTTCAAGAACATAACAGGCCATACCATGAATTTGACCCGGTTTGCCTAAAGTTAAAGTCGCTGAGTGTTTATCTGTATCTAGGCCATGACCCGCAGGCTCGACACCCACCAATTTAACTTCGGGCAGATTTAAAAATGCGGTAAATGCACCAATCGCATTCGATCCACCACCGACACAAGCCACCACATAATCTGGATTCTGTCCAAAACGCTCATTGGATTGAGCTTTGATTTCATTGCCAATAATTGACTGAAAATCTCGAACCATTTTCGGGAAAGGATGTGGACCGACGACCGAACCGATCGCATAGATATAGTTTTTCGGATCTTTTAAATATTCTTCAAAAGCGCTATCCACCGCATCTTTCAAAGTCGCTGTGCCTTGTGTCACTGAAACCAGTTTTGCACCCAAGATTTTCATCTTCACGACATTAGGATGTTCTTTCTCTATATCCACTTGTCCCATATGAATTTCACACGGAATACCAACCAGAGCACATGCTGTGGCTAAAGCGACACCATGCTGACCTGCACCCGTCTCAGCAATCACTTTGCTTTTGCCCATGTATTTGGCAAGCAAGGCTTCACCCAAACAATGGTTGATCTTATGTGCACCAGTATGGTTTAAATCTTCACGTTTCAGATAAATCTGCGCGCCACCAAGTTGTTCTGACAAACGCTTGGCATGGAATAATGGACTTGGTCGACCCACATAGTTTTTGAATAGGTCGTTTAACTCATCTTTAAATTCAGGCGTATGACGAATCTCTTCATAGGCCGCATTAATTTCATCCATTGCTTCTTTTAAATGCGGTGGGATGAACTGACCGCCAAAACTGCCAAAGAAACCGGCTTCATTCGGCAAAGCAACGCCATTAATTTGATGTTCCATATATTTTCCTGTTCTTATAAAGTCTTTATATAAAATTTAACGTGATAAATAGCGGGTCATGTCCTCAAGACCTTTTAAAGTCATTGGAAACATATGATCTTCAAAAATTTCTTTAATCCAGTTAATGGTTTGAGTGTAATGCCAATAGCCTTCCGTTTCAGGATTGAGCCAAGCCGTTTTATCAAAATGCTGACGTAAACGTCTGAGCCAAACTTCCCCAGATTCTTCATTCATATATTCAACCGAACCACCCGCAGACTTTAACTCATATGGCGCCATGCTGGCATCACCCACCACGATGACACGATAATCACGTCCATAAGTATGGAACAGATCCCACGTATTCATACGTGTTGAGCTACGGCGATGGTTATCTTTCCAGACATAGTCATACAGACAGTTATGGAAATAGAAATATTCGAGAGTTTTAAATTCTGATTTGGCTGCGCTGAATAGCTTTTCGCATTCCGCAATATACGCATCCATTGAACCGCCAATATCAAACAGTATCAAAACTTTGATACGGTTACGACGCTCAGGGACTAACTGTACATCTAAGATACCTTGCTTTGCCGTTTCGCGAATGGTGCCATCGACATCCAGCTCTTCAGCTGCACCTTGGCGAGCAAACTTACGCAAACGACGTAAAGCAATTTGCATCTGACGTGTTCCCAACACTTGATCATCATCAAGATTTTGGTATTTACGTTGTTCCCAAACTTTTACCGCTGAACGTTTACGTCCTGGCCCACCAATGCGGACACCTTCTGGATGATCACCAAAAGCACCAAATGGTGAGGTTCCCCCAGTGCCAACCATGCGATTGCCACCCTGATGCTTTTTATGCTGTTCACGTAAACGCTCTTCCAACATTTTCATCAGTTCTTCGAGAGAACCCGCTTTTTGCAATTCTGCACGTTGCTCAGGCGTAAGATGCTTCTCTAACAGTTCAAGATCGAACCAGTCTTGAGGTAACTTTTGCACTTGTCGAAGTAACTCATCCAAGTCAAAAGTTTCAATACCATCAAAATAATCTTTCATGGCCCGATCGAATTTATCAAAGAAGCGTTCATCTTTGACTAAAACCGTTTTAGCCAATTGATAGAACTCGTCCTGATCTGCAAACACAAGACCCGAAGCTACCGCCTGATTAAGATCAATGAGTTCACGTGTTGTTACAGGTACGCCATATTTGCGTAAGGTGTAAAACAGTCGCACAAACATTTTTAAACACTCTTAGCGGCGTGACATAAAGGCTAAACGTTCAAGCAATTGCACATCTTGTTCATTTTTAATCAAGGCACCATACAATGGTGGAATCGCTTTAGATTTATCGTGGTTACGCAAGACATCTTCAGGCATATCATCTGCCATCAATAAACTTAACCAGTCAATCAATTCAGAAGTTGATGGTGGTTTCTTCAAATTCGGAATTTCACGTAATTTAAAGAATACCTGTAAAGCTTCACTCACCAACGTTGTTGAAATATTCGGGAAATGAACTGCGATGATTTCACGCATGGTTGCATCATCAGGGAATTCAATATAATGGAAGAAACAACGGCGCAAGAATGCGTCTGGAAGCTCTTTCTCATTATTTGAAGTAATAATCACGATCGGGCGTTGTGTTGCGGTAATGGTCTCGCCTGTCTCATAAACATAAAATGACATTTTGTCGAGTTCGTGTAATAAGTCATTCGGGAACTCAATATCCGCTTTGTCAATTTCATCAATCAACAATACACAACGCTCTTCACTGGTAAATGCTTCCCACAATTTACCTGGCTTAATATAGTTTTTAATGTCGTAGACACGATCATCACCTAACTGGCTATCACGCAAACGCGAAACCGCATCATATTCGTACAAACCTTGCTGAGCTTTGGTTGTCGATTTGATATGCCACGTAATCAACTTTAAACCCAGACTTTCAGCCACTTGCTCGGCAAGCAAGGTTTTACCTGTACCCGGCTCACCTTTAACTAAAAGTGGCTTTTGTAAGGCACGTGCAGCTTTCACTGCAAGTCTTAAGCTATCGGTCGCAATATATTGATCTGTACCAGTAAAGTGTTGTGTATCAGCAGACATTTAAAAAACCTTATTTTTCTATATTTAACATCGTATCTAAACTGAACGTGCAGTTTTATTTGCAGTGTATTTTGACCAGCAGAAACCGATCAGCAACCCCAAACCAATGACAAACAGAATCAATGATAAGTTTGACCAGATTAAGACATGCTCTTTGGTTAGAACACCAAAAAGTAAGCCAAAAATTGCTGGTGCTAAGGCCGAGTTTGGACCTTCAGAAATTGTTGGTGTTGCAAGAACGGCAAAGGCCACAATCCATAGGATTCCACCAATTGGATTCGGTAGGCGTGACATCAAGCGATACCAACACCACAATGCAATTAGCGTCCCTGTAACATAAACAATGATCGCAACATTCTCTTCAGGAAACTGATCCAGTACTGAAAGAATGTTTGACCAAATTGCTGTTAAAGTTTCAAGCACCGCGCAAGCCCTCTGGTTCTACCGCATTCGGATTGATCAACCCTTCTGGCGGCATTTGAATAAAGAAGCCTTTGGTATTTAATGAATCTAAAACATGTAGAACATTAGCACGTGCAAGTTTACGTTCATTATGAAGTTCTAAATGCATCACAAAGGTCGCTTTGCCAAATGCTTGTAAAACTGTTTCTGGAACACCTTCAAATGGGCTTTCTTGTTCCTTGTCATCAGGATAATTTGGACGAGCAATATACATATACATTTCATCTTTTTTGCTCGATCTATAAATATCGCAGTGCATGTTTACTCACATCTATTAACAATCAAAGACAGCATACATGAAAATAAAAATGGATACATTAAGGATTGTTAACGCTAGAGTCGTCTTTTTAACGCTGCATAACCGAAGCAACTTTCGGTTATAAAATCAAAATGTCATAATCCAGCGATAAAACTCTTGCGAAAACTTATATGCCACAAAATAAATATGACGATCCACACTTTTTTACTGAATATTCAAAAATGCCTCGCTCAATCCATGGGCTAAATGCCGCGGGTGAGTGGTCAGTATTTAAAACCCATATGCCAGCGTTAAAGGACAAAAAAGTTTTGGACTTAGGTTGTGGCTATGGCTGGCATTGCCAGTTTGCTGCTGAAAAAGGCGCTGGTTCAGTGATCGGGATTGATTTATCCTCCAAAATGCTTGAAAAGGCACGTCGACTAACATCAGCCAAAAACGTAGATTATCAACACACCGCGATTGAAAACTTTGCAGCTGATACAGCCAGTTTTGACGTCATAATCAGTTCTCTCGCCTTGCATTACATCCAATATCTCGAACCTGTCTTTGAAAATTCGGCACGATTACTGGTTCCGCAAGGTGAGCTGTATTATTCCGTAGAGCATCCGATATTCACTGCACGCGCACAGCAAGACTGGATCTATGCTGCAGACCAACAACCTATCTATTGGCCTGTCGATCATTATTTCGAAGAAGGTAAAAGAGAAACCCATTTTTTGGATGCGAATGTGGTGAAATATCACCGAACTATCGAAACTCACGTGATGGCACTAATTAAGGCAGGATTTGAGATCACCGCACTGATTGAGCCAACACCACCTCCCGAAATGATTAAAGAAATGGGCTGGGAAAATGAACTCAGACGTCCAATGATGTTAATCATTAAGGCAAAAAAAAAGAGCTAATTGTTTAGCTCTTTTTAATATTTTAACGTGCAATCTTCATTTGACTGGCTAAATACTCAATATCTTCTCGCAACAGTGCAATCAATGGCTGAGTGAGAAGCTCATAACGCCAACCCATTAAATAATTAGGTAATGATTGTTCATCCAAATGAAATACCACATGCTCATAGATGGCATTCATCCATTTTTTGCGCAGCAACACTTCTTTGGGTATCCCCGTTTTCAGCACTACACTTTCAATCAAAGCATCAATTTTCGGTGCAATTTCCTTGGAATTACTCTTCACAGGTCGTGCCATACGCAATGGCCACTCATCCTCAGGCGGTAAAAATTTGAGTAAATCCAAAATGGTTTTGCCATGCTCACGAACAATATGTGGACGGATATCTTTAATCCGAGCCAGCTGAAAATTATTACGCGGATTCTTTTCTACCAAATCAATCATCGTGGAGTTTCTAAGAATAAAACTACGCGGCTGATTCAATGCCTTGGTAATTTGCTCTCGCCAAATACTCAATTGCTGTAGTTGCATCAACTCACGGCGTGAATGACGGTAATTGCCAATATCGGTATACAGTTCTGCCAGTGGGGTTTCCATTGCAATCTCTTTCGTGAGATTCTGGCAATCCTCCAACACGTATTGATACAGCCCCTTCACTTTCAGATCATTTTTCAATGTGTCTGCAAGTTTGGTTAAGTAGATGACATCATTTGCTGCATAACACATCTGCTCTTGTGTCAATGGTCGAGCTAACCAGTCTGAACGCGTTTGATCTTTTTCAATCTCAATATTCAAACACGTCTTCAGTGCATTTTGATAACTGACTTGTAAACCATGCCCTAGAAATGCCAATGCGACTTGCGTATCAAATACATTGGCTAACGGTTTTTGATCTGCGTAGTGGTAAATCAAATCAATGTCTTCACCACATGCATGGAAAATGTTCTGCTGTGCAGCAAAAATCTTTGGCCAAAACTCGGTAAAATCCAAGCTTGCACCATCAAGTAATACAATATGACCGTTTAAATTGATTTGGCAGACACCAAGTTTGGGATATAAGGTATCGACCTTAATAAACTCAGTATCAAGTGCATAAGTGGAACATTGTTCCATCTGGCTGAGGAGAACAGCTAAATCGTTTTGCTGTTGGATAAACTGAAACATGTTTGCTCAAATAAAAAGAATATAGAACCCTGTGCAATAGAACGGTCTAATACCAGTCCTTGCTCAACTGAAATCAAATACAAAAAATTAATTGGTATTCCACATACACAACATGAAATCACTCCTCTTCCATTTATCAAAAAACGAAAATCCTTTTCGCTCGCTCATAGTGCCACAAAACATCTCAAATAGATCTACGATAATGTTAGACAAAATGTAAAATTTAATTATTTGTTTAAATTAACAGCATGAATTTAATATAAATATAAAAAAATGCGAATGAAGCCTATTATTTCATTCGCATACGGTTGTGTACAGCTTGGCTAAGCGTATGACTATCTACATACTCCAGCTCACCACCTTGTGGTACGCCTTGAGCAATTCGGGTCATATGAATCGGTAAATGTTTGGTCGCTTCAACTAGATAATGTGCTGTGGCTTGTCCTTCTACAGTCGCATTGGTCGCCAAAATGACTTCTTGAATCTGCCCTGCGCTTAAACGCTGAATCAGATAAGGAATCCCAATTTCCTCAGGACCAATACCATCTAGCGGTGACAAATGCCCACCTAGAACATGATACTTGCCACGGAAGCTACCACTCTGCTCAATTGCCATCACATCTGCGGGTGACTCAACCACACATAACAATTGTTCATCGCGTTCTGCAGAAGCACAAATATCACAGATTTCATTTTCGGTTAAGGAATGGCAAATATGACATTCATGGATATGGCTAGACGCTTCATGTAAAGCATGCGAGAGCGCAAATGCACCTTCACGGTTTTTCATTAACAAATGTAATGCCATACGTTGTGCTGATTTGGGACCAACACTTGGTAAAATACGCAATGCTTGAACTAATTGTTCAAATCTTTCACTAAACACAAATTAACTCGATCATTGATAAAAAAGACACCCCAAGTGCTCAATCTGAAAACTTAGGGTGTTTTGAATTAGAATAAACCAGACAGACCCGGTGGTAAGCCCATACCTGTATTTGCGCCTTGTAACTTTTCTTCAGAAATAATTTCAACTTGACGTGCAGCATCATTCATCGCAGCGGCAATCAAATCTTCAATCATATCTGCTTCGTCTTGTAACAACTCAGGGCTAATTTCGATACGCTTAACCACATTACGGCACGTCATCGTCACTTTAACTAAACCACCGCCTGCTTCCGCATGAACTTCAGTCTTTGCAAGCTCTTCTTTGGCTTTTTTAAGATTTGATTCCATATCTTTTTGCATGCGCTGAGCTTGCTGCATGAGCATATTAATGTTCATAAGTTTCTCTCGTTAAATTAAATCTAAACCGCGTGATATGTCGCGAATAATATCATCAATGTCTTCTAAACCAACAGACACACGAATCAAGCCTTCTTCAATTCCTGCAGCTTGTTTAGCTTCAGCCGACATTCTACCATGCGAGGTGGTTGCTGGATGTGTAATTGTTGACTTAACATCACCTAGATTACTGGTAATCGACAAGAAACGTGTACTATCAATCACTGTCCACGCACCTTCACGTTCACCCTTCACCACAAAAGATACAACCCCACCAAAACCTTTTTGCTGTTTTTTCGCCAGCTCATGTCCTGGATGATCAGCTAAACCTGCGTAATAAACTTTTTCAACTTTTTCATGTTGATGTAACCATTCAGCAAGTTTTTGCGCACTTTCACAATGTGCCTTCATACGAATGCTGAGTGTTTCCAAGCCTTTCAAGAAGATCCATGCATTAAATGGACTCATTGAGTTGCCCAAAGTACGGATCACACCATTTACTTCTTCGAGCAGATCATTTTTCCCAACCACCGCACCACCAAGCGCACGGCCTTGCCCATCGATATACTTGGTTGCTGAATAAAGCACTAAATCAGCACCAAACTTAATCGGTTGTTGTAATACAGGCGTACAGAAACAGTTATCCACTGCGAATAAAGCACCATTGGCATGTGCAATATCGGCAATCGCCTGCATATCACCCACTTGTGCCAAAGGATTAGACGGCGTTTCAATAAATAAGATACGAGTATTTGGACGGATCGCCTGTTTCCAGCCCTCAAGATCGTCTAGATCAACAAAGGTCACTTCAACCGCAAATTTCGCTACATATTTTTCAAATAAAGCAATGATTGAACCAAATACTGCACGAGAACAAATCACATGGTCGCCAGCTTTTAGATACGCCATACACATCGCATGTACCGCAGCCATGCCTGAACTGGTAGCAACTGCACGCTCTGCGCCATCCAGCACGGCTAAACGTTTTTCAAATGCCTGAACCGTTGGATTGGTATAACGTGAATAGGTATTTCCTGCGATTTGGCCTGAAAATTTTGCAGCGGCATCAGCAGCACTTTCACATACAAATGATGACGTTAAAAAAATCGGCTCACTATGCTCACCTTCAGATGTACGATCATGCCCTGTGCGAATTGCCAGTGTTTCTAATTGGTATTCTAAATCATCGCTTGGATTCATCGTTTTGTATGCCTTATGATCATAATGTGGAAATATGCCAATATTTTGAGCGTCTAAGGTATTTAAGGTCAAGGCATAAGATGAAATTATCGCTTAGACTTCGTGCAATCTTGACTCATGATGAGACATTCTAAGATGAAATCGCTTGTGGAACAGCAAAAAATAAATTTTAAACATCTGGCTATGCGTGTATTCGATGCAGACAAACTGGTTTTGTCCCAATCAACACCATATCAAGTGATTGCGCAATTCCAACAAACTCGTGTGCGTTTCTACGCATCTGAAAATAAACGCTATAAAGAACCCTTGGTTTTTGTCGCGCCATTGGCAATCAATATGGATATCTATGATTTATATCCTTATCGCTCATTGATCAAATACTTTCAGGAAAGCGGTTTTGATGTTTATCTGATCGATTGGGGCAAACTCACCTATAAAAATTATCAAATTAACTTTCTATCTTTTATTGATAAATTTATTCCAAAATGTATTGAAGCCATTCAGCAACATTCCAAATCTGAAAAAATTTCGCTGCATGGTTGGAGTATGGCTGGTATTTTTGTCACGCTTTATACCGCACGCCATCAGCCAAGTGTTGTCAAAAATCTGGTAGTGTTAGGCAGCCCAATCGACAGCTATGCTTCGGGTTATATTGGCAAACTCTATAAAACTTTGGCGTATCTCACGACCCGCAACCCAACCATTAAAAACTATATCTATAATCGTTTACCAAAGCTGATGATCCATTCTCCGGGTTTTCTAAATTCGCTTGGATTCAAGTTGTTAGATCCAAAAGGCTGGATTGATGGCAATATCCAATTATTAAAAAACTTGGATAATCTGAAGCTGGTACAAGAAGATGCAACCTTAAGCCACTTCTTGAATAACATGATTGATTATCCAGGCGGTGTGAATCAAGACATGCTGTTTAATGTCTGGCTGCAAAATCCATTAAAAAATGGTGTCATCCAGCTCAAGAATAAAACCATTGAATTAAAAAAGATCAATTGCTCACTCTTGGTAGGCGCAGGTAAAGGTGATCAATTGGTGACGGCAGAATCAGCATTTCCGCTAACCCAGTTGACAAGCAGTCAAGATGTCACGTTTACTCTTATCCCTGGCGGGCACTTAGGTTTAATGTCTAGTCAAAACAGTTCAATTGAGTTCTGGCCAACACTGGCGACATGGTTAGCCGAACGATCGACGCAAATAAAAAGGTAAAGTATGACTCAATCTGTTGCATTTATTGGTTTAGGCGCTATGGGCTATCGTATGGCAGCGCATCTTCCTAAATATTTCGAAAACGTTTATGTCTGGAATCGAAATTTTAGTAAAGCAGAACAACATGCAGCAGAATATGGCACCACGGCGGTTGAGCTTGCTCAAGCAGTCCAAGCCGACATTATCTTTTCTTGTTTGCCGACCAGCGATGACGTTGCAGCATTAATCGAAGGTGTGGAAATTAAATCTGGTTCGATCTGGATTGACTGTACCAGTGGCGTGCCAGAAACTGCACGCCGTTTGGCTGAAAAATTGAAAGTACAAAATGTAGACTTTCTGGATGCACCTGTCAGTGGGCAAACCATTGGTGCTGAAAATGCAACCTTAACCTTCATGGTTGGCGGTGATGTAAATGCATTTGAAAACGCTTACCCTGCAATGGCCGCTGTGGGTAAATTGATTCAACATGTCGGGGAATCTGGCGCAGGTTTTGCAGTAAAAGCGATCAATAATATGTTACTTGCTGTGAATTTATGGTCTGTTGCAGAAGGTTTTAGTACTTTAAAAGCACATGGTGTTAATCTAGATGCAGCACTGAACTGTATTAATGCTTCTAGTGGCAAGAGCCTTGTGACTGAAACCATTTTTCCACAACGCGTACTAAGTCGTGAATTTCCGGTAACTTTTGGTTTGCCATTACTCGCAAAAGATACAGGTATTGCGCTTGATTTAGTCAAGAATGCAAAACTTCCTGCGCCAATTCTGTCTTTAACTCAAAGTTTAATTCAAGCAGCAAGCTTAACGGCTGAACCAAATAGCGACTTCTCCGCAGCAGTTAAATTGTATGAATCGTGGAGTAAAATCACGCTGAAATAGGAGTTATTCTGTCTAGCACTTTATCTATAAAATATAAAAAACCGCTCTTTTGAGCGGTTTTTTATAGAGATCATTTTGATACTTTACCGTTAGCATCACCAAAATATCTTGTCTAATCAAAACTCATATTTCTTTTCCGATCTAACATAAAGTTTGAACTACACACTTATCGTGATTTAAAATTTTAAGCATGCGAAAAAAGCGAACTAGGACGTTAAGGATGACCGTTGAATTACATAGACAACTTAATGAAACCTGTGAAATAAAAGTATTAGTTGGATTAATAAATCACTTTTTAGATCATGCTAATTTTTTTGGAATTGAGCGACAAGAGTTACTATTACACAGTGGCCTTACAGAAAAACTATTGAGTGATTCAAATCAGTGTATCGCTCTTTATTACTTCGAAAAAATTGTGGCCTATACATATACTATCTGTAATGACCCATTAATTGCATTGTCTTTTTTCAAAAAAATGGACTCTACAGCCTATGGTGTGTTAGGACACTTAGTACCCTTATCTGCTACATTAAATAAAGCGATAGAAACCTTAAAAGAATTTCAGCCATTAATAGGATGTATTGGTGATATATCCCTGCAAGTTAAATCTGAGATTGCCTATTGGAAGTGGAAATGTAGATCGAGTGACCAAATATTCAGTCGCTGTGCAAATGAGTACAACTTATTGTGGTGGGTAAGCTTAATTCATTTGGTTAGAAATGAAGATTTCTCTGTACTTAAAGCAGTTCATTTCACCCATAGTTTACCAAAGCCCGAATTACAGAACTATTATGATGAATTCTTTGGTTGTCCTGTCCACTTTGATCAAAAAGAGACAGCTTTACTATTACTACCTAAATCTTTAAATATGCCTTTGAAAACTGGAAATGCGGGATTATATGACAGTGTACGGTTATTCGCTTCGAAATTACTAGAACAACAAAAAACTGAGCAAAATTTTATTCAACAAGTCAGGTCACAAATTTATTTACTACTCCATCATGATCGCCTATCTCGTGAAAATGTAGCGGAGC
Organism: Acinetobacter sp. NIPH 2100; assembly: GCF_000369805.1. GTDB lineage: Bacteria > Pseudomonadota > Gammaproteobacteria > Pseudomonadales > Moraxellaceae > Acinetobacter. The sequence continues at coordinate 1,862,763 of NZ_KB850224.1, read as the reverse complement.
AATTAGGTGTCACTGTTCGTACCTTAAGTCGAAAATTAAAACTCGAACAAAGTTCTTATAGCGATGTGCTCGATAAAGTTCGATTTGAACTTGCTGTCAATTATTTAGAAAATTACCAGCATTCGATATTGTTCATTGCTAAAGCATTAGGTTTTTATACGAGTCATTCCTTTATTTCTTGGTTTAAATTACAAACAAATTTGACGCCAATCCAGTATCGTAAAAATTCGAATGCCAAAATTGTTGAAGTCTAAAACTTACTCATCATCGATCCAATGCTTGTTCATTTGTCCTATATCAGAAATAACGTGGCTCAGATGCGTTATTTTTCACTCATAAATTAATAATATTATGGAATAAGAGGCCATTTCAGCTAAATACTGGTTTAAAAATATTGGATGAGAAGCCCTCTTAGTTGTTGTGTTGAAGATTCCAAGAAAAACAAAAGAAACATAACGTAATTTTATAAGGATCTTTTACCTAAAAACATATCGATCTTGGTCTTCGGATCTAAAGGTAGCTTGGATTTAGGTAAATAAAAAGGAGTTAATATGAAAGCAAATCAAAAATACAAGCAATCGATCGGATTAATCTTGCTCGGCTTCTCAATTTCAGGTTGTGGAGGAAGCAATAGCAGCGTAGCAGAAATTTCTCCTGAAACAGGAAATTCATGCCCGACTATCATGGATGAAGCATCTTTTACTGATGCAAAAACTTTAGAAAAACTCGTACAAGTTGGTCCCGAGTTAGCCCAATTACGATCTACTGGTAGCCAAGCACACAAGCAACTGGTGGACTGGATTGAACTTGAGGCTAAGAAAATACCAAATATGCAAGTTCAATCAGACAGTTATGAAATACAACGTTGGCAACCATTACTAAGCGCTGAAAATGGTAAAGGACGCAGCTTATCTCGCTCAGGACAGCTTTCTGTTAATGGTAAAGAGATTCCGATTGCAGGAGCTGTTCCTTATTCACTTGGTACAGCACTCACAGGGAACACAGGTCAATTGGTTTTTCTAGCAAGCAATCAACCCATCACGGCTGAACACAAAGGTAAAATCATTGTTCGTGAAATTCCAACATCACAAGATCCTGTATATGCCAATATGGTTGCGCCGCCATATATATTTTTATTTCAGTTTGCAAAATATTTAAGCCAATCTCTGAATGAACTAAAAACACAAAGATATGACAAACCCTTTTTAGCTGGTGAGTTAATGAATAAAGATCTAATCAATGCTGGCAAGGTTGGTGCCGCTGGTATGATTCTTGGTTTTGATGTCCCTAGAGAACAAATACAAGATTACTTTGATCCGCATAATGGTTTGCATTATAAGCTTCCCGCTGTTTTTTTAGGGGGAGATGAACTTGCTGAGGTAAAAACATTAGCCTTAACAAATACTCAAGCTAAAATTATTGTTCAAGCTGAGCGAGATTCAACAACGACTCGAAATTTGATTGCAACACTACCTGGTCAAAGCAATGAAAAAATCGTCTTTGTTGCAAATACAGATGGTAATACTTGGGTACAAGAAAATGGCGTAAGCGGTATGCTTGCATTAGCACAATATTTTGCAAAATTACCATTAAAGTGTCGGCCTAAAACTTACGAATTTGCATTTAATACAGCTCACCTGCATATGTCTAAAGAAGGGACTTTTAGATATATGGAACAACTTAACCAAGAATATAAAGCAGGTAAAGTCAGCTTCGTTTTTGCTGTTGAGCACTTAGGAACACGTGAGATCATTGCTAAACCTAGACAAGATGGTGGGTTTGGTCGTACTTTAACTTTTTCAGGTAAAGCCGAACCACAAGCATGGTTCGTTCCAGAAGACCATGCTTTAATGCAAAAAGTCGCAATTGAAGCAGCACAAAGACGTAAGTTACCAGCGGTGATAATATCAACTGGGCAAGATGTACCAAATATTCAACGTTCACCCAAACAGTGTAATTTTGGTGGTATTGGAAATGCATCACATCAGAATTTAATCCCGACTATGGCTACAATTTCAGGTCCATGGTCACTTTGGGCGCCTTCATTTGGTCGGGATGCAGTTGATTTTAATCTGATGCGAGATCAGTTATTAGCTATCGGTGACTCAGTCCTAGCCTTACAAAACCATTCCAAATCTGAAATCGATGGGCCATATACTGCATGGAGAGCTGCGGGCGATCAAGGAAAGTTGATTTGTTCCCATTCGATTAATAATGGTGTAGAGGATGCTCCAGATGTTGTAAGTGAATAATCGACTAGATAATTATCTTTTATAGCTCTACAGTAAAATGTATAAAAACCGCTTTTTGAGCGGTTTTTTATATCAATATTCTGCTTATTTACATCAAATTAAGATTGTTAAAAATGCTTAATTTACTTAAAATTATTGATATTAAATTTTAATAATTCATAATATTTTTTGAGGGAATAATGGAATTTCTGCCTACTGAAGTAGACAACGAAAAAGTCTATGCAGGATTTTGGAAACGTTTAACTGCCGCTATTATTGATTCGTTAATATTGATTCCTTTTATGGTGATCGCACATCTCACTCAAAGTATATCCATTATTAGTTCAATGATAACGCTAATTACTTCAGCGATCTTATTCTCTGTTTATGTCATTTACTTTCACTATCGATTTGGCGCCACACCTGGAAAAATGGCTGTTAAGATAAAAATAACCTGCCCTAATGGAAGTAAAATTAGCCTGAAACAAGCTTTCATAAGATCTTCCGTTGACATAGGTTTCTCTCTTTTTGCGGTTATTGCTCAACTTATCGCATTGAAGCATGCTGATCCCGCAATTTACTTAGATGCGGGATTCACTGACCGAGCAAAGTATATTCTACCGTTATTTCCTGCTTGGTATAGTTTAGTCAGTGCATTGAGTCAACTTTGGTGGTGGAGTGAATTTATCGTTTTACTTTTTAATAAAAGAAAACGAGCTATTCATGACTTTATGGCGGGCACTGTAGTGATAAAAAAGCAGTATGAAAAAAAGAAAGTACCACTTCTCTTAACATTATAACTATTACTCAGTAATTTTTTAAATCTTAGATGACCCTTTATTCTTTTTAATTTCTGATTCATTTTTAATTTAAAGAGATATCTTGAATTAGAGTTATCTCTTGGACTTATATCTTTATGCGCAAACTTCCAGTACCAGAAAATCTTCCATATGATCTGACTACAATTTACTATCGACTTTTTGTGCAGCTTCCTCAAGGTGAATTAAAAGATCTTGTGAATTTAGAAGATGCTCTTAATCAAGTAAATGCAAGTGATGTTTATGCCTTGCAATATTATCCAGCTAATAATCTTTCAGCTTACACAGGTTGGTCCATTAACGCTGAGTCGACTCAAACTGCAAGTAAAAATCACCCTATATTAATCAACAACTTACACTACTTGGAAGGACAACTGTATCGATCAGTGAACCCATATAAACTGGATCTAAGCGGTAATAATCTACTCAGAATTCCTCAATATACGAAATTACCTGAATCTATTGATGCCATTATTCCAGAAGACGATGAGCGTTTAGATATTTCTGATTATGATAATAAAAAAATTATAGCGCCAATATCTTCGATGCAAGGCGTGATCCAGCAAGGAAGTATCATTAAACAAGGTGATCTGATCTTGGCTAAAAATGAGAAAATCTCACCAGAAAAATTGATTGCTCTAAGGCGCGCTGGAATTAAAGAACTAACAATTTATAGAAATCCACGAATTCTCGTTGTAAGCATGCATACTTTTGACGGTGAGCATACACTTTGTGAAGAAAGCTTGTACGTTAAAGACTTATTAAAAACGTGGGGCTATCACCACGTCGAGATAAAACTGCTTAAACCACAGCGTTATGATTCAGCATTTAATAGTCTTAAGAAGAATGGAGATCCTAATTTAGATGATACGTTAACAACCAATTGGGAGGATTATAATCAATTTTTTGAAGATCATATTCCTAATTTTGATGTGATGATTCTGTGCTCTCATAAGGACATTGGTGGTTCAGTATTTTCAATCGGTGGACTAACTGCCTTTGATCCAAGTAGTATAACCTCAAATTTCCAAACACGCTCTATCCCTGCGAATGAAATGAGCATCATTAGAAGTATGCCTAGAACCCCCCCTATACGTGAAACGGTTCAACTGTACGATGATCAGGGAAACCATAAAGGCTCAAAAGTCATCATCACAGAAGATAAGACGACGATCATCAATTTACCTGGTGATATGCAAGATATTGCCTTACTCATGCATTTCATGGTGAAGTATATTTTAAATAAGCATGACCCCGATTTTCTCAACAAAATATTTATAAAAGGTCATGCCAAACAAAAAATTGAAACTGACCAAAATAAAAAGAAATTATTATGGGGCAAATATCAACTACAAGATGATAGTCAATATTCATTAGAGGTCATTGAACAACAGCAACCCTATCAGGTAGAACCTTTTCTTACTGCAAATTGTATTGTGATTGTTCCGTTTGCAGAGCAGCCAATTCAATCAAATGAAGTGATCCATTTTATAAAGATTGATTAAGTGCAAATTGAATAATCAAAGTTGTGCCTTGTATAAAAAGCCATGAGCTTGTTAGCTACGGCTTTTTATTCTTTTTTGAATCTGGAAATTCAGCATGAGACATTTTTCTCTTACTAAATAAAACTAACCTCATTCACCGATGCACAAATGATAATTTCATCTCCAAGTGACCATTCCGCTGCTCTGGCCGCCATAGCAGCAGGTACACCTTCCGATCCTGGTCCTGCTGGCACATCATAAGTTGCATGCGCATCATAAGTTGCATGCGCATCATGTGCTAATAACACATTAAAACCAAGCTCCAAAGCTGCACGCGCAGTCGCAGCAACACACATTTCTGATAGAACACCACATATTATTAAAGACTTAACATGATGATCATTCAAGATATGTTGAAGTAATGTTCCCTTAAAACCATTATCTTCACTTTTTCGCACCACAAACTCATTTGGCTGTGGAGGAAAAAATAACTCCCAACCAAATTGATAAGGCTCATCTAAACAACCTAACTCTCCATCATTTTGTAGAAAGATGACAAGCGAATTAGCAGATCTTACTTTAGCGAGTAAAATATTGATTGACGCAATCAATTGCTGTGATGTAGGTACAGCTTCTGCACCTGATACAAAAGCATTTTGTACATCTACAACAATCAGTGCATCGACCATATTAAGCTGAGTCGAGATGACCTTCTCCTTAGAACCAAATGGTAATCAGATATCTAAGTTTTGATCATTTCGCATTCACATCAATTTTAAAAATCTTCCCATTACAAACCAAAACGGAATATATCTGCATATCAATTTCATAAACATATTCTGTCGCATCACAGGAGCGACGGCCTTCTTTATGAATGAAATATCTTGGGTAAGTTTTTCCCATTTTTCTGAGCAAATCACTTTCACTGTCCCCTACATTAACAAGCTCGTAGGAGGAGCGCATTGAATTTGTTTCTCTAGGCAATGTAGTTGTTGATATTAAAACTAAAATTATTCCAATAATGATGTATTTCATTTTATAAGCCATTTATTATTAGTATGTTTAATTTACCAAATGGTTTAAGTTAAGTCATTAAAATAAATCCTTTTACTTGCCTTTCTTTTAGAATTTATCGATCGCTTCATGCTCAGAAACGATTGGTAGTTTATTGGTATTTTCATGGTCTATGGATGCACAAGCTGTGATCCATAACCCCGATTTAATTGCGACTCATCATTTATTTATTAATACTAAAAAAATCACATAAATTAGCGAATAGTTACAGCGATATCTCATAACGAATATTTATAAGAATATAAAAAAACCTCCCGAAGGAGGTTTTATCAATTCTTAGCTAAATAAATTTAAACAGCTTCGACATATCGATAAATGCACCCATTTTTAGGGTTTTCAAAAAGTAAATCCATGTTAGGCAAAAGAATTTCACCTTCTACTTCAATATGTTCAATGCGTTTAAACAGTGGGATGTCTTGATCATTCACTGCTTTTACTTTAGCAGTTGCAATCTTTTCTGCCTCGAATTGATCCTTCACCTTAATTTTTATAGTCTTCATTAAAAACTCCAATTTTTTAAATTTTAAATACAACAGCAAAACGAAATTTAGAACGATGAAATTGCTGAATAAGCCAGCGGCATCGCAAAGAAAGTCAAAACAAATGCTGCTGAACGTTGTAAGTTACGTTGATTCAGCCAAGAAATTTTGTTGGAAATTAAAATAGATCCAAACGCGATCCATAAGAAAGCAATTGGGGTAATTAATGCTAGGAACGTCCCCATATGAACAACATATTCATGCAGGTTGAGCCAAGCAGTATGTGGAAAAATGGCTGAAGCGAATAATAAAGCTTTGGGATTTAGCAAGGTTGCTACAAATAAAGCTTTAGAGCTAATCGAAGGTTGGTTTAGATCTAATTCTTTAGTTGAAGTAATCCATAGTCTAATGGCCAAATAGATAATAAAAGTTGCACTAAGTAATTTAATTAGCGGTGGTAGCCAAGGCACATAGTGTGAAACAGACTCAAGTAAAAAGCCCCATGTTGTAATGGCAATAAAATAACCGATTACCTCCGCAGGGATCAATTTCAGTGAACGCTTAATACCTGTTTGGATTCCAGACGAAGCCAATAATGTATTCGTTGGACCTGGTGTTAGTAGGATCGTAATGATCAGACCAATAAACAGAAATGACACCATAGACAAATACCTCTGCTAAGTTTCGCAAACGCAATATGGCAAAATAGATCATCAGTTGTCGACAAAATGGTTGTAACGAAAAATATTTATTTTATTTTTTTATATTAAAAATCATAATCTTAAACCTATATAAATTTTAGATGTAAACTTAGCACACCATCAAAAACCTGTGACTAAAATCACATTTTATTAATAATTCCATATAGATAGCAACATTATAGTGCAGATAAAATTTGTATTGCCATTCAGAAGTCATAGATCAGATTTCGAGTGCATACGCCTTCCCTTTTTGGCAAATTATTACCAGTCAACTGCTTCATTTTTCAAGCTAATAGAGCTTTTATTAGGCAGTGATGATTTATAGCATTCACGAGTCCTGTTACAGACGAAAGTATACAAACTATTGTTTTTTCTATATAACAAGGTATCAACCTGCAAAAATGAGCATATTCGATGGAGTCTGTTAGACTTTTATACGTAAGCAAAATTAAGAATATTGACTCAAACTTAAAAAAAGATTTGATTAAAATCCTCGATGAGGCAGTTGATTTTAATTATCGCAATGATATTAGAGGTGTTTTATATTATGGCCATGGATATTTTGTGCAATGTTTAGAAGGTCAAAAGCACACGATAGATGATTTGTTTTATAACAAAATTGTGAAAGATGAACGGCATATCAATTGTGAAATCCTCTATTACACTCAATGTGAAAACCAATTTTTCTCACAGTGGTCTATGAAATTTTCACCTATTAATCAGAACATTTCAGATTTTTTCATGAAGTATCATCTGGAAGAATTTAACCCTTATTTACTCACAGCTGAGACGGTTGAGAAATTCGTTTCCGTATTAGCGGGTGAACCTGAATACGATGTACAAGCTTATGTTTCGTGAATAAACTATCTTTCATCTAAAGTGATTATCCAACAAGGTATCTATAGATAAAGGTACTTTGTTGGACATATGATAAAATTTAACAAAAAGAAATTGAACTTATTACCGAGTAGTGTTTATATATCTTTCGAAGAGGACGACCTCTTTGTTCAATTTTTTCAAGCTTTAGGACGACCTAAAAATATTAATAAGAGGTGTCGAAATGGCTTGGGCTTATCTAATTTTGGCTGGTATTTTTGAAATCGTGTGGGCATATTCAATGAAGATGTCTGATGGTTTTACCAAGCTTACCCCTAGCGTTATTACTATTGTATTTATGATCTTAAGCTTTGGTTTACTCGCCGTAGCTATGAAAACTTTGCCTCTAGGTACTGCCTATACAATTTGGGTAGGTATCGGTGCTGTTGGTGCATTCCTGATTGGTATCTTTATTCTGCACGAACCAATGGGATTTTTACGTATTTTGGCTGCTGCCTCCATCATATTTGGTGTTGTGTTGATGAAAGTGACATCCAGCTAGCGAGTCAAAGCAATATAAAGGCCCTCATTTGAGGACCTTTATATTGCTTTGAAGAACGACTCTCTTCTACTTTCTCAATCTACAAAATTTCTCGCTTAATTTGGATTAATAAAATAGAAATATACGATAAGAGTAGCTAGCAGAATGCTTGCAAGTGTTAAGTAGAACCCCGTTGTATTGAAGCTTTTCAAGAATTTCAAAATAGTCATATTTCGCAATTTATTGATAAGTTAAGAGAATTATCACATAATTTAACAATAATCTGAGCTTCAACCGATCAAAAAACAAACACTTATGTATTTTATTCTTTAGTGACGTCTATATAAGTTAAATACACACTAGAGTAATTTATATACTTTTATTGGACGTTAACTCAAAACAATAAGCTTTTAGCTAGCTTAGATCAAAGGTGTATACACTGCACAATCTAATTTAAGAATAAATTTCTTTCCACTTCACGACGGCGAACTAACCCCTTTAAAATTTTTCCTCCACCTTTATTCCAAACAAGGAATTGATCTGCTGCACCACTATAGTCATTGGCGTTTAGCTTTTTCAGAAGTGTGGAATTTTTAAAAGCTGTTTGGCCGATGTTAAAAGTGAGAGAAACCAGAGCATCGAATTGATTTTGAGACAATGCAACATTTACATTTTCATTGACAGTAGCCTGAAATCGTCTTAAATCATGCTGAAAGAAGGACTTTGCCTGTTCCAGAGTACAAGAGTCCCCTTTCTTAACTCGAATGTTGTTTGGATAAACAGTGGTGCCAAAGCCAATGGTCCACACACCCACTCCATCGTCATAAGCATGTAACTTTAAGTCTTCGAAGCTTGTAATTAGATGAATACCATCAACACTTATAATTCTTGCTGAATCAATGGCGACACCTAGCATTTCAGTAACATCAGTTGCAGTTGCAATATTGCTTAATTTATCAGTAGTAGGTCTCTTTGTTCTTATTAATTTGCAAGCGCCTATTTTTATTAAGAAATCAAATATCGCTTTCATCAATCATTCCTACTAACCGCTTTATCACTTAAAAGCTATTATGCTTAATGAAATGAAGTTGATCAAAGATTACTCTGACGCCTTCGCTCAATCCATCCAGCTAACAACTAAGATTTCTGAACCATATCACTTTTCTTTAGACAATAAAAACCACTTTCCCGGGTCTACTCAACTATTTTTTGAACTTTTATGAAGCAATACTCGGTACTTTTTTCAAGATTAAAAAAGTACATGAAGGCAGGGCTAGTTTTACTCAATCATCGTCTTAATTTGGATTAATAAAGTAAAAATATACAATAAGAGACAACAGCAGCAGAGTAGCGAGTGTTAAATACGCCCCTGTCGTGTGGAAGCTTTTCAAAAATTTTAAGATATCCATATTTCACTACTCCTCGTAAAAACGAGGCGATTATCACACATATGTGGGAAAATTGTGACAAATTTTGCGTCAAAAAAATTGTCATTTCAGCCAAACATTCAATTTTTATCAATCTTACTTTTTTCTTCGCTTAGTTCAACATCTCAGTCAGAGCAAATGCATTCCAATAATGAAGTAGATATATACCAGTTTTAAAGTTCCACGCTTTTAGTCCGCTTACGATGTCAACTGGACAAATTTCAACCATAAAAAAACCGTACTCATGGGTACGGTTTTTAGAATTTTAAATTATTCGGCTTTTTTCCAAAAAACAACAGGTATATTGAACTCGTATTTTATTAAGAATGCACAAGCAATAAGACCTATACATACTGACAGTAGTGTTAAATCCCCAAGCACACTACCCACCACAAGAATTACCAATCCAAGTATATTCAAAATATAAAAGACAACAACTCCCAAACCATCATTCATCATGTTCCCCAAAACACAATTTCAAGAGCTTATAAATTAATTGTATTACAAACTTTATACAATATAGTTGAGCTATTGAATTTTATGCATAGTTTGTTTAGTTTAAATGGTTTTTCCAGTTACACAATTTTACATTATGTGCAACATTTAACCTTTTATGGCATATGTTTATTTTCATTAAAATCAAAACCCATCTCAATGCTTTTTGGCAATTAAAAAGCCCACTCTAATGAGTGGGCTTCCCCTTAATTCTTTTGCGCTGAATGAAGGTTCTTGTTGTTTAGTTATTATCAAACAACAAAGCGAATATAGATAAAAGTGTGATGCAAATCAACAAAAATCTGTATACTTCTCGATTATTCTAAAGATCAACTAAATAATAAACTATTCTAGAGCACTTAATCCTTGGCTTAGATGAAAGCTTATTTTTGTCCAGCAACTTGGCTATAAACGAGAGAAACAACAATATAGCTAGATCATAAACCAGATGTCGTACAACTTAGTTAAATTATGAAAACCACAATAAATCTAATTACTTGTTTTATATAAAGTTAAATTAAAACCATTGATATTTAAAGTTTTTCTGTATTATATGAATAAATTATGGAGTAAAATTACACTCGTACTATACAGTTTCATTGAAATTTCTTTAATAAACCTTATATTGGTATATACGTAGCAATCAAGTGCCATATGAATAGATTCCATACAGCTTTGATTTATACTTTTTTGATTAGAGGAACACCTCATGAATAAGTTAATGGTTGCAGTTTTCGCGGGCTTAGTTACCCTGACTGGTTTTAGTGTACAAGCTGCAACACCAGAACAAGAATGTAAAAAATTACAGGACGATTATAACCTGATCTATGCTTCTAAGGGCTTCTGCTTCAAAGATGCAGATGCTAAAGCAAAGTTTGGTAATGAAAACTGCCACACCACTAAACCAAAATTTTCAGACAAAGAACAACAACGTCTTGATGAAATCAAAGCTCGCCAAAAAGAGCTGAACTGCAAATAATCAAGCCTCTTACGGAGTTTGATGCTCCGTATCACTCTGAGCATTTCACTAGTTAAAGCTTACGCCCTATTTAAAGGATGAATCATGGCATACGATGACCAAAATATTTTTGCACGCATCCTACGCGGCGAATTGCCTGCGATCAAAATCTACGAAGATGATCAAGTTCTCGCTTTTATGGATATTATGCCTCAAGCAGATGGTCATGCTTTAGTGATTCCTAAAACACCTGCTGTGACCTTGTTGGATCTACCTGCTGATGCAGCAGCTTATACCATTCAAGTTGTTCAAAAAATTGCAAAAGCAATGGAAACCGCTTTAGATGCTAAAGGCATAGTTTTAATGCAGTTGTCTGGTGCAGCTGCTGGGCAAACGGTACCTCATGTACACTTTCATTTGATTCCAAGTTCAGTACATGAACTTGGTCGCCATGCTGCGAAAATGGGTGATCAAGAAAAGATTCAAGCTTTAGCTGAAAAAATCAAAGCCGCACTCTAGTTTTTGATTTTTAAAAAGACGGAGTTTTTACTCCGTCTTTTTTGTTTTCTAATTAAATGAAAAATAATAAGAAATATAATTATTACCAAATATGAATCGTCATCAAACTGTCATTTATCTTTCACTTCTCTGTCACAAAGTTTACCGATACTGCATACAAGTCAGTGAGCTATGTAACTTTATGTACATAAGCAAGCTCATAACAGTAACTAAGGCATCAGCCATTTACAAAAAGTGTTTTGGAGAAATCTCAATGAAAAAATTGCTTCTTGCTGCTACTGTAGCAACTTTAGCCATGAATGCAGCGCAAGCAGCACCAACATTGTATGGTAAGCTCAATGTGACTTTGGACCAAATTGATAATAATGGCTTTAAAGACGAAAGCGTAACTAAAGTGAACTCAAACGCTTCTCGTATTGGGGTGAAAGGCGAAGAAAAACTGACGGATAACCTTTCTGCAGTTTACTTGATCGAATGGCAATTTAATGCGGATGGTGATGGCGATCAATCATTCAGCAACCGTAACCGTTATGTAGGTATTAAATCTGAAGGTATCGGTACTTTAAAAGTAGGTCAATTCGATTCTTACTTTAAAAATGCTGCTGGTAATAGCCAAGATATTTTCAACGATCACAATGAGCTAGATATGACAGCTGTATTAGCTGGTGAAGATCGCTTAAAGAATGTGATTGGTTTTGAAACTGATAAGAAATTGTTAGGTGGTTTAGCATTCAACATCATGTTCCAGCAAGGTGAAGAATCTTCTGCTGCTGACAGTGCTGCTAAAGGTAAAAAAGGCAGCCGCGATGGTTTCGGTGACGGCGTATCAACCTCGATCACTTATGAAAACAAAAACATTGGTTTAGCTGCTGCTGTTGCAGGTAACTTTGGTGTAGCATCTAAATATAGCGCTTATAGCTTATCTGATATTTATACCGATGCTATTCGTGTAACAGGTTCTTTAGACTTAACACCTGCAGGTGTTGATGGTTTAGTGTTTGGCGCATTATGGCAAACAGCTCAACCAACTGATGATACTGTATCTACAAGTGCGGGTACTCCTACTGTTGTGACGTCTTATAAAGGCTTACAAGAAGATGCATATGGTGTAACTGCTGCATATACAATTCCATCAACACCAATCAAGTTAAAAGCAGAATACATCTCTGCAACGACAGAATCTGATGGTCGTAAAGATCGCAAACAAGACCTTTATGGTGTAGGCGCTGACTATCAAATCAACAAACAAACACGTTTCTACGGCATCGTAGGTCAACAAAAACGTGATTGGTTGGTAAAAGATGATAAGAAAACAACCATCGGTTTAGGTATGGAATACAACTTCTAATTTGAAGTTCAAGTCATGCAAAAAATAAAAGGGCAATCTGCCCTTTTATTTTTGCTTGTTTTATTTCTTTAAGAAACCACTAACCAAATTCAACACTTGCTGAATATCTTGATTGGCTTCTTGAGGATTGGTGCTACTGCCTTGTGGAGTTAAAGAATCAATCACTTGTGGTAGTACAGAAGCAATTGCACCATAAATCGCTTGTTTAGGTGCTTGAGTTTGCTGCGCAACTTGCTCAACATCTTGGTCATCAAATAAACTTTGAATGTTCTGTTCTGGAACATCAGCAGCATTCTGCTGTTGCGGATCTACCCAACTTTGCACTTGATTCGACAAACCTGCATTTTTCAGTTTATCCAAAGCCCCTTGTAGGCCACCTTGCTTTTGAATCCAAGCCAAAACCAAAGGTAACACTGCAATTAATAAGGTTTGTGCTGTGTTACCACCACCCGTGGCATTACTTTGGGTTGACGTATTTCCACCACCCAATTGGCCCAATACTGAGCCTAAAATCCCACCTAAACCGCCTTGTTGGTTCTGCGTATTTTGTTGCTGTCCACCAAGTTGTCCTAAGACAGAACCTAAAATGCCACCTAAACCACCCGCCTGTCCTGATTGTTGCTGACCGCCTAAAGCTTGCTTTGCTAAAATTTCAACAATGTTGGTTAAATCTGTCATGAGCTACACGTTCCTTTTGGAATATTTATCCGAAAAGCATACGCTGCTTTGAAAATACAAAACAAAGTTAAATTGTTAAATTTTGCAAGAACTTGCAACCCATCTTCAAGTAATCAGTATTTACTCAAAAACCAAACAATTGGGGACTTACCAGCGAAATTTATTCCAGTTTTCTGGATTCGCCCAAAACTTGGAGTTAAACCAATCTGGGACATGCTTATAGGTCAAAATATTAAACTGCCATAATGCAAAATCACGGTCATGTTGAGTTTTATCAATGAGTTGGGTAAAACCAAGCGAACGTAAGAGTTTTTCATCATCCAGTTTACTGACCACGACAATTCGTTTTGCCATGAGGTCTCGTAGCTTCACTAAGAGCTGTGCTTTTTGTGTTTGATTGATGTTTTGCATTTCATCTGTATCAAATAATACAAAACCTAAATCATAACGCTGCGTAAATGGCAGACTTAAAAAGTCAGTTACGCTAAAATAATGCCATTGAATTGAAGCATTTTGGTCAATCTGCTGACCTATACAAAGTGCAGTATGAATGGGCTGTTCTTGAGATAAATCGTCTAGCATAGAAGTGATGACATTTTGTTCAGCCATAACTGCAACCCTTGATTGAAAAGATGAGAGTTTATTAATGGAACTACAAGGCATTTGTCATAAAATGCATGCAGCGCTCAAAACGCATAGTGTAACTGATCAACCAACAAGCAAGGCAAATGTTGAATATAAATTTATATTAGATCGTTCAGAAACTGACCTACCCTTCGTTTTAGGTCAGGAAATAGAGATTGAATGGACAGGCAATATTTTTTGTACCTCATGTGGCGCAAAAACACCGAAGTCATATTCACAAGGTCACTGTTTCAAATGCTTTAAAACCAAAGCCGAATGTGACCTTTGTATTATGAAGCCTGAAACCTGCCATTATCATTTAGGCACCTGTCGTGAAGATCAATTCGCGCATGATGTTTGTTTCCAGCCACATATTGTGTATTTAGCCAACTCTAGTGCTTTAAAAATCGGGATTACCCGTATCGTCAATATGCCAACACGTTGGTTAGATCAAGGGGCAACGCAAGCATTACCGATCATGAAAGTCGGTTCTCGTCGTTTGTCTGGGCATTTAGAAACCTTAATTGGCACTCAAATTGCCGATAAAACTGACTGGCGCAAATTGCTCAAAGGTGAAGCAGAACCATTGAACCTGCTTGAACAGCGCGATCAAATTCTTGAAGAATTTGCTCCGAAAATTCAAAGTATTCGTGATGAATTCAGTCAGAACCTAGAATTTAACGAAGACTTGGAATTCTTGGAGGATGAAACACCGCGAGAATTTATCTATCCCGTAGAGCATTATCCTGAAAAGATTAAATCGCTCAATTTAGATAAAACACCAAAAATTCGTGGTGTATTGCAAGGGATTAAAGGCCAATATTTATTACTCGATATTGGTGTCATCAATATCCGTAAATATACAGGTTATGAACTGATCCTTCGTGCCTAAAATATTTCAATAAAAAAGGTGGCCATTGAAGCCACCTTTTTTATTTAGCCTGCATTCAGACAATTCAGAATGGCGTGTACTGGATCTTCAGTATTCCCTGAAATCAGCTGTTTATGCATGCTCAAATGTTGCATCATTTGAATATGTGCCGTTTCATGGTCCATTAATTTTTCAATTTCAGTGGCTAACCGTTGTGGTGTTGCATCGGCTTGGATCAACTCTTCAATCACTTTCTTGCCTGCAATAATATTCGGCAATGAATAGTAAGGAATTTTAGCCAATAATTTAACGATAATATATGTCAGCCAATTCAACTTATAGAAAGTCACCATTGGACGATGTAACAGCATTGCTTCAAGCGTTGCAGTACCAGAAGCAAGTGCGACAATATCACTGGCATTCATGATGATGCGACCAATTTTTGACTCGGCATCTGTATTTTCTAAAATATGAATTTTTGATTTTAAACTCACATCTAGATTTTGAACCCCTTGTTCAATCTGATGCTTACGCGCATCATTAATCGCAGGAATTAAAAATTCCAGATTGGGATACTTTCGGTGAAGAATTTCAGCAGCCCCGGTCAATAAAGGCAATAAGCGTTCAATTTCACCACGACGGCTTCCTGGTAATAAAGCAATATGCGTTTTATGCGCGGATAGCCCAAGTTGATGCTTGGCCTCAGTAATTGGATTTTTTAGAGGTAACTGCTTAGCCAAAGGATGCCCAACAAATGCAGCGGGTACTTCATAATTTTCATAAAATGTTTTTTCAAATGGAAATAAGCATAAAACTAAATCAACACTACGCTTAATGCCATGTACCCGGCCTTGACGCCAAGCCCAGACCGATGGGCTAACATATTGCACGGTTTTTATAGGTAAATTCTTTTCTTTAATGGTCTTGGATAAACGTAAGTTAAAATCTGGTGCATCAATACCGATAAAAATATCAACGGGATGCTCAGTCCAACGTTCAATTAACCCATCGCGAACAGCAAACAGTTTTTTTAAGTCTTTGAGAACTTCAACAATCCCCATTACCGAAAGAATTTCCATCGGATAATAGCTATGAAATCCTTCTGCAATCATTTGTGGGCCGCCAATCCCTTCAAATTCAGCATCAATGCCCTGTTCGCGAAAACTGCGCATGAGTTTCACCCCTAGAGTATCTCCAGAAACTTCCCCCACCACGATACCAATTTTTAGTTTTTGCTTTAACAAGACTCACGCCCCACTGAAATATTTAAATGATTCTAACAGAATGATTTTACACCGAATCGAAGCAAACAATGCAATTTGTTCACGATTGGTGAACATCAAATAGTATCTAAAATGACTTTTATTTTTAAAAATTCAATCTAGATTTACGATGAGCTAAGAATTGATTGCAATCCAGCTAAGATTTAATATTAACAAGAATCATTTCCATGTGTGATTTATTCTCCCTCCTATTGCACCAAGACCGTTTATGGCCAAATCTACATCTACTCCGTTTGTCTATCGACTGAGCATTTTCTATCGCTTTGTATTGACCTTTGCTCTTGGCTATCTTTGTATGATGTATTTGAGTATTAGCCTGACCATGATATTGACCGCTGTCTTAGATAAAGCGGAAGCCGTTTATCTTGCAGCCTTTATTGCGACGCTGTTTTATTTGGCCTTCATAATTATCAGTTTTTGTGCAAATTCATTACTCAAACTCACGATGATCAGCCTGATTTTAACAGCTGCTTTGTTTGGCTTATCTGTAGGTTTAAATTAAAAATGCAAAATAAAGGCGTTCGCCAATCAATGGCATGGTTGCATGCTTGGACAGGCTTGATTTTTGGTTGGCTTTTATTTGCCATTTTTCTGATGGGGACCAGTTCATATTATCGTCATCAGATTAATCTCTGGATGCAACCACAGCTGGCGCAATATCAAGTTCATCAAGATACTGCTATTCGTACAGCAACAGATTATTTAGCCAAAAATGCGACTGATGCAAAATCATGGTATCTCAGCATTGCCAATCATGAAGAACCCGTCAATAAAATGTATTGGGAAAAAGCCAGTGGTGGCTACGAAAGCCGTAGTTTAGACGCCAATACAGGTAAAGAACTTCAACTCTCAGCAACTCAAGGTGGGGATTTCTTTTACAATTTTCATTTCCAGTTGTATGGCGTGCCCATCATGGTTGGGCGATTGATTGCCTGTCTCGCTGCATTTATTATGTTGGTTGCCTTGGTGTCAGGCATCATCACACATAAAAAGATTTTTACCGATTTCTTTACCCTCAGAACCTTTAAGTCACAGCGTTCTTGGTTAGATTTTCATAATGTCTCTTCAGTATTGGCACTGCCATTTTTCTTGACCATTACCTTTACAGGCTTGGCGATTTTCTTTTACCTCTATCTCCCTTGGGGAATGAAAAAAGTCTATCCAGACAATCCTTTTCAATTTTTTACTGAAATTAGAACCGTCAATCAGACAGCGACTGACACTCCTCCGAATAAAGCTGAAATGCTGCTGATCAACACCTTATTAGAAAAAGTAAAACAGCAATGGGGCGAACAAGCTTTGGCTTCAATCGAAGTTAAAAATCCCAATACAGACCAAGCCGTGATTACCTTTAAGCAGTTAGAAGATCGATCGATCACCTTAAATCAGGCACAAATCACCTTTGACGGCAAAGGCAAAATTCTCGGAAATACCCGTAATAATAGTGCTGTTGCAACCTTACATTCGGGTGTTTATGGCTTACATATGGCGACTTTCGCACAGCCTGTACTGCGCTTTGCTTTCTTTTGTTCGGGTATTTTAGGCTGCTTAATGATTGCCTCAGGTTTATTGCTCTGGAGTTTAAAACGCCAGATTCAAAACAAGTCTGATCAATTCCACTTTGGCTATTATTTAGTTGACCGTTTAAATGTCGCTGCATTTATTGGTCTTCCAACAGCCATGCTCGGCTATCTCTTCGCCAATCGATTAGTACACGTGACAGAGACCACACCTAACTATGAAATCTATACATTTTTTAGTGCCTGGGCGCTGAGTTTCATCATCGCACTATTCACGAAAAAGCAATACTTATGGAAATCACAGGTTTTTATCTTTGGATTAGTTGCCTTGATTCTGCCTGTCTATAACTTGCTTTATCTGATCAATCATCAGCTGATCACAGATCTACAAAGTTATTGGCTGTTCTTGCGTATTGATTTATTCCTATTAATCTGCGCCCTGTTTGCCGCGTTTATTTTTAAGAATATTCAACCGATTCAACAAAAATCAGCTCAAAAAATCAAAGCAAAATTAGCCAAAAATGAGGTGAAAGCATGATTATTTTGAGCCTTGTATTGATACTGATTGGGATGCTACTGCTATATAAATGCAGTTCAAAACAAATCAATAAAACCAAACAACCGCTTTTTATTGGCTATCAAACACACCTTAAAGTTTTGGCTTATCTCTGTTTCTTGCTTGCCGGTAGCCTGCTTTGTTTAACATATGGCAGTTCTATTGGCTTTATCAGTTGGTGGATTTTTGCAACTCCTGTGACCTTTTTATTGGTGTTATGGGTCAATGAACTCAAACCATCGAAAAAATAAAATGCACTTAGATACAACAGCTATCCTCAACTGCTGCCAAGGATAGCTGCACAACTTAAAAATTAATGCCCGCGATGGCTATGATCTTCCTGAGTTGCTTTTTTATCCTTATCATCACAACATTTCATCTTTTTTTCACAGCATTCTTTCTTGTTAGCTGCATCTTTTTCCTTACAACAATCACCTGCTGCAAATGCTGGTACAGTTGTTGCGAGTAAGATTGTTGAAACTAATAAAGTTTTAAAATTTAACATGATTGTATCCTTTAAATAAAAATAAGAAATTTGAATTTATAAAAACAGGATACGATTTGGAGGACGGTATGGTAACTGATAGACCCCTAAAGTGAGTTTATCCAGATATTCCGAATTCATCGTCGTTGTGAATTGTAGAATTCGTTGAAGCGGTTGCTCACGCTGGACAAGAGTTACCGCCACACAGCAAAGGCTTTTTTGACAATGGGAAGAATCCATTTTCTCAAGGCTTATAGATGTATGCTTGCCCATATCTGACATTCCACAATCCATCACTGGACTGTGGTTTTGTAAGCTTTGATCGACCTCATTCATAGACACAGCCATTGCATAGCTATTAGTGATAAAACACATAGCGATCAGCAATGAAATGACGGTTCGAATGAGAATAGACATAAATATGAAGATAATCAGCAATACAGTCCTTGTACAGCCTTCAAAATAAACCAAGCATGCTAACTAAAGCAAGATAATCGTGATAATTGATGAGCAAAAAGCGCTTATTTCGGATTTCTTTAGCTTTTTTATGCATAAGCAAATCACTATTCATCACAACGAGTTATCTTAAAAAAGCATAAGATATGCTGTTTTTTGCATAATTAGGCATATTGTCGATGTTTGGTCCTATAGAATTTATTATGGCTGGCGTATTGGTTGGCTTCTGTGTCGGTATCACAGGTGTAGGTGGTGGTTCATTAATGACCCCAATCCTGATTAGCCTATTCAAAATTGAACCACACATCGCGATTGGTACTGATTTACTTTATGCCTCAATTTCAAAATTCTGCGGTTCATTCGTTCATGCAAAAAAACTGAATATTGTCTGGCCAATTGTACTGTGGCTTGCTCTAGGCAGTATTCCTGCATCTTTTGCGACCTCATGGGTACTTGAACATTACTTAAGCCAGTCAACGCACTATAAAGCTGTATTGACTATGGTCTTGGGCTTTATGTTGACCTTAACAGGTGTGTCTATTGTTTTCCGTGCGCAAATTGAAAAGCTGTTTGATCGTTTCCGTAACCGTGAACAAGCCGATATGGAAAGCGAACAACATGCTTTGCAACACAAACGTCATTACATTGTCATTATGGGTGTGGTATTAGGCATCTTTGTGACCTTATCATCAGTCGGTGCTGGTGCTTTCGGTATCATGGCCTTAGTTTTAATGTTCCCGAATTTACCGATGATTCGTATTATTGGTTCAGACGTGGTTCATGCGGTATTACTCACCGCTGTTGCAGGCCTAAGCCATATGTCTTCGGGCAACGTGGATTTCACCCTGTTGATGTGGCTATTGGTTGGTTCAATTCCTGCGATTATTGTCGGGACTTTGATTAGTTCACGTATGCCTGAAAGACTGATCCGTAAAATTCTGGGTATTACCCTATTCGCCTTAGGTGTAAACTTTATGGTGAACCCGATCAAGGCGAAACCAAAACCAGTTGAAACCCAGCATGCGATCGTAATTCAGCAGACAAACCATTCAACAACAACTGTTTAACCCTTAAAATGCCGATTATTTCCGTATAAATTGCGATTATCGCTAGTTAATCAATCGGCATTTCATGCTATATTCGTAGACAAAATAACCTTTTCTTTCGATTGAATTTGTGACAGCAATGAATACTCTACAGTCAAATCCAGTTTCTCAGCCAGATATCGACGACGTTAATATTAAAAGCATTCAAACTTTGATTACCCCAGCAGAACTGAAAGCTGATCTTCCTTTATCTGATGCTGCATCTCAAACTGTGTTACAAGGACGTGCAACTGTACGCAACATTTTAGATGGTGATGATAAGCGCTTATTTGTCGTGATTGGTCCTTGCTCAATCCACGATACCAAAGCCGCGCATGAATATGCCGATCGTCTAAAAGTCCTTAGCGAAAAAGTTAAAGATACTTTGTATCTGGTGATGCGTGTTTATTTTGAGAAACCACGTACTACGGTGGGCTGGAAAGGTTTAATCAACGATCCAGATATGAACGATTCTTTCAATATTGAAAAAGGTTTACATATCGGTCGTGGCTTATTGATTGATTTAAATGAAAAAGGTTTGCCATGTGCAACTGAAGCACTGGATCCAAACTCACCACAGTACTATCAAGACTTGATTTCTTGGTCTGCGATTGGTGCACGTACCACAGAAAGCCAAACACACCGTGAAATGTCTTCAGGCCTATCATCACCTGTTGGCTTTAAAAATGGTACAGATGGTGGCTTAACGGTTGCAACCAACGCGATGCAATCTGTTAAACATGGTCACAGCTTTTTGGGCCTGAATGAAAATGGTCAAGTTGCGATTATCAACACCAAAGGTAACCCTTATGCACACGTCGTGTTACGTGGCGGTAATGGTAAGCCAAACTATGATGCAACTTCAGTTGCAGAAGCTGAAGCTGCTTTGGCAAAAGCCAAAGTTAGCAATAAGATCATGATTGATACTAGCCATGCTAACTCAAACAAAGACCCATACTTACAACCTTTGGTTTTGAAAAACATCACTGAACAAATCCTTGATGGCAACAAATCAATCGTTGGCATTATGGTTGAGAGTCACTTAAAAGGCGGGCGTCAGGACATTCCTGAAAATCTGTGTGATCTTGAATATGGTAAATCAGTGACTGATGGCTGTATCGACTGGGAAACTACTGAAAAAGCATTGCTTGAAATGCATGAAGCCTTAAAAGACGTATTACCAACGCGTTAATTTGATCTTTTATTCATCATAAAAACAGGCTCTTATGAGCCTGTTTTTTTATTTATAGATTTGATCAATCTGCACAAACGTACAATACAGCCCGCCTCACTTTATTCTATTTTGATTATCCTTTGTTATTGATTCATTTAGGTTAATCATGGAAATTTTTCTTTATACCTTAAGTGTGATGTATAGCCCTGGCCCTGTAAATTTTATGGGATTAAATGCAGGACTGACTGGACAATTCTCTCGGACATTGGGATTTTTTGCAGGTGTTGGCTGCTCTATGCTGATGTTATTCATTGTATTTGGTTATGCAGGCGCAGCTTTGATTCCGCATGATTATCTACATTTTATTGCTTTAATCGGTGCACTTTATACCTTTTATTTAGCCTATAAAATGATGACGGCACATACTGAACTCGACACGGATCAAACCCACAATAAAACACTAAGTTTTTGGAATGGCTTCTGGATTCAAAGCCTAAATCCTAAAGCAATTTTGGTAATTTTACCTGTGACCACAATTATGTATCCTGCTGCGCATATCACAGGTAGCTTGATTCTCATTGTTTCCTTCTTCATTTCTGTTGGCGCTTCAGGTGCACCACTGCTGTATTCATTGGCAGGATCAGTCATTGGCAAGAAACTAAGCAATCCAATTTGGCTTAACCGCCTCAATAAAATATTGGGAATTTTCTTGATCATTTCAGGTCTATTGATGTTGTCTGATTTCTTAAAAGGGATGCATTCTATTTAAACTTAGTCTCAATTCCCAAGCACAATTTATTGCTGAGGCGAATAAATCTGTTTCCATCTTGCTGGGGTAATTCCATAGGCTTTGGTGAAATGCCGAGTCATATGGCTTTGATCAAAAAAACCAGCAATGATGGCCGCCTGAGTTAGCGACTCTCCATACATCAGACATCTTTTCACTATATCCAGTCGACGCATGGTCATATAACGATGTGGACTGGTACCAAATAGCAATCGAAAGTCTCGAGAAAGACTCCATCGGTCACGTCCTATATTCTGTTCTAAATCATCCAAACTGATGTTCTGATCAAGTGAAGCGTGAATAAACTCTCTGGCTTTTTCGGCCGCAATATAATCATAGCTTTGCCGAGTACTGAATGGTTGGCCAGCAACTTCATACAAAGTTGTCGCTAGATCATATAGAGCATCTTCCTCTTCTAACCGATCTAGTGGATCATGCATATTTTGTAATAAGGTCTGGGTCACTCGATAAAGCCGCGGATCATCACTCAATCCTTGCTTGAAAAAAGGCAAAGGCTTGCCTTTCATGATCTTTTGAATCAATGCAGGCTCGACATACATCATCTTATAATGAAAACCGTCTTGAGTCCCTGCACTACCATCATGCTTCTCATCTGGATGCAACACCATGGTCATGCCATGTTGACTATGTCGAAGCGCCCCACGATAGTGAAAACTTTGGACACCCGACAAGGTTCGACCAATCGCAAAAGTATCATGTTGATGCGGCTCATATGCATGATCTGAAAAGAAAGCCTCGATTCTCTCTAAGTGATCTTGCTCAGCAGCCCTGACCATCCAATCTGAACAATTTGATAATTTCGACACACCGATCTACCTATAAAATTTCAATTCGGCAGTCTCAGAATACCGCAATTTTACTTTGATCTATAAGTCATATTTTGATTATACTGCTGCCACATTTCTCCTACGACGTATCGCTGATATGAAGTCCAGTTTTCGTCAACATTTGCTTAAGTGGCGTGCCAGTCTTGGCGCGGTTACTTTGCTTTGTTTACTCTGGCATATCTTCTTACCAACGATGGTCCATACAGGCGTCGTACCTGCACTTTATGCAATGCCAAGCCATTGCCAAGTCACAGAAATTCAAAATGTATCGTTGATGTCACAAACACATTCAGGTCATCATCAACATGACATGCATCACGCACAGCAGTTGCAATCGTCTAAACATACTCAGCTAAGTGAATATGCACATGAAGTTTATGCGCTTGCCAGCCAAATCATGAAACATTGTCCTTTATGTTCCCATGGCTTGGATGCGGTTGCTATTGTCCCACTGCTTGCATTTGTACTTATATTTCTACTGGCTTGGTTTAGTCGTGTACGCTGCCTCTGCTATTCGTGGACAGAAGATCTGCACATTGCCCGTATCTTTTATATTTTCCCAACCAAACAAGCCCCGCCACTCGCTTTATAAATCGCAAATTTTACTTCGTGCCCAGTTACAACTGCGGCGCGTCCTTATGTATTGCTTTTTATAGAGTTCAAAATGAATACTCAATTCCGTTTGTCAGTACTCGCGGCTGCCTGCCTTTTTGTCGGCTATAACTCCGTTGCTTTTGCTGAAACTGTGCCGTCTGATACAACCAAAACCTTAGCCACCATCGTTGTGACCGCAAGTCGTGAAGGTGAATCGATTAATAATACCCCTGCTGCAATCAGTAAAATTAACAGCAAGGACATTGAAGATAAACATGCAACGTTTATTGGACAAATCATCAATCAAACACCGGGCGTGCTGATGAATGATTTGGGCAATGAACAGCATATGATGTCCATTCGTCAACCCATCACTACAGCAGCTGTTTATCAATATTTAGAAGATGGCATTTCAATTCGTCCTGTGGGTGTGTTTAACCATAATGCTTTGTATGAAGTAAATTTGGCTGGTGTGGATAGCATTGAAATTTTACGTGGCCCAGCCAGCAGCTTATATGGAAGCAATGCAATTGGTGGAACCATTAATTTTCTGACCAAAGCGCCTAGTACAACGCCCACCGCAGATCTTGGCATTAGTGCCAGTTCAGAAGGTTATCGCCGTTTGGACGTCGGTGCTTCCAATACTTTTGCTAGTGAATTTGGTGAACAAGGCTTAAGACTCTCCGCCTATGCCAGTGACCGTGGCGATAGTTGGCAAGATCATGCGGAAAGCAATAAACAAGGTCTGACATTAAGACATGATTGGCGTATTTCTGATGCAACCCAGATCAAAAACATTATCAGCTACAATCACCTTAAAGCGGATATGACGGGTAGCTTAAATCTAGATGATTATAATAAACGCCCAGGATACAGCTACCAAACCTTTACCTATCGTGAAGTCGATGCCACACGGCTTTCTTCTCAAATTAGCCATCAATGGAATGATCAGCAACAAAGCCAAGTCACCTTGTATTACCGTGACAATACCACCGAACAAAACCCAAGCTATAACATCCGTACCGATGTTAAAAATGGCAAGCCTACAGGCACCTACAGTGGACAAACCACATATAATGCTTTTCAGTCTTATGGTCTCAATTTACAACATTCTATTAACCTAGATCAGGTGAAATTGATTGTTGGTGCTATGGCTGATCATTCTCCAAATCAAGCTAAAACCAACGATATAGAAGTCTTCCGTGATCCCAACACCTTGGTCTATACAGGTTATAAACAACGTCAACAACTGCGTGATTTTAATGTCGATGTAAATAATCAGGCCCTTTACACACAAGCCAATTGGCAAGTGCGACCAAACTTAAATTTAGTTGGCGGCGCTCGCTATGATTGGATCAGCTATGACTATGAGAATAAATTAACGCCTTCAAAAACCACAGGGGCGCCGAATGAAAAACGTGACTTCCACAAGGCCAGTCCTCAAGTCGGTTTTGTCTGGAATATCACGCCTGCAATTGATCTTTATAGCAATTGGTCACAAGGTTTTGTCCCACCAGAAGTCAGCAGCTTATATGGTGCGAATCTGGTCACGCCAGACCTAAAAGAAGCAACATTTAATAATATCGATGCAGGTCTACGCTTTAAATTATTTGATGAGCGCTTAGACGGTGAAATCACTTTATATCGCTTAAAAGGTGAAGATGAAGTGATGAGCTATACCAAACCTGATAACACCCGTGAACCTCGTAATACAGGCAAAACCTTACATCAAGGCATTGAAATTGGGGCAACTTGGAAACTCAGCGATATTTATGATCAACGTATAAAACTATCTGGCAGCGTTGCAAAACATGAGTACAAGCAATTCCAACCTTCTAGTGTTTTAAATTACAGTGGCAATACCATGCCCAATGCACCTCAAACCTTTGGTACTGTTGAATATCAAATCAAGCCCATTCCAGAACTCCTACTCTCTGCTGAGGGTGTTTATGTGGGCTCATACTGGATCAACGATGCCAATACAGAAAAATATGATGGACATACCTTACTAAATTTGCGCGCCAACTATCGTAAAAATGCCTATGAGGTCTTTGGGCAGATTTTGAATGCGACAGATGTCCATTATGCAGAAAGTACCTCGTTTAGTAATAACCAAGTCAGCTATACACCAGCTGCACCACGGACTTATTTATTAGGCTTACGCTATCATTTTGGAAAATAATCAATGAATGCCAAACAACTCAAAAAACTACTGTCATTGCACCGTAGTTTTGGGATGGTGCTCGGCATTCTGGTTTTATTTTGGGCCTTAACGGGTGTGTTGCATCCCATTATGAGTGCAACACAACCCCAGCCTGTAAAACGAATGCCTCCATCACAACAATTTAATCTGGAACATGCCTTAGCTGTTGCGTCTATTTTAAGACAGCAACAGATAGACCAATTTTCAGCATTACAAACCATTGAACTACAACCCAACTTAGTGGCTTATCGGGTGCAACTGCCACATCAAGATATTGCTGAGTATTTTAATAGTCAAACAGGTCAAACCATTGAAAATGCAGAACAGCAAAATGCAAAACGTTTGGCAATCTGGTACACAGGATTATTAGAGCAACAAATCGTTTCTGCCCAACTCATTACAGCATTTAGCGATGATTATCCGAGTGTAAATCGTTTACTCCCAGTCTGGCGTGTCAACTTTGATAATGGCCTAAGAGCATATGTTGATCCCTCACAAGCCAGACTTGCGACCCTATCGAATGACCAAAAGATGTGGATGGCAAAGATATTCCGTTTAGGTCATACCTGGACTTGGGGCGAGCAACCGTGGAGTGGACAAAAGCTGCTCATGCAAATTGCGCTGATCGGTATTTTTGTTCTCAGTGTTATGGGAATTGGATTATTTTTTAAAATTCACAACCGCCATAATCATCGTCTAGGGCAAAAGCCAATTCGTTTTCTACACCGCTATCTCGGGATCAGTTTAAGTGCATTTATTTTACTTTGGATCATCAGTGGTTTTTATCATCTTTGGCAGAAGAAAGCTGATATTGAAAATGTTCAACCCGTCTTTAATACAGCCTCATTAAATCCTGCAGCATGGCAACACGTCATTCAACAACCTTTACAGCGTTTAGATTTGGTTCCTATTTCACTGAATCCAACTCAAACACAGGCTGCTTGGATGATACAGTCACTTGGGCAAGTTGAGTTACAAGGCAGTATGACCGCAGTTAAAGAACATGATCATCACCAAAACAAGAAAATGACTGCACCAATGATTCAGTTCATTGATGCCAATCATGCTACAAAGCTGGATATTCTTGAACAAAGCAAACGATTGGCTGCAAGTTATTTAGCGTTGAAACCCGAACAAGTGCATGATGCATCATGGGTAACAAGTTTTGGTGGAGAATACGGTTTTATTCATAAGCGACTCCCAGTAATCAAAGTAGAAACCCATCTCAAGAATCAACTTAGATTGTATATTGAGCCTAGTAGTGGTGTTATTGCTGCGCAAGTCACTCAACACGGCGCCTTAGAAGGTTTCAGTTTTGCTTATTTGCACAAATGGACATGGTTACCCCTTGATAAAACGCTAAGAGATATCTTGCTTGGAAGCATAGCGAGCCTCGTTGCACTCTTTGTTGTTCTCGGTTTTCTAGTACAAGTCAAAAAACGATCCTAAACCTATATTGATTCCTCCTTGCTTAGGGGGAATCAACTAAATTCATTCCTTGACTGCTTAAATATAAAATGAAGCCATCACAAAACCGAGTAATACAGCTGTCTCGCTCAACTCTATCGCAGCACCCACCGTATCACCCGTAATCCCACCGATACGTTTTATGAATACAGCGCGCAAATAGAAAAGAATGATCAAAAAGATCAATAAAGCAACGAATCCAGAGAGTAAAAACATACAAAGCAATGCTAATGTAATGACAAATACAACCCATATTGCTGTTCGTGGTAAATTATCAATGAATGAACTTGCAAGCCCTTGTGTACGGACATAAGGTGTGGTGAGAAATAAAAATAGCGGTACATTTCGCCCAAGCATGGGCAATACAATTAAAAAGGCTGCCATTTGTTGCTCAAGCAAGACGGATAAAGCCACAAATTTCAGCAAGCATACCGCGACTAAACTGAGCACCCCAATTGGACCACAAGCAGGATCTTTCATAATTTTCAGCGTACGTTCAGGATCACCAAATCCTCCGACCCATGCGTCAGCTGTATCTGCTAAACCATCTAAATGCAGTCCTCCTGTTAGCCAAATCCAAAGCACCAAAATCAAGCCAGCACTCAACATAATCGGAAGTTTTGCTAACATTAGGGTAGCGATAAATAAAATCAGTCCTATCAACAAACCCACCGCAGGATAAAACAGCAAGGCCTGACCGTTTTGTTTTGCAGTTGGTATGGCTTTTAGTTCAATTGGCAAAACCGTCAAAAATTGCAAGGCAATCCAAAAAGGCGTCATGCAAACTCTCAATCACATTAGATTTATCATGCTTGAATTATGAAGAAGTAAAATCGGGAATAGCAAGCCATTCCCGAATGAAAAGATTGAATATCTTAGATTATTGAATTTGATAGCATTGTTTAAGCTTTAAATAATCATAATAAAAACTATTACTGCTATATCGCGCGTAGTTACAACTTGACTTAAACAAGGTTTCTTTTTCGTTATAGAACATTTTCACCAAAGTCGTGCCTTGGGTATTTTGATAGATATCCCACTGTAAATTGGCTGCCATTGGTGACACTATCTCACCTCGCCAAGCACTATTGCTGTAATTATAGGTTTGGCGCAAAGGTAAAGGCTGCATCATGTTATGCAACTCTAAACTCGTCGCTAAAGGAATAATGATTTCTGCATGAGCAAAACGTAGCACCGCACGATGCGATTGTTGCTTATCAACTATCGCATCTACCTGTTTAAATAGGTCCTGTTTCAAACCTTGCGCAATTGCACTGGTGACATTCTTCGATTCGGTAAAACTTGGTCCTTTGCTATAAAAATCGTTGGCATCATTAAATTCAGCATAGAATTTTGCCGCATCTAAAGGCATATATTGATCAAAATCAATCCCTTTCAATTCAGTTTTCATTCCACCTGAAATCGAATACAGCTCATAGACATAAGCAGCCGCATCTACAGCGCTGGCAATGCTATTTTTTCCCTTACCTTTTTCAGTAATACTTTCGCCATTTGGAGCAGTGACCGTATAAGAACCCGTATTACTAAAAATATAACCCGTAGTTCCGAGTTTTTTAATAAATTCAGGCTTAAAAAGTGGGTTCAATACACGCATTGCAATTTGTTCAGCCTGCGTATTCTTTGCAAGCTCATTCAGTTTATTGATCAGTTCGGCATCATCTTCTTCAAACTTTTGATAAGCTTGACTCGCATCATAAATGGCTTGTTGAGATGCCGATAATGGTGTTGCTAAATCCTGCTCTTTATTCAAACTATGAAAATACAGTTTAAATCGATCAACCCCACCATCTTCAACCGTTGGCACACTGCTACTGGCTAAACTGGTGTATGACATTGGGGTAATGTTCGCTTTCAGTTGAGGGTGCTGTTGAATCAATTCTGCGGTAAAGAACTTGGCACTGTCTACTGCGCGATCGACGCCTGAACTTTGCACTAAAATTGATGCAGACTGAGTCGAAGCTGTTTTAAATAAATCTGGTAAACGCTGTAATAAACGATCTGCAATCCCACGATGTTCCTGAATCCCACTCATGGTCTCATTGCCATAACCAAATTGACGAATTCCTTCCACGCCATAGCCAAGCAGGATATTGGCTTTCATCATGCTTTCTAAATCAGCACCAAGTTTTTCACCCAATGGTGTTAATGCATTTTCTGCTTTGGCTTGTTTCCATAGGTTATATAGTGCGAGATCATATTTGATACTGGATAAACCGCGTGAACCATGACGTGCAACCAACTCTGTAAATACAGGCTGGAAACCTTGCGGAATGGCTTCGTATTTATTCAGATCTTGTTGCGGTTGGTAGGGTGTTTTGGTTTGATAATATTTTGATTCGGTAATAGTTTGAGATGATGTCTGACTCTGTTGCTGGTCATCGCTATTACATGCTGCTAATAAAATACTTGCGCATAACACACTACTTTTCAATAATATATTCATGATTGATTTGATTATAGGTCAAGAAATTGACCTGTATCATAGGCAGTGCTAATGACAGTTCGATTACATCGATATGACGCTCATGAATACTGAACAATAAAACGATTTTTTATCATTTTTCATTCGCAGATTTTTCAAAAAATTGAATCTCACCACAGTGATGAGTCAGCTCAAGTGAATATAATTTTCCAAGCTCGGCAGGCATTGTAAGCAAGTCATCCAAACTTCTCTGACGTGCGATGCATGTCAGCAATTTAATCACTCCGCCATGCGTTACCACTAAGGCCTGATTCCAGTCTTGATGCTGCATCTGCACATATATCTGCTCAAAGCCGACTAGAACCCTTTGTTGAAATTCGTGTAAAGACTCTCCATTTGGTGCCTGAAACTGGGTTGGAAATTGCCAGAAATTTTCCAATAATTCAGGTTCTGTTTCATAAATGCTTTGAGTAGAAATACCTTCCCAATCACCAAAATACATTTCCTGGATATCAGCATTGAGTAGCACAGGCAATTCAAGTTGTTTGGCCAATTTGCGTGCAAAGGTTTGGCAGCGTTGCAATGGTGAACTAACGATCACATCCCATTTTACCTGGTTATCCAAATGCTGCTGAACAGTGTTTTGCATCTGCTGCCAACCTTGTTCAGTCAACGCATCATCAAGATGCCCACGCAATGTATGACTGAGTGTGGTTTCACCATGTCGCAGTAAATCAAGGTGCAACTTTGTCACCCGTTACAGCTGCTTCTGCAAAAGTTGCCATTTGGTTATGCAACACACATGCAAGTTCGATCATCGACAATGCTGCACCTGCACCACTGCCTTCACCTAAACGTAAATTCATTTTTAAAATAGGCTGTGCATTTAACTCATTTAAAATACGGTGATGGCCATACTCTGCTGATTGGTGTCCAAACAACATCCATGCACGGCTCAGTGGTTGAATACGGACTGCACATAAAGCTGCCACTGAACTGATAAAGCCATCCACAACAATCGGTAAGCCAATTTGTGCACAACGTAAATAAGCCCCTGTCATTGCCGCAATCTCTAAACCGCCAACGGCTGCTAGAATGTTTAAGGCATCATTTTTAACTTTTGTATGATGAAGCTTTACCGCTTGATCAATCACCTTCACCTTATGTTGTAGCTGTTGATTGCTAATTCCTGTACCCACACCGGTTAGTTGTGCAGCATCTTCGTTCAATAATAAACAAGCCAATGCTGAAGCAGAACAGGTATTCCCAATCCCCATTTCTCCTGCAATAAAAATATCAGCAGCTTGTGCTTTGGCTTGATCAACACTGTCTTTACCCAGTTGTAAAGCCACTAAGCACTCCTGTTCCGTCATCGCTGCCTGTTGAACAAAATTGGCAGTACCTGTACGAATACAATGCCGTTCAACACCAGCATAATCATAGGCATCACCCACCGTGCCGCAATCAATAACTTGTAAATGCGCTTGATGGTGTTTGGCAATCACACTAATCGCTGCACCGCCTGAGGCAAAATTTTGTAGCATTTGGCGAGTGACTGTTTGGGGGTAAGCCGAAATATTTTCAGCAACCACACCGTGATCGCCAGCAAAAACGGTTATCCAAGGCTGCTGAATCTGCGGATGTACAGTGCCTTGTAAGCTTGCCAATTGAATTGCAATCTGTTCAAGCTCTCCCAAAGCGCCGGTTGGTTTGGTCAATTGGAGTTGTCGTTGTTCGGCTTGTTGTTTAGCAGCTAAATCAGGTTGTTGAACGGCGGCTAAAAACCATTGTTGTTCAGTCATGTTATTTCTCATCTTTTAGAATCATTGGAAAGCCTGCCACACAAAATACAACTTTCTGAGCAAGTTGACCTAAGGTCTGATGCAACCGGCCAGCTTCATCGACAAAACGGCGACTGATTTCCCCCATAGGCACGACCCCAAGCCCAGTCTCATTGCTGACTAGAATTATTCGGGATTGCAGCTGAGGTAATATATCGAATAGTTTTTGCATCTGTTGTTGCTGTAAAGTCAGGTCTTCAGCCAACAATAAATTGCTCAACCATAAAGTAAGGCAGTCGACCAGAATCAGCTGATTGGGTTGATCGGATTGCAAAAGTTGCTCGGCGAGATAAATCGGTTCTTCACACACTTGCCAATGTACTGGACGTTGCTGTCGGTGATGCTCGATTCGCTGCTGCATTTCTTCATCTAATGCTTGCGCTGTCGCGATATACACAACTGCCAAACCAGAATCTTTGGCGATTTGTTCAGCCAAACGACTTTT
Source organism: Acinetobacter sp. NIPH 2100 (assembly GCF_000369805.1). GTDB lineage: Bacteria > Pseudomonadota > Gammaproteobacteria > Pseudomonadales > Moraxellaceae > Acinetobacter. The sequence continues at coordinate 1,830,513 of NZ_KB850224.1, read as the reverse complement.
CCCTGAGCGTGCGCCGCCTAAAATCAGTTGCAACATATTTAACCTAATTCAATTTGCCGATAAGGATAGAGTAATCCTTGTAAAATCTGTGCCTTATAATAGCCGAAAGTTAATTTCTTGACCTGAATCTTGATGTTTTTTATCGGCAAGCGTTGTATTCGCTCTAACACCACATCACTCTGCCATGCTTGGCGATACAAACCTAAAGTAATATGCGGACAATACTTAAGTGCGGCTATTTCATTTGATGTTGGAGTGAGTTGCTGACGTATCTGAGCCAGCACGTGATCTTTGTCTTTGATCTGTAAGAATAAAGCACTGCTGAAACTATCTATCTGAGTAATTTCTAACTCAAAGGATGCAAACTGCAATGCTTCAATTAATTCTATATGTTGCTGTAATTGTTGAATCTGAAAGTCATCATCGTATTGTTTTATAGTGGAAGTCAAAAAACCACAAACAAAAATCGTGATGTGAAATTGACGTTGTGGATTTGGGAGAAGCAGATCTGAAAACTGAGCTTGGATTTCATCCAAATATTCGATCAACTCAGGTTGATCAACGTCGATATACCACAAAGCATAGTTTGAACGCCCGAAATGCCATTCAGGATAATCACGTACTTCTGTTGCAATCAGTTCAGTTGCTGCTTGTAATAACACAACGTCTAAATCATTTTAAAGTTGTGTTATTCAAACATAAAGCAATTGAGAAGTTAAGGCTTCTTTACCACCAATTATAGAGACTTAAGCGGACTGAGGTTTTAACTCATCGAGTTGTGATAAGAACGCATCGTCATCGAGTTCAGCCTGTATCCCTTTATAGAGTTGATTTAATAATGCTTTCCTTTGACTCTCATTGATGTCCATATGTTCAATATTGGTCTGGATATGTTTGACGATTTTAATTTCATCGACCTCAAGCATTTTCAGCGCATAGGCATAACCCAAAATTGCACCTTGTATCAGCTTTTGATAAGGGAGCTGCTGCTGCACATGACATTCTAAACTGCCTAACACCCGCTCATTTAAATTGAGTTTTCTAAGTGGATCACGTGCTACACGTTCGCAAGGGTCTTTATAAGCCGATCGACATGAGTGTAGAAAACTTTCGGCCATTCGGTCCAATTCTTTGGCTTGATGAGGAATCAGATTTGCCAGACCTAATTTTACTTCGTCTACCACTCGTTCTGCATATTTCATGATCTTTGGATCAGCCATGGCGATACCAATGGTTTCATGTCCAAGCGCGCTGGCATACCAAGCTACCATGGCATGGCAACCATTCCATAACCGATTTTTGATAATTTGAATCTCAGAAATCTGATCGACTAAAATCATTTGTCGCATTTTATTGAGCAATGGACTGCGATTTTCAACGTAAATCGGCATATCTGTTTCACTATGGAACAAAATTAAATCCATATTCTGCAAGAATTGCCCTGTTTGAAATTGCCCACGCATGTCTTCTAAACAGTGTGTGATCTGTTGTTCCTGCTTTTCAGTTAAGGCTGTCTCATCTGACAGCTCAATCGTTTCAGGATTTAACTCATTTTGGTACTGCTTAAACAAGTTATGTTTAATATTGAGCTGACGATATAAGGCTTGATCAGTGAGTTTGGACACCATTCGGTTGACCACGGTATCGCAAAAGTAATGTTCACTTAAAATATGCTCTGCAATATCTTCATCTGTTATTTCCAGCAAAGCTTCACGAATATGTTTTAGCACCAGATATTTGGCACAGACTTTATTTAAAATAATCAAAAAAGTAATCGGTTCATTATTCTCTGCGTCTGCTGACATAAACCGAGCGAGCAATCCCTTGGCGATGGTTTTCGCCTCAGTCTGAATCGCCTGTTCAGGCAAACACAAGGCAATTAAGCTCGATTGCATATACATTTCCAGCATCTGCTGTTCATTATCTGCATCAATCGCGATTAGATTTTCAATTCGCTCATCATAAGAAGATTGTCCATACCGGATGCTGTAACGTCCAAAACTATTCACAGACTCCAAATAAAGACGATTTCGGGTCGATGCCAAAATACGTTTGGGCCGCGTATAACCATCCCAATGCGATAGGATTTGTGCAATGTAACCACCACCGATTGCACCAAAACCATGAATCCCCACTGTCAATTGATTCGAACTTTGTGGAAATAATTCCTGTAATTGTGGCATCCCTATTTCAGGAATATATTGATCCAAAGCATTCAGGCACTCATACATATCCTGATAATAGAAATTTGCTTTGGCAAGCATGCTGTCATTTGGTTCTTTTATATCTTTGAATAAAATCGTAATCCCGCCAGCATCATAGGCTGAACAAATCCCATTTTCTGAGTCCTCAAACATCAAACACTGTTGAGGCTGCAAATTTAATTTTTGTGCGGCTTTTAAAAAGATTTCTGGATGTGGTTTACCCTTTTCAACTTCGTCCCCACAGACCAATAAATCAAAAAACTTATAGACATTGGCATTTATTAAATATTCTTCGGCAATTGCCCGACGACTGGACGTCGCAACGGCCATTTTTAAGCCCGATTTTCTTAAGCGCTCTAAAACCTGAATCAAACCTTTTTTGATCGGTACCCCATTATTACGAACGGATTCTAATTCCACTGCATCCGCACGTTTACGAATTGCGGCATAAGGAACATCTGCACCGTAAAACTTTTGTGCTAGCTGTTCAGATGCTTTCGCACTCAACCCTAAACACTGCATCAAATATTCATCAGAAAATTCCTGTCCAATGAGCTCTTTTGATGCCTGTTTCAATGTTTGGAAGCGTAAACGCTCGGTATCAAACATTGTTCCGTCCATGTCAAAAAGCGCTCCTTGAACAGGATAATCATGAAAAATAAGCATCTTTACTCCTTTGATCTTGTTATGACGCTTTATAGGTTACTCAAAAAAAGAGCTTAGAATCCAACTCGTTAATAAATGAAATAAATTTGATCAAAAAACCGCCAAATATTGCTTTTTAAAGCTTATAGTTGACTAATTTTGTAAAGATTCCTTGCATCATGAACAAAAAAATGAATGTTTTTTAGTCTATTTTCATCAAGTGTTGGTACCGTTTCCATTTTCTTGATTCGTTTTAACCAAGCTAATAACAACCTTGTAGAGGAAGAAATATCTGTAAGAAAACAGATATTTCTTTACCGCATACGACTTAGTAATTAATCGTATAACTTAATCCGTAGGTACGTCCTTCGGCAGGAAGGCTAGAAAGTTTTGCGTACGTAATAGCCGATTGCTGACTATAGACTGTACGGTAATCTTTATTCCAAACATTAAACACGCCAAAGTCTACACGCCCTTTCCATGCAGGAAAATGAGTTAATACATCCATTGTTGTATAACCTTTGATATCAGCAGCCTTATTCGGTACAACATTATTATTATTCACAGCAAACTGATCATCTTTAAAGGCTTCATCTGTTCCTTTCACTGCTAAAGCTTGTACACGTACACCATACCCCTCATCATTATCCCACTCAGCAAATACGGTACCTTTGGTTGGAGAAACTTGAAAAGCATTTAGCTCTCGCCATTTACCTGCACCATCTTTATATTGCCCGCGTGTATAGCCTAAAGTTCCACCAACTTTAAAGCTCTCCATAAATGGGTAACCTGCAGTCAACTCTGTACCATAAACACGTTGATCGGTCTCTGCTAAACTTGCTGAACGATCCGCACTAAATTGTACGACTTTATCAGATGTATTATAGAATCCTGTAATAACCAGATTAAGGCCTTGATCCTCTTGTAAGCGCCAACCTAGTTCATAACTATTCACTGCAATTGGCTCAATATTTGCTGATGAAACACTTACAATTGCAACATCACGCAACATGCGTTGCACATCTGGATAACTAAAACCTTGTGAAAAATTAGCAAAGACTTGCTGAGCATCTGTGAGTTTATAAACTGCACCAAGATTAAATAAGACCTTACTATCACTTGTCGAATCACTTGGGGCAAGGGTTAAATCTGCACTCTGCCCTTGTGCAGCACGCTGCCCCTGTCTCGCAGGAAGATATGCATCCGTCTCTGCCTTGATATATTGATAACGTGCACCAGCCTGAATATTTAAACGATCAGTTAACGCTAGGTCACTTTGTAAAAAAGCACCAAGGTTTTGAATCGTCGTATCAGGACCAGCACCATAGCTTTTGCCTGTATCTGTATAAGTTAGACCATTATTTGAAGCATTCAGTAAATCATAGAACTGACTATCTTTTTCATGGTCATAATCCACACCATACGTGAGCTTCAATTGACGGTCGGCAACTGTGAGATCTTTTTGAAGTGTTGAACGTAATCCTGCAACTTCCACATTCGATTCAGATTGGCTTGCAAAATTGCTCAATGCATATACAGGGAAGAAACGCGCTTTTTCTTTACGATAATAAGCTTCTAAGTTTAGTGTCTGTCCTAAAACATCTTTATTTTGGTATTGAGAATTTACCAAATAACGCTCAGTAAATGGTTGATTATCAAGTTTTAGCCCTTTAATCGCTTTATACGAGGGGTTATTCGCGACATCGCCCGTATAATCACGGCCATATTCAGTATCTTGCTTATCTTTATAATATTGAGCACCGAAACTTAATGTTTGATTATCAGTTAAATCAAAGTTTAAACGTCCATTGACATCAATGGTATCGGTATCTTCACGACTTGTTTGGTATGGATCAGTAGCAATACGGTCGCCATGACCATCAAATTGTGAACCACGACTGGTAAAGTTTGCACCTAAGGAGCCATTTATATTGTCTTTATTGAATGAAACAGATTGACCAACTTCATAGGCTAAACCATCTCCTCTAAATGTATCAGAAGAGGTAATTCCTAATTTAGTTTCAAGGCTTAAAGGTTTTGAAGCATCACCACGTTTGGTAATGATATTGATAATACCACCCGTCGCACCAGATCCATAAATACTTGTAGCACCTGAAATAACCTCAATACGCTCAATCATACTTGGGCTAATACTATTCAGCTGACGAGCAACATCACGTGAACCCGTTTGTGACACACCATCAATCATGACCAAGACGTTACGACCACGCATGGTTTGACCGTAGTTACTGGTTGTACCACTGCTCGGTGCCAGTGAAGGAACGAGTTGCGCTAAAATATCTGCAACCTTGCGGCCCGCTCCACTTTGTTGTTCGATTTGCTTTTGCTCAATAGTTTGGACAGTCCCTGCAATTTCAGCAATATTCTTGGATGTTCGCGTTGCTGTTACAACAATTTTTTCTAATTGCATCACTGGTTTTTGTACCGATTCACCTGTGACAACTACATTTCCTGAAACAGTTTCTTCTGCATAAGCTTGCTGTGCAAACATGGCCATGACAGCCAGACAACATGGTGTCATTTTAAAAAGTACTTGCTTTGCTCTAAACTCATTATTGACTTTCATTTTCTCATTTCTCCAGAGAACTTTTTGATTTCATAACTTTTAAAAAAGAAAGATAGTAAAATAATCGAGATACTAATAGTAATTATTTGCATTAACAATAGTATCTCTATGGTTAAGCTATCTAAAAATATATTTATTTCAATTATTCAAAATCTCATCTATTAAAATAATTTAAATGGGAAATCTATAAATAAAAAATTATCCTATCGTTCTTTTATGGAATCGCCACTTTTTCTTCCTGATCATGAATTAATGTCCAAGCAAAATAAAACCCAATCGATAGAGTTAAAATGAGTAATAAATAGAAAGGAGAATGTGTGCTAAAACGATACAAAAAAGTGCTGAGTAATGGCCCAACAATTAAGCCTAATGCCTGTGTCGCCGTACAAAAACTTGCCATTTTAACCTGCGACTGTTGCGATACAGCTTGAGCCGCACCCGTGGTAAATGCTGGTAATAAACACGCTACGGAAACACCATAAAAAATATAGCTCGCCTGAAATACCAAAATTGTAGGTGCATACAATGAAAGTAATAAGCCAAAGCACATAGTGACTAAGCCAATAATCACTAAACTATTTAATTTAAGCTGTAAGACTTTCACGATTAAAAGTTGGGTCAATACCAAGCAAACTCCAACAACCAAGATACATTGGGAGAAATAAACTGCACTTTGTTGGCTACTTAAATAAAATTTATCCTGAATATAAAAACCTGCTGTCATGTTTAAAGTCACGATCGCAACATAAGTCACAAAACCTAAAACCAACCAAATAAAGCTTTGTTTGAGAATCGGCTCATGTTCTTGCGTATGGTTTATTTCTTGTTGATGATTAGAGGTTTGAGCCTGAGCTTGTGAGCTTTTCCTAAAGAGAATACTGAGAGCAATACTGACCAATCCAAGTAAAGCAACGGCAATCCACATTGGGAAAAGTAAACCGCCAAATAATAAAATAGACGTGGCAAATGGCCCAATAATCATCCCAAAGCTATTCATGGCACCGAACATCGCCATCTGTTTACTACGTTCATCCGCTTCTAATGCATGCGTCATCACATAACTTTGCAAACCAATCTGGGGTAAAGCCATAAAAATACCAGTAGATGCTCGACTAAGTACCAATAGGGTAAAAATCAGTAGCGTTGGTAATATTGCCTGCGTTCCAAAATACAAAATTAGAGTAAAAATCGCCCATGTAAAGGTCATTCCCCAAAAACCATAATTGACCAGTTGGTTAGGAGATTGATTGCTTTTGTTTTTCGCAATCCAGATCGATGCAATTGCCATACAGATAGCCCCTGCTGAAACAATTACTCCTCCTTGAAATTCAGATAAGTGTAATTGTCGAGTCAGCGGTGCTAATAAAGGGAGAATCATGGAAAAACAAGTTCCATTGATCAAAGCAGCTAAAGCTAAAAATTTTAAATTGTTGTTCATCATGAAAATCATCAAAAGAAAAGGCATCTAAACAGATGCCTTTTTGATTGGATTAGTATTTGAGAGTGTAGCTCAAACCATATGTACGACCTTGTGCTGGTAAGCTAGACATAGCACCATAAACAGATTCTGCTGCTTGACTAAATACAGTTTTATATTCTGTATTCCAAACATTATATACACCAAAGCCTAATGTCCCTGGACCAGCCTTCGCATTAGCAATCACATCCATAACAGCAAAACCTTTGATTTCGCTCGGTAGTTTTATATCCTTGCGCCCCTTTATATCTACATTTTTATAATCTTGCATCTCTTGTTTCGCTTTATCCGTACCGCTCACAGCAAGTGCTTGGACACGAAGACCAAAGCCGTCTGTAAATTGCCAATCCGTATACAGCGTACCTTTTAGAGGAGAAATACGAGTACTATCTAACTCTTGCCATTTTCCATCCGAATTTTTGAATTGTCCGCTTGTATAAGCAACTGTACCCCCCAATGACATACTATCAGTTACCGGATAATTAACATTTGCTTCAGCACCATAAATACGTTCGTCTGTATCCACAACATCAATGTTATATGCAGGAGCACTATTAAAACGTACAACTTTGTCAGAGGTATTATAAAAAGCCGTTACACTAGTATTAAGACCACTATCACCTTGTAAACGCCAGCCTAATTCATAGTTATTGACCTTGATTGGATCAATATTATTACTATTCACAACAAAATTAGCCGGTACATCACGAAGCATACGCTGTACATCAGGAATACTAAAACCCTGCGAGAAGTTTGCGAAAACCTGTTGAGCATCATTTAAATGATAAACAGCACCTAAGTTAAATAATGTTGCATCATGCTTAACTTTGCCGCCATCCAATCTTTTTGCTGCGTATGGATATTTCAAATCATTTGTCAGAATGTCAGCAGGAATAGACTCACGATACGGTGTGGAATTTGATACTTTACTGTCTATTCGTTCATGGCGAATACCAGCTTGAACATTCAATCGATCTGATACTTCATAATGCCCTTGTAAGAATGCACCTAATTTTTTAATTTCTGTGTCTGGTCCAAATTGATATGTTTTCTCTGGTTCAAAATTCAGACCATTACTTGCATAAAACTGATCGAAGCTAAATCGACGCGCAGAGGCTTTATCCTTTTCATTTTCATAATCTACACCATAAATTAACCCTAACTTACGGTTCGAAATCTCAAAATCTTTTTGTAAGGCAGTACGTACCCCCCATACATCAATTTCTGATTCTGACTGTAAAACCGCATAACCTAGACGAACAGCTTTTAAGAAATCAGGTGAAAGAGGATTTGCATAATTTGGATAAAGTTGTGCTAAGCCGCCGTTTAAAGTTCCATGCCCAAGCGGAGAAACTGTTGGAAACCAACGCCCTTTTTCATTACGATAAAAAGCTTCAACATTCAACTTTTGACCCAATATATCTTGGTTTTCATATTGAGTATTAATTGCATAACGCTTGGTTCTAGGCTGGGTGTCTAATTGTAGACCTTTTACCGCTTTTAAACTTGGTTTTACAGCAGTTGGAAATAATAAATTGGCGGCATTATAACCAGAATATTTACCATAATCCGCACTATATTCACTATCTTGTTCATCATTATAATATTGTGCACCAATGCTGATACTTTGCTTGTCAGCAAACTGCCAACCTAAACGACCATTAACATCGATAGTTTCCGTATCTTGACGGTCAGTCTGAGCAACTTCAGGCCCAATTCGGTCGCCATGACTGTCTTGAATCTCTCCACGTTTGGTATAGCTCGCTCCCAGGAAACCATTCCAGTCGCCTTGTTTAAACGCAGCGGATTGATACACTTCATAAGCCAAGGCATCATTTTTAAAGTTGTCACCTGAAGTAACACCGAGTTTCGATTCAAAATGAACCCCATCGGTCGAACCTTTTTTGGTAATGATATTGATAATGCCGCCTGTTGCACCAGAACCATAGATGCTGCTAGCGCCAGATACAACTTCAACACGTTCAATCATGTCTGGACTGATGCTATTTAACTGACGTGAGCTGTCACGTGAGCCCGTTTGTGGCACACCATCAATCATGTATTGAACTGTGCGACCACGCATGGTCATACCATAGTTACTGGTCGTGCCAGAACTCGGTGTTAATGATGGAACTAACAAACCCAAAATATCTGCCGTACTTTTACCCGCAGCTGCTTGTTTTGCAATATCTTCTTGTTCAATACGATAAACAGTACCTGCAATTTCAGCGATACTTTGTGCTGAACGCGATGCTGTCACTACAATCGGTGCAAGTTGTGTCGGTTTTTGACTTTCTACTGCAGCAGTCGTTTGAACAGCGGCATCAGCTTCAACTGTTTGTGCATACAATTGTGTACTAATTGCTAAGCTTAATAGCGTTAATGATGTTGAAAGTGAACGTACTTTCATAAATTACCCCTAGGTGAGTTGTTCCGTTTGTTTTGCTTTGTGGATTAACACTTGGCTGAGCAAGACGCTCAAGACAGATGCCGCCGCTAAAATGAGATAGAAATTTCCATAACCAAATGCTTTGGCCAAGAAACCAGACATTGCACCGCCAATGAAGTAAACCAATAGCTCGAAACAAACCAAAATTGTAAAGTCTGTTCCAGCTTGTTCTTTGGAGCTGGTATGCATGAAATGAGCGTATAAAGCGGTCATGGCGATGTAGCGAATCGCCAAAATAACCACAACAAATAGCCCCAATAACATATGCCACTGGTTAAACCAGCTAAGTAAGACGGCTGCACCAAGCACGGCATAAACCAAACTACGTGCCCAACCAGCCCAAATCAGCAATTGTGTTGCTGCTATTTTTTTTAGTAAGAAAGCCGCTGTTACGGCTGCCAACAAGCCAATACCAGCACCAATCACAGACATCAGCACCCCAATCTCTGCCAGAGACCATTTTTGATCAATCAGCATTGGATTCAACATCGCCATTGCAGGTGCTTCTACCACGCGATAACACACAATCAATGCCAAAGCCCATAACATTTCAGGACGTTTAAATGCACGAATGAGGCTCGGTGGCTGCTTAGCAATTTTTTCTGTATTCAATTTTTCTTTGATTTGAAAAATCGCCAACATGGTCAGTGCTGTCATCGCCGCTAAACAAATCAAAGCGGTTTGCCAACCATACAATTGATAAAGCCATAACGTTGCAGCTCCACCAATCATACTTCCGAGTGCTACACCAATACTTTGTGCCATACTGCCCAATCGATATTCGGACTCAGAAAAGGTCTCCACTGTATAACCGTCGATTGCAATATCTTGGGTTGCAGCGAATGTTGAAATCCATAAACCGACAATCACAAATACACTCAAACCATAATCAAATTGCGTCAAAGCCAAGGCAACGACACCTAACACCAAGGCAATTTGCGTAAATAACAGCCAAGTTTTACGTTTACCAAGCGCTTTAAAATAAAAACGATCAATTAAGGGCGCCCAAAAAAACTTAAATGCCCATGGGATATACAACAACGACAACATGCCAATCCAACGTAAATCTACACCTTGATGGCGTAAAATTGCAGGCAATGCGACATTATAAAAATACAGCGGCAATGCGTGTGCGAGATAAAGCACAACAACAACCGATAAGCTCAGCGCAGAGACTGTTTTTATTGGAAAATTCTGATCAGGTTTTAATTGTTGGTTCATAAATACCTCTGCATAGCCCATTGCATGGCATCGGTTTTTTCTAAACTGACAAAATAAGGAACATGCCAGGCCTTCTGCAAAGCAGGCGTGTCCAATCGGATACGATCTGCTTCATCTTGGGCAATTCGCGCAAGACCTAAACAATATTGGTAAAAATCTTGTTTATATTGTTTGTACCACTTCCCCTGAATTACCCGATATTCTTCAGGAAATTCAGTGTTCGGCTCGGTTTGCATAATGAGCACAAAACTTCTTTTTTGTTGGAAATATTGTTGAATATGCGTCAACCATTGCTCAAATTCAGCCACCGAGACATGCGCTGTGAAGCGCATGTCCAAGATGTGCATCTCATTTATGGATAAGCTCATGTAACACTCAAGAGTTTGGCTGGCTGATCAGCAGCTAGCTGTTGTTGTGAAGTTTGGTAATATTCCCCAAACTTGTTATAAAAAGTTTCTCTAAAGCAGTAATACAACATCGCCGTTTTTTCTGGCATAGGAATTAAACGTTGGGTTTCGTAACACAGTTCTGCAACGACAGCAGCATAAGGCTTGACAGTATGATCAGGTTCACCCACAATTTTTTTTGCTTGCGAATGTTCAAAAATGTAGAAGCTAAGCAAGCGAATGGTCGGGCGCAAAAAACCTTTACCAAATACGGATTTATCACCAAACAATAAATGCCAGCCGAGATCATTATCATCACCGTCATAATAACGGCCTAAACGATCACGTTTACCCTCATAAATCTCGGTATAACCAACGTCTTTACCATCTACGCCCACAATCAATAAACGTTGATGGTCATCTGCTAGCATCTTGTCAAAATAAACTTGAAGATCTAACTCTGATTTATTCAATTGCCACTGTGGAATCACATGTGGCTCATGCATCCATTGGTGCAGCAATGGGATATCTTGTGGATATTGCACCTGACGTAAGTAATACTGCGTCCCATCTTCGTGGTATTCAAAATAATCTGGCAATTGCTGAGAAATAGTTTTCATATCGAACCTTTATAAATTTAGAAGAAGACCTAGCCTGCTTTCGATTCAACTTGCTGAGTTGACCATTCCACCAGTGTTTCAGGACTGACAGGATTCAGGATTGGATCAAGGAATACAGGCACTGGGCGCTCTGCTTCATCGTTATAACTGGTGGTAAATAAACGAACGCGGTTCAAACAAATTTTGGTATAGGTTGGGCGTAACATGGCAAATTTTTCAGCACGTTCAGCCAACTCTGGATGTTGTTGGTTAAATTCAACAATGCTGTTGGAAATGGTCTGCCAAAAATCCAGTTCTGAATATTCAGGGTAATCTTGCAAGAACACATTACAGATGTAACGGTAATGCACCATGAACAGACCTGTGAAAATAAAATGGCTTAAATCGGCAGCATCGTGGCGCAGTAGTAAATCACCTTCAGATGGCAATTGAGCCAACTCAGGGAAATCTTCATCGACTAAATTGATGTCATCAATAAAGTCTTTTAGTACTAATGCTTTTGGTATTCCATTTTCATGTACCAGCATCGTGTTTTCCCCATGAGGAGAAAATGCTAAGCCGTAGCGATATAGACAAAGTAGTAACGGACTCAGACAGACCCGTGCAAACTGCGCTAACCATGCTAAAGGACTTAAACCTGATGCTTGAATCAACACATTCAGGATAGATTGACCTGAAATATCTCGGTGCAATAACGCAGCTTGAGAAAGTACTTGATGTGAAGGATCCACATAGCGATCGACGCTTTCTCGCCATAGACAACCAAACAACTCTTTAAATTGATATGGTGCACCTTCAATTCGGTCAAAACATGGCTGGTGAATCGTCAAAGTTGCAACTTCACCCAAGAAAATCACACCAGTATTCTGTAAGTCTTGATCCTGTTGATGGATTTGTTTTAACCACGCAGTCACTGCTGGTGCTGCAAGATTACGTTTTGATGGTAATCCACGATAAACAGCCGTATTAAAGATACTGACTGGCAACTTAATGTAATGACGTTGTAAGTTTGATGTGTTGCATAAAGTACGAATCGATTGCATCGGCACATAGCTATCTTGGCTAATGTTGAGCTCAATAATTTTCTGATCCACAATCTCATTGGCATAGGTTGGAACTAGCCATTGGTGCCATTGCCAAGCATGTACTGGAATTAAAAAGTAATTCTGAGGATCCAGATTTTTTTCTTTTAGAACATGAATGAATTGTTCAAGTTCATTCGCATCAAATTCATGCTGATACAGACCACAAGCGTCCCACTGCTCTGTACTGCGGAATTCTGCTAAGTCACGATGTACTGCCAACCAGAGTACTTTGACTTCAGGTGATAATTCTGGCGCAGAACCTAAATAATCATCATAACCAAAGCCCATACGCCCCTTACTCATAATGAGCCAAGGATGCCCACGCAACATACCTTCAACTTTATAGTGTGGTTCAGTTAATACTGCATGACTTGGTAAGCGTGCTTCGTTGAACAAATGCGCTTCTGCTAACCAAGTATTATTCATTTCTTTAATCAAATACGCTTTGGTAAATGGTTTCACATTTGAACTGTCAGACATTGCAACAATAAACTCATACAAATTCCAAGCAGGTTGATCATGCTCATGACCATTACTGACATCACGTACCGAGCCTTCCTGAATGTTCCAATGCCCAAGTAGATATTGATGCCCTTGAAATTCATAACGACGATCTGCAAGCTCTAATTGATAACGCCCCGCAGACAAGGCTTTAACCTCAATAATTTCTTCATATAGAAACTCTGCAATCGCCATTTCAATGAGACGTTGTCCTGCGGCACGCCATTGCTGTTGATTAATTTTTAAGGTCGCAAAGTTCATATCAATTTCTCATAAGTTGAAAGTACAGAAGCAGTTTGTGTACGTGTATTTGCGCAACGACTACTGGTATGTGTGGTAATCGTGCTCTGTTCTGTTTTCTTTAAAATCGGATGGTTTTTACTGACAGTCTTTTCAGCAAGACGATCTTCTGAAAGTCTTTTGTCATCAGCCATTTGAATCTTGGGATTTTGAGCAAGTTCAAAATGCTGGAAGGTCTGCGCCTGCTGACCGAGATCATAAAGTTCGTTCTCAACCAGTTGGTTGATAATCGTTGCTGCACGATACGCACCTAGACCCAAGTCTGGTGTACCTACACCGTGGCTATGCATTTCCTGATTTTGGACAAAAATATTGCCGTTCAGGTGATGGACAACACGATAATCCGCTGAAATTTGCCAACGCTGTTTGTGATCAAATTCGATATAAGGTTTTAACAGCTGCATAAATTTAAAATCAGGCGTGAAGTAACCCGTTGCTGCCACAACAAAATCACAATCAAGATGGAAAGCTTGCGCCGTCGCACGGTGTTGAAAATGTAGTCGAATTTTTTGTGTATCTAATACTTCTGCATCCTTTAAATCACACTGACTATGCAAATGTGTCTGCAAAGTTTGTCCAGCGATACTACGGTGATACAGCCTTTGATAAATTTCGCGAATGGTTTTTGCACTGATTCCTTTATACAACAACGCCTGTTGCTGCAATTGCTGTTCTTTCTTCTCAGCAGGCAAATCATAAAAATGCTGTGCATAGTCTGGGCTAAAGTGCTCTAATCCTAATGGAGCATATTCCATTGGAAAAAAACCTTGTGAACGCGTGAACCAATGCAAATCAAATTGATGATTCGCTTCATCTTGCTGTTCTTTAAACAGATCAATGAAGACTTCAGCTGCGGATTGGCCAGAACCTAATACGACGACATCCCCATTCAAATCTGCATCAGCATGCGTCATATATTGAGCCGAATGTAGGCATTGTTGTGGCCGTTGTTGCTGAACTTTTGCCAAGCATTCAGGTAAATAAGGTACATTTCCACTGCCAATCACCAAGTGACGGCATAAATAACTTTGCTGAATGCCTTCTGATTCTACAAGTACCTTAAAGCCAATCGTTTGAGGTTCGATCTCTAGCACACGGGATTGATATTCAATACACTCCAATTGCTCTGCAACCCATTGGCAGTAATGGTTATACTCGCAACGTGGAATATGTGGCTGCTCTAAAAAGTAAAACTTATATAGACGCTGCTGGTGGCGTAGATAGTTCAAAAAACTAAATGGACTGGTGGGATCAACCATCGATACCAAATCAGCCATAAATGGAACTTGCAGTACCGTATTGGGTAATTGCATGCCTGCATGCCAGTCGAACTGCACCTTTTGCTCGAAAAATACATAATTAAGCGAGCTCTTATTTTGGAGAAGACTGGCAAGACTTAAATTAAATGGCCCTAGACCAATTCCTATAAAATCAAGCATAACTGACATCCTTCTGTGAAATACGCAGTGGATTTGGCAGTTGTACATAGACCGATTGATTTTCAACAGGAGCGATGAGCTCATCTAACTCATGCAAGCGTGTCAACAAATTACCTTTATAAGGTAATGTTGAATTGAATAATAATCCCTGTAATAAAGTACTGTCAGGATATTGCTGTAATTGCTCTTGTAAAAAGCCAGTGAGATGTTCGAGCAGCTCATCTTCTGTGATATAACCCGTTGCACCAATTGCATTGATAATGCCAAATAAGGTATTTCCAAAGAAATAGTAGCTAAAACGTTCATCAACAAAATCTTTTGGACCAACAGCAAACGCTTTTTCTTTCAGTTCAGGCAATGCTTTTAAAATTTCAGTCGCAAATTCTTCAATATAATAAAAGCCTTGGTTATCACGCAGCCACAAGGTTTTTGGGAAATGATTTTCCAACTCTAACAATACATTCTGCTGATGTGACTCAAAAGCCATACCATAACGATGATAGAGATACATCAATGGTTGCAGGCTGACTTCGAGAAAGCGATTAAACCAATCTAAAGCGATCTCTGAAAAATTAGTTTCATGATGCGTTTTGGCAATTTTTGCAAATAAAGCATTAAAACGATTGAGAGATTTACTTGGATGATCTTGGCATAAGGATGCAATACAAGTGACTTGCTGTTGGGGATGGAATGGCTGATCTCGGAAAATACAAATACTTTCATTGACCACTTCATCATCAACTTTTAAAGCAATCCAGGCTGGATCATTGACTGCTTTTAAACTTGGGCATTGTTTTAAAATGTTCTGGCCAAACTCGCTATGCCATAAACGATGCGTAAGTTCACCACGATGACACTCTTTTGCCAAGTTTACGCGGATTGAATTGGTAATCATCACGGATAATGAAGGCTTGACCATCCACGGTGCATTGAAGCTTGCAAGCGTACGAATCGATGTCGTCGGAGAAAATTGCCAACCACGTAAACCTAAATCAACCAATTGAGCTGTTTGTTTCAAACGCTCAAACCAAGGCTTACTTTGTAAATAGCGTGCCTGCCATGGATGCAAAGGCAGTAGTTTATATTCCGTATGCGTTTTTAAAAGGCTCAGATCATTTTCAGATAAATACCATTGCAACGCCGTTTTGAGCTGACTTGAGATCGTTTCATCTGTTGCACTGCCTTCAGAAATATAGTCTTGATGTACCAACCAGTAATGAAGTTGTGTCTTGCCTTTGTGCTCTGGTGAGAACTTTAGCCAATCTTCATGAACAAAACCTGTCCTGCTTTTCGGGGCTGGATGCATACTATGGCCGAGGATTAAAGCTTGCTCTGTTTCTATAAAGTTCTGACCCGCTTTCACCAAGTCATCAAAATCATCTTCACGTTGTAGTAAAAACTGTTGCAGCGCATCTCGACTTTGAATCCACTTTTCGACTAAAGAAGCCGCATCCAATGGAATAGAAGATTCAAAAACCAACTCTTCAAGTAACAGCCCAACAATTGCAACTGGGCTGAATGTCTTGATTTGTCCTTGAATAATAACTTGTGGGAGATCTGCTAAACGGTGCCGTCCAACTCGACTGACATAAGATAAAGGAAAATTACAATGTGCTTGAATAGAATGAATCGGAAGTGATAACAGCGTCAAACCTTGGCTAAACGCTTGTTGTTGTGGACTTTGCTGACTTTTATCTAGCAAGTGACCTTTGCCAGTTTCTTGCGTATATGCATTGACGAAATGTTGCATCGCCAACCGATTGGCAAGTGATTGCATCTGACGGTTTCCTCTTTCAAGAGAGTTAATTTGTTTTTCGAAATGTTTTAGGCCTGAAACATATCTTAAGCACAAGGGAGGTTGTGATTAAGAGTCAGCTAATGATAATTATTATCATTTATATTTTCAATTCAATAATGGAACTCGATAAATGGCAGATAAACAATTGAATCAAATGGCTTTATATGCAGTGTAAGAATAAAAAAGATACAAAAAGATAATAATAATTCTCATTAAATAAAATGATAATTTTTGTATTGGCAATAGCTTTTATAGATTTATAAAATACATAAATAACAACAATTTAAAAAAAGCATTGTCTGTAAAATTTATTTTTTAGTCTAAAAGATCAAAGAAATCTGCACCAAGTAATTTCGCGAGTTGCTGTGGATCAAGACCAATGTCCAGCCCTCTTTTACCACCGCTGACATAAATTTTATCAAATGATTTGGCTGTTGCATCAATCACTGTTTTGAAACGTTTCTTCTGCCCTAATGGGCTAATTCCTCCAACCAAATAGCCAGTTAAACGCTCAGCGTCTTTTGGATTTGCCATTTGTAATTTCTTGCACCCCACTGCTGCTGCAACTTTTTTTAGATTGAGCTGATGATTCACAGGCAAAATTGCGATGAAATAATTTTTTTCATCTGTCACCATCAAGGTTTTAAATACTTCTTCAACATTTAAATTCAACTTTTCTGCTGCTTCTAGCCCGAAACTTTTTGCATTAACATCATGTTCGTACTCATGAATCGAGAATGCTATTTTATTTTTTTCCAATAGTTTACAAGCAGGTGTCATATCAATTCAGTATTTTTGGTTTAGGAATAAAAGTGGGATAAGTGTAGCATTTAAAAATTAAAGATTAAATTTGCTTAGGCTATTTTAGATATAAATATCTCCTTGATAAATGCTGTACCAACCTCATATATTGGCTAAGGTGAAACAAACAGGCTCAATTCTTATATGAGTTATAAGCATAATAATTTAATGGCCATGCGTCAGAATTATTGGGATGATGAGTCATCCAGTACCATACAAGCTGAAAAACAATTTCTAAGAGAAATGTTGGTTGCTGAAGGCATTTTCAAGGATGCGACTTTAGACGACACCAAGTATTTTTTCTTTACACTCCCCAGTATTATTATTGTCAAAGCTTACTCAGTTGGCTTTCACCATAGTGAAGTCAAACGAATGTTAGTGAAGCATATTCATAGCAATCGAGCAGCCTTGATAAGAAAATCTTCACTCAAAATTCAGTTTAAAATTTAGGACATATGTATAGTAAATCTCAAGTAAATGCGAAATATTTACTTAGGCTATTTTCATATCATGGCCCTTTTGCACAAATTTAGACTGATAATTCAAGAGATTGAACTTTTTTAATACGTTCAAAAGCTGTAATATCCGCTACAATTCAAGTCTCGGCTTTTAACTCTCCGGTTTCAGCATAGGATTTTTCTTTCATGTCAGATCAGAACGATAAGCTTAAGAATCTAAAAACCTCATCGGTAGATCGTCGCTTATCTATTGCAAAAGCTTCTTTACTTGCTGGAACTCGTTGGGCGACTGCAAATGCCACTTCTCTTTTCTCAAGCGAAGAAGAAAAAGAGAAGAAACGTAAAAAAGCCATGGCTGAACAGGCACATTATTTAGTTTCTGAAATAGGGAAATTAAAAGGTTCAATCGTGAAGATTGGGCAAATGATGGCTTTATATGGTGAACATTTTTTACCTGAAGAAATTACACAAGCTTTAAATACGCTTAACAATCAAACTGTTGCACTAGCTTGGCCTGCAATCAAAGCACATTTACAAGAACAGTTAGGTTCAAAATTAGATGAGCTCACCATTGATCATGAGCCAATCGGAACCGCTTCACTCGCTCAGGTGCACCGTGCAACACGTAAATCTGATGGTCTTGAGCTAGTACTTAAAATTCAATATCCAGGTGTTGCCGAAGCGATTGATTCAGACATGAATCTTTTTAAAAACATGCTGAAATTGACACGTATGGTGCCGCAAACTCGTGAATTTGATCAGTGGTTTGATGAAGTTCGAGAAATGATGCATCGTGAAGTCGATTACGGCATTGAAGCTGCGACCACACGTCGTTTTGCTGAACGTTTAAAAGATGATCCGCGTTACATCGTGCCTCAGATTGTTGATGAGTTCTGTGCTGAAAAAATACTGTGCATGACCTTTGAGCGTGGTGTTCCTGTGAATAGTCCCGTCATGCTTTCTCTACCTCAAGAACGTCGTAACCAGTTAGGTGAAGCTTCTTTGGAGATTGCAGTACGTGAATTATTTGAATGGGGCGAAATGCAGACCGATCCGAACTTTGGGAATTACCTCGTTCGTTTAGGCGATGGCAATGACGTGAAAGACAAAATTGTTTTACTCGACTTTGGTGCGATTCGCCAATTCGATAACAATTTACTGACTGTAGCGCGTAACCTGATTCATGCAGGTTATGATCATGACAAAAATGCAATGGTTAAAGCCATGACGGGCTATGAATTCTTCGATGGCATGCCTGAAAGTGTTAAACCTGGTATGGCGGATGTATTCCTGATTGCCACCGAAGCATTTAGCTGCCCGAGCAACAATCCAGATATGCCTGTGGGTATTATGGATGATCAAGACCGCTATGACTGGAAAAAAAGCCAATTACACAGCCGTGTCATGCAGCAAGCAGGACAATCCATGGCTTCTCGCTATTTTTCAGTCCCACCTAAAGAATTTATGTTTATCAGCCGTAAATTCATTGGTGCTTATACCTTCATGACCGTAATTGATGCAAAAACCAATGTCCGCAAAATGATTCCTCAATTTGCTTAAAACAGCGATATTTTGAATCTTTTAAAAGACCTGCCCAAATCATTGTGCAGGTCTTTTTCGTTTCTGTATGAAGCTACCTTATGAGTTAAAACTTATCCAAAACGATACAAGACTTAAGCACAAGTTTCTGACACTGATTGAATTTCATAAGGTAAACCGACATAGTTTTCTGCCAACGTGGTCTTGCCTGCAGTTGAACCAAGAATATAGCTTAGCTCGGCCTGTTTAATTTTATGCTCAAACTCCGTTTCGGTTTCAAAACGATGTAACAAGTGCGTCATCCACCAGGAAAAGCGTTCAGCCTTCCAAACTCGCTGTAAGCATTTTTCCGAATATTGATCAATACCTTGATCTGAGCCTTCAATATAATATTCAACCAATGCACTTGATAGATAGGCAATATCTGACGCTGCTAAATTCAGCCCTTTTGCGCCTGTAGGCGGCACAATATGTGCTGCGTCTCCCGCTAAAAACATTTTCCCAAAGCGCATAGGTTCAGTTACAAAACTACGTAACGGTGCGATACTTTTTTCAATAGATACACCAGTAATCAACTTTTCCCGGCTTTCAATATCTAAACGGCATTTTAGTTCGTCCCAGAACCGTTCATCCGACCAATCTTCGACCCGATCAGTCAATGGAACTTGTAAATAATAACGGCTACGGGTTTCTGAACGCATACTACACAGCGCAAAACCGCGTTCCGACTGAACATAAATCAACTCATCCGCAACGGGTGGCACATCAGCCAATATCCCCAGCCAGCCAAATGGATAGACTTTTTCAAAGGTTTTAATTTTATCTGCTGGAACACTGGCACGGCAGATACCATGATAGCCATCACAACCTGCAATAAAGTCACAGTGAATTTGAATCGCCTTGCCCTGATACTCAAAATGAACCTGCGGTGCGCCATAAAAATCTTTCACCTGCACATTTTCCGCTTCATAGAACGATGTGAGCTGTGCAGCCTCACGTGCAGCCTCACGTGCAGTCATCAAGTCTTTGGTGACTTCTGTCTGCCCATAGACTGTGACTTGTTTACCGCCTGTAAGCGCAGATAAATCAACGCGATGCTTCTGTCCGTTGGTGAGTATCTCAATTCCTGAATGAGGTAGTCCTCTCTCTTTTAAGTGTTGGTCTACACCTGCCTGTTTGAGTAAATCAACTGATACTTGCTCTAAAATTCCAGCACGAATACGCGAGGCTACATACTCAGCGCTGCGTTGCTCAATGACGATATGTTCAATGCCTGCTTTATAGAGAAGTTGCCCCAGCAATAATCCAGCAGGCCCTGCACCAATAATCGCAACTTGTGTTGTTAAAGTCTCCATGACTTCATCCTTGTACTGTCCTGACTTTTAAACTACTGCTTTTATATTCTGTATACGATGTATCCAAATTGAAAATATCCGTTTATCATTCAATTTGTCCGAATAGCGGACAAAATCAAAATAACTGTCAGAAAAGATGGCCCTATGGATACTTTTTTAGAGCACCCAAGTTCACATGAACGTATTCGTCAGGAAGACTATATTGCAGGTTTAGCAAAAGGTCTGGCTTTACTTGAAGCTTTTGGAATTGATCGTCAGCGTCTGAATGTCACACAAGTGGCAGAGCGCACAGGGATTAGTCGAACCGCAGCAAGAAGGCATTTAAAAACCTTAAAATACTTAGGCTATTTGGAAACAGACGAGCACTATTTTTGGCTGACCCACCGGGTGTTAAGGCTTTCAAGCTCTTATCTCAGTTCTGCTCATTTGCCTAAAATCGCTCAGTCTTTCCTGAATCTGCTGTGTGCCCAGACCACTTTAACATTCTCTTTAGTGGTCTTAGATGATAATGAAGTTGTGCCCATCGCTCGAAGTTATCTTCCTCAACAGGATAATTTGCGGGTCAGCCCCTATGGCATGCATTTAGGCAATCGCTTGCCTGCACATGCAACGTCGACAGGAAAGGTTTTACTGGCAGCACTCTCCGAACAAGCACAACATGAGTGGATCAAAAGCTATGGACTAAAACGGTTAACTCCTTTCACTATACTGGATGAACCAATGTTTTTAGACGTATTAAAAACGATTTCACGATCAGATTATTGTCTCTCCAAGGAAGAACATGAACTGGGTGTGATTGCGATTGCAGTGCCTGTGCTAAATGCTCAGGGAAAAGCAATTGCTGCGCTCAATTGCATGTCTCAAACCAATCGTGTACAGCAAGATTATTTGATTGAGCAAATTTTACCGCTGCTACGCAACACAGCCAACGAACTTCGCAATGTGATTTAAAAATTAAGCGTTAAAATTTTTATCACCTTGCCCTCTTCATTTTTGCTGTTGCAATATACGAAATGCGACCTAAAAAGCATTCATAAACAATTTAGGCATTTGATAGTAATTTTTTAAACATAACGGGACATTTTTAAAATTTAGACAAGAAAAATCGATAAAGTAATATCTAAATAGATATCAAATCCTTATACACACTCAGCATTTTTAAAAGCCAATTTCCCCAGTAAAGATGGTTCGAAATAATTTGACAAGAAATTTAAAACATAATACATATAGTTTTATATGTTATATTTTAAAACCTAAAGACAAGGAATGGACAATGTCTAAAATTCAACTGAAACACTTTATTGACGGCGAATATGTAGTGGCAAAAGGAAACGAATACTTTGATCTTGTCAGTCCTGTGACAGGACAAATCTACGCAGAATCACCCAATGCAACTGAAGCCGAAGTAGATGCAGCGTATGCAGCAGCAAAACAAGCGTTTAAGATTTGGGGACGCAGCACACCGGCAGTTCGCCAAAAAGCCTTACTTGATTTAGCAGATGCCGTTGAAGCAAATGCTGATCGTTTAGTTGAGGCGCAAAGCCGTAATACTGGACAACTTAAGCATCTGATTGCTTCTGAAGAAGTTGCTGTTTCTGCAAATCAAATTCGTTTCTTTGCTGGTGCTGCACGTTTACTCAATGGTTCTGCTACAGGTGAATATCTAGATGGCTTAACCTCAAGTATTCGACGTGAACCTGTTGGCGTTGTCGGTCAGGTTACCCCATGGAATTATCCTTTGATGATGGCTGTCTGGAAAATCGCGCCTGCTTTGGCGGCTGGGAATACTGTCGTTTTAAAACCAAGTGATACAACACCTGAAAGTACCCTGCTTCTGGCAGAAATTGCAGCACCATTTTTCCCTAAAGGCGCTTTCAATGTGGTTTTAGGTCGTGCTGATGCTGGCTCTAAAGTGGTATCACACAAGACACCTGCTCTGGTGTCTATTACAGGTTCAGTTCGTGCAGGTTTACAGGTTGCTGCATCAGCTGCGGCCAACTTAGCCAAAGCACACCTCGAATTAGGTGGAAAAGCACCAGTCTTGGTCTTTGCAGATGCAGATATCGATAAAGCGGTTGAAATGATCGCATTGACTGGTTTCTTCAATGCAGGACAAGACTGTACCGCAGCTACACGTGTCATCGTAGAAGAATCTATTCATGATGCATTTTTAGCAAAACTGATCACTGCTGCAAAAAATACACGCTTTGGTGAGCCTGATGACCAAGATGCACTTTATGGTCCATTAAATAATGCCAATCAACTTAAAAATGTACAGACATTCATTGAAAAATTACCTGCACATGCCAAAGTCGAAACTGGCGGCAAACATGCCAATCGTCCAGGTTTTTATTTTGAAGCAACTGTAATTAGTGGTTTACAGCAACAGGATGACGCCATTCAAAACGAAATTTTTGGCCCAGTGATCACGGTTCAAAAATTTAAAGATGAAGACGATGCTGTGGAAAAAGCCAATGATATTGAATATGGCCTAGCTTCAAGTGTCTGGACAACGAACCACGCACGTGCGACTCGTTTATCTCGTGAACTGGATTTTGGTACAGTCTGGGTCAATACACATATCCCTTTAGCGGCAGAAATGCCACACGGCGGTTTCAAAAAATCAGGATATGGAAAAGATTTATCAGGTTATGGATTTGAAGAATACACGCGCATCAAGCATGTCATGAGTTCAAATGAATAATAAAAACAGAAGCAAATAGGAGCATAGAATGGATACTCAGGAAGCCAAACGCTTTGTTAGCAAGGCTCATCATGTCTTGTTTAATTTACATGATCCCCGAGCTCTAGATCTTTATTTTTCAAAAGATTTTATTGAACATTCGCCTTTAGTTGCCGATGGTCTGGCAGGTCTGCGTCAACTGATCCAAGATTGCCCGCAGATCCAGCATGAAGCAATTCGTGTACTCGGTGATGGCGATCTGGTGGCAATCCACGGTCGTTTTCACGGACTAGATGAAACGCCATTGGTTGGATTTGATATTTATCGTGTTAAAGATGACAAGATCGTTGAGCATTGGGATGGCTTGGTGACTGAAGCACAGCCGAATATCAGCGGTCGTACCCAACTAGATGGTCCGACTGAGATTGATGACAGTGCTGATTGTGAAGCAAACCGCAATGTCATTCGTGCTTTTTTTCAAAAGGCCTTGATTGACGGAGAATATGAGGCCTTCAGAACCTATACTGATGGCGATCATTTCCTGCAACATAGTCCAGATATTGGTGACGGTGTAAATTCCGTTATTGATTTCCTGAACAAAATCCGTAATGAAGGACAAGGTTTGGTATACTCCAAAACTCATCGAAGCATTGCCGATGGTCAGTTTGTACTGACCCATTCTGAAGGCACAATCGCAGGAAACCGACACGCCTATTTTGAATTATGGCGTCTCGAAAATGGCAAAATTGCTGAACTCTGGGATGCTATACCTGCTGTTCCAGAAGATGAAAAGGCAATACACAATTTTGGCGTGTTTTAAGCCATGATCCGTATCATTAAGCGAAGTGATTAAACTTCGCTTTTAGAGAACTAGCTATGTCAGCATATACGATAATCTTTGCACCGATCACACAGTCAACCCGCTCTGAACAGGTGGTTGAACGTTTGGAGAATGCGATTATCTCAGGACTGCTCAAAAGTCAGGAACAGCTTCCGAATGAAGCTGACTTAGCGCGTTTAATGGGTGTTTCACCTATCACGGTACGTGAAGCTTTAACAACTTTACGTGTCAAAGGTTTAATTGATACTCGACGTGGTCGGAATGGTGGCAGTTTTGTTTGTGAATTACCTGCTGATTTACGTTTAAGTCTGCATCCTTTGCGTCAGGCATCAACAGAGTATCTGGCAGATTTAGGCGAGTTCCATAGTGCGATTTTAAGTCATAGTGCATATCTGGCTTGTCAAAGAACAAGCGATGCTGAACTTGAGAAAATTAGCACATTGATTGAACAATTTAATCAAGCTCGTGAGGCAGATATCCGTGCTCAGTTAGATTTACGTTGTTTACTGAGCTTGACTTCTTTTGCACAGTCAGCACGACTGGCAAATCAAGAACTCGCTTTACAGGCAGAATGGGCCCCACTTATTGCTGTTTTATACCAAAATGATGGATTTCATCAGGCTGTGGTAGATCAATACAATAAAATTTTGTCATCATTGACTCAGGGAAATGGAGATGAAGCCGTGTTACAAACGAGAAAAATCATTTCCATGCAAACCGATCAAATGCTGCAATATAAATTATCGATCAATTAAAAAAATAACCAAGGGATAATCAACGCATTGATTGCAAGCATATGGAATTTTAGGAGTTATAGGAATGACCCAACTTGCATATATAGAAGAGCTTCAACAGCTACTTCAGCACATAACAGATGAAACGACTTCTCTTGCAGAGATCCTCGCAGATAAAACCAGTCAGATTTTATCTAAGCATAAAACTGCAAAAACCAAAGACATCAAACTTTCCACGACAGAGCGTAAAGCACTGCAACAGGAAATAAAAACTGCGCTTCATCAAAGCCAGTATAGTCAAGGCATGGGATTTGCCAGTTATAGTCCTGCAACCAGTACAGAGCAAGAATACTGGACACTGGAATGGTGGTATAAAAAGGAAAATCAATTACAACAGGCACAACTAGAGAACTATCAAAACGCGCAACGTTTTTTAGATTTCCGGACTTTTGAATGGTTCCAGCAACCTGCCGAAAATAAACAACCTGGTTTTTATGGTCCCTATGTCGATTACATCTGTAATGGTGCTTATACCATTACCATGGCTCATCCCGTGATGATTGGTGAGCAGTTTATCGGTGTGATTGCGATTGATGTTCTGGTCTCGGCATTAGAGAAAGTTCTGCTTCCAAAACTTAAAAACATCCAACAAAAAGCAGTCATTACCAACAACACAGCTCGTGTTATTACCTCAAATGACATCAGTATCAGAACTGGCACTTTGTTGAAGAACTTAACGAGCAAACACGCAAGTGCTCTCCCCAATCAGTCTTTAAGGTTGGTGGTGATTTAGCGTTCTCTCGCTCTGAATTAAACGCTTAACCTTCTCTTTCTCATAAGTTTCTTCTTTTTGGCTTGTCAATATAAGCCAAGGGAGTTTTTTGCCTAAAAATTACAAGTTTTTCTGGATAGAAAAGCGCAATAAATCAGGTTGAAGGAATATGGAACAAGAATCTGTCTCTCTCAAAAAGCTTTCTTTATGGCAAGTCACTGTGATCGGTATTGCCTACATGACCCCAATGACCGTATTTGATACCTTTGGCATTGTTTCAGGAATTACCAATGGTCATGTCCCGCTGGCTTACTTATTGGCACTCACCACGATGCTATTAACTGCTTTTAGTTATGCTCGCTTTAGTAAGCACTCAGAAAAATCGGGTTCTGCCTATAGTTACACCACGGAAAGTATTGGCCCTAAAAGTGGTCTATTCGTCGGTTGGTGTACCTTACTTGATTATTTATTATTGCCTTTAATTAACGTTCTACTTGCAGCCATTTATTTAACAGCACTGATCCCAAGTGTTCCCTACTGGTTTTGGGTCATTGTCTCTGCAGGTCTAGTGACTTTGGTGAATTGCTTCCGTATTCGTTTGCTCGCCAACATTAGCCTAATTTTTGTATTTGCCCCGATTATTCTGATGATTATTTTCGTGTATTTAGTGATTCAAGGCATTGGAAGTACACAAGGTTATGAATATGTACTCACCTTAAATCCTTTATGGCATGGTCAACAGGAATTGCTACCTTTGGTTGCAGGAGCCTCGGTACTTTGCTTTTCCTTCTTAGGTTTTGATGCAGTCACAACACTTTCAAACGAAACCCAAAATCCTACCAAAACCATTCCTTATGCGGTTCTTCTCACCACACTTTTTGGTGGCATGATTTTCTTTACCGCGTCATGGTTTATTCAGCTTTATTATCCAAGCAATATCCGTTTTCATCATCCGTCAGAAGCATTGCCTGAAATTGTTCTTTATGTGGGTGGTGCCTTATTTCAGTCCATCTTTTTATGTGGCCAAATTATGAATACGGTTGCTTCAGGTCTTGCTTCGCATGCCAGTGCATCACGTTTACTCTATATCATGGGCAAAGATAATATTTTTCCCAAAAAGTATTTTGGAACACTCCATGCCACCTTAGGTACGCCATTTTTCTCGGTATTATTTGTTGGATTGATTTCACTAAGTGCTATTTTCTTAAACCTTGCACAAGTGATTAGCTTGATTAGCTTTGGTGCACTGGTGGCATTTACCGCGGTCAACCTATCCGTTTTCGTCAAGTTTTATGTTAGAGAAAAGCAACGTTCAGGATTTAAAAACAAGTTTTTCAATCTCTTTTTACCGCTTATTTCAGTCATCAGTATTTTGTGTCTTTGGATCAATCTAGATTCATCAGCCTTAAAATTTGGAAGCTGTTGGCTGGCTATTGGTATACTGGTATTTATTTACAAGTTAATGAAAAAACAGAATATTACCTTGACCAACACATGCTGAGTTCTTCATAAAAATAAACTGCATCAGCTATTTGCCCCTTAACAGGAAGGAGCAAATAAGTGCATAGATACAACTCTAAAGTAGCGATCAACTTCTCAACAATGCTTATACTGCAATTTTGATAATTGGCTTAAGTGTAATACCAGCATGACTATCTCTTGCAGCCTGATTCATTTCTTCAAAAGCATAAAATTTTACTAACTTATCAAAAGGAAATTTGCCTTGCAAAAATAATGTTCCCAGCTCAGGAATAAATTTCTTCGGTGCCCCACTTCCTTCAACCACGCCCAAGATTGTTTTACCTCCAAGTAACAGATCATTGACATCAAATTGGGCTAAAGTGCCCAAAGGCGGGGCTCCAACTACCGCTATTTTCCCTAAAATGCCTAAGGCATCAATCCCTGTTTTTAATATCTCTGGTCGGCCTGTGGATTCGAGTGCAAAATTTGCACCTCCTTGGGTAATTTCCTGAATCACTGCAACAGGATCTTGAGTTTTACTATTGATGACGTGGGTCGCACCCAATTCTTCAGCCAGTTTCAGTCGGGACTCCACAATATCGACCGCAATAATCGTGGAAGCCCCACATATCTTAGCTGCCAATAATGCACTTAATCCAACTGCCCCCGCTCCCCATGTGACAAAACTACTTGCTGGCGTTACCTTCAAGGCATTCATAGCGGCGCCAGCACCTGTTTGTATCCCGCAACCCAGAGGCCCTAACAACTCAATAGGTGCATCTTTTGACACTCGAACTGCATTGTTTTCTCTCGTTAGAGCATGTGTCGCAAAAGAAGACTGGGAAAAGAAGTGATCATGTACTACTTCGTGATCATGGGTACAAATTGCATTGTTCCCTTGCAAATCTGCACCACCAAAATTACGCGCAAAAAATTCAGAACAATATGCTGGGTTTCCAGTATTACATTGAGTACATTTGCCACAATAACCATACGTCAGTACGACGTGATCACCGACCTTTAAATCAGTCACATTCGGGCCAATTGCCTCAATGACCCCAGATCCTTCATGTCCTAAAACCGCAGGCAAAGGAACAGGATAGTATTGATCACGTACAATCAAATCGGTATGGCACATTCCTGTCGCTACAATTTTAACTAAGACCTCATCATTTTGAGGTTGACGTATTTTAAGGGGTTGTAACTCAAAATCCGCCCCCTTGCATTCTGTCACAGCCGCGATAATTTCTTTATAAACTGATGTATTTTCCATTTTCAACTTCCTGTTAAATATCATTATGATGGTATTAGAATGGGTAATGTGGTGCTTGCACCTGAATCGTCATCCATTGCCATTGGGTAAACTCATCTGCATTTGCAGGTCCGCCAATCCGCGTACCATTGCCTGAAGCGCCAAACCCACCAAATGGATTGACGGTTTCATCATTTACAGTTTGATCATTAATATGCAATAGACCGACATTGAGTTGTTGCCCAAGCTGTATGGCGCGACCAACATTGGCGGTGATAATCCCCGCAGAAAGCCCATAATCACCGTCATTTGCAAGTTCAATGGCTTGTTCATCTGTTGAAAAAGGAATCAGAACGGCGACTGGGCCAAAAATTTCTTCTGAAAAAATCGGATTGTCTTGCTTTACATCAGCCAATACCGTTGGCTCAAAGAATACGCCATTTGCCTGCCCACCTACTTCCAGTTTTGCACCGTGCGCAATCGCATCCTTCACCAACTGTTCAACACGTTGCGATTGCTTGGCATTTATCAGAGGACCAATCGTAACATCAGTATTTAAAGGATTACCCACCACAAAATTCTTTACCTTTTCAATAACGCGCTGTTTAACTTGCTGATAAATCTTTTCCTGAATCAAGATTTTCCCAGAAGTCATACAAATTTGACCTGAATGTAAAAAAGCTCCCCAAGCAATATTCTCAGCCGCCAATTCAATATCTGCATCATCCAGAACAATGAGTGAGTTTTTTCCACCTAATTCAAGCGATACTTTTTTCAGCGTTTTAGCTGCATTGGCACCTACAATACGACCAACATGAGTTGAACCAGTAAATTGGATACTGGCAATATTTTTGTCCAATGTCAGTGCCTCACCCACTTCTGCACCACCAGGTAGTACATGCAGCAGCCCCTGAGGTAAACCTGCCAATTCAAAAATTCTGGCAATTGAATAACCACTACAAACTGCGGTTCGCTCATCGGGTTTCAGTACCACAGCATTGCCTAGGGCTAAGGCAGGAGCAACCGCACGCAACGCAAGATAAAGCGGGAAATTAAATGGCGAAATCACACCAACCACACCCAAAGGAACTCGCTTGGCCAGACTCAGTTTTCCTGTTGCAGTTGGCAACAAGGCCCCCTGATCTGCGGCAGGTAAACCAATGCAATTTTTTAATACTTGAATCGAGATATTGACCTCAAATCCTGCTTTGAGCTGTAACGAACCACTTTCTTTTACCAACCACTCAATGATTTCGGCCTGATGTTCTGTCAGAATCTGGACTGCCCGTTCAAACACAGCCTGACGTTCTTGGTAACTCAATGCCCACCATTGCTTTTGTGCAACCTTGGCTTGCTGCGCCGCATCAACCACATCTATCGCAGATGCATAACCGATCTGACCTAAAGATTCGCCTGTCGCGACTTCAACCACTTGATAACCGTTTTTGGCCAATTGCCATGCACCACGAAATAATTTTTGATCCCAAATTTCTTTTGTTAAAATAGACATATGAACCTCGTTGTGTTTACTGAATAAATACGTTTATTTTTAAGCTAATTTACCGCCTAAAATCACACCTGCAATTTTTTGCCAATATTTCTAATTAAAAAATGTAGAAAAGTCTTATATTTAACCCTAAATCTTTTTTAAACCCACTTTCTACTTGTGTATCAGAAATGACTTGAGCACTAATCTGCGTTTTCGGGTTAATCATCTGCTGATATTCCAAACGCAGCTGTTGCTTTTTCATATCTTGATGAAGATCAATACCATCTAAAGATTGATTTCCCCCATAATTTGCAGCATAACCAAATGCTACTCTTTGCAGTTGATTGAAGTCATAGCGCAGATTGACCTGAGTTTGATAACTCGTATCTTGTTCCAGTGTCTGGTTACCATTACCCGCTTCGTCGTTGTCGCCATACCAGATTGCATCCTGATAGAACTCAAATGCGAGCTTGTTATAGATAGGCTGTACCCAAGCCATTTGTAGATCAAATTTAAACCGGTTTTCTCCCAGATTAACAGCTTCATGTTTATTATATTGACCAATTGGTAAATATATAAATGGTGTTAATGCAAGATAACGCCCAGATAAACCTTTTTCTGGCTGATTGATCAACCAGAATGCTGAAGCAATAATTGGGTCAGCAAAACCAGATGCATCATTTAAAGCATGACCAGCAATATGGGTATTTCTAACAGATCCGAATGGAATGATAATTTGTGGTGTTGCACGCATACCAGCGATATCGGTGTAATGAATAAATCGTGCTATTCCAATATCTGATCTAGACTTCGCTTCAGTCTTGTTTCCATTTTGATAATATCCATCCATTTCACCGTGTTGGTAATAAAAAACCCCAACATTACTGCCCTTAGGCAAAGCGGTATAATCTCCAACATTGACATCAACTGCATAAGCATGATGAATTAAAAAACCGTTTAATAATAAAATGACTGTATTTCTTCTCATGTAATTCATAAAGTGTTCCTTATCTTTTCATTGTCCTTTTAAGCCATTTCAACAATTCAAAATTGCTTGGTCTGGCCGTCCTATGCTGGTTAGTGAAATATGCAAATCTACAAACTAGCTACAACAGAATTGCAGCAAACATGCCAAAAAAATAAATCAATAAAATCATGTGATTGAGATTTTTAGCCGGAAAAATATGTCCATAATCTGGACATAGAAAAAGCGGCTGTCCAGATTATGGACAACCGCTTTTTTTGACGAACAGAATAAAAAAATTAACTATCCAGATATTTATACACTGTAGTTCTTGATATTTTTAAGCGTTTAGCAGTTTTGGCAATATTGCCTTTTTCTTCATTCAAAACCTGCATAATTAACTGTTTAGTGAGGATATTTAGATCAGTTTTGGTAGAAAACGTGCTTCGTTCACTCTCCTGAGATGCAAGTACATCCAAATCTGGTAACGGTAGCTTATCCAAGATTTCATTTTCGTTGAATGCTGCTGCAAGCTTTACGATGTGCATCAATTCACGAATATTGCCTGGCCATGTATACGTATTAAATTGTTGTTCAACTTGAGATGACCAATTAAATATCCCAAACTGATGAAGTATCGAATGAAATATGCTGTGTCGATCAGCCCTAGAACGTAACGGTTCCAGATGAACTTCAAAACCTCGAATACGGTAATACAGATCACTACGAAACGCCTGTTGTTCTATCTTTCCAGTTAAATCTTGGTGAGTTGCACACAACAATTTAAACGCAGAACGAATTGGTCTACGTCCACCAACCCGATAAAATTGTTGATCTTGTAACACTCTGAGTATTTTGACTTGTAAATGTAAAGGGAGATCGCCAATTTCATCCAAGAATAAAATTCCTTGATCAGCCAATTCAATCAGTCCTTTTTCACCCTGCTTTTTAGCTCCAGTAAAAGCCCCACCTTCATAACCAAATAATTCTGCTTCCATTAAATGTTCTGGAATTGCACCACAGTTAATTGAAATAAAGGGTAAATTAGCATCTAATTTTTTATGTAATTGCTGAGCAAAATGATCTTTTCCAGTTCCAGTCTCGCCTGTAATGAGAACAGGTATCTCGGCTTGCAAGGCTCTCAACGCTTGATCTAATATTGTATGAACCTTTGGGATGTTATCACGCGTTGGAATAACAAAAGTTTTTAACTTGGCATAAAAAAATGCATGATCGATACTTTGAATCAGGAAAAAATCTTTTGCATGATTTGAAGATAGATGACTACAGCTCAAAAAATCAGCAATATTCTTATAGCGCAAAGATTCAATAGAACAATTCAGTAATTTCAGCGCCATTTGATTGGCTTTTATAATTTGGTCCTGCTCATCTAAAACAATTAACCCCGTATAGGCATTATCAAGTAAATCCTGAGAGTGCTGAAAATGTAATAAGCGATGATTTGGTTGAAGTGTAGAGAATATGGTTTTATTTTCTAATATATAACTTTGATATAACAAATGTCTGAGCCAGTTACTTGCCAATAGTCCTTGTCTTGATGTGATATCAAATGCCCCAAGTACATCCCCCATCCCATTAAATACAGGAACGGAAGCACAGGAAAAACCAGAGAATTCATTCAAATAATGCTGATGACCCGTCATGATCATTGGTTGTTTCGACATTACACTACAGGTCGGCGCAATTGCTCCAAAAACGGTCGGATCAATAACACGCCCTGTTTGTAAAAAATGATATTGATGATCTAAATTTGGGTTGTGCTTCTCTGCAATAATCTTGGAATTTGAATTGATGAGAAATACGCTTACATCCTGCTGACCAAACAAACGCCAAATGTCACTTAACACGGGTTCTGCAAGTCGCGCTAACCATTCATCTTCGAATGACAAACTTTCTAAAGGGAACTCTTTTAAGGCCGTTAATTTGAAATCAGGGCTCAAACCCGCTTGCCGAGATTGTTCCCATGCTTGCACAATTGGAGTATGTTCTTCCAAAATGTGGGGAAACTCTCCAGTATTATAAAAATGATGCTTGATATTTTCCCAAGAAAATTTAGATAAACCATCCATGAGCATATCCAAAATAAAAGAGTCATTCACCATAATACATGGGTTGCTTTAGAGATGAAATAACGACACGATAATGTAATCGATAAGCGAAATTTGTTGTGGAAATTGCTAGATACGGATCTTATGATACGCTTGATGGTTTAATCTGATGATCTGCCTGAAAGTCCTGATAGGTCTTCCGTTCAGCAGATTCTTCTGCTAATGGTGTAACTTCTATCATTGTGCTTAAACAACGCTGTGCCAACTGCACATATTCTTGCGTACCTTTTATTTTCCAGTGCCGTTCTTGCTCTGAAAGCTCTCTGGCAACTTTGGCTGGGCTGCCTAAAGCCAGAACATTGGCAGGAATTTTATCTTTGGTTTTCACCAAGCTATTGGCACCAATAATGGTATTTTCACCAATTTCAGCATAATCCAGTATGACACTGTTCATACCAATCAAGACATTTTTACCGATACGACAACCATGCAACGTCGCAGCATGACCAATATGTCCCATTTCCTCAACCAGCGTGACACTTTGTGGAAAACCGTGAATGATGCAGCTGTCCTGTACATTGGCATTTTCTTTGATATGAATACGGCCAAAATCAGCACGCAGTGACGCAAATGGCCCAATATAAACCCCTGCTTCAATAATCACATCGCCAATTAAAACGGCAGTAGGATGAACAAATGCACTAGGATGAACAACGGGAATCACACCATCAATACTATAACAAGGCATCATTCATTCTCTCAGTGTTTTGATTCAGGCCGCCAAAGCGACGCCAAAAATGTGCGGTTGCATTTGGCATAGGCCCTTCGGATGTGGCAGCAACTGACAGGAAATAGTCATCCGCAGCCTCAAAGACTTTCTTATAAATATTCATGGATAAAGTACGGGCATTGATTGCAGGCCAATCTGCTGACAACAATTCTAATGGCAAAGCAGGATCTTTAAGCAAGATCCGACGATAATAATGAATCAGTAAAGTACGAATCTGAAAGGCTTGAACTGGTTCGATGCTCTCATCGTCCTGCATCAGAATTGCTCCGATTTCGCGAAACATATCCAAAAATTGTAAATAACGTTGGCGCAACTCATCAATCGGCCAGTTAGTCTCTAACATACGGCTAATGGTTTCAGTTGAGTTATTAAATAGCTGCAAGGTCTCTGCCTTAAACACAACCACTTGTTCACTCATATTCAGATCAACCAGCAACTTTTGCAATTGCAGCCGATTAGAACCTGGATAAGCCATCAAATTGGTAGAAATATTGGCAAAGCCGAGCCATTCCAGTTCTTTTCTCAAAGATGCTTTATTGTCAGTATCCAAACTCGACATCAGAATAAGATCCCAAGAATGATCCCATTCTTTCATCTGATCATTATAAATCCGTTGTTCTGCCTGCAAATATTTTGCTCGACTGGCATCGGTAATACGATAAAAACTGGTTCTGCCGATCTTGTCTGAATCTAACCAATCATTTTTAACCAGCCGAAAAACCGAAGTCCGTACAGCACGATCATTAAATTCAAACAGCTCCAGCAACTGAATCAAGCTGGCAAGGCTGATATTGCCACCACGATGCAGCACCGAATCACCAAAAATGGTTGAAATGAGCGATGTCCCACTTAAGGTCTCATTCTGAATAATCGAATCAATAATTTGCTGTAGCTTTGCACTCATACTTTTATCTTGGCGTTTAGATTCAGGATATAGATTCTATACCCTGAATGATCATAATGTTAAGCAATCTGACGCATATCGATAACGCGTTTTGCTTTCCCTTCAGAGCGTGGCAAGGTTAATTCATTCACCACTTCTACCGTCACTGAAATACCAATCATGGTTTTAATTCGCTGCATCAACTGCTGAGCCAGTTGCTGCGCCTGCTTATCACAGTTATGGCACATTTCGGTACGGATATGCAAAGTATCCATGTGTCCTTTTTTTGCCACCAGAATTTCATAATTCGGCACCAAACTTGGCACTTGAAGAATTTGTTCTTCAATCTGAGTTGGAAATACATTCACACCACGAATGATCAGCATATCATCACTACGCCCGACGATCTTATCCATACGGCGCATGGCAAGATTCTGGCCCGCCAGTAATCGGGTTAAATCACGGGTACGATAACGAATAATTGGTAGACCTTCTTTGCTAATGGTGGTGAAAACCAATTCGCCCAACTCCCCATCCTGACATACTTCACCTGTTTCTGGGTTAATGATTTCAGGATAGAAGTGATCCTCCCAAATGGTGAGACCATCGCCTTCGTTCAGACATTGCATGGCAACCCCTGGGCCCATAATTTCAGATAGACCATAAATATCGAGTGCCTTGATATTAAGACGTTCTTCGATCTCACGGCGTAACTCTTTTGACCACGGTTCTGCACCAAAAATACCAACCTTTAACGAAGTATTACGCGCACTACCCAACTGCTGTTCGAGTTTTTCAATAATGCTGACACAATACGATGGCGTGACCATGATTGCTGTTGGTTTAAAGTCCTGAATCAGTTGCACCTGTTTCTCTGTCTGACCACCTGACATCGGAATCACAGTTGCGCCTAAGCGTTCAGCACCATAATGTGCACCCAAACCACCTGTGAATAAGCCATAACCATAAGCCACCTGAATCATATCTTTGGCACTCAAACCCGCCATACGCAGGCAACGCGCCACGATGTCCGACCAAGTATGAATATCTTTTTGGGTATAACCGACCACGGTTGGTTTGCCTGTGGTGCCTGACGAGGCATGTAAACGAACAATCTGTTCTTGTGGCACTGCAAACATGCCAAACGGATAGTTATCGCGTAAATCCTGTTTGGTGGTAAATGGAAACTTGGCGAGATCATCCAGTGTCACGAAATCATCTGGATGCACACCTGCATCATCAAATTTTTTCTTGTACACCGGGCTATTGGCATACACATACGTCAAAGTTTCTTTTAACCGTTTGGTTTGAAGTGCTCGCAATTCCGCTAGCGTCATTTTTTCTACATTTTCTATCATCTGGCTATCCACTGCCGTATCTCCTATGTCGTTATTTCACAAGAACCGTCTAAATTAATTTAAATTTTCTATAATCAGGGCCACACCTTGGCCTACACCCACACACATGGTGCACAGTGCATATTGACCACCACGTCTTTTTAATTCTCTGGTGGCAGTAATGACTAAGCGCGTTCCGCTCATACCAAGAGGATGACCCAGTGCAATCGCACCGCCATTTGGGTTTACACGCGTATCATCATCCTTGAGCCCTAACTCACGCATACACGCCAGCGACTGGGCTGCAAAAGCTTCGTTCAGCTCAATCACATCCATTTGATCTAAACTGAGTCCCGTCTGTTTTAACAGTTTTTGCACCGCAGGGACTGGGCCAATGCCCATATATTTCGGTTCAACCCCTGCACTGGCAATCGCCACCACACGTGCCAATGGTTTTAAACCATGTATATCAGCAAATTGGCGGTTCGTAAGTAAAACACATGCTGAGCCATCATTCACACCTGATGCATTCCCTGCCGTGACTGAACCACCCTCTTTACGGAATGGGGCTTTCAATTTCGCCAAGCTATCCAGACTGGTATCCGCACGAGGATGCTCATCTTGGACAAAAGTTGTGATGTTCTTTTTACGATCCACAAGTTCAACTGGCAAAATTTCTTCATCAAAGAAACCAGCTTGTTGTGCTGCAGCCACTTTTTGTTGGCTGCGAATCGCAAATGCATCCTGATCCTGTCGGCTGATTTGATATTTTTCAGCTACATGTTCAGCCGTTTCTGGCATGCTATCTGTACCATATTGTGTTTTCATGTTTTTATTGATGAAGCGCCAGCCAATGGTGGTATCAAAAATCTCAGGACTACGTCCAAAAGCTTCGGTTGGCTTTGCCTGCACAAACGGCGCGCGACTCATCGACTCGACACCACCCGCCAGTACAAATTGTGATTCGCCACATTTAATCGAACGTGCCGCCAAGCCCACTGCATCCAACCCCGAAGCACAGAGTCGATTCACCGTCATGGCAGGAACTGCTTCTGGTAATCCTGCCAACAAAGTTGCCATACGTGCCACATTACGGTTATCTTCGCCCGCTTGATTGGCACAGCCCAAAAACACTTCATCTAACTCCTGCCAAGGCAGATGCGCATATTTTTCTTTTAAATGTTTGATTGGCAATGCAGCAAGATCATCGGTACGTACCGAGCTGAGTGACCCTGCATAGCGTCCAATCGGGGTACGAATAAAATCACAAATTAAAACGTCTTCCATGATCGCTCCTGCTTATGCAAATGCTGCTAAATCTTGTGAATCGTTGGCAGTCACGTTTTGCTGCTGTGCCACGTATTGCTTGAGATATAAACTTGCACGATATTTTTCTTCGCCATAAATGGCATATAAGTTATTGAGGGTTTGCAACACATACTGCGCACCCAATTGCATCATCCATTGATACGGTCCCTTAGGATAATTGACGCCATATCTCATGGCATTATCAATATCTTCCATACTAGCAATACCGTGCAGGCTAGCCTCACTAGCTTCATTGATCAGTAACACAAGAGTACGTAAAGTTAATAATGCAGGATGGTCTGTAATCCAAATCACATGCATCTGATATTGAGCAAAAAATGCCTCAACTTTTGCCAGATCATCGGCTTCACACAACGGGTTGTGGCTCAGCACTACGGCTTGCGCCTTTGAAAAATCATGATGCCAATCCATCAATACCGTTTTACGGCTTAGATAGTTCAGGTTGGCAGATTCACCCTGACTTAACCGTAGATCAATATCATCCATCTGAATGATATTTTCTTCATTTTCAGTCCCAGAATTCAGCGCTAGACGTGTGAGTAGCATTGGTAGCTGAAACCATGCGCCTTTGACCTGAACATCTGACTGAAAGGCTTTAGCTGTAATGGCTTGAGGCTGAAAAGTCGAATACTGATTTTTTGCATCGTAGTGATAGAAACCTTGCTTCGACTTTCGTCCCCATGCACCTGCATCGACCAGTTCCTTTTGTACCAAACTCGGACGATAGCGCGGCTCATAAAAGAACGCGTCATAGACACTTTGGGTCACAGAAAAATTCACATCCTGCCCAATCAAATCCGTCAACTCACACGGCCCCATCGCAAAACC
Source organism: Acinetobacter sp. NIPH 2100 (assembly GCF_000369805.1). GTDB lineage: Bacteria > Pseudomonadota > Gammaproteobacteria > Pseudomonadales > Moraxellaceae > Acinetobacter. Next base: position 1,792,216 of record NZ_KB850224.1, on the reverse strand, counting down.
ACCACACTGCTTTAAGGCATAGTCCAGTTGGTCATACGTTGTGACCTGTTCTTGTAAGGCACGAAATGCTTCTGCGTAAAATGGACGGGCAATACGGTTCACGATAAAACCAGGTGTTGACTTAGTCAGAACCGGAATTTTTTTCCACGCCAACATCAAGGCTTTTAACGCCTGACATAGGCTAACTGGCGTTTTTAAACCTTGAACAATCTCGACCAGTTTCATCACTGGCGCAGGATTGAAAAAATGCAGGCCCACGACACGTTCAGGTTGTGGAATCCCAGCCGCAATCGCAGTGACGGAAATTGAAGACGTATTGGTGGCAAAAATAGTATGTTCACTACAGATAGCTGCAAGCTGTTGAAATAAAGACTGCTTCACTTGCAGTTTTTCTACCACAGCTTCAATGACCAATTCAGCATTCGCTAAATCTTCTATACCATCAGCAATGCTTAAACGTGAACATGCCTGCTGGGCTTGTTCTTCCGTTATCTTGCCTTTTTCAACCAGTTTGGCAAAAGTCTGATGCAATCCATCCACCGCCTGCTTGGTCTTTTCATGATCAAGATCGTAGAGAACAGTTGAATGACCATTCATAATGGACAATTGGGCGATACCGATACCCATGGTTCCCGAGCCAATGACAGCAACGTGGGCATCAGATAAATCCAGATGAGTCATGTTTAAAGCCCCTGAAATTTTGGCTCACGCTTACTCATAAAGGCTTGTACGCCTTCACGATAATCTTCTGAACGACCCGCGATACGCTGAAAATCTCGTTCCAAGTGCATTTGCTCATCAAAACTATGATTAGGGGATTGATGGATGGCTTTTTTAATCAATGACAAGCCAAAGGTTGGCTGTTTCGCGAGACGTTCAGCCAACTCAGTCACTTTTGTTTTTAATTCCTCATCTTCAGCAACATCCCAGATCATGCCCCATTCTTTGGCGGTTTCAGCAGGCAATTTATCTCCGAGCAAGGTCAATCCCATGGCACGTGCGTGACCAACTGCGCGTGGCAGGAACCATGTTCCACCCGAATCAGGCACCAGCCCTAAACGGCAGAAAGCTTGTACGAAGTTGGCAGATTTAGCTGCAATCACCAGATCACATGCTAAGGCGATATTTGCACCTGCGCCTGCAGCCACGCCATTCACCGCACAGATGACAGGTTTTGGCATATTCACAATAGTTCTAATTAGCGGGTTATAGTAAGTTTCAATCGAATACCCTAAATCTGGTGCAGCGGCATTCGGATCAACCACACGATCACCTAAGTCTTGTCCTGCACAGAAGCCACGGCCTTCTCCACTGATTACGATACAGCGAACGTCCTGTTTTTTAGCCCAAAGATTCAAAACCTCGGCTACTTCATGGTGCATGTCCACATTAAAGCTATTAAGTGCTTGGGGACGATTAAACGTTAAATAACCCACGCCATTTTTTTCTTCAACGATAATATTTTTATAGTCCATCACTCACCTCTAAAGATTGGTTTTCTTTTTTCAAAAAATGCATTAATGCCTTCATTCCGATCCTTGGTTGCTGCCAACCAGACAAAGTTTTGTCGTTCGGATTTCAGTCCCTGACTTAATGTGATTTCGTGAATACTTTTAATCGATTGCTTGATCACCCGAATTGCCAAAGGTGCTTGCTTGGCAATTTTGCTTGCCAGTTGAATGGCATATTCCACCGTGAGTGCGGTTGGTACCACTTCGCTACAGATACCATGCTGCTGTGCTTTCTTGGCGGAGATCATTTCCCCTGTCATCGCCCAGCGCATGGCCAGTTGTTGGCCCACTAGACGTGCTAAACGCTGTGTTCCACCTGCACCAGGTAACATACCCAAACCAATTTCTGGCAATGCAAATTTGGCATTTTCACCACACAACACGATATCTGTGTGTAAAACCAGTTCAAATCCAGCGCCCAAGGCATAACCATTCACAGCTGCAACAATCGGTTTACTGAACGAATCGATCTTCTGCCAGAGCTTGGGACGGATATCGAGCTGTAAAGCAACCGCATTCATTTCTGCCAATTCACTCAGGTCTGCACCAGCTGCGAAACAATACGAATTACCTGTTAGAACCACGGCTTTGATTCGGCTATTGTGTTCTGCCTCTTCAAGTAATTCACATAAATATTGCAAAGTTGCATTATTTAAAGCATTGCGTTTTTCCGCACGATTGAGGGTTAATAGCATCACACCATCAACTGTTATCTCAGCTTTAATCAGCTCTTGCATGACAACCTCTACTCATCGAAGCTCAAACGTACATTTGCACCTTTCGGTAAAGTCTGACAGCTCAGCACATAGCCCTTTTCGACTTCATCGTCTTCAAGGCTATAGTTCAGGAACATATCTACTTCGCCTGAAAGCACCTTACAACGGCAGGTCGCACAGACACCACCTTTGCACGCATAAGGTAAATCTGCACCTGCCCGTAATGCTGCATCTAGAATGCTTTCATCATCTTGAGACACAGACACAATCAGTTCACGCCCATCAAGTACAATATTGACTTGTTCTTCCTTACGGTTTACATCAGCATCAACAACACGTTTACGGACATGACCCGTATTAAAGCGTTCGGTGTGAATCTTATCTTTCGTTAAACCATAGATAGGTAAAAGGCTTTCGACTGTATCCATCATTTCATCTGGACCACAGGCAAAAACATGATCAAAGTTGCTTTCTAAGACGTCATGATCAAATAGTTGCTTGAGTTTGGTTTCATCAATTCGACCATTCAGCAACTCGCTGTCGTTGAACTCACGCGAAAAAATATTGATGAGCTGAAAGCGTTCCTTAAATTGATCTTTCAAATCCATAATTTGCTCAGCAAACATGGTTTGTTTCCACGAGCGATTGCCATAAAGCAAAGTAAAGTTTGATGTCGCTTGCTCAAACAAAACTTGCTTAATAATCGACAGAATCGGGGTAATACCACTGCCAGCAGCCACACCGAGAAATGATTGGCCGCCAGATCGAGCTGCTTTTTGGAAAAAAACACCCTGTGGAGGCATGACATCAAGGACATCACCGACTTTTAGATAGTCATTGGCCCAGTTGGAAAATTGCCCCTGATCCATTTTTTTAACTGCGATACTGATATCTTCTTTCGGCGCATAGCTACAAATTGAGTAACAACGACGAATCTCACCCGCCTCAGTTAAACGGCGAATGGTTAAATGCTGACCAGGTTGAAATTTAAATTGTTCTTGTTGCTCTGCGATGAGATCAAATGAAATACAAATCGCTTGATCGGTCTGAGAGGTGATGCTTTTTACTTTTAAGGGAATAAATTGGCTCATGGCTGATTTCCTTATCCAAGACTTTAAATACATTTAAAATAATCAAAGGGTTCAAGACAGTCTCGACATTTGTATAGGGCCTTACACGCGGTCGAACCAAACTCTGTGAGCAATCTGGTATTGCGGCTTTTACACTGCGGACATATCACGCCATCTTTTAAATGAACGTGTGTTCCACACTGATGAGCTAAACCCTCAGGTGGCGCAATGCCATAGTCTTGTAACTTTTTTTTGCCTATTTCAGACATCCAGTCTGTTGTCCAAGCTTCAGATAAATCAACAATGACCTTTGCTGGAATGAGATCTTCTGCTGCTAAAGCCTCAACAATCTGTGCTTTCAATAAATCAGTTGCAGGACAGCCACTATAAGTTGGGGTCAATCGAACAATAATTTCTTGCTGATCATTGAGTTCCACACCACGAATCATGCCCAAATCCACGACAGATAACGCAGGAATCTCAGGATCATTGACCGTTTGTAAAACGTCCCAGCACTGATCGATACAATGACGAATCATTTGCATGGCTCAACTCCTTGTCTTACCAAGTCATTTCAGGATAAGTTCGTTGAATGGATTGCATTTCAGCCAATAAATACCCTAAATGTTCCGTATGTAATCCCTGCTTTGCGCCACGGCGATAAGCACCATTTGCAGGAATTCTGAGTTCAAATCGTTTTAATTCTTCAACAATTGTTTTATCCCATTGCGACTTTTCATTGGCGAAGTTGCTGATTAAGCCCTGCTCAACCAGTACCTGTTCTTCAACAGTCAACTCAAACAACTCTGCCGTAAAACGCCATAAGCTATCTAATGCCGTCTGTACACGTTGATGTGCCTCAGTTGTACTTAAACTCAGACGCTCCATCCAACTGGTCGAAAAACGAATGTGATATTTCACTTCCTTCAATGATTTAACTGCCAATGCCGCAACCTCAGCTATTTGGCTGCTGCTCAATGCGGTCATTAATAACAAGTGATAATGATCCATTAACCATTGACGTACGATGGTTTGTGCAAAATCACCATTGGGTTGTTCGCATAACAATAAATTGAGAAATTCACGCTCTGAACGAAAATACGCCAATTGATCTTCATCACGCTGTTCCGCTTCGTATTGCCCAGCTAAAGTCAGAAAATTTCGGGATTGACCGAGTAAATCTAAACCGATATTTGCCAATGCAATATCAACTTCCAGCTCTGGTGCATGACCACACCATTCCGCTAAACGTTGCGCCAAAACCAACTGGCTATCGCCAATATGTAATAAGAACTTAGATAAAATAGGATTATTCATTTCCATACTCCCTTACATATGCTCGATGCCATCAGGAATATGATAGAACGTAGGATGACGGTAAACTTTATCCAACGCAGGTTCAAAAAACTCAGCTTTTTCATCAGGCTGTGATGATTTAATTAATTCAGAACGAACCACCCAGATGCTGATGCCTTCATTACGACGTGTATAAACATCACGTGCATGTTGTAATGCGATTTCATCATCGGATGCTCTTAAACTACCCACGTGACGATGACTTAGACCTTGTTTACTACGGATGAATACTTCATAAAGTGACCAGTTATTTTTATCTTCCATTTTGATTTCCTCAATTTTGTCCATAAATTTTGTTTAAGCGACTTGAGTGACTGCTTGCTGCTGTTTTTTCGCATAGACAACAGCTGCATCTCGAACCCACTTACCGTTTTCCCAAGCTTTGCGACGTGCTTCTATACGTTCATGGTTACATGGCCCTCGACCGGCAATAACTTCATTGAACTCATCCCAATTAATTTCACCATGGATATATCGACCCGTTTCTTCATCCCACTTCAAATCAGGATCAGGCACTTCTAAACCAAGCTGTAAAATTTGAGGAACCGTGTTGTCGACAAACTTTTGACGTAAGTCATCATTACTAAATCGTTTAACTTTCCAAGCCATACTTTGTGCGCTATTTGGAGAATGTTCATCACTTGGTCCAAACATCATCAGTGCCGGCCACCAAAAGCGGTTTACAGCATCTTGAGCCATTTGTTTTTGTTCAGGCGTTCCAGCAGCCAGTACCATCATGGCTTCAAAGCCTTGACGCTGATGAAAGCTTTCTTCTTTACAGATACGGACCATTGCACGTGCATATGGGCCATAAGAGGTACGGCACAAGGCCACTTGATTCACAATCGCAGCGCCATCGACCAACCAGCCGATTGCAGCAACATCGGCCCATGTCACTGTTGGATAATTGAAAATTGATGAATATTTCATTTTTCCATCAATCAGTTTTTCCATCATGTCATCACGGTCAGCACCTAAGGTTTCTGCTGCACTGTAAAGATAAAGTCCGTGCCCTGCTTCATCTTGAACTTTTGCCAATAGAACCGCTTTACGCTTTAACGTCGGTGCACGGGTAATCCAGTTGCCTTCAGGAAGCATACCAACGATTTCAGAATGACCATGCTGCCCAATTTGGCGAATCAAAGTTTTACGATACGCCTCAGGCATTTCATCTTTGGCTTCTATCGTGATGTCATTGGCAATATTGTGCTCAAATTTCTGATACTTATTTTCCATTTGTGTATTTCCTTTAGGTCTCACCCTTAAATCTATTTTTCGATACACAAAAAATAAAGTCAATCGATATTTTTGTATCAAATAAAAATCAACCATAAAATCCAATTTAAATAATTGTTTTATTTAAATAAAATAAAATTAATAAAAATTTAATTTATCGAAAAAAACAAAATAAAGTTGACTTTTGACTGAATCAAGATGAAATTATGAATCATATTTTAAAAGTTTTTATAATTGATGTATCACATAAAAATGGAGTTTGATCATGCTAGAACAAGCACAACGCGAAGACATCGCACAGGACACTGAATACCAGGGGCCAACTCAACAGCTAACACAACTATCTTCTTTTGTTTATGGAACGTGGCACTCAAGCCATGAAGATACGCGCATGGTTGTTCACGCCATTAGCAATGAACCAATTTATACGGTCAGCAGCCATGGCATAGATATGCAACAAGTGGTGCAATATGCCAAGAAAAATGGTTCTGAATTAGCAAACTGGACTTTTCATCAACGTGCCAATGCTTTAAAACAAATTGCACAGCATTTACTTGAACACAAAGAGAATTTTTACCAGCTTGCTTATGTAACGGGCGCAACCCGTAAAGATGCCTGGATTGATATTGAAGGTGGAATTCAGACCCTATTTGCCTATTCGAGCCTTGTACGTCGAGAGCTTAATGATGAAAAAATCATGACCGAAGACAGTTGGATTCAGCTCTCTAAAAATGGCACTTTTGGCGCGAAACACATTTTAAGCCCTAAAGCGGGCGTGGCAGTTCATATCAATGCATTCAACTTTCCAATTTGGGGAATGTTAGAAAAAATTGCCCCAACCTTATTAGCTGGCGTGCCTTGTATTGTTAAACCTGCAACCGATGGTGCCCAACTGACCCAAGCCGTTGTTAAAGCGATTGAAGAAACTGAAATTTTGCCTAAAGGTTCACTTCAATTAATTTGCGGACAAATTGATGATCTTTTTGACTATTTAGGTCCACAGGATTGTGTGACATTTACAGGTTCAGCATATACAGGACAAAAACTTCGCAATCATCCTCATCTGAACAAATACTCGATTCCATTCAGCATGGAAGCAGATTCGGTGAATAGTGCCATTCTAAGTCCAGAGGCGAATGAAGCGACACTAGATCTGTTTGTACGCGAAGTGTTTCGTGAAATGACCACCAAAGCTGGACAAAAATGTACTGCCATTCGCCGGGCCTTTGTTCCTCATGCTCTGCTTGAACAAGTCCAGCAAAAACTGACCGCTAAACTGGCAAAAGTCGTGGTTGGAGATCCACAAAAACCTGACACAACGATGGGTGCTTTGGCTAGCCCAAAACAAAAACAAGACGTGACAGCAAAAGTTGCTGAACTGGCAAAAGAAGCTCAAATTGTGTTTGGTGGCGATAGCGCATTCAATTTTAATGCAGATCACCCAGAAAAAGGCGCCTTCTTTCCACCGACACTTCTTGTTTGTGAGCAGCCACTAAAAGCCGTATCCGTACATACTACTGAAGCATTTGGCCCTGTATGTACCTTGATGCCATACCAGTCGATTGATGAGCTTGTCGATCTGGTTGCACGTGGCGAAGGCAGTCTGGTGGCCTCTGTAGTGAAAGACAGTGATGAAAATATTGAGCAGATTATTCAGAAAATTGCGCCTTGGCATGGTCGCGTACATATTTTGGATGAACAATCAGCCAAAGAAAGTACTGGACATGGTTCTCCACTCCCTCATCTTGTCCACGGCGGGCCTGGTCGTGCGGGCGGCGGTGAAGAGCTGGGTGGTATCCGTGCAGTTAAACACTATATGCAACGCACGGCTATTCAGGGTTCACCGAACAGCCTGACTCAAATCACCCATTCATGGACAGCGGGTTCACATATCAATGAAGACCGAGTCCACCCCTTCAAAAAATCATTTGATGAACTGGTGATTGGTGAACGCCTACTCACCGCACGCCGTACCCTGACTGAAGCAGATATTGTCAATTTTGCCTGTTTAAGTGGTGATTATTTCTATGCCCATACTGACAAAATCGCTGCGGCAGACTCGTTCTTTGGTGAGCGTGTTGCACATGGTTATTTCATTATCTCTGCAGCAGCAGGTTTATTTGTCGATGCGGCTCAAGGCCCTGTGATTGCCAATTATGGTATGGATAATTTACGTTTTGTTGAGCCAGTCAAAATTGGTGATTCAATCCGAGTTGAATTGACCTGCAAACAGAAAACACCAAAACCGCAAAAAGATCCATCTCAACCCGAACATGGTGTGGTGGTTTGGGATATCAAGGTGAAAAACCAACGTGATGAACTGGTTGCGACTTATGATATTTTAACTTTGGTTGCCCGCGCAGCTTAAAGCACGTAGATTGATGGATACCATCAGGTGTCCATCAACAACTTCAATATTTGGTGTGTTACATCTAAATTCAATTCAGGAATCCTCATGAGCGCATACATTATTCTTATTCGTAAAGAATTAAAAAACAAAGATGAAATGAAAACCTATACAACATTGGCACGACAAGCCAGCCAAGGCTTTAATGCTGAACCCATTGTATTTTATGGGCAATCCATTGCTCTGGAAAATATCGAAAGTGATGGTGTTGCAATTATCAAATTTAGCAGTATGCAGGAAGCACAAGATTGGTATCGTAGCGATGCCTATCAACAGGCCAAAAAACACCGTGATTTAGCAGGTGAATATATCGTGATTCTAACGGAAGGATTAAGCTAACCCAAAAAATTAAACATATATTTATTTAATATAAAAATTACGAATCACTTAAATCCCTTATTAAAGCAATAAGCAGGATAGCGGATTACTGCTGCACATTTTCTAAACAAAGTACTCTCCCAACACAAAGTAATGTTTTTTTACATTTTATAAAAACATGATATTTCAATAAATTTATAAAAATAAAATCAAATAATAACAAAAACAAAGATCTAAATACCCAAATAAAATAAATAGCTATTTCAATAAATATCATTCTATTTGTCTATCCAATTTAAAAAATTAAGCTTTATTTAAGATTAATCGTTGTACAAAATTCAAAAAACAAAATAAACTTAAATTGATACTAAATTATAATAAATAAAATTTATTTAGTATCATTTAACCCTAGTCATCACAGGAAGATGCAGAATGAATGATAACCACCCAGAAAGTATGCTCAGGAATGAGCAGAAAACAGCGCTGTTGCCAGAGCAAATGATCCACACATCTCCAGAACCACATTTGACCGACGAAAATTATGGCTACCAATGGTATGTCGTGGTGATCTGCATGCTGGCCTATATTCTTTCGTTTGTAGATCGTCAAATTTTATCCTTAATGATAGAACCCATTAAACATGACCTGATGCTGACCGATACGCAATTTAGTTTATTGCAAGGATTAGCTTTTTCGTTGTTCTATGCATTTATGGGCATCCCCATTGCTGCCCTTGCTGATAAAAAATCACGAATTAAGATTATTTCCATCGGGATTGCATTTTGGAGTCTAGCGACAGCAGCATGTGGTTTAAGCAAAAACTTTGCTCAGATGTTTCTTGCTAGATTAGGTGTAGGTGCTGGTGAAGCTGCATTATCCCCCGCTTTTTACTCTATCGTGACCGATTTATTCCCCAAAGAGAAGTTAGGACGTGCATTAGGTCTATATGCCATTGGTGCTTTTATTGGCTCTGGTTTAGCTTTTTTAATTGGCGGTTATGTGATCAGTCTTTTAAAAAATATTGATTCAGTCATCCTACCCGTCATTGGTCAATTAAAAACCTGGCAACTCACCTTCTTTATCGTGGGGCTTCCAGGCGTTTTGCTCGCCTTAGTTATGATTTTGACGGTAAAGGAACCTATACGAAAAGGCTTAAAAGTCGATCAAAATGGTCAGGTGATCCAAGCATCATTTAAAAACTCTATTGCCTTTATCAAAACCCATAAAAAGACCTTCTTTTGTCACTTTATTGGTTTCTCATTCTATACCATGATGCTGTATTCGCTGCTTGGATGGGCACCTGCATTTTACATGCGACACTTTGGCCTAGATGCCAGTCAAACAGGCTATATTTTAGGTAGCATTATTTTGATTGCAAACACTGCTGGAGCACTATTTTGCGGATGGCTCATCGATCATTTCTCTAAAAAAGGCTATAGCGATGCTGCTATTCGAGCAGGAATGATCGGCTGCGCAGCGCTGATTATTCCTAGCGTACTATTTACCCAAGTCGATAACATGTATCTATCATTTGCCTTAATTTTTGTGGCCATGTTTTTTTCGACCTTTCCGATTCCTGCATCCGCTGCTGCTACTCAAATGCTCACCCCCAATCAACTACGTGCACAGGTCTCAGCAAAATTTCTACTTGTTTCAAATTTGATTGCTTTAGGTGTAGGTACCACTGCTGTTGCGCTATTAACAGATAAATATTTTCAAAACACATTGATGGTGGGTAACTCCATCTCGATTGTAAATGCAGTTGCAGGTGCAGTGGGTGTAGTTCTGCTCTACAAAGGCTGCAAATATTATCGTGAAAGCATCAAACACGAACAACTCAGCTAATTCTTACAATTTTCCTTCCTTCAAGCTGTATGAAGGAAGGTACTCAATCTAAGTTTTTAAAATGAAGATGCCAAGGGATGACTGTGATTTTAAGACAGTGTATCGTGAGACTGAATCCAATATCATTCTCAACCATGCATTCCAACAGCCATATTTAAAATTCTTTACTCTGCAATATATTCAGATCGCTTATGATGTGAAATCTAGAATGATTTGAGCGATGATCGTTTATTCATCAACTCTAGTAAACACATCTAATCTAAAACTATGATCACTGTGAGTGGATGCGATATGACCTAGTGATCATGCAACGATTCAATCACATCAACGCACTGTCATTTAGGTCAATTTTAAAAATAAATATTTTTCCAACATTTTTTTTAAGTTATAAAAAACAATTAAATACAAAACAAAAACCAACTCCTTTACCCTTTATCTTTCTCCAATCAGCACGTCAAAGAAGACATAGTTTTTTTATCAGGAGCATGTCAGCATAAATTTACAACCATCCTCTAGGATAAAATCATGTCGAATATGATGAATAAGGCTCAAGGTTTTGGGCTATCTTTGATCACAAAACTTGCAGGAAGCGAAGTGCTTGATCAACTCAAATTAAGAAAATTTGTAGAGAAATCATTATATCAAGGTTCAAAAACAGGCTTTAAAGTACTTACAAAAACACAGAAAGCGTTTAAGCCGCAACCGATCGATAAACAGCGTCTCCCAAATCAAGTTAACAAAAATTTATTTGATCTAAGTTTAACTGACGAGCAGAAAATGACAGCTGATGCCATGTCAAAATTTGCTGAAGAAGTTTTATATGCATTAGCACACAATGCAGATCACAATGCTGAATTTCCAGAAGAGCTTTGGCAACATTTGGTCGATCTCGGCTTAAATTATTATGCACTACCAGAAGCATTGGGTGGTGTAGCCGCAGAACAAAACATCGTCAGTAATATCTTGATTGCTGAAAGTTTAGCAAAAGGTGATTTTAGTTTAACCGCAGGTTTACTCAGCACTTTCAGCGTGATTAATGCAATTACACGCTGGGGTTCAACCCAAGTCCAATCTATGTATTTACCTGTGTTTGCAGAAGATACCGATGTAACAGCAAGTTTTGCTTTTCAAGAAGCAACACCTGCATTTAACCCGTTTCAATTAAAGACCAAAGCGACGGAAGCTAACGGGCAATTCTATGTCACTGGTGAAAAAACCTTAGTGATTTTAGGTGATACGGCGGATGTCTTTCTTGTCAGTGCAGAATTCAATGGTCAGCCTGATATTTTCGTAGTGCAATCCAATGAAAGTATTGCCATCAAAGCAAATCCAGCAATGGGTTTAAAAGCAGCGGAAACAGCAACATTACAATTCAACCAAACACCTGCATTACGTTTGGGTGATACCGATTTTGACTATAGTGCATTTGTCGATTTAGGCAATTTGATGTGGTGTGCAATGACAATAGGCACATGTGAGGCAGTGAAAGAATACTGTATTAAATATGCCAATGAGCGTACGGCTTTCGGTGAACCAATCTCACATCGTCAAAGCGTAGCATTCATGATTGCAGATATGGCCATTGAAATTGATGCAATGCGCATGCTGGTTTTAAATGCCGCAAGTTTGGCTGAAGCAGGTCAAAGTTTCCATCGTGAAGCTTATTTAGCTCGCCTACTCTGTGCCGAAAAATCAATGAAAATAGGTAACGATGGTGTGCAAATCCTCGGTGGTCATGGTTTTACCAAAGAGCACCCTGTTGAGCGTTGGTATCGCGACCTGCGTGCAACTGCGGTCATGCACTCTGGTTTACACGCTTAATCGTCCACAAATTAAAGGAATTATCAGCATGAATTTGCAAAACCCTAAAAAATTTAAATTGATGGTCGATCAGGCACATGAAGTCGCTTTAAATGTCTTCCGTCCAATTTCTCGTAAATACGACAAAGCTGAACACGCCTATCCAAAAGAACTGGATATGTTGGCTTCATTACTGGATGGCTTTAATGAAGGTTCGGATAATGCAACAAGTTCAACTGCTTTAGGTAAGCGTGGAGCTGATACGACAGGTATCCAAAATGGTGCCAATATGTCTGCAGCTTTAGGCGTATTTGAATTATGTTATGGTGATACTGCTTTTTTGCTTGCGATGCCACGTCAAGGCTTGGGTAACTCAGCAATCGGTGCTGTTGCAAATGACGAACAATTAGAACGCTTCAAAGGCAAATGGGCAGCCATGGCAATTACTGAACCTGGTTGTGGCTCAGACTCAGCAGCAATTCGTACAACAGCAACCAAAGATGGCGATGACTATATTATTAACGGAGAGAAAATCTTCGTAACCTGTGGTGAACGCGCTGACTGTGTTGTGGTATGGGCAACACTCGATAAAAGCTTAGGCCGTGCTGCTATTAAATCCTTTGTTGTGGAAAAAGGAACGCCTGGCATGAAAGTCGAGCGTCTAGAACACAAACTGGGCATTAAAGCCTCTGATACTGCGGTGATCAGCTTTATTGACTGTCGTGTTCCAGCAGCAAACTTACTCGGCAACCCTGAAATCGATGTAAAAAAAGGGTTCGCTGGCGTGATGGAGACCTTTGACAACACTCGTCCGCTGGTAGCCGCAATGGCTGTAGGTTGTGCCAAGGCATCATTGGAACGTATTAAAGAGATTTTTAAAGATCAACTTGATGCGGACTATAAAACGCCTTATCTACAAACTTCAAATTTGGCAGCACAAATTTACCGTCTGGAAGCTGAATGGGAAGCAGCACGCTTGCTCACTCTAAAAGCCTGTTGGATGGCAGATAATAAACAACCCAACTCTAAAGAAGCTTCAATCGCCAAAGCCAAAGCTGGTCGTATTGGTAGTGAGATTACCTTGAAATGTGTCGAACTAGCCGCGAGTGTTGGCTACAGTGAAGATGAGTTACTTGAAAAATGGGCACGAGATTCGAAAATCTTGGATATTTTTGAAGGGACACAGCAAATTCAGCAATTGATTATTGCGCGTCGTGAACTCGGTAAATCATCAAGCGAACTGAAGTAATTTTTTCTTACACCATAGAATGAATTATAAACAGGACGTTTTCGAACGTCCTGTTTATATCTATAACTTCATGGATTCGATCTATTCAAAAATACCTTTTAAGTCTTTAGGCAATCCTTGAGCTGTTTCCAGTTTACCTTGACTATTTTTCCAGATTAAAGCAGGTGTGGCATAAAACCCATATTTATTCATCATTTCTTCATTACGTTCTAATTTTTCAGCGAGATGAGCTGGAATGGGCTTTAATTCTTTTAGTTTTTGTTTACCTTTAGCTGCATTAAATGCTTCAAACACTTGTTGCGGATTAGAAGCAGCCAAAAGTGTTGCTGCCTGCCCTCGACTTTCAGGTCGAATCACCCCGACCTGAATATGGCGTAATTGCACCTTACCCGCTTTCACATACGGACGTGCTTTTTCCCAAAAAGCGTGACAATAAGGACAATTGGGATCTGAGAACACATAAATAATCCGTGGTGCTTTGACACTTCCATCTTGGATCCACGCAGATTGCGCTAGACTTTTCCATACATCATCCAAAACAGATTGCTTTACATGTTTATTCAGCGCATCGACCGTTAAATTATCGCCTTTGGCATTATGTAAATCGCCAATAATATAATATTTGTTATCATTCGAAATAAACACCGTTGCTGGATTCTGTTGCATATGTCCTGCCCAACCTGTCATTTGAGCAGGCGCTTCAATTTGCTTAACAAAGGTGAATCCTTCTTTTTCCAGTTTTTGCTTAATTGTCGGAACTGCGGCAAATACCTGAGCAGTAGATAAGCTCAGTGCTAAACCTGCTAAAAATTTAAAATTTCGGTTCATTGAGATGACACCTTCTGATGCTGATTAATCTTTTGCAAATACTGCTTAAGCATTGCAGGACTGAGTTCACCCATATGCCTTTCTACAAGTTGACCTTTAGCATTGAAGAATAAGGTACTTGGCATCCCGTACATATTCATCTGTTGCGCCATGTCCCCATTGGGGTCTGTTAGTACATGTTTAAAATTAAATTCATGCCGGCTTAAATAATCTTGAATGGCATCAGCTGATTCGCCCTGATTGAGCATGACAAAATGTATATTCGGATAATCTTGTTGCGCTTGATACAGTACAGGCATTTCACGATGGCAAGGTGGGCACCAACTCGCCCATAAATTAACCACTGTAGGTTGTCCAATAAACTGGGTTAAAGCTTGCGGCTGTTGTCGTAAATCATTAAAACTGAGTACCGGATACTGTGATTGGACTTGAAAGGATTTAATAACACCCACACCAACGAATTGTATCGCCAAAAAGACCACTAGGCTGATGCTCAGCAGTGTGCGTTTTAAGTCTCTATTTTTCCAAATAAACCATAGACAGGCCGCAATAATACCGGCATAAAGATGAAAACCTTTATCTTGAATCTTAATCATATCAATTGGATGTACGAAATAGACATCGGCATGGATCATGACAAAAACCATTCGCGCCGCGAAGAATCCCACCAAAATCGCTGACCAGAGCGAATCTTTATAACGCTGCCAAACATTTTCTGACCATGCATATTGACGACTAAAATAAAGCCCAGATAGAAAAACAGCGAGCCATCCAATCAAAATGATTAACAATGTCCATGGCAAAATAAACCCACCCAAATGCAAGGCTTCTGAGGACATCATCATGATTCTTGCTCAACTAACTGTTTTATATTTTGAACCAGTTGATTTGCAGTAAATGTTCCTGTTAAACGTAAATCCCGCTGTTCCTCATGCGCTTTATTCAAAAATAAAACGGTTGGAGGACCTAAAATTTGACGCTCTTTTAAGATAGTGTCTTGCGATGCTTCATAATGAGTTAAATCCAGTTTGATCCTCACAATATTTGCAATCGCGAGCTGTACTTGTTGTGAAGGAATCACATCCCGTTTAATGGGCTGGCACGCTGCACACCAATCTGCATAGACATCGATCAATACCAGTTGATCAGCATGATCAGCTAAAGCCTGTTGCAGCTCTTGTTTATTTTTGACTACGATCCATGCATGCAAAACCTGCGCTTGTTGCTGATTAAAAGTCGATATTGCGAAATGTGCTTGCCAAATACCACTGGCTGCTACAGCACCAATTAAAATGAACATCAAAATTCGAACAGACAACTTTGCGATATGACACGAAATATTAATTAAATAACCCGCCGCTGCGATTAAAATAATCGCAAAAACAGAATAATAGATCACATTGGGCAATAATGGCCGTGCAAAATAAACTGCCATGGCCAACATGACAAAACCGAAGCTGAATTTCAGTCGTTCCATCCATAACCCAGGCTTAGGGAGATACTTCGCCCCAAAAACACTGGCAATAAAGAGCGGGATTCCGATCCCCAAACCCATAATAAATAAATAAAATCCACCTAATAAGCCCTGTTCCAGTTGTGAAACATACAGTAAAGCACCAGCAAGTGGAGCACTCATACATGGACCTACAATTAAAGCAGATACGGCGCCCATCACCCCAGCCCCAACCAAAGTCCCACCTTTTTGAGCTTGTTGAATCCGATCCAAACGCTGTAATAAAGCTTGAGGTAAAGACAATTGATAGAGACCAAATAGATTCAATGCAAAAACAATGAACATCAAAACAAACAGGCCAATAAAAATAGGATTTTGGAACCAGCGTTGAATATTAAAACCAAGCTGTGATACCACGACACCCATCATGGCATAGACCAATGCCATACTCAGCACAAAGGTCATGGCGATCAGTGCCGCCCGATGCCCTTTATTTTGCTGTACTAAAATACCGGAAAGAATCGGAATTAAAGGCAATGAACAGGGTAAAAATGCCAATAATATGCCAAAACCTAAGAAAACAATAAGATTGAGCCAAACCGTTTGACTGGATAATAAATGAAGGAAAAATTGGTCGTTATTCCAGTCTTTTTTTAGTGATTGTCCTGAAATCGATTGCGACTCAGAGGAAGAATCTGATTTAGACGCTGGATTAATCGTTTCTGCCTCTGATACGGGCTTCAATTCTTCTGAACTTGATACCGTCTCAATTTGCTGATCTTCTTCAGTTCGGTCAGCAGTTAAAGAGGTTACAGAAGCTTTACCCATTTGAGTATCAACTGCATCAATTGACCGATCTAAAGACTGATTCGATTTTGTCGGTGCTTGTGCTAAAAGTGTCAAATTCGCTTGAGGTTCTTTATGCTTTAGCTGTGGTAATAAGCCCGCATCGTCAGTCTGAATGGTTGTCCGTTGTACGGGATAACATAATCCATCTTCAGCACAGCCTTGCCATTGAACCTTATATTGCTGATTTGGCTGCACCTCAAATTGTGCGGTTACGTTGTTATAATGAACATCCGTGATACCAAAAGTTGGATCATCTTTTTCTGTTCCCTTTGGTAAATTTAGATCAATATTTTTACCATTTACACTTACTTTGAATTGATCATGATAAAGGTAATAATGAGGCACAATATCCCATTTTAACTCTGCTTTGTCTTTAGAAATGGAACTTGCTTGAAACTTAAAAGCTTGATCAGGCGGCAGAAACTCTCCAGCAGCCCATGCGGTACTACTTAACCCAAGTAACATACCCGCAAGAAATTGAAATCGCATATCAATGTGTCTAAAACTCAACTTGAAAGTATTATCAAACGGATAAAATTAAGAGAACATTAAGAGCTGTATTTGTTTGTAAAATGAGTGCAGTTATTGAGGGAAAGCCATGTTTGTTGTACTTGTTGAAGATGATCCATATATCGCCCAAAGTATTATCGCGACATTGGATTATTTAAATATCTCGGTAGAACACGTAAATACGGCAAAAGCTGCTGATTATTTTATCCGTAACAGTGCCGTTGACTTATGCTTGCTGGATCTTGGCTTACCAGATCAAGATGGGTTAGAGCTATTACAGACTTGGCGCAAAGCAGGTTTACATGTTCCTGTCCTGGTTCTTACAGCGCGTAATCAAACTCAACAATGTGTGGAAGCCCTGAATAGTGGAGCTGATGATTATCTCACTAAACCATTTGATCTAAGTATCTTGGTTGCTCGAGTTCATGCATTGGCGCGGAGAAATCGAGGCTATTCTTCCAATATTTTACAGCTCGGTGATCTAAAAATTCATCAAGACACTCAACAAGCCTACTACCAAGAACAGCTTTTAGATCTCTCTCGACGCGAATACAGCCTGCTCGAAACTTTTATGATGTACCCCAACCAAATCCTTAAAAATGAACATTTAATTGATAAGGTTTACGGTTTTCAGGACAGTATCGAAAGTAACGCTATTAATGTGCATATTTATCATTTAAGGCAAAAGATTCAGCCAGACATTATCCAAACTATTCGAGGTGTGGGTTATATGTTTAAAGCGCCTGAGTCTAGCCTATGAAAAGCTATAGTTTAAAATGGCGGTTGGTAACCACTATCTCCTTTGTGTTTATCCTGTTGTGGTCACTGGTATTTTATTGGCTCTATGTCGATCTAGAAAAACGTTTACAAAATACACTGGATGAACGTCTCTCAGCTTCAGCCCAGATGGTTGCCCATCTGATTCAGCAGCTCCCTGTTGATCAGATTATGAATAGCTTGGATTCTGTACAGCAAAAGCATAATCCGCAGAATTTAATTGTCTGTGAAGTTTCATTTTTTAGCTACAATCCTGCCGAAGATCATCAGGTACTGGTAAGGACTCAAGGTTCGCCAAGTTTAACCTCCAGAACAGTTGGTTTTAGCACATGGCAAGAAAATGGTATTGATTGGCGTAGTTATGTCCTACAAAAAGGACAAATAAGAGTGGTCACTGCTGAGAAATTACAGCTCCGTTATTCTCTGCTCACCCAAATTTTGCAATCTGTTTTAATTCCTTTAACGCTTACGCTTATTTTATGTATTCTTTTGATTTTATGGATTATCCGAGCTGAATTTAAGCCGCTTGATCAAATGGCAGAACGACTCCGAAAAAAAGAACAATTTTCCATAGCGGCGACGCATCTATTAGATTTAAATACCCAAAATATTCCTAATGAAATTCAACCCTTTGTAGATAGCATCTTGGAATTAATACAGAACTTACAGCAAAGTTTGGAAAATGAAAAAAGTTTTAGTGCTTTTGCGGCACATGAGCTGCGCAGCCCACTCACAGCAATTAAAACACATGTACAACTCAGTAAACTTATATTGACACAGTCTGGCTCTGAGCAGCACAAACTGCTGGATAATTTAGAAAAAGCAGAAACAAGTATCCTGCGTTATGAACAATTACTGGAGCAATTATTATTACTGAGCAAAACTGAGAATCAAGCTCAATCATCCATCGGCATCGTTGATGTTACTGCATGTCTAACCCAAGTGCTGAATGAATTGGAAAAGAAATATCATCACTTATCACAACAATTATTGATTGATTGGGACAGTCTATCTCCTATTTCACTTCCATCTGAGACATTGAGTATTGTGCTGAAAAATTTAATTGAGAATGCCTATTTACATGCTCAAACTCCGATTCATATTTATATGCAAAACAATCAACTCATGATCACAGATACTGGCAATGGCTTAACTGATAATGAACTGGACCTGCTCACTCAACGTTTTTGGCGTAAATCATCACAGAATGATGGGCATGGACTAGGATTGTCGTTAGTGAAACTGCTACTGGATAAATATGGATTCAAAATTACATTCAGCCACAATTCCCCAAGTGGCCTCAAAGTGATCATTTCCTCGATTTAATTTGTGAAATGATCACCGACATTTATGGATGAAAGCACGATTAACGCATGGTCACAAACTCTTCCGCGGAGGTTGGATGGATAGCTACTGTATTATCAAAGTCTTTCTTGGTTGCTCCCATTTTCAAGGCAACAGCAAAACCTTGCAGAATCTCATCCATACCAAAGCCAATTCCATGAATGCCTACAATTTTCTCCTCCTCACCCACACACACCAGTTTCATTTTAGTTGGCTGACGGTGCTGCGTAATAGCACTGTACATCGCAGTAAAGGATGAGTTATAGGCTTTTACCGCTTGCTGACCATATTGCTCAATAGCTTCCTGCTCAGTCATCCCCACCGTTCCTATTGGAGGATGGCTAAATACCACAGTCGGAATATTTTCATAATCTAAATGTTCATCTGGTTTATTATTAAATAATCTTTCAGATAATCTTCGCCCAGCAGCAACAGCAACCGGTGTGAGTTCCATTTTGCCAGTAATATCGCCCACCGCATAAATACCCTGTTGTGAGGTATTCTGGAATTGGTCGACTTGAATATAGCTTCGCTCATCCAGTTGGACATTGGCTTTATCCAAATTCAAACTCGCGGTATTCGGTTCTCGGCCCGTTGCCCAAATCAGACAATCTACCGTATGCATTTCACCATTCTCTAAATGTAATACAACACGACCATCCACATTTTTGGTGACTTTTTTAGGAACAGCTTGTGTATGTACAGTAATGCCATCCGTTTGCATTACCTCAACCAAGGTTTCGCTTAAGAAAGAATCAAAGCGTCTTACAGGTAAATCCTTACGGATGAATAACCCAACCTGAGAACCCAAAGCATTCAGCACACCCGCCAATTCAACCGCTATATAACCCGATCCAATCACGGCAGTTGTTTTTGGTAAGGCACTTAATTCAAAAAAACCATTCGAATCTATACCATATTCCACTCCGTCAATCTTAGGCAGTGAGGGCTGTGTGCCTGTCGCAATGAGAATATGATCCGCTGTGAATCGTTCACCGTTGACTTCAATGGTATTTTTATCAATAAAATAAGCCGCACCTTGAATAAGATCAACTTGATTTTTGCTTAGACTATTTTGATAAGACTGATGAATTCTATCAATATAAGCCTGCCGATTCTTAATTAAAACCTGCCAGTCAAATGACTCGACTTTACTATTGAAACCATAATCAGGACCGTATTTTTGAATCGATTCAGCAACATGAGCGGCATACCACATCACTTTTTTAGGAACACAACCCACGTTGACGCAGGTTCCACCTATTTCCGATTTTTCAATTAAGGCACATTTTTTTCCATACATCGCAGCGCGATTCACAGAAGCAATTCCACCACTACCACCACCGATCGCAATATAATCATAATGTTTTGTCATCTTTGCCTCATAAAACAATTACAAGATTATTTTTAAGTTATACATAGATATACAGCAAGAATATTCAAAATCTGTACTTGGTTAAGCTTTTTATACAAGAAAATAAAAAGGCACTGACGATTACTCATCAGTGCCCTGCTTTGGGAAAGCTGTGCGGATTATGCTGTAGTTGCTGTCTCGGTAGAAACTTCAGTCAATGACTGATCCACCACACCAAACTTTTTAAAGATTTTAGCGCGACGTTTAGGGAAAATATTGGCTTTATTCAAATCACCTTTGTAATGATCAAATACGCGCTTATCCATCATTTTTGCCCATAGTGGTGGAATCAAAGCAGGCAATAACATACTTGCATAACCACTTGGCAATTCAGGTGCTTCATCAAAATGACGCAATGCTTGGAACGGACGTGTCGGATATGCATGATGATCCGAATGACGCTGTAATTGATACAAGAATAAGTTGGTCACAATATTATTATTGTTCCAGCTATGTTCTGGCATGGTACGTTCATATTTACCATTCTTGTCTTTTTGGCGTTTTAAACCATAGTGTTCGATATAGTTAATAATTTCAAACAAACTAATGCCATAGAAAGCCTGGGTTGCCAAATAAGGAATGACCCCTTTACCAAACAAGCCAACCATTGAACCATGAAAAGCAGCACTCATGCCCCAACCTTGCAGCAATTCATTATCCTTTGACCAGAATTCTTTGCCTTTACGTTTTAAACGAGTGGTTTCAATTTCAATTGCTGATTTGAAAGAGCCAATCACGGTACGTGGCCAAAACTCATAGAATGTTTCGCCCATTTGTGAAGATGCTGGATCTTCAGGTGTGGCAGCACGTTTATGGTGACCATAAGGATGCTCAATACGGAAATGATTATAACCCGTTGGTACCAACGCTAAATGTGAAAGGATATGATCAATACGATCAGATTTATGGCTCAGCTCATGTGCAGTATTAATGGCAATCCCATTAATTGCACCCATTGAAATACCTAAAAAGATTTTATCAATGAAAGAGGTTTCTTTGCGGCTGGTTAAATAACATGCATAGACATTGGCTGCATATTGCAAAGGAATAAAGCTTTTCACCAATCGAGAATAATATGGGTCTTTTTCAAGTAATCGAATATCTTCATCAGTAGGATTATTTGCATCTTTACCAATAATTGTATCAATCGTTGGAATCACAATATGCAAAACAATTGGGCCGCCTAAAGCGAAGATTTTCTTTAATGGACGTGGTGCAAATTGATAACCTGCTAAAATACCAATCCCGATTGCAGGCAAAGCTGGGCTAATGGCCCATAAATAACGTTTACGATCTAACTGAGTTTTTGACTTTGGAATGCTTACTGGCGTAAGTTCTTGCTCAACATTTACTGGCGCATTCATCATCGAATCCATGTCTTTGTATATATATGTATATTCTGAGGAATTATGAATTTCATGACAGTTGCAAGCGTCCAAAAAACCTATGTCAAAGTCTTTGGCATCATCCACCCTGTTTTTGTCCTATAAACACATATTGAGTTATTGGCGCAGCTCTCTATAATTTAAATGAATACATCGTTAAAAAATCATATGGATGCTTTAAGTAAAATATTTGCTGATATTCATTTAAATCACACTGAATATATCTACTTGAAAACTCAAGGAGAATGGAGTTTTATCTGCCAAGATCAAACGGCCTTAATTGTTCATATTGTTTTAGTTGGTTCTGTCTTTATTCAAATTGACGCGCACAATAGTTTAACTGCACATGCGGGTGAAATTGTGGTTATTCCGTCTGGGAAAGCACATACAGGTGCAGATAATGCAATTACCAAGCTGGTGGATGCCGTTGATATATCAAAACTATTTGATGGTCATAAAGAAGATGCCATCGAATTCGGTACTCATTCATCTGAGAAAAATCTCATTCTCACTGTACGTTGCCAGATTGATACCATTATGGCTCGTCCGTTTATTCAGGCATTACCTGCAATTATCCATCTGCAGCATGGAGATACCAATGCACCTGAATGGCTACAAATCGGCTTACATTTCCTCGCCTTAGAAACGCAGAATATTCAGGCAGGCCGCGATATCATCATCGATCATTTGGTGAATATCTTATTAATTAAATGTATTCGAGATCATATTCAACAAATTTCGAGCCAACATGGCTGGCTCAGTGCTTTAAACCATCCTGAACTGAGCAATAGCTTGGCAGCAATTCACAATCATCCTGAAGATGCTTGGACGGTTGAATCATTGGCAGAACAATGTTGTATGTCACGCTCAAAGTTTGCCAGTCTGTTCCATGAAGTAATTGGTGAATCACCACTCGCCTATTTACAGCAACATCGTATGCGCTTAGCCAGTCAATATTTGCGTAAAAGTAATTATTCAGTTCAACAAATTGCCAATAAAGTGGGTTATTCATCAGAAACTGCGTTCAGTCAGGCGTTTAAACGCACTTTTGAACATTCGCCTAAACAGTATCGACAACAATTTGTCGAAGAGGAAAATTAGGCATAAAAAAAGACACCTAAGTGTCTTTTTTTTTCAATCTCGTGATTAACGCACAATGCCACGCGTTGATTGCTCTAAAGAGTCAATAAACAATTGCGCTTCTGGTGTTTTCACTAGAATTTCATTGCGAATCTGTTCAATTGCCTGCTCAGCGGTAAGACCAGATTTATAGATCAGCTTATAAGCTTCTCTTAAACCCTGAATGGTATCTCTTGACCAACCTTTACGACGCATACCTTCGATATTCATGCCATAAGCACGTGCTGGGTTACCAGAAGCCATGATATAGGCTGGCACATCTTTAAGAATTAAGGCTGCACCACCAATCATACTGTAAGAATCAATACGACAGAATTGATGAATACCCGCATTGCCACCGACGATCACGTGATCACCAACATGGACATGCCCAGCAACACCAACATTATTGGCAAAAATATTATGATTTCCAATCACGCAGTCATGTGCAATATGCGTATTAACCATTAACAGGTTATGACTGCCAATTTTGGTCAAGCTATGATCCTGAACTGTACCTCTATGCAAAGTACAATGTTCACGAATCGAGTTATGATCGCCAATTTCTAACCAAGTTTCTTCGCCCTGATATTTTAAATCCTGACAAATTTCCCCAATACTCGAGAATTGAAAAATATCATTATTTTTTCCAATTCTTGTAAAACCACCAATAACAACATGTGAATGTAATTTTGTACCAGAGTCAATACTTACATTGGGACCCACAACACTATACGGACCAATTTGTACATCAGAAGCGATTTCTGCAGACGGGTCAATAATTGCTGTGGGATGTATTAAATTTTGACTACTCATGTCTGCTCAATTTTCTGGTGGGAAATAATAATCTCTGCCGTCGCAGCAACAATGCCATCGACGCTCGCAGTACAATTGTACTTGTAAATGCCACGTTTTTGCATCACAAGTTCAGATTTTAAGACAAGCTGGTCACCTGCAACAACTTGTTTTTTAAATCTGATTTTTTCTGCACCTGCAAATAAAAACAGCGAACCTGCTTTCGGCTTTTGATTAGTTAAGACAAAACCCAAGATTCCTGAAACCTGTGCTAATGCTTCAATCATCAGTACACCAGGCATAATTGGATAGGTCGGGAAATGCCCTTGGAAAAACTCTTCATTAATAGAAACGTTTTTATAACCGACAATACTATTCTCAGTAATTTCTGTAACGCGATCAACGAGTAAAAATGGATAACGATGAGGTAAATATTCACGAATCGTAAGAATATCCATGGGTAATTCAGGCATCGTGAATGCAGGTAATGTAGTCTCAGTCATAATAAATTATTTACGTAACTTAAAGGTTGATTCAAGGGACTCTAATTGAGCTTGCATATGATCAAGCCTTTTAGTGATTTGGGTCAATGGCACATCTGCTAATTGTCTCAAGCGTACAATTGTCTTTTTCCAATGACTATTTTCAAAAAGCCCCATCCCAGAAGAATACGTTCCAGCTTCAGAAATATTTTTTGTGACCATTGACATTGCTGTAAGTGTCACATTATCGGTGATTTCAAGATGTCCAACCACCCCTGAGGCGCCACCTATGATACAGTTTTTGCCAATTTTTGCACTTCCTGCAATTCCGCAATTTGCTGCTATCGCGGTATTCTCGCCAATCTGAACATTGTGAGCAATTTGCACAAGGTTATCAATAATGACACCATCAGCCAGAATTGTATCGTCCAATGCACCGCGATCAATACTACAATTTGAACCAATCCGGACATCATTTCCGATCCGAACCGAACCTAGTTGCGCAATGCGATGCCATTTCCCTTGATAAGGTGCGAAGCCAAAACCTTCAGAACCAATTACTGTATTCGCATGGATACGAACACGATCTTTTAATTTTGCAGCGCCCGTAATGGTAACGTGTGCATCAATAAAGCAGTCTTTTCCAATTTCGACATGATCATCAAGGAACGCATGCGCCTGAATAATTGTGTTGTTACCCACAACACAATTTTCACCAATCACAACGTAATGCCCAATATAAGCATCATCGGCAATAATGGCTGAAGGATGAATTTGAGCACTACGCTCGATGCCACGCTGAGTTATTTTGTTTTCAAATAGATGCGTCAAAGTAGCAAATGCCAAATAAGGATTATCTACAACAATAAAATTTTGTTTACTTGTTAATTGTTGTTTTAGTTCTGCTGTGACGATATACGCACCAGCATGGCTTGCTTCTGCTTGCGCTAAATATTTTTCACCATTTACAAAGCAAATATTCTGCTTTTGTGCATATTCCAAACTTCCCAAGTTGGAAACTTGAAAATCTTTTTCACCGAAATGCTCACCTTTGACAAGGTGAGCAATTTCTTCTAAACGATAAGTACGTCTATTCATTGATTATTTAATTGCGTTAACCTTTTGAATCATTTTATCAGTTAAATCATACTGAGCGTCAGAGGCAATCGTAGAATTTTTATTCAAAATGAAGTCTAAGTTGTTTTCTTTACGCAATTGTTCAGCAGCTTGCTTCACACGAGATTCAAAAGTTGTATTCATCGCCTGTAAGCTTGACTGAACTTTAGTCTGTAAACCTTGTTGAGTCGAGTTGAATTCACTTAACTTAGACTGATATTGAGCAGTCAATTTTTGAATATCAGCCTGATTCATTTTCTGGCCATCAGTCTGTGCTTTTTGTTGCAACGACTCTAATTCTTTACCCAATTGCTCAAGTCGAGTTGAAGTAGGTTTTACTGATTGAGTTAAACTTGCATTCTGTTGCTTGAGATACGTACTACTTTCAACAACTTTAGCTAAATCAACCACAGCAAGACCAGCAGCATTTACAGTTGCAGAAACCGTAAATCCTAAACCTAACATGAGCATTGTTAATTTTTTCATTATTACATCCTTTATATATTTTACATCGCTAAACGAGGTCGTCCTTAGAAGGTACGACCGATTTCGAATTGGATTGATTTGGTGTCATCGCCTTTTTTGTCATTCAATGGGAATGCATAACTGAGAGATAATGGACCAATCATGGTAATCCACGTGAAGCCAACACCAACGCTATAACGCATATTGTCTAGATCAAACTTGTAGTTATCATTGCAATATTGCTTCATATCAATACTTGTACCGTAGACTTTACCTTTTGGAATGTCACATTTCGTATCAAAGACTTGTGCACCTTCAGCAAACAAGACTGGACGAACTTGACGGGTCCAATCGCCTTTAAATGGTAAAGGAATAGCAAGCTCAGTACCAAACTGAACCAAAGCATTACCCCCAACTTCTTCCGGATCTGGGTCATTTTGCCCTTGCTCTTGGAAAATTACACTTGGGTATTTCGGCCCTAATGAGCTGTTATCATATCCACGTACCGAACCATAACCACCCGCATAGAAGTTTTTATAAAACGGTAAATCATTACCATAACCTAACTTACCGTAACCACGAAGAACAAATCCGCCCCAAAGTGATTTAAAGGCCTGCGCATCATAGGTCATTTTTTGATAATCAACATCACTACCAGGTAAACCAATTTCTAAACCAACTCGATGTGACATACCAGAAGTTGGGAAAATTGGTCTATTTAATGTGTTATAAGACCAACCTAAATTTAACATATAAGTTAAGAATGTACCTTCAAATGCATTCTCATAAATTGTTGGAGGCACCTTACACTCTAAAGTCTTCTCATCAATTTGCGACTTTCCATCCGCGTCTAGAGGGCAATAGCTTGAACTTCCTGTAGCCTTACCTCCATTCGCTAATAAATAATCACGAATATAAGTCGAAACACTTGGACCCGTTCTTACCTTAGTTTGGTCAATACCTAAAGACGCACTTAAACTCTGATTCTCATCAATAGGGTAACCAAAACTTAAACTACCACCAATACTGTCGGTGACATAGTTATTAACGTTATAGTCTTTATTTAATTTGGTTTTACGGTAATAAACGTTATAACCACGGCTTACACCATCAATGGTGAAGTATGGGTCAGTCACACTTAAGTTATAGTAATCTTGCGTTTCTGAACGAGATAAATCGATCGCAACACGATTACCAGTACCCATAAAGTTGGTTTGACTTAAACCTGCTTGGAAAGTTACACCACCATTTTGTGAGTAACCTACAGCTAGTGTCGTCGTACCAGAATGTTGTTCTTCAACATTCACGTTTAAATCAACTTCATCTGGTGAATTTGGTACGCGAACAGGTTTAACGTCTACGGTCTTAAAGAAACCTGTACGTTCTAAACGAACTTTAGATAAGTCAATTTTTTCATTACTTGCCAATGCACCTTCCATTTGGCGCATTTCACGACGTAATACTTCATCGGCAGTTTTACTGTTGCCCGTGAAGTTAATACGACGAACAGTCACTTGTTGACCTGGATTAATATAATAATTTAACCCAACAATACCCGTTTCGTTATTGATATCAGGTACAACATTCACTTCAGCATAGTAATAGCCTGCATTACCATACTTACGTAGTAACAATTGCTTAACAGCGTTCACTTTTTCTTGAGAATAAGTTTCACCATCTTTATATAATTTAAGCGCCTGTAACTCTTCTGGTTTATAGAGTGCATCACCTAAGAATTTAGTTTCGCCAAATTTAAACTGGCTACCCTCATCAACCGAAACTTCAATAAAGATATGTTTTTTATCTTCGCTAATATTCAACTGAGAGTTGATGATATTAAAGTTGATATAACCTTTGTTTAAATATAATGCACGTAAGGCTTCCAAACTTGCAGCCATTTTTTCTCGCGCATAACGGTCATTACGAGTAACAATAGATGCCCAACCACTTTCTTTAACAGCAAAAGCTTGCTTGATATCACTATCACTAAAGACAGTATTACCGATAATGTTGATATCAAATACTTTTGCAGCCGTACCTTCATTAAAGTTAAGCTTTAACTCAACACGGTTATTTGGACGAGCAACTGTTTCAACAGTCACATCTGCATCATAACGACCTTGCTGGGTATATTGTTGCTCAAGCTCAGTTTCAATCGTCTGCAATGCAGATTTTTTAAACACTTCACCTTCTGCAATACCCATTTTCTTTAAGCCTTGTTCTAAGGCTTCTTTTGGAATCAGTTTATTACCTTTGAATTCCAGCTTTGAAATGACTGGACGTTCAACAACTTTAAAGACCAAAACATTATTTTCTTTATATGTTTTGATGTCATCAAATAAACCAGAAGCATACAAAGTACGGATTGCCTCAGCAATCATAGGATCACTTACTCTATCGCCACTATTTATTGGTAACATAGAATAGATACTTGCAGGTGTTAAACGCACTAAGCCATCAATTCGTATATCTTGTGCAAGAAACTCATCTGCAGCGTATGCTTGTTGTACCACTGCCATCGCACTAACCAGTGCCAAAGGCATTAATAAATGTGTGTGACGCATGCCCATATATTTTCCAGTAAGTTAAATTCCATTTGCGTTGTTATAAACGCATGAAGTCGTTAAATAAAGCCAAAAGCATCATGCTACCGAGCAGTAACATACCAACTTTTAGACCAAACATCTGTATTTGTTCAGAAACAGGTTTACCACGAATTGCTTCGATGAAGTAATAAACTAAATGACCACCATCAAGCATCGGGATGGGTAATAAATTTAAAATCCCAAGACTTACACTCATCAAAGCCATGAAGGAAATGAACGTTTGCCATCCCATTTCAGCACTTTGGCCAGCAACTTTTGCAATGGTGATTGGACCAGATAAATTATCCAAGCCAATTAAACCGCGTACCATTTTGATAATCGAATTAAAAATCATGCCTGAAAGCTGGGTTGTCTTTTCAAAGGCAACACCCAAGGCTTCTACAGGTGAATATTGAATGGTTTGCTTGTAATCATTAGGAATCGTGATTTTGCCTGCATCACTTTTCACACCAAGCATTCCAGTAGTATTCCCCATATTATCGCGCTGCCCTTGAGGCATCACTTGCAAATGGACGAGTTGACCTTGACGCATCACATCAATATTTAAAAGTTTTTCTGGTGAGCTTTGAACAACAGCAACCACATCAAACCAATCTTTCATTGCAACATTATCAATTGCAACGATTTGGTCGCCGACTTTCATCCCTTGGCGTATTGCAGCACCATCTGGACTCAATTCTTTCACCATTGCAGGAATCTGAGGACGATACGGTAAAAAACCTAATACATCCAAAGGCGACTGACTTTGATCTTTTAAAAACTCTTTAATCGGTAAACTAAATTGTTTTTCAGTCCCCGCACGATCAACGATGATTGAAACCTGCCCAGTCTCACCGACACGGTTGACTAAAGCATAATTCAACTTTTCCCATGTTGGCGTGGTTTGCCCATCAACATATACAATCTTATCGCCGACTTTTAAATCGACTTGGGCTGCGGGTGTATTTGGCATGATTTTACCAATACGAGTATTTAACTGATCTTGTGCGGGTAAAAATAAAATCCAAAATAGAAATACGGCAAAAATCAGATTAATCAAAGGACCAGCGGCAACAATCGCAATCCGCTTCCACGGAGATTGACGGTTAAAGGCGTAAGGCAGATCTTGCTCAGCAACATTCCCCTCACGCTCATCCAACATTTTGACATAACCACCCAATGGTAATGCCGAAAGCTGATACTGGATTCCTGATTTTTTAGATTGCCATTTCAATAAAGTTGGACCAAAGCCAATGGAATAAACCAACACTTTGACGCCTAATCTACGCGCAACCCAATAATGACCAAATTCATGAATTGCAATTAGAGGACCAAGCAATAAAATCGCTGCAACAATCATAAATAGTGCATTCATACGATTTAGCCTCCTATATCCACAATATACTTTTCTGCAATTCGTCTTGCGATCATATCAGTCTGCAAGATGATGTCTATATTTTCTGCTTTAGCATTTTGTACAGTTTGCAAGGTATTTTCGACAACTTGAGCAATCTGAGTAAATCGAATTCTTTGCTGCAAAAATGCTGCAACTGCAATTTCATTTGCCGCGTTTAAAATCGTTGGTGCTAAACCACCTGCACGCATCGCCTGACGTGCTAAGTCCAATGCAGGAAACTTAACAAGATCAGGCGACTGAAAGTTCAGTTGAGCTGTCTCAAATAAATTTAAAGCAGGAACATTTGTCTCCAAACGTTTTGGCCAAGCCAATGCATGAGCAATTGGCGTACACATATCTGGATTACCCATTTGTGCCAAAGTTGATCCATCCACATATTGCACCATGGAATGAATAATACTTTGTGGGTGAACAACAACTGTAACAAAATGTTCTGATATTGAAAACAAATGACAAGCTTCGATTAATTCTAAGCCTTTATTCATCAAAGTCGCAGAATCAACAGAGATTTTTTGCCCCATTGACCAGTTTGGATGCTTACATGCTTGCTGCGGAGTGACATCTTGCAATTGATCTAGCGAGTGATTCAGAAAAGGCCCACCAGATGCAGTCAGCAAGATCTGAGATACACCTAATTGTGGTTGGCCCGTTCTTTCAGCATCTAAATAATTATGCGGTAAGGATTGAAAGATTGCATTATGCTCAGAATCGACTGGCAATAACAAAGCATTATGTTTGCGCGCGGCTTGCATCATGATATCACCAGACATCACGAGCGACTCTTTATTGGCAAGTAAAACACGCTTACCTGCTTTGACTGCTGCCAGCGTTGGTAGCAATCCAGCTGCACCCACAATAGCTGCCATGACGATATTAACATCAGCATGTTCAGCAATTTCAATTAAGCCAGCTTCATCTGTCAAAATTTCAATCTGTTTTAGATTTTCTTGATTGAAACGTTGTTGTAACTCAAATGCTTTCTCATTCGGCACAACAACAATCTTGGGATGATATTTTTTACAAATTTCTAAAAGTTCATCTAAACGACTATATGCAGAGACTGCAAATACAGTGTATTGGTCTGGGTGTTGTTCCAATACTTTTAAAGTACTTTGTCCAATTGAACCCGTAACACCCAATATACAAACAGCTTGAGTCATTTAAAGATCTACACCAATAAGTTTTAATATATACATGCCAGTTGCAAAAATCGGTGCAGCAGCAAGCAAAGAATCAATACGGTCTAACACACCACCATGCCCTGGAAGAACACGACCAGAATCTTTAATTCCTGCACGGCGTTTAATCATTGATTCAAATAAATCACCTAGCACCGATGCAAATACGGTAATAATCGAAAGGATCAAGAATAAAATAAGCTGTATAACGCTTAAATTTAAATAGAAATATTGTACAACCATCATAATGATAATCGTGGTTGCAATGCCGCCATATAAGCCTTCAACAGATTTATTTGGGCTTACAAATGGTGCAAGTTTTTTCTTCCCAAATTTACGGCCAACGAAATAAGCACCACTGTCTGCTCCCCATACCAACAGGAACAAATACATCAACCACCATGGCGAACTATGCCAAACTGCATAAAGTGCAGTAACCGCAGCAGATATCAGAATAAAGCCAACGATATATAAAGAAACGTTGTACCAACTATCTGATTCAGGAAAATTTTTAACCCAATAAATACTGCCTAACCACGTGAGAATTGATGCAGCCCAAAGTAAAAGTGCAACATCATCAAAAAATAATGCGAGTGTTGATACTGCCGCAACACATCCACCATATAACCAAGCTTTAGGTTTTGACACAGCTGTAACTGCTCGCGGCATAAGCTTAAACCACTCATAACCTGCGACCCCTGCGGCTAAAATCATAAGCATAAACATTGGATAATGTGATTGCGTTGCAAACATGCAACTTAAAACAACAGCAACTAACACCAATGCGGTAATAATCCGCTCTAACATTATTAATTCTCTATTTTCGCTTGTTGAATTTGTTCTGAGGTTTTGCCAAAGCGTCTTTCACGTCCTGAAAAAACACGAAATGCGTGATCTAACTCTTTCACTGTAAACTCGGGCCATAAGGTCTCGGTAAAATACAACTCCGCATACGCAGCTTGCCACAGTAAGAAGTTAGACAAACGATAGTCACCGCCTGTACGGATTAACAAATCGACAGCAGGGAGATCATTTAGACTGACATATTTATCGAATAAATCAACATTTATCTGATCTGCTTGAAGTTTTCCAGCAAGTACATCTTGAGCAATCACTTTTGCAGCCTGTGCCATGTCCCACATACCGCCATAACTAATCGCGATAGTCAAAGTCATAGAGTCAAAAGCTGCAGTTTTTTGCTCGGCGTATTGCATTAAATCACGTAACTTATTTGACAACCGAGAACGATCACCAATAAAGCGCAACGCGATATTAAATTGCTCCATACGAGGCAATTGCTCATGAATTGTTTCTTCTAACAACTTCATTAACAAATCAACTTCGTATTGTGGGCGATTCCAATTTTCACTTGAAAATGCGAAAACGGTTAAAGCTCGCACACCGACTGCTTTACAATGTTCAACGACAGGATCCAAGACATTCTTGCCTTCACGATGCCCATCGCCAGTTTGCATTTGCTTTTTTTTGGCAAAACGATTGTTGCCATCCATAATGATGGCAACATGTTGAGGAAGAAGCTGTTCTTCTTGCAAGGTCATATGAAATCAGACCTTCATCAATTCTGCTTCTTTCGCTGCAAGACGCTTATCCACTTCTGCAACATATTTATCAGTAATTTTCTGAATATCATCTGATGCACGGCGGTCATCATCTTCAGAAATTTCTTTTTCTTTCAATAATGCTTTGAGATCACCTAATACATCGCGACGAATATTACGAATCGCAACTTTGGCATTTTCAGCTTCAGCACGCGCAACTTTTTGCATATCACGACGAGTTTCTTCTGTTAACGCAGCCATTGGTACGCGGATTGCGTCAGCAGTAATAGGATTCAAGCCCAAACCTGCTTCACGAATCGCTTTATCAATCGCAGCAACCATTGAACGTTCAAATGGTTGAACCAAAAGCGTACGCGAATCTTCAAGCCCGATATTTGCCACTTGATTCAATGGAACATCAGAGCCGTAGTAAGAAACCATCACACCATTTAAAATAGATGGGTGCGCACGACCTGTACGAACTTTGGCAAAGCCTAACTCTAAAGAGTCAAGCGATTTCTGCATACGCTGTTCGCTATCTTGTTTGAGATCGTTAATCATATGATCTTCCTTACTTATTCATTAGGTATTACAAAATATTTAGACATTAGTATAAAGAGCTTTATGGCTCACGTACATGAGGGTTTATTAACATTTCACAGATGATTGCGACAGAGAATATTTTTTAGGCGATGCAAGGCATGTTTTATGAAATTTAGCCACTCTAAATAAATTAAACATAACGCAGTAACGCCAAAAAAATTCCTGCCCGCAGGGTTATGACTAAAACTTCCTCAAACGTCGTTATGAAACTCAATAAGGGTATCGCCATTATTTTCGCTTCATGCCTAGTTTGTGTTGTTTTAGTCTATAACGCAATGCATGGTGAAATATTAACAAACCCTAGTTCGTAACGTGAGTACCCTCTTTTTCGCCCATCACGACAGAAAGCAATGCACCAGATTTGTTCATATCAAAAACTTGCAATGGAACATTGTGATCACGGCATAAACAAATTGCCGTAAGATCCATCACACCAAGCTTCTCATCTAAAACCTGATCAAAAGTTAAATGGTCATATTTAACAGCATCATCATATTTACTTGGATCTTTATTATAAACGCCATCAACTTTAGTCGCTTTCAAGATTAAGTTCGATTCGATCTCAATCCCACGCAAGCAAGCTGCTGTATCAGTTGTAAAGAATGGGTTTCCTGTACCAGCAACAAACACACAAACTTCGCCTTGGCTTAAATGACGAATTGCATCACGGCTTGAATATGGCTCTACGACAGTACCAATTGACAATGCTGACATAAGACGTGTTTTGATATTACGGCGTACCAATGCATCACGCAGTGCCAAACCATTCATTACCGTTGCCAACATGCCCATTTGGTCACCCGTAACACGACCAACCAAACCATCTTTTTGCAATTGGCTACCGCGATACAAGTTCCCGCCACCAACCACAATACCCACCTGAACGCCTAGACCAACCAAGTGAGCAATTGAAAGTGACATTTGATCTAATACTTGGGCATCAATACCCATATCTTTATTGCCTGCTAAAGCTTCACCTGAAAGCTTTAGCAAAATACGTGCATAACGTGGATTCTTAGAAGCTGACATACTTTTCTCCAAACCGACCAATCTCAAAACTTTCTTAAATTTAATTCAACATCAAGCAGATTTAATCTGAATTAACTTTGCAAACAAGTCATACTCATCAGCATCCGTAATTTCAACTTCAAGCAAGTTACCTGCTTTAATCAGACTCTTATCAATATCTTCAACAAAAACGTTGCCATCAATTTCTGGTGCATCTGCATATGAACGTGCAACCGCCACTGGAAACTCTTCTTCCAAGCTATCAACCAGTACAGTCATTTTCTGACCAATACGTTTTTGCAATTTAGCTGCTGAAATAGCTTGCTGCACTTCCATGAAGCGTTCATAACGATCTTGCTTGATTTCTTCTGGCACATGATCTGGAAGATCATTTGCTGTTGCACCCTCAACAGGTGAATAGGTAA
Organism: Acinetobacter sp. NIPH 2100; assembly: GCF_000369805.1. Taxonomy (GTDB): domain Bacteria; phylum Pseudomonadota; class Gammaproteobacteria; order Pseudomonadales; family Moraxellaceae; genus Acinetobacter. The sequence goes on along the minus strand of NZ_KB850224.1, from coordinate 1,757,396 downwards.
AACAGCCCACGCGATCGAGCTGAGCTTCTTTCAACCATTCCAACAACATTTGGAAATCTTCTTCAGTTTCACCAGGGAAACCCACAACAAAAGTTGAGCGAATCACCAATTCAGGGCATTTTTCACGCCACAATTTAAGGCGCTCTAAAGTATTTTCACTATGGGCTGGTCGCTTCATCAATTTTAAGATGCGCGGACTGGCGTGCTGAAAAGGGATATCTAAATAAGGGAGGATTTTGCCTTGCGCCATCAAATCAATGGCAGCATCCACATGTGGATATGGATAGACGTAATGTAAACGCACCCAGATGCCTAACTGACCGAGTGCTTCACACATGTCATAGAATTTGGTCTTAACTGGCTGACCGTTCCAGAAATCCAACTTGTATTTGGTGTCTACACCATAAGCCGAGGTATCTTGAGAAATCACCAAGATTTCTTTCACACCTGCACGCTTCAATGCTGCTGCTTCATCCAATACCTTACCCACTGGGCGAGACACGAGGTCACCACGCATACTTGGGATAATGCAGAATGTACAACGGTGATTACAGCCTTCTGAAATTTTCAAATAAGCATAATGCTTCGGTGTTAAACGAACACCTTGCTCAGGAACCAAATCAATAAATGGGTTGTGCTTTGGCGGTGCTGGTACATATTCATGTACTGCTTCCATTACATCTTGATAGGCTGCTGCACCTGTTACTTTAAGAACATTTGGGTGCATTTGGCGAATTTTGTCTTCGTCTTTACCTAAACAGCCTGTAACGATAACTCGACCATTTTCGCTCATGGCTTCGCCAATCGCGTCTAAAGACTCTTGTACTGCAGATTCAATAAAACCACAGGTATTAACAACAACCAAATCTGCACCGTCATAATCTGATGCAACTTGATAACCTTCAGTCTTTAACTGAGTTAAAATTCGTTCAGAATCTACCAATGCCTTAGGACAACCTAAAGATACAAAACCGACTTTGGGGGTCTTCATGAATCTGCGCTCCACTAGAATCGGCGTATTGTATGACTTTTCTTTGCTTACGCATAGCAGCAAAGCCATCTCTTTGTGTAATGCACCAAAATACAACCAAAATTTTAAACAAAATCCTACAACGCACCAATTTGGAACATAATAAAATATTGAAATAAGCAGATGTATGTGAAAAATACCGTATAAATCGATTCTTTCAGAATTAAGTGATTGAAATTTAGTTAATACAAAGTTGGCTTGTATTTTGCATAAAGTACATTTTAGAAGTTAATGGCTATTCATTAAAATTTATATTTATTGCGCCATTTTAAAACAGGATGATTCACAAATGGATCAACAGAACACTATCGACTATCGACTCTTAGTAGATAATCTGAGCACCGCCATTTTATTGGTCGATAGTAAGCTTAATATTTTTTATTTAAATTCTGCTTGTGAAGCATTATTTGATATCAGCTTGCTCCGCGCTTCGGGTCAACCTGTATTAAATTTGCTACATGCACATGATGATTCATTTAACACGCATGAAGCTTTATTAAACACATTAGAAAGTGGGCAACACTATACTCGTCGTGAAGCGGTCATCAATGTAAATTTCAAACCGATTCATGTCGATTACACTGCGTCACAACTCAATGCAGGCAAAAGTTATCACCCACTGCTGTTAATTGAACTCAATCCAATTGATCGCATGTTGAAAATTTCGAAAGAAGAAAACTTAGTTCAACAGCATCAAGTGGCTCGACAGCTAGTTCGAGGTGTGGCACATGAAATTAAAAACCCGCTCGCAGGTATCCGTGGAGCAACCCAGCTCCTTGCCCGTAGTCTAGCTGATGATAACTATCGTGAATTTACTGACATTATTATTAGTGAAGTCGATCGACTCACCAACTTGGCGGACACCATGCTTGGCTCACGTCAGCTACCAAGCTATGAACATGTGAATGTACATGAACCCTTAGAACGTGTTCGTTCCCTGATTGCAAATCAAACCAAGAAGAAAATTAAGATCACACGCGACTACGACCTTTCCTTACCCGATGTGATGGCAGATCGTGATCAATTGATTCAAGTCATGCTCAACATCAGTGTCAATGCTGTACAAGCCATGACCGAAAATAAAGACTTTTTTACCGATTCGGAACCTGAATTGGTTTTAAGAACCCGAATCCAACGCCTCGTCACGATTAATGGTGTGCTAAATCGCTCAACAGTACGCATTGACATTGAAGACAATGGTCCTGGCGTTCCTGAAAGTATCTTGGAATCCGTTTTCTACCCACTGGTGACTGGCCGCGCCAAAGGCACAGGACTCGGTCTCAGTATTGCTCAAAATATTATGCATCAACATAACGGAATGATTGAGTGTCAATCAATTCCGGGAAAAACCGTATTTAGCCTATATCTACCTTGGGAGTTAAACCATGTCACGAAATAAAATTTGGGTAATTGATGACGATCGTGCCATGCGCTGGGTACTGGAAAAAACCTTTAAAGAAGAGGGTTTTGATGTCACCAATTTTGAAGAGGCACAAACTGCGCTTGAACGTCTACATGATGATGCGCCCGATGTGATTTTAACGGATATCCGCATGCCGGGGATTGATGGTTTAACTTTCTTATCCAAAATGAAGAATACGCATCCTGATTTACCTGTAATCATTATGACAGCGCACTCTGATTTAGAGTCAGCGGTATCAAGTTATCAAACAGGTGCATTTGAGTATTTACCAAAACCATTCGATATCGATGAAGCTTTGGCTTTGGTTAATCGTGCGATTTTGCACATTAATAAGTTGCAGCAACAAGAAGCAACTAAAGCAGCATCACCATTGCAATCGACCGAAATTATTGGTGAATCACCTGCGATGCAGGAAGTCTTCCGTGCCATCGGCCGTTTGTCTCAATCACATATTACCGTATTGATTAATGGTGAATCAGGCACAGGTAAAGAGTTGGTTGCACATGCACTACATAAACACTCACCTCGTCGTGCCAAACCTTTTATTGCCTTAAATATGGCAGCCATTCCAAAAGACTTGATTGAAACAGAGTTATTTGGACATGAAAAAGGCGCCTTCACAGGTGCAAATACCCAACATCAAGGCCGTTTTGAACAAGCCAATGGCGGTACTTTATTCCTCGACGAAATTGGTGATATGCCATTTGAAACTCAAACACGTTTACTTCGTGTTTTGGCAGATGGCGAATTCTACCGTGTCGGTGGACATATCCCAGTTAAGGTCGATGTACGTATCGTTGCAGCAACCCATCAAGACTTGGAAAAATTAGTCAATGAAGGTCGCTTCCGTGAAGACTTATATCACCGTCTAAACGTAATCCGTATTCATATTCCAAAGCTCGCACATCGTAGTGAAGACATTCCGATGCTGGCTCAGCACTTCTTGGCACGCGCTGGCAAAGAACTGGGTGTAAGTCCTAAAATCTTACGCACAGAAACCACAGACTATATGCAACAACTGCCTTGGCCAGGTAATGTGCGTCAGTTGGAAAATACTTGTCGCTGGTTAACAGTCATGATTACCGGTCGTGAAGTTTATCCAGAAGATCTACCCGCGGAGCTTAAACAAGCTTCTGTGCATAAAAACAATGAAGCCCAAGCTGCATCAAATACCAGTCCTGCTTTGGTTGAACGTATTGCAGTGCATCATTGGGATGAGTTATTGGCACAATGGGCGATCCAAAAGCTTAAAAATGGTGAAATGAAACTTCTGGACATCGCGACACCAATGTTTGAGCGCACACTGATTAATGCCGCACTCCAACAAACACGTGGACGTAAACGTCATGCTGCTGAGCTTCTAGGTTGGGGACGCAATACTCTGACCCGTAAACTCAAAGAGTTAGGCATGGATTCTACTGATGACGATGACGACGAAGAAATCCGCTCAGCTTAATGAATAGCCATACAAAGCGAGTACCAGTTACTCGCTTTTTCATTTGAATTGAGAAATTTTGACACACTCGTAAATTTCATAGCCATACAACAGATATGGTTTTTGCTATACTAGAGTCAACCCAACCACCCCAAAGTAGATAATGACTGATATTTGCTATCCAAGCTGTGCCAAACCTCAAACTCGTCGCGGAGAAGAACGTCGTCTTGCCCTATTATTGTGCGCAACCGATTTATTTCTCGAGAATGGTTATGAGGCAGTGTCTTTGGATGATATCGTTAATCATGCAGGTGGTTCAAAAACCTCTATTTATAAATACTTTGGCAATAAAGAAGGTCTATTTACAGCCATTTGCGATTATCGCAGGGAAGTATTTTTTAAGGGTGTCTGTTTTCCATATGTGCCAGAATCAACAGATTTAAGAAATTACTTGACCCAAACCCTACAGCGGTTTTATCAACACATCATTCAGCCTGAAAATATCGCCTTTATGCGCATGTTCACCGAACAAACGCAAAAAGACATACAGTTGGCGCATTACTTCTATGATCAATGTGCTTTAAATATTCAAAATACGATTGCCTTTGCGCTTGAGCAAGCCAGCAAGAATAATGAAATCTTTTGTGCTCAACCCAAATTTTCTGCAATGATGTATTTTGGAACCTTACGTGATGTTGAATGGCGTAATTTAATGGGTCTAGATGTCACTGAAAACGATGCAGAAATTATTGATTATATTAATTATTCAGTAGATTTATTTTTAAAGGCTCATCAAAAGGTCTAATTCTTTTGCATTTTTTTGAACCTATAGTATAGTATTCAATTCCTTTTTACCCACACCCATTAATCATCACTTAATTATTGTTTTTATTCAATAATTACTGGGGGAGCAAATATGGCGCTTCGGCATTTTCTTACTTTACGAGACCTATCCTCTTTAGAATTGCAACGCATTTTGGATCGTGCACAAGAACTTAAACGCATGCAACATAGCATTACGGTATATCAACCTTTTGCTGGTAAAGTTTTGGGAATGATTTTCGAGAAATCGAGTACACGCACACGTATTTCTTTTGAAGCAGGTATTTGCCAATTTGGTGGTAATGCAATTTTTCTTTCACCACGTGATACACAATTAGGACGTGGTGAGCCGATTGAAGATTCTGCACGTGTCATTTCAAGCATGCTGGATATCGTCATGATCCGTACTTTTGGTCACGATATTGTAGAACGTTTTGCCTCTTACTCGACTGTGCCAGTCATCAACGGTCTTACGGATGACCACCACCCTTGCCAGTTACTTGCTGATTTGCAAACCTTTCAAGAGCACCGTGGTAGCATCGAAGGTAAAACAGTTGCATGGATTGGTGATGGCAACAATATGTGTAACTCATATATTGAAGCAGCACATATGATGGGCTTTAAACTTAAAATTGCATCACCTGAAGGTTATGAGCCGAAGCCAGAATTTTTAGCTGAATTTGCGGACTGTGCAGAAGTGTTCAATAAAGCGGAAGACGCTGCTGTCAATGCGGACCTGATCGTGACTGATGTATGGGCAAGCATGGGGCAGGAAGAAGAACAGAAATTACGTGAAAAAGCGTTTTCAGATTTCCAAGTCAATGAAAAACTCATGGATTTGGCTCATCCTGACTGTCTATTCATGCACTGCTTGCCAGCACACCGTGGTGAGGAAATTTCAGAAAATATGCTGGACCACAAAAATGCAGTGGTGTGGGATGAAGCAGAAAACCGCTTACATGCTCAAAAGGCCTTGATGGAATTCTTACTCAACGAAAATCTTAAAAAAGATTAAGTTAAAAAAACAGCATCTCAGGATGCTGTTTTTATTTGTATGCATTCTAAATTGAACAGTGAAATAAAAACACTTATAGTAAGCTAAGCCCTTTAGAATAAGTTTCTCACGATATGAGAAACTCACTCAACATACAGCGGACGTTATGACTTCACTTGAACAAGCCTTATCTCAAATACCAAGCTTTTCTTTGGTGCATGAGCATCTGTTTAGCTCTGCACAACCAACGGCTGAGCAACTTCAACAGATCAAAGAATATGGTTGCAGTACTGTCATTAATCTTGCGACCAGCAAATCAGAAACGCATCTACCGAATCAAGACCAGACCTGCTTAGATTTGGGACTAAATTATATTCATATTCCAATTGACTGGGATGTGCCTTGTTCTGAGCAATGCTTGTTGGTCTTAGATCTTATTGATCATCTAGTACAGAACGAAATGGTTTGGCTGCACTGCGCTCAAAATATGCGTGTCAGTTGTCTGATGTATCTTTATCGTCAATTCTATATGAATATTGAGATGCCAGCGGCTCAGGAGCTGTTGCATCAAATTTGGGAACCCAATGAGACTTGGACAGGCTTAATTCATAGCATTACCTTACAACTACAAGGTCGTAAAGCAACGCAAGAACTTGAGCAATCATTAATGAATAGCAATCATTTTGCTTGATGTGAAATCAATACTGTTGCCGTTGCCAGGATACCTTCTTGGCGGCCAGTAAATCCTAATTTTTCAGTCGTTGTGGCTTTAATACTGATTTGAGTCACATCAACATCTAAAACATCTGCAATGCTTTGGCGCATCTCTAAGTTATGCTTTGCCAATTTAGGACGCTCACAAGCCACTGTAATATCTGCATTATTGAGTTGATAACCACGATCTAAAATCAACTGATAGACATGTTTAAGTAACAAGCGACTATCTGCACCTTTGTACTCTGGATCTGTATCTGGAAAATGCTGTCCAATATCACCCAGTGCCAACGCTCCTAATAAAGCATCACTCAGCGCATGTAAAACCACATCACCATCTGAATGTGCCTTTAAACCATGCGTATGTGGAATTTGAATACCTGCCAAAGTAACAAAATCACCTTCTTCGAAGGCATGTACATCCATCCCTTGTCCAATCCGAATTTGAGCAACCATATGATTTTCCTTTTACAATATACCGAACAAATCTTGTATTCAGGCTTTCTATTTCGCTATAGTACGTTGAGCAAATTAGACTGAAAGTATAAGTGATTATGCTGTTTAACACTGTAAGAAATCAATTAAAGAAATCTGGCTATATCATCACATTGAGTTGTTTTTGCTCAACATTTGCCTATGCGGAATCAATTGACTGCACCAGCAAGAATTTAAACACTCAAAAAATCTGCTCCAAGTCATATAAAGAGCAACGCCAGAAACTTAATGCCAAGTTTTTAACGGCCTATTTAGTAACCGATGCTCCGTTACAGTTATTGCACGACACCCAAACACTCTGGCTGAATCAAGTACAGCAATGCAAAACCAAAAGCTGTTATCAACAGCAATTTGATGCACGTTTGGACGATCTGAATTTTTATACCTCGATGAATCAAACTTTGACACAGCATTATCTAAAATATGAACAGGGCAAACTCGCAGCTCAACCTGTACATTTACAGATCCATCAACTGGATAAAGATAAACTCAAAATCGAAGGCACAGCATATCGCAACCCCAATAATCGTGTAGAAACGCAGACCTTGTCCTTACTGGCCTATAGCACGCCCGAACAAAAGGGCCAAATCATTGATAATGAAAAAAAATGCCAATATCAATTTGATTTTCAAAAAGCCTTATTGATCATTAAATCTGAGCAAAAAGATTGTGGAAGATTTACAGGCATCTATCGTTTGTACGATTAATGGTTTTAAGATTTAAAAGCCGATGTTCTCACATCGGCTTTTTTGATTCAGTTAGGGAATTTTTCTGCAATTTCTTGACTAATCAATACCGCAGTTGCGGCAGATAAAGTCCACCCCAAGTGTCCATGCCCAGTATTATAGAACACTCGAGCCTGTTTACCTTGTTTAACTACAGGCAACATATTCGGCATCATTGGACGTAAACCTGCCCACGGAACCACATGTTCAGTCGAAATATCAAAGTTTTGATTGACCCAGTTAATCAAAGGCTGAATCCGGTCAGCGCGAATATCCCGATTATAGCCATTAAATTCAGCTGTCCCAGCAATACGTAAGCGGTCTGCACCTAAACGCGAGGTCACAATCTTGGCACTTTCATCCAGTAAACTCACCCACGGCGCATTTTTCACACTACGTTCATCTTTCAGTTGCACCGTAATGGAATAGCCTTTGACTGGATAAACATTGACACTATCACCTAACATGTCGGCCAATTGGTAACTGCCCACCCCACCACATACCAAAATCAAATCTGCAACAATTTCAGTAATACCATCAGAGCTTGGATTGACATTTTCCGAGCTGTTTTTGCAATGAACAACCACTTTGTCTTGATTGAATTTGACATCAACAACATCTAAGCCAAAACGATATTTCACACCATATTGCTGAGTTGTTTCAGCTAAGCCAACTGAGAATTTATGAATATCTCCTGTTGCATCTCCCGCTGTGTAATACCCGCCAAAATAGTCGCCTGTTAAAGTAGGCTCAATAGCTCTCATTTCTTCTGGTGTAATCGCGTTCCGCTCCAGCTTACCTTCGACCAGCACATCATTGACCTTCTTAGCAATATCATAGTCTTCTTTGGTATGATACATATGTAAAATGCCGCGTTTTTCCAAGTCAAACGAGATATTTTCCTTTTCTGCAATCTCAAACAAACGTTGTCTTGCCAGAAGTGCTAAACGCACTGTCTCTATGGTATTGGCTTTATAATTTTTAATATGCGTTAAAAACTCAATCAACCAGCGATATTTATGTGCGCTAAAGGATGGATTGAGCAATAAAGGGGCATCCTTTTTACTCATCCACTTAATGCCTTTAAGCACCGTTGCCTTTTGATTCCAAACTTCGGCATTACAGGCAGACAGTTGCCCGCCGTTGGCAAATGAAGTTTCCATGGCTGGAAACAGATGACGATCTATCACCGTCACTTCATAGCCAAATTTATTTAATTCATAAGCAGACGTTACACCCGTAATCCCCGCACCAATGACAACAACATGTGGCATAGCAAACTCCTAGAAATGCATAACATTTCTTAATGCATAGCCCCATCTGTCATGGTACCTGAGAGTTTTGGCAGATGATTACCAATTAATCATTTAGCCTTCCCCTTCGGTGAGTGTTTATCATAGAAGAAAAATGGTTGTTAATTTCTATAAGTTGAGCACTGCTCTCCAGATTGTATTTCTATTATTACAGTCCTTCTGCCTGAGAGTTTCCGGGGTCGTTGCTCCTTCGGCGAGTTCATTGAAGAACTTCTCTCCCGCAATAATATTTATATCCTTATAAGCAATATATATGCCGCATAAAAATACAGACACTAAATTCTTGTAATTGTTTGTAGATTAAGATTTATGCGGTTTAAAATCAGCTGAAGCATAAAAAAGCAGACCTAAAGTCTGCTTTTCAACATTAAAATTTGCATTGCAAAATTTGTTCTGGAAACTGTCCTTTCCACAGTTCACGTAACGTTGGTAAATAGAATTTTTCACCAATCATCACCAATTCAGCATCGATCAGCGCATGAATCTCATGCATTAATACATAATCCAAGGCAATCAAAGATAATTGGGATTGTTTCTGTGCAATTTGCTTACGATTGCTTTGTGCTTTTTTCACCAATTCATTGGCAAAGTTTTTATCTTTATAAGTGGTAATCGCACTTAATCGCAATTCGATAATGCCCCAACCTTCTAATAATTTTTTAAAAATTTCAAAATCTTTAGAAGTCGCTTCCCAAGTTACATTTTCCAGATCATTGTCCTCTGGCAATACAGGTAACAATAAATCAGCGGTGCTCGGAAAAATTTTCTTTAAATTCAACAGAAACTTAACAGGATTTTCATTTGGAAGATCAGAAAACTGGATGTTGGTTTTTGTATCCGTTAAATAAATATTCAGCATAAGGAAGCAACAGTCTGGTAAATCAAACGAGTATTGTACGCAGTTCACTTTATAAAAACTACTCATAAAAAAATCCCTCTAACAAAAGAGGGATTTTGTATTACAAATAAAGAACTTACTTACTATTTGGAGAAACCATATTTTCAGGTTTAACCACTTCATCAAATTGCTCAGCAGTGACTAAACCAAGTTCAACAGCAACTTGCTTCAAGGTTTTATTTTCCTTATAAGCAGTTTTTGCGACTTTAGCAGAGTTTTCATAACCAATCACAGGATTCAACGCAGTGACCAACATCAATGAGTTATGTAAGAAGTGATCAATCTTGTCACGATTTGGTTCAATACCCACCGCACAGTGATCATTAAAACTATTACATGCATCGCCCAACAACTGAATTGATTGCAGCAAGTTATAAGCAATCACAGGCATAAATACATTCAGCTCAAAGTTACCAGAAGCACCTGCCACATTAATCGTAGTGTCATTACCTAAAACCTGAGCAACAACCATAGTCATTGCTTCACTTTGGGTCGGATTGACTTTACCTGGCATGATACTTGAACCAGGCTCATTCTCTGGAATACGAATTTCACCGAATCCACAGCGTGGACCACTCGCTAACCAGCGAATATCATTGGCAATTTTATTCAGACTAGCAGCAAGTGTTTTTAATGCACCAGAAGCAAATACTGCAGCATCACGGCCTGCCAATGCTTCGAACTTATTCGGTGCAGTCACAAAAGGCAGACCTGTTAATTCTGCTAATTGCTCAGCTGCTTTAACCGCATAATCTGGATGTGCATTTAATCCAGTACCTACTGCTGTGCCGCCCAAAGGCAATTCATATAGACCTGAGAGAGCTTGCTGCAAGCGCTTCAAACCATGCTCTAATTGTGAAACATAACCACTAAACTCTTGTCCTAAAGTCAAAGGAGTCGCATCTTGCAAATGGGTACGACCAATTTTAACAATATCATCAAACTCTTCTGACTTACGCTGTAAAGTCTCTTTCAACTTCTCAACAGCCGGGATGAGTAATTCATTGATTTGAATACTTGCAGCCACATGGATTGTGGTTGGGAACGAGTCATTGGTTGATTGTGCACGATTGACATGATCATTTGGATGTACTGGTTTTTGTGCACCCAATACTTGTCCTAATTTCTGATTGGCAATGTTTGCAATGACTTCATTACAGTTCATATTACTTTGCGTACCTGAACCTGTTTGCCAAACCACCAATGGAAATTGTGAATCCCATTGTCCAGCAATCACTTCTTCAGCAGCACCAACAATATATTGGCTTAAATCTTCAGGGAGTTGTTTTAGTTCAGCATTGGTAATCGCAGCTGCTTTTTTCACCAGACCCATCGCACGAATCATGGCACGTGGCAGGCGCTCTTGACCAATCTTAAAGTTCTGTAAACTTCGTTGCGTTTGCGCACCCCATAAGGCTTCATTCGGAACTTCAATGTCACCCATTGTGTCGTGTTCAATTCGCATTTGCATAAACAACCTCTGCTCTATTTGGTTAAAGTACTTACGGGCTGAAGCAAAGTGATGCTTTGGCTAGTTGCCGTTATCCTAATCAAAGCAGGCACAATTGTAAATAAGAATCATTATCTCAATTACCTTTTAAGGTATTCAAATAAAAGCGCCATTCATCTTCAATCATTTGTGTTAAAGACCGTTTTGGTGACCAGTTAAGAACTGTCTCTGCCTTCTCAATTGTTGCACCTAATTGTGCAATCTCATCATGCTGAAATACTGCGGGTTGAACATTGACCTTGGCCTGAGTGACCTTCTCAATTTCATTAAGTAAATTTTGAATAGAGGTCACTTGTGAATGCGCGATATTGAATGATTCCAAGCAATTATTCTGTGAACTTAGCCAATTTAAGGTCATTAAAATAGCATCACATGCATCTAGTACATGTAGGAAACTTCGCTCTACAGTACCATCGGCAGTCGGTGCTTGGTTCTGTAATTCAATACATTCACGCTGCATTGCAGCAACTTGTAAAGCCAAGGGTACGATATTCTTCGGAAGTTGAGTAACAAATTCACCTAATACACCATGCTCAAATGCACCCACAATATTGGACAAACGCAGATTTACGATCCGCCATTCAGGGTCTGCACGATAGGTATCAGCAATGATATCTTCAACAATTTGCTGGGATCGAACATAAGGATTTGAATATTTATAATTGAACTCAGTATTTTCCTTGAGTTCAGCACTCGATTGACCATAAACGGCCAGACTGGACAAATTGATTAACTGCCTTACACCCATCCGCTGCATTGCTCTGAGCAAGCTCATAATGCTGCTAACATTATCATTATAATATTCAAGCGGTTTTAGCGCAGATTCTTCTAGTGATTTAAAACTGGCGGTATGAATAACCGTATCGATTGAATACTGTTCAAACACTTTGTTCAAGGCTGGGGTATTACGAACATCAAGCTTCGCGAATGGGATATACATTCCCGAAATATATTCCAGTCGCTCCAATGTCTGCAGGGTCGAATTGGCTAAGTTATCTACAATGACTATCTCTTGCCCATGAGCCAACAAACTCAAAGCAATGTGTGAACCGATAAAGCCTAAACCACCTGTCACCAAAATCATTGTATACTTACCTTCCCTTAAATCTGTCCATCATCAGTTTTGCCAACTTCAACCCATAGTGAATATTCAATGAGTACACTACTGCTAATTACTTCTGCGCCTACATCAATTATGGCTTGGCATGCGTTTGGTTTAGCTCAAGCTTTACAAAGTAAGCATGAAGAATTTCGTGTCTTCTTTTACCAAGATGGTGTTCAGGTTGCGAATGATTTACAGTGGTTTCCTGATGATCAACGCAACCTAAAACAAGAATGGCAAAAGCTTGGCATTCGACTCCCTGTCTGTGTCAGTGCTGCCCTTGCTCGGGGAATCACTGATGCGGACAATGCAAAACGTCATTCACTTCAGCACCACAACTTAGCCAATGGCTTTGAACTTGTGGGCCTCGGAGAGCTTGCTGACGCAGTGCAAAGCTGTTCTCGATTAATTCAATTTTAATTAAAGTTCTTTACTACAGTGTTGCTTTGAAAAGGTAAATTGTGTGAAATCTGTACTCGTCATCCTAACGCAACCTAACTTAACAAGTTTGCAAGTCAATGAAAGCTTGTCCGCAACTATGGTTTTAGCAACCTTTGGTATTTCTGTCAAAGTATTATTAAAATGTGCGGCTCTTAGCTTATTAAACAATAATTTAGAATTTGATCAACTTAAACACGAGTTCAAAATCGCAGCCAACATGGTCGAAAGTTTCGAATTCTACGATTTAACACCAATTCTAATTGAATCTAAAAATCAAGAGCTTAGCATAGTCAAAAATACCGATCAGGACATTGAATTTATTGATCTGAATCCTGAGTTTATTCAATCATTTGATCATATTCTGTATTGGTAAGGTGCCTTGCTATGGAAAATACAACACTCATTTTAGTTCAATCTACAGCTGATCTGATTTGGTCTGATCTAGTAAAAATGGCACAATCTGATGACTGTATCGTACTTATGGGTGATGCTGCTGCTCAAGTGCCTTCATCCATTACAACGATTTATCACAACATTTATTGTTTAACCAATGAATGCAGCCTTCTTTCTGATGACGTGAAAGACCAAATTCAGGAAATTAACTATGCACAATTTGCAGATTTGGTCTTAAAGTTTAAGCGCTGTATTTCATTGAAATAATATGTATTCGATTCATTCAAAATTTTGTTAGGCTTTTTATGCAGTTAGAGTTAGATCAAGACGGTCATTTGGTTGATTACACTATTTGGAATCAAGACGTTGCTCAAGAGTTAGCAAGGTCTCTGGATTTACAGTTAACAGACTGGCATTTTGAAATTCTGCATGCAGTACGCCAATTTTACCAACAGTTTGGACACTCACCAGCCACACGTCCGCTCATTAAGTTTTTAATCAAAACTGTTAGTCCCGAGATTAACAATGCGGAATTACAGCAAAAATTTAATACAGGTTTAGTTGCTCGCCATTTGAGTCGTTTAGCTGGCGTGCCTAAACCTGCAAATTGCTTATAATTTTTGAGTTACGCAAATTTCTTGGCACAAGCAACACAGGCAATTACGGCAACTGTGACACCAAACATAGCTGGGCTTACTTGTTCATGTAATAAGGCTGCTGCTATGACCAAACCAAAGATTGGTTGCAATAGTTGAAGTTGCCCAACTGTAGCAATCCCTCCTTGTGCCAAGCCCTTGTACCAAAAGAAAAACCCAATCAACATACTAAATAAAGACACGTAGGCCAGACCAAGTTTTGCCGATGTTGAAATTTGTGCAAAGCTCACAGGCATATACAGATATGAAATGAGCAGCATGATCGGCAACGTGATGATCAGTGCCCAGCAAATCACTTGCCAGCCACCGAGATGCTTGGATAACTTGCCACCCTCAGCATAGCCAAAACCACACAGCAAGATTGCGGCTAACATAAAAATATCACCGTAATTGAATGCCCAACTTCCAGTTTGAATCAGCATATATCCAAAAACCAGTGATGCACCCAAAATTGCAAATAGCCAAAATACGAAATTCGGTCTTTCTCCGCCGCGTAACACACCAAAAATAGCCGTTGCCAAGGGTAATAATCCAACAAAAACGATGGTATGTGCAGCACTTACATACTGTAATGCCAAGGCTGTGAACAGAGGAAATCCAACCACGACACCAATAGAGACGTAAAGCAAAGGAAGCCAGTCCTTTCGCTCTGGCAATTGCTGCCGTGATAATAAAATGAGTACGAGCCCCAAAATACCTGCAATTGCCGCACGTGCAGCGGTTAAAAAGGTAGGGCTGAAATCCATAACTGCAACGCGTGTTGCAGGCAATGAGCCTGCAAAAATAATCACGCCAATCAGCCCATTCATCCAACCACTACTTAAAGTTTTCATTTAAATTCTCCAGATCTATGTCAAGAATTTAAACTGTGTTATGGTTTATGCACCATACACACTACAGTACAATTTTAAATAACTGTACTGTATTAACAACCAATACAGTCAATAATCAAATGCAATGAAAAGTACAAAGATTGATTTCGTGATACAACACATCCATGAGCAGATTAAAACCCGCTCATTACTTCCGGGCTATCGTTTGCCTTCGGTACGCGCTTTGGCGGGGTCATTGCATTTATCTATTTCGACCATTGTTGAAGCTTATGAACGTCTTGCTTCGCAAGGAATTATCGAAGCAAAAACAGGTTCAGGCTTTTTTGTTTCAGGGCCACTTGCCCCATTATCGATTTCTGAAATACATCCTCAAATTGATCGAAGCATCGATCCTTTATGGATTTCAAGGCAAGCTTTAGAAGCAAAACAAGGCGTTTTAAAACCCGGCTGTGGCTGGCTGCCTGATGACTGGATGCCACATGAAAATATCCGTAAAGCCATCCGTAAAGTCGCTAAAGCCAATCCACATATTTTAACCGACTACTCAACCCCACTCGGTCTTGCTCCATTACGGGAATTGCTCTCAAGAAAGATATTAAGCAAAGGTATTGAAGCAGGACCCAATCAAATCTTATTAACCGATTCTGGCACACAGGCGATCGATTTGATTTGTCGTTATTTCTTAAAACCCAATGATGTGGTTTTAGTGGATGATCCTTGTTATTTTAACTTTCATGCCTTACTCAAAGTCCATCAGATTCAAATCATTGCTGTCCCTTATACGCCTACGGGTCCTGATCTTGAGGCCTTTTCTCACGCGATTCAAAACCACAATCCTCGTTTATATATCACCAATTCAGGCATTCATAACCCAACAGGTGCCGTATTGACAGCAGCAACTGCATATCAGGTTCTAAAACTGGTTGAGCAATCCAATCTGATCGTGATTGAAGATGATATTTTTGCAGATCTAGAGCGACACAGTGCTCCTCGTCTTGCTGCATTGGATGGTTTATCGCGCGTTATTCACATCGGCAGTTTTTCTAAAACTTTATCTGGCTCAGTTCGTACTGGGTATATTGCAACCAAGCCAGAATGGATCGAAGACTTAACTGATATCAAAATCGCGACTTGCTTTGGTGGAAGCAACTTATCCTCTGAAATTTTATTCGCGGCTTTAACTGATGGGAACTATCGAAAATACCTAGACGAGTTGAAAGTCCGTTTGGCAAAAGCAATGGATGCAACCATCAAGCAGCTAGAAAAATTGGGAATCACAGCTTGGACTCATCCCTCAGCAGGAATATTTGTCTGGTGTGAATTACCAGAACATTTTGATACAGCACGCATTGCACAGCGCTGCCTAGAAAATGGCGTGATTTTGGCTCCAGGAAATGCATTCAGCCAGAGTCAAAATTTTAAAAACTTTATTCGTTTTAATGTCGCTCAATCATTGCAACCCAAGGTTTTTGAAGTTCTATCTCAAGCGATTCAACAAGAGACAGAACGACAAAATTTATAAATCAGGCGCTTTGCTTCTTCTGCTCTATAAAAGCAAAATAACCAGGTCCAGCCGCGACCCGAACATCTTTGGCTTGAATTGGTTGATCACACTCAGAACACACAACTTTCGGGTTGATTTTTCGACCGCAGTTTTTATGGGTAAATTCAACAGGTTTACCAAGTCCCATATCCATCCATTTATCCGCCCATTGCACCATTGAGAGAATGATTGGATAAAGGTCTAAGCCTTTGTCTGTCAGTTGATATTCAAAGCGCTCTTGACGATCAACATAAGGAACTTTGGTTAAAATCCCATGTTCGACCAAACGCTTTAAGCGCTCAGAAAGTACATGGCGTGTGAGCCCCAAACTCCGCTGAAAATCATCAAAACGGCGTATACCCATAAATGAGTTACGTAAGATGAGCATTGTCCAACGATCACCCAATACTGAAAGCGTCCTCGCCACTGAACATGGCTGGTCGCCAATTTCGTCCCATTTCATTGTTATCACCTTATCATTTTTTAGAGTTTTTAAAAGACATGGAATCTATGTCTTGAACCGTAATGCTTAGAAACTAAACAATATAAAATATACACTAAACCACCTTATCCATCAGATGCAATATTGGCACTTGGCTAAAAGTGACAAAAACATTGAATGTTACATAAATTCATCAATACGATGAATGATGAATGAATAAGCCGCTAAGCACTTGCCCTGCTTCTAGCTGAATATTGGCAGGAATACGCACCAGACTATTTGCTTGCATTAAATTACTTAACATATGTGATTGCTGTTTTGACAAACTCTGTAGCTTCAATTGCCCCTGTTCAAAATAAGCATTCATCCTCAAAAACCGTTCACGTGCATCTGACTTCAAATCATGTGTCAATACACCACTAAACCATTGCAAGGGCTGACGTTGATTCTGTAAAGCATCTAATAGCGCTTTGCCATAGACTTGCATACACACATAAACTGCGGCAGGATTTCCGGGTAAACCCAATATATAACATGCGTGATCTTGTTGTATAAACTCAGCAAAGAAAAGTGGTTTTCCTGGTTTTTGTTTTACTTTCCAAAAAACTTGTTCAAAACCTGTTGCAAATGTGCACGGCCGAACAAAATCATAATCCCCAACCGAAACACCACCGGTGGTGATAATGAGGTCATATTGATGTTTTAACTGTTCAAAACACTGACTTACATGTCCAGCTTCATCTGCAATATGCAAGATATCCACCTCTAAACCGTAGTCTTTCAACCAAGCTTTAAGCAACGGACCATTGGCATCAAAAACTTTAGCTGCCTGTAGGTCTTCTGGTGTTTCAGCAACTTCATCACCCGTAATCACCACCACAACTTTAGGCGCCCGAAATACATCAATGTGTTGTATACCAGCCATACTGAGTGCTGCGAGTGCACCAATATTGATTCGTTGCCCGACATCCGCCAATTGCTGGCCAGATTGCACTTCTTCACCGACAAAGCGAATATCGGCTTGAGGTTTGATATGTTCAATCAAGCGAATGGTGGAATCGCTTTCAACTTTAACAATTTCCTGTCGCGCGACATGGGTGGTACCATCAGGCGTCTTTCCGCCTGTAAATATCCGAATCGCTTGGCCATCAATAAGTTGATGCTGAGTTTCACTACCCGCTTTAATCTCGCCAATCACCTCGAAAGTACAATTTTGAAGATTCTCAAGCGTGCTGCTCAATGCATAACCATCCACAGCACTTTGTGAAAAACTAGGTAAATTCACCTTCGAACAGACCGCTTTGGCTAAATAGCGATTGAGACAATCCCCCAATGGCAGAGTCTCAACAGTTAAAGCTTTAGGTCGTGTCTGAACCAATGCTAAAGCATCATCGATACTGATCAAACCTTTTTCAGCGCCACATCCAGACATTATTCATATCCTCCCGGATGTGGTAAGTCTCGACATACATCAAAAATATGGACCAATGCAGGTAAGATTGCAGCCATTGATTCGCTTGCCCCACCACGACTTCCTGGTAAAGTCACCAGCAATGAGCGATCAATAAAACCAGCAACACCACGTGACATCGCCGCATATGGGGTTCGTTTTTGCCCAAATGAACGCGCGGCTTCCATTAAGCCATCTAATTTTCGTTCCAGTAATGGTTCTAGTGTATCCACGGTAATATCGCGCTTACCGATTCCTGTACCACCAACCGTCATAATACAGGCATAAGATTTGGTCAGCTCTAAGACCAAGTCTTTTAACTGATCAGCTTCATCGGGCAAAATTTGATAATGAATCGGATCAAAGCCTGCTTCCGTCAAGGTATCCACCACCGACTTACCTGCAGTATCTGGTTTACGACCCGCAGCAACCGTATCTGACAGTACAATCACTGCCGCAGAAACAGGTTGACGTAAAGTACGTTTAAAGTGTGATTTCCCACCTTTTTTCTTCAGCAACTTGCATTGATCCAAACACAGCTCTTCAGGTTCACAATGCGGCTTGAGCATATCATACAGGGTTAAACCTGCCAGACTCGCAGCGGTTAATGCCTCCATTTCAACACCAGTTGGACCAATGGTTTCAACCGTCGTCAGAATCACGACATAATCATCATGCAGATCATATTCAACATCCGCACGGTAAATTGGCAAAGGGTGGCAAAGCGGAATCAGCTCATCTGTTCGTTTGGCCGCCAAAATACCTGCAATACGTGCTGTTTTTAAAGCATCCCCTTTTTCTGTATTACCGTCACGCAATAGTTGGATGCAATGTGCTGGCGCATGTAAAACGGCTTGTGCTTCTGCAACACGATAACTTTCGGGTTTCATCCCAACATTTTTCATTTTAACTTCCTGACGCTTTATTCGTGTGTATGCTCATGTGCACAGTGTTGATGATGGTGGTCATGTTTATGAGAGTGGGAATGAACAACTTGCTCAGTCTGATCTTTACGAATACAGCAGCCCTCGACATATTGACTGGTTCCATCCATAAAAAACTCTTCTTTCCAGATCGGTACCTCATGCTTAACGCGCTCGACTGCCTCTTCACACGCTTGAAATGCTTCACGGCGATGGGCTGCATAAGCAATGGCAATAATCGCAGTTTCACTGACATCCAAATAGCCAATCCGATGCATCACCCGAACATAAGAGACTTGATATTTATCTTTAATTTCCTGTTCGATTGCACGAATCATTTTTTCCGCCACAGGCGTATAAGAAGTATATTTCAGTGCCTTAACTGCTTTGCCTTCATGATGGTTACGTACCGTGCCAATAAATATGTCAATGCCACCACATTCAGGAAATGACTGAATTGGATCAAAGCTGTCTAGGCTCAAAGCCTGATCTTGGACGCGGGCAAATTCACGCATATTTAACCTCCTGCTACTGGCGACAACAAGACTAAGGTACAGGACCTATCTAGTGCCGTTTGACGGGTCACAATATCTTCACCAATCGCACAGGCACATTTCTCCATGGCTGTGCTGGCATCTGGATACAAGCTTGTAATGTGTGACAATACATCTTTAACCATTTGATCTTCTGCAAACTCAAATGCCAGCGCTTTGGGTAATAACCGTTCAATTGCACCAAAGGCTTCTATTTTTATCTCAATCGTTTGCATATCTTCTCCAGACCACTTTCCTTCCTAACCACCCAGCATGTGCATGCTAATTTTACGTACCTGCTGATGTTGTATGGCATGATAACCCTGCGCTTTATTCCAAATATAAGGCTTAATTTTTTGCTCAAGATGATGAAATTCAACCTGTTTGAATTCAGATTTTTGTTTGATTGCTTGTAATAGATCGGGTTTTATATTTAAGCCCTGTCTAGCAAACAAACAATTATATAATTCGCCTTGGGCCGTCAATCGAATTCGGTCACAGTCACCACAAAATGAATGGGTAATTGTTGAAATAATACCGAGCTGATATTGATCATCCAGCTGATATAAGCGCGCGGGTTCATGCTGCTGTGCTAAGACCTGAATATCATAATGCGGCGCGAGTTGCTTTAAAATTTCCGCTTCACTCACCACGGCTTGATCAGTCCAATGCTGATCACCATCAAGCGGCATGAACTCGATAAACCGCAATGGGATCTGCTGTTGTTTGGCCCATTTCACCATAGGAACAATTTGGTCATCATTCTGACCTTGCATCAGTACACAATTAATTTTAAATGGCAGGCCAACTTTTGTTGCGGCTTCAATACCGGCCAATACTGGTGCAAGCTCTTTTTTGGTGAGTTGTTTAAATTGATGTGCATCCAAACTATCAAGGCTAATATTTAGATCGTCCAGACCCGCTTGCTTTAATTGCTCTGCATACTTCGCCAAATAGTGACCATTGGTTGTGATTGAAATACGCTTCAACCCTAAAGCTCTTAAATCTTGCAAATCACGAATAAAATGCACAACACCTTGACGCATCAAAGGTTCACCACCCGTGATACGGATGTTTTCAATACCTTGTCTAACCATGTACTGGCAGAAAATAAATAGTGCTTCGAAACTGAGTAGATCTTGTTTTTTCATCCATTCAGGATGTTCAGGCATACAGTAAATGCATTTGAAATTGCAACGATCCGTCACGGAAATCCGCAACTTGCGTTTAATACGACCATACTGATCTTGTAAGATCGGTATGCTCGCGTTATCTATTTCATGCTTCATCATATGCACTCATATTGTGAATCTTTTGACTGGGTTTAGCACAAGTTCTGTGCGTCCTTGTTTGACTCATCACAGTGAATTGTTTTTATTACAGCAATAATTATTCCAGTTTTAAGCCTTCAGTGTTGCCTCTGCTGCTTATTCACTCAAACCAGCAACTCTTTCAATCTATAAACAAAAATAGGCTTTGTCCTGAGTATTTTTGTTCAAATTGTTTTGCACCATTCCACAGCATGTTTTATTGCCTATGCAAGAAGATGGTGCAAATACATCATAAAATCAACTCTTCTATCGTCTAAGTATTTAAACGCTCTAAACGAACGGGTACATATTTATGATATGGCGTCTTAGACAATGGATCACAATGCTGAGCAGAAGTTAAACGATTCAGCTGAGGCCCTATTGGCTCACCACCACGGTAACGTAAGCCATAACCATGGGGTAATGACACTACACCCTTGCGCATTCCTTCATCAAGTTCAACCATGACCTGAATTTCCCCATGTTCAGAAATACACTGCAGCAGATGACCAGTTTCAACGCCAAAACTCAACGCATCATCGGGATTCATCCTCAAGCGGCCTTCAGCATCGACTTTACGCCATGCAGGGTCACGATAAATTTGGTTGGCGTTATAACTTCGGCGTTCACCTGCAAGTAAAATAAAGGGATATGCATCGGTCAAGCTCAGGGGCTGTTGTCTTAACTGTGCCAATTCGATAAACATCTCTGGAATCGCTAAACGAATTTTTTTGTCTTTATAAGCCAGCAAATCCCATACATCTGCATAGTCATGTTGAGACAGTACAACTCCAGAACGTTGCTGCAAAATGGTTTGGAATAATTTCACCCCCAGATTGAAGCGATTGCCTTCATAACCTGCTTGCTTCACAGCCTTATAATACCGAGCCGCATATTGCATACACAATGGAAGTAACAAGGCTGTAGAAGCAGCTTCATTGGGTAAGGTCTTGCCTAAAGTGCGATACACAATCGAGGCCGCAAATGGGGTCAACTTTTTGTTTCTCGCAAAATTCGCAGCAAGCGCACCAAAGTAAGCAAGATATGAGGTATTAGCCGAATCTTTTTCCGCGATTTTACTCAGGATAGGAAATTTTTTCGGTATCATTTGCATAGCTTCAAGCAAGCGTGTGTAGATCTCAGCCTCAGGCAAACTATTCCCTTGAGCTTTAAATAATGGATGACGTAAATGGAAACCATTTTTAGGAAATTCCAGATTAAACCCTGTGAATTCCCACTTTTCAAATTGACTATGTGCGGGTAAAACATAATGCGCTAAACGTGCTGTTTCAGTCATTGCTACATCCACAACCACCAATAACTCAAGCGACAGAAATGCTTGCTCGTATGCGGCTGTATCTGGATAAGTCAGTAAAGGATTACAGCTATCAACAAATACCGCACGAACACGCTTTTCTCCTGCCTGTAAGATTTCATCAGGCAAAATATTGGGTGGGAAAAAGCCAGAAATCGGGAACATTTTATGGTAAACCGTACGGCGATATTTTGGATTACGCTCATCGGTATTGGTCAAAATCGGGATAAACATAGTATGCAGGTTATTGCTACCTTGTTTGCCAAAATGACCTGCCAATAAATACAAAAGCTTTTCAAGATAACCGTTCAAGGTGGTGTTCAAGGTATGTTGAATGCCTAAGTCGATCCGTACACATCCCCGCTTTGCACGAGAAAAATCACGTACCACCTGATAAATCAATTCCACCGGAACATCTGCTTTCTGAATGTATTCTTCAATCGGAATCGCAAGAAATGCCTGTTTGACCTGATCAAAACCATGCGTGTGTTGCTGGATGAATTGATGATCATACAACTCTTCTCGCAACATAATCGCGATCATTGCTGACATCAGATAAGCATCGGTTCCAGGTTTTAATTGCACATGAATATCAGCTTGTTTCGCGGTTTCCGTCACCCGTGGATCAAAAACCACCATCATTCGATTTGGATCTTTTTTGATATGTTTTAAGGTATCTCTTGCATTTGGAATACCATGTGCCTGAAAGGGATTGGTTCCGATAAACAGTACATAATCTGCATGCTCAACGTCTTCGGTGGTATGACAAGCCTGACTGCCGAACAAACGTCCATTAACCCAGAAATCACCCGTTTTTTCTTGAGCCAATGAATTGTAGGAATAGAAACTTTTCATCGCATAGAGCAATTGACGGCCATACGCTGCACCTAAATGATTACCCTGCCCAGCGCCGCCTACTGATGCAAATGCAGTTCCACCATGCGTATCACGAATTTGTATCAACTGTTGAGCAATTTCCTGAATTGCTTGATCCCAACTGATCTCTTGATATGAACCATCCGCCTGACGTTTTAACGGTGAAGTTAAACGGTCAGCATGTTGTTGATAATGCTGTAAACGTGCGGCTTTTTGGCAAATATAACCTTGTGAAAAAGGATTCTGATCATCACCTTTAATTTTCTTGAATTGGTTATCTTCAATTTCTACACTGAGTCCACAATTACGTGAACATAAAATGCAAGCGGTTACATCCTGTTTTGTTGCCGTAGCAGTCGTCATTTTTATCACCTTATTATGTTATGAATATTGACCCATTAAACAGATTTGTCCTGCCGAGCCCACAACCCGAACATAGTTTTGTGTTGGTTCGGTACTGATCTCAACTTGATTATGTTGTGACGGTAATTTCACTGGCTTTAAAAAGCGAACATCAATTTGCTGTATTGTCTCAGGCAATAATTCAAAACTACGCGCAAACATGCCAAATCCATGCAAGACCTTTTGACCAAAGCTTGAAAGTTTTGCCAAAGGACCGACCCAATGGATTGGATTAAAATCACCTGTCAATAATGCGAATTTAAAGCCATCATCTGCTGTCGCAGACCATTCACCCAAACTTTGCCAAGTTTTATGTTCTATTGTTTCTGTACGTTTGGTTTTCTCAAAATGAGGCAGAATAAATGCCATGTGCAGCACGGTTTCAACTAACTCAGGTTGGGCAATCGTACCCGTGGTGATTTGCACAGAAACACGTGCTAGACCATTTCGTTCATCTACATTTGCAATTTTAGCTTGGATGAGCAGTTCCTGATCTCGTGGAATCTTGCCATGCACCTTGATGCTGACCCCTTGATTAATGACTTGGCTCAATGGATAGTGGGTTTGTAAAAGCAAACGCGTTGCAAAGGAAAGTCCCCATTGCGACACCATATGCGGCGGAATAGAAGTTTGATATTTACTGGCTTCGGCACCACTCCATCGCACATATTGATCTATCAATTCAAGGCTTGGAGGATTGATCACTTCATTAATTGGTGCTAACGACTGCCAATCGGTCTGCTGCGTTTGCTGCTGCTTTTTGAGACTACGCAAACCTATTTTTCCAAGCCCTGCCAAAGTTGCCTGATGTTCAAATAAAACGTGCAAGGGTATTTGCTGGTAACGAATGCCAAACATATGAAACTCCTGTTCCTTTATTTTTCTCACTTCCCAAGCCATAGTGGGGTAAATTTCAGTCCTGATCGGACACGCCTGATATGCTGAAAGCTTAATTAAGTTCCAAAATAGAACTCATTTACCTAAAGGTCAAGTGCACTCATCATAAATTTAAAAATGAAATGTTAAGATTGAATAAGGCTGGTAGGCTTTGATAAAACAACTAACATCAAATATATCAACTCATTTTTATAAAACAGTACAAAGAGATTTTCTTGAATTCCTCTACCTAAAAAATACAATTAAAACCAATCAAAACATAGTCCTTACTAAAATTAACAAGCTTTTAAAAGATCATTGAACTTATGGTTTATACGTTTAAAGGATACTCACAATGAATAATCAATCGAACCATTATCCTGCTTCTGCGCCAGCGCAACATCAGCAGCATCAACCTGGTCATCAGGAAGCCATGCACCCAGAACCGGAAATCATTAAGAGTACGCATCAAGGAAGCAACAAGCTCAAAGCTAAAGTTGCCCTGATTAGTGGTGGCGATAGCGGTATAGGACGCTCTATAGCTGTCCTCTTTGCTCGAGAAGGTGCTGATATTGCTATTATTTACTTAGAAGAAGATCAAGATGCTGAAAAAACCAAACAGCTTGTAGAACAAGAAGGCCAACAATGTTTACTATTAAAATATGATCTGAGCGATCCCCAAGTCTCACAAAAATGTGCTGAAGAAACCATAAAAGTTTTTGGAAAGATCAATATTTTGATCAATAATGCTGGTGTACAGTTTCAGCAAAAAGAAATTGTGAATATCAGTACCGAGCAACTGGAAAAAACCTTTCAAACAAATATTTTCTCCATTTTCTATCTCACCAAAGCTGTGCTCCCCCATTTAAATGAAGGAGACAGTATTATTAATACCACTAGTATTACCAGTTATCATGGCCATGATGAGTTAATCGATTACGCAAGCACAAAAGGTGCAATCACGACATTTACCCGTAGCTTATCCAACAATCTCATGAAGCAGAAAAAAGGAATACGTGTTAATGGCGTCGCTCCCGGTCCAATTTGGACACCTTTGATTCCCAGTAGTTTTGATGCTGAAACTGTAGCAAAATTTGGTCAAGACACGCCAATGGGACGGATGGGACAGCCCAGCGAAGTTGCACCTGCATATTTATTTTTAGCTTCTGATGATGCCAGTTACATCACAGGGCAAGTAATTCATGTCAATGGCGGTGAAATCGTCAATGGATAAGTGAAAAAGCCTCCAAAAGGAGGTTTTTTATCTTGATTAGAACTGACTAAGATGATGAATTTTTTAAATAAGGAAATAGTAATTCAACGTATTTCTGGGTACTCCACAACCCTATGCTTTTATGATGAGATTCGGGCGCCAAGAACGGAATTAACTGACATAACTTCAATGCGAAATTATCGGTTTGATTCATCTTTCTCTGTAAATTTTCCAGTTCACCGTCTGAAATATAGCTAAAGAGAAAGTCATGTAAAGGTTGATCTTTATTTTTATTATGATGATAAGGAGCAACGGTTGCCGAGTACTGGCCGCCAGCAATCCAATCATAAATAATCTGTCTTTCTGCGGTAGTAAACACACCGTACATCTTCCCATCTTCATGACTGATCATTCGCCAGAACATACTTTGTTCAGGATCAAGATTAAATTTAATCCATTTTTTCTCAACCAGTTGCTGAATAAAATTACTCATTTCCTGCGGATTTGCTAACCACTGATTAATAGACTTACATCCGATCAATTGCTTCTGGTTATGCACTGATTGGCCGATCATCGCCTTGCGCTTTAAAATTTTATGAACGAAACTTTCCAGATCAAGATTTTGAATAACCTGTGAGGATAAAATTCCATGCTGATTTAAGGCATAGCCACGTTTCACTTTATCCATAAAAATTGTTTTATCTTTATATTTTTTATATACATTTTCCAATACCTTCAAAGACTTATGTGCATGACCATTGGCTAGATTATCAATCGTAATATGTAAGTTAAAATATTTGGCATCAATACCTAACTCTTTAAGTTCATAATTGGTAATTAAAAGATGTAAAGGGAGTTGTTCGTATCCTAGATTGAAGCCAATAATCTCTGGAATAAATTCAGGGGGCGCATATCCGAAAGCCAATTGAATAGCGGCGTGATGGTAATATTCATCATCAAGAAAAAATTCAAAATCATCTAAACCCAGATTGCGAAGCAAATCATCATATATACATACATGATTGGATTTTGCCTGCCCTAGCCCTAGTTCTTCCAAATAAATCACAATCAGGTCATGAAAAGTCGGATCATTCCAATAATTGACGATGCTGTATAGCCAAGCACCGTCTACCTTTTTGGTCGGTGCGACTTTCACTAAAAACTCAAAAGCCTGTCCTATATTTTTAAAGTATTGACGTTCTTCTCCAGACTTCCGATGAGATAAATATTCTTGGTAGCTTTGACATACTTTTCTATTTTCAGATTGATACCAATCTTTTATTTCCTCAGCATTATTGGGTATATATGATTTTTTTACGTTTACAATTTCTAATTCATGAATTAATAAATTAACGGCTTGCTTTTCTTTTTCAAAATTAGATATATCTCCATCTAGAAAAAAACTAACTAACTCGTAATATTTTTTATGATCATCCTGTAATAAATCAAGCAATCTTTTTTTTACAACGACTGGCATTTTCATTCTCCGAATCGAAAATATAAGATCACATTACGTTGTTCATCCCTGACTCCTGCTTTAATTTTGTTAATTCTGGTTAATATTGCAACAACACTATTTAAAATACGATCTATATCAAAACCCTATGATTAAAGGCTTGTTACATTCTAATGTTTTGAATTATTTATTTAAAAATACATCATAAAAACATATAAAACCAAACTAAATCAAAGTTAAATGTTGCAACATGTAATCCACATATAAAGTTATATTAATACTGTTCTAAATTTAAAAAACAAAAAAAGATAAGTCATTAAAATAATAAAACTTATTGAAAATAATCGAATTACATTTAAATATAATGAAACAGGCTGGTACTATTTTAAAATTAAAAACATGTTTTAATTAAATCATCTGATTTACTCAGATAAAATCTAAAACCAAATGAGGTGTACGATCATGAGTAATACAAATAATCAACGCAATGAAGAGCGTAATAATCCACAGCAGCAAAACCAAAACAATGACAACCGTCAACAGCAGCAACAACAGCAAAATGACAATCGTCAACAACATGGATCTCATCAAAAAGATGAAAACCGCCAAGGATCAAACCAAAATAATCAACAGAAATAACTTCTGATTATTTTTTGATCCATAGATATTTAGGAGAATAATAAAAATATTCTCCTAAATTTTATCTAATCTGCAAAGTTAGCTGGAGAATTATCATGACAAATCCGAATTTAACCAATACCAATAATCAAACTTCACGCGTAAATATCGACCCCAATGATCATTGGCGTTCAAGTTATGCGACGCGCCCTTATTATCAAGAAGCTTCACTCGATACACCAGATCTTGATTATGACCGAGATTTTTCCAAAGCTTATGAGCTTGGTAGTCGCGCACGTGCTGAGCATGACCGCAATACCCAGTTTGAGGATGTTGAAGGAAACCTCAAAGAATCATGGGAAGAACTAAAAGCTGAATCAAGACTGAAATGGGAACAAGCCAAGCAAGCCATCAAAGATGCTTGGGATCGAATATAGAATCACTTACGCTACAAAAAATGAGCTTATTGGAAACATAAGCTCATTTTTATTGGGTAAAATATATACACTTACTAATGATAAGAAAGAGTATCTAATTAATGGATTTAATGGGTGTTTTCCTCCACGACACAACTTGGACTCTTGTTCTGGAAATTATCATTCGTTGTTGTGTGATGTTCCTTCTTATCCTAGTTTTTCTCAAACTTTCAGGTAAGCGTGGAATTAGACAATTATCTATCTTTGAAGTTGCCATCATCCTTAGTCTAGGTAGTGCAGCTGGTGATCCAATGTTTATTGACGATGCACCAATTGTTCAAGCATTCGTAGTTATGTGCACGATCATTATTCTCTATCGCTTTGTCACCTGGACGATGATGAAGAGTAAAAAAGTGGAAATTCTTTTGGAAGGAAAACCTCTGTGCATCGTGGAGGATGGGTTATTAGTGATACAAGACATGCAAAAGGAAAAATACTCACATGATGAGTTCTTTGCTGAAATGCGTCAGAAAAGTGTAGAACACTTGGGACAAGTCAAAGTTGCTTTACTGGAAACAGATGGCTGCCTAAGTATTCTTTTTTATGCCAAGGAAGATACCAAATGGGGATTACCCTTATTCCCTCAACATTATAAAAAGGCAGATAATATAAATACTCAACGCTATTATTCTTGCATGTATTGTGGCTTGACCCAGCATTTGCTTCACTTAGAGCAAGAATGTACACGTTGCAACAGCAAGGATTGGGCTGAGTCGTTGCTAACACCACATATCAGCTAAATCTCACTTGATGTACTCAATCCTTCTCAATGTTAAGTGCCGATTCTAAAAGTTTTTCCAGTTCGTGGATGAGTAAATGTTAAGTCCTCATTGAGTTGAATCACCGTATCTCTAATGACTACTTTAGACAATGGTGACCATGCTAAGTTACCGACCACTAAATCTGTAGCAGGTTCCATTTCATAAATTTGCTCGACAATAATTTTATCGCCTGTCTCACTGCTGGCATCAACTTCTTTTAGCATATATTGCTTTACCATTTACAAACCCCTTCGATATAACTTAGTCAAGTTTGAGTAAAATTTAATATATTAAACGGACTGCTTATCCTTGAAATATGAAACAATTGCATCACCGTTATTTTTTGATCTATTCACAATGTTTCCAACATCATCATAATGATAGTCAGGCACAATCACCTTACTGTTTAAGTTAGATATTTTTTTACTCTTGGATATTGTGACTTTCTCAATAAAACTGGCAAGCCATAGAATATATTCGGTTCTATTTTTACTTTTAGGTAAAATACTAATATCCAAACTTAATGGTAAATCTTTTGAATTCATGAGTAGATCTTCAAAATTTATATAGTTATAAAGTATCTTAAAATCTGTTTCTTTTATTTCAATCCGCAGCTCAATCATTAAATTATTTAGATCTTCTAAAGGTTCATCTACAAAGCCTTTTGAATCTTTAACATTCAAATATATTTTTTCCGCTAATTTTAAATATTGAGGCATGAGATTATTCCTTTATTTTTTCTATTATGCGATTTTGCTCTATTTAAAGTAATCGATTGTTATTATTGTTTTGACTTATGCTACTAAAATAAAAATTCGTATACATAAAAATTACACGATAAGTGCCAAACCTATCACTATAGATAAAAAATGCATACTGCATCACATAAAAGTAAAATCTAGCCTTACATTTATTTTTCCCAAAACGCCTGAAAAAGTTGAAGTTATTGCTCAAGCTTCAACTTTTTCCTATAGATTTATTATATTGAGTATGAACAGCTAAGGGGTTTGCTGCGAGGTGGCGCTGCCCGTATGAGCATCTGATGTGCCATCTTGATTTGTTACAGGTGCTGAAGCATCATGCTGCATATCATCGTGTAGCTGATTACTATTTGGCACAGGTTCAGTTTCCATCGAATGCGGTGTGGTTGTTTCCTGTCGAAGTGCTGAATTATCTGCTGTTTTGTTCTTTTCACATGCTGCAAGTGTGAAAACAAAACTTAATGCGATACTTTTCACAAGTAAATTCTTCATTTTCATTACCTCTCGCTTGTTTAAGATTTCACTAAAATAGATAGAAAATTATTAGCCATCAAAATGATGATTTGATGCGATTTCATCACTATTTTTTCGATTATCTCTAAATATTCCTTTAGTTATACTGTATGACTACGGGGTGATATAAAAGAAGCTTGTAACCAAGCTTCTTTTCTCAAGTCTATTTCAGGTACTTACTCAGCACCTTTTTCCCCTTAACTTCATCACTCAGGTTAATATCCTCATCTCTTTTCTCACCCGATAATTTGGTCTTATCTTTATGAGACTTATAATAGCAGCCTAAAGCAACACCTGTTCCTAAAGTAATGATTGTCTTCAACATGTCACACCTCATTAATATATTTCAAAAACCTTATACTGACTTTTTTTCATGTAACTTTCCCTCCTATTTATTTTAACTTTCTTAAAGAATGAAATTTTATGTAATTAAATTAAAAACTCAAATACAACAAAAATAATGTAACAGCCTTAAAAACAAGGATTTATATTTTTAAATAAAATATTAACCAAACATCCAGAAACAAGTTTAATTTATAAAAGATCGTGCATTAATTATAACATTGAGACTAAAATTTAAATTGAAACGAAATCTAGAATCACAGGTTTTGTTAGATGTTTCAAATATCACTCTGCACAGCTAAATATCAATTTAAAAAATTGAGGTGAATCCCCCCCTCAGTTTATTTTCTTTCACCCCAAAACCCCTTATAGAAAAATAAATATTTCATCTATTATTTACTGATGAATCCCGAAAAATCATACAGACCATTTTCATTTATAGACATATAAAATAACAGCAAATATTCCTTGTATAAAAAACCCTATTCTTTTAAGAATAGGGTTCTAAGCCCGACCAATGCCGATCTCTATTTGCTATGCTTACTATTTCTATTCCAAGCATCACGTGAAGCATGTTTTGCTTCTTCCCAAGATAGGCGTGATTCAGCTTTGGCCTGTTCCCAGTTAGTTCTTAACTCGGGTTCAACCTCTTCAAACGCCACATCTGGATCATAACCATAACGTTTTTCGTAACCCACTCGATAGGCATCTCGATAATCTCGATCATAATCTAGATTCGGATATTTGGCGTTTGCATCATTATAATAAGGCTGATTCAGATAGTTTTCACGCCAGTAGGCATCTTCGATCGTAGGGTCTATGGCTTCTCCTACAGCTTTTCCAGCCAAACCTCCTACAACTGCGCCTACAGCACCACCCACTAAAGTCCCTACTGGACCGCCAACACTCCCTACGACAGCACCTGTTGCTGCACCACCTGCAGCTCCAATCCCAGTCCCAACTGGATGTGAACCAGGCTCACCTGTAATCGGATCGGCATTTAGGTCTTCTTTTACTTCATCTGGTGCATTTCTAATACGTTCACGATCATAATCATCTTGGTTTATCATCTTTATTCTCCTTTAAGAAAATAATTCACTCAAAACAAAACTCTCAACTGGAATTTGAATAAATGAATTGTTTGTACTTTCACCATAAGCGAGTTATTTGTTAAAAACAGTGATAAGAATTTTCTTTAAGTTAATGTTTATCACTTATGGTAAATAGAGAAACATCTTGAAATAGGATGAGATTGTTAAATGATTAAACTCAAAAAACCCTCATATTGAGGGTTTAAGGATTCCATACACTTCTATTATTTTAAGTCAGACTATCTTTGTCTTTATTTAAATATTTTATATATTCTGCGTGGTATTTCTGAGCTAACTCTTTTTTCTGCTGCTCAGGCAAAATTTTCCCTGCTTGTTGAAAAAAGCGATGCTCTTCTTCCTCTAAATGATGATGAACGACATGGGATAATTTTTTAGCAATCGCAAGCCATCCAGTATGACTAAATTCAGTTTCTGTCAGCTTTTCCAGCAGTTCATCCATTTCATGATGCTCTGATAAGGCATGACGGGTAATATTCAATCCTGCATCTGACATCATTAGTGGAATGTATAAATATCGATCTTCTGCCACAGCATGTGCAAAAAGTTCATTTTTCAGAAGCTCAAAAAGTTCTCTTCTTTCTTCACTATCACCCGATGTTCTAACTAACTTTTCAGAAAAATTTCTTTGTTTTTCATGACTTTCACGTAAAACTTCAAATATTGTCAATGCATTCTCGCTTGTTGGCATATCCTACACCTTAATTTGAAAGACGTTTTGTTGTTCTAATTCATACGAATTTAAATCAGTCATATTGAAATTCTTTATAAATTTCAAATGCCTTTAATTTCGTCAGCGAAATCATCACTTCTAAAGTAAGAAATAATTCTTTCCCCGCTATGCTCATTTCTTATGTCCAAAATAACATTTGGATCACTTTGAAAAGTAAATTCTGGTGGGATATCCTTATGTATCGGTGGTAGACGTTTCACACCGCCTTCTGTAATTTTTTCAATAAACCCCGCAAGCCATAGAACAAACTCATCCTTGTGCTTATAGCTTGGAATAAGACTAATATCCAGACTGATACGACCATCTTTTGCGGGTTCTTTAAAGCCATCAACAAAATCGATATAGTTGTAAACTAGCTTTAAATCCGTATCGATTAACTCTTTACGAATCTGCTTGATGATAAGATTTAAACAGTCTTGTTTATCAATCATAAACTTATCATTTTGCTGAAATTTTCTATAAATATTCTCAGCAATTTTCAGATATTGAGGCATTTTTTTCGATCCTCTCAAGTGATGTACTTAGTTTTATTATGAAATGGAAATTATTCTTATTTGTAATGATTCACTTTAAACTTGTAAATAGTATGATCATTATGCAACTTTTTAACATTTCGTAATAATAGCCTCTACCTCTTTGGCTTATAAATTTCAGATTCCGTGCGCGAAAGGCAACAGAAAGTACACCTAAGATTTCACGTATAAAACAATCATTTAATCAAGATCAATTTAAATTACATCAGCTCATAGTTTTAACAATTCAACAAATAAATTTAGTTAAATCTTACATTTAAAGCGCTTAACTTAAAAGAATACGTATTACTTCAAGAATGAGAAGGAGAGAAATGGCTTATCAAAATGATATTCAAACCCTCACAGCGATTGCTGAGGCTTTTCGCGAAGCATTGGATCATGTCACACATGGCTTTATTACAGGTGTATTCAGCAAGTTCCCAAAAGAATGCGGTGCTGATGCCTGTGATCTATTGCAGTATTACTTGCTGAATGTTCATGCGATTAAATCAGACTATCGAGTCGGAAAGGTTCAAATTTCACCTCAAGCACCCGAAATTGCGCACTGCTATCTGCTCGTGAATGGCATCATTATTGATATTACTGCTGATCAATTTCATCAAGAGTGGTTTCCCAAAGTAATTGTATGTGAAAGTAGTGAATATCCACTGATTCCTTATTTTAAATATGTTCGCAGCAAGTCTGGTCAAACCCTGCTTCCATTAAATGATTATTTGCAATCTATCTATGGGCAAGTGATAAAAATTTTACAGGCTAAAGTGTGAGAAACAGTACATCCAAGTGCCAAATTGCTTTAGGCTGTACCTCGTTCAGTATTCACTTTCTTTAAATTTTTTGAGTACGCTTATGCAGTCAGAACAGATCCAACAACTTGTAGCAGAATATCCAATTGTTAAAGACCTGATTGAGCTCAAAGAGACAGTTTGGTTTAACCCTGATTTCACCACGCTAGATGAAGGTTTACCTTATGTTGGGCTTAATCAATCTGATATTGATGATGCCCGTGACCGTTTAGCACGTTTTGCACCTTACTTGATGGCTGTCTTTCCAGAAACATTTGCAACAAAAGGTATGATTGAATCTGAGCTGATCGATATCCCGAATATGCAACAGCATCTGGAGGCTCACTTTAATCAAAAAATAGCTGGAAAGTTATGGCTTAAAAAAGACAGTCATCTCCCCATCTCTGGATCAATTAAAGCACGTGGTGGTATCTATGAAGTGCTTTATCGAGCGGAGCAACTTGCCATACAAGCTGAACTACTCAGCGTTCAAGATGATTACACCAAGCTAAACAGCCCTGAATTTAGAGATTTTTTTGGTCAATATAGTATTGCCGTCGGTTCAACAGGCAATCTCGGATTATCAATTGGCATTATGAGCGCAAAATTAGGCTTTGATGTGACGGTACATATGTCAGCAGATGCCCGCCAATGGAAAAAGGACAAATTACGTTCACATGGCGTAAATGTCATCGAATATGACCAAGATTATGGCGTAGCTGTAGAACAAGGCCGAAAAGCAGCATCAGAAAATCCAAATTGTTTTTTCATTGATGATGAAAACTCTCACACTCTATTTTTAGGGTATTCAGTCGCGGGCGAACGCATAAAACAACAATTAAGACAAAAACAGATTGTTGTTGATCAAGATCATCCTCTATTTGTTTACTTGCCTTGTGGTGTTGGTGGCGGCCCAGGTGGTGTTGCCTTTGGTTTAAAAATGGCATTGGGCGATCATGTGCATTGTATATTTGCAGAACCTACTCATTCCCCATGTATGTTACTCGGCGTATCCACTGGTTTACACGATGAGATTTCGGTTCAGGATATCGGCATTGACAATATCACTGCTGCTGATGATTTAGCCGTGGGTCGTGCCTCTGGTTTTGTTGGTCGCGCCATGCATCGGCTGTTAGATGGTTTTTATACGCTTGATGATCAGAGCATGTATAGCTTACTCGGAATGTTAAATCAGTCTGAGCAAATCAAACTCGAACCTTCTGCATTGGCAGGTATGTTGGGTCCGATTTTAGTCAACAGACATCAAAGCTATGCGGCTTTACATCAATTTACTGAGCAGCAGTTACACAATGCCAATCACATCGTTTGGGCAACAGGCGGTGGCATGGTTCCTACACAGGAAATGGAAAATTATCTGGCAAAAACCTAAAGATGCTTTAGTACATTGTAGAGAAATAGAGAGTTCCCACCTCTCTATTTTTCTTTGTGCTAAACCAGTATTTCTTCTGTTTTCTCAACAGGTATTGTGCGTTGTAAATGATCAAAAAAATGATGCATGTTGGTTACCCATTTGCTCATCGCAGCATCGGCAATTAAATAGGTATTGATTTCAGAAAAATCTGCGTCGATTTCATGAATCATCACACTCTGCGCATAATGCGATTGCTGGATATAGCTGATAGGTAAAATTGCCACACCAACATCAAGACTGACACAACTGACAATACCATCCAGACTTCCCATTTCAATCACATTGGCCGCAGGTAAATGATGTGTTGATAGGAATAAATCAATTGCTTTTCGATAACTACAGCCCTGTTTAAACGCAATAAATTTTTTCCGCGCTAAATATTCATTTGAGAGCTGTTGTGGCGAATTTTTCGAAGTGATAAACACTAATTTTTCCGTCCAAACATGAAAATTAAACACACCTTCTATTGGTGCATGATTGGCTACAAATGCGCAATCCAACTTAGATGCTTTAACTAAATCAATGAGCTCTCGGCTTGGCGCAGTGGACAAAGCAAAAGGAAAATCTGGAATATACTGCTGTAAATCACGAAATAAAGACGGAAGACGGACTGCCGCTGTGGTTTCCATACTCCCTATTTCTAAAGGAAAATTGGCAGCAAGCTGAGTGTTGCTAAAGGTGTCTAGCAGCTCTTTTTGTATCCGAAGCATTTTCTCTGCATAACCATGTAATTGCACGCCTGCTCTTGTTGGTTGTATTGGATTCTGACGGTGTAGTAATTCTACATTCAGTTCTGTTTCTAGTTTTTTGATATGGCTGGTGACATTGGACTGCACCGTGTGCAACACCTTTGCCGCGTCAGAGAAGCTTCCCAACTTCACTACCATTGCAAAAATTTCTAAAGATTTAATTTGCATCGCTATCACTATTAAAGATAGTTGGTATCAATTCAAATCATTTTACATGATTATCAACTCTTGTTTAAATTTTATTGAATTTCTCATGATGCAAAGATGATTCAAAATGAACACCTCTAAACTTATACTTTTAATCTGTATCTTAAGTTGTTTCAGCTATGGGCTTTATTTGTTTGATTACAAATTTCTTGCCAAAGCAAAATCTCTAGAGCACATGAGTCATAGCGACTAACTGTAGGGACAAGCCTCATGACCAAGCTTGAGAAACACAGCAACAGCTCACTACAATCAGCAATCTGTGCAGCGCTGATTATGGCAATTGGGATGGGATTTGGCCGCTTTGCATTCACAGCGGTCTATCCACATATGATTGAGGAAGGCATTCTAAGCTTGCATAGTGCCAGTGTCGCTGCATCAGCTAACTATGCTGGCTATTTGTTTGGGGCTTTATTCGCAATCAAAATTCAGTCACAACATAGTTATTTCAGCTGTGTACTCGCAACTGTTGGCACCGCATTTTGTCTAATCCTTCTTGCCTATGTAGATGTAAATTCGATCATTATTTTTATTCGTGCTTTGGCAGGTGTATTCAGTGCCTTAGCGATGATTTCAGCCTCTTTATGGCTGTTGGAACAACAGAAACAAGCGCATCAAGCCCCTATTTTATATGCCGGGGTTGGTCTTGGCATCGCCTTATCAGCTGAACTTTTGACTTTCGGCTCACAACTTGGGTGGCAGAGTAAAAGCTTATGGTTATTGCTTGGGCTGTCCAGTTTTGTCCTTGGCTTCGCTGCTCTTGTTGGTTTATCTCGAGCTCAGCCCAGACAGGTTGTAGAGTTGCATCTATCTCATACCAATACTAAATTGCCCAAAGCCGTCGCACTTATTCTGATTTATGCCTTGGCAGGCTTTGGCTATATTATCACGGCAACTTATTTACCCTTGCTGGTCAAACAGGCCTTACCGAATATTGATGCAGCACACATCTGGGCGATCTTTGGTTTAGGGGCGATTCCTTCCTGTTTTTTTTGGCATTACCTACATCACAGACTTGGGACTCGAGTCGCTTTATCTTCTAATCTGGGATTACAGGCTGTTGGTGTTGTATTACCCATCATGCTGCCAACCGCTTTAGGCTATCTGTTGAGCGCATTACTGGTGGGTGGTACCTTTATGGGAACTGTGACCATTGCTATGCCCGTGGCGCAGCGAATCGCACGTCAAAGCAAAAATAATTTAATTGCTATCATGACCGTCGTCTATGGCCTCGGTCAAATCATCGGGCCAATCACAGCAAATGCCCTATTTACAATCTATCATACGCTCAACAGTTCACTGATAACCGCAGCGACTGCATTATTGATTGCAACACTGATTAGCCTTAAATCAGTTAAATAGATCTATTAACCTGAAATAGATTGCTTAAAAACCTTCATCTGCTTGTATTGTTGCAACTCATCTAAGGAGTTAATGCTATGACAAAACAGGCTTTGTTTTTGAAATGTGACCGTCTGTGCATTCAATTGTTTAAAACAATCTCGCAAGCTGAGTTTTTTCTCAGCGATTGCTTGTTCCAGCACCGACAAACTTTCTCGCTTTAGCAAACAAAATGGATATAAAGCATCTCCATTCATTGTGACGTACGCCACCTGTGCTTGAGGAGTCTTGTGTAAAGCTCGATGAAGTTTGACTAAAACCTGATTTGGTATATAGGTGACGTCGCATGGAATAAATAAAACATAGTCAGATTCTACATGTGACCATGCGCTTTTCATGCCCATTAATGGGCCTAAAAAACCATGCTGATCATCGGCATAGCATTGAATATCTGGTTCAATCTGTTGGTAAATCGAACGATCACGATGGCTATTCACCCAGATATGTTGTACTTGGGTCTTAAAATGTTCAGAAATTTTTAACAGTTGAATCTGATCATCAAACTGTTGCAGTAGCTTGTTCACGCCATTCATGCGGCGCGCTTGCCCTCCCGCCAAGATCACCAGATCTGTAGCGGGATATTCTGTATTCATGCTTCTGCCTCCAGTTGACAGGTTTTGATCAAGCCACGAATTTCAGGTAAGCAGGAACCACAATTTCCGCCTGCTTTTAAACATGCAGTGACTTGTTTTTCATGCGTGATATTTTGCGTTTTAATGGCTTCAATAATCTTATTTTTACCCACTTTAAAGCAACTACAGACCAAGGGTCCATCATTATTTGCAGCGGACATTGGCATTCCAGCCAGCAGTGCTTTACGATGCAGGGCACTTAATCGTTCACGTTTAAATAGGCTAGCCACCCAATCCCGATCAGGCAATAGATCGGCAGGTGCGATATATAAACTGGCAACCAGAATACCTTCTTTTAAAATCACACTATGACTGAGTTGCGATGAAATATCTTCAAGGCTTAACCATTCATAAGTTTCATCGACAAAAGGTAGGAAGCTTTTTAAATTCTTTTGGGTTTGATCAATACTCTGACGATCAGCAATTTCATAACGAATCGCTTTTGCAGTTTTGATCTTGGTCCACCATGCACAATTTTGCAATGAAGCTTTGATATGATGTTCAAAACCTTCACGTACATAGAGCACGCCTTGCCAAGTGGTATGAAACGGCTGAATTGCAACAGGGGTATGTTTAAATTCAGGTTCACCTGAAATAGCATCCACCACAGGATTGACCACTTTACCAATCCGCGCATCAGAAGCGACTTGCTCAGTCCAGTGAATCGGTGCAAAGATTTGGCCACGGCGCACCCCTTGTGCCAAGGTCACACGCAGCACACAACGCCCCCATTCCGAGCGAACTTCGACCAAAGCTTTATCACGAATACCAAATTTTAACGCATCATTCGGGTGAATCTCACAAAATGGTTCAGCGCGGTGTGTGGTGAGGTTTGCCGATAAACCCGTGCGAGTCATGGTATGCCACTGATCACGGATACGCCCCGTATTCAACACCAAAGGATAATCTTCAGAGACCGCATGCACTGGATCTATGGCAACGGTTGGAATCAATTTGGCTTTTTGGTTTTTATGGCTAAAACGACCTCGATCAAATAACTGCTCCACCGCAACACTTTGACCTTTCTCCCATACAGGCCATTGGATTGGGCGTAGATGATCATATTCATCCAGACTTAAATTCATGAGACCTTTTAAATTGAAATAACGGAAATTTTCAACTTGCTCACGTTGATCAACACTGGCATTTTGATAAGCCGATAAAGCAGCATGTTCATTAAAAATGTCACAGGAATGATTAAAATCAAAACCATTAAATCCTAGTTTTTTCGCAACCTGTGCAACTGCCCACCAATCGGCTTTGGCTTGTTTTGGCGGAGTTAAAAATGCACGTTGACGTGAGATACGGCGTTCAGAATTGGTGACTGTGCCATCTTTTTCACCCCAACCCAGCGCGGGTAACAATACATCTGCATAAGCCGTGGTATCGGTATCTACACAAATATCAGAGACCACGACAAACTCACATTTTTCCAATGCACGTTTGACTTGATCTGCATCGGGTAAGCTCACCACAGGATTGGTTGCCATAATCCAAATCGCTTTGATTTTGCCACTTTCCACTGCTTGGAATAAATCAACTGCTTTTAAGCCTGCTTGCTTGGCAATCACAGGACTGTTCCAGAAATCTTGTACCAGTTTTTGATGTGAGGGATTGTCCAAATCCAGATGCGCAGCCAACATATTAGCGAGTCCACCCACTTCACGACCGCCCATGGCATTGGGTTGACCGGTCATAGAAAATGGCGCTGCACCTAATTTGCCAATTTTCCCAGTCAGTAAATGACAATTGATAATACTATTGGCTTTGTTCACCCCTTGAGAGGACTGATTAACGCCCATTGAAAATAGCGTAATCACTTTCTCCGTCTTGGCAAATTTATCAAAAAACAGTTGTAATTTTTCTGCGGAAATTCCTGTCCGTTTCACTAGTCCATCAAAATCTTGTTCGCTGGTACTCGCAGCTAAAAGTGCCGCTAAACCTTCGGTATAGGTCTCAACAAAATGCTGGTCTATACAATCATTGCGATATAAATACTGAAACAAGCCATTAAATAAAGCCACATCTTGACCAGGTAAGATTGGCAAATGTAAATCCGATTGCTCGCAGGTACTGGTAAAACGAGGGTCAACCACCACCACAAATAAATCTGGATTCTTACTTTTGGCCTGCATGATGCGTTGATACAAAACAGGATGACACCATGCAGTATTGGAGCCGACTAAAACTACCATGTCAGTATGTTCAAAATCTTCATAACTGGCTGGAACAATATCTTCACCAAAAGCACGTTTATGCGCTGCAACCGCAGATGACATACATAAGCGTGAATTGGTATCAATATTGGCAGTGCCCAAATAGCCTTTTACAAACTTATTCACCACATAATAATCTTCTGTCAGCAACTGACCTGAGACATAAAATGCAACACTGTCTGCGCCATATTGATCAATACAGGCTTGAAATTGATCTGCAATTTTCTCGATGGCTTGATCCCATGTAGTGACTGTGCGATGGTTTTTACGGCCAAACATCGGATGCAAGACACGAGTTTCCAAGCCCAACGTATCTGCAAGATTACTGCCCTTGATACACAACCGTCCAAAGTTTGAAGGATGATTCATATCACCGGCGACTTGTACCATCGTGCCATGCGTTTTATGTTGAACA
Source organism: Acinetobacter sp. NIPH 2100 (assembly GCF_000369805.1). Classification (GTDB taxonomy): domain Bacteria; phylum Pseudomonadota; class Gammaproteobacteria; order Pseudomonadales; family Moraxellaceae; genus Acinetobacter. Next base: position 1,716,596 of record NZ_KB850224.1, on the reverse strand, counting down.
CTGACATCCACACCACAGCCCACGCCACAATAGGGGCATGTTGTTTTTGTTATGATTGTTTCTGCTTGATCGGAGCGACTGTGTTCTAAATTTTGAATACTGTTCATGACTGCCCCTTTTACCTCATTAATCCACTGAACTCTACGCCCAACAAAAGTCTTTCTGAGTTCTTCTCCAGTTTCAGCTTAAACAATCTTTCTAAAACTAGATTTTTCTCATCACACACTACCGTGACAGGCGGCATGGATGCCGCCTTGTTGAACTGCGGTAGCAAGGACGTACCGTCAGTTCAACAAAGGATTTTTGTTACTTTTCATCCTTGAAAAGTAAGGCAATGCCTTTACAAAAAACATCTGCTCATACATGCAATATGCGGCAATACCATTAACAATTAATCTATTCTTCACAAAAGAATTAGCTTTTACCCTGCCTTTTTCATTGCAAAATCCTTACCAAATAACAGCTTGTTTCTAAATGTAGAAACGGGTGTTTGATCTGCAATCAACTCGGCATACCACATGCCATCTTCCGTATCACCAAACAGAACCGCACCAATCACTTTGTCTTTTTGGATAATGATACGTTTATAAATTTGACGTTTATCATCATTAAGGATGATGTCTTCATAATCCTCTTTCGGTTCAAAATTCCCAGCAGAGAATACGTCGACACCACTCACCTTTAACTGTGTTGGTACGGTTGGTGATTTAAAGGTTAAGCTGCCATGTTCAGCCAAATGCGTTGCACAAATAAAGGCTTGTCCCCACAGTGGTTCAACCAAACCAAAAGTTTGATTACGATGCTCGATGCATTCGCCCACAGCATAGATACTTGGATCAAAGGTTTGCATGGTATCATTCACCAAGATGCCACGATTACAACGTAGTCCTGCACTTTGAGCCAAAGCAATATTCGGACGAATCCCAACAGCAAAAATGACTAAATCTGCATCTAACACAGTTCCATCTTTAAGGCGGACTTGACTGACATGCCCCTCTTCACCAATCAATGCTTCGGTATTGGCTTCGGTAATGATATTGATACCCTTTTGCTCAATACTATGGCGCAACATGCGGCTGGCACGACCATCCAATTGACGTTCCATAATTCGATCCATCAGGTGTAGAACCGTCACATTCATGCCACGTTGTTTCAATCCATACGCCGCTTCCAGACCCAGCAAACCACCACCAATCACCACGGCATTCTTCTTGGTTTCGCAATATTTGATCATGGTGTTTACATCATAAATATCACGGAAGCTGATCACGCCTTTTAAATCCACACCTTGCACAGGTGGAACAAACGGTGATGAACCTGTTGCAATGATCAAACGATCATAATCAACGCTTTCGCCTTTCTCGGTATGTACCACTTTGCGAGTACGATCAATTTTTACCGCAGGATCATCCGCGATAAATTTAATCCCTTTATCGCGATACCATGCATGTGGATGCAGCATGATGTCATCAATGGTTTTTTCACCTGAAAGCACTGGTGACAGCATAATACGGTTGTAATTGCCCCAAGGTTCTTCACCAATCACCGTCACCTCATAGCGATCTGGTGCCATGTCCAGTAAATCCTCTAAGCAACGCATACCCGCCAGACCATTGCCAATCAGCACCAGTTTCAGCTTTTCTTGCGCAGCGCCATTGTTGGTAATATAGGTTTTTTGCGGAACAGAACCGACCCAAACACGACCATTTTCAATTTTGGTTGGAAAAACCAATAACTTTTGGTCTTTATCTTCCAGACAACGACCCGTCGCTAAGCTGAAATGTTGCTTATAAATTGGCGATGCAATCACACGTTCACCTTGTAAATCGCCAATAATGCCACGGCACATTACGTTGGCTTGGCTGAACGGATCCTTATTGCTTAAAGCATAAATACGTTTTTCATGCCCAACACGGAACAGTGCAACCGATTGACCTTCAATCAATGCGCCTACGCCTGTATTCGGTGTGATGTCATCCAGAGCACACACCTCAACCCATTGATTTTCTGGCAGCATATCGATGTTCTTTAAACTGGTCATTTGAGTTCTCCTTATGCTTCAACCATTGGGATACGATCTTCTGAGCGCTCGGCATCATTTAAAGGGCGAATCTGATCACGCACTTGAGTAAATTGAATATGTGGATCGGCTTGCTCTTCTGCACTGGCGTTGATATAGGTTTGGAAACGTTTACGAATCTCAGGGTCTTCAACCGCAGTACGCCATTCATCTTGATAAGTACCAATCACATGGCTCATACGAAGTTCTAACTCGTCAGCAAGCCCTAGCGAATCATCGACAATCACCGATTTAAGATAATCCAAACCACCTTCCATATTGTCACGCCATACACTTGTGCGTTGTAAACGATCGGCGGTTTGGATATAGAACATAAAGAAACGGTCGATATAACGAATCAAGGTTTGGGTATCAAGATCAGATGCCAATAGCTCTGCATGACGTGGTTTCATGCCGCCATTCCCACAGACATATAGGTTCCAGCCTTTCTCAGTTGCAATCACCCCGACATCTTTACCTTGTGCTTCGGCACATTCACGGGTACAACCTGACACGGCCATTTTCAGTTTATGTGGTGAACGTAAGCCTTTATAACGATTCTCAAGTTCAATCGCCAAGCCAACAGAATCATCGACGCCATAACGACACCATGTACTACCGACACATGATTTCACGGTACGTAATGATTTACCGTAAGCATGACCTGATTCAAAACCTGCTGCATTGAGCTCTTCCCAAATAAACGGGAGTTGATGGATTTGCGCACCAAATAAGTCGACCCGTTGTCCACCTGTGATTTTGGTATACAGGTTATATTTCTTGGCAATTTGACCGACAGCGATTAAACCATCTGGTGTGACTTCACCACCTGCCATACGTGGCACAACCGAATAAGAACCATCTTTTTGAATATTGCCCAAATAGTAATCGTTACTATCTTGTAGACCCGCATGGCTTGGCTCAAGTACGAAATCATTCCAGCACGATGCCAAAATATTGGCCGCCATCGGCTTACAAATATCACAGCCTAGACCATGACCATGTTGATGAATCAAATCATCAAAAGTCTTGATTTCATTGACACGGACCAAATGATAGATTTCTTGACGTGAGTATGGGAAGTGCTCACAAACATGGTTATTCACCGTTACACCTTGGCGTTGCAGTTCAGACTTCAACACTTGCGTGACTAAAGGTGCACAACCACCACAAGCGGTCGCCGCTTTGGTACATTTCTTCAATGCACCCAAAGAGGTTGAGCCATCACAAATCGCTTGGCAAATATCAGCTTTAGAGACGTTATTACATGAACAAATGGTTGCACTATCTGGCAGTAAATCGACACCACTGCCACCTGCTTTCGCACCTGAATCCGCAAAGCCAGGCATGATCAAACTTTCAGGCGTTTCTGGAAGCGTCAAACCATTCAACATCATTTGCAGAAGATCATTGTATTCTTTGGCATCACCGACCAATACAGCACCAAGCAATTTGGTTTTGTCTGCGTCCACTACGATCTTTTTATACACCAAGCTATCTTCATCAGCATAGAAATAGCTGAGTGAGTTTGGCGTCATCCCATGCGCATCACCAACGGATGCCACATCAACACCCATCAATTTCAATTTGGTGCTCATATCTGCACCTGCGAAACAATGCGTATCTTCAGCAAGGATATGTTTTGCAGCGATTCGTGCCATGTCATAGCCAGGTGCAACTAAGCCATAGATTTTGTTATCCCACAATGCACATTCACCAATCGCATAAATATTGTCATCTGAGGTTTGGCAATAATCATTGATTTTAATCCCGCCACGCTCACCCAATGCTAAGCCACTGACACGCGCTAATTCATCACGCGGGCGAATCCCTGCCGAGAATAAAATGATATCGGTTTCAAGCACGCTGCCATCTGCAAACTTCATGGCATGTGTGGCACTTTCACCCGCTTCAATACATTGCGTGGCTTTTTGGGTATGAACTTTAACCCCAAGATTTTCGATTTTACGGCGCAATACTTTACCGCCAAGATCATCAATCTGCACTGCCATCAAACGCGGCGCAAATTCCACCACATGCGTTTCCAGATTTAAATCACGTAGTGCTTTGGCTGCTTCCAACCCCAATAAGCCGCCACCAATCACCACACCTGTCTTTGCATTTAAACTTGCTGCACGAATCGCATCCAAGTCCTCAATAGTACGATACACAAAGCAGTTTTCACGATCATTCCCTGAAATTGGGGGAACAAAGGCATATGAACCTGTTGCTAATACCAATTTGTCATAATGAATCACATCACCGAAATTGGTGGTCACTGTTTGCTCTTTACTATCAATTGCAGTTGCTTTGGTATTCAGTCTTAAATCAATACCATGTGCGTCTGCAAAATCAAAACGAGCCAGTGATAAGTCTTTTGCTGTTTTACCAGAGAAGTATTCAGTCAAATGTACGCGGTCATAGGCAATGCGTGGTTCTTCAGCAAGAATTGTTATTTCTAATTCATCATCAGCTTTCTCTAAGATGGCTTCGATGAATTTATGACCCACCATACCGTGACCAATCATCACTAATTTCATTGTGTTTCTCCTAAAATCTGATCTTTGATTAAGCTGCGCTGCTTTGTTCTGAACGACGTTCCAACATGGCTTGCTCAAACAGCTGTTGTTCTTTTTCTTTGTGCTCTACTGAAAACCGAATGAGCATTACTGAGCTTGCAGCAATGACCACCAAGCCACCTAAAACCATTAAACAGGTTTGAATATCGACCATACCTTTCAACAAGAAGCCTGCTGCAACTGCACCCACATTGCCGCCTGCACCAATGATGCCTGCGACACCACCCAAGGCTTCACGATCAATAAATGGAACCAAGGCATACGTTGCACCACATGCCATATGGGTAAACAAAGCAAAGATGGTCATACTCAGAATTGCAAGTGCTGCGCTATTCATATGAGCAAATAGCATCAGGAATAACCCCTCACCCAAGATCAGGATAAATAAGATTTTAGTGCGACCATCCAAACCTTTTTTCAGTGCAACTCGATCCGAGACAATACCGCCAAGCGCACGGGCAAACAGGGCCAACAAACCAAAGATTCCTGCCGCTAAACCTGCCTCTTTTAATCCATAATTAAAATTCTCGACGTAGTACATCGCGATGATGTTGTGCATAAAGATTTCAATGCCAAAGCAGGCTGCATAAGAACAGAACAGGATCCAAACGCGATAGTTACGAGCTGCATGCATCAAGATTGCCATACCACCTTTCTTGTCGCTGCCAACCACAGCACCTTGTGCACGTAATTCTTTAAAGTTACCTTGTGGGCTGTCTTGAGTCAGTTTCCAGTAAAGAATGCCGACAATGACCATCATCACACCTGGCACAATCAACGCAATTCTCCAGCCCATGGTTTGTTCAACACCGAACATCACCAAGGCGGCAAGAAGTAATGGCATTAGTGCTTGGGTTGCTCCACCACCTGCATTGCCCCAACCTGCGGAAGTTGCGTTGGCAGTACCCACTACATTTGGTGCAAACATAATGCTGGTATGATATTGAGTGATCACAAAGCTTGCGCCAATCGCACCAATCAATAAGCGGAAAAACAGGAAGGATTCATAACTATTCGCTGCCGCAACACCAAACACGGGAATGCTGCCCAACAATAACAATGCTGTGTAAGTTTTACGTGGCCCGTACTTATCACACAGCGGACCGACGATGAGACGAACCACAATCGTGATTGCAACGGCTGCGATATTGATATTGGCGATCTGATCTTTGGTGAGATGAAACTCACCAGCAATGACTGGCATTAACGGTGCGCAGGCGAACCACGCAAAGAAGCAAACGAAGAAAGCAAGCCAACTCATGTGGAAGGCCCGCATTGCTGGTGCTGAAAAGTTAAATAACTTGATTGATGTGGCTTTTTTCGCCGATAAATCTAAAGACATTGCCATCTCCCATACTGAACGTATCTTGTGTTGTTGATACATCACGCTGTATCAACAAACCGATCAGATCGGACATCGTTGGCCGTCTTACAATTTTTAGAAGTCATCTTTGACTCAAGGAATAGTTAGCAAATGCTGTGCCAAGTGTTCATCAATATCTTCAAAATACAAAATAGCCATTGTTTTATATAAACTTTATTCATTTATTCTTTATTTTTAATAGATATCAATTCAGTTGAAGATACTACATTCGATACAACGACCTGTTTTAAAGCATAATTCGCACTGCTTCAAAACAAGTCTTTTTACGCACCAAAAAAGTACATCTTTATTTTTTTAGTTGGCAAATCTAACTTTTCATTTTCAGTCATCAGCAGCAGCGATACAATAAAGCGCATAAACAATACGCTTACGGAGCGATTGCACCGAATAAGAAATGCAAATACATTCACTGGCACTAATTTTGCTTGAAAAACAATACGTACAGTACTTGATACCACCTGTGCATCACCCCCACCGTTTGACCTATATACTTATGCCGAAACTCAAGATCGCACTTATTGATGACGACCAGGCTCGGGCTGAATACATAAAAACCTGTTTAATTGAACATGACTTTGATGTAGTGGCTTGCTTTACCCTCGATCATCTCAATATTTTTAAACTCGAACACCTTCAAGCAGATGTGATTCTGCTTGATATGGATCACCCACATCGCGATGTGATCGAAAGTTGTGTCAGTAACTTTGATCTACCCACGGTTCTATTTACCAAGAACACTGACAAAGACATGATTAAACAAGCCATCGATGCAGGGATTACCGCCTATATTGTCGATGGCATTGATCCAAGCCGTCTGCACACGATTTTAGATATTTCGATTGAACAGTATAAAAAGCATAAAAAACTAGAATGTGACCTCAAAGATGCCAAAACCAAACTGGCAGACCGCAAAGATGTGGAAAAAGCCAAAGTATTGCTGATGCAATTGCATGGCTTAACTGAAGATACCGCCTTTCAATTACTCCGAAAGAATGCGATGAGTCATCGTATGACCATTGGAGAAATGGCACGGCGTTTACTCGATGCACAACAACTTTTAAATAATCAGCTAAAGGATGAATAGATGAGCCATTTAGTCGAATTAGAGAAAGTAGAAAAAACTGAATTACAACTTGGCTATATTCCCTTACTTGATTGTGTCGCATTACTTTGGGCAAAACAGCGCGGTTTTTTTGAAGATGTTGGTTTAAAGGTCGATTTAGTCAAGGAAGCATCATGGGCCAGTTTACGAGATCGCCTCGCTTTTGGCTTACTCGATGCTGCTCATTGCTTGTCTGCGATGTTACCTGCTGCAGCTGTGGGTAGTGATCAAATTGGCATTGCCTTACAGACGCCATTGGTACTCAGTGAAAACCGCGCCTTTATTAGTTTGAGCCAGAAGCTCTGCTATGCACTCGATATTCGGAAGCACGATTCTGCTGAAAGTTCAGCCAAAAAACTGACAGATTACATCCACCAGCATCAAAATGTCTCTTTGGCACATGTGTTTCAACACTCAATTCATCACTATTGTTTAAGAGAATGGCTGGCATTGGCTGATCCGAAGCTCGCACAATCAATTCAGGTGAAAACATTGCCACCACCCTATATGGTCGAGGCCTTGAGTAATCATCTGGTGGATGGCTTTTGTGTGGGTGAACCCTGGAATACGCAAGCTGAGTTACAGGGTTTAAGTCAAATCGTCTGCACGAGTCAACACATCATTCCTAATGTTGCTGATAAAGTTTTGGCAGTCACTCAAGAATGGGCGCAGCAACACCCTCATACTTTGATTGCATTGACCAGTGCCATTATTCAAGCACAACAAGAACTACGACAACTCGAAGATTTTGCACCCGTCTGGCAGCTTCTCATTGAATTTGATGTCATTCAATTCCATTGTTCGCCAGACGTTCATGTTGAAAAGTATTTTACCATCCAAAATATTATTCGGAATTTTGTACTCAACAGTGCTGAACCCAAAGCCCAAGACTTTGAATGGTTATTTCAACAAATGCATAAATGGAATGCTTTGCAGCTAGAACAAGACACTTATCTGACGCAAGCACAGAATTGTCTGTTGCTCGAAACCTATCAAGCTGCTGCAAACAGCCCATAAAACTGAGGACAAAAAAAAGCTGTCTTTAACGATCAAGACAGCTTTTGAAAGACCCAAAAGGAATTACGCCAATCAAAAGTAATCCCTTAAGTACTCACTATCATATTGAAAGCAGAGATATCTTTTTCGGACATTTTTATGTCATTAACTGCCATACAGAATGCGAAATTTTATCATTTCTGCCAACTGTGCAAGCGATCGCAATGTTCAATCTCTAATCATCTTACATCACAGTAAGTATCAGCTTCGCAATAGCACTCAATGACTCAGCAGCATCACAAAATGTTTAATATTCATCATTTAGCTCAGTCGACTTCAATATCTTCAAAAATATTTATTTAAACACTGAAAAACAATATGTTAGTATAAAATTTCCGTCCTACCCGATCTCTTACAAACACCTTTTATCCTATTCTTTTTTAGGGATTTAAATCGATCTAAAATACGAAAATCTAAGCAGTTTGACTGCTGAGTTACACAAATCCCATGAACGAAATGGGGTAATTCAGTTTAGAATGTTTAAAAATAAAATTACACTAAATTTTGTCATATTTTAACATTGCCAATTCCTTGCAAAGTTTTCATTATATGCACCATGCTTGGTATGCAAATTTCTTCATTGATTAAAACAAATTATAAAAAAATTGCAGAATTTTGTGCCATAATAAGCAAACTTTGCAGACATCTTGCAAAAAACTTTTGCAGATTTAGAATTGGAGCAGGCTGAATGAGCTCAACCATTTTGGTAATTCATGGACCGAATTTGAACTTGCTAGGAAAACGCGAACCAGAGGTATATGGTTATCTGACGTTAGATGATGTTAACCAGCAACTCACCGCTCAAGCCCAACATGCATCACTCACACTAGATACTTTTCAGAGCAATTGGGAAGGAGCGATTGTTGATCGTATCCATCAAGCACAAAATGAGGGTGTGAAATTTATCATTATCAACCCTGCTGCCTTGACCCATACCTCTGTTGCTTTACGCGATGCCCTGCTCGGTGTTGCTATTCCATTTATTGAGGTTCATTTGTCAAATGTTCACGCTCGTGAAGCATTTCGTCATCACTCATATTTATCAGATAAAGCCATTGGCGTAATTTGTGGCTTAGGTGCAAAGGGTTACTCCTTTGCTCTCGATTACGCTATCGAAAAAATTCAATCTTCTAACTAATTTAAACTTTTTAGGAATGCTCACTCATGGATATCCGTAAAATCAAGAAGCTCATCGACTTGATGATTGAATCTGACTTACAAGCGATTGAAGTTAAGGAAGGTGATCAATCCATCTCACTGACTCGTCCAACTCCTGTTTACGCAACGGCTCCAATTGCAGCAGCTTCTGCTGCTTCGGCACCTGCTGCTCCAGCAGCAAAAACACCACGTGGTGCTGTTGAAACTTCACCAATGGTTGGTGTGTTCTATGCAGCACCAAGTCCTGGTGAAGCACCATTTGTCAAAGTCGGTCAAACGGTATCTGCGGGTGAAACGCTGGGTATTATTGAAGCAATGAAAATCATGAACCCGATTGAAGCAACAAAAAGCGGCGTAATTGAAGAAATTCTCGTGAAAAATGGTGAAGTGATCCAATTCGGTCAACCACTTTTCCGCTACCGTGCTTAATCAGTTTGGGGATTCCTATGTTGCAAAAAGTATTAATTGCAAACCGTGGCGAAATCGCTTTACGAATTACTCGGGCTTGTAAAACTCTTGGCATTAAAACTGTTGGTATCTACTCAGATGCTGATAAAGACTTAATGCACTTACGCTTCGTTGATGAAGCAGTGTGTATCGGACCGGGTGCGAGTAGCGAAAGCTATTTAAATATTCCTGCAATTATTACGGCTGCAGAAATTACAGGTGCAGATGCAATCCACCCTGGTTATGGCTTCTTATCCGAGAATGCAGAATTTGCTGAAATTGTAGAAAGTTCTGGTTTTATTTTCATCGGCCCTCGCCCTGAACATATTCGCCTCATGGGGAATAAAGTATCAGCGATTATTGCCATGAAAAAGTCTGGCGTACCAACCGTACCGGGTTGTGACCATGCAGTAACGATTAACAATGCCCTTGCTGAAGCAAAAGAAATCGGCTTTCCATTGATTGTAAAAGCTGCTTCTGGTGGCGGCGGTCGTGGTATGCGTATCGTAGAGCGTGTCGATACACTGCTTGAATCTGTTCAGGCTGCACAACGTGATGCTGAAATGTGGTTCGGCGATGATACGGTCTATATGGAACGTTTCTTACAAAAACCACGCCATGTAGAAGTACAGGTTCTCGGTGATGGTAATGGCCATGCAATTCACCTGTATGATCGTGACTGTTCTTTACAACGTCGCCATCAAAAAGTTCTCGAAGAAGCACCTGCGCCAAACCTACCAGAACAAGCACGTGCCGACATTTTAGAAGCATGTGTGAATGCATGTAAGTTAATGCAGTATCGTGGTGCAGGTACATTTGAATTTTTATTTGAAGACGGCGAATTCTTCTTCATTGAAATGAATACGCGTGTACAAGTTGAACATCCTGTCACTGAAATGGTGACTGGGGTTGATATCATTGAGCAACAGCTTCGCATTGCGGCTGGTCTAGGTCTAGAACTTGAGCAGGAGCAAATCGAAGTCAAAGGCCATGCCATTGAATGCCGTATCAATGCTGAAGATCCTACGACGTTCTTACCTTCTCCAGGTAAAATTGAAAATTTCTATGCCCCAGGTGGCGCAGGGATTCGTTTAGACTCGCATATTTATCAAGGCTACAACATTCCGCCTTACTATGACTCAATGATTGCAAAATTGATTTCTCATGGTAAAGACCGTGAAACATCTTTGGCTCGTATGCGCCAAGCATTAGATGAAATGATTTTGACGGGAATTAAAACCAATATTCCTTTGCATAAAGATTTGATCTTGCAAGACAAAAATTTCTGCGAACAGGCAATGGATATTCATTACCTTGAAAAACATTTGCTAAAGCAGCTTGAACCACAAGCTGAAAAAGCCTAAATAAAAAAGCCTCTTAAATTATAAGAGGCTTTTTTTATAATAATCTTCAATCAAGGTAAAACTCGACGCAAGGTCGCGAAACACTTATCACCTTTCTCGCTGGCACAAAAATCGATCGTTGAATCATTAGCCCATTTTACAAAATATTGGGAAACCTCACCCGTTTGATCTTGCTTTTGACCTGAACAATCCATTTCATTATTGTCATATTTAATTTGCAAAACCAGTGCTGGCAAGCGTTCTTTATGATCTTCTGATGGCTGATAATCATATAACCCATACGACCATTCTTGACCACTCTTAATCACAACATCACTTGCGCCACGGAAGTTATAGTATTCGACACACTTCTTATTGTTGGGAATTTCCATTCCCCACAGCCCCATGATTTCAGGGCGAGTTGTGACCCGAATCGCATTTGCTTTGGCTATTTGTTGTGGTGTTACTGTTGCTTTGTCATTTACGACCGTCTCTGCCATAGTCCATGTTGAGCAAGCCCATAATAATCCAATAATATAAATATTTTTCATAGATTTAATTAAGTCGTCATCTTAACGGTGCATAGGCTTAAATTAGCATATTTTTTGATAAAAGCATGCATTCATAACCATATAAACACAATATTTTTACCATGTAATTTAATTGCTTGTTTTGATAATTTTTCAGGTATTCTATTTTTCAAATTGTATTTAACTTTTTACTTTATAAAGATTTAGCTTTAGGGATAAAAGCCATGAAATTTTCAGAATACGTACAGTACGATGGTTTAGGGTTAGCTGAGTTAGTCAGAAACAAAGAGGTACAGCCTTCGGAGCTGCTCGAAATCGCATTAGAACGAACTGATAAAGTTAATTCAAAGCTAAATGCCATCATTATCCCGATGTACGAACAAGCGAAACAACGTGCCCAACAGGCTATATCTGGTCCATTTGCGGGTGTTCCATTTTTAGTTAAAGATCTATTTCAGGAATATCAGGGTATCCCCACTTCCTACGGCAGCCATGCACTCAAACGGATCAATTACACGCCTGACTTTAATGCAGAAATTGTCAATCGTTGGGAACAAACCGGTATTGTCACTTTCGGACGAACCAACACGCCAGAATTCGGAATTAAAGGGATTACTGAGCCTGACGCTTGGGGGACATGCCATAATCCGTGGAATTTAAAACATAACAGCGGTGGCTCTTCAGGTGGCGCTGCTTCGGCAGTTGCAGGTGGACTTGTTCCTATTGCAGGTGCTGGAGATGGTGGTGGATCAATTCGTATCCCCGCTTCCTATTGCGGTTTATTTGGGCTTAAACCCAGTCGCGGACGCACGCCATGGGGACCACAATTTAGTGAAGCCATGCACGGTGCAGCCATGCAACATGTACTTAGCAAAACTGTTCGAGATAGCGCAGCCATGCTCGATGCAGTGCAAGGCCCAGAACAAACCTCTTTATTTAGAATCGAAGCACCGAAACAAAACTATCTAGAAGTCATCCAACAACCGCCGAAAAAACTCAGAATCGCCTTCAGTACTCAATCACCGATCGGGACCAAAATATCTAAAGATGCAATTCTAGCGGTGCAACAAACAGCTCAGCTGTTGGCGTCATTAGGTCATATCGTGGTTGAAGACCGTCCGAAAATTGATGGGCTGGAACTTGCAAAAGATTTTGTCACCACATGGTTCAGTCAATTCTCCTATATGCAGGCACAAATCAAGCAAATGGCAGCTGCGACTGATCGAGATTTCGAACTCGATTCAATTGCATTAGCTGCCTTTGGCGCTAAAACCACGGCGACAGAATATATTCATACCCTGAATAATTGGGGGCTGTATAGCACACAGATGAATATTTTCTTTAACACATATGACCTGTACTTAACACCGACCACTGCCTCTGTCGCACCTAAAAATGGTGAAGTTGCGACACCGGCTTGGCAGAAACCGATCTTAAAAGGTTTGTTAAAACTAGGAAAAGCACATTATTTAGCGCAAGGTAAATTAGTTGAAAAAATGGTACAGGACAATTTAAGTTGGGTGCCATTTACCCAATTGGCAAATGTCACAGGTTTACCGGCTATGTCTGTACCACTTTATTGGAACAAACATGGCATGCCACTCGGTAGTCAGTTTATTGCGCCTTTTGGTCGTGAGGATCGCTTGCTGCAACTTGCAGCCCAACTGGAACAAGCACAACCTTGGATGCCCCAGTATAAAAATATTCAACTCTAGTCTAGCGATTGGCTGCTGTTTCCACTTGATTCGGCAGCCATACTACAAGCAATAAACCCAATAGCACGGCAATACTGGCGCAGAAGAAAATCGTCGCACCTGAAAATATTTGCCAATAATGTCCTGCCAATAAACTTCCTGAAGCCACACCCAGTCCCCACATGGTACTGTATAGTGCTTGTCCCCGACCTTGCTGTTCTGCCGAAAAATTCTGAAAAATGACTTTCATCGCAATCAGATGAAATAGTCCAAAACTAAAAGCATGTAAACATTGCGTCAACAGTTGTCCAATATAGTTTGTCTCTAACACACCCACCAACAACCAACGCAAGCTGGTTAAAAGCAGACAAATAACAACCAATGTCCGCCATGAAAAGCGTGTAAAAAACAGCTTTTGTGCAACAGCAAACATCACAATTTCAGCAATGACGCCCATTGCCCACAAGCTACCGATTTGAGTGGTGCTAAATCCAATTTCTTTCAGGAAGTTGCTATAGAAACTGTAAAAGGGTGCCAACGAAAACAATAAAATAAATTCAATGCTAAAGAATGCCGCTACAGTTGGCTTCTTTAGAACTGGCCATAAAGGTTCTAATTTTTTCTGCGAACTCGGTGCATGCTCAGGTTCTTTAATACTAAATGACCAAAGAAATGCAAGGAATGAAATCGCCAAAAGTAAAATGGGCAACATTGAAATTGGAATAACTTCCAATAATGCCCCAATCACAAATACACCTACGATAAAACCAACGGATCCCCACTTACGCACTTTGCCATAGAGTTCTGCACGTTTTTCGCCAAGCCAAAATAAAGTTACCCCTTCAAATTGCGCCAGAATTGCATTTTGGAAGAAGCTAAAAATCAGCATCAGCAAGGCCACGGATTGAAAGCTATTTGGAATCACAAAAATGGCAAACCAAATACAGGCTTCCATCCACGTGGCAATGCGAACCAAAAGCATTCGTTTACCAGACTTATCGGCAATCCAGCCCCAAATCAATGGGGCAAAAAAACGGGTGATAATCGCAATTGAGGAAAGAATGCCGATTTCTTGGTAATTAAAACCTTGATCTTGCAGATACAGGTTCCAATACGGCATGAATGTCCCGACTATGGAATAGTAGAAAAAGTAGAAACCTGCGAGTCTGGTATTAATGGTCAGTGATTGCATTGATTCATTTTCAGTTGGCAAAACTCAAAATAATGGCTGGGATATTTGCACTGGAACTTTCACCAATGAGCAAACATACACGCGCTTATTCTTTATGTGGACTTAGATCAAGAGCATCATACATTCAAACCATTCTAAATAATGTATTCAATGAGCGTTCAACCAGATATAGCATACATAATTCTTTCTAAATGAAGCAAAATCATTCATGCCACTTCTCATCATCAATAAAAAAACACCCTCTTCTGGGTGTTTAATATTCCGAAAAATGATCAGAGAACTTCGAAATAACTCATTCATGCAGGCGATGTTAAATTAACTTTTATTCTCACAAAGTTATCGGATATGCCGCCCATGACTCATGAAGTTGCTCTTGTTTCCAAACCCTCAACATCGCTTCAGATGCCGGAAATAAATGCGTAGGTAAATCGGATAAACTAAACCAATCCCATCGTTCAAAAATGTCTGGCTCCGTTACAACGATTTGTTGTTTCAGATTATTATTCTGCAATTTAAATGACAGTCCTATTGTTGTATTTACGATCCTTGAAGATTGGTCAATCAGGACGGTAAATGGCTTCATATTTTGTATTTCTAATTTTAACCCTGTTTCTTCGAATGCCTCTCTAGCGGCTGTCTGCTCAAAAGTTTCCCCTGCTTCAATTTTGCCTCCGGGAAAGCACCATGAAGCTTCTTCACCCGCTTTAATACGTAAACCTAACAAGACATGTTCTGATTGGTCTAATACCATCACGCCAACCCCAACGATCGGTGATAAATTTAAAGTCTTAGTCATAATCTACTGCCTCTAAAATATTTTTATCAGAAAATAAGCGAATTAGATGCTTATTAAATAGAAGACTATTCACATAATGATGACTTATTATTGCAGCAACAATACAGTCTGAATAAAACACATCAAATAAATTTCTCATCCCAAATCAGCAGTCGAATCATAAAAACAAAAAAGCTGGAAACGATTCCAGCCTTTTCGGAAATAGATTTGAGAATACTTATTCGAGCTTAAGCATCCGTATTCAACGCTATACTGGGTTGAGCATTTCTTAATTTACGCTGCTTCAAATAATAGGCCAGCATCAAACAGAGAATCCACGCTGGAATCATCATCACGGCGATACGCATATCCGCAGTCAGTGACATCACCACCAGAATACTCAGCATAAAAATAATGCATAGATAATTACTAAATGGATAAGCAATACTTGGGAACTTGGTTGTTTGCCCTTGTGCTTGCATGGCTTTACGGAACTTTAAATGGGTCCATGAAATGACCACCCAGTTAATCACGATCGCTGCAACCACTAACATCATCAACAAACCAAATGCTTTCTCTGGGAATGCATAGTTCAATAATACGCACAGTACCGTCACAAATGCAGAGACATAGACTGCATTGGTTGGAATACCGCGCTTGTTGATTTTCTTAAGGAACTTGGGTGCATTACCTTGTTGAGCCAAGCCCAACAGCATACGGCTGCTGCAATAGCTAGTTCCGTTATACACAGACACTGCTGCGGTCAAGATCACAAAGTTCAACATGGTCGCAACGCCTTGGCTATCCAGTGAAGCAAAGACCATTACGAATGGGCTACCACCTTGTGCCATTTGGTTCCAAGGAAACAAAGCGAATAAGATAAAAAGCGTTGCGATATAGAAAATCAAAATACGATAGATAATTTGATTCACTGCTTTTGGCAAGGTTTTATCTGGATCGCGTGCTTCAGCTGCAGTGATACCAAATAACTCAATGCCACCAAAGGCAAAAATGATCACTGCCATTGCCATCACCAGACCTTCTACACCAAACGGAAAGAATCCACCTAATGCCCAAAGGTTACTGATACCCGCCTGTGGTCCTGCTGTCCCCGTTGCGAGTAAATAGGAACCGAAGCCGATCATGGCCAAGATCGCTAAAATTTTGATGATCGAGAACCAAAACTCCATCTCACCAAAAAACTTTACATGCAAAAGGTTGATACCGTTAATTAAGATAAAAAAGGCCAATGCCGAAACCCATGTCGGGATTTCAGGCCACCAGTATTGAATATATAACCCAATCGCTGTGAGCTCGGCCATACAGACCAGAACATTGAGTACCCAATAGTTCCAACCTGACATGAAACCTGCAAATGAGCCCCAGTATTTATAAGCAAAATGGCTAAATGAACCACTGACTGGCTCTTGTACCACCATCTCACCTAACTGTCGCATCATTAAAAATGCAATAAGCCCTGCAATCGCATAACCCAAGATGACCGAAGGGCCAGCCAGCTTAATCGATTGTGAAATACCTAGAAACAAACCTGTGCCAATCGCACCACCTAGCGCAATAAGCTGGATGTGCCGATTGCTTAAACCGGGGTTCAGGTTTCCTTGCTCCTGTTTTGACATATGATTATTCTCATCCTTGTCGCGTAATTTTTATGTACGAAATTACGTATATCATAAGTTAATCACAAATGCCTATATCTAATTCGAAAAATAATCAGTTCACTTTTCGAATAACCGCGCATATAAACAGAAAAATCAACAAATAACAAATATTATGAATAATGTAATTAAATTATGTATTGCGTAATTAATTATTTTCAGTATGATAGAAATTAAGACGTAGGAAATTTTGACTTAAGCAAAGCACAATTGGCAGATAAAAAATTAAAGATCATTTTATCTATCAATTACTTAATCAAGATCCCCCTCACTAATTAGATTAGACCAACAGAATTAAAGACAAGGAAAGCGAATCATGGCACATCACTTAACTTCTTTTCTTGAGATTGATGCACAATCAGATTTCACAATACATAATTTGCCATACGGTATTTTCAGTGAAACCACACAAGGTGACAAACGTGTTGGTGTTGCCATTGGTGATTGGGTGCTTGACCTTGCAGCATTAGAGCAAAAAGGTTTATTACAGCTCACGACATCAAACTGTTTTAATCAGCCAACACTGAATAAATTCATCGAAACAGGTAAACAAAATTGGCATACAGTTCGCAACACCTTACAAAGCTTACTGTCTACAGAAAATCCCACCTTACGTGATCATGCCGATTTACGTCAGCAAGTCTTATTCAAACAACAAGACGTGGTTTTACATTTACCGATTCAAGTCCCTGGCTATACCGATTTCTATTCATCTAAAGAACATGCCACCAATGTAGGTACCATGTTTAGAGATCCGAAGAATGCTCTCCTGCCAAACTGGAGCGAACTTCCTGTTGGCTATAACGGTCGTGCCAGTTCTGTGATTGTCAGTGGCAAAGATATTGTCCGTCCTTCTGGGCAAATCAAATTGCCGAATGAAGAACGTCCTGTTTTTTCAGCTACACGTAAACTAGATTTCGAATTAGAGACTGCTTTTGTGGTGGGCAAAGCAACTGAATTGGGTGAGCCTATTGCGATTGAAAATGCATGGAATCACATCTTTGGTATGGTGTTATTGAACGACTGGTCAGCACGTGACATTCAACAATGGGAATATGTACCATTGGGTCCTTTCAATGCCAAAACCTTTGCCAGTGCGATTTCACCGTGGGTGGTCACCATGGAAGCACTGGAACCCTTCAGAGTTACAGGCCCAGAACAACAACCTCAACCACTTGGTTATTTGCAAGAAAACACTGCAAATAGCTATGACATTCATCTGAGTGTTGAAGTTCAAACCCCTCAATCACCTCAAGCAGATGTGATTTGCCAAACCAACTTTAAATATATGTATTGGTCAATGGCACAACAACTGACTCACCACACCATCGCGGGTTGTAATGTTCAAGTCGGTGATTTAATGGGTTCAGGTACTATTTCAGGTTCTACCGAAGACTCTTATGGCAGTTTGCTTGAACTCACTTGGAATACCACCAAACCACTTCATCTTTCAAATGGTGAAACACGTGGCTTCTTGGAAGATGGCGATCGTGTGGTCATGAAAGGCTACTGTGAAAAAGATGGTATTCGCGTGGGCTTTGGTGAGGTTGCCAATACCATTTTACCCGCGCGTCACTTTAGTTTTAATGAACAAAAGGACGAGCGCTATGAAACTGTATAGTTACTTTCGTAGCTCTGCGGCTTATCGCGTGCGAATCGCTCTCAATCTGAAAGAACTGGCCTATGAAACAGAAGCGGTGCATTTAGTCAAAAACGAGCAGCAACAAGCCAGCTATCGTGCGCTTAATCCGAGTCAGTTTGTTCCAACCTTGATAGACCAAGATCAGCCCTTGCTGCAATCGCTCAGTATTTTGGAATATCTGGAAGAACGCTATCCCACAAAACCATTGTTGCCAAAAGACCTGATTGAACGTGCCAAAGTCCGTGCTTTTGCCCAGAGCATTGCCTGCGACATACACCCGCTCAACAACTTGAGAGTGTTGAAGTATCTGCAAAGAGATCTCGCCGTCAGCGATGAGCAAAAAAATACTTGGTATCAGCACTGGATTTTAGAAGGCTTTCACAGCTTAGAAATGCAATTGCAACATTCCAATGGACAATTCTGTTTTGGTACACAAGCGACTTTTGCGGATTGCTGTTTGATTCCTCAAGTCTATAACGCCAAGCGATTCAAAATTGATCTAAGTGCTTTTCCAAAAATTGAATCGATTTACCAATATTGCTTAACCCTCCCAGCATTTTTGAATGCAACACCAGAACAACAACCAGATTGGGAATAAAGGAAAAGGAGTTTTACGATGAGCTTTGCAATTAAAAAAATTCACCACGTGGCCTATCGCTGTAAAGATGCCAAAGAAACCGTTCAATGGTATAAGCAAATGCTGCACATGGACTTTATCTTGGCCTTTGCAGAAGATCATGTGCCATCAACCAAAGCCTTTGATCCTTATATGCACTTGTTTTTAGATGCAGGTCAAGGCAATGTCCTGGCTTTCTTTGAGTTACCCACCCAGCCAGATATGGGCCGTGATGAAAATACCCCGCAATGGGTACAACACATTGCCTTTGAAGTTGAAGATTTAGATGCCCTATTGGCAGCAAAAGCTCATCTTGAAGCAAATGAAGTTAAGGTATTAGGGGTGACCAATCATGGCATCTTCCATTCGATTTACTTCTTCGATCCAAATGGCCATCGTCTTGAACTGACCTATAACGATGTTCATGCTGAGGCAAAAATTGCACGGATTACCGAAGAAATGAAACTGGAAATGTTGGATGAATGGAGCCGAACCAAACGTGCTCCACATCATACGCACTTCTTGCATGAAGACGAACTCGGCGCATAAACCGAATTCAATCCACATGGCATTAGACTTGTAAAATTCTAATGCCTTTTTTATTGGCTAAAATACAAAGCATTTTGTATATTTTTAAAGCATGGTACGCTCAGCAAAATAAAATGCAATCACTCTAAAAACAATTGTATGCTTATACAATTCTCCGATTTGATTCATTTAAAAAGATGATTTCTATTTTGTTGAATGCTCAGGCATTATGTGCTGAATATAAATTGTCCATAATTGACAGCAACAAACAATGTGTGAAAAAAGGCAGCTTAAGGGTTATTGAATGATTGAAGAAAAGTTATCTGGTGGGGTTCAATCACTTGAGGTCGGTTTAGCCGTACTCAATGCCCTTTTAGAGCATAACAAGCCGATTATACTAAAAGATTTATCTAGCAAACTCGATATGCATCCGGCCAAAGTACATCGCTATCTGGTCAGCCTGATTCGCATGAACTACGCCAAGCAACTGACTGATGGACAATATGCCTTGGGTGATCAAGCATGGCGCCTAGGATTAAACTGCATTCAACATACCGACGTATTACAGCTGGTTCAACATCTGATTTACGAACTACAGAATAAAATTGGCTGTGGGATTCAGATCAGCAAATGGTCGCCTAAAGGACCGTTAGTGGTTCAATCAATCGAATCCAACCATCCGATTTCGATCGTTACCAAAGTTGGTTCGATCATGCCCTTGGTCAATTCGGCCGCAGGTCGTGTGTTTGCGTCTTATATGCCTGAAGCCATGATAAAGCCACTGATGCTGGCTGAATGGGAAAAAGCAACCCAAAACCATTATCCGATTAAGCCTACAGACTGGAATGAGTTTTTAACACTGAAAGAGAAAATCCTGCAACAAGGCATGTCCGTTGCACAAGGTGATTTATTGGTGGGGATCAATGCGGTAGGTTTACCGATTTTTAATGCACATCACTCAATGGAGTTTTGTATTGTAGCTTTGGACAGTGAAATGTTTTTCTCTGTCCATGAAGGCAGCGAAAAACTTGAGTTATTTAAACGCGAAGTTGCTGCAATCAATCAATATATTCAAACGCGTTAAAATGTATAGATGCAATAAAAAGCCAAGAATCGAAATTCTTGGCTTTTTTGTTGTAGATACCACTGAGTTATTTTGCTTCTAACACACCACGGCGGATTTGGTCACGTTCGATGGATTCAAACAACGCCTTGAAATTACCTTCTCCAAAGCCGTCATCATCTTTACGTTGGATAAATTCGAAAAATACTGGACCCAGCATGTTTTCAGAGAAAATCTGTAATAACAGTTTTTTAGGACCTTGCTTGGTATTACCATCCAGCAAAATACCACGCTTTTGCAACTCATCCGTTGGTTCACCATGATCAGGTAAACGTTCTTTCAACATTTCATAATAAGTTTCTGGTGGTGGGGTCATAAACTTAAGCCCTAAACCTTTTAACTTATCCCAAGTTGAAATCAGATCATCAGTGATAAAGGCAATATGTTGAATCCCTTCACCATTAAAGTCTGACAAAAACTCAGCAATTTGACCATTACCCTTGTCTGAATCTTCATTCAATGGAATACGAATCATGCCATCTGGCGCAGTCAATGCCTTAGAGGTTAAACCGGTATATTCGCCTTTAATATCAAAGTAACGAATTTCCTGGAAATTAAAGATTTTTTCGTAGAAGTTCGCCCAATACTCCATACGTCCTTTATAAACGTTATGGGTCAAGTGATCGATTTCGTTTAGACCGGTACCTTTTGGATTTCGATCGACATCATCAAAGAAGACAAAATCATTTTCATAAATATCACGATCGACAAGGAAAATTGGCATACCACCAATGCCTTTAATCGCAGGGATATTTAATTCCATCGGTCCAGCTTGTGAATACATTGGCTCTGCGCCAAGCTCAATGGCTTTGGTAAACGCTTTGGCTGCATCACGTGTTCTAAAGCCCATCGCACATGCTGAAGGACCATGCTCTTTAAAGAAGAATGAAGCATAAGATTCAGGCTGATAGTTCAAGATAATATTGATATTACCCTGACGCCATAAATAAACTTTTTTAGATTTATGCTTTGCGACTTTGGTAAAACCGATGGTCTCAAAGATCTGATCTAATCCATTTTCCGTCGAAACAAACTCAATAAAAGCAAAACCACATAGTTCTAATGGGTTATCTAAAATGTCCATCTAGTTTCCCTTATTTAGATAAATTCATCCGTTTTAATGCGATACACAATGTTTATTCTTCAATTGCTTAGCAAGCTGTCATAAGAATTCACATTTGCATGCTTGATCAGAAAAGGCGACAGGTGTTTTTATAAGTATGTAAAAGCATCCATGTTAAAGCCCTTTCCATCCATGAGGCGCCAGATGAAGAAATCTTGGTTCTTGATCATTGGCTCTCAGCTATAGATCCATGCTACAAGAAAGCTTAAATTTATGCAATACATAATTAAATTATGTTATGTGTAATTTTATTGCTTATTTGGTCCTGTAATGGTCGTTATTAAAAAATAAATGGATGCATTGCTAAATCAGACCATGGTCTCAGCGTCATCGAAAATAAGTATTATCAGATCTTAGCGATTGTCTTAAATTCTTAACAAAGTTCGACTAGCTTAAGCAAATGATCTGCAAAGACTTATGAGACAATTTAGAGATGACGCATACTCCGATTTTCGAACAATTAACTCAACTGATTGAAGGTTATCGCCATGAACATGGTGCCAGACCACAGAAAATTTTAATTGGTTATAAAGCCTATTATGACTTGATGGGAAATCCAGATTTTGCAATTGAAGTTACTGACTCTGCTTTAAACCCCAATAAAAGAAAGTATAAGAAGATTAAGATTAAAGTCACCAAAGATGACTATCAGCTTGAACTAGAATAATGTGCTCACTACAGAAACGTTTTGCCCTATATTCTTTCATAAAGCATAAAAGCAACAATTAAAGGTTGTGGAATGAACCATAAATCCTGAATTAGGCCACTTCAACATGAACGAGTTGATCACTCGCTTTTCTTAGTTTTAAAGCTTGCTTCCTCAAAATTTGCTTATAAAAACTTGGTTTTCAATCTCCTTCGCTTCACTAATGCCCTATGTAATCTAGAACTTTCATAATAAAATTATTATTTGATTTTAATATTTTTTTAATTTATCTGCTTCTCATCTCACAAAAATCCTCCAATACAATCGACTAACCTCCCGATTACTTCACTTTAATTATCTCTCTTGACTTCACTTAGATTAAATTATATACATTAATAATGATACGTTTCGTATCATTATACAAAACTACAAAAACAGGTGTATAAAATGGTCGGACTAATTGGAATAGTCTTGTCCTTAATACTGCTGATGTATTTAGCATATAAAGGATTTAGCGTAATCATACTTGCGCCCCTACTGGCACTATTTGCAGTGGTATGGAGCGGTTTAAGCAATGAACTACTTGGGTTCTATTCACAAGTGTTTATGACAGGTTTAGGCGGTTATATCATCAAATACTTCCCGCTTTTTTTATTAGGCGCAGTATTTGGAAAATTAATGGATGACTCTGGTTCTGCACAAACCATTGCCAATTTTTTTGTTGAAAAACTTGGTCATCACCGAGCTATGCTTTCCATTGTGTTGTCTTGTGCAATTTTAACTTACGGAGGCGTTTCACTTTTTGTTGTAGGTTTTGCAGTTTTTCCGATTGCTTCTGCATTATTTAAAGAGCTTGGGATTCCCAAGCGTTTAATTCCCGCGGCAATTATGTTAGGTGCACTCACCTTTACCATGACAGCCTTACCAGGCACACCTGCAATTCAAAATGCAATCCCGATGCCTTTTTTTGATACTGATCTCTATGCTGCACCAGGACTCGGTGTTTTGGCATCGATCTTTATCTTGATAACTGGTATGTGGTGGCTCAATAGACGTGTCAAAAAAGCGGATCTTAAGAGCGAAGGTTATGGACATCATAACGAGGCTCACCTTGAGCAGAATTCAATACGTGCCAAGCCAAGTCTTGTGGTTGCGTTTATTCCAATTTTCATTGTGATTGTGAGCAACTTAGTCCTCACTAAACTCATCTTACCTTCGCTGGATACTGCATATTTGGCAACGGATCAGTTTGGGAATACCTCACTCAATTCAGTGATTGGATTATGGGCAATCATATGTGCTTTAGTCTTAGCGTGTTTAAGCATTATTCTGCTGAACTGGAAAACTATCATCGATATCAAAGACTCAATTCAGCAAGGTGTTTCCTCGTCATTTTTACCCATTTTTAATACGGCATCAGAAGTTGGTTATGGTTCAGTTATTGCGTCATTGGCTGGTTTTATTATTTTACGAGACTTTCTGGTTGGCATTGCACCGAATAACCCGCTTATTTCAGAAGCAATCGTCATCAATGTCTTGGCAGGGATCACAGGTTCTGCGTCAGGTGGCCTGAGTATCGCGTTAAATACCATGGGAGAAACTTATAAAGAATTAGCCATCCAATATGGCATTTCACTTGAACTCATGCATCGTGTCGCCTCTATGGCTTCTGGTGCACTCGACTCACTTCCCCACAATGGTGCTGTAATTACCATTATTACGCTGTGTGGTTTGACCCATAAACAATCTTATTATGACATGTTCATTGTTGCTGTAATCATTCCCCTGATTGCACTGAGTGGTGTGATTACACTTGGAACAATATTCGGCTCTTTTTAAAAACGATCTATTTGGATTCTAATAAATACGGAGAATTAAAAATGTCTTTTTCAACGCACCTTCCAAGGATTATGGAAATTGGAAAAAATGCACGAGCGAAGCTTCCCATGATTTTAGAAAGCTTAGGTGCAAAAAAACCACTCATTATTACCGATAAAATGATGGTTTCACTTGGGTATATCACGCAAATTCAAGATCTGCTCAAAGCTGAAAATATAGAAAGTGACTATTTTGATGGAACTATACCTGAGCCGACTTCTAGTTCCATTGAGGCTGGTGTAAATCATATTAAAGCAAAGCACTATGATGCCATTATTGCGGTTGGTGGAGGTAGCCCGATTGATAGTGCTAAAGCAATCAGTATCTTGAGTAAGCATGGCGGGGACATATCAGACTATAAGTTCCCTAGACAAGTCAATGAGCTGGGCCTTCCGATCATCGCCATTCCAACAACTGCTGGAACAGGCTCTGAATGTACCCGTTTTACCATCATTACCAATGACAAAACCAATGAGAAGATGCTGTGTGCTGGACTAGGGTTTCTGCCTATCGCCGCAATTATCGACTACGAACTCACAATGTCACTTCCACCTCGCACAACCGCAGATACAGGCATTGATGCGCTTACGCATGCAATTGAAGCTTATGTCAGTAAAAAAGCCAGTCCATATAGTGATGCGCAAGCACTTGCTGCCATGAAACTTATGGGTCCAAATTTACAGATCGTTTATCACCAGCCCAACAATGAGCTCGCACGTGAAAAAATGATGCTTGGTTCTACCTTGGCGGGTATTGCATTTTCCAATGCCTCAGTTGCATTGGTACATGGTATGAGCCGTCCTATCGGTGCTTTTTTTCATGTTCCGCATGGATTATCCAATGCCATGCTGCTTCCTTTAATCACTGAGTTTTCAATCCAAGCAGCGCCAGAGCGCTATGCAGACTGTGCCAAAGCAATTGGTTGTGCGCATCCTGATGACAATATTGAAATTGCCAATCAAAAGCTCATCAAAACCTTAATTGCCATTAATCAAGATTTGAAAGTTCCCACATTGGCTGAGTTTGGTGTCGACAAACAGTATTTTGACGATGTCGTTCGGACCATGGCCGAGCAAGCACTTGCCTCCGGCTCACCATCAAACAATCCCATCGTACCCACGATTCAGCAAATGATCAGCCTTTATCAGCAACTTTGGTCAGCATAGAAACTTTAACTTTATATAACGAGAGGATAAATCCACATGGAACTCATTGGACATTTTATTAATGGTGCAGTCAATACAACGCATGCACGTACGCAAGCCGTTTACAACCCATCATTAGGCATACAAGCGAAAGAAGTTGCACTCGCCTCTAAAGCAACCGTTGAGGAAGCGATTTCAGCAGCTGAAGCCGCTTTCCCTGAATGGCGGAACACCCCTGTGATTAAACGTGCAAGAGTTATGTTCAAGTTTAAAGAATTACTGGAACAAAATGCCGAAAGGATCTGTCAGCTCATCGGTGAAGAGCATGGCAAAATCGTACACGATGCCGCAGGAGAATTACAACGTGGCATTGAAAATGTTGAGTATGCTTGTAGTGCGCCTGAGTTTCTAAAAGGTGAATTTAGTAAAAATGTCGGACCCGCAATCGATTCATGGAGTGAGTTTCAACCTTTAGGTGTTGTTGCAGGGATTACCCCGTTTAATTTTCCTGTTATGGTTCCACTTTGGATGTTCCCAATGGCAATCGTATGCGGTAATACTTTTGTACTTAAACCATCTGAGCGCGATCCATCTTCCACCTTATTTATTGCGCAACTTCTCAAAGAAGCTGGACTTCCTGATGGCGTACTGAATGTCGTGAATGGCGATAAAGAAGCAGTTGATACCCTACTTCTCGATTCACGAGTTCAAGCCGTCAGTTTTGTCGGTTCAACGCCTATCGCAGAATATATCTATAAAACTGCCACGGCTGCTGGTAAACGTTGTCAGGCGCTTGGTGGTGCAAAAAACCACGCAATCGTCATGCCTGACGCAGATTTAGACAATGTAGTTAGTTCTTTATTAGGTGCTGCATTTGGTTCATCAGGTGAACGCTGTATGGCACTTTCCGTCGCAGTCGCAGTAGGTGATGAAATTGCTGATCAAATGATCGCGAAATTATCGAAAGAAATCGATCTACTCAAATATGGCCCATACTCAAATAAAGACAATGATTTTGGTCCAGTGATTACAGCACAGCATAAAGCAAAAGTGATCAATTATATTGACAGTGCTGAACAACAAGGCGCGAGCGTAATTGTCGATGGTCGAAATGCTGCTCCTGAAGGCTTCGAAAATGGTTTTTATGTCGGTGCAACACTACTTGATCAAGTTACCTCCAATATGACCAGTTATAAAGAAGAAATCTTCGGTCCTGTACTTCAAGTTATCCGCGTTAAAACCATGCAAGAAGCAATGGACCTGATCGACAGTCACGAATATGGAAACGGAACCTGTATCTATACGCGAGATGGAGAAGCTGCACGCTATTTTAGCGATAACATTAAAGTGGGTATGGTAGGAATCAATATCCCGCTTCCAGTCCCTGTGGCCTATCATAGTTTTGGTGGCTGGAAGCGCTCATTATTTGGTGATTTGCATGCCTATGGACCAGATGGTGCCCGCTTCTATACGCGTCGTAAAACCATTACTCAACGCTGGCCGAGTACCAATGTTCGTGAAGGTGCTGAGTTTTCTATGCCTACACTCAACTAGTTCAATAAAGAGAAAACAGAGTAAGCAATTTGCTTGCTCTGATTTAGACATCGATCAGTTTATTTAAATCACTCGCCGCCTGACGTAGAAGTGGTTCAAAGGCAACTAGATCTTCAAGCGATTTGCGTATTGTAGGTGCATGCACATATAAACAGGCCACGATTGTATCTCCTCTTTGAATAGGCACTGAACAGGCGACCATACCGGAGATAAACTCCTCATTATCAGTTCCAAGTTTATCTAAGAAGATTTGATTCAAATTTTCTTCAAGCAAGGCTGGATCGGTAATGGTATTTTTGGTGAGTTGCGTAATGGGTAAATGCTCTAATATATTTTTCCTGCGATTCAACGGCTGAAAACTTAAAAACAGCTTTCCGCTTGAAGTACACCACAGTGGCACTGTCGCACCAACAGGCAAATACACCTGTAAAGGCCAATTCGCTTGGACACGATCGGTATACAACATTTGGTTCTCACTCAGAATCGCAATCCCACAAGTCTCATTAATCTGATCTGATAGTTTTTGTAGGATAGCCAATCGTTCCATCTTTCGAGGTTCCTGCTCCCATGAACTCATCAAGAGCTTATAGGTTCGATCACCAAGAATATAACCACCATACATATCTGTTTTAACAAATTTTTCTTGCTCTAAGGTTTGTAGTAAACGATGGATACTTGGTTTTGGAATGTCTAACGCTACAGAAAGATCTAAGGGAGATGGTGGATGCTTTGCAGTCGAAATAGCTTCGATAATATCTAAAACTCGAGTAATGGATGAACCTTTTTTATTCATTTTTAAGTCCCAATAAATGCATCTAGCCAATCTCTTTGCGAATACAAAAATCTATATTTATGAAAGTTACCAATAGCCACGATAGTAATCGTGTTAGGAACATTGATTCAAGTAAATATTCAACTGTAGGCGCCCAAGCTCATTCTGCAACAAAATCAAATAATGAAGCGTATAAGAGAATAATTCTCAAGTCTAACAATTCGTTACTTGTGGTTCGGGCAGCTTCTTGGCATCGTTTGACCATTGCTTCATGATAGGAATCTCCTGGCTATGGCTAGTCCAGCACAAGCTATCCGACATAAATTACTTAACACTTTCTTTTCAAGACATTCTGTTTGGTTTCTTTGTATTTTTACGGCTTTGACCATTACGTGGTTTAAAATTAGCTATACCCCCCATAGCATTTATTATTTTATTTCCGATACGCTTTTAAACAGCCTCTGGCTCGTCACCAGTTTATTGAGTGTGGTCGGCTTACGCGATTTACTGCAAAAGAAACATGCCATATTAAGAAACTATCCAATTATTGGACATTTCCGCTTTCTGTTTGAAGATGTCCGTCCTGAAATTCGCCAATATTTCATTGAATCAGATCAAGATGCTCTGCCTTTTTCACGTATGCAGCGCAGTTTGGTTTATCAACGTGCAAAAAATGAAAATGCAGATAAACCTTTTGGTTCAATCATTGATGTATATGATCCAAACTATCGTTTCATTGTGCATTCAATTGCACCGTGCCCGCCTGCAAATCCAGAATCGTTTCGCGTCTTGATTGGAAATAGCCAATGTAGCCAGCCTTATAGTGCTTCGATCATGAATATTTCAGCGATGAGCTTTGGTAGTCTGAGTGCAAATGCGATTCGTGCACTGAATAAAGGCGCACATTTGGGAAATTTTTATCATGATACGGGTGAAGGAAGTTTAAGCCCCTACCACTTAGAACATGGCGGAGATATTGTTTGGCAAATTGCCAGTGGCTATTTTGGTTGCCGTACAGCTGAAGGATTATTTGATCCTGAAAAGTTTGCACAGCAAGCAAAAAATCCAAAGATTAAAATGATTGAAGTGAAACTCTCACAAGGTGCCAAACCAGGTCACGGCGGAATTTTACCTAAACATAAGATTACGGAAGAAATTGCAAATATCCGTGGTATCTCACGAGATCATGACTGCGTTTCTCCATCCAAGCATCCAAGTTTTAACACCCCGATTGAAATGATGCATTTCATTCAAAAACTGAGAGAACTTTCTGGCGGTAAACCTGTTGGTTTTAAACTCTGTATTGGTCAACCATGGCAATTCATGGGCATCGTCAAAGCTATGTTAGAAACCAAAATTGTACCTGACTTCGTAGTGGTAGATGGTTCTGAAGGTGGAACAGGCGCAGCACCCATCGAGTTTAGTGACTATATTGGGACACCGTTAAGAGAAGGTTTACGTTTTGTTCACAATACCCTTGTCGGTGCAGGACTGCGTAATCAGGTTAAAATTGGTGCCAGCGGTAAAATGATCAGTGCCTTTGATATTGCCAGCACTTTTGCTTTGGGCGCAGATTGGGTTAATTCTGCACGTGGCTTTATGTTTGCAGTAGGTTGTATCCAAGCGCAAAGCTGCCATACCAACCAATGTCCTGTTGGCGTTGCGACACAAGACAAAGACCGCCAAAAAGCCATTGATGTTCCAAGTAAGGCTGAGCGTGTCTTTAACTTTCATAAAAACACCCTGCACGCCTTATCTGAAATGATTGCAGCTGCGGGTTTAAACCATCCATCTGACATCAAAGCGCACCATTTGGCGCAGCGTATGAATGACCGTGAAATCAAAAACTATGCACAAATTCACTTCTTCTTGAAAGAAAATGAATTACTGCTTGGTGATTTAAAAGATGAGGATAATTTCTATTATCGTATGTGGAAAATGGCGGATGCCACTCGATTCTAATCAAATAAAAAGCCACCCTGAGGTGGCTTTTTATTTGATCCCAAAGTTATAAATTATCGACTGATAAATCGATAAATACCAAAAATAGCAACCATTAAAATTACGAGAAATTTGAGATAAGAAGTCCAATTATATTGCGAACCTTTACCTTGCCAAACCTGCACTTCTACAGACTGCAATTGAATATTTGATGCTTCCATTAATTCCGCATGAATACTGTAATTCATACCATTATTTTGTTCGCTCACTGAAAACGGATCTGAACTAATTATCAATATTACAGGTTCATTTAACTCATAACTGTGTTGATCATTGGTTTGGAAAACCTCAGGGTGGTAACCATTGGAAGATTCACTCTGAACACCACCAATCCACTTTAGCTCTACTTTTCCTGCTTGTATTGCCGCCCCTTTCGCAACAATAACAAAGCGATATGGATTTTGCTTATGATCAGCTTGAAAACTAATACCCACGTTGGGTCTTTGAAAGGTATCTTTAGGCTTCTCAATAACAGCCTTATTCAATTCTTGCAGTTCACTTTGTGTTAAAAGAACAGAATTAACCAAGTTTTGACCATATTCACCTGCTTTAGGTTCATGGATTGTTTTTCCACAGGCACATAGGCTTAAGGTTAAACCTAGCATTAAAATGATTCTGATCCACTGCATTTTTAAATTTGAATAGAACTCCATCATCAGCTTATTCATCTAAAAGATACTCACTGAAATATGTCGGTTTAACATCCAGCGAATAACTGGACCTTGTTCTTCTAGAGGCAAGGATAAAATATATTCGAAAGTTCTTATTACAACTTCACACTGCTTGTTTTTATCTTGAGCTGTTTCTCCAGCATTGAGTAAGTCTGCATCTTGCCCATAATCTTGTCGCAATTTATCTGCAATTTGCATCCATGCTGATGGGGCTTGCATACGATCAACAGCTGAATGTGTTCCTTGATGCGTTAGAATATAATCCAATGCGGCTGCTGTTTGTTGTTGTGTGCTTTGACTAAGTAAGCCTCTTCGCTCATCTATGCTGGTTTTTCCATAAAGAGGGAATGCTATAGGAAAGCAATTACCTTTGCGTTTGGCATCATAAAGTTGTTGCAAATATGCCTTGATCCACAACCTTTGTCCTTCATCATCCGCTTGCTTTTCGACAATATCACGTAACTTCCACCATAACGTACTACTGACAAAGGCAAGCATCTCTTCAGGTTGAACAGATGCATTAGCGGTTTGCTGAATACTTTCATAATCTTTGAAAGCGTGTTGCTTAAGGGGTTGTAATAAAACAATTTGATCTAAAGCTTGTTGACGTTGTTGAACTGGATTGCTCTGCACAGCCTGATCTGATATTACATCGCGGTGCGAACAGCGATTTAATAAGAAGAACGTTGCAAAAATAACCCCAATTACAATAAATGCTGCTTTCATTGAAAATTACCACTTTATTTTAATACTTAAAAATTAATGCGTTCTAAAAGCTTAGCGTCTAACATTTTTGAATGGGCAAGTTGGGCTGGTCTGCGTCAATAATGTATTTGTTGTAGCATTACAGCTCAAATAAACACTACCGTCCTCGGTACAGACTCTCGCAGCATAAAATTGGCTGTTATTTTCAACTAACTGAGCTCGGTGATCAGCATAACGGGCTAATCTCTGCAAAGTCATAATCCTTTGTTTACATTCAGAAAATTCAACCGTAACTCTTTGGAATTCTGAATGCCGAGATTCTGCCTTTGTTTTATTCGTAGCTAAATCCTGCGTATATGCATTTTTTTCATAGTTCATCGCCTGCTGACGTTGTTGTTCTATAGAACGGCAATCACTATTAAAACCGTCCATGGCAGAGCCCGTACAGGTTGTTCTCTGAATAGCTTTGCTTGAACATGGTCGACTTTGATATGCTGTCCCCTGATTCGTCACACATTTATATAACTCTTGTGCCGAAACAGGAAAAGTAAAACATAGCAAGATAAAGACACAAAAACCCCTTAATGTACCTTTTGTCATTGTTTCCCCGAATATCTAATTTATTGATATTTTTTATAATATTAGAAATTCTATCACTTAAATAATAACTAAAAAAGTAAAATCAATAATAATGGTGATTTGGTTTTGCATGTAAGAAAGCAGGAATTAAACCCGTCAGCGCAGCACGAATATCCGCCCGCTCATTAATCAATTGATGTGAACCTTCTTCTAACATCAACAAAGTCTGCAATCTAAACTTACGACGGATATATTCAATGTTATAACGCCAGTCAACGGTTTGATCCAAAGCCCCTTGTGCCAACCATACTGGAATACGACACGCAGGACGCTGTTCCATTTCCAGCATCCATTTAGACATTGCCAGAATCCAGTCCATGCCCATCATCCGCGGCTGCAATGGGTCTTTTAAGCGAACAAAACGTAAAAACTCAGGATTGTGATTATTACGACGGAAATGTCGTGGCACTTGGCTTTTAATCCGACGGATAATGCCGAGTCCAACTGAATTATGCCACCATGCCGTCTTTGCAGGTCGGATCAATGGCGATAATAACAAGACTCGATCTACAATCGGATCTTCTCGACGCTCAGCATATTCAAGTAAATGGTGCATCCAAATCGCACCACCTGTACTTTGCCCAATACCTAACCATGGCTTGGGTAATTGTTTCGCTCCACGAACTGCATCGTAGACGGCATGTAAAACATGCTGATAATGATCAAAATTCTGAATACTGGCTGGTGAACCATTGCTCAAGCCATGCCCTGGCAAATCATAAGTGACGATACTGAAACCTTGATCTAGGATCTCTTTAATAATCGGCTGATAAATTCCACTATGTTCCAAATAGCCATGTAGCAGACAAACCGTGCCTTGTAATTTTTGTTGTTTCGGCTGAAAAACCTGCACATGCAAACGAAACAAAGGCATTTCCACATAGCCTTGCCAATGCTCACAGTCCAGTAAATGTAAGCCATATAGCTTACGGTAGGCTTGCAAAGGTTTGGATAGTTCAGTTGCAGTGGATAAATCCAATGGCTCAAGAACTTGAGGCGTCGTCTCTCGATTGGGTATAGGTAAATCTAGTTGTTTTAAAATTGTCGGATTTAAAAATGGAATATCAGACATTATGGTATCTCTCGACAATCACTTGAGCCAAATAACATATCACGGATCGTTGCCAGCATCTCATAGTTCGCACGACGACTATGATCATAGTTTTGTTCACTTGGGCGCCATTGCGTCAACGTCGTTGGCATCGGTGCAACTACTGGAATCGTTTCAATTCCATTTAAGGCAAACAAACGTCGAGTACGTGGCATATGATACGCATCCGTAATTAAAATCACTGTTGGCGCGCCACCTTTCTTTTGCAGCAATAAAGAACTGAACCGAGAGTTTTCACAGGTGTTCATGCTGCGATTTTCAAGCAATTTGGCATCTACCCCACGCTCTTTCAACCACGCTTGCATGTATGGCGCTTCAACACCACTCAGTACAATCGGTAAAGCATACTTCTGCTCGACTTGTAAGGTTTTTTCCAAGCGCAAACGAGTGTAATTGTTCACAACAATATCTTTACCATTAGCACCTAGAGTCAGGCCACCACCCAACACCACAATTGCATTCGGTTGTGAAATACTTTGTGGTTCTACGACATTATCTTTGTTCTTTTTTAGCTCGATCAAATCTTTATTGGTTTGATCTTTGTCATCTTCACTCACAGGTAAGGCAATCGGATAAGTTTCTAAAAAGGCAATATATTTGCCCATGAGAGCCTGATTACTTGGTGTATTCCATTGTAGGAAATCCAAAGGTGTATTAATCACCACAGCAGAACTCGCCTGATCCTGATCACTTTGCTGTTCACTCAATAAAGGAATATTCGGTTGCTTTTTCTCGTCTTGGTTTTCATTTTCTTGCTCTTCAACAATCAACTGTTGCAGTAATTTATAGCGCGCTTGAATTAACCTTAAATCCTCTGATTTTTCAGATTGAAAGGTTTTTTCCATGAGTTTTAAATAAGCTTGACGAGCAATCCATAAATTAGAACCTGGCTCAAGTGTTTCATGTTCACTCAAGGCCGCTGGTCGCTGGCTTTGCGCAGCCACTTCATTGACGTCTACAGGAACAAAACGATTCAAGCCTTTCACGACAAACTGTGAATAAAAAGGTGAATATAAAAAAAGCACAAAACAGCCCAATAGCACGAATAATATGGTAATTACTCGTACTAAACTGACCATCCAATGTACTTTCGCCATAGATTTCTTCACCCACGATGCGCTTGAATTAAACCTTGTTCACTGTATAACACAGGTTCAGGCTCCAACTGAATACTAAACTTTTGTTTTACATCACTTTGTACAGCCTGATAGGTATTTTGTACATCCGCTAGCGTCGCCTCGGCATAATTTACCAACACCAAAGCCTGTTTTTGAAACATCCCAACCGAGCCAAGCTGCTTACCCTTCCAACCTGCTTGATCAATTAACCAGCCTGCTGCCACTTTAACACTGCTACTTGCCTGCGGATAATTCGGTATGTTTGGAAATTGTTGAGTAATTTTGTCAAATTCAACTTGTGTCAAAATTGGATTCTTAAAAAAGCTTCCGACATTTGGAAATTCTTTAGGGTCAGGCAATTTACTTTGGCGAATCTGTATCACCTGATTTTGTAAATTTTCTGCAGTGAGTTCATCACCTACCGCTTGCTTAAGATCACCATAATTTAATTTAAGCTCAGCTTGTTTCAATAGTTTAAAGGTCACACTCACAATGATGTAACGATTGGGCTGATCTTTGAAAATACTATGCCGATAAGCAAAATGGCAATTTTGGGCAGAGATTGAGTCAAACTGTTTCAGTTCACGATCATAAACTTGTACCGATTCAATAAACTCACCAGCTTCAACGCCATAAGCACCGATATTCTGTACAGGAGAAGCACCGACTAAACCTGGAATCAAAGCAAGATTTTGTAATCCAAACCAATGCTGTTGCGTACTATATAAAACAAAGTCATGCCACACTTGCCCAGCACCCACTTTGACGGTAATGGTATTTTCATCTTCAGAAAGCACTTCAATGCCCTGAATATTTAAATGCATCACCAAGGCGTGTATTTGCTGCGGCAATAAAACATTACTGCCACCCGAAAGAATCAAAACGTTTAAATGTTGTTGTTCGGCAAATGCCAATGCCGCAATGACATCATCTGCATGATTGATCTGCACATAATGTGAAGCAATCGCATTCAAATTTAATGTATTTAAGTTTTTAAGCTGAACCTGCGCTTGTAGCTGCATATTAAATTAAATCCTATTGCCCTGCTTTCATTTGCTTTTTAAAAATTTCGACCCATGCTTGGCTGCTGGATTCACACTGATCGAGTACCCGATCAAATCCATCTGCACCACCATAATAAGGGTCTGGTACAGCTTGTTGACTAAACTGTGGATCATGCTCACTCATCAATGCCAACTTGGCACGAATTTGATGTGTACCAAACTGCTGTACTGCCTGTGACATGAGCGTTTGAATATCATCGAAATTTTCATGATCCATCGCTAAGATCAAATCAAACTCCACAAAGTCTGCTAAAACAATCTGTCTGGCACGTAACGCGGATAAATCATAACCACGCTTTCGCGCATGGGTTTGACTGCGTGTATCTGGTGCTTTGTTGGGATGGTAATTGCTTGTTCCTGCAGAGTCGACCACGACATTTAAGCCATGTGCATCACAATAATGTCTGAGAATTGCCTCAGCAGTTGGAGAGCGGCAAATATTTCCTAAGCAGACACATAACACCTTATATTCTGTTGCCATCAGGAATAAGACTCAACATTTTGTTTTATAAGGAGATTGAAGTATTGCATGCAAAATTCCTGCAAAATAAAGGCCATACTATTAAATGTCATTATGCATGAATTGACCATTCTGACATCAGCTATTTTGTCAAAAAATGCTTTGATTTGAAAGGAAATAGTGTTTATCTCTTTTGAATATTCTGTATGAATATGTACTTTTTTGGAATTAACAATGTGAACAACCGATCAACCCGTCGAGATAAGCCGTACTTAGCGACGAAGCTAATAAAAACTAAATTAAAGTAAAAGTGGAATAGCCCAAAAGCCATTCCACCAGAGACATTCATTTTTATCTATTTAATTATTTTTTAAAATAAGGTGCAAGTAAGAAATCCCAAGCCTCAACGATTTGATTGTACTCATGCTCACATTCTTCTGAACGTTCTTTATTGAGTAAGTCATCACTTATCAGGTACTGAAAGTTCTTCGTATCAGATCCATATACATAGCATAGGAAATTTACTGCGCGCTGAGCATCTAATGAATGAGAATCATAAAAAGGCAAATCATCTAAAGTTTTTGCTCGCTTAGCAGCAAGACTATAGGTGTCAGAAACAGTAAGAAGATAATCTTTATCTTCATCATTGTAAGTTAAAATATAAGCCGCTAATTGGTCAGCGACATCTTCTTCTCTACCTGTGATTTTTAAATCAAGTACATCGATCAATGCATGTCCAGCTTCATGGAATAAAGTCCCGACAGCACTTTGATAGAGTTCAGTATCTAATATATCCCCAGAATCTCCTGCTTCTGTAAACATTTTTCTTTCTTCTGCACCTAATTCATAACACAATTCAATGGTTTGTGTTTCACTATCATAAAATGCATTTGCTTCCTTACATTCTTTTGCGACAACTTTAATATCTACAGGAATATTCACAAAACTATTCATCTCTGCAGTGTAGTCTTCCAATAGCTTTCTACTTCGCCAAAGATTTTCTTCGACTCGATTTTCATTCGTTCGAGCGACTTCATAAATAGGTATAAATTTACCATTCAAAGGTGCAGTTTCGACTTTCTGCTCTGATTTAACATTTTTAGATTTGGAATCTGAGCTGTCATTACACCCAGCCAAACCCAGTATGGCAAACATTGAAAGAGAAAGAATCGTTATTTTCTTAAGATCGTTACGATGCATAATGTTCATTAAAAATGTAACCTTTACATGGAATATTTAATATTCATAAGATGGTGTGAATGGATACATTTTTAATGTTTCCACAATCTCTTAGGTCAAATTATTTATTGATTCATCGAGTGAAACAATCTGCAAATGCAGACGCTCTTGCAGACTTTCTCTTAATTCAAGTATGCTCTTACCCAACAAATAAGTAGAGGCTGGAAAGCACTTGGAAGAAATGCAAAGTACTACTTCGATTGCAATCTTGGGCCATTACTTATTGAAATTAGGCAAGATTTCTAAAGATCAGCTTGCCTCTGAATTTATTCGAGAAGCATTAGAAGAATTAAAAAATGTCATATCGTTTGATGCTGCCTGGTGGGGTCTAATCACTCATAATAAAGATCAGAAAATGGTGGGTATTCATCACGTCGAGACGATCAATCTTCCAACGTGTTTCCCAACTGAGTGGAAATCTTTGGCTATTGATGACGAATTCGCTCAAGAAGTAGATAACCTATCCGATACCGCACACCATTTTAGCTACCCAACCAATTTTGAATATGAGTTTGAAACAAAGGAGCTCAATCAATTCAGCCGAAAGTATCAACTGCTCCATGGAATGTCCATGTGTATCAAAGACACCTTTACTGGGCACATTTTTTTTATAACGTTATATCGCCATAGTGGAAGTTCATTTACAGACTTGAATATGGCTTTTTTCGAGCAAATAGTTCGTCATATCAATCAAGCTTGGCGTTATAACTTACAAGAGGCTTTAGAGCTTTCGCCCAATCACAATATGTCCCATGCAGGTCTTGTAAGAGAGGATGGTTATATATTGAGTATTGGTGCAAGTCTCTGTGAGATCATTTATGCTAAATGGCCAAAATGGGAAGGTGTTTATATCCCGAATGAGCTATTGTTTCACTTTGATAAAACACCTACGACTATTCGGCTAGGCAAACTCAACGTCAATGTCTTAAAAAAAGCAGGCAATATATGTATTGAGATCATCAATAAGAAAAAAAATTTAACCTTATCTCCACGTGAATATCGCGTTGCGTATCTATTTTCACAAGGCCATTCATATAAAAAAGTTGCTGAGCAACTCGGGTTAAGCCCTTCTACTGTTCGAACCTACCTGCAAAGAGCATACTTGCAATTAGATGTTAGTAATAAAGTAGAATTGAGCAAAGTGCTTAATACTTAAATATAAAAAAACCGCTTAAAGAAGTGATTTGACAAACACGGGCTCAGCTATCTCTATCGATGAGCGAAAAATTGATTTTTATTTGAACTATAGGATGTTCTGTATTTGAGTTCTAATTTTGCTGCAAAGCCTGAGTAACATCTTCATTACTTTTCTTAACCAACTTTGTTCCGTATAGCAAATTGATCAGTAGCTGCTATAAATTTAAATGTATATTGAGTTGTAGAACATGGGGAAATTCCCCATAAAATTTTTAAACAGGAATTATCATGATTACATTGCATCACTTAGACCAGTCACGTTCTTTCCGAATTTTGTGGTTACTCGAAGAAATCAAACAACCGTACCAATTACAACGCTATTACCGTGACTTAACTACCCATTTAGCACCAGCGTCACTAAAAAACATTCATCCTTTAGGAAAGTCTCCTGTGATTGAATGGCAAGGTAAAGTCCTTGCGGAATCAGGTGCTATAGTAGAATTATTAATTCAAAGATTTGCACCACATCTAGCACCAGACATCAACGATGCAACTTATGCAGATTACTTACAATGGATTCACTTCGCTGAAAGCTCTGCGATGGTGCCATTTTTATTGAAAACTTTTAATCAGATAGAAACTAAGTATGGTACGAAATTAGTATTTCTAGAAAACTATACTCAAGTTGAGTTTGATAAAGTTTTTGGTTTTTTAAATGATTATTTAAAAAATAAAAAATTTTTGGTGGCCGATCGTTTAACTGGGGCAGACTTTATGATGGGATTTGGACTTCACGGTTTAATTCATCATATGAAACAAGGTGAAAATTATCCACATATTAAAAGCTATGTAGAACGTTTGAGCTTACTACCAAGTTGGAAAGCAGCAGTAAAAATTGAACAAGATGGAGTGCTGGTCTAAAAAACGTCTCATAGTGTTTTCACACAAATTCTGGTGAAACCACGGAGAAGAATGATTCGTTCAGGGTATGAGAAAGCCGAAGGATGCTGAAATTCCTAAGATCTAAAAAGTACCTATCCGAAATTTAGGATTGTCTCTAACCATACTCATCAAAAAATAAAGCCCTCATCAGAGGGCTTTAAAAGTTCAATCACAATAGTGTTTAGAAGTTATAACGTACACTCACGGTTGCATTACGAGGTGCAGCCCAGTTCATTGAGTTTGCACCGATACCGTCATAGTACTTCTCATCAAATATATTATCGACGTTCAATTGAAGTTTAATATTCTTATCGACCTGATAGCCCAACATTGCACTCGCGAGCACATAAGCGTCCTGATCAATACGAGTACTACCAGTGCCAGTATAGTATTTACTCTTATAGTTTAAACCTACGCCTGCACTCCATTGATCTAACTTATATTTCACAAATAAGTTAGAAGTCGTTCTAGAGTTTGTCGTATTAACTTTTACCCCTTTCGCATCTTTTGCTTCAAAGTTAGCAATTCCGAAATTGATCCCCCAGTTTTCGTTGATTTCACCATCAGCTTCAAACTCAAAGCCCTTACTTTCAACACCATCTACACCACGATAAGCTTGCTCGGTTGTACGTACGCCATTACGAGTAACATATTCACCTGGTATTGCTTCTGCGAAGTTAGTTTGCTCAATTTGGAATATTGATAATGCCGTATTTAAGCGTCCACCAAACCATTCACTTTTAATCCCCGTTTCGTAGTTCTTCCCATAGCTTGGATCTAAATACTGATCATTTACATCTTTACGACTTTGAGGTTTAAAAATTTCTGTATAACTCACGTATACAGAGTGATCACGTGCAAAATCGTAGATTGCGCCAATATACGGCGTAAATTCATTATTAAACTCGCGATCCCCGACACCATTCTCTGATTTATATTCCCAGTTGGATAAACGAGCGCCAGCAATGATTTTTAATGGATCTAGTATTTGAAATTTACCTGCTACATAAGCCGCTGTTTGCGTCGTTTCATTCAATGCATTTTTGCCATCTAAGACAACAGGTCGAAGAAGTTCCTGTGCCATATCGTTGTAATTCAGCGGCCCGCCTAAATATTTTTCAACTTCACTTTTCGCATTCGATCCGCCAAAAATGTCCTTAGTCTTTTCATTTTTGTTCCAAGAACCACCAATGATGATCTCTTGTGGACGATTAAAGACTTTGAATGGTGCATTGATGAAAACATCAATATTATTCTCTTCATTGGTCGCTTCTGCACCATACACTGAGACGTTATCTTTACCATCGCCATTTGCATTTTTTAATGGGCTGGTATTGGTCGCTTTATCTACTCGCCCACCCGTATATAGCAACAAATTATCGGTATCTTCTTTGCGGAAGGTATAGGCGATATTGAAATTAACGTCATTGAATAAATTTTGCTTTAAATTAGCAAATACAGCCGATGTATTAACATTCCAATAAGTCCAAGGTGCCGTTACAGTAAGACTTCTGGAAAAATTGGTACGTGTTCCATCGGTATAAAATGCTGGTGTTCCACCCCAACGGATACCATCACGATTTAACTCTTGATAGGTTGCGCCCAATGACATGCTTGTTTTGTCACTGAGATCATAATCAACAGCTCCGTAAAATACATTTCGTTCTTTCTCATAAAAATCCATAAAAGATTTTTCATCAGAATGTTTTACAAATACACGTCCACGTAATGAACCATCTGCGTTAAGCGGAGCAGAAACATCAGCGGAGCTACTCCATTCATTCCAAGAACCCAAAGACGTACTGAGGTTACCCGTAAGTTCTTTGGCATTTGCATGCTTGCGGACCATGTTTAATGCCATTGCAGGATTACCAGCTCCTGTCATTAAGCCACTAGATCCTTTAACGACTTCAACACGGTCGTAAATATCTAAATCAAGATCTCCCGTTCCCAGATTCGTCGTACTAGGCATACCGTCTATTAAGTAATAGTCGACCTGAAAACCACGTGCGAATACAGATTGGCGTTCATCAGTACGTGATGTTGAAACCCCTGTAATGTT
Organism: Acinetobacter sp. NIPH 2100; assembly: GCF_000369805.1. Lineage (GTDB taxonomy): Bacteria > Pseudomonadota > Gammaproteobacteria > Pseudomonadales > Moraxellaceae > Acinetobacter. Next base: position 1,675,425 of record NZ_KB850224.1, on the reverse strand, counting down.
ATTTGTTAAATCTTGAAAAGAATCAATATTGCGATCATCCAGATATTCTCGGGTAAAAACCTTGACCGATTGTGGAGTATCACGCAGCGATAAATTTAATTTTGTTGATGTACTTGTACTTTTTGCCGTATAGCTTTCTGAACCCTCTGTTACAGCTGGATTTTTCTGTTCTGCTTGTACTTTTATCGTCGCTAATGTTGCTGTTTCAGTTGCCTGTTCTGCATGAACAATAGCAGGAACTGCTAAAGCGATAGAAAGGGCTAAAGGATGAACTTTGAAGGCTTTTCTAGAGGGAGAGTTGTACATAAGAAAATTCCATAATAACCAATGTGCTGTAGGAGATTGTTCTGCTGCTTTAATTCCTTGTTACACGGCAGCAAAATTTCGGAACAAAAGTTAACATGAATGATAAGCGTTATCAATCAGCAATTAAGAATGATTATTATTTATTTAGATTAGATAATGAATAAGAAAACTGGAATCGGAAGATTCAAAGCACTTACGTCCTTTATGTTTGGATGCTTGAAATAAATAGCCCTCTCATGAGGGCTATCTCACTGATCGAATCAACATTCTTGTTTATTTAATCAAATGCTCTTTTACAATATGATCACTTAAAAGTTTAATCACTTCTGAGCGCTCATCTAAAGAAGTCTCACTCTTTCTCACATAAATGCTGATAAATACAGGTGCATGAGTTTCCGACCATACCATTGAGGTTAAACCTCTAATGCCATAATCACTGGCACCAGTACGATCTGCGATTTTCCATCCTTGAGGTAAAGCGGCTCTTAACATATTGTCTGCAACTTTATTTCCTATCATCCATTCTTTTAATTGCTCTTTTGAGCTTTTAGATAGCACATTACCCGCCAATAACTTTTTCATACTGGCGTTCATCGCATTAGGAGTGGTTGTATCTCGGATATCATCTTCGGGATTAATGACCAAATCTGGTTCATATCTATCTGATCTTGTTACTTTATCACCAATTGAACGCATGAATGAGGTAAGACCTGCTGGGCCTCCTCCCGCCTCTATAGCAAAGTTTGCTGCCGTATTATCACTATATGCCGTAGTAATTTCACAAGCTTGTTTGATCGTCAGTTTTTTATTGACATAATCTTTGACCACTGGTGAATAAGTAACGAGGTCTTTTTGTTGAATCGTTTTTGCATGATCTAAACTCAGTTTTTTAGCATCAACCTTCGCCAATACATTCGCACAAGCAAGCGCTTTTACAGTGCTGTCTAGTGGAAAACGTTTATCTCCATTGAAAGAAATCAACTTATCATTCATATCCAAGATAGATACACCAATCTGCCATCCCTTTTCGGATAGTGTTTTGATCTGCTCTTCAAGGGTCGCAGCCATAGTTGCTGACACTGAAGAACCAAACAAAACAACTGTCATGGCAGATTTCAATAACGATTTCATATTGCATCCATATATTAAAAATTTAAAAAACAATTATGTGCGGGCAAGTATACCTCTAGAAATTAAATTATTAAGTAAATCAAATGTTTTAATCATTATCCAATGCGTTAAATGCATTTAAGAATAGAGCTTGTTTATTTAAGTCATCAACTTGGACCTGCATAAGTTTACCACTCGCGAGAACACACAACATCAAAACAGGTTTTCTATCCATTTTTCATTGCTCTAAACGTAAAAAAACCACCCATAGGTGGTAATCAACGAACTGAGAATAAGGCTTATGGATTGATAAAGTAAAAATACAAAATAAGCGTGGCTAGCAGAATGCTGGCTGCAGTTAAATAAGATCCGACTGTATTAAAACTTTTAATAAATTTAACAACTTCCATATTTTCAACCTCTTGGAATTTATATGAATTGTCATTTACTTTTCAAAATATGTGAAACAATTCACGATAAAAGCATTATTTTGCCCGATAAATACCAATTTTAGCCTTTTTGTGAATCTATTCGAGGAGTAAGTCACTCAATAAGAAAACACAATCATTAAAATATATGGACCAATTGGTAAATTATAGTGCTTGGCAGAAAAGACGGCGCTGCAAATAAGTTGTGAAATCATTTTTACTCATCTAGTTCAATAGGATCACCGTCTTCAGGACGAATATGTTTTGTTCCATCCTCTGCTGGATCAACACTAGATCCATCTTTAGTGATGCTGTTATATAGCTCGTCCTCTTTCTTACTATCAATGAATTCTTCATCATCTAAGTCTAGAGGTTCGTTATCGTCATCAAAATTTAAAGGTTTATTTTCATCAATCATGATCTATGTCCTATCTTTATTATTGAAGTGAAGCTATGAGCGCATTAATGAGTTTAACGGCTTCTTCTTCACCACTTATATTCACCACATATGGGCCATGCCCACTAGCAGCTGTCACTGTATCAATGGTTATTTTGACTTTGCCATCTACTGTTGTAAAAGTTGAAAGAGCCACTATATGATCGGTATTTATATAATTTTCAGCATCAATCTTAATGAGCATAAAAATCTCCCTAAAGTGTTTTGAAGGAGGTGGAAGCTATTCAATATTATCGATGATATGTTCCCTTCCCACGAAGCGCTTAAGTTGTAGAAGATATAAGACGTCATGAAATATCTTCACCTGTTTCTTCATAAAGCCATTTTATTCTTTGTAAAATTTCTGCATGTCCATTTTCTAGTACATTAACTACTGGATCTATAATTGATTTAACACGAATTTTTTCGCCCGTATGTATGTCTTTTAAAGTAATGGTTCTCATTATTATCTCCTATCCTGGAGACTATCTTTTTAACATCTGCATATGTAACTTTGAGTAATCTGAATAAGACTTAATGTTTTTAACTGCACAGTTCTGTAATTTCTATTTCGAGAAGTAACAAGCTTCATCAATAAAAGCTTAAATTTATATTCTATTCATCTGTCTTTGTCGACGTACTAATCCAAGGATTGCTTTACGTACTTGTATCTCTTCTTCAGAAAAAGGCAGAAGCTGTGTCAGTTCTTCAATTGATAAAAGGCTATTCTCAATCAAGAGACAGTCTTGTTCAGTTGTCCAGATTGAGGCGATAAATTCAGGTTTGAGTTGGGTTCTTTTCATTGACCTATTCTAATCTATTTTGACCAATTAAAAAGCCCATCTTTCGATGAGCTTTGGCCGTCAGCTTTCTTATTCTCCAATAGGGATTGAAAATCTAAGTTGATTACTTCTCTGCCCTGATGGCATCGGGCTTTGCTTCACAATTTTTTGCTGGTAGTCCTTTTCTGAAATTAAGCCTCTATTTTTCGCCTTCAGCATTGAGTTGAACTGTTGCTCATGACCTTGAGCATTCAAAGCGTCAAAATGCCGATGCTCTAGAAAATATTGAGACTTATCATGTGGACTCATATTGGAGGTATTCGATTGAATTTGCTGTTGTTGCTCTAAATCATAATTGCGTTGATTTATGCGATCTTGCTCTTGTTGTTTTAATGATTCAAAAAAATCAACCTGTTCACTACTTTCAATCTCGTAGTGCGGCGCATCATTATCTAGAATTAAAAGTGATTTATCTTTTTTGAAGATATCATCTGCGCTATACACCGAACCAGAAACCACCGCACTTATAAGAAGAATTAATATTTTTTTCACCAAAAATACTCAACACAAAATAAATAAAGACAAGTGTATATTTTAATATTTTCACACAAATATTTCAAATTAAATATTAAAAACAAAAACTTATAATTACACCACTGAATCATAACTCCTACTTGTGACGCTTAATGATGTACCTAGCCCTAGGTTTATTTACTTCACAAGTAAAGTAAATAAACATTCAAAAGAAAACCTCCCGAAGGAGGTCATCAATTCTTCACCTTGTTACAGGTCAGTTCCTATAAACACGCTCGAAATAAAGAATTCTGCGTCTTCATCATCAGTTGAATCAAACTCTACCTCAAGGTGAATGACTTCTGCACCCGTCTTTTCTTTGAACTCTGCAAATTTCTTCTCAAGGAAATCTGAAATCTCATTTTCTAATGTTGCTCGTTCTTGGCGATATTGTTCTATTGCTTCTTTCATGATGAGTTCCTATTAAATTGAATAACCATCAAAGCAAACTATTATGAAAATAACAAGACAACACAAACAAGCCTACCTTTCGATGAGCTTTGAATCCTCTTCTTTGTTCTTGATTTCAACTCTATAAATGCCTGGTTTAACCCTATAACAGCATCATAAACTGCATCGATGAATTGATTGACTTAGCCCCTATTTAAAGGATGATCCTGATAAACAACTCTTCAATGATCGATCATCTTATGAGCCACTTTTTTTTATCTATAAAAGATTAAGGCTTCTGCAAATATTGTGACCTTCAGGAAGCGCATAAATCTAGGATAAAATCATCTGCAACGATACAGATGTTGGTATTACACTCGCATTTGCAGAAGTGACGTAAAAAGTGGTGATAAAACTACAGCTTAGGTTATTGTTTTCGTTGAGTTCTAAACCTGCTGTTTGTGCAATAAATTCCGTTAATGACACTATAAGATTTAATAATTTCAAAAAAATAAATAGGTGGAAAAACTGAACAACTTATAGGATGCTTTGAATAGCTTAATCACCTTAAAGTTACACGTTTAAGAGCGTCTTATGTTAATTTATTGAAGCAGTGATACCTACAGTCACTTGATATAAAAATGTTGTATTTATTATGAAAAATAAGGATGTATGTATGAACCCGTTTCAATTTCAAACTGTTCCAAACATCATTTCGGGACTAGGTTCGATACAAGAACTTAAAAGTGTTTTAACACAACAAAATTATCATAAGGCACTGATCGTAACAGATGCAGGCATGATCCAGCATCAACTACACCAGCCAATCTTAAAGATTTTAGAGCAGATCAATCTCAATAGTATTATTTACTCGGATATTCAAGTCGATCCTCCTGAACACATTGTGCTGGAAGCAGTTGATTTTGCGAAGCAAGAAAATATCGATGTGATTATTGGTTTTGGTGGTGGCAGTTCCATGGATGTTGCCAAGATCATCGCGCTGCTTGCTCACCCTAAACAACAGCAAAGCCTGAGTGAAATCTACGGCGTGAATCAAGCTCAAGCACCACGCTTACCGTTGATTCTCATCCCAACAACCGCTGGAACGGGTTCAGAAGTTACCCCAATTTCGATTGTAACCACAGGTGCAACCACTAAAATGGGTGTAGTTTCTCCTTTTTTATATGCGGATGTGGCAATTTTAGATGCAACTTTTACCCAAGGCTTGCCTGCACATATCACGGCAGCAACAGGCATTGATGCGATGGTTCATGCAATTGAAGCTTATACCTCAAATATCAAAAAGAACTTTTATGCGGATATGCTGGCTAAAAATGCCTTGATCCTACTCAATCATAATCTGGCTAAAGTACTCAAAAACGGTGCTGATTTAGAAGCACGTCAAAATATGTTGGTTGGGTCGATGCTTGCAGGTCAAGCTTTTGCCAATGCACCAGTTGGCGCAGTACATGCCCTCGCTTATCCGCTAGGTGGACATTTTCATCTTTCACACGGACATACCAACGCTTTGGTGTTGGTTGAAGTGTTAAAGTTTAATGCGCCCAAAGCCAAGCAACATTATGCTGAGTTAATGCAACTGTTGGATCCACGTAGCACAGGTTGTACCGATGGTTTATGTGACCTATTTATTGACCATATGCAAAACCATTTGGATCAAAGTGGTTTAACCTTAAAATTAAAGGATTTGGATATTCCAGAAGCAAAACTTCCACAACTGGCAAAGGATGCCATGCTGCAAACCCGACTGTTGCAAAACAACCCAAGAGAAATGACTGAGCAAGATGCTTTACAGATTTATCAGGCGATTTATGCATGACCAAACCAACCTTAAAAAGACGTGAACAATTCAAGTTCCTTTTTCCCATCCAAACACGTTGGGCAGACAATGATATCTATGGCCATGTCAACAACGTGACCTACTATAGCTATTTTGATACTGCTGCCAATTCCTTACTGATTCAGAAAACAGGATTTGATATTCACAACAGTGAAATTATTGGTTTAGTGGTGGATTCAGCTTGTAGTTTCTTACAGGAATTGTCCTTTCCAGAAGTGGTCGAGGTGGGTGTTGCTATTGGTAAAATTGGCAATTCATCACTCAGGTACGAGTTGGCTATTTTTAAACAAGATCAGCACGAAGCAGCCGCTCAAGGACATTTCGTGCATGTATTTGTTGATCGAAAAAATCGAAAAAGTACCGTCATCCCACCAGCAATGCGGGATGTATTGAGTCAGTATTTACTGATCAGTTAAAAAAGAAAGGCAAAGATAAAAACTTTGCCTTTCTTTTACCAATCAAGGTTTTAATTGAACCTGATGGAGTTCCGCATCAAAGGTTTCAACCAGACTCTTGATCGTCGGTTCCTGATGTAGCAATTCGACTGCACGATTAAAGGCTTTTTGCTTACGTGCATTTTGCATGATCAATGGTGTACTTGAACTTACTTCACCATATTGCACATCAAATTGCGTATTCGACCATTGTGATTTTAAGGCCTCTTCTAAGCCATGCTGTAATTGTGACAGCATGCCTTCATATTCTTGTGGAATATGGAATACAGAAGCACCATTAATTTGCCCTTGCATAATACCGTGCTGTGCTAACTCTTGCACAGCTGGCGAAAGCTGACTGGTTCTAAACCAGTATTCCCATTTTTCTAGATTCCACTCACCTTCTAATGTCTGCTCAGGCAACTTTAGAATGTCTTGAGGCATCAAGCTGCTTGACTCTTCTTGAGTAGAAGAAACCGTAATAGCTGGTGATTCGACAGCTGTTTCTACAAGCTGCCCATCAAGGACTGGAACAAGTTGTTCAGGTGTCGCTGCTGGTTGAAGTGCAGGATGCAGATCATCTACTTGGACTAGTGTTTCAAGATTCTGTTCAACAGGGAAAATTAAAACCTCATCCGAATCTGTAATGCTCGATTGAACTGTTTCGGCTGATGCTGACACGTCAAATCCAATCAACTGCCCATCTTCTGCATCGAACACCATCAAGCAGCTATCTGGATTTTGCGCAACAGGTTCAGGTTCAGGTTCAGGTTCAGGTTCAGGTTCAGGTTCAGGTTCAGGTTCAGGTTCAGGTTCAGGTTCAGGTTCAGGTTCAGGTTCAGGTTCA